>NZ_CP012533.1:0-3423795 GCF_001593305.1 Psychrobacter sp. P11G5
ATGGGGTTCGTACTTTTCATGATAGATACAGCAGCTATTTGGGATAAATGCCTAAACGATTTACGTTATCACGTTAAAGATAATGTATTTACTATGTGGTTAAGACCACTATCAGCACATCAAGAAGCGCAGACACTTATTATTCTTGCCCCTAATGATTACTTTGTAACGTATATCAAAAAAAACCATTTGCATGATATTCAGCAGCTGGTAGCTAAGCATAGCCAAGGCAGTATTGAAGAAGTTATTGTGCGTGTTGATAACGCTGGCCGTGACATTGAAGATAATAATCAGCTTGAGTCAGGTTCCTTATTTGCAGAAGATAAGCCCTCCCCTACCCTTACAGATCACAATTTTGAAACGACGCATAATAATATTGCTAGAGCAGATATTGATGCCAACACGCGTCATGCAGAATTGGTCGACTCAGCCGATGCTAAGTCATTAAGTTATCTTAACCCTGATTTTACCTTCGAAACCTTTGTCACCGGTAAGTCTAACAATTTAGCTTACAAGGCATGTTATGAGCTTAGTAAGCGCCAATCAAAGAATCGTCACAATCCTTTATTTATATACGGTCCTTCAGGATTGGGAAAAACGCATTTAATGCATTCTGTAGCACATCGCTATTTAAAAAATAATAGAAGTTTTTATTATTTCACTTCTGAAAAATTTATTAATCAATTAGTTTATTCATTAAGAAATAATAAAATAGAAGATTTTAAAAAGAAAATAAAAAAAGTAGATTTATTAATTGTAGATGATATTCACGTATTAGCTGGAAAGACTAAAAGCAGCAATGAGTTTTTGACTTTATTTGCTGATTTTACTAGTGGTGATAAGCAGTTAATTTTGGCTTCTGATCGTCACCCATCACAGATGACTGAATTCGACGAACGTTTTAGATCGCGTTTTTCTTGGGGATTAACGGTAGCTGTTGATCCTCCAGAAATCGACACTCGCATGCAAATCTTACAAAAGAAAGCGGCATCTTATGGAATGGCACTTCCTAAAGAATGCGCGTTATTTATTGCTCAAAATGTCGTTTCAAATGTTAGGCGTTTGGAAGGTGCATTGAATCAGGTGTTTGCAAACGCTAATTTGACTGGAGCGCCGATTACTCTTGAGATGGTGCAATATGCGCTAAAAGATATCGTCGCTATGCGCGTACAAGCGGTCAATATGGACAATATTCGTAAAGTTGTCGCTGAGTACTATGATGTAACAGTTAAAGATATCATGGGGCGTAAACGTACTCGTAGTATTGCAAGACCCCGTCAAATAGCGATGGCATTAGCACGTGAGTTAACAGGTGATAGCTTTCCAGAGATTGGACAGTCATTTGGTGGGCGTGACCATACAACGGTGATGCATGCTTGTGATAAAGTTAATCAACTACGAGCAGCGGATCCTGCATTCGATAAGGACTATAAGACGCTAGCGCTGATGTTACAAGCGGCTTAGAGGAGCCTAGGATCACTATGTTTTAGTAGGGTGATATGGTTTATAATAGTCTCAGCATCTATCTACTATATGGATTATATTAGGTGGACAGTATCGAACCATTATCTATATCATTATAAAAAGAATCATTCAAATAAGAGTAACTAAGCATGCAATTATCGATTAATCGAGAGTCGTTACTAAAAGCTATTAACTTGATCGCCAAGGCTGCTGACAAGCGCCATAATATGGTTATCTTGGGTAATATTAAGCTGCAGTTGTCTGAATCTGAGCTTATTTTAACCGCCTCTGATTTAGAAGTAGAGCTGACATCGACATTGAAATTGCCGGTTGGTGCTTGTGTTGAAGCAGGTACAACGACTTTACCAGCTACTAAGTTAAGAGATATCTGTAAATCACTACCTAACCAAGCACAAGTTAACCTTGCCACTCAAGAAAACGAGCGCTGCTTGCTGACTAGTGGTAAGAGTCGCTTTACTTTAGGTACGTTGCCTAGCGAAGATTATCCAAGCTTGGGTAATCCAGAAAATATTACACCATTGACCATCAGCCGTAGTCGTCTTACTGATCTGATTCATAAAACCCAGTTTGCGATGGCAATTCAGGATGTACGCTATTATCTAACGGGTATGCTATTTGATGTTTCACAGCAGCAACTAACTACGGTTGCTACCGATGGGCACAGACTAGCGTTGGCGCGTAGTGTCATCGATGTAAGTGCTGATCTTAATATGCAGGCTATCTTGCCACGTAAAGCAGTGATTGAGCTTGAGCGTTTGGCGTCTGAGCTTGGTAAGATGCTTGGCGATCAAGATAATCCGGTTACTTTAAGCTTCGGTCGTGAATTCTTGCAAGTTAGCCTACCATTTGGTGAAGTTGATAGTGCAGGACAGGTGAGTCAAAACTTAATGGTTACTTTTACCGCGCGTTTGATTGATGGCAAGTTCCCTGATTATCGCCGCGTTATGCCAAGTAATACCGATAAGCTGGCCTTATTCAATCAAGAAAAAATGACTGATGTGCTACGCCGTGTCGCGATTTTAAGTAACGAAAAATCACGTGGCGTAGTCTTTAATTTTGCCAGCGACGGTATGGTAGAAGTCCGTGCTAATAACGCTGAGCAAGATGAAGCCGTCGAGATGATACAAGCTAAGTATCAAGGTGAGCCGATGGAGCTGTCATTTAATGCAGCTTATCTACAAGATGTTTTAGGCGTGATCCAAGGTGATCTACAAATGCATATGAGCCAATCAAATGCCTCAGTGCTGGTCAATCAGCTTAATGATGAGTTCCATCAATATGTCATCATGCCAATGCGTATATAGCATTTTTGGTTTTTAAAAAGACGGTGAGTTAGGCTGTAAAACTTTCTTCGCATAACGGTTTTTAGCAAGTTTCTACGTTTAAAGTCTAACTCTAAATCACTAAGAAAATTACTATTGAATTAAACTTTTGCCTGCTATTAAGCAAGTTATAAAATAGGCGGCTGTCGGTACTATGATTGAACGTCTACAAGTTTCACATCTGCGTAATTTAACTCAGGTCGATCTAGAGTGTGCTGCTTGCAACGTCATCATCGGTGCAAATGGTAGTGGCAAAACATCATTACTTGAAGCTATATTTTTACTTTCAAGAGGTAAAAGCTTTCGCCACCATCAGCCTAAACGTTATATTCAGCACCATCAGAATACTACCATCGTACATGCTAAGCTCAACGATAACAGTACATTAGCTATCCAGAAACAAGCCGATGCTACAACACTTCTACGTCTTAATCAAAACACCGTTTATAATCAAAGTATCTTAACTGAACAGCTACCAACGTTACTGATAGATCCATCCACGATGGATATGTTAGAGCAGGGTAGTGCTAGCCGTCGACAATTATTAGACTGGCTAGTGTTTCACATGAAGCAGGGCTTTCATCCACAATGGGTTGCTTATCAACGACTATTAAAACAGCGCAATAGTTTGCTAAAAAAGACGCGTCATTTGACTCAAGTACAGCTTGCTGAGCTAAAGTCATGGGACAAAGGTCTTAGTAATCATGCCGCACTTATCCATTATTATCGTGAACGGATATTTACTGAATGGAAGCCTTATTTTGCTCAAAGTATCGCTCAGTTATTGCCTGCTTATGCTGATCAATTGAGCCTGAGTTATAACGCTGGCTATGATACTAATGTTGGGCTAGACGTACAGCTCAATGAGCGGCTAGAGCAGGATTTACAGTTAGGATATACTCGTATTGGTAACCACCGTGCCGATATTCACGTGCATTGGCGTTCTATCGATTCAGTAGAAAAGACAAGTTTCAGTGAAGATGAAGATGAAAATATAGGTAAAGTATCAAAAGTTGAAGCAAATCCTAAACTGCCTGTCTTAAAAGAGCAGGCAGCTAATGTGTTATCTCGCGGTGAAAAAAAGCTGTTGATTACTGCTTTGCGTTTGTCTCAGTTACCACTGTTGCTTGAAACTGAAAAAGGCGTCTCTTCATCTAACAGCAATTTTCAATCAAGAGTGACACCAGTAGTACTGCTAGATGATATTACTGCAGAGCTAGATAGCAGAGCAATAGAGATATTATTGTTGACTTTAGCGCAGCTACCATGTCAGGTGTTTATGACCAGTTTGATGGATGATATTTTACCCTTAGTGCATCAGTACTGGTCAGAACCTAAAGTGTTTCATGTGAAACAGGGTGAAATTACTCGTTTTAGGTAATATCTTATTATTTGAGTAGCGTATTATCTTTTTTAACCTGATTTTCGATAAACATCTTCACTTATCTATTTATTTTTCACTCACAATTATCTTCTTTTAAACCCTATCTACCTCCCAAACTGTTCGTTATTTATCCTACTGTCTTCTTATAATCATTATTATCTTCAGAGACCAAGGAGTAGTGATAAAACTCTCAGTAAACAGTGACTTAGAAGCAAAAAAATGCTAAAATGGGGCTTTATTTTTGTCCTATTCTCAGCAAGTTATTTTGTGAATTTATATAGATGTTTTTTATTATCTATAAGCTTTTAAGTGTTTGATAACTATACGTTTCGTTTTTTATCGAGCTTCAATAATGTTTAAAACAAAACGGAAGCTTTGACTTAAAACTGAGGTACTAGTTTTAAGTCTATATTACATGTTACAAAGCTTTAGCTAACAGTGTTTTAGCTAATAATATGCATTAAAGATTTCGACCGTAAAACGTTAAGTCTAAGATAACATCATAAGGTGTCACCGTAGTGGTGAGCTGATGATATATGGCTGATTATGGCTAGATTAAGGAATGCACATGAGTGATTCATTACCTACCGATTACGAACAACTGACGTCAGATACTATGGTGTCAGATATTGTCATTGAGACTGTTGCCTCCGCTGTTGTTCCTGAAGGACTTCCATCTGATTATAGCTCCAAAGATATTCGTGTATTGCGCGGGTTAGAAGCGGTGCGCGTGCGTCCTGGTATGTATATCGGTGATACCGATGATGGCACAGGCTTGCATCATATGGTCTTTGAGGTAGTGGATAACTCTATCGATGAGGCACTTGCTGGTCATTGTGATCAGATTGATATCATCATTCATGAAGATGAGTCAGTGAGTGTTAGCGATAATGGTCGCGGCGTCCCTGTCGATATCCATCCAGAAGAAGGCGTATCGGCAGCACAGGTTATTATGACCGTACTGCATGCTGGCGGTAAGTTCGATGATAACAGCTATAAAGTCTCAGGCGGTCTACACGGTGTAGGTGTCTCCGTGGTTAACGCTTTGTCTAAAAAGCTTGAAATGAATATTTGGCGTGAAGGTTATCACTATCATCAGACTTATACCGATGGCGTGCCTGATGCTGACATTCAACAAATGGAAGCAACTGATAGAACGGGTACTCAAATCCGCTTTTATCCTAGTACCGATGTATTTACCGGTACCATCTTTGAATATGACATCTTAGCTAAGCGTTTACGTGAATTATCTTTTCTTAATTCGGGCGTGCGCATCGTCTTAACGGATGAGCGTATTGATAAGCGTCATGAGTTTGAACACAAAGGCGGATTGTCGGAGTTTGTCAGCTATATCAATGCGGGCAAAGACAGCGTCAATGAGATATTTCACTTTAACAGTGAGCAGGCCGACGGTATCAGTGTCGAAGTCGCGCTACAGTGGACAGATACTTATAACGAAAAAGTGCTTTGCTTTACTAACAACATTCCACAGCGTGATGGTGGTACCCATTTATCTGGTTTCCGCTCAGCGCTGACTCGTTGTTTGAACACTTATATGGATCGCGAAAACTTATTCAAAAAAGAAAAAGTGGTCGCGACCGGTGATGATGCACGTGAAGGTTTGACGGCAATTGTATCGGTTAAAGTGCCTGATCCCAAGTTCTCAAGTCAGACCAAAGATAAGCTGGTATCGAGCGAAGTTAAATCTGCTGTTGAATCAGCGATGCATGATAAGTTCAATGACTATCTGCAAGAGAACCCAAGTGCTGGTAAAGCGATTGCTGGTAAGATCATTGATGCAGCTCGTGCACGTGATGCAGCTCGTAAAGCACGTGAAATGACGCGTCGTAAGACTACTTTGGATATCGCAGGTCTGCCTGGTAAATTGGCTGACTGCCAAGAAAAAGATCCAGCCTTATCAGAACTTTATATTGTGGAGGGTGACTCTGCAGGTGGTTCAGCTAAGCAAGGTCGTAGCCGTAAGACCCAAGCAATTTTGCCATTAAAAGGTAAAATTTTAAACGTTGAGCGTGCACGTTTTGACAAGATGTTATCATCTGCTGAAGTAGGCAACCTAATCACTGCGCTTGGTTGCGGTATTGGCCCTGATGAGTATAACCCTGATAAAGTACGTTATCATAAAATTATCATCATGACCGATGCGGACGTCGATGGGTCGCACATTCGTACGTTGCTGTTGACCTTCTTCTTCCGTCAAACGCCTGAGCTGATTGAGCGTGGTTATATTTATATTGCTCAACCACCGTTATATAAAGTGAAAAAAGGTCGTCAAGAGTTATATCTCAAAGATGACGAAGCCTTAAAAGCCTATCTATTGTCATCGACGATTGATAATACTAAGCTACATATCAGTGCTGATGCGCCTGCCATTACTGGTCAAGCGTTAGAGACGCTACTGAATGACTATAACCAAACGCAGCTGATCAAAGCACGTTTGCAGATTCGTTTTCCAGCAGTGATTTTGGACGCCTTGACGCATACGCCAAAGCTTAGCACCGATATGACTTATGATAAGTCTGCTATGCAAACATGGAAAGAAGCCATGCAAACTCAGCTTAATAACTTTGGTAGTGATTTGAGCCCTGAGATTGAGTTGGTCAATATTCATGCACCGCAACCGAAAAATATGGATGCAGCGGCAGCAGATTTATTGGGTATGAAGCCAGTAGTAGAAGCTGAAGCAGGCGAAGCGTCTAATAATGAGGCGTTATCTACTAAAGCGCAGTGGTTGCCACGGATAACCGTCTATGTGCATCAGTTGGCACATCATTATCTGCTCGACTCTAGCTTTATTAACTCGGGCGAATATAGCAAGCTGCTACGCTTATCAAGCGAGTGGAATACTTTGTTAGAGGACAGCGCATTTATCCGTCGCGATAGTACTAGCGCTAGTAAGGACATTCCAATACGTGACTTTGATTATCTGTGGCAACAGATGATGTTAGATGCGCGTCGTGGTCTATCGGTTCAGCGCTATAAAGGGCTAGGTGAGATGAACGCCGATCAGCTTTGGGACACTACGATGGATCCTGAAAACCGTCGTATGCTACGTGTCACGATTGAAGATGCTATCGCTGCCGACCATATGTTCACTTGTTTAATGGGTGATCATGTTGAGCCGCGTCGTATCTTCATTGAAGAGAATGCGTTGACAGTCTCTAATTTAGATATTTAAATTGGCTATGAAAGTTGCTTAATAACTGTTAAATAATAAAAACCACCGCTTTGGCACTCAAGGCGGTGGTTTTTTAATATTAGAGTTGTTTCACGTGAAACTCAACTCAAAATGGCATTCTACTGGAATAAATTTTTCTCGCTTGCTGTGCGCTTTGCACTTCAGAGGCTTTGCAAAATTTATTCCAGCAGCACTGTATTTTTTCTAAATTGAATCGACTATAGACACTTTCCTAAAGTATCCCAGTTATAAATTATTAGTATAAGCGAAAAAATAAAATGATCGAAGTCGTGTTACTTGCCGTTGCTCTAGCAATGGACGCATTCGCCGTCGCGATTGGGCTGGGTGCCAAGTCGCAAAAACAGAGTAAGCAATATTTATGGCGTTTAGCTATTTATGCTGCGTTATATTTTGGGATTGCGCAGGGCGTGATGCCACTTATCGGCTATTTATTAGGCGCGGCCCTCTTAGGTTGGTTGGCTGCTGCTGCACCTTGGATAGGGGGCATTATACTTATCGGTCTTGGTAGTAAAATGCTTTATGAGGTTTTTGCTGGTGATGGAGAAGATGCGGTAGACAGTGCGCTTCATCTAAAAGCCGATGCTAATAATGCAGTTACGACTATTGAGACTATTAATAACGGTCATCAAATTATTAATCATCGCACCATGTTTACGCTCGCGATTGCGACTAGCATTGATGCGATGGCAGCAGGCTTTACCCTTAATTTATTGGCGCTTAATGCGTGGTTAGCTTGTTTGATTATTGCGCTAGTAACCGCTGGATTTGGGTTGTTTGGTGTTTATCTGGGTTGGCGCTCAGGTACATGGCTAGAGGATAAAGCGGAAGCGTTGGGCGGCTTGGTGCTTATCGCAATTGGGCTAAAAGTTATGTTTTTCGCCTAAAAAAACATTTTATTTTCTCAATAAAAAGCACCGTTCTGGACTCCAGAGCGGTGCTTTTTTGGTTTCACGTGAAACTTTTCATTTATATGACTAACGATTATTCTTCGTCAGTGTTAAAACGCCATGCTAATACACGGGTGTTTTTTTGCCCTTGACTCATCTCAATAATGCGCATTTGAGCGACATCGAGTTGCTTTAACAATAACTGTAGTGGCTTAACGTTTTCAGACTTTGAGACGAGGGTAGTAAACCAGCCGACATGCTCGGCGAAGTCCTGACTCTCTTTTGCCATCTTGGTCAAAAAGGCAATCTCACCGCCCTCACTCCACAGCTCTTTATGCTGACCACCGAAGTTTAGGTTTTGCGCGGCATTACCAGCCTTCGTTGAGTGTCGGCTTATTTGCTCATTTTCATTCTTACCGCGATGTCTTTGTAAATTGTGCTGCTTGCGGGTATTGGCTTCCATCGCTTCCTCTAATGAGGCATGAAATGGAGGGTTGCAAACGACCACATCAAAGTAATCTTGGCGACCGATAATATTCTTAAAAATACGTTTAGGCTCAGGCTGTAGTTTTACTTTAACCGCACCTTTTAACTTCGCATTGGCTTCGCAAATAAGCGCTGCGGTATTGACCGAAATAGGGTCGATATCGCTAGCCGTAAAACGCCAACCGTAGCTTTGACTACCAATAATTGGATAAATGGCACTGGCACCCGTACCAATATCGAGGGCGTGGATTTCTTTACCAGTAGGCGGGGTATTGTCGTCATTAATGTGCGTGGTTTGAGCCAATAAGTCAGCGATGTAATGAATATAGTCGGCACGACCAGGAATAGGCGGACAGAGATAGCCTTCTGGAATGTCCCAAAACTTGACGCCATAATAATGAGCTAATAGCGCTTGGTTGAGCACACGTACAGCCTGATGGTCGGAAAAGTTAATCGTTGGCTCGCCATTAGGGTTGGTAATCGTATGCTTGGCAAGCTCAGGCAATGCGCGGGTCAATACCGCAAAGTCATAACGACCTTGGTGCGGATTACGCGGGTGTAGCTTACCGAGTTTTTTCGCGGTCTCAGGTGAGCGGTTTCTGTGTTTATTAGTGTTTGGTCTACTGGTCATAGTGTGGGGCTTTGATGTTTGAATATAACCAACCATTTTAGCAGATTTCGCGGGTAACGAATGCCTTATCGGCTACGTAAAATGAGGTTTAATCCTAATACTATCATCGCTGTACCCAATACGCGGTCTATCCAGTGCTCAAAACGTTGAAAGCGTCGATGAATCGCAGGAATGGAGAGCAACATTACTACGGTACTAAACCATGCCATCTGCAACACCATCATCCATACACCATAAATGGCCAACTGCCACAGCGGTATGCCGGGTGATAATACGAGGGTAAATATCGCCACGAAATACACCGGTGCTTTTGGATTGAAGACATTACAAAAAAATCCTCGGCGCAAAATGGCAAAAGTTGAGTCAGTATTGGTAGAGGGTTGTTTCTTAGACAGGTTCTTAGACAAGTTTTTAGCAGTAGGGCTTTGTGTTAATAATTTTTCATTAGCATGTGGTTGTTCTTGCTCGGCAGACGCAGTGCGTGAAACGTCAATGCCTGCATTTTCTGAGTTTGCCGCATTTGTTGAGGCTGCTAAATCTGATGGCTTCTTAGGTTTGGCTTGAATGCCTTGCCACCCGAGATAAATAAGATAGCTACCGCCCAACCATTTAATAGCGGTCAATAGAGGCTGAGAATGGGCGATGACTGTCGCTAGTCCTAGCACCGAATAGATAATATGTACGGCGAGACCTAAGGTAATACCAAGACTACAAATCAAACCAGTGCGGCGACCTTTTGCTAATGTCTGCTGTGAAACCAAAACAAAATCAGGGCCAGGGGAGGCAGCAGCGAGTAGATGGACGCTGGTGATAAGCAAAAAACCGTGCCAAAATTCCATAAAATGCTCTGAGTGAAGTCTTAATTTGGATAATAGTTGCACTTATCGCAAATCAGGTCAACTGATATTGATGGCAGCTATGAATAGCAATGCTAAAACGGTGCTTGCGTTGCAAGGGGTGTATGTCTATATTGAAAGTGAACGATGTTAAAAACACTCTACATAGATACAATCCAAAATGAATGTCTATATCTCCGTATAGCTGGAAGAAATTTTTTTGCTTGCTGTGCGCTTTGCCAGACAGAGGCTGCAAAAATTTCTTCCAGCCATACTTTATCTATTGTGGGTTAGTCTAACTATGTCACTGACCTTACAAGAGTAAACTTTAAAAGGAAATACCATGACTACGGAAAGTAATAACAGTACAGACAATCGCATCACTTATGAAACGGACGGCTATATCTGCTTAATCGGACTAAATCGTGCCGATAAGCGCAACGCCTTTGACAGTCATATGATTCAGCAATTATCTGAAGCACTTACCCATTACGATAATGACGATAACCTACGTTGTGCGCTGATATTCGCCCATGGTGAGCATTTTACCGCTGGTCTGGATCTGATGGAGTTACAAGATAAATGGGACAAAGGCGCGTTTGAATTTAGCGATGATGAGATTGACCCGTGGGGAATCAGTGGTAAATTACGTACTAAACCTGTCGTCGTCGCAGTACAAGGTACTTGCTTTACCGCTGGCATTGAGTTGATGCTCAATAGTGATGTAGTCATTGCTAGCGACAACTGCAACTTTGCGCAGATGGAAGTGCAGCGCGGTATCATGCCATTTGGTGGGGCAACGGTACGTTTCATACAGGCAGCAGGCTGGCAAAAAGCCATGCCGTATCTACTCACAGGTAAGGCGTTCGACGCGCAAACCGCAGATAGACTTAATCTAGTCAGTGAAGTGGTGCCAAATGGCGAAGAATACGAGCGTGCAATGACTATTGCGCAAGAGATTTGCAAAGCTGCACCACTGGGCGTACAAGGTCTACTGTCCTCAGCACAAGATGTCAGTCGTAGTGGAACTGCGGCCGCATTGGCTAATATTCATAGCTATTTGCCGCATTTATTCCACTCAGAAGATGCCCGTGAGGGTGCAATGGCGATGGTTGAGAGAAGGGATGCTGAGTTTAAAGGTCGCTAAAGAAGGACGTTAGATTTTGGGTTTATATTTATTCTAAAATCGATTGTTTATAACAGTGCTCATCTGTATCAATGCCTACAAGGGGCAATCATTCCTATGCTTTCACTACTATGTTAGACATCATTAACATCACTGCCCCTATTTTTATCATCATCGCACTTGGCTACTTATGTGTACGCTTCAAAGTCATTGACGCCAAGCATGCGAAAGGCATGGGTAGTCTAGTGATGAATATTGCGCTGCCAGCGTTGATGTTTAACGCTATCGCTGGCACGCCCTTTCAAGAAGTCATCCTACCGCATTATCTGTTTACCTATGCTTTGGGCTCAGTCATGGCTTTTATGGTTGGCATAATGCTCACCAAAGCAGTCTGGCGACAAGACAACATCTCCGCCGCTTTAAATTCCGCTGCGCTCTCGTTTTCTAACAGCGCCTTTATCGGCTTTGCTGTCGTCTCTATGGTTATCGGGTCTAGCAAGGCTGCCGCCTACTTATCGATGAACGTCCTTATCGAAAGCCTTTTAATCCTACCGATGCTGTTTGTAATGGCTGAGATGAATCCTGCTTCAACTAAGTCGCTGGCAAGCGTGCTGCTAGGCATTGGCAAAAACTTCACTCGTAATCCGCTTATCATCGCCATCGTGGTCAGTGTGATTTTCTCTATCTTTAGTATCCCTGTACCACAAGTTGTCGCCCAAACTACGCAAATGCTCACTGGCGCTGCGGCACCACTTGCCTTGTTCGTTATCGGTATGAGCCTATATGGGCTAGAGTTAAAAGGAGATTTACCAAAAATCACCACCATCGGCTTAAGTAAGCTGCTGCTGCATCCGCTGTTGGTACTGCTCGCCATCACATTAATACCTGGCGGCTCGATACAAGATAAATATGTGGCTATGCTATTTGCCTCAGCGCCGGTGTTCTCTACCATTGCTATCATCGGTCAGCATTATGGCTTGGTTGATCGCATGTCT
Organism: Psychrobacter sp. P11G5; assembly: GCF_001593305.1. Lineage (NCBI taxonomy): Bacteria > Pseudomonadati > Pseudomonadota > Gammaproteobacteria > Moraxellales > Moraxellaceae > Psychrobacter > Psychrobacter sp. P11G5. The sequence continues at coordinate 12,370 of NZ_CP012533.1, forward strand.
GCTATCGTCATCGTCTCTACCGTGGGCTCGTTCTTTAGTATGAGTGCGGTGCTTATTTATTGGCAGGTGACTGTCGGATTTTAGAGTCTAGGGCGTGATAGCGATAACTAAGAGGAGAGAACTGAATTTAAGGTGTTGAAGCTCTATACTTACAGCAGTAACTAAGTATTATTTAAAGAGTTTAAAGCTATAAGGTATACAGCTAATCCTAAATGAACCTGAGTACTAATTGAGCTTTTTTAGTTATCAAAAAACCCCGCAATTGCGAGGTCTTATTATCTTATCGAGTATTATTGGTTATATTTGCGCCAGCGTTAGCAGTTTGACTATGACTATTTAGCTGATTTATAGTAATCAACGAGCATAGTGCCTAAAGTGCCGTTATCATCGATAGTGACTATTCTGACGGTACCTGACTGTGACGCAGTACTTGATTGAACTTGTCCGGCATTGCCTAAGACGACTTGGTTGTTTTTAGTCGCCTTTGCTTCGTTACCGATAGCGATGCTGTTCATGCCGCCTGCCATAGATTTATTGCCTACGGCTACCGAATTTGCACCTTGTGCTGCTGCCGCCTCACCCACTGCGGTAGAACGTACCCCACTAGCGTTGGCTATGTGACCAAAAGCTTGCGCACGTTCGGCAGTGGCTTTAGATTGCCAACCGATAGACGTCGAGCCTAGACCTGCGGCATTAGCTTCACCGCCAACGGCGGTTGCTGAGTTCAGACCTGCATTGGCTTTATTACCGACAGCGACCGTGTCATTTGTGCCACCAGCCATGGCCGCTTCACCCACTGCGGTAGAGCGAACGCCACCAGCATTGGCTAGATGACCAAAAGCTTGCGCACGTTCAGCGGTGGCTTTGGATTGCCAACCGATAGACGTTGATCCTAGACCTGCAGCGTTGGCTTGACCACCAACAGCGGTTGCTGAATTAAGTCCTGCATTGGCTTGATTACCGATAGCAACGGTATCATTCGTACCGCCAGCAGTTGCGGTATTGCCAAGAGCGAGGGCAGTACTGCTAGTAGCATTTGCATTTATTGGTTGAGGCTCAGTGCTTGTTGCCATAGTCGTGCATGAAACGACGCCTACGATTGCTAAAGTAAGGGCACTAATTTTGAGTGCTAAGTTTGGTAAAAAGTCCATTTTCATAATGCTAAATCCTTTTAGAAAAGCCATCTTGGCTTAGTAGGTGGTTTGGGTGGATGCTTATAGAGCATAATCCTTGCAATATCAGCGCACTCTGGCATAAATAACTCAATTATATGTAGAATTCGCAATATTAATGTAACACTAATTTTTAACCATTATTCAAATAATGATAGTGTTATATTTTTAAAGGTTATTTAAGCTGATGAATGAACAGTTATAGTCTATAAACACGCTAGCTTATTAGCTTATTAAATTAAGCAGCAAAAATATACTTATTGCGCAGTGATATTGTGAGTCAGGTATTGGTAGATGCTATGACCAGTGCCACCAATAAGCAGTAGCGTTACTTAAGAAAAATTGATTTTTCTTAAGTAACGCTACTAAAGATTGAAGTAACAGTAGTCGCAGTAATGATAAATCCTTGTATATATTACCTCTCGAATCATTATGCTATGAGTGGATTAGAGCATAAAAACCACTGTAATATTTGGACTATAATAAATTAAAGCTACCGTAAAGGAGAATGCTGGTGTTATACAACTTTGATGAGATAATTGATAGGCGTGATACGGGGTCACTCAAATGGCATTATAGCGATGACACAATTCCGCTGTGGGTGGCGGATATGGACTTTAAAGCCGCCCAGCCTATCTTGGACACGATTGAACAAGTAGCGCAGCACGGCGTATTGGGTTATACCAAACCTACTGCGGCTTTGTATGAGTCAATTATTGAGTGGCATGGCAGTCGTTATGATTTGCGGCTGGATAAGCAAAATATCTTGTTTTCTCCGGGTGTTGTGCCAAGCTTGGCACTAATGATGAATATATTTACCGAAGTAGGTGCGGCGGTACTGGTCAATGATCCTATTTATACGCCTTTTATGACCAAGGTTGAGCAAAATAGTCGTAAGCTTGTGACCTCTGCACTAAAGGAAGTCGAAGGACAGTATCATTTAGATTTGGCTGATATCGAAGCTAAGATAGTCGAGCATGAGGTAAAGCTTTATTTGTTATGCAATCCGCACAATCCTGGCGGACGCGTGTGGACGAGGGATGAGCTTGAGGCGTTGCTGTCGATTTGTAAAAAGCACAATGTAGCGATTGTCAGTGATGAGATTCATCAAGATTTGACCTTGAGCGGTCATACGTTTATGCCTTTTTTAACGCTAGCAGAAGGTTACGCGCATAAAATAGTCAGCCTGACCTCGATGACGAAAACATTTAACATCGCAGGTATTAAAGGCTCGATGATATTTGCTAAAGATGAGGAGTTAATCAAAAAAATCAGTCAGCAGCAGCACTTAAATGACGAGTACGAGTTGAATTTGTTTGCTTATGAGGTGATTCGTAGTGCTTATAAAGAGGGCGATGAATGGTTGGAGCAGGCACTGGTTTATATTGAAAAAAATATCGAATTAACGCTAGACTTTTTAGCAGGGCATTTGCCTGATATCAAGGTCATGCGCCCAGAGGCGTCGTATTTGATATGGCTGGATTGCTCGGCGTATGGGCAAGATGATCAAATGCTGTATGACAAGTTGAGAGAGGCCAAAGTTGAGCTGAGTGCAGGGATTAAATATGGCGCGGAAGGGCATCTTAAAATGCGCCTTAACGTGGCCTGTCCTGAAGCGCTATTGAGAGAAGGGTTGAATCGTATTTATGCGACTTTTAGTGATGTCGTTAAGGACTCATAAAGCTAGCAAAAAATTCGTTCCACTGGCACTATTTCTGTTTTTGCCTTTGTTTCCAGCTCCGTTTCTAGCTCCTTTTTAAAGTAGATTAACTATTACAGATAGAAACAGCAAAAAGGCTGGACTACGTTGGTAGCCCATCCTTTTAATTTGATATTTTAGAAAAAGCTCAAATACAGTCAATTTTCATAAGCTACTTCTCACTTCCATTGTTTTCAGTATCCTCGCGCATTTGCTCCCATTCCTCATGCTGATGCATGATTGAGCCTTCAAGTGATACTGAGGTTTCGCCTACTTCCCACGGCGCATTATCGGGCAGCTCTTCGATATGAATGGTTTTTATATTGTAATCAGGCTGATAAGCGAGATCATAACGCGCAGCTTTAATTACCGAGACCATCATCATGGAGAGAATGATAATGAGCGGCGCACCAGCGATGATAGAAGCGGTCTGCAAGGTTTGCAGGTCTCCTAAGAACATCAGAATCGCCGGTAATAAACACAATGTGAATGCCCAAAAGAGACGATTCCAACGATGCGGTTCATCGTCTACTTCTACTTGTACGACGGACGCCAAAATATAAGAGATGGAGTCAAAGGTCGTGGCGGTAAAAATGGTGGCTAAAGAGTTACTCATTTTGTTTTCTCTTTATATTGGATGTTAAATTTTATACCTCACCTAGATTTTCTAAGTCCACAAATTCCTTTTTACCGTGGATAGTATACATTTTGCGATTGATGTCTGGATAATTGCAAATATCAATCGGCGGTCTGTTGCCACCCATAAGATAGACTGCGTCTGTATCGCTATCATTAAGCATAGAATGCGCGTCGCCATGCGCTGGGAAACCTACGAAATCGCCGGCAGTTAACTGATAACTGTCATCTCCATAACGCAGTGAAAGCTGGCCAGATAGCACATAAACGAACTCGTCTGACTCTTCATGATAGTGATGCTGCGTGGTCTCATCACCCGGCTCAACGCGTACAAGGTGTAAGCCAAATTTGGTCAGACCAGTGATGACGCTCAATGAAACCGTATGCCGAATGGCCTGCTCATTGAACTGGTGAATATGCTTGGTCTCAGGTGTATTTTCGATATCAGACTTGCTTAGGACATAGTTTTGAGTGTCTTTCGGCAGCTCGTGGGATTGCTCTTTGGTTGGCCTTTTCAATGGCCCTTTCAATGACTTAGTCATCATCTATCTCCGTTACTTTTATTTTGCGCTAGGCCTATATTAGCTATAAATGCATGGTTTTATTTACTTAATTATGTATAAAAGATGATTAGCGGGCTTTTATTCTTCTAATTATTGACCTTCCCGCGTCTTCTTTTGTCGCTTTTACTCTCGTCAAATTTGAATAACTGGCAATAACTACTAATAATCGTCAATAACTGCGAATAATTAATCATCTAATAGCCATTAATGTGCTCAAACTTGTTAAAATAGGCCACTAATTTTTTCTTGATGGACATTGATTTATGACCACTGCCGCTGCCACTCCTGCACTACCTACTATCAAAGAAGACCGCATCCTCATTCTCGATTTTGGCTCACAGTACAGCCAGCTTATCGCTCGCCGTGTGCGCGATTCTGGGGTGTTTTGTGAGATGTTCCCTTACGATATCGACGCTCAGCGTATCCATGACTTTGGCGCAAAAGGCATTATCTTATCGGGTGGCCCTGAGAGCGTACATGCTGAGGACAGCCCGCGTATCAATGATGCGGTGTTTGAGCTCGGCGTGCCAGTATTGGGCATTTGCTACGGTATGCAAGCGATGGCAGATCGTTTCGGCGGACAGGTTCATGCCAGTGATATCCATGAGTTTGGGGCGGCAACGATTGACGTTAATGGACACTCGCAGCTGACTGAAGGCATTGAAGACAGTAGCACGGAAGGCAAGTCAGCCAAGCTTAATGTATGGATGAGTCATGGCGATAAAGTGATTGAAGCGCCAGCAGGCTTCGATATTGTTGCCAGCACCCCAAGCTGTCCGATTGCGATTATGGCCGATGAGTCGCGCCATTATTATGGTCTCCAGTTCCATCCTGAAGTGACTCATACCTTACAAGGTGAGGCGTTACTTGGTCGTTTTGTCCATCAGATTTGTGATTGTGCTGGTGATTGGACGCCCGATAATATTATCGACATGCGTATTGAACAATTACAAAAGCAAATCGGTGATAAGCAAGTATTGCTTGGTCTATCAGGCGGCGTAGATAGCTCAGTCGTAGCAGCGCTATTGCATAAAGCCATCGGTGATCAGCTGACTTGTGTGTTCGTCGATACCGGTCTCTTGCGTCTGCACGAAGGCGATCAAGTAATGCAAATCTTCGCGGAAAACATGGGCGTCAAAGTCATCCGTGTCGATGCTGAAGATTTATTCTTAAATGCATTAGCTGGCGAGTCTGATCCAGAAGCTAAACGTAAAATCATTGGTAAGACCTTTATCGATGTCTTCGCTGATAGCGCGCGTCAAGTGAGCGAGCAAGGCGACGGCAAAGTCGTTGAGTTCTTAGCACAGGGTACGATTTATCCTGATGTGATTGAATCAGCGAAGTCGCATCAAGGCAAAGCACACGTCATTAAAAGCCATCATAACGTAGGCGGTTTGCCAGACGACTTGGCGTTTGAATTGGTTGAGCCGTTACGTGATTTATTCAAAGATGAAGTACGTAAATTGGGTATCACACTTGGCTTACCTGCAAAAATGATTTATCGTCATCCGTTCCCAGGTCCAGGTTTGGGCGTGCGAATCCTTGGCGAAGTCACCAAAGAATATGCCGATATCTTGCGTCAAGCCGATGCGATATTTATGCAAGAGCTTGAGCGTTCTGGCTGGTATGACAAGACTGCGCAAGCATTTGCGGTATTCCAACCGATCAAATCAGTCGGCGTGGTCGGTGATGGTCGCCGCTATGCGTGGGTCATCGCGTTACGTGCCGTTGAGACAGTGGACTTTATGACGGCACGCTTTGCACATCTGCCGTATGATTTGATTGAGACGGTATCGAATCGCATTATGAATGAAATCGCTGAAGTATCACGCGTGACTTATGATGTGTCGAGCAAGCCACCTGCGACGATTGAGTGGGAGTAACATCAAACTAAAAATCTGATTAGCGTCGTCAAACTCGTTCAGCCTACTTGATGTAGTGCTATCACTCGTTTTCCTCGCTACTCAAATTTTTTCGAATTGATATACAGCTTGTCGTCAATAAAAAAACACTCAACTTGGTTGGGTGTTTTTTTTGGTTTGAATGCAAAATTTCCATAGTTTTTTAGATAAGCTAGAATGATGAAATATAACCTAATAGAGAGTTGAAAATGGACTTGCGTGATGTAACTAAAAATCAGCATTTTTTACCTCAAGTAGAGCAAAGGCTTAATGCAATTAATCCTCAAGCTAAAAGTAAAAATCAAAAGATTTACTCGTTTAGCATACAAAATCGTGATTCATGCACTGTCAGCATAGACTCAGAAATAGGTGTTAGTATTTGCAAAAATCTAAGCTTGAATGATTTATTTAGCTTTGATGTATTAGGAAAAGAAGCTAGTAAGTACAATTTCGAAAAACTGTTCCATTCCTATGAAGTAATAATAAAGGCTAATACTGAAAGCTTACTATCTAAAATACATTCACCTAAAACTGATGTTAAATTAGAAATTTTTAACATCTTCAGGTCTAAATTTCTAAATTTTATTAGAAATCCTTATTCTATAAAAAAGATTTTGAATACCTTCTCTGAGCTTAAGGGTGTGATTCCAACCGATCCTATACATCTTGCAAACTTCAATCGCGTGCTCAATGGAAACAAGCCACAGCAGGATCATTTATGCGAACAGCTAGGTATAACAAAAAATGATTATGAATACTGGCTTGCGACTATCTTCTTTCTATTAAATTCTATGGGAACAGATCAACCAAACTTTTTAGATCGACTTATAAAGAGTATTTATGAAAACCCGAACCGCTTAGTTCGAGTATATGTATATACCTACGAAGACGAAAAGTGTCTTCTTTCTGACCGTGGATATAATACGTATGTAGGGGGAGATAGTGAGATGGTATGGGAGTTTAATTTATGTTCTTATGCATTTATAAGATATGTTTTTGAGGATGTAGATGCTTATATACCAGAGTTTATAACAAAAGAAACTATAGATTTTTTCAAATCGATGCCTAAATCTATCAGTGTTGAGAGCATACATAATGACTTAGCGGTACTAGAAATTTATAATAAACACACAGTGTATTTCTGTCATGAACACGTATTTGGTGCAAGCAAAGAGTACGAAGGTGTGACGGTGTCTTTATAAATTATCCAAACCTAAAAAAAGACAGCACTTCAAAAGAGATACTGCCTTTTATTTCTAACGCTAACTCTTAAAAACCTAACCCCGCACATTCACCACATAACGTCCAACCGTCTTGCTCGCCATAAAGCGATCTAAATACTCAGGCGTTTGCTCTAGGGTAATTTCTTCGGCATAACTCTCAAGGTCAGGCAGTTTCATATCGGTTGAAACACGCTCCCAAATGGCCTTTTTATCGTCCAGTGGAATATAGACCGAATCGATACCGAGTAGGGACACTGCTCTGGTGATAAAAGGTATGACTGTCATAGAAAACTCAGCGCCGCTCGCTAAGCCACAAGAAGTAACCGCGCCGCCAGCTTTGGTCTGTTTTAGTAAATTGGCTAGATAATCACCGCCTATTGTATCGATGGCGTTTGCCCACAGCTCGCGACCGGCAGGTTTGTTACCGACTTCATTGATGGTATCGCGATGACGTACCTCACTTGCGCCAAGCTCTTTTAAATAATCGCTTTGCTCAGGCTTACCAGAGAAGGCAATAACGTCATAGCCCAATTGACTCAAAATCGCGATACTGATACTACCGACACCGCCCGTTGCACCAGTGACGGCGACTGGGCCATCACTTGGTTTTGCGCCCATTTTCTCTAATTTCTGAATACTCAAAGCAGCCGTTAAGCCACCCGTACCGTAAATCATGGCTTCTTTTAGCGTTAAAGATTCTGGACAGGCTACCGCCCAATCGGCAGGGATAGAGATCATCTGGCTTAAGCCGCCATCCGTATCCATGCCCAAATCATAACCGAATACTACGACTTCTTGCCCTTCTTTAAAAGTGCCAGACTTGTCACTGACCACGACTCCTGCGGCATCAATACCAGGGGTGTGCGGATAGTTTCTAGTGATTCTTTTGTTGCCTGATGCTGACATCGCATCTTTGAAATTCAATGATGAATAATGCACTTCGATTAACAAATCATTCTCAGGTAAATCACTGACGTTGCGCTGTTGAATGCTTTTTTTGAATTCACCGTCGCTGGTTTCTTCGACGACTAAGGCTTTAAAAGTGGTGTTATTAGACATAAGACTGTTCCTAATTAGTTTTTTGTGTACGTCTTCATTTGCAAATATAGAAAAGCGTGCAAAACAATAACTTAAGGCTTTAACAACACCTTACCTTTTTTGCCTGACTGCAATTTTCCATCGACCGCTTTAACAATGTCAGCTAAATCAAAGATTGCTTCAACAGGCAGTTTTAACTTGCCATCAACCGCGCATTCTATTAACTCATCAACCAAACGCTGCTTATTTGCCACGCTCATTTCTTGACTAATCTTACTACCCCAAAAGCCTTTGATAGTGGCTTGTTTGAAGATAATATGCGTTGGGTTAAGCGTCATTGGCTGACCTGACATAATACCGAACGATGCTAAGGTGCCATAATGACCTAACAATGATAGTAAATCACCACTGGCCTCACCACCGACAGAGTCTACTGCGGCGCTGATGCTGTCATCGCCTACGATTTTACGGACTTGATCTTTCCAGTCTTCGTCTGAGTTATTGATATTATTTTTAATGCCGAGTGCTTCTAATTCTTCTAACGCATCGCTACTGCGTACGACGTTGATTGTATTGACACCGCGCGCAGCAGCCAGCATAGCGAGTGACTTACCAACTGCACCGTTGGCAGCATTATGGATAATCCATTGACCGCTCTCTACTTCTAAGAATTCAAGCAACATCAAGGCACTAAGCGGCATGGCAATCAATTGTGCAGCCAACTCATCTTCTAAGCTGTCCGGTACTGGGAATATCATACTGGCAGGCGCGGTAAAGTATTCAGCCCACGTCGCTTGGACGCTAGCTGCCGCAACACGCTGACCGACGTTTAGGTCTTTGACGTCACTACCAACGGCATCGATGATACCCAAGGCCTCAGAACCACCGATCGCTGGCAGTTCAGGTTTAAAGCCGTATTTGCCGCGAATGGTTAATAGATCATGGTTATGAATGGAGGCGAGTATGGTTTTGACTCGCACTTCATCTGCTTTTGGCTCTGGAATAGGGTTATCACCTAAGCTAAGTACTTCAGTCGGTTTGCCAAAAGTGTCATAAGTTGCGCTACGCATAATAAATCCTTTATTTGTTTTTGATTAATTAAGTATGATTAAGTGTAATAGGTGCTCTTAATAGAAAGAGCTTAATCAGCCATCAACAGTAACAAGTCTGGCTCATAAATCGCAATATTACTTTCGTTAAGTAACGTTGTCGCTTGCTCGCCATAGTGAAATCCTAACCATCTAGTTTGGCGTCTCATCAGCCTGCACTTTATCAACTTCTGTGTTTTTTATTTCAATCACTTTAAATTTCGCATCCACCATATTTGTTAATAGCGGCTCGCCTTTGTCATTGATGCGGAACAGTCCATACTCTGCTGCTTCATAAGCCTCAGCATGACCTTCTTGAAAGAAAAAAGCATTGGTCGCAAGCTTTAGTGAACCATGGCGAATGCGGTAATGAATTGCCATTTCATTAGGCGTTAAATTGCTAGGTTTAGCGTCAGCTAAACGGATAAATTCACCAACTCTATTATCGTCTAAAGCCACGATGACATAGCCGTCACGTGAGGCAGTACCATATAAGTCTTCTTCTGTATGATTCTCTAACGCATTGAATACTTTACGCTCGATAGTATAGCTTAAGGTCATATAATCACCTTGCATAAAACCGCGTGGATCGACAGGGGCGAGCTCAAGTAAAACGGTGTCACCCGTGGCAAGATGGGTCTCGTATTTCGCTACATTTATAGTCATCATAACTATGATAAGCAGCAGTCCTAATAACGCAACGCTAATGGTAAAGGGACGCTTTTGCCACCACGGTAAAGGTTTCGCCAAAGGCTTTTGTACTACCAAATTATCGTTTGTGTCATTCATAACGCGCGCTCCTTACTACCAGAAAAGTAGCGTTTAACCAGCAGCCAACGCATCATTAGCAGACTGATTCCAATAATAAGCATAGAGACAGATTTGACCAGCAACGAAGTATCGAGCTGATAGTAATACCAGAATATATAGCTGACCAAGGCGAAAATACCGAAACCTAATAACACGCGCTGGCTATTGGCAGTAGCAATTATAATGATAAGGCTAGTCGCTAATAAGCCTGATACATAGACTGACATGATGCCTAAACTGATAATAGCGCTGGCGATCATAAGGCCTGCTGCTGATAGTAGTTTGATCTGATAGCGTCTAAGGATAAGGTGGGCCGCATAGAGACTGGCAAGTGTGAGCAGCCCTTGCGCTAGGAAGTAGTTATAGCTGGAGGTTTCATTACTATTTAGAAAACTATTGCCGTATTCAGCGGCGATAAAATAGATCGATATGCTGAGCAACATAATAGCGCTGGCATAGGCGACAGCTTTAGTAATAGCAAAAGCACTGGAGCGCCACTTAGTAGGTATGCGCTGCAACAAACTATAGCGTTGTAAATGATTGACGACAGTAATAAGTGCTAAGAGTCCTAAGCTAACTTCAGATATGGAATAAAAATTAAGTAGATAGACCATGCAGCCCAATGCTACGGTAGCGCTTAACAAGCGATAGAGAAAGTTTGGCATGACAATGGTCATTATTAGCTGAATCAATAAAAACAACCAAACACTGAATGGTTGCTCAAGCTCGTTACTGAGTAAAGCAAACATGATATATATCTGACCGACGATACTAATGGCAAACGCTAAACTGTTCATAAAAGTACTACGGCGGCTATGTTTGCTTTTAAATAACGCCAGCCCCGCCGCACTTAATAATGTACCGATGATAAAAAGCGCAATAGCGCTATCTAACACCCCTGTTTGTTCCAATATTAAAGTTAAAAATCCAATGAAGAACAGACTGGCAAGTAAACCACTCAAACCAAAAAACAGATGGATAAACCATGGCGTGTCATCGTAAGGTTCAGTTTTATTCTCAACAGAAGTGGTATTAATTAACCCATGTTGTTGTAATTGTACAAAGATATCATTCGAGTGCTTGCTATTCATGACCGCCTCCTTTTAATGAGTGAGGCTCAAACTTTCTATTACTTAAACTTGCCACCTTACGCAGCCACATTACCGCCATAGAACTCATCCCGATTAGCAATAACGCTAAAACTAAAAAGCCACCAGCATCAAAATCATCTAGCACCAGCTTAGCTGTCCAAAACATCACTACAACGATGATAGAAAAGCAAAGATAAGTCAGCATCAGCAAGTCAGTATGACGCTTACAAAATCGCCAATAGATAAATCCGCACCAGCTTGCCCATAACAGTAAAGATACGAGCGTGGCCAGAATACGAGTACCTTCAACATAACCATCGTCAAAGACCGTAACAATCGCTAGATGGGTTATAAAATAAGTACTGAGCAAACCGACAATATAGGTGCTCCAATGCAGTTTAGAATGGGTTTCGGTGTTGTCTTTAGAGTTGGCGAGTTCTAAGTCGTTTGTGCTAACGATGGCAGCGTGAGTAGTGGATTTATTAATAGAGATTTTATTGACAGGGAGTTTATTTTCAACACAGACTAGCCATAATTTAAATGCTATAAAGTTCACTAGCGCCAATATTGCTAACTGAAAAATACTTTGATAGTTGTAGTCGATAAATAGGAAATCTGCGATATCTAAGTAGAGGATTAGAGAGGCATTAATTAACCCTAGCCATAGTAGCCACAGCGCAGGCAAGCGTGCGATAAGAACCCACGGAATAATCAATAATGCCCAGCTAAAAAACAGCTGCCACGTATCTGCGCCCGTCTGATACACCTGCCCAAATAGTGCCAGCAAACTGCCAGTAATCACGCTAGCAATAAGCAGTAATAACTGCCTGATAAACGTAAACCTGTGCCTAAAAGAGAGTAGGACGTAGAGTGTGATAGTAATAACCAATGCGCCTTCGACTAGGGCAAATTTACCCATCTTGCCCATATGTAGCCAGTTATAGGCGATAAAAAACACTAGTGACAATAAGAGTGCCACGACGCCGATAACTAATAGAGTCTTATCAAAAAAAGCCAGCCACGAGCGTTTGGTTGGAAATACTTCTAGATGAGTCGCTGCTGTATCTGCATGCTCTAGGGGAAGGCTACCTTGATTGAGCAAGTGCTCGATGGTACGCCGCAATTGAGTCATAGCGCTCTCTACATAAAAACAGTATGTAGTCTATCTTAGCTGTTTTTATCAGGTGAGAGTACGTTTAGTAGAGTTAAGAATGGGAGATAGCTCAATAAAACTCAATCCGACTAAGTACATGCTCCTGCACAAAGTATGCGCAGACGTACGCACTGGGCCACGCAAATACAAAGGCCAATCCCCACGAGTGCATTAGCTCTGTAAAGAAACCATCTATAAAGCCTACTTTGACCAATATCAACGCAGTCGAGATAATGAGCGACATCATCAGTGCCATAAGACCAGTAAAGATTAGCCGATAGTATTTGCGGCGAGTACGTATTCTAATAGTAGGTAGTTTTGCCATAATATTATCTAGTCCTACATGAAAAAGTCACGCTTGAATAATAATATCAGCATGACTTCGTCATTCAGTAAATGGTTGAGTAAAGCATTATTCTTAATCTTATTAGCGGCTATGATATAGAGTATAGAGCTATTGATAAAACGATTATTAGCAATTATAAGTTTTGCTATATCTTAATAATAATGACCATCTCTTTAAAAAGCTCAATTTAGGCAGTCGGTTTTGCTACGATAAACAAGGTTATAACAAACAAATAAGGCAATGACATGGATGCTCAACAGCAACGAGATTCTCTACAAAAAACATTAGGCATCATCGGCGGTATGAGCTGGGAGAGTACCGAAAGCTATTATCGCTTGATTAATGAAGGTATAAAAGCGGAGTTGGGTAACCTACATTCAGCAGATTTACTGATTCATAGTGTCGACTTTGCACCAATTAATAAGTTGCAGGCGCAAGGTGCATGGGATGAAATGGGCGCGATAATAGCGAGTAGCGCTAAGCGCTTGCAAGCAGCTGGCGCACAAGGGTTGCTTATCGCCACGAATACCATGCATAAAGTAGTGGATGAGGTACAAGCTGCAACTGGCTTACCTATTATTCATATTGCAGATGTCACGGCTACTGCAATTAAACTAAAAGGTCTGACCAAGATAGCGCTACTCGGTACGCAATTTACGATGACGCAGGACTTTTACAAGCAGCGCCTTATTGATGCTGGCTTGCAAGTTTTGATACCAGATAAAGATGCGCAGCAAGAGATTCACAGAGTCATCAATGAGGAGCTATGCCAAGGGCAATTTCTTGATAGCTCACGTCAGTATTATAGCCAAGTGATTCAAGACTTAGCGAATGAAGGAGCAGAGGGTGTGATATTAGGCTGTACCGAAATTGGGCTACTTATCAAGCAAGAAGACAGCTCAATTCCGGTATTTGATACTACAGCGATTCATGCAGCGGCGGCGGTAGAATTTTTATTGGATAATGCAAAGTCGAGTCCAAGATAGCACTAGGTTAGGTATTCGTAGTAATAGGTAAATATTGTGAAAAAATTACTCGCCATACCAATGAGCAAAAGCCGCCAAGCCAAGTTAAGTTAAGATTGTATATAAACCAAGCTATGATCGTTTATTCTTTCTTATCATACGGTGTCTATGAAGTCGCCTCTGCAATCGTCGATGCAGCCTTGCGATACGGCGTAAAGGTGACAGTTTCCACACAGTCGTTGGTACAATATCACGAAACGACGCACTAGTGCTCGAATGCGCGCGAAATTCCTCAGACCTTTGTGCGGCCTCTTCTGCGGTCAAGTGTTTACCTTTGCGCCATCCGCCATACAGATATAGTCCTGCACCCATCACAGCAGTGGCTACCATGCCCGCTGGAAACGATAACCAAAGTGCATCGGTGCCGAGTAGGGGATAAAGCCCGAAAGCAAATCCAAGACGCACTGGGTACATGGAAATCACCATGACGATCAGCGGCCAAATTACATAGCCGTTAGCACGCATGGTGCCGAACAGCACTTGCGCTATCCCAAAAAATACAAAACCCCATGTCGCCATTAACTGAATATGCCGCCCAATCGGCACCGCTTCACTGTCACTACCAAGGAACAGGCTCAAAATAGTTTCATCAAAAATGCTCAGCACCCCGATGATCGCTCCCGTCAGCATCACGTTAAAGATGAGTCCCCAGCGGGTGATTCCTGCAACTCTACTCCATTGGTTGGCACCGATGTTCTGTGCGACCATCGCACTGGCTGCGGCACTTAGCGCCATTGCAGGCATCTGCACGTAGGTCCAAAGCTGTTGGGTCGCGCTATAAGCCGCTGTCGTCTGTACCCCCTCGCGGTTGATCAGTGACAGCATAGTTAATGCCGCCGAAGAGATAACGATCATCTGAGTGCCCATCGGCAACCCCTTCGAGAACATCGACTTCAGGATTTCTCGGTCTGCGCGCAAAAAGCGTAGCTCTGGCAACCTAAGTGTCAGCACAGAGCCACGCCAGTACAGGGTTACGACCATGCCAATAAGCGCTAGTGTGTTTGCGACGGCAGTTGCGAATGCCGAGCCAAATATACCCCATTCGGGAAAGGGTCCTAGACCCAAAATCAGCGTCGGCGTCAAAATCAGGTCAATAACGACTGATATAATGATAAACCAAAGCGGCGTCGTAGAATCGCCCGTTCCGCGCAGTGCCATCATCATTAGCGTAAAGGTCAGTGTGACGGGCATCGCAATGAAAATCATCCGCAGATAAGTCAGGGCAAGGCTCACCGCACTTGATGGCGTACCCAGCAGTTCAAGTAGCATTGGGGCAAATATCCACCCTATTGCCGATACCAATATACTTATCGGAATAATGCTACCCAGCGCCGTTCCCATGGTTTTCTTGACCATGGTGTCGTCACGGCGGCCCATTGCCTGACCAATCAAGATAGTAGAAGCCATGCCAAAACCGAAAACGAAGGATATCAGGATAAACATCAAGATGTTGCCGTTCGCCGTCGCTGCCAACGCCTCTTCACCTAAAAACCGACCCACCCAGACGGCATTGATCGATCCGTTTAACGACTGTAGGGCCGATGATCCAAGTGTTGGTAATGCAAACAGGAGCATCGTTTTGGCAATCGACCCTTCGGTGAGGTCGCGTTGTTTACCAATGGCGGTATTTGTTTTACTCAATGTTTATCCTTTTGCGCTAGACCTTTAATTTGGGGCTGATTAAACGAAAGCGCTTATCATAAACCAGAAAGCTTGTGCCGTCTTTATTAGAGCTGTAAACCCTTAACGAGCTTTATGATTATTTGACTATCATTTTTTATGTGATTGTCATACCGTTTAGACGGGAAAATAATTGCTATGATTGCTTAAACTTAAAATAAGCTTATCCTAGAATTATGCTTTTTAATTCATTCTGCCAGCTGCTAACAAGGAAGTCTCGATGCTATTAAAACACCTAAGCCTTGCCGTACTGTTCAGTCTTTCAGTCGTCGGTTGTACTACTGCGCCCAACACCTTGGCCGTAAATACCACGCAAAAGCTTATCCAGTATGAACGCTCAAAATCAGACCTAACGACTAAATCATTTATGCTATCCTCAGGCGATAAAATGGTCTATGCAGAAAACGGCAACGTCGCTGGCGAGCCTTTATTGCTGATTCATGGTTTTGGCGGTAATAAAGACAACTTTACCCGCATCGCTGATGAGTTAAGCGGCTATCATCTACTTATCCCAGACTTGCTAGGTTTTGGCGACTCTAGCAAACCAATGACGGCTGATTACCGCGCAGACACACAAGCCGCGCGCTTACATGAGCTCATGCAAGCCAAAGGTGTGGCTTCGAATATTCATGTCGGCGGTAATTCGATGGGCGGCGCTATCAGTGTCGCTTACGCCGCGAAGTATCCTAATGAGGTCAAAAGCTTATGGTTGGTCGATAGTGCAGGGTTTTGGTCAGCAGGCGTGCCTAAATCGCTTGAAAGCGCTACTCTTGAGAACAACCCTTTGCTGATTAATAGCAAAGAAGATTTTTACAATATGTATAACTTTGTCATGTACAAGCCGCCTTATATTCCAAAATCAGTCAAAGCGGTCTTTGCACAAGAGCGCCTTGCTAATAAAGCGTTAGAATCCAAAATACTAGAGCAAATCGTCACCGACAATGTCGAAGAACGCGCCAAAGTCATCGCTGAATATAACATTCCGACCTTGATCGTTTGGGGCGAAGAGGACAATGTTATTAAGCCTGAAACTGCCGAAATAATGATTGATATCATGCCACATGCGCAGGTTATCATGATGCCAGAAGTCGGTCATGTACCGATGATCGAAGCGGTAAAAGAAACGGCGAAGGATTATAAGGCGTTTAGGGAAAGGTTGAAGAAATAATTATTTGAGTTAAAAGGTTTGTTTAAAACTAAAAAAGAAACATCAGCTGGTCTGGTGTTTCTTTTTTTTGGCTATAGCAATTACAAATCCTTTACCAGTCGCTCTAGCAATTCAATCGTGCCTTCTTGTCTGACCAAGGCTACTCCTTGTCCTGCCCATAAAGACTGGTGTTCTGCATCAAGGTTCTTTTTCGCATGCGCACGTAAGTCTTTGGTCATGGCATTTAATTGTGGGTAGGGTGGTAGCTCATGTGCACTCTCAAATTGGCCAAAATTACGCAGATAATCATTTAATAAACCACGAGCCTGCTTACCTGAAAACAGTCTTGTTAAGCGTGTCTCAGTACTGCGCTTATCTTGACTGGCATCGAGTAGCGCCTGTTTATAAATGTCATTAATACTGCATTTATCTGTAGTCAAAAATGCAGTCCCTATTTGCGCCAGCTCAGCACCTGCTGTTTGAATTGCTTTGATGGCTTGCCCAGTCATAATCCCACCCGCAGCGATTAACGGAATATCGGTACAAGCGCGCGTTTGGCTAATCAAGGTCAATAATCCCATTGGATCGCTTGCGCTTTGTGGCAACCAACCACCGCGATGGCCACCAGCTTCTACCCCTTGTACGCATACTGCATCTGCGCCAATCTCTGCCCATGCTTTCGCTTCCAATGGATGATTGGCAGTACCGATGACGCGTGTACCTAGACTCTGTAAATGCTGAACTTGCTCAGCGCTAATAATGCCAAAGGTAAAACTAGCGACAGGGACAGGATTGTCATAGAGTACTTGTAGCTGATCTGCAAAACTTAGCGCTGGTCGTTCAGGTAACTCTATTTCAATATTTTGCTGTTGATAATACTGGCTTAGCCAAGAAGGCATCTCGCTGTCCAACGTACTAGAATCATGCTCAGACAATACCATCAGATTGATCATAAAAGGGCGGTCGGTGAGCGATTTAATAGTGTCAATTTGCTTATCCAAAACATCTGGCGCCGTCGTGCCAGACCCCAATGATCCCAATCCACCGAAGTTACTGACCGTCACCGCCAGCTCAGGCGTGGTTGCTCCTGCCATAGGTGCTTGTACGATAGGGTAGGTTAAATTAAGAGTATTGAGTAAAGTCATGACGGGCGTCCTTTTTATTTCATTAGGCATTTTACATGACTTACTTTAGCAAAGCTGAAAGGCGTGTGTGTTAGGTAATATGTATTTAGTTGTTCAATAAAAGAAGTATATTTTGACTACAATTTTGTAGTTAAGGTAGTTGACTACGGTTTTATAGTTAAGTTTCTCCAATCGATAAATCCATTACGAACACATTAATACCTTCTTTATATTTCTCTTTAATACAAGCGGTTAAAGACTCTTTCAGTTCTTGAGCATTTTGCGGTTTATACTTACCATTTCTTTTAGGTCTTTTGACCAAGTTTTCACCAAAGTAAAATATCAAATAAATACCTTGTCCTTGAGACTGGTACTCTTTGAGATATAAGTCGCCTAGTTGGTCATTCATAGCTGTCCATAAATCGTCGTGCCATTGTCCTTTGACTTCTATAGGCAGCTGCATCTTACTGCTATTACATACCAAATCAGCACGTTTATCATCTGGCATATCTTTTTCAGTATCTAATCTAAATTGATAAGGTTCAACATAGGGCTTTAATAAATCCGCTAATCTATCTCTACAGTAGTTCTCACCATGAGGCTTTCTAGGGTTTTTATTCTTACCATCTTCATAGAACATTTTATAGCTGTCAAGTTCACTGGATTTGACCTTGCTTTGTATTTCATCAAGCAATTCTAAAATTAAAGATTTTAAGTCTTTGCCGTTTTCAGGTGCTTTATTTTGGAAAGTATTTAACAAATCAGCTAGTCTTGGCGCTTGATAATGAGCATCTCTAATATTGTTAGATTGTTCTGCTAGTAGATTGGTAATGAAGACTGTGTAACTTGAATGAACACAGTTTTTGAGCTTTCTAAGTTCTGCTTGAGCCTCAAAGGTAGTGATATTGCTAACCTCTGTTAGACAAAAAGTAATAAAATTACTTGCATCGTAGGGGTGTCGACTTCCCGAGAAGCCACCAGTAGGCATATCAGTCTTAGGGAATGAATAACTAAAGCGATATGCAATCCAAGACAATAATGTGATGCTCATATTAAAGTTCTTGGTCAAACGTGACTCGTGATAAGTCTCTTTTAGTTGCCAAAATATAGACTTAGGGTATTGAGCACATCTTAGATAATGTAGAAAGCTCTTCTCATCAATAATGCTTAATAATGACAGCCACCTATTAGATTCTTCGATATCTTCATCATTATTAACTATGTTTTTTGCACTAATACCTATTAAGTCACTTATCCTTATTAATTCATCGTTATTGATAAGTGTATCTATGAATCTATCTTTCGTCTGACTGTGCATTTTAGGGTAGCACTTCAATAAATCAACGATAGTATCGATTGAAAGCTTATTTACATCTTTGCCGTAAACCCAATGTAGACCTTGTATAAGTGCCCCATCAGTTTGAAACTGAGGAATAAGCATTTCCTTAATAATTCTTTCTCTAAGGCCTCTGCAAATTACTTCATTTTTGACTGCTTCACAAAGCTTAGGTGTACCGTCATCTTGAAACTTAAAACCTAAATAGTTGTCATAATCTAAAATAACAGAACAAGCTAAAATAACGTTATCAGATAAATCAGATATTGATTCATTCCTTAATAATCGACAATAAATGCCAGCTATCAAGACAGGTTTGATAGGATAATATTTTTTAATGAGTTCAGATATTGTAGGAGCTGAATTATGTAAGCTGGCTTCAAACCCTTTAATGGCAAATTCGGTCAAGCTATTTCCAAAGAGATACTTAACTTTATCAGTCGCTTGCATATCATCAGGAGTGTCATAGTCTCCATACAATAAAACTCTAGCAGGATAATTACAGAGTTTAGCGTCGCCCCCCTCCAATTCAGTCCTGTATGGTAATAAGTTATTTCGAATTTCCTTGAATCTCAACCTCTTTTTTATTCTTTCACGACGGCTACGACGTCTATCTTTTATTTCCCAATCAGGAATGTAAGCCTTTTTTTTATTATCTAAATAGTCTAAAAGCTGACTATTTTGAGCATAAGGCAATGCGAGTAGATAAAGCTCATCAGAGATAGCGTCTCTACCACAGTATAAATTTATAAGGTGTTTCCATCTATCAATATTATGTTCTGTCACACTTTCCGATTGAATATATAGTAATAACTTTTCTATATATTCGCGAGATGGAATGAGTGAAGATAAACTAGTTTGACTAAATAAATAAAAATTAAAATGCTCAATTGATTGCTCTAAATAATACTTCTGAATTTTTATTCTTTCTCCTGGATTTTGTTGGAAGTAATCCATAAAGAATTCAGAAGACTCTCTACCTATCGAAGAAGTATAGAACTTATTAAATATTGAGATACTTTGATAGAAAATGAGTGAATCTAAGGTCTGTTGACTCTCAGAAATATATCGTTGTATAAGGGTTATAATTAGGTCATTAATGTCTTTGACTGATTCATGATTATAGTCAAATTTACTAATATTTAGTGCGAGAATATGTTTTCTAATACTCTTTAAAATTTCAGGAACTCTATCAATTGGATATTGTAAAAAGTAATAATAACTGCCATTTTGAGGTGTGAAATTTTCATCTAATCGTGCATTAGAAAGTTTGAAGCTATAAGATTTCATAATTAATGTAATGATTTGCTCATCTGTAATCAAATCATAACCATGTTTAACGCAATATTCAAAAACTAACCTTAGTGACGAATGACTGCCCTTTTCTATCAAGGGATTGAAATTAGTCGAGGTATTAATCAAACCATTGACATGGAGCAACATAAAAGAATCAGAACGTGCTGAATAATACCACTCATCATCGTAAGCTATCGCAAATAACTCATTGGCTAGCTCCTGAATAAAATCAGCATCTTGTAAAGCTTCAAGTGCGGTTTTTAAGAAGTGAAAGTTACCTTCTTTATCACTTAGTATTTCTCTATATCTTTCAAGTAGTGAACGGTTGGCTAATCCTTCAGCTTTCACCTTCTTCCACTGATTGTTCTTTCGAAACCAAGGGTTTTTTATAGTAAGCTCTTGTAGAGAGTTGAATAACAAAACACTGTCATTATCTGAGAAGTAATTAGTATCGCCATACTCTATCAGCCCGTAAGGGTCAGTTTTGATTACAATTTCAGATAAGTTAGGATTAAAAGTAGGTAGCCATGCGAATAGCCCTCTCAATGACGCAATTACACCATCATCGAAAATTAAATAAGAAAGGATATGACGTTTTACTCTAGGGCTAGACATCGCGTTTGCGAGCCACTTGGCACCCAAATATTCTGCAATACTTCTATGCCATGGTTTAAATAAGTCTGTTTCTAACGATTGAAACAATCGTGACTGTATTGTTGACTCTAGCGTCTCATTATTTATAAGGTCAGTTAAAGAGCTGAGACTTATTGCATCATCAGGTGTGCTGTCTGTCATACCTTTATGAATAAACTGCTTTCCTGCCAATAGGTAAATAGCAAATATCAATCCTGCACATTCAATAACCTGCTCTGAATATAACTTTCCAAGTGCATTCTGTGCTTTTGGGTTCACCTCTTGCCACAGTTTTTCAGTTGCCAGCTCAAACAGTTTAGATTTCGTTTCGGGTACAGGATGAACTGAAAAATCAATTTCTGCCAATAAGGCTAGATTTCTAGGATTTTCATAGAAGGAAGATAAGCTATTTTCTTCTAATTGGGTGATAAGCTGAGAGACGTTTTCTGAAGCTAGACCTCGCGATTGTAAAAACTGCTGAGCATCTTCTCTAGAGAGATTGGTTAAGGTTACAGTCAATATTTCCGCGTAGTCACTCTGAATTTCGTTCTTATTACTATTGTTCCATTCAATACTTCGACAAGTTAATATAAATTTTGGATAGTTCAATTCAGCAAGCTTGTTTAAGACACTATCAATACCACTACTGTCTTTAGTAGAAGGTATTTCGTCAAATGCATCTATTAAGAGAGTTTCATCAGGCTGAATACTTAGTCTCTTGACTGACTTTTGAACCAAGTCTGATGCACTTAAATACTTCGTTTTAATATGAGATTGTTTAGCCAATTTCTTCATTAATTCAGTTTTACCCATACCTGCATCAGCAAGAATGACAATAGGCTTAGACTGAGCTATATCTAATAGTTGTGAGTCCTCTAAAATTATAGTTTCGAGGGCTCCTTTTTCATTACGGGCTTCATATTCGAGATTTCTAACAATATAGCTTTGCATTTATTATTTTTCTATAGGCATTAGATGCTTCTAATCTATCACTAAAAATTGATTCTTGGCAACTAAAGCCTATATCTGTTTTCTATAACTTACTTAAATGAAGCTATAAAATAGCGCAAAACCAAACTTTAAATAAAAAAAATAGGTAAGCCCCCAAACCATCAAAACGATGATTAAGAAAACTGACCTATTTTTATAAACTAATTACTTAGCCTAAACGCTTAGTTCAACTGTAAAGATCCCTTCGCATTCATCAACAGCTCAACCACGTCATCACCGCTAATTTTCGTAAAGCGTTTATCAATGGCTGACTCTTCCACACCGCTGTGCTTCATACATGCACTGCAGACCAATACTTGTCCACCTTTTTCAATGAAGGCTTCTAGTAACTCGCCAGCAGGTTCAAATGGCGCGCCAATATCGACGTTATCTAATGCGTTCGGCAATGCCAAATGTACCGCGTCTACCATCAATATAACGGATGCAGAGTGACCTTTTTTAAGCGCGACACCTGCCATGGTAAAAGCTAAAGTGATTTTGCTTGGGTTTGATTCACTATTGTCAAATAGCGTGCCAACGTAATCCGTATTATTAACCATTTTATTTTCCTTATTAGACTGTATTTAGTTAAATAATATTCAATTGAATATTCTACTCACTAATATCCTAACACTTATTATACGTATTTGTATAATGTAATGTTGTGGAATGGTAGTCTTAAGGTTAACTGGCTGTGACAGATTATCAAAAATAAATTTACAGTTAGCCTAACCTAAAGGCGGCCACGGACGGTCATTATCACTCTCAATCCACTCGGCTACATAGCCGGTCGGCGGCATATTCCAATCAGATTTACCCATCGCATCCAGCACTTCTTGAGTTTCAATCACGCGTCCTTTGCTAGTGACGCCTGTCCGTAGTAGAGCAGACGAGCAGGGCTTGCCTTTCACCCACATTGATTGTTCCACGTAGATCCAACGCTCATCAATAGCAGCCACGTGCGTCTTAATCGTAACCCTATCAAAGGCGCGAATGCGTTTGCGATATTGTACTGTGCTGCCAGCTACGACCAGACCCCAACGCCTATGCAGCAATTGTTTGCCAAGACCAGTACGAATGGCAAAGTCAGTACGTCCCAAATCGAATAACGTCAGCACGCGACCATTATTCATCTCTAAAAAATTATCAATGTCTGTCAAGCTACAACGAATCTCAATCTCGCTGGTACCTGCTAAGTCTAGTTGATCGCCTTTTTTATTAGCGATGACAGCCTTAGTGATAGATTTAGCGTAACGAAAAAATGGATACATGACAGACTCTCAATAGTTTAAGGATTAAGGTTATGATTTATTAGATTATTATTCATTGGAAGCATTATTAGGTGAAGCGTTTTCAGGTGAAACATTATCAAGTGAAATATCGTTAGACGGAATACCAATTGAGTGAAAAAAGGCGCTAACGGTTTCAGGTATCCAATTGATATCGAATTTTGAGGTCTTGGTTTTTTTACCATTCTTTTTCGATTGCTTAGAGCTAGATTTCACGGTGTCAGCCTGTTTGCTAGCTGAGCGATAACGCAGGTAACCAATATGCCCACCATGGTCGGTATCAAGGATAGTGACGCTATCAGAGACATCGCCTTGAGTGGCGGTAAAGCCAATAAAGGGATCATCTTTGGCACTAATCAGCAGTAGCGGATGGGTGACATTTATTAAGTAGGGTAAAGCCGATGAAGAGTGGTAATAGTCGTTTTTGGAGCGATAGCCATGACGCGGCGCGGTAAAGATATTATCAAAGTCACTGATACGATTGACCGACTTGATAGAGGCAATTTCCTCTTCGGTGATATCATTTGCCAGTGCTTTCTTGATAATTGGATTGAGCAAATACGGTGTATAAATACGATGACTCAAGAAACTATGCATACTTAGAGCAGCTGACGACATATCGACAGGAGCGGAGATGACCACGGCACCCTCGCATAGCGCTTCATCACCATATTCACCCATGTATTTTGCCAACGCATTACCGCCTAGCGAGACGCCTACCGCATAGATATGAGCATATTGCTCACGTAAATTCTGGAGCATGTGATGCACCTCTTCGGTGTCACCGGCATTATAAAAGACGCGTCCATTAGCCGGAATACCGCCACAACTGCGAAAGTGTGCCACTACAAAGTGCCAGCCATCGCTATGCATTTGATACGCCAATGCACGTGCATAATGGCTATCGCTACTACCTTCCATTCCATGGAATAGCACAACTAAAGGTGTTTGCTCAAGCGTACTGTCGTTCGCTGTCTCTATTGGATGCGCATCGTAGAAGTCATAAGCGATATCTGTCTCACACAATGAGTCTTGCTTGAGCGCACGCCGATACTTTGGCACCTCTGGTGCAAAAAACTTGGGCAGGATACTTTGCAGGTGTGGATTAGTCAGCCAAAATGGTGGTTTAAAAGGAGTGGGTGCAAACGGTTTTGGGGTGTTTGAAGACTTTGCGCTCTTTGAAGGTTTTGAATTTGTCATAAATTAATCTTATTAGGTCATTATTGTTAGACAGTGCTTTATCATACCGATAGGTCAGGTTAAATCCAATGACTTACAGTGAACGCATGATTACTCAAAATTGTTCATGTTCTATGATTTATCTAGCACCCGACCATCCATCGCTAATCGCTCTTTTAAGCTTTCAATATCTTGTTCAGCAATAGTCACGGTTAACGTAACCTGTTTACTATAATTCACGTCATCAATACTGCCATTTAGACTTTCCACTACATAACGACATTGCGCTTCAGTAGCGAACTCCGCTAATATTTGTACTTGAGCCATTGGTACATAGGGGCTTAGTATCATCTCATCAACTGCCGCTTGCGCAGAACCTGCATAGGCACGAGTCAGGCCACCAGCACCCAGTTTAATACCACCAAAATAACGCACCACAATAATAATAACGTTACCGATAGACTTGTGCTGTAGGACGTTTAGAATTGGCCGACCTGCTGTACCGTTAGGTTCGCCATCATCATCAAAGCCTGCGCTCGTTGTATTATCAGGATCGCCAATGATGTACGCCCAGCAGTGATGACGTGCATCAGCATATTTTTCACGCAGCTGTTCCACGTGAAACATTGCTTGTTCACGTGAAGTGACCGGATAAGCATAAGTAATGAATTCAGATTTCTTGATTTCAAGACGAGCAGTGACGGCACGTTGTAAGGTTTGATAGCTCATATTCTAATGGATGATACGCCTAGGTTTGTGTTGAATATGGTAAACTTGCATGATAAACACTGCTGTCGTTTAAATCATTATTTGACGCAGTGTACTTTTATTATTCACTATAACAAAACTGATGGTAGCAAATAGCATGCGTTTAGATAAATTTATTAGTAAAGCCACTGAACTGTCGCGTAAAGAGTCCAAAAGAATCTTGCACGCAGGCGAAGTCACTGTAAACGATGAAGTCATTAAAGACCCTGGTGTACATGTCGATATCGTCAATGATGAAGTCCTATGGGCAGGCGAGTCGCTATCGGTCGCTGCTGGCAATCGTTATATTTTATTGCATAAGCCAGAAGGCTTTGAATGTACGCTCAAAGTAAAAGAATATCCTATCGTCACCGAGCTAATTGCAGTGCCAGAATTGGGTAGCCTACGTATCGCTGGACGCCTCGATGTCGATACCACTGGTGCATTACTCATTAGTGATGATGGCGGCTGGCTACACCGTGTCACCAGTCCTAAGCATGAGCACGCAAAAGTCTATGAGCTGACTTTGGCTGAGCCAATGGATAGTGACGCGCAGGCCAATGCAGTGAAGGAAGTCAGTGAAGGCATCTTGCTCGATGGCGACCATGAAGAAACCAAACCTGCTATCCTTGAGTTTATCGACGAGACTCACGCACGTCTGACGTTGGAGCAAGGTAAATACCATCAAGTTAAACGCATGATGGGCTACTTCGGTAATAGAGTCACTGAGCTACATCGCGCTAGTATCGGTCATATCACTTTAGAAGGTTTGGATAAAGGTGACAGTCGCTTTTTAACAGAGGAAGAAGTCGCAAAATTCTAAGAGTGGCGATGCCTTAAGCTTATTTATCAGCTGACTTCACCAAAGTTAACTTCGTAATATTCTTCCAAAAAACCAACGCGCAAAAAATCAATTATCCAAAATAGCCATTGGCAGCAGACACCGTATCGGTGGACTGCTTGCTGATGTTGCCTGTCTCTTAAAGCTGAGTAGCAGTTTTGCAAAATAAATCGCCTAGCTCTTATCAAAACCCGCCAATGTGCTACAGTCTCGGTAGCTTACTTAATCTACTTTTTTGCATAATGTTTCTGTTTTATGTTTTAAAAATGTCTCTGTTTTAGATGATGTCGCTACATTAGATTATTCCAGCCCCTTTATCTCAAAATCCATTATTTTAGTAATTTTCATTCCATAACTTGCTTTAAGAACTCCATTGATAATAGCTTTATCTCAGTAATCTACTATTAATTTTGATAGGACAACGCTTGTGAAACAACCTGTATTTAAATTTGCCAGTCTCATTAGTACCATATTATTAGCGACGACCGCTTGCGCCGAGCCATCCGTTTCTAACTCCGTAAGTAAAAGTGCCAGTCAAAACACTAGCCAAAATGCACAGAATACGTCAACAGCTGGAGATGTTAGTGCAACTGTTGACAGTCAGCTACGTCAAGTTCTGACCCAAGCTGGTATCAAGACGCAAATCACTTCTATTACGCCATCTAACTTACCCAATATGTATCAAGTTGATCTCGCTGGCCAACTGCCACTACATATTACTGCTGATGGCGAATACGTTATCCAAGGCGAGCTACAAAAGAATCCAAGCAAGCGTGTTGTGACAAAAACCCCAGCGCGTAGCAATAGTGCGCAAGCGGGTATGCCAGTAAGCGCTACAGTCAAATCTGCTGTACTTGCCAATATGGGCGAGCTTAAAAACATGAGCGCCAAAACACCGTTCTTTTATACAGCTGTACCGGGCGTGCTTTGGGGTGCAACGTTAGAGGGTGTACCGTTTTTATTATCCGATGACGCGCAATATATTACAGATGGCGAGATATCAGTCATTGAAAACGGTCAGTTCATGGGGCTAGACGAAGAGTTTGAAAAACGTAAAAACCAGTCCGTATTTAAAACCTTAGATGAGAAACAATTAATAACCTATCCGGCAACTAGCGCTGAGAGAGCCGTTATCTATGTGGCCGACGACGTCAACTGTCCTTATTGTCGCAGACTGCATCAACAACTACCGATGCTCAATGCAAAAGGCGTGACAGTGAAAATCATCGCCTATCCGATATATGAGCAGTCACCAGCGCAAATGCGTGGTATTTGGTGTCAAGCAGATGATAGCAGTCGTCGCAAGGCATTTGATAAAGCAATGTTAGCGGGTGAGATGACACCTGCATCAGCTAGCTGTAGCGCAGATCATGTGACACCGAATCGTGAAAAGGCGGCAGGACTGGCTGTCATGGCCACACCTGCTATTTACCGCGATGATGGGATGCTATACCAAGCGAGTTTTGAGAGCCCTGAGTTTTTAGAGTTCTTAGGAGTAAATTAGCCAGCTTCGTTATTCTTCTTAAAGAAGATCAGCCATAAAAACCGCCCGATGAACATAGCTCATAGGGCGGTTTTTTATGGTGTATTTTTAATTAAAATGTCTTGTTAATCAAAGCTTACGGCAAGACTACATCAACGATTTTCCACTCAATGAAGCCTTCACGTTGCATCTCTATAGTAATAGGGTAGCCTTTGACTTGACCGCTGATGGTAAAGCAATTGATACCGCAATAGCTTAATGTTGGCTTGTCACTATCGGTTCCCTGGGTTGCTTGCTGCTCTAACTGGGCAGCTTGCTGACTCATCATTTGCTGAACTTGTTGTTTGACTACCGCATCGACATCACCGCGATGAATAATCAAATCTTGAATTAGGTTTTTGAGGTCGACTTGATTGCTGGATATTGCCCAAGCAGCCGCAAGCTCTTTGGTAGCCGTATTGGCCTGACCCTGAGTATTGATAAGTTTTTCGATATTTTCTGGAGTCACAGCCCTATCTACCGCCTGCACGATAAAGCTATTAGCAGCTTTCGCAAGAGGCTCTCCACCAAGCTCTGCAACTAGCGGATATTGCTCCATCGTATTGGCAAACCTGCTGGTCAATTGGGTCTTCATACTCGGTCGTACTTGCTCGTAATTGATAGCAGCAGCGATAGTGGCACCGTCTTTGGCATCGTAGGCATTCTTAAGCTGATACGCACTGTAATAAGGCGAACCAGCATAAATAGCTACTGCAATGACTAACAATAACATCAGCAATGTCATTAGCTTTTTCATAATTTGGGTTACCTTATCGCGGACTTAATACAATCAATATGGCGATAAATACTAGCATGACTCTAATTAATAAAGGTATGAAAATGTTACGTAGATTTGCTGGGCTAGCAACGATTTATAATAGTTATTAGATTCCTTATTGATAGTAGTTATTGTAGATAGCATATTATCAAGCTACTCATTTCACTCCATACCCATGTAAATTATCGCTAGGAGCTTTTCATATTTTTTATAAACTTTAATAGACTAATTAAGAATTTAATGATTTAGGAGCTTGATAAATCAATTTAAGGTCTCCATTAATAGCGCAAACTTATATTAATTGATTTGGTTAAACAGCATCTCGCCGTTTTAGCTCGCAATCTTCATATGCTTCTCGTATTTTCACGCTCATACACCCTATGTTTCATGTGAAACATCTGCGTGTTTTCAGTCGTAAAAATCAATGAGCTAAAAAATGAGATTGCCAGTTGGCGTTACTGTGATGACGAGAGGAGAGCCCATGAGTAAGCGCGATTTTTATGAAATATTAGGCGTTAGTAAGACTGCAGACAGTAAAGAGATCAAACGTTCATACCGCAAGCTGGCGATGAAATATCATCCCGACCGCAATTCTGACGACCCTGATGCTGAAGATAAATTCAAAGAAGCGTCAATGGCTTACGAAGTGCTTAGCGATGAAGATAAGCGCTCAGCCTATGACCGTATGGGCCATGCAGCCTTCGAAAATGGAATGGGCGGTGGCGGCTTTGGCGGTGCAGGCGCGGGCAACTTCCAAGATATCTTCGGTGATATCTTTGGTAACTTTGGTGATATCTTTGGTCAGTCGCGCGGTGGCGGCGGTGGACGTTCGCGTCGTGGTTCTGACTTACGTTATGTAATCGAGCTGACATTAGAAGAAGCAGTACGCGGTTGCAAAAAAGAGATTAGCTTTACCGCACCTGCGCCTTGTGATACTTGTGATGGTAAAGGCGCAAAAGATGCCTCTGATGTAGTTACTTGTCAGACTTGTCACGGTCAAGGTCAGGTTCGTATGCAGCAAGGCTTCTTTGCTGTGCAGCAAGCTTGCCCGCATTGTGGTGGTACAGGTAAACAAATCAAAAACCCATGCCCTGATTGTCATGGCGACGGGGTAAAAGATAAGTCACGCACGCTAGAAGTTTCTATCCCAGCTGGGGTTGATGACGGCGATCGTGTACGTCTGGCTGGTGAAGGTGAAGCGGGCGGAGCAGGTGTGCAAAATGGCGACTTATATGTTGAAGTTCGAGTCAAACCGCACAATGTATTTACTCGTCAAGGTGCGGATCTCTATATGGATGTGCCTGTTAGCATTACCGATGCAGCACTGGGTAAAGAAGTCGAGATCCCAACCTTAGATGGCAAAGTAAAAATTAAAGTCGCAGAAGGTACGCAAAGTGGCAAATTATTGCGTGTGCGCGGAAAAGGCGTCACGCCAGTACGTACGACGATGAAAGGTGATTTGATTTGCCGTGTCGTTATTGAGACGCCAGTGAACTTAACCCGTGAACAAAAAGACTTGTTACGTCAGTTCCAAGATACACTCGATGGTGATAGCAAACATCAACAGTCGCCACATAAAAAGTCATTCTTTAAGAAAATTGGCGAATTGTTCGACTGATAGATTGTTCAACTGATAGTTTGACTTGATAATCGATTTGATTATTTTAGCCCAATAGTTTCACGTGAAACTATTGGGCTTTTTATTGGCTGTATAAAAAATAATTCATGCTATGATATTTAGTATAGGCTATATATAACCTCAAAAATAACCGTATTAAATCATAAGACTTTAGGAAAAAATATGACTAAACAAGTAAGTACACAACTTATCAATGTCGGTGTTATCGGGGCTGGCGGTCGTATGGGGCGTATGTTAATCGAAGCAGTGCAGGACAATCCGCAAACGACATTGAGCGCCGCTATTGAGCGTCAAGGCTCAAGCCTAGTTGGTGCTGATGCGGGCGAAGTAGCGGCTATAGGACGTTTAAATATAAAAATTGTGGATGACCTAACTGCTGTAATTGATGACATAGACGTCCTAATCGACTTTAGCTTACCGGATGCCACTGAACAAAACATGCAAACTTGTGCTGAGCATAAGGTAGCGATGGTCATTGGCACTACCGGCTTTAGCACACAGCAAGAGCAAGTGCTGACCGAAGCCAGTAAGCATACTGCTATTGTTTACGCTGGTAACTATTCTACTGGTGTTAACTTGTCATTGAAGCTGTTGAATATGGCAGCAAAAGCATTCGGCACAGATGCGGATGTTGAAATTATTGAAGCGCATCATAAGCATAAGATTGACGCACCGTCGGGCACGGCTTATATGATGGCAGAGGCAGTCGCAGAAGCACGCGGACAGAATCTAAAAGACGTGGTCGTATATGGTCGTGAAGGCCAGACGGGTGCACGTGAAGCGGGCACAATCGGCATTCATGCTATTCGCGGCGGTGAAATAGTCGGTGATCATACTGTGATGTTTATCGCGGATGGTGAAGTCGTTGAAATTACCCATCGTGCACGCGCGCGCATGACCTTTGCCGCTGGAGCAGTACGTGCGGCTACTTGGATTATTCAGCAAAAAGCTGGGCAATATAATATGCAGGATGTGTTGGGTTTAAATGACTAGTTATCAGTAGCTATCATTAATGTTATAGGATAAATCAGATAGATAGGTGCTACGGATAATAAGGAGCTGAATGTGCGCATAAATAACGATAATTTAAAGGTCATTATCAATGATATTGTTCTTTACGCACGCAACATAATCCTTGCTCTAAGTTTGGGTGTATTGCCAATAGTAGTGCAAGCAGCACCTTATCAAACCTACGTTATTCATACTTACGGCGGTGAAGCGTTACTGCCTGCTGTACGCCAGCAACTGGGTACCAGCACTGATGGTGGAACGGTTGCGACCTATCAAGATAAATTGGTATTACGAACGACGGCTACCAATTATCAAGCGGTACAACAATTACTAACGCAGATTGATGGTCAACCGCAAGCACTGACGGTTGCGGTGCGTGTTGGTAATAATGCCACTAGCCAAAGCGATATTCAGCAAGGCCGAGTCGTTATTTCTAACCGCAGTATCCAAGGTGCAGCAATCATTAATCAGCGTGATAGTCAGCAGCAGAATAATAGTATGTATCAAGTACAGACACTGTCAGGTAGCGCGGCAAGCATCAGTACAGGCACGCTCTATTCGCTAACGCAAAGTTATCAGGCGAATATTTATCCTACCTACAATCGCCCAGCGGGGCAGATTGTTATTCAGCAGCAAATGTTGTTACCAACCACTCAAGGCATTCAAGTCACCCCAAGATTATTGCCAAACGGTCAAGTGGAAGTTAATCTGTCTCAAACTGAAGAGAAACTGGTAATTGCTAATAACTCTAATAATCAAGGCTTTCATAATCAGAACCAGAACATCTATAACGGAAGTAACGCTGTTAAACGTCAAGGTCTCAACAGCACCATTATTGTGCCACGTGGACAATGGGTCGACATCGGACAAATTACGCAAGACACTCAAAATCAAAGCTCAAGTTATGGCAGCAATCGTAGGAATATCAGCAGCACCAGTGCACCTATTTCGCTTTTAATACAGTAATTTGTTTTAATTTTCAAATGACACAAAAAAGCGCGGTGCTGCTAACAACAGCACCGCGCTTTTACTTTATAACTTACTTATCTGCTAATTTATGTCGCTAGCTAACACAAGATGTAATCAACATAAGCTTTAATCAATATAGACCACTTCTAAAGGTGGAAAGCCATTAAACTCGATAGATGAGTAAGAGTTGGTATAAGCGCCAGTGGTCAGCCAGTAGATCTTATCACCAATTTCCAGCTCTTCTGGCAATTGATAACCTGCTTCTTCATACATGATATCGGTCGAATCACACGTTGGACCGGCCAGCACTACTGTTCCTTCACGGGTCGAGGTTTCCATTTTCGGTGTATAGACTGGATATTTAATCGCTTCACCTAAGGTTTCTATCAAACCTTGAAACAGGCCTACATCGGTATATACCCAGCGGGTCAAATCAGTATCTGACTTCCGTGAAATCAATACCACATCACTGACTAGCACACCCGAACCACCAACCAACGAGCGCCCAGGCTCAAGAATAATCTCAGGCATATCTTCAGCACTATAATCATCGTTTAGATAGCTATTAATCTCTTCAGCATAAACCTGTACTGGATTCACTTCACTGATGTAGTTGGCTGGAAACCCGCCACCTAAATTAATCATTTGCAGCTTAATGCCTTCTTCGTTTTTCATCCAGTCAAACATATATTTGACTTTGGCAAGTGCATCATCCCACGCGGCTACGTCTTTTTGCTGGCTACCTACATGGAAGGAGATGCCATAAGGTACTAAGCCCAAATCACGCGCCTGAATCAATAAATCAATCGCCATATTAGGATGGCAACCAAACTTACGTGATAATGGCCATTCAGCAGTATCTGAACCTTGTACCAAGATACGCACAAACACTTTAGAGCCTGGCGCCTGCTGGGCGATGTTCTTTAAGTCAGCTTCTGAATCAGTAGCATAAAGCTGTACGCCTTTATCATAAGCATATTTGACGTGTTCAGCTTTTTTGATCGTATTACCGTAAGAGATACGCGACGCATCGACACCGCAGTCAAGGACACGATCGAGCTCGTAGACTGAGGCACAATCGAAGTTTGAGCCAAGCTCAGCCAATAAGTTAATCACT
Organism: Psychrobacter sp. P11G5; assembly: GCF_001593305.1. Taxonomy (NCBI): domain Bacteria; kingdom Pseudomonadati; phylum Pseudomonadota; class Gammaproteobacteria; order Moraxellales; family Moraxellaceae; genus Psychrobacter; species Psychrobacter sp. P11G5. The sequence goes on from NZ_CP012533.1 coordinate 45,413, forward strand.
TCCACAGCAGGACTGGCTTTCATTGCATAATGAATCTTAGCAGTAGGAAATAAGTCAGCCATTTCAGCATATTTAGTTTTGATACGACTTAAATCAACTACTAATAAGGGTGTCTCACGACCTTCAGCAGCTTTAGTGAACTTTTTCCAGCCAGTAGAGTCAAAATATTGGTCAATTTTAATCATGGTCATGATAAGAAGCCCTTAATAGAAACAATAGATTACCTAGACTATAAATGCTAAATAGCCTGTGAATAAAAGTAACGTAAAAAATAAAAAATTAAGCGTTTGTTGGCTGTGTCTCTTTATCCGCTTGTTTCTCGCCTTGCTTTTCACGTATTTTGAGTACTTTACGAACTTTATCACGTGCGCGAGTCTGTTTTAATTTTGATAAATAATCTACAAAGATAACACCATTAAGATGATCCATCTCATGTTGAATACAGACAGCCAATAGACCTTCAACTTCTCTATCGATGGCTTGACCATCTTGATCCATTGCTTCGATACGTACTTTATTAGGACGCTCAACTTTGTCGTAGACATCAGGAACAGACAGACAGCCTTCTTCATACGGCTGTTTTTCTTCTACCAGCGGTGTTACTTTGGGATTAATAAACACCATAGGGGTGTCTTTATTTTCAGACAAGTCCATAACAATCAGCTGAATATGCTGGTCAACTTGTGAAGCTGCCAACCCAATTCCGTCCGCATCGTACATGGTCTCGATCATGTCAGTGATTAAGGTTTTAATCTCATCGTTAACTTCTTTGACTGGCTTAGCAATCGTACGCAAGCGCGGATCAGGATAGCTTAAAATAGGGAGTAATGCCATGACGGAGCACCTCGATAATAGCGGGTAGAATGGGCAGTTTATTATAAGTTAAATGAGGGCAAAAGTAACAATAATCAATGCATAACCGTGCAAATTCGTAGACTACGGTGTCACATTTTGCTTATCTAGGACACTTCCAAGAAATATATCGCACCAAGACTAAAAATAAAAAAAGACCTTACATGATGTAAAGTCTTCTTTCTCGAGAGATATAAAATGACTATATGCGGCGTTTGTTCATAATCATCTCATATAGGAACAATAATATAATTGCACCAATTACTGAGAATAATAGACCAGTGAATCCACCATCGGCGTTAATACCGATGAGACTAGCGACAAAACCGCCAAGCATCGCACCAACGATACCTAATACGATAGTCATAATCCAGCCCATAGGGTCATTACCAGGCTTAATAGCGCGCGCCAATAAACCTGCGACCAAACCTACAATAATCATCCAAATAAAGCTCATTGTTATTCTCCTAATTTATTACAATTGATAAAATCTTTCTATTAATATTATTGCTTAAGATGTTTCTCTTAAGGTCTTTCTAATGTTGATAGCAATATTGTAAACACTCATAGTGGTGAAAAGTAAGCATAAAGTGTTACCAGTGTAGGGGCTATGTGAGGAAAAACGACAAATTGCTATCTTGCAGAAGAAATTGGTAAATGAAAGGTTACAAAGGTAATCAGAGTGATAATGAAGAGACGTTATTCAGTATTTTACTCTTGGTTAGAAAATGTACAGCTCTGAGTTGACGTTAGGCACTAAGCATAAAATAGCGCTATCCCTTATGAAAAGAGTAGCGCTATTTTATTTAACAAGTTATGTGCACGGCATCAATAATCTACGCGAATAGTAGATAAGAAATGATACACTTTAAGTTTGGTCGGTCAATTCACGTAGTGCTGTCAATAAGCGTTCATGAATACCTTCAAAGCCACCATTAGACATAATAATGACTGCATCGCCTGCTCGTGCGTGCGTCGTAATATGATCAATAATAGCTTCTACACTGCATACAACTTGCTGTTTGCCATTATGCTCAACACGATCGATGACTTCTTTTAATCCCCACTCAAGACCAGCTGGTTCATACCAAAGTGTATGATCTGCTAGTACCGCTGATTGGGCTAGACTGTCTTGGTGAATGCCCATTTTCATAGTATTGCTACGTGGCTCAATAACTGCCCATAAATGTCTGCCAGCCAGCTTCTTTTTGGCACCATCTAAAGTGGTCATAATCGCAGTAGGATGATGAGCAAAATCATCGAAGACTAAGATGTTATTAATATCACCGATTAGCTCCATTCGACGCTTAATACCAGCAAAAGCGGATAGCGCTGCACATGCGGTAGTGACATCTACCCCAACATTGTAAGCTGCTGCTACTGCAACCAGAGCGTTGTTGACATTGTGCATGCCGCTCATTGTCCAATCGACGATGGCAGTCGCTGATGGGTCTGCCTTAAAGCTTACTTCAAACTGACTACCATCCTCTGTAATCAATGCGGCTTGCCAGTCGCAAGTAGTCGCCTCGTGCTTCATACTTTCTGTATCAGCCTCTTGTCTGTTCGTCAACTTCTCGTCTGTCACTGCGGTACGCCAAACAGGAGTCCATACCCCTTTAGCTAGCGTGTCTTCTAAACTAGTAGTCGCCGTTGGCATAATGATTTTACCAGTGCTTGGAATCATGCGCACCATATGATGGAACTGAGTCTGAATAGCGTTTAGGTCAGCAAAAATATCAGCATGATCGAACTCAAGATTGTTCAAGATAGCAGTGCGCGGACGATAATGGACGAACTTTGAGCGCTTATCAAAAAATGCAGAATCATACTCATCAGCTTCTATCACAAAATAACCCGATGTTGATGATGTTGTGCCGTCGTTCGTTGTAGAGTTTGATTTTTCGTTACGTGTAACGTCTGCACCTAAATAACTGCTATGTGCAAACACGTTTTGCAAACGCTCATCCGTAGTATCCACTAATGGCACACCGCCAATCAAAAACCCAGTATCAATATCAGCGTAGTGTAATATCCATGCCAACATAGTCGTCGTCGTTGTCTTGCCATGAGTACCGGCCACTGCTAATACATGACGCGACTGCAAAACCTCTTCAGAGAGGAACTGCGGCCCTGAGGTATACCTCATACCTTGATCAAGCATATACTCAATGACATCCATACCGCGCTTCATGGCGTTGCCCACCACTACCAAATCAGGCGTTGGTTGCAAATGCTCCACAAGATAACCTTCTTGAATTATGACACCAGCGCTTTCAAGCTGAGTGGACATAGGAGGATAAACACTAGCATCTGAGCCTGTGACCTTATGTCCAAGCTCTCGCGCTAATAAGGCTAACGAGCCCATAAAAGTGCCACAAATACCAAGAATATGAATGTGCATAGATGTTCCACGCTATGATAAATAAGAAGTTGAATGAAGTAATACAGACGAGAACGAAAAGGTTAGTGAATAGAAAGTAGCAAATGTTTAACGGCTACCAACATTCTTATTTACGCTATCAGCGCTCATTGTAAAGTAAACACTAATAGATAACCAATAAAAAACGCCTAACAAGGTAGGCGTAAACAATATACTTAAAGGACTTTAATAGAAGTTATTTCTCATGCATTTATAAAAATAAAATTGGGCTTATATCATACATTATTGGTTATTTACGCGATAAGGTAAGGTCAGCATTTAAGGTATTGTCATCATTCATCATTACAAGATGATTGTCTTGGATAGTATAACTTTCAATACTTTCGTTCTGATAGACAATGGTAATCATTGTATTGTCTTGACGATAAACACCCGACTCAACGAGTGGTACTTTAGGTGTCTTTGGATTCTCATAAATGCTGGTCTTTAGTACTGAACCATCAGCAAACAAGTTTAGCGTAACTGAAACACTGTCACAAAAAGGGCAGGGCAAAATTCCTACATAATCACCGATTAGCGTTGCCTGTAACTCACTACCTGCGCTGAGGTCTGAAATCATCGGCGCGCGGCGGGTCTGTAAGTTATCATCAGGCTTGGCTGCTGCAATCAACGACTCACCTTCACTAGCGACATCGTCTGCTACAGCAAGGCTATCATCATTCATCTGTGCAGAATCATATTGGTTATTATGCACTTTACTATCAGTCAACGATTGCTTCATAGTTGGATTATGAGCAACAGACGTCGTGGTTGATTGACTGTCACAACTAATCAGAATAATACTAAAAGTCAGCGTCAATAACAGACTACCAAAGCGCTTGATAGGAGAGGTTTTAGCAGGGATAGTAGGTGCGAAGTATTTCATCATTATACCAAAAACAAGCAAGCGTCTTGTAAACAAAAATAGGGCTTATAAAGCATTAACAAATATCCATACTAATAGTAGCGTTAATACAGAAGGAGAACGTTGTAAAAACGTCAACGCCTTTCAATACTTACATTTATCATTCTTTGCATCTTAATACCAATTAACTAACCACTTATCCAAAGTAAATACTACTTTTAGAGAAAATTTAATTAATAATAATTAGGTACAAAGAATGAACGGCTATATAAAGAGGATGAACGGTGCACACCATAACAAACGATCATTGCTCTTATGTAGAGTTTTTGTTATAGACGAGTAAGTTTAGATGAGAGTGATTTTTAATCAAATAATTGATATAAATTATACCTAACAAAAGATAGGTTTTAGCTCAAAAAGAGTATAGATAATACAAAGGTGGTATATGAAATTTGAGATATAACAGAGGTGTAAATGAGAGATATTTAGCAGTTACTTAAAATAAATAACTGCTAATAAGTTAGAGGATTATAGGGCAAAAGATGTAAGAAAAATTATAATAAAACGCATGTCATGACATAGGTAGTTTATCGTTGAAGCAATTATTTAAGTAATTATAAATTTTATCTAGCATTATTAACGAGTAGTTAAAACAGGACGCAAAATACGCCACAATATTAGTCCATGTATCAGGAGCAATACACTAAAGAATATCAATGACTGCTCAGGAATGCTAAGGCCCAAAAAACGCCAAGAAACGGAAGCACATTCTCCAGAGCCTGCAAAGACTTCTTTAAATACTTGTAAAATAGGTAAAGTATCGAGCCAATAGTCTAAGCCTGGACCACATGAAGGTACTTGATCAGCAGGTAAATGCTGAAGCCAAACATGACGCGCCGCCACGACTGTTGCCCAGCCAATGCCCGCCAAACTACCAACCCATAGTAATACTTTAAGAGCGATTGACTTGGGGTTCACTAACGCAGCGATTAAGGCGAATCCGCCCATTACCATTAATCCAATACGCTGAAATATACATAGTGGGCAAGGCATTAATCCCATATAACGCTGTAAAAAGAATATTGCATAACTCATGCCGATCACGGTCATAATAACCAACAACACTTGTAAACTACGATAATTGGTCAGTCTTTGCATCAGGTACGTACTCTTATGGAATGGTTTATCTATAAAGGTTAAATATTAACAGTCGTTAGCCATTTACTAGCGGTACTGCTGTAAAAACTCCATAAAGTCTTCAGTCTCAGCTTCTTCGATTTCAGCTTGTTGTAACACTGATTTTTCGGCAAGTACTTCATATTTAGCTTGTGCGTTAGGACTTAGAGTTTGCTGCAATAAAGAGTCACGATGCTGCTGTGCTAAAGTGAAGCCAAGCTGCCACATGCTACCCAAACGCTCACTATCAGCGTTGACCTGAGCTGAGATAGTCGATTCAGAGTGACCAGCTTTGCCTTGCATAAGCGCTAATGCGGCACGATAGTCGTTGCCACCATAATGGGCATCAAAGAGGGCTGCTAACGGTAACATGTTGTTTAAATGCTCAAGCATCCAGCTTTCTAATGGTACTTCTACACCATCATTGACGATATGTAGATTATCACGGCGACCTTCATTGACCACGCGTTCGATGTTAATTGCTAGCTCATCTTCTTCATCAGGCATTAAATCAGGTGATTCGTTAAGCAGGCAATATAATGCCATGATTTCTAAGAAGCAAGCACTAGACAGGCGAATACCGACATCGCTGTAGGGGTCAAGATCAATCGCGCGGAATTCAACATAGGCGATACCACGACGCTCTAAAGCCTCAGTCGGTGTCTCACCACGGTTAGCGATTTGTTTTGGACGAATAGGACTATAGTACTCATTTTCTATTTGTAGAATATGATCATTAATTTGAATTGGATTGCCATCAGCATCGTTTAAGCCCAATTTTTTGAAGCTTTCATGCGGTGTTTGGATAGCACGGCGCAGCCCCGAAATGTATTCAGGTAAATCATTGTAGCGAATATCGAGATGCTCTTGCACACTATTGGTATAGCCAAGTTTGCCCATACGTAAACTGGTTGCGGTAGGCTTATAGTAAGTTGAATTGTTTTGTAGAATCAAGTCGTGCTCACGTCCTGCCAAAAAACAAGGACAAACATTTGGACTTGCACCTAGCAGATAAAGAACAATACTGGTTAGGCGTTTAAAATTACGGATAAGGCCTAGATATTTATCGTTTTTGAACTCTGTCAGCGTTTGATTGCTTGCTTCAGGCGTTTGTGCCTGCCAATTCTCAAATAGTCCATCACCGAATGACAAGTTATAATGCAAGCCAGCAATGGTCTGCATACGGCGACCATAACGCACACCAAGACCACTACGATATAATGTCTTAAGTTTGCCCGTGTTAGAGCTACCATAATCTGCCAAAGGAATATCTTCATCATCAGACGAAAGCATGCATGGCATAGATAATGGCCACATTAGCTCGTCTTTAGCCAACGCTTGATAAACTAGCACATGTAATTGGCGCAGCATTGAGAGCGTGTCTTTGGGTGTATCTTTGGGATCAGTAATGAGCTCAAGTAGGCTTTCTGAATAATCTGTAGTAATAAAAGGATGGGTCAGCTTTGACCCAAGCTTTTCTGGATGCGGTGTTTGGGTCAGATAACCATCAGTTTTGATTCGTAGACCTTCTTTTTCGATACCACGGAGCATTCCAATTAAATGCTGACTGTCAAACCAATCTGGGATTTCAAAGTTAACAAAGCTGCTCGCAAAATTACTCATAATAGTCATCTATTGTTATTTATTATGGCAGATCAAAACACAACTGGCGTTTGACCATAAAAGAGGTAGATATTAGGTTAAGAATCCCGTCAGTTTAGCTCAAAGCTGTCATGAAAACCACGGACAATTACAAATACGATAAGCTTTATCCAAGGCTGATCCGACCGATTTTGACGGGAAAACTAACTAGAAAATAGTAGCAAAAAACTAAGATAATCGGTGCTATTCACGCGTATTTACCTTCATTTTTTCGTTACTTGTACCATGTAATTACAGCTTTATCCATACCAAGACACTTAGGATAAAGTTATTAGACTAAAAAGCACCTAACAATCAGATAGGTGCCTTAGCAAAACAAATAATTTAAACAATCAATATTGAAGCAGTCATTTAGATAGAAAATGACGAACCACAACCACAAGTGGTAGTCGCATTTGGATTGGTCACGATAAAGCGCGCGCCCTCTAACCCTTCGGTATAATCAACAGTAGAGCCTTGTAAGTACTGATAACTAAGCGAATCTACAACTAAAGTCACATCACCGTTGTCAAAGTTGGCATCATCTTCATTTAAGTCATTGGCAAAGTTAAAACCATAAGAGAAACCTGAACAGCCGCCACCAGTTACATAGACACGTAACATAAGGTCGCTATCACCTTCTTCTTCACGTAGGCGACGTACTTTTTGTGCTGCGCTATCAGTTAAACTTAATATGGTTGGGTCTACGGGTTGGCTTGAGCTTGGGCTAAATTGGTTGGCTGATTCGTTCATATCTACCTCAGTTGCTAGGATCAAATGCTGTCGTCGTCCTGTTTGGGTTTGCAGTTAAATAGTTGCAAATAAAGATACGCACGGCGTTTGATTCGATTGGGTGCTGTGATTATGGCGATGTTATTGGTGTGACTAATGGAACATTATAAATATAGTATTTGTGCCATCATAACTATTTAGTTAAAGGCCGGTACTTATCTTATAGCAGTATATCATAATGGGGGTAACGATTAGTTTGTCAAGAGTGACTCTATATAGTCAATCCACTATAAAAGAGTGACGGTGTTAACCTCGTTTGCAGTATCACCTATACATCTGCATTCGGTTGCCTTGACCCTCTTTTAAATTGAATCAACTATAATGACATTTAACTAGTCAAAGCTAAGCATTTATTATGCCTATAATTGCCAATCAAACCTCAAGTTACTTCTTATAATAAATGCTTGGTTTTAAAATAGTTATTTAATCGTTTGCCTATGGGGCAAGCGTTTGAAATAATAGCCGCCAGTTAACATGCCAGATGTGTGTTTCTTATTGCCTTATATTTTATATTACTGTTGAGATGAAGAAATTATATGATCGAATTTAAAGACGTTGGTGTTCGCCGTGATGGTCGTGAATTGTTTGCAGGGGCAAGCTTTCAGCTACATCCGGGCCACAAAGTTGGCTTGACGGGCAACAACGGCACTGGTAAATCGACCTTGTTTGCCTTATTACTGACGCGGATGGGCACTGGTGATACCGAGGTTACCCTTGATAGGGGCGAAGTGAGCATTCCTGATAGCTGGCATGTGGCGCATATGGCGCAAGAAGTGGGCGCGAGTGCACAAACGGCGATTGATTATGTATTAAGTGGTGACGAGCAGTGGTATGAGATTAACGCTGCTTTAAACGATTTGAGCAGTGTCAGTGATGAGCAGATTGGAGTGTTGCATCAGCAGTTTGATGAGATCGATGGCTATCGCACCCCAACCAAAGCCGCACAAATCATGGCGGGATTGGGTTTTAACACCAATCAGCATGAGCTGCCCGTAGAAGGGTTTTCGGGTGGTTGGCGTATGCGTTTAAACCTCGCCAAAACCTTGATGAGCCGTGCAGACTTAATGCTACTCGATGAGCCAACCAACCATTTGGACTTGGATGCCATTCTGTGGCTTGAGACTTGGATTAATGCCTTTACCGGTCTAGTCATCGTTATCTCACATGATCAAACCTTCTTGGACAATACTGTCGGTCATATCTTGCACGTTGAGCAGCAAAAAATCACCCTTTATACGGGTAACTATCAGCAGTTTATCCGTACCCGTCATGAGCGTATGGCGCAGCAGCAACAAGCGTTTGAGAAGCAAGAAGCAACCAAAGCACATTTGGATGACTTTATTCGTCGCTTCCGTGCTAAGGCCAGTAAAGCTAAGCAAGCACAGAGCCGTATCAAGCAGCTTGAGCGTATGGCAGAGCTATCACCGATGATGGCGGATAATCCATTTTCGTTCCGCTTTTACGAGCCAGCGAATATGAGCTCGCCATTGATTGAGCTAACCGATGCCGATATTGGTTATAGCGATACGCCACTACTTTATAATGTCAATGTGCAAGTGACCCCTGATACGCGTATCGGACTATTAGGCATGAATGGCGCGGGTAAATCGACTTTGGTTAAAGCCTTGGTCGGTGAGCTGGGTGTATTAAAAGGCAGTTATAACGTTTCAGATACGCTGAAACTTGGCTATTTTAATCAGCATCAAATGGATATCCTTGACCCTAAGGCAACCCCAATCGAGATGTTACGTCGTTTAGCAGGAAAAACGTCCGATGCGATGCTGCGCTCGTTTTTAGGTAGCTTTGATTTCCGTGGCGACCGTATCGATACCATCAGTGAGCTATTTTCAGGTGGCGAGCGCGCCCGTCTGACGCTGGCTTTGATTGTCTGGCAACGTCCGAACGTCCTGGTACTTGATGAGCCAACCAACCATTTAGACTTACAAATGCGCCAAGCATTGACCATTGCCTTGCAAGGCTTTGAAGGGGCAGTGGTACTGGTCTCGCATGATCGCGAGTTGATTGCTAACGTCTGTGATGAGTTGTATCTAGTCCATGATGGTCAAATCGATGAATTCGATGGTGATATTAGTGATTATGGTAAGTGGTTAGCAGAAAAACGCAAACAAGAAAATTCGTCAGATAAAGGCAGTAGTAAGAAAAAGAACAAAAAAGCCAATAAGAAGTTTGTTTCACGTGAAACGAACGACAGTCAAGCAACGAGCCAAGTAAACAATAAAACATCTACTGCGCCAGCAAATACTAAAGCCGTTCAGCCTGCGCTTAGTAAAGATGCGCAGCGCAAGATGGCAGCTGAGCAACGCAAGCTAACGGCACCGATTCGCCGTGAGATTGAAAATACAGAAAAAGCATTAGCTAAGATTGATGGACAGCTAGTTATGCTCGAAGAAAAGCTTGCTGACACCACCCTTTATGAAGAAAGTCGCAAGTCTGATTTGCTTGTTTTACTGAATGAGCAGACTGCGCTACAGCAGCAGCATAGCGATAATGAAGAAAAGTTATTGCTGTCGATGACGACGCTAGAAGAGATGGAAGCCAGTTTTGACTAGACAGCTCTAATAAGTGCGATGCGGTTGTGCACTTAAAGCTATTATTTACTTAAAATAGCAGACATAAAAAAAGGGAGAGCGTTAGCTCTCCCTTTTTATTACATTATTGTCTACGGTATTTGCCATCACCATAAGATAGTATCTTCATAGTGGTCGTACAAAGTTGACAGTTTATTTTACCAGCAGCGCCTTTAGACAAATCGAGGATTCGTCCTTTCGTAAAAGGTCCTCTATCCGTGATTTTTACTATTACGCTCTGCTTTGTCTTTTTGTTGGTCACTTCTACCTTCGTACCAAAAGGCAGCGTTTTATGCGCGGCAGTCATAGCATTCATATTAAAGATGCTTCCACTAGCGGTACGTTTACCATGAAACTTATTACCATAATAACTGGTGTTGCCAGCAAAGACTGTGGTAGTAAGTAATAGTGATAATGTGACAACTAAAGACTTGATTAAATAAGACATTTAATACCTTTATGCAGTTTATAAGATAGACAGATATTTTTGCCTACGTTATTTATACTCCCTATGAGTATGAATAATAGGGAGATTTTACAAGAGTGAGCTTGTCATATTATTACTGCTGTGTAAAAAACTCATGAGGTCAAATACCTGTTTTTTAAGAAGAAAAAGATATTTTTCAGTTAAAAAAATGATGATATAAGTACTGAAAGTAGCCTTATAAAGATTGATTCTCATAAAGAAGTCAACAAAATACTGGAAAGATAACAATACAATGTAAATAGGTAATATATAAAGACCAGAACTATCGATATAGCAGAATTAACGTCATAAAAACCTAATTAGAAATAGCTAACATAATGTAAAAAAACCTTGCTATATTCTTACTTATTATTACAAACAAAGTGCTGAGTTGTCTTATATTGCTTCTAAACGAGAGGGACGTGCATCCATTGCCCTCACCAAACTGACACTACGCCAACAGTTGTCAAAGAACAATGATGCCAGAATCATAGTGACGCACGCTAATATAGTGACACACGCTAATAATGATGTTTTAAGTGATTCAGATAATACAAATGCTAGTGTCGCTTGGCATCATTACTGGTAAGACTTTGTTAGCTATGGCCGCAGGCGAAAAAATGAAATACTGACTCAGTATCCCCATATTATCTATTAACTGGATTGTTAGCAAAAAATACGATAAGGAAAAACAACATGGCAGAGAAAAACTACTATGACATTTTAGGGGTCAAAAAAGACGCCTCAGACGCTGATATCAAGAAAAAGTACCGTAAGCTCGTTCGACAATTTCATCCAGATGTCAGTGACGATCCAGATGCTGACAATAAGATTGCTGAGATTAACAATGCTTACGAGACGCTTAGGGACAAGGACAAGCGTAGCGAGTATGACGCGATGCTAAATAATCCATTCGCTGGACGAGGTAGTGCTGGCGGCTTCGGTGGTCAATCGGCTGGCGGTGGGCAGGGTGGTTTCCGCTGGGAAGATATGAAAGATCAGTTCGGAGAGGGCGAAGCCTTTGGTGGTGGCGGTTTTCGCTTCGATGATATATTTTCGGCATTTGGACGTGGGGCACGTGGCTCAGCTGGTGGACAGACAGGTAGCCGCTCTCAAAGTAGTGGCTTTGATCAATTTGGTGGTGGTTTTGGGTCGCAAGATAGCAAGGGTCAAGACCAACATGCAGAGATTACTGTGGATTTGGCCTCGGTCTATAGCGGAGACGATTATAGTATTAAGTTAAATGTCCCTGTCCGTCAGCCCAATGGCAGTGTAGATTATGAGAATAAAACCCTTAAGATTAAGATTCCTAAAGGCATCACTGATGGCAAGCAAATTCGCTTAGCAGGGCAAGGTGCTGCTGGTGGCGGTAATGGCAAAAATGGTGATTTATTCTTGAAGGTCAAAATCAATCACGCAGCTAACATTCGTATCGAAGGCGCGGACGTTTATCAAACAGTCAATATAGCGCCATGGGAAGCGGCATTGGGAGACAAAATCAACGTCAGTACGCCAGCAGGTACACTTGGCGTGACGGTTCCTAAAAACAGCAAATCTGGTAGCAGTTTACGTCTAAAGGGTAAAGGAATTCCTGCTAAGCAAGCGGGTGATTTATATTTAACCTTAAATATCGTCAACCCTGATATCAGTAGCGAGACTGCAACCCAAGCTTATGAGCAATTAAAGCAAGCGTTTGCCGGCACCTCAATCAGCCGTTGATAGAGAGATAAGATGCTCAATTGAAGACGATGAAAATAAAGAGATAACGAGGATGATAATTATGAAAAACTCGCCCGAATTAAACGATATTGTATTGAGCTTAGATGAGCTAGTGTCTGCCTGTGGTCAAGACCATCAATGGGTACTGGCGTTGATTGAAGAAAATATCATTGAATATGATGTACCAGAGCACCAGCAATTTACCGGCTATCAGCTGACGACGGTACGCCGCGCCTCACGTCTGAGTCGTGACTTTGAAGCCAGTGTGCCGGCGATTGGTTTGATACTCGAATTATTAGATGAAGTTGAGCAACTTCGCCAATTAAAACGTCAGCTGGAACTGCAAACACCAGTCGTTGAAGTAGATATTGAACATTTAAAATAGTTAGTTTGATAGTAAAAAGTAGACATACAAAAAGGGCCTCAATGATGAATTGGGCCCTTTTCTGTTTGTGAAGCTTAATTTATAAATCTGAATATCTATCAATTAACGTGAATATTTAGGATCAGCTGCTGCGGTAAATAGTACGTCAGTTGAAGAGTTTAGTGCTGTTTCTGCAGAGTCTTGAATGACACCAATGATAAAGCCAATCGCAACCACTTGCATTGCAATGTCATTTGGAATACTAAATAGGCTCGCAGCCAATGGAATTAATAATAAAGAACCACCAGCGACACCAGATGCACCGCAAGCACTAACGGTTGCAACTAGGCTTAGTAGCAGCGCTGACGCAAACGTTACTTCGATACCCAAAGTATGCGCAGCAGCAAGTGTTAAAACGTTAATTGTAATCGCCGCGCCTGCCATATTAATAGTCGCACCCAGTGGAATAGTTACTGAATAAGTATCTTCGTGCAGACCTAGTTTACGGGCAAGGTTCATGTTGACGGGAATGTTGGCCGCCGAACTACGCGTAAAGAATGCCGTAATCCCTGACTCGCGCAGGCAAGTAAACACTAGTGGATAAGGATTTTTGCCAGTCTTAATGAGGACGATGATAGGGTTGGCCACTAGAGCGATAAACAGCATACAACCGACCAGCACCATCAAAATACGCGCATAACCTGCTAAAGAAGCAAAACCTGTCTCGGCGACGGTATTGGCAACCAAGCCTAAGATACCAAAAGGCGCTAGGGCAATAACCCACTTCACGACTTGAGAGATGGCATCAGCAAAATCGCCGACAACGGTACGAGCAGTATCGCTGGCTTGACGCAGGGCAAAGCCGATGATAATTGCCCATGCTAAGATACCGATATAGTTGGCTTCCGCAATAGCATTAACAGGGTTTGCGACTAGATTCATAAGAAGATTGGTTAATACTTCTTTGAGGTTAGCAGGTGGGACTTGCTCGATGGTAGCATTTACTAAAACCAATTCGGTCGGGAATAAAAAGCTGGCGCCCACTGCCGTCAATGCCGCCAAAAATGTGCCAAACATATACATGATAAGTACGGGTTTAACGTAGACTTCATTACCACTGCGATGTTGACTAATCGCTGCCATGACCAAAATAAATACCAATATCGGGGCAACTGCTTTTAGCGCACCCACAAATAACGTACCTAATAATCCTAATGCAATCCCAATATTTGGTGCCAACCAACCAATTAATACTCCTAATATTAAACCAATAATAATGAGCGGCACCAGCCCTATACGCTGGTACATCGCAGTCAATGAACGCATCTATACACCCTTTAGTTAGTCAGTAAAAAGTAAGTTAATAATGGAAGTAAAAAACTAATCGACGGATGGTAGCATTTTTTCAGATATTCGCATACCAGTCATACTAGAGGTGGGTAGATATCAAAGTGATAAAGAGAGATAAGAAGAAGATGAAAAAAGAAAAAGTGTAATGAATAAAATAAAATTCGCAGGCGAGTATAGGCAATAACTAGTTTGTAAAAAACTGGCCTATCTATAAGGTCTAATAGGTGAGGAAGGTTGCATAGATAATAACAGTCGAAGCATCATAGCTTCATAAGAGAAATGAGCCAACTACACTTTAAAGTGAGTAAGCTCATAGCCTAATTGTTGGTAGATCTTGTATTTGTGACGACCTTCTTGAACGCTGATGGCGTCAGGTTTTATTAGCTCAAGGACGCGAGAAGGTTTAGCATTGCTGGTCGCTGCCATGAAATCATTGACCGGATGTATCGTAGTATTGAGTACGATACCATTAAAATCTGCTGGCATATAAGCACCAAGCAATACCGGTGCTAAAGGCTTGCTAGTAGCAACATCAGTATCAGCACCTTTAGTATCAACATTGGATAGGCGTTGATGCGGTATAAAGCTGGCAGCATCTTGTGCCCATAGCGCCTCATCAAGCGTTGATAGCAACGCGTCATCTTTAATAAGAATCAGTATTGACTGAGTACTTTTATTGAGCGCCGTTTGAGTCAACTGACAAATAAAGCCCAAGAAATCTTGGGCTTTACTCTCACTTAAAACATAAAAACTGATTTTCATAAATCGATTAGGCCATATTTGCGCTGTTTTTTAAGTATTGCATAAATAACGGCACAGGGCGACCAGTTGCCGCTTTATCTTTGCCTGAGTTCCACGCCGTGCCAGCAATGTCTAAATGCGCCCATGCTTGACCTTCTTCAACGAAGCGCGATAAGAAGCATGCGGCAGTTACTGCCCCTGCACCTTTACCACCGATATTTTGCATATCAGCGATTGGCGAATCGAGCTGCGCTTGATATTCGTCATCCATCGGCATATGCCAAATGAGATCACCCGATAAGTTACTAGCATTTTCTAAGTCGAATAATACGTCTTCATCATTACTAAAGACTGCTGAGCGCACATGACCTAAAGCAACCACGCAAGCACCAGTCAATGTTGCTACATCGATGATGGCTGTTGGCTGATAGCGTTGTACGTAGCATAAAGTATCTGCTAACACTAAACGGCCTTCAGCATCGGTATTTAAGATTTCAACTGACTTGCCATTCATGGCTTTAACGATATCGCCAGGGCGGGTTGCATCACCTGATGGCATGTTTTCTGCGCAAGCTAAAGCACCAACGACGTTAATCGGCAGACGCGCTTCACATAGAGCTTTAATCGTCCCCAGTACTGCTGCTGAGCCGCCCATGTCAAACTTCATCTCATCCATTGCCGCACCTGGCTTAATTGAGATACCACCTGAATCAAAGGTTACGCCTTTACCGACTAATACGATAGGAGCATCGTCGTTGACAGCTTGTGCATTATTATCACTACTTGTCACTGCATTTTTAGCAGATTTCTTGTTAGAAGTTTTGGTCGGTAATTTATCAGCCAATGCTTTTAGACCACCAGAAACTTTCGCACTGCTAGTCGTTTCTTTGGTAGAGCCCGCATTCGCACTGAAGTTAGATTTACCGCGATACTCCATAAGCACGAGCTTGCCTTCTTTAGTAGAGCCTTGTGCTACCGCTAAGAAGCAGTTCATACCCAATGCTGACATCTCGTCTTCACCTAGTACCGTCACTTTTAACAAGTCAGGATACGTTTTTGCAAGGGCTTCGGCTTGTTCTGCCATATACGCTGGGAAACAGATATTACCTGGCTCATTAGCCACGTCACGAGTTAAGCTTTGACCAGCAAACACGGATTTTGCGAATTCTAGCGCAGGCTGTAATGACTCGTCAGCTACTAGATAGATATCGTTAAGTACTGGCGTAGTCTGCTCAGACTTATATTTATCAAAACGATAAGTCGCCGCTAACAGATTAAGAGCGAATTGACTGAATTGATTCTCATCTAAGGCATCACCCAACGCGACAGTAATAGATGCTACACGCTTTTGAGTACTGGTATAGATGGTCTTAGCAATTTTCTGTAGTACGTTTTCATTAAGTTTATCAACGTTACCTACACCGACTAATAACACTTGGACAGGATTTTGCTTGGTGGTTTTTTTGTCACCTGCTAAGGCATAATCAGCAACCGTTTCACAGGCTTTACCGTTAAAGTGTGAGACTTCAATCAACTGCTCGATACGTGCGGTATAATCAGTTAACGCTGATGCAGCAAGAATGTTTTTCTTGTCATCAACCAAGACCACTAGGCAAGCTTCGTCTTTACTCTTCGCTTCTTTTTTTAGAATCTTTTGCGTATGAGTTTTAGGCAGGTGCTGAGATAATTTAATATTCATATAGTTATCCTTATTAGAGTGGTAAAACTAGAATCGTAAACAAATGATGCAAATAATATTGGCGATTAAATCTACAATTAATGCAAATATTTCACATCAAATTTTTAAAATAAAAAAATGTCACGCATAGCTTATTTATCACTCATTCGAGATTGGTGAATCCTGCACCTAGAGTGATAAAAGCGTTCTTACCATGACTGCATAGAGTTAAATTGGTTAGCATGTTTAGCTATCTTTATAGTGTAGCATATCAGCTACTCAGTGCGCAGATGGCAGGGATTAGGTAATGTTTTCATACAATTTTCTGCGCTATTTTACTTAACTTGTCATCTATGAGCGATCAACTTATTGGCGATTAAGCATTGACCAGTTCATCAGTCGAGACTAAAGCTGCAAATCTATCTTGCAAAGCTGCCATAGCAGTATCATGCATGATGTCAGCACTTATCGTCTCTCTTTTGTCACTAGGAAGGTCACGAGTGGCACAAGCATCATGGCAGACGAAATTCTGAAAGCCTAAATCAAAAGCAGCCCTTACGCTTGAGCTGACACACATATGACTCATAAAACCAGCAAAAATAATCTGCTGTTTTTGAGTAGATGAGATAAGTTCTTTAAGGTCAGTGTTGTAAAAAGCATTAGGGTGCTTCTTGGTGATAGTTTTTTCGCCATCCATCGGTTTTAGATCGTCAACAATAGCGACGTTAGAGGATAATGGATCAAAGACATTGCCATTATCTGCACCATGATGAGCGACATGAAAGATAGGGATATCTTCTTTACGGGCTTTATCAAGCAGCAGGCTTGCGTTTGCAATCGCCTTGCTACCTAATTGACCTAGCGGCATAGCACCGTTCACGTATTCGCTTTGATAATCAATAAAGACGACAGCGCAATTTGACCAATCGAGCTTATCAAATTCACCACCAGCTAACTCAAGTAGGGTAGAAGGATTAGACATTTTATTCTCCATTGTGCGTTATGAGTATGAATTCTGACTATTGGCAATTTCCGGATAGTAAGTTCTGGATATTAATATTAATAAGTGCTGACAGTTAACGAGTTTAGCAATTAATACTGGCGATATTCGGTGAGTGATACGAATGACAAACAAACCTTTCTAAATTAAATAAACCAAAGACTTCATATTATTAAATTCGCTTATCTTCAGCTGTTGTTAAGTTTTATTGTTTCTTTATCATATCGTCTGTCAACTCACAAAAAAACGTACAAATACGTAACTAGCAAGGGTTAGGTAATGTTTTCAAACACATTTCACCGCTATTTTTTGCCAAAACATGCTAGCATTAGCGGTTATCTTAATCGCTAATTTTTATACGGTATAGCTAATAAGTGACTTAGTTACGTTTACAACTATTTAAGTATTCGTATGAAAAGCGCTACGCCTACAATATCTAGATACCACGCTGAAATTTGTCAATAAGCACGCGCCAAATCGCGCGAATACCAACTGTTTAAGAGTACCTATTGTGATATTACGCCGCTACATGACCCGTCAGGTTGCCTCCACTACCGCTTTAGTATTGGGGTTTTTGGTGGTGATGATGCTCGGTGGACGCCTGATTCGTTACTTTGGAATTGCCGCTGAAGGCAACTTAGATGTCAGCCTGTTATTTATCATTATTGGTTATAACTTGCCGTATTTCTTAGAGCTTATTTTACCACTGGCATTTTTTATTGCATTAATGCTGGTGTTCGGACGCTTGTATGTCGATCAAGAGATGGCGGTTATTAATGCCAGTGGGGTCTCACGTGGTAAGCTTGCCCGATTGATGACGCCATTAATCTTGGCATTGTTTGTGGGTGAAGCGGCATTATCGATTGTCGGCAAACCGTGGGGCGTGCGCTCATCTGAGACTGTTTGGCAGCAGCAAGCATTAACCAGCGCTTTTGACTTGATTCGACCTAATGAGTTTATCAGTAGTGGTAATTATCATCTGTATGTAGGCAGTCTCAGTGACGATAAAAAGCAACTGCAAGATGTGGTACTTATCCAGTCTGAGCCTATTAAAAAAGGCAGCTCTACTAAAAACCTATCTGCCCCAGATATAAATACGGCAAATACTGTAAACAGCCCTGAGTTACCCAAAGAGTTGATTGATACTATGAAGAATAGTAATCAGTCTATTAGCAAAGATACCATTACTTTGGCTAAACGCGCTGAGCAAGTAGACAGTGCAAGTAGCGGCGTGACGCAGCTAGATTTATTTCAAGGTCGCCGCTATGAAGTGGGCGCAGGAAGTCTTAAATATAATCAAGTGGGCTTTGATCGTTACCGTATTACTTTGACTGAATCCTCTAAAGAGATAGTGACTGAGAATAATATCGAAACCCAAAAAATTGGGCAGTTATGGCAAGCGGCAACTGGTGGCGCGCAAGTTGGTAGTGTTAACGCATTACGTGCGGCACAAGGTGAGCTTGGCTATCGCTTTGCCTTACCTTGGCTGATGATTATCGCTCCTATGTTGGCAGTGCCACTTGCGCAAGTACGTCCGCGTCAAGGTCGCTGGTTACGCCTGTTCCCCTCTATTTTATTATTTGTCAGCTGTGCACTAGGTATCATATCTTTGAAGAATGCCGTGGGTAAAGGCAGTGTGAGCGTATGGGCATATGCATGGTTGGTATTAGGGTTTATGGCATTGGCGCTTTATATGAACTGGGGTAGCCGATTCCAGCATCGATTGCGTGTGCGTTTAGAAGATAAGTCATTAGGCTCTGTCGATAATTTAAGAAAAGACTCTAATGGAGGGCAACTATAATGCGCTCCTTGTTATCTAAAGTTCAAGTCTCTCAAAGCCCGTCTTCTAACTTAAAAGTGCTGGGACGTTATGTCAAAACCAATGCACTTCTCGCGATTATCGCCGCAGTAGTTGGGCTATGGGCGTTACAAGTCCTATTTACCTACTTGTCTGAGCTTGAGGATCTGACCGATAGCTACACTATGTCTGATGCGCTCAGATATATTTTTTACCGCTCACCCTATTTCTTAGAGCAATTCATGCCGACTGGTGCGCTACTTGGTGCCGTGGTAGGTTTAGGGTTACTAGCCAGTAAGAGTGAGCTGGTGGTCATGCGCGCCGCTGGTGTCAGTATTTATCGTATCGTCGGTTGGGTACTGCAACCGGCTTTGATTTTTGTAATACTCGCACTGGCTATCAATCAGTTCGTACTGCCGCATTCGAATCAATTGGCAAAAGGGATTAATAACGAAGACAGTAGTTCGCTGGTCACTTCTGTACGCGGCTATTGGACTATGCAGCCACGCTTTGCCAGTAATAATGATGGTGACGCACAGCCTGATGGTAGTGATATTTTGTATATTGATTATGCGGATGTACAAGGCAACATCGGAGAGGTCAAGCGTTGGCATTTGGATAATGATGGCAATTTGCAAACAGCTACTCATGCTGAAGGCGGACGTTATAGTGGACGTATACCAGCGCCTACTGCCAGTACCGAACCGAGCGAGCAATATCGTTATGAGTGGCAGCTGAACAATATGACTGAGCTGACTATTAATCAAGGCTTCGAGAGCAGTCAGTCTAGAGCCCCATTGAATACTTTAAGCCTGCCCTTTGCACCCGAATCTGTTTATTTACTGACACGTGAAGCAGAAGACTTATCGCTCACTCAGCTCTATAAACATCGACAATTTATGCAGCAGCAAGGCAAACGTTCCTTAGATCATGAGCTATCATTTTGGCAGAAGCTGCTGTCACCTTTGTCCATCTTGTCACTGGTGATTGTCGCTTGCTCCTTTGTCTTTGGCTCGCTGCGCACCCATAGCTTAGGCTTGCGTATTGTGGTGGCTTTACTCTTTGGTTTGCTGTTTAGTTACGTTCAGGATTTAGTGGGCTTTGTCTCATTGGCGACTGGCTTTTCACCTTTATTAATGGTGTTGTTACCGATTATCGGTAGTGCGGCGTTGGGTTTTTATCTCATAAAACGACAGATGTAGCTAAAAGCATTCAGACACAAAAAACATGCTAAAGCCGATAACTTTAGCGTGTTTTTTAATGCTTGATAAGTGATAGTCAAATCTAGATAGCGGCGATACAAGGAAACCGACTGCAGACTATACCGTAGTATGTCAAAAGAGATTGACGCGGTAGCGCGCTTATATCGATTTGCCTATTAGTCTTTGGTTGCCATAGTAATTGTATAAGTCTTACCTTGTTTAATTTTTTCGCTATTACCGAACACTTCAGTAAATGAGCGCTTCATAAACTGGCGCAAGCCATTAATCGTCACCACATAGAAACGCCCACCTTTACGCATGCGCGCATAGGCATCGAGGAAATATAGATAATGCTGCTCTTTTCCTACCTTGGCTGGCAAGTTGGACATTACGAGGCTAAAGTCTTTGTCTTTTGCCACATGATTAAAGCCGTTTGATAAATGTACATCAATATTTTTTAGACCATTTTTCTCACAGTTCAGACGCGCATATTCCACTGCCATAAAGTCTTTATCAATTAAAGTATGCAGACCATTCGGACATTCACGCGCCGCTGTCATACCGAGCACGCCATAGCCACAGCCCAAATCTATCGAATCATCATCCGCTTGAAAATCAACGTAATCAAGCAGCATCAAACTGCCATCATCTAGCTTTTGCGGTGAAAAAATGCCCCACGTGGTCGCGAAATCAAACGGCTTGCCCAGCACATCTTGGCGAAAATTAATATCTTCACGCCAATGTTGGGCGTTTTTCAATAGGTCAGCAGGGGGTCTATGGCTCATAGAATATCTCGGATATTGGATAAATAAAAGGTGGTACGCGGCCTAATTAAACAGCGTGTAAATCATGAAGGGTATTGTAACGAGAAAAGGAGAGGTTTGCAGCTATCGATTGATAAGATTGTATGGCGCAGAGTTATATTGTAGAGATTGTGATGGGAGCCAATCGCGCCTTCTGCTTGTATCTGTACCTCCGAGCGGGGCGGTCACTATTGGCTGATGGCATTCCTGCTCAGCGATACTGCTCTCAGCTAAGTGACGCAGTCCGCTCAGACGCACAGGATACCGCGACAGTCACGGCTAAACTGCACCGCAAGTTATGCCTTGCGCATCTTAATCAAGATAATGCTTAACATTAGTGCGCTGGACGCACCCTACAGTTAATCTGTAGGCTAAAAGCCTAGCCTACGCGTGCTTTTGCTATCGTTACCTTCCGTTGTCTATCTGTCTGTTGGAGCCATATTTGGTTTACTATAGAATGGATATAAAAGATCTTAAGGATAAGTATGAATACTACAAAAAAAGGTGATGATTTTGAGAAAGTAATATATGAACTATTTTTAAAAGAGATTAAAGATAATAAGACTACAATAAATCCCAATGCCCATATCAAAGCGTTCAGAAAGAAAAAGTATTACTCAAGGTACAGGGAAAAAGATATTGAGTTTGATATTGCTATAGAAATATATCAAGACGTTGGACTGCCTAACATGTCAAATTTATTACTAATCGAATGCAAGGACTATAAAGGTGCAGTAGGTGTAGACCAACTAGGCAAATTTCTAGATGATATTCGAGATATTTCAGAAGGCGAGCTGACTTATAAAATACGTCCGATAATGGCGATTAGCTCTAATCTTGCTGAAGGAGCTTTCAATAAAGCAAAAAATAGAGGTGTAGGACTTGTAAAGTTAAACAGTGAAAGAACTCTGACGCATATACTAAATCGTAAATATAGATATCAAGATGTTGATAGTAAATACGATATTGAAGATATCTTTGTTAAAGGAGAAATCCCTAAATCAAGTAACCTATCTTATATGATGTATGCACAAAACCAATGGTTTTTTGGAATAGAAGACTATATTAAATTCTTGAGGGGACAACCATTTAATAACTCTAATCAAAAAGTGGATTTCATTCCTAAAGCGGGTTTAGAAAGTTTAGCCGAAAGCTTATTGATGGAGATCGATTATTCAGATGGTTTAGTCAGTTTAGATGAAATAGTCCTACTTGATGCTTTGTCTCATATAACTATTGTTAAAGATGTATGACCCCTGCTGTCAATCCCGTAGAACTAAACTTGGGAGATTTTAGTTACGCAGCCTGACGATAAAAGTCAAACCACACCTGTCTTGGCGATTTATAGCCCAAACCCTTTTGAATCCTAGTCTGATTGTAATACAGCTCGATATATTTGATGATGTCAGTAATGGCTGTGAATCGTGTTTTATAGTCCTTATGATATATTAGCTCATTCTTTAATATGCCCCAGAAGCTTTCTATTGGCGCATTGTCATAACAATTGCCACGACCACTCATAGAGCCTATAAAGTGATGCTGCTTAATGATTTTGTGGTAGGCATGGCTACAGTACTGACTGCCTCTGTCTGAATGCACAATTAATCCTTTATTAGGTCGTTTGTTTTTGATTGCCATATTGAGTGCACGGCAAACCAAGTCAGCAGTCATGCGTTTGTTGATAGCATAGCCGACAAGCTCTTTGGTATATAAATCTTTAACGCCTGCCAAATACAACCAGCCCTCAGCAGTCCAGATATAAGTAATATCGCTTACCCATGCATCATTAGGACGGTTTGCATCAAACTTCTGATCCAGCACGTTTGGATAAACCAGCTTGTTATGATCGGAGTCAGTGGTGACTTTAAAGCGCTTGTGACGACGGCATTTAATGCCGTATTCTTCTTTGATGCTTCTAACCATATATTGGCTGATATCGTACCCTTGCGCTCTTAGGTGGGCATGCAGTCGATCTACGCCATAGCACTGCTTGGTCTGAGTATGAGCGACTTTAACCAGTAGTTCACACTGATTGCGATGTATCTGTTGGTCGCTGAGATCACGACCCAGCCAGTCGTAATAGCTTGATAACTTAACACTTAGCACGCGGCACATAGTGGTGATGCGAAAGAGGTGCTGGTTATCTTTGATGAAGGCGTACCTGACTAGCTGTGCCTTGCAAAGTACGCCGTCGCCTTTTTTAGAATTTCGCGCTCCTCTTCGGCTACTTTAAGCTGCCGCTTGAGCTGCTTTATTTCTTGAAGAGCACTCATAAGATCGGGATCATATTGTTCTGTGCCGATAAGCTTGCCTTGATTGGCTTTGTTCTGCCAGTTAGATAACGTTTGCATCGCTATGCCAAGTTGCTTGGCTGTGGCTGAAACATTACCGTTATTGTCTGCTATCTTTTTAACAGCTTCTGCTTTAAATTCGTCACTGTAGGTTCTTACTTTCTTGGTCATGGTAAACTCCTGTCAATACGCTTAGTTTACCAAGTTTAGTTGTACGGTTTCTTCAGCATAGCTCAGTAACAGATCACGACCACCGATTGCTTGGGAAAATAGATTTTATTCAACAAGAAATTTATTTGTATAAACAGAGCGATGACAACTTGCATAGAAATAGGTTTACATTAGCGCATGAGCTTTCACACATATTGTTAGATCATGGTAGATACTTGATAAAAGATGTTTTGTTGACGGAAGATCTGAATGGAGAAAGTAGAAACAAAAACGAATTTATCAGCAAGTTAGAGTTTCAAGCGAACTATTTGGCGTCTTGCATTCTTATGCCTAAAACGCCTTTCTTAGAATATTTTCTAGAGATTTATAACAAGTTAGGTCTAACACCTAGGGGAAAAGTATTTCTATACAATGATAAGCAAGAATGTAATAAAATTATGGTGAACAACGTACTGGTGGGTCTTTCTAGGTATTTTAACGTGTCAAAAAAAGCAGTTGAAATTAGGCTAAAAGACTTAGGAATATTGTTTGATGAATCCAATTTTACAAAATAAAAATACTAACCTCTCGGATGATGCTCGGCATGCAACTTCTGCAATCTCGCCGTCGCCACATGGGTATAAATCTGTGTCGTTGATAAATCACTGTGCCCCAATAATAACTGCACGCTACGCAAGTCTGCGCCGTGATTGAGCAAATGAGTGGCAAAGGCGTGACGTAAGGTATGCGGCGATAGCTCTTTATCGATACTGGCGATTTTGGCGTATTTCTTTAATAGATACCAAAAGTTCTGCCGTGTCATATAGCCGCCTTGCGCTGTCAAGAACACCGCTTGGCAATTACCCGATTTCAAATGCGCAATCAAATCACCACGGGCATGCGTTAGATAATCTTCTAGCGCATCCGCCGCGTATTCACCCAATGGCACTAGCCTAGTTTTATTACCCTTACCCGTAATTTGTAGCCAGCCTGAATTGAGATTGACTTGCTCTAGTGACAGATTAATCAGCTCGCTGACACGCAGACCGCACGCATAGAGCACTTCCAGCATGGCTTTATCGCGTAGACCTAACGCAGTACTGCTATCGGGTGCGGCAAGAAGATTATCGACATCTGCTTCTGCCAAGTCTTTGGGCAATGGGCGTCCAAGCTTTGGACTTTTGATACGCTCGCAAGGATTATCTTCACGCAGATTGCTGGCAATCATCCACAGGTAGAACTGCCGTAAGCTTGAGAGCATGCGTGCTTGCGTGCGCGGGGTCTTGCCATCTTGAGTAAGCATTGATAGACAGTGCAGCACATCGTCAGGCTGCCAGCGTGTAAGGGCAATAGGATTGGTCAGCTCACAAGAACGCAGGTCTCGCACATAAGCATTACGCGTACGTGTTGCAAGCCCACGTGCCAGCATCGCTTGACGAAACTCAGTGATATAAGCGGGTTCATCATCAACCGCCAGCGCTTTTGGTTGGCGCTGTTGTACGGCACGGTCGCGGCTCATAAGACGATACTCAGTGATTGAATGTTAAGCACGCTCTAAACACCATAACGAGGTGACTTCCGCACTGCGCGCCGCAAATAGCGGATCAGTCTCATCTTGGCTGCGACCATGCTTAGGTTTTGTATCGAGACGGTATTTTACTGCTAAATCGCTATCTGCAAACCAGCCTAATAACTCATCACGAGTACGCAGCTGCAAATGTTCAGCCAAATCCGATAGAATCAGCCAGACCTCTCCTTGCTCGGTTAATTGCTGTTTTGCGCCCTGCAAAAACCCACGCAGCATCGTGCTATTGGCATCATAGACGGCGTACTCAAGGGGTGAGCTGGGCTTAGCGGGCAACCAAGGTGGATTACAAACGATCAGATTGGCAAGTGGCGCATCAGTCGGATAAAGGTCTGCTTGCTGCAACTTTAAGTTAGCTAGCCCTTGGCGCGTAAAGTTTTCGCTGGCGCAGGCCAAAGCACGCGGATTTAAGTCGGTGGCAATTACCTGATTTATACCGCGCTGCGCTAAGATAATTGCCAGCAAGCCAGTGCCCGTACCGATATCATAGGCGACATCATGAATTTTTGGCAATGGCGCATCGAGCAATAGCTGCACATACTCATGGCGGGTTGGCGCAAAAACGCCATAATGCGGGAAAATCGATAAACCTAAACTTTCAATCGGTACACCTTTTTCGCGCCACTGTGCTGCGCCAAGCGCCCCTTGCAAATCACGAAATGACAGCACACACGACTCTTTCAGCTCGCCAAAAGCTGCTGTACAAGCGGCACTGACATCAGGAGCGCGGCGTAATTGGCTGACATAATTGGCATCAAGTTCTAATAGCAAGCGGCTTAAGATACGCGCACGTTGCGCTTGGATTTGGCGCTGCTGATGAAATAAGTTGGGAATGTCTTTGGATAACTCTGAAGATTCAACTGCAGTTTTATTAGACTTAGCAGACTGATTTGCTGCTTTTTTTATTTTACGCTGCTCAGAGCGCTCATTGG
Source organism: Psychrobacter sp. P11G5 (assembly GCF_001593305.1). Lineage (NCBI taxonomy): Bacteria > Pseudomonadati > Pseudomonadota > Gammaproteobacteria > Moraxellales > Moraxellaceae > Psychrobacter > Psychrobacter sp. P11G5. The sequence continues at coordinate 71,825 of NZ_CP012533.1, forward strand.
TACGCTCGATACGTCGGTTGAGCGCTTGTAGCAATTGCTTGGCATTATGAAAGTCACCGCGCCACAGTAATGAAGTGCCCTCGCAAGCCAAACGGTAAGCCTCATCTGCGGTCGTTTTATCATCAATCAATACAATACGCGCAGGCGGCATATGATTGCTCTCAGACAACCAAAGTGCTTGATGTAAGGTTTCGTTTCCGTCTTTGTTTTCCTGCCACTGCACATACTGCTTTTGGGTTGCTAACACGCTATCTACCTTTAATTTGTGAATGATATGTTTCGTACAAAGCAAAGATATCTTGATGCTATTACTGCTATTACTGCTGTTACTTTATTAATGTACTGACGTTCTTAGTGCTCTTAGGTTAATAATGCTTTAGGGTCAATCAAATGCATTTAAGCATTCTTTTTCTTGACCAAATACCGATAAAGCGTGGCGCTGATAGGCGCGTTATTATCGTCAGCAACTGTGATTTCATCCGGATCGACATTTAAAGGTACATTTTCAGCAAGCGTTTCTTGCTGCACAAGCTCATGCCCCAAATGACGGCAAAAATTAGGAATATCGCGAGTGGTTGCAGGGTCAGTGGCGAGTATCTCAATCACCGCACCGGCTTCGGCTTTACGAATGATTCGATGCAGCATCATCACTGGCTCAGGGCAAATAAGCCCTTGGGTATCTAGATGATGTTGAATCGTGCTATCAGATATTGAAGTAGTCATAGTCGTCGTTTTAAATTAATAAAGTATGGTTAAGAAAGTTCTTTGCTATCTATTGCTTAGCATTATTTTCTGTTCAGCTGTTTTACACTTCTTCAGCGATTTCGGCTTCTTCTTCAGTTTCTAAAAAGTTAAAAAAGCGCTTAAAGCTAACTTTGAATAAAAACGCTACCCCAAGCCAACAAGATAACCCCAACCAAGCAGTATCGGCAAATAATAGCCCGCCAACCAATATGATCGTCGATACGCCAATACTCATAGCAATCATCGATGGCTGATTTAAGCGATAACGATAAATAACCAACGCATCGTAAATGGTAATGGGAATCGTGAGCGCAACCAAGGCATAGGGCAAGTTATAGAAGAGTTGATAAAGCAATTGATTGTCATGAAAGGCTTTGATACTGGCAATGGTGCCAAAGACCATAAAGGCGAGAATAGCGGCATAAATAAGATAAATCGCTATTTGGTTTGCTCGCTGAGCGCCTTTGATACGCGCAATCGCTAGCGGCGCAAAGCCACGTTGCGACTTGTTTTGCAAAGATTGGTCTGAGACAGTGGTCATATTAATCAGTCATTTATTCGTTTAGATGATATAGCAAAGAGGCGCGGTATATTAGCAATGGACTTACTGCTATCTTAATCCGCTTTAATCGCGTCGATGGCGATACTGCTACTGGGATCAGCAAAGTAAGTCGACATCAGGATACAGGCGGAGATATCATCGATTGGGTCGCGCTCATGCTTAATCCAACCATTCTCCCACGCAATTTCTCGCGCTGCGACTGAAGTCAGGCGCTCGTCACAAAGGGTCACTACCACTGGTAGATGCTGCTCCATAATTCTATGCGCTAGGCGACGAGAAAATTTATGCGCACGCTTTGACAGCATCGAGCTGCTCCCATCCATGTTAAGTGGTAACCCGACCACAACCTTTGCCACGCCCCACACCTTGATAATGCCTAACAAATTATCCCAATCTGGCTGACCATTATCCATCGCCAAAATATCGAACGCACGTGCAGTTTCGGTAATCGTATTGCCCAGCGCCATGCCCATCTTTTTAACCCCATAATCTAAAGCTAAGATAAGATGCGGCTTAATGGCTGGTTCGGCGACAGTAGTGTCGGTCGCTTCAAGGGTAGTATCAGGATCTACCATAATTATGCGTACTTCCTATTTCTATTAAGCTCAACTCGTTTAGTTTAACTGCTTTAACTTAGATGTTACTTTTGGATGTCATAGCAAATATGCTATGCATGACCGATATCGCTACTGAGATAATCAAAGTTAACCCCGATTTTTTCAGCGGCAAGCTGCCAACGTTCTTCAAAAGGCGTATCAAACAATAAAGTTAAATCAGCAGGACATACTAGCCAATCGCCGCTTTCAAGCTCACGATCGAGTTGTTTTTTGCCCCAGCTGGCGTGGCCTAGGCATAGCTGGTAGTGCCCAACGCCTTGACCTGCGGCGATACGTTGCAAAATATCTTGGCTAGTAGTGATGCAGACATTTTCTGAGATAGCAAAAGAGGATGCCCATTCTGGCTGACCGGTATGCAGCACAAAGCCTACTTCAGGATACATCGGACCGCCTTCTAACGCCAAATCCTCCATAACCTGAGGATTAGTGACATCGATATCTAAATCTTCTAATAGCTTACCCACATGCGCTTGCTCGAGTGGACGATTCACCATTAAACCTAACGCACCTTGTTTATCATGGCGACAGATATAGATTAGCGCCTTCTCAAACCGTGGGTCTGATAGATCAGGCGCTGCAATTAAGAAGTGATGGGTCAAGTTAGCTTTGGACATAGAGGCAAACGCAACATAAAAAAGATTAGACACTACTATATGGCGATACTAAATAGAAAAGCAATATAGAAAATAAACAGAAGCAAAAATCAACAGACTTGAGATGAGGATTAATTTTCTATTACCAACGTATTTATCAACAACGTATTTATTAACAATGTTTTTCTATTTTACATCGGTTAATAAACTACGTGCGTGCTCACGAGTGACATCAGTGATGTTCACACCGCCTGACATACGCGCCAGCTCATTTACCTGTGCATCTTTGGTCAAGATAATCAGCTCGCTTTGTGTCTGCTCATGATGATGCTTCTGTACTAGAATATGCTGATGCGCTTGAGCGGCGACTTGTGCTTGATGCGTAATCGCTAGTAGTTGCTGCGTTTGCCCAAGTGTACGTAGTAATTCACCGACTACTTGCGCAGTACCGCCACTAATACCGACATCAACCTCATCGAAGACCAGCATAGGCTTAGCAGCATTGTTATCAGCATTGGTTACTTGCAAGACTTGCATGACCAACGCCATACGCGACAATTCACCACCCGAGGCAATTTTATGTAGCGGCTGCATCGGCATACCAACGTTGGCACTGAATAACAGGTCGATGTCATAACAGCCTTGCGCATTATAATGATTAGGATCTGCCTTTTTGGTAAAGACAAATTCACAGCGCGCATTAGGCAGGGCAAGAGGCTGTAATTGCTTGATAAGTTGTTTACTTACAACTGGCGCCGCTTTCGAGCGTTCTTTATTTAATTGCGTAGCTAGCGCTAAATAGTCTTGCCATGCTTGCTCAATTTGCGCCGCCATTGCATCACTGCTTGGCTCATTTTCTAATTGCTCTAACTGCGCTTCCCACATTTTAGCTTCAGCGATTAAGTCGCTAGCTGGCAAGCTATGTTTGCGTGATAAGCGATGCCCTAGACTGATAAGGCTATCTAACGCTTGCAAGCGCTCAGGATCAGGTAATTGCTGTTCAGCATAATCTGAAAGCATAGCAGTCACCTCAGTGATCTGCTGTTGTGCTAGATGTAGCTGCTCAGAGGCTTGCTCAAAAGTTTGGCTGACGCTCATTTGGTTATCACACAGTTTAATCGCTTGACCTAGCAAGGTCATGACGTCTGGCTCATCAGTGTCATTATCAAGCAGGTGCAGACCATGACTGGCCTCCGTCATCAAAGCTTCTATGTTAGAAAGCTCTTCGTGCTCGGCTTCGACATCCGCATAATCGACGGCTAACAATGGTGCAATATCTGCTAGTTGGCTTTGCAAGAGCTGGATACGGTCTTGGCGCTGAGCTTCACGACTAGCAATCTCGTCCGCTTGGCGTTTTAGTCGTTGATACTGTTGGTAGCTACTAGCGGTTTGCGCCGCTAGTGTTGTCAGCTGCGCCATCTCATCAAGCCATTGCACCACAAACTGCGGCTTTAGCAGCGCTTGTTGGGCATGTTGGCTATGGATATTGACGAGTAGTGCACCTAAACTTTTCAATTCTGCTAAGCTCACGGGCGTACCATTCAGCCATGCTTTTGAACGCCCACTATTGCTGAGTTGGCGTCGAATCAAGATTTCCGGCTCATCCAACGAGCGCTCATTTTGAATAAACCAATCGGCTATAATAGTGTTACTTGTCACATCAAACTGAGCATATATATCGGCATGAGCAGCACCATGTCTAACCATTGCGCTATCTGCTCGCTCACCTATACAAAGTGATAATGCATCAAGGAGTAACGACTTGCCGGCCCCTGTCTCACCGGTAATGACATTAAAGCCTTCAGCAACGCTTAGCTCATGTTCAGCAATCAGCGCAAACTGATATAAGGTTAACGATAAAAGCATTAAAGTCTCTCATGGTGGACAACTAACATTGAATAAGATCTTATAGTTAGGATCTTAATTAGGGTCAAACAGTCAGATGATATATGGTGACAACATAATTTAAATACAAATTTTTGTAGCTATTATTCGTATAAAGTCACATAAATTTTTTGGAAATTATCATCAATAATCTCAGTTAGACTAACTATAAGGCTTATGAAAAGCAACTGTGTTTAGTGCGTTATTTTGAATTAATTACATGCTTGTTTTACAACACTAAAACTTATCAATTGATATCAATATCGGTATACATAGCAGTGGTTTAAGAGTAATGGTATAAAGTTAGTTTAAATCATGAACGATATTTTCAGCAATGCTGTAACAAACTTTTTAGATATAATGTGGTAGCATAAACTCACTTAATCATAAACTTCTGCCACAGTATATACACATATTATCGTTAGGGATTTTGAGTGAATAGACGCGGAAACGTTGAAGGATAAGGGTTTAGGTTATTGAACCAATAACATAATATGTTTATTTAAAAAATAACTATGTTAAAAGCAGCTGTTTTAAAATAAGCTGTGTTAGAGATGAAGGTTTAAACTGTAATGTCATAAGACACTTATTTTTTAGTTTAGCAATAATTATTTGATAAGGAAGCCACTATGTCAGCGGCACAATATACTAACGTAACGGTCAATGCTCAAGCTACAGTATCATATGATGGGCGTTGTTCAAGCCATACCATTATGTTTGAAGATGGTCGCCACAAAACATTGGGTGTCATTTTACCCTGTGATAATACTGTTGAGCGATACCATTTTAGCACCAATACTTCTGAGCGTATTGAGATTACCAGCGGTGAATGTGAAGTCAAAATTAATGGTGATGAAGAATTCAGCTATTATCGTGCTGGTCAATCATTTGTGGTTGAAGGCAATAGCAGTTTTAACCTGCGTACCGAAGAAATTGTACAATACGTCTGTCATCTAGAAGGTTAGTATTAAAGAGACAGTTAATCGTAAAGTGACACATACATAAGGTTATAACCAAGGTAGCACCATCACTTTGGTTATAATCTTTTTATTTTAACAGCGACAATAATCTATATTTACCCTTATACTCATGTTTGATAAGTTATCTATAGATATCGTAATATTCTAACTCGTATCGTACTAAGCGATATTCACTTTTTATCAGTAGGCCTATTATGGCAAAACCCAGCTATTTTTATGGTATTCATGCCATTGATGCTTTGCTTGAACATCGTCCGCTTGATGCGCTCAGTTTATTTGTGCAACAAGGTCGTGAGAGCGATAGTCATGTAAAAGCCATTATTGCGCAAGCCCAAGCAAATGGCGTCAGTATGCAACCGACGCAAAAAGACAAGCTTACTCAACTATGTGGTAGCCCGCAGCACCAAGGCGTTGTAATGCATGCTCGGCCATTAGGGTTTGCAGATGAAGGTTTGTTAGATACTATTATTGGACGCGACCAATGTTTATTATTGGTCCTCGACCAAATTACCGATGCGCACAACTTTGGCGCTTGCTTGCGTACAGCAGTAGCGATGGGTGTGGATGCGGTCATTTGTCCAAAGCATCATGCAGCAAGCTTAACACCGACGGTAGCTAAGGTGTCGGTAGGGGCAGCTGAGATGATGCCTATTATTAGTGTGACCAATCTAGCGCGTACACTTACACGCATTAAAAACGCAGGTGTATTTGTGTTCGGTACGGCACTCAATGAAGATGCTAAACCAATACACGCAGCAGATTTAACTGGAAAGACCGCTATAATTATGGGATCAGAAGGTGAAGGCATGCGCAGACTGACTACTGAAAGTTGCGACGAGCTGGTATATATTCCCATGTCGGGCAACGAGCATGGCAACCTACAGAGTCTCAATGTCAGTGTTGCTACAGGTATGGCTCTTTACGAGGTCAATCGGCAGCGTACTTTAGCTGCTGGGCAAGCTTAAGATAGTTTTGGTGTAGTGGTTCTAGTTGTTGATGTAAACTTGCTAAATCTTCTTCATTAACGACTAGATCGTCAGCATGACGATTACGCTCAGTTCGGTCAAGTTGGTTAGCCATGATGGCTTTTATCTTAATCATACTTTGCTCATCACGCAAACTTGCGCGTGCAAGCTGAGTATCTTCATCTGCATCAATAACTAAGATACGTTGGCATAAATTAGCAAGCCCTGCCTCTGCTGCCTCAATTAGTAGCGGTGCTGATAATATAATATACGGTGAGGTGCTTGCTGCCAGTTGTTTCTTCGCAGTCTCACGAATAGCGGGGTGAGTAATCTCTTCGAGTTTAATAAGGGCAGCAGGATTAGCAAATACATGTGTGCGTACAGCTGCCCGATCCATGTTACCCTCTGCGTCAACCACCCAATCCCCAAGTTTTTTCTGAATTTTGTATAAAGTGGGACTGCCTTTCGCCACTACTTCATGAGCAATCACGTCAGCATCAATGATATCAATCCCTTGTGCCGCGAACCAATCGCTAGCCGCTGATTTACCACTGCCAATACCGCCTGTTAACCCAATTACTAAGGTTTTGTTTTGCATTTTTGCTTGCTGGCGTTGAGGTATTGATTTTTTAGAGTGTATTGACATAACAGTGACTTATTTGGCTAGTAGATTAATAGAGAGAATAGTTGTTCATCTAAATATTAGATGACTCAGCTCATATGACTTAGTAAATATCGCTAACTTACTAGCTTAACGTTTATAGATAACAAGGATATGAGTGTTGGTTTACTATATTGTAATCCTATCATAAGCATGTTATCACTAAGTATTTTGCCAAAAAATTGAGATAAGCCTATTAAACGTACATATTCAAGTACCAATTAACGATGTCGGAGCCATAGAGTAATGCAACTATTCCAGCGACAGCGATATAAGGTCCAAAAGCGAAGGGTTGGCTCTCACCATGTCTTTTCATCAAGATAATACCGACGATTGAGCCAAGTAAAGACGACAGGAGGATGATTAACGGTAACATCATCGGTCCAAGCCAAGCACCTAGTACGGCTAATAGTTTGAAATCACCTTGCCCCATACCGTGTTTTTTGGTTATAAGATAGAACACCTTGACCACTATCCATAATGATAAGAACCCGAGCAATAATCCCCAAATCGATTGGGTAGGGGAGACAAACCAGCTTTGAGAATTAACCGCTAAACCAAGCCCTGCTAATGGGAAAGTCAGCCGATCAGGTAATAGCTGAGTATCAAAATCGATTCCTGTTAAGGCAATAAGCGTCCATACCAGTACAAGAGCAGACAACCCAGTAGCAGTAACACCGAATTGGTAGATAACCAATGCTGATAATAGTGCAGTGACAAGCTCCACAATAGGATAACGTGCACCGATTGCAGCGTCACAAGCAGAGCAGCGTCCACGTAGTACTAGCCAGCTTATTAACGGTATATTTTCATACCATTTAATTTTGTGCGCGCAGTGAGGGCAACGTGACGCTGGTCTACTCAAAGTGATAGGCGTATCCTTTGCAGTAACGTCCATCAGAGCTTTAGTATGCTTATGCGGCATATCTATTTGCTGAGACATAAACTGGCTACATTCTTGTCGCCAGCTGTAAACCATCATTAGCGGTATACGATGAATCACTACATTCAAAAAACTACCTACACAAAGGCCTAATATCGCAAATACTATTAGCGCCAAGGTCATATTACTTTGTAATAATTCTATCAATTGCATTACTTTGCTACCCTACTACTGAGCCCATTTGGAAGATTGGTAAGTACATGGCAATGACCAAGCCACCTACTAACACACCTAATACTGCCATAATTAATGGCTCCATTAAGCTGGTCAAGCCATCAACTGCATTATCAACTTCGTTTTCATAATATACGGCTACCTTATCGAGCATCTCTTCCAAGCTACCTGATTCCTCACCAATACCGACCATTTGGATCGCTAAGCTTGGGAACAGATTAGTCGTACGCATTGAAAACTGTAACTGTTGACCAGTTGATACATCATTCTTGATTTGTTGAATGGCATTGTAAAATACCACATTGTTAGCGGCACCAGCAGTAGAGTCTAAAGCATCAATTAGAGGTACACCAGCGGCGAAGGTCGTTGATAGTGTGCGAGCGAAGCGTGCGATAACAGCTTGATAAGCAATATTGCCAAATATTGGCGCTTTTAGAGCAGCACGGTCGAGAAAGTCACGAAATTTCTTAGATCGTTTCTTGGCTTCAGAAAAGCCAGCGATAGAACCACCAATTACGATAATAAGAATAAACCACCACGTTTGCATCCAGTCCGACATGGCGACAACCATCTGGGTAAAAGCAGGTAATTCTGCGCCAAAAGATTCGAATAAACCAGAGAATACAGGAACAACTTTAATAAGCAATATGATTGTGACGATCAAGGCAACGACGATTACCGCAATAGGATATTTCATAGCTTTTTTGATTTTGGCTTTGAGTAGCTCGCTTTTTTCTTTATAGGTAGCGACACGTTCAAGCATAGTTTCAAGTGCACCTGATTGCTCACCAGAATCGACAAGAGAACAGAACAAATCGTCAAAATAGCGTGGATGCCTACGTAGCGCAGAGGCAAAAGTACCACCAGCTTCAATATCAGCTTTGATTTGCAATACCAAGTCTTTCATACTTGGGTTATCTAGCGAATCAGCGACAATCTCAAATGATTGGGTCAAGGGCACCCCAGCTTTCATCATAGTGGCCAACTGACGGGCAAAAATAGCGATATCAATAGGCTTAATGGCTTTCTTCATTTTAAATAAAGGTTTGGGTTTTTTCTTAATAGTTTTAACTGTAATACCTTGTTTACGCAAAGTCGCTTTTGCAATCTCTAAACTGCGACCTGTGGTCTCACCCTTGATTTTTTGTCCACGCCGATTGACCCCGTCATAGACAAAGTCTAGTAGCATATCAGTCTTAGCTTGTGCCATATCTTTACCCTCAAGTTTTTCGTAATCTGTATGCTTTAATCAGCGTTATTTGGTAAGTGTTTTTTGAATGGTCATCGAGTAGCTTATTACAGCTACTGGTTTTCACTTGATATTATTCAGAAGTCACCCGCATCATTTCTTGTATGCTGGTTACACCTTGCAATACTTTTAAAATGCCTGAGCGTCGCAAATCACGAAAGCCATTTTTGACAGCAGCATCTTTGATATCGATCGCATTACCGTCTTCCATAATAATGCGTGAAATATCTGGGCTGACTTTCATAACCTCATAAATACCCACACGACCTTTGTAGCCTTCACGGCACTCGCTACAACCGACTGGCTCGTAGATGGTGCTATTTGGATCGTCGAGATCATCATCGGTAAAGCCAACCTCAAGTAAGCTCTGCCTCGGTACATTAAGCACAGTTTTGCAATTTTTGCATAAACGTCGTGCTAGCCGCTGAGCAATAACTAAGTTGACTGAGGTAGCAATATTAAAAGATGCTACGCCCATGTTACGTAGTCGAGTCAAAGTTTCCGGAGCAGAGTTAGTATGGAGAGTTGACAGTACCATATGGCCGGTCTGTGCTGCCTTAATGGCAATCTCAGCGGTCTCAAGATCACGAATCTCACCAACCATGACGATGTCTGGATCTTGGCGCAAAAACGATTTTAAAGCATTGGAAAAGGTCAGACCTACTTTAGCGTTGACGTTGACCTGATTGATCCCCTCAAGATTAATCTCAACAGGATCTTCTGCTGTAGATATATTGGTCGCTCCAGTGTTCAAAATGTTGATACCTGTATATAACGATACCGTTTTACCAGAGCCTGTAGGACCAGTAATTAATAACATGCCCTGCGGTTTGTGAAGCGCTTCCAAAAACATCTCTTTTTGATCAGGCTCATAACCCAAAGCGTCGATACCAAGCATCGCCGCAGAGGGATCTAAAATACGTAGCACGACCTTTTCACCGAATAGCGTTGGCAAAGAGTTCACCCGAAAATCAATAGCTTTATTTTTAGATAACTTAAGCTTAATACGTCCATCTTGTGGTACACGGCGCTCTGAGATATCCATTTGTGACATGACTTTAAGACGGGCTGCGATTTTCCCTGCTAATTGCACAGGCGGGTTTGCCATTTTTTCCATTACCCCGTCGACTCGAAAGCGCACGCGATAAGACTTCTCATATGGCTCAAAATGCAAATCAGATGCGCCCATACGAATAGCGTCAACTAGCATCTTATTAACGAACTTTACAACGGGTGCCTCATCAATACTGTCGGTAAGAGTGGTCTCGCTGTCATCCTCTTCAGTGTCTTCAAAGCCCACATTTAAGTCGCCATCAGCGAAGTTACCAAAACTCTGCATGGTATCTGCATAGACACTATCAATACGTTTTTTGAGCTTGTCTTCTTCGACCACCACCGTTTCAACAGATAGACGCGAATTAAAAGCAATCGCATCAATCGCATCGATACGGGTAGGATCACTTAAAGCAACAAATACTCGCTGGCCGCGCTTAAAGATAGGCAGGGCATTAAATTTACGGACAATCTTTTCATCAACTAAATCTTTTGGGATGACATCGTTACTAAGCACGCTCAGATCGAAAAAGGGATCGCCAAATGATTGCGACATCAACAGGGCAAGTTGATAGGCATTGGCCATATTATGGTCTACTAAATAAGAAACGAGACTGATTTGCTGTTGTTGCGACTCAGTCTGTGCTGTTTTCATGTGCGCTTCGCTAACGATACCTGCATTAGTTAGCTGCTGTGCTAAACCACCGAATGTACTGGTTGTAGTAGACACTGACTTCTCTCCTTAGTACTGCATATATGACAAATCTGTATAATTTTATTTTTAGATTTAATTTGTTTTTCAATTGAGGAACAATAAATGAAAAAAACTGCATAAAAGATAATGATTCATAATGCACGTTTTAATTTAATATACTGGTATTGAACACATGCAAGAAACATGACAATTTGTATACATGTCTTTGAGGCCTAATAAGACTTTTGTGAAAAAGACATAAAGTAGAACGAATTGAAAAAATGTAAGGATTTCGCGATACCAAAAAGCAGATTTTTAATATTGAAGGCTTTTCTGTGATGATATAAATATATATAGAAGAATTCACATGACATAGCACGATGATGACACTTATAGCAGCAGTTGATAAATATTTGCTATACTTGGGCGCATGTATAGTAGCCGTACTGGCAATGATGAATGACAAAAGGTAGATGAGTGATGCAGGCTTGGGTAATTGGAAACTGGAAACAAAATCCGGCAACGATCAGTGACGTTAATACGTTGTTAGAAACTTTATTAGCGGTAACTAAAAATGAAGGTGCTAGTAACAAAGCCTATTGCCAGCTAATGGTAGCGCCCAGTTGTATTCATTTAGCCCATGTGAGCGCACGCTTGCAAGGTACTTCTATATTAACTGCCGCTCAAGACATTAGTGCCCATAGCGATAGTAGTGGTGCGTATACTGGTGATTGTTCAGCGCAGCAAGTCGCTGATGCAGGTGCGACATGGACGATACTAGGTCACTCTGAACGCCGTCAATACCATCAAGAGTCTCACGAAACGCTATTAAATAAGCTTGGTAATGCGCTTAAACAAGATTTGGGTGTGGTATTTTGTATTGGCGAAACTCAGGCTCAGTATGATGGCAAGCAGACTTTCAATGTACTTGATGATCAGCTAGCAGTGATAAAAGATCTGTTTATTCAGCGTGCAGAGCATGCATCAGAGCATCAGTCTGAGCTGACTAAAGTGTTAGCTGAGCGTTTGATTATTGCCTACGAACCTGTTTGGGCTATCGGCACGGGTAAAATACCGACTGTTACTGAAGTGGAAGCCACTCATCAACACATTAAAGAAACCGTGGCTAGCTTTGATAGAGCATTGCCTGCGATTACCGTTCTATATGGTGGTAGCGTCAATACGGATAATGCCGATAGTTTTGCAGCCAGCCCTATGATAGATGGTGCATTGGTTGGCGGTGCCTCATTAAAGGCCGAAAGCTTTATAGCGATTGCTGATGCTTTTAGTCAGGCTAAAACTAATTAATCTCTGTGATATTTAAACGTCGCATCTCTTTATTACAGATAGGTGCTATATAACAAGCACTTGTTAGTTATAAAAAGTGGGTTTAACAGTGCCCTTGCAATCGTGTACAATGCGCCTTATTTATTCTTATTATAGTTTAATCTCATTGTAGTTCTATGGTTATAGGACTAAGTATAAAGATTCAACTTTCGTTATTAGTCGTTGTTACTCGGCAAAAGAGGCCACCATGTTTACGTTTATATTAGCCCTGCATATTATCGTGGCGATTGCTATGATTGGCTTGATCTTGATACAGCATGGCAAAGGGGCAGACGCAGGAGCATCTTTTGGTGCTGGTTCTTCTGGTACTGTTTTTGGTGCAGCAGGCACGGCAAACTTTTTGACCCGTGCTACTGCCGTATTGACTGTGATTTTTTTCATAACCAGTATGACCCTTGCTGTTAATGCCCGCGAGCAGGCTGAAGACCAGTTTCGTTTAGATGCGCCTGTTTCAGCGCCACAAACTCCGCGTCCTTTAACGCAGAATCCTCAGTAATGACTTTGGTTCCAATGGTTTAAGTTCTAGCTGTTTAGGTTTAGCTGTATTATCTAGCCTAATTGTTTGAAGCCTTTTTAAGATGTAGTCACGTTGTTTGAAGTGTAATAGAGTACGGTAGATAAGCTTTTTATAGTAGTCCTTGCTATTTGGTTACGTTAGTTCTACAATGCTCGTCTGTTTTTATTAAGCTAGATTGACTTGTTACTGTCATCCTCATGGCATAGAGTTAATCATTAAAAATAAGCTGATTAGAAATAGAGCAGTAAAAGAAGTTATAGTTATAAGTAGCTATAAGCGATTGTGGTGGAATTGGTAGACACGCCATCTTGAGGGGGTGGTGGCGCAAGCTGTGGGGGTTCAAGTCCCCCCAATCGCACCAACTTTTTTTACGTCGCACAGTGTAAAGTTGATTATTATAGAAATGAGATTTTTAGTTTAAAGTTTATTTTAAATAAAGATTGACAGACCTATGAAACTAACATACAATGTGCATTCTAAATTGATGCGGGGTGGAGCAGTCTGGTAGCTCGTCGGGCTCATAACCCGAAGGTCGTTGGTTCAAATCCAGCCCCCGCTACCACTTTCAATACTGATTTTTGTACACTAAATTGTCAGTTGCAATAAGCCCACCATTATGTTTGTGGGTTTTTTTGTATCTGAGAGTCAGTGTTATCGCGGTATTTATTCTACTTATGCTAAGCTCTATGTCTATAGAGTAAGGTAATATCAGTCAATTGCGCGGTGATTCGTAAGCGACAATGCCTTTTATTTCATACTCTCTCAGTGACGATTTTGCTTTATGAGTTCTATTAGAATTCATAGTCTTAATTTGATGTCCATTATTCATATCATTTCGTAAAAATAAAACGAATACGGTAGGATATTTGGATTTACTTATAATATAGCCATATTGTTTAGATAGTAAAATATACGACGGTTATAGTGCTATTTCTAAGTGTTCCTCATAATATATATAATAAGGTTCTCTAAGCACTGTGTACAAGCAAACAGGAAAATATAAATAAATTATGAAACTTTCTACCAAAGTTGAAGAACTGACCAATATTATCGCTCCTGCGGTAGCGGCATGTGATGTGGCTTTGTGGGGCGTAGAATTTGTCCCACAAGGGCGTCGCTCTTTACTGCGCATTTATATTGAGTCATTACCTGAAGAACAAGCGCAAGATAAGCAAGTGACTATCGAAAACTGTGCAGCAGTCAATCATCAAGTGAGTGGTATTCTTGAAGTACATGATCCTATTGCTGGTGAGTATATTTTAGAGGTGTCATCGCCTGGATTTGATCGTGCATTCTTCTCAGAAGAGCAAATGCGTGATTATATCGGTCAAACGGTTAGCCTGCGCTTGATACAAGCGATAGGACAAGGCGATAAAAAACGTCGAAAGGTAACAGGCGTACTAGATAGTATGGGTACTGATTCATTAAATCTTACGGCTACTGATAATGAGCAGTTTGAGATTGCTTTTAGCAATATTGATAAAGCTAACCTAATTTTTGAAGATGCTTAATGTTGCTGCAGGTTTCTAATACGGTTATTAATAAATAAGCGTGATAGTCATAAATCGTTTAAAGCATAAATAACGTATGGTTTACTTTAGCAACATAACGTCAATACACAAATTATAAAATTTAAGTAAGTATAGGACTGGTATAGCATGAGTCGAGAAATCTTAACGGTAGTTGAAACCGTCAGTAATGAGAAAGGCCTAAATCCTGAAGATATATTTGAAGCTATAGAAGACGCTTTAGTAGTATCGACTAAGAAAAAAGTATATACCGAACAGCCTGAAGTGGCAGTACGAGTAGCTATTGACCGTACGACTGGTGATTATGATACTTATCGTTACTGGACAGTAGTTGCAGATGAAGATCATGAGATGCCAGCTTGTCAGCTTGCTATCACTGACCTTGACCAAGAAGAATGGTCAATTGGTGATGTAAAAGAAGAGCAGATTGAATCGATCGAATTTGGTCGTATTGCAGCTACTCAAGCTAAGCAAGTTATCATCCAAAAAATTCGTGAAGCTGAGCGTGCTCTAGTAGCAGATGCTTTTGAGCCACGTATTGGTGAGATGATGTATGGCGAAGTCAAAAAGCAGACGCGAGATGGATATATCATCGATTTAGGCGATAATGCAGAAGGTTACTTGTCACGTGATCATATGTTGCCACGTGAGCAGCTACGTGTTAAGTCTCGTATTAATGCAATCCTATATCATGTGAACCGTGAAAATCGCGGTGCACAGTTATTATTGTCGCGTACGCATCCTGAAATGCTTTCAGCATTAATGCAAAAAGAAGTGCCTGAGATTGCTGAGCAAATCATCGAGATTCGTAATGTTGCTCGCTTGCCGGGTACTCGTGCTAAAATATCGGTTAAGACTAACGATCACCGTATTGATCCGGTCGGTGCTTGTATTGGTATGCGTGGTACACGTATCCAAGCAGTACAACAAGAGCTTGATGGTGAACGTATTGATGTCGTTGTGTGGTCCGATGATCCAGCACAATATATTATTAGTGCGCTTGAGCCTGCGGACGTTAGTAGTATCATCTTAGATGAAGATACTCAAACAGCAGACATTATTTTTAGTACTAATGATCAGCTCGCACGGGCAATTGGCTCACAAGGTCAAAACGTACGTTTAGCCTCAGAGTTAACTGGCTATAAGCTGAATATGATGCTTGAAGAAGAGTATCAGAAGCGTCAAGAAAGTGAAAGCAAAGCGTTTATTGAATTATTCTATGAGCGTTTAGAAGTAGATCAAGACTTAGCACATGCTTTAGTTGATATCGGTTTTACCAGTATCGAAGAAGTGGCTTATGTGCCGGTTGAAACTTTCTATGATATCGAAGGTCTAGACGACGAAGCGATTGATATGATTCAAGAGCGTGCTAAAGAAGTAGTCATCGCAGACGAATTAGTTAAACAACAAAACATGAAAGAGCCAAGTCAAGAATTGCAAGATCTTGAGGGTATGACAGTCAGTTGGGCCTATAAAATGGCACAAAAAGATATCATTACCGTTGATGATTTAGCTGAACAAGCAATCTTTGATTTAGAAGATATTGAAGGCTTAGATGCTGAAACAGCAGGAAAGCTCATCATGAAGGCTCGGGAATCTTGGTTCAATGAATAGGCGTTAACTGCATATCGCTGTCTTTTGGTGGTATGCTATTAATAATAAAGGGCTGATAAAAGATCATTATTTAGTGTGCTTATATAATAATTAGTTATGATAAATAACACTAGCATCAGCCTAAACGCAATCATTTGTAGCCAACAACTGAATTGAACATATAGCAAATAATAGACAGTAGGTGATAATAAATGGCAGATAAGACCGTCAAAGAACTGGCAGAAATGGTAGGCAAAACCGCTAGTGCTGTACAACAGCAACTACAGGATGCTGGGCTACCTGCTCGCGGGGAGGATGACTCAGTCACCGAACTTGAGCAAGAGAAGTTGGTGACGTATTTAAAACAAAGTCATGGTCAGCAAGAGAAGCGCCGTATTAGCCTCAAATCTAAGACGACCAGTACCGCGCGTGTGACTGGCTCTTCAGGTAAATCCAAGAGCGTCAATGTTGAAGTACGTAAAAAGAAAGTATTTGATAAGCCGGATCCGGAAAAGATAGCGGAAGAATTAGCTGCGCGTGAACAAGCGATGATTGAATCGCAAGCGCGTGCTGCTAAAGAAGCTGAAGAACGTTCTGCAACTAAGAAAAAGTCAGAAGAGCGTCAAGCAGCAACTCTAGCTGCTATGCGTGCAAGTCTTGGTTCAAGCAAAAGCTCAAGTGGTAAAAACGAAGAGATTTCTACCTCTTCAGTCGTAGTTAAGAAAGGCGGCAAAACTACCGTTGAAGTTAAGCCTAAAGAAAAAGAGAAAGAAAAGAAAAAAGTTGCTGCTACTAAGCCAAAAGTTGAAACCGCAGCTGAGCGCAAGGTTCGTGAAGTACGTGAGAAAGAAGAAGAACGTCTACGTCAAATTGAGACTGAAACTCGTCGCGTACAAGCTGAAGAGGCTCAAAAACGTACACTTGAGCAAATGCGCAAAATGGCTGGTAAATACACGGATCAGCCTGCTGCCGAAGTTCGTAAGGACGAGCCATTGGCTGAAGGTCTGGTAGGCGATGCATTAGAAGAGTCGTTTGAAAAAGAGCGTCGTGAAATCAAGCGTGGTGCAAGCAGCACTGGCGCTCGTGGCCGTCGTCGCAAAAACCAAGATGAACGTGAGTTTAAGAACCGTAAGAACGGTTTGAGATCAACGCAAGCTGCACAACATAAATTCGAGAAACCTCTCGACAAAATTATCTACGATGTTGAGATTAGTGAGCAGATTTCTGTAGCAGATCTTGCCCAGCGTATGGCTGTTAAAGCTCGTGAAGTTACTAAATTGCTGATGAAAATGGGCGAAATGGCTCGTGAAACAGATACTATTGATCAAGCGACCGCTAGTTTAATTGTTGAAGAAATGGGTCACAACCCAGTACCAGTCAGTGATACCAAAGTTGAAGACGATCTTCATCATGCGGTTGATGAGCGCAGCAGTAACGTACAAACGCGTCCACCAGTCGTTACTATTATGGGTCACGTTGATCATGGTAAAACTTCGTTACTTGATAAGATTCGTGAAACGAAAGTTGCAACGGGCGAGGCAGGTGGTATCACCCAGCATATCGGTGCTTATCATGTAAAAACTGAGCGCGGTGTTATTACTTTCCTTGATACTCCAGGTCACGCAGCCTTTAGTGCGATGCGTTCACGTGGTGCTCAAGCGACTGATATCGTAGTATTGGTTGTCGCAGCCGATGATGGCATGATGCCACAAACTGAAGAGGCGATTGATCATGCTCGTGCAGCGGGTACTCCTCTAATCGTTGCTATTAATAAAATGGATAAGCCAGGCGCTGATCCTGATCGTGTATTAAACGAATTAACTGCAAAAGAAGTAGTCTCAGAAGAGTGGGGTGGTGATACGCCAATGGCGCGTATCTCAGCTAAAACTGGTGAAGGCATTGACGAGCTTTTAGAATATATCAGTTTACAAGCTGAATTAATGGAGTTAGAAGCCCCATTAGACGGTGCTGCACAAGGTGTGGTAATTGAGTCAAGACTTGATAAGGGTCGTGGCCCTGTTGTAAGTGTCCTAGTTAAGAAAGGTATGCTTAAACAAGGTGACTTAGTTCTAGCTGGTGAGTACTATGGTAAAGTTCGTGCAATGACTGATGAGCATGGTCAACGCGTTCAGTCAGCTGGTCCTTCTATTCCTGTTGAAATCTTGGGATTACCTGAGACACCAGCAGCTGGTAGCGAATTCCTAGTCGTGACAGATGAGAAAAAAGCACGTGAAGTTGCTGATTTTAGAACCAATCGTGAGCGTGAGCGTCAACTGGAACGTCAGAATGCCATGCGCTTAGAAAGCATGTTCGATCAGATGGAACAAGGCGATGTGTCATTCTTGAATATCGTATTGAAAACAGATGTTCGTGGTTCGCTTGAAGCGTTACTTTCTGCACTGAATGAATTATCAACTGACGAAGTTAAAGTCAGAGTGATTAGTTCAGGTGTTGGTCCAATTTCTGAATCTGATGTTACTCTTGCAGAGTCTAGTGAAGCCGTACTATTAGGTTTCAACGTCCGTGCTGATGCAACCGCACGCCGTAAAGCAGACGCTGCCAACATGGATATTCGCTATTACAGTGTCATCTATGGTTTGATTGATGATGTAAAAGCGGCGATGAGTGGTCTACTTGCTCCTGAACATCGTGAGAAAATCCTTGGTATCGCTGACGTTCGTGAAGTGTTCCGCTCTAGTAAGTTTGGTGCAGCTGCCGGTTGTATGGTCGTTGAAGGGACTATCTATCGTAATAAGCCTATCCGCGTATTACGTGATGATAAGGTTATCTTTACTGGACAATTGCAATCATTACGTCGTTATAAAGAAGACGTTAATGAAGTGCGTACCGGAATGGAATGTGGTCTAGCGGTTCGCGGCTATGATGTTGAAGCTGGCGATAAGATCGAAGTTTTCGAAATCCAACAGTTTGAACGTACGATTTAAGCATATTGTGCTTTTATCTAGCAAAGCTTAGATTATCGAGATAATGATGTACTTAGGCCTAACAGGTCCAACCTGGTAGGCCTTTTTTATCGTATATTTCTGCTATTAAACACTATTACTAAATTATTATTAAAAAACAGGGTAATAATATGAACCAACGTTTACAACGCTTAGCAGACCAAATTCAACGCGAGATTGCAGTACTTATTCGTGATGAGGTCAATGATCCGCGTCTTACTGGTTTTGTGACTATCTCTAGCGTCAAGGTAAGTCCAGATCTAGGTTATGCCGATGTCTATGTTACCATCATG
This sequence comes from Psychrobacter sp. P11G5, assembly GCF_001593305.1. Lineage (NCBI taxonomy): Bacteria > Pseudomonadati > Pseudomonadota > Gammaproteobacteria > Moraxellales > Moraxellaceae > Psychrobacter > Psychrobacter sp. P11G5. The sequence goes on from NZ_CP012533.1 coordinate 91,186, forward strand.
GAGCCTGAGCTAAATGATGCTATGAACAAGACTAACCACGAGCAAAGCATACAAGTTTTGAATAAAGCAGCTGGCTTTTTGCGTACTGAGCTTAGTCATAGTTTAAAAACGCGCACTACACCGCGCTTACGCTTTCACTATGATGAAGTGACTGCTCGTGGTAATTATATGATGGATCTAATCAATCAGGCCGTCACCAAAACAGAGCAAAATGAAGCAGACGAGTAATTTTCTATTATGTCCAAAAGAGCTGATAAGCAACTTAATAAGATAAGAATATCAGGAGTTATCTTAATTGATAAGCCCACTGGTATGACCTCACAGCAAGTAGTGTCAAAGGTGAAATATCTATTTAAGTCACCTGTGTATGACAGCAAAAAAGCAGGTCATACAGGCACACTTGATCCGATGGCGACTGGTTTATTACCTATTTGTTTAGGCGAAGCAACTAAATTTAGCCATTATCAATTGGATGCTGATAAGTCTTATCAAGCGACTATTTTGCTTGGTAGCCAGACAGATACTGGTGATGCAGATGGACAAATAATTGCCCAAGCTGCTATACCAAAATTTAGTGAGACTTTATTAAAAGAGCTTGGACAGCAATTTTTGGGTGCACAGCAACAAATTCCACCAATGTATTCTGCTCTGAAGAAAGATGGTAAGAAGCTTTATGAGTATGCGCGTGCTGGTATAGAAATCGAGCGTGCGCCTAGAGATATAGTCATTAAGGCTATTGATTTATTGAGGTTAGATGAACAGCAGGTTCAACTAACGGTTACATGTTCTAAAGGCACTTATGTACGTGTTCTAGGCGAAGATATCGCTAAAGCATTAGGTACGTTAGGTCATTTAACCGCATTACGTCGCTTACAAGTAGGCGATTTTTTGATCGATAATGCAATGACCTTGTCACAGTTAGAAGAGCTCGAATTACCTCAAAGATTGTCACAACTGTTATATGTAGATGCCTGTGTAAATATTGAGCCTGAATTAATACTAACAACTGAACAGTGCGAACGTGTGAGGTTAGGTCAGCGACTCAACGTATTTGACCAACTGGTAGGTACATTGAATGATTATATTACTGAGGCCGTCGAACAAAACTTAGCTAGTAGCAAGCTAGCTGATGATAAAGATGATAATGTCCTAAAAGATAATCATACTGACAATACCGTGAATCAAAGTGCTGAAGAATCAGTACTGATGCACGAAATACCTGTAGATGTACGTCTTGTTGACGAACAAGGACAGTTTATTGGGTTAGGTGCCGTAAGTCTGAACGGTCGACTACAACCTAAAAAGATTGTTCATTTATAAGATATTTTTATTATAAGTAACCTATTATACTGTTGTTCACCAATCCCTCTTACTAATTACTAGCGCATTACATTAATCACATATCGTCACATTTTATTGCAGGCTTCACCTATGGTGAAGCCTGTTTTTTTTATACACTGTTTAAGTCAGCTAGGAAAAGCAGAATAAACAGATCTAATTACAATACTTAATAATAAAAAGATTAATAACAAAAACACCGAATCATAAGTACTAATACTTAATAGTGAATCATACGAATAATAAGTTAATAAAAACTAATAATAAATAAAAACTTTAGAAAATTACATTTCGAACATATAAGGTAGATTATGAAAACGATTGCTTTCTTACTACATAATAATTTTGAACAAGCAGAGTACGAAGACGTAAATAACCAATTAAAAGAAAAAGGTTATAAGACAGTCCTTATTACTACTAACAAAGAGAAAGAAGTTCAAGGGATGAATGAGGATGTAAATAAAGGCGATACTTTTACCGCTGACATTTTCGCAAAAGATGCCAAAGTTGCTGGTTATCATGCTTTAGTCTTACCAGGTGGTACTGTGAATGCAGATACCATACGTGGCAACAAAGAAGCACACGATATAATCAACGCGGTTAATGATGCAGACAAACCATTAGCAGTTATTTGTCATGCTCCTTGGGTTCTTATTAATACCGGTATTGCTAAAGGTAAAACTCTTACCGCTTATCATTCGCTACAAACCGATTTAGAAAACGCTGGGGCGACCTTTGTAGACAAAACAGTCCAAGTAGATGGTAATTTGATTACTTCACGTAATCCAGATGATATCAACAATTTCGTTGAAGCTATCGACAAAGCATTATCTTAATAAATTTCATCATTCTATGAATAATGAGATAGCAACTTTCATTTAACTTACTTATAACCACAACAACACTAACCGAGGAAAATATTATGGCAAACCCTAATCCAAACGACACCAAACTTGAGCAAGAACGTTCTGAGTCAGCAACTGCAGCACTTAAGAGTCAAACTGAAAATAATCATACAGAAGATTCTGAAGCCGCAGCAGATCGTATTGCTGACAACTTAGAAAATGCTAAAAAAGATAAGTAAAGTTTATTGAGCAGCATTCAGTAGATTATTTACATAGAGTATCTCTAAGACGGATATTAGCTAGATACTAGCTAATATCTGCTGTTACCGAGAGAATAAAAGGAGATTTTATGGATAAGTCAAAAAAAGATATGGATAAGCAAGAATTAGAAATAGAAAAACTAGTAGAAGATATCAATCCTGATCAAGATGTAACTCCAGACAGCTTAGCTGAAGCAACAACGGTACCACTTGATGACGATGCCCTTGGTGGCAATGCTACTGAAGACGATATCAAGAAAAATACAAATAAGTAAGTACCTTATTTATTATATGAATTTTATTATATCAATCGTTTATCTATGCAGTATTAATCTAATATTGTTTACCTAAAACTGTTGAAACTAACACGGAAAGTTGCTGTTAGTTCAGCAGTTTTTTGTTATAATTACTGTCACATTTAAATTAGGCCTTAAATAAGGCAATATGCTTAATTTACTGCTATATGCAGGTGATTGAATTAAGTATTATTTTGCATTAATTTGACCTAATTTTTAAGTAATCGTTACAACAGACTGAGCTTATCGTACACTAGGTCAACTCTAGTAATGCAGGGTTGTCCTGAATGACGTATAAGCTACTTTATTTACTATTCTATTGTTCTTAAGAATACTTAAACCTGAGTATATCTTGGAACTTTTAGCATTGCCGGAGATATTTATGCTAACTAATACCGATCGTGAACAAATCATTGCTCAATACCAACGTGGCGAAAACGACACTGGCTCACCAGAAGTTCAAGTAGCTTTGTTAAGTGCTCGTATCAATGATTTACAGAACCATTTTAAAGAGCACAAAGGTGATCATCATAGCCGTCGCGGTCTTATCCGTATGGTTAATACGCGTCGTAAATTGCTTGATTACTTAAAAGGCAAAGATCTTGGTCGCTATACCACAGTTATCAAACAGTTAGGTTTACGTCGTTAATTCAACGACTATTGTATAGATAGTAGCCAAGTGAGAAGATATTGCCAATTTGCAATATAACTTTGAGAACTACTTTAGAAGTCTTGAGAAAAATGACTTGCTGTTATCAATATAATATATAGGTAAAACAAAAACGGTGTGGAATAGCTTCACGCCGTTTTTTTATGGGTATTGAATAAAGGCTGGACGGTATAAATGCTAGTTAGCCTAACTTTTAACCAGAAAAACACTCAGTTTTGTATTTAATTGGTCAATGCCTATAAATCACTGTAAAATAGTGCACTGTGCATTTCCATAGCTATATCAAAACTTATAGCATTTATTCTGTAGCTGCCCTATGACTAGAGTTAGGTTATATCAGGTACCTTGTATAAATTGACGAGCACAAAATTGGTGCAAGACTTTATTACAACTCGTAAAGATAAGCGGCTATAGAAACCAAATTTGAATAATTAAAAAGATGCAGCAGTACTCTTGATAAATGTATGACCAATAGCAAGGTTTGCAAATAATATTTATCAGTATCTGTAATTACACAATAGAACTCTTAACGACCGATGTTAGATTGCTCAAGCAATTAATATCGTTTTCGTCATTCAACATTAGGAAAAATATATGACAAATCCGACAATGTTTAATACTATTAAACGTGAATTCCAATATGGCGACCAAAAAGTCGTCCTTGAAACTGGCCGTGTTGCTCGCCAAGCTAATTCTATTATGGTCCATATGGGCGGCGTTTCAGTGTTGGTGGCAGCAGTAGTAAAATCTGATGCCAAAGAAGGCCAAAACTTCTTTCCATTGACTGTAAACTATCAAGAAAAAATGTATGCTGCGGGTAAAATCCCAGGTGCATATGGCAAACGTGAAGGCCGCGCCAGTGAGTTTGAAACATTAACGTCGCGTCTAATTGACCGTCCGATTCGTCCGCTATTCCCTGAAGGCTATGTTAACGAAATTCAAATCACTGCTACTGTTGTTTCATCAGATAAGACTCAGTCTGCAGATATCGCAGCACTAATCGGTGCCTCAGCAGCACTGGCTATCTCTGACGCGCCATTCAATGGCCCTGTTGCTGCCGCACGTGTTGGCTTTATCAATGGTGAATACGTACTAAACCCAACGCTTGAACAACTTAAAGAAAGTGACCTTGATTTAGTTGTAGCTGGTACAAAGTCTGCCGTATTGATGGTTGAATCTGAAGCGGCAGAGCTTTCAGAAGATCAGATGCTAGGCGCGGTACTATACGGTCATCAGCAACAGCAAATTGTTATTGATAACATTGCTTCAATGGCAGAAGAAGTTGGTACTGCTAAACAGCAATATGCTGCCCTTAAACGTGATCAAGCGCTTGAAAGCAGCATGAAAGAGCAGTTCGGCGAGCAAGTTGCTGATGCTTATACCATTACTGATAAGCAAGAGCGTTACACTAAGCTTGATGAGATTAAGCAATCAATTATCGATGCGCTTGCTGGTGATGCTGAGTCAGAAAATTATGCTGATACGGTATCTGAGCTAAAGGAAATCTATAACGACCTTAAATATCGTACTGTTCGTGACAATATCTTGTCAGGCAAGCCGCGTATTGATGGTCGTGATCTTGAGACCGTTCGTGCTCTTGACGTACAAGTAGGCGTGTTACCATTTACTCATGGTTCAGCACTATTTACTCGCGGTGAAACTCAAGCATTAGTAACGACAACGCTTGGTAACAGCCGTGACGTCAATATGATTGACTCATTAGCGGGTACTATCCGTGATCATTTCATGCTGCATTACAACTTTCCGCATTTCTCAGTAGGTGAGACTGGTCGTGAAGGGATTCCTAAACGTCGTGAAATTGGTCATGGTCGTCTAGCACGTCGCGGTGTACAAGCGATGCTACCAGACAGCGAACGCTTCCCGTATGTTATCCGCGTAGTATCGGAAATCACTGAGTCAAATGGTTCATCTTCTATGGCCTCTGTTTGCGGTGCAAGCTTGGCATTGATGGATGCAGGCGTACCAATCAAAGCGCCAGTTGCTGGTATTGCGATGGGTCTGGTTAAAGAAGGCGAGCGCTTCGCAGTCTTGTCTGACATCCTAGGTGATGAAGATCATCTTGGCGATATGGACTTTAAAGTAGCTGGTTCTAAAGACGGTATCACAGCCTTACAGATGGATATCAAAATCGAAGGTATTACTCCAGATATCATGGAGCAGGCGTTAAAACAAGCCCATGCAGGTCGTATTCATATCCTAGACGCGATGAATAAAGTATTGCCAGAGAGCCGTACTGAGATCAACGCTCACGCACCTAACTATGCAGTTATTGAAATCAATCCTGATAAGATTCGTGACGTAATCGGTAAAGGCGGTGCGATGATTCGTCAGCTAACCGAAGAGACTGGCGCGGTTATCGATATTGATGATGGTGGCACGATTCGTATCTTTGGTGAAAACAAAGCCGCAACTAAAGCTGCTATCGGTAAAATCGAAGCATTGACTGCTGAAGTTGAAGTGGGTAAAACTTACGAAGGTACAGTCGCTCGTATCGTTGACTTTGGCGCATTCGTCAACGTCTTGCCAAATACTGATGGCCTAGTACATATCTCACAAATCGCAGAAGAGCGCGTAGAGAATGTATCAGACTATCTAAAAGAAGGTCAGATTGTTAAAGTATTCGTTCAAGACGTTGATAACCGTGGTCGCATCAAGCTGACTATGAAAGGTATTGAGCAGAACTAAGCTACCGTCTATTTAATGTAATATTAAATTTTTGCTTTAAAAAACCGCTTCGATTTTTGTCGAGGCGGTTTTTTTTGTACTTATTTTTGGATAATGAATGAAAAATCATTTGGATTTATAGTGTTGGGTGTCGCAAGCTTCGCCTAACACAAATGTTGATATTTGAAATCCAAAAAACACTCACAGTACCTACTAAAAGTACTTATCATTTAATAAAATTTGTGTCTATTTTAGAGCATATAGAGCATATAGAGCATATAGAGCATATAGAGCATATAGAGCATATAGAGCATATAGAGCATCTAGAGCATCTAGGTCAGCAGGTTTTTCCAGTTATCAAAACTCATTTACCATCACGTCTGTGATAGAAAAAACCACTCTTTTTTCTAATTTTTTTATATTCATGTAAGTGTAATAGACCCTAGATATACTGTCATAAAATATCCGTAAGATCTGGCAAATTACTGGAGATAAAATACACATGAAACAGCTTATAGGCGTATATGGAGCAAGTGGATTTGGTAGACAAGTCATGCCATTAATCAAATCTCAATATCCTTACTTAGATAAGTCTTCCTTCGTTTTTATTGATGATTCCAAAGTAACAGATAACCTTAACGGCCATGAAGTACTAAATTTTAGTGAATTTTTAAATTATCTATCGGCTGAAAAATCCGTGACTATCGCTATTGCCGACAGTAAGGTTCGAGAGATATTAGCAGATAAACTTAGGAGAAATAATATCCCTTTAATAGCAGTTGAAGCATCCACAGTCATTAAATTAGACGAGGAGACAATAGAGCTAGGTGAAGGCAGTATTCTGTGTAACAACGTCTGCTTAAAAGTTGATATTAAGATCGGTAAGTTTTTCCACGCTAATACGTATAGCTACATCTCACATGACTGTGTAATTGGAGACTACGTTACATTTGCTCCTAGGGTTAGCTGCAACGGCAACATACATATCCATGATCACGTATACATTGGAACAGGCGCTATAATAAAACAGGGTATACCTGGCAAACCTCTAATTATTGGCAAAGGTGCAATTATAGGTATGGGAGCAGTGGTAACGAAAGATGTGCCTGCAGGAGCAGTAGTAGTGAAAAACCCTGCCCAACCGTTAGTAAAGAGTTTTAAAAGAGAAGAAAACAGCGTGAAAATCGCCTGAAAATAAAATAACGTTATTATCGGATTCGAGCCTTTCCTATTTTTTCTCAAGGCTTTTACATCTAAATTGAAGTCGCTACAGGCTCACACTTGAATGCATTACGACACGTATATTTCTACAGTATTGATGGCCTCTATTGGAGTAAACGATTAAATCTCTGCTAGATCTCTTGTTCTTAATCGCTATATTCAATGCTTGGTAAACTAAATCTACTGCCATGTGCTCATGAATAACACAGCCAACTAGCTCCTGCCGCTTCACAGTCTGCTATTTTCAACAGTTTTGCATACGTTGTGCTTAACCTCGTTCTCAGCTTGCGAATAACCTGCATTCACAAACAATGCTTGAGCGCAAATTTGCACCCTATCTCCTTAATATTTGGCTTTTCAAAATACGATTTTGCTGTAATAAAAAACTGAAGAAATCCCTGCACCAAATCCATTATGCGTGCGTCCACGGTACGCTGGCGTTTTTTCCAAGAGCTACACTATGGTAGGGAGAAATTCAAAGTTAAAGTACTGCTACGTATAGTATACTCATCTGTAAAGATAGAATTAAATTATAGCTAACAAAAATCTAATGCCAAACGCTTACTTTAAACGTTTAACATTGGATTGATGACACTATAAACTAACGAGATAAAGTGCTTACTCTTGATCTAACTTATCAATCATACCTTGGTACTTGTCTTTTCTACTCACAATCTTAGCACGTTCTTCTTCTACATTTGCTATGAGCTTTTTAGCGACTTCTACGCTTTTATCAAAGGCTGCCAGTTCCATATCTACCACAGCTATTAATCTTTGAAGAGTCATGGCAGCCGCTTTTTCGGTGACGCCATTAGTAATGCCCGTAGCTTCGGACATAAAGTCTTCTCTAAGCTTAGATGCCCACTGAAATATACCAGCCATCGTCATATTAGATGTGTCGTCTTGCTCAGACTCATCCTTCTTATCGGCTTCATCTTTTTGATCAGATTTACTATCTTCAGTATCAGTATCAGTATCAGTATCAGTATCAGTATCATCTTTACTAGATTTATCGTCTTCTTTGGATTCACTATCCTTTTCAGACGAATCTTCTTTACTAGATTTATGGTCTTTATCAGTGTCTTTACTTTTACTAGACTTATCCGACTTATCCGACTTATCTTGTTTATCTGACTTATCATCGTCTGATTTATCATTTTTAGTAGAGCTATCGGCTTTCTTTTCTTGAGCTTTGTCTTCTTGATAGTCATGCTCAGCGTTGTATTCTTCAAAGTTACCGTCTTCAAATACTACGGTATCGTCTTTGACTACTTCTACGCCAGTGACTGCTTTATTGTCAGTAGATTTCTTTTCATTTCCAGTCTTACTGTTTTTTGAATTGTTGTTTGACATAACTGATTATCCTGTTTGGAGTTCTAGGTAAAAGATATCTACGCTCGATAATTCTTATAACTTGATATTAGGCTGGAGTGATTTTTTAGTCAATATCTCGACATAAATATACCTATTAAGGCCTACAGGAAAAAACATTTTGATAGAAGGTTTGGCGGATCTAAATGGCGATACTTTTGGGCAGATGAATATCAACTCGAACTTTTGGTAGATCTTGTAAATATTGGTTGAGAAGAGGTAGGGTATCAGTATGCCAATCTAAGGGAATCAAACTTGAGGTATTAGCTATATTGCTTTTAGGATTGTCAAAGACAAGCGGGCGTGTGAATAGAGCAGCCCTACGGACACCTTGATAGCGTATCAACGGAATAAGCTGCTCGCATAAATCAGTCAATGCAGCCGTTAACCAACGCGACCGTGCTGGATGATAAGGGTGGTCGGATATGACAAGGTTAGCAACATAACTTGGCTGATTGCCATTACTACTGATCCCAAGACCAGCATGTTCACGCAACCGTTTATGAAGTAAGCAGCTACCAGCTTCCAAGCTACCATCACGGCAAGTGCGATAATAGCGTTGATAATTGTCAGGATACAAAGTTTTAGTTCGCATCAGCACAGGATCTAGAAATATCCCAGCATTATTAACTGGTAAGATAAGTATCTGCGCGCTACTATTGAGAATAGGGGCATGGGTTAGTTGCAGAGTAGTCATAACAGATGCCCCATGAGTAGATGCTTTTATAAGTTATATAGACTCAGTCTATAGTTGAATAAAGGCTGTTGCCTACTGACATACTGTTATCCAACTCAATGTTTTTAAGATGATAGCTTATTGAGGAGTTTGTGCGGCTTCTAACTGTGCGATTTGCTGCTCAAGCAATTTTATTTGTTCAGCTTTCATATCTGTCAGTTTTTTATTCATTTGTACTTGCTCAACTGCTAGTTTCTCTTGTTCTACTAGTCGTTGACGCTCGTCTTCTAAGCGATCGACTTCTTCCTTGGCTAAACTGTCAGTTTCCGGTAATGACGCATTTAAAATTGCCTCAGAGTCAGGTGTTTGTATCTCAGTTGTCTCAGCGCCTTCATTAATCGAAAGGTCGCTATCAGTATCATCAATACTCGTTGAATCCATAGTCGTTGGTATCGTATCAACTTGAGATTGCTCAGGTTCTGTCGGTATCTCTTTTACAAGCGTTGAGGTGCTCGGAAGCGGGCGTGGCCAAACGAAATAAGCGATAACGATAAGTAGCAGCAACAAAGCTATGGTTATCAGTCTTTTTAGACGGATACCCGTTGGCTTAGTTGTTGCTGTTTTGGTCAGAAGAGGCGAAGGTTTCTTAGAAGTCATACTGTAACCAGTTTATATCGAAAACAAAGTTTCCATACTATAGCAAACTAAAAAACAAAAGCCTATCAATTGATAGGCTAGTAGTGAGTGCATTATTGACGACTTAGCCCAAAGCTTCTATCATTTTATAAGTATATTTACTATAAAAATTTGAAGTTAAGGTTTGAATTTTACTGTGCCACTAGTACCGGTTACCATTGCATCGCGATTAATCTGATCCTCAAGATGATTCTTGGCGCTAATCTCATCAGGGTCGGGACGGTGTTCACTATGGCCACACAGGGTACATTCAATATATTCATCAGGTGCTGGCGTCACGACATTTATTTGCACTACTGCATCTAACGCCTGACACTTAGGGCAACGTACTCCCGCTAAGAATTGCCTTTTTGGACGACTAGATTGATAACGCATTAGCTGACCTCGCGCTTAGTTTGAGCATTTGCCGCAGTATTGATATCTGTATTATTAAAGCCACTATGACGTAACAACGCGTCAATACTGGCACTACGACCACGGAAATTCTCAAAGTTGGTTTTTGCCGGCAAGCTACCGCCCACAGATAAGATAGTCTCGCGGAAGGCTTTACCAGTGATTGGGTTAAAGATGCCGTCTTCTTCAAACTTACTAAACGCATCCGCAGATAGCAGCTCAGCCCATTTATAAGAATAATAACCTGCTGCATAGCCACCCGCAAAGATATGACTAAAACCATTAGCAAAGCGGTTGTAATCGGGTGTTTCCATAATGGCAATATCACTGCGAACGTCATTAAGTGTTGCAAGGATACCGGCATAATCAAGCGCTGGCGTATGCGAGTGAATAAGTAAATCGAACAGTGCAAACTCAATTTGACGCAATGTTTGCATGCCACTTTGGAAGTTCTTGGCAGCTAATAAGGCATCAAGCTTATCTTTTGGTAATGGCTCACCCGTCTCGACATGACTGCTAATAAGCGCAATGCCTTCAGCATCCCACGCCCAGTTTTCCATAAACTGACTGGGTAGCTCGACCGCATCCCACTCAACCCCGTTTACGCCCGCGACATCACCGACCGTTACTTGGGTCAATAGGTGATGTAAACCATGACCAAACTCATGAAATAAAGTTAATACTTCATCATGGGTGAGCAAACTTGGCTTACCGTCTAGCGCTGGGGTAAAGTTGCCGACCATAAAGCAAACTGGTAGCTGCTGATATCCTTGCTCATCATTGCTATAGCGTGACTGAAAACCACTCATCCACGCACCGCCACGCTTGCTACTACGTGCAAATAAGTCAAAGTAAAAGCCACCGAGCAATGTATCGTTTGCATCAAATAATTGATAAAAGCGTACGTCATCATGCCAACGTGAAACGGCATTGGTTTCATCTTTCGTAGCTTCATTAGGACTATTTTGTTCTTGTACTTTAATGCCGTATAAACGCTCAACGATAGCAAAGAGACCGTCAATAACTTTCGGTAAGGGGAAGTACGGACGAATCTCTTCTTGCGATAAACTAAATTTATTTTGTTTTACCTTTTCGGCAATATAAGCACTGTCCCATGGTTGTAGCTCAGCGATGTCATAATCACGTGCACATTCTTGCAGCTGGGCTAAATCTTGTTCAGCAGTAGGCTTAGCTTTGGTAGCCAAATTGCGTAAAAAGGTCTCGACTTCTGCTACGTTGTCTGCCATTTTGGTCGAAAGGGACACTTCAGCATAATTAGCAAAGCCTAATAGCTGGGCTTTTTGTTCGCGTAGCTGCAGAATTTGGCCCATGATGTCAGCGTTATTTAGCGACTCGCCTTTAGCATTGGTATGAGTATCAAATTCAGAAGCACGGGTCACATAAGCGCGGTATAAAGTTTCACGCAGTTTGCGATTGTCCGCATGGGTCATGACCGCTAGATATACAGGAATATTCAGAGTCGCGACATAGTAGGGTGTTGGTAATACATCAATCTCAGCTTGTGTAAGCGTACCACTGGCAAGTTCACGAGCTTTATATTGCTCACCGGCATCGGCTAGTAGTGCCAAGCCGCTTTCTGTTAAACCTGCCAATTGCTCTTCTTGTAATGGCAATGCAAAGGCTTGGGTAGCATCCAAGATATGATCGGAGAACGTTGCAGATAAGGTAGATAATTTACTTTGAATGTCAGCAAATTCGTCCTGCTTATCTTTGGGTAGCGCTACACCAGACAGCTCAAAGCTTTGTAATGCAAGCTCAATGGCACGCGCACGTGCTGGCTCAAGCTCTGCAAAAAATTCTTTATCATTGACGATAGCTTGGTAACGGCTAAATAGTGGCTGGTGCTGACCGACTCGAGTACCGTAAGCGGATAGTTTAGGTAACAACTCATGATGTACATAACGAATCTCGTCATTACTCATCACACTATTAAGATGCGATAAGACTCCCCAACTCCGATCCAATGCCAAATTAATATGATCAAAAGCAATCACATCAGTCAATGCCTGCTTAGCACTTATATTACTAGTGTTGTCTGTAGATGTTGTTAGCTCGTCTAGAAAGTTATTACCTTGCTCAATCGCATCATCTACTTTTACCTGTAATTCGTTAGGCTTCGCTGCGGTAAAGTCGATAAGATGTAGGTTTGGGTCAATCGTAGTCATAGAGGTATCCAATGGTAATAAATGGCTAATTGTTATTTGGTTAATTATTGTTGAATAGTTTAATTTCTTTTTAGCATATACAAGTTAGCAAATTCAAAGAAAGCTATCTAAATGATGGGTATGCTTTGGTAAAAATGCAAGCCAGCAGCCGTAGACTAAAAGTAAATCGTCTATATTGTTTATAGGATATATTGTTTGTCAGATAAATATTATGATTATTAGATGTCTCAAAATATGGTTTTCATTAGTGATGCTTACAAAGCGTCATCATTTGCTTGCAAACTAACCCTATAGCTAGCAACATTAACTTGATAGCATCATAGTTGTTCTACATAAAGTTGTCCTACATAAAAATCAGAATATACTTGTAAATAAGTATAAAAAATAACGGACGTATAGTGTGCATGACAATACATTAAACAAAGCAGTTGAATAGATAAAAGCTGTCCGATGATTAACTATGTCATAGCATTGACATAACTTGGTTAGGATAGCCCTATAGATAAAGCCAGTCTTTATCATTTAGCTACTCAAAACCGACAACAATAACATAAGGAAAAATGTTTATGAAAGCGACCCTCAAGAGTTTACGTGAAACCAAAGCCAATCCAGCAGTGAGTATATTTGTTAAGACCCATCGCGCGCATCCAGCGAATGAACAAGATCCTATCGCTCTAAAAAACCAGTTGAAAGTGATGGAAGAGCGTTTAACCAGCGAATATGATAAGCGTACCGCAACGACTATTCTAGAAAACATTCATGCCAAAACTAATGATTTAAATCATAACTATAATCTTGATACATTAGCGATATTTGCTAGCACTGATGATGTGCAAGTCATCCGTATGCCAATTGATACTACAGAACGGGTTATTATTTCAGATCGATTTGCAACCCGTGACTTAGTTCGCGATATGGCAAGTGCGGTACATTATTATACGGTAGTCCTGACCCGTGATAAGGCGCGACTCATCGAAGCTTCTAACGATCGTGTGGTAATGGAATTCGACAAGGATGATGATAGTCAAAATCATATGGAAAGCATCCCATTCCCTATCGATAATAATGGACTATATACTACAGGCGATGGTGGCTCTGATCGTTCATCTAACAATGAAAGCAGTTATCTAAAAGAGTTCTTTAATCAAGTTGACAAAAGTGTTCAAGAACTATGGGGTGAGCACAAAATGCCACTCGTCATTGTTGGTGATGCAAAAAACATCGGCTACTACAAAGAAGTCTGTGATCGTCCAGACAATATTATTGCAATGGTTTCAAACGCTACCAATCTAGATGATGGTAGTGCACAACATATCGTTAACTCGGTACAAGAGGCGGTAGAAGAATATCGTACTTCATTACATACAGCAGCATTGGGTGAGATTGACAAAGCACGCGGGGCTGACATGCTTCGGACTGATCTGCAGGATGTATATCGTGCTGCATATCAAGGCGCTGGTGAGACCTTGTATGTACGTCGCGGTTACATGCAGGCTGCGATGATTGACGAAAAAGCACAGACATTAACTGCTGCTAATGATGCATCTGAAAAAGGTGTGACTGATGACGCTGTTGGCGAAATCATTGAGCATGTCATTCATAATGGTGGTGAGGCTGTGTTTATGCCACAAGATATTATGAGTGATGATCAGCCAATTGCTTTGGTTACGCGCTACTAATTGTTATTTAGCTAGCCAGTTAGCTTAGCAATAATGATTTAGCATCAACAAAAAAAGCATTGGTTCAGTATGAGCCAATGCTTTTTTGCATTTTATATAATTCATATAGTTGCGATAAAGCTAAGACAAAATTACCATTCCTGTTGTTATAGCGCGAATAACGCCTATAATCGCTTATAACACTTATTTTATGAATACTGAATTTATGATTAATAAAAACTCTTTTGTTGTGACCAGCTATAACATCCATAAAGGCATGTCGCCACTTAATCGCCGAGTAAAAATGCAAGGGATTGCTCAAGCCCTTGAAGAAGTAGGCTCTGATGTCCTATGTTTACAAGAGGTGCAAGGTCAGCATTTGAGGCGCAATATGCACTATAACGAATACCCTGATCAATCTCAGCATGAATGGTTTGGTGAGTATCTGCAGCTAGAAAATAGCTATGGTAAAAATTCAGAATATGAAAATGGTCATCATGGTAATGCGGTACTGAGCCGATTTCCACTAGATCCAAAGCATAACGTTAACATTACTGTGAATAAACTTGAGCAACGCGGTGTCTTGCATTGTGAGGTGCAGCCAGCTGGTTGGGATGTGCCAGTGGTGGTATTGTGCGCTCACTTGAACCTATTTGAGCGTGATCGTATTAAGCAATATCAAGCCATTAGTGATTACATGCGCAACGAGATAGCTCCGAATCAACCTCTGATTTTAGCGGGTGATTTTAACGACTGGAAAAAGCTATCTTGTGACACCTTAGCAAGTGATCTTGGGATGACTGAGGCTTTTAAACAATGTCATGGTAAATTGTTACCGACCTTTCCTGCAAAGCTGCCTGTGCTAAGTTTAGATCGTATCTATGTACGTAATCTTACTGTGAAAAACGCTTGGGTACATACTGGTAAACCTTGGTCAAAATTGTCCGATCACTTGCCTATTAGTGCTGAGTTGGCTTTGTTATAGTATAGGTTCGCTACCTATAAATTGAATAATACCTGTTTCTTTTTTAATAAAATTAAAGCTCAAAAAATTCCAAATTAATAAGATAATTAACTACTAGCACATAAAATATAAGGATATATACCTATGTCTAACCTTTCTAATAAACCATTGCCAACGACTCAACACGCTGTACTTATTCGTGAGTTTGGTGAACCCGATGTCATGAACTATCAAGACGATGTCGCTATCCCTGAGTTAAGTGATGACCAAGTGTTAGTGAAAGTCGCGTATGCAGGCATTAATCCCGTTGATTATAAAACTCGCCAAGGTAAGGGCTGGGGTGCCGAGAATATCCGTAAAAATAAATTTGACCATGACAAACCTGCTATTTTAGGTTTTGATATGGCTGGTGTTGTGGTCAAAAGTAATAACGATCAGTTTACTGTTGATGAGAAAGTCGCAGCGCTTACTTTTGATGGTGGCTGCTATGCTGAGTATGTCGCAGTCGATGCTACATTGCTGGCTAAAGTGCCAGAATCGATAACGCTAGAGCAGGCAGGTGCACTCCCTTGTGTAGGACAAACAGCGCTACAATTTGTAGAGTTTGCTGATATCAAAAAAGGCGAGCATGTCGTAATGAATGCCCCGGCAGGTGGTGTTGGTCATCTACTCATTCAGTTATTAATGGACAAGGTAAATCAGGACGATATCAAAATCACTGTTATTTGTTCACCAGAAAAGTATGCCAAGCTTGATGACCTTATAGATAAGAGCAGGCTAGCAGGCTGGGTTGATTATACTAAAGAGGATGCGTTCCCTGATTTGCAAGCGGATGTACTACTGGACTTGGTCGGTGGTGATGCAGGTGTACGTGCGCTTGATGTGCTCAAGTCTGGTGGACGCGTCAATGTGCTACCAACGATTTGGGTCGATAAGCTCAAGGAGGCTGGCAGCCAAAAAGATCTAAATGTCGCTGGTTATAAAGCTCAACGTAGTGGGCAAGATATGGCAAGAGTATTACAACAAGTGGCAACTGGTAAGCTCAAATTACATATTCAGCAGACTTATCCGCTATCTGAGATCGTTGCCGCTCACACTGAGCTACAAAAAGGCGATACCTTTGGCAAAATTGTCTTAAAAGCCAGCTAATCTGAAAGCACGTGCCGAAACGTTAGACTAATTCGTCCATCGGCTACTGTTTTAGTCTTAGTGACGGTGTGCTTCCAAAATGCTTGGGTATCACCATGCATAACGATAAGCTGACCAGACTCAAGATG
The DNA here is from genome assembly GCF_001593305.1 of Psychrobacter sp. P11G5. NCBI lineage: Bacteria > Pseudomonadati > Pseudomonadota > Gammaproteobacteria > Moraxellales > Moraxellaceae > Psychrobacter > Psychrobacter sp. P11G5. Next base: position 107,722 of record NZ_CP012533.1, read on the forward strand.
AAGCTCGACTTTATCTTGAGTTTTTTTATGCTTAAAAACAAATTTTCGTGTAGCGCCAACGGACAAGGAAGCAATAATTGGCTGATAGCCTAGCTCCTTTTCATCATCCGCATGATAGCCCATACCGTCAGATCCTGAAGGGTAATAATTTAGCAAACAAGTATTAAAGTCAGCGGCGATTCCAATATTTGCCAGCTGTCGCTCGACAACTTGTTTCACATGAAACACTGCATCTGACCATGGAATGCTTTGGCGCGCATGACCGGAGTATTGGTAACTGGTATCTTCTTCACCCATCCAAACAATCTGACGAGTGGTGACATGAGTTTTACCAAATAAAGTTACGATATCAGAGCACCAAGGAAGCTCAGTTAAAAGTTTGTCGTAGAGGTCATTAGGATTATTAATAATAACTCCTAAATTATTGACCTTACCATCATAGGGTAACAAGTTATCAGTGGGTGCTGGGGCAAAAAGATCAGTCATGGTTTGGTTTATTTACGGCTTTGATAGTGTTCACTTATGATTTGCGCACATAATTCAGGCGCTTCCATCGGTAACAAGTGACCGTAATCTGTTAGTGATATGATGCTGTTGTCAGGTACAAAATTTTGCCATTGCTTGCGAACTTTATGGTTAATAAACAAAGTTGGTTTACCGGTAATAAGCGTATAGGGGCAGCGCAATTTTTTAAGAGATTTATCAATATGTGGCGTGCCAAAGTAATTGGCGAGCTCTTGCTCTGGATCAAATATTAGAGAGTAGCTGCCATCAGTATTTGCAGCAAGGCTTTGTTCAGCGAACACCAACAAGTGCTCATCACTGATACGTCTGTAAGCACGTTGTTCGCGCAGGTGCTCATAGTAACCTTCGATACTTGACCAATTCGTTCGCTTGGTTAGTGTGCTTTTAAAAGGCTCGCGGCTGAGCATAAAAGCCCGTGGGAGTAAATTATACAGTGCTGTTTGTTTCTTGGTAAAAGTGACTGGCTCGATAAGGTATAGTTGTGAGAATAGATCGGGACGCTTGGCCGCCGCCATTGCGGTAGCGGTTGCCCCTTGTGAATGTCCAATACCGATAATAGGTGCATCTTGAGTTTTGTCCAAAAACTTAATGAGCATATCGGCATCTTGTTCACGAGTCAGGCGACGAGCTTTGGGCTTGTCGTACCAATAGCCACGCATTGCTAGCGAGGTTATATCAAAATTATCCGCAAGATTATGCATTAGAGGCTGATAGGTACCGACAGTGAAGCTATTACCACCATAAAAATGCGCAGCTGGACGTTTGTGGGTATTTTCTCCTACCGCCGCATTAAGCTGGCTTAGGTCGTAATAGCGGGCTTGTTGTCCACTGATATCAATACTGTTTGTAAATGCTTCCATGAGAATAACACTTCCTTGTGACTCATTATGTTTAACGATAATTAATTGTTTTCACCTAAGAAACCACCACTTTGACGCTGCCATAATCCAGCATAGACGCCATTTAGTGCTAATAATTCATCATGGCTGCCTTGTTCGATGATTTGACCTTTATCCATGACCACCAATCTATCAAGCGCTGCAATCGTTGACAGACGATGGGCAATAGCAATGACGGTCTTGCCAGTCATGATATCATTTAGGCTTTCAGTGATGGCATACTCAATCTCAGAGTCGAGCGCACTTGTCGCTTCGTCCAATAATAAAATTGGCGCATTTTTTAGCATAACGCGTGAGATGGCAATACGTTGACGCTGACCGCCAGAGAGTTTGACCCCGCGTTCTCCAACCTGCGTATCAAGACCAGTATTGCCTTTATCATCATATAAGTCTTTGATAAACTCCCAAGCTTGTGCTTGCTTAGTGGCAAGAATGATTTCTTCATCGCTGGCATCAGGACGTCCATAGGCGATGTTTTCACGTACGGTACGATGGAGCAGTGAGGTATCCTGCGTTACCATACCGATTTGCTGACGCAAGGATTCTTGAGTGACTTCATCAATCGCTTGTCCATCGATATAAATTTTACCTTTATCAACATCAAAGAAGCGCAGTAATAAATTCACTAGGGTCGATTTACCAGCACCTGAACGTCCAACCAAACCGATTTTTTCACCGGGTTTGATATCTAAATAGAAGTTATCCAGTAGTTTTACTTGTGAGGGGATAAGCGCTGTTCCTTCAGTATCAACCTCATCAATGCGCTCACCTTCGATATCATCTTCACCCTCATAACTAAAATCAACACGGTCAAAGACGATATGACCATCGGTAACTTTTAGATTAGAAGCGTTAGGCGCATCAACGATAGTCTGCGGTGCAGATAAGGTACGCATACCGTCTTGGGCGGTACCAATGCTCTCAAACAAGCTTGCTGTTTGCCACATAATCCACTGCGTTAAACCGTTTAATCGTAATGCCATTGCGGTTGCTGCGGCAATAGCCCCAACGCCAATATCGCCTTGTTGCCATAAATAGATACCAATCCCAGCCGTACTACTCACTAAAATAACGCTGATCAGATGGGTTGAGATCTCTAAATAGCTGACCCAGCGCATTTGCGCATGAACCGTTCCTAAAAACTGACCCATAGCGTTCTTAGCATAACCCAGCTCACGGCGCGAATGACTGAACAATTTAACGGTCATAATATTGGCATAAGCGTCAGTGATACGGCCAACCATCAACGCGCGGGCATCAGCCTGTACGATAGCAGTCCGTTTAAGCTTGGGAATAAAGAAACGTAAAGTAAAGCCAACGAGTACAAACCAGATGATAAATGGGATTAATAATAAGCTGTCTAAGTTAAATAAAATGACACCGGTGGTAATAAAATAAACGATCACATACATAAACATATCAGTGACCGTCATCACCGTATCGCGCACGGCCAGTGCGGTTTGCATTACCTTGGCAGAAACTCGACCAGAAAACTCATCTTGATAAAACTGCATCGACTGCCCGAGCATATGCTGATGAAAACGCCAGCGCATTTGCATCGGGAACACGCCCTGAATCGACTGAAAATGAATAAACGATGATAAGGCAATCCAAAACGGACTCAGTAGCATTACCGCTAGCATCAAAAGGAGCACGTCGCCTTTTTCAGTCCATAGCGTTTGCGGCGTATAGATACCTAGCCAGTCAACTATATTACCAATCCATGCAAATAACATCGCTTCATAAATGCCGATACCCGCGGACAAAATCATAAAAAACAGTAGCCAGCCACGTAAACCTTTGGTACATGCCCACAAAAATCTCAACAGCCCTTGACGAGGTGAGGGCAATGGCATAGGAGTATCAGGAAAGGCGGGTAGACGATTTTCAAAAAAACGAAATAGAGCATTCATAGGCAAAAATGATACGCCAAGATAAACGATATTAAACGTCATCTTGGGCACTTACTTGTGTTATTGGGATTGCGCACTATTTTAGCAAAACTTCAGAGTTACACCTGCATGCTAATTGTAATTTGAACGCTACAGGTCGTATTTGGTATTAACTATTAAAAACCACTATAAATAGATTGCTGTACAAAAAATATTTTGTTACCTTCCCCTATTTCGTTTTATTCAATGGGGTATATTCTCTATTAATAATCATTGGCTTATCTAAAAATCAAGCGCTTAAAAATGACTATATCAAGATTCTCAGCACTGGCATACGAACAATAAACCCGCAAAATTGCAATTTAAGAAGGTAGAAGCTAATGATTTATTTAACGATTGCGGTGCTATGTAGTGTCGCTGTTTCCGTTCTGCTCAAAATTCTAAGACGGAAAAACATAGATATACGCCAAACAATCGTGGCCGGTTATCCAGTCGCCTTTTTACTGACTTTTATCTTATTAAAACCAGATGTGAGTAGTGTTAATACACTTGGCGCTGCATGGGGCATTATTATCGCTCTTGGTGTGCTGTTGCCCGTCATATTTGTAATGCTTGGACGTGCGATTGAAGCGGTTGGAATGGTGGCAACCGATGCGGCTCAGCGTTTATCATTGATTATTCCTATTGTCGCAGCCTTTTTATTATTTGGTGAAATTCTGACTGGCACGCGCATATTTGGGCTAGCTTTAGGGTTTTTGGCACTAGGAGCCTTGGTTTATCGTCCGCAGCAAGCTGTCATTGTTAATACCAGTGGCAATACTAGTAGTATAAGTATGGCAGCTACTGAGACTGCTAATAAAAATCCTGTACTCAGAACACCGCTATGGTTGTTTGGGGTGTGGGCAGGTTATGGCATCATTGATATTTTGTTCAAACAAGTTGCCAAGCAAGGCACGGCATTTCCCTTGACCTTATTTGTCAGCTTTGGACTGGCAGGGTTGTTGTTGTTTATTTATTTGCTCATCACCCATGTACGCTGGCAAGGCCAAGCTCTGATGGCTGGTTTACTGCTTGGTGCGCTCAACATGGGTAATATTTATGCATATGTGCGTGCACATCAAGTATTGTCTGACTCACCAAGTATCGTATTCACAGGTATGAACGTTGGAGTCATCGCAGTGGCGACTATCATTGGAGTAGGTGTCTTTAAAGAATCTCTTAATCGTATCAATATGCTGGGATTGTTGTTAGCAGTAAGCGCTGTGGCAGTACTGTTCTTAGCTTAGACAACGAGACAATGTAAATTTCACGAGCAATTTAACATTTATAATAGGAATAGAAGGTTAAGTTTGTATATGCTGATATCAGTATATATAATAAAGCATAGTGATATCATATATAAATCCAACAACTGTTCTTAAAAATCACTAATTCTTAACTTATTCAATGTAGGCACATAGTATGTCCTATGGTAAAGTTATTTATAGTTAGATCGTATGCAAGTTGTCATATAGCGCATAAGGTGTCACAGTAAAATTGATACTTATTAATAATTAGAGGATACACACTTAATGGAATATCAAAAGCAATTACAACGGATAAAAGACGGTTCAGGATTCATCGCAGCACTCGACCAAAGTGGTGGAAGCACGCCTAAGGCACTTGAAAATTATGGCGTGAGTGGAGATGAGTACGATAATGACGAGGCCATGTTTGATCTTGTACATGAGATGCGTGTACGGATTATGACTTGCGACTGCTTTGATAACGAGCGTGTCCTTGGGGCGATTTTGTTCGAAGATACGATGGATCGTGAAGTCAATGGTAAGCCTACGGCTAACTATCTATGGGAAGATAAAAATATCGTGCCTTTTTTAAAGGTGGATAAAGGCTTAGCAGAACAAATGAGCGGCGTACAAGTGATGCGTCCAATACCTAATTTGGATGCATTATTGGATAAAGCCCAAAACTACCCAGTGTTTGGCACTAAAATGCGTTCAGTAATTTATGAGCCAAGTGTCGATGGTATTGAGCTTGTCGTCCAGCAGCAGTTTGATGTGGCGAAGCAAATTATCTCTAAGGGTTTTATGCCTATCGTTGAGCCAGAAGTAGATATCAATAGTGCTGAGAAGCACGAATGCGAGCTACTGCTTAAAACCAATCTATTGCATAACCTTGAGCGCTTGGTTGATGATAAGCAAGTGATGCTTAAGCTGACTTTGCCTGAAGAATCTGGTTTCTACCAAGAATTGATTGATCATCCAAAAGTATTAAAAGTCGTTGCCTTGTCTGGCGGTTATAGCCGTAGCGATGCTTGCGAAAAGCTTAAGCAAAACCCAGGTATGATTGCCAGTTTCTCACGCGCGTTTACCGAAGGTTTGAGTAAACAGCAAAGCGATAAAGAATTTGCTGATACGATTAATACCTCAATCGATGAGATTTATAAAGCGTCGAAGGTTTAATCGAACCACTTTTCCTACATGCTAACGTAAAAAAAGCTTGAACCTAACAATTAGGTTCAAGCTTTTTATTTTAACTAGATTTTAGTAAATGAAGAGCTACACGTCTTTATACAACTGACGGCCTTCACTATGATGTTTTTCGATCATCTCTGCCATACCTTTACGTACTTCCTCGGCCTTGCCCAATAAGCTCAGTTTCTACTTCTTCAATCAGATGACCAGCATTGGTTAAGTCGCCCGTTTAAGGCGTTACCTTTTTATTAGCGGCATCTTTATCCAGTCCCGCTGCATATTCCCGCACGTTTTGAGTGATTTTCATCGAGCAAAATTTCGGGCCACACATTGAGCAAAAGTGGGCAGATTTGTGCGCATCTTTTGGCAAAGTTTCATCATGATATTCACGCGCGGTATCAGGGTCGAGGGCTAGATTAAACTGATCATCCCAGCGGAACTCAAAACGAGCTTTGGACAAAGCGTTATCACGTGCCTGCGCACCTGGATGACCTTTGGCAAGATCGGCAGCGTGAGCGGCAATCTTATAAGTGATGATGCCGTCTTTGACATCCTTTTTATTGGGCAGACCCAAATGCTCTTTTGGCGTGACATAACAAAGCATGGCGGTGCCGAACCAGCCAATCATCGCTGCTCCGATAGCACTGGTGATATGGTCATAACCCGGTGCAATATCGGTCGTTAATGGCCCTAACGTATAAAATGGCGCGTCCGCACACAGCTCAAGCTGCAAATCCATATTTTCTTTAATACGGTTCATCGCGACGTGACCCGGTCCTTCAACCATGACCTGCACATCATGCTCCCATGCCACTTTGGTCAGCTCACCCAAGGTTTTAAGTTCACTGAATTGCGCTTCATCATTGGCATCTTGTAAGCAACCAGGACGCAGACCATCACCCAAACTAAAGGCGACATCATAGGCTTTCATAATCTCACAGATATCTTCAAAGTGAGTGTACAAAAAGCTTTCTTGTTGGTGCGCCATGCACCACTGCGCCATGATTGAGCCACCACGTGACACAATGCCTGTAAGGCGTCCGGCAGTCATCGGTACATAATCGAGCAGTACACCTGCATGAATAGTGAAATAATCCACGCCTTGCTCTGCTTGTTCAATCAAGGTGTCGCGGAATATCTCCCATGTTAAATCTTCAGCGACGCCATCGACTTTTTCTAGCGCTTGATAAATAGGGACCGTACCAATCGGCACTGGTGAGTTACGAATTAGCCATTCGCGGGTTTCATGAATATGATTGCCGGTCGATAAATCCATAATGTTGTCTGCGCCCCAACGTGTTGCCCACGTCATTTTTGACACTTCTTCGTCAATAGAGGAGCCGAGTGCTGAGTTACCGATATTGGCGTTAATTTTTACTAGGAAATTGCGTCCGATAATCATCGGCTCAGATTCAGGGTGATTGATGTTATTAGGGATAATTGCGCGTCCAGCGGCAACTTCATCACGTACAAATTCAGGGGTGATAATTTTCGGCGTATTAGCACCGAAGCTCTCACCATCATGTTGACGCATATCAGTCAACTCGTGCTGCTTTTGCGTCTCACGAATGGCGATATACTCCATTTCAGGGGTGATAATGCCGCGACGAGCATAGTACATTTGCGTGACATTTTTGCCTGTTTTTGCACGGCGAGGTTTATCAATGTGGGCAAATCGTAAGTTGGCAGTGCTAATATCACGGGCGCGCGTTTGTCCATACTGACTTGATAGACCTTTTAACTGCTCGGTATCTCCGCGCTCGTTTATCCAGCCTTCACGTAATTTTGGCAATCCTTTGGTGAGGTCAATCTCAACATTGGGATCAGTATAAACACCTGATGTGTCATAGACATAAAACGGTGGGTTTTGCTCCCATTCGTTCTCAGAAATGCCTTGCACAGGGGTTGGATCAAGCGTTATTTCGCGCATCGGTACTTGAATATCGGGTCTTGAGCCTTCGATATAAATTTTACGGGAGGCGGGCAAAATACGGTGTAAGTCGCGGGCATCTTCTTCAAAGCGCGCGTCTGTTTGATGGCGATGGGCAGGTGTTTTTAGGGCATCTGCTTTTTTATCCACTTTGCTGTCAGTCGCGTTGAGCGAAGTATTAGCTGGGATATGGGTTTGAGCAGCTTTTGTGTTCGAGGTAATGTCTGAAATAGTCATATGCTGTCCTAGCGTGTTGGTTTTTGAATAAAATCAACACCGCCAGTAGCTGCGGGGTAAGCATTAGTTATCCATACGATTTCAATTTAAATAAAATAATTACTCTACTAAACTTAGAGCTAGTAAATTATTTTAGAAATTGGTGGACGCAGCTTCGTATCATTCGTCATTATATAGCGCTTAGCAAGCGACAAAAAATAGTGACGGTAATAAAAAGGCATTTCTGCACGCCCTTTGCACATATATAACCATTGCTTAAGACTTCCCTGCGTCGGTACTAACCGCATCAGGTTCGGCGGGTGATCTCTCAGCGAATGTATAAAGGCGATTACTTTAATAAAGTAAGTTTAGTAAAGCGAGCCTTTAATACACCGCACCCCGAGTCTGTCAGTGTTGTGAATCAACTTTATACTAGCAAACTTCTATGGCGAATTATAGTCATTTACCAAGTTTAATAGTATCAGGTTCAAAAGTGTAAATCTTAAGCCTCTGGTGTCCAACCTTGCGCACGCTCATAGTCTTCATTATCCAAAAACTTATCACGCTGTTCGGTTAAGAATTTTTTGGCTGCAGGATCCATCATGCTTAAATGGTTCTCATTAATAAGCATCGTCTGATGCTCAAGCCATTCTTTCCACGCTTTGTCAGATACCGTTTCTTGTAGCTCTTGACCTTTTTTATTAGGAAAAGGTGGATGCGGCATTTTTGGCAATTCTTGCTGATATTTACGGCAAAAAACTGTATTGGCTTGTGGGTTAAAACTCTCAGTCATGAGGCGCTCCTTATTAAGTAAGCTATTAATTTATTAAGTCAAATATCGATATCAACCTATGATAACGGTCTTGGTCGATTTAGCAAAGGCTATCAAGTATATAGAAGGTAACCGTAAATCTGCTTAATAGCAATTTTGCCAACAATATGACAAATAAAAAACACCCGCCCTAAGTAGTGAATGTTAGGAGCGAGTGTTAAATATACAATATTAAGGCGGTTTTTTTAAATCAGGCGTTTAAGCAAACACTTTTAAGCGTGCACGACCATTAACGACAGCTTGCTTAACTTGATTGGGTGCAGTGCCACCTAAATGATCACGAGCTGCTAATGAACCTTCTAATGTTAAAAAGTCAAACACATCATCACCGATAGCCTCACTAAACTGCTGTAGTTGGGCAAGTGACAAATCACTCAAATCAACACCCTCTTTAATACCTAGAGCAACGGCATTACCGACCACTTCATGCGCATCACGGAATGCCACACCTTGGCGTACGAGATAATCTGCTAAATCGGTCGCAGTCGCATAACCTTTCATGGTGGCAGCACGCATGTTTTCTTTGTTTGGCGTAATATTTGGCAACATATCAGCGAACGCCAAAAGCGAACCAGTTAAGGTATCAACACAATCGAATAGAGGTTCTTTGTCTTCTTGGTTGTCTTTATTATAGGCAAGCGGCTGACTTTTCATAAGGCTCAATAAGGTCATCAACTGACCAAATACGCGTGCTGCCTTACCGCGTACCAGCTCTGGCACATCAGGGTTTTTCTTTTGCGGCATAATAGATGAACCGGTACAAAAACGATCTGGTATCTGTACGAAGTTAAACTGCGCTGACATCCACAGAATAATCTCTTCGCTCATGCGTGACATATGCATCATTAAAATAGAAGCAGCTGAAGTAAACTCGATAGCAAAATCACGGTCAGAAACTGCATCTAGCGAATTCTGGCAAATACCTTCGAAACCAAGCAACTCAGCAGTGATAGTGCGATCGATTGGGAAGGTCGTACCAGCAAGGGCGGCGCTACCAAGTGGCATCTGATTGATACGGCGACGTGCATCAACTAGACGTTCAGTATCACGATATAACATCTCAAACCATGCCATTACATGATGGCCAAAGCTGACAGGCTGTGCGGTTTGCAAATGGGTAAAGCCTGGCATAATGGTATCGGTATGTTGTTCAGCCAAGTCAAGTAGGCCGCTTTGCAGACGTACCAATAAGGCAATGATATTGTCAGTTTCTTCACGCAACCACAAACGAATATCAGTTGCGACCTGATCATTACGGCTACGTCCAGTATGCAGCTTTTTACCCACTGCACCGACGATATCGGTTAAGCGCGACTCAACGTTCATGTGCACGTCTTCAAGCGCAATCGACCATTTAAACTCGCCTGCTTCAATCTCGACAAGCACCTGCTTTAGACCGTCGATAATTGTTGCAACCTCGTCAGCCGTCAGAATGTCACATTCTTTGAGCATAGTAGCGTGAGCGATTGAGCCTTCGATATCATGTCGCGCAAAGCGTTGGTCAAAGCCAACCGAAGCGGTAAAGGCTGCAACGAAGCTATCGGTCGCCTCACTAAAGCGTCCACCCCACATTTGTTGCCCCTGTGCATTGTGGGCAGGGCTGTCAGCTTGATTAGGGGTAGCGGCATTTGTCTGTGTGGCCGCTGCATTTGTGCTAAAATCAAGTGAATTTGAATTTTTATCTTGCTTGGGATTACTAGGATTTGAAGAGTTGGCGTTCATATTGGTCTAAGACAAGTCAGGAAAATAAGAGCTCAAGTATAGCAAAGGATGAGGTTGCCTTGCTAGCTGAGCGCTTAGAGTTTTTTATGCCTAGGCTTACAGAAATGATGAAACCATGGCAATGGATGCTCTACATCTTCTTTTGGGCGTTGTTTGTTACGTCGATTGATCGTCATGATCTGGCTACTTGGCCTCAATTCTTCGTTAAATTCTTGAGCCGGATTGTTCAATATGTTTTGAGCATTATCCCGTCTTTATATCTAATAGATTATCTGCGGCCTATCTTTAAACGCGCCAACCCTATTAATGTCAGCATGAAAGTCTTACTTTTATTTACCATTACCTCTGCTGTGTCTGTAACGCTAGTCATGCTGGTTATGATTAATACTGGCTGGCTGGTTTATGAGCGTAAAGCCTTTGTATTAAACGTACTATTTAATATTGTGATTACCGTCGGTTTTACTTTAGTGTTTATGTTGTACTTTATTAGACGTTATCGTGAGCTGATCGCACTCAAGCAGTCATTTGAGCACAAACTTACTGCCCAAAATGACTTAATAAAAGCACGTATTGCCCCGCATTTTTTCTTCAATACAGTCAATAGTTTAGTATCACTTATTGAATCTAAGCCTCCGCAGGCCGCAGAGCTTTTACAACATGTATCAGCACTCTTTCGAGCCACTTTTAATGGCGCGCGCGAAATTAGCTTTGAAGAAGAAGTTGCCCTTTGTGAGCATTACTTAGCGATTGAATCGAGTCGTTTGGGCGATAAGCTGGTTGTAAATTGGAATCTTCCTGACGATGACGTCATGTATGATATGGTAATTACCGCGTTAACTTTACAAAGCGTTCTTGAAAAAATGCTGCTTAATGTCGTTGAGATGACAACTGAAACTATTTTTATCGATATTACTGTAACATGGCAACAGCATCGCGTTACTATCACTGTTACGGTCCAACTGCCCAGTAAAACCTTAATGGTTGTTCATGACTTACGTCGCCATGTGAACTTTTATATCCAAGCTGAGCGTCTCAGAGCCTATTTTGATCAAAGTGCTAATATACAAAGTGATGTCACCAACGAGCGAATTGTGACCGTGATTAACTACCCTCTACATGATGTAGGATTTTAGTCTTTTCTTAATAAACAACTTAAATCGACTATTTTTCTACCTTTCATTCGAATATCGCTACCGTTAGTTCAAACATGGCATATTTATTGCTGCTTATCTTGTATAACCATATTATAGAGACTTAATCATTCATTTGCACTTAGGTTGATTGATTGGTAGCTACAGGGTTTGAATCAAAAACTATATGAATATCATCATCAAGCTGTCTGTTTTAATAACATATAGATGACAAACGCTCTCCAAAACTCATGCAGGTTTTGTAGCCTGGTTGGAGTAAGATAAATACGAATTATCGGTGTCTAACTAATTAATCATAGAGTTATTAAATAATTATTTTTATGTATGCTGGGCTACTACGAATTTATACAAAATAATATCAAGAGTAGTTAAAAATATATTTATTATGCTGTAAAAGAGGAATCTACATGCGAATCGTAGTTTGTGATGATGAGCCACTTGCTCGTGAGCGCTTGGTCAGAATCGTGCAAGAATCAGGGTACGAGGTGGTCGCCCAAGCAACGACTGGTGCTGAGGCCATCACTGCAGTAAAAATACAGCAGCCTGATATAATATTGCTCGATATACGAATGCCAGAAATGGATGGGGTACGCTGTGCACAAGCACTTAATGAGCTTGAGCATCCGCCAGCTATCATTTTTGTTACAGCCTACGACCATTATGCCATTGCAGCGTTTAAAGCCAATGCGATAGGCTATTTACTTAAGCCTGCAAATAAAGATGAATTGTTAGAAGCGTTGAGTCAAGCAAAGAACCTGAATGCCGCACAATTGAATGAGATTCGTAAACTTGAAGACCCGACTGCTCGTCCTGTGCGTGAACATATTGCAGCGCGTACACATCGTGGCGTCGAGCTGATTAAACTCAAAGATATCTACTACTTTACTGCTGACCAAAAGTACGTCAAAGTCCGTCATAAAGAAGGCACAGTACTCATAGATGAGACTTTAAAAGAGCTTGAGCAAGAATTTGAGAGCCGACTATTTCGGGTCCATCGTAATGCCATCATCAATCTAAGCTTTTTGGATTACTTAGAAACCATAGATTCTGGGCAATATCAAGTACGCTTTAAAGGTCTTGATGAGACTTTAGCGGTTAGTCGTCGACATCTACCAGCGCTACGAGAAAAGATTCAAAGTATGTAACCATGGTTCCTTATTGCCATTGGTTCTTATTATAGAAATGACTCAGAGATAGGTGTCTTCAACGACATATTCTAGAAGCTAACGCCTTTATAAATAGCTAGTAACAACCAAAATATCTCGACCATATCTTCGTACCCTTATTTATGCTTAAATAGGGGTATTTTTTTGCGTCAGATAAAGATTTTTGCACCTATTAAAAGCTTGTAAATAATAAATTTTCTGACGCATCAAACATAGTATTAACAATATAGCACTTAATAATCTTGAGGCCTATCATGAGTACCACGCAGCCATCTGCTTTGCATACCTTAAATATCGCCACACGTCAAAGCCCGCTTGCCTTATGGCAAGCAGAGCATATCCGTGATCGATTGCTGGAACTGTATCCAGAGATGACTATCAATTTACTAAAAATCATCACCAAAGGTGACAAGATTTTAGACACCCCACTAGCAAAAATAGGCGGTAAAGGCTTATTTGTTAAAGAGCTTGAGCAAGCACTATATGATGGGCAGGCAGATATTGCTGTGCATTCACTAAAAGATGTCCCTATGCAGTTGCCTGAAGGTTTAACACTTGGCGTTTATTGCAAACGTGCAGCGCCAACGGATGCATTTGTTTCTAATACTTATAATAGTATTGATGAATTACCACAAGGCGCGGTCGTTGGTACCGCAAGTTTACGCCGTCAATGTCAAATCAAAGCCTATCGTCCAGATTTACAAATCAAGACCTTGCGCGGTAACGTGGGTACACGTTTAGGCAAACTTGATGCAGGCGACTACGATGCCATTATTTTGGCAACCAGTGGCCTACAGCGCATCGAGCTTGATGAGCGTATTCGTGGTGAGTTAGCGATCGATACCTGCCTACCAGCTGTTGGTCAAGGGGCATTAGCAATTGAATGCCGTGAAGATGATGCAAATGTATTGGCACTGCTTGCCCCACTTAACGATGATAAGGCGCGCATTCGCTTAATCGCTGAGCGCGCTTTAAATCGTCATTTAGAAGGTGGTTGCCAAGTTCCGATTGCCGCTTATGCGGTATTGCATGCTGATAACGCTAAAGAAATCACTACCGATTATGATAACGATGATAGCGGTCATAACTTATGGCTACGTGGCCGAGTCGGACAAGCAGATGGTAGTGAATTGCTAAAGGCTGAAAAGCGTATTGCATTGACTGGAACGCAAGCAGAGAAAGAAGCACAGGCCAATCAATTAGGTATCGATGTCGCCAAGATGCTACTTGCCGATGGTGCTGGCGCTATTTTGGCTGCGATTTATCATCCGTAATTATACTTAGTCATAAGTATTTATATAAACAATAAGTAGTATGTTACGCCGCTAATACAGATAACACGAAGTTAAATAGGTGTTCACTATCTGTAGTAGCGGTATCTAATTACACAATCTTTTGAGCAGTGGTAGGTCTATGTCTTGCGCATTGTCGTCTCAGTCAATTGATAATTTATCATTACCGCCAGCAGTCGTAATCAATACTCGTCCGTTAGAGCGTGCAACACCCTTAACAGAGCATTTGCAGGCTGCAGGTCTGACCGTAATCGAGATGCCAATGCTAACGCTACAATCGCGCGCGGTAAATGATACAGATATCGAGTTGATGAGTGATTGGTTAGCAGGTAGTTATGAAGCGCTCGTTATCGTCAGCCCTACTGCGGCAGCAGCAGGATTGGCAGTATGGCAAGCTCTTGAACAAACCAATAAACCATCTGATAATGGTGCGTTGTCAGAGTCAGATATGCTTAATGTTAACAAAGCACCAAGTCATTTGATTGCAGTAGGGGAAGCGACAGCTTCTGTTTTGCAAGATCCCAAACTGCCATTTAACTATCCAATATTACAACCGACTATTGCCAATAACGAAGGTATGCTAGCCATGCCGGAGATTGAGCATCTACAAGCGGGCGATAAACTCCTGATTTGGCGTGGACTGGGTGGGCGACGATTATTGGTCGATACGTTAAAGGCGCGCGGGGTACATATTGATAGTATTGCTTGGTATGAGCGTACTTTACCTACCGATGCCAGTACAAATTATAAGCAATGGCTTAAGCAGTTTATTAGGCAAAATAAAGTACAATCGCAGCAGGTTACTCAACTACAAGCTGCTAAGCCTATCGTTATTATTAGTAGTGGTACAGCATTTGAACACTGGTCAAGCGTAGTCAAGCAAGTGCAGTCAGATGCAGATTTTGCTCTAGAACGTACAGTGTTGCCAACATTAGCAGATTTTAATTATGTGGTATTGGGTGAGCGCTTAGCTGATATGGTAGCAGCTGAGCAACTAAGCTATTGGCGAGTAGAAGACTTATCTCCTGCGACTATTTTGGCAGCGATTGTGCAGAATGTTCTTTAAGCAGAATTGTCTGTAAATAGAGAGTAAAACGACAAACCTACCTTATTTGCTCATTTTTAAGTGTCATTAAAACTACCAATAACGGTGCTGTCTTATGTCAACCGAATTTAAAACTTCTACAGCTGATACATTATCTGTAAATCAGCAGCGTCGGCAGGCGAATATCTTGTTATTACGTTTGCAATGGTTGTTTATCTTATTATTAGTCATTGCCTTAGTTTGGCTATATGTTGCTCAGCAACGTTTTCAAAACCAAATCAATGAACGTCTGCAAAGTAATGAGCATGTAGTCAGCCGTCTAAATGAGATGGACGACCGTTTATTTTCAATCAGTCAACAGAGCCTACCAGAGCCAAATACAGCCGTCAGTAATCAAGCTCAAAATCAGCTCAATTTATTGCGTATTCAAATGCAGGTAGCAGACAGACTACTCGCTGATAATAATTATAAGGCATCAATTGAATTGCTACGTGGTTTACTATGGCAACTGTCACAAGATAATAATGAGATATCGCCAGCGTTGACGATTGTCATTAAACAAAGCTTGACCAAAGATATTGAGCGTTTACAAGCGCAAAGCTCACAGCCTAGTCCATGGCAATTACAAAACTTGGCCATTCAAAACATTCAAGATTTTTTGCACAGTTATGATCGCAAAATTAGTCGTAATGATGTTAATTATTCTGATAGTAACCGTAATGATAATACAAAGACAACTTCTGATACTACTACTGGTTCAGCGCGTACGGCTACTAACAAAGTACATAATAATAGTGCTCCATTAAACCGTCAGCAGTTAACTATTCATGAAGTCATCATGACTCTGAATCTAGCTATTCAAGCCAGCAATATGCGTGAGCAAGATCAGCTGATTGTATGTTTAAGCCAAGCGCGTGAGCAGTTACAGACGTTGGTTAAAAACACTTCCAGTACTCAGAAAAATAATGCTAGTAAAACAGCACAGTCCTCTGCTACAGACACCGACCAAATTAATAAAGGTCAACAAAGTCCAACGGCTACGGAAGCGCCAGAGAACATCACAGAGGTAATTGTTTGGCTTGATAAACTGATTGCTGATGCGCCCAAGCCTAAGCCTTTATTGACTACTCAGATTTTGGATAAGCCTAAGCGTTAAGTTATATTAGATTGATAGATGTTTGGGCATTTTAGATTCTGATATATTAAAAATACAGATTAAGGTGGTTTATGAACAACGCTAGTCATGAAATAAGATTAACAGCTGACATACCAGACGATAGCTATCCTGCTGAATTGGCAAATTATCCAGTAATACATACTCAGCCCATACATTGGGGTGAGATGGATGCCTTTAATCATTTAAATAATGTGGTGTTTTATCGTTATGCTGAGTCAGCGCGCATCGCTTATTTGCAGACCTTAGGTATGTTTGATGGCAGTATGGTCACTGTGCTGGCCCAGTCTAGCTGTCAATATTTACGTCCAGTCGTATACCCTGATACTCTATTACTGGGCGTGCGCTGTCAACGCTTGGGCGCGACCAGTATCGTCATAGAATATAGTTATTATAGCTGTGCGCAGCAAGCCGTAGTCGCTACTGCTGAGGCAGTGATAGTACGACTAGAGAGTGATGGCAAAACTAAGTTGCCATGGACAATCGAGGAGCGTGCGCGTTTGTTAGTGCTTGAACAAAAAGTAGCTCACACCCCTAAGTTATAATATGCGTCATTGAGCTGAAGCTAAACGATAAAAGAGTTAAATAATAAAAAGGCACGCTAATCAGATTAGCGTGCCTTTTTTGAATAATCTTTTTGAGCGATTTTTTAATTGTTTATCACAATGGTTTTAGCAAATTAACTTAAGCTAGTTAGTCGTTTAATCTTGCTTTGGTGCATGAATAAAATCGATGACATTTAGCTCAAAGCCTGATAGCGCATAGAACTTCATTGGCGATGATAAAAGGCGCATATCGCGTACACCGAGGTGGCGTAAAATCTGCGCGCCAACGCCAATACTGCGATAAGGCTGCTGGGCGATAGTTGAGAGCGACTGGTTTTCAGAGGCTTTATCTAACGCATCTCCCAAGTCGATTGGTTGATGGCTACCAATCCAAACCAAGACACCACGTTCTGAAGCACTGATTTCTTCTAGAGCTGATTGTACGCTCCAACCACTGCGCCCTGTGGTATCGTTTTTAGCCGCAAATAAATCACGTAATGGATGGAAGCCATGAACACGTACCGTACTAACGCCTTCGCTAACATCGCCTTTTACCAAGGCTATATGAGTCTCATCAGCACCAAACTCACGGAAACGATGCAGAGTGAAAGTACCATATTCAGTCTCAAACGGATGCGATTCAATCTCTTCTACCGTTTGCTCATTAGCGATGCGATAGTTGATAAGGTCAGCAATGGTGCCGATTTTGATATCGTGTTCTTTGGCGAATATCTCAAGGTCATCACGGCGTGCCATCGTACCATCGGCATTGATAATCTCTACAATAACGGCTGCAGGCTCAAGTCCTGCTAGGCGTGCTAAATCACAGCCAGCTTCGGTATGTCCAGCACGGTGTAATACGCCACCATTTTGTGCCATGATTGGGAAGATATGGCCAGGTTGGACGATGTCTTCAGGCTTTGCTGCTGATGAGACTGCTGCTTGGATAGTACGTGCACGATCTGCCGCAGAAATACCAGTAGTAACGCCTTCAGCAGCTTCGATAGAAACGGTAAAGTTGGTGCTGAATTTTGCTTCGTTACGATCTGACATCAGTGGCAATGCAAGCTGTTGGCAACGCGCTTGTGACAAGGTTAAGCATACCAAACCGCGGGCATGGGTAATCATAAAGTTAATGTCTTCAGGACGGACATGCGTGGCCGCCATGATGATATCACCTTCGTTTTCGCGATCTTCATCATCCATCAAAATGACCATTTTACCGGCGCGAATGTCTTCAATAATTTCAGGAATCGTATTTAAACTCATAAGAAGTCTCAATGATTTATTATTTATAGATATGTAGGGGTATAAAATTTTATCTGCCTATTGTAGCAGATAGGCGAAAAAGCTGTGACTATCGTTACTTACTCGTTGGTGCTTGGCTCTTAAGCCAGTCCATAAACTGCTTACTATGTTGTTCGCGCTGATTATCTGCAAACTCATAAAAACGTGTGCCCACCAAATTATCAGGCAAGTAAGTCTGCGGATAATAATGATTAGGGTAGTTGTGCGGATAAGCATAGCCTTTGCCATAACCTTGTTCACGCATTAATTTGGTCACCCCATTACGTAGATGGAGCGGCACAGGTGAGGCGTCTTTTTCTGCCAGCGCCATCGCTGCATTAATAGCATTGTAAGTGCTATTACTTTTAGCACTGGTCGCCAGATAGACCACGACTTGGCCTAGGATGATTCGCGCTTCCGGCATACCGATTGATTGCACACTGCGTAAAGCAGCATCAGCAAGTAATAAGGCATTAGGATTGGCATTGCCGATATCTTCACTGGCCAAAATGACTAAGCGCCGAGCAATAAAGTCAGCAGGCTCACCGCCAACTAGCATTCGCGCCATCCAGTATAAAGCGGCATCGGGATCAGAGCCGCGTACGGACTTTATCATCGCTGAGATAATATCATAATGCTGCTCGCCATCTTTATCGTAACGCACTAATGCAGTTTGAGCGACTCGGCCAACCAGCTCATCATTAATAATAATGGGCGACTGCTTTGAATCAGCGGTTTGTACTGCAAGCTCTAACAGGTTTAATGCTTTACGTGCATCGCCATGCGCTAACTGGCTAATAAAATCCTGTGCTTGCAAATCAATAGATAGCGATTTTAATACCGTGTCTGCCGTAATAGCACGCGTTAGTACGGTCGCGATTTGCTCTGCGATGAGTGGTTCTAAGCGATATACTTGGCAGCGTGAGAGTAGGGCATTATTGACACTAAATGAAGGGTTTTCTGTAGTGGCCCCAATCAAGGTAATATCACCGGATTCGACAGCGCCCAATAATGCATCTTGTTGTGCTTTATTAAAGCGATGAATCTCATCGATAAAAACCACTGGTGACTCAAAGCTTAATGAGTCCTTGCTATCTAACACCTCACGTAACTGCTTTACGCCAGTATTAAGTGCTGAGAGTGCATGAAAAGGTCGCCCAACTGCATCAGCTAATAGCATGGCAATAGTAGTTTTACCAATACCTGCCTCCCCATGCAAGATAATCGAAGGCAGATGATTCTGTTCGACCAAGCGCCGTAGAGGTGCACCTTCCGCTAATAAGTGCGCTTGACCGATGATATCGTCAAGGGAGTCGGGGCGCATGCGCTGGGCAAGTGGCGTATCAGCATGAAAGTTAGGGGCCATAAGACTCTCTATGTTTTTGTATTGAACCTCATATAAATCGGCTACGGTAGCAACTGTGCTTACTGTACGATATGAGTTATCTATGCACAGCTCTTTTTTACATCACAAAATAGTAACCATGATAGTAATATCGAAATTATATGAAATCAGACAAATAATAATCTAAGTTAATTTTTTAGTAGTAATTATCAGTAATTTTTTAATAAATACTATTAAAAAGTCACTGATAATTAAAGCAAAGGTTAGGGCATTTTTGGCTCAAAAAAGCCGTACAAGTGTACAACTTCTGTCCTTTGCACTTTTATTTCATGGTCATAGGCTTTATTTATAGCCTATTAATCCATCTATTAGCTGACAGTGCTAAACATTAACCATGGAGATATTCATCGCCTATGACACATTCCGTAAAGCAGTTATTGAGTCAAAGCCTGCGTTTATCAAGTCGTTTTGCCAAGCAGTCACGTAAGCTTAGTGAAGGCGAGATCATGTTAGCGCGTTCAGTCTTTGGTGATGGTATCGAGCTTGAGGCAGTGCGGTTAAAAACGGCCTGGTGGGTACTCAAAAATTACGCAGTAAGCCCTAATGGGAATATATATTTTCATCCGGAGGACTGGATAGTAGACTTTAGCAATGCCACTCTTAGTAAGCAAAGCTGGCTAATTCATGAGCTTACTCACGTTTGGCAATTGCAGCAAGGTTTAAAAGTGATTCGCGGCGCCCTTGTTGATCGTCGCTATGATTATGACTTAGAGCTGGGTAAGCCGTTTTTTAAATACGGTATTGAGCAGCAAGCACGCATGGTGCAGGATTATTTCGTCCGCTATCAGCTTGGTCAAGACTGTCAAGATCTAGAAGCCTGTATTCCTTTTTTGACGGTAGGCTCTAACGCGGAGACTAAGCATACTAATAAACCATTCACAGTTTAACCTTCAACTAAGGTCTCATAACCGCTATTATAAAATATAAGTAAATTAATATTAACCATAAGAATTAACAACAAATTCTATCTGCTATATTAGCTTTTAACAAAGGAATTGTGCCGTGATTTTTACTTTTTGGAACTCAAAGCTTGATGCTGTTCGATCAAAAAACACCATTCATAAGGTTACTACTGTTCATTTATGGCGAACACCTAATTTAATAGTAGCGATACTTGCAGGAACATTGATGCTGGCAGGTTGTCAGCAGCAGTCAGAAACTACGGAATCTGACAATGACAGTCAAATAAGCACACAAATTGATGCTGAAAATGCTAAGCCTGCACCATTGAGTGATTCAGCTAAGGCGCGTATCGAGCAGTTTCAGCCTTTGTACGTCGCCCAGATGCAAGGTCTACAACGACGTTTGCAAGCAGAGTATGAGGCACTACAAGCAGCTGATGCTTCTGATAACGAAAATGCCTTGTTGCTTGATAGTGCATCTGAGCCAGTCGATGATACGACTAATACTAATAGCCCTGATTCTACAGTTAGCGCCACTGCTGACCCTATAACCAATGATGCAGATATTGAAGCTACTAACGAGGTAGCTACGAATGATGCCGAAGTTGAGATAAATACTAGTACTGAAGTGGGGGAGCGTGATCTAGAGGTACTAAAGCGTATTAGCCTTGAGCCGCGCAGACCTAAAGTATTAACTGAAGAAGAAATTATCGAACGTTATCAACAAGCGATGCAAGCGCTTTATGAGCCAGCGACTACCGCGCTTAGTGCTCAAGATACAGACACTTTACTAAATGTCGCTACTCTAGTGCCGCAGTTATTTGAACATGCAGAGATTGCTGAGAGAGTAAGTGTAAAGAGCCCCGCACTAGCACGCTTAATCATCCAGCATCAAGTATGGCAGCAGATAGAAGCTCAACAAGCGCTCGATATGCAGCAAATGAAATTAAAGCAACAGCAAGAATTTGAAGTTCTAATGACGAAGTTTAATGACACTATCAAAGACTATGATGAGCAAATCGCTAAATACGAGCAGACTTTACAAGAGTTTCAGTAACCGCTTCTGTAATCCTCTTGAATGGCTTCTTTTTTCAATACGTACTTTTCTGATAATTGCTTATAAGCGCTCAAACTATTCATTTAAACGACAATAAAAAATCCCGCACAATGGCGGGATTTTTTATTGTTTTAATATCTAATCAAACTTACTTACGGTCTTCAACTTTAACGAAATCGCGATGCGTTTCACCAGTATATAGCTGACGTGGACGACCGATTTTGAACGGTGCGCTATGCATCTCTAACCAATGGCTGATCCAACCAGAGGTACGAGCTAGCGAGAAAATAACGGTAAACATTGACGTTGGGATACCAATGGCTTTTAAGATAATGCCAGAGTAAAAGTCAACGTTTGGATATAGGTTACGCTCAACGAAGAACGGGTCTTCTAGAGCAATCTTTTCAAGTGCCATTGCAAGCTCAAGCTTAGGATCATTGATACCTAGGGCACCTAATACTTCGTCACAAGTCTCTTTCATGACTTGGGCACGTGGATCAAAGTTTTTATAGACACGGTGGCCAAAGCCCATAAGCTTCACTTCACGGCTCTTCACTTTTTCCATAAATGCAGGTACGTTTTCAACTGAACCGATTTCATCAAGCATCTCAAGGACAGCTTCGTTCGCGCCGCCATGTGATGGGCCCCATAGCGCAGCAATACCAGCAGCGATACAAGCGTAAGGGTTGGCGCCAGTAGAACCAGCCAAACGTACCGTAGACGTTGAAGCGTTCTGCTCATGATCAGCATGTAAGGTAAAGATCTTGTCCATTGCTTTGGCAATCACAGGGTTTACTTTATAGTCAACGTCAGCAGGGGTTGCA
Organism: Psychrobacter sp. P11G5; assembly: GCF_001593305.1. Lineage (NCBI taxonomy): Bacteria > Pseudomonadati > Pseudomonadota > Gammaproteobacteria > Moraxellales > Moraxellaceae > Psychrobacter > Psychrobacter sp. P11G5. Next base: position 130,060 of record NZ_CP012533.1, read on the forward strand.
AACATCATATATAAGAAGTTTTCTGCATAGTTAAAGTCGTTACGTGGATACATGAACGGTTCGCCTTGTGAGTATTTATAACTCATCGCAGCAAGCGTTGGCATTTTAGCAATCAAACGGATAGCAGTGATTTCACGATGATTCTCATCACTGATATCTAATTTATCATGGTAAAACGCTGATAAAGCACCAACGACACCAACCATAATTGCCATTGGATGCGCATCACGGCGGAAGCCTTCAAAGAACTTACGCAGTTGATCATGAACACCTGAATGCTTACGGATTTTTTCAAAAAAGTCTGCTTTTTGCTCAGCAGTAGGTAGATCACCATGAACAAGAGCATAAGCAACTTCTAAATACTCAGCATTGTTCGCTAACTGATCGATAGGATAGCCGCGATGTAATAACTCGCCTTTACCACCATCGATAAAAGTAATCTTTGACTCGACAGGAGCAGTAACTTTAAAACCGGGATCATAAGACCAATAACCAGATTCTTGTAAAGCGGCAACGTCGATAACCGGGCGCCCTAAAGTGCCTTTAATAATTGGAAGTTGGTATTCCTTACCATCTACTGTTAGGGTGGCGTTGTTATCAGCCATAATTTCATCTCCATTGGTTTTAGCTTGTTAGAGTAAAAGTACTAACGACACATAACTTCGTGTCGTCACATGAACAAATACGGATTCAACTAATTTCAGATTCTGGCTATGTTACCAGTAATTCGGCACAATTAGAAAAGACTTTTGACAGCCATTCCCCCAATTTACGTGGTTTCAGGGTATTTCTATCGGGTAATTTTTGTATCAAAATATGTCTGCTTGCTTATTTATAGTAAATTAAGTGTTTTTAGCAGAATAACATGATGACTATTATCATGATATAAACTGACTCTTTTCAATTGTTTAGTTATACTAAATTTCATATTAATACGGTTGAAAACAGACAGTGCATACCTAGTAGAGTAAAACCATAAAAGCTACTATCAATAAAAGAGTAGTAGGTTTACGACAATTCTATTACAGATAATTGACTTTATGTTAAGACAGCCACGATATTCACTATTTAAGGGATAAATTTGTAATTGTTGGCTAGCCATTTTATAATGGCGTGATTTGACTGATGCTAACTTTGTTTTAGTAAATGCTCGCTAGCGTATGTTGGTTCATTAAATGCTTAATCGAATGCTTTTTGTTAAAGTTAATATGTTAATTTGCAAGCATAACAATAGTTTATGACTTGAATGCTGTCGTTGTTTGTTCTATTTTTAGATTGACTATGATTCAGTTCATTTCAGAAAAGATGACCGAGTAGCGTTATCTTTTTTGCCTTAAAGAACTAATTAAAAATAGACCAGTTAACTGTACAGCCAACTATCATATTAATGGTAGATAAACAAAATAACAGATCGCTTCAATGACAGCATAGCCTTGTTATTCATTTATGTTTTATCGTCAGTGAATAACTAATAAGTGCTCACGATAATGAGTAGGTGCAGCATAAACAGTTAATTGTTAACCTCTTAATTAGCACAGTCAGCTAGCTCTTCCTTACTTTATTCGTCTCATGTGTTGCTGGATGTTTAGTAGGATCAATTCCTACTTAGCGTTGTTAGTAGATACAGGAGTATAACCGCAAAAAGGATGCCCGCTGTGAAAAGCAACCGACCTATTGATCTGCCTTTGAGCCAAGTGATTAGCGTTAATCGCTCACCGATTGCGATAGCTTCAATTTTACATCGTATATCTGGCATTATTCTATTTCTATTAATTCCTGTCATGCTTTGGTTATTACAGACCTCTTTGGCCTCGCCTGAGAGCTTTGAAACCGTGTTTGATAACGTCCTTATTCGCTTCTTAGCATGGATATTTGTTGCCGCAATTGCTTATCATTTTGTGATGGGTATGAAGCACTTATTTGCTGATATGGGCATGAATGAGGAGCTGAAATCTGGCCGTACTGCCTCTATGGTCAGTTTTGTGATTGCAGCGATTCTAATTGTCGCGTCATTTGTATGGGTGATGTTCTAATGATAAAAAATGATTCAGGAATCAAAAGCGCCACCGGTCTGACAGGTTCAGGCTCACGTGACTGGATTGTCCAGCGTATTAGTGCTGTCGTATTGGCAGTCTATAGTGTTGTATTACTGGGCTTCTTTTTGACACATGGTAATGTGACCTTTATTGAGTGGTCAGACTTTATGACCAGCTTACCAATGCGTCTATTCAGTTTAGTCGCTGTACTGGCGCTTGCTGGCCATGCTTGGGTCGGTATGTGGACAGTATTTACCGATTACATTACGTCTGGCAAGATGGGTGAAAGCGCTCCAAGACTACGTATGGTATTACAAACCTTAATGATTATCGCCATTTTAGTTTATCTATTCTGGGGTATTATGATTTTTTGGGGTAATGGCTTCGGTGTCGTTGCTGTTTAACTATTGAAGACATCTCGTTTTCAGACCCTACAATGACGGACTGCTCAGTCAGTTTTAATGGCTTCTAAAGTCTTTAAGAGCAGTCAGTCAGTAGCCATATTAGATTCATCATGTTGGATAGTGTGCACAAACATTGTCAGCTTAGCGCATTCATAATGGTAGGATGCACTATATAATGTATCAAGCGCCGATACGAAGGAAGCTTATTAAAAGCTACGTAGAGTCTCAAGCTTAATATAATGATGAATATGCAAATTTTAGTAAGTGGTTGAAGGTTGTCTCAAAGATATTAGCGCTTCTGTTGAGCTTATTCTATTGAACATATAAGGATACTCAAATAAGTGAACGTGATGTCTGATAGACACTCCTTGTATTTACTTCACAAGCATTAGGAAAACCGTAATGGCAACAAGACAAGACAATACTATTAGCAACATTAAGACCCTGAACTACGACGCAGTCATCGTTGGCGGTGGCGGTTCAGGCATGCGTGCTTCACTACATTTGGCTGAAGCGGGCATGAAGGTTGCAGTGCTTACCAAAGTATTCCCAACGCGTTCGCATACTGTTGCGGCACAGGGCGGTATCGGTGCAAGCTTAGGTAATATGAGCAATGATAACTGGCACTTTCACTTTTATGACACCGTTAAAGGGTCAGATTGGTTAGGTGACCAAGACGCTATTGAATATATGTGCCGCGAAGCGCCAAAAGTTGTTTATGAGCTTGAGCACATGGGCATGCCGTTCGATCGTAACGAAGATGGCACAATTTATCAGCGTCCATTTGGCGGTCATACGTCAAACTATGGCGAAAAAGCCGTTCAACGTGCTTGCGCTGCAGCTGACCGTACAGGTCATGCATTACTACATACGCTATATCAGAAAAACCTAGAGCAAGGCACTGAGTTTTTTATTGAGTGGATTGCTCTTGATTTGATCAAAGATGAAGCTGGCAACATCAACGGTGTTGTAGCGCTTGAGCAAGAAACAGGTACGGTTGCGGTATTCCAGTCACCAATCACTGTCCTAGCGACAGGTGGTGCTGGTCGTATCTTTGCTGCCTCTACCAACGCTTATATCAATACTGGTGACGGTATTGGCATGGCAGTTCGTGCAGGTATTCCACTACAAGATATGGAATTCTGGCAGTTCCACCCGACGGGCGTTCATGGTGCAGGCGTACTATTGACCGAAGGTTGCCGCGGTGAAGGGGCTATCTTACGTAACAAAGACGGCGAAGCCTTTATGGAGCGTTATGCGCCAACCGTGAAAGACTTGGCACCTCGTGATCTAGTATCGCGCTCTATGGACCAAGAGATTAAAGAAGGCCGTGGTTGTGGTCCTAATGCGGATCACATCGTTATGGACATGACCCATTTAGGTGTTGAAACCATCATGAAGCGCTTACCATCAGTATTTGAGATTGGTAAAAACTTTGCGAACGTTGATATCACTAAAGAGCCAATTCCAGTTATCCCAACCATTCACTATATGATGGGCGGTATTCCGACTACTATTCATGGTCAAGTCATTGTACCGGATTTAGAAGCGGGTACTGACGAAGACGGCCTATATGCAAAAGGCAACGTCGTTAAAGGTCTCTATGCTATCGGTGAATGTGCTTGCGTTAGTGTTCACGGTGCCAACCGTTTAGGTACTAACTCACTGCTTGATTTATTGGTTTTTGGTCGCGCAGCAGGTAAACATATCGTTGATGAATATCATCATGCTGATCATAACTACAAGCCGCTTGATCCTCATGTATTAGATTTCACGGTACGTCGTTTGGATAAATTGCAGCAGTCTACAGAAGGCTACAATGCGCAAGACGTAGCGGATGAGATTCGTGCGACTATGCAAACGCATGCGAGCGTCTTCCGTACGCAAGCGATGATGGATGAAGGCGTTGAAAAGATTTTAGCGTTAGGTGAAAAGATTGATCAAATTCATTTGGGTGATAAATCACAAGTGTTTAATACTGCCCGTATTGAAGCATTCGAAGTTGCCAATCTATATGAAGTAGCGAAAGCGACGATGATATCAGCAGCTAAGCGTCACGAAAGCCGCGGTGCTCATAGTGTATCCGATTATGATCGTCCAGAAGACGATGACTATGCACCAAATGGCCGTAATGATCACGATTGGATGAAGCATACCTTATGGTATTCTGAAGGCAACCGTGTCATCTATAAGCCAGTTCGCAAAGTTCCATTGACTGTCGATTATGTTGAGCCAAAAGTTCGCGTTTATTAATTCTGTATTACACGCTGTTTGTGTATGAATAGGATTAACGTTTTATCCCTTATTAATTTATTAAAAAGGTGACCGCCAGCTACAAGCTTATGCCAGTGCTATGATTCAGATTAAACATTAGCGCTGGCATGTTGCAACCTTTGTATGCCCGCCATCACCTACGTGTGGAGTTTAGCATTATGAGCCGAGGTACTCGCACCATCGAAATCTATCGCTACGATCCTGATCAGGACGCAGCGCCACGCATGCAAACTTATACGATTGAGCTACTAGACTCAGATCGTATGTTGCTTGACGTATTATTACGCCTAAAAAAGGAAGATGAGACCATTACCTTCCGTCGTTCATGCCGTGAAGGCATCTGTGGCTCTGACGGCGTAAATATCAATGGTAAAAACGGCCTAGCATGTTTGATCAACATGAATACGTTGCCTGAAAAAGTGACCGTTCGCCCATTACCAGGTTTGCCAGTGGTTCGTGATTTGGTTGTTGATATGAACCAATTTTACGAGCAGTATGAAAAAGTACATCCGTACTTAATCAATGAGCAGCCAGCGCCACCAACTGAGCGTTTACAGTCACCTGAACAGCGTGAAAAGATGAATGGTCTTTATGAATGCATCTTATGTGCTTGTTGTTCAACCAGCTGCCCATCATTTTGGTGGAACCCTGATAAGTTCTTAGGTCCAGCAGCACTACTTAATGCTAACCGTTTTGTCGTTGATAGCCGTGATACAGATACGCAAGCGCGTTTGGCTCGTTTGGATGATCCGTTCAGCCTATTCCGCTGCCGTGGAATCATGAACTGTGTATCAGTGTGTCCAAAAGGTCTGAATCCAACTAAAGCAATCGGTAATCTACGTAATATGTTGCTTGATCAAGCCGGTTAAATAAGTCGATTAACAACAAGTTTGTTTAAATACCCAATACTAAAACACCGTCTGAATATCAGGCGGTGTTTTTAATTGCTTGTTATTTTTTAGAGTAGATAATAAAAGTGAAGAGTCGGATTTTGGCAGTCATGCAACTTATCTGTAACCAATATCTTGTTCAATGTAAGTCTATGCGTACAGTGCGTTGGTAGCGTGTAAGAGTTCGGAGCTTAGCATCTGTTTACCTGTACAATTTACCTCTATAAGCAAAGCATTTGTAAACTGGTCTGGTGTTAACTTCGCTTGCTGTAGAATGGTACTGTTTTTCAACGATACTATTTTTAAAATAAAGCCAGTATATGACAACTTGTGATAAAGATTCGGCTCTAAAAATGCTATCATAGTCACTGTAAGTGTTATTCAAAATCAGACCTATCGCAATGCGTTCATTATGGGCGAAGGTTATTATTTCACTCTGAACAAGTGGATAATTTTTGCTGAATGATAATTAATATTTATTACGTAAATAATTAGTATTGAACAAACAAACTATGTCAGGTAATTGATGCATGTTACCCTATATAGCAGTGTATGCTTGGCGTAAAAGCAGGTGATCATGTTTAGTAGTGGGTATTTTCGGCAGTAGTTGACTGAGATAAACCAATAAATACTCAGCTTATTATTAATAAAATTAGATTAATAATGTGCAGTAAAATTTCGTTTGATTAATCTAATGGTTATAGATGGAACCATTATATATAAATTAAATTTGTGAAACGAGGCAAAAAACAAGACCGAACGTTCACAGATATTTGTAATAGTGGTATCACGGTAATAATGAGGGTTAAAGTTACTTGTTGCTATCTATTCCAGACAATTATAAAAAGTAAATTTTGGGCTTGATATTGTAGTTGGTCATACATATCTACCCCATCAAGTAATAGCGTGTAAAAGCGCTCTTTAATAAACAGTACTTAACGATGTATGCCAGTTTTTCTAAAAGCCTAGCATATGACAGATTACACAACAATAAGCACGATTCCATTCATTTATCTATCAAATAGACGATTATTATGAATAGTATAACTAAAGAAGCAGCTGGTGTAGAACATACTGAACTTGCCGCTGACAATGCCCATTATATCGAATCTCTTTATGAGCAGTTTTTAAGCGATCCGAGTAGTGTCGATAACGATTGGCAAGATTATTTTAAACAATACCAGTCTCCTAACGATGCCAAGCACAACGAGATTAAAGATCAGTTCTTACTGCTTGCACGAAATCAAACCGCTAATAAAGGTGGCGCTGCCCCTGATAGCTCAACTACGAGCACATCAGCAGACTGTGCTGACCCTAAACAGATGGGTGTTCAGCAGCTGATTTCAGCGTATCGCCGCCGCGGTCATCGCCGTGCGCAGCTTGATCCTTTAGGTTTGCACCCGCGTGCTGAAGTAGAGGATTTAACCCTCGCTTATCATGGCTTATCAGAAGCTGATCTTGATACTATATATCCTACCAGCGATATTAGTATTAGCAAATCAGAAGCACCATTGCGTGAGATCATTGAAATCATGGAACGCGTCTATTGCCGTTATATTGGCGTAGAGTACATGCATGTTACCACCAGTACTGAAAAACGCTGGATGGAAAAATATCTTGAGACAAACTTAGGTTACATCAAATTCGATAAAGAAAAGCGCCTGTCTATTCTTGAGCGTTTGACTGCTGCTGAAGGTTTAGAGAAATACTTAGCTCGTAAATATACGGGTGTAAAGCGTTTCGGCTTAGAAGGTGGCGAGAGCTTTATCCCTGCTGTCAATGAAATCATTCAACGTGCTGGTAGTTATGGTACTAAAGAGATGGTTATCGGCATGGCACACCGTGGACGTCTTAACTTATTAGTGAACGTTCTAGGCAAAAACCCAGCTGATCTATTCGATGAGTTTGATGGTAAAGTGCAGCCAGAAAAAGGTTCAGGCGACGTAAAATATCATAATGGTTATTCATCCAATGTGATGACACCAGGCGGTGAGGCGCATCTAGCACTGGCTTTTAACCCATCGCATCTTGAAATCGTAGCCCCAGTATTGCAAGGTTCTGTCCGCGCGCGTCAAGTACGTCGTAATGATCAAGCCCGTCATAACAACAAAGATGGCAACTCAGTATTGCCAATCGTTGTTCATGGTGATGCCGCATTCGCAGGTCAGGGCGTCGTGCAAGAGACTTTCCAGATGTCGCAAACGCGTGCTTATACCACGGGTGGCACACTACATATTGTTATCAATAACCAAGTTGGTTTCACTACTAGTCGCCAAGAAGATTTGCGCTCGACAGAGTATTGTACCGATGTGGCAAAAATGGTGCACGCACCTATCTTACACGTGAATGGTGATGATCCTGAGTCAGTAATCTTTGCCGCTCAGCTAGCACTTGATTACCGTCATGAGTTTGACAAAGATATCATTATTGATCTCTTCTGCTATCGCCGTAACGGTCATAATGAAGCCGATGAGCCGTCAGCGACTCAGCCACTGATGTATGCGGTTATCAAGAAGCTACCAACGACTCGTGCTATTTATGCGCAGCAGCTTATTAAAGATGGTGTCATTAGCGACGAAGAAGCTACAAACTATGAAGATGCGTACCGTGAGTCACTAGATCGTGGCGATTATGTGGTGAACTCTTTAGTTAGTGATCCTGATGAAGCGCTATTTGTAGATTGGAAACCTTATCTAGGTCATGATTTGGTTGATGACTGGGATACCAGTGTCGATATAGAAAAGCTAAAACAATATGGTCGCCGTATGGCTGAGATGCCAGAAGGCTACAAACTGCAACGCCAAGTTCAAAAAGTCGTTGACCAACGTTTAGCCATGCAAACTGGTGAAGAGCCTCTTAACTGGGGTGCGGCAGAAACGCTTGCTTATGCATCACTTGTCGATAATGATGAAGTGTTAGTACGTATCACCGGTGAAGATGTGGGTCGCGGTACTTTCTCACATCGTCATAGTGAAATATATAACGTCAATGACGGTAGTATGTATGTGCCACTAGCCCATATTAGTGAAAAACAAGCTCGCTTTGCGACTTACAACTCATTGCTATCAGAGGAAGCAGTATTGGCCTTTGAATATGGCTATGCGACGACCGTTCCAGATGCATTGGTCGTTTGGGAAGCACAGTTTGGTGATTTCGTTAACGGTGCGCAGGTAGTCATTGACCAGTTTATCTCTAGTGGTGAGACTAAATGGCAGCGTGTTTGTGGTTTAACGATGCTATTACCGCATGGCTTTGAAGGTCAAGGTCCTGAGCATTCTTCAGCGCGTCTTGAACGCTTTTTACAGTTATGTGCTGAAGACAATATGCAGGTCATTACGCCAACTACGCCAGCGCAAATATATCACGCGCTCCGTCGTCAAGCGGTACGTCCAATTCGTAAGCCGCTAATCGTCATGTCACCAAAGAGCTTACTACGTCATAAGCTTGCGACTTCACAGCTTGAAGAGCTTGCCAATGGTAAGTTTGAAACGGTATTGCCAGAGATCGATCAGCAAAATGCCGATCAGGTCACACGTCTAGTATTGTGTGGTGGTAAGGTTTATTACGATTTACTTGAGCAGCGTCGTGCTTTAGGGTTAGATCATGTGGCCATTGTGCGTATTGAGCAGCTCTATCCACTTCCAGAAGAACGCTTGATTGCTGAAATAGAAAAATATAGCAATTTAAAAGAAATTGTCTGGACGCAAGAAGAGCCGTTGAACCAAGGCGCTTGGTATTACTTGGCACCGCATATGTTCCGTATCGTCGTACCACATCCGACTAAAGCGAAAGTTATGGAGCCAGTAGCGCGTCCTGCTAGTGCAGCACCAGCAACAGGCTCACCAAAATTGCATGCTCAGCAGCAGCAAGCATTAATCGCTGGTGGTCTTGGCATTAGTGTCGATGAGTTGGCCGAATAAAAGCTATCAGTATAAGATAAATCAATCAGGCGATAGCAGTTAGGACTCATTACGTTATTAGATCATCAATAAGTAAGCTATTTATAAGGGTGTATCATTATCCATGACACACCCTTAAATGAGCACTAACTGTCTATCACGACTTAATAATAAATAGTAATATCCAAATCTAAGGAGTATATCGATGGCTGAAATTAAAGCCCCCGTTTTTCCAGAATCGGTTGCCGATGGCACAATCGTTGAATGGCACGTCACTGAAGGCCAACAAGTTAACCGTGATGACCTTTTAGCAGAAATCGAAACTGATAAAGTAGTACTAGAAGTCGTCGCGCCTGATAATGGCGTTGTGACCAAAATCGTTAAGCAAGTTGACGATACTGTACTATCTGACGAGCTTATCGGTGAGTTCGAAGCCGGTGCTAGCGCTGGTACAGCCCCAGCCGTAGATCCAGACCAACCTGCTGCGCCTGTGCAAGAAAAACAAGCAACTGATGGCGGCGAGCCAGTACAAGCGACTGATAAAAAAGGTGGCGCTGAAGCCGATCATAAAGATCAAAGCCCAGCAGTACGCAAAGCGGCCAAAGAGAGTGGCGTAGATCCTAAAAACGTCGAAGGCAGTGGTCGCGGAGGTCGTGTTACTAAGACTGATATGGCAAGCCCAACGCTAAAAGCTGACAGCTCTATCAAATCTGATAGCGGTCGTCCTGTAGCTGAGTCAACAGGTGAGCGTACTGAAAAACGTGTGCCAATGACTCGTCTACGTAAGCGTGTCGCTGAGCGTCTATTATCAGCGTCGCAAGATACTGCGATGCTAACCACGTTTAATGAAGTCAACATGAAGCCGTTGATGGACTTGCGTACTAAGTATAAAGATAAGTTTGAAAAGCGTCATGGTGTACGTTTAGGCTTTATGTCTTTATTCGTACGTGCAGCTACTGAAGCGCTAAAACGTTTCCCAGCAGTGAACGCCTCATTAGATGGCGATGATATCGTTTATCATGGTTTTTACGATATCGGTGTTGCTGTCTCATCAGATCGTGGCCTAGTTGTTCCTGTATTGCGTGATACTGATCGCATGAGCATGGCGGATGTTGAGAGCAAAATCCGTGAGCTTGGCGGTAAAGCACAAGAAGGCAAATTAGGTTTAGATGAGATGACTGGTGGTACATTCACTATCTCAAACGGTGGTGTATTTGGCTCACTCATGTCAACGCCTATCTTGAACCCACCGCAAACTGCTATCTTAGGTATGCATGCTATTAACGATCGCCCAATGGCAGTCGATGGTAAAGTTGAAATCCTACCGATGATGTATCTTGCGTTATCTTATGATCACCGTATGATCGATGGTAAAGAAGCGGTACAGTTCTTAGTCACTATCAAAGAATTGGTCGAAGACCCATCATTGCTCCTACTAGACTTATAAGCTTCTAAGCTTGTATTGGCAATCGCTGATACAAGCTTTTTGCTTTGGTGCGAAAGATTATAGATGCATTTTTATAAATGCTTTGCAATCTTTAATATCCGGTTTTTAGTAATATGGATAAGCGCTATATGACACACGATGCTGAATTAGTGTATTAACTATCTATTTATCGCATGATGTATGGCTCTTTTTTATTAAATTGTATAATGATTGCACCTATAAACAGAACTAAAATCAAAACCAAAATTAGAAAAGGAACGTACTATGAAAGACAATTATGATTTAGTCGTCATTGGCGGCGGTCCTGGTGGTTACGAAGCAGCTATCCGTGCAGGACAGCTGGGTATGAGCGTTGCTTGTATCGAAAAACGCGTTTATAAAGGCGAGCCTGCTCTTGGCGGTACTTGCTTAAACGTCGGTTGTATCCCATCAAAAGCGCTACTTGACAGCTCGCATCGCTATGAAGCTACTAAGCATGATCTTGATGAGCATGGTATCAGCACAGGCGACGTATCTATCAATATCGAACAAATGATAGAACGTAAAGAAGGCATCGTTAAGCAATTGACTGGCGGTGTTGCAGCATTATTAAAAGGTAACGGCGTTGACTGGCTACAAGGCTGGGGCACGTTAGTGGACGGCAAAGGCAGCGATAAAAAAGTTAAGTTTGTCGCTCTTGAAGACGAAGCGGAAAGTACTATTACTGCTAAGAATGTGATTCTAGCGGCAGGTTCTGTGCCTATTGATATCCCAGTTGCCAAAACTGATGGTGATCGTATCGTTGACTCAACAGGCGCGCTTGATTTCACTGAAGTGCCTAAGCGTTTAGGCGTTATTGGTGCAGGTGTAATCGGTCTTGAGCTTGGTTCTGTCTGGCGTCGTTTGGGTTCAGAAGTTGTCGTATACGAAGCACTACCTGAATTTTTAGCAGCTGCTGATAAAGACATCGCTAAAGAATCGCGTAAGATGTTGAAGAAGCAAGGCCTTGATATCCGTGTTGATACCAAAGTAACCAATGCTGAAGTACAAGGTGACGAAGTTGTAGTTACCAGTGAAAACAAAGGCGAATCAAGCGAGGAGCGCTTTGATAAGCTAATCGTCTGTGTTGGTCGCCGTGCTTATTCTGAAAAACTACTTGGTGAAGACAGCGGTATTACCTTGACTGAACGTGGTCTTATTGACGTGAATGATCAATGTAAAACCAATCTCGATGGCGTATACGCAATCGGTGATTTAGTCCGTGGTCCTATGCTTGCGCATAAAGCAATGGAAGAGGGCATGATGGCTGTTGAGCGTATCCATGGCGAAAAAGCCCAAGTTAATTATGATACCATTATCAATGTTATCTACACGCATCCAGAAATCGCATGGGTTGGTTTGACTGAACAAGAAGCGACTGAAGCGGGTTATGAAGTCAAAACTGGCTCATTTAACCTAGCTGCTAATGGTCGTGCGCTTGCGCAAAGTGAAGCGCAGGGCTCTATCAAAGTCGTTGCTGATGCAAAAACAGATCGTCTATTAGGTATGCATGCTATCTCAGCTGGTGCTGGTGATATCGTTCATCAAGGCATGATTGCGATGGAGTTTGTCTCTAGTATCGAAGACTTACAGCTAATGACTTTTGCGCATCCAACGATTTCAGAAGCCGTACATGAAGCCGCTCTATCTGCAGATGGCCGTGCTATTCACGCCATTCAGCGTAAAAAACGTAAGTAGCTTTTGAAATTAAGATATTCAAAATTAAGATAATCAAAGTTAAGACAATTTAAGTAAATAACAAGTTTAACCGGATGGCGCGACCGCATTCATTATTGAGATAGCGGTCGTGACCATCATAAGTGCTCAGATATATTTTTCTAAGCACTTATTTTCACTTTTTATTAATTGTAAAAAATAAAGGATACAATCAATGAATTTACATGAGTATCAAGCAAAAGAGCTACTAAAAAGCTATGGTTTGCCAATTCAAGAAGGCATCATTGCCTATAGTGGCGAAGAAGCTGCTGCCGCTTTTGACAAGACCCCAACTGATATCGCTGTTATCAAAGCACAAGTACATGCTGGTGGCCGTGGTAAAGCTGGTGGTGTTAAGCTGGTTAAGACTCGCGAAGAAGCTAAGCAAGTCACTGATGAGCTTATCGGAACCAATCTAGTAACGTTCCAAACTGACGCTGATGGTCAACCAGTCAACTTCGTATTGGTTGCAGAAGATATGTATCCAGTACAAACTGAGCTATATCTTGGTGCTGTCGTCGACCGTTCTACGCGCCGCGTAACCTTCATGGCATCGACCGAAGGCGGTGTTGATATCGAAGAAGTGGCTAACGAGACGCCAGAAAAAATCTTTAAAGTAAGCGTAGATCCATTAGTAGGTCTCATGCCTTACCAAGCACGTGATGTCGCATTCAAGTTGGGTCTTGAAGGCAAGCAGATCAATCAGTTCGTAAAAATCATGACTGGTGCTTATCAAGCATTTATCGAAAACGACTTTGCCTTACTTGAAGTCAATCCGTTAGCAGTTCGTGAAAACGGCGAGATCGTTTGTGTTGATGGCAAAATCGGTATCGACTCAAATGCCTTATATCGTTTACCAAAAATCGCAGCACTACAAGACAAAACTCAAGAAAATGAGCGTGAGCTAAAAGCAGCTGAGTTTGACCTAAACTATGTTGCCCTAGAAGGCAATATCGGTTGTATGGTAAACGGTGCCGGTCTTGCAATGGCTACGATGGACATCATCAAATTGTATGGCGGCAAGCCTGCTAACTTCTTGGACGTTGGCGGCGGGGCAACTAAAGATCGCGTTGTTGAAGCGTTCAAAATTATTCTAGAAGATAGCAGTGTTGAAGGCGTTCTAATCAACATCTTTGGCGGTATCGTACGTTGTGACATGATTGCAGAAGCTATTATCGCTGCGGTCAAAGAAGTTGACGTAAAAGTACCTGTTGTTGTACGCCTAGAAGGTAACAACGCTGAATTAGGCTTACAGATCCTAGAAGAGTCTGGTCTAAAACTGACTTCAGCCCAAGGCCTAGCAGACGCTGCTCAAAAAATTGTCGACGCTGTTCAAGCATAATGTATTTAAAGCACAGTTTTTAAATATAGGTGCTTAAATATAGGTACTTAAACATAGTAGTCAAAGCGTAGTAGCAGTTTTAGCTGATGACAAGTCGTTAACATTTAACGATATGTAAGCTAGCAAACTGCTATTACAAGACAACCGAATACAAGGAATAAACAATGAGTGTATTAATTGATAAAGATACCAAAGTATTGGTACAAGGCTTCACTGGTAAAAACGGTACGTTCCACTCTGAACAAGCCATCGAATACGGTACTAAAGTCGTCGGCGGCGTAACGCCAGGTAAAGGCGGTCAAACGCACCTAGGCCTACCAGTATTTAACACCATGCGCGAGGCGATGGAAGCAACTCAAGCTGACGCATCAGTTATCTACGTACCAGCGCCATTCGTACTAGATTCTATCGTTGAAGCAGTAGATGCAGGCGTGAAGCTGATCGTTGTGATCACTGAAGGCGTACCGACTATCGATATGCTAAAAGCTAAGCGTTATATCGAAGAAGCAGACGGCGTCCGTATGGTTGGTCCTAACTGCCCAGGTGTTATCACTCCAGGCCAATGCAAAATCGGTATCATGCCAGGTCATATCCATCTGCCAGGTAAAGTAGGTATCATCTCACGCTCTGGTACGCTAACTTATGAAGCTGTTGCGCAGACGACTAAGCTTGGCTTTGGTCAGTCAACCTGTATCGGTATCGGTGGTGATCCTATTCCTGGTATGAACCAGATTGATGCACTAAAACTGTTCCAAGACGATCCACAAACCGAAGCTATCATCCTAATCGGTGAAATCGGTGGTACTGCTGAAGAAGAAGCAGCTGCTTATATTAAAGAGCACGTGACTAAGCCAGTCGTTGGTTATATCGCTGGTGTCACTGCTCCTGAAGGCAAGCGTATGGGTCATGCCGGCGCTATCATCTCTGGTGGTCAAGGTACTGCTGAAGAGAAATTCAAAGCCTTTGAAGATGCAGGCATCGCGTATACTCGTGACCCAGCTAAAATCGGCGATAAGCTTAAAGAAGTTACTGGTTGGTAGCATATTCGTACAAAAGAATATATATAGTTCTGGTAAAAAACTGTTAAATATCCTTGATATACGTTAGAGACACCCCTACAATGGGGTGTTTTTTTGTACCTAAAAGTTATACTTATAATTGAATTTTACCAGTTAATTGATTATATTCGAATTTAGAAATGACTAAGTGCAAATTTTATTTTTAGTGACTGGTTAGCCTGAGACGATTATTTATGAAATTTCAAAGAATTAAAAACTCTATCATTACTAAGCTACCTATAAGCGATGATGAGAGAAGAGTTCTAGATCGTAGACTAAATAAGTTTGCCAAAGACCCTAAGGGCTTTTTACAGGGTTCATACGATAAGCGCAGTGCACAATTGATAGGTAAGACACCTATTAAATATAGAGGTAGTAATGACTTTACAATAGTATCAGCAGTCTACAATGTAGAAAAGTATTTAGATGATTATTTTAAAAGCTTAGTTAATCAAAGTCTAAGCTTTAAAAATCATATTCAACTCATATTGGTAGATGATGGTTCTACTGATAATTCTGCTGAAATAATTAAGAATTGGCAAAAGAAATATCCTAAAAGTATTAAGTATATCTATAAAGAAAATGGTGGACAAGCATCAGCACGTAATTTAGGTATAAATTATATCGAAACTGAATGGGTAACTTTTATTGATCCTGACGATTTTGTGTCTTTAAACTACTTTCATAAAGTTGACTTATTTATATCTAAAGAAAAGAATGTTAGTCTAATCAGCTGTCCTTTTGTCTTTTACTTCGAGGATTTAAATGTTTTTAAGGATAGTCATCCTTTAAAGTATAGATTCGATAAAAAAGATCGATTGATTCAAATAAATAAACTTAATAGTTACATACAACTCTCAGTAAATAGTGCCTTCTTTAAAACTGATAATATTAGATCTAACAATATTAAATTTAATGAGAAGATAAAACCTAATTTCGAAGATGCAAAGTTTGTTGGTGACTATACCACTCGTATAGAACAGGAAAGTAAAGTTGCATTTATTACAGATACTAGTTATTTTTATCGCAAACGCTCAGATGGTACATCAACTTTAGATGGAGCTTGGACGAAGCCTTCATTATATTCTGATGTATTGTCTGAAGGTTGCTTATCAATGCTAGAAGAAGCATATAATAAATTTGGATATGTTCCCAAACACTTACAAAATACAGTTTTATATCATTTATCTTGGTACTTTAAATATATTGTGAATAAAGATTCTTCTTTAAATATTCTAAGTGATAATGAGAAGCAGGTTTTTTTAAATCTGTTGTTAGAGATATTTTCATATATAGAAACTGAAACAATAATGGATTTTGATCTATCTGGAACATGGTTTTTACAAAGAGTTGCTTGGTTAGGGTTTTTGAAAGGTGAAAAACCATCTTTTCAAACTGTATATATAGAAAATATTGATAAAGAGAAGGAGCAGATTCTTTTTTGTTACTTTACTTATTTTGATGCTTTTGAACATATTAGAATAGGAGGAGAAGATATTATTCCTTCATTTAGCAAGACAAAAAAATATGATTTTTTAGATAAGACTTACGTTAACGAGAGAAGAGTTTGGGTTTCTTATAAAAATAACAATCTTCAAGATAATATTGAGGTAATTATAGACAAAAAACAGTCTGTATTGTCATTACAGGGGAAGAAGTATAGTAACGGTATAACTATCCAAAAGATTTTTGATAGATTTAAAACGAAAAAATATAATAGTGATAACAATATTTGGCTACTTATGGATAGAGATACGCAAGCTGATGATAACGCTGAACACCTCTATCGCTATATTAAAAATAACTACCCAGAAAAAAATATATATTTTGCTTTAACAAAGGAGTCATATGACTGGGAGCGCTTAAAGAAAGATGGTTTTAATTTGCTAGAATTTGGTTCACCTCATTTCGAAGAGGTTCTAAGAAAGTCAGGAAAGCTTATCAGTAGTCATCTCGATAGATATATTAATGATTATTTTGGTGATGCCTTTGAATACAGTAAGAAGTTCGTATTTTTACAGCATGGAGTAACTCAAAATGATTTATCGGCATGGGTTAACTCTAAAAAGAATTTGCAACGTTTTATTACATCAACCAACGACGAATATAGTGCGATTTCAGGTGATAACACACGATATAATTTATCTCGGAAAGAAGTTTTTTTAACTGGATTTCCAAGACATGATCAATTAATCGCTGGTAATCGCTTCGATAGTAATACTATTCTAATTATGCCTACTTGGCGTCAAAGCATCGTTGGAGAAGTTACGGGTGGTAATACTAGAGCTCTTAATCCAGATTTTATAGAAACAGATTATGCCGTGCATTGGCAGAAATTGCTAAATAGTGATGAGCTGAAAGAGCTTACTCAAAAGTTCAATTATAAAGTCGTATTTGCTCCTCATCTTAATATTGAACCTTATTTAGAGGTTTTATCGATCCCAGACTATATCAGGATTTGGAAATCAATAGATGGCAGTATTCAACAATTATTTCAGCATTCTAAATTGATAATTACTGATTACTCGTCCGTACATTTTGAAATGGCTATTTTGAATAAAGCTGTTCTGTATTATCAATTTGATAAAGATAGTTTTTTTGACACTGGTCATGTATTTGCTCCGGGTTACTTTAGTTATGAAGAAGACGGTTTCGGTCCTGTCGTTACTGAAGAATCAAAGCTATTTGCAGAATTAGAACAAGTCTTGAATAATAAGGGAGAGCCATTAGAGCCGTATGCAACAAGAATAAAAAATACCTTTGCCTATCGCGATACTAATAACTGTAAACGTGTATATGAAGCTATTATTGACTTAGATCGTCCTGATACGTCAGAAGTTTCCGTTGATACTATTATGGAGTACGCACAACAAGCAATGACCCATGATGCTTGGGATCTTGCTTTAGAACGTATTGAGAATGCTTTACAGCATCCTGTTATTTCTCCAATCCAGATAGAAGAGATTAAGAAAATAAAAGAGGACGTTATTCAGACTGGCTATCAGGATGAGCCTATTAAACTTGCTAATATTTTATGGCACGAGAAGCGTTTGAGTGAAGCATTAGAACAGCTTAAGCAAGTCGATAGTGCGGAATTAACAGATGAGCTATTGCGTCTACGGGTTAAGTTAGCTATTTTAAATAATGAATTTAAGTTGGCACGAGACTCACAGAAGCTACTTTTAGAGAGTTATAATGAGTCGTGTACTATTCAAGACTGGCAGTTCTATACACAGCTCGCTACAATATAGATCGTAATTTTTACCAAACATAAAAAAGAGCTTATATAAGCTCTTTTTTACATAGGTTGTATAGAGATATGATATCTAAAGTACTAAATAATCATGATACATATAAACGTAAATTTAAAAAGTTTAAGAACAATCCTGGAGTCTTTTTTCGCGATTATTTTAACAAACGTTATCCTGTTACCAATACTGAGCTTGGTATAGATGAAGCTGTTGAAACTGCATTTTTAGAGTATTCCAACATTAATACAGTAGATATGCCTGATGATATGGTTATAGATGTTGTATTTACTTGGGTAGATAATACCGACAAAGCATGGCAGCAGAAGTATGAGCATCACAAAGCCAATAGTAAACGTTCAAACATAGGTCAGTATGCTACGGACAGTGCCCGCTTTGATAACCATAATGAGCTATACTATTCGGTCAAAGCAGTCCAAAAATATTTACCTTGGGTAAGAAATATATATATCATTACCGATAACCAAGTACCAAGTTGGCTAAACAAAGTAAAGGGAGTCACTATCGTCGATCATACTGAGATTATTGAACCTCAGTATCTGCCGACATTTAATTCGCATGTGATTGAAGCTTTTCTTTATCGTATACCTGATTTATCAGAAGACTTCATTTATTTTAACGACGATGTTTTCGTCGCGAAAGAATTACCTAAAGAGCACTTCTTTTCTGCTAATAATATTAGTTCATTATTTGTTTCGACTAAGAATTTATATAACATGCAGCAAAAAGGAATGGAAACACCGACACTTAAAGCGTCTTTAAGAAGTATTGAGCTACTTAAAAGACATTATCCGTATAATATTAAGAATCCGCTTGTTCATACTTATTTCCCTTTAAAAAAATCAGGGTATGAACACGCATGGCAGTTATTTGAAAAAGATATTAGAGCCTTTCTACCTAATAAGTTTCGTGGTCATAACGATCTTAATATGGCCTCTTTTTTAGTGCCTTGGTTGCTGTACTGTGAATCTAAAGCTATCGAGAAGGTTGATATCTGCTACTACTTCAACATACGTTCAAGGCATGCAGTCACACGTTATGAGAAGCTATTAAACTTAAAGAAAAAAAATGCTTCACCGCATTCTTTTTGCGCTAATGACTTTAAGAGTGAGGAGGTGAATAAACTCCCTGATTATCATGAACGCTTAATGACTATGTTAGAGCGTTATTATAAGTAATCATTCTTAAAGAAAAGTAGTAGTTACAGGCAGTTGTGGTAGTTGTTTACAGCATAGAATGCTCTTAGCTTATTAGTCTGTCCCAGATCTGAGATATTCGAACATAATTTTTCATAAAATGGTCTCCCTAACACTGTGACCTTTTTGCCTCTTAATAAAGCCTCAAATCCACCTAACGAAGTAATAGTATAAACATGATCAATTGTCTCTAAAGCATCTACTAAATGAATGGATTGAGTGAGGATAAGACAGTCTAGTTTAGTAAGCGTAATGACGATAGACGGATCATCAAGGGTCATTGGATGTGGTTTCACGATTATTTGCGCCTCAGGATTTTCTTCAATCGCCTTGTTCACAACATCAAGCAGTGTAATTCCAATCCCGCCACCATATTTTAATGAGTCATCATGTGGTACCTGTCCTAATACCAACACTCGCTTGCTATTCTTAACCCTATATATTGGTGCGACATCCACATAGGACTGATGATTATATTTACTCACACGTTTGGATACGTAATAGTCCAGCATTTCTTGTGCCAATGCCTCATCATAGCTACCCTGATCAAAGTCAAAGTTAGTTATTAAATCTGTTAAATCGTTCGGTCGAGTGGTATCGAAGTAGGGCGCTTGACTGTCCATGACAATAGATAATGGCGGAGTGCTGCTATCATCATTAGGACCTGAACGAATAAAGCCATCCTCTAAAAAAAACACATCAAGATTTAGTTCACGTATATAGTCAATGAAATAATCAGGCGCTTTATAACCCCAGATATAAATAACAGGATTGACGCGCTTGATGAATGGTTTAAGTAGTAAACGAAAGTAGCGTTCACTAAAGTGTCTCTGTATTTGTATATGAGATGCTTCGAACACCCAGTCGCCGACAACTTCTTTCCACGGAAGCATACCAACTATCAATGCTAAACGTTTTTTTGGCTGTTGATAATGATGATGATAACCTTTGAGAATTGGACGAATATAATTACAATATTTCATTAATAGATACTGGCTTTTTAGCGTGCGTTTGGATTTTATATTATAATTAATTTTCCACGCTCATTAGAATTTTAGAGGTAACGGACTATAGCAATTAAATATAGATTGACGTCAATTCATACTTTTCCCATCTTAAAACCTTTTTAGTACTAAAGCTACATGTACAATCAGGTTTAGAGGTCAAATAATTATCATGCTCTCGTATAGTGATTTTACCATCTGGTAACTCTAAAACAGCTATTTCTATGTTGTCTATACTCTCGTCATAATTGATTAACTGTTCACGACCATCTTTATAGTCAATAATGAATTTGTGACCATCTATTAATGTATAAATATAGTTCTCATGGAATAAAACTACTTTAATAATATTAGGATAGGTTAGAATATATTTATAGTCATAGTTACTGATTTTATTCGAAAGCAAATTGAAAGATAATAGGCTTCCAGAATGAGTTTTAATAAATTTTTTCGGTATTGGGCTTTGATACTTTCCCCCTATGGCAGGATAGTTGTCACCCCTAAATATTAATCCAAATGGGGGGCACAAGGACCAATCATGCCAAGATATAGTAATGAACGTAAACAAGCCATACTCAGCAAACTGCAACCCCCATTAAACCTAAGCGTGGCTCAAGTATCAAGAGAGGAAGGCATCGGTCTTCAGACCCTGTATAATTGGCGCAATCACGCCAGAGAACAAGGTCAGCCCATGCCGACAAATAAACGTACTCCTGATAACTGGTCAAGCGAGACCAAACTTGCCACCGTCATCGAAACAGGCGGCTTATCCGAGACCGAGCTTAGCGAATACTGCCGTAGTAAAGGTCTCTATGTTGAGCAAATAAAAGCGTGGCGCACTGACGCTCTTAAGGGCTTTAGCAGCAGCAAACAACAGAGCCTTAAAGACAAGCGTCAACAGCAGACAGACCGCAAGCAGATTAAGCAACTCACCCGAGAGCTTGCTCGAAAAGAAAAAGCCTTGGCTGAGACCGCCGCCTTACTGGTGCTCAGAAAAAAGCTGGATGCGTTTTGGGAGACCGAACCCGAGGACGACTAACCTCACTCCCAGAGCGCATCCAATATATAGAATGGATACAAGACGCCACCCAAGCAGGCGCTAGGCTCAACCCTGCCTGTTGTGAGGTTGGCATCAGCGTGCGTACCTATCGGCGCTGGTATAAAGATTCTCAAGTGCAGCAAGATAAGCGTGCTGAAGCTATCCGCCCTGTACCGGCTAACAAGATGAGCGTAGCGGAACAAGCCGCCATTATAGCCGTCTGCAATCAGCCCCGCTTTGCCAGTCTACCGCCCACCCAAATCGTACCCACCTTACTTGATGAAGGCATATATCATGGCTCAGAGTCTACCTTTTACCGACTACTTAAGCAGCATAATCAGCTCAACCATCGAGGTCGTCGCTTAGCCCCTAGCGCATCAAAGGCACCACAAACCTTTACTGCGACCGCTCCAGGTCAGGTGCTGTGCTGGGACATCACTTATTTGCCAAGTCCCGTACGGGGGCAGTTCTATTACCTGTACATGATAGAGGATGTCTATAGCCGTAAGATTGTCGGTCAGGAGGTGTATGATTGTGAGTCAGGAGTATTAGCAGCTCAGCTGCTTGAGCGTACCCTCATCCGTGAAAAGGCGCTACATAGCGGTGTGGTATTACACTCAGACAATGGGGCACCGATGAAGGCGCAAACTATGAGGATGAAGGCCTATGAATTAGGCGTTGTGACGTCATATAGCAGACCGCGTGTGAGTAATGACAACCCCTTTGCAGAGTCTTTGTTTAAGACGTGCAAGTATCGTCCTAGTTGGCCCACCCAAGGCTTTAAAAGCTTAGAGGCGGCTCGTGACTGGGTGCTGAGCTTCACGCGCTGGTACAATAATGAGCACAAACACAGTCAGCTGAACTTTGTGACGCCGAGTCAGCGCCATACGGGTGAGGATAAGGAAATACTGGCAAAACGTAAGCTGACGATGCAGCAAGCTAAAGCTCAAAATCCAATACGTTGGGGCAGTCAAGAGGTGAGAGATTGCGAGCCTGTGGGTCCGACGACATTGAATCCTGCAAAAGAGCCAGAAAAGATGAGATTACAAGCTGCTTAATTGGGCTTGATGGTGACAACTAGCTTGAAAAACTCCGCTTTGAGAAAATAGAATTAATATCAAAACCGTTTAGTATCAAACTGTTGATTAAGTTTTTATAGATATTAGAATTTAGTTTTGATTTATTAGCATCACTGATGCCATTGAATAATTTATAGAAAAGTAACGGATGACGCTTATAGTATTTATCAAACAGATAATTGAAGTAGAATATATTTTCTTTTTTATGTTGTCTTACTAATTTATTATAATGAACGTTATCTAATTCATTAGATAAAAAGCTATTTAATAGATTTGATCCTGCAAGAATGTACGCAGCGCCGTGTCCGGAAAATTTTAAACGAGTTATAATTACATCGCTTAATAAGGGCTTAATCATATTTATATGCTGAGTATCTAACCCAAAGTAAGGGTCAAAAACGAGCTGATACTTACAGCTGGAACTGATATCATTTGTCGTTATCTCCATGTCTTGATTAATATCTTCTTTATAATAGCTATTATATCTTTCATCTTTGATTACCTTTGGGTTTATAGAGTATTGAGGTATGAATGATATGGCTTTAGACATTCTTAGCGATTTTGAATACTTTAACACCGCATAGCCACCCATAGAGCCTCCATAGCCTATGATAGTTCTATAATTGTCTATTATTGAATAAATTTTACCAAAAGATAACTCTACACTAGAGTGAGGGTACCAGTTGCCCCTCTTAGCTACAAAACCAATTATACTATATCCCAAATTGACTAAGGGTCGTTCAGCAAAGACATAGCTACCATCTGCAAACTTAGTCAATGTGCTAAAAGTGATGACAATATCTTCACTAGGTTCTTTAACATAAATGACTTGAATATGGTCATCTTCGAATAGTATTTCTTTATTGGACATATATTACCCTTTTTAGAATTATAAGATAGAGTAGTTGGTATTTAGATGATAGCAATTTCTCATAGGTAATGCGTAATATAAGTGCAAGATGTGTTCAACGCTATACTTTACTATTAAATGACAACGGTTGATAAAACTGTCTCAAATTATTATTAGTTGTCTAGTAAATAACCTATGAAACCTTAATTAGAACAGCCAATTGGAAATTATCGGTAACATTATGAATAAAACAATTTTGGTCACGGGTGGTGCAGGCTATATTGGCTCTCACACTTGTATTGCGCTGCATGAAGCAGGCTATGATATTGTAGTATATGACAATCTATCTAACAGTAGTCGTGAAGCTATCAACCGTGTCTCTACTCTTATTGGTCAGCCGATTGAGTTTATTGAAGGAGATATTCGCGATGCTGAGAGGCTCAGACAAGTCTTTACCGACCATCAGTTCTTTGGCGTGATTCACTTCGCTGGACTAAAAGCGGTCGGTGAGTCTGTTGCCAAGCCATTGCTATATTATAATAATAACGTCAGTGGCAGCATTACTTTACTAGAAGTCATGATGGAGTATAACGTCAAGAATATAATTTTTTCGTCCTCTGCGACTGTCTATGGCGATCCTGAAACTCTACCTATTGACGAGACTTCACCGCGTTCCTGTACCAATCCTTACGGACAAAGCAAACTTGCTGTCGAGCACATCTTAGAAGACTTATCAGTATCAGACAAGAGCTGGAATCTGATTTCTTTAAGATACTTTAACCCAGTAGGATCTCACCCATCAGGACAGATCGGTGAAGACCCTAACGATATTCCGAATAACTTAATGCCATATATCTCGCAAGTAGCGGTAGGCAAGCTTGAAAAGCTCAGTATTTTCGGTAATGACTATCCTACTGTAGATGGTACTGGTGTACGTGACTTTATCCATGTCACTGATTTGGCGCAAGGTCATGCCGCAGCGCTGAATTATTTACAGCAACAAGCCAGCTCTAAAAGTAGCTCGGACACAACCAGTTCAGTAGGATTTTTGCCTATTAACTTAGGGACTGGTAAAGGCACCTCTGTCTTAGATTTAGTTGCAGCTTTTACCAAAGTTTCTAAACAGCCTATTCCTTATCAATTTGCTGCCCGCCGTGCAGGGGATATTGCCAGTTGCTATGCCAGTGCTGATAAAGCAAAAGCGCTACTGGGCTGGCAAGCCAAACTGTCAATTAATGAGATGTGTCAGGACACTTGGCGTTGGCAAAACATGAATCCGAGTGGTTATAATGAAGCCTAAGCTTTATTGAGCTATCGTCATCTACGGATGATTGCTTACTGTTTTAACTTATCGATTTAACTTTAAACTCACTTTTCTTATTAATATAGCCAAACATATATGAAAAATATCACCCACGCCGTTATCCCTGTCGCAGGCTTTGGCACTCGTATGCTGCCGCTATCTAAATCAGTGCCCAAAGAGCTGTTACCTTTAGGTAATCGCCCTGCCATTCATTATGTGGTTGAAGAAGCGATCGCTGCCGGTATCAAGCATATTGTACTAGTCGGCCATGCACAAAAAAGTGCGATTGAAAACTACTTCGATATCAATGTCGAGCTGGACAACCAACTGCGTCATAAAGGTAAGGACGAGCTGGCTGACAGCCTAAACTGGCTACCAGACGACGTGACGGTATCAATGATACGTCAGGGTAAGCCGCTAGGTTTAGGTCATGCGGTATTGGCAGCACGTCCCATCATAGGCGCGCATGATTTTGCCGTCCTATTACCGGATGTCGTCCTTGATCCATTTACCACTGATATGTCTGCTGATAATTTAGCCTTTATGATTGATGCCTTTACTAAGGATAGTCATTCACAAATATTGGTAGATAAGGTCGCTGATGAAGATGTACATAAATACGGTATTGCTCAATTACATGAAGCATTTAGCGAAGTGAGCGATATCGATGATAAAACAGATACTAATGCCAGTTTTAAAGTCGCTGGCTTTGTAGAAAAACCCAGCTTAGCAGAAGCACCTTCAAATTTAGCAGTGGTTGGTCGCTATGTATTTAGCAATCATATCTTTGATTATCTAGCTAATACCAAAGCCTCTGTCGGTGGCGAGATTCAGCTGACCGATGCCATTGACGCACTGATTAGCGAATATGGGGTCAATGTGACGACGATGCGCGGCGATAGCTATGATGCAGGCGATATGCGCTCATATATGCAAGCATTTATCTATTTTGCTCAGCATCAATTAGCAGAAGATGAATAGCTGATGGGTAATAACACTAATGAATAATATCAAGGGCGATAGCGTCTATAACAATGCTCGCCACTCTAAGTATTGGCAACAGTTGCAAACGCTAGCGGCGCAGTCATGGTCACTTGCGACATTGTTTGCGCAAGATGATGAGCGTGCCACGCGCTTTAGTACCCAAGCTGGTTCTTTATATATGGACTATAGCAAACAGTGTATCGATGAGACGGTATTATCTAATTTATTAAGTTTGGCTGATAGCTGTGATTTATCGGCTCGTATTAAGGCGCTCTTACAAGGGGCGATGGTTAATACCAGTGAAGAGCGTGCAGCCTTGCATACGGCGCTACGACTGCCGGAGACCGCAACATTACAAGTTGGTGAGCAAAATGTAGTTGCGGATGTGCATCATAGTCTGGCCCAAGTAGCCAGATTATCTGAGCGCGTTCGTAGTGGCACATGGCGTGGATTTTCAGGCAAGGCTATCACTGATGTCGTCAATATCGGGGTTGGTGGTTCTGATCTTGGACCACTGATGGCGACCACCGCGCTTGATGAGTGGGCGGATACCGATATTGAAGTGCACTTCGTCTCGAACATGGATGGTACCCAGCTTGATAATTTGCTCAAGCACTTAAACCCTGAAACCACCTTATTTATTATCTCCTCCAAATCCTTTGGTACCATTGATACCTTGTCTAATGCTAAGACAGCACTGTCATGGCTGCTTGCTACCGCCAAGCTGCGCGCTGGTACGGAAGACAGTGTGTTACGTCGCCACTTTATTGGCATATCGGCTAATGGTGACAAGATGAGCGCTTGGGGTATTCATCCTGAGCATCAGCTGCAGCTTTGGGAGTGGGTCGGTGGTCGATTTTCTTTATGGTCAGCGATTGGACTCGCTATTGCTATTCGTATTGGTATGGCGGGGTTTAAAGCGCTATTGGCTGGCGCTCATAGTATGGATGAGCACTTTGCGCAGGCTGATTTTGCAGAAAACTTGCCAGTATTATTAGGATTACTAGCTGTTTGGAATAGTACATTTTTACAGGTGAATGCTCATACCGTACTGCCTTATGATGGTCGTCTCAGCTATCTGCCAAGCTACTTGACTCAGCTTGAGATGGAGAGTAATGGTAAGTCGGTTACTCAGCACGGTGATCATATTGACTATGATACCTGTCCGATTCTGTGGGGTGAGATTGGCTCCAATGCCCAACATGCGTTTTATCAGTTGCTACACCAAGGGACGCAGCAGGTCTCTTGCGACTTTATCGCTTGTGTGCGTCGTTATAGTGATAAGGTACACAATGCTTCTTTGCAGCAGCAGCATGAGCTGTCATTAGCGAATTGTCTAGCGCAAAGCCGAGTGCTGGCCTTCGGTAATGCCGCTGTTGCAGGTGCTGACGCGCAGACTGTTTCTGAGGCGGATAAATACAAATACTACCGTGGCAATCAGCCGTCAACGACACTACTTATCGACGAGCTTACCCCGCATAGCTTAGGGGCGTTGGTTGCGCTCTATGAGCATAAGGTTTATGTCATGGCCAGCATTTGGGATATTAACCCGTTTGACCAGTGGGGCGTAGAGATGGGTAAGCAGATGGCTGAGTCGGTGCATCATGCGATGCAGCAAGAGGACAGTGGTCAATTTGATACCTCTACCGATCAGCTCTTACAGCACATCAAGCGCTTCTCTTAACGTTGTTTTAGGTTTAATGATGAAGCTATCGTAGGCTGGGTTTTTAACCCAGCTTTTAAATCTTGCAAAAGCAAAATGCTGGGTTAAAAACCCAGCCTACTACACAAAAATCTCGCCTACGCTAGCAGTATTGTTTGTAAAGCAAGCCGATCGTATAGTCGAAGTAGTCCAAAATGAGTAATAGGCAACCGAGCGCAGATAGTACACTAGTACAGCAAGCGAGGTTAACACCGTACCCGTTTATAATTGCTTTGACTATATTTAAAAGGATATAAGAATTTAAAAGGATATAAGATGCCTGTTAATCTAAGCCATGCCGATAATATTAATAATAAAGCAAAAGTCTGTGTCATCGTTGGTCATGGTATCGAAGCCATTACCAGTGCCGTGGTGCTGGCAAGCTTAGGTCAGACTGTACATTTATATGCAGACTTAGAGATGCTAGAGCAGCAGTTGCAGCAATATAGCTTTGAGCGTCATTTGCAGGCGCTATGGCAAATGTATGACCAGCAAGAACAGATTATCAGTCGAGCGTTACCAAGCAGTGCTGATAATCTGTTGCAGATCTATGAAATAACAGGTGAAGCGTCTCATCATAATGATAATGATAGCGCCCGCGAACAAAGATCAGAAGTGGCGCTTTATTGGTTATTTTTGGACAGTATAAAGTCAGTATGGTTGGAGGAGAGCTGGATTACCGCTTTCAATCATAGCCATCAGCAGACGTTGCCTGTGATTATAAGTGGCATTGAGCAATTAGGGCATATCTCAGCACTCGCCCAACGCTTGCAACGTGCGTGGGTATACTACATACCGTTTGTATTCTTACAAGACGGTGATGCTTATAGCTCGATGTTGAATCCTTCTTTGTGGCTACTTGGTGAAAAGACAGCAGATAGCAGTAGCCAGCACTTAAGTGCGTTGCAACCTTTGATAAAACAAGCTCGTGCTCGTCATTATGCGGATATCGCTACGATAGAGTTTGCCCGTAGCAGTATTATGAGTATGCTGGCGACGCGGGTAAGCTTTATGAATGAGATGTCGCGTCTTGCCGATAACCATGATATTGATATCCAGCAAGTCAGTCACATCATGGGTCTGGATGATCGCGTTGGCAGTAGTTACCTGCAAGCGGGCTGGGGCTTTGGTGGTAATACTCTACCTACTGAGCTCATGCAATTGCAGCAGTCAGGGCAGGCGAGCCGTGTGGATATGCCACTGCTACAGTCCGTTATACATATTAACGAAGATCAAAAAGAGCTGATATTCCGTAAATTCTGGCAATATTTTGATGGCTTTATCGATAACAAGACCGTGATGATTTGGGGTGGTAGTTATAAGTCAGGGTCAGGGCGTACTGTAGGGTCTGCTATCCATCCCCTATTAGCGCTGCTATGGTCTTATAATATTAAGACACTGGTCTATAGTGAGAAAGCGCAGACTGAGCTAGAGACGCTATACGGTCAGCAGCCTTTATTAGAGTTAGTTAACGATGCTTATGCGCCATTGGTTGATACACAAGCGCTATTTATCATGAGCTGGCCTTTAAATAGTGACTTAGATGTGAACCAAATTAATAAGACAGCGCAACCTATTTTTGATGCGCAAAACGCATTAACCTGCACGCAAATTGAGCGTTTGGTAGGTGGTTATATGGGTATTGGTCGTGCTAAATAACCTGCTTTATTAAACAGTTTTATTAAACAACAAAAAGCGCCTGTTAATATCTATGTTAACAGGCGCTTATTTTTAAATTCACATTTTTCCGCAAAAAACCCTTAAGCTAAAACAGCACCTTGTGCTCCAAGCCATTCCTTTATTTCTCGTATCTTATCAGCTAATAAATCTTTATCACCACGAGTTTCGATATTCAGCCTAATCAGCGGCTCGGTATTTGATGCACGCAAGTTAAAACGCCACTCCCCAAAGTCGAGACTTAAGCCATCAAGCATCGATTTGCTTGGGTTCTCGACGCTAAATTTATCTTCAATAGCGCTAATAATAGTTGGTGCATCATTTGTGGTGAGACGAAAGTTTAGCTCACCTGAGCTAGGATAAGCTTTGATATAGCCAGTGACCAACTCAGACAATGTCTTACCAGTAATAGATAATAGCTCAATGGTCAAAAGCCATGGAATCATCCCGCTGTCGCAATAGAAAAAGTCACGGAAGTAGTGATGAGCAGACATCTCGCCGCCATAGACTGCGCCTGACTCGCGCATGACTTGTTTGATAAATGAGTGTCCAGACTTGCTGATGACTGCCTTGCCATTATGTTCTTCGATGACTGCTTCGGTATTGTAAATTACTCGGGGATCATAGACGATGGATTCATTTGGATATTTATTTAAAAACGCTTGCGCCAGCATCCCTACCACATAGCTACCATCAATAAATTCGCCACTTTCATCGAATAAGAAACAGCGGTCAAAATCTCCGTCAAAGGCAATGCCCAAATCGGCTTTGTTTTTCAAAACTGCTTGCTGGGTAGCCACTCTATTGGCTTCAATCATAGGATTGGGAATGCCATTGGGGAAGCTACCGTCTGGCGTATGATGCAGTTTAATCACTTCAATGGGTGCGCCAGCTTGTGCAAGTTTATCAATTAATAAATCAACCACAGGGCCTGCACTGCCATTACCGGAGTTAATAACCAGTTTAAGCGGTTTGAGCTTATCAGTATCTATAAAGCTGATGACGTGATTAACATAAGCGCTTTTATCGTCTAATAACTGTAATTTTCCTGATTGGTTACTAGTATTAAATTGCCCTGATTCTGCCAATGCTTGAATCTCTGCTAAGCCATCATCGGCGCTAATGGGTTTTGAATGCTGTTTTACCAATTTTAGACCATTATAATTAATAGGATTATGACTGGCAGTGACTTCGATACCGCCTAATGCCTGATAATCACTGGTGGCAAAATACACCTCTTCGGTACCGCTCATGCCCAAGTCGATGACATCAACACCCGCGTCAATAATACCTTTAAGGGTCGCCTGTTTTAATTGCTCGCTTGAATGGCGAATATCACTACCAATAACGATGGCAGGTTTTAAGTTTTTTAGTTCAGTTGAGCTATTAGCGGCGCTATAACGCTGATATAAAATCTGCGCAAAGGCACGTCCAATACGGTAAGCAATATCTTCATCAAGATTGACCCCAAGCTCACCGCGAATATCATAAGCTTTAAATGAGCTAATCGTAATAGGATGAAATTCAGTTGCTGGCTGGTAGCTAGTGGTCGCAGAAGTAGACATAATGACAAGATTCCTTGCGCTAAAGCAGTGGTAAAATAACGAAGTAGATAACACAATTATAGGCTATTAAGCGTTCAATGCTACACTAACTATTAAATGGATAATGTAGACGCATGGTGATGACCGGTGTTGTAGGCTGGGTTTTTAACCCAGCATTGTAATTTTGCAAAATCTCAAATCTGGGTTAAAAACCCAACCTACGCCAACTGAGATAAGTTTTTCGTAGCCTCTGTCTGCGTAGGCACAGCAAGCAAGTAAAAATTATCTCAGTAGCACCTAGCAATGAACATATCGTTTTTATTTCGTACCGACTATAAGACAAAATCGTTGTTAAGTTAAGGCGGTTATATTCAATAACAACTAAAAGTATAAGAGCATCCTTTATGAGTACTGTAGAAAATAAAATTTCAGCACCCGAACCTGTGCAAGGCACTCCAGAAGCGAGTGGGCAACTTGATGACCTGTTGGCACTGATGGCAAGATTGCGCGTTGACTGTCCGTGGGATAAAAAACAAAGCAATCATAGCCTCATTCCGTATGCAATCGAAGAAGCCTATGAGCTGGGTGAAGCGGTACAAAGCGACGATGACGAAGATATTAAAGGTGAGCTTGGCGATGTGCTGCTGCAAGTCGTCTTTCATTGCCAGATGTATGCTGAGCAAGGTCGTTTTGACATGAGCGATGTCATTACCACTTTGCAAGAGAAGCTGATTCGCCGTCATCCGCACGTATTTGAGGCTGAAACCCTGAAAGATGAAATGGCAGTTAAGGAACGCTGGGATGAAATTAAAGCGGAGGAGGAGCAAGCGCGCGAGGCACGTGGTAAACCAAAGCGGCGTTTAGATAAAACCAAAGCGGGCAGTGCTTTGATGCAAGCTCAGGATGTACAAAAGCAGGCGTCAAAACTAGGCTTTGATTGGGAAGGCATAGCAGGAGCGTTTGAAAAACTTGAGGAAGAAATTAGTGAGTTAAAGGCTGAGCTGACAGAGAAGTCCAGCATAGAAATCCAAGCCAATATTAGTGACATTGAAAAAGAGCTGGGCGATTGCATGTTTGCGCTGGTCAACGTCTCGCGTAAATTAAACCTCGATGCTGAGGCAGCGACCCTTACTTGTGTGCATAAGTTTAAGTCACGTTTTGGTTATATTGAAGAACAACTGGCTGCTGCTGGCAAGCATGTCGAGGACAGCGATATAACAGAAATGGATGCATTATGGGAAGCGGCGAAACGACATGAAAGATCGTCATGAACGTTCATCATAAAGCCTCGTTCATCAATTTAATAACGAACGCTGCGTTCGGCTTCGCTTTGCTTATTATGATGCCATATAGTGGGAATGCGGCGCCTTGTTTTGATAATCCACAAAGTGCTTATAAGTACCTTTTGGCGCAGGAAAATGCTAAAACCCAAGCGCGTGAGCAAGCCACCGTCAATATCAATCGTGCTAGCGAAGGTGAACTGGTTTCACTAAACGGTATCGGTAGTAGTAAAGCCCAAGCGATTATTTTATATCGTGACATGTTTGGCGATTTTAAAACGGTTGATGAGTTAGCAAAGGTCAAAGGTATCGGCGCAAAAACGATTGAGAAAAATCGAAGTCGTTTAAGTGTGCAACATTAATGGCATTATTTTGCTTTGATTAACATCAATATTGACAAAATTGCACGTAACTAAATGTCATAACGCACCTACTGCGTGCAAAATTTGTTAAACTAGTCAATACATCCGCCTGATAAACGCTGTGTTGGTCAGGGGTGGTTAAAGAATACCGGCGAGGAGTAGATGCATGGCCGAGCGTGCCGCCAAGCAGTTAGAACTGAATAAATCTGAATTACCCAATTCCATTACTGAAGTGATTGCCACATTAACCCGAGCTGGGTTTGATGCCTATATCGTTGGTGGTGGTGTGCGCGATACCTTATTGGGTCTGCGCCCAAAAGACTTTGACGCCGTCACTGATGCTAAGCCGCATGAAATCAAAGACGTCTTTGGCAAGCGCTGCCGCATTATCGGTCGTCGCTTTCAGTTGGCACACGTGTATTCAGGGCGAGAGCTAATTGAAGTCGCTACTTTTCGTGGTCCGCCAACCAGCGATGCCAATACCAATCAAGACGGTATGATCCTGCGTGATAACGTCTGGGGCGACATCAAACAAGACTTTTCGCGTCGTGACTTCTCTATCAATGCACTTTATTATCAGCCGCTTAAAGGTGTGGTTCATGATTTTTGCGGTGCGCTTGAAGATATTGATAATAAAGTCATCCGCCTATTAGGTCATGCACCCGTTCGTATCGAAGAAGATCCGGTAAGGCTATTGCGGGCGTTACGTTTCAAAGCCAAATTGGGCTTTGATTTTGACGAAGAGTTGTCTCAGCAGTTTCATGATGATAATTGGGCATTGCTTGAGCAAATATCACCGCATCGCCTCTATGATGAAACGCAAAAGATGTTTACCGGTGGCTATTTAGTGCCATTGTTGCCGCTATTGTTTGAGTCGGGTGCGATTGATAGTTTAATCATTTATCCGCCTTCTGATCCCAGTGCTTTAGTGAAACAAGTGGCTATCAATACCGATAAACGTATTGCCGCAGGTAAAAGTATTAATCCGGCGTTTTTCTATGCAGCCCTGTTATGGGAAAATTACCTGCATCAGTTAGAAAAAGCCAAAAAGCGCAATATGCCCTTTGCTGAAGCGCAAATGCATGCGGCTAGCAAAGTCGTTGACCGTCAGCGTATCAAGACTGCTATCCCTAAATTCGCGGAGCAATTTATCCGTGATATCTGGATATTGCAGCCCAAACTTGCCGCCCCACGTAGCAAGCAAATCGTTCAGCTTTCTGAGCACCCGCGCTTTCGTGCAGGGTTTGACTTTTTATTATTACGTGAGCAGTGCGGTGATGCTGAGCATCCATTGTCAGAATCGACCAATGGCATGGGCGACTGGTGGCAGACTTATCAGACATTGTCTGAGCAAGACCAAGAGAAAGCTATTGATGAATTTGACGAAAATATTCGTCGCGGTGCTTATAAAAAAGGGCAACGCGCGCGTGGACGCAATCGTCAAAAGCCTGAGTCGTATACAGCGGATGAATCAATGTCTAATCAAAAAAACACTCAGCAAAATAAAGCCAATGGCAGTAATGAAAAGCATGTTACCGAAAAGCATAGTACTGAGCAGGCAATGGTGAATGATTCATCAAACATTCCATCACGCCGTCGCCGCGCCGCAAGTCAGTCATCAGCTGCCAAGCAATCTGATAGCAGTAAAAACAAGGGTTACAACACGCAACAGGTAAAGCAGGACAGTAATGAGCTTGCTCAGTTACAGCAGTTGTCTCTTGCTAGTAGTAGCAATAAAGCATCTAACAAAGGCCATAATGCTAAGCCTGCGCCATTGTTTGTAATCGAGCATGAAAAAGTTGTGCCGCCATTACAAAAGCAGCTATCAGGTGCTGATAAGCCTAAGCATAGCCAAAAGCCTGTGCAGAACAAGGCAGCTACTAAGCATGCAACGGCTGAGAAAGAGCGAAATAATCAAGATACAAAATCTGATACTAAAGTTGATCGTTCAAGTGGTGCTCAACAATCTAAGGCAAAGCAGTCAGAGGTTAAGTCATCTTCTGCTAACGCCTATCCTGCTCGTTCGGTGGCAAGATCACCGGCGCTAGTCAGCATGAATAACGAGCCGATACCGCATAAGCGTCGCCGCCGTGAGCCTACTGTAGACATTGCTAATACTGTTAACAGTATTAGCAATGTAGAAAAACAGCCAGCTGATAATAACGACCAAACTGCTGCGAAGTATGCGAAAAAAGCGCCTAAGGCAATAGCCCAGCGTAACGGCAAAGCCGAGAAAACGGTAGAACGTGCAGAAGCTACGACAGGAACCAAGACGTCAGGGAACAAGGCAGAAACTAATAAAGCGACTACACCTGCGAAAGCTAGAAAACCAGCTAGACCGACAGAAGTAAAGTCTGCTAAAACCAGTCAAGCTGCTAAAGACAAGGTTGGTTCTAGTAAAGCAACTGACAATAAAGTAAGTGACAATAAAGGACCTGTACCATCGAAACGCCGTCGTCGTCAGCCTAGTACCGATAATGTCTAATATGGATAACCATACGGGTAACGCTCATTGGGTTACTTGCTATATAGGCTTGGGCAGCAACCTAGCTAATGAATTAGGTTTACCTGCAGAGCATTTGCAGCAAGCACTTGCAGTGATGCAAGAGCATGAGAAGATACGTAACGTTCGTGTTTCTTCATTTTATGCCTCAGTGCCTATGGGGCCGCAAGATCAGCCAGACTTTGTCAATGCGGTCGCTGGTTTTGAGACGACGTTGTCACCTTTTGAGTTGCTCGCATTTTGCCAGCAGCTAGAAGAGCAGGCCAAGCGTGCACGTATACGACGTTGGGGTGAACGCAGCCTGGATGTCGATATTTTGCTATACGGTGAAGCACAAATTGCAGAGCCGCAATTAACCATACCGCATCCTGGACTGCCTGAACGTAATTTTGTCTTAATACCGCTACAAGAGCTAGCACCAGAGCTAGTAATTGCTGGCAAATCGGTAGATGATTATCCACAAAGTAAAGATTGGACAGGCTTAAAGCTACTATAGTTAATTTATTATTGAATTGAGTCAACTATAAAGTAAATATAGCGCTATTGGGATAAATTTTGCGCAGCCTCTGTCTGCGTAGGCACAGCAAGCAAGGAAAAATTATCCCAATAGCGCATCACAATTTTTGTGCTTCTTTTGTTTAGAATGACTATATATCAAGCAATTGCTAAGTTTTTTGATCACAAACAGAATAACAGTTACTAATAAGTTAAAAGCATTGCAGATTAATTGAGGGTCATATGACGACGTTATCTACTTTAAATAATTTTAAAAAAGACGGCACCAAGTTTACTTGCTTGACGTGCTATGACTCGATGTTTGCACGAATGATGGACAAGGCGCAGATTGATACTATTTTGATCGGTGATAGTTTGGGCATGGTGGTACAAGGTCATGACTCAACCTTGCCCGTTACAATCGATGATATGGCTTATCATACGGCTAATATTGCCCGTAGCAATAAGCATGCACTAATTTTAGCTGACCTGCCGTTTATGAGTTATGTGACTCTGCCAGAGGCTGTGGCCAATAGTCGTCAATTGATGCAAGCCGGCGCGCATGTCATAAAGATTGAAGGTGGCAGTGAGCTTTGTGATTTAGTCACGACCTTAGCACAAGCGGGTACACCAACTTGTGTCCATCTTGGCTTGACTCCGCAATCTGTCAATGTTTTCGGCGGCTATAAAATCCAAGGTCGCGGTGATGAAGCGGCTGATAAGCTGCTTGCTGATGCTAAAGCAGTCGTTGCTGCAGGGGCTGCATTACTTGTATTAGAATGTGTGCCAGCTGAGCTCGCTAAAGCAGTCACAGAAGCTGTTACAGCGCCAGTGATTGGTATTGGCGCTGGCGCAGATACTGATGGTCAAGTATTAGTGATGCATGACATGCTAGGTATGGTACATGGCCGCGTGCCGCGCTTTGTTCATGACTTTTTGACCGATGAACGCAATAGCGCCCATAGTATTGAAGGCGCCTTTGCGCTTTATCAGCAGTCAGTGCGCGAAGGCAGTTTTCCAACTGAGCAGCACCAATTTAGCTAATCTTATTGAATTTTTGGGTTTTTACGATTATAAGTAGAAGAATATTTAACGATGCCAATTATTTATCAGCAGATTTCAGCACTGCGTACCGCCTTGCAGCCTTATCGTGGTCAAAGAAATGACAATCAAAATAGCCCACAACGTATTGCGCTAGTACCAACGATGGGCAATCTACATGATGGTCATCTTGAGCTAGTAAGCATTGCTAAGCAGCATGCCGATATCGTAGTCGTTAGTATCTTTGTCAATCCGACTCAATTTGGAGTGGGAGAGGACTTCGATAGCTACCCTCGTACTTTAGATGAGGACGTCGCTAAGCTAGCAACGGTTGGTGCAGACTATGTTTTTGCTCCCATTATTGACGAGATGTACCCAGTATTGCCGCCACCGACTGCTGTCCTCGCTGGTGCAATCACCACTCAATTATGTGGTCAATCTCGTCCTGGGCACTTTGACGGTGTTGGTATTGTGGTCTCGAAATTGTTTAACATTGTGCAACCTGATGTGGCTGTATTTGGCCAAAAAGATTACCAGCAACTGGCGATTATTAAACAGTTAGTACGCGATCTGAGTTATCCGATTGAAATAATAGGGGCGCCTATTGTCCGTGCTGCTGATGGCTTGGCGCTATCCTCGCGCAATCAATATTTAAATGAGGCTGAGCGACAAATAGCACCTGCACTACATCAAGAGCTACAACGTCTGGCTCAGCAGTTGCAAAATGGTGAACAGAGGCAGCAAGAGGTTGACACGTTATTAGCCGATACAAGAAAATGTATTACTGATACTGGTTTTACGATTGATTATCTAGAAATAAAAACGGCTCAGCTAACTTCTGTCGCTAATGATGCTGCAATCTTCAATAAAGAAAAACAAGATTTAATCATTTTAGTGGCTGCTTGGTTGGGACGTGCACGTTTATTGGATAATCAACTTGTTACCTTCAAATAGCAATTTTAATAATTGATTAATGAAGAGTCGTTATAATAAAAACATAAACCCTTTAGCATGCCCGTAGATAAGTTAAGTAGTAAGATAGATATTATGCATCAGTGATTTAATAAACTAGGATGGTGGATCATGGAAGCAGCAGACCCGAATCAAGGAAATAAAGTAGCGACAGAGCAGTCAGCAACGAAGGAAGCTAAAGGCAGTGGTGTCAGTATCCTAGTAATTTCTGGGCGCTCGGGGTCGGGTAAGACCTCAGTATTAAATATTTTGGAGGACTTGGGTTATTATTCTATTGATAATTTACCACTCTCCTTGATACCGAACGCAGTTGATAAATTAGTCGGTGAAAGTGGTATTCGCCGTATTGCCCTTGGCGTTGATATTCGTACTCCACGCGCAGATTTGAGCAACTTTGCCTCTATCTATAAGACGCTCAGACAGACCTATGGTAAGCAGACAATTAAAGTTATCTATGTGACGGCGCAAGATACTATCTTGGTTGCACGCTTCAACGCCACTCGCCGCGTCCATCCGTTAATGGCTCAAGAAATTGAAAGCTCTACCTATCCTACGTACAATTTGCCAGCTGCTATCAAAAAAGAAGAAGAGTTACTAGAACCTATTGCCAGTTATGCTGATATAAAAATTGATACTAGCAAGTTGAACATTCACCAGTTAAAAGATCGTTTACGCGATCATATTGGTGTGGACAATAAGATTGTGATTAATCTACTGTCTTTTGGTTTTAAATATGGCAGTCCTATCGATGCCGACTTTGTATTCGATGTTAGGATTCTACCAAACCCACATTGGAACCCTGAGTTACGTACCGCGACGGGTCTTGATGCAAAGGTTGGTGAATTCTTTGCTGACTATCCAGAAGTGGCTGAGATGACCAACGATATCGCTAAATTTTTGGATCGTTGGTTGCCAGACTTTTTGCACAATAATCGTCATACAGTGACGGTGGCAATTGGTTGTACTGGTGGTAAACATCGCTCAGTTTTTATTACTGACAAGTTGCAAAGTTATCTTGCTAAGAGCTTGCCTAAAGGCCTAAAAGTGGTGGCCAAGCACCGTGAAAAAAGCCGTTGGTAGCGCTGTTGGTAGTTAGTAGATAAGCAATATTGATAACGTATTACTGAAGATCTATGCTGATGCAAATGGTTGTCAGCACCCCCTAATTTTTACTTATTATTTTGGAAAGCTTGTATGATTGACTGGTCAGAACATGACATGCGCGTATCGCGCACTGAACTTAAAAAATCTCATGAGCGCTTACAAGAGTTATCGATACCGCTTGCCGGTTTATCGAAAAAGCAGCTCAAAAACCTACCTGCCAGTGACTATTTTATGGCAGAACTGATGGCGCTTGCTGATATCACCAGCGCTAATGCTCGCAATCGCCAAACTAAGCGGGTTGGTAAACTAATCAGTGAAGAAAACCGCCATGAGTTGGTAAAAGCATTGTTCGATGCTTTTTTTCCAAAAGAGCAGGTTGCTAAAATTGAAAGCTGGCGAGGCAGGCTTAATATCAATGACGAGGGTACGCTAAAGCAATTTGTAAAGCAGTATAAAGCCTCAGAACGCAACAGCTTATATCAGCTATTACTTTGGATTGAGTATGCTAAGCATACAAACGATGATGAGCTGATGATGGAGTCTGAAGAAGACTTGGCCAGTTATATTCGAGAAGTCGCAATTTTGACTCAGATAAAGTATTAAAGATATTTTATACCTATGCTATGAACAGCTGTTTTATAAAATGGCTGTCAAATGTCAAAATGAGTACAATAAAAAAGCCAATCATTGACGATTGGCTTTTTTATTGAAAACTTATACAGTGTCAGTTATTTTTTCTCGGCGCGAACTTTATCGACTAAATAATCAACGACTTTAGGAACGTTAGCACCTTCACCTGTTACGACATATTTGCCTTGTACTACCACTGCTGGTACACCAGAGAGTTGATAGCGCTTAGCACCAGCTTGTGAGCGACCAATTTTGGTACCTACGGCAAAAGAGTTATATAAGCTGTTAAACTTCTTCTGATCAACGCCCTTTGTAGCATACCATTTGCTTAGTGATGCTTGGTCAAATAACTGTTTGCCATCTTTATGAATAGCATCAAACAAGGCATCATGAGTTTTATTTTCATAACCTAACAGCTGAGCGGCATAAAAACCGCGTGCGCTGGCTTCCCAAACTGGATTTAGCGCTGCTGGTGTTTTAAAGAAAGCCACGTCTTTATCTTTGGTCTTAGCCCATTTTTCCATATGTGGGTTAAGGACGTTACAATGCGGACAGCCGTACCAAAAGAACTCACGTACAATAATAGCATCACCGCTGATATTCTCTGGATTATCCAGCACGCGGTAGTCCTTTCCTGCAACATAATCGGCGGCTTGTGCGCCCATATTGGCAAGTCCAATGGCAACAGCCAGACCAGTCAGTGTGATGATACGTTTCATACTTCTTCCTTTGGGGATAAATGTTTGAAGTTTTAATGACGATATTTAATGATAATAAATAGTAAAGCGCAAGCCGCTTATAATAACGTAAAATGGCGCTGCTTGTGAACCAGATTCTTAACTAACCGTTGTAAAGCTGTTAGACATTATTTACGCCACCTTGCCCATGGCCAAGACAATCGATTATTTGTAGCCTATCAGTTGGTAATTTAAAGGCACTTATACAATCTATCCACTATAAAATAAATACAGCGCTACTGAGATAAATTTTGCGCAGCCTTTGTCTGCGTAGGCACAGCAAGCAAGGAAAAATTATCTCAATAGCACGTTATAATTCTTGGATTTCTTTTATTTAGGACTGACTATAGCTTGTTATCAGTTAACAATACCACTCATAATCGGTCACGATGTCCTTACGACAAAGCGATGACTCTCATGCTAACATTAAGTCCATGTCAGCGCATAATAGATATAGATAATGACAATAAAGGAAAAATGCTATGAGCTCAGCTATACCTTCTTCATCTACTAACACTCATTCCGATACTATTGCAGATACTACTATCGTAAAAACTAACGATGCAAATATGAACACAGCCACAAACGTCGATCCAAGTGAAGTTGATAAGTTTAATAAGCTTGCCAGCGAATGGTGGGATAATACGGGTGCGTTTGCAACCTTGCACCATATCAATCCACTACGTCTTAATTGGATAGAAGAAAACGTCAAACGTGGCTATCAAGGTGGTGATGCTAACAAAACGGCTGAGATGGGTCTTACTGGTAAAAGGATATTAGATGTTGGTTGTGGTGGCGGCATATTAGCCGAATCGATGGCGCGTCGTGGTGCTGATGTCACTGGTATTGATTTGGGTACTGAAAATTTAAAAGCGGCCAGCTTACATGCAGAGCAGAGTAATCTAAATGACTCTTTACGCTATCAGCATATACCGGTCGAAAAATTAGCAGAAACTCATGCCGGTCAGTTCGATGTGGTGACTTGCATGGAAATGCTCGAACATGTGCCGGATTCAAGCTCTATCGTACAAGCTTGTTTCGATTTGCTTGCCCCAGGCGGAGTCTGTGTGCTCTCTACTATCAATCGTAGCCCAAAATCTTACTTGTTTGCGATTGTCGGAGCGGAGTATGTATTGCGTCTATTAGATCGTGGTACGCATGATTATGCAAAATTTATTACCCCAGCTGAGCTTGATAAAATGGCATTAAACTCAGGCTTTAGCCGCCAAGATATTATCGGCCTGCATTATAACCCGTTGACCAAACGCTACTGGCTGGCACAGAATGTCGATGTCAACTATATGCTAGCCGTCCAAAAACCACTGGTTTAATACAATTTTTAATAATAAGAGCATGCAATATGACGCAATTTGTAAAAGCTGTTTTGTTCGATCTAGATGGTACGCTAATTGATACCGCCGCTGATTTTGTACGCATCATTGGCAAAATGAGTGCGCAAAATAATTGGCAAGCACCGCCCGAAGCACATATTCGCGAGCAAGTCTCTGCTGGTGCGTCAGCGATGGTGCAGTTAATGCTGCGTCACAACGACCAGATCGACCTCAGTGATGAGGAGTTGTCACAGTATCGCCAGCAGTTTTTAGATGACTATGAAGCAGATATCTGTGTCGATAGCTGTGTATTTGGTGAGCTTGAAGCAGTGCTAACTGCTCTTGAAAATAAAGGCGTGCCATGGGGTATCGTAACCAATAAGCCGCGTTATTTATCTGAGCAACTGCTTAAAGTTATGCAACTAGATGGGCGCTGTTCGGTCTTGGTTTGTCCTGATGATGTCTCACGTACTAAGCCTGATCCAGAACCGATGTATATGGCGTTAGAGAAGCTTGCAATACCGCGTGGCGCTGCAGGTTGCGTACTTTACGTGGGCGATCATGTACGTGATATAGAAGCTGGAAAGGCTGCTGGTATGCCAACGATTTTGGCCGCTTATGGTTATATTCCACCCGAAGATCAGCAAAATCTAAAAAGCTGGGGCGCAGACTATATTATCGATACCCCTGAACAGTTAAGTAAATTGCTATTATCTCCGGGAAAGTTTGAATACTTATAGTTCAAATACTAATAGTTTGAACATATTTAGTTTGGATGCATCGTACCTCTAGCTAGTACTAGATGACCTAAAAAATAAATTTCTATAGTAATCTTTATCATAAATCGATAAATAGCGGGTAAACCTATGAGCGACAATGTTAATCAACCTTCTAATAAAACTACCAACCAAGAAGCTAATCAAAAAGCCAGTCAAAACTCTACGCAACCTTTAAGCCATGATGAGATTCGTCATTTTGTGCCGCAAGATAACTGCTTAGAGGGCAAGACAATCTTAGTCACAGGTGCGGGAGACGGTATTGGGCGTATTGCCGCATTGACCTATGCTCGCTATGGTGCGACGGTATTATTATTAGGTCGTACTAGCAGCAAGCTCGAAGCTGTCTATGATGAGATTGAAAGCTTAGGTGGTAGGCAGCCAGCGATGCTACCGATGGATTTAGAAAAAGCCACTTATGCCGAAATGCAGCAGTTAGAAGGATTGATCGTCAAAGAAATCGGTCAACTTGATGGCGTCCTACACAATGCAGGATTATTAGGTGAGCTGACACCGCTTGAGATGTACGATGTCGATATCTTTGCCAAAGTGATGCAGGTCAACTTTACAGCGACCTTTATGCTGACCCAAGCATTATTACCGTTACTTAAAGACGCTGCTAATGGCTCTATTGTCTTTACTTCTAGTACCGTTGGAACCCATCCTCGTGCGTTTTGGGGTGCATATGCGCTCTCAAAACAAGCAGTGGAGGGCATGAGTGATATCTTCACTCAGGAGACGCAGAACACGACTAATCTGCGCTTTAATTGTATCAATCCAGGCGGTACGCGTACCAACATGCGCGCCCATGCTTTTCCGGGTGAAAACCCGATGAGCTTAAAAACACCTGAAGATATTATGGCAGGCTATGTCTGTCTAATGAGCGATGATAGTATCGGTGTACGCGGGCAGGTCGTGGCTTTGCAACCAAAAGACTAGAGCGTCTAAAGCGGCCAGCTATAGTTGTTTTTTGTACATTGAAAACAGTTTAATTTAGTCCCATCTATATGTTCTTAAAGCATTTTATATTAATAATAATGACTAAATATATCAAAAAGGATAGATTATGGCAGGTGGCTGGTCGAGAGATGGCGCAGAACATGAGCAAATGGATGCGACCGTCAATGATGCGTTAGATCGTGTACGAAGTGCTATACCTAAAGGTGATAGCGCTGAGTTTTGTGATGAGTGTGGCAATCCAATTCCAGAAGCACGGCGTAGTGCTTTACCTGGGGTACAGCACTGTGTAGGCTGCCAAACTGAGCTTGAGCAAGAAGCAAAAGCCGCTGAGCTGTTTAACCGCCGTGGTAGTAAAGACAGTCAATTGCGCTGATAGATTACAAAGATAAAAAAGCCAATGCTAAATCATAGCGTTGGCTTTTTTTATTTGGCGAGTAGTGCCATAAGCTCATGGTCGTAGACATCCCAATCTATAAGCGGTTGGCGCTCATTTTTGGACACTTTACTATTAATGTGACTATTATCCGTATCAGCAAGTAAGATAACTTCTATTCGGCTATCGATTTGCGCGCTCGTAGTCGTGATGGTTAAGCTATCAGGCGTAAAATTCAGTTGTTGCCAGCCATCAGAGGTATGTACCACACCTTTAATGCGTTGCCAGTTAGGGAGTTGCAACAGCCATTGCTGCAGTTCGTCAGCTGCAAACATCCAATGTGAAGGTAGTCGCCAGCCAGCTAATAACATACCTTGCTGCTCGTCATGATAGCGATAGGGCAGCTCATCATCCATCGGCACTGCTGCTGAATTACCTATATTCGGCACGTTAGTCAGTAAGTGATTAGGTAGGGTCAAGCTAATGCGTGACTGACTGGACTGTGTTGCGCGTTGCTTAGAAATACTCGCACTGGGCTGATTAAGTTGCATGCTAAGCTGAGCGACTGTCAATTCTGAGGACGCATCATTAGGGGCCGCCCAAATGATGCTTGCTTGCGCATTGAGCGTTCCAATCCACGTGAGCAGATCCTGCTGGCAAGTAGCGTCTAATTGCTCATAGCGATTGATGACCACTACGTCAGCCGCCTGAACATGCGCTTGAAAGCCTTTATGTGAGCGATACTTTTCTTGTTGCCATTGCAAGCCACTTAGTACCGTAATGACGGATTGCATACTTAGAGATGTCTGCCAATGCGGTGCGCTTAACTGTTTGACTAGCTCGTGCGGATGAGCCAGACCTGTCGGCTCAATAATAAGACGCTGTGGACGATGCTCACTTAAAAGCCGAGTAAGTGCAATTTGTAGTGGCAATTGGCTGGTGCAACAAATACAGCCACCGCTGACCTCTCGAATAGCAATAGTGTTTGGCTTTTCGACGTCGTTTTTTCTACCTTTTAAGAGGGCGCCATCAATACCAATACGTCCAAACTCATTAATCAATAATGCCCAGCGTACATCAGCTGGTTTAGTAGCGAGCAGTTGATTAATAATGGTAGTTTTACCAGCACCCAAAAACCCTGTCACCAGTGTGCAGGGTATATTTTGAATAATTGCCGAAGAAGTCATATATAAGAATTTACTAAGTAGTTGTGCTTTAAAGTGAATACTCTAAAGCACAAAACGATGGG
Source organism: Psychrobacter sp. P11G5 (assembly GCF_001593305.1). Taxonomy (NCBI): domain Bacteria; kingdom Pseudomonadati; phylum Pseudomonadota; class Gammaproteobacteria; order Moraxellales; family Moraxellaceae; genus Psychrobacter; species Psychrobacter sp. P11G5. The sequence continues at coordinate 174,604 of NZ_CP012533.1, forward strand.
TTAAAACTAATCTGTCGTGGCAGTCGTTTGTTCGGGTTCTGCTTCGTCAGGAACGAAAACATAACCTACGCCCCAGACTGTTTGAATATAGCGAGCTTGTGAAGGATTATCTTCAATCAGACGACGTAGGCGTGACACCTGTACATCGATTGAGCGCTCCATAGCACCCCACTCACGGCCACGCGCAAGATTCATAAGCTTATCACGAGTCAAAGGTTCGCGTGGATGCTGTACGAGTGCTTTTAGGACAGAAAATTCACCGGTAGTCAAAGTGACCACATTGCCATCACGTTTAAGGGTACGCGTAGACAAGTCAAGCGTCCATGGACCAAACTCAACCACTTCTAGCTGATAGCTTGGCGCACCAGGTAACTCACGGTTTTGACGACGTAGTACCGCTTTGATACGTGCTAGTAGCTCTTTTGGATTAAAGGGCTTGGGCAAATAATCATCTGCACCAGCTTCAAGTCCAGCAATGCGATCGGCATCACCACCTTTGGCCGTAAGCATGATGATCGGAATATCTCCATTGTCTTCACGCAGACGTCTACAAATACTGATACCGTCTTCTCCTGGTAGCATTAAGTCTAGCACTACTAAAGAAAACAGTTCACGCTGCATCAATTTGTCCATCTGACTGGCATCATGAGCAGTACGTACTACGAAGCCGTCATCTTCCAGAAAACGCTGCAACAAAGAACGTAAGCGAGCATCGTCATCAACGACCAAAATTCGCTGAGTCATAGTATCAGTGCTTTTATTATCAGTCATGCAGAGATCCTTTAATAAACATTATTATTGTCAAAGATTATGTAGTTATTAATAACCTACTAGTCAGGTACCTACACTGTCAGAAGGCTATGAGTTGTAATCAGAGGTTATAAATCCACTTAACAGGTAATTTATTTTATATGCTATCCATTGCACAAAAATATATAAAGTATTTATAACATAAAACGTTAAATTTACGGTCAGAAGTTCTAGGCCTAGCTATAATTATTTAAATCAACCCTCGGTGCAAATTAGCCAATCTATCTTAATGAAAAAAGAAATCCTAAGCCAAATATAACCATTCATACCTCTATTGAAGGGTTTGAGGCAGATTAGCGTTTTTAAACCTATGCCTTTAGTGTATAAGATTGAACAGGTAATTGCATCACCCGTGGACATAAATGCTGTATGCGTTTGTTTAACGTAGTGATTAGCGCTAGATTATATGAAAATTCAAACCATAAAGACTATTATTTGAGCGATAAAGACTATGATAAGTAACGAAGATATAAAAAGGATTTTTATTCATGCAGCTTTTGCTATAATGCCAAACTACATTTCTCAACGATTGATACGGATATGAGTAGCACTGATACCTTAACGGCGTCTCAACCCTCGACAAATACACAGGGCCTGGATGCAACCACACACGCGAATATTCACGACAAACTTGCTCGCGCGCTTGGCATTAAGACTGCTCAAGTCAATGCGTTTGTCAAACTCTACGATGAAGGGGCGACTGTCCCTTTTATTGCGCGTTATCGCAAAGAGAAGACTCAAAATCTTGACGATGCGCAGCTGCGTGCTTTAGAGAAGTCGCTCAATTATGAGCGCGATATGGCAACACGTCGCCTCAAAATTATTGAGCTGCTTAGCACACAAGGCAATTTGACCAACGAGTTACAGACCCGTATTGATAATGCGACGTCTAAGCTTGAGCTTGAAGACATCTACTTGCCGTACCGTCCGCGTCGCCGTTCACCGGCTGCCAAAGCACGCGCCGCTGGTCTCGATGTTGCAGCGCAAGCGGTCTTGACGCAAGAAATTACCCCAACAGATGCACTGGCTGACTATCAAGCACCGTCTAGTATCTCTGATGATAGCGGTAATGAAATTGAAGTTGATTTCAGTGATATTGAAAAACAACTGGCTGGCGTACAAGCCATCATCGTCGATGAATGGACACAAGCATTAGATTTGCTTGATGGTCTGCGGAATGGCTTTGCTAAAACGGCTAGTATCGTATCGAGCGTTGCCAGTGACGAGAAGCGAGAAGTGGGCGAGAAATTCAAAGACTACTTTGAGCATAGCGAAAGCCTTGCGCGTCTGCCCAATCATCGCCTATTAGCGATGCTACGTGGTCGCCAAGAAAACGTCTTAGGTCTCAAAATTGAAGGCGAAGATGCACCATTTATCGAAAAAATCATTAGCCATTTCGATATCGATTCTAAAGCTCCAGCTGAGCGCCGTGAGTTTTTAGCAGAAGCTGCTAGCAGCTTATGGAAAGACAAATGGCGCCCGCATATTGAACATCGCTTATTGACTGAAAAGCGCCTGACTGCTGAGGCCGATGCGATTGATGTATTTGCTAATAATTTACAGCATCTACTGATGTCAGCACCTGCTGGTCGTAAAGTGATTTTAGGTGTCGATCCTGGTATTCGTCATGGCGTCAAAATGGCGATTGTTGATGCCCAAGGCCATGTCATGCTAGATAGCGAAGATAAGCCTGTAGTAGCGACCGTCTATCCATTTGCGCCTGATAACAAGATGATTGAGGCCAAAAAAGTCATTGATGAGCTGTTAAGTACTTATAACGTTGATCTAGTGGCTATCGGTAATGGTACTGCTAGCCGCGAAACAGATGCGATGGTTAAAGAGATTTTGGCTGCTAATGATGCTTTAAAAGCGAAAGCCGTTATCGTTAACGAGTCTGGCGCATCAGTCTATTCTGCGAGTGAGCTTGCTAGTGATGAGCTTGCCAACCTAGATGTGTCTGTACGCGGCGCGGTATCTATCGCTCGTCGCTTACAAGATCCACTCTCAGAATTGGTGAAGGTTGATCCAAAGGCGATTGGTGTTGGTCAATATCAGCATGATGTGAACCAAAGCCAGTTAGCAGATAGCCTTGATAAAGTCACGCAAGACAGTGTGAACGCCGTTGGTGTTGATGTAAATACAGCGAGCCCTGCCATCTTGGCTCATATCGCTGGTTTGAATAAGAACGTCGCCCAGCAAATCGTCACTTATCGTAAAGAGCATGGCGCATTTGATAGCCGTGAGGCGCTCAAAAACGTACCGCGCTTAGGTGCTAAGACCTTTGAGCAAGCAGCAGGCTTCTTACGTATCCATGACGGCAGCAATCCACTTGACGCCACTGGCGTGCATCCAGAAAGCTATGCGCTAGTCGATAGCTTACTTGCGCAGACGGGTAAAGCATTGCCAGAAGTGCTCGGTAACGATGGTGTATTAAATACTATCGATACTACTGCGCTTGCAGCAAATGATGACAATATCAGTGTCAAAGCTATCATCGAAGAGCTGGCCAAGCCGGCACGTGACCCACGTCCTGAGTTCAAAACCGCTAATTTCCGTGAAGATGTAAATAGTATCAAGGACTTAGAAGAAGGTATGCAGCTTGAAGGCGTCGTTACCAATGTCACAGCCTTTGGTTGTTTCGTTGACGTTGGTGTACATCAAGACGGTTTGGTACATATCTCTCAGATGGCAAATGACTTCGTCGCTGATCCGATGAATCGCGTCAAGCCAGGTGATATTATTTCGGTACGTGTCATCTCTATCGATGAAAAACGTGGCCGCATTGGTTTTAGTATGAAGCCTGAGTCTGAAAAACCAGCACGTCCAGCCGCGAAGCCTACTGCAGCAAGTACTGGTAATGATGATAAAGTCAGTCGTCCACGCAGCCATGCAAATAGTAACCGTGCAAGCAGCAACCGCCCAGCCGCTGATAAGCGTCCAGCAAAACCGCGTAGCAACCGTCAGGACAAGGACAGCGCTAATAACCGTAGCAAAGCCCCTAGAGCTGAGACACCTAGCAAGATGGGTACCCTCGGTGCGCTGCTGCAAGAAGCTGGCGTGACCAAAACTAAGAAGTAATTTATTTTGAGATAGATAGTAAAGAGAGAAAAGGCAGCCTAATGGCTGCCTTTTTTATTACACATAATATAGTTTGCTGAAAACAGCTAATTACTATCTATTAATAGTAATTAGTAGATATAAGCGCTTAGCGAGACACAGCAACACGGCGATTTTCGCTAAATTCAACTTCAGCTGGCTGAGTAGCTAGGAATTCACCACGGCTATCTTTTTTCTTTTCTTGCAACGTAACTGGAGCGTTTGTGCTGCTCGGGTCACCGTTAAGCACTTCGCCTGCAATCAATGGCTGATATTCAGTATTGCTATGCTGCTGATTTAAAGTTTGTGGTGCAGCTTGTTCAGATCCACGGCTGTTCATTGCTTCAGGGCTGTTCATTGCTTCAGGGTTGTTCATTGCTTCAGGATTGTTCATTGCTTCAGGGTTGTTCATTGCTTCAGGATCATTCATTGCTTCAGGATCATTCATTTCTTCGGAATTGCTCATCATTTCAGGATCATTCATTTCTTCGGAATTGCTCATCATTTCAGGATGATTCATTTCTTCAGGATGATTCATTTCTTCAGGATTGCCCATCATTTCAGAATGATTCATTTCTTCAGAGTTTGTTTCGACGACAGTTGCATCGCTCTCAACTTCACCTGGTTGAGTGGCTAGTAGCTCGCCATTTGGACCATCGATTTCAGCTTGTAAAGTACTAGCAGCAGGAGCGTTACGCATATCCGCTGGTGTCATACTGCTGTTATCAATAGGAGCGGCCATTGCTAGGCTTGGCATAACTAAAGCTGTGCCTATAATTAGTGATAAAGTACGATTTTGCATCAGTTGATTCCTTGAGTCACAAGTTTTATTGATCAGTCTAAAGCGTTCTTAAACTTGATCGTTACTTAGCGTTGTTCCGTAGGGTATCTATTTAACGTTTTAAATATATATGTTTACTATATTTAAAATGTCAATTGTAGACAAAATAAAATCATGACAACTATTTTAAAGGCTGTCATGATTGCTATAGGTAAAGAGCATTATAAAGTCGCTATATAAAGCTTATATCTTATCTATAATCTCTACACGCAAAGTACCAGCTCTATGGCTGGTATTTCAGTAGTAAACTCATTAAAGGTCTAACAGCTTGATGTATTCGTGTGACGTTATGCAAGTGCTGTGTCTGTGAAATTGTACAAAATTCAACCAACTTTTTGATGTTTTAAAACATCAATAAACTAAGACACAGTACAGCACAATGACCACATTTTTGCAGTTATCCACTTATTCTACAATGACATATTTACCAATGTTTGGGTTCACAAGGCGTTACTGCGTATCGTTATTAGGGACACGAGTAACTGGAAATGTTTGATTGATTTCTATGTTATCAATAATTTCAGCATCTGCTTCTTGGCCAACAATGACGGCACGCTCCCTACCATCTTCGATGGCTATAGCAGTCCCTGTTGCCGTATTGACACGTTTAATCTGATCTTCTGGCGCATAAATGACTTGTTTTACGCTATAAATAGTTGGGCGAATAACACGCTTGGTCTCAATAACAACCGGCTCTACGGTACGTTCTTCTGCAACAGCAACTTGCGCTTCCGGAGCTGTAACTTCACTTACCACAGGCGTTGGGAACTTATCACTGAAATGATTGTCACACTGCTGCATACTTAGGCGTACAGGGTTGCCTGCTTTGTCCATATAGACATTGACTGGCATGTCAGGAGCGATAGGCACATATTTACCGACCAATGCGCCTGATACCCCATAACGACCATCTGATTGACCGACACCTAAATCACAAGCCCCCGCTGCATAGTTTGCTGTATTTAGGTTATTGCTGCTAACCACAGCCTGAGGAATCATGACTTCAGAAAGCCGCATTTTTTTGACTGATGCTTCACCAGCGTGGCGTTTTGGTTTTTGATAAGTGTAAGGAGTGTAGAACTTAGCAGAGCCGTCTTTTACCGCTGTGACGCATTCATCATAGCTGTCATAGCCAACGTTACCATGCTTATCCGTTACTACAGCTGCGTTAGCAGAACTGGCAAACATAGCAAAACCTGAGGTTAGTATAGCCGTAGTCAATACATTCAATTTCATAATAGCTTCCTTTTAATTAGGGATGTTTTATCGTTATTCTCTAAGAGTAGTTCTTTAGAAATTCAGATGTCTGCCTGAATCTAAGTGTCTGTTATTTAAGTGATAATTAATTAAAGCATAATGCTTTTTGTAAAAATAAACGAATACAGATTTCTAAAATTAAAGACAAAGATTCATCATGCTTATTTTTACTATATAAATCAGTTTTATGACTTGCATATAAGTCATTTTTATAGACACAATCTTCACAGGCCAATAACTTTATTAAGGGTAAGGGATATAATTGACTGTCACTGTGTCATTAAATTAACGAAGTGTATCTTTGTGTGCTAAATAACTAAAAATTGGCAATAATATTTACCCAATCGTGACGTTATTATTATTTATTAACATTGGTCGTTTTATGGCATATGCTAAATAGTATTAATAAAGTCAGGCTTATTACTTGGGAAGCTATGCAGGTTTAGAAACTATTTAAAAAAGGTTATTTGAAAAATTTAGATAATAAAAAGCCGCATCTTGTAATTAAGATGCGGCTATCGTTTTTTAATTATAGTTAGTACGAAATAAAATCGATACGTTAATAGCCACGTGCTACTGGTATAAATTTTCCTTGCTTGCTGCTAACACAGAGGCTGCGAAAAATTCATCCCAGTAGCACTGTCTCGGTTTTAAAGTGATTTGAATATAGTATATTTTTATAATTATTTAACTGTTTGCTTTAACTGTTGCTATCCACAACATCAAAGCTGAGACCGGCGTGAGTTTCTAAACGAGTTAATAGTTTATCACCCATCGCAGAGGCTGGCGTCCAAAACCCGCCTTCGACATCATTTTTATCAATATCTTGAGCAAGGCATAAAGCGGACTGTGCTAGCATCCGTGAAGTACTGCCATAGCCAGGGTCTTTATCACCAGTAACTTTGGTGTTGATAGTATCGTTTTTTGCATTCTTGCCAAAGAAACGAATATCAAAATAGCCGTTTTCTTGCTCTTCTTTAGATGGGCCAGAGCCTGATTTGGGTAGCACATGCTTTGAGAGTAGCTCACGGCTTGGTTTAATCATCATCGCTGTAGCAAAACCTAACAGGCCGATACTCATGCCATAGCTCATTAGCTTTCCTTTGACGCCATCTTTCATCCACATTGCTTCATCATACTTAAAATCGCGACCATATTCGTAACCAAGTAGTTGGTTACTACGATGAACAATACGAGTATTGATACTTGCCATCACAAATGGTGCTAACCAACAAGCGTGTTCGTCATCGTATTCAGGCTTGCTCACATTATCTTGGCGCACGTTAGGCGCATCTTCATCATCATTTAACAGATAAGGGTTTGCCACTTGTCTACGGCGTGATTTATTCTGTCCAACTTCCTCAAATATAGTCGCCATTGAAGCGATAGTACCGCCTGACAAACCACCTTTTGCAGCTTTCACCCTCATATTGATGACAGTACAAGACTCATCAAACTTCTCTTCGGCTTGTTGCTGAGTAAAATACACACCTAAATCTGAAGGGATAGAATCAAAGCCACAGGAGTTGACAATACGTGCACCGCTTTTTTTAGCATCGTCTTGATATTTGTCCATCATGTCTTTGATAAAGATGGCTTCACCAGTAAGGTCTACATAATCGGTACCATTTTTGGTGCAAGATTTAATCAATGGCTCACCATACTTCAGGTAAGGGCCAACGGTCGAGATAATAACTTGCGTCTGTTTGGTCATCTCATCAAGACTGGCGTCGTCATTACTATTAGCGACAATGATATCGACCTTTGCTTCCGCTTTGCCACCTTTCTGCGCAGCACATAACTCAGTCTGCAATTTTTCTAACTTATCTTGATCACGTCCAGCAATTGCCCATGTCACAGGTTCTGAGTCTGGACCATTTTGATTGTCTTTATCTGCTAAAAACTGCGCTAGATAATGAGCAGTAATCTGACCGACAAAGCTGGTTGCGCCGTATAAAACGACAGCATATGAACGTTTTTGAATATCCGTATTATTCATATTTTTTCCTTTATATGTGTTTACATAAATGAGGGTAGGGTAATGCCTAAGATTTCTATGTTAGCAATGACCCTTAGAGTAATAGCATTTGGATTATGCGCTTCTAAGACAGCTGTAGATAACACTATCTCAGCACCATATCATCTGAATACTAGCTTAATAAACATCTGATAACCTGAACTTGCTAAAAACGGGGCAATACTACTACACAGGTTACACAACCTACCGTGATTATTACCAAACTGAACGTTTATCTGCTTAAAATGTTGCTAATCTACTATCACAACTTGGAAGTAACTTGTTGGAAGTGAATCATTAGAAATGAAGTAGAATTAATAATATTAACAACAATAAGCATTTATAGTAATTGGATTTAGCGAACCTTGCAGTACCAATTATTAAAAGATTGACTATCAACAGTGTTACGCTTTATCCGTATATTGAATGCTTTTTATTTTAGGAGAATAATTATGTTTCGTTGGGCTATTATATTTGCAGTTATCGCACTGTTAGCAAGTTTGTTAGGATTTGGCGGTGTTGCTGGATTATCTGCTAACCTAGCATATATCTTCTTAGCAGTAGCTGTTATCTTATTCATCGTGGCGTTTGTTAGCCGTAAGATGTAATTGTTAGAATGCATTTTGAATTTACGCTAAATGTATCCTAAGCAGCACAAAAAATGTCCTCATTTGAGGACGTTTTTTTGCTTTAAAAATTAGCGAGTTTATGCTAAGGAGAGCTGTTAAGGCTTATCGATTTACAAGCGTTTGGGCTGAATAATATATTCCATGCGTTTCGCTAAACGAATATCATGGCTGGTAATACCACCAGTATCAATAGTCGTCAAACGTACTTCGACGACGTTATAGATGTTTTTCCATTCAGGATGATGTTCAAGTGCCTCAGCATAAAAAGCCGCTTGGTTCATAAAGCTCATCGCTTCAATAAAATCACTAAAGTGGTAAGTTTTAACGATGCTATTGCCATCACGTTGCCAGCCTACAAGGTCTTCTAGCTGCATATCAACTTGTTTGTCAGATAAACTACTCATATCGATATCCTTTATTATTATGTGGTGGTTAAGAGGTTAGAGTGTTTTTGTTATTAGCTGGATCATTATCTATAACAAGACTTTCAATCTTAAATGCACTTGATAATCTATCTTGATAGTTACTGTTACGCGATTGCTCTCAGCTATCTTACATTTCGCTATCCTATATTTACTATAGGATAAAAAACCCACCTATCTCTTACATCCTGCCATATATCAATTGATAAATATATAGTTAGGTATGTCAAGTTGATAGGTAGGTGAGTCGTCTGCTTAACTGTTCTCTATGTTCCTAGACTAAGTCTTTATATTCGGGGTGCTTACTGATATATGACGATACAAACGAACATTGGGGTACGACTTTTTTATAATTCTCACGTGCATAATCTAAGGCATGTTTGACTAGCTTTGAGCCAATCCCGCGACCACCAAGTTCTTGTGGCACAATCGTATGGTCATAAACCAAAGTATCGCCACGCTCTTGGTAGCTAATATAGCCAGTTTGGCCTTCGATAGTAGTCTCAAAACGATTTGCTTGTTCATTATGGGTAATATTTAGATCTTGATTAGATGCTGTACTCATCGAATTCTCCCTTTTTATTATTAAAATAAATCGATATAGATATCATTTATAACTGATACAACTAAATCTATAGCTGATTATTATCATCGATTAAAAAGCTGTTGACCAGTAGCTTACGGTAAAAGTGGATAGAGCAAATGTTACTATCTTTCTTTTAAACTGTCTCTTGAACTGTTTTTTGAAGCATTAACCATAAGTAAAGAATAAAGCGTAAGCTTAAAACTATTTGGCATAAAATAAAGCTTGGCGTACTACTTGTGGAATGTATTTTTTGATTCCACGCACGGGTATGCTATGTCTCTGTTCTTTTTTAACATTAACATTATCAGCTGTTGATTTTTCTTGTATATAGGCGCGCAATTCATCAGTATTAGGCTTACTAAAATGATAGATACGCCCAAGCACTTGTCGAAACTGGCTACCAAAACGACCAGTATTATAAGCTAGGCCATACTTGCTACATATGGCTTGTACTTGGGGCGAGATGCTGGCGTAGCGATGTGCTGGCATGTCAGGAAAGATATGATGCTCAATCTGATGTGATAAGTTGCCAGTTAAAATATGAAATAACTTGCTACCTTGGATATTGCTAGAGCCAAGGATTTGACGTACATACCAGTCGCCTTTGCTCTCATTATCATCGAGATGGGTATAAATATGTACTTGCTCGGTAAAATGTCCACAAAATATCACTGCCCACGTCCATAGATTACGCGCGATATTGGCAGTGATATTACCACTCAACGTCGATAAAGCACTATCACGACCTAAGGCGAGTCCTGCAACTGCAGGGAGGGCGACATAGTCTTTACCGACTTGGCGTACGATTTTGGCAAATACAGCACGTGACTTTTGTTGCAGTATCGCGTGTTTCTCTGTTGAATCAGCATATTCATCTACGCTTATCTGGATATCATGAAACGCGATTGCCCACTCAAATCCTATTGCCAATATCATGGTCTTAAGGGGATTGTAGCGATCACTTGGTGTCCATGACTGCTCGTCAGTGACGCGGATTAAATGATAGCCGACGTCGTGATCACGATCGACGATATTGGTAAAGGTATGGTGTAGATAATTATGTGAGTGTTGCCATAACGGCGCAGGGCACATAATATCCCAATCAAACGTTTGGCTGTTCAAGTGCGGATGCTGCATCCAGTCGTATTGACCATGCATGATATTATGCCCAAGCTCCATATTATTCAGTATTTTACTAAAGCTCAATAGGCCAGTACCAAATAGCCAGACACCGACTTTGCTACGTTTTGATGACATTCGCCCAGCAGCAGCCAGTAGACCGCGGGCTACAATCTCGCTATACACTACCGTGGCATAAACACGCTGGATATAACGTGCATCCTTACCGCCTAATGAGTCCATCACGCTTTGATAGACCGCATTTAACTCATCAGCGAGGGCTTCGGTTTGCACTTTTGGTAGTGGTGCAGCGCTTAACGTTGGGTAGCGTATAGGTAGAGCTGATATATCCTTATTATCATCTGTACTCTCACTATTAATGTTGCAGTCAGCTGAATAGGCGTTTTTTTCTGACAGTAATCTACGACCATGGACGTCCAGTTGATCGTCGGTTAAAGCATTTAAGATAGGTACAGCAGATCGTGAAGGGAATAGAGGTGGTAATAAGCGCATGCGTTATCCTTTACCGAAGCTGCTATTGGTTTGAAGCAAAATGCTTTTAACGAAATAAGGTGCTCTTAAGATAATGTACTAGAATTCACAGGGTCGGTTTGATGAGTTATATAGCTTTTAGCATACAAGACAAGCTATCTGCCGTCTATTTACTTATAGTAGCAGTTGCTGTTTTTTAGTTAGTTATTCTAATTTTACAGTAACACTGTTAAATAACGGCTAATGAGTGATTTGTATTCATATTATATGCGTACATTACTATAACCGCTATTTTGTTTTATATATATAAGTGTTTTATTCAGTTTGCACTTTATTAAATATCGAGTACTACGTCTGTCATCGCTACATTGATACAGGTTTGGATAGACTCAAAACCGTCGCCACTTATCTTTCCTGTCTGAATGTTTTTGACTACACCACTGACTTTATTACAGCGGCACATCTGACAGATACCTTGACGGCAGCCGTAATTCATCCGAAGACCAGCTTGTTCAGCATCAACTAATAATGTGCCACTACTATCAAACTGTCGTTGGCGTGCTCGCAGATAAACAGTATGTTTTTCTAAGTTATCTATTTTTTCAGTTGCATCACTTAAGTTCAGATCAGGTACAGCATAGCCAAAATTTTCTATAATAATGTTGTCACGTAATGAGTGATTATTTGGTAGGTTTATTTCACTAGCTGCGTGATATAGTCCTTTTAACAAGGCTTGCGAACCACAGGCAAATATCTGTGTATCTGCTAACGGTAGATTCAATGCTAATAAACTTGCTGCGCTTAAATGCCGCGTGCTGGTCAAATAAGTGCTGGCGTCTTCAGTATTGATAAGATAGTAGGTAAAGCTTGGATACGTAGTGGCGAGTTGCTGCCAATATTCTTGTAGAGGACTGCTTGACAGCGATGTACGATTATAATGTACTAACGTCACCTTATGACCGTGTTGCAGCGCCTGCTTCACTAGCCCGAGCATTGGGGTGATACCACTGCCGCCAGCGATACAAAGTATGGGCGCTAGCTCTTTAATGACAGAGTTTTTAATCTCTGTATTTTTAATAACTGAATTTATCTGTTGGTTTACTGATATCTGCTCTAGAGTAAAATCTCCACTCGGTATACTGCTATCAAAGATAGTACTAAGAGCTGCCTGATTAATTAAATAATTAGACACTAAACCTTGTGGCTTAATAGCGATAGTAAGTGTTTGGCGTTGTAGTTTTTTGTCGCGGCTATTTCCATTAGTCCACCATAGCGTCTGATGCGGTAGACCTACCAGCGAATAACTACGCTGATGAAGAATACCATCAATAGCAATACTTAGATTAATATGCGCGCCGCCTTGCCATCCATCTGATTGCTGTTTAAAGGCGTTATTAATTTCGAATTGCAAGGCAACCAAGTCATCACTAAGCGTATGCTTGGCAACTAGGCGTAGCTTAGGTGTTGTCAACGACCAAAACGGATGCAGTCGCGTACTGATAAAATCAATAAACGCACTTTGAATAAACTCAGGGCGGTAGCCAGTCGGCATAGATACAGTACCTTTTCTCATGTTTGTCGTATTTTTTATGTTTTTATATCTTCATAGAAGGATTTAAAATCCTTCTATGGACAACTTTATAGTGTTATTTATAAATGTTAATTGAACATTAAAGCATGGTTAAGAAAACCAATTTCAGTAAATTATTCTAATATATTAACCCTTACTGATTGATTTTGTGAAGTTTCTAGCTATTATCATTTTATATTTTTTATGAGATACATCAGCACAAAGCTGATTAAATAGGTCAAATGCTGACTTTAACAGAAGCTTTTAGGTAAAAGGTGTCAAGCTTTGTTGCAGAAGACACAAAACCAGCCGGAAAACCCTCTGTTAGCTTGCAGGGTATGCGCCACAATGCGATAATAGCAGACAATTTGTAACCCTGATTTTGAGGCGCCGTCCACTGAGCACGATTGCTGAGTGCGATTTGCAGACCTCGTCTATGCAGTCTATCGGAGTGTTAATGGCTCAATATATTTACACGATGAACAACGTGTCAAAACTTGTTCCACCTAAGCGTGAAATCCTAAAGAACATCAACCTATCGTTTTTCCCTGGCGCTAAAATCGGTGTACTCGGTATCAACGGTTCGGGTAAATCAACCTTGCTACGCATTATGGCGGGCGTGGATACTGAATTCAGTGGTGAAGCACGCGCGCAAACGGGCACCAAAATTGGCTATTTGCCGCAGGAACCACAGCTTGATGACAGTAAAGACGTCCGTGGTAACGTTGAAGACGGTATGCGCGAAGCGTTAGATGCGCTCGCTCGTCTAGATGCGATCTATGCTGAATACGCTGAACCTGATGCAGATTTTGATAAGCTTGCCGAAGAACAGGGCAAGATGGAAGACATCATTCAAGCATGGGATGCGCATAACTTAAATACTCAGCTAGAAAAAGCCGCCGATGCGCTACGTCTGCCGCCATGGGATGCTGACGTCAGTAAACTATCTGGTGGTGAAAAACGCCGTGTCGCCCTATGCCGTCTGCTATTGTCACGTCCTGATATGCTATTACTTGACGAACCAACCAACCATTTGGACGCCGAATCTGTCGCATGGCTAGAGCAGTTCTTGCAGAACTATAGCGGTACTATCGTGGCTATTACCCATGATCGTTATTTCTTGGATAACGTCGCTCAGTGGATTTTGGAGCTGGATCGTGGCCATGGCTATCCGTACGAAGGCAACTATACTGAGTGGCTAGAGCAAAAGAACACACGTCTAGAGCAACAGAATAAGCAAGAAGAATCCTTTGCTAAAGCGCTGAAAAAAGAGCTTGAGTGGATTCGTAAAAATCAAAAAGGTCAACAGGCTAAGTCTAAATCTCGTGTACAGCGTTTTGAAGAATTGAACTCGCAAGAGTTCCAAAAGCGTAACGAGACCTCTGAGATTTATATTCCACCTGGTCCACGTCTAGGTAATAAAGTCATCGAAGTAAATGACATCTCCAAGTCATTCGGTGATCGTTTGCTTTATGAAAACCTAAGCTTCAACGTGCCAGCGGGCGCTATCGTTGGTATTATCGGTCCAAATGGTGCGGGTAAAACCACGCTATTTAACATGATTACTGAACGTGATACGCCAGATACTGGTTCCGTCGATTTGGGTGAGAGTGTCAGCGTTGCCTATGTTGGTCAGGTACGTGACAACTTAGACGATAGCAAAACGGTTTGGGAAGAGATATCTGACGGCCTCGATATAATCACCGTTGGTGACTATACTACGCCAAGTCGCGCTTATATCGGTCGCTTTAACTTTAAAGGTTCAGACCAACAAAAGCACGTTGGTCAATTGTCTGGTGGTGAGCGTAACCGCTTGCAACTTGCTAAGACCCTAAAGCAGGGTGCGAACGTATTGCTTCTTGATGAACCATCAAACGATTTGGATATCGAAACCTTACGTGCGCTAGAAGATGCGATTCAAGTATTCCCAGGTACGGTAATGGTCGTCTCGCATGATCGCTGGTTCCTTGACCGTATTGCGACTCATATCTTGGCATTCGAAGATGAAGGTCCTGTTTGGTTCGATGGTAACTACTCTGAGTTTGAAACGTATCGCAAAAAGACCATGGGCGATGATGCCAGTCCTAAGCGTATGAAGTACAAGAAAATTTCTACCTAGAATAGCTGCTTGTTAGATTGAGCTAATATGTAATAAAAAAGACCTCTAATAATTAGAGGTCTTTTTTTGCGCTAAACTATAAAGAAGTTAGTATTACTTAACGCTTACGGCCAAATTTACGCTGCTTTTTATTACTAATCTCAGTAATAGCATGAGCAATTTCATCATCATCAAGACTGGCCACTTGTTGCAAAATTTGCATCATATCAGGACTCAGCACATATTTGGCATGGTGAGCGATATCATCAATACGCTGATCAAAGTTTAATGTACCCGTTTCGTCATCTATCTGTAGATAATCAAGTCGAGTAAGTGCGGTGACAAAACTTAAAAATAGCGAGCGATCGAAGAAGTCCGGAATATCATCAGCATATAACACTGATAAGCGCTGACCTAACAGATGGCACAAGTCGACCACCTCTTCTGTTGTCAAGTTACCTGAGCCTTGTTGAGATAATAAAGCTAAGGTCATAAAGTAACGCTCAAGGCTTTGTTCAACAGGAGCTGCGAGCACTTCAAGCTGTTGATAGCAGCTGCTATTAGCATCTGGCACACTAAGCATACCATCACCTAAATCGATAATTAGACCATGGGCGATGAGGTTGTCGATTTTTTGATTAAGTGTATCCATTAGACCGTGCGCTGGATAGTATAAAAACAGCTCACTTTGTAAGAAGGGATACATCTGGATAACGATGTCATCAAGGCGATTGCGATTAACGCGGCCATTACGTGCAACTAGTGCTGCTAAGAATGACAGTAAAATAAACACGTGCAAAATGTTATTACGGAAGTAGCTTAATAGCGCTGCTTGCTTACCAGCGACTTGAATAATATCACCTAAGATATGTGGTATACGTTCGATAAGCTTAAGCTTGATACCATAATCGATAATTTTCTGCGGGCTCATATCTGTAACGACCGTATCATCAGAATAAGGCATTTTACGTGCAATACCTTGATACAAAGCGATCTGCTCGCGGCAGATATCTTCATCAAGCGCAGCCTTTGGTGCTGATAAGAGTACCAATGATAATAGCGATACCGGATTGACGACAGCAGCCTTGTTGATATGCTGCATGATTTTCACGCCGATATTGTCAACCATGGCGCTGGCTTTTTCATCGAGTGGCGTATCGGTACGATCAACAGGTAGGCTATCAGCAGCGACATCGAATTTTTGTAGGAAGTCGCTTAAGTGCAATGGCGTGCCAAAGCTTAAATGGACATTACCAAAGATACGCTCAATTTTGCGCCCAACTTTTAACAATCCAATTAAAGATTCTGACTCTTTTGGCTTACCCTTCAGCTCGCCAATATAAGTACCACCTTCCATAATGCGCTCATAACCAATATAGGTTGGGATAAAGACTACAGGCTTATTGGTTTTGCGGAGCTGACTATGTATGGTCATCGCCAGCATACCCATCTTCGGCGGTAGCAAGCGACCTGAGCGTGAGCGCCCACCTTCAATAAAGTATTCAATCGGCGTATTTCGAGTAATAAGCGTATGCATATACTCACGTAATACCGCCGTATAAAGCGCATTACCGCGAAAGCTACGACGAATAAAGAACGCTACCGCACCGCGTAATAATGGCCCTAGTACTGGGACATCTAAATTGTCACCAGCAGCCACATAAGGAATACTCAGACCGCGCTTATAAATGACGTAGGATAATAATAAATAATCAACATGGCTACGATGGCAGGGCACGTAGATAATTTCATGGTCGGTCGCAAGCTTACGTACGCGCTCAAAATGATGGACTTCGACGCCATCATATAATTGCGTCCATAACCATGTCAAAAATCTGTCAAAGACTCGAATAATAGGGTGAGAGTAGTCATTGACCATCTCATTTGCGTAGCTTCTAGCAAGCCCGCGAGCTTCGCGCACACTAATGCCTTTTTCGTCAGCTTCAATCTGTGCGGCATGCTGGATAGCAGGTGAATAGATGAGCTTATCTACCAAATTGCGCCGATCTGATAGATCCGGACCAAGCATAGTGGCGCGCTGCTTATCCAGATAAGTATTAAGCTGTTGTTGTAAGGTGCGTACCAATTCACGGTTAGCGTCTGCTGCTGGAACTAATGCATGGCGCGCGTCTTGGCTATCTGCAATATCAGCTACTTCCAACTCATCTGCTTGTCCATCGTGCAAGCTATCATGAATAATAGTACGTAAGTCTTGCGGTGCATGGAACTGCACAAAGGTATCACGTCCCATGACGCCGATATTGAATAATTGCTTGGTGATACTCGGATCTTGCCAGTTATCTGTCATTAACAATTTAAATAACGAATCTTCTTTTTCAGGCGCGCGACCCCAAAGAATAGATACTGGTACCAGTCGTATTTGCAAATCTGGATGTTGCAAGCTAGCAGCAACCAAACGCGATAAGCGCGGCGATAGCTGATGGTCTTTAGATTTGGGGTGATGCAAAAATATAATAGCTGCATTTTCATTAACGTCATGTGTGCTATCTTTGACACCCATCAATGCAGGCGGTAGCTTGTATTCCTGAGTTTGCAGGTCAATCAAAATACTGTTTGAGCGCGAATAATCTTGCAGTACATAGAAAGTCAGCGTTTGATCATTGGTATCAAATTCCGGCAACTCGCCCAATAGTTTTGCCTTAACGGCGACATCAAGCGCTTGTCCTGACACTTTTCGGTAAAGCTGATTGATAGGCGCATTGGTATAAGACGTCGCAACTGATGACTTCGTAGCATCAGGTGCTGCTGGCGCTTTAGACGTTCGGTTTTTTAGGAGCTTGTTTTTTAGGAAACTGGGTATCATAATCAAAAGTCAGACTTTGTAAAATGTAATGCGCTTATGATGCCATAAAAGCAGTCAAAGCGATATATGGTGTCAGTATCTCTGCCTAATATATTATAAAATTTAACTTGTCCAATGTTTTAATCATCCAATGAGTAATGGGGCAAGGAGCAGGGTTTTGGCGCAGAGTAAGTGAATCGGGTTTAACGAGAATACCTATTTTTTAATGTGAGTTTAACGTGAGTACCTTATGACTCCTGCTATTAAAATTGCCAAACAGCGTCGCCTTGATTATCAGCTGCACGAATATACTCATGACAGTAGTGCAGCGTCTTTTGGCTTAGAAGCTGCTGAAAAGCTCGGTGTGAAAGCTGAGCAAGTGTTCAAAACGTTGGTGGTAGAAACGGATGCTGGCACGTTAGCTGTTGCTCTTGTACCAGTTGATAATACATTGAACTTTAAAAAAATGGTCAAAGCGCTATCTGTTGATAAAGTGCTGCCCTGTAAAAAAGTACAAATGGCAGACCCCAAAAAAGTCGCACGTAGTACGGGCTATGTGTTGGGCGGTGTCAGTCCGCTGGGGCAAAAAAAGCGTTTAATAACAATAATAGATATATCGGCTAAAGACCAATCAACCATTTATGTCAGTGCTGGGCGTCGTGGGCTTGAGATTGAGTTGCCACCATCGCAACTAGCCGAAACGCTTAGCGCTCGTTTTGAAGATATAACCGATGGCTGATAATTAGTTAAGTATTAAGTCATTGCCGCGACAAATAATTAAACATGCTAAGACTTTATTCATAGACAAAGCTTTTTAGTCATTAAATTTCACTCATTATAAGGATAGGTTCATGCCACATTTAACCATTCAAGCAACGCCTAATGTCAGTATCCCTCACGAAGAGTCGTTACTCAAATCTCTAAATAAAGTGCTATGGGATAGTGGTCACTTCGGTAAACCGACTGATATTAAAGCGCGGATAATCCCTATCGAAACGTTTTTGGTAGGAGTTGAAGATGATGAGCAGGCACATGGTTTTATTTACGCGCACTTAAAATTGATGCCAGGACGTGACAGTAGTGTCCGTGAGCAGTTGGCACAACTACTAACGACCACGATAGAGGAGGTATTAAGCAAGGAGCAATCGGGACGCGCGGCGCTACAAATATGCGTCGAGGTAGAAGAGATTAGTCCTATTTATCAAAAGAAAATTCTCGGTAGCTAATATTTTCTACAACTTCTTATTATGACTATAATCAGCGAACCTTTGAGATTTTATTATCAATAGTTAAGTACAAAAGTTAAGCACAAAAAAGCGCCCAGCTATTGATAAGCTGGGCGCTTTTTACTTTTCTTAAGTTTGGTTAAGCTTAGGTTCAATAAAGCCGAGGCTTTACTCAATCTTAGTCTAAGAAAGCAAAGTTCTCAATATCCATCGCTGTCATACTTTCACTTGGCGCAACCATACTTTCGGCATGACCTGAAGTACGTGGCAAGATTTTGTCAAAGTAAAACTCTGCGGTTTGGATTTTGGCTTTATAGAATTCTGGCGATTCAGCGCCGCCGTTTTCTAGCTTGTCATAGGCCACTGCCGCCATACGTGCCCAATGATAACCCATCATGGCGTAGCCTGAATACATCAAGAAGTCTTCTGACGCTGCTGAGATGATTTCACGGTCTTTACGTGCCATCAGCATCAAGCGTACCGTAAGCGTATTCCACTCTGCACATAACTTAGTCAACGCCCAAACGAATTTACGCATATCTTTATCAAGTGCATACTCACCGCACCATTTCATGATGCTTGAAGTATAGTCACGAATGATTTTACCTTTTGACTGCAAGATAACCTTACGGCCTAATAAATCAAGCGCCTGTACGCCAGTCGTGCCTTCATACAAGGTTGCGATACGTGCATCACGAGCGATTAGCTCCATACCCCATTCTTTAATGTAGCCGTGACCACCGTAGATTTGCTGACCGTGTTTGGCTGCTTCGATACCTAGTTCGGTCAAGAAGCCTTTTAGGATTGGCGTATAAAAGCCTAGTTTGTCATCCCATTTTTCGAACTCTTCATCATCACCATTAGCCACGCCTTGTGCCATCTTATCCGCATAACGTGCTGAGTGATAAATCATTGAACGACCGCCTTCAGCAAAGGCTTTTTGGGTCAACAGCATACGACGTACGTCAGCATGATGAATGATAGCATCTGCAACTTTTTCAGGATCTTTAGTACCTGATAGGGCGCGCATAGAGCGACGCTCTTTGGCATAAGGTAGGGCATTTTGGAATGACAGCTCAGTATGTGCCAGACCTTGAATACCAGTACCAATACGAGCGGTGTTCATAAAGGTGAACATCGCTTTAAGGCCTTTATTCGGCTCACCAATTAGATAACCAACAGCACTATCAAAGTTCAATACACAAGTTGATGAAGAGCTGATACCCATTTTGTGCTCGATAGAACCACAAGTCACGCCATTACGCTCGCCAACTTCGCCTTCAGCATTAGGCAAGAATTTTGGTACGATAAATAGCGAGATACCGCGTGTGCCTTCAGGAGCATTAGGTAGGCGTGCTAATACAATGTGAACGATGTTTTCGGTTAAATCATGCTCACCGCTTGAGATAAAGATTTTGGTACCGCTAAGCTTATAGCTACCATCTTCTTGCGGGATTGCTTTCGACTTAACTTGTCCCAAATCTGTACCACACTGTGGCTCAGTTAGGCACATAGTACCTGCCCATGAGCCGTCAACCAGCTTGTGCAAGTACGTCTGTTTTTGCTCGTCAGTACCGTATTGCATCAATGTATTGATACAACCTGTCGATAGACCAGGGTACATTGCCCAAGGCCAGTTGGCCGTACCAATCATCTCAGACTTGATTAGGTTGATGGACATTGGCAAGTTCATGCCGCCGTACTCTTCAGGATAAGAAATCCCTTGCCAGCCACCTTCTATAAACTGGTTATAAGCTTCTTTAAAGCCTTTTGGCGTCGTTACTTCGCCGTTTTCAAAATGACAACCTTCTTCATCAGCAGGCTGATACAGAGGGGCTAAAACGTTTTCTGAAAAGTCAGCCATACCTTGTAAGATCATATCGATCGTTTCAGGGTCAGCATTTGCGCCGTTGTCTAAATCTTTATAGTGAGTTTGAAAGTCAAAAACATCATTAATCAAAAACTTAATGTCACGTAAAGGAGCTTTGTAAGTTAACATAGTCGGTCTCTTTAGTTAGTTTGTTTTAGCATTACTAGTAGCTAATTTTCATAAGTTTTTAGTAGGTCTAAAGGTAAAAGGGGTTAAGCATTGCTTGCTTATTATATTTATGGTCAAAGGTTACTTAGCAAAACGACATGCTATGGGAATATTATTAGTATAAATGTTCTGTTAGGACAAATATACAATACATAATTAATATTCATGACTGAAAGGTATAAGTATTAATTTAATTTATGATTGATGAGTTAATACCTAGTAAGCGTAGAATTGTAAGCGTGGAATTGCTGTCATCAAAATCATCTTGGTAAATTAACAACTAGCAGATTGAAGTAAAGTAATTGATTTAGAATAATAATTTATGACCGTATCAGGTCTTTATATAGCTAAGACAGAGGATTGAGCAAATGCTCGCTTATATCAAACACTTAATCCGTGGGGAGCTTGACCATCTGTTGTCTGTCAATCAGAGTCGTCGCCCGTGGCACATGCCGATTATCGCCGCTATTTCCATTAGCTTTCCAGTCTTTGTGGGCGCTTACTTTGGCGTACTACCTGCAGGAATTAAGGCCTCGTTAGGGGCAATGGTTATATTAAACCTGCCCTTCGCAGGCTCGTTGCCTTATCGTTTGGTGACGGTGATGGCATGGAGCTTTGCAATGACGTTGTGCTTTGCGCTTGGGCTGATTGCGCAGCAAATTCCAGTGATCAAGCTGCCAGTATTTGCGCTCATAGCTTTTGGGGTTGTCGTCTTTGGGCGTTATTATCGTCAGCCACCGCCCGCAGGCTTGTTCGTCATGATGGCAGGTGCTATTGCCTTATTTATCCCTGTATCAGCTGAGCAAATACTGTCAGCGACAGGGCTTGTGATGTTGGGTAGTGGTTTTTCGATGTTTATGGCGCTTTTGTATACGCTATTTTTATTAGCAACGCGTGCCTCTACTTCTGTGCCCGTCTATAGTTATGAGCCAGACACGATTAGCGACAGCATGATCGTTGCAAGCTTTGTCAGCTTGGCATTACTGATAGCAGTAGTGCTGGATATGCCTTATCCCTATTGGGCAGCGGTCAGCTGTTTTATTATTATCCAAGGCATACAGATGCGTACGATATGGATTAAACAGCTCCATCGTTTATTAGGTACGCTAGTAGGAATGGCGGTCGCTGGTTGGATGCTGTCTTGGAACTTATCAAGGTGGGAGGTGGCGCTGGCAATATTTCTTATGATGCTTTGTATTGAGTCGCTGGTCGATCGTCATTATGGGCTAGCAGTGATACTTATCACGCCCTTGACGATATTTATCGCCGAGTATGGCAGTGTTACCTCGCTTGCGCAGGCGAGTGTTGAAGAAGTCATTCGTGCACGGATGTTCGATACTGCGTTGGGCTGCGTGGTGGGTTTGAGTGGAGGTTTGGCAATACATTCAGCAAAGCTACGAGCACCGCTAAGACGTATAGAGAAATGGCTATTAGTACGCTTTGCTTAGGCACAATAATAGCATTCTGCTGGTATAAATTTTTCGCTCTTGCTGTAACTCGGATAGGCAGACAGACTCTAAACTAGTTTTGAAGCTTCGAAAAATTTAACCCAGCAGTATCAGATTTTTTTAAATTGAATCACTGATATTTATCATCTATATTTACTATCATTACCGTCATCATTTCTACTTTGATGCTTGCTTCAATATCTCAGTCGCTTTCACTACATCAATAGTATGAGCGGTCCAACGCTCAAAACTTAACGCAGCTTGTCCGATTAGCATTCCGTAGCCATCTGAAGTTTGCGCACCGCGCGCTGCGAAATGCTGTAAAAAGGGCAGGGCGCGTCCATACATCATGTCATAGGCATAATGGCAGTTTAAATCATCAGCGATAGGTAAAGTGTCATCTGACAATCCGATAGAAGTCGCATTAATAATTAGGTCAAATTGTCCAGTCAGCTCAGTCGTCGCGCAAGTTTCAATCGCATGCTTGTTAATCGCATCGCTTGCTGCACTAAGCTCTTCCACTAAAACTTCAGCTTTATTCAAGGTACGATTAGCGATAGTCAGCTGTCCAATACCAGCTTGGATAAGTGGCAATATCACGCCGCGTGCAGCACCGCCTGCGCCAATGATAGCGACACGTGCTTGCGCAAGCGGCCAGCCTAAGCTGATGATATGATTGACCAAGCCTTGACCATCAGTATTATCACCATATAGCGCATTAATTTTTTGCAAATGATCTTTTTGTGATTCGTCACTTTTTAACAGCAGCGTATTGACTGCGCCTGCGACACGCGCATGTTCAGATAACCCGCCCTTTGATTCGCATAATGCATAAGCGAGCTGTTTAAAGGGTACTGTCACGTTGGCGCCCACACCGCCACCATTAAAAAACGCTTCAACCACCGCGCCAAAGCTAGCAGTATCATCAGGACAATATTGGCGCTGGTAGCTGATATCAATACCAGCTTGTGCCGCAAATACTTGATGAATCTCTGGGGATTTACTGTGGGCAATAGGGTTGCCAATAACGATAAAGTGCTGGGTCATAGGTTGTCCACTAGCTATATAGTCAATTCAAAATAATAGAAGTACGTTTACTGCTGGTATAAATTTTCCTCGCTTGCTGTGCGCTTTGCCAGACAGAGGCTTCGTAAAATTCATCCTAGCAGCCCAGTGCTCTTCTTAAATTGAATCCATGATAACAAAGAAATAATAAGGGGCAAAAGATAGAAAAAACAATCAAAACTTACTCATCATAGGGGATAACAATATTTTTAACAAATTTGTACCCTCTAGGATTGTTATCCGTAACGTAAAGGCTAGTCAAGCGCAAGGCAGTTGGGTACACTGTTTACATGACAGCACTAAAATTACGACATTGGATGTCAGGACGATGACCGAAGAGCAAGCCTACAAATGGCGCATTTATTGCATGATTAATGTACGAATTATGGCAGATATATGGTGCTTTGTTATGCAGGTTATTTATCGCCGTCATTCATTATATCGATAGCCTATTATATTAATAATGAGTTTTTTATTAATAACGCACCGTGTTAACAACCATTCTTTATTAGCAGCAGCATTTCTAGCAGCTTGTTAATATAATTTAGACCCAAAAAGTGTGAGTAAATTGCCCATGTGGAATAACAGCCTACAGACCTTTGCGGTCGGTATAATGATGGCAGCTGGCGTATCATTGAGCGCATGTAATGGCTCAACGAAAGACACCAACTCTGAGGTTGCCTCTGACAATACAACCGAGCAAGCCAAACCTGCACAGGCAAGCCCTACGCCAGAAGCGGACTTAGATGGTGCGACAGCCCAGCAAGGCAGTCCAGTCAAGTATAATGTCTCGTCATGGGGTAGCAAACAAGTCCAGCCTGTAAGCATACAAGAAGTCGATCAAATCAAAACAACGTTTGGTAAAGTCGTTTCTACCGATGAAAACAGCTTGGACTATGCCAGTAATCCTGCCACCAAATACCGCTTTATGGATACGGATGCGCCTTATCTAGATTTGATTGACTCGGAAAAATACCTCGAGATTGGTTGGTATTATGCCAATCCTACTGA
Organism: Psychrobacter sp. P11G5; assembly: GCF_001593305.1. NCBI lineage: Bacteria > Pseudomonadati > Pseudomonadota > Gammaproteobacteria > Moraxellales > Moraxellaceae > Psychrobacter > Psychrobacter sp. P11G5. Next base: position 199,132 of record NZ_CP012533.1, read on the forward strand.
CTCAGATAAAGAAAAAGAGCTCAGCAAAGCGCATGCCAAAAAGTCTTATCAACTCGCGCGCCAGCTTATGGGTGATGAGGGCGGCAAGGTTCTATCAGATATGCTCAGTGGTCAAATCATAAAAAATAAAACCACGGGCGGTCAAAAAATAGAGCTGGGTAAGTGCGAGTTTTATAGCTGTATGTTGGTACTAAATAAGTCGGGTGAGCAACAAGCGGACGCCAGCTAGATATGACAGCTGAATCCAATAGCAATCAGTTCAATAGCAATGTATCTAAATGGCAGCGTCTACATCCGCAGTCTCATGCACTGGACGCGACTATAGATAGCACTATGCTAACGCCAGACAATCGCGGATTGGCTTATGGAGATGGGTTTTTTACTACCATAGGTGTCATTGACGGCTTGATATTGTGGCAAGACTATCATTACCAAAGACTTGTCTCTCATGCTCATGCATTACAACTAGCTGTCGATAGCGACTCGCTACTGGCCACTTTGCAAGCTCATGCTCAGCAGCTACAGCAAGGTGTAATAAAAGTTATCATCACGCGTGCTGTACAAACTGTGCGCGGTTATGGTTTTGTCGCAAATGTGGCTGCTAGCCCTTGTGAAGTCTGGTGTAAAGCAACGGCTATGATTATTAATACGGCTCAGCATACCTATCTACCAGACGGGCGCAGTATATTAATACAACCCCCGACATCAGCTGTATGTTTAACCGCACAACTTGCTTGCTTGCCGCCATCTCTAGCTGGTCTCAAAAGCCTTAACCGACTTGATAGTGTGCTTGCTAGCGGTGAGTTACAACTTATAAAAGCTACATTGTTAGAATCTGAGGCAGAATTAAGCTTTGATAAAGGGTTAGACGTTGGTGAAGGATTGGTGCGTGATATGAGCGGTAGTTGGGTGGAAGGCACGATGAGTAATGTCTTTTATCAACTGTCAGCTTCGCAATTGGCAAACAATGCGCAATCGCTAGAAAATTTTGCCACTAGTGAAAATTCTTATTCAAATAACGATGTAAATAATGATGCAAGCTACTCGCTAGCCGGACAGTGGTTTACACCGCCATTGAATCAATCAGGTGTCGCTGGGGTGATGCGCCAAGTCATTATTGACGCTTTAGCTAAGACTGAGACGCCAGTTATCATGCGTGCGTTAAATGATGATGATTTGCCAAATTTACGTGGTTTACTCTTTTGCAATGCCCTGCGTGGTGTCATGCCAGTGACAAGTCTGACTTTGCTGTCGGGTAAGGTAGTTCGTTTTTAGTAAGCTATTTATTCATCAGTTGTCTTATTCAATAGCCGATAAAAATGCTGCTTAAAAAAGTCTTTTTTACCCTCTACTTGCAGCTCTTCATAGCGTGCTTGACTAAGCTGTAGATATTCTAGTTCTTTATCAATTCCGATAAATTGTCGTCCTAAAACATTGCTAGCGATACCTGTAGTTGCAGATCCACAAAAAGGATCGAGAATAACGGCATCCTTTTTGGTAGACGCTAGGATAATTTGTGCTAGTAGTGCTAATGGCTTTTGAGTAGGGTGCTTGCCGCAGGACTTTTCCCATTTGGCAACGGCAGGTAGTCGCCATACGTCTTTCATTTGTTTATCGGCATTTAATCTTTTCATCAAATCATAATCAAAGTGATGTGGCACTTTTGGATGTTTGCGTGCCCAAATTACAAATTCAGTCGAATGGGTAAAAAACCGACAAGAAAAATTGGGCGGTGGATTAGTCTTTTCCCATGTTACGACATTTAATATCTTAAAACCGAGCTGCGGTAAAATACGACCTAAAGTAAAAATATTATGATGCGTACCGCTGACCCAAATAGTTGCATTGTCAGCCATTTTTTCACGCACTGCTGCTAACCATTCATAAGTAAAAGCATTAGCGTCATCATCACTGATTAGCTTGTCCCATTGACCTTTATTTACCGATTGAATCCTACCATTCTTTACAGTCAAGCCATCATTGGATAGAAAGTAAGGTGGATCAGCGAAGACCATATTTATTTCTTTATCTATCCGAGGAATAACTGTCAAACAATCACCCTTTAATAAGTTAAAATCTAAATTATCACTTTCAAAAAACGAATGACTTTCCATGTCTATTCCAGCATATCGGCTAAAAAGTAAAGGAGGTTGGATAGATTGAATTCTCCTTCTGAAAAACCATACTGCCCACATTCGTCTGGAATAACAACAGTTTGACCAACAAATCTTTGATCTTCACTAATAATACGTAGCAGATTTACTAATTCATCTCTAACTATCACATGATTCGCTTTATCTAGGGAGTCATCAGGTGCTGATGAGTTAGTATTAATATTGATTGTAATATTTTCTATACTTATCATAGCCGACACTCTTTAATGATACTTATTGTATGTAGACTTATTGTATACAAAATATAGCATGAGTCAAACAAAAAATCATAATATATGTGTCTTCTATGAAAGAAAAAATTCTATGTGATTTTGGTGAAAGAATACGCCAGCTTCGAAAGAAAGATAATTTGAGTCAAGAACAATTAGCTGAGAGAACAGGCTTCCATCGTACTTATATAGGTATGGTTGAGCGTGGTGAACGTAACCCTGCTTTGGTAAATATTAAAGTTTTTGCAGATAGTCTTAATGTAAGTTTATCTACTTTATTTGATGATAAATCATTCGAGAAAGAGGTTAAGAATGGCAAAGAAAAATAAGTTAGTAATGCCTTTCCTAAAGTGGGTTGGAGGAAAAAGGCAGCTTATAACTGAAATTGAGCCGCTACTACCTAGTCGTATTTCTACTTATTACGAGCCTTTTGTTGGTGGAGGAGCAGTATTTCTTCACATGCAGCCGAAAAGGGCAGTAATTAATGATTATAACTCTGAACTTATTAACGTTTACGAAACTATTAGAGATGATGTTGATAAGCTAATTGAACATTTAGCTATTCATAAAAATGACTCTGAATACTTTTATCAAATAAGGGCTTTAGATAGACAAGAAGGGTTTGATGAGTTATCTAAAGTGGAACGTGCATCACGTGTCATCTACCTTAACAAAACCTGCTTCAATGGGCTGTACAGGGTTAATAGTTCAGGTGAGTTCAATACTCCTTTTGGACGCTACAAGAATCCTAATATAATCAATGAAACAGTACTTCATGCGGTAAGCCATTATCTTAAGGAAAATGATATAAAGCTACGTAGTGTAGACTTTGAGGACGCTTTGAGAGGAGCACGTAAAGGTTCATTTGTGTATCTTGATCCGCCTTATGATCCTGTCTCAAAGAGTTCAAACTTTACAGGTTATGTTCAAGGTGGTTTTGGTGATGATGAGCAATTAAGGCTTAGAGACACTTGTATTAATCTGGACAAAAAAGGAATTAATTTCCTTTTATCTAATTCTGCTACTGCATTTATGAAAGATTTATATAAAGATTTTCAAATAACTGAAGTGGGAGCTAGTAGAAGTATCAATTCTGTAGGAAGTAAACGAGGTGAGGTTAAAGAAATTTTGGTAAGAAATTATGAGTAATACAAAGAATGACGACGCATGGGAGAAGATTTTCGAGAAAGATAGACTGTTAGAAAAGTTAGAATCCGAAGGTGAGTTTATCATAACCTCTGAAAGAATTAACGATATAAGACAGTCTAGATTGATGACCAAATTTGATTCTAGAAAAGATTTGCCTCGAATATTTAAAGATAATAAATTATCAATTTTGCCAATCAGTAGAGGAAGTTATAAGGTTGGAAAGTTTGATATATTCCATGATTTTGAAGACTATGATACTCCTAAAAGAACGGATAAAATTCAAGAACAAAATTTTCCGAATTTCATTGAAACTATAAATCCAAATTTAATCACTAGCGAGTCAACAGCTATACTTTGTGCAGATTTGTGCTCGATTTTAAGTGACTTTACAGAAGCAGACGAGCTGTACAGTACAATAAGTGGTCGAATGGGTTCAGGAGATTTCAATTTTCAAATTGATGAGCTACATAGATCTTTTGATTTCGAAGTAAGAGGTTCACAAATAGAAATTGATGCTGGATATGAGACTCACGATAGTATATATCTTGTAGAAGCCAAGAATGTTCTTTCAAAAGACTTTGTAGTTAGACAGGTTTATTACCCGTATAGAACATGGCTCAATAAAGGATTAAATAAAAAAATTAGAAACATTTATCTAACGTATTCAAATGGGATTTTTTATACGAGAGAATATTTATTCGAGGATTTCTCTAATCCTAAATCTATCAAGCTAGTAAAATCCTCAAGATATTCCATAATAAACAAAGAGCTAACTGTAGAGTATTTGAAGGAGTTGCTAAAAGGGCATTTACCCAAACCCAATAGTCAGGGTGCTCCATTTCCTCAAGCAGACGATTTTAATAAAGTAGTAAATCTATGTGAAGAACTTGCAAAAACGTGTTCCAGCTATTCGGGAGAAGATGTTCATGAGAACGATGAGCGAGGGCTCCATAAGAAAGAAATAGCTGATATCTATGACTTTGATCGAAGACAAGCTGATTATTATGCGAATGCTGCAAGATATCTAGGTCTTGTATCAATAGAAAGAGGTATTGTCCGTCTTACTGAGCTTGGGAGAGAAGTAATACAGCTACCACTCACCAAGAAGCAAATTAAATTTGTAGAGCTTATTTTATCATGTAAACCTTTTGCTGAAGTTCTAAAGTTATATTTAAAGAAGACAGGAAACTTATCTATTGATGATGTTCAAGATACTGTAGAAGCATGCAATGTTGAGAATCTTAATAGGAATTCAGATACTTTTTACAGAAGATGCCTTACTGTCAAAAGTTGGGTAGAATGGATATTTACTCAAGTTAAAGAAAGTTGAAAGTATAAGTAACAATGAAATAACATTGAAAATCACACGGTTCAGTGCTAAATTCTAGCAAACATCTGCCTCGCGAGTTGCCATGAGCAAGCCTACACCTGAAACGCCTCCTGAACGTCCTAATGATACTCCATCAGATAAGCAAGATGGCACTATCAACGATCCTGCTAAGACACCTCAAGACTCTGAACCAGATAATAAAGTACCTGCGACAGATATTTCGCTTGTCAATGGTAAAAATTCCCCGCGCAAGTACAAAAAAGACAATCAATCGTTTTTTATGCAGCGTGGCTATCAGATTTTATTAGTCTTAGGCTTGATAGCCGCGTTTTTATTGGTGATGGTTTATCAGACGTTATTTGGTCGTATCGATCAGCCTGAGCAGATGGTTACGATTGAGCAGGGTGACACTTATTACGGCTTGCTACCACAGTGGCAACAGCAAATTCCGCTGTTTTCCGCCAGTATTGCCAAGTTTTACATCAAGTCGCAAATAGATGCGCCACTGCATGCAGGTATCTATCAATTGCCGGAAAACCCGACGATAGCAGAAGCATTGCAAATCTTGCAACAAGGCGCAAAGGTAGCGATGGTAAAGGTACAAATCATCGAAGGCAAAACAGCGGGCGATTTGTATCAGACCTTACGTGACAACCCTGGTATTACCAAGGAGGTGCTGACCGCTGATAGCGACAATGCCAGTATCGCACAAGCATTGGATTTGGCTGGCATATTGCCTGACGCGGTGACTAACAGTAATGACCCTATCGTAAGCTACAACCTTGAAGGTTGGTTCACCCCTGATACCTATTATTATGGTGAAGGCGCGAGTGATAAGCAGGTGCTGACTGATTTGTATAAGCGTCAACAACAAGCGCTGACTCTCGCTTGGGAAAACCGCGCACCAGATTTGCCATATAAAACGCCTTATGAAGCACTGATTATGGCCTCCATTATCGAAAAAGAGACCAGTGTGCCTGAAGAGCGTGAGCTGGTGGCTGCGGTGTTCACCAATCGGTTGAATCAAGGGATGCGCATGCAGACGGATCCGACCATTATTTATGGTATGGGGAGTCGCTATGAGGGCAATATTCGCCGCAAAGATATCGACGAAAAAACATCGTACAACACTTATCAAATTGATGGCTTGCCACCAACGCCTATCGCTCTGCCATCTGCTGCTTCTATCGAAGCCACATTGCATCCTGCTGATAGCGAAGCCTTATATTTTGTAGCGACAGGTAACGGTGGTCATAAATTCACCAATAGCTTAGCTGATCATAATCAAGCGGTAAGAGACTACTTAAATGTGATGCGTGAAAAGAAATCACAAACGCCGCCGGAGTAGGTTGGTAGCAATCAGCCTTTGATGTAAAATTATAGTCATAGAAGAAATTTCACAGTAAGCAAAGATATTTGAAATACAAGGCAATACCATGTCAGCATCTATAAACGCACAATCGTCTCAACTGACTACTGATAAGGTAGCGTCTGACTTAGAAACTGTAGAGAAATTAGGGCGTTTTATTAGCTTTGAAGGTACCGAAGGCGTGGGGAAAACGACTGCCATTGAGCAGCTATGTACGCGTCTAGATGCGGCCGGTATTGATTGTCTGCGCACACGTGAGCCTGGCGGTAGTCCGTTCGCTGAGCGCCTGCGTACTATCTTGCTAGACCCGGCAACCAACATAAACGATGACACTGAGCTGTTGCTATTGTTTGCGGCTCGCTGCGATCATATGCAGCAAGTGATTTTACCCGCTTTGCAGCGCGGTACTTGGGTGATATGCGATCGTTTTACGGACTCTACTATTGCTTATCAAGGTTTTGGGCGTGCGCAGGGTGATAAGGCAGTATTAGCAAAGATTGATGCGCTCATTGAGCAGTTTATCCCAAGCTTGCCTGAGCTGACGCTGTGGCTTGATTTGCCAGTGTTGGAGGGCATGGCACGTGCAGGTAAGCGTAGTGTGGCTGATCGCTTTGAGCAGCAGGCGATGGATTTTTTTACCCAAGTGCATGCAGGGTTTACCGCGCTTGCTGCCGCACATCCTGAGCGTATTCATCGTATTGATGCCTCAGGTACTGTTGATGAAGTTGGTGCGCGTATATGGGAAGAGGTTGAGTCTCAGTTTAATATGGTTTAACGATGCTGTTATTCAACGCCCTGACTCAATGCTATGATTCTACGTGATAGGCAAATGTTCGACACGCTCTAATAGTTGGCAATTAATATCTGTTAACAAGCAATTATCAAACTAATAGATGTAAAAAACCCAGCTTGATAGCTGGGTTTTTTCTATTGCTTTAAAATAAAGTGAGCTTTAAGCAAGAGGCTTTTACTGCTTATCTGAACTGTCATTAGCTTCTATTTTAACGGTGTCAGTATCAGCAGTATTTTTATCCGTGTCAGGTAGACGGTTTGGATCCAACGACCCTTTCTTGTTTTTGGGTGCGCTGCCACTACCATTGGCATTGGCTTTTAACGTCGCCACTGAGCTGGATGCTTTATGCTCTGACTTTTTAGCCTCAGGATTTTTAACTTCTGTGCTTTTAGTTTCAGAATTTTTAGCATCAGAATTTTTAACTTCAGCGCTTTTAGCCTTTGGACGAGTAGGCTCTAGTTTAGCAGTCTCTAGGCTATTAGATGCAAGGCTAGCAGGATTTTCTTTGGCAGTAACTTTATCCAAATCCGTTAACGACTCTACCGCTGGTGCAACAGTTGGCTGATCCGATTTCTCACTCTGATCTTGATTCTGTTCAGTTAATTCAGCTTTAGTTTGCGTTTCAGCTGCGCCGTCTTGCTCAGCTTCATTATCTATACCCTCAATCAACTCTTTTTCTTTACGCTTTTCAGGCGCTTTTGAGTTGGCTTCAAAATGCGCATCAGCAACGGCACGTGCTTGTACCTGCTTGTGAGTGACATCTACTGGCTTTGGCTGTATATCATCATCGACGACCAAAGCGACCAGCTTACGATCCCGTGGCACATTACCATCGAACTTGTCCGTAATGACGCTCAGCTTACCTTCTTTATCAAGCGTATATAGTGGGACGTATTGCTTGTTGTCCGCTTTGTATTGCTCAAAAGTATAGCTGTCGGTAATGTTGGTAATCTTAATACGCGCTTTTTTAGATAACATGCTGGCAAGCTTGGTATAAGTGACATCTTTGCCAAATAACCACTGGGAATGAAAGTTTGCCTGTTTAGTATCACGCTCATTTTTGACTTTTTCGTCACTGAATTTAAGACGAAATATCTTTTGCTCACCAAACTCATGACGGTAATGAATCTCTGATAGCGTATTTAGCTCTTTATCTGTACTCATGGCAAATAGATGACCGATACCGATTAAGTCGAGATGGTGGTCAGCGTGATCTGAGACTGGATTACCGAAATAAGTACGCAGACCGCTCATACGAGCACCCGCGATGTTGGTATAGTTATTATGCGCAACAATTACATCGAAGCCTTGATCTCGCAGAGAAGTCGCGACTAATAATGCTATTGGATTGGAGCCAACGACCAAAATACCATTGGTGGCAGGCTCACGCACACCCAATAAGTTACCGACCATTTTTGCGCCCAAGCCTTGAATCATGACCGTACCGATAATGACCATAAAGACTAGCGGTACTAACAGCTCAACACCTTGAATATCATACTCTTGCAAACGAATAGCAAATAGGGAAGAGATGGCGGCGGCAACGATACCACGTGGGCCAATCCAACTAATCATCAGCTTTTCATTGGTTTTGAGATTAGAGCCAATGGAAGATGCCCAAACGGATAGTGGACGCGCTATGAACATAACGATGGCAAGTAATACAAGTCCTGCAAAACCTACACTCATCAAGCTTGCTAGCTCTACACGAGCAGCAAGAATAATAAATAATACAGAGATTAATAAAACGGTCAGCGACTCGTTAAATTCCAAAATCGTATCGCGTGGGAATTTTGGCCAGTTCGCAAGCGCAACGCCGAGTACCGTAACAGTTAAGAGACCAGATTCGTGCTCTAAGTGATTCGATACCGAAAATAGCACTAAAACAAAGGCAAGGGTGAAGACGTTACGCAGGAACTCAGGCACCATATGACGGCGCATTAAGAATGCTAATACCCACGCGCCCGCCATACCGAGTGCTGTCGCTAAGACAACAATTTTGGCAAATAGCAAGATACTGCTGGCCTCACCACCTGAGATAATGTACTCGTACACCAATACTACCGCAATCGCGCCGATAGGATCGATGATGATACCTTCCCATTTGAGGATATTAGAGATGGTTTTATTCGGACGCACACTACGCAGTAGCGGCATAATTACCGTCGGACCAGTCACACAGACTAGCGCCCCAAATAGCAGCGCAATGAGAGGATCGACATCGAACAACAGATAAGTCGATAATGCCACTATAGCAATGGTAATCAGTACGCCGACTGACACCAGCATCTGCACTACGGTACCATGCTGCTTGATTTCATCGAACTCTAGGGTCAACGAGCCTTCAAACAAAATAATTGCTACACCCAAAGAGATGATAGGGAACATAAGCTCGCCTAAAACCAAATCAGGGTCGAAGTAACCCAATACTGGACCGACAATAATGCCGATGAGTAACAAAAACAAAATGGACGGTTGCTTTAAGTACCAAGCCAACCATTGGGCGGCGATGCCGATCCCAACCACGCCGGATAACAATAGGGCGGTATCCATAAATTAATCCTTTTATAAGCTTGTCATACTGCATATACATTAGGGTATGCTTACAATCTAACAGCGGCTACTTGTAAACGTCAAATAGACCCTAAGTTTTGCTATAGCAAATGGTTATTGCAAACGGTTATAACGGTTTTATTTACCGCTAATCATCATAAAGGGTATTCAGGCCATAGGGTAATTGGCAAGAACAGTCGTAGAAATCAACATAATAGGAAAAAGCGTTCAGAGACCTATACAAGTCATCTGATAATGCACAAACAGATAGAGCGAAACAATAAAAGTAAAACCTATAACTTGATAAATTTATCAAAGAAATAAGTAGTTTTTATTGTAGACTTTTGTCTGTTATTTAAATTATTTGGCTTGTTATCATACCATGATTTAATTTTGCTTGTGTTAAACGCACTGCGCGTGTGGAGATATTAAGCTATTAATGACAATGTTTATTTACGATAAGCGGCATCACTTCATAAGGTGTTTTTTGTATATACTCATCTGTATACAAGGAAGCAGGTACGTAGCCATGACGAATGTTATCCTGCATAATGTAAACACGATAGAACAGTCACTAAGTTTTTCTAAGATAAGGATATCTTGAGAATGGGACAGAACTTATTCTGTAAGTGTATTGACTTATAGATAGTAATAAGAGTTAAGTGAATGTATAGCAGTCTTTGTGAGTAGACGTTTATTCAATAATAATGCAGATTGGTGTTTGATAGTTTAGTGAGAATAAGCTGACATCATCATATAAATGACTAAAACATAAAAAAATGAAACTCAAAATAATTGAACTTTAAAAACGGGGAATAATAATATGAAGAGTCAACCAATTGCTCATAGGATACAGCGCAAACTAAAGGCTAGCCTGCTAGCAGCTTCGTTAAGTACGGTTATGATTACAGCTGGTACAGTGGCTATCAGTGCAATGACTATCTCCAGCGCCCAAGCGGCGGTCATTACTGCTGATTTTTCTGATCTTGTCCAGCAAGTAACCCCAGGCGTGGCGCGCGTCAACGTTACCAAGACGGTCAGTGAAGCAGAGCTGGCTAAAGCCCAAACCGCTGACTTATTGCGTCAGTTCTTTGGTGACCGCATACGTATCCCTGAACAGGCAGCAACACCAGCAATTGAACATGCTTATGGCACGGCGTTTTTTGTGACATCTAACGGTTATATGCTGACCAATCATCATGTAGTGGAAGGCGCAGATAAAATTACCGTTACGCTAAATGATCGTACGGAGCTTGATGCCACATTGATTGGTAGTGATGAGCGCTCAGATGTAGCTGTGCTAAAAGTTTCAGGCAGTCAATTCCCAGCTTTGCCTATTGGCGATTCTAATATCATAAAAGTCGGTGAGCCAGTATTGGCAATTGGTTCTCCATTTGGCTTTGATTATTCGGCCTCTGCCGGAATCGTGAGCGCCAAGTCCCGTAGTTTTTCACGCGAGACCAGTGTGCCCTTTATTCAAACTGATGTAGCGCTCAATCCTGGTAACTCAGGCGGGCCATTATTTAACCAGCGCGGTGAAGTGATCGGCATTAACTCACGAATTTTTAGTGGTACAGGCGGCTATATGGGCTTATCGTTCTCTATCCCCATAGATGCTGCGATGGATATTTATGAGCAGCTCAAATCTAACGGTGAGGTAACGCGTGCTTACTTAGGTATTTATCCGCAGGATATAGATCGTAATTTGGCAGAGGTTTATAAGTTGGCACGGCCACAAGGTGCACTTTTGACCCGCGTATCGCCAGACTCGCCAGCTCAAAAGGCAGGACTTAAAACAGGCGATATTATCTTACAATATAACGATATCAAAATAATGCGAGCATCTGATCTCCTAAATCTCATTAACCGTGGCAAACCTAATGAGACGTTTCGTGCGCAAGTACAACGTGATGGTAAACAGCTGAACGTATCGGGTAAGCTTAGTCATGCGCCAAGTGATGTCCAAGCGCAAGGTCGCGATCAGCAAGATAATGAGGTGCGTGTAGGCTTGCGCTTACGTAACTTGACCCCTGAAGAGCAAGCGGAGCTAGCTACGGATGGTAAGACTGGCGTGCTAGTCACCGCGGTTGATCCAACAGGATTGGCGGCGCGTTCAGGTATCATGGCAGGGGACGTCATCACCAACTTACATCAAAAGCCTATTGCTAAAGCTGCAGATTTTTCTAGTGCTATCTCATCACTACCAACCAAGGGCGTTGTGACTATTGAAGTTATGCGTCAGGGTATACCAGCGATTATCGGTCTACGTATTGAGTAAGGTCAGTTGTGAAAGGACAGTAACGAATGATAGCTGATGGGGCTTGTTTATCGTGGACATCGCCCCTTATAATGGCTGGTTTTTTATCATAAGTTAGTATTAGGGTTTTTTATTTTTGTACGTCTATATTATAGCTAGGTATTCATGATTGACCACGCCGTTTATACGCTAAGTATGCTTACCGCAACAGCACTGTTAGCGTACGTGATACTGTGGTCAGGGTTACAAACTTTTAATGCCAATCCTAGCAAGCGCTTTATGCGCATATGGCCAAAGTTGGCATTGTATTATGCGGCTTACACCATGCCGATTTGGGCGCTGCTATTGGTGATCGGTCGAGCACAAAACGTGACGCCAATGCTGGCGCAGTTATCACTACCGATAGTAGTGATTGCGATAGTAGCGATGGGGTTATATTTTTATACCGTTATCGTGCAGCCTAATTGTTTGCGCCTGCACCACCAAACGGTTGATATTGGTTTAAAAGCACCCTTGACCGTAGCGGTATTGGCAGATTTACGGATTGGGTTATATAGTGGTAAACCGCGACATATACGTAAACTTGTTGCGACAATTAACGAGTTATCAGCGGATGCGGTATTGATTACTGGTGATTGGCTTTATTATCCGGGTGCCGATTTAGTCGGGCAACTGATGCTCTTTAAAGGAGTCAATAAGCCTATTTATACGGTAATGAGTGTTTCAGACTTGCGCTATCAGTCGATGAATACCACCAAACAGGGGCAGCCATTATTAGAAGATACTTTAGCTTGCGCCTTTGATGTGCTCGACATTACCTATATTGGTCAGCAATGCCGCTCCCTGCCGCCGATATCTACCCGTTCCGCTACAAATAATCCTCAAAGTGTACGATCGCAAGGCTCAAATCTTGCACCTCATATTGCGATGTTGTGCGGTTGGCAAGATATGCCGCCGTATTATCTTAAAGGCGCAAGCTTACAAGTTGACAATGCACAGTCTTGTAAAAACCCAGTAACCAAACCTTCTAAGATAGATAAATCTACTCAAAATATCACCGCCAATAGTGATGTCATTGTGGTAGCCGACAAAGCAGAACTTTGTACTAAAATCGAAGAAGCTGTGTTACCAGTTATTATTCTTGCCTCACGCTTTGATAGTATTACAGATTTACCAAAAGCATTGCAGCCAAGACCACTACTGATTGCAGCTGCTGCAAAATCAGTAAAACCGAGTGACAATTTAAGTCACTCATCGCTGCAGCAACGTTCTAATAGCGAGGCTGGTATTAAATCCACTATTGTCTCTTATACTGGTTTTGATAATAGACGCGGTTTATATCAACATGCTAGCGCACAGGTATTCGTGAGTAGTGGTATTGGTACACGTGGGTCACCATTTCGTCTGCGCCGTCCCACCATCGACGTATTGACGATTCGTTGAGAGTAAGCAAAAGGTTTTACCCATGCTGATAAGTTGCACTAGACTTAATTGTGAGCCAAGAAGAAAAGTTAAGTTTGAGTTCTCTACAAATAATAGCCAATTGAAGCGCAATTGTTAGTGAGCGATTAAATCAAAATATGCTACACTATCGGGCATTTATATTAGTAGTTGATGTTAATATTTAATGAAGCAGGGCAGCAGTCCTTGCACACGACCTATCATGTAATAGCTTTAACCAAAGCTAGGACAATACAGTAAGGCACAGTTATGAGTACAGCATACGACGACATCAAGACCCGACTACAAGGCTCAATGGTAGCTTTGGTAACGCCCATGCACCCTGACGGCAAGGTCGATTATAAACGTCTGGCAGACCTCATAGACTGGCAGATCGAGCAAGGCACCCATTGCCTCGTTGCGGTTGGAACCACTGGTGAGTCTGCTACCTTATCTATGCAAGAGCACAGTGATGTCATTCACTATTTTGTAAAGCATGTTAACGGCCGCGTACCAGTCATAGCTGGTACGGGCGCCAATAATACGACTGAAGCTATTAAGCTGACCCAAGACGCTAAAGAGGCTGGCGCAGACTGTGCGCTGTTAGTTGCACCTTATTATAATAAGCCGCCACAAGAAGGCTTGTACCAGCATTACAAGGCTATTGCTGAAGCAGTTGACATACCGCAAATGCTCTACAATGTGCCGGGTCGTACGGTCGTAGACATCGCACAACAAACCGTAGAGCGTTTAGCTGATATCGACAATATTGTAGCTATCAAAGATGCAACTGGTTCTGTTGGTCGCGGTGAGCAATTAATTAAAGCTGTCGGTGATAGAATTGTCATCTTATCTGGTGATGATGGCACTGCGCTTGATTTAATGAGAGTAGGCGCAAAAGGTAATATCTCTGTGACTGCAAACGTCGCTCCCAAATTGATGAGTGAAACCTTCACAGCCGCTCTGCGTGGTGATTTTGATACAGCAAATGCGGCACACGATATTGTTAAGCACTTGCATCGCGATCTATTTATTGAGTCGAGTCCTATTCCAGCAAAATACGCGTTACATAAAATGGGTATGATAGATACTGGTATCCGTCTGCCGCTAGTATGGTTGGCTGAAGAACACCATGCCACTATTGATACCGCTTTAGTACGGGCCAACTTACTATAAATATCGGCTAGAAGTTGATTATAGATGCGGTGCTAAATATTACCAGCACCGCCTCCATATGAGTGTCGATTGCTAACTCTGAGAGATAATATGATGAAAGCATCATTAACTACCCCAAAACGACTTACCGCTATACTCACTTTGGTTTTAAGCAGCACTTTAGTATTGAGTGGCTGTCAAGCTACTAAAGAGCTACTTGGCAAGCGCGACAATGGCAGCTTAGAATATCAAGACAGCAAAAAACTTGCCCCACTAGAGCTGCCTGTAGCTCAAGAAGCCGCGCCATTTGTACCGTTATACCCAACACCAAATCTTGGTGCCAACACGCTTAAATTACAGAACCAATCAGGCAAACAGTATCAACTACCAAAGCCTGAGCGTGCAGTTCCAGTGACTGCAACACCTACTAATTAAAGATTTAGATCCCCAGTTATACCGCCAGTCTTTTGGCGGTAGTTGCGCGTTTTTATCATATAAGTTTGAATGAACAGGACCCTCCACCATGCAAAAGCAACAATTGCTCTATAAAGGCAAAGCAAAATCTGTCTATGAGACTGACGACAATGATTTTCTAATCTTACACTTTCGTGATGATACCTCTGCCTTTGATGGCAAGCGAGTTGAGCAGTTGGCACGTAAAGGTGAGGTAAATAACCGCTTTAACGCTTTTATTATGCAAAAGTTAGCAGAAGCTGGTATCGAAACTCATTTTGAAAAGCAGCTGTCAGACAATGAAGTATTGGTTAAGCGTCTCGATATGATTCCAGTGGAATGCGTCGTGCGTAACTTCGCTGCAGGTAGTCTGGTACGTCGTCTGGGTTTGGAAGAAGGTCAAGCACTTACGCCACCTACTTTTGAGCTATTCTATAAAGATGATGCACTTGGTGATCCAATGGTCAACGAATCATTGTCGGTGACGTTAGGCTGGGCGAATGAAGAGCAATTGGCGCAAATGCAAAAGCTAACTTACCAAGTTAACGATGTACTTAAAGCATTGTTTGAAGCTGGCGATTTGATGCTAGTGGACTTTAAATTAGAGTTTGGTGTGTACCATGATCGCATCGTCTTAGGTGATGAATTTTCGCCAGATGGTTGCCGTATTTGGGACAAAAACACTAAGAAGAAACTTGATAAAGACCGCTTCCGTCAGTCATTAGGTGATGTCATTGAAGCTTATGAAGAAGTTGCTAAGCGTATTGGTGTGCCATTAAGCTAAATGCCTTATTAAGCTCGTGCTGAATACGGATAAAATAATTATAAAGAACTGAGCCCTGCGCTCAGTTTTTTTATGCAAAAAATAACTGAACCACCAAGAAAGATACACGACTAAGAGGCCTTATTATTCATATAATAAATTTTATTTTTTAAAACAGGCTGATTGATACCTATGTCTAAAGCTATTACAACCACTGTGCTAGAGCCAATATGGTTTACTCGTCCAACGTGTGTGGTTGCCGCTGACTTGGTGGGTAAGGTGCTTTGTAGACAGTTAACTGATAGTGATGGAGAGGTCAAAACATTGCGTATGCGTATCTCTGAAACCGAGGCTTATATTGGTGAAGATGATCCTGCCTGCCATTCGCATGCAGGCACCCGTACGTCACGGACTGAGATTATGTATGAGCAAGGTGGGGTGTTTTATGTCTATCTTACTTATGGCGTACATCACATGCTTAATTTAATCAGTGGGCCTGCAGAGTCACCTGAATCGGTATTAATACGAGCTGGGTTTTTAACGGACTGTAGTGATCGATTGATAGATGAGCAGCATCTTAGCGCTGACAAACAATTAACGCATTCAAAGCAGTTTGCTGGCCCAGGTAAACTGACTAAACGTCTGCAAATTGACCGCACTTTATATAGTAAAACTATTAGTCCTGCATCAAATGTCTGGATTGAAGATGATGGTTGTCAGCCGCCGTTATCGCTACGTCCACGTATCGGCATTGATTATGCTGGTGATGCGAAAGACTGGCTACTGCGTTACGTATGGACGGATCATCCTTCTTTATCAAAAAAGTAAAGGGTATGATTGTTTTGCATGATTTCTTTTTGGGTGATTTCTTCATCAAACTAAAACTATGAGGCCAATGTATGTATAAATTGACGGTTTTTATTCCAGACAGTGCTTTAGAGCAGGTCAAATCTGCACTATTTAGCGCGGGTGCTGGGGCTATCGGTAATTATGAGCAGTGCTGTTGGCAAGTACAGGGAACGGGGCAGTTCAGGCCATTGGCAGGCAGTACGCCGCATATTGGTATGCATGACAAACTTGAAGAAGTTGATGAATGGCGAGTTGAAATGGTGGTTGATGAGGACGTCATTAATAAGGTCATTGCGGCATTAAAAGATGCGCATCCTTATGAAACCCCAGCTTATGACGTTATAAAGGTTTTAGATTTTTGAGGATAAATTCTGCAAAGACAACAGTCATTGCTTAAATATCAGAGACAAAAAAAAGCCAAACAAAACCATAAACTGGCTTGTTTGACCTAGGGCACCAAAACTTGAACGATGCCAAAAGCTTAACTTCGTGCTAATGCTAATTTCATTAATAATCAGTCTTTTTTAACCTTGATTACATCGAGGTTGGGATAGCTAAGCTCAATATCATAGTCTTGTCCGCCACGTGTTGCCTTAATCTCAAATATGCCGCGTTTTTTCTTCTCATCGAGTTCGATATCTGTGACTCGATAGCCCATCGCACTGACCTTTCTGATCGCACGCTGCCTAATCACTGGATAACGTGATTCGTTTTTGAGCCTATCTTCGACATTGTGACCTTTCTTTTTACCCTTGTCTTTGTACTGACCATTACCATAGTTTTGCTTGTTGTGTTTGTTCTTATCTTTATGATAATCATCGTTATCTTGCCAGTCGTTTGACCAGTCTTTCTTAACTGAACTAATACGCTGAAGGTCAGGATAAGTATATTTTAATTCATAAAGCTGATTCTTCTTTTTTGCATGCACAACAAGTATTTGGCGACCACGATAGTCATCAGACCTGATATTTATCACATCGTAACCGCTGCGACGTAGCTCTTGGCGTAATTGCTGGCTAGCACGACTAAAACTGCCATCACGATAGACTGGTTGATTATCGTAACCTGATGCCACGGTACAACCTACGGTGGCGCCTAATAGCGTAACTGCCAGACCCGCTGAAACGGCAGCTTTCATGGTTAATCGAGATATAAATGTCATAATTTCTCTTCTCCTCTAGTGATTCAAAACTTATTATGCAAACGATTCTTTTCTACCATTATTATTTATTAGGTTGTTCTAGTTTTATAAACGGTATCGCACTTCAATAGCATAAGAGAAAATACTTATTAAATAACTTCCAAAATATCCTGCTATTTCATTATTCTGAGCTTTGAAATAATTTCTTACATAAGCATAGTAGTCTACAAAACTTGATAACAAATGTCGGTAGCGTTAATAAAATGTAAACAGAATCCATGCGTCTGCAATAATTCAATGGTTTTTAATCAATAATAACTAGCTAATAGTAAATAATATCCTTCCCATTGCTAGGTTTATCGCTAATTGAATGTTAATTTGCAATGTAACTAGAGGCATGTAAAGAAAATAAAATAATAAAAATTATATTATTTACAGTGGTTTCGTTGCTAGGAATTTCAATAGCAGAGGGAGAGTGGAGATAGTCTATAACTTTCATCAAAATTATATTTGTCTCGGCAGGTCAAGTGATCCGGGGGTTTTCTGATTTTATTTGCCATGTCAGTTTGTCATTTAATCAATGAAATAATTTAAAATTTACTGTATAAAAATTAGAAACACATCATTTTGAAATATTCGTGTAAGCATATGCTTACAAGCAATGACGTTTATGCGACTTAACAGGAAGGTGATAGTTTGGCATTATAGTCACACGGCATTAGGGAGTACGACTCAAGGATTGAGTTAACCGCATTAAGGATAATGATTCATTTACAAGCATCAGGATGATAATAGTAAATGAAGTAAGGACGCACAACCTTTGCTGATAACCGTAGTAAAAAGGGTAGGATGCCCAGTATCACAATATACTGAATATTATGCAAGGATGCATAGGAAACAGTCGTGATAGGTAACATGGATAGTTAACAATAAAACCGCATAACAATTATTTGCTATGCGGTTTTATCGTGTCTGGACATTGAGAAAGTTTTGGTAGATCAAATCTCTCATATCTCTTTTACTTTTCAGTCATTTTTCTAGATATACTCACCAAACTCTACATGAAACACTAGTCAATAAAAAACCGCATGAACTCCATGCGGTTTTTGCTTTTAAGCTCGTATTAACTCAAATACTATTCACTTACTTATGTCATAAAAAAACTTAGTATTTATTTTCGCGGCGCCATTCATCTACTTCACGTTCAGCATCATCTTTGCTGTGACCGTAACGTTCTTGCACTTTGCCTACTAGTTTGTCGCGGCTGCCTTCAACATGTAATAAATCATCATCAGTTAGGTCAGCCCATTTTTGCTTAGCTGAACCCTTCATTTGGTTCCATTCGCCTTTTAGAGTATGTTCGTTCATTATTATTTTCCTTCTTTTAATTATTAAATTGAATTTTGAGACGTTTCTTCCATCTGTCTTTCTTTGATTTGTAACTTTACTCAGTAGCTATCGGTAAATATCAATAGGCTAGCTGGTGATATCTAATATAGGCGTTCAAAATTGCCTTGTCTGTATACGCAATGTTTAGAGTGTTGCTCTTTTATAGAAATTAGCATGCCTATGTTATGAGTCGCATATTTGTGTAATAACTAGCGTAGTTTCCAGCAAAATACGTAAAAATAGTAAGCAAATTTAAAAGTAATTAGTAGAGATGCAAAGGCTCAGTAAATATTATTTTAAAATAATTAAGCTTTGCTGCAGATTTAATTATAGACTTATTGTCTAAATGACTATAGCCTTATAGTTGAAATAATAAATACATTATATGCTTGATTAAGCTACGGTAGATTGACAGTGAATACACTCAAAGTAGTAAGTTATACAAAAACGGAAACAAAGCGTGAACTGGCAAAAGCTAACACGCGTCATGCCTTATTGAAAAGTGCCTTGCAGCTGTATAGCTTAGAAGGCGCTTGTGGCATGAGCATGAATAAAATCGCGAAAGGCGCAGGTATTGCCCAGCCAAGTTTTTATAACCATTTTGATAGCTTAGATGCGTTGCAGCATGAGTTAAGTGAACAGCTTAAAGATAACTATTTATCACCGATGCGAATGGCTTGGGTGAATATGCTAAAAGACTATGCAACGCTGACCAGAGATCAATTCAATCAGCGTTGTCAGCACTGTTTGACCATGATTTTTGATGCAGCGTTTCAGAATATCGAATTGTTTCAACGCTTAATCGAAGACAGTCTGCGCTTTGGTTCAAAAGTAGAAGATAAAGGCTTGGGAAGCCTAATTAGCGAGATACAAACAGAGTGGACGGATATATTCATGCAAGGATTACAGTCAGCCGAGTGCTCTTTTGAGAAATCTGAAGTTAACCTCTGTGTCGATATCGCTGCTGCCCAAGTACATGAATTGATATTGGGCTGCCATCAACAACGTTATTCACGACAGCAAGCAATTACGATGTTGAGTAAGAACTTTGATTCACTGTTCAGCAGTTTTTTTATAAAAGAATTGCGAAGAGTAAATGGCTAATTATTTAGTAGCTAGCCATTAAGGTTATTAAAGATATTGAAGTCATAAAACGGAATTTATATCGAAACAAGATATTAGAAATAACAGGGAGCGCGACCATGAGTAGTGAACAAACCAAGACGAATGAGCAAACACATTTTAGAACCTGTAATTTATGCGAAGCCATGTGCGGTATCGTCATCAAGCACGATGGTGACAAGGTATTATCGATTAAAGGCGATAAAGACGATCCATTCTCCAAAGGTTATATTTGTCCAAAAGCGACTGCCTTGCAGGACTTGCATGAAGACAATGATCGCCTGCGTCATCCGGTTGAAAGAACCGCTAACGGTTGGAAAGAGATTAGCTGGCCAGATGCTCTAGATAAAGTGGCGGCTGGTATTCAGTCGGTACAGAAAAAACATGGTAAAAACGCTCTTGGTATTTATTTAGGTAATCCTAACGTCCATAATCTGGGCGGCATGTTAACGATTAAGCATTTACTCACCAGTATAAAAACGCGTAGTCGTTTTTCTGCGACTTCTATCGATCAACTGCCGCACCATATCGTGAGTATGCATCTGTTTGGGCATATGCTGCGCATTCCTGTGCCTGACGTCAATCGTACCCAATATATGCTCATCATTGGCGGCAATCCGCTGGCGTCTAACGGCAGTATTATGACCGCACCGAATATGCGCCAAAAGCTCAAAGATATCAAAGCCCGTGATGGCAAAGTGGTGGTAATAGATCCAAGACGCACCGAGACGGCAGATATTGCTAGCGAGCATCATTTTATTCGCCCAGCGACGGATGTCTTACTATTACTTGCCATGCTTAATGAAATCTATTTACAAGGTTATGCGGACAAAGCGCGCGCTAAAAATAATAGGGCGGCGGCCTTAGCACCAGAGATTGAGCGCATTGCAGACTTTGCTAAAGACTATAGCGCCGAATCCGTAGCTGATATTACTGGCATTTCTGTAAGTGAGATTAAACGACTCGTCAAAGAATTTTGTGAAGCCGAAAGCTCCGTTTGTTATGGACGCATGGGCGTATCGGTGCAAGAGTTTGGCTTATTAAGTCAGTATTTGATTATGGTCATTAATATTGTTACGGGTCGTTTGGATGAAGTGGGTGGTCTAATGTTCCCCAATCCTGCAGTCGATGTGGTCAATAACTCAGGTCCAGGTTATTTAGGTAAGCGCCATAGCCGCGTGAGTAATTTGCCTGACTTCAATGGTGATTATCCAGTCGTGGCGATGGCGGATGAGATGCTGGTAGAAGGTGCGGGACAGTTAAAAGGATTTATGACTGTCGCTGGCAACCCTGTACTCAGCACGCCCAATGGTGAAAAATTAGACGAGGCTTTTGCCAACTTAGACTTTATGGTCGCTATTGATTACTTCGTTACTGAAACCAGTCGTCATGCCCATATCATTTTGCCACCCGTATCACCACTAGAGCGCGATCATTATGACGTCACTTTTAACAATTTTGCCGTACATAACGTGGCTAAATATTCAAAAGCTTTATTCCGTAAGAAAAAAAGTGCCAAACATGACTGGCAAATCTACTTAGAATTGGCAAAACGTTTAGATAAAAAAGCACCACTGGCAACCAGAGTTGAGCGTCTACTAGTAAAGGTTTTGGGACCGAAGTTTGTGCTCAACCAGGGACTAAAGCGTGGGCCTTATAAGGGTCTAAACTTAAAGAAACTAAAGAAAAATCCGCATGGAATTGATTTAGGGGCTCTCAAAAGGATGTTGCCAGAAGCTTTAAAACATAAGGACAAGCGAATACATCTTAACGTTGATTTTTATCAAGCAGATTTAGAGCGCGTACAGGAGATGATGCAGGACTATGATGATCAGCAGATTCTATTGATTGGTCGTCGCCATGTACGTAGTAATAATTCGTGGTTGCATAACAGCTATCGGTTGGTAAAAGGTAAGCCACGCTGTACGCTTATGTTGCATCCTGAAACGGCCAAAGAATACGGTATCGAGGACGGTCAAAACGTAAAAGTTACCTCACGCGTTGGCAGTGTGAATATCATCGCAGAAGTCACCGATGAGCTGATGCCAAGAGTGGTGAGCATCCCGCATGGTTGGGGTCACGGCCGTAAAGGTGTGAAACAGAAGATTGCTCAAGCGCATGCAGGCGTCAGTGTGAATGACTTGACGGACGATACGTTAATCGATCAGTTAAGTGGTAATGCGGCGGTCAACGGCGTACCTGTGCAGTTAGAAGCAGTTGAGCCTGAAGTGGTTGATTTGGAGACTACTGATTCAAGCGTTGATTCCGAAACTGAATCTTCCAACATTGAATCTTCCGATATTGAGTCAGGAAATGCTGCATAAAATTAGCATTGCGCTAAATTGAAAGTCTAACATTTGAACAAAGAAGGCATCTATAAGGGCGTCTTTTTTATATCTATTATTCGCTTATGGTTTATACAAGGCGAATACGTATTACGTATGGCTGGTAAAAATTTTCTTGCTTGCTGTGCGCTATGCCAGACAGAGGCTGCGAAAATTTCTACCAGCCAAAATATATTGGCTTTAAAGATACTATCTATGAGAACTCACACCAACAAAGTCAAAATCGACTGGCGGTGTTTCGCCCTGTATCAATAAGCTAATAGCTTTTGCCGAGCCACAAGCATGCGTCCAGCCAAGCGTACCATGACCAGTATTGAGCCATAAATTGTCAAAACTAGCGTTTGTATTGTGACTACCGTGACGGACTTGACCCTTATGCGCGCGTCCTATTAACGGTACGTTTGATGGGGTCATCGGTCTCAGTCCTGTCCAATATTGCACAGAGTTAGCAATGATGCCTTTTGGGAATAGCTGCTGTACACGGCGAGTGATAGCTTCACAGCGTGTGCTATTCAAATCCAAATTGTAGCCATTGAATTCTGCCGTGCCAGCAACGCGCAATTTATCGCCAAGGCGTGAGGTCACAAGCTTAAACTCATCATCAATGAGACTGACAAAGGGTGCTAGGTGAGGGGCGCGCGGATTGATTTGATAAGTGGCCGAGTAGCCTTTGGCAGGGAAGATAGGCAGGTGAATATTGAGAGGCTTCATTAATGCAACGCTATAGCTGCCAAGTGCCAGTACATGGCTGTCTGCACTAAAGGTTTGCGCATTTTCGCCCTTGGGACGGATAGTGATGCTATGGATATGCGGACTAGTAGAGTGGGCGTCAGCGTTTAACGTCAAAACCTCCGTATCATATAAGAACTGCACGCCAGCCTTGGCGCAGCGCTCAGCTAAGCGCTGAGTAAATAGATGGGCATTACCTGATTCATCACGGCTGGTATAAGTAGCGCCTTTGAGCTTATGGGCAACAGGGTAGAGCGCTGGCTCCAGACTGACGGCATTATTGATATCAATGATATGGCGTTCGCAGCCTAGCTCTTGCATACGCTGTGTTGGCACAATGGCGGCATCAAACTCAGCCTGGTCGGTATAAAAATGCATGATACCGCGCTTTTGCTGCTCGTAATCAATACCGATATCAGTACGCAGCTGCTGCAAACTATCACGTGAATATAATCCTAGACGTACCATTTGCACTAGATTGGCATCGGCTCTATCTGCGCGGCATTCTTGCAAAAACTGCATCGCCCACTTAAGCTGCGCCTTGTCAGCGCGTAAGCGATACAGTAGCGGCGCATCCTCTTTAAACAACCATTTAAGCGCTTTCATTGGGGTAGTAGGATTGGCCCAAGGCGTCGCATGCGAGACGGATATCTGCCCACCATTGGCAAATGAAGTCTGCATACCGGCTGCAGATTCACGCTCAATAACGGTCACATCATAGCCTGCTTGGCGAAGATACCATGCGGTGGTTACACCCACCACGCCCGCTCCGAGTACCGCAATATGTGTCATAGGACGCTCTACTGTGATTTTTTAGTAGCTATTAAAGTTCTTAACAGTTATCAGTTACTATCAGTACTTCTAGTTAATGCCACTAGCCCATTACTGCGGACGCGCAACATCGGCTTGGAGTGCTGGCGGTAATTCTAATAGGGTAAGTTCGCTATCATCAAGGTGTGCTGGGCGTGCAACAACTAATGCTTCAAAGCCTTCGGCAGTAGCAACGGCATTGACCACTTGGATTTTATCAAGCTTGTCACCTGCTGCTGGGACATCACCTGAGCCTTTCACATAATGTAAAAATGCTTTGGGTGCCGCTTTAAAGTAAATGCGAGCAATGACTTCTTGACCCAAATAGCAGCCTTTATCGTAGTCCATACCACCGCGTTGATGGAGGCGCAGCTCTTGCGGCTGAAATTGACCTTGCGTTGCTGCCACGATCCAATAGTTACCGTTTTCGATACTGCACTGCATCCAAGCTTGAGTATCTGCTGGCGTATTATGATCGTCCTTATGACTAAAGGTCGGCTCATCAGCGAGCACACAAGGGTAAATCGCTATCGGTGCGCTAGTCTCAAACTTTGAAAATGCCCCGAACTTTTTTACATGCGCTTGAAAAGACTCAGCGCAATCGGCACTGATCACTACATCAAAGTGCTTTTCCGCTTGTTTTTTAATCCAAATACCGAATTCAATACGACCTTTTAAATTGCTAAGCGCCGCTGCTTGATAGCTAAGTCCGAGCTTGGTGACATCACAAGTCAATTGCCCTTGTAAGAATTTTTCGGCATCCTCGCCTTGGATGGTTAATTGTGCAAACTGCGGCAAAGTCGATACATTTAAAGATTGAGTCATTGTTATTATCCTTCTGATGGAAGTTTGTCCTAAAGATAGAGGTATTAAAACTATATAAGGTTAGGAAGAGTACCACAAAAAACAAGGTCATAAAAAACGCTGTGGTTAAGCTTTAAATTGGGCACAGCGCCCAGTTTTCAACCGTACAAATTGGTTAAAGGGTACGAGTTACGGTACAATGTTATATCTAGGCTGGGTCTAGAATAAACCTAAATGATGATGGCTGCCGAGGAAATTATGAGCTTACCAAATTGCCCAAAATGTGATGCTGAATATACGTACGAAGATGGTGCGTTACTGGTATGTCCGATGTGTGCTCATGAATGGACGGCGGATGAAACGGATGCGGCGCAAGCTGAAGACCAAGACGCGGTCATTCGTGATGCGGTCGGTAACGAGCTGCAAGATGGTGACGCGGTTACTGTCATTAAAGACTTAAAGGTCAAAGGATCGTCAACCATTATTAAAGTAGGTACTAAGGCAAAAAGCATTCGTCTATTGCCAGATGCTACCGATGGCCATGATATTGACTGTAAACTTGATGGCTATGGTCCGATGAAGCTTAAGTCCTCTGTGGTTAAAAAAGCTTAAATGACGTTTAATAAAAGAATGAATTTACTGTTAATAAAATAATAGAGAATAACTATGAGCACTAAAAACGAACAGCTTTTCGCACAAGCAAGCAAGCATATTCCAGGTGGCGTCAACTCGCCCGTCCGCGCCTTTGCAGGGGTAGGTGGTACGCCAATTTTTATGCACCGCGCTAACGGCAGCAAAATCTATGACACCGAAGACAATGCTTATATCGATTATGTTGGCTCGTGGGGTCCAATGATTTTGGGTCATGCGCATCCAAAAGTCATTGATGCAGTCAAAAAAGCCGCTGATGATGGTTTAAGCTTCGGTACACCAACACCGTTTGAAACCACTGTTGCAGATAAAATTTGTGAAATCGTCCCGAGTGTTGAGATGATTCGTATGACCAGCTCAGGCACAGAAGCGACCATGAGTGCGATTCGTCTGGCGCGTGGCTATACCCAACGTGACAAAATTGTCAAATTTGAAGGCTGCTACCATGGTCATTCAGACAGCTTGTTAGTAAAAGCAGGTTCGGGCATGCTTGATATTGGTGAACCAACGTCAAAAGGTGTACCAGCGGATTTTGCTAAGCATACTATTACGATTCCTTATAATAATCCGCAAGCGATTAAGGATTGCTTTGAAAAATGGGATGAAGAGATTGCCTGCGTTATCTTAGAGCCGATCGCTGGTAACATGAACATGGTTATTCCGACCCAAGAGTTCCATGATACTTTGCGTGCAGAGTGTACAGCGAATGGTGCGGTACTGATCTTTGATGAGGTCATGACGGGCTTTCGCGTTGGCCTTGGCGGTGCACAAGCACACTTCGGTATCGACCCTGACTTGACTTGCTTTGGTAAAATCATCGGTGCAGGCTTACCCGTTGGCGCTTTCGGTGGTAAGAAGGACATCATGTCTTGCATCGCGCCACTTGGCGGTGTCTATCAAGCGGGTACGTTATCAGGTAACCCACTGGCGATGCGTGCTGGTATCGCTATGTTTGAAGACTTAACGGCAGACGGTTTCTATGATGAATTATCAGCGAAAGTAGATAAGCTCGTTGATGGTTTTCAAGCGGCTGCTGACAAGCATGGTATTAAGCTACGCACCAATAGATTAGGCGGCATGTTTGGTATGTTCTTCGTCAGAGACAATGAGACCACTGTACCTCAGAACTTTGATGACGTGACAGAATGTGATATGGACGTGTTTAATACGTTCTTTCACGGCATGTTAGATCGCGGTATTTATTTGGCACCGTCTGCTTATGAAGCTGGCTTTATGTCTATCAAGCATAGCAATGAAGACATCGAAGCATCGATTAAAGCGGCTGATGAGATATTTGCAGAAATGTCCAATACTTAATCTATTCTAATTGTTCCAAAGTCATAAGCACCATTAATAAAAGCAATAAAAAACCAGTACCTTAAGAGGTGCTGGTTTTTTTGTGATTATCTACTTTTTATAGTCATCTATTTCTTTTGATGTTTTCAATGTCGGCATCTAATTGCACCCGTCGTTGTTGTGTATAAGTGGTCAAACAACCATTGAGTACCATTGGATAAGCACTACCGCCACGAACCGAATGGGCAGAAAACTGGCAAGCTTTGTCTCGAAAGTCAATCCATGCCAGTTGCACCGTTTTTAATTGCTGTTTCTCAGAGCTATCAAGCAAGCGCTGAAAGTTGCGGTAAGACTGGTTCAGTTTTTGGTCTTCTACGGCCAACTCAGCTGCAATACACTGGTTAATATCGGTCTGAGTATAGGTGTTATCGCAGGTGTTTGCTGCGAATGCTTGAGCACTGACAAACAGTCCTGATGACAGTAAAGCAAGGCCGCCGACTTTTTTAATATGGTTCATGATAAACATATAATCTCCTTCCTTGTATGAAATGACATTTAGCATAACATGGCTATATCTCGAATTTAGGAGTGGTTTGGTGATCGTGTATACGTGATTGCACCTACATTTTTAAGCTAATCGATCCAAGTTTTTGCCCTATATACTGGTAATCAAAAGCGATACGTATAGACTAAAAAATACTGCTAATGACGAACCAAATAAAGTGACTCAGTCGCTTAAAAAATTGTTATTAGATTGTGCTATTCTGAGGCTAATAATGATAATTAAGCAAGGACGCTAACCGATGAATACTAGCTTTGACAATAATGCGCCTAGCAGCACCGTCCCTCCATTATGGCAAGCTGCGTATGAAAAGTATGGACTTAGAAATAATCTAAATGTGTTAGAAGATAAGCACAATCTGATAGATTTATTACAACCAAAGATTGATCAGCACAGTGATTCTGTGGCTTTTAGTATGGGGCCTGCAACGCTAACCTTTGCGCAGTTAGATATCGCTAGTCGCCGCTTTGCCGTTTTTTTGCAAACACAAGGAATAAGCAAAGGCGACCGCATTGCTGTACAACTACCAAATATATTGCAGTATGCCGTGGTATTACTTGGTTGTTTGCGGGTGGGTGCGGTACTGATCAATGTTAATCCAATGTATACCCACTATGAGTTGGCGCATCAGCTGACGGATGCTCAAGCCTGTGGTCTTATCGTCCTTGATGGTATGAGCACAGCTTATGAACAGTTAGAGAATGACGTTAAGGCGCAACTAAAATGGGTCGTTAGATGTTCTATAGATTCTAACGCTGCACCTTCTGATAATGATATTGCCTTATTAAGTCAGATTGGCTCAAATCAAACCCACTCAGCCAATGATTCACATAGCGTACCAGTATCAGCAACTGCTACTGAATCATCGCAAGAAAACATAGCGCCTGATAACATAAAGTTTGCACACATTATGCAATCGCAGCGCGCAGAAGACTTGAAAGACGTCACTATTGAGCGCGAAGATTTGGCCTTGTTGCAGTATACCGGTGGTACGACAGGTAAGCCTAAAGGTGCGATGCTCACGCATTACAATGTCATGGCAAATGTCTGTCAGTGTTATGCGATGTTTGGCAGTGCGATTGAAGCGGGACGTAGCGAGCAGATTAAAATACTCAATCCGCTGCCGCTCTATCACATCTTCTCATTTACTGTTTGTGGTTTGCTTGGTATCTATGGCGGTTGGGAAGATATATTGGTTACCAACCCACGTGATATCGACGGATTAGTCAAGATCATCGAGCAGCATCGTCCGCATGTTATTCCTTCAGTCAATACTTTATTCATTGGTATGCTCCATCATCCAAAATTTGCCAGCCTTGATTTTAGTCGCTTGGCGTTATCTATCGGTGGTGGCACCGCGATCATCAAAGCAGTATCTGATCAGTGGCAACAAGTCACCGGTATGATTATCAATGAAGGTTATGGCATGTCTGAAACCTCTCCAGTTATCTCTTTTAATCCACCTGGGATTAGCAGTTTTAATGGTAGTGTTGGTTTGCCGTTAGCAATGATGGATATCAAAATCATTGACGAAAATGGGTCAGCTTGTGCTATCGGGACGCCTGGAGAAGTATGTATCAAAGGCCCGCAAGTGATGCGTGGCTATTGGCGACAAGATAACACTGACACCTTTACCGAAGGTGGCTATTTTAAATCAGGTGATATCGGGATAATGGATGACGATGGCTTTTTGACGCTTGTGGATCGTAAGAAGGATATGATACTGGTCTCGGGGTTTAATGTTTATCCAAACGAAGTGGAAGCTGCGTTGACTGAGCATCCAAAAGTGCTAGAAGTGGCGGTAATTGGTATTGAAGATGAGCACAGCGGTGAAGTGCCCAAAGCTTTTGTAGTCAAAAAGGATTCGAGCTTAAGCGTAGAAGAGTTACAACAATTTGCGAGCGAGCGCTTAACAGGTTATAAACGCCCGCAGTCATATGAGTTTATCGATGAATTACCTAAGACGGCAGTAGGCAAAATACTGCGTAAATCTTTGCGCTAAATGAGCATCTTACTAAGCCAGTCTAAGCTCTCAAAATATAAAAACACTGGGCTGCAATTTTTAGCAGCCCAGTGTTTTTTATCTACATCTAATATAGCAACTTAAAGGCTTAGCTTTATCGTGCCTTATCAAATTTACGATCTTTTAAGCTTAAGTTACCACGCAGTACATCGGTATACATACGAAAGTCGCTAGCAAAGCTCTTTAGTGGAAACTTAAAAGAGGCAGGTTTGTTTTTTTCAAAGAAAAAATGTCCGACCCAAGCGCAAGCATATCCTGCAGCAACGCCTTTTAGTAAGGGTTTTGGCGAACGGGTTTTGACCGACTTTGCCAATCCCAACAAGCCAAAGCTACTACCTGCGAAGTGCAAACGACGGCAAGCCATGTTTTGATGCTCATCCAAATAGAAGTCATAAAACTTCTGCTTTGTTGGGCTCACTGTCTTTATCAAGTCTCTATTGGCATTACCGATACTTTGAGCGTCGGTATTTTTAGTAGTGTTTTGTGTGGTAGTTTGATTCATTTGTTTAGCTTCCTTGCTAATTGTCTATCGAAGACAGGTGTTAGTTCTGATAATTAAAAGGCTTTCTACTTCAATAAAATTTATAGACTGTCATTAAGTGACTGTTATTTATTACAATCTTGATGACTTTCAATGTAGCAAACCGATATCAGTAACACAAGTAATAAGTCTTGATGGAGTGTCTGTTATTTTATTAATTATGTGCTTGACGCTTTACCATAATTTGCGTCACTTGCCACTTTTTGGCATAAATGCTTTAATGGCAAAAATTGCGTCAAATACGTGAGCAGTTTGGTGTAATGGGCACGCGTTTATGTGCTTGTGGTTTTCATACATTTTAATCGTCTCATTTTGACCAATATCTTCTCTCATCTTTATCTGACAGGGTAACTATTTTTCCTATGCTCAATAATGACATTATAGATTCGCCGCTTGCTGATGATGAACTGATGGCTGCCATCGATATTGGTTCGAACAGTTTTCATTTGGCTATTGCCCGTCTTGATCACGGTGAAGTTCGAAAAGTGGTTTCCATGTCCGAAAAGGTGCAGCTAGCGGCAGGACTAGATGAGCATAATATTTTAGGCGCTGCTGCTGAGAAGCGTGGTCTTGAATGTCTTAGCCGTTTTGTCGCTCGTCTTGATGCCGTATCACCTGAGCGTATTCGTATCGTAGCAACGAACGCGTTACGCCAAGCCAAAAATGCCAATGATTTTATAAAACGAGCTAACGAAATACTACCGAAGCCCATTGAGATTATTTCTGGACGCGAAGAAGCGCGACTGATTTATCTTGGTGTCTCACATACTAATGCTAGTAGTGATAAGCGCTTGGTTATTGATATTGGTGGTGGTTCTACTGAATTTATTATCGGACAAGGGTTTGATCCGCTACTGACTGAAAGCTTGCAGATGGGCTGTGTGGCCTTTACTAAGAAGTTTTTTGCAGATGGGCAGATTACCAAAGAAGCCTTTAATAGTGCCATCGTTGCCGCACGTAAAGAAGTGCTGGCTATTAATGGTCAGTATCAAAGGGCGGGTTGGAGTAGTGTCGTGGGCTCTAGTGGTACGATTAAGGCGGTGCGTAATGTACTGGTATCGAAGGGCTGGGCAGATGAGCAAGAGCGCGTCACTTATCAAGGCGTCAAAAAGTTAGAGAAATTGCTGATTAAGATTGGTGATGTAAATGACATTGAGCTGGAGGGTGTGAAAGAGCACCGTAAGACAGTATTCCCAGCAGGCGTAGCCGTACTACGTGCTACTATGAAAGTGCTTGGCATTGAGACTATCGCTTACTCTGATGGGGCGCTACGCGAAGGTGTGATGTATGACATGCTTGGGCGCTTGGCTAGCGAAGATGTACGTGATCGTAGTGTGTTGGCACTAATCAAGCGCTATTCGGTGGATAAAAAACAAGCCAGACAAGTGGTCAGAACCAGCAAACACCTTTTTAAACAAGTTAAAGAAGATTTGCAATTGACCAATGATGATGCTGACGTATTGAGACGTGCGGCATATTTGCACGAGATTGGGCTAGCAATCAGTCACAGTAGCTATCATAAGCACAGCGCCTACTTACTTGAATACTCAGACATTCCAGGATTTTCACAAGTAGATCAAAAGCGTATGGCGCAGTTGATGCTCAACCATAGACGTAAGCTAAAAAGCGATGTGCTTGAGCAGACGTGCAACATTGGCGGTGATAATCTGGTCTATTTATGTCTATTTCTGAGGCTCGCAGTCTTGGCACACCATAGCCGTAGTGAATATGAGCTGCCGGATATACGGCTAGCAATAACTGCTCCCAACTGCTGGCAAATTACTGTCAGCACCGATAAAACACATTATGCTTTTTTGTTTTCAGACCTTTGCGTTGAAATTGAACAATTTGCAAGATGGGGTATTAAGCTTAGCGTTGTTGAAGCCACGTTACCAGCGTAGCCTGTATGTCTCAGGTAGCTAAATAAATACATTACAAAAGCGTTGTTAGCAGTAATGCCGCAGTATATAAATTGTGCTACTATAAGTTTTATTGAGTTTACAACTGTACCTTATTTCTAATTGCCAGTAACAGTTACTTATTGATAGCTTGTTAGGGTCATTTTAGTGAGTCATCAATTTAGCCTCAAATCAATTATTACATGTGATATTGCATCTTATA
Organism: Psychrobacter sp. P11G5; assembly: GCF_001593305.1. Taxonomy (NCBI): domain Bacteria; kingdom Pseudomonadati; phylum Pseudomonadota; class Gammaproteobacteria; order Moraxellales; family Moraxellaceae; genus Psychrobacter; species Psychrobacter sp. P11G5. Next base: position 231,160 of record NZ_CP012533.1, read on the forward strand.
AATCAGATAAAACGACAAAAGGGAAACGTCTATGAGTACCGTCTGGGATAGCGTTCAGCTTGCACGGCATGCCAAACGTCCATTATTTATGGACTATGTTAATCAGCTGTTTACAGAGTTTGATGCATTGCACGGTGATCGTGCTTATGCTGATGACAAAGCAATTATTGGTGGATTGGCACGCTTTGATGGTATGCCAGTAATGGTCATCGGACAACATCGCGGTCGTAGTACGCGCGAGCGCATTGCTCATAACTTTGGTATGGCCAATCCTGAAGGTTATCGTAAAGTGATACGTCTGGTGAAAATGGCAGAGCGTTTTAACATTCCGGTCATGACTTTTGTAGATACGCAAGGTGCTTATCCAGGTATTGGTGCTGAAGAGCGCGGACAGGCGCAAGCAATTGCTGAGAGCATTGCGGTATTTTCAAGTCTAAAGGCGCCTATTATCGTCACCATTATCGGTGAAGGCGGTTCAGGCGGTGCGTTGGCAATTGGGGTTGGTGATAAAGTAAACATGCTGCAAAACAGTATTTACTCGGTTATTTCTCCAGAAGGCTGTGCCTCTATCTTATGGAAGACTGCTGAGAAAGCACAAGATGCCAGTGAAGCATTGAAGCTAAACGCCATCAATCTTTATCAAATGGGTTTGATAGATGCGGTCATCGAAGAGGGCGAAGGCGCACACCTTCATCCGCAGCCAGTGATGAATTCGCTAAAAGCGCTTCTTCTTGAGCAGCTAGATGAAATCAAAGATATGGACGCAGACGTTCGTTGTGAGCAGCGTTATGAAAAGCTAAAAACCTTTAACTCAGAAGTCATGTTGCCTTGCTGATTTAATATAAAGCTTTTCATATAAGATGCTTAACCTTAATGCTAAAATAAAAACGTGTCATTTTATGGCGCGTTTTTTTGTTTATAAATGTGAATAAATAAGACTGATTATGACTAGTAGTGCCATCTTGCAATATCCTATTGAGCCAGTAGCAGCGTTGCCAATTGATGATGATTTGGCCAAGGCCTTATTGGCCAGTATGGCTGAGTATAGAAGTCAGCTACACGGTCGGCGCATCTGGCTGGCATGTAGTGGTGGCCGTGATTCTTTGGCATTAGCAGCGCTATGTGTGCAGTTATATCGACAAGGTAAACTGCCGTTTTTGCCGCAATTATTGCATGTTAATCATGGGCTGCAAGCAGATAGCCGTCATTGGGCAGAGCATGTCGCTAAGTGGGCGCACATTCAGCAAGTACCTTGTCAGGTGTTAGTCGCCAAGGTAGACGGTCATGACGAACAAGCGGCGCGGCAAGCACGTTATCAAATTATGCGCGCCCATATCAATCAAGATGATGTTCTGCTCTTAGCCCATCATGCTGATGACCAAGCTGAGACGGTATTAATGCGCTTGATTCAAGGGGCAGGGGTCAATGGCTTGTCAGGTATGCAGGCGTGGCGAGTACAATCGCAAGGCACGCATCGCAATGTATTATGGCGACCTTGGTTGTCGGTACGTCGTGCCACCATCAGTCACTATGCTCAGCAGTTAAAGCTGCCTTATATCGATGATCCTACCAATGAGGCTGGCGATAATGTGCGTAGTGGCTTACGTCGCGAGGTACTTCCAGCGCTCACAGCTTACAACACTAATGCAATAGCCAATATTGCTCGTAGTGCACAGTTACTCGCGGACGCTCAGGCTATCGTGAGCGATCAAGCAAGGCAAGACTTGCAGCAAACGGCTATTGTTCCGCCCGCTACTGTTTCGAGTTATCCACCGTTTCAGCGTGTACTGAATATTGATGAGCTACATACATTGCCTGTTTATCGGCAACGGCAATTACTGCACACTTGGCTAACGCAAGATGAACCACTGCCACCGCCTAAGCAACTTGTAGATGATGTCTTAAGCTTAACTGAGCGTAATGATCACGACCATCAAACCCAATTAGACTGGCAAGGACGTACCCAACCATACAGCATCCGCCGTTATCGTCAGCAATTATATCGTCTTAGTAGCACTTGGCTCGAATGGCTAGCGTTACCACTTACTGGACAAACGCAAACTTTACCTCATTCAAGTTTGGCTCAAAACGTTTTTTCCAGAAATAGCTTGTCTCAAGATAAGTCAGCAACAGTTACATTGCGTACAGGGAAAGGTGTTGATTGGCAATTAGAGATTGCGCTCAATACCTTGATACAGTCTATAAGCGATAAGTTTATAAGCAATAAAGATGAGATTGATCTGAAGTTTGCGCCATTAGGTCGGCAACAGCGCGTTCAAACTGCTCTCGCCACGCGTCCGCAAGCAGGGAAAAAACTCTATCAAACGCTGGGAGTGCCTGTATGGCTGCGGGATAGCTTAGTGGTCGTTAGTGCTGCATCCGCTCAGAAAGATGAAGAGTTGCCGTTATTACTAGTATCGCCATTTGAAAGTTGGGTGCTAGGAGCTGATAAATCATTAGCGAACGCTACAAATGTTCTGAGCAAGCTATGCAAGAGTCTGTAACCATTAAGTGTTTGAACTGGTCCTAACATCACTGCTAGCGTCATCAATTTATCAAACAGCTCCCGTGGCAGTATGGTAGACTAAGTGTCATTTTAGATGTCACGATATACTTTAGAAAACTATACCTTTGAATAACTTGAGTTTTGTTAGTAGGGAATAATAATGTCAGTACTAGATAATAAAAAGATCAGTTTTATCGGTGGCGGCAACATGGCGCAAGCTTTGATCAGTGGGCTTATTGCCTGCGGTGTTAAGCCTGAGCTCATTACTGTATCAGCACCTAGCGTTGAGACCCGTCAGCAGTATGCCGATCAAAAAATGAACACGGTCGATGCCAGTGCAGATCCAAAGGCTGCTATCATTGGTGCTGACGTCGTCGTCCTAGCGGTAAAACCCCAAGTCATGAAAAAAGTCGTCAGTGAATTTGCTGATGCCCTAGATAGTCAACTAGTGATTTCAGTAGCAGCAGGACTATCGACTGATATCCTCTCTACCATGCTTGGTGGCTACCGCAATATTGTACGCGCGATGCCAAATACGCCTTCTAAAATACAAATGGGCGCAACTGGGTTATACGCGACTGATGATATCAACGAAGCACAGAAGCAGCTGGCAACAGCAGTTATGGAAGCTTCAGGTCTGGCCATGTGGGTAGATGATGAAGAGCATATGCATGCGGTGACCGCTGTTTCTGGTTCAGCACCGGCCTATGTGTTTTATTTTATCGAATCGATGATTGACGGAGCAGTTGCGTTAGGTCTGGATAAAGAGCAAGCATCCGCGTTAGCTATGCAGACTGTATTAGGCGCAGCCCAGATGACTATTGATAGTGATGACAGTCCAGCCGAGCTACGTCGTAAAGTCATGTCGCCGAATGGCACTACGCAAGCGGCTATCGAATCCATGCAGAGTAATGAGATTGGTCGCCTAATTGCTGAAGCAATGCAGGCCTGCTATGACCGTAGCCAAGCACTAAGTAAAGAAAATGAATAGTCTAATAAGAATTTAATTTAATAAAAAAATCCTTTAATATAAATAAGCCACGGCTGTAATGGCATTTAATAGTGGCACATTGAGTAGCGTTTCATGAACAACATGTTGTTGCAAATTTTTGATTTAGTCACCACTTTCGCCATGATGCTGGTGTTTATCCGCTTTATGCTGCAGTTTGCAGGGATGGATGCAAGCAATCCTATGATTGCCCCTGCTTATAAAGCCACGCGTATCGTAGACACGTTTGGACGCATTTTTCCGACGGTTGCTCAAGGTCGTATAAGCATTGCGGCGATTGTGCTGATGTTTTTAATCCGATTGATTGATATCTCTGGTAAAGCCGCGTTAACGCATAAAGGTATTGCGCCTGCACCGTTGTTTTTCGCTGGTACCACCAGTTTGATTTTAGACTTTTTACGTATGTGCCGCTATTTAGTTATTGGTTCTATTATTGTGAGCTGGATTGTGGTGTTTACCAAATCTGAGCATCCTATCATTGGTATCATCATTAATTTGGCTGAACCTATCTTAGCGCCGTTTCGCCGCATCACGCCAAACTTAGGCATGCTTGATTTATCGCCAATGGTTGCCTTTGTTGCTTTTCTTCTGCTCGAGATGTTTATCGGCGGCTTGGCAGCGAGCTTTATGCCAATGTTGGGCTAAGCAATATTTCGTATCCAATACTATTCTTAAAAATATTTACTATAAAAAAGACGCTCTCTTAATAGGGCGTCTTTTTTTATGCCTGTTCTCATTTAAGTTTACTTTTGAAAGGTGATAAAACGGTTCGGGATCAATTGTGCGCTGCTATCTTCAGGATGTGGACTATCTGCTGCAATCAGGGTTTGCGTAATCCAGCGGTCAGCAGCTTTGACCGCAGCAATCAGCTCGTCACCCATCGCTAAACGTCCAGCGATGAAGCTGGCTAGTGAACATCCAGAGCCATGAAATTCGCCTTCTAAGCGTGGCAAAGTACTTTGATGTACCATTTCACCGTGCACATACAAGTATTGCTCTATATCGCCACTATCAAAGTCGTGAGAGGTTTTAACCAATACAGCATGACTCCCTTGCGCACATAATTTTTGCGCAGCAATATGTAGATCTTGTTCACCGCTTAATGCGCGTAGTTCATGAGTATTTGGCGTGATTAGCGTAGCGTAGGGGAGCAGCTCTTTGAATGCTGTGACCAACGTTTGCTCATCGCCCAAGCTACCACCACTATTGGCAACTAACACAGGATCAAGGACAAAAGGCGTATCTTCATTGATAGTCTGCTGCGCAAATAAGCGCGTCAACATAGCAATGTTGTCTGTGGTGCCAAGCATACCCGATTTAATAGCGCGAACTGGTAAATCATTAAGTACCGTTGTTGCCTGATCCTTTACCAGTGTTGCAGCACAAGCGTCAAAGCCAAACACCTGTTGCGAGTTTTGCACAGTAATAGCAGTACAGGCGACTGCGGCATGTCCACCTGCTGCGCCGATTGCTTCAATATCTGCTTGTAGCCCTGCACCACCTGAAGGGTCTAATCCAGAAAAACATAACACCACTGGTCGCATAACGTTCCTTTTCGTATTTTATTATGATTATCAAATAAGACAGTCATTTGACTACTATCAAATGACTACTAAATAGTTAATGAGTATTTACCAATTATTATTAGTTGCTAATTACTATAGCTAGCCTAATCCTAAAAAGCCATAGTAGTAGGCTACATCTTCAATTACGAGTTCTTCGATTACGAATCCTTCAATTGCAGATGCTTTAGTTATAGGTGAGGTAGTTATAGATAAGCTACTTCAAAACCATTCAAAACACAGTTAAAAGCTTGAAATAAAGGCTTATAGACCCCTTAAAATGCCTATTATCCAAAATTAATCAGAAAGTGTCATGAAAATGACGGGTAACGCTTGCAATTCGTTTCGGCTTTGTTATAATACTCGCCCACGACATAAGACGTATCATTAGCATCGATACTATGTTTAGAAAGGATATTTGTTTAAAAGTATTTTTACAAATATCTTGATAAGTGTCTTAAATCGTTCGGTGAAGTGGGTGAGTGGCTGAAACCAGTTCCCTGCTAAGGAACCATACGTGTAAGCGTATCGAGGGTTCGAATCCCTCCTTCACCGCCATTTATTCGGTTTATTGTTAGATTATAATGCAGTATATCGATGTGAAATAGTTTTAAAAAACTGTAATAGAAAATACCCTATTTTAAGTAATAAAACATGTTGACATCAGCTGGATTATCTATATAATAGCCAACCTAATTTACTGTAAATGTTATTTAAAAAGCAGTGGATGATGTGCAAAATACGCGCCTGTAGCTCAGTTGGATAGAGCACTTGGCTACGAACTAAGGGGTCGGGAGTTCGAATCTCTCCAGGCGCACCATTTGCATACTAGCTTACTTGTTAATATAACTGCTAAGCTTAAAGAACATCTAAATCAATCGCCTGTCTTATGACAATTTGGCGATTTTTTTATGTCTGCTATTTTTATAAAAATACTATCTTTGTTTTCAACTAAAATTCTCTTTCTTTGTCGGTCTTCTCTTATCATAATGTACGATAAGTACCTGAATTACGGTACAATAGCAGCACTATTCATTGCTTGCTATGAGCTTGTATCATGTCAAAAAGTACGTCGAAAGCTGCCACTAAGTCAAAGTCTCAAAAAAATACTCCTCAACAACAGATGCCTCGTATTGAAGAGCCTACGATTGCCAAACCAATGGCACGTATCGTCGCTATTCTCTATGATGGGATGTTGATTTTGGCGTTATTGTTCTTAGTAGGGACAGTGCTAACGGTTATTGGGACGCTGCTCACCATGGAGACAGGGACGCAGTCTGAACAAGCACAATCGCTGCCGACATGGTATCAGAACTTTATTATGACACCATCCTTTATACTGACGCTAGTGGCCTTTTACGGTTTATTTTGGCGTCGAGGGGGTCAGACACTAGGCATGCAGACATGGCGACTGAAAACCGTCAATAACGCCGGACATCTGTTAACGTGGGGTCAGTCATTTAAACGTATTCTAGCGGCTGCTTTGATGCCGTTGATTTTTGGCATTATTGGTAGTCTGATAGGTGGCTCACGCGCTATTTTACTAACCAGCGCATTTTTGGGCCTAGTGTTTAACTACGTATTTTGCTTATTTAATCGCCGAGGCTTAGCGGTACAAGATATGTTGTCAAACACTATTACTTTAAAAATGCCAAAAGTAGCGCATGAAGGTTTGTGGCGCGGCTTTAGAAACCGTAAGCAAAATAAGTAGCTGAAAAATGTCATTGTTTGAGTAATAATTAATAAGTATACGATTGATTATATATTTGCTGTTTGGATTAGCCATACAGTATAGCCAACGAAGAATAGTATCATTGTGATGCCAGATGTACGGCCAAATTTGCGGTTGGAGATAAAGGCAAATACACACATTACAAAGAGCAGCGAAGTAATCAGCCCCATTACCAGTACATCACGAGATAAGATCATTGGATTGGTTGTAATCGGTGCAATAATTGCTGCTAGTCCTACTACCCCTAGCGTATTAAAAATATTAGAGCCGATAATATTACCAAGTGCCATATCGTGCTCACCATGACGAGCTGCGGCAAGACTTGCGACCAGCTCTGGCAAGGATGTGCCAATAGCAACGATAGTCAGCCCAATAATCAACTCACTCAATCCCCAAAATGTCGCTACCTCAACTGCGCCCCATACAATCGCACGTGAGCTCAAGACTAACATCAGCATACCTACGAACAAGCTCCCTAACCCGCGTGCTAAGCTTGGCTCTATATAGCCTGAGTCTGTAATTTTTGCTGTCGCGCCTTGTATTTCTGTTTCCGTACTTCTTATATCCTTGCTTTCTACTGCGACGTTGCCTTTGGCGAGATTGTTTTCTTCAGGGTTATCATTATATTCTAAGCTGCCCGTACGTAAGCTAAGCACGATTTGAACGCCTAAGACGATTACTAATAAGACTAATAACAATATGCCATCAGCTAGGCTTAGTACGCCGTCACGCAACTGCCATGCTGCTAGAGCAGTAATCAGCAGCAGCATGGGCATGTCGCGCGCTATGATGCTCTTATGGATGATGATAGGGCTTATGAGGACTGTCGCGCCTAATACCAGCGCAATATTAATAATATTTGAGCCATAAGCATTACCCAAGGCAAGCTCAGGACTACCGTCTAGTGCTGCCAATACCGATACCACCATTTCAGGTGCTGATGTCCCTAAACCTAAAATCAGAACCCCAATCAGAAAACTTGGTAGCCCCAGCTTTTTTGCTAATGCAGTTGCGCCATCAATAAAGACATCAGCGCTCCAAACGAGAATCGCTAAACCAACCAGTATTGCAATAACTGCCAACCACATGAGTACTTTCCTTTACGAATAATAAATGAGTAATTTGCTTTTAGTTGATATAAAAAAAGCCGAACCACCATTTGGATTCAGCTTTTATATAGAAATAAATATTTTTGACAGATCCAATACTAGAACACGCCCTAGCTATTGATAAAGATAAGTACTTTTGAGTACCAACTTTAACGACTATTAAGTATTAAGCCACTTGTACGGGGATAATATTGGCTGTGTCTTTGACCGTATTATCTTCATTGCAATAGACTAGTTTTGGCTGATAAGTCTCGGCTTCTACTTCATCAAAATGAGCATAGGCGCAGATAATGACGATATCGCCTAAGTCAGCCATATGGGCTGCAGCACCATTCAATGAGATGATACCAGAGCCAGCTTCAGCGCGAATAGCATAGGTGCGAAAGCGCTTGCCATTGGTCACATTATAGATGTCGATTGATTCATTTTCACGTAGACCAGCAAGATCTAGCAAGTCACCATCAATACCGCACGAGCCTTCATAATGAAGCTCAGCATGCGTGACGCGGGCACGGTGCAATTTGCATTTAAGCATATTAAGTAGCATGAATTGCTTCCTTAGCGTAACAAAAGTAATCAGTTAATGGGGACAAACAGATATAAATAAAAGGTCAATTCAACACCTTATTGGTTTATTTTGCACCATCTGCCCAAGTATAGAACGTAAAATAACATTATTAACTACTCCATCAAAACAGGTACTTACAATAAAACGTGTACTGTTTTTAACTAGTAAGCATCGAATTTTGAGCAAGAAGTAGTAAGTTTTAAACAGAAGGTATAATACCGTTCAGTCAGGCAGTTTAAAACCATTAATTTGCGAACGCGCGCGTTCAATATCACCATCCAATAATAAAGGTAGCGCCTCAAAAGCTGCAGTTAGCGCACTATCAATAGCGATTTGCTCATCAGGTGACGCTTTAGAGAGCACATGTCCGCTAACTTTAGACTTATGACCCGGATGACCAATGCCGACACGCAAGCGATGAAAGTCATTACCAATATGCGGAGTGATATCACGCAAGCCATTATGTCCGCCATGGCCGCCATCTGTTTTGAGCTTAATGCTGCCAGCAGGAATATCTAGCTCGTCATGGGCAATCAGTAACTCGTCATTATCAATGCCATAAAACTTGACCATTGGTATCACAGACTGTCCAGATTTATTCATAAAGGTCGATGGCATCAATAGGCGCACATCATGACCATGAATCTGCCCACGTCCTGTTACCCCGTGAAATTTTTTGTCAGGGGAAAGCGTAATATTGAACTGCTGCGCTAAATGATAGACGAACCAAAATCCTGCATTATGACGCGTAAACATATACTGCTGCCCAGGATTTCCAAGACCGACGATAAGCTTTATGGACATGAGAATACTCTGCTTCAATTCAATAAATAATCATGCACAAATAAGTGAGACTTGTATCATTCATTTGTTACATTCTGAAAAAATATAGTTTGCAATCCTAATATTCACAAACCGCACTTACAAAAACAGCAGGAGACATCAATCCCCTGCTGTTTTTTAATTAAACGAACCTTGTATTACATAGCAGACGTTAGGTCGCTATATAAAGGTTGTTTATTATTCGCCGTCTTTGTCTTGATTAGTAGCTTCTGCGCCTTGCTCAGTGGCAGGTACGTCAGCTGCATCAACATCTTCAGCGTCTTCGTCAACTTCTTCAACCGTTGGTGGCTGCATGTTAACGATAGTACGATCATGCGCGTCTTCCATATCAAGATCGAAGATAATAACGCCTTCAGGTAGTTTGATGTCTGATAGACGGAACAAGTCACCGATTTCCATACCAGATACGTCAACTTCTAGGTATTCAGGAAGCTGTGATGGTAGGCAAACGATTTCGATATCAGAAACTAGCGTAGATAAGACACCACCAGCTTTAGTGCCTGGCGCTTCTTCACGACCAGCGAAATGCACAGGAACGTTCATGTTAATTTTCTGACCTTTTACAACGCGCTGGAAATCAGCATGCATTGGGAAGCCTTTAGCTGGATGGCGTTGTAGGTCTTTGATAACAACTTGATGCGTTTCGCCGTCAACATTTAGAGTCAAAATGTGTGAGAAGAAAGCTTCGAATTCAAGTGATTTTACTAACTCGTTAATTTTGATAGAGATAGCTGTTGGCTCTTCACCACCACCATAAATGATAGCAGGAACAAGATTCTGCTTACGTAGGCGGCGGCTCGCACCTTTACCTTGTAGCTCAGCAGAACGATCAATTGCGTTTAGTTCAAAATGATTAATACTCATGGATATAATCCTATAAAAAGAATGAGGAAGTGTCTGGTCATAAAAAAGTGGATTTGCGACCAATCCACTAATAGGTGGTGATGGTTAAGATTTACAGTTAACAATAAAATTCGTAACCAGTAAATTTAGCCATTTGCTTATCGTAATGATTTTTATGACATTAATCATCAATTTAATCGTTACTCTTAAGCATGATCAGCACTTTTGAGAATGCCAACCAGATTAAAAGACAAATGGTTGGCACAGGCGCGCATTATACGTGGTTTTGTAGCAATAATAAAGACCTACGCGAAATGACTGTGCAATCCTAATAGGTAAAAAAAGCGCCAAGTGCTGACACTTGACGCTTTTTTTTAAACTTAAGCAGTGTTTTATAACGAGCATTGCCAAAAGAAAGTAGGGCAAGTACTCAGTAAAAACCTAAGCATCAAACATAGCGCTGATAGATTCTTCGTTATTAATACGACGTAAGCTCTCAGCTAGCATTGGTGCGATAGAGATCTGACGGATTTTGCTACAAGCTTTGGCCGCATCAGATAAAGGAATAGTATCGGTAACCACGACTTCATCTAATGCTGATTCAGAAATATTTTTGAGTGCATTACCTGATAGTACAGGATGGGTAATATAGGCTAAGACACGACGTGCGCCACTTTCTTTTAGCGCTTCTGCTGCCTTGCATAGAGTACCTGCAGTATCAACCATATCATCGACGATGACACAATCACGGTCACGTACATCACCGATAATGTGCATCACTTGTGATTCATTGGCACGCGCACGGCGTTTATCAATAATCGCCATGTCGGTATCGCCTAATTGCTTGGCCATAGCACGTGCACGAACAACACCACCAACGTCAGGTGAAACCACCATGATGTTGTCGTAATCTTGTTTTTTGAGATCATTCAATAGAACAGGGGTGGCATAGATGTTATCAACAGGAATATCAAAGAAACCCTGGATTTGATCTGAATGCAAATCGACAGTCATAACACGGTCAATGCTAACGATGTTAAGCATATCAGCGACGACTTTAGCCGAAATAGGTACACGAGCTGAACGTGGACGACGATCTTGACGAGCATAACCAAAGTAGGGCATCACGGCGGTAATACGACCCGCACTTGAACGACGCAAAGCATCGGCCATCATCATGATTTCCATCAAATTATCATTGGTAGGTGCACAGGTAGGTTGCATGATAAACACGTCTTTACCGCGTACGTGTTCTTTGATTTCTACAGCGATTTCGCCATCAGAAAAGCGAGTAACGTCAGCTTTACCAAGAGGAATGTGTAGGTGGTCGGCTACGGTTTTCGCTAATTCAGGGTGGGCATTACCCGTAAAAATCGCCAAATAAGGCATGACTGAAGTCCTATTGATTGACTCAAGCAGCGACCGCTAAGCAGTGTCTAACTGCTCAAATAAAGAAAAGTGTGATGAACGTTACAGCAGAAAATGGCAGGGGTAGCTGGACTCGAACCAACGGATGTCAGGATCAAAACCTGATGCCTTACCAACTTGGCTATACCCCTGTAATGTTTAGGCTTATCGAACGTTAGCTACTAATATAAAACATTAGCGTAACGCTACTACCTAGGAGACCGTCTAAAAAACGGCATTCCCTAACGGTGTTCGTTGCGAACTATACCGAAATTGGGAGGGTGTTGTCAATTACTATAAGCTAAGTAATTACTAATAACAGTACTTATTACCAATATAGATTGAGCAATACACTTAAAATATGGCAGGGGTAGCTGGACTCGAACCAACGGATGTCAGGATCAAAACCTGATGCCTTACCAACTTGGCTATACCCCTATTGTGGCGACCTATTATAAGTAATTTTTCAGATTTTGCAAGTCATTTGCGGCTTTTTCTGGCTTTTATTCGTAAAGAGCAAACTATGAAGTGAGTTCAGCAACTTAGTAGTGAAAATTGATAACAATTATCGGACGTAATTATTTCTAATTGTTTAATGAATTAAGTGCAGCCTACTTTGTAGTTAGAAAGGATGAGAAAATAGCGCCTTTCGCTTGTATCTATCCATCCGAGCAGGGTAGTCCTGTGGGTTTGGGTTGATGGCATTCCTAAACATATTTAGCGCACTACTATGAAAAAATTCAAGTAGTATGGATATGAATAGCGTCATCAACACGCATTAAACGAGGAGAATGACATGACTTATATTCTAACTCAGCCTAGTAAGCATCATATTGAATTGACCATCAATGGCAAAATTAGCAGTGATGATATGAAGCATCTACTTGATGAATGGATGCAAGCAACGGCTTCTATGAATCAGACTGACTCAAATACCGAACTACAAAATGCTACCTTGCTTTATCGCATTAATAGCTTTGCAATGCCATCGTTTTCGGCGGTAATGGATGAGATGAAACGTATGCCTGAGTTGTGGGCAACAATGAAGTATTTTGGCAAAATGGCAGTGATTAGCGAACAGCAATGGCTACAAAAGGTGGCTGAAATTGAAGGCTGGATGATACCAAATCTGGATGTCAAGGGGTTCAATCCTGACGAAGAATCAGCTGCTATGATTTGGTTAGGGATTCAAGATTAGCCTGTAGATTGAGCTTGAGTAGGGTGCGCCCATCGCACCATCTTTAAGCGATCCATAGCTTTTCGATGCGTAAAATGCATCCTACACAAGTTAGCGTTTAAGATGGTAAATTGTTTACCACATAGGCTGGACAAGGCGCATTTGCAACCCAATTCGCCAAAAGCTTTTTATCAGTAATCACACTTGCATCCAGTGGCAGGAATACCGCGCTACCAGAGCCAGTCATGCGTGCTGTACCCAATGCTACTTCTTCTAAGCCTTGCAAATAACGTAACGCTTCATTAACGGCAGGGGCGAGGCTTTTCACTACGGAAGTAAAGACATTGTGGTAGGGTGCAAGTAGATTTTGCGTATAATTCCTAGACTGATTTTGGATAGTCTGTATTAATAGTGGTGCGATATCACGCTGTAATTTAGGATGAGCGAATAGCTTAGCAGTATTGACGTGGGCATCAGGAGTCAATATTAAATAATGCTGATCTGGCAAATCAATGGCTGTCAGCTCCTCACCAATACCCATCGCAATAGCATCTTGCCCGAAAATAAAGATTGGCACGTCTGCACCAATCGTAGCACCAATTTTTATCAGCTCATTTTGAGTAAAGTTAAGCTGCCAAATCTCATTTAATGTCAATAAAGTAGTCGCGGCATTAGAAGAGCCGCCGCCCAAGCCTGCACCCATCGGCAAATGCTTGTCTAAGGTTATTTTTACTTGGGGTAGCTGCTTAGGGAGTTTGTTTGACTGTATGGCAGTCACTAGTAACGCACGTGTGGCTTTAAAGATTAGATTGTCTTCTATACTAGTAGTTATCGTTTCTGCGCCAGTTAACGCCAATAACTGACCACATAGCTTATTAACGTCTAACGAATCATCAGCGCTAATAGCCATCGCGTTATCTGCGACCAAAAAATGCAAATAATCGCCCCAATCGAGCAGGCGAAATACCGTTTGCAGATTGTGATAGCCATCAGCGCGCTTACCGGTGATATGCAAAAATAAATTAATCTTTGCAGGTGACAAACGGCTGATCACTTTATTGGCAGTGGTAGCATTCTTAATCATAAATAGCAGTCATCATTCTTTATATTTATTAACTACTTTGGTGGTTAATAGTCATGATAACTTTGTGGCCTTCAGGCTGCACAGCGCTAATCTTAGCAGGTAGTTTATCTGTACCCTTGTAAGTGAAGCTTGCCGTCCATTGACCATTGACCGAGCTGATTAACCTACCTTGCGCGTCTAGCTGTGGCGCAGTATCTGAAGGTGCTGAACGCCCAGATATCCAGTAGGGCATCTGCGAGATAGGCGCTTGCCAGCCAGTTGCTTTTTGTAGCAAGGTTTCAGGATTGTCAGCGGTTAACGTGCCTGTCTTTTCACTAACCAATGTTGCCGTTTGGCCGTTATATTCGATATTGGTTTTGCCAATGCCTAAGGCCCCAATTAACTCGATAGCAAAACGCTCGTTTTGCTGACCCCACGCATAAAAGGCGCTACCACCTTGCGCTTCGGCTGTCCCATTGGCAGGAGTCGTTACCCCAATTTTGCCGGTGATATTAAAATTATCGAGCTTTTGTACTTGTACGATAGGAGAGGTGGGTTTATTCGTCGCACTTGTACCTTGCAAAGACTGACAACCAGAAGTAATTAATAACGCAGCGGTAACTGCACCAAACGCCGCTAACTTTTTAGGTTTATGGCTTATTGCTGTTGAGAAGGCTGACATAGGTGTTCCTCAAAAATTTACAAAATTAAAATCAAAATAAAGCGATGAAAAAATACTACGCTCAATTTGTTACCCAGTTATGCCCTGTTGTTAAAGACTTATTGGCGGCATGAGTAACGATTGTATATAACACAAGCAGATGAATACCGTTAAATCGACGAAACATTAATAGAGCTGTACGCGATCGTTGACGTTATGTTGTCCGAATGAAAAGCGCTGTTGCAAGTCCTCTAATAATGCATTGACCTTATCGCTTTCGCCTAATCCTTGATAAGCGCGCAGCAAGAGTACGCCTGAACGCAACGTTGGCAGCACATCATAAGGGGTTTGTAAGTAACTAATTACTTGCCCATAGTTTTCATTAGCCAAAGCACTGCTAGCCAATACGTTTAGAGCTTGCAGATGCAGCTCATTATCGTAACGTGGATCATCGAAACGAACTTGGACAATCGCTTGTGCAAGCTCTAACCCTTGTTCAGAGTTTTGATCATTAGATAACAGCAATTGTGCGTAGCTGAGCTGGTAAGATAGGTTGCTAGGATCTAGTGCTTGCAAATGATTGAGCAAAGTACGTTTAACGATATAGTCATTGCGATCGTCAAGCAATTGGACCCGGGCGAATACTATCGTTTGGTTATTAGGGTACTTGCGACTGACGCGAGTCAATAGCTGTAAGGCTTCATCAGCCTTATCATGCTGCCATAGGATATTCGCTTGTAAAACATAAGTTTCAGGCGCGAAGACTGCAAATTGTTCACGGAGCTTGTCTAAGATTTTTATTGCAGCATCAATATTGCCATCTAGGAGCTCAAAGTCGACGACTTTTTTACGTGCAGCCAGTACCAAGTCTTCTTGCATGACGCTATTTAAGTAGGACTTGGCCTGCTCGAAGCGCTGCTGACGCTCCGCACTAATACCTAAATAATAGTAAGCTTGATCAAGATAGGTAGGAGTTTTTGCCAACATGTTAAGCAGTTGATCAGCGCTACGATATTCTTCAATATCTAAGCTGACTAAAGCAGCCAATAAAGTAATCTCTGCATCATCATTAAAGCGTTGATGGGCATCAAGTAGTAATTGCCACGCTTCTTGGCTTTGCTTTAAATCAAGCAAATAGCGAATTTCATATAGGTATAAACTCTTACTATCAGGATTACGCAGGCGTGCTTGGCTGACATAATTGATTACCGTCTCTGCCGGTTCGATCTTGCGCAAGATATCGGCTTTTAAGGTAATAAAGGGAACATAATCAGGCTGACCTAATAAGGCTCGATTGATATGGACAATTGCTATCTCAGGCTCATTAAACTGATAGAGTAAACCTGCTTTTAATACTGAGAGCGAGGCATTTTGTTCACTATTAATTGGCTGTAAGGCTTCTAGAAGCTCACGTTGATCTTTGTCTGTCGTTGGATAAATACCAATCAATATATCACTCAAATCGGTACGTGGATCATAGCGTAAAATACGGTTTAAGGACTCACCCGCCAAAGTGTAATCATGAGCTTTAAGCGCTAAATGCGCCACATAGAACCAAGCAGGAACATGGTCAGGGTTTTGATCTTGCCACATTTTGGCAAATTGTAATGAATCACCCACATTATCATGACGCAACGATAAACTAAGCGCGCGCTCAAATACCGCTGTCGCATCTTCTTTAAAAGACTGCTGTTTATAAAGCGTTAATGCACGCTCAATATTACCGCGATCAGCAGCAAATTCAGCGTCTAGTAGCGCATATAGGCTAGGCTCGCTAAGCTTTGGTTGTAATACAGTCGCTGGCGGTAAGCTAGCAATGTTGACTGTGCTATTTGGGTATTGCTCCTCTGACTTATCTTCTAACTCATCACTATCATCAAAACTATTATCAAAGCTATCAATATCGTCAGTATCTTCAATTATTGAGCTAGGCATCAATGGAGATGTTGTCACCTCGGCACTGTTTCTATGAAACACAGCATGTTGAGTGCTGTTGTTTTTGATAGAACTATCATTAGCATCATTAGCAATATCTACTATTACTGTCTCAGGTGTACATAACAATGACGGCGTATCGACGAAATTTGCATGAGCAGAAGTTCCCAAGCACAACCAAGCGGCTAATAATAAGGTTAGCTTGCGGCGCTGACGTAGACGAGACAAAATGCTGTCTAACAAATCCTGAATACTAAGCTGACTGTCATATGCAAGTTGCAGCGCGAGTTTTGATTGAAATAACAACCCAAAAAAAATCATAGAATAATGGTATTCACCAGTAAAAAAAGACACTTTATTATAAAAGCGGATGACTACAGTAAACAATAGTACTCATGTTAACTGAAAGCCAAAATAACCGCTATTAGCATCATGATAAGATGTTCAACTGCTCTAAAAAAGCAAACGTATTAAAAAGTCTGCCTTAATAGTAGCATACTGATTGTTGTTATCAGTTTGAGATTGGCTACCCTCAATTTTTACTTCAGACTGTCTACTAGGTTCGTCTATACAGAATAATAAGTCTCTATATTGGGTATCAATATAGTAGATATTAATGATAATAATTAAAAGCAGATATTGCGGTTGATTTGTTGTTCATGTGCCCAGATACAAGCAAACAGCTATCGCAGATAGGTGAGTGTTAAATAAAACCAGTAACAATGATATAATAAGCGGTTTTATATTCATAGCATCTGCTATATAACCTATTTAAATCAATAACGTCACGTCATTTATGCATCGGCTAACGTCCGACTGTGGTGTGTCTGAGCATGTTTTTGCCAGCTGCTTTTTGACACCTTGTGACAGTTGATGATATCAGTGAGCGTTATGTTTATGGTCTATCGATAATGAGATTAGTGGTCATTGGGGTTAATCACAAAACTGCACCAGTCGCTCTACGAGAGCGTTTGGCGCTTGTGGGTGAAGATGTGAACATCGCTCTTGAGCAGTTAGAGGTCTTTACTGATGGTAGCGTGATTGTTTCAACTTGCAACCGTACTGAAATCTACGCTCTAGTGCCTCAAACAACATTGCCTCACTCATCAGCCTCGCAAATTCCAGAGTTACAAGTTATCGATAATGATTTTGCATCAGATGATAACACGCTTAGTAGCGACACTATTGCCAGCTCCAGTGTTTCCTCAGCTGCCATTAGCGCTCACGTTATGCAGATTAAAACATGGCTTGCCAACTTTAAGCAGTTGTCGTTAACTGAGATTGATCCTTATCTATATGTGCATCGTGATACGCATGCGCTTACCCATTGGCTACGAGTCGCCGCTGGCCTTGACTCAATGATATTGGGCGAACCGCAAATTCTCGGTCAGATAAAACGGGCCGTGCATCTTGCGCAAGATGAAAATGCATTGAGCAATCAATTGGGCTGGGTTGTCGATCAGGTGTTTGCAGCGGCTAAACGCGTACGCAATGAAACCCAAGTTGGCGCTCAAGCTGTATCGCTCGGCTTTGCAGCGGCCAAACTGGTCACCCAAATCTTTGATGATTTGCCTAGTCGCACCTTATTGGTGGTTGCGGCAGGTGAGATGAACCGCTTAGTGGCGACCCATATTGCAGGGCTTGGGGTAGGGCGCATTATCATTTGCAACCGTAATCCTGAGCGTGCCGAGGCCTTGGCGGCTGAGCTACGTAATCCCAACCGCAGGGTGGAGGTTAGATCCTTACAAGAGCTGCCACAAGTATTGGCAGAGGCTGATATTGTGAGTAGCTGTAGTGGTAGTATGGATTTATTGATTGATAAAACGATGGCCATACAAGCGCTAAAACGTCGTCGTTATCGGTCGATGCTGATGATAGACTTGGCAGTACCGCGTGATATCGATTCAACCATCAGTCGGATAGATGATGTTTACCTCTATTCTGTCGATGACCTGCAACATGTAATCGCAGGCAATCTTGAACAGCGTAGGCAAGCGGCTGTCGATGCTGAGCTGCTAGTCAGCCAACTGGTCGTTGAGATGGAGCGAAGCTTCCAAGTACGGCAAGTAGGGAAAGATATTCAGCATTATCGGATGTCCACTCATACCCAAGTTGATAAGCTGCTGCATGAGTCTATTGCCAAGCTTGAGCAAGGGGATGCGAGTGCTGAAGATATCATTACTGAACTATCACGGCGTCTCACCCAAACGTTAACCCACGCGCCATCGAAGCTTATGCGTAAGGCCGCCCGCGAAGGCGATAGTGAATTACTAGACTTTGTGGTATCGGGTCTGCATGATGCCTATCGTAAACGCTAATAAGCGGCTATTAGTTGCGAGAAAATCGTAAATTGCGCAGGCTATATCGTTACATGAACAAACCGTTGTCAACCGTCATTATCAGTGCTAATATCAAGCTGTCATATTGGTATTAAATGATAATAAGGCGGTCTTCGCTATCAGTATTACCGCGCTTATTTTAGTTTAATATGTTTTGCTTTGACAAGTTGTCAGTGACCATTATTACTCGCCTACCGCCGCGTAGCACCTATAATGGCGCAAACGTCATGTATGATTTCGTTTTTCATAAAACCTAAGATGTACAAGACACAATCACCAACGGCAATAGCGCTAGGATAAAGTGCTATATCGTCAATCCTATGTCATACCCTCTATCATTATTTGGTATTCATTAGTTGATATCTGTTATTCAGCGATTACTCAACCATGATTCAACATTGTTACCTAGTTAGTTATATCTATATTAGCGCCTAAACTTAGTAGCTAAGTTTTGCTGTAACCAAGCTTTGTCACAACCAAAGCTTAATAACATCTAAATAATCTAACAACAAACAAGGAATGTCCCATGACTGCATTACGTCAAGATATCGACCCAGAAGGTTTATTAGAGTATTCAGTGGTTTATACTGACCGCGCCCTCAATCATATGTCCAAAGTCTTTCAGCAAGTAATGAATGACTTATCTAGCGAGCTCAAATCAGTTTATAATGCTGACGCAGTCGCCATCGTTCCAGGCTCTGGTACTTATGGCATGGAAGCAGTTGCCGCCCAGTTAGCAAAAGATCAAGACTGTCTAATCATCCGTAACGGTTGGTTCAGCTATCGCTGGACGCAAATTTTAGAAAAAGGCAACATTGCCAAGTCGTCTACGGTTTTAACCGCTGATCGTACTGAAGATACCGATGCGCCAAAACCGTTTGCACCCGTCGATATCGAAACCGCCGTTGCTAAAATTAAAGAACAAAAACCAGCGATCGTTTTTGCTCCGCATGTCGAGACATCAGCCGGTATCATCTTGCCAGAAGATTATATCAAAGCGTTAGCAGATGCGACTCATAGCGTTGGCGGCTTATTAGTAATTGACTGTATTGCTTCAGGTTGCGTCTGGTTGGATATGAAAGCGTTGGGTATTGATGTGCTTATCAGCGCCCCGCAAAAAGGCTGGAGCAGCACTCCTTGTGCCGGTCTCGTTATGCTAAGCGATGCTGCTGTTAAAAAAGTAGACAGTACCGAATCAAATAGCTTTAGCCTTGATTTAAAGCAGTGGTTAAATATCATGCGCGCCTATGAGAATGGTGGTCATGCTTATCATGCCACGATGCCGACTGATAGCTTGCGTCAGTTCCGCGATGCGATTAATGAAGCGAAAGAAATTGGCTTTGATAAATTGTGCGACGCGCAGTGGGAATTAGGCAAACGCGTCCGTAAAGTGCTAGAAGATAAAGGCATTGAGAGCGTCGCTGCCGATGGCTTTAAAGCTCCTGGGGTGGTCGTTTCTTATACTGAACGTGACGATATGCATAAAGGTAGCGCCTTCGCTGAAGCTGGCATGCAGATTGCCTCTGGCGTACCATTGAAAGTGGGTGAGCCTGAGAGCTTCAAAACCTTCCGTTTAGGATTATTCGGCTTAGATAAGCTGACGGATATTGACGGTGCGGTACAGCGTTTTGAGTCAGTGCTTGACGAAGTATTGGCTAAATAATACCTCTATCTAATAAGATACTTCTAGCTAAAAAATACTGAGCCTTTGTAATACTGGGTTCAGTATTTTTTTACCTTTTTATTATGTTTTATAATATAATGTATTTTAATAAATCGTAAACCAAGTAAATACTTAATAAAAACTGATAGGTAATGCGTTATGAGTATACAAGTAGACTGGCAAGCATTTACTCCAATCTCCCTAGTAGGTGGTTTAATGCTAGGGGCAGCGACCGTCATCCTGCTACTGGGTATTGGACGTATTGCAGGTATAAGTGGTATTTTTTCAAGCCTGCTTAAACCTAAGCGCGTCGAGATGTGGCAGGTATTATTCATACTTGGTCTCGTTGCCTCGCCATTGCTGTATAAGCTGGCAAGACCGCTCCCTGATGTGGAAATTAGTACTTCTTTGCCATTATTAATCGGCGCAGGTTTGCTGGTTGGCTTCGGTACGCGTCTAGGCTCAGGTTGTACGAGTGGCCATGGTATTTGCGGTAATGCGCGCATGTCACCACGTTCTATGGCGGCAACGGCAACTTTTATGTTCTTTGGTATCGTGACCGTCTATATCGGTCGACATGTACTAGGGCTACTGTAAATGTTAAACGGTATAAGTAGCGTATTGCACAGACGGCGCTCAACACTATTAATAAAAGATAATAGCGAGATACAACAATGCTAAAAAATATAATTGGATTACTGGCAGGGTTATTGTTCGGGTTTGGATTACTGGTATCAGGTATGACCGATCCTGTGAAAGTACAAGGGTTCTTAGATGTCTTTGGTGCGTGGGATATTTCTCTAGCACTGGTGATGGGTGGTGGTCTTGCGGTGGCGATTGTCGGCGTACAATTGGCCAAGCGTCAACAGACCAGCTGGATTGGCCCCTTAATTGATATGCCCAGCAAGACGGTTATCAATAAAAAGCTATTAATCGGGGCGATGTTATTTGGTATCGGTTGGGGTTTGGTGGGTATTTGCCCAGGGCCAGGTATTGTACTGCTTGGTACCGGACAGTGGCAGGCTTATGTATTTATTCCAGCGATGATAATAGGGATGCTGGTTTATCAATGGCTTGAGCCAAAGCTTAATTAGCATGGGCTTGGTTGATAGCTCTCAAAAATATTATAAGAAATAATAGCCTTACTTATTATAGAGTCAATGCAGTGTTAACAACAAAAGGTCAGCCTAAATTCAATTAGGCTGACCTTTCTTATAACTTCAATTTAATAGCCAATAACTTATAATGTTACTGGCTATTAAGTTATGGGTTATGTTGCACTTGGAGTAACTTTTGGGGTTTCATGAGCCAATGACTTAGCCGCTTGACGCAGCTCAAATTTTTGTACTTTACCCGTACTGGTTTTTGGAATTTCAGCAAAGATGATGTATTTAGGTACTTTGAAACCCGCTAAATGCTGTTTGCAATGCTCCATCACGGTATCGCGCTGCAAGGTGCTGCCTTCATGAATCTCGATAAAGGCCACTGGTACTTCGCCCCATTTATCATGCGGGGCGGCAACGACAGCACAGCTTTGAATCGCAGGCAACTTATACAAGACGTTTTCGACTTCGATACTAGAGATATTTTCGCCACCTGAGATGATGATATCTTTGAGCCTATCCATAATTTTGATATAGCCGTCAGGGTATTTGACACCCAAATCACCGGTACGGAACCAGCCATCAGCAAACGCTTCTTCGGTCGCCTTACGGCTCTTTAGGTAGCCTTTCATCACCATGTTGCCGCGTAATGCCAGCTCGCCCATTTCCTCACCATCAGCCGCAACTGGTTCAGTCGTGCCTTGTTTAAACACCTCAAAGCCAGTCATTAGATGCGAAGTCACGCCTTGACGCGATTTTTTCTGCGCACGTGCAGCAACATCAAGCTCATCCCACTCTTCTTGTTCAGCGCAGACAGTGACTGGTCCATATACTTCAGTGAGACCATAAACATGAGAGATATGAAAACCCATGGCTTCCATCTCTGCCAGCATGGTTTCAGACGGTGGCGCCCCAGCGACCCAGCCCTTAACTTCATGTTTAATTGCTTCTTTATACTCAGGCTTGCCACTTGCGATCATATTATGTACGACAGGCGCTGAGCAATAATGAGTCACTTTATGCTTAGCAATCAGCTGCAAAATCAAATTGCCGTCAATTTTACGCAAGCAGACGTTGACGCCAGCACGCTCAGCGATAGTCCACGGAAAGCACCATCCATTGCAATGAAATAGTGGGAGCGTCCATAAGTACATTGGATGTTTGGGCATATCCCAATCTAAAATGTTGGATACAGCATTGAGAGTGGCACCGCGATGATGGTAGACCACACCTTTAGGCTTGCCTGTGGTACCAGAAGTATAATTGAGCGCGATAGCTTCCCATTCGTCTGCTGGCTTTTCCCAATTATCTAAGCTGTCTGAGCTGGCAACCAGCTCCTCATAGCTCATCTTGCCAAAACGCTCGACATCGACAGCAGCATCTGTCGCATGAATGACGATTAAGTTTGGAAAAGCTTCATCTATAATCTCAGCATGCTCAGCAAATTCGCTATCTAAAATTAACACTTTGGCTTCTGAATGCTGCAAGCAAAAGGTAAGGGCATTGATATCGAGTCGCGTATTTAGGGTACAAAGTACGCCGCCTGACATCGGTACACCAAAGGCACACTCGACCATCGCTGGGGTATTCGGCATCATGACCGCGACCGTATCATTCTTATCAATACCAAGCTTACGCAGGCCATCAGCCAATTGTCTGCAACGATCATAAGTTTGTTGCCACGTTTGGGTAAGATCATTTTGCTCTAAATCGTCATAGATGATAGCGGTCTTGTCAGGATAGACTTGCGCACTACGGATAATAAAATCAATTGGGGTAAGCGGTTGGTAGTTGGCTGCATTTTTGCCGAGACCCGTGTGAAAGTCGGTCATAGGGATAGTCCTTTATTTTTATCGTATTATGGATTTAGCGGTTTTTTATATTGGATTTTGCATGTTAATAGTTATCTTTACTAACATTTAACCCGTTTATTATAGACAACTGTACTTAGAAAGCGAGCTTGTTTTGTGGCCTTTACTTAACTATGCGGCATAAACAAAAGGCATGGCAAATAATGTTATGAACATGGTGTTGTAAACATACTGTTCACTCGTCAGTCGCTTGTCTGCGTAGCTGATAATAATAGCGGTGTGTTACGATAGAATTAACACTGAATCATTAAATATTTAACATTCTTAAGCCTAATATACCTCATACTCAATGACATGAATACAAGAAAGCCGAAAGTAGACTGTACTACCGTATGGGAAATTAGGTTGCCGATGACATCAGATTATTGTGAGCAAGTTATAACAGTACAACCCACTAATTCATAAGGACAATGATATGAGCGCCAGCTCCAATATTGCAAGCCCAGAAGATTCAAACACTAAGACCTCTGATCGTATTGCTAGCACTGACACAACTATGGATGCTACCAATGCGGCTAAGCATTACCCCCATCTATTTGAGCCATTAGATTTGGGCTTTACTACCCTCAAAAACCGTGTGGTTATGGGCTCTATGCATACGGGACTTGAAGATCGTTTTTATAACTACGGTAAATTGGCGGCGTATTTCGCGGAGCGTGCCAAAGGTGGCGTGGCAATGATGATTACTGGTGGTATCTCGCCCAATCGTGAAGGTTGGTTGTTGCCTGCTGGCGGCACCATGAATACGAGAGCCGACGTCATCAACCATCAGCGTGTCACTCGTGCGGCGCATAAATATGATAGCAAAATCATCATGCAAATATTGCACAGTGGTCGCTATGGTTATCATCCTTTTGCCGTATCAGCCAGTCCCATTAAATCACCAATCTCGCCATTCAAACCGCGTAAGATGAGTATTAAAAACATCGAGCAGACGGTGAAAGACTTTGCGCGTTCAGCTCGTCTTGCCAAGCAAGCGGGATATGATGGTGTCGAAATCATGGGCTCTGAAGGCTATCTACTTAATCAATTCTTATCACGTCATGTGAATAAACGTACTGATGAATACGGCGGCAATATTCAAAATCGTATGAAGTTTGCGGTTGATGTGGTTAAGGCTGTTCGCGCGGCAGCTGGTGAAGATTTTATTATCTTATTCCGTTTGTCAGTTATTGACTTAGTTAAAGACGGCAATGTCATGGATGAAGTCATCACTGTGGCTAAAGCGCTAGAAGAAGCGGGCGTGACTATCATGAATACTGGTATTGGCTGGCATGAAGCGCGCGTTCCGACGATTGTCACTAGCGTACCACGTGCTGCCTTTGTTGACTTTACCGCTGAAATTAAAAAGCACATCAGTATCCCGATGATGGCGGCCAACCGTATCAATATGCCAGACACCGCTGAAAAAATTGTCGCTAACGGTCAGGCCGACTTGATTCAAATGGCACGTCCGTTTCTCGCTGATGCCAACTGGGTTAATAAAGCTAAAAATGGCGAAGCTGACCGTATCAATACTTGTATCGCGTGTAACCAAGCTTGCCTCGATCATACCTTTGAGAATAAACGCTCAACTTGTCTGGTCAACCCGCAAGCGTGTCATGAGACCGAGCTGGTCTATAAGAAAACTAAAAAGCCGCAAAAAGTCGCGGTCATCGGTGGCGGTGTTGCTGGCATGTCAGCTGCTCATGTTGCAGCGCTACGTGGTCATGACGTCACTCTATTTGAAGCAAAAGACATCTTGGGTGGGCAGTTTAACTATGCCAAAGTCATCCCTGGTAAAGAAGAGTTCTTTGAGACTATCCGCTACTACATCAATGAGCTTGAGCATTTAGGCGTCGAGATTAAACTTAATACCAAAGTCGATAAAGCAATGCTTGAGAAAGCCAAATTCCATCATGTCATCGTCGCTACTGGCGTGGTGCCAAGAAGCTTAGCAGGTAAGCTTGAAGGTGCTGATTTGCCACAAGTAATGAGCTATGCAGAATTGCTATCTGGTGAGAAGTCAGTCGGTGATACGGTCGCTGTCATTGGCGCTGGTGGTATTGGCTTTGACGTCAGCGAATATCTCACTGCGCGTCATGGTCAGCCACTCGATGAGCTAGCTCCTGAAACGCTCAAAGATCCAAACTATCGTCCAAAGGCGCAGTCGATTAGTGAATGGCGCGAAGAATGGGGTGTCACTGCTAAGCCTAGCTATCAAACTGATGGCGGCTTGATTAAGCCTGAGGGAATCACGCCTATTCGCCAAGTGTACCTCATGCAGCGTACTAAAGGACGCTTGGGTCGCGGCCTCAACAAAACCACAGGTTGGGTACACCGCGCTCATGTCAAATCGCATGGCGTCATCCAAGTATCGGGTGCACAGTACGAAAAAATCACTAACGAAGGTATTTGGATAACTAATAACCAAGGTCAAAGCCAACTGCTACGTGTCGATAGCGTGGTAGTCTGTGCTGGTCAAGAGTCAGTGGTAGAGCTGATGCCAAATGTCGGTGATGCACCCGATGCACAATACCATCTAATCGGTGGCGCGAAACTGGCGGCTGAGCTGGATGCCAAACGTGCGATTCGTGATGGGGCAGAGGTTGCGGCGGCGATTTAGGGTTTTAGGTTTTAAAACATAGTAGTAATAATGAAACGGTAGGGGAGAGATTTCCTACCGTTTTTTACTTTTTCCTTGAAGTGGTTATCGCAATTATATTTTATTCAAAAATTTCTATGTCATAACCAAATGCTAATAATTCTTGCATTCTGACTTGTTCAAAATTTTGAATCGGAGAGTTCTTGTGCTGTAGAAATGGATTAAACACACTAGTTCTGCAAATCTGATACTTCTGTTTATAAGATCTTTCATAACTTCTAAAGTTATTCTCAAATTTTATGCTTTCAATAAAGCTAACAATAAAATCCTTGAATATTTGAGGGCTTTGAAAAATATCTAAGTCCATCGACTCAATTTTAAAATAGAAGTCTATTAAGTATTCGTTACATATTTCATTTTCTGAATTATCGATAATGCGAAAGTTGTTATTATGATAATAATATGAGCTGTTAATTTCTGTTAGCTTTTTTATATCTATGAGTTTTCCTCCACCCCCAGTATTATTTACTTCTATGGAGACGGTTATTTCTGTTAATTTATATGTATCCTTTTCAAAAGGTAGTGAACTTATAGATTCTTCCAACAAGTCAATTTCATTTGAAGTACGATTGTCTTTGTGCAAGAATTCCATTGTAAAAGTATGTACTTTGAGAAGATTAAAAACTGGTATCTTGGCTTTGGCTTCTAACAAATAAAGATTAAATTGCTCTTCATTAATTTTGAGTTGGGATTTTAGCGCCTCTGATTGCTCTTTGAGAGCTTGTTCAGAACCTTTTTGAGCTTTTATAGATTCTTTGAGTTCAAGACGTTGCAGCCTAAGTTCTTGACTTTGGATTAGATAAGCTTCTATAAAACCATAAAATGCTAATATAGAAAATATGCCTGACAAAAATGCACCAATGTCGCCGAGTGATAATGAACCTACTGTATTATCAGGAGAGCAATTTAGCCAAAATAAAAAAATGACTCCACAAATAACAAGCCATCCTATAGCGATAAGTTTAGCTCTCTTCGGTATTTTTATTTTCAGATCATTATATATAGAGTCTTGATTGTCCGACATTGTCAGTCACCTTAATAGGCTGTTATAAGGAAATATAAATATATATTGTATAAGAATTATGAACCATCAATTCTACAATCTAACCTTCCATCTTTCTAACCAACCACTGCTCAAAAACACCAATTTGCGCTGACAACTTAGGATGCGCTTTTGCTCGTCTATTGAATTTACCTGCAATATCATCTAGCGTGAAATCAGTCTTCGCGGTTGGTATAGTCATAATCACTTTCATCAAAGTTTAAAAAATCTGCGATATTATTCAGTTCAGAAAGTAACCAACTTTCCTTTGTAATCAATTCTTGTTGGTATATTTCAAGATCTTTATTTGGTTCTAGGTCTACAGTCCATATAAATAAAATAATAACGAAAGCAATAAGTGAAATATCAGATAATTTATATTTTTTACCTCTTATTTTCACTGATTATTTTCCTACATACTCAATAATATTTTTCAAAACTAGGTTATTTAATCTGTTTTAAATATTC
Organism: Psychrobacter sp. P11G5; assembly: GCF_001593305.1. Classification (NCBI taxonomy): domain Bacteria; kingdom Pseudomonadati; phylum Pseudomonadota; class Gammaproteobacteria; order Moraxellales; family Moraxellaceae; genus Psychrobacter; species Psychrobacter sp. P11G5. The sequence goes on from NZ_CP012533.1 coordinate 258,705, forward strand.
CAAGTAGTTAACTAATTGCTCTCTATATTTCTCATTCGATTTAAATTTTGGAGATTCAATCCACTTATTACGATTATGAATAATGGATTCTAAGGTAAAGTCCTCATAACCAGACTCCGCTTCACAACAAGGACATATTTCATATAATGGGAATTCACCGTCAAGACCCCATGGCAAGAAATCCTCATCATAGTAACCGCATATTTTACAACTGTGTAACTCTCTATTGAGCATGAAAATATTCCAAATTAGTTGAGTAGGGATGTGTGGAAGCATCAGGCTTGAAAATTGTTCGAGGTGCACCATCTTTCGTTTTGACGGCAAATGTGTTTGTTTTCGGATTATATAGAACCGTATCACCATTCTTTCTGGTTTTATTTAAAGTTCCACGCGGAGGGTCACTGACAAATTCTTGAGCATGACGATAGTAGTCATTTTGAGATTTTAGCTCAGGAAATTCTTTGCTATGTTTACTCCAATGCTCTGCTAGGTTTGTATTAGGAGCTCTTTTCTTAGTAGAAGTCCAGTCGAAACCTTTTTCAGAGTCTCTGTAGATATTGTTATTACTTACCGCTCGTTTTCGAATCACGTACTGTCCAGCTTTAACGCTAGTCTTAGCAGATAGAGCACCCCAACCTAGCGGAAATGACATAATGTCAAAAACCAATCCCGCTTCATCTCCAATTTTTTGCACACCTTCATGGTATTTCGCACGATCACCATTGACATCTATTCATAGAGAATTAAGACGTTCTTGATAAATTAGCTCTTCAGGAGTACCTGCTCCTGCCCAAAGCCCACTGTCTTTCAATGCTTGTTCAGTAGATACGTCAACCCAAATCCCTAACTCCTCATCAGACATTTCATCTTCAGAATCTTTATTGTCAGAAGCTGCAAAGCTAGCAAACATACTATCTGGATCCGACTTCGCAAACACCAAAGGCGTTGGCTGCTCAACCCCAAACACCTCAAAATCCGATTCACAAAACGACTGTTGAATAGCAATCAGCTTAGCGCCGCAGCTGGTCACATCGCCGCCACGTGCGATGGGTGCGCCATCGACGATAAAGGATGCATCACCACTAACAATGGTGGTGACCTTTTTGCATTTTTTACAGATGACTTTGTCGCCTTTACGCGAGACAGGGATGCCGTTATGAGTGGTGTGCGGTGAGCCGGAGATTACCGTCCCACCATGAGAGGTCTTTGCGCCAACGGTGATATAGGCTGCCATAGTGCTACCTTGCTTAAATGCCCGAAGTTTAGATTTTAAAAAAATCTATTATTTGCGTGACATTATAGATGGCTATAACGCTAAATATCAAACTTAAGTTTGTTTAAAGGTATAAATTATATGGTAAGCTCAATCGGCGTGAACTATGAAGGCTTTTGAGTAATTGACTGCAAGAGGAACTTGACTCTCTTTATTCATTATTAATAACAAGCAAAAATCTAACCTTCCATTTCGCTAGTCAACCACTCAGACACGTCATCAATATGCGCTGCCAAATCAGAATGCGCTTTGCTGAGCTCAGCAAGCTTGGCTTTTACTTCATGTCTATCATATTTAATATCAGTCAACGTATCTTTTAATAGATCAATTAATTCAACGTTTAGCGCATCAGAGAAGATGACCACCTCGCTAATGACTGCGTGCTTTACATCAAGGTGCAAATCAATAATGCCCCAATCAAAGCGCGTCTCAATGTGATGAGTAAATTCAGGGGTCTTGCCAAAGCGCCAATCCCAATCCGCCATTTGTTGATAGTATTTATTCAGGTTAGGCTGCTTGGCGAGACTGGCTTCATCCAATTCTTCTACTGGCGCAGTGTCCCCATAATCAGTGTCACGATAGTATTCGCAAAACGCCTCGATAATCGCCTCGGATAAAGTCTCGTGATTGATGTCTTCATTAAATTCAACTAAGTTCGCCACGCGAGAACGCACGGACTTAATGCCTTTTGCTTTGAGTTTAAGCGGATGCGGATTGAGATAATCGCCCAGCTTTTGCATATTGGCATTCACCAATAACGTACCATGATGAAAACTGCGATCCGCCGCATGTTTAAAGGCGCTACCTGATATCTTTTTATCACCGACTTGCATATCATTACGACCGGACAGCTCAGCGTCTATGCCCAGTTTCTTTAACGCATTAATAATGATGGTAAAGTTCGCTTCTTGGTCATAGTCGTCTTTGGGCGATAAAAAGGTAAAGTTGGTATTGCCCAAATCATGAAACACCGCGCCACCGCCACTCTGACGCCTTGCCAAAAACACATCGTCTTCTTCCATCTTATCGATTTTGCATTCTACCCACGGATTTTGCGAGCGCCCAATGACCACGGTCTCGCTATTGCGCCATAAGAATAGCGTGTGCGAGTCGGGATTGAGGGTATTAAATATCCAATCCTCGGTGGCGAGGTTAAACCAAGGGTTGGTAACGCTTGATTTTAAGATGCGCAGTTTCATTATTTATCCTTTTTATTATGGAGATTGTTGGTAGAAGCTATTGTTGCTGATGAGGGGCTTTAATTCAATGGCTGTGTGGTAGGGAGGATGGTTTTAGGATTTGAATATTGAGGTAGAGCAGAGTGTTTTAGTTGGATGTTGAGAAGACGATTTATAAGTTTTCGAGTAATGGTTAGTTGTTGGAGCCAATCCTGCTATCCGCTTGTATCTAACTTGTCGATGGCGTGCGGACTAGTTTGTCTGGTGGCGTTCCAACATTCGAGCGACCACCCCCAGCCATAGTCCGCAACGCCATCGTCGGCGTCAGGATACCGCTACTATCAGGGCTAAACCGCTCCCCAAGTTGACCGGTGATATTTTAAAATCTCACTTACTCTTATGCTACTATTAGGACTAAACTTAAGTGAATAAAAATTCATTTGAAGACTACCTTGGTGAAAATAGATGTCAAATAAAAAGATATTAAAATTAAATGAGTTGTTAGTACTTAATGTTGACGTCTTGACTAAAAGAGTTAGTAACAGAGAAAGTGAACGTAGAGAATTTAAGCTAAAATTTGACAATGGTAATTTACCAAAGCTAGCTCGAACTATGGCGTCTTTTGCTAATAGAGAGGGTGGAGTTTTATTTTTTGGCATTAGAAATCAGCCTAGAGAGCTAATAGGCGTAAAGGAAAATGAAATACCTGATGATGTTGTATTTACTAACTTCTTAAAGGAGTATTTTGAGCCTGAAATTTTGTTTGAATCAAAAACTATAGATTTACTTGGCAAGGATATTCATTGTTTGATTATAAAACCATCAATGAATAGACCTGTAATTTGTAGGAAATCAAAATCTCTAGTAATACAAGGCAAACCACAGAAAGAAATATTAAGAGAAGGTGCCATTTATTACCGCTACTCTGCTTCATCAGATGAGATTAAATACGGAGACTTAAGGATTATACTTGATAATGAAAAAGAGAAATTCTTTAAGTCTATGATAGATAATATTACTCTTTTAAATAAGGTTGGAATGGATAGAGCCGCTATTATTGACGCACAAGAACTGTCCGAGAATGATAACTCTGCATCTGTATTTCTAACGAATGATACAGCGCGAAACCTAAACTGGATAGATAGCGGTAGGTTTGTCGAGGATGAAGATGATGGAGAAAATGCTTATTATGTGGTAAGGAAAGTTGAGATAAAACATGGTGTAGAAATAGCTAAACCAACAGATTTTGCAATAACGCATCAGTTAACAAAATCTGCATTATGTAATGTCGTAAAAATAAGTACAAATCATATTGAAGCAGTTATATGGAAATTAGGAATCAAAGACAATCCTAGATATCATATATCTTCAAGTCACGGAAAAAATAAAATACATAAGTTCAAAAAAGAATGTGAAGATACTATCTTAGATGCTTATCCCTTAGATATGGAAAAACGTCTTGAAGCAATAAAAAAAGTCGCCGAAGAATATAAGGCTGCTTTACGTAAATAACAACAGTCATCTTGAGACATGGTTTAGGCTAAACGAGCAGATATAAGCTGATGGCAGAATTAGCTCCACCAAATCTATAACCAAAAAAAACGCTACTAAAAAGCGTTTTTTTACTTCTAACCTCTACAGCTTTAACACCTACCCAAAATCTTCCCTCAAAATACTCGCCATATTACGCTCGGCAAGTCCCGTGATAAAGACATACGGATTGACCCCAGCGCTACCAGGGATTAACGCGCCATCTTGCACGTATATATTTTTATGCCCTTTGACGCGTCCAAATTCATCAGTTGCCAAGCCTAATACACAACCGCCAAGCGGATGATAGCAGAAGTTATCGCCGAAGCCTTTGGTGAATAATAAGCTTGAAGTCGAGCCACCATTTACTTTGGCGAGTTTTTCGATCAGCTCTTTAGCAGCGTTTACCGAGTACTCATTTTGCTCACGTTTCCAGTTAAGTTTGACGGTTTTTGTGGCTTTATCATAGTAATAATTGCCGCGTTCTGGGTTGTCAGTGATGGCAAGATATAGCGTTGTCCACGTCTCAAGTCCCAATGGCAATGGCGCGAGTTCGGCGAAGATTTTGTACTTAGAGCCACCTCTATCGCCGTCCCACATATTAATGCCTTTGACGGGAATGGTAGATTGGGTAGTGCCCGCGGCATGGACGAAATTGCGTCCCGTCATGATGTTACCGTTTGGCCCCCAATGTTGACCAATATGCTCGTTTAAGTGATTAAGCTTGCCTTCCGCTTGGCTTTTGAGTAGCAGCTCTAAGGTGCCAGTACTGCCAGCGTTTAGAAATAGTTTGTCGCAGGTGTAATGCTCAATTTTATCAATGCCGCCAGTAGTATTAATGACATGTACTTCTAATCTGAGTTGATCATTATCGAGCGCTTGTATGCTATTTACTTTGCGCAGGGTTTTGACCGTAACGTTACCCGTCGCTTCAGCGTCTTTTAGGTAAGTTAAGTCGAGTGAGAACTTGCCTGCGTTATTGCCGTAAATGACTTCACCGCCGAGTCCCGATTTATAGACTTCACCTTTGGCTTCACGTTGCATATAGTCAAAGTCGTAGCTGTTACCGAAAAACTCCGTTTTCATGCCTGCTTTTTCTGCTTGGCGTTCAGCAGCGCGGGTAAATTCGTAATGCTCGGATTGATTAAAAAAAGATTCAGGAATTTGACTGACTTTTAATTCCTCCATCGCCTTTGGAAAGTAAGTGTTGTACATCTCATCAGAATCAATCCAAGGAAACACTGCTTCAAAGTGCGCGCGCCTCGGCTGAATGGCAATCGCGCCATTGACGATAGAGCCGCCGCCATAAGCGCGTCCGGCGAATACTTTCATCTCATCATATTCGATTAAATCCAAAACGCCGGGGTATTTCCTGATAGGGATTGGAATCGGGATAGGGGCGTTTGGCATATTGCTAAACCAGCTTGAGCGTTTATCCGCAGTAATCATTTTGCAAAAAGTATCGTGCTTGGGCGTTCTATCCCAGCGCATACCCATCTCAAGTATCAGCGCTTTATGCCCTTTTTCGCTTAATCGCAGGGCCGATACTGCGCCGCCGTAACCACTACCGACGATAATATTAGGAAAATATCCAACTTGGGTGACGGTAGTAGGCAGTTTTGGCTGCTTGGCAAGCGTTTGGCAACCAGTGATCGCCGCGGATGTACTGACTGCCGCTACACCTAAGCCCATTGATTTAATAAACTGTCGTCGTTGCATATGTTTTCCGATTTTGTAGCTGATTTTGGAATGAGTTTTCTATAAGCAACACTTTAACGAACATAAGTTTCTTTATTATTACGCTGACAGAATTTATTTGACACTTGTTAGTCATTTATTAAGGTTTTATAGCTTAAGCCCCTCACTAATATCAGGTAGCAATTCATTAATTTGATGTTGCCCAAATACCTTAGCACCTCTTGAAACGGTTGCAATGCCGACGCCAAGCTTTGCACTAATATCTCTTTGCGTTACGCCTTGCTGTAGTAGGGCAAATATGGTTAAGCGATTGGCCAGCTCTTTTTGCTCTTTTTCTGTCATGAGCGCATCGAATATCGCTGATAGACGTTCTGTATTATCAGTTTCAACCAGTAGCTTTATTAGATAATCATAAGCTTCGCTCGTCTGATTATTCGCTTTCTGGGTTTCTTTTGACATGTTTACTCCTTCTTAATCAAATCAAATTCGCTAATAAGAGATAGCTATAAATACTTTCAGATCAATTCTAGTTATTGACCTTAAACAGGACTTAACTTAAAATACGTTTCAGTGTACTAGAACATAGATACAATGGCCTTATTATAACGCCACAAAAATAATTTGCTTGGATAATTTTTCAAATACTAAAACTTCACATACTAAAATTTCAAATATCACAATTTCAAATATTAGGGTTTAACGATGACAACAGAAAATACGACAGACAGCTATGGCCTACATCAATCTATTTTGCCGAGTAGCGAGGGATTATATGGCGAGTTCGGTGGCAAAATAGGCCATCCAGAGCTTGCCAAAGCTATGGAAGAAATCGAAGTAGGATTTCGTGAGATTATCAAAGACGAAGATTTTATCGCTGAGATGAAGCGTTTGCGCGAGACTTACGTCGGCAGACCAAGCCCGATATTTCACGCCAAACGTTTAACCGAACATTGCGGTGGGGCACAAATTTACTTTAAGCGTGAAGACCTAAATCATACTGGCGCGCACAAAATTAATCACTGTTTGGGTGAAGTGTTATTAGCGAAAAAGCTCGGCAAAACCAAGGTCATTGCCGAAACGGGCGCAGGGCAACACGGGGTTGCATTAGCAACCGCAGCGGCACTGATGGGCTTGGAATGTGAGATTCACATGGGTGTGGTCGATATTGAAAAGGAACATCCAAACGTCAGCCGTATGAAAATTTTAGGCGCTAATATTGTACCTGTATCACGCGGCGCAGGGACGCTGAAAGAAGCGGTCGATAGCGCTTTTGAGACGTATCTTAACGAGCTTGATAGCAGTATGTTCGCCATTGGTTCAGCGTTAGGCCCTGCGCCTTATCCTGAGATTGTCAGCTATTTTCAATCGGTCGTTGGTCGTGAAGCGCGCGGTCAGTTTTTAGAGACCACTGGTAAATTGCCTAATAAAGTGGTGGCCTGCGTCGGTGGCGGCTCTAATGCTATCGGTATATTCAGTGGGTTTTTGGGTGATGAGAGCGTTGAAAAAGTAGGGGTGGAGCCTGCTGGTGAGGGCTTAGATACGCCAAATCACGCAGCTACCATGACGCTGGGTGTGAAAGGTGAGATTCATGGCTTTAAATGCTATGTCTTGCTGGATAAGGATGGCGAGCCAGCCCCCGTACACTCGATTGCCTCTGGTTTGGACTATCCAGGCGTAGGCCCGCAGCATTCACTGTTACGTGATATGAAATTGGCCACTTATGAGTCTGCGACAGATGCAGAATGTCTAGAGGCCTTTATGGCGCTATCACGATTAGAAGGTATCATTCCCGCTTTAGAAACCGCCCATGCCATTGCCTATGCGATGAGAGTGGCCAAAGATATGTCACCTGATGACACTATTTTGGTCAACTTATCAGGGCGCGGTGACAAAGACATTGATTTTATTTTGGATAAGGTAAAGTTATAAATAATTAATTACCGACAAATACATAAAACAGCATCTATCAAGCGATTAAAAAGTTATCATCGTGGCGTTTTTAACGACATAATGTTTTTAATAATATAACTTTTTACGACTTAGCATTCTTCAAAACTTATAGTCGGTTCAATTTAAAAGTGGTACAAGGCAACCGAGTGCAGATGTATATCTAATACTTCAATCGAGGTTAACGCTGTCACACTTTTATAGTGGATTGACTATAGAAAATGTAGTCTAAACGCTTAATAGGATTAACCAGTGACTAAACGCGACCTCATCATCTTTTTTACCCTCTCTTTTATGTGGTCGCTATCTTTTATATTTTATCGCGTTGGTGTGCCTGAGTTTGGCTCGATAGCATTTGCAAGCCTACGGGTGTTATTTGCAGGGTTGACCATGCTGGTTTTCGTTTTGCTCAGCTCAGAAAATCGACGCGGCATTCGCGAAAACTGGAAGCTACTGGCCGTTGTTGGTCTATTCTCTACTGCCATTCCATTTGTGCTGTTTTCATTCTCAGCACAGACAGTGAACGCGGGTGTATTAGCGGTGCTGAATGCCTCTGTACCGATGATGAGTGGCTTTATTGCCAGTACGTTTTTTAATGATAAGCTCTCAAAAAAACAAATCCTTGGCTTGTTTATTGGCCTTGTAGGTGTCGTCATTTTGATGAGTGAAAGCTTGTTTGCTGGTAGTGATCAAGACTCAAGTCTGATGGCGGGATTATTGCCGATGGGCTATGCTCTATTGGGCTGCGTCGGTTATGCGACCGGGGCAAATATTACCAAAAACTATTTGCAAGGCTTATCACCGATTGCTATCACTGCAGGCTCGACCATTATTGCGAGCATGGTCATGTTACCCATTGGCCTGTATGCGTTTCCGTATGGTAAGAGCATTAGTCTACAAGCTTGGGTATCTGTCATCTGCATCGGGGTGTTTTCGACGGCAATCGCACTGATTTTTATGAACCAGCTCATTAAAAATATTGGTCCAATGCGAGCTACGAGTATTACCTTAGTCATTCCGATTTTTGCGATATTTTTTGGTTATGTATTGCTGGGCGAAGCGTTAGATTTGGGCGCAATTATTGGCTCAATAGTGATATTAATTGGTACGTATTTGTCTTTGAACTTGTCATTAACTATATTTAAGAAAAAGACGGTTTAGTTATGGAGCGTTAGACTGCTTTTACTTAGCGTTAAGTTGTCCATTTAGGTTTAGGTGGCGTATAAGCTGCCATTTTATCAAAGAGTTCTATGATATCGTCTGATATTATCAGCATATCCAGATACTCTTGCTTCATAAAACCACCAGTAACCATGGTCTCAAAAAAGGTAAATAGGCCATCAAAATAACCGTTCACATTTAGGAAGCCACAAGGTTTATTGTGCAGTCCTAACTGGCCCCAAGTCCAGACTTCCGAAATTTCCTCTAATGTTCCAGGACCTCCAGGTAAAGCGATAAAACCATCGGCAAGATTTGCCATAATGGTTTTGCGATCATGCATGCTTTTTACCAAAATAAGTTCGTTGACCCCAGTATGAGCCAGCTCCTTATCTGCCAAATGATCTGGAATAACGCCGATGATATGCACACCAGCAGCGATGGCTGTATCGGCCAGTGTACCCATCAGCCCGACCTTACCGCCTCCGTAGACGATATTCAGCTTCTTGATTGCCATTACTTGAGCCAACTCAATTGTTTTTTCTACATGCTTTGGATCTGATCCTTGTCTTGATCCACAAAAAACAGCAATACGCATTAGGTTCCTTAAGTTTTTTTGCATAAGTTTTTTTACATAAGTTTTTTTGCATGAATGTTCTGTTTATCGATATTTGAGCAGTGTAATTATTGCCCAGTCTCGACTACACAAGTGACGCCATGCAAACAGTTTCTATCTTTAACTGTATCACGCAGCGAAGGTATGTCTAACGCTTTATTTAATTGATAATGCGTCACTTCCCATTGATTTATTTTATGACCGTTTTCATCTTTATCAGGTACAGGGTATAACTGATGACGTTCGCTATCTGACTGCTCCATAAATACTAAGAGTTTTTGTACGTCTTCAGCCAGTTGACTGTCAGTACGCTTGGCCAGTTGCATCATCAAGCGTTCATCTTTTAAGAGATAGAATTTACGTATATCGTCATCGATCCATCGAACGTTCTCTGAACCAAAAAAGAGTAGATAGCGGTACGTATCTAACAAAGCGTTGGCATCATCATAGAATCTACTATCTGGGTAACGGCTTATAAAATCTTCCCAAAATACAGCACGTTCAACCAATTCTTCAAAAGATATGGCAATCGCAGTATCGAACCAAAATATCTCTTGGTTGTCTTGCGCCATCCGCTGGATAAATTCACTTTGGTCATCTGGTAGATAGGGGGTGAACATATCAGCCATTGCCGAAAGGTCGTGATGAAATTCAAAATGATCTTCGCCCATATATCGTACACTAACGTCAGCTCTGCTCCTTACCAAACTAATAAGGTATCGGACACGAGGATTGACCTGCTTTAATTGTGCTACCGTCAATTTTCCATCTTGTTCAACATTTTCCATTACGGTGAAAAATGCTTCATCATCCATAGAGCTATCAGCACTCAAAAAACGTCCATACATCGCTTGGTAGTATTCTAGCCATCGCAGTATCTCAGCGTTGTCAGCCACTGGCAAGCAAGCATCTATTTGGCGCTGAACTGTATGAATATCTTCGATTTCACTCTTATTATCAATAGCATTTATCGTGTCATCGAGCTTGGTACAAATGAGCTGCACTTTTAATGTTTTTTCAGATAACTTTACCAATGCTTTAGTGAGTGCTTTTGGCGTTTTTGCTTCCACGAGAGGTTGGGTACTTGGTGACTCTACAGATTGTGCTGACGTTGAAGTCGCATCTGATGAATCAGTTTTATCTGAAGGGGGCTGGCAAGCAGTAATGCCGAGCAATAAGCTTATACCTATGATGAGTGTTGTTTTGTTCATTTGCACAGACTGCATCCTTTCAGTACTCAATAGAGTACTAATCTTAGTTTTTTGAAAAAGTCTTTTGCCTATTAAATATGCAAAACATTAGTTTAAATATGAAATCTAATAGTTCAATAAAGAACTATTGTTTACTTATGAGTATTCTACTCTTTTATAGTCTTTTGAGATAGCCAATGTAGCCCTCTTTAAGAATTAGATAAATGTGGAAAGGTGTTTTTGTTTGTAAAGCTTGCTTGAATAATAGTAGATATCCCCTATAAAGAGAACGGTCGTTCAATATAGCTTCTTATTTGAATATAGTTTCTTATTCGACAGGTTCTTATTTGATAGATACTTATTCAATAGGCACTTACTTATTGACTAAGCAAACATACATTTTGTTGACCTAATGACTCATAAAGATTTCATAGTTATCAGTAAATTACTTTATAGTTATGAATACCACTTTTACCCATATTTTTTATAACAACAAACAAGGCATACCATGGCTTACGATAATTTATTTGAACCAGTAAAAATGGGCACTCAAACCCTAAAAAACCGTATTATTATGGCACCACTAACTCGTCTGCGCGCTGTTGAGCCAGGCGATGTACCGACTGCATTGGCAGGCGAATACTATTCGCAGCGTGCGGCAGGAGCAGGCTTAGTCATCGCAGAGGCGACGCAAGTCTCTTTTCAAGCAAAAGGCTATGCAGGTGCGCCTGGTATCCATACTAAAGATCAAATGACCGCATGGAAAGCCATCGTAGATAATGTCCATGCTAAAGGCGGAAAAATCGTCGTACAGCTATGGCATACGGGTCTTGTGGCGCATGAAAGCGTACAGCCTGATGGCAAAGCACCTATATCAGCATCAGACGTCGAAGTCGGTGCTCGCACCTCTTTACGTGATAGTGACAACCAAGCGATTCGCGTTGAAACGACGCCACCACGCCCAGCCACCGCTGATGAAATAAAGCAAGTCATCAAAGATTTCGCTCATGCTACTAAGACGGCACGTGAAGCAGGCTTTGATGGCGTAGAGGTTCATGGTGCACATGGCTATCTATTGCATCAATTCTGGGTTGAGCAAACCAACAAGCGTGATGACGAATACGGCGGAAGTCGTGAGAACCGCGCACGCTTAACCCTTGATGTCATTGACGCTTGTGTTGAGGCTTGGGATAACGATCACGTCGGTATACGTATTTCGCCACAAGGCACGTTTAACGCTGTAGAAGCAGGCTACGATGAAGATGATAACATCTGGCTGGTTGAACAGATTAACAAACGCGGTTTGATGTATCTCCATCTATCTGAGCCTGATTGGGCAGGTGGTACGCCATATAACGATGGTTTCCGTCAGCGTATTCGTGATGCCTTTGACAATACGATTATCGCCGCAGGTGGTTATACTGCCGAAAAAGCAGAAAGAAACGTACGCGAAGGGTATATCGATGCAGCCGCCTTTGGTCGTGATTTTATCGCCAATCCTGATTTGGCAGAACGTATCCGTCAAGATGCTCCGCTCAATGAGCAGCATCCAGATAGTTTCTATGGTGGCGGCGCTGAAGGCTATACCGATTATCCGTATTTGGATCAAAAACAAGCATAAGTGTATGCTTAGTTTTAAATGTTAAGACAATAAAGAGCCGCCTTACTATGACAGTAAGGCGGCTCTTTTTGAGCTTGTATTAATGGTTAAACGTTTTAGTTATTAGCCAAAGTTACCTGTTTGATAATCACGGAAGGTTTGTTGAATCTCATCTTGGGTGTTCATGACGAATGGACCATAACCTGCTACTGGCTCGCCAATAGGTTCACCGCTCATAAGTAACAGCTTAGCAGGTACAGAGTCGTTGCCGTCCACTTGATAAGTTAACGTAATGGTATCGGTAGTACTTGTATTGATGCTACTTGTATTAATAGTATTCTGCTCATCTGTAGCGTCTATTCCAGTAGGCTCAGCAAACTGAACCAGCTTGCCCGCGTCAACTAGAGTATCGTTGATGAGTAGCTTACCTTGTTGCACCAATATCATAACATTATGGGTGTTCGGCACTTGTAGCGTCGTTGATCCTTCGCTATCAAGCGCAATATCCCATAAGTTGATTGGCGTAAAGGTAGAGGCAATACCGGCTTCCCCTTGCAACTCACCTGCGATAATAGCCGCTTTACCAATTGCATTGTCATTGCTGTCGGTTAACTGAACGACTGCCATCTCATCACGTTTAAGCGTCTGATATTTAGCATCAGTTAGCTTGTCTTTTTTGGGTAGATTGACCCACAGTTGCACCATACTAAAGACGCCGCCATTCTGTCCAAAACTTGGCGAGTGAAATTCTTCATGAATGATACCGCGACCAGCGGTCATCCATTGCACATCGCCTTTTAGGATATCACCGCGACCGCCAGTTGAATCCGCATGGCTAATCTCGCCTTCATAAGCGATGGTTACCGTTTCAAACCCTTTGTGCGGATGCTGACCGACACCATGTGGCTGGGTCTCATAATTTGGATTGGGCGCAAAATTCATTGGTTCGCTATAATCCAGCATCAAAAACGGATCGCTATGAGCGTAATTAAAGTCAGGTGTGCCGTTAGAGTAGTTGATAAAGGGCTTCACATAAAAACCGTCACCGACCCAATGCGAAGGTTTATCGCCGTGAATGTGTTTAATTTGACGCATATTTCACCTCGTAATTTTATTTATTTGAAGTATTATTAGACTAACTACTATTAATAATATCTACATCTATGAAGTAATATATGGTGTATATCTACACAATTATCAAGAGGCTGTCATTAAGAAGCTATAATCAAAATCAACTCAAGGTTAAGCGCTGTTTCTGCTTAAATCACTTCTTATAATGGGTTTACCTTAAAACCGATACAGTGTGACTAGGATGAGTTTTTCGTAGCCTCTGTGATAGCAGCAAGCAAGGGAAATTTATACCAGTCGCACGTAGTGATTAACGTATCGATTTTATTTCGAACTGACTATACTAATTAAACCACTTCACCGCAGGCAAAGCCGCTTGCCCAAGCCCATTGGAAGTTATAGCCGCCAAGCCAGCCAGTGACATCGAGCACCTCACCGATAAAGTATAGACCGTCCTGAAAGTTGCTCTGCATCGTTTTTGAAGACACCTCATCGGTTTTTACGCCGCCGCGCGTGACCTCAGCCGTACGATAACCTTCCGTGCCAGAGGGTTTGAGTTGCCAACCATTAATAGTAGCCCCAAGCTCGCCTAGGCGCTCATCTTTAATATTGGCAAGCTCTTTGTCTTTGATATCGTCCCACAGTGTCGTTTGTAGGGCCACAAGTAGCTTTTTGGGTAAAGCGTTGTCCGTATAATCAGCCAAGACGGTACGGATAAGCTGCTTGGGGTGTGACTTTTTATGAGAGAGTAGGAGGGTGGTGATATCGGTATCAGGCAGCAAATTAATACTGATGTATTCGCCCGTCTGCCAATAATTGGACAGCTGGAGCATGGCAGGACCAGATAGACCGCGATGGGTAAATAGGAGCGGCAGCTTAAACGAGATGCGCTCGTTACTGGCAATCACCGGCAGGCTAATGCCAGACAAAGCACGGATGAGCTCACCCGTCTTATCAGTGAAAGTAAAGGGAGCAAGGCTGGCATCGGTGGACATAAGCTGATGCCCAAACTGCTGCGCTAGCTCGTAGCCAAGACCACTCGCACCCATTGTTGGAATAGATAAGCCACCAGTCGCAACGACTAACGATTCACAGCTGTATTTGGTTTGCGAGGGTTTAACGTCATTGGCAATATCTTTTTTACTGAGTTTTTTGGTGGTCAATAACTCAAAGCGCGCGCTGTTCTTGTTCGCGTTGTCATCGTTAATACTGACATTAACCTTATCAATTTGAGTATTAATGCGTATCTGCACACCTACTGAAGCGCATTCATCAAGAAGCATGGTCAAGATATCTTGCGCTGAATCATCGCAAAACAGCTGACCGTGCTCACGCTCATGATAAGCAATTTTGTGTTTCTCAACCATGCCAATGAACTCCCAGCTGGGATAACGGCTCAGAGCTGACTTACAAAAATGCGGATTGGCACTAATAAAGTGTTCAGGCTCGACGAAGTAATTGGTAAAGTTACAGCGTCCACCACCCGACATCAGGATTTTCTTGCCGACTTTATTGGCATGATCGAGCACCAATACGCGACGGCCTCGACGACCAGCGGTGAGCGCGCAGTATAGCCCTGAGGCCCCTGCGCCAATAATGATGACATCGTAATGGGTGTTATTGTCCATGGCGGTTTTGGTCCATAAAGCGCTGCTTTTAAACAAACGTAAAGATAAGGTAGAAGCAATGATATAGTCAGATCAATATAAAAAAGATACAGTGGTATTGTGACAAGTTTTTCTTGCTTACTGTGCCTACACCGACAGAGGCTACAAAAAATTTGTCCCAATCCCGCGACATACTATCGTGTATCCATTTTATTTAGTATCGACTATAGGAATATGCTGATATAAGAATCATTAAAAAAAATGTATTTGGTGTGGCTATTGTCCATATTTAACCTAGGGTTACAAGGGTTAAATGCTTATCAAATTTTTGCCCTGCAAAAGTAATAGAACGTATAAATGCATAAGTAAACAGCTGTACATTGGAATTGTTGTAATTAGTAGTTGGTGTCTTGCATCACTTGCCCTTATTTGTCAAACTAGAATCAAGGCGTCACTCATTATGGAAGATGATAGCCTGTTGTCTGCAACCACCGTCGTTACTGATTAGCTGCCGATTATCACTGTCTGATAGTAATGTTATCGCTTCAGTTTCAGTCAGTCTATTAGATAGTTTTTTCTTTTATTCTCGGTATTTTTTATTCTCAATATCTTTTATTTTCGATATTTTATGCAGACAATAATAATTAAAAAAGGAATATTTTATGACTCAGAAATCTTTTCCTATTACGGCTGAATTTATCGCCGCTGCCAATACCACCGCCGAGCAGTACGCTCACGACTACAAACGATCTGTTCAATCACCTGAGGCTACTGATGCATTTTGGGCCGAGCGTGCCGAGCTGATTGATTGGATAAAAAAGCCGACTATCATTAGCAACGTCAGTTATGATTTGGACGACTTTCGTATTAAATGGTACGAGGATGGTGAGCTAAATATCTCAGTAAACTGCCTTGATCGACACCTCAAAAACAACCCCTATAAGCCCGCCATTATTTGGGAAGGGGACCATCCTTCTTTACACAAGATTATCTCCTTTAAAGAGTTGCACGCTGATGTTTGTCGCTTAGGTAATGCTATGCGCAAGCTTGGGGTCAAAAAAGGCGATCGCGTTACCTTATATATGCCAATGATACCTGAAGCGATGATAGCGATGCTGGCATGTACGCGTATCGGTGCGGTGCATTCGGTCGTGTTTGGTGGTTTTTCTCCTGAGAGCTTAGGTAACCGTATCGTTGATAGCCAATCCAAAATCGTGATTACGGCTGATGAAGGTCTACGCGGTAATAAGCATACGCCCCTTAAAGTCAATGTCGATCGTGCGCTCGATATGGATGGCACTGATAGCGTTGAAAAAGTCATTGTCGTGCATCGGACGGGTAGTTCGATCCCAATGAGTGGTCGTCGTGATGTTTGGTATCACTCTTTAATTGCTGGTGAGCAAGAACAGTGCGAGCCTGAAGTCATGAACGCCGAAGATCCATTATTTTTGTTATATACCTCTGGTTCGACCGGAAAGCCAAAAGGCGTACTGCATACAACTGGCGGTTATATCACTTATGCGCTATCAACCTTCCGTGATGTCTTTGATATCAAAGACGATGATGTCTATTGGTGTACAGCGGATGTCGGCTGGGTGACCGGTCATACTTATTCCACTTATGGGCCGCTTGCCAGTGGCACGACGACGGTAATGTTTGAGGGCGTGCCTGAATATCCAACATGGGCGCGGATTGGTCATATTATCGATAAGCATAAAATTACGGTTTTATATACGGCACCGACTGCTATCCGCTCGATGATGAAAGAGGGCGATACCTTTGTCCGTGAGTCTAATCGCTCAAGTCTACGCTTGCTCGGTACCGTTGGAGAGCCCATTAATCCTGAGGCGTGGGATTGGTATTATGATGTCGTTGGCGGTGGTCGTTGCCCAATCGTAGATACATGGTGGCAGACTGAAACGGGTGGTATCTTGCTCGCCCCAATACCGGGTACGGTAGCGCTTAAACCGGGTGCCGCGATGAACCCTCTATATGGCATCATACCGCAAGTAATCGATACCGATGGCACGGCACTCGAAGGTCCCGCTGAGGGCAATCTCGCTATCAGTAACAGCTGGCCGGGACAGATGCGTACTATTTATAATGACCATGAGCGCTTTTTGGAAACCTACTTTACTGAGTATCCGGGCTATTACTTTACTGGTGATGGGGTACAACGTGATGAAGATGGGCACTATTGGATTACTGGCCGTGTCGATGATGTCCTCAATGTTTCAGGGCACCGTTTAGGTACTGCAGAAGTTGAAAGCGCGGTAGATGCTCATCCTTCTACTGTTGAAGCAGCCGTCGTTGGTATGCCCCATGAGATTCGCGGTGTGGGCATTGCAGCTTTTATTATTCTCAGTATGGGCGAAGTCGCAAGCGATCAGCTAAAAGCCGAGCTAAATCGCCATGTGCGCACTGAGATTGGCCCAATTGCTAACTTAGATGCTATCTATATCGTTGAGGCGTTACCCAAAACGCGTTCTGGTAAGATTATGCGTCGAATATTGCGTAACCTTGCCGCAGGGCAATATGTCGGACTAGGTGATCTATCTACCCTTGCTGATAGCTCAGTTATCAACAAGATAATTGACGTGGTCAAAGCTGAACGTGAGGCCAAGCGTGGTTAGTCAATTCACAGCCATCATCACTGTATAAATAAATGGGCTAATTATTAATCGTCACAAAAGCTATGCTGTTTCCAATAGCATGGCTTTTTAACATCAGTGATAGTCATTAATATAAATGCTGCTAAACAAGAATAAAGCTGATGCTTTTTGCTTAATGTTTTGCTCAATATTTTCGTTTAATAAGATTTTTAATTATTGCTCAATTTCTAATAAGGCCTACTGTTCTTATGACTGACCATATTTTGCCAGCTACTGATACGTCTACTGATAATAACTCAAAACAAATTAACAATGACAACAGAGCTGGCCTGAACACTGAGCCGAAAATAGCTATCATTGGTGGCGGTTTGACAGGTCTATTTACAGCGACATTGTTAGAGCGTGCTTTTCTTAAGCAACAAACGAAATCAACTGTGAATTCTTTAGCACCGCAAATTACTATCTTTGAAAAATCACGTAGCGTTGGTCGTTTAGCCACGCGCTATCGCACCGATAGCAAGACTAATAAAAACTGGCAATGGGCGTTCGGTGCGCAGTTTTTTACGGTAAAAACATCTAGCTTTCAGCAATTTATCGCGCCTTGGCTAAACTCGGAATTACTGCAACCGTGGTGCGCTCAAGTAGTGAGTTTGACGCCAGCTAATGTCCATATTCAAGATGCTCAAGCTCAAGATGCTAATTCACCTAATATAGAGAGAAAAGAGCAATGGGATACCACACATGCGCGTTATATTAGCACCCCTAAAATGACCAGTTGGGGGCGCGTATTGGCTGATAATTTACAGCATACAACTATAAAATTTAAGACCCGTGTCGCTCCAATTAACAAAGTGCAAATGGATAGCGTACAAGATAATAAAGCTATAAAAACTGAGCTGTTTGATGAAACTGGCAGCAGTCTGGGCTGGTTTGACTGGATCATTTGTACTGCGCCAAATGGTCAGGCAGTAGAGCTGATGGCAGATAGTGGCTTTACAGAGCAAGCCAAAATTACCGAACCGCAAATGCTGGCTTGCTATACGCTCATGCTAGGCTGGGACAACTTAGAGCAATTACCAAAAACGTTAAGTAATGACATTCAATCAGCATGGGATGTGGCTTATGTAAATGCCTCAATACTCGATAGAATATTTATCGAGCATCAAAAGCCTGCTCATGATGACCTACTTCCAAGTGTCACTATTCACGCGCGCAACGACTGGTCCGAAGAGCACGTCGATGATGATATTGAAACGGTTAAAGCGCAATTGCTAGCAGCCGCACAGCAAGCACTAAATTGGCATAATGATCATGCACCCAGTCAAATAGATTGCCATCGTTGGCGTTATGCGGCAACGGTGATTGATGTGAAAAATAGAAGCACTAATGAGGCGTTAGGAATATTGATCGATACCCAACATCAATGGATCGCCAGTGGTGATTGGTGCGGGCAAGGCAATATCGAGAGCTGCTATCAGGTGGCAAAAGAGACGGTAAAAGTACTTTGCGCCTCCTAAAATGCAAATATTATTCTAATCACGTAGATAGTAAAATATCCAATGCACCCATTGTTAGAGTTTAAATGCGTTTTCTCTAAAAAGGGAGGGTAGTAAACCATGTTTGGATTCGATTTAGATTTAGACTTAATGGGATACCATTTTTTTCAACTGAGTATTGCCTTTATATTATCACTGCCCATTGCGCTTAATCGTGAGATGAAAGATAACGGTGCAGGACTTAGAACCTTTCCATTGGTGACTATTGCCTCGTGTGCCTTCATGTTGGTAGGTATGGATATTTATGAGGCTACTGGCGAAGCGAGAATCATGTACGCCATCATTACTGGTATGGGCTTTATCGGTGGTGGTGCTATTTTTAAAAATGAGAAAGGCTCAAAAGGGACAGCAACGGCAGCCAGCTTATGGAATACCGGTGCTATCGGTATCTCTGTTGCTTACGGTCGTTACGAGATAGCTATCATCTTGTCTGTAGTTGGTTTTTTAATACTTCAATTCTCGGAGCCATTTAAAGTTAAAAAATAATTGATAGTAGCCGAACATCAACGTTTGCTAACTCTATAAATATGGTGACCAACTCAATTAAAAAATAACTTCTTCAAGACTAATCAATACAGAATTTTTATTATCGAATCGCATTATTTTGCTAAACAATGTCAATTGACTATCTTCTTTTTTTGACCTATGGTTAGTAATACAATCTCAAAAAAATCAATAACATGGAGTGCATTGTGGACAAACGGATTGTGAGCAAAATTACCAAAGATTCTGTTTCAGCGGTAGACATGGCAGCCCGCCTCGAAAAAGGTAGCCTTTGTCCGGTTGAGCTTGTTGAAGAGACGTTTGCAAACATCCGATCTTCTGATCCCGCTATTTTTACAGAATTGCTCGAAGAACGAGCGCTAAAAGAAGCCCATGCTTCTAGGCAACGCCGCCGCGAAGGCAATCCACTTAGTGCGTGGGATGGTATCCCTATCGCATGGAAAGACCTCTTTGATATAGAAGGTCGGGTGACCACTGCAGGGTCAGTGGTGCTTAAATCCAACGCACCTGCGACTCGTGATGCTGATGTGGTTGCCAATGCCACTCGAGCTGGCCTTGTATCAATCGGCTGTCTTAATATGACCGAATTTGCCTATTCGGGCCTTGGTCTCAATCCACATTTTGGTACTCCTAAAAACCCACATGGTACGGGCCCAGATCGCATTCCTGGCGGCTCGTCTTCTGGTTGCGGCGTTGCTGTCGCCCGCGGACTAGTGCCACTGGCCATCGGCAGTGATACTGGGGGTTCGATACGTATTCCGGCTGGGTTAAATGGCGTAGTCGGCTATAAAGGTTCTAGTACAGCGTTTCCAAAAGGGGGTACGTTTCCACTCTCACCGACATTGGATACCTTTGGTCCGCTTGCTGCTGACCTAAAAAGCTGCATCGGTGTGGCAGAAATTCTAAACGGCCGAGCGGTCGCAACGCCCAAGCCAACACCTATCAATCAACTCAACTTCTTTATTCCTACCAATGTTGTTTTTAAAGGTGCGCAAGAAGCTGTGATTCAGAATTTTGAAGCAGCTGCTCGCGCGCTTGAGCTGGCAGGCGCTACGGTCACTCGCGGAATATGCAGCGAGTTTGACGAAATAGGCACGCTTGCTCGGGAACACGGCTACCTAGTTGGGCCAGAAGCCTTAGATCTACACTGGGATCTGGTGCATTCTGAGCGTGCGGCGCAAATGGATCCACGGGTTCTTGATCGCATTCTTGATGCTGGAGATATGTCTGCTCGTGACTTGCTTGTCATTTTAAGAGCGCGCGCCAGATTGATTCAGAAAAATCGTCAACTGTTAGGCGATCAAATTATTCTATTCCCCACCACGCCTATTACTGCGCCCGAACTTAAACCGCTTGAACAAAACGATGACTTATATATTTATACCAATGCGTTAATGCTGCGCAATACTGCGCTTGGTAATTTTCTGGACTGGTGCGGCGTTGCCTTACCAAATGGCATAGATGAAAACCAGATGCCTACCAGTATTTTGCTATCGATGTCTGGTGGTCGAGAAAGCGATCTATTAGCTGCGGCACTTTCTATCGAAAATTTATTAACTCAAAACTTATCATAACCATCTAACGAAGGAGTAAAACAGAGCTAAAACCCCAAAGGAATAAAACCAAACTAAAAATATCAAAGGAATGAAATATGTCTAAAACTATCATATGTGGATTCGGCACGGACGTTGATTCAGTGGCCGGTCAAATCGGCTCGTACGGCGGCGGCGAAAGCCCGTCTGACATTCAGCGCGGTGTCTGGGCCTCTGAAGTTGGCGTCCCACGCTTATTGCGTCTGTTTAAAAAATACGATCTACGCACCTCGTTCTTTATCCCCGGTCATAGCCTCGAGACATTCCCTGACATTGCCAAAATGATTGTCGATCATGGTCATGAAGTAGGGGCACATGGCTACTTACATGAAAACCCCATTGCCATGACCCGCGCTCAAGAAGAAGCGGTCATGGAGAAATCAGTTGAGCTGATTACCAAGCTGACGGGTCAAAGCCCGCGTGGTTACGTGGCACCGTGGTGGGAGATGTCAGCCGCGACCCCTGAGATCTTAGCAAAATACGATTTCAAATATGATCATAGCCAAGGCTACCGCGACTTCCAGCCGTTTTATGCTCGGGTGGGTGATAAATGGAACGTTATCGACTACTCTAAAACAGCAGAAGAATGGATGCATCCCATGACCCATGGCGACGAGATTGATCTGGTCGAGATTGGCGCCAACTGGTATATGGATGATTTGCCACCGATGATGTTTATGAAAAACGTCCCCAACAGTCATGGTTTCGTCAATCCACGTGATATCGAAGAGATGTGGCGTGATCAGTTCGATTGGGTTTATCGCAATATGGACTATGCAGTATATCCGTTCACCATTCACCCTGATGTGTCAGGGCGTCCGCAAGTGCTGATGATGCTTGAACGTTTAATCGACTATATTAACAGTCATGAAGGTGTGGTTTGGATGCCGTTTGAAGACATTGCTGAAGATTTCCGCAAGCGCTTCCCGTTTGAAGGTGGTAAGCGTCCAGAAGTCATTTAAAAGCGCTTGAAAATAGCGGTGTTTAACATTGGCTTTGGCGTCTTTAGCAGTATTGTCGCCAAAGTCAGTAATAAGGAGAAGAATCATGTGTAATGCATGTGGCAACCCAGCAGCTCCAGGGCATTGGACGGAAGCGGGCGCACAAAAGGGTGGTATCCGCCTCAGAGCAATGTTTCACCGAATATCGATATTAAAGCGAGTACTAAAACCTTATGGGTTCTCAGTTTATGCGGATGGGGTGATCCCGCAGATACAGCTGATATGTCCAGGTGGGGCCCGCGTCATGGTCAACAACTTAACTGAGCTGTGGGCTGAAGTAGAACGCCGTCAAGGTTTTGCAATCGACCCCTTAACAACGCATGCAGTGGCTTGAGTTTAATGCAAATATTTCAAGACAACCGTCTCGATATCGTTCTACTAAGTGGCTATCTGGGTTCAGGTAAGACCACGTGGCTGCGTCATGCGCTTTTTACTAAGACGTTTGGTCACGCTCAAGTCTTCACCCAAGAAGCGGCAGAACAACCTGTTGACGACCTGCTGTTGGGTGAGGCGATGAGTGTCAAAGTGCTGACCGGAACCGCGGGCACCCCAAAAGGCAAAAAAGAATTAATATCAGCACTACTTGCGGTCGCCGAGTCTCGAACAAACGGACGATCAATCGGTTTGACTACTGCTCAGCCAGACACGCTTATAATAGAAACCAGTGGCTTAGCTGATCCCGAAGAAATTATAGTCGCTATCAAAGAGCATCCCATTCTGGTGTACCATTTTGCGCTCAAAGAAATCATCATTATGGCTGATGCGCTACATTTCCACGTGGCACTAAAGACTGACGCTTTATGTCGTCAGCAAATCTTGTCGGCTGATCGCGTTGTGATTGCAAAATCAGAGGAAGTATCCGAGCAGTCTTTATCCAACCTCGTTTCAACCATCAGCAAAATCAATCCAGCCGCACCAATTTCATTATCCGCATTCGGTGTCGAAAGCTCTGTTCCGCAACTCCCTCCACCTACTGAAATCTACGAATCGACTCTCGTTAATATGGGAACACCAACGACTGTGGTTTCGCTGCCGATTCCCAAAGAAGTAGACTGGGTCGAATTTACCGTTTGGCTATCGGCGTTGTTGCACGCTCGGGGTGATACGATTCTACGAGTCAAAGGCGTTTTACAGACAGATGAAGGTGCGTTATTACTGCAATCTGTACGTAAGGTCATGCAACAGCCGGAGATTCTGCCGTCTGAGAAAGGCGACTCTAGGCCTGGAGATATTGTGTTTATAGGGGAGGGTATGAATCAGGAGGCTTTGCTCATGTCTTTATTTTCCTTTCTTGGAAAAGAAAGTTAGAGGCAGCTTATAGATTGATATAAACTTTGAAAAATAACTGCTAGATTGACAAGAAAATTATCATGCTATGATATCAGCTAACAAAATTTTAGGACAAAAAAAGACCCACAGAGGAAACTGTGGGCTGAGGAAAACTGGCAATGTAGATAGGCTACAGATACAGTCTTTGTTTATTATTGTTATTAGAACTTTGGTACAGCTTTCATTTATAAACCTGAGTGTACAACTGTTTTCGTAATATATTCATAATAGCGGAAGCTAAGTGTTTTTTGTTACTCCAGTTACATGACATTACGTTTAAGAGTGTTTTGATACAATGTCATACTTTGAAACAGTTTTATATCATGATGAACATGCTTAGAGTTTTCTACTCAGAATAATTTCGAGTCATTTGAACAATAATTAGATAATTGGTTAGTATTTATTAACTTGCAGAAGATGGCATGACGAGAAGGGCGAAAAATGCTAAGCTAGCAACCATTCTTATGTCTATATCAAACTAGGCTTGCCATGACCGAAAGCACACAACTGCATACGCAAAAACCGCTACAGCCGCAAAATAATAAAAGTATTTTTAATTTACCCAATAATCTTACTATTGCGCGTATTTTGATGATTCCATTATTTGTAGCGATTGCCTATTGGCCCCCAGCCATGGGTATTGGCATGCCTGCGATTTCAAATAACGTCATCGCACAGGTAGGGATGAGTGAGTTCAGCGATAGCTTATTGCGACATTTGCTATTGACGGCCGTCTTTATTATTGCCGCTATTACCGATTGGCTTGATGGCTATTTTGCTCGTAAGCTCAACGTAATGTCAGCATTTGGGCGTTTTTTAGATCCCGTCGCTGATAAGCTGATGGTCGCAGCAGCACTTATTATCTTAGTGCAATGGCATCCCAATATTATTATGGCAATAGCAGCAATTGTGATTATCTCACGTGAGATTGCAGTATCAGCATTACGTGAATGGATGGCAGAGCTGGGCAAAAGCACCAGTGTGGCAGTATCCTACGTTGGCAAGCTCAAAACAACCTTTCAGATGATAGCTATTACGGTGCTCTTATTAAACTGGGAATCACTTGAGCTTATTGGTTATGGTCTGATGGTCGCAGCGGTGATTTTAACCTTATGGTCAATGTTCATTTATCTAAAGGCAGCATGGCCTTATCTTAAGCAGAGCGGTTGAACCCATAGTATTACTACTTTTCGAATAAAACTTAGACTAACAAAAACGCCAGGCGCATCTAGCCACTGGCGTTTTTTTATTTATCACACTGAACTGTTAAGACATTACAGCTCTATCGAAAAATTCTCACCTAAGCTTTTCTCAATAGCGGTATCTGTTACCGCAGCGGCTGTCATTTTAAAGGCACTAGCAATGGCATTACCGTTAGCCCAGTATTCAGCACCATGAGGGACGACTTTAATCAGCTGAACTTTAGGATCTTCTTTGCCTTGTTCAAAATAGGCGTTGTACAGCACTGACCACAGCTCATCAAGTTTTTCTTTATCCTCTACCAACTCAGCTTTGCCAGTGATAGATAAATAATTTTTATCATCTTGACTGACATAAGCCAAATTCACTTCTGGGTTTTTCTTAATATTATCGACCGTCTCAGAAGGACTATGACCGATAAACCAAATCTCTTTGGCGCCGATACTGGTTTCAGTGGTATTCATGGGGCAAGAATGTAGATGGTCCTCATGAGTACGAGTAGTCATCATTGTATATTTAATATCGTTTACCATCGCTTGGAGTTTATCCATCTGCTCTTGTTTACTCATAATAGTTATCCTTTACTATTTAAAATTTCGGAGTTTAAAAGTCATTAAAAAAAGCTACTTCAACATAAATCAAAACGTTATAGTCAGTCCTAAATAAAATAAATACAAATATTACAACTCGCTACTGGTATAAATTTTCCTTGCTTGCTGTGCCTGCGCAGACAGAGGCTGCACAAAATTTATCCTAGTAGCACTGTGCTTATTCTATAGTGAATCAACTATATGAACATTACTTGTCTTCAACGACAGTTCTTATAAATCCATAACCAGTTATTAATATAGCTAAATCAGCTAATAGAACTATACAGGCAGTCTGTAATGCGCTGTGAAGGTTTGTAATTTTGTATTTATAGGCCATCTTATTGAACAGTATCATCGAAGTTCGGTATATAAAAAACGCCAATAAACGGATGCTTATTGACGCTTGAAATTATTGAATTACTTTATGGGTTCATCCTAGATATTTTTTTACTGCATATTTTTTTACTACAAAGATACTGAGAACTGCTCGCCGATATTTTCAGCAGTTTTGCCGTCTTGTAAGGCAGCAGCAGCCATTTTAAACATATTGACAGTGGAGCTACCGCTTAACCAGCACTCTACACCATGTGGTACGACTTTGATTAACTGCACGTTCTCATCTTCTTTACCATGCTCAAAGAATGCATTGTAAACTGGTGACCATAGCTCATCTAATTTGTCTTTATCAGTTGGCAACTCTGCATTGGCACTGATAGAGACATAATCTTTTTCGTCTTGAGAAGCATAAGACAGACCAATTTTTGGGTTGTCTTGAATGTCTTTTACCACGTCCGATTTTTTATCACCGATGAACCAAATCTCTTTACCACCGATGCTTGCCTCGCTAGTCGTCATTGGCCAAGCATGAATATCACCTTTACTGTTTACAGTACTCATCATGGCAAATTTTACGTCTTTAATAACCGCTTGGATTTTGTCGATACTCTCTTGTTTACTCATGATACATCCTTATATTTTTAAAATTATGATGGTTTTAAATTGATGGGGTGCTTCTTGTTTTGAATTACAAGTTGTTTTGAATGACACTCGCCGTTAATCGTTATAATTATTAGCTGGTTGTAGAATAACGATAGGCACCCGTCCAGTTATATAGGTTGCCCGTAATACGATGTGAGCGTTTGTAAGGTATACACGTGTTAAGTAAAAAATGTGTCAAATCAGTCAAAAGCTTGCTGCTATAAAAAGTCTTAGTATAAAAAACATATTTGCATTCAATTTATAGGAGCTACAGGCAATTTATCGCGGTTTATACCTGCTTATTATGGGGCTTCTTGTTATAATACGCGGACCATTTACTTTGCATGGCAGAGATGCCTTGATCTTACGGATTATGCCTTTATGATGACTATCGCCGGACAACCGTTTCTTACCGATTTTCAGACGCAGCAACTCATCAGTCAGTTTCAGCAAAAAACCGAGCTAAATGTCAGCCACATCAATACTCAGCAAGTTTATGTGCTATCACGAGAACTAAAAGGTGATGAGCAGAAAAAAGCGCTGGACCTGTTTGGTATTAAAGAAGATACCCAACTTGCCGCCCCGCAAGACAACCAACTACAAGTCATCGTAGGCCCGCGTTTTGGTACGATTTCGCCGTGGGCAAGTAAAGCGACCGATATTTTTAATAACTGTGATATTAAGATTAACCGCGTCGAGCGCGTCATCGTTTATACGTTGACCATTGATGGAAAAGCAGACGGCAAAGTAGGTGCTACGCTACCTAAAGCCGCTGAGCAATTATTGTTTGATCGCATGACCCAAAGCTTGGTTTATGATTTAGACGATGTGAATAAATTGTTCGATGACGAGCAACCAGCGTCGCTCAATCATATCGATGTGATTGGACAAGGTCAGTCAGCGTTAGAAGCAGCCAATACAGAGTTTGGTTTTGCGCTATCGAGTGAAGACATTGATTATCTGATGAATGCGTACGTCAATGAGCTCAAGCGTAATCCAACGGACGTTGAGCTAATGATGTTTGCCCAAGCAAACTCAGAGCATTGCCGTCATAAAATTTTTAACGCTGAGTGGACGGTGGATGGTGCAGTACAGCCAAAGTCATTGTTCCAAATGATTAAGAATACTTATAAGGCTAATCCACAAGGCATTTTATCTGCTTATAAAGACAACGCTGCGGTGATGGCTGGGGCAGAGGGGATGCGTTTTTACTCGATTCCTACCGACGCTCAAAATCCTAATTCTGCGCATCCTTACGATTTCCATCAAGAAGAAATCGATATCTTAATGAAAGTCGAAACCCATAATCATCCAACGGCGATAGCCCCTTATGCGGGTGCGGCGACAGGTGCGGGCGGTGAGATTCGTGATGAAGGCGCAACGGGTCGTGGTGGTAAACCAAAAGCCGGTCTGACTGGTTTCCATGTGTCACATTTACATATCCCAGAGCTTGCGGAAAAATGGGAGCAGTCAGGTCAACTGAGTACTCAGGCTTATGGTACGCCGGATCGTATGGCAACCAGTCTTGAGATTATGACTGAAGCGCCACTCGGCTCAGCCAATTTCTCGAACGAATTTGGTCGTCCAAATCTATGCGGTTATTTCCGTAGTTTCCAATTGGATACTTCAGCGGCAAAAGACGGCAGCCAAATGCGCGGCTATCATAAGCCCATCATGCTGGCTGGTGGTTACGGCAACATAAAACGCAACCTCATTGAAAAAAATTCGATTCGCCAAGGTGATTTATTAATCGTTCTTGGTGGTCCAGCCATGCAAATCGGTCTTGGTGGCGGTGCGGCGTCTTCAGTCGATAGCGGTTCATTAGATGAAGGCTTAGACTTTGCTTCTGTGCAGCGTGATAACGCTGAGATGGAGCGTCGCTGTCAAGAAGTCCTTGATCGCTGCTGGGCACTTGCTGGTAACGATATTGACGCAAGCAACAACAGTAAAGACGGCAACCCAATCGTCTCATTACATGACGTCGGGGCAGGTGGTCTATCCAATGCCATGCCAGAACTGGTCAATGACCATGAAATGGGCGCGGTGCTCAATCTACGTAAGATTCCGTCGTTAGAAGCGGGCATGTCACCAATGGCGATTTGGTCAAACGAAGCGCAAGAGCGTTACGTATTGGCGATTCGTCCTGAAAGCAAAGATCAGTTTGATGCCATCTGTGCTCGTGAGCGTTGCCCATATGCCATCTTAGGGGAAGCTACTGAAGTGCGTCAGCTCGTCGTTAATGACGAATTGCTGCCTGAGCAGCCAGTCGATATGCCGATGCAAGTATTGCTCGGTGGTACGCCGCAGATGCAGCGTAGCTTTAACGTACAAGCGAACGAGTTGCCACCGCTTGAGCTTAATGACTTTGACCTAAAAGAATCTATCAAGGATGTATTACGTCATCCTACCGTCGCGAGCAAATCATTCTTAATTAGCATTGGTGACCGTTCTATCACAGGTATGGTCGTGCGTGATCAGTATGTTGGTCGCTATCAAGTGCCAGTGTCAGATTGCGCAGTGACGGCATCAGGCTTGATTGCGTTAGATGGTCAGCCAATGAGCGGTGAAGCGATGAGTGTTGGTGAGCGTACGCCAGTTGCTTTGATTAATCCAAAAGCTTCTGCACGATTAGCCGTTGGTGAAGCGATTACTAACATTGCAGGCGCGCGTATCGCTAAGCTATCTGACATCACCATGTCGGCGAACTGGATGGCAGCGTGTGGCGATGATGCGGAAGATGCCGCGTTATTCGACGCGGTATATACCGTTGGCGAAGAGCTGTGCCCAGCACTCGGTATCGCTATCCCCGTTGGTAAAGACTCGCTATCGATGCGCGCCAATTGGACAGATAGCAATGCTAAGCAGGATAGCCAAGACAAATCAGTGGTTTCACCTATGAGTCTAGTTATTACCGCTTTTGCTCCTGTTGTTGACGTGGCAAAAACCCTAACGCCTGAACTCATTAACGGTGATAGCGCGTTTTATCGCATTGACCTCTCTAGAGGCAAACTACGCTTAGGCGGCTCTATCCTCGCGCAAACGGCAAGCCAATTAGGTAATGACTGCCCAGATTTGACCCAGCCAAGCGACTTGGTCGACTTCTTTAACTTTATCCAAGCGGGCAACGCGCAAGGCATTATCAGCGCCTATCACGATATCGGTGATGGTGGTTTGCTTGCGACCATCGCTGAGATGCAGTTCACCAGCCGTCAAGGCATCAAACTGTCATTGAACGACGAGAATCTGCTCGGTCAACTCTTCAGTGAAGAGCTGGGCGCAGTCATTCAAGTCTTACCAGAAAACGTCGCCGCTTTAATGCAATTGGCAGAAGAATTTAATGTCAGCGATATGCTTAGCCTCGTTGGCCAAAGCTCAGAAGAAGACAGCTTAATCATCCAAACGCCAACACTCATGGGTGACGATACTCTACGCTTTAGCCGTAGCGAGTTGCAACAAGAATGGAGTCAGGTCAGCTATCAAATCGCGCGTCGCCGTGACAACCCAGCTTGCGTGCAACAAGAGTATGACTTGATTGCTGATGCGAGCCATCAAGGTCTTATCGCTGCACCAAACTTTGACCTCAATCAGAAAGTTGAAGAACCGTATCTAAACAGCCGTGAAAACAAACCAAGAGTCGCTATCCTGCGTGAGCAAGGCGTCAACGGTCAGTCAGAGATGGCAGCAGGCTTTACGCAAGCTGGCTTTGAAGCAGTTGACGTGCACATGAGCGATTTGCTTGAAGGTCGCATCAATCTACGTGACTTCGACGGTCTGGTCGCTTGTGGTGGCTTTAGCTACGGTGACGTACTGGGCGCAGGCTCTGGCTGGGCGAACTCTATTTTGTTCCATGACGAGTTGCGCATGCAGTTTGTGCGCTTCTTTGCCCGTCCTGACACCTTCTCACTCGGTGTCTGTAACGGTTGTCAGATGATGGCGCAATTAAAGGACCTCATCCCAGGCGCGGACAACTTCCCACGCTTTATCGCCAATCAGTCGGCTCGTTTTGAAGCGCGCACGGTCAACGTAAAAGTCGAGCGTACCAAGTCCATCCTGTTCAAAGGCATGCAAGACAGTATCTTGCCGATTGCAGTGGCGCACGGTGAAGGCTATGCCACGCTGGACAACACCGAGATCGACGGTATGGCAAAACACGGTCAGCTCGCCATGCGTTATGTCGATAGCCAAGGTCATCCAACCGAGACTTATCCGCTCAATCCAAACGGTTCGCTCGGCGGTGTCACGGGTCTGTGTAGCACCGACGGTCGCGTCACCATCATGATGCCGCACCCTGAGCGTACGCTACGTGCCTACAATCACAGCTGGAAACCAGAAGAATGGGACGAGGACGGCGCGTGGATGCGTATGTTCCGTAATGCGCGGGCTTGGATTCGTTAAGATATAGGTTAAGCTGTTTTAAATCATTGTTTTAAACATAAAAAAAGGTGGGCTTAGGCTCACCTTTTTTGTGTTTGGGATTTGGGTGTTTCAAATATTGACTTAACTTTGATATCAAGTGATGCGGAGTAGGTTGGTGTGGAGCTTGCGACACCCAACGATTTGATGGAGCCAATCCTGCTTTTCGCTACTATCTTGGCTAGCACAGGGGCAGTCGCTAAGGCTATGGTCGTTCCTGACTCAGCGATAACGCCCCTAACCAAGCGTCTGCAACCCTGTGCTGCACCAAGTATATCCGCTTCAATCAGGGCTAAACCGTGTCTCAATGCAACTAGTATATTTTTCCAAAAGTTATAGGTACTCAATTTTCTTTTTCAATGAAGCTAAATTTAGTCTATGAGGTAGATTAAAGTCACTTATAGTCTTCTTACATATAAGATATAGCTTTTTGGACAAAATCTGTCTCAATATCTGTTAAAAAATATAATGAACTATTATTAATCTTAGTTAGTTTCTCTATAACTGAGTCGATGTTTTCAACATCCTCAAATTCAATATTACTTAATAGCTTCTTGGATATTTGGCTAGGAATACCAAATTCTTCTAACGAGTTTATAGCTGAAGGTTGGTAGAAGTTTTCTAGTTTCGATGCGAAAAGCTTATAGTCTCCAAACTTAAATCCATATCTTTTAAAAACTTCTTCCTGTATATCACTAATTGCATATATAATTTTAGGTAAATTATAATTAACTACATTTTTTTTAAAGTTAAATATCCGATGTACAGAATCGTCAGCAGGATAATCTGGATTACGGCTATACCAGTATTTAAAATCTGAATGAATTAAATCTTTATCACTTTCCTGATGAATAATTTGATTTAATTTTACATGTAACTGTTCTTTAGATACAACACTCCCTCCTCCCATTCTTGATATAGTAAAATACTCAAAAAGTATTTTTACTAAATGTCTTAATTCAGGGCTTGAAGGGTATGCACCATCCCACTTCATTATAGGATTCCACTTTAGTCTATTTATAACTAAGTCTTTAGCAAATTCTATTAGTTTATTGGGATCTATACCTTGGTGCTTCATTATCAAAGTAGTTGAAATAGTATCTTGATCATAAAACTTTTTAACCCTAGCCTTATTCATTTCATTTATTTCATCACCCATGTGAAGTAAGAGTGATTCTGAAGCATTCTCGCTTTGAGTGATCACTGGTATATCAACTAAAGGTAACTCTTCCTGAGGGCTTCCTCCTAATATGAATACTTCACCAACAAAGTGTTCAAACATTCTCCCTGAACGACCAGCGATATTATTAAAGGTAAACATATCTAATTTTGTTCTACCTGTAATACAATCATCGTATATGATTATATTCTTAGCATTCGTATTAACGCCTTCAATTAGCGTCGAAGTGCAGACTAATATATTAATTTTAGATTTATTAAAAAGTTCAATAATCTTGGCACCTATAGCTCTTGGTATTTGTCCATGATGATAAGCTATGCCATGTTTTAAACCGTCCACTAATGACCATTCAGAATGAAAGTTTTCAGATAACCAAGTAGATAGACTATCGTTACTATGAATACGAGATAATAAACTTGAATCTAATAATTTACGCATTAGTAGACTTGTTCTTTTAGGTGACTTACAGTAAATAACTGTTTGTTCATTAGGATCTAATGACTCTATTATTTTATATAAAATAGCATCTCTTTCAACATCTTTAACTGTGTCATTTCCACTCAAAGTTAAAGGATAGTACCTCTTATTAGTTGCAACAGTTATATAAGAGTCAAATTTTAAGAAACTACACCTTAGCTCATCTACTATTCCTGAAGTTAAGTCATTAATGTTTGGTCCAAGCATATAGAATCTATTACATTTTGAATATAACTTTTTTAAAGCTAGGTTCAACCGATCACAACGCTCATCGTTATTACTATTTGGTGCTAGCTTATAAAACTCATCAATAATAAAGAAGTCAACCGATAGGTCTTCTGCATACTCTAAAACTCGTTCTTGTGTGAATATATAAATATTTCTTTCATTAGAACTCTGGTTGACTTGAGTAATTATTTTATAGAAATCATTATATTTAAATAGTTTTTTCTTTAACTCATCTATTAAGGCTATTGTAGGCACGACAATAACTATATTATTGAAAACCTTACTAGAAACTAAGGCTTCAATAATTAAGCTTTTCCCAAAACTAGTAGGAGCACTTAGAATAATATTTTCACCATTCATTATTCTATGAAAAACTTCTGCTTGGCGAATATGAAAAACCATATCTTCATCTTGAGGAGTAGTAAATATGACACGTCTTAATTTATCTTTAGAACTTAGGTCAGTTGTAATATATGGAAATAATCCTAGTTCACCAAGTAAATGATCTAAAATAAAATCCTTGCTTATTTCATCTCTTCTTTCCAGTGCACGGATCACAATGTCTTGAACTAAAGGATTATTGGTATGACTATTAAATTTATCTATTAATGATACTAAGAAAGTATCCCAATCTTTAAAGTGCTGGTCACTGACTTGCCTAGTAGCATTTTTATACCAAGTATTACCAAGCTCTTCATGTGTCATATTCCCATAACTCATGAGTATAGTTCCTCTAGTAAAGCGCTATTTAGCTCTTCGATATCAGAGACTGGAAAGTAAAATACACGTAGGTTAACAAATTCAACTGAACCATCTTTGAGGTCTGTTTTTAGAAGTTCCCTGCATGATTGAGCATGTTCGTTGAATAGTTTCATAAAATTTTCTTTATCATAACTCGATATTAATTCGCTATTATGCATAATAAAAATTGGAATTATGATTTTATCAAATCTTTTGTCTAAATCTAAAGTTGAATTAGATAATCTTTCTAACTTATCCTTGTGAGGCCATGATTTATCAATTTCTGAATTGAGCATAAAAAGTCTATTCTTCAGTGACTGTATTTCATTAATGTAGCGAATGCTTGTAATAGCTGACTGAATTCCTTCTTCTAAGCTTACACTAACTGAAGATGCTCCAATCCATAACTCCAAACTATCAAAATTCAATACTGCATGTGTGCATGAGAATGTCTTATTATTCATATCGAATACTTTGTTAATTATAGGTATAGTTTTATAAGACTCTCGAATAGCCATATGTAGACATAGATCACCCAGTGCATCTAAATTATTATCAGGATAGTTTGATCTAGCATACTTAAAAAGACTTCTTGGACCACCTTTAAAGTTTGCTTGTTCTTTTTGTGTAAGACAGTAATCAATAATCCAATCATGCACTGTTTCTGTGAAAGAACCAATATTCCATTGTTGGAATGCGAATCCAATATCAATACCTTTTATACTTGGATGCTCTGCATGACAACTTAAACAGTATTTGAATGGTGATTTTGGATGTTTTGGAGGTTGGTAATCGATACCTTCTTGAATGTTTACAATAATTTGGTTTTTTTGAAAAATATTGATCAGTACAGGATCACTTAATAAATCTTTTATAGATATTGCGTACAAAGTATTTTTGCCCTGTTGTATTCTTAGTACTCCGATACAGTTGTTATTATAGATTATTGGAGATCCAGACATCCCAGCATACTTACTGATAGTGTTTGATTGTGATATTTCAAAACTATACTCTCGACTATTAATTCTTTCAAAATTATTAGTTACTTTTGCATTCATTGGTGCATGATAATGTTGTTTTTCGACAGGATAACCACATACCTGAACATCACTATCTAAACCTACACTCGTAGAATAAAGTGTTATGAAATTATCTAAGCGTTCATCTAATATCTCTAAAATAGCTATATCATATTCTTCATTAAAATATATGCAGTTAGCAATAATGTGTTCCTCATCTATATAGGAGTCACTGGATAGGTATATCCTTAAGTCATTTGAACCTTTTATCACATGATATGCCGTAAGCAATAATTTCTTAGAAATCGAAAAGCAAGTACCTCTTTTACTTGCCGTGCTTTCATCTTCAAAAAAGGATTCTATGATATGTATAGAGTCGAGTTTGTATTCTTCATCCAGCTGCAGTTCAATCACAGTTCAACCTCATCGACATTCATACATAGATTAATGTTTTTATAATTTTTGCAAAGTTCATCTGTAAACCAAGTTGGTATGTTTTTCAAATCGTAATTAAAATAGATATTAGTTTTAGCATCTTGATTAATTAAAGCAATTCTCGCAAGTGTTTCTAGATGGGGATGACCATGAGATTTGCCGTTTGTACTAATAAGATATTTCTGGCAGTCAATTCTTTCTAATAACTCTAAACTAGTATTATTTTTACTACCATGATGGGATACTTTAACGGCATCAACTTTTATCTTCTGTACTCCGTTCCCATCAAGCCAAGATACAACTGTTTCGGCATGGCAGTCCCCAAGATAAAGTATTTTCTTATGATTATGTTCAATTAAAAAAGAGAAACTACTTTTATTAGTTAAAGAGCTATCAGGTATAAAATTTTCATTAGCCAACGATTCAATACTCTTAGTACTGTTCGAAGATATGAGGGTTATATCTGCTGTTAAGTTTTCAAAACTTTGAATATATGCTTCAAAGCTATTAGCGAAGGATTTATTTATAATTTTAGGTTTTATACCTCTCTCGTCAAGCTTATACTGCCATTTATTCTTGAGTTCAGACAATGTTGCCGAGTCTGGGCCGATAACCTCAAACTTTAGAGCACCAATATCAAATTTCTTAGTGTTTTCTATAAATATAGCTTGGCCTGAAACAAGTTCGTTGCATCTTAGTAATTGCTTATTAAGAATGTATGACAATGAAGTACCTTCGGAATAACCTATATCTTCTTTATCATTTGAAGGTATACATTCACTAGCTAGAGCATTGAGCTTTGTATCGATACGCCTATCAGATTTATTCGCATCATCTAAGTTACTAAATAGTTGTTCAACCCCATTAAAATATACTTGTTTGATTTCAGGGCGTCCTTCTGCGTTAAGTAACTTAATAATCCCATTAGTATGATCATTATCGATATGTGTGATGATTAGCAAGTCGATCTTTTCAAGTTGACCAACAAGTTTGTATTTCCAGCTCTCAAAGGATTGAGCTGTGCCACCATCAATTAGGATAAAATCTGTTTTTGTTTGAATTGAAATGCAATCACCGTTTCCAGCGTTGTACATTGTTATCTTGAACATGTTTATACACAAAATAAAAGGTTAACTAATGTTAACACCAATCCTTTATTAAGGTATTGATATTATTAAGTACGCTACTATTTCTATTTTACAAACTTACTCATCCTCTAAACCCTTTTTACCTTCCTTCTGCGCCTCAGCAATCAACTCATGAATTCTAGCGCTTTCTTTTAGTACACAAGCTTCATACGCAGAGAGCTGCTCAGGTTCTTGTTCTTTCTGCTTTTCCTGCTCCTGCTCCTGTTTGGCTTTTTCTTCTAGATATTTCTGTAGCTCATCTTGCTCGTTGTATTGTGAGTTACTCATGGCTTATGTCTCCTAATATTTTTATCACTTAATAAAAGTCATCACGACCAGCATACTTCTTATTGAGTGCCTTTAAAATAGCATAAGTTTCTATATCTAGCTCACCCGTTGGACGCTGCGGTCTGAAATGCAATTGAAACGCATAAACTACATCACGACTGGCTTTATCCCATTCATCGCTATCATTGATTTGATAGCCGTAATCGCGAAAGGCTTGCTTAATCTCAGGTATCGTTGCCGCTGCAAACTCGTCTGGATGCATAAAGAATTGCTTATCAAATTCATCATACCAAGCACCAATGCCGTAATCGACATACAGTCGCTCCCAAGGGAACTTGGCACCGGGGTCGATTTTGCGTGACGGCGCTATATCAGAGTGACCAACAATGTTTTTTGGAGAGATGTCGTATCTTTTTACCAAATCTTGCACCAGCTGCGCGACCTTTTTAATCTGCAACTCATCAAATTCCACGTAGTGCTCATAAGGACGGTATTCTAGCTCGCTATTCCTGAGCGCGTCTCGATATTCAGGTTTAATGCCAGCATTGACAATTTCGATGCCGATAGAGGTGTCGTTGAGGATGGTTCTACCTGCAAACCCACTGTTACCCGCATGCCAAGCGCGTTCGCTTTCTGGCACCAAGTTATAAATCTTATCGTCGTCGTTGGATAAGATTAGGTAGTGCGAGCTGACCTGACCAGTGGTTAATGTTTTTATCGATCGGTCATTATCTGAGACCGTATAGTGCAGGACAATGGTTTTGATGCGCTCACTTTTGCCTTGGGCTTGATAAGTTTCACTGTCGATAATATAACGCGGTTCTGAGGTGGCGACGCAGCCGATTAATGGCAATGTCATGAACGATGTTAATACTGATGCTAATGCTAAAGGGGTAATATTTTTTGCCATGAAATGCTCTGTATTGAAGGGAGTACTATTAAATAAATGGGAAAAATTATAACAGTCGTGCGTTTTAATCTTTATATCTGTTTAATTTTAAACCGCCTATATTATTACTCATAACGGCCGCTATTTTTAACCAAGACTGACGCTACTAATAGGAATTATCCTCTTATAACCAATCGCACCTAAAACGATAAACACCGCCAATAATATATAAGCATTCAACGATAAAGCAGCAGGCGAGAAGGGTAGCAGTAGCAGCGATATAAAGATGATGCTGACTAAGACTGAGAGATAATTTAACAGACCAGCCTGATTTTTTCTGCGCTCATTAATCAAATCTGCGGACGTCACATAAGCGAAGCCGACGGTAATACCCAGCGATGCCATACTGACGATATCAAGTAGATAGTTTCTGCCCAGCCAAGGAGAAAACAGGCAAACCAAACATATTAATATGACGGTTTTTTTCTTACTAAAGAGATGGTGTTCATCGGTAAAAATACTGGGTAATAAAGACGAGTCGCCCATAGATTCTAACAGTTTGACTGAGGATAATATAAAGCCATTGATACCGCTAAGGATGGAGCCAATCATAGCGATGGACAGTAACCAAATGCCAATGCTACCAATACGATTATCTATCCCCTCACCAGTAGCCCAATTGCTATCTTTGATCGCTTGATAATCAAAATTCATATTTAAGGCAGTAAAATAATTGATCAAAAAATAGAATAAAACACCAGCGATAAGCGAGATTAAGATGATGCTTTTGGTCTTGGTTTTCGAATCACTAATAGATTTGGAAATCTGCGGCGTGGTCTCGAATCCGACGTATGCCCAAGGCATGACGGCAAGAATAGGTAACCATGCCAAACTGGTGATGGAGCTACTTTGCATATCAGTGGGCAAAAAGGTTTGGGTCGCCGGAGTCGCCCAAAGCGAGCCGAAAAACAGCGCGGTAACTGACACAATCATAAACAGGGCAATATACAATTGGATTTTGGCGCCGACCTGTACCCCGCGCAAATTGATATAGCTAAATAAAATGATGGCAGCACTACATAAGAACACTTCACTGGCGTAGACCTCCCAACCAGCAATCGTGTACAGATAGCCTATCTGTAAGCTACTGGGCAATAAATACCTTAGTAGCAATGCGACGGCTGATATGTTGAGCGCCACGATAGAGATATAACCTATCGCCACGCCCCAACCATAAATATATGCGTGTTTTCTACTGATGTATTTTTCAATC
Source organism: Psychrobacter sp. P11G5 (assembly GCF_001593305.1). Lineage (NCBI taxonomy): Bacteria > Pseudomonadati > Pseudomonadota > Gammaproteobacteria > Moraxellales > Moraxellaceae > Psychrobacter > Psychrobacter sp. P11G5. The sequence goes on from NZ_CP012533.1 coordinate 297,002, forward strand.
CAATAGATACCGCCTGATTCGTTTTCTGGCGTTTGGGTCAATAAATTAATATAGGCTTGCGCGACCATATAGATGGCTAAAGTACCAATAATGATGGCGACAGAAGAGCCTAATAGCTGCGACTGCGGCAAAAATAAATCGCCAGGCATCACATAAGCACCCCATCCTATAATCGCCCCTACGCTAATCGCTATCGCTTGCAGGTAGCTGATGCTCTCAGTTTTTTCGCTCATACAATCCTCTTTGAGAGCCAAATATTTAATGCGCAAACATACTCACTATGCAGTCAGTTTTACGCAAAAAAGACTTTTAACTATTGTTATAACTTATTTGAAATCACTATTATAAATGTTAAGAGATTAATCAAATTTTTAGCTTTAATTTGGGAAATGATATTAAAGGTTTCTTCTCAGAAAATCTGTTTAATCCTTCCGGATCTTTTTAGCCAAAACGGTTTTCCAACTATCCTCCAAACACTCAATCGCTAACCAAGGTTCAATGACCTCGAGAGCAAATTTTTCTTTTGAGTTTGACAGTTGCCACAGCTTTTCAAGGGTAGCAAACGGATAGGGACGCTCGATTAAATACACCGGCAAGTCGGTGTCAATCATGCCATCACTCACTACCTGAAAGTACCAACCAGCGATACCTTGTTTACTCACCCATGCAGCGATATTTGGGACTTTGGTGAACTGTCCGATTTGGTCATTAATTTTATAGCAGGGGCGACGCGGTTGCACGATGCGTAATTGCACATTATTATTTTTATCATCGTTACTACCATTGACTTCATCTTCACCGTACTGCTTACCGTATTCAAAGACATCACCAATACAAACGGTGGACTCGTCCATCTCTGGTAAACCATTCACCGCTTCGGTAGTGAGATTCTCGCCGAGTGTGCCGATGCGCACCTTTAAGCCAAATTCTGCATTAATCTTTTCATAAGTAGCAGGTGGCAGTTGATGTACAGCTTTTAGCGGGCCACCATGATGACGTCGATCAGCTTGTTCGTCGGTGGTCAAACCCATAAAGTTGACAGCGACAGGGGCTTTAATCGGCGCTTTATCAATAGCGCTCATCTGCTCACGCGCGAATGGCATGGCTTTGCCAGCACGCACGCAGGTTAAGTTGGCGATATGTAGGGGCAGATCTTGGTTAAAGTCAGCTTTGTTGTTTTGGGTAGAAGATTCTATCGATTGTATGCTCATGAATTTTCCTAATCTATAGGGAGTTATTAGGCGAGTGGTTATGTCATTGCTGTCATTAATGCTGGGTATTATCTTAGCTTAATCATTTATCTGATTATACGGTCTTAGCATTTTAAAATTTATCAACATCTTAAAATTTAAACAAAAAAAGACCAGAATAGATATCTGGTCTTTTTAATAGTAGTTTTTTCAATGTTTGACGATTATCGCCATTAACAATCTTATTTATTTTTATTGCGGCGACCGGCTGTTTTCTTCTCACGTGGGGTAGCGACCAGTTCAGCCAATTGCTCAGGTGATGACCATAGACCTTCTAGGTCATAGAACTCACGCGCTTGCGGGGTCATCATGTGTACGACGACAGAGCCCAGATCAATCAAAGTCCAGTCAGAGTCCGTACCGCCTTCACGACCAAGTGGCATAAAGTCGGCTTGCTTAGCTTCAGCACCGACGCTATCAGCCATCGCGCGGACATGACGCTTAGACGTACCTTCAGCGATCACGATGCGTTCCATTACGTCAGTCAACTCTTCTACATTCATTACGGTGATGTTCTTAGCTTTCATATCTTCTAAAGCGCTTTCGACAACGGTTAAGCACTCTTTTAAGCGTTCATCAGTCATGGTGTTGATCATAAATTTTAATCTCTTGAATCGTAAATATTAAAAATAAAGTGGTAAATCGTCAGTTTGCAGCCGCTAACTGGTCATATATAGCCAGTCGTAAATAGAGATAGGATATGCAAAATGACAAAGATAAGATGATTTTAACGGAATTGAGCAGCAGAATATAGCTGATGGGCGATAATATATTGATAAACAGCAGGATTTAGCCATTTAGCTAATGGATTGGATTCAGTATTGCTCATGATATCATTTATTGGCTGTACAGATGTGATTTGCGTTTCGGCTATGGGCATTATATTTAATCGATTTTTCGTGTTTTGTAATTTCTGGTGCGGTAGTTGCTGGCGAATTTGCGTGCTCGATACTGCCGCTACAGGGCGCGGGTCTATGTAAATGCGTCCTTGATTGCTGTTTTTCAAGACAGCGTTATTCGAAAGTGTTTGCGCAGTTGGCATTATTAATTCAGCAGGTGAATTGGTGATTAAATCTTGAAGTTGAGAGGGGAGTTGGGCCACTAGCTGAGATTGTAGGACAGTGGCGTTCTGCGCTATTGAATTTTTATCAATGAGATTTTCATTTTCGTCAGTGCTGTTTGTTTCAGCAATGCTAAAACGGTTAAAAATCCAAAGGTTTACATAATCTGTCAGTTGTAAACCATCTTTCCATTTATCCAAACTACGCGCGCTGTCCATACCCATGATAAATATCAAGCAGTCATTGGGGTAGCGCTCACGTAATGTCTGCACACTATTGATTGTATAGACGGGCGGCGTTTGCCATAGCTCAAGCTCACTAATCTTTAGCGGTGTATTTTGCGTAGCCAGTTTTAACATGGTTAAGCGATGCTCAGGATTAGTGCTTTCGTCTTTAAAAGGCGAGCGCGCATTGGGTAGCAATGATACATGCAGTTTGCGCTGTTGCTCCTCAGCTATCGGTAATAAATCCTGATAGACATGCATCGCCATTTGCAAATGACCCTCATGTACCGGATCAAATGAGCCACCCAGATAAGCACGAATAGCAGATGCGGCCTCTTTATCAGCTGAGCTAACATCATTTTTTAAATCAGAGTTTATATAAGTGGCTTGAGCTGAGTGCGGCATAATAATTGAGACTGCTACCTGTAGATAAGTTTGTATTGATTCAGCATATTAAAGCACGATTGTAATGGGCAGGTGCGTACTTGTCATTAAAAGCAATAAAAAAACCGACCATCATGACGATAGTCGGTTGAATAAAAATAGTCGGTTGAATAAAATAAGGCTTTTAAGCGTGTGTTTAGATAATTAAATCAGGTCGCTATGTGCTTGAATAGCGGTCAGAGCGATGGTGTAGACGATATCATCGATCAGCGCGCCACGGGATAGATCGTTGACAGGCTTGTTTAGACCTTGGAGCATCGGACCCACACTAATGACATTGGCGCTACGTTGTACCGCTTTATAAGTAGTGTTGCCTGTATTTAAGTCTGGGAAGATAAACACGTTAGCTTGTCCAGCGACTGGCGAGTCTGGGGCTTTTTGCTTACCAACGCTCATGACCGAAGCAGCGTCATATTGCAATGGGCCATCAACAGCGAGATTGGGGGCGCGTTCGCGAACGATCTCCGTGGCGCGAGTGACTTTTTCAACATCAGCACCCGTACCCGATGCACCGGTTGAATAGCTAATCATAGCAACTTTTGGCTCGATACCGAATGCTGCGGCAGATTGCGCAGACTGGATAGCAATCTCAGCCAATTCCTCAGCGGTTGGGTCTGGGTTAATGGCACAGTCACCATAGACAACGACTTGCTCAGGCAATAGCATAAAGAAGATCGACGATACTAATGAGTACTGCGGTGCCGTCTTAATCAGCTGAAATGCAGGGCGTACCGTGTTGGCAGTAGTATGAATCGCACCAGAGACTAGACCATCGACTTCATCCATCTGCAGCATGATCGTGCCTAAATAAACTGTATCTTGCAGATATTCAGCAGCCACGTCTGCGGTGGTTTTACCTTTACGGCGTTCAACGACCGCCGCGATATATTTACTCATATCGAGCGTATTAGGATCGATAATTTCAAGCCCTTCTGGCAAGATTAAATTTCGATTTTTGGCAACTTGTTCGACATCTTCGCGCTTAGCCAATAGCACACAGTTTGCGATACCGCGGCTTTGGCAGATACATGCTGCCTCTACGGTACGTGGTTCCGAGCCTTCTGGCAGTACCACACGCTTTTTAGCATTTTGTGCTTTTAAGACAACTTGATGACGGAAAGCTGCTGGCGATAAACGCGGTTTGTGATCACCACTGAACTGCTCTTTAATCCAGCTTAAGTCCAAATGCGCCGCTACATAACGGGTAACGTCTAACGCGCGCTCGGTATCATCACTTGGAATCTCAGCGCTCATATGCATGAGGTTCTGTACTGTCTCGTAGCTATCCGTCTCGACACTCATAACTGGAATGCCCGTCTTGAGTGCAGATTGCCATAATTCAGTGACGGTCTCGTTCGGCATGACGCCGCCCGTTAATACTAGACCTGCTAATGGAACGCCATTAATACAGGCCAAAGCCGCCGCCAATAATAAGTCATCACGGTCGCCTGGTACGACAATCAAAGTGCCACGATTGAAGACTTCATCGATACGTGCAATCGAGCGAGCCGTTAAACTAATATGATTAATTCGGCGCGATTTTGCTTCGCCAACGTTCAACCAAGTGGCATCAAGCTCAGCGGCGATATCCCAAGTACGAGGGACGGATAGCGAATCGCTAAATGGCACGACGCCAATTAAGCGAAATTGCTTAGTATCAAAATGCGGTGACAAACGCTGCACTTCTTGAATGAAGCTCTTATCAAGGGTAAAGACAGCTTCACCAGGAGCAACTGGTTGGTTCTCAAAGGTGTTCGGCACATCGACGCGCATCAAGATACACCCTAAGGTACGCTCGCTTGCGATACCGCCAAACTCACGCGCATGCATATCAAGCTTATCAGCAAGATGGACAGGGTTTTTGGTATCAGCCGTACTGACGAAGATGATTTTGGCATCAAGTGCATGGGCGATAGCACGGTTAATTTGCGCGGCATAAGAGGCTTCAGTCGTCGAGACCAAGCCTTCGCAGATGACAACATCCTGATCACCGCCAATAGTGTGATAATTAATGACCACTTCTTCCATCAAGTCATCAAGGTTACCATCACCAATCATACGCTCAACGCGCTGACGGTTGATAGACTTAGGCGGGGTTAGGCCAAACGCATGCATGGTCAATGCGCTTGAGCTGTCCAAGCTATTTTGTTTATCGAGCGTATCATCTTGCAAAAAAGGCTTCATAAAGCCAGCTTTGATACCGTTATAATCTAATGCGCGGATCAGGCCTAGTGCCGCTGATGTCACACCGATACCGCGACTGATAGGAACAAGTAATATGGTTTGCATAGCGTATCCTACTATTTATTTATTATATCCTTAAGGAGGTTTATTAAATCCTTTAGGAAGTCATAAAAAGCGCTTACTTCTCGTAGAAGCAGTCTCCTTTTTAAGCAAGGCCTAGCGCTAGGCGGGTCTCTTGCGCAATACGGCACTCTTCATCGGTTGGCACAACCCAAAGCTCAATGCTGCTATCATCGCTATGGAAGCTACCTTCGCTACCACCGACTAGGCTTGCGTTTTTGTCGGCATCAAACTTAATACCGAAATGACGCATGACATCTAAGATGCGTGCACGAGTAGTTTTTGAGTTTTCACCAATACCACCAGTGAAGACAATACCAGTAAAGTCAGGTAGCGCACAGCTTAGGCTGGCTAGATATTTACCAACGCGATAACAGAACATCTCAATGGCAAGCTGCGCATCTTTATGGCCTTCGTTGGCCGCTTCCTCGATGGTACGTAAGTCATTAGATAATCCTGAGATACCGAGCAGACCACTTTCGCTGTTGAGCATCTTATCAATCTCTTCTAAGCTCAAACCAAGCTGACGCTTTAGATGAATATGTAAGCTTGGATCAACATCACCGCTACGCGTACCCATCATCAGGCCTTCAAGCGGTGTTAGTCCCATACTGGTATCCAAGCTTTTGCCATCATAGACGGCGGTCGCAGAGCAACCATTGCCTAAGTGTGCGGTTAACCAACCATGAGGGCCTTTGGCATCTGTAATCTGGCTTGCACGTTCTGAGACGTAAGCATGCGAAGTACCATGGAAGCCATAACGACGAATTTTGTGGTCTTCATATAATGATTTCGGCAGCGGATAACGGAAGGCAACTGGCGGCATAGTTTGGTGAAAGGCGGTGTCAAATACGACGACTTGTGGAATTTCAGGATAGATAGCTTGCACAGCTTCAATGCCAAGCGCGTTGGCAGGATTATGTAGCGGTGCTAATACTTTTAGGCGTTTTACTTCTGATAGCACATGCTCGTTCACACGAACAGCTTCTGAATATTCACGGCCACCATGAACCACGCGATGACCGACTGCAATGAAGTGATACTGCTCAAGTAGCTCAAGGATTTTTTGTAAGGCTAATTCATGACGACCACCTGCAATGGCAATTTCAAGCTTTTTGCCATCTAACGTATTGTGTTTAATACGGGCAGTATCCAGACCTAGGTTTTCGGCCAGACCAGTGATACGGGTTGATTCATCTTCGCTGATTAATGCATATTTGATAGAAGACGAACCACAGTTAAGTACCAAGGTGGGGTTAGTCAATGTTGATGTCGTAGTGTTTTCATCGTTAAAAGCGGGATTAATGGCGCTGTCGCTCATGCTCTATCCTTAGATTATTTTTAATGAGGAGGTGTTGCTATGTTTACCAAGCAAGTAGTGAATCAATAAGATTACCACTCGTTAAATAAACACAAACTAGCTACACCTATGTTGACACCTGTCAAACAAGAAGGTCGCTGATTTGCTGATCATCTTGGGCTATAATTTTCTGTGTTTCGCATGCTAGCGTATCTGTGAGCTACACGCTAAAGCATTATTACAGCCATACGGTCTGAATATAATGTAACACATTCTTAGTACTACACCACGATAACTATAAGGTTAAAGATTGGCGCTCGTCAAGGCACTACAACAACTGTTCACCGAGTACAGTTATAGGGCTTCAGTTGCTATAGCAAGTGCTATAAAGGCAGGTTTAGTAGTAATCAAAATTGTAAGAAAGTTTGTCAACGCAACTCTAAACGTCTCTTTTAACCACTTTTTAAATATTAAAGCTGAGAATAACTAACGTGGTACAAACTAGAAATAATCGAAAAAATAGATGTAAATTAAGCTTATATTTTAGGTTGATTTGGACAAAAAATAGATAAAATTGTCAGTCAATAAAACTCAAGGCGAGCACAGCTTTACTGAATAATGCTATGATTGGAGCGTGCTGAATTTCAACGAATTTTAGTCATCAGTAGTTAGCCGCTTTTTACTTATAATTCTTCGTTTATAACGAGTCACTTATAGCTATCCTTTGTATAGCATCTTCACCGTTGCAAGGTCATCTGCCATATGTTTACTATACGCCGCTCTTTAAATATTAAACGCATTCAAAATTTATCTACCAACTCTAGTCGTCATGTTATCTGGACTTTGATGATTGGCAGCGCTGTTATGCTTGGATTGTCGGGTTGCGGACAAAAAGGGGATCTTTATATAGCAGCGCCGAGTAGTCAGACGGTTGCAGGCAATGCAGAGTTGCCAACCTCAGATCAACTAGATAGCACCAGCCACCCACAAGATGCTGCCTTTGCTACTATCGATGATGACAACTATGACAAGAGTCGTTATTTAGAGCAGCAGCAAGTGCTGCCCGCTGCCAGTGACGATCCCAACGATTACTAGTTTTATTTTTTCCAATGACTCATTTTCCAATGACGACTTTAATAGTGAAGTTCTATTCCTTTTGAACTTAAGTCTTTTGAAATTAACACTTTTAAGCTTAAATCTTTTAAATTAATGCTTTCAAAATTGATAACCTGATTAGATTAGAGAACCCGATATGAGCGATTCTGAATTACAAGCCGACTGCGTAACTATCCATACTGAGCAAGGAATGTATGTTGATCCTACTGCCTTAACCGTCCATCTACCTGAACTGCACTATAACCAAGATGAGTTATGGATGGAGAAGGTAAGTATTAATGAGTTGGTAGAGCGCTACGATACGCCATGCTACGTATACTCACAGCAGGCAATACTTGATGTGTATCAGGCCTATAGCGACAGCTTTGCGGCGATTGATCATCAGATTTGCTATGCGGTAAAAGCAAACTCAAACCTTGCGGTGTTAGGTGTGCTCGCGGCAGCAGGCGCGGGATTTGATATTGTCTCGCGTGGTGAGCTTATGCGCGTGTTGGCAGCAGGCGGACAAGCCAGCAAAGTCGTGTTTTCAGGAGTGGGCAAAACGAAAAGCGATATTGAATATGCATTAACCCAAGGTATTGGCTGCTTCAACGTTGAGTCTATTAGTGAATTAACATTAATTAATGAGGTAGCGCAGCAACTTGATAAGCGTGCACCGATATCGCTACGGGTCAATCCTGATGTCGATGCCAAGACCCATCCTTATATTTCAACCGGTCTAAAAGACAATAAGTTTGGCATTGCCCATGAGCAAGCGGTAGCGGTGTATGAGCAGGCTACTGGTTTATCGCATATCGATATCGTTGGAATTGACTGCCATATTGGCTCACAATTAACGGAAGTCGAACCCTTTATTGCTGCTTTAGATAAAGTCATTGAGCTGGTTCATAGCTTGCGCGAAAAAGGTATTGAGCTGCGTCATATTGATTTGGGCGGTGGCTTAGGAGTGCGTTATATTGATGAATCGCCAGTTTCTATCCATGACTTTGCACAAGCCTTATTACCAAAACTAATTGAGCTTGGCAAGACAGTGTTCTTTGAGCCGGGTCGCAGTATGGTTGCCAATGCGGGTATTTTGCTTACCCGTGTTGATGTGCTAAAGCCTACGGAGCATAAGAACTTTGCCATTGTTGATGCCGCGATGAATGATTTGATTCGTCCAGCGCTGTATCAAGCTGAAATGGCCGTCATTCCCAACGTATTACCTAATAAAGGTATCGATACGGATGGCACCCAGCCTTGGGATATCGTGGGTGCAATTTGTGAGACTGGAGATTTCTTAGCAAAAGACCGTCTACTGTCACTCGCAACTGGCGACATTTTAGCAATTACGGGGGTAGGGGCTTATGGCTTTACCATGAGCAGCAACTATAATTCACGTCCGCGTGCAAGTGAAGTCATGGTTGCAGGGGATAGCCATCAGCTGATTCGCAAACGTGAAACTGCTGAGGCACTATATGCAGATGAAATGCTTTGGCAAAATGAACAATAATATAAATGCGCTTTAAAAAGAATATCCTACTGCTGGAACCAATTTTTTGAAGCAATAGAACTGGTTTAATGGAACTGGCTTTTTGCATAGGTAATACTGACTGTTAAATAACAACCCATTGTTGTCATGACAATGGGTTTTTTATGGCAATAGTTATAGTGACTATTATAGTAATTATTATAGGAGCTATTAGATTGATTATCATAGTATGGTCAGTCCTAAATAAAAGAAGTACATAAATTATAATGCACTACTGGAATAAATTTTCCTTGCTTGCTGTGCCTACGCAGACAGAGGCTGCGCAAAATTTATCTCAGTAGTGCTGTATTTATTTTATAGTGGATCTACTATAGTCGCCATAGTATCTATAATTAACGGTTTTAGTAGGATTCATACAGTCTCTGGCTCGCTGATAGTTATCATTGTATCTGACAGCATGCTAATATAACGGATACATAAAAATAGAATAGGACACAAGGATATGCTAATAGAATTTACCAAGATGCATGGTCTGGGCAATGATTTTATGGTCATCGATTTGGTGACCCAGCGCTTAGAGTTGACCAAAGAATTGGTACAGTTATTGGGTGACCGTCATTTAGGTATCGGCTTTGATCAGTTGCTTGTCGTCGAGCCGCCGATGCGTCCGGATGTTGATTTTAGCTATCGTATTTTTAATACCGATGGTACAGAGGTTGAGCAGTGCGGTAATGGAGCGCGCTGTTTTGCCCGTTTTGTCCAAGCGCGTAAGCTATCATTTAAGCAGCGCCTGCGGGTCGAGACAGCCAGTGGTATTATTTCTTTGACGACGGACCGTTATGGCTGGGTAGAAGTCGATATGGGTAAGCCCAAGTTTGCGCCGGATGAGATTCCATTTACCCCTAGAGCGACGACCAAGATTCAAAATGCCTATCATTTAGATGTAAATGGTACGCCTGTGCAGCTTTACGTGGCCAATATGGGCAACCCGCATGCTGTCATCAAAGTCGACGATGTACTTGACGCTGAAGTCGAAACCTTAGGCAAGGCCATTGAATCGCATCCGGCATTCCCAGATAGAGTCAATGTAGGCTTTATGCAAATCATGAATCAGCGTCATATTCGCTTGCGTGTCTATGAGCGCGGCGTCGGTGAGACCCAAGCATGTGGCACTGGAGCGTGTGCAGCGGTGGCGATTGGCATACGCGAAGGCTGGCTTGATGAAGGCGAAGATGTGCGCGCGCAGCTATATGGCGGTAGCATGATTATCCGCTGGCAGCCCGGTTACTCAGTCATGATGACGGGTCCAACCGCCTTTGTTTATGAGGGCGTATTTAGTCCAGATGGCTTAATGGCGCAAGCAGGTATCAAGCCCAGCCCTGCCAATTAAACAAGCTGTATTTTTAGCGTTAAGGGCAACGCATGTCTCGCATGGATAGTCATACTTATAAGCAGGCGCAGTCTATAGAGTTGGATGAACCATTACGTGAGCTGTTGTCACCTGTCCACCGATGGCTAAATACTTTGGCTGTGCGCAATCACTCTGTGCATACCTTGACGGCTTATTTTGCTGGATTAAATCAGTTGGCGTTATTCTTACGTGGTAAGAAGCTGACGTGGACACGTTGCGACAAACGCCAGTTGGCTCAGCATATTAGTCAACGTCTTGATGAAGACAAGCTTGCGCTTGCTAGCGTGCAGCAAGAGCTATCTGCTATTCGGCATTTTTATGGCTGGATGATTGAAGAGGATTTGGCACGTATCAATCCAACCACTGGCTATCAATTAAAGCGCAGTCCTAGACCATTGCCATCTATTGCTGATGTGGATTTACTTACCCAATTGCTCGATCAAGAGATGCCTGATACACCTGAGCAGGCACGCCTGTGGTTGCGTGATAAAGCGATGTTTGAATTGCTATACAGCAGTGGGCTGCGGGTAGGTGAGTTGGTGGCGCTTGATGTCACCAACGTAGATTTGTCCGATTTGCGTGTGCGTGTGACGGGTAAAGGTAATAAAACACGCATAGTGCCGATAGGCGCTAAAGCTGCTGCTGCTATCAATCGTTATTTGCCGCATCGAAATCTGTGGGTGGAGCACCAAGACAGCGCTCTATTTATCAGTGAGAAACTGGGCACTCGACTATCAACGCGTGCCGTACAGCAGCGTCTAAAAGTAGCAGCAACGCGGGCTGGCATCGCCCAAAATCTGTATCCGCATCTATTACGCCATTGTTTTGCTTCACATATGCTCTCAGGTAGTGGCGACTTGCGCGCCGTACAAGAGATGCTAGGCCATAGTGATATCAGTACCACGCAGATCTATACACATGTGGATTTTGCTAAGTTAACCCAAGTCTATGACCGTGCCCATCCGCGCGCCACACACAGTCAAAATGAGAAAGATTAGCAGTGGTGTTAAGCCAGACGTTAACTTATGCTAAACGATGACGTTAATTATGCTAAGCGATGGCACTGAAAAATAGGTAGTTTTTGCCGTGCTTGCTCTTGAACATGCTTGTCTAAGTCAGCGAATACTAACGCATAGTTTTTATCTTGGGTTTGAGTAGTTAGATTGCTGTCATCATAGCTATCCTTGACGGTACCATCAAAAGCAGCAATGGCTGCATGTCCCCACGTCTGGCGGATACTACCATTTTTATAAGTATGATCACCGCCTTGCGCCGCTCCAACCACCATACATTGACTGTCCAAGGCGCGAGCTTGCAACAGTAGCGACCAATGCGCTTGTCCCGTTAAATACGTAAAAGCAGAAGGAGCGCTTAATATATCTGCTCCAGCTTGACGCAGACGCTGAGCTAGCGCTGGAAAACGTAAATCAAAACATACCATCATTCCTAGTTGATAAACCGAATTATCTGCTTCAATTGGAGCGACTACCGTCTGTGTCCCTGGCTCAAATGTCGCTGCTTCATTATAGCTGCCTTGCTTATCGGCGACGGTTGCGGTAAACAGGTGAATCTTGTCATAGCGTGCGACCTGCGTCCCATCAGGGCCAAACAGCTGACTGACTTGGCGCAAACGTCCATCAGGTACGATAACCCCATCTGGACGATAAGAGCAGGGTAGAGAGCCTGCTAGTAAGTGGACATTATTTGCACGCGCATAATCTGCTAAGGTGGCAGATAGGGACTCAAAGCGCTCAGCGGTTGCAAACTGCTGCCCCATGCTACAGCAGTTCTCAGGTAACACCACAAGCTGTGCTCCTTGCGCACTGGCGTCACTAATAGCAAATTTTATAGTAGCAAGGTTGGCATCGATGTCTTGCTGGCTATTCATTTGTACGCCAGCGACGGTAAGTTTATGATTTTGTGTGCTGTTATTCATATATTTATTCTCAGTTATTGTTTTAAGGTATAAATTATCATAGCAAAATTGCTGCAAAAAATGCTATCGTCATTATTCAAGTAGTTGTACTGCAAGTTACTACGAACAAGAAAGATAATTTAATCTTATTCAACTCGCTCAGATTAATGCTCTTAGTGCTTGTATTTGTTTTGCCAGCTATTTTAATTTTTGCAAATAGTATAAGCTTATAGAAACACTACTAGTTCTCAGTGAACAGTTAACCCATATAACCAAAGCAATATCATTGGAGTGTAATACACCAGCTATGAGTATGTCGTTTGGATTGGCGACCGCGCTAACTACCTCACAAAAGCTAACCCCGCAGATGCAGCAAGCTATCAAATTGTTGCAGCTCTCTAGTCTTGAGCTTGCACAAGAGGTTCAGGCTAAGCTGGATAGTAATCCATTACTCGAGCGCGTCGAGGAAGATGAGTATGGAGATAGTGGTGATGAACTCGCCGACGATCTAGATGAACCTTTAACGCTTGAGATGTGGAACGGCGATAGCGAAATTGGTGTATCTACTGATCTATCTGATTCATCAGCTACCGATGATGCTTTTGATTATGACACTGCCGAATATGACGACACATTCAACGATAGCTTAGATAAATTGCAACAGGCAAATATTGATGGCAGTGCTATGGATAATACTGCGATAGACAATGACTATCAAAGCAATGATTATCAAGGTACAGATAGCGATGAAAGCTATAGCAGCTATGATCTTGGTAGCTTTAGTGGCAGTAGCGCAGCAGTAAGCGCAGATTATGATGAACTTGACGATTATCAAGGGAGCACCAGTACTAGTATTCAAGACTATGTACGCTGGCAGCTTAATTTTAAACGTCTTTCAGAGACAGATACCTTGATCGCAGAGTATCTCATGGATTCAATGGATGACATGGGTTTTGTGCAGTTAGATATCGACGAGTTGCTAAAAAGTCTAGAGACAATGGCAAGTTTTTATCAATGGGATGACCATATAGAGCGCGATGAGATAGAAGTGGTACTGCGCATTATCCAATCTTGTGATCCATTAGGCGTAGGCGCACGTAATTTAAGCGAATGTCTCGCTATTCAATTGGCTAAGCTTGACCCTGACACTGCATACCTCCAGCATGCACAAGCCTTGCTGTCTGCTAGCGAGCATTTGGTTAGCAATAATATTAAAGCATTAACCGATACTACTGGCTTGTTATCTGCACACATTACCCCCGCACTTAGCCTATTACGCACATTAAACCCTGCGCCAGGCCTATCATTTCAAAGCAGTCAGCCTGATTACACTCAGCCGCCTGCAAGCTACGATATCCCTGATGTATTAGTAACCCCAATACGTCGCACCTCTAACGGTAAAACACCAGATGGTGGCTGGCATGTACGTCTCAATCCAGCTACATTGCCGAAACTACGAGTTAACCAAGAGTATGCAAACTTAGTCAAGCGTGGCGATGATAGCTCCGACAATCAGTATTTACGTGAAAACCTTACAGACGCACGACTATTTATTCGTAGTATCGAGGAGCGTAATCAAAACCTGCTTAAAGTTGCGACCAGTATCGTACGCCGTCAAGATGAGTTTTTGCAATATGGTGCTACAGCTATGCAACCTTTAATACTAAAGGATGTCGCTGCTGAAGTTGACCTACACGAATCTACAGTGTCGCGTTTGACCACCAGTAAGACGATTCTAACTCCGCAGGGACTGTTTTCGCTCAAGCATTTCTTTTCGTCACACGTTAGCAGTAGTGATGGGGATATTTCTTCGACCGCTATCAGTGCCATGATTAAGCAGCTTATCAATGACGAGAATCCAAAAAAGCCTCTGTCCGATAGCCGTATCCAAACCCAGCTACTCACTGACGGTATAGATATCGCGCGACGTACCGTTGCCAAATATCGAGAAGCGATGAATATTAGCTCCTCCACGCAGCGCAAGCAAAAATACTAGCCGCTAATACTAGGGTATGTCCTCAATCTGCACGAGTGAAGCTCTAATGGGCTAAAAATGGCTATATTTTCGTCACTCTTTGAAAATTTCTAGACAATATGTTCATATTCTCTGCAAAACTTCCTTTGATTGACAAAAATTTATCTCATTTTTATTACCATTATCAAAATGAGGACACGCCCTAAAAGTCGTAATATTACACATTACAATACTAACAATCACCATGCCCAAGACCATTTAAAATTTACAGATAGTCTTTGCTGAAATTGTGGCCAGATTCTGTCGCCCAAGCTTTATATAATACTAATTAGCCAAAAATACCAGCAGCCTGTAGAAACAATTGGCATCTACTAGAAAGATAACTATATTCGTTTATATAAATAAAAAATAAAAAGTCCCAATTATATATAATTAAGAAAAGAACAACAGCTATGATTACATTTAGTTACAATATAGTGTCTTGCTACTCATCAGCTTTCATGACAAATTAGAGGTATATCAATAATAAATATTAAGAGGTTTATCTATATTATTAATATGTGGTGACAAACGGATATGCCACAGAATATATGAAGAATCAATTGGTGTTATTGATGAGGCAAGGTGGCAAAGGCAGGAGTGCCGACCCATCTGTTGACTATAAGTAATAAATATAAGGATCAGCATATGAATATTTCTATCAGTGGTCACCATATCAGCGTAACCGATGCAATGAACACAGCTGTACGCGATAAGCTTGAGAAAGTAGAGCGTCACTTCGATCAGATCCAAAGTATTCAAGTGATACTGTCACTAGATAATAGTGGAGCGAACGATGGTGGTAAAAAGAGCCATAAGGCTGAAGCCATCATACGTGTATCAGGGAAAGAGATGTTTGTTCAAGCTTGCGATGATGATATGTATAAAGCCATTAATGAGATGGCAGACAAGCTCGATAGACAAGTGCGTAAATATAAAACTCGTCAAGAAGCTAAGAAGACTCAAGGCGCTGGGCGTGATGGACGTTATGAAGACATACTAGGGGCTGAAGCTGCTCCAGCTATTTAGAAAAACTGGTATTCAACAAAGAAAATATAAATAAAACGTTAATAATAAAAAGACCTCAACATGTTATGTGTTGAGGTCTTTTTAGGTTTGAGATATTTGATATAAAAGTTAGCCACCACCGACTGCTTGTACTACTTCAATACTCATACCTTCAACAATACGTAACTGTCCAAGTTCACTTTTTGGGATTAGCTCACCATCGACTTCAACTGCATAGCGACCAGTACTCAATCCCAGTTCATTAACGACTAACTGTACGGTCTGATGAGTAGTTTGTAAAGTTCTGCCATTAACATGAATAGTGCTCATAACATTTGCTCCCTCAAAAATGATGATTTGTATCAATAGCTATTCAGCTTATCGTTTTAAGACAATGCTTTAGAGCTAAGCTTCAAGACTAGGTTTTAAGAAAGTAACGTTGTTTTAAGAAAGTATCGCTATTTGTCCATGCGAAACGCAGTCACTGCCAGCCATAACCAACCCGCTATCAATAATACGCCACCAATAGGCGTAATAGCGCCAAACCAGCGCGGTGCCCCTAGAGTCATCGCAAACAAGCTACCAGCAAAAATAACAATACCAATTTGCAGTAACCAAGCGGTGGTTTGAGTCGCATAATTCAAGCGAATCAGGAGTCCAACGAGTAATAGACCTAGTGCATGAATAAATAGATACAACGTTGCCGTATGCCACCATGCCAGCTCTTGAGCATTGACCATATTTTTGATGGCATGAGCTCCAAAAGCACCTAAGGCGACAGCGATAGCAAGGTTAATCGCTGCAATACCTATCCAGTTTAACATTACACAACTCTTATTATAGATTATCTATCAATGTTGCTAATGGCACGTCCGGCTATTTACTGAACATCATCAGGCAAAATTACACTCTCAATAGTCATTGCATCGCGGATTTTATCCATTGCATTTTTCTCAATTTGGCGCACTCGTTCTGCTGAAATAGAGTAGACAGCTGCTAATTCGTGCAAGGTAGACTTCTGTTCTGTCAACCAGCGCTGCTCGACGATATCACGTGAGCGATCATCTAAGGTATCCATCGCCGCAATCAGTGCTGATGAGTTGTTCTCTTCCCAATCAGATTCTTCTACCATCTCGGCAGGGTCGATACCATCTTCTAAGAATAACTGCGGAGCATAGCGTCCATCATCATCGTCACTCGATTGAGTCTCAAACGATGCATCGTATGAAGTCAGTCGTGACTCCATCTCCAAGACCTGCTTACGCGTGACATTCAGATCATTGGCGATAGCATCTGCTTCTTCTAACGTTAGCTGGTTATTGGTCTTTTTTAGACTACGCAAATTAAAGAACAATTTACGATGGGCTTTAGTCGTCGCAACTTTGACAATACGCCAGTTACGAATCACAAATTCATGAATCTCAGCTTTTATCCAATGGACAGCAAAGGATACCAAACGTACGCCTTTATTTGGGTCGAAGCGCTTAACTGCTTTCATCAACCCCAAGTTACCTTCTTGAATTAAATCAGCCTGTGGTAACCCATAACCCGAATAGCTACGGGCAATATGAATGACAAAACGTAGGTGCGACATAACGAGCAAGCGTGCAGCCTCGACATCACCTTCATCATAATAGCGATGGGCAAGCTCTTGCTCTTGAGTAGGCGTCAAAATTGGAATTTGATGTACAGTATTAATATACGCACCCAAATTCACTCCAGGTGCAGACAGGTGAGTGGGCATCGCGGGTACTAAATCACGTGTGCTGGTATCTTCTAAGGCACTAGCATCGTAAGGAGGGCGCTGTGCGGCAGCATTAAGTGCTGCTTCACGTGCGGCGTTTTTTTCAGTACCAGCACTGTTTTGCGTCTTTTTCGTTGTCGACGATTCAGTAGAAGGAGTAGCCATATTCTTGACCTTGATTAAATAGGTAAGCAAATATTAAATGAGCAAATATTCAGATAAAAATCTTTATTGTCTTAATTGTAAAGGATAGCGACGCTTAGTTGCTATCGGTTTTGGTAATGATGAAGTGAAATATTGTATCGGACGGCTCTGATAAGGTGTTGTCAGCAGTTTGCGGCTTGGTCATCTGGTTAATTGTCAACAGTAACTGATTATCGCCATCCATTTGGTGAGTTTGCTGACAGAAAGCAGTAATATCTGCTTGAGAGTTAGGATCAGTTGCCACAACATACAATGACTCACCACTCGCCACATTACGCAGTGCTACTTTAGTTTTTAGTAGCGGCATTGGACAAGCAAGACCGCGTCCATCTACCATGTTTTTTATCCTAACAATCGGTTGAACATCGTCTATAACATCTGTCATCTGAATGTCACTAATACAGTCCGTCGGTAATAAACGTAGTAAGGACGCAATCGTATGCTGCTCAGTATTAGATAAGGTTTGCTGTAAATATACATGATAAGGTGTATACAAATGGCTTTCAGCGGACATAGACGAAACCCTTAAACTCTTAGTTATTGATAGTTAGGTTTTAAGACTTAACGTATAAAGATGACGTGAGATCATGGATATATTATAACAAATAGCTGCTTAGCAAATGCAGTTGAATATAGTCATCGTCATGATTGGCCTACTAGAATTACCATGATGGATTCATTAGAGTGACATAATCATGTTGCACAATGGTGACGCTCGCCTAGATATTGGTAGCCAATACCACGCTAGAATTGACGTTATGCAGACAACCTCGTATAGTCAAAAAACAATGATATGGCCGATAGCATAGGATGCGCATTTGAACTATTTACATAGCTCTTTGATCACTGACTTCCCAACAACCAACTATGCAAATAACAAACAGCATACTAGGGTTTGGCCTCAATCACATCAGCGTTCAACGTTTCGATATGTAGGTCTGTTTGTACTGTTAGCAATTGCCAGTAACCATAGCTATGCTGCGCCTACTGCTATGCAACAATCGGCAACACCATTGGCATTGGTGACTAATCCGGTCTATGGCTCATGGCAGACTTCAAAATCTGATGAACTAGAGTTGCCAAACTTGCAAGGTCAGGGGTTAAGCTTTGCAGATCAATATCAAAATAAAATAATAGGTGAGTGGTCACTTCAGAATATCAATGGCCGCGTCAAGATGGAGCATGATCCTTGGATTCAAGAAACCGTCAAAAACATGACATGGCGGCTCAATGCACAAGCGCGGCAGCAAGCACCATTAGCCTTAGTCATTATTGATAATCCTAGCATCAACGCCTTTGCTGCACCCGGCGGAGTCATTGGCTTGAACACAGGTACTATCTTGGCGGCAAGTAGTATGGATGAGCTAGCAAGCGTAGTGGCTCATGAAGTCGCCCATGTTAGCCAAAGGCATTATGAAAATAGTGCAGATGAGAAGAGAAAAGCCATGCTGATGCAGATAGGTGGCATGTTAGCAGCCATTGCTGCTTCAACTGCTGATGGTGATGCGGCGGCCGCTGTAATGATGGGTAGTCAGACCGCTGCTATGAATAGCAGCATGGCTTTTAGTCGTAATAATGAACGCGAAGCTGATCGGGTAGGGATGCAAATTATGACCCAAGCTGGCTATGACCCACGAGCGATGCCAAGATTCTTCGGTACGATGAATCAGCAAAGCCAGCTCAATCAAGTTGCCAATCGCTTCTTACCAAGCTTTGTACGCTCACATCCACTTAGTAACGAACGTCTAAGTGAGTCGCAAAGTCGTGCTCAGCGTTATCCCTCGTTATCATTAACTCAGCAGCAGCGCCATCAAGCACTATTTGATCTCCTTTACTGGCGAGTAAAAACCACTGGTAAGCATGCCTCTGAGACAGAGTTAACGACTGCTGCTAAGAACAGCGTGGGAGCAAAATTGGCTTTAATGCATTGGTACGGCGAACATCAGCGTTTTGATGAGGCTAATGACATAATGGCGCAGCTTACGGCATTACCCGCAGACCAGCGGCAAACGTTGGAGCCCTTATTGTCTATTACTCATAGCCAAGTGCTCACTGAGCAGAATAAATGGGCGCAGGCAGCTGAAGTACTGGCAGCTCAGCAACGTCTCTATCCTGAGCGCCGCGATTTGCGTCTATATTTAGCAGAAGCGCTAACCAATAGTAATCAGCCGACCCAAGCACAAGCGCTACTCAAACCTCTTACCCAGCAGCAGCCAAGTGATCGCTATGCATGGCAAAGTTTACAACTGGCCAATGAAAAGCTAGCCAAAACCACTGCATCACCGCAGGTTGCACGTATAGCCACGATTAATGCACTGCGTTATCGCAGTCATGACCAGCTGTGGAATGGGCGTTACGACTCAGCGCTCACTTCATTAACGCAGGCGAAACAGCTAACCAAGCAGCTGCAAGCTAGTGCACAAAGCAGTAGTACTCGTCCATTACTAGCAAGTATCGAGCAGGAAATTAAAAACGTAAAAACCGCCAAAGACTATAAGCCTTAGGCGGTATGTTTATACGTTTTGAGCGTTGCAGTTTTTGATATGAAATCTACTACGATGCTTTAGTTGCGATCCTCTAGTTACGATGCTTTAATTGCAATATTTTAACTGGCAATTAACCTTGTAGCGCATCTTTTACTAGCTTTGAGATGAGTGCAGGATCAGCACGGCCAGCAGTTTTATTCTTAAGTACGCCCATTACACTACCCATATCGCGCATAGATGTTGCACCTTGTGCCGCGATTTCTGCATTCACTAAGGCAGCAAGTTCGGCATCATCCATCTGCTTAGGCATGAATTCATTAATAATATCAATCTCGAACTGCTCTTTGGTAGCTAGGTCATCACGGTTATTTTCAGTAAAAATAGTCAATGACTCTTGGCGCTGTTTTAATTGCTTTTGTAATACTTCTAGAACGCCTGCATCATCAAGCTCAGTCTGACGATCAATCTCGATTTGCTTGATAACTGCTTGTACGTTACGTAAGACTTTAACGCGCTCAATCTCACGCGCTTTCATTGATGTTTTAATATCGTCTGATAAAGTCTGTTTAAGTTGGCTCATTGTTATTATTCCTTGTTCGTTAAATTTTAGGCTGATGAGATTTTTACTTCAAGTCTGTATCGTTAGCAGCAATAACAAAAATTGTAGCATAAAAAACGCCACTGATATCAATGGATAACAGTGGCGTTAGTGTAGCGCTGGTACTTAACTAATCGTATTATTGATTAGTACATACGAGTGGTACGAATAGTTTCGCGTTGTAACTTTTTCTTATAACGCTTTACAGCAGCAGCTTTTTTGCGCTTGCGTACTTGCGTTGGTTTTTCATAAAACTCACGCTTACGTACGTCTGACAATACACCAGCTTTTTCACAAGCGCGCTTGAAACGACGGATAGCGATATCAACTGGTTCGTTTTCTTTAACCTTAACTGCAGGCATGAAGACTCCTTGATTAGGATGAGATATAAAGGCATTAGTTTGGCTGTATATTAGTATTTAGCCGTAATATCTCAAGATTACAGGCATCAGCTCAAACTAGGATAATCTTGCGCATTAACACAAGGGCAGGTATTTTAATAAAAAATGGCTGTAAAGTCAATGCTTTTAGTGCATCTGCGTATGTCTATTATTAGGCGAGATAAGCCATGAATGCAGCTTCTATACGTGTTTTACATCCTCATAAATGTGTTTAGAGCTGAATAAACATATAGAAAGTAAATGAATAAAAACCCCTACTGTCTATAACGGTTTGGTTTGAGTTTATGCTATGATAATTTCCATATAGTAGTAAGCATATTCAAGTCGATGTGTCCATTTTATTAAGGGTGTTGGAATGAAGAAAACAGTACTAAATACAGCTTTAAGCACAGCATTTATTGTCACTCTTGGGTTTGGCATTACTGCCTGTAGTAGTGATAAAGAAGGTGAGTCACATGAAGTGATGGCAGTAGATCGCGTTGATGAAGCCGCTGAGCTTGCGCGCAAAAATGCTCCTGAAGCTGAAGATATGGAATTTCCAGAAACAGCTCCAATGCCAGTAACTGGAGTAGATGGTGCGGAAACAGAAGGCGCTGCAACTGCTGAAGCAGCAACGACTGATACTGCTATGGCAGAGACTACGGCTACTGACAGTGCTAATACAGATGCGGCAGTCGCTGATAGTGCAGGTATGCCAGCTGCTGATACGACTGCAACCACTACCCCAGCCGAACCAGCTACGAATTAATAGCGGTTAAGCTTCCCATCAGTCTGAAGTTTATGCGCTGTAATTGGCAGCCACTAACCTGAAATATCGAGTAGAGGTGTGATCATGATTAATAAAAAACAGCGTATGAATAAATTAGCCTTATCTGCAATCAGTTTGAGTGCGTTACTGACACTTAGCGCTTGTAGCGGTGATAATACGCCTACCAAAGAGCCTGCTGCTGTCAATGAACCTGCCGATACAACCGTAGTGGTAGATGAAGCGCCTATAGTAGAGCCTGAAGTGATTACGCCTGAACCTGTTGTAGAGCCTACCGATACAGTAGTTGAAGAAGTCGCACAAGAGGTTGCTGCAGAGCCTGAGGTGTTGGCTGCTGATGCAGGTGCTAAGTTATATGAGACCAATTGCAAAGTCTGTCATGAGAGCGGCTTACTTGATGCGCCCAAATATGGCGATAAGGCTGCATGGGCACCGCGTCTTACTAAAGGTACAGAGACGCTACACATGCACTCAGCCAAAGGCTTTAATAAAATGCCAGCTCAAGCCACTGATAAGGTGAGCGAAGCCCAAGTCTATGCGGCTGTTGATTATATGATCGCAGCAGTGAGCTGATATTGGTTATTAGAATATATTAGCTATTGAAATTTGCTAAACTGACCGTCATTGTGACTGACAATGGCGGTTTTTTTATGCATATTTTTTCTAGATGCTAAATAATAAAAAGCATCGCAAAAAACGATATGAAGACAAAAGTATAAAGGCAAAAGTATGAAGGTATTGGGTTTAGAGACTTCTTGTGATGAGACGGGTCTGGCGATTTTTGATAGTGAGCAGATGGATAGTGACAATCAAGGTCTGGTCGGACAAGTATTGTATTCACAGATAGAGCTGCATGCACTCTATGGCGGCGTGGTGCCTGAGCTTGCCAGTCGCGATCATATTCGCAAGCTGGTACCTTTGCTTAATGAGCTCTTAGAGCAGTGCGACGTCAAGAAAAGCGAGATTGACGCTATTGCCTATACCAAAGGTCCAGGACTGATTGGCGCTTTGATGACCGGTGCATTATTTGGGCGCAGTTTGGCGTACGGCTTAGACATTCCAGCGATTGGTATTCATCATATGGAAGGGCACTTATTAGCACCATTAATGGGCGCAAATCCGCCAGCGTTTCCTTTTGTATCATTATTAGTGTCCGGCGGTCATACTTTACTGATTGCCGCACATGGTATTGGGCAGTATGAGATATTGGGTGAATCGATAGATGATGCAGCGGGTGAGTGCTTTGATAAAGCCGCCAAGATGCTAGGCTTGCCTTATCCTGGTGGTCCTAATATTGCTAAATTGGCTGAAACAGGTGATCAAAATGCTTACAGTCTACCAAGACCGATGTTACATCGCGGTTTAGATTTTTCTTTTAGCGGTATGAAAACAGCAGTGCATAACCTTATCAAAGACACAGATGGCTCAGGTCATGGATCAGAAAATGGCTCTAATAGCGACCCACAAGTTCGCGCTGACATTGCCGCAACCTTTCAACATGCCATGGTTGATACGTTGGTGAAGAAGAGCGTTAAAGCACTTAAGCAAGCAGATATGAGCCGTTTAGTGATTGCAGGCGGCGTCAGTGCCAATACTCATTTACGTGAAACGTTAGAGGCTGAGTTGGCTAAAATAAATGCGACCGTCCATTATGCCCCGCCTGCGTTATGTACAGATAACGGGGCAATGATTGCTTATGCCGGTTACGAGCGCTTGCAAGCAGGGCAGTCCGATGATTTAGCGGTGAGCTGTGTGCCACGTTGGCCGATGACAGAATTGCCTGCGGTATGAGGTTTAAAAGCCATACAAATTAAGGATAACATATGCAGTGGCTCGCCATTGGTTTAGGAGCAGCGCTTGGAGCTTGCTTGCGGGCGTGGTTAACACGTTTTAATCTGCTGCACAGCTGGATACCTTTGGGCACATTAGGCGCAAATGTCTTAGGCGGGCTGCTGATTGGTCTGGCATTGGTATGGTTTGAGCGGATGGGTAGCGGACTGTCAGATAATGTCCGAGTGTTTGTCATGACTGGTTTTTTGGGCGGGCTGACCACCTTTAGCACTTTTAGCGCTGAGGTATTTAGTTTTATGCATGATGGACGGCTGCTGGCAGGTCTAGCACTGATAGGTCTGCACGTCGGACTGACATTACTGGCAACTGCGTTGGGATTTTACTTTTTTAAGTTGGTTTTATAACCGTTGATAGATATTACTCGTTTAATGGTCAGATATAAGTAGTTCCTTTATTGCAGTCTGTTTTAGGTGGTCTATTAATATGTTTAAAGGGTGAAATAGTCGGTTCTGTTGGGGTATACTTTAGATATTATGATTTCTGATATAGCTGAGACTTTTATTGCTTATTTTAACGAGTTGAATACAAAGTCTATTCTTTATTCATGATTAAGCTCAAGATGATTTGGCCATGGCAAATCGCCCCTGCCGTATTCCCAGCCTTGGCTAGCATAATAAACAAGGCATCTATTGTGAGGTAAAAGAACTTCAAAGGTATCTTCTTCTTCGCTACAAGCTAAAAACTCTATGCGAATGTCATTATCAAGTATCATAGCTATATTAAGAGTATTTATGACTGTGACTTCTATCAATCTCCCAAAAGCAATTTGCTGCAGTATGCTATCTGTCTCTTCGTAATTGACAAAGTCATTCTGACCTTCAAGAATTATTTTATTACCTTTCAAAATCCGCCACAGTTTATGATAGCAACTAAAACTCCATTCACCATAGAAAGGATCTGCCATTTTGGATTTATTATGAGATACTTTATTTCCAAAATCTATACTCACGCTATTACCAAAACGTACTCGCTTTCGACAACATACTTCTCCAAAACTCTTTTCAATCAAAGGTAGTATTTCTTCAAATTTATACATGACCAAAACCTTTATTATGAAACTCTGTCTATTTAAGCCAACTAGGTAAGGGGACGCCCTTTCTGTCGTATGGATCACGAGCATACTCTCTGAGCTCCTCTTTGGTTCTATTTTCTCTTAGCTTTAAACAGTCTTAAATCAATCAATATGTACACCATGAAGTACACTGTGACTATCTCATCCATTTAACACTTTGATACCATTAGCCTACAGCCAAGGTTTCAAGTCCTCACTAGGGGACCATGCTTATTCCCATAACAGTGATTATGGTAAATAAAACCTACAACGGCTTCACAATCCCTTCCAACAAACTCGCAAACCCCTGCATATACGCGGTATCTTGACTTGAGGTACGCGTCGCTGCATACAACTGACAATGCACGCCACTACCTAGCGGACGCGAGACAACCCAGCCTTTTTTCTCATATTCTGCAACCACCCAGTCAGGTAATGCCGCTACGCCGCGCTCACTGGCGACCAACTGAATAAGCATTGCCGTCAGCTCTGTGGTACGAATGCTCGCAAAGCTCACTTCTGCAGGCGTCATAAAGTTGGCAATAATATCAAGGCGCTTGGCTTCCACCGGATACGCGATTAAAGTCTCGTCAGTCAAATCACTGGGCTCAATAAACTCTTGCGCGGCCAAATCATGCGTTGGTGAAAGGACTAGGCGACTCTCATACTCGAATAGGGGCTGATAGCTGATACCATCTATCGGTAAATCACTGGTAGTAATGAGCAAATCAATATCACCTTCCATCAACAGATGATGCGGTTCAGGCTCAAAGCCAGTTGCAAAGTCCAGCTCCACATCTGACCATTCACGACGGTAATGATTGAGTATCGGCATCAGCCAATCAAAGCAACTATGACATTCAGAGGCTAGGCGTAACCTGCCTGCTTGACCATGTGCTAAGCGTTTAAGGTTAGATTTGGTGCGAGTCACTTGCGGCATGATGCTGTCTGCTAATGCCAGTACTGCTTTGCCCGCAGGCGTAAAAGTGAGCGGGCGAGTGCGACGATTGACCAAGCTGATATCGTAGTAATTCTCTAGCTCTTTTAGCTGATGCGAGACCGCAGACGCTGTGACATGCAGCTCATCAGCAGCCGCAGCCAATGAGCCATGCGCTCGTAATGCCGTTAAAGTATTGAGATGACGAAGCTCTAACATAAGACAACCTGATCGCTGAGGTGAGAAAAATTCATTATAACTAATGTAGCAATGAATTCCACTCAAATACTATTATTAAATTTTTCTTACCTAGAGATAGTTAATAACTAGCGCCGACGTAACAACAGCTGCGAGATAATGACTAAGATAAGCGAGGCGGCTAATAGCAATGTACCAATGGCGTTGACTTCCGGCTTAAGTCCTACGCGCACCATAGAATAAATACGTAGCGGTAAAATCTCATAGCTAGGCCCTGTGACAAAGGTTGAAACCACTACGTCATCTAGCGACAGGGTAAAGGCGAGCAACCAACCTGCCATTACTGCGGGCAGAATCACGGGAATCAGTACTGTACGCACCATCGTTGATTCATTAGCGCCCAAGTCACGTGCGGCTTCCATCAAACGCTCATCCAAGCTGCTTAAGCGCGCAAACACAGTGATGACTACAAACGGCAGACAAAAGGTAATGTGCGCGAGTAACAGCGATACAAAACCTAATTGCAGACCAATCAATAAAAACAATGCGAGCAATGAGATAGCCAATACAATCTCAGGCGACATCATCAGTACAAACAACAGCCCATTTAGTAAGCCTTTGCCGCGAAAGTTGTAGCGATGTAAGGCAAGGGCAGTCAGTGTACCTATCAAGGTTGAGACGGTCGCAGCGACCAAACCCAAAACGATAGAATGCCAAAAAGCATCGAGCATCGCCTGATTATTAAACAGTGACTCATACCACTTTAAGCTAAAGCCGCCCCAGTTATAGCCAATCTTCGACTTATTAAATGACATC
Organism: Psychrobacter sp. P11G5; assembly: GCF_001593305.1. Classification (NCBI taxonomy): domain Bacteria; kingdom Pseudomonadati; phylum Pseudomonadota; class Gammaproteobacteria; order Moraxellales; family Moraxellaceae; genus Psychrobacter; species Psychrobacter sp. P11G5. The sequence continues at coordinate 323,572 of NZ_CP012533.1, forward strand.
ACCACCAAGACGATGATGGGCAAATACAGTAGGGCATAAATCAGGCCAAGATAGCCTTTAGCCGCTATGCTGCCGATGCTAGGTTGCTTGATGTGACGTTTGTTCTTAACGGGTGAGTTGTTTAATGAGCGATTAGACATTAAGCCACCTCATTAAAGTCGGTCTTGCCAATGCGGCGGCTACTGGCACGATAGGCGAGTAATAGTACGGCCATCGCAAGGGTCAATAATACGCTGGCTGCTGCACCGAATGGCCAATCACGCGCATCCAAAAATTGGTTTTTGATGATATTACCAACCAATAAATTGCGCGAGCCACCCAAAATATCTGCCACATAGAACATGCCCATCGCTGGCAATAACACTAATAGCACCCCTGAGATAATCCCAGGTGTGGTCAATGGTAGTACCACGTGCCAAAAGGTCTGTGTCTTAGAAGCGCCCAAATCCTGCGAAGCAAGTAGCATGTCATTGCGTAAATCAGTAAATACCGCATATAACGGTAATACCATAAACGGGAATAACAAATAAGTTAAACCGGCTATTACTGCACCTTGCGTGTACAAAATATCGATAGGGGTATCGATCACGCCTATCGCTAGTAGTGATTTATTGATCAAACCGTTATTGGCAAATAGCAATTTGAGCGCATAAGTCCGCACTAAAGAGTTGGTCCAAAACGGCAATATCAATAACATCATCAGCAAGGGCTGCCAGCGTACTTTCGCTTTAGATATCAGCCATGCAAAAGGGTAACCAAGCAATAAGCAGATGACCGTTGTAATGCCTGCCATCCATAAAGAATGGACAAACACCTCAAAATACAACGGGTCAATTATGCGTATATAGCTGTCGATACTGACAGGTAGGCTAATAAAAGCGCTGCTATCGCGGGTCAAAAAACTAACAGCAATGACCAAGATATTTGGTAATAACGCAAATATCAGTAGCCAACCCCAGATCAGCCATAGCGTTGCGGTACGAAAAGGACTTTTGCTGCCCAAATTGAAACGGCTATTACCTGCCATCAGCTGCCATCCTTTTGTGCAATTTCATTTTGCGCCAATACGTTTTGCCCAGCTTCATTTTGTTCAGGTGCATTCCGCTCCGTCAGATGGTCTTCTGGCAATACCCATTCCCAACCGTCCACCCATGAGACTTTAACGCCTTCATTAAGCTTATAATCAAAGCTGGGATCATCTTCATCAAAGAATTCAGAGGCTTTAATAATATGGCCGTTTGCTAACTCAATAATCGAATCTAAGGTGCTACCTTTATAGTTACTCTCAATGACACGGCCGAGTAGTCCAGCTTGCATACTATCATTAGGGTCATAAATCCGTAGATCTTCAGGTCGGAGTAGTAAATTTACGATATCACCCACTTGCACGTCATTAGCAAAATCAGGACGACGCAGGTTACGTAACGCTGTCGGTCCATCTTGCACTTGCGCTTCACAAACCTCGACTTCGATGCGTCCATTGGTTACTTGTCCATCACGATCTGGCTGGTCAGGATAGACACCTTTGACCTCTGCTTTAAATAGATTGGTCTCACCGATGAATTTGGCCGTAAATAAGTTGGCAGGGGTTTCATAAATCTCAATCGGCGTACCAATTTGTTGAAACGTGCCGTCTTTCATCACTGCAATACGGTCTGACATTGACAGCGCTTCTTCTTGATCATGGGTAACAAAAACAAAGGTAATGCCAAGCTCTCTTTGCAGGCGCTTAAGCTCAGATTGCATTTGCAAACGCAGCTTGTGATCGAGCGCAGATAGCGGTTCATCAAGTAATAATAGTTTAGGGCGATTAATCACCGCGCGTGCAATGGCAACGCGTTGCTGCTGACCACCAGATAAATCTTGCGGTTTACGGTTAGCTAAATGATCGAGTTGTACCATGGTTAGTATCTCGCGCACGCGCGTTTGAATCTCATCTTTGGGCACTTTTTTGAGCTTAAGCCCATAAGCGACATTTTGGGCGACAGTCATATGTGGAAATAATGCATACTGCTGAAACACGGTATTGACCGGACGCTTATCGGCTGGCAAGCCTGCCATCTGCACACCATCTAAATATATTGCCCCAGCATTAGGTTGTTCAAAACCAGCAATTAAGCGCAGCAGGGTCGTCTTGCCGCAGCCCGATGGGCCAAGCAAGGTTAAAAATTCACCATGCTTGATATCGAGGTTTATATCTTTTAATACTTCCGTTTGATCATAGGTTTTTTTTAGACCAGTCAGTTGCAGCAGTACAGTGTCAGGTGACGCCGAGGTTTTATGCGTGTTTGAAGTCGATTCGGTCATAAGATTTGTTCCTAAGCGTCCAACGTGTCAGTACAGCTATTAATATAAGACACTGTAAACAAGATGGTTTGGCATGAGCGTAAGCATAGTCGTCTGGTTGCTGCGTATTATAACAAACCCTTGATATAAATCATTGCAAGTTCGTTATAAGTGACGCGCGTTATATGGGCATAGTGATAAAAGCTTCTTTCATCTATTCTCTCGAGTGTTTTACTATTGTATTTCTATAAGATTTGAGTGGTTGTTAATCCTCTTAATATTAAGTGTCTTAAACACTCGCAACAGCTACCGTCTTAATAAAACGCCACTAGCGCAAATTTTTTATCATTTTTTTCGCTTTATTCCTATACAATCATTTGATGGCTGAAAAATATAATGAGCCTCGTAGCTTGATAATTATTAACCAACCATTGAGCTAATTAATATCTAAAAAAATAAATTTAAAGTAATCCGCAATTCTAATAGTGATTAATAATCAAGGACCACTTATGCCCAACGATACACGCCCACAGACAGGTCAAGAAGCACTTGAGCTTTTAAAAGAAGGTAACGCCCGCTATGTTGATAGCCTTACCAGCACGGATCCATGTATGCAACGCCGTCCAGAGCTAGTCAGTGATCAAGACCCTCTAGCTATTATTTTGGGTTGCTCAGATGCACGTGTACCGGTTGAGATTGTGTTTGATCAAGGTTTAGGTGATTTATTTGTCATTCGCGTGGCAGGTAACGTGGTTGCCCCTTCACAGATTGGCTCAGTTGAATTCGCTGCCGAAAAGTTCGGTACCAAGCTGGTTGTGGTGCTGGGACATTCACATTGCGGTGCGGTCACAGCCTGCGTAGAAGCGCTTATCAATCCTGAACAGAACTATTCGCCTAACTTGCAATCTATCGTCGACCGTATTCGTCCAAGCGTTTATAACTTGCATGAACTTGCGACTGCCAACGGTCAAGATGTAGATGCGGACGAGCTAGTCGATCGCTCTATAAGTGCCAACGTGCGTATGTCGGTCAGTCAGCTCAAGCATGGTTCGCGAGCGTTAGAGGACTTAGCTAACAGTAATCAATTACTTATCGTTGGTGCAGAGTATGATTTAGAAACAGGGAAGGTGCGGTTTTTAGACAGCTAATCAATATGCTTGATTGAGCATATTAAAGGTATGCTCTTACAAAACCCTATCAATAATTCCGCCGTTTTTTATTATGATGAGATGGTCATGCAAGTTATTGTCACAGTGATTTGCTATCTTTTAGATTTTACATTTTGTTAAATATTAGGATAATTATGTCTACTCTAGCGTCTACTTCATCTGTTAACTCAGCAACTGATAATAATGCATCAACCGTCGCTCAGCCAGCTAGCAGCGTAACTACAGCTGGCGTTCAGCCTATCTCCGCGCAGACTTCAGGCTTTACTTTTAACCATACTATGCTGCGGGTAAAAGACCCTGCTAAGTCGTTAGCGTTTTATACTGGCGTACTCGGTATGACTTTGCTGGCGGTAAAGAAATTCCCTGATATGGGATTTGATTTATATTTCTTAGCCAAGCTTACCGATAGCGAGCGTGAGAATTTGCCTGCTGGTAATGATTTGGAAATCTTTGCGTTCCGTCAGCGCGGTATTTTAGAGTTGACCCATAACTACGGTACCGAAACGAAAGCTGACTTTAGTTATCACGATGGCAATGGTGAGCCACAAGGTTTTGGACATATTTGCTTTAGCGTGCCTAGTCTTGATGAAGCGGTAGCTTGGTTTGATAAAAATAATGTCGAATTTAAAAAACGCCCAGAAGATGGCAGTATGAAAAATATCGCCTTTATCAAAGACGTTGACGGCTATTGGATTGAGATTGTACAAGCCGATTTGATGGGCTAGATTTCAGACATGTGAAAAATACATATGAAAAATAAAGGTGCTGATGGATATAAAGGTACTGATGAACATAAAAGTTAAATAACTTAAGGAGTGACACCTGAATGCCTACTTCTGAGGCAGACCCTACGTTGAGTGCTGAGGCTGCTGCTACAACGGCTGATGCGCTGACGTATCAAAGCATTATCGATTCCGCAAATGGCATCCTGATTGGCTTTGTTGAGCGTATACCGTATTTTGTGGCTTCGATTATCGTTATCCTAATTTTTTGGTTTCTATCGATTGTCTTCAAAAAAATCGTCTATAAATTATTAGGAAGTCGTAGTCGCCATCAGAACTTAGTTAAAGTGTTTCAGCGGGTAGGCGGTGCACTGATTATTTTCATTGGTTTAATGATTGCGATGGTTATAGCTGTGCCAGGATTTACGCCTACCAAGCTGATTGGTGCACTCGGTATTGGTTCGGTCGCCATTGGTTTTGCTTTTAAAGATATTTTTCAAAACTTACTATCTGGTATTTTGCTGCTCATCTCAGAGCCATTTCGTATCGGCGATCAGATTGTCTCAGGCGATTATGAAGGCACAGTTGAAGATATCAAAATCCGCGCAACTACCATTAAGACTTATGATGGTCGGCAAGTGGTCATTCCAAACTCGGATTTGTATACTTCAGCATTGACTGTCAATACTGCCTATAAGCAGCGTCGTTTACAGCTTGCGGTAGGGATAGGATATGCAGATGATATCAATGAAGCCAAAGCTGAGATTATGCAAGCATTGAGCCGAGCTGATACGGTGTCCAAAGAGGCGACACCAACTATTATCGCAGTCAACTTAGGCGATTCAACTATTGATCTAATTGTGCGCTGGTTCATTGATGATGGCACTCAAGCTAATAAAGTGTCCTCAATAGACCAAGTTTTAATTGAAGTCAAGACCGCACTAGATGCAGCTGGTATCGATATGCCGTTCCCTGTACGTACTTTGGATATGAGTGATCCATCGGTAAAAGCAATGGTAAAATCGCTGAATAAGCAGAATGATGCAAGTAAAGATCAAACCGAGACTACAAGCCTTATTACGGAATAGCTGGCCTCACAGATTTCAAATTTAAGCCAATAAAAAACCACCATTATCATCGTGATATGGTGGTTTTTTTATTTCTCTACTAATCAAGAAGATGATTAATCTTCTTTCACTCTAAAGTCTGTATGACAGGATTTGCAGCTGTCGCCAACTTGTCCAATGGCAGGCATCACATCCTCGACACTAGTCGCTGTTTGTGCGGCAGCACTTAATTCAGAGGTTACTTGTTGAAAGTTGTCTGCTTCAGCACGAAAACCATCAACGTCGCTCCAAACGGCTTCAGTTGCGTTACCAGCGGCTTCTGCATTTGCAAAATGGCTCCAAGGGTTTTTAGCTTCCTCTGCTAAGAAGGTAGCTTGCTCTTTAAATACGTCAGCATCAAAAGTGTCTGGTTCTTTAGCCATACCACCTATGACTTTCATTGAATCGCCATAGTTTTTCATAATATCTTGGCGTGCTTTAACATCAGGGTCAGCTGGCGTGCTACAGGCTGTTAGACCGAGGGCAGCTGCCATCAATGTAATGCCGAAGATAGATTTTAATGATTTGTTAGTATGAACCTGTGCCATGTAAATTACTCCTTTAAAATTGGCTAATAAAACAGATAGGCGCGTTAGCAAACGCTGACCTCGAATTGAAATGGTACTTTGTAATTTATAAGCTCAACTGCTGCCTATGAGCAGTCGTTTATGAAATGCAAATCTTGATATTGTTTTAGTTCCCAATATCTTAATTTTCAATATCAGTATTTATTGTTACCTTACTCTCTCAATGTAACCGTGATAAGAGAAAGCCTTGTAGGTTACTTCAGTGCAATTTTGTAAACACATGTAACTCTAAGACTAGGCTCATTATAGCTGATAAGCCAGCGAGTAAAAATTATAAGTGATAAACAATGCTTAAAATGCTTGAATAGGAAAGACTTAAACAATAAAGGCCAGCTATAAAAGCTGACCTGTTTTAATATTAGAAAAGACTAGGAAGTTAACCAATCTCGTGGTTTTAAGTAAAACTCAGTCAATTCAAACTCAGGAGTACCTTCCATCGGCTCGAAGCGGTAATGCCAGCTAGCAAGCGGTGGCATACTAACTAAGATAGACTCAATGCGCCCATTACTTTGTAGACCGAACAGCGTACCGCGATCGTAGACCAGATTGTACTCGACATAGCGTCCACGGCGATACAGCTGGAATTCACGTTGTTCGTCAGTATAGGGTGTTTCTTTACGCTGCTCAAAAATAGGCATAATACCGTCAAGATAGCCGTTGCCTACGGCCTTCATAAAGTCAAAGCAGGTCTCAAAGTCCCAGCCACGGCTCTCTGTATTGACATCATCATAAAACAAACCGCCGATGCCGCGTTGTTCATCGCGGTGACGCAGATGGAAGTACTCATCACACCATTGTTTAAAGTCAGGATAGACGCTATCACCAAAAGGCGCGCATAAGTCATGACAGACTTGATGCCAATGGACGCAGTCGGCCAGTACAGGATAGAACGGCGTTAAATCAAAGCCACCACCAAACCACCAAATAGGGTCTTCGCCCTCGGCTTCGGCGACAAACAGACGCACGTTAGCATGGCTGGTCGGGACGTTTGGGTTTTTGGGATGTACGACCAGTGACACGCCCATGGCTTGAGCTTTACGACCAGCAATATCAGGATGACGGGCAGTGGCTGAAGCTGGCAGGTTATGGACGTGAATATGACTAAACATCACGCCAGCTTTTTCGATGACTTTGCCATCTGCTAAGACGCACGAGCGCCCGCCACCACCTTCAGGGCGCTCCCAATCATCAGGGACAAAAGTCGCATCACCACCGCCGTCACGCTCTTGCGCTTCTAATGCTTGGCAGATACGCGCTTGCAAATCGACTAAAAACTCACGTACGCACGTGATGTCACTAGTAGATGGAAAGATTTGACTGTCTTTAGCGTCAGTTGTCGTTGTACTATTTATACTAGGAATGCTCATAAAAACATCTATAATTGTGGGGTGTGTTGGTAACTCTCAGTATGTTTCTTAAGGATTTTTGCTGTTAGTAATTTTATCTATGCTGATAGTAAATTTATCCATTCAGGGGCAGTTTATTCAGATTTATGCAATCTACTCAGGTATATCTTATTTATTGAGATGAGCCTCAGTATAGAATTCTTTATCAAAAAGATGACCCATGCGGTCACGTTTGGTCGCTAGATAGTCAGCATTGCTATCATTAACGCCAACGACCAACGGTACACGTTCGACCACATTGACACCATTTTCGCTTAGATAGGCCACCTTATCAGGGTTATTGGTGATAAGGCGAACCTCATCAACCCCTACATGGGCAAGCATAGGACTACACATATCATAGATACGGGCATCGGCGGGTAGACCTAACATGAGATTGGCATCTAGGGTATCATGGCCTTGATCTTGTAAGGCATATGCGCGGATTTTATTGGTTAGACCAATACCGCGACCTTCTTGACGCAGATATAAGATAGCACCGCAGCCAGTTGCTTGTATTGCTTGCATGGCGGTATTGAGCTGTGCACCGCAGTCGCATTTTAACGAGCCAAAAGCATCGCCTGTCAAGCACTCAGAGTGAATACGGACTAACGGGATGGGATGATCTGCTAATTTATGCTGCTCATTTGTAGGAGTTGTTGGCGCGGCGTTCTCTTCTAACAATGGGTTTACCACTGGTAGGCCGACGGTAAGCATTACATGCTCTTGACCGTCTTCATTTTCAAATACATGAAGATCAAACTCGCCATGACGAGTAGGTAGTTTTGCGCTGGTAATAAATTGATATGACATTGATGTCCTGCATAGGCCGATCATCGTGGCGGTAGATAGTGTAGTGGTCATAGCCATGTCGTAATGACTATGTTGTAATAACTATATCCTAATAAATATATCGTAATAACTACGTTTTTCAAAAACTATGTGCTGTAGCAACTTGATGTTTGATTAGGTGTATTGATAATTAGATGCTTAATCACTAAGTAAATAATCTATGTGTTTGTAACATCTATGTTCATGATAACCATCTGGTTATCGTTTTATAAGGCTAACAATGATAGCATCCTAATCGCGTTTATAAGAAAAACACACAAAGTTCACAGACTACGCACGATGATTAAAGCGACAGTTTAAAAAAAATGCTATTATGCCATACTATTTTAACGGATACAGTGACAAGTCTTTGCCCTTACATTACTGTATCGTCACTCCTACATAGTAGGCAGTACATTATTATTAACATGGTCATTAGAGTTACTATTATATAGCGCCTCTAATAACGGTGTATTTAACAAAGCATGTAAATACTTTCATGCAAATACTAATAAACAGTGGCGACGCGCTAAGCATATCGTAATCTATAACCAATGCCAGCACATATTGTTTTGCTGTTAGCGTTGTAGATGGTTTCATAATACCGTATTAATATGATGACGGTGTATGGCGATATAGTAAGATAGCGCCTTGTCAGCAGATTGGTAGGTATCGTACGATTTATGCAGCAGTCACCTTATTTTTCACAGTCTCAGTCAGCATCTGTGTCACCCCATACGTCGCTATCTACGCCATTAGCTACTGACTCTGCTGCACACCTATCAGGCTTGCAACAGACGTTCACGCAGATACCGCGTATGCGTCCTAATACACCGTTGCTTGATGCCATTGATGCACCTTCAGATATTAAGAAACTCACTACTGAGCAATTAATAGTGCTGGCTGATGAGCTGCGCTTGTTTTTATTATATTCAGCTGGTCAAAGTGGTGGACATTTTGGGGCAAATTTAGGCGTGGTTGAGTTGACCATTGCATTGCATTATCTGTTAGATACGCCTCAAGATCAGATCGTTTGGGATGTAGGGCATCAAGCTTATGCCCATAAAGTACTTACTGGTCGCCGCGATAAGCTAAGTAGTATTCGCTCTAAAGACGGCTTGACTGCTTTTCCTGAACGCGCAGAATCTGTCTATGATACCTTTGGTGTTGGCCACTCATCTACCTCTATCTCAGCAGGTTTAGGCATGAGTTTGGCGCTGCGCTATCAAGGTCGTCCGCAGACGGTCGCTTGTGTGATTGGTGATGGGGCGATGACTGGCGGCATGGCTTTTGAGGCTATGAATGATGCAGTACAGCAAGACGCTGATTTACTAGTCATTCTAAATGATAATGACATGTCAATATCATGCTCTATTGGCGGATTTTCACGGCATTTAGCGATGCTATGGGAGTCGGGCTATCAAGTTGATATCTCAGATTCAGGTGTGCCTGTATTACGTCATCGTCCAAATATGCAGGCATTTGACCGACGTAAGCGTCACAGCGAACAGCGTGATGTGCCGCAGCTAGAAGATAATCTATTTAAAGCGATTGGTTTTACTTATTTTGGGCCATTTGATGGTCATAATATTCCTGAGCTACTGCGTGTGTTGTCACTTGCTAAGCAGGTAAAGGGCCCAGTATTAGTACATATCTATACGACTAAAGGTAAAGGCTTTGCACCTGCTGAGGCCGACCCAGTCGGTTATCATGCAATTAGCAAACTACCTGCTGAAGATATCATTGCCTGTGACTTTGATAAAGATAAAGCTCCTGTTAAAAGCAAAGCTTCTGAGAGTAAGGTTCCTGGGTTAAAATACTCGCAGGTATTTGGCCAGTTCTTATGTGATAAAGCAGCACAAGATGATAAATTATTAGCGATTACCCCAGCCATGGAAGAAGGCTCAGGGATGATTGACTTTGCTCGTCAGTTCCCAAAGCGTTTCTTTGATGTGGCAATTGCTGAGCAGCATGCAGTCACCTTAGCGGGCGGCATGGCAACCCAAGGCGTCAAGCCAATAGTCGCTATATACTCAACCTTTTTGCAACGTGGTTATGATCAGCTTATTCATGATATTGCCTTACAAAATCTTGATGTAACGTTTGCGATTGATCGGGCTGGTCTTGTTGGTGAAGATGGCGCAACGCATGCTGGCGTGTTTGACTTGGCTTTTTTGCGCTGTGTCCCTCACATGCTTATTGCCGCGCCAAAAGATGAAAACGAGTGCTATCATTTGCTGAATACTTGTTATGAGTATCAAGGCAGCACGGCGGTACGCTATCCACGCGGAACCGGAACTGGCGTGATGATAAGTCGTCCAGCGCAGAATTATAAGATAGGTCAAGCCATTGTAGAGTCAGTATTAGGCGCTAGTAATGCCCCTAAAAAGCTCGCGTTATTGGCCTTCGGTACGATGGTTGCCACTGCTGAGCAAGCTGCCAAGATACTAACGTCTGACAGTGCTAATAGCGATTGCCAAGTACAAGTCGTTAATATGCGTTGGGTAAAGCCATTAGATACCAATTTGCTTGAGACCTTAATTGAGCAAGGCGTGACTCATATTGCGACACTAGAAGAGCATATGATTATGGGCGGTGCAGGCAGTGCCGTAAATGAATACTTGCTCAATGCTTCTGCTGCGTTTGCCACTAAGCGTCCAGCTATCTGCAATATTGGTATTCCTGATCGCTTTATCGCCCATGGTTCCCAAGCAGAGCAATTAGCTGATTGTGGTTTGGATACAGATGGTGTGGTTATGCAGTTACAGCGTTTATTGTCTTAAGCGAAAGTAAAAAACTCTGGATTAATTCTTTAAGAGATGTACATTAAGAAATATTGAAACTGAAGTAACGCCTACTTGCCGTAGGTGCTCATTGTTTTACAGCTTGCGTAATTTGTGATGGCAGCCATTAAAGATGGTAAGCTTCGTATTTATGGTCGTTTTTATTTTTTTATAACGCTTTTAGTATGATACGGTCAGTCTTTTTAAGGTCGTATAGGTGTAGCGTAATATGGCAGACAATTGGTGTGCCGTTTACGTATGTAAGTGCAATATTAGTAGTATCTAGTAGTAGTATTCATTCATTTTATTCATTCATCAAGTAGATAGGTTATTTATGGAACCCATGGTTGTCATCGCAGCGCGTACTGCCGAAAAAGTTGGTGCAGAAATTTTATACGCGCACCAAAACCGCCACAAAGTCGAATTCGAGACTGAGTCAAAAGGTCTCGATGGCTTGGTGACACGCATCGACCGCTATAGTGAAGAGCTGACCATTGCGACGCTAAAGAACAGCTATCCGAATCATTCGTTCTTGGGTGAAGAGTTTGGTATGCAAGAAGGTCGCGGTGAAGATGCTGATTGGTGCTGGATTATTGATCCGCTAGATGGCACCAAGAATTTTGTGCACGGTATACCGCAGTTTTGCGTATCGATTGCTGTACAGCATAAAGGTGTCACCCAACATGGTGTGGTCTATGATCCTGTCCGTGATGAGATGTTCTCTGCCAGTCGTGGTAAAGGTGCGCGTTTAAACCAGCGCCGTATCAGTGTTAGTGAACGCAAAACCATCGATGGTGGTTTATTTGCAATTGGTCATCCTCTTGAGCGTAAGCGTAATGGTGAAGTCATCTCTTATGCCAAAGAGCACTTTGAAAGCCTACAAAAAGTATCTGAAGCAGGCGGTCAAGTGCGCCGTTTAGGTTCAGCAGCGCTTGACTTGTGTTATGTGGCTGCAGGCCGTTTCGATGGTTACTTTGAGATGTCTATCAAGCCATGGGATATCGCAGCGGGTGAATTGATTGTATCAGAGGCACGCGGTGTAGTGGTTGATCATACAGGCGCACATAACTCTATGAAGTCAGGATCTATCTTTGCTTGTAACATAAAACTATTAAAACCATTGATGCAAGTAGTCGTGCCATCATGGGGTGATGCAGTATAGTTTTTTTGAGCGTTGATGTTTAAGTATTTTGATATTAAAAAGCTGATTCCATAAATGGAGTCAGCTTTTTTATTGCTTCTTAATAAGAAGGCAATGCTAACTTTATTCGCGCAAGCCTAAGTGTTTCTCTTTGCTAATGTTTTCTAATACATCGATTTCTTCTTCAATCAAGCATAGCATATCTTGTACATGTGGTAGCAGCTTGCTACAGGCGGTAATACAAAACTCTACTTTATCTAAATAGCTGGCAAGGGTGATATTCATAGCCTGACCATCTAATATAATAGATGCTGGATACAACGCTTTGAGCGGTGCTCCATTCCAGTACAAGGGCTTTTTGGCACCAGGTACGTTAGAAATAATAAGATTAAAGGCTTGTTTTTTGGGGAATAACCCTGTCAATAGATTAATACCTTCCCACGCATAGGCGATCGCGCTGTAGTTAATTACCTGCGCCTGATTCATACGTCGAAACCGACGTTTACCACTGTTCATACTACCGTGAATCAACTGCAACCTACGTACAGGGTTGTCTAAATGAGTTCCTAGGTTCGCCAATACAAACGAAATTTGATTGCCCGTTGCACTATCATCACTGCGTAGTGACATCGGCACAAAAGCAATCAGTGGTTTGCTGGGTAGGGCATCGAGTTTTAATAGATAACGTCGAATTGCGCCAGAGCAGACGGCAAGAATGACATCGTTCATACTGACATCGAGCTTATCAGCAATATCGTCAAAGCGCTGCATGTCATAAGATTGTGCCGCTATTCGCCGCGATGCAGAGATACGCTGGTTCAAAATACTCATCGGAGCATCAAAGGTACCAACGTAATCATCTTTGCCATGATGTTTAAAATTGTCCATCAGTTCGGTAAATACTGGCTTAATAGTAGACAGCTGCTCCTTTATAATGCGAGTTGCAGAGCGACCAGCTGGTATCAGAGCGTCAACTTGATTACGATGGCGCGCCATCAATGACCATACTGGTAACGTCATTGGTTCAGTAGGTGACTGCGAAAGCGACTTTTGAACAAGGCGCATAGCAGCAATGCCGTCAACCAACGAATGATGAATCTTAAAATATAGTGCAAAGCGCTCAGGACTGTTTTCAGTCTCTGGTTGAATACCTTCGATAACATGGCATTCCCACAACGGCATAGCGCGATCTAGCAAACGCCCATGTTCTTTTGAGACATACATAAGTAGCTCACGGACGCGTGCAGGTCTTGGCAAGGCGACATGGCGAAAGTGATGTTCAACATCGAAATCCTCATCTTGCTTCCAAAATAATAAACGCTCAAGTACCTGATTAAATGGAAAGCTTGGTGGTACTTTTGATGTTTGCATTTGTTGTACCAGCTGATACACAAAATCGCTATCTGCACCTTGGGTATCGGCTGGTAATTCAAACAAAAATAAGCCACCCACGTGCATGGGCTGCTTACGTGACTCCAGAAGCAAAAATAATTGATCAACTGCTGTTAACAATCGCATGGCGTGTCCTCTAAGGTCAATGGGCTGCGTGTTATAAGTGGCCTGACGGCGCATCGATATGAACAGCGGTTAAATTAGATATAGAGCCAATTATATTTTAAAACACTTTATTAAAAAGCACCTTATTGAATAACGTTTTACTAAAAGGCATCTTACTGAAAAAAGTACCCAGTTTGCGGTGAGCTGGCAGTCGCCATCTTACGCATCGGCATCCTTCCTGCTAAAAATGCCTCGCGACCTGCCCAAACTGCATGTTTCATGGCGTGTGCCATCATGACTGGATTCTGTGCATTAGCAATCGCTGAATTCATTAAGACTCCATCACAACCAAGCTCCATCGCGATAGCTGCATCAGAGGCAGTACCAACGCCAGCATCGACTAATACGGGCACTTTAGCGTTTTCGATAATTAGGCTGAGTGTATGGCGATTAAGTAGCCCAAGACCAGAACCAATAAGGCTACCAAGCGGCATAATCGCCACACAGCCCATACTTTCTAACTCTTGCGCGACGATAGGGTCGTCTGATGTGTATACCATTACTTCAAAGCCATCATCAATCAGTACTTTTGCCGCTTTTAAAGTTTCCATAATATTAGGGTATAAGCTATTTTCATCACCTAATACTTCAAGCTTTACTAGATTATGACCACCTAATAGCTCACGAGCAAGCTTACAAGTACGAATCGCGGTTTCAGCATCAAAGCAACCGGCAGTATTGGGTAAAATTGTATATTTATCAGGCGAAATCACATCGAGTAAGTTAGGCTCGTTACTGTTTTGGCCAATATTAGTACGGCGAATAGCGACAGTAACAATTTCAGCCGCTGATGCTGCAATAGCTATCCCTGTCTCATTCATATCTTTATATTTGCCAGTACCTACCAGCAGCCGTGACGAAAACGTACGACTACCAACGGTAAAAGTATCTTGAACAAGGGCTGGGTTTTCAATAGCAGTTTGAGTCGTAGCTTGGGACATATCTGAAATCCTAATAACAGGCGGACTATAAAAGATGAAAAACGTAGGTAACAATAATAACAATAAGGTGAGCAGTACAAAGTTAGCACGCAGAGACGATGATAATATATGCTCATCGAATTGTGACACAGCGTAAAAGCTTTGTTAATGATATAAAACAAAGTGTTATTATAACAAAATCATAAGCGCTTACTGACAATCTTTACCCAGATTGCTCATTTAGGTGCCAGACATTTATGTTAAACATTCGCTACTTATTGTAGATGCTTATGTTTAGTTTAAACGTTGATCCTTACTTAAGACACTAGGCGCTTATTATTTGTTTATCACATAGATTATCAAATTTTTTACCACTCATTCTATCTTTATCAGGTCGTTTTTATGATGCAACTGCCATACAGTTTTGCGAAACGCCATCAGCTCTTAGTTATTTTAGCTATTGACCCTGAGCTGCCACCGACGCTGGTATTAACCAAGGCCACACCACTATCTGCTATCAATGAAGCAGTGCGGTTTTTGCAGCAGCAAGGGGTGCGCGGTGTGCCAGCTTATGACAGTGTTAGCGCGGATGAATTTGAAAAACGTATGAATGTCGCCTACGCTGGTAATACAGGCGAATCACAACATATCGCTGCTGGCCTCGAGGATCATCCTGATCTAGACAGTTTAGCAGATAGTGTTCCTGAGACCGAAGATTTGATGGATCAGCAAGACGATGCACCTATTATTCGTCTGATTAATGCGCTGTTGTCTGAAGCTATCCGTCTCAATGCCTCAGATATCCATATCGAAACTTTTGAGAAGCGTTTGGTCGTGCGCTTTCGTGTCGATGGTGAGCTCAAAGAAATCATCACGCCTAAACGTCAATTAGCGCCACTACTGGTTTCACGTATTAAAGTAATGGCCAAACTCGATATTGCTGAAAAACGCGTGCCGCAAGATGGACGTATTAGCTTGCGATTGGCAGGACGCGAAGTCGATGTGCGGGTATCCACGTTGCCTTCAAGCTTTGGCGAACGAGTCGTGATGCGACTGTTGGATAAACAAGCAGGTCGTCTGAATATGACTTATTTAGGGCTTTCGGATAACGACTATACCGAGCTCAAGCGCTTAATTCATCGTCCGCATGGCATTATTTTGGTGACGGGTCCTACGGGTTCGGGTAAAACGACCACCCTTTATGCCGCATTGACTGATTTGAATGATCAAACTCGTAATATCTTAACTGCTGAGGATCCAATTGAATTTCAGCTTGATGGCATTGGGCAGACGCAAGTTAATAATAAAGTCGATATGACCTTTGCCAAAAGCTTACGGGCGATGTTACGTCAAGATCCAGACGTGGTAATGGTAGGGGAAATACGAGACATTGAAACCGCTGAGATTGCCGTACAAGCATCACTGACAGGGCATTTGGTACTATCAACCTTGCATACCAATACCGCTATCGGCGCAGTGACACGTTTGCAAGATATGGGAGTAGAGCCGTTCTTATTATCGTCCTCGCTCATTGGCGTAGTCGCGCAGCGCTTAGTGCGTACGCTTTGCGCGCATTGTCATACGTGGCAGCTGGCTGATTCTGAACAAGCCAAATTATTTACAGAAATTGGTATTGAGATAGATTCTAAAACGTCGGTAGAGACAGCGATTAAATTACCCAAACCAGTAGGTTGTGATAAGTGTAATCAGTCTGGGTTTAAAGGGAGGACAGCGATATATGAAGTCGTACCGGTGGATGATACTTTGAGACGGATGATTCATAGTAATACTGCAGAATATGAGCTGGAGTCCTATGCACGGCAAAAGACTCCATCGATTCGTGCTGATGGATTACGTAAAGTTATAGCGGGGCAGACGACATTAGAGGAAGTATTGCGCGTAACCAAAGAAAGCGCCCTAACAGATGACGCTATCTTGATTTAAATTGTCGGTTAAATTGCCAGCTTAACCTTTGGTTTCATGGTCGGCTGACAATATTTTGTGAAACATTAACTGTTAAATATAGGTTGCTCAAGTGAACCGGCTAAAGTAATTAGCTTAGTTGCTTGTTTATTTGTTTATATAAGCATTGATATTATTTAGCTGCCATACATTCTACTTCAACACTAGCGCCGGCGGCCAAGTCTTTGACACCAAAGGCTGAGCGTACAGGATAAGGCTTGGCAAGCTCAGTTTTATAGACTTCATTAAACGCGCCAAAATCATTCATATCGGTCAGCATCGCCATACATTTGACAATATCTGACTTCTGGTAGCCGTATTTTAGTAATACTTCGTTGATATTATCTAATGTTTGCTTGGTTTCTGCTTTGATACCGCCTTCAACCAACTTGCCATCTTTAAAGCCAATTTGTCCTGACATATATAAAGTGTCACCAACACGTACTGCGCTAGAGAAAGGGTAATCGCCGCCATCACCCAAAAAAACAGGTTTGGATTTGGTCATAGTAGCTGTGCTAGTAGACGTGGCTGGAGCAGCGTTTGCGGTGACAGTCAGTCCAAGTGCACAGGCTACCACTAGTAAAGACTTAGATAGGTTAACAGTAAATTTATTGCTGAATTTAGACATTTTTTTCTCCTTGTTATTGACCAATTAACTATTAAATACACTGTACAAAGTTTATTAAGGTAAATAGCGCATTATAAAGTTATAGAGCTGTTATTTACTTCATTATTGATGGTTAGCAGTTTCAGTCTCGTTTTCAGTTTTATCTTCAGTAACAGTCACTTTTTTTTGCGACTTACCTTGGCGGCGTGCTTCTAATTCAGATTTCGGTACCCATGCCCATGTCATCTCAACGGTGATAGGCTCACGTACGCTATCAGACTCGCGATCATTGATGACGCATGGTATAACCATCTCACCTTTGGGCGTATTTATAATATCTAAGCGTTGTTCATCACTTAAAGTAGCAATCGCAGCAATTTGACCTTTTTTGAGCGGGCGATAAAAATTTACAGAGTAAGACTTAATCAGTAACACCCGATCAGCAGGTAGGTTTAATCCCAAAATAAAACCGGTGGCAGTCTCGGCAAGTAGAGTGACGGCAACCGCATGGATTGAGCCAATATGGTTCTGTACAGCTTTGTTGTTATTTAAACTCACAATCACTTGATTGGGTTCTACAGTTTCGTAGTAGACACCCGTTGTGCCCACATAAGGTACGACTTTGCCAAAGGCTTTAGATAGAATGGTCGAGCGTGCGCCAGCAGGTAAATACTTGGTAATAGCTAAAAGCTTAGTAAACTGATTGCTTATAGGTTTGAGTTTACTAGGATTCATCGGGACATTTGCTTGAGGGGTTAAGGCATCGGATATCTTTTCAGGTAACTTAGCTGGTATCTTGGTCGGTAGTTTAATAGGTAGCTTATTTAATAATCCTGACATACAAAGTTCCTCAAATTAATCTGTTTGGGCATTTTTGAATAATGGATAAAGCAGGGCAAGCATAATCATAACAATAGTATAAACTTGCATCTGGCTATCATTAGTACCATAAACGACCACGCTCACAAAATAGTAGTAACGTAACCAATGGAGCGTTGTACACCTTACCTATCTGGTTCTTTATCAATCGCTTTGAACGCTGAGTTAAGCTATGAATGACGTATCAATTAACAGCCCTACCAATATTATATACACCGGTGTAGCAGGCACAGGGAAGACTTATCGATTGCTACAAATCGCCAAACAGTATACTTATCATTTGCCGATGATAGACAGCAACGAGCTATTGTCGCAATTATTATATGAGCTTAGTTGGCGTGATGTGGTGTGCTTAATCTTTTTAAACTTTAAGACTCAGCACAAAGATTTAGTAAAGGTACCTGAAATCGTCAATCACGAGTTTTTTATTGCAAAAGCCGCGCAAAATGAGCGTGAAAAAAACTTAAGCAATACCGCATGGTCGGTGCTGCAAATGCATAGTCCAGCCAGCTCAAAGACAGTCACTTATAAAAACCGCGCAAATCAAGCGTACTTCGATAAAGACGAAAGCGGGGCATGGCATTTACTACCAGACAGCGTGTCGCTATTAATAGGATTATCACAGCAGCTGGCCGAGTTTCGACAGGCACAACGAGAAAATCAGGCTGTACAAAAGCAGTGCTATAGCATGGTCAGCTTTCATCAAGCATATGGCTATGAAGAGTTTGTCGAAGGTATTCGCCCAGTTATTAGCGCCAATGAATACAGTGGGCAGGGTGCTCAAAACAGCCATCAAGAAGTTAGTAACCAAATGCGTTACGAAATCCAAGACGGCGCTTTCTTAAAGCTTTGTCAACGCGCCGCCAATGATCCTGAACATCGTTATGCGATGCTGATTGATGAGATTAACCGCGCCAACGTGTCGCGAGTATTTGGGGAATTACTTAGCCTGATTGAGGCGGATAAACGCAATGGACAAGCGAACGCGATGCAAGTCAATCTAGCGTATTCTGGAAGGTCGTTTAGTGTGCCTGCCAATGTTGATATTTATGCAACGATGAATACGCAAGACCACTCTTTAGCACCGCTCGATATGGCGTTACGTCGGCGCTTTCGCTTTATAGACTGTTCCCCACAGCCTGAGTTATTACAAGTTATCAATGTTTCTAACCACAGCTCTAAAAGTTTAGAAGATGATAAGTCATCAGAAACGATAGATTTAGCTAAGCTGTTGTCGGGCTTAAACTATCGTATCATTCAAACGTTGGGACAAGAGGTGCAGTTGGGTCACGCATTTTTATTTTCGGTAAGTAATTTGGCACAGCTGCAAACAGTATTGGTGGAGCAAATCATCCCGCAATTGGCTCAAGCGACTGGCGGACAAGTAGCTTTATTGCAATATTTGTTTAATGATGAGCAACAGCCAACTACCGTACAATTTATTCATGATAGTCGAAGCAATCTATATCCACAGCCAGATATGGCTAATCAAAGCTCTATGTTTGCTGGTCAAAATGCATTTGTAGGCTCAACGATGGGAAATGCTGGCTATATCATAAACCCAGATCTTCTCGCACAGACTGGCGAGTTTGCTAAGCCCCATGTCTATCAGCGTTTGTATTGATTTTAATGAACAGTATCCTAATGAACAATAACGGCAACAGAGCTGTTTATTCCACCTCAAAATCGTTTCCTGACTTAAAAACGTCGGGTAACGCTATTATGAGCGTGTTCGAACATCAGCGTTTAGTTTCAGCAGACTTTTTTGTGGTAGCTGATTTTGCTTGGCTATTGGCGCAAGAGTTTACGGTATTTACTATTCAGCGTCAGCGTGGACAATGGCAGCTTAAAATAGGTCACTATATTGGCGTCATTATGCTACCAAGTGGCATCACGCTTGAGATATTGCCCAAAGCGGTTGCAGGAGCGCGGGAAAATAATCTCACGCAAAACGATGAAGTCATGCAGGCACGTCAGTGGGTACAACTGATGTTGTCTGACTTGACCGCTGGATCTAACACAAATAATAAATTGCCGCACACAAAAAACTTAGGACAACTGAGCCACCATCTCGCTCCCTTATCTACACAAACGCCGCCGCTATCGCAATGGTTAGTCACGCAGTTTTTACAGTTACTGTCCGATTATCAGCCTACCAAGCATTATCAGACCCAAATTCATAATCAAACAATGCTACAGGGTAAGCTGCTCATCAAAGAACAGCTCAAGCGTAATAGCCATCAACCTCATAAGTTTGCCTGTGAAGTAAATCATTTAAGTACGGATATGCTCGCCAATCGCCTAATCAAAAGCGCTTTGGTTTTTCTTAAGCAGCTGGCAGGCTCACGTCAGGGTTATAATTCGCAATCAATATCGCTGTCTGCGATACTAATGTCTAAGTTGGTGTCTTGGCGACAGATCACTGCGTTTAGTGATTATGAGCTACAAAGGTTGGATTCTCTATATCAGATGGCAAAGCAGCAGATAAGGTTACAGCCGTTGACTAGGTTGCAGCTGCAGTCTGCGCATAAACTATTAGATTTAGCTTATTGGCTACTCCAGATGCAGCATTCAAGCATGCCCGCAGGCAATGGCATCAGCCATCAAAGCAGCCAATTGCAATTATGTTTATTGATTAATATGAATCAAGCGTTTGAGCAGTGGGCAGGCCAGCGCGTTGCTGAACTGTTTAATCAGTCTGGTGGTATTAACCAACCTCTGTATCAGACATTTCATCAGCAAAGAGGGGTTTGGCTTAGTGACCCTACAGGACAGACTTGTCTGTCTATGCAGCCGGATTTACTGGTTTATGACATGTCCGCCCATCAGAGTAGTGAAAAAATACATCTGAGTAAAGATGACAACGCACGTTGTTGTAGTCATGTCATCGATATTAAATGGAAGCATCTATCTCATACACGCGACATCAGTGCCAACGATGCTTATCAGCTGACCAGCTATGCGCAAGCTTACCAAGCAGAGCAGGTTTGGCTCGTCTATCCGGTCACAGATGATGCTCGGCAACCAGTCGTACTGCGGCAGTCTGCAAATTCTATAGACTTAGAGCAGGCGACATTATGGCTGATGCCCTTTAATGTCACTACTGGCTCGCTTAATAGCGGGCCTGTATAAAGTTACTCAAAATTTACTTAAAGAGGTATAAACAATAAAAACAAGTATTTAGCTAAAATTATGCAGATTTATTAAAATAACTAGAAATAGGTGTTGACACAAAGGTCTATAAGCCTTAATATGTGCACCTCGATAGCGAGGAACATTAACCAGTTAGTGGCATTGCCAATAACGAGTTAACTAACAAAACTATCGTGATAATAGAGAGTTTCGGAGTGTGGCGCAGTTTGGTAGCGCATCTGGTTTGGGACCAGAGGGTCGTAGGTTCGAATCCTATCACTCCGACCATCTATTTTAAGAGCCTTACAGGCTTTTTTTTATGTATAATGGTTTAGTTTCTGATATTATAAATTTACCAAAATATGTAAAAGTCCTCTAAGAGCGCCTGTAGCTCAGCTGGATAGAGCATCTCCCTTCTAAGGAGGTGGCCGCAGGTTCGAATCCTGCCAGGCGCACCATTTAGCCTGCAAATTTTGCCTTTTTGGCAATAGTTATGGCGGTTGTAGCTCAGTTGGTAGAGCCCCGGGTTGTGATCTCGGTTGTCGTGGGTTCGAGTCCCATCAGTCGCCCCAATTTTTATTTGATACCCTTCTGTTTATATCTTTTCTTACAAACTAATTGCCCTCGTTGGCATTTTTTTTCGTCTGCGTTTTTTGTATCTTTACATTCCCTTCTATTTTTGGGCTATTTTTTGATAGCTTAATGATATTATTTCGCCTATTGTTTGATGATAATCCTCATTTTTTTCTTAAGGCAGTTAACTGTTTATCAACGCTTAATTTCTTCTTAGATTTTTTCTTAATATGCTCGTTGAATAGTATTCATCGAGAACTGTTGAGTATTTAAACTAATTTAAAATTTATTTAGCTGTATATATCTATTTTTTTTCATGTAAGCTATTAATTATTAAGTATTTATAAATAATATATTAGGTTTTCTTTGATAGTTTTTAATAAGATGATGTTGATTCCATAATTGCATTATTAATTTGGATTGGATGAATGCGATTAATGCCGCCAATATTGGATATATCTATAGTTCATATGAAGCAGATTGTTTGACCAATCTAAGTTCAAGATGTGCTTAGCGTACGTATAACTTTAATGACAGTCCACGATAAGCGATTTTTCTTGTGTAAAGTCTCTTATGTGGTTTATTTTGCAGAGTTCGGCTCAACTGCCGTAAATTGCCATATATTATTGAGGAAGTTGTTAATGGACGCACTTAGTATGTTATTACAGAACGTGCATTTGTCTGAGACAAAATATTATCGTTTGAATGGTAAGGGTAATTGGTCTTATTCAATCGATAGAAAAGATACGATTTTATTTTATTTAGTATTATCCGGCAGCTTTTGTATCAATGTAGGGAGTGAGATACGAGAAGCAAATGCTGGCGATACAATTATGATCTCGAATGCCTATAAGCATGTCAGCTATGCACTTAACCATAATGGTGATGATGCCAAACCTTTAGATGGGCTGCTTAATAATTCTGAAGATCATGTTGTTGATCTTAACGGTGATGGTGAAATCAATGCGTGTTTGATACTAATCGAATGTCAATACGAGAAAGAGATGATGCAGCCGCTATTATCGGTGCTACCATCGGTATTGCCTGAGCTCACTGAAGCATCTGATGGGCGATTTGGTGTTATTGATGTAGAGGTTAAGCTGCTAACCTTGGAGTCTGAGCACGAGCGTATGGGTAAGACTGCCGTCATTAACCATTGGGCAGGTATTATGATGATTGAGTGTTTGCGCACTTACATTGAAGGTTTACCGGAGGCGACAGACAGCTGGTTACAAGCTTTACGAGACCCTTATTTAACCAAAGCATTAGTCGCGATGCATTATACTCCGAGCCGAGACTGGACAATTCATAAGCTTGCTGAAGTAGCAGGTATGTCACGCTCAAGCTTTGCACAGCGGTTTAAAGATATCGTTGGCATGCCGCCATTAACTTATTTAATCGATTATCGGTTACGTTTGGCAGCACGTTATTTACGCTTGCAGCAGAATAGCATCAGTCGGATTAGTGAGCTGGTGGGTTATGCATCAGACTCCACTTTTAGCCAAGCGTTCAAGCGCGTTTATGGCATATCACCAAAAGCGTATCGTCAGCAGTATCAAAGTAAGTTGATGGCATAAATAGATTTATGGTAAAGCATTAAGGTCGATAATCGGGCTTTAGTGCTTTTTTTGTAATGGTATTTTATAAACACCGATATGATTAAAGACTAGATAGAGGGATGTAGTAAAACTGACAATCAAAGTGCGTTCAGGTAC
The DNA here is from genome assembly GCF_001593305.1 of Psychrobacter sp. P11G5. Lineage (NCBI taxonomy): Bacteria > Pseudomonadati > Pseudomonadota > Gammaproteobacteria > Moraxellales > Moraxellaceae > Psychrobacter > Psychrobacter sp. P11G5. Next base: position 346,927 of record NZ_CP012533.1, read on the forward strand.
TATATAATAGTAAGTTGTCTAAGCGCAATCACCATAATATTTGGCTATGTGTTGTATTTAGTCATGACATTTAGATGAATAGCTTTAATATGTGGTTGCAATGCCTGAGACAACGTTTATTTTTTGCTGGTGATGGTACTTTATGACCCAACCGATTTTTGAGAGCAGCTTTCAATCTGCCACTATAAATGGCGATAATAGCGCTAACGATGACAAAAGCACCTATAAGCAGGTAGCGTCGACGCAAAACTCGTTAGCGATTGATAAAGCCGCTTTGCTTGCACTCTTTACTACGCCGCCCTCTGAAGCAAACTCTATTCAAACCATTCAAAATGCTGACACATCAGAGTCTAGCGTTGCTGAACAGCGTGTGGCACTTTATCAGGCACAGCATGAGCGTACACGTCTGCTCTATTTGGCACCTGCGAGCACGCGTCCTACGTATTTGGTACAGACCCTAAAGCCGCAGTTTGCAGAATATCAGCAGTATAAGCTTGCGCAGCAGCTCGATAAGCGTGGCCTACTTGATATTGATACGATTGAGCGCTTATGGCAGCAACTGCACGTGGTTGACGATATCATCGCTGACATTGTGCGTCATATGCCAGCCCAGCAACCTGCTGGGTGGCAACTAACGGCTCAAGACGGTCATAATCCGCTAAGACTTGCGACCGTCGGTAAGCTTAAACATCCCAAACCTATTAGCGATCAAGCCAGCCTAAATAGCTATGTACTTGGTCATTTTGGGGTGAGTAGCTTTACTTATGATCGTGGCTATTATATTGGTCATGTGATTGGTTATTTGTTCAGCTGTTATTTTTGTGCGCATTTATCTATTAGCTATGGGGTCACGGCACTTGGCGAGCAGGTCATTGAAGATTATGACTATGCTAGCCTTGAGACGCCTTATATGGTGCGCTTGCTACAAGGCTTAGACAGTTATTGTAAAAAGCGTATCTATCAGCTCGCCGTCATCTGCGCACGACTCAGCGTCTATGCATCTGATAAACGTATTGAAAAAATGCTTATCGCTGAGGTTAATGATTTTGATAAAAAACTTCAGCAACAGCATTTAGATGTTTTATTATTACAAGGAATGATGCCTGAGAGTAACGACTCTACACCGCTCTTTTAAATATATTATCGACTTCTTTTGTAATCCATGACCCTAGGATATTCGCTGCTATGCCTGCTTATCATTATAAAGCGCTTGATGACCAAGGCGGTGTCCAAAAGGGGCTACTCGAAGGTGATTCTGCACGGCAAATACGCCAGCAACTCCGCGATAAGCAATGGACGCCAGTAGAAGTCAATGCAGTCAACGACCAACAAGGGCGACAGCGTAGTCGCTACAAAAAACCCTCTGCTTACGAGCTGGCATTATTGACTCGCCAGCTTTCCGTACTCCTTGCAGCAGGTATTCCGCTCGAAGAAACACTGGCAGCCGTCGCCAAGCAATCACCCAAAACTCATATCAAGTCTCTGATGTTGGCAGTACGCTCGCATGTCTTAGAAGGTTTAAGCTTTGCCCGTGCACTACAGCAAGCAGCTAGCTTCCCACCGTTATATATTGCTACTATCGCTGCTGGTGAAAAGTCCGGTCACCTTGATCTTATTCTTAATCAGCTGGCCGATTACACTGAAAACCGCTTTGCCTTACAAAAGAAAATCCAAGGCGCGATGGTATATCCCATTGTATTGATGGTCATGGCAATCAGCGTCATTATGGGCCTGATGAGCTTTGTCGTACCCAAAATTGTCAAAGTGTTTGAGCAGTCTGAGCAGGCACTACCACTGATTACTCAAGTGGTGCTTGCGATGTCCAATGCCATTACCCAATGGTGGTGGCTGATGTTACTGGTATTAGTGGGTACAGCACTGTTGTTTTATCGGTTTGCACAAACGCAGGCAGGTAAGCTTACTATTGATAGTATCGTGCTTAGATTGCCGATATTGGCGCGGCTCTCTAAAGGTCTGAATGCTGCACGCTTTGCCAGTACGCTTGCAATCTTGGTACGTTCGGGTGTACCACTAATTGAAGCGCTGCATATTGGCGCTGCGGTCACCACCAATCTACATATTAAACAAACCATTATTACCGCTGCAGATCGGGTAACAGAAGGCGCCAGTCTGTCAAGCCAGCTTGAAAGAACGCCTTATTTTCCACCGATGATGGTACAGATGATCAAAAGTGGTGAAAACTCAGGCGAGCTTGAAAGTATGCTTAGCCGTGCTGCCACTATGCAAGAGGCGGAAGCGACTAACTTTATTAGTACTTTGCTATCGTTATTAGAGCCGCTAATGCTAGTACTGATGGGAGTTGTAGTGATGATTATTGTGATGGCGGTCATGCTACCAATTGTAAATATGAATGATTTAGCTGGTTAGCACTGGCTGTTTTCTGTGCTCTTATGTTCGTTTGTTTCTGCTTTATACCACTTTTTATTCCTAATTTTTATTCTTTTGATTTATATCAACCTTACTGTAGGTTTCTTAAATTTTTCTTACTGTTGTATATTGATGAATGGAAGAGAAATGTACTGTCGTCCATCAAATAGTTGGGCTATAGTGGCTCTCATAAATACAAGTAGCTCTTGTAATCATTAGCGTAGCTGCTTTGGCTACAAGTAACTATAGTAATAATCTAAATGCGATGGTAGATAAATATAAAATCATAGTTTATAGTGATAATCGTCTTGATATTTGTGTATAACCGTAATAATAAAAGCGATGACTATGATTGATAAAACCCAAACAAATGCGACAAAGCAGTATTTTATGAAAAGCATACAATCCCATTTAAATACCAACGACTCCACTATTGTTAATTCAAATGCTATTAGCAGTCGAGCAAGAGTGCGCCACCGTCAGGTTGGCTTTAGCCAGTCAGGCTTTACGCTTATCGAGATTATGGTTGTGATTGTTATCCTAGCTATTTTGGCAGGATTGGTTGTACCAAAAGTGGTAGGACAAAGCGATAAAGCGCGTGTTAAAACGACAGAAACGGCACTGTCGACCGTGTCCAATACGCTTGATATGTATAAGGTAGATAACTCACGCTATCCAACGACAGCACAAGGTTTAGAGGCGTTAAGTACGCCACCTGCCGAGGCGAAGAATTATCCTGAAGGTGGTTATATCAAAGGTGGTTATCCGACCGATGGTTGGGAAAATGAGCTACAGTACGTCTCTCCAGGTAGCGAAGGTCGTCCTTATGATTTATTTTCTTTAGGAGCTGATGGGCAACAAGGTGGCGAAGGTCAAGATGCTGATATCTATGCAAAGCTATAGGTATAGTCATAAACATACTGAGTAACAAGCTACTGAGTCATAAGCTACTACTAGTAACGGATAACTAGGTCGTAACCAATATCAACCAATAAGGCATTATTGGTTGATATTTTTTATCAACACGAAAATCAGCCCTTCGTATATAGGATGTCATAGTAAACGTTTTGGCATTAAAGCCCTTTTCGTTTGATGTTTGATGTTTGATGTTTGATGATAATACTATCGTCAGAATGGTTAGGTTTTCACTATCAGTTATTTAAAGCAGCAATCAAAGGTAATTATTCATGTCAATTAAAACGCCAATAACAAAAACAGTCGCAATGCACAAGCGTACTTCTAAAAAGTCTAATGCGCTTGCACTTGCCATCATAAGCACCTCGTTGATGATGAGTTTATCGATGGTTTCTATGAGCGCTCAGGCTGCAGGTCTGGGCGAGCTGTTTGGTAACAATAGTGCTGCAAAATCAAAATTTTTGCCAGTTGATAAAGCCTTTCAAGTTGACAGCATTACCAATGCGACCTCTAAGGGCACGCGTTTATCCATTACCTTTGATATCACGCCAGGTCATTACGTCTATAAAAATCAGCTTACTTTAAGTTTCCCTAAGGGTGTGAGTGCAACCCCGTTTACTTTTAGTCAGACCCCAGTCTCAATTGATGATCCAACCTTTGGTAAAGTGCCCGTATTTACGCAAAAAAATGTGATAGCAACCACGACGCTGACGACCAATAATGGTAAAGGGGCAAAGAATGCACCGCTCGTGATTGGTTGGCAAGGCTGTGCCAAAGCTGGGTTATGTTATCCGCCAGAGAAAATCAAAACCACAGTTGATATCGCAGCAAAACGTAAGTAAATATCGATTAAGTCGATTTAAGTATTAGTAATAAATAGGCAGTCCTTTATGTCCATTAAGACACCAGAAAAACCTCCATCGCTCACTGCAAATCGTTGTTCCAAAAAGTCTTATCTGTTGGCATTTGCTTTAACCAGTAGCTCATTGCTGACTGGATTGGTCGCTACTGGACTGACCGCCACATCCATGACAGCTCAGGCTGCTAGTTTGGGTGATTTATTTGGTAGTAATAAAAGCTCATCGAAGCCAAAATTTTTGCCAGTCGATCAAGCGTTTCAGGTTGGTAGTGTCAGTAAGCCTGTCGATACAGGGACGCAGTTGTCGATTAACTTTGATATCACTCCTGAACACTATGTCTATAAAAACCAAATAAAATTAACCTTGCCTGCTGGTGTGACTGCTGCGCCATTTACTTTTAGTCAGACGCCGTACTTAATTGATGATCCAACCTTTGGTCGTGTGCCAGTATTTGATCAAGCTAACTTGGTTGCGACTACGGTATTAAGCAGTACGAGTGGCAAAAGTGTAGATAATGCAGCCGTGGTTATTGGCTGGCAAGGTTGTGCTAAAGCAGGGCTTTGTTACCCACCCGAAAAGATTAATACTACTGTCAATATCGCTGCGACTTCGCAACAAACTGCGGCAAGTAGTGCTGGTACTTCTGCCCAAAACCTTACAACTAAAACCTCGACAACGAACGATAATCTTACCGATAATTCTCAGTTGGCTGCGAGTACCACAACGACAGCAGAAGCGATAAATGTAGCTGGTGCCGACAGTCTTACGTCTACAGCAGAGCAAGCGGAGACAGACGACGAGGTTATTGATTATGCTTTGCTAGATGACAGTTCTTTAGATGAAGAGCTTGCAGCTACCAATACTATTTCTGGCGCAGATACTAACGTCATAGGCAGTGATACGGTCAACAGCAATGATATAAATGCTAATAGCTTAGTTGATGGTGACCCATTTGGGCTAGCATCGCATCCCTGGTTGGCATTAGGTTTATTGTTTTTAGCAGGTTTAGGCTTAGCGCTAACCCCGTGCGTACTGCCAATGCTGCCTATTGTTGCCAATATTGTGGCGCGTCAAAAGAACCCCACAGTCAAAAAAGGCGTGATTTTGACCACCAGTTATGCCATTGGAGTCGCTACAGCCTATGGTATTTTGGGCGCAGTAATCGCAGTATTTGGTGAGTCATTAGGAATTATTGGCTGGCTACAAAACCCAATTATCTTGATTAGCTTTGCTATTATCTTTGTATTGCTCGCACTATATATGCTGGGCTTATTTACTATTCGTCTGCCACGAGCAGTCAGTAGTAAAATGCAAAGCTTGAGTCAAGCGGGCGATAGTAAGCTTGGTAGTACGGGAGGCAGCTGGGTTGCTGGGTTTTTATCAGCATTGGTCGTATCGCCTTGTGTGTCCGCGCCACTATTTGGCGCATTGCTGGCAGTTTCGACCATCGGTAGTCCGCTGCTTGGTTTTGTCGCCTTATTCATGCTTGGTTTTGGTCTATCAGCGCCGCTGATTTTGATTGGTGCAACTCAAGGTAAAATCATACCAAAGGCTGGCGAGTGGATGAACTGGGTCAAGCAAGGTTTTGCTTTATTGTTATTTGCAGTAGCGTTGCTATTAGTTGAGCGCGTGTTTGTATCCCCTGTAATGCTATTAGTATGGGCATTATGGTTCATGGTAGTGGCGACATGGGCATGGAGCTGGCTGGGTCGTGGTCGAATGCTTACTCAAGCACTTGGTTTAGTGACTGGTATTTGGGCAGCTTGTTTGATTATTGGCGCGGCACTAGGTAATGATGATAGTTTACATCCGTTAGCGTCACTGAGCGCTGCACCGATGATGCTACAGTCGGCTAATGGTCAAGCGGTTGGTAATAGTAGTGCGAATGATGAGCACGTTACGACGCTTGCGCAATTAGATGCAATTATTGCCGCAAATCCCAAGGTCATCGTTGATGTGACTGCTGATTGGTGTATCGAATGCCGAATTATGGATAAAAATTTATTCCGTAGTCGTCCAGCACAGATGCAAGATTGGCAACTGGTCAGACTTGATATCACTGAAACCTCGGCAGACTCCAAAGCAATCTTAGCACGCTACAAGTTATTTGGGCCGCCAGCATTATTATATTATCAAGATAGCCAATTAGTGAATCAGCAAGTTGGTGAAATTGGACGTTCAGAGTTTGAAGAGACATTAACTATGCTCAATAAGTAACGCAGCACCAGTAACACTTAGCATCATATATGAGTCAGCATACTGTTATTACACAGTTGCTGGCTCTTTTTTTAGCTGTCAAATACCTGAATATATATTGCAGAAATGTCACATGGTACGTTACCAATACTAAGCAATGTAGGCTGGTAAATTGTAGAGGTGAGCTTGTTAATGAGTAGTGTCATGATTGAACGGTATATCATTCAGACAGCTTGATTGATAAGAATGGCTTAAATTATCAATAAGTTAGAACGATGGTTTTTTTACTTTAAAGTAGGTTTGGGAATCTAATAAAGAGCAATGTTAGCAATTTAAGATTGTACTAAGTACGGATAATTCTAGTATAATGCGCGTATCTTTATTACACTAAAGCAACAATACTAAAGTTGTACTAGCAAAACGTAGTGACTGTAATCTATATATTATGCTTGTTCTTTAGTTTTAGTAACTTTTGCTCTTTAGTTTCAGTAACTTTAATAATTTGAGTAACTTCAGATAATCTGTCGGCGATAATGCCAATTAAGACCAAGGACACCTATGTTTGTTCATACTATCTCGCAGCGTCAGGCCGTAAGCCCTATTACTGTTTACCAAGCTACCGCTTATGTAGGGTCTAAAACCCGTTTGAGTCTCGCCGTCGGTATAGCACTAACTTGCTTCACCATGCAGGTACATGCTGCAGATAGCAGTCCGGTCTATAATGAAATATTTGTAAAAGATGCAGCTGTTGAATATGAGGATAGGAATGCGTCACAAGCTATCTACAAGCAAGCCGAGAATTCAAATAAGCCTGTTAATGCATCTGTCAAAGAAAGTACTTATAAAGAAAGTGATTATAAAAATAGCGACTATGTTGCAAGGCAATCAGAGCTATTTATTGAATGTACGCAAGTACAGACTAGTGCAGCACGCTTGGCCTGCTTTGATAAGGTAGCAGAAATAGGACAAGTCCCTAGCTATACAATGACTAAACAACCGCTAGATCTGGCAAAGACTTTTAGAACGACCATAACAGGTAATCCGCAAGTAGTATTTGCAGAAGAAGAAACCGCTACCAACGGTAATAACGGAGAGCTTAATAGTCAGTCAACCTCTAACGAAAGCCTAGATACGGTCGGACTGACGAGAGGAGAAGCACAAATCCTAGAGGACGCAGGCGTCACTCAAACAGATATTGAGAGATATACACCATTAAGTCTAGCCTATGATCTTGATAAAAACAGTGAGCGCGGTACGTGGACGGCAAGACCACATAATCCTAACTATGTACTGCCTATATTTTATACCGCTGATCCTAATCTTAACCCAACGTCAAGTAATGTAGAAGAACCAGGAAAAGAGTACTCTTCTAACGATATACGTAATACAGAATTGAAGTTTCAGTTATCTCTAAAAACCAAAGTGGCTGAAGATTTGTTCGATACTAGCGCTGACTTATGGTTTGGCTATACTCAGCAGTCGCATTGGCAGGTTTATAACGAAGACGATTCAAGAGCATTTCGTGCGACCGATTATCAGCCAGAGATTTTCTTGACCCAACCAGTGACAGCCAACCTACCATTTGGTGGACGCTTGCGCATGTTAGGGGTAGGGGCTGTGCATCATTCAAATGGTCAGTCTGATCCTATATCACGCTCATGGAACCGCGCTTATCTAATAGGTGCTGCTGAATGGGGCAAGCTCTCAGTTATTCCGCGTATATGGGCGCGAGTAAATAACGAAGATGATGATAGCGACGATAATCCAGATATCACAGATTATATGGGTCATGGTGATTTAACTTTGTTATATGACTTGCCTAATCAGCAAAGTATCAGTACTACTTTACGCTATAACACTGATACTAATAAAGGCGCTGCGCAGATTGACTACGTTTATCCATTAACAAAAGACGTAAATGGCTTTGTGCAGCTGTTCCAAGGTTATGGCGAATCAATTATTGATTATAACCATGAAAACACGTCTGTTGGTGTTGGGATAGTGCTCAACGATTGGAAAGGGTTTTAATAAAAACCAATCTAATGATGCAGCGCTTAGCTCCATATCAAATTGGCCTATGGCTGGCAGAGTATATCAATCTACGCTGTCAGTTATGTCATATCCATCGTAGCGCATCGCAAGTATCTAGCGTTACCGCGCCCTCACATCATAATCATATATATCAGCGATTGAGCACAGGTCTTTTGTGCCCCCTCTGCCAAGACAATATAGCGTGGCTACCTGCAGTCTTTAATGTGGATATTGCCGCAAGCATCTCTTTGCCCGTCCAAGCAGCGACTTATTACGACTATCCAATTCGACAAGCCATTCGCGCTTTTAAACATCATGAAGACATGACCAAATTACCTCTATTGGTACATGTATTACGCCAGCTACCAAGACCAATGGGCTGTCATAGCAGTAATAGCGTAATCTTACCGATGCCTACCACACCCAGTCGCCTAGCTGAGCGCGGTTTTGATCCAGTGACCATCCTGTCTGCCTATTTATCCAAACATTGGGATATTCCCATTTGGCGCGGTGTTCAGCGTATCGATCACACTCTCAGTCAGCAAGGCTTGACGCGTGCAGAACGCCTAACCAACTTGAACGATGCTTTTTTGCTTAATGAGCTACCACCTGTCAAACGCGTATTACTATTCGATGACGTAGCGACTACCGGTGCAAGTCTACAAGCATTAGCTCGGACGCTATATGGCGAATCCTCCTTTCATGATCAAAACTCCCTTCATAACAAAATCAGTGCTCCTGCCTCTTATCCTTATCATCTATCTGCCTATGCACTTGCACATGGTAGCAATAACAAATAACCATTGATGTTAATGAATAATCTACGATAAATATTTTTATGTAAAATAATGATACTGTATTGTTTCTATGTTACATTAACTTTTCTCAATTCTCATGTTTTATATATTTTATCCCATTAAAAACTCCCTACAAGACGTATCGTCTATAGGGACACGCTGAATATTGTTTAATAAATGCAATGGAATGAATATTGCAACAAATCTCTGAAGAATCAGCAAAAGATGAGATACATTTATGCTCGTTTCTTATGCCTTGATAAATTTTTAGCTGTTATTAATAGGATATTGATGTGAACGCATCTTTGTATAGCTCATCATGCCAACGACCAGCAACCAGCGCAGGGTTTACTCTGATTGAGCTAATGGTGACTATCGCTGTGCTTGCCATTATCGTCAGTATCGCTGCCCCTAACATCAGTAATCAGTTAGCCAACCAACGGGTGAAGTCGACAGCTTCAACGATAGAAAATGCGTTAAAAGAAGCGAAAGCTGAAAGTATCATACGTCGTCAAAATATTACCGTTCTATATAACGCTAATGCCAACCCTAAGACAGTTACTGTATTGGATGGTAGTAATCCTCTTTCTACTTATAACGTTCATAGTCAAAGTATTGTCAATCAAATCATTGTGCCTGCTAGTGTCACTGCTGTTACCTTTCAACCCAACAAAGTAATGTTCGGCGGTGCCAATGTTACCTATACCATTTGTGACAGCGCTTCTACTAATGAAACTCCTAGACAGGTAAGTCTTAGTAGTATCGCTAATATCAATACTACAAATACTGGGAGTTGTTGATGAAAACACAAGTGTCTCAGAAAGGTGTTGGATTAATCGAAGTTATGGTGGCGTTGTTGTTATTGACAGTGGCTGTACTAGGATTCAGTGCTATGCAAATGAATGCCATAAAAGCTACTGATGAAAGCCTTATGCGTACTCGATCAATATCTACAATGAAAGCTTTATCGGAAAGTATGCGGATATTACCCAATAGCGGTCCGATTTATAGAGAGCAAGTAAACAAGGTTTATAAGGTTAGTAAAAAAGCTGATAGTGATTATGTTATAAGCGCCTACTGCGAAGATGTTAAAGCTTATAGTGCTGCCGCACCCGATTGCAATGCAGGCAACTGTAGTATAGATGAAGCGGTCAACCACAATGTTGGGATGATTCTTAACTCAGCTTGTGAAAAAGATATTGCGTTGAATATGGAGGTCTGTACAGACACCAGCGATATGAATGAACGTCAGTGTATCATTGCTGCGTGGAGTCAGACTAAACCAACTATGAATGACGAGAAATACTCCTGTACAGATGCCAATGGAACTTATAAACCAGGTGCCTCATGTTTTATCATGGAGGCTTATTAATGTTTATTTTACATGGCCCCTCATCTCAAAAGCCTATTAAACGGCTACTCATGACACAACAAGGTTTTACCTTGATAGAGTTGATGATCTCATTAGTTTTGGGATTATTAATATCAGCAGCAGTGATGCAAGTCTATATAGCTAACGTCAGATCAGTAACGCTGCAAGAAGCAGGTTCAAGCATTATAGATTCCAATGTATTTGGCATACCTGTATTAGAAGATCATGTTCGACTTGCAAATTTGGGTCTTGCAGACACTATTAATGATACCAACGAGGGAGCAGGAATAGTTTTGACTCAAACAGGTAATTTAAAGAATATAAAATTGAATGGCAATAAAGATATCCCTCTTGCATTACTGACTAATACAGGTGATGTGACAACGAACAGGGGTGCAGGTAATCAATGGTCAGCTATGACAGCGACAAACCAACCAAGCGGACAGTTGACTATACAGTTCAGAGCACCGCAGGACATGTTTGACTGCGAAGGTAATCCGGCTTTGGGTCCAAGACAGGTAAATATTAACAAAGTCAAAAAAATCATTGGCGGTCAAATTATTATAGAGCGTTACTATTTAAATGCTCAAAACACCTCTAAACCCAATCAGCTATCCCTATATTGCGATGCTGGCAGATATATCACTGAAGATATGGATGATTATGTAGAGCAAGGTAAAGCGGACAAGCCCTCTACAGTACTAACAGCTAAGAACCTGATAAGAGACTTTGGAGAAAAAGGTGGAGTAGTGATTCAAAATATGGACTACTTTGATGTTTTGCTAGGAACAAACGAGGCTGACGAAATTCGTTATTACACTGTCAAGCAATACACTGAATCGGTAGACAAACCTGATGTTATCTCAGTAAAGGTGGGTGGAATCATACGTTCTAATAACATAGTTCAGACATCAGAGCTGTCTAATGAGTTTTCTGTTTTGGATAAAGACATCGAACTTAAAACTGATGCAACAGATGTAGAAAAAAAGTACTTACGCTTCGTTTTCCAAAATGAAATTGCTTTACGAAATGCAAGACAAAAAAACTCATAACAAGGTGGAATATTATGAAAAATCTCTCATCTATGCCCACCGGACAGCAAGGCGCTGCCTTGATCGTCGTGTTGTTATTTTTAGTCTTAATTATTTCAGCAGGCTCAATAGCGGTTAGAAACAGTACTACAGACTTAAAACTTGCGACGAGTGAACAAGCAGAAACTTTACTGCTTACTACAGCAGATAATACCAATAAAAGTATTGAGCAGCTTGTCAATATAGACATAACCGACAATGAGGCAGTGATCCAAAAGAATCTTGCGCTTAGCTCAGCTGGTATGTTTGGCTATTTTATGAATATAGGTGCAGAGGAAAATCGCGGTGATCAAATTGTTTTTTGCTATCGTCCACGTGCCTCCTATTTTTTTAGAATGAATGAAGCCACTGTAATTGACCCAAGTGGCGGTAGCAAGCTGACAACAGGTGCTTCAAGCTCAGGAGGCTTCTGTCGTGTCAGTAAAGCGGAAGATTTTAGTAGTGCTCGCAACAATGTCATGACTCAAGTGGCTATTACTAGGCCTAGTAGCGGCATGGTAACGGCACAACCTTTCGAATTTGTACCGTTAGAGGTATCAATACAAACTAATAACACCAACAGTAGTTCACCTAATTTTCGTCTATTTAGTACCTCGTTTTTGCCAGGACTGACTCAAGCAAAAGAAAGCGAAATCTTGAAGTGTCTGAAAAAACCGAATCAAAACGCTGCTGACTTCGGCTACGCGGCAAAAGATGAAGACGATAACGATATTATAAAATATTATGATGAGACATTAAACCAGTGCTTAGCACGTATCGGCGCCCCTGCAACAACACTAGTAGAAGATGTGAAGCTCGAGAATATATTGACATCCGAAAAATGCTTAGACTATGGCAAAGGTGCTGCTAGCAACGCATTCAGCACAGCTTGTCAAAAAATGTTGAGCGTGACAGCATCTGGCGCACCTAAAGCAGCCAGCGCATCAAGTTCAAAAGATTGAGTAGATTAAACATAATGCTGTCTTGTATTAATATTTACACTCCAAGGAGTACAACATGAAAAAGCTTAACTTATTATTAGTGCAGCAATGTACTCCTCAGGCAATGTTCAAAGTCTCTACGCTAGCGCTCGCATTATCTGCAATTAGTATGTCAGTCACGACTACTACTGATGCAGCGGTTAGTTACGATACCAGAGGTGTTGCAAGTTATAACACCTTGGGAGATTTATCAATCTATCAGCCGCCTACTGGTGAGATTCAGCCCACGGTTATGCTAATGCTAGATAAGTCGGGTAGTATGGGTAACTTTACCCAAGGCAGAACACGTATTGATAGCTTGTGGGAGGATTATGGTAGCCTTGATTATAAACGAGGGAATTACGTTGTAGTAGAAAATAGAGAAGTAACAAGGACAGAGGTTGTTTGTACTAGATACAACAACAAGGGTAAATGTACTAAAGAGGAAGAGGTCAAAACTACTGTCATTGAGCCCACGAACGTAACTTATTCCTACCATACGCCTAATCTAACGGGCAAAAACGGTAAGGCTTGTTATTATAGTAATGACAGCAAAGATACTGTACAAAGTGCACTAAATAGAGGGTCTTACCCTACAGATTTTAAAGAGAATTTTATTAGTCAGACCCGTCTTGACGATGGTGAAAGATATGATATTACTTATTGTATAGACACCAGCGTTCTAGATGCTCGTACGGTGCTTGAAACCGCTGCAGGCGATGTGCCAACCAACTGGCGACTAGATAGAATGAGTGCGCTAAAAGCCGCTGTATTTAAACTGCTACGCAACCCAAAAATGGGTGACAATATCAGTGCTGGCGCGGGATCTTATGGTCATAATAATGGGAGGTATGGAAAGATCGGTGTCGCTGCCAAACCTTTAAAAGATGGGCAAAAAGACAATATAAGAAAGTATGTTGCTGGTTTAGACCCCTATGGGGGCACACCTATTGCGAGAGCTCTTGCAGAAGCTGGCGCTTATGTATTGGGTAGCTCTACAGCTGCTGGCACTTCAACTTATAGTGGTTTTTTAGATACTGCCAATGATGGCGTTATCCGTAATGATACCAACTATATCAAGCCTGAAAGCTCACAATGTGCCGGCACTGGTATATACATGTTAACAGATGGTGAGCCTAACAATGGCGCATCTTACACCCAGTATATAATGCAATCAACACTAAATGATAACAGCTTTCAATGTAGTGGTTTAATGAACAATACAGATACTGCTAGTGGGGGTGAGGCAAGGTGGGACTGTATTGGGGATTATGCCAAGAAATTAGATACTAAAGGTATCAAAACCGCTATGGTAGGTTTTGGTAGTAGTTTCAATGTCTTTAACAATGCTAGTAACTATCAATCAATACAATCAACCTTATCCGATGGTACACCTTATGAGAAAAAGTACTATCGCTGTGACCTACTAACGAATAAAGACGCACAGAACTCATGTAATCTAGGTATGGAGTCAAGTGACGATAAGACAGGTTTTGCAGGATATCCTGGCGTAGGCGGTTTTGGTGAGGGCGGCTTTTATTATGCCAAAGACTCCAAAGATATTGTCAATAGCGTGTTGTCTTTCGTTACCAAACTTGACAACGAGTTAGCCAGTATACCTTCTGGGACGATTACCATTCCTCAAGATCCACTAAGCACGCAAAATATCCAACCCTATGCTTATTTACCGATGCTTGAGCCAAAAGTAGGGAGTAATTCGCTAGTATGGCCTGGTAATTTAAAAAAGTACGAGGTCAATCAAGGTACACTGTACGGTAAGTCAGCGACAGGAACCACTGCTAACACGCGCTTATACGTCAATATTGATCAAAATAAAAAGAATAAAGAAAATAGGGATAAAGATGGTATAGATACGACAGGAAAGAGATTTCCTACAGATCTAAACCCAAACGTTCGAGATCTATGGAGTACTAAAAACTATCAAGGCGTTGATGAAAATGGTAACACGATTAATATCAATAATCGTATTACCGCAGGTGGCTTTTATGCGCGTCTTAAGTCACCAACAGCAGCTAGTAATACCACTCGTGCCGTCTATGTCGAGAATAACGCTGGTTTAAAGAAAGTAGCGGTGACCGCTGGTAAGTTAGTAGGATTTGAAGACTTAGATAGCAGTTATGGTGCTGAAGAAAAATTATATCTATTAAGCTTTTTAGGCTACGATATAAATATCGACGCAAACCTAATTAAGAAAGTAAAGGATGCAAGTGACCAAGAAGTTGAGCTTGCAAAACTTATCACTACTCCCAGTGGTGATGTCAAAGTATTGGGCGGTGTACTGCATTCACAACCTACCCTAGTGAGCTATGGGGGCGATATTAACTCACCTGAAAAAGACTCTGACGGTGATGGCACTATAGACGCTGATGCTGGTCAAATCTCCACCGACGCTAGTGACCGTGATGATTATGTCATGTTTGGCTCTATGGAAGGCGCATTGCATTTAGCAAAATCCGAAACAGGTGAAGAGGACCTTGCTTTTGTCCCAAAAGCTCTGATAAAAAGCCAAGCAAAAGCCCTCAAAGATGCGGCTGTAAATACGGATGCGACGATACGGCCACCAGTATTTGGTGTTGATGCACCGTGGACATCTGCAGGCGAGTACAAATATACGTTTGCTACTGATGGTAGTGGTGAAGTATCAGCAAGTAGCATGAAAGTATATGGCGGATTGAGCAAAGGTGGGGTAGGTCTATACGGATTGGACGTGAGTACTATCACTGATCCAACAAAACTATTTACCATTAATGAGACAACAAGTGGTTATAGCCGTATAGGTATGACGATGGCAAAGCCTGTCGTCGGTAAGATTAAAGTCGGCACTGGTAGCGATGCGATCAAAAACGTCATTATCTTTGGTGGTGGTTATGATAAGTGCTATGAAGACCCTACCTTTAGACTGAATTCAACCATAAACAATATCAGTGGCTGTAGCAGTATTGCTCAAGCAAAAGGCAACGCGGTATATATTGCCGATGCGGATACAGGAGTGCTGATTGCCTCTATTTCAGGAGCAACTGCAGGCGGCAAAAACGTCAGTGTGTCATCCATGAAGCATAGTATCGTAAGTGAGATTACGACGCTAGATCGTGACAACGATGGATTAATTGACCATTTATATTTTGGTGATTTAGGTGGACAAGTGTACCGCGTAGACTTGCAGAATGGTCAAAGCTTGAGCTCAACCGCAGGTCTCAATACCTTTGTGCGCCGCGTTACTAGAGTGCTCAATACTAGCGGAGATAGTACCAGTGACGCTACATCAAAGCTTTTGGCTACCAAAGGCTTGCAGTATCGATTCTATGTTCAACCTTCAGTGAGCTTCTTTCAGCCTGATGGTACTAATGGACAGCGAATCGCCGTTGTAAATATCGCCTCAGGTGATCGTAGCAGTCCATTATCACGACATCGCAATAGCTTATTAGAAGCTAACCGAGTCTTTGGCATTTTAGACAGAGATATCGTCGATCAAAACTTGTATGGCGACAAGATTACCTTAGTAGCGAATGAGTTGACGCTAGATAAATTAGCGTCACTACCTTTTGACAAGGTAACAACACCTATTGGTGTGACTCCAGGAGTAGCAAAGACTAAGTCTGGCGTGATAGCAGCAATGCAAAGTGGGGTGTTTCAAGGATGGAGCTACCCATTGACCTATTTTGACGGTTATTCAAATATCAAGCATGTCAAAAGTATGGGTACAGGCTTAGCAATGGGTGGTGTCTACTATATGACCGCTTATAGCCCTGAGATGCAGTATGACACTACCGTCAATACCTGTTCTGCTCAAGTAGTCGGCGGCTCAGAGCGTCAACTGTATTGTCTCCCGTGGGGGATCTGTGAGGCAGATACCTCTAAAAACGGTACAGGTGGGTTTGTACGGGCCGGTAAAGGGATACAAGAGCTGTCGTTGGGCGCTTTTAGTAAAGACTTTACCAATGTTCAAGTGCTAATAGGCAACCAGACATTCTCAGAACAGGTTGTTGATCAAAACCGTAGTGGCTACGGTGATAGAAGTTTTATAGATACAGTACCTGACGTTTTACCTCATAGTGTCAATGGAAGTGGCAGACCTTCTGATACAGGTGGTATGGGATCGGCAGGCATATTTGGTAATACAAGTGGCTATGTACTAGATACTCAGAGTTGGTATCGAAAGTCTTCTGACTAGGATAAAACGATTATGAATAATAAGTATATCCTACCTGTTGATAGTCGCACTCGCAGCTCTCATAATCAAGGCTTTACGCTGATTGAGTTGATGATAGTCGTGATGATTATTGCTATATTAGCAGCGATTGCCATGCCCTCTTATCGTCAATATGTCATACGCAATGCAGAGCTAGAAGCGCAGTCTCAAATGAAGCGGCTAGAGATAGAGCTTAGCCGCTGGCGAGCCTCCGCTCTGACCTATAAAGGCTTTGTACCCAAAAAAAGCGTAAATAAGGATGGAGATATGACATATGGGTTTGATGAAACTGACAACACAACCATTTATCTGCCAAAGAATAGTAATGCCAGCAACTATCGTTACAAGATTAGTCTAGTTGATGGAACAGATACCACCAAAAGTCTTGTGAATGTAGAGACTGGTGGTAACGTGAGTAATGTCGTTGGTCGATCTTGGAAAATGATGGCAGTGCCTAGTAGTAACTACGCTACCGCCAGCAAAATATTATTAAGTAGCAGTGGCTTGCAATGTAAAACCAAGAATAGCGATACTAGCGTGAAGTTAGCATCTAGCAGTTGTGGCTCCTATTCGGAGAGCTGGTAATGCAAAGTAAAATGAAACGCGATAAAGGCTTTACCCTTATGGAGCTGATGGTCGTCGTCGCTATCATCGGTATATTGGCTGCTATTGCTTATCCTAGCTATCAGCAATATGTAATAAAGACCAAGCGTGTGGATATGATGACTGAAATGCAAAATATTGCTTCACAGATTGAAAGTCGTAAGCTGGCACAAGGCAAGTATAGTAATACCTTGACAGCAGGTTTAGGCGGTAGTTATCCTATCCAGGGTGCTCTGTATACAGTTACTTTTACACCTAATCCGCTCACTGAAAAATGGACTATTACAGCAACGCCGATGGCAGGTCAACAAATGGTAAGCGATGGCGTACTTACTCTCAATCATCAAGGGGTCAAATGTCGAGCAACAACATGTGGCATTGGCAAAGAATGGAACTAGAGCTTAATTGCATTGTCTAAGCCATTCTCGCAACACCCCTTCAAACAATGCTGACGAAAAATGTCAGCCTTCAAAATCAGCAATTTCTACGCTTTATTTAGAGTGACAATTTTCAGTAATAATGTAGCAACAATAGCGTTATGACGAAAATTGTTATCGTTAGTTAATTGCTATAAATCAACCATTCATACTTCACATCGGCATACCATTTATTTTTTTAAAATTACTTCTTGTTTATATTTCATCCAATTTAGAAATAAAATGAATGGTTTATACCGTTCATCTGCTAAATATAACCGTTCGTTATGTATGTAGATATGACAAATCTAAGACACTCAATTTAATAATCTATTCCTTTAAAAAGTTGGCACAGTACCTGCAACAATCTTATCAAGACGATAAGCGCTATATCCTAGCGTTCATTTTGTATCACTAACGGCAGGTATCTACGCCTAACTAAGAATTGGCTTTGCTGTCATTATATTATCTAA
Organism: Psychrobacter sp. P11G5; assembly: GCF_001593305.1. Lineage (NCBI taxonomy): Bacteria > Pseudomonadati > Pseudomonadota > Gammaproteobacteria > Moraxellales > Moraxellaceae > Psychrobacter > Psychrobacter sp. P11G5. The sequence continues at coordinate 365,238 of NZ_CP012533.1, forward strand.
AGGAGTTCTTATGAACGCTACTACACAGAAAGGTTTTACCCTAATCGAGCTAATGATCGTTGTTGCAATCATCGGTATTCTAGCAGCGATTGCTATTCCTCAGTATCAGAATTATGTAGGCCGTTCAAACGTAGCAGCGGCAGTAGCAACTATATCATCAAACAAAACTGGTTTAGAAGATTATGTTTTAAGTAATGGTGCATTTCCAGATGGTACAACTGAAGAAGATCTAGATGCAGATCCAGTAGTTGCTGGTCAAACTCCAGCAGATTTAGGTATTGTAACTTCTACTATTGGTACAACTAAAATTGCAAAAGATGCTACTGATGCTGGTGCTGGTAAGATACAGCTTAAGTTTGCTAATGGTAACCCAGGTATTAAGGACAAGATAGTACAATTATCACGTGATGCTGATGGTACTTGGACATGTTTAACAGATGCAGAAGCTAAGTTTGTAGGAAAAGCTTGTTCAATAAGTACTACAGCAATAACTGCAATTTCATAAAACATTATATGAGTAAGCTGATTCAGCTTGACTCATAATAAAAAAAGCCAAACGTCATGTTTGGCTTTTTTTATTCCCAAAAGTCTTAATGATATGAAGTATGCATTAGTAGCCTATTATATGAAGGTCTTACTACCAATATGCTGTCGAATCCAAATCGAAATGTTACTACCCAATCTGGATTTACTCTAATAGAGTTAGTGTTCGTCATTGCTATAATTGGTATTTTGACAGCGATAGCTACTACTGGCTATCAGATAAGAGTTAGACAAACACAACTAATCTCTATCTATCAGGAGCTGAGTCATTTCAAGCTACCATACCAGATATTATTGAATGAAGGCGCAGGAGTAACAGGCTTTTCTCCAAGCGGTCTTAACATGCCAGCACAAACTAAGTATTGTCAGTTTGGCGTGACAGCACCAAACATAAACGCAACTACGCCTAACGCAGTCATTTGCCATATTCAAAATCTAAACTATTTATCTAATCAGAGCCTTAGTCTTGATCGTAGTGCTGATGGTTCGTGGCAATGCACGCCATCAGCAGGGATACCTAAAGCTTATTTACCACAGGCCTGTCAGTGAATTCAGACAATAAGAAACCACCTAATAGCATATTGCCATTAAGCGGTTTTTCGTTAGATAATACAAAATTCTTTTAGTCAGTTACTTCTCTAAATACTGAATCTTACCTTCTACACCATCCCACTTTTTAGCGTCTGGTAACGGGCCTTTCATCTCAGTGATGTTCGGCCATTTTTGTGACAGATCTTCATTTAGCGGCGTGAAAATCTCTTGCCCCTTTGGTACTTCATCTTCCGAGAAGATTGCATTGGCAGGGCATTCAGGCTCGCATAGTGCGCAGTCAATGCACTCATCGGGATCGATGACGAGGAAGTTTGGCCCTTCGTAGAAGCAGTCTACAGGGCAGACCTCCACACAGTCGGTGTATTTACAAAGAATGCAATTATCTGTAACGACAAAGGTCATATTGAGATCTACCTGTGATTAGAAGGCTGATAAATGGTGCGCGGGGCGCACTCTATAACGGCAGAAATTGAAACAATAAAAAACCATCTAACCGTATGATACCGTTAAATGGTTTTAAGTGTTTACTATCCTAATAAAGCCTACTAAATATCAGCAAAAGCCAATTTTTCTACTACGTGTGGCATATAAGCCGTCAATACGGGTTGATCTTTCAGCCCAAGTAGCTCATAAACCTGCCCGCCGATACCGGGTATAACTTCTCCTGTATTATCGCGCTTTTCGTCTATAGCAAAACATATAAACTTAAATTTCTGAGATATGCTCAAAGGAAATTCAGCTCTTAGCTTTTCTTCTGATTGTTGATGAGCAACAGGTGCCAATATAAATATATTATCGATATTTTGTATATTGTCTAACATCTCAATCAAATTAGTACGCACCACACAACTACCTGACATGATGGATTTAACAATGATGATGTCCGTCGCAGACTCATATCCTGATTGAATGAATTTATGGACAATTGGCGCCACACTAGAATGATCTGTAAGCTGGTAATGATGGTTCCAAAATACCGCAAGCTTACTGCTCAACCCTCGATTGTATAACTCTTTGGAAACACCACACTGCAAAAAGTCAGCATCTTCAGCGGTAGAGATAATAAGAGTATCAGCATTATCCTTTTGAGACAGTGAAAGGGTAACAGTAGCTGCCAACAGTTTACCCAACGCTACCATATGCTCGCGGTAAGCAGTAGTGTCATTAACGCTATCCAGCAAACCTTGCAAATGACGTTTGGCCTGTGGCGTCGCTAAGCTAGTATACGTACGATTATTTAGAGTCATCTTATACCTCTCCACCATTAGAAGAGCTTAATTTTTTTTCAAGGTCTTGAGCAGCAATAGTCATAAATAGCCTTACCAAATCTTGCACACTTTTTATTTTACCTGCTTGCTCAAGGGATACTTCGTTGATTGAATCAATATTAACACTGACAACAAAATCATGTCTTAACGTTATCGTCAGTTTGTTATATTCTAAACGATACGCGAGATGATGAGAAGAATTTGTTAGAATTTGTTGTAGCCATAGCGGAATACTATCTATCTTAGGCGCAGAGCGAAATTTAATAAATGGATTTGGGTAAGCATCTGACTGAGCTTGAGAAAATATATCTGCTACAGATTTATATTTATTGGCTTGCAAGACACCTAAGATCAGTTTTGCAGCGTAGTCTACATCGGAGTTACTATTGCTATTGATAAGCTTTTTTATGTAACCTGACAACGGAGTCTTAAGAATAAGCTCAACTAGTGTCATATGGTATTCAAAATAATAACAAGTATCTAAATCTTTCAAATCATCAGGTATCTTTTTTAAGTTTTCTATTACTTTATTTTCTTTAGAGACAAGTAAGTAATTTTTAGTTTTTTTGATTTTAAAGCAATTGTAATCAATTAATCTCTGCTTCCTACATCGGTCACTGAAATCCACAGTCCAGTCAGCAGCAGAGCCGGATGAGTTTTTGGCTTGATAGTTATATTTAACTTGTTGATTAGCATCAATATGGCAAATATCATCAACAAAGCCAATGACTTGCATACCTAGTATTTGCTTATCGAAATCGCAGTCATCAAGAGCAGCTATTTCAAAAGCTTTATGGAGCTGAAAATAGTTTTCATAATCACGACCTTTAGTATTATTTAAACCACCTTGGTGAATATTCTGCAAAGTTTTACTGTCAGCTATGCTAAATTCAACTGAGACATAATCAATAATATGCTGCTTATCGACAAGTTGCATTTAATTACTCACTTAAAAGCTTTTAAATAATAAATAAAAAGGCTGGGCAAAAAGCCACAGCCTCTATTATCGTTAAGAGTAATTATCTAGTAAAGCGATTTACTTCTCTAAATACTGAATCTTACCTTCTACACCATCCCACTTTTCAGCGTCTGGCAAACTGTCTTTCATCTCAGTAATGTTGGGCCATTTTTGTGCCAGCTCTTCATTCAGCTGCGTGAAAATCTCTTGCCCTTTCGGTACTTCATCTTCAGAGAAGATCGCATTGGCAGGGCATTCAGGCTCACATAGCGCGCAGTCAATGCATTCATCGGGATCGATGACGAGGAAGTTTGGCCCTTCGTAGAAGCAGTCCACAGGGCAGACTTCCACACAGTCGGTGTGTTTGCAAAGGATGCAGTTATCTGTAACGACAAAGGTCATAGTGCTGTCTACCTGTTTATGGCTAAATAGAATAAGTGAAAAATAAGGCGTATTTTAACGCTTTTAGGCTTATTTAACAATTCCCTTTAACAACTAATGAGTTGTTTAAGATTATAGAGCAAATCGTGTGCTTGCTTGGGTGTTAGACTGTCAGGATCAATATTCATAAGTTTATCATGTAAGCTAAGCATTTGTTTTTGTTGTGTATTATCGGTTGAGTAGCTTGCTTGAGCATTGGCTTTTACATTCGTCTCCGTTATATGACTGCTATCGACTGGCTGGCCTTTATCGTTTGCCGACTTAGCTAATTCATTTTTGTCATCAATGGTTTTTGTCTGCTCAGTGGTTAAATTGTCAATAAGATAGCGTTTGGCATCGTTAAGCACTTGGGTTGGAATGCCTGCCATTTTGGCAACGTGCAGTCCAAAGCTAGAGCTTGCTGCACCTTCGCGTATTTGATGTAGCAATAGCAGTTGCCCATCGACATCGCTTGCCGCGACATGGACGTTACGAATACCATTCTGTTTATTTTGGCGTTTTCTATCATAGTTGTCCGCTAACTGGTTATTTGCTAGCTGAGTCAGCTCAAAATAATGAGTGGCAAATAAAGTCAGGCAGCCAATCTCTAGCAGTCGATTGACACAGGCGTGCGCAATAGCAAGTCCATCCGTGGTAGCTGTACCGCGTCCAACTTCATCCATGAGCACTAAGGATTTATTGGTAGCCAAGTTCAAAATATTGGCGGTCTCAATCATCTCCACCATAAAGGTTGATTTACCACCAGCCAAATCATCGGCTGAGCCAATACGGGTAAAAATACGGTCGATATCACCGATATAGGCGTGTTCAGCTGGCACAAAGCTACCGCAATGAGCAAGTAGAACAATCAACGCAGTCTGGCGCATATAGGTAGATTTGCCACCCATATTAGGGCCAGTAATGATTAATAATCGTTCAGGATGCTCAGAGCTGCCAAGCTCGCAGTTATTGGCAACGAAGTGGCTAAGATGCTCAGTATTAACGTTTCTGTTATTACTATGACTGTTACTATTTCTATTATTAGCATTGACCGGATTTAAGGCAGCTTCAACAACGACATGACGACCTTTTTTGATATCAATACTGGTCTGGTTTTGCGCTTGATTTGACAGTTGGCTTTGAGGCTGGTTTTCAGAGTAGCTTTGAACAGGGCTTTCAAAATTAAGTTGATTCTGCTGGACGTCATTATTTTTTCCCCCATCTGTATTATTTATATCGTTATTTGCTAAGCCATTATGCATGACTGGACGTTGCCAATGATGCGTAACGGCTAGCTGTGCCCAATTGCTAAGGACATCTATTTGGGCGATAGCCGCACTCAACTGTTGTAGCGCAGTCAAGTGAGTTCCGAGAGTGGTAAGTAATTGCTGATAAAGCTGCTTTTCTCGTGCCAGTGCTAACGTTTGCGCGCTAAGATATTCGGTTTCGACTTCTTTTAATTCATCAGTGATAAAGCGCTCAGCATTTTTGAGCGTTTGGCGACGGATAAAGTGACTGGGCGCATTTTTAGCCTGCATCTTAGGAAGCTCAAAATAGAAACCACTGACTTTATTAAAGCCGACTTTTAAACTTGGCAGTTGATGCGCTTGCCGCGTACGCTCCGCCATCTCGTCAAGCGTCGCTTGGATATTGTCATGCAGATGGGTTAAGCGATCGAGGTCTTCATCATAACCAGCGGCGAGCATACCACCGTCACGGATATGGGCAGGAGGCTCTAAGATAATGGCGCGCTCAATAAGGTCGGCGACCGCTTGTACCGCCGGTAACTGGGCAGGCAAGTGCTGCATAAGCATCGGTAGTAAACCAGCGTGCTCAGAATTGATACCAGACTCGGTCAATAGGGTAGTCAACTGATTGCTACTAGCAATACCGTCAGCAAGCTTGCGCAAGTCACGAGGCTTGGCGCTCATCAGCCCGATACGACTACTAATACGCTCAATATCACCAATGGCGTTTAGAGTGTCACGTAAATGGGTGATGAAGGTAGCGTGTATATCAGATGAATTGTTTTGTTCCTTATTTACCGCTAGCAGACTAGCTATCGCATCCAAACGCTGATTGATACGCACATGCTGGCGTAATGGACGCTTCATTTGCTGTACTAATAAGCGTCGACCCATTGGGGTTTTGCAATGATTAAGGACCGATATCAGTGACGTTCCATTAGCACTAACAGGGCTAAATAGCTCTAGATTCTGCTGGCTATTAGCATCTATAATTAGATAGTCGTCACTGTATTCAACGATAAGTTGGTTAACTTGTGGCACATGACGTTGCTGCGTCTGCCTTGCGTAATGAATCAGCGCCGCACAGCTAGACTGACTCAGTGGCGCATCGCTGATACCCAAACCGTCAAGGCGTTGTACTTCAAACTGCTGGCAAAGGGTTGCAGCTGCATGCTCACGGTGAAAGTCATTGGCCGCTACTTCTATAATAGGGCAGTCCAGATGGCGACGTAACCATAGTAGCCAATCCTCACTGATAGCTTCACTGACGATACATTCACTAGGCGCAAAGCGTGCCAAAACGGTCAGCATTTGCGCTTGCAAGTTTTCTACATCGCTATTTGTACTCTCAGAGCTTTTATTTTCAGAGCTTATACTGCTATCTACGTTTAGCGTTTGTGTGGTAAGTGTACCTGCCGCTAAGTCCATTTGACTAACTGCCGCTTGTAACGGCTGCTTGCTGTTGTTTTTCGCTCTTGAGGTGGGAATAGCGATGTCGATAGCGACAACAGTAGGCGTATGATTGGGCGCGATTAATGCATCATCGGTTATCGTCCCAGCGGTCAGGGTCTTAACCACTTCGCGGCGCATGATAGTGGGCGGCTTAGCTTTAGTACCTGTTTTAGTATTGGTTTTACTAATGCCTTTAGCGCTACCTTGCAGCGAGTGATCTTTTTTACTTTTTTCACCGATGCTTGGATAATTATTACTATCGGCTGATTCATCAATTTGTTCACAAACCACTACCGTTTGCCCAGTCGCAATCAGCCGTGCCATATAGCTATCAGCGGCATGAAACGGTACGCCTGCCATCGCAATAGTATTGCCTGCTTTATCGTTACCACGGCGGGTAAGGGTAATATCCAATATCTGCGCCGCCCGCTTGGCATCATCAAAAAACAGCTCATAAAAGTCGCCCATCCGATATAGCAATAATGCGTTTGGATAGCGTGCCTTCATGGTCAGGTATTGCACCATCATCGGCGTATGATGGGCCAAATCGTAGACAGCGTCGCCTATGGTCAAGATTTCAGTAGAAGCGTGGTTTACATCAGACGGTTTAACAGTCATGCATGATCTCTTATATGGTTTGGCTTAAATATTGCTGATAAAACTAACAGATATGTTTTCATAGCATTTGGGTAAAGAACGCTAGACTCTATTTTTACAACTTTTCAAATCTAGTCTTTGATGTTTATACAAAATTGAGAATAGTAATTCACTATATATAGCTTTGAGTTCATCATAAGTGTAGTAGATTCAACTTAAAAAAAGCGCAGTGCTGCTGGAATGCTTGCTTTCAAAATATAGGTTACGAAGCCTATGTCTGGCAAAGCGCACAGCAAGCGAGGAAAATTGATACCAGCAGTATAGATACCTCTTTTATTTTGCACTGACTATAGTATCTAAATAGCGAGAGGTGATGGAAAATAAACCCTATTTTAACATGACCTGTCGCGTTTCGGCGTAGGCAAATATCTGCCTATTGCCCTTGTATCCATCAGCGTCATAACCATATATAATGACGACACACTTTATTGGGTGATACTTAGTTAGGGAGTGATGTCAGGTGATGATAGGGCTCAGGCTGGGCTTTAACTCTCCGTGCTATCCGTGCTAATTATCGAATATTTCCATAGGTTAAAAAATTATGTTATCAAAGATTGTAGGCAGTGTAGTTGGCACCAAAAACGACCGTGAACTTAAGCGTATGCGCAAAGTGGTCACCAAGATTAATGCCCAAGAGGCTGGCGTGCAAGCCCTGTCTGATGAACAACTACAACAAAAAACAGAAGAGTTCAAAGCGCGCTTTCAAAAAGGCGAAAGCTTAGAGGCGCTATTGCCAGAAGCGTTTGCCGTCTGCCGCGAAGCCTCCTTACGTATCACAGGCATGCGTCACTATGATGTGCAGCTAATCGGTGGTATCACCTTGCACGAAGGCAAAATCGCTGAGATGAAGACCGGCGAGGGTAAAACCTTGATGGCGACCTTGGCTATTTATCTGAATGCGGTTAGCAGTAAAGGCGTCCACGTGGTCACGGTCAACGATTATTTGGCCGCTCGTGATGCGGACTTAAACCGTCCACTATTTAACTTCTTGGGATTGACGGTTGGGGTGATTTACTCGCAGCAGCCAGCACAAGAAAAAGTTGATGCTTATCAAGCGGATATTACCTACGGTACCAACAACGAATACGGCTTTGATTATCTACGCGATAACATGGTCTTTAGCCTAGCTGAAAAAAAGCAGCGTCCGCTAAACTTCTGTATTATTGATGAAATTGACTCTATTTTAATCGATGAGGCACGTACGCCATTGATCATTTCGGGTCAAGCCGAAGATTCATCGCGGATGTATGCACTGATTAATACCATTATTCCAGTGCTAATACGCTCAAAAGATGAAGAAGCCAATAAGAATAACGAAGAAGAAGATTTTTGGATTGATGAGAAAAACCGTCAAATCGAAATCAGTGAAAAAGGCTACGAGAAAATCGAAAGCTTCTTAATTGAAGTAGGCGAGCTTGGTGAAAATGAAAGCCTATATAGCCCAAGTCGTTTGCCATTATTAGCTCACGTACAAGCGGCTATTCGTGCCCACCATATTTTTGTCAAAAACGTTCATTATATCGTCGATGATGGCGAAGTGGTCATCGTTGATGAAAATACGGGTCGTACGATGCCAGGTCGTCGTTGGTCAGAAGGCTTGCATCAAGCGGTAGAAGCCAAAGAAAACGTTGAGATTCAAGCAGAAAACCAAACGCTTGCGACCACCACTTTCCAGAACTTCTTCCGTCTGTACGATAAGCTGTCAGGTATGACTGGTACTGCTGATACTGAAGCGGCAGAGTTTAAGTCGACTTACGATTTAGATGTGATTGTGATTCCGACCCATAAGCCCATTGCACGGGTTGATATGGATGATCAGATTTTCTTAACCAAATTAGGCAAATATAAAGGCATTATTCGCGAAATTAAAGAGATTCAAGAAAAAGGCGCTCCAGTTCTAGTGGGTACCGCGACGATTGAAGCTAGTGAAGAATTGTCTTATTTGCTGGATCAAGAAGGTGTTAAGCATAACGTCCTAAACGCTAAGCAGCATGAGCGTGAAGCCGAAATCATCGCGCAGGCGGGTAGTCCAAAAGCCGTTACTATCGCGACGAACATGGCAGGCCGTGGTACCGATATTATCTTGGGCGGTAACTGGCAGTCATTTATTGAAGATATTGACTCGGTTAGTCCGGAAGAAATGCAGCGTCTAAAAGCGCAATGGCAAGTCAAGCACGATCAAGTGGTGGCGGCTGGTGGTTTGCATATCGTTGGCTCTGAGCGCCATGAATCCCGCCGTATTGATAACCAGCTCCGTGGTCGTGCAGGTCGTCAAGGTGACCCTGGGATGTCGCGCTTTTTCTTATCGCTCGAAGATGATCTTATGCGTATTTTCGCAGGTGATCGCGTGGTTAATATGATGCGCGCTATGGGTCTTAAAGAAGACGAAGCTATCGAGCACAAGATGGTATCAAAATCGATTGAAAACGCGCAAGGTAAAGTTGAGAGTCGCGATTTTGATGCTCGTAAAAACCTGCTGAAGTATGATGACGTGGCCAATGAGCAGCGTAAAGTTATCTATGGTCAGCGTGATGATTTACTTGCTGATATGGACTTGTTAGAGGCCATCGAAGTGATGCATCATGAAGTCTATAATGCCATGATTAGTCAGTTTATCCCGCCAGGTTCTGTTGATGATCAATGGAATATTGATGGGTTAGAAGATGAGCTCGAAGAAGAGTTCAAGCTCTATATGCCACTCAATGATTGGCTCGATGAAGACCGTCGCCTTGATGAAGAAGGCTTACGTGCAAAAATTATTGAGACTGCGCTTGCGCATTATCATGGTCGCCGTGAGCAGATGGGCGAGCAAAGCGCCGCGCAGCTTGAACGTCATTTTATGCTCCAAAGTCTCGATAAGCATTGGAAAGAGCATTTAACACAGATGGATCAGCTACGTAAAGGTATTCATTTGCGCGGCTATGCACAGAAGAACCCTGAGCAAGAATATAAGCGTGAGTCGTTTGAATTATTCCAAATGATGCTAGGTGCTATTAAGTCAGAGACAGTACAAGATTTATCGCGCGTGCATATCCCGACCAAAGAAGAGTTAGAGGCCCTAGAAGCACAGCAACGTGCAGATGCTGAACGTATGCAAATGCAGTTCGAGCATAGTGATGTCGATAACTTGTCAGGTGAGCCACAACCAGCACCGCGTCCTCAAAATCAAAGCGAACGCAGCAGTAATAACCAGAGTCAGATGCGTGTGAATCTTGGTAGTGGCGTAGCGGCTGCAGGCGCTAATGTGAGTGTTAATGGCGATGATAATACTGCTATTGATGCTGAGCCGAACCCTTATGCAGGTATGAATATCAGTCGTAATGCGCCTTGTCCTTGTGGTTCTAGTTTAAAATACAAACAATGTCACGGTAAAATCTAACACTTATATTTTTTAGGTGAATGATTACCTCAAATACCTATAGCTGTTAGCAGCTATAGGTATTTTTACGAATATTGATTGGCTACATAGCTAAAACTTTAGTATTTTGCCGTTATTGTTTACAAATTCAGCATAGGCGCGCATATACGGACACGGTATAGTATTTAACATATAAATCTGGGAGATAATAATGAATCTAGGACAATTAAAACAATTGCGTACTACCGCATTTATGACTGGTTTACTTGCCAGTGCCATTACTATCAGTGCTTGCCAGCAGCAGCAAGAGCCAGAGCCGAGCCTAGAGGACAGTATCAATGCTGAAGAGTCAGTGCCGATGTCAGCTGATCCAGCTGATCCTAGTGATACCGTGGTAGAAACTGATGATGCATCGCTCAATGAAGTAGAGGATGATACGGTTGCCAATGTTAATACTGGTTTGACGCAGATGACTTACTTATGCTCACCTGAGCTAAAAGTCGAAGCGACTTATAAAGACGAAACTAACCAAGTAGTCATTGGTACAGATAAGGGTACAGTCACATTGGCGCAAACCAATGAAGGCAGCAACCCTGAAGTATTCGAAGTCGCCTCAGCTATGGATGGTGGTGAAGGCTTTACCCAGTGGCGCGTCGCTCATGAAGAGCGTGAAACAGGTGTAATACGTACAGCAGGCGCGGACGAATCTAAGGTGAACACTTACGAGTGTAAGACGAATAAATAAATGAGATTAAATAGGTTAAGATTGATACCAAGTCATTTCTTCAGCCACAAAAAAAGCAACGTTCGCGTTGCTTTTTTTGTGGCTATCTTTTGCTAAAAACGAGCTTATTTCTTATGGACACGTGATGCTTCATGTTCCAAAAACCCTTCTTCTATTACGTCTAGCTCTTCATGTTTTAACTCAACCTGAATGCTATCTGTATGCGTATGCGTGGTTTTATTGACTTCAATTTCTTGAATAGCATAAGTATCTTTAGTAATAGTCGCAACTTGGCGTGACAAAACGATTTCAACAGGCTCATCGCCCACTTCTATTTGCTTACCATTAATAGTGACTACTGCTTTACTGTCTAATGATGGCTCAACATGACGTAAGATGTCTTTCTCATCGTAACTACCTGAGAGCAGATCTTGGCTTTCTGCGTCATTATATTCGGTACGAATAGTGACGTACTCTTCTACTAGCTCAATTGGTACTTCAATCGTCTTAGTACGAGTATGCTTAGTCACTGTTACTTTACCAACATCCAAGCGTTCCTTATTAACGACAGGACGCTCTTCTAGCAGCTCTAGATGATGATTAACGGCATTTTGGTTGTTAATATCTAAGTTATTAGCATTTAGGTTATCAGTATCTAGGTGATTAGTATCTAAGTTATTAATAGAATTATCTGAAGTAGCATTTAGCATGGTAACGCTATCTACTGAGTCATGAGGTGCTGGTAATTTATTTTCAGCAGCATGGTCTTCTATTTTTGCTGTAGTTGCTGATGGCGATGCTGCATCCAGCTTTTGACTGGCATTCTCATTCATACTATCTATATTGTAGCCCGCTTTATTGTAGTCAGCATTCATAGTTATCTCCCTTATTATTTAAAATCGTTTTGTTGAGTAGAATGAAGCTATTGATAACTAATGTACAACTTGTAGCTAATGTAGAACAGAATATCTGTCTTACATTATCTTTATCATAGCCTTTTCAATAACTAAATCTATAAATTTATCTTAAATAGGATTTATATCAAGATAATCTTTTGACGTAAAAAGCAAAAAAGGCCAGAGACAAACTCTGACCTTAATCTGCTAAGTTTTTACCCTTAGCTATGCTATATATTCACGCTACCTTATCGTAGCTATCCTATATCATATTAAGATAAACGATAGAGCAGAATATTACATGCCACGTGCGCTACGTACGTCTTCAGCAGTGATACCATCACGGTCTACGATATTGCCTTCACGGTCAACCACGTTGCCATCGTTGTCAATATCTAGCTCTTCACGTTGGATAGTCTCAACGATAGTTTCAGTACGATGTTGAGTCGTTTTACCCACGTTTACTTCCTCTGTAACGTAAGTTTCTTTACTGACGCGAGCACGTTCAGCTTCTAGCTCAACTTCGATAGTTTCATTACCGTTGACATCACCGATACGGCGTTCTGTTGGACGATCCACGTTGGTACGTTGGATATTGGCGTGTTCTTCTTCGAGATCTACTTCAACGTTACGCTCTTCAGTCACAACATGCTTACCGACTCTTACTAGACCTGCGACGATACGGTCTTTATTTACCGATAGACGCTCTTCTAGTAGCTCTAAAGTATTCGGTGCGTTGTAAGCGTGATCGGCAACTTCCATACGCTCTTCAGCAGGAATGGAGTCAGCGACAAATGCTTGACGATCTCTTTCATACTGCTCTTTGTAGCTATACTGATAGTCATGGTCATACTCTTCCATGGCATCAACTTGTGACTTAGTTAGACTATCAAAGAAAACGTCATCACCAACGATACGCGCTAAACCTGCTGGTACTAAAACTTCTTTTGAGCTAAACCAGCCGCCTGCATCGACTATTAGATAACGGATACGACCAGTAGTATCTTCTACTAATGCACCGTCAATTTTACCGATTTTTTCTTCGTTGACGCCATAGGCAGTTTTGCCTGTTGGGTCATAATAGTCATCACCAATAAGGTCACGGTGAGTAGCTTGGATGTCTTGTAAGCGAATTAGTTGGCTCATTATTGTCTTCCTTTTTTATGAGTAAATAGTTATTTGTAATTAGAATAAAATATAAAACAATGGCGTTAACAAATAACGCCGATTATAAATCTGTCGTTGAAGTATTAATAATGAACTGGCTTTTACCTTGTTTCATTATTTGCAGCAAATTACTGTAAGGAGGCAATGATTTTCTATTGCGCAGTTGCTCAATCAACTTGTAATTATCGTAACACCGTGATTTTCTTTGAGATATATGAACAAGGTAGCAAAGTGTTCGACTGACGTAATTGCGTGTAATAGGCTGTAAGTGCCATAACATCGATTGGGTATAAGTTAACGCGTTTTTACACTGATAAGTATTTGCTACACGTTTGCTAGTTTTTAGGCACAAAAAAACCGCACTGTGCGCTGACAATGCGGTGATTTGGACGTTAAAGCTAAAATATATAACTTATATAAGTTGTTAAAGTTATTTATTAAAATTATCTGACATTTCTAATTTAAACTCTCTAACAATCTTATGAGTTGAGCGACTAACGATTTAAGCTAATGACTAAGCCAATTCGATAGCTACAGCTACTGCTTCACCGCCACCGATACATAAGGTTGCAATGCCTTTCTTGCCGCCAGTACGCTGTAACGAGTTGATAAGCGTTACTAAAATACGCGCGCCTGAACACCCTACAGGGTGACCTAGTGCACAAGCACCACCTTCGATATTGACTTTAGCATGATCGATATTTAACGCATCCATAGTCGCCATCGTGACCATAGCAAAAGCTTCGTTGATTTCCCAAAGATCGACATCTTCTACTGTCCAATCTGCATTAGCCAATACTTTTTCGATAGCACCAATCGGGGCAATCGTAAATTCACTTGGATGACGTGAGTTAGAAGCAGTAGCAATGATACGAGCTTGGTAATCTAAACCTTCAGACTTCGCTTGTGACTCTTTCATCATAACGACTGCAGCTGCACCGTCTGAGATTGAGCTGGCATTAGCGGCAGTGATAGTACCTTCTTTAGCAAAGGCAGGACGTAACGTAGGAATACGCTCAGCGTTTGCAAGACCTGGTTCTTCGTCATTCTCAACCGTCTGTTCGCCTTTACGAGTCTCAAAAGTGACCGGCTCAATCTCGTTTTTGAAATGCCCGTCTTTGATAGCAGTCAATGCACGGTTTAGTGATTCGATAGCAAACTCGTCCATTTGCTCACGCGTATAGCCTTTTTCGTCAGCCATTTCTTGTGCAAACTGACCCATTAGGCGACCAGTTTCTGCATCTTCTAAGCCGTCTAAAAACATATGGTCTTTAACTTCTTTGTGACCCATACGGTATCCGCCACGTGATCCTGGCATGATATAAGGTGCATTGGTCATCGACTCCATACCACCAGCGACAGCGACATTGAAGCTGCCAGCTTTAATACCATCATGCGCTTGCATAACGGCTTTTAGACCTGAACCACAAAGCTTATTAATTGTGACTGCACCAGTCGCATCAGGCAAGCCTGCTTTACGCATCGCTTGACGAGCAGGGCCTTGACCTAAACCAGCGGTCAAGATACAACCCATAATGACTTCGTCAACACTATCAGTGCTCACGCCTGAACGCTCAACAGCCGCTTTGATTGCAGCAGCGCCTAAATCTGTAGCACTAACGTCTTTTAGAGCGCCTTGAAAGCTACCCATTGGCGTACGAGCACCGTTGATAATTACAATTGCATCGTTAGACATCGTTATTCTACCTTGTTTGCTTATTTTGAATTAAAACTCAGCGTTTTAGATTAACACTGTGCCTCACTAATTGTTAATGAAGAATCATTGTTATAATGCGTACTAATAAATCAAAATTCAAGTGGTGGCTTTAATTAACAATCAACTATACAGGTTTATTGTGCCAGTTCATCTAAACGAATACGCACAACCTTGTCAGTGACCGCAGCAAGCTTTTCAATCTTGGCAATGGCTAGATTCATTTGGCTTTCAACTACTGGTAGCGTCAAGATAATGACAGGTACTTGGCCGAGTTTGTGCGCAGGCTTTTGTAAAATAGCATCAATGTTGATACCAGCATCACTCAAGATACGTGTGATATCTGCTAACACGCCTGGATTATCATAAGCATGCACACGCAAATAGTAGCCAGTCGTCATCTGTTCTGCACGTAATATTGGCGTGTCAGAGAGTTGCTCAGGCATAAAGGCTAAGTGTGGTACATGATGACTACGTTGGCTATGATCGTTTGTACCCAACACGCGTACAAGATCCATAACATCTGCCATCACTGCTGAGGCAGTTGCGCCTGCACCTGCGCCATCACCGCAATAAAGCGTTTGCCCAAGTGGATGCGAATTAACCAATACAGCGTTCTTTACGCCATTGACATTGGCAAGTAAAGCGTCTTGCGGGATAAGCGTCGGATGTACACGCAGCTCAATACCAGCACTGCCTTGTTGCCCATCTTCATTATTTCTACGAACGGCAAAGCCTAAATGCTTGATACGATAACCTAGCTCTTCAGCATAGTTTACGTCTTGTAAGGTGATACCAGTAATACCTTCACAATATACCTTGTCAAACTGTAGCGGAATACCAAAAGCGATAGAGGCGAGTAGTGCAAGCTTGTGCGCAGCATCAATACCTTCGACATCAAATGTCGGGTCAGCTTCTGCATAACCAAGCTCTTGTGCTTCTACTAAGACGTCTTCAAATGGACGGCCTTTATCACGCATTTCAGTCATGATAAAGTTGCCCGTACCATTAATAATGCCAGCCAGCCAATCGATTTTATTGGCTGCAAGCGCTTCACGCATGACTTTAATAATAGGAATACCACCTGCCACTGCTGCTTCATAAGCCACATGCACATCATGTGCTTCGGCTAAAGCGAATATCTCATTACCATGTTCAGCAAGTAAGGCTTTATTGGCGGTCACTACATGCTTACCATTTTTGATAGCATGCATAATAATGTCTTTGGCCAAAGTTGTGCCACCAATCACTTCGATGACAATATCAACGTTATCACTAGCCGCTATCGCCATTAAGTCGTCATTTTGGATAATGCTAGGATCAATATCATCACGCTGACGTCGCGTACCGACTTCAGTAATAATAATTTCGCGTCCGCTGCGACGCTTAAGCTCGGCTAAATTGTCATTAATTAGATTGACCACGCCAGTACCGACGGTACCTAGGCCAAGTATCGCTAGTTTGATGGATTTACTCACAGTATCCTCAGAAAATTAGATGATTGAATAGAAAATAGATGTCGTTTCGCTGGTGTTAGCTTTAGTGATATCGCCATATGTATGTGGCGCTTCACCGTATCATACCGACAAGCAGTTGCTGCGTCTACCCAAACTGACTGCCACCAAAGTCAACAATATCAGGGCAAACGACTAGCTTGCATCAATCGCTGTTTGTGCCAATTGCGCGGCTGGTAAATAACCACCGATTTGTTGTCCAGACTCGGTAAAGATGGCAGGCGTACCGCGTACGCCAAGACGTGCCCCAAGTGCTATTTGCTCTTGTACTGGACTGTCACAGCTAGGGCCTGATAAATTGGCGCCTGACTTAGCCTGATTCATCGCGGCAACACGATCTTCGCTACACCAGATTGCTTCCATTTTTGGAATACTTCCTTCACTACGAGGCCATGCTAAATAGCGTACTTCAATCCCTAAGGCATTAATCTCGTCCATTTCTGAATGTAGCTTGGTGCAATAAGGGCAGTCAGCATCGGTAAAGGAGTAGACAATTGATTTAGTTTCGCCTTTCGCAGGATAAATAATCATGTCTTTTTTATCGACAGCTTTAAGAGCATCTTGCGCTGTGCGAGCAACTAATGTGCCACTAATATCAACAGGCTCTCCTTGGCCAACAGAGATGATTTGCCCTTGGATAATGTGCTTGCCTGATTTATCAGTAAAAAATGCTGGCAATCCTTCAGCGGTCACCCAGTAAATACCCTCCATATCTGTCGCTACTGCTGAGATAATTTTTTCTTCAATACCAGACGCTTTTAGGTTTGCTTGTAATGATTTGACGACCGACTGGTCACTATTGGCATCAGCAGCAGGTTTAGAAGAGCTGGTAGCACTACTTGCTTTGGTACTACTTACCGCAGTAGTTTTGCTAGTTGCATCAGCAGTGTTGTTTGAGCAACCTGTCGCGACAACTACCAATAGTGCACTTATTATGGCTTGTGACAGCTTGTGACGAGCAAGAGTATTCGCAGGTTTTGCAATGGTAGATATAAAGGGTAAGGACATACGGCATTTCCTATAGGCAGGCGCGCTTAATCACGATTTGAGCATTAAAGTTTATATTAAAAAGGGCGTTATGAGATGTTTAATACATGAGAAATTAAGTATATAACCTCTAAGATATAACACGCTAATCATTACAATGGATTATTATCATTTTGATTATAAAGTAAAAATAAGTCATAACATCAATAGTAATAAAGTGCCATATACTAACATATTTTTATAAATGACAGCCAAAACCAAAATTCAGCTAACTAATAATTTGGTTAGAGATAAACAAAAAAGTAATATAAGCTACATTCCTACTATTTCATATATCGCAGTAGCTAAGTAGGCTACAGTAAATATTATTAACTAATATTAGCAATTACCTTAGTTGCTACTTATCATTGTTATTTATCACTTATTTATTAGTGTTGATGACTATTATAAGAAGCAACTTTCATACCCATTCAATATTTAAGCGATTTTACGCTAAGGAGAGAGCATGGCAGGTGCCAGTTTATTAACCCTACTCGATGATATCAGTGTGATATTAGATGATGTTTCAGTTATGACCAAGGTGGCAGCCAAAAAAACTGCTGGCGTGTTGGGTGATGACCTCGCGCTTAACGCTGAACAAGTCACAGGTGTCAAAGCAAATCGAGAACTACCAGTCGTTTGGGCAGTAGCGAAAGGTTCATTTGTTAATAAACTTATTTTAGTACCAGCTGCGCTACTTATTAGTGCTGTCTATCCGCCGTTAATCACATTTCTATTGATGTGTGGCGGGTTATTTTTGGTTTATGAAGGTGCTGAGAAAGTTATACATCGGTTTTGGCCGCATGCCTTGCCGCATGATGAGGAACAGAATGCGCGCCGGCAGGCCAATGCTGATGAAACAGTGGATTTGGTAGCGTTTGAAAAAGAAAAAATCAAAGGCGCTATACGTACTGATTTTATTTTGTCAGCAGAGATTATTGTGATTGCACTAGGCTCGACGGCGAGCGCCACACTATTAGAACGTAGTCTTGTGCTTTCTATTCTAGCGATTGGTATTACCGTCGGTATTTACGGCTTAGTTGCTGGTATTGTCAAAATAGATGATGCAGGTTTACATTTAATGGAACAAGAAAGTAGTTTTAAACAAAAACTAGGTAAAGTGATGTTTGCTGCTGCGCCTAAACTGATGAAATTCTTATCTATCGCTGGCACGTTAGCGATGTTCTTAGTCGGTGGTGGCATCTTAGTTCATGGCATTAGCTTTTTGCAACATGGAGTAGAGGACTTAGCAGATTTAACAGGTATCTTTGAAAGTGTGACTACTACGCTATTAAATGGTTTGATTGGCTTCATCATTGGTGCTGTCGTTGTTGGTATTTTTACTATCGTTGGTAAATTACGCGGTAACAACGGAGCTTCGGCCCATTAATAATATTTATCTACTACAGTGCCAGAATTTATCATGTTGTAGGGTTCATAATCTTTTGACTTATTCCTTAATACTTTATTAAATGAGTCGGAAAAGCGTTAGATATAGGTTATAAAAATCTAAAAAAAAGCCCCAAAGTTATGAGTAACTTTGGGGCTTTTTCTATGGTTAAGTATAAGATGGCTATGAAAGTCATCTTATATTAATGCTAATAATTAACTTTCGCTATCTGAATTATCATTTTCTGATTTCTCAGCTTGTGTTGGCTTCACGTGGTCAGTCTTTGGTTTACGACTGCGTGCTTTTGGAACCTTTGGCGTGGTCAAATTAAACATGCCAGTTTGTGGCAGCAGCTGCTCAGCGACACTTTCAATCATATTTTTATAACTGGCAATAGTCGTCTTAGATTTACCGGCTTGACTGTCCTCTTTGATAGAGTCAGTAAGCTCAACAGCCTTGTTTTCTTCTAGCATTTGATCAGCTTTTAGTAATTGCTCACTTTCAGTACTGATATCGTCTGCTTGTACCTCACTGGTCAATGCTGCTGCTTCAGTTTCATGAGCATCAATTTGACCATTGTCAGCTTGAATAGCCTCATTCTCAGTTTCAGCAGTTTCAGCAGTTTCAGCAGTTTCAGATGGAGCATCGTTGACAGTCTCAGCCATTTCAGACGTCTCAGCAGCATTAATCTCTACTATCTCTTGAGATTGAGTATCTGATTTTGGCTCCACAAGCGACTCATCAGGAACGTTCAATGTCGCCTGCTTTGGTTCGTCAGCATGATAATCAGGATGCTGTCCACGTGGGTCATTGCTAGCACGCTTGCCAATAGCACGTGGTGCAACCTCTGTTTTACCTTGCGCTGCTGCAAACTGACTGACTGCTTGGGTCATCGCATCAAAGCGAGTCAAGTAATCAGCATCTAGAGGCTGATAACCATAGTTGCTAAAGTCAAAAGTTTTATCATTAACACTATCAACGTCACCAACTTCAACAGCAGCAGGTTTGGCTTGCTGAGTATGCGCCTCAATAGCATCAATGAAGCAACTAATCACCCCATTATCCGCTAAGCGGCTTTGTGCATCTGCTAACGTCGCATGAATGAACTCACCAACAGTACCGCGAATAGTAGTCGGTACGGTGCTTGCTACAGTGCTTGCTTTAGCATCTGACTCAGCTACTGGTGCTGACTGCTGACGACGTACTACACGAGGATCATTGCTTGCTTGCCCGAATTTCTGAGCGGCCACATAACGTGTAGCAAATAATGCATCATGAGTAAGCGTGAGTACAGCGCCATTCTTTGTCTTGCTGTTGTCTACCTCACTATTACTGTTTACATCACTATTAGTGTCTGCATTGCTATTATTTGCAGTGCTACTTTTAGTGCTGCTAGTTGCTTCAACTTCACTATTATCGTCAGATTGCTGAGCATCGACTGACGCTTTTGTCGTATCTGCTTTAGCCGTTTCTGACGCTTGTGCTGACTCTTTCACCGATTCTGTAGCGATTGTTTTAGCATCAGAGACTTTTTCACTCTGCTCAACCGATGATTTATTGTCCTCAGTTGGCTTTGCTTTGTGCTCGTTACTCTGTTGTTTTTCGTCGGCTAAGCGTTCAGTCGATTCGGTTTTAACCGTGTCGGTATCTGTGCTCTCAACCTTTTTGGTTACTGTCTCTTTCGACTTATCGTCATTACGTGGTGTAGCCGTTAGGTCTTTATCATCGACAGCTACATTAGGCTCAGCTTCTTGCATATCCGTAGGTTTATGCGCCGTTTGTCCAGACTTGCTATCATCTAAAGACAGATGTACCACTTCTGATGCTTTAAGCTTAGTCGGCGCTTCGTTGACCTGTAATATGACTTCGTTAGGATCTTGGTTGCGTCGAGCACTTGCCTGCGACTTACCGTTCGTAGCTGATTGTTGATTGCTTTGCTTCGCATTATTGTCAGCTGTTAAGGTCTCGCCACGTTCAAGCTTACCACGTGAGTTACGCTGACTATGTGGTTTGCGCTTCGTACGAGATTGCTCTTCAGTGGCAGTATCGTCCTGACTTTCGCTATCATTCCGATTATGCTGGCGATTGTCCTGACGGTTGTCTTGGCGATTACGATTACGATCGTTACCGCGTTTATTGTCGTGCTCACGCTTATTTTGTGTATCAGACTGAGTGCTGTCATTTGTACTGTCTGTGCTGTTATCTACACTATCATTGTCATCGCGTTGTTCTTTTCTTTGACGCGGCTTAGATGATCTTGATTTGCGTGGCTTACGCTTTCTTCTGTCGTCGCCATTGCTGTCTTTATTATCGTCGCCATTATCACTGTCATTGTCAGCACTGCCTCTTGACTGCTGAGTTACAGCTTGAGCATGGTTGTCGTCTTGTGGGCGTACGTTTTGCTGATGACTATCCTGCGTTGATGATGGACGTTGGTTATTATCCAATGCCGTATTATCAACTTGACCGAACGAACCTAAGCTCTGGGCACCAGTATTAACTAACGCTTCAATAGCTTCCGCTGCATCACGACTACTAATACTATTTGCAGTTTGTGCTTGTGGCGCTTGGGCAAACAGATTAGATAACCAAGCGACAGCTTTTGGCTGCGCAGCAGGTACAGACTGAGTGGCTACAGAAGTAGGGGTCGTTTGGTTTTTTAGCGGAACGTTATTTGTAGCAGCACGCGTTGAAGAGACTTGGGTGCTTTCATTGTTGCTTTGGCTATTATTGTTATTTTGATTACGATTATTACTATGGCTAGCTGCGCTCTTTGTTTCAGTGCTTGAGCTAGAGTTTTGGTTGTTACTCTGGCCACTAGCTGCTGGCTGTGAGCGGCCGCTATTTTGATTGTTTGAGCGATCGTCTGTTTGACTGCCTTGATTGTCAGCTGTCTTACGTGGCTGACGAGTAGGTTGCTGCTCAGGACGTTCTTTTTCCGCAGTCTGCCAATCGACATCGTAACCAAGGTCGCTATGCTCTTGTTGCTGAGTATCTGTAATACGCTCATAGCTTGTCGGTGCAAAACCATCACGGTTGAAGTGTAGTTTAAAGTTAGGCGATTCTAGATGAGCATGCGGCAGGATAGTAATACGTGTGCCGCTGTCTTGTTCGAGATAAACCAAGCTGTCGCGTTTTTCATTCAATAAGAACGCAGCGATATCAGTAGGTACTTCCGCTTGCACTTCGCCTTGACGCTCTTTAAGAGCGATTTGCTCAATTTGACGCATGATAGATAGCGATAGTGAGCGCAGATCACGAATCATACCATTGCCGTGGCAACGTGGGCAGATGTAACCGGTAGACTCTTCTAATGATGGGCGCAGACGTTGACGACTCATCTCCATCAAACCAAATTTGGATATCTCACCAAATTGGACACGAGCACGGTCATATTTGGTCGCATCAACTAGACGCTTTTCGACTTCTTTTTGATGCTTATTGTCATTCATGTCAATAAAATCAATGACAATCAAGCCACCCATATCACGTAGGCGTAACTGACGCGCAATCTCATCGGCTGCTTCTAAATTGGTATGATACGCGGTCTCAGCGACGTCTGAACCTTTAGTAGACTTAGCGGAGTTAATGTCAATTGAAACTAAGGCCTCAGTTTGGTCGATGACAATAGAGCCGCCAGATGGCAAACGTACTTCACGCTGATAGGCTGTCTCAATCTGCTTTTCAATATTAAAACGCGCAAACATAGGCTCGTAGTCCGTATATTTACGGAGTTTGTCTGCTTGTGTTGGCATGACTGCATCAATAAATCCTGCCGCTTCAATGTAAGCGTTTTCGTTATCGATCCAAATCTCAGCGATATCATCACGTAGATAATCACGTACTGCACGTGTGACAACGCCTGCTTCTTGATGAACTAAGCGCGGTGAAGGGTACTTTTGGTTTTGTTCTTGGATAGCTTGCCAGATGTTAAGCAAATGGTTGAGATCGTGTTGCAAATCTTCCTGGGTCTTGCCAATACCTGCAGTACGAATGATAACACTCATGCCTTTAGGTAAATCAAGATTGCTCAGCATACGCTTCATATCTTCGCGTAGTTTGCCAGAGATTTGACGTGAGATACCACCACCACGAGGGTTATTTGGCATCAATACAAGATAGCGACCAGCCAATGATACATAAGTCGATAGGGCAGCGCCTTTATTGCCGCGCTCTTCTTTTTCGACTTGGACTATTAGCTCATCGCCTTCTTTGATAAGTTTTTTGATGTTTTCATCACGTGGATTGCCGCTAAGGTATTCGGCAGAAATCTCACGAATAGGCAAAAACCCTTGACGCTGTGAACCGTATTCAACGAATACTGCTTCAAGCGACGGCTCGACACGGGTCACATGACCTTTATAAATGTTGGATTTTTTTTGCTCGCGGGTACGGTTTTCTAAATCGAAATCGTAAAGATGGTTGCCTTTACATAAGGCGACACGAATTTCTTCGTTTTGAGTGGCGTTAATCAGAATGCGTTTCATACTATTATCCTATGAGTACACAGGACAACGACAAGAAAGACATTATATTGAATGATTCTGAACTGAAAACTCTGATGTTAAGCGGCTTTTATGATGAAAAGCATTAACGGTTTATCCAGACTGTCAATTGGACAGCAATCAATATAAAAATAATCAAAGTAAAGTAGCAGTGGCAAGTGACGCTAATATTGAGATTAGCTGAAAATACAAGATATCAGTTGAGCACAAAGCTCGGATAATATTGAATAAATAAAAGGATTGAATTAAGTGGCGGTCAAATGACAGACTATCTATCAATTGCTTGCGACTGACTCAAAACTTACTAACTGTGTTTAAGCATACTAAAATGATTGTTCTAAATAATCTGGATACAGAGTGTAAGGCTGTAACGTTATCTACTGTAATACTTTAACTGCTATCAATGATTGCGCCTAAAGTATTAACCCCTAATGCTAATTGTTTTGTATAGGCTCAGAGGACTGACTATTAACACATTGTCATCGTAAGCTTTATAAAAGTTATTAACATCTAAAGTGGTGAAGTGCGTTTAATATACTTTGTAAGGGTTTATTAAAGCGCCTGCCACGTGGTCACAATTAATTCGCCATTCTGTTTATTTTCTAAACTTTAAATTCGGCAAACCTCTTAATATTAGCTCAAATCAATTCAATTATTTTATCTATTATTTTATAACATCTATGTATTTTGGTGTCTTAGGTTATGAGTGCCACTGCGCTGTTATTCAGCGGGGCGTACTTGGCAAACAGAATAGGTAACCGGCTCATCAGCTCGGTAGGGTATACATTCTATGTGATATCTATTATATCTGTTTGACCGCCAATATTCAGGCAGCTCTAAACTCTTAACTTTGGACTACCATCACTTACTCAGCTGCGCTTGCCTACATGATTACAAATCAAGTCGTGGTCGTGCGCTAAATGAGTAGTTGTGTGTTGCTATCGCTTGATAAATGGACATGTTTGTCAGTATTATCAATACGATTATGTTTGGTATAAATACCATTTATTGGGCACTATGCTATGTATTACTAGGCATGTTGCTCTAAAAATTAGATGATGCGTGCAAAATTAGCGTGATTGACAACGGGTGCCTCGTTACTAGCAAGTAATAAAGATGGCGATAAGTTGTTCAGGACAATGGTTATTATTGCCACAGCCTCTGCTTAATTGGCGCTCAACATGCTAAACTATAACAAATCTTTCTGTAAATACCTAACTAAAAATGACAAATTCAAAAATGACTGACGACGCGCCCATCCATGAAGCCCCTGCTATCTTTAATAGCAAAACTCGTCCGCAAAGCGCTGATGATGAGATTAGTAACTTCGGAAAGGTTAATTACCTTGAAGTAACACGCCATCAGCACGACCAACGCTTGGATAATTTTTTGTTAAACCGCCTAAAGGGTTTGCCAAAATCTCATATCTACAAAATGATTCGCTCAGATGAAGTTCGAGTGAACAATAAGCGTTGTAAAGCGCATGATAGAGTGGAGCGTGATGATGTAGTACGCATTGCACCTGTACAGCTAGCGACTCGTGAGAAACCGATTATCAGTGCTGAGTTTGCTAAAAGCCTGCTAGAACGTGTAGTTTACGAAGACGATGGATTGCTAGTGCTCAATAAGCCGTCTGGCATCGCGGTGCATGGTGGTAGCGGTCTTGATTTTGGTGTTATTGAAGCCATGCGTGAAGTGACTGGTAAAAAATATCTAGAGCTGATCCATCGTATCGATAAAGATACTTCAGGGCTGCTAATGATTTCTAAAAAGCGCTCAGCACTGAAAGTATTACAGCAGCATCTAGTAGATAAGACCATCCAAAAGCACTATCTATGTCTCGCTAAAGGGCAGCCTACGCTCAATGAGCAGCGCATTGATGCAGCATTACTACGTTATACACTTACTAGCGGTGAGCGCCGCGTCAAAGTGGATGCCCAAGATCCACAAGCTAAAGAAAGCCAAACTGATATTGTTGTACATAGCCGTTTTATGCTTGCCGGTCAGCCGGTGAGCTTGATTGAAGCTAAGCCATTAACAGGGCGCACGCATCAAATTCGGGTACATTTAGCTCATATCGGTCATGCTATCTTGGGTGATGATAAGTATCATGTACATGACAAATCAGGCGTTCATCGTCTGTGTCTACATGCGTGGCGCTTAGATATTCCGGGTTATAAAACCATTACCGCACCGCTACCAGACGATATGGCAGATTGGTTGCCAGAGGATACCAAATTACCTGAATAATATTCAAGCGTTCGCCTTTAAGTTCAATTTAATTATTAAACGCTAAAAAACGTCACAATAACTTATTTATTTTCATCAAATAAGCTAGCGTGACGTTTTAGTATCTGTAACTCAGTATGTCCAATAGTTATTGCCATTCGCTAAGGTAAAGTCATGAGTAAAAAATTTAATCACAACTTGGCAGATAAGAGCCTAGTTATTTTTGATTGGGACGGGACCTTGATGGACTCAATTGGTTTAATCGTTGAGTCTATGCATGTGGCTGGAGAGGCACATGGTTTTCAGACGAATGATAAAGATGTGAAGGATATTATCGGTCTTAGCTTAATGAATGGTATTGAAATTTTATACCCGCAGGCAAACGATGTGCAAAGGCTGGCCATTCAACAGAGTTATGCTGATTATTATATTCCTAATAGTCATCGCACACCGTTTTTCACCCCTATAGAAGACATGTTGCAAACGTTGCAACAGCAGGGTCGTAAGCTTGCTGTAGCAACTGGTAAGAAAAGACGAGGGCTTGATAGAGTACTAGACGCCTCTGATAGTCATCGTTATTTTGAAATAACCCGCTGCGCTGACGAATCTGGCTCTAAGCCTGATCCGAAAATGCTTACTGATATCTTAAACCACACACAGCAGCAAATATCTGAAGCGGTATTTATTGGTGATAGTATTTATGATATTCAAATGGCAAGTAGCCTAGGGATGACTAGTATCGCCGTAAATTATGGTACCGCGACCAGCGTGGAGCTTGCCGCACAGCAGCCCACGTATCAGGTCGATACGCCAGAAGCATTGGTTGAGCTATTATGTGCTTAAGTAAAAACCAGCTTAAATAATAAAAAATGATAATAAAAAAAGGGCTAACCTGAACTGACCCCCATAAGTTGGACACAAATTATGGGGGTCGGTTCAACGAGGTTAGCCCTTTTTTTATTAAATACTATGAGATTTATTTGCTTTCTTCTTTAGAGCTATCTCTTTGCTGGACAGCATCTTTTTCGATTGCGTCTTCTAGCTCAGCGCCTTCTAGTAACGCAAAAGAGGACTCGATAATTTTGTCGGCTTCAAGCTGATACTCATACCAGTTGCCCATAACGCCTGCTAATTCATCAAGGCCTTCTTTTCTTAAAGCTGAAAATAACTGGATCGTACAGTTCAAACCCAGTTGTTTCAGTCTTTTACGTGTATTAAGCAAAGCATTTTTAGAGGCACCATACTTCAGCTTATCTGCTTTCGTTAATAAGATATGAACGGGCAGCTCACCCTCTTTTGCCCAACGTAGCATTTGCTCATCAAAGAATTTGAGTGGATGGCGAATGTCGGTCATCAGCACCAGACCTGCAAGGCTTGAGCGCGATACTAAATATTCTTCCAGTTCCACTTGCCATTCTTTTTTCATCTCAAGTGGTACGGCTGCATAGCCATAACCTGGCAAATCGACCAAACGCCTATCGGCATCACCAATATTAAAAAAGTTAATCATCTGCGTACGACCAGGCGTTTTTGATGAGCGTGCAAGTTGGCGCTGATTGGTTAACGCATTGATAGCGGAAGATTTACCCGCATTTGAGCGTCCTGCAAAAGCGACCTCTAACCCGATATCAGGCGGGCAAAGGCGAAAAGTAGGCGCTGACGTCATAAACTCAGTTTGCTGAATGCGATGACGGGCTTTGGTATTAAACGCCGCATGTTCAGCGGCAACATCTTTAAACGGGGTACTCATAAATGACTCATTAACAATCAAAAAGTTTAAAACGGAATTTGGGGTAGTAATGCAAAACAGGCTAAAGAAAAATAAATGATAAGTTGTAAAGGTAATTATATAGGCTTTGGAGTATTTTTTAATATAAATAAGTATCTAAATAAGCTAGTAGCGATACGATGACTTATTCATTGCCTTACTTAGTACTGTCGTTATATTTATAACAGCATAACACTAAAGTGAATTATGGCTTAGCAAAAATTATTGACACGGTCGTCAAGCGTTACTAATGCTAAACGCGATGACACTATTTTAACTCGACATATATCGTTACAATATAAGATGTAATAGAAGTGCATGATAATGGCAAGAAAAATAAGCGTTCTATTGCAGCTTCCATTAATAAGTTTTTTCATCAAACAATTGTAAAAATGAGTATTCCGTAGTTATTTAGCCAAAGGGGATATCGTATGCGGTTATTAAATATTAATCTTACTCAAATAGGGCGAGCCTTAGGCGGTAGTGTGGCTGCACTTGTATTAAGTATGGCTATGACAAGTAGTAATGCGGCAGCTGATATTCCGTCAACTTACAAAGACTCATGTGCGGCTTGTCATGACAGTGGCGCATTGAATGCTATCAAGAAAGGCGATAGCGCTCAATGGCAGCAGTTAATCAAGAAAAAAGGTATGCCCGCCCTGATTGACTCTGTAAAAGGGGGCATGATTCAGATGCCAGCAGGCGGATTATGTGATAGCTGTAGTGATGATGATTATCGCAAACTTATTGAATATATGAGTAAGTAAATAAGAGCCCCAGTTAGTCATACGCACGTAAAAAATAGAGCGCACGTTAGGATAACGGATAGCGCTTTTTGTTTTACTAGATATATAGTGAGGTTGTGCTGAGATAAAAACAGTTAGATGCTGTGATTAAGTAGGCAAATCATCTAAAGTCTTGCTATAATAATTGCAAATAAACCCTGATGTTAGTAAGTACTTTCAGGCTGCTTGTTATTAAGACCTCAAATCGTATGAGTTACCTTATCGAACTGTAGGTGTGCTCTTACGATTTTTTGAGTGTCCTGTTAATACAATCAATCTAGATAATGCTTACGGCGAGTTAGTAGGATCTGTATCAATGAAAAAGTTAATCGCTGCCGCCAGCTTATGTGTTGCAAGTTTCAGCGTACAAGCTGTTATCACTGTTCCTGAATATGACGCTAATGCAGGTAAACAAATTGCAGAAACGGTATGTGCTGCCTGTCACGGTGTTGACGGTGTGAGTGCCATTCCAGCCCAGCCTAATCTTGGCGGTCAAAATGTAAAGTACTTATATAAGCAATTGGTCAACTTCAAGTCAGGGTATCGTAAAAACGGTATTATGCAGTCACAGGTTGCCAATTTGTCCCAGCAAGACCTTGCTAACGTGGCAGGATATTATTCTAGCCAAGCACCTTGGGGTGTAGGTTTTGGTAATCCTGCGACTAACCAAGAAGCGACTAAGCTGTACTTGGGCGGCGACAAATCACGCGGTGTGATTGGCTGTGCTGGTTGTCATGGTCCCGATGCTGCTGGTAATGAGTTTGCCGCTTTTCCACGTTTGGGTGGACAGCATGCTGAATATATCGCTACTCAACTGAAATTGTTCCGCGCTGCTGGCCGTGTAGATGATATTGCAAGCGATGACCAAAAACGTGTCAATGATGGAGCGAAAGAAGGCGAAATGGGTATGATGCAGACGGTAGCAGCAAGACTGTCAGATCGTGATATCCGTATTTTGTCAGACTATGTTAGCGCCATTCACTAAGTAGCTTTCATTTAGTTATTAAACCCCGTTTTCGGGGTTTTTTTATAGGTGCATATCCCCTATATTATAGAAAATCATACAGCGTCTTATAATTGGCCTGTACTATTACATTTTATTATTATTCACTTTAGATCGTTTGGATTGAGATTATGATGATCCGCTATGCCTCTTATTTTATGGCAGCATTGTTGCCGCTATTGCTATTTCGTTGGTTTGCACCAGCTTCAATTGGTGAGATAGACTTTTGGCTACTCTGGTTATTTGCGATGGTGCTGGTATCATTGCCAGTCATTTATGCAGAGATAGCTTTAGCCTATCGTAGCGTTGAGGCACCCTTAGCGGGCATGCAGAAACTCACTCGTGAGGCTGATGCTAGTCCGTTATGGCGTAGTTTTGGCTGGTTAGCAGCGATAGTAGCGATTATTATTGCCGCCCTCGTTATATCAGGAGCGAGCAGCGCTATATTAGCCGCTTTAATTGATCTTAATAGTGCACCTAACTTACCGAGCTTTGCAGTCGCTGGTGGCTTAATGGTCATTGCATTATTGCTCAGCTTACTCGGTGTCGCACCTTTACCAATAGGTTTGGGTTTGATGGTTGTAGGTTTGATGATGGGATTGGCAGGTGGTCTACCGCAAGTTGAATTTGCTATGACTAATATCAGCCTGACTGAATGGGCGCGTGCTGTTGCACTTGCTTTGGTAAGTGTAGGGGCAGGTACGGGGCTGTATTGGTTTGGTCAGCATTTGGTCGCCAAGCAGACGATAACGGCAGTAGAGTCCGGCAATCTAAACGCAGCTAGTTCGAATTCTCCTAAAGCTGCTAACGTTTACCGAGCTACTAAACTGGTGCTACCGATTTGGATACTACAGCTGGTTGTTGGGGTTGTAGCATTATTAAGTAGTGGCTTGGCGTTGCCACCCATTGGACAATTATTATACTGGGCTGGAGTATTGTTCGTAGCAAGCTATCTGTTGCATTACAGTGCTCAGCAACTGGCGCATAAATTTGGATTATTGGTCAGCTTGCTTATTACGTTGGCGGTAGGTTTGCTGTTAGTGATAGTGGTACCGACGTCTTGGTTGGTTGGTCTACTGGTTGTGATTAGTAGCGTAGCAGTATTATTGCTATCTGTATTTGCTGGTTGGCGTATGAAGATCAGTCATCTGCGTAAATCTTTAAACTTTGGCAATGAAGCCCTATACAATTTATGGCGAGTAGCTATTCGCCTTGTTGTACCGTTAGCATTGATTTTAGCATTGATAGGTTGGATGATACTGTGGTTGAGTTAACGGAGGCAATATCTAAAATACCACTCATGATAACAGTGCATTTGGCCTATGCTGAGGATATACAACAGCAACATTATATGACGTTGCAAGTGGTTGAAGGTACGACGTTATATGAAGCACTGGAACAGGCTGGCTGGCTGGCTCAGTTTCCTAAGTTGGCGTTGTGGTGTCAGCAGGTGGTAGATATCAAAACACCTGCTGCTAAGCTCTGGCATGTTGGTATTTATGCACAGAAGCAACCCATAAGCTACATACTACAACCATTGGATCGAATTGAGGTATATCGTAGCTTAAGCGCTGATCCCATGTCTCAGCGCAAAAGTAGAGGCAAGAAAAAGTAGCAGCGACCAGTTAAGACTGAGGTAGAGTTTCCATACCTTCAATACGGTTGACAATACCGTTTGCATCAAAGTAAATAATCAAATGCTGGCTGGCGTTTTTAACATTTGCTATACCTTTACGCTCACCTTCTGTGCCCGCTTGATAGTCATAAATATAATCCCAGCGATTGGGCGCTAATGTATCTTTGATAGCTGGGCTGCCAAGTATATACAACACTTGGTTTTGATTCATTCCTACTTTTAACTTTTGCGCTTGAGTCTGTGTAATTGGCGTACCTTGCGGCAAATCAATTTTATAAACGCTAAACAATGAGCAACCAGATAGGGCGACAGTGGCGCCAAGAGTTGCTGTAATCATAAGTTTGCGCAGGCTACTGGAGTAGCTAAACGATTGGTGGCGAAGCGGAAGACGGTTTGATAGCTTTATCATGGTAAGATGACTCACAAAAATGGGTTAGGCGCGGCTAGGTGCATTTGGTGCAAGACTTGCCGGCAATCTTGGACAAATGATACGTCATTTACTTGCAATTGCCTACCACTTACGACATTATTTACCAAATGCTACCTGATATACTTAATGATTTATAGTGTTAATTCATAAGCTTATGGTCATACTATCAAGTGACGACAACCTATAATTTAGGTATGTTAGGTTAAATTATCAATATTATTATTTCAAATAGTTGGCAGCTGCTAACCTATCACAATTATTTATAATCTATTTTTGAGTTTTTATTTGCTAAGACTTTAATAGTCAGAAGGGACATTATGGCTTCTTTTACCAATCAAGATTTACGTAAAGCAGGATTAAAAGTAACTTTACCACGTATCAAAATTTTAGAGCTGCTTGAGCGCGCAGAGCTACATCATATGAGTGCAGAAGAGGTGTATAAGGCACTAATTGAGCAAGGCGAAGATGTAGGGTTGGCAACAGTATATCGGGTGCTAACACAGTTCGAACAAGCTGGCATCGTTGAGCGTCATAATTTTGAAAATAACTTGTCAGTATTTGAGATTACTCAAGAAGAGCATCATGACCATCTGGTTTGTGATGTTTGTGGCAAGATTATCGAGTTTCATAATGAAGTCATTGAAGAAGAGCAGCTAAAAGTAGCGGCAGAACACGGCTTCAAACTATCTGGGCATTCGCTAGTGCTATACGGTATTTGTAATAATCAAGAATGTAAAGACAGCGCGAAGTAGTAAATAGCATTAACTATAATAAAAACAGCCCTCAATTTGAGGGCTGTTTTTGGTTTAAGCATTTAGATTTTTAAGCGTTTAGGCTTCTTTAATAAACAACCACTAGCCAATATTTAAAGACAAACCACTAGCATTTTCATCAATATCTTTACTACCGTTTTTACTATTTAATTTGATTTTTAGGCGTAAGTCATTCGGTGAGTCAGCGTGTTTAATCGCATCTTGGTAGGTAATATCACCATTTTCGTACAGATCAAACAGCGCTTGATCAAATGTTTGCATACCACTATCACGTGAGCGCGTCATGACTTCTTTAATTTCATGTAGCTCACCCTTACGGATATAGTCA
The DNA here is from genome assembly GCF_001593305.1 of Psychrobacter sp. P11G5. Taxonomy (NCBI): domain Bacteria; kingdom Pseudomonadati; phylum Pseudomonadota; class Gammaproteobacteria; order Moraxellales; family Moraxellaceae; genus Psychrobacter; species Psychrobacter sp. P11G5. Next base: position 397,581 of record NZ_CP012533.1, read on the forward strand.
CTAATTAGCTGCGAGTTCAGTAGAACTTCAATGGCGGCGCGGTAGCCTTTACCATCTGGGGTTGGAATAAGTTGTTGAGCAACAATGGCCTGTAAGTTAAGTGATAAATCCATGAATAACTGATTATGACGATCAGCCTCAAAGAAATGAATGATGCGATCAATAGCTTGGTTGGCATTATTTGCATGTAACGTTGCAAAAACTAAATGCCCTGTTTCAGCATATTGAATAGCATAATCCATAACTTCTCGGTTACGAATCTCGCCGATTAGAATAACGTCAGGGGCTTGGCGCAGAGTGTTTTTTAGACCTGCTTCAAACGATAAAGTATCGACACCAACTTCACGTTGCGTAATAATACAGCCTTTGTGCTCATGTACGAACTCTATCGGATCTTCGATGGTAATAATATGACCATGGGAGTTTTGGTTACGATGACCTATCATTGAAGCAAGCGTTGTCGATTTGCCAGTACCTGTTGCACCTACCAATAAAATAATACCACGCTTTCTCATTGCCAACTCTTTTAGAGAGGGCGGCAAGCGCAGCTCTTCAACCGTTGGTATTTTATTTTCAATCTTTCTTAGAACCATCCCTGCCATATCACGCTGCATAAAAGCACTAACACGAAAGCGTGCTAGCTGCGATTTATCTGAGATGGCAAATTGACATTCGTTAGTGTCTTCAAACTCTTTTTGCTGATTGTAGGTCATAAGGCTTTTGACCAAAAGTAGCGTTTGCTCACCAGTCAATGGCGCCTGTCCCACAGGGCAGATAGTGCCATTTATTTTCATAGAAGGGGCTACGCCAGCTGTGATAAATAGATCAGAGCCGTTCTTTTTAACCATGAGTTGTAGTAGTTTGTCGAAGTCCATATCATATCCAAATTAAAAGTGTGTTATAAGAGAATAAAGTGAAAATGTTAACAATATTGTAAAACATATTTGGGTGCCATCAGCACTATATAAACGCTTCAGGCTGCTTAGCATAAGGTCGGGCAACCTCTTTACTAATAGTACCTTTAGTCACTAAATTTTTGAGCGTTTGATCGAGGGTAATCATGCCGTCACCAGCACCAGTCTGGATAGCGGAATACATCTGGGCAATTTTGTTTTCGCGTATTAAGTTACGAATAGCTGGTGTACCTAACATAATTTCGTGAGCAGCAACACGTCCGCCGGTTTGTTTTGGTAATAACGTCTGTGAAATAACGGCCTGTAGAGATTCAGATAACATTGCGCGAATCATGTCTTTTTCAGCAGCAGGAAAAACATCAATCACACGGTCAATCGTCTTGGCAGCGGAGCTGGTGTGCAAGGTGCCAAATACTAAGTGACCAGTTTCAGCAGCGGTTAAGGCCAAACGAATAGTTTCAAGGTCACGTAGCTCACCAACCAAGATAACATCTGGATCTTCACGTAGCGCTGAGCGCAATGCAGGCTCAAAACCTAAGGTATCACGGTGAACTTCACGCTGGTTAATAAGGCTTTTTTTGGATTGATGGACAAATTCGATAGGATCTTCAATGGTCAAAATATGTTCTTTACGCGTATCATTGATATAGTCGATCATCGCAGCAAGTGTCGTAGATTTACCAGAACCAGTAGGACCAGTGACAAGAACCACACCGCGTTTGAAGTTCGATACACGCTTAAATACCTCTCCCATGCCTAGATCTTCTAAGGTTAGAACTTCTGATGGAATAGTACGAAATACAGCACCTGCACCGCGATTTTGGTTAAAAGCGTTTACCCGAAAGCGAGCTAGATTTGGAATCTCAAAAGAAAAATCCGTCTCAAAGAATTCCTCAAAATCTGCACGCTGTTTATCATTCATGATGTCATAAATTAACTGATGTACTGCTTGATGACTCATCACTGGCATGTTAATACGGGTAATCTCACCATCGGCTCGAATAACGGCCGGCATTCCAGCTGAGAGATGTAAATCTGACGCTTTATGTTTAACAGTGAATCGCAACAGATCTTCGATGCTTAAATTGCCTTTTTCAGCCATGGTCAAACATTCCTATCAATCAATACAGTAAGTAAAACGAGTAACAAAGTAGCTCTATATCAAAATTATTTTGGCGCTTCCACAACCGTATCAACGTAAAAGTGCTAAGTGGCCGCATTTAATAGAATAAGAATATCGAAGTTACTCTTTTTACAATCAATGCTAATTTTAGCAGCATAAGCTAGGTAAAGTAACAATATAATAACAATAATAGTCAAATTTAATCATAAAAGAAACAGATTAAATGTAAATATAGGCGACCAACGGTTCACTTTCCTAAATTTTTTGATAATTGTGCAGTTTAAGCACTATTTAGTGGATAATATTTTTAATAAAGATGAGAATAATATGAATGACGATATTTTGATTGCCAATTGGCAACAGGTGAATAAACAAGTTAGCGATGCTTGTGTACAAGCAGATAATTTAACAGCAGATCATGAATCATTTGATAAGCTAGAGTCTAGTAGAGTCATATCCAGCAAGGTAAAATTGCTCGCAGTCTCAAAAACCAAACCTGCAAGCATGATTGCGACATTAGCTAAGCGAGGTCAGCGTGACTTTGGTGAAAATTATCTTCAAGAAGCCATTGAAAAGATTAAAGCGTTGCAACAGCAACCCGAAACTGAGCAGATCGTATGGCATTATATTGGGCATATTCAACGTAATAAGACTCGTGATATCGCTGAAAATTTTGATTGGGTACAAACGCTTGAGCGCGACATCATTGCTAAGCGTTTGAACGATCAACGTCCAGAAGGTATGGCGCCACTCAACGTGTTAATTCAGCTAAATATAGATGACGAGGACAGTAAATCAGGTTGTCGTCCTGAGGATTTGCCAGACTTAATAGCGGCTATCAAAGAATACGAACGTCTGCAATTGCGAGGCTTAATGATTATTCCTGCCAAAGCTGACACCAATGCCTTTGAGCGCACTAAACAGTTATTTGAAGAGGTAAAGCAAAGACATCCTGACTTACATTCGTGGGATACCCTAAGTATGGGTATGAGTAATGATATGGTTGCCGCCATTGCTAGTGGCTCTACTATGGTACGAGTTGGCACAGCAATATTTGGCGAACGTGAATGAATTAAAGTATCTGCTCATTAGCAATCAGTATGTTAGGCCATTTAGTCCTATATTAGCGAAAGAAGGTTTCATGCCCCTTACACAGTTTCTTCAAGTTTGGTCACTAACATTTGATTGATTTTTAACTTATCAGTATCTAATATTTCGAAGCGATAATTGGCATATTCGATAGTGTCAGTTTTCTTAGGGATTTTACGTAGCATGTACATCATAAAGCCGCTAATGGTTTCATAGTTTTGGTTACGAGGTAGGTTAACAATGTCTAAAGCACGAATCACGTCTTCAATTGGTGTCATACCATCGATTAACCAAGAGTTATCAGTTCGTTGGACAATAGGCTGATCTTCTAGAGTGACAAGCTCGCCCATGACGATACTCATGACATCCTTGAGAGTGATGACACCAACCACCATGGCATATTCATTGACGATGACAGCAAAGTCAGCACCAGTAGATTTAAACATCTCTAATACTTCAAATAACGACAAAGTATCAGGAACAAAGAGCGCCGGTTTCAGTAATGCTTTGTCTGTTAAGCTGACCTCTTGCTGATTAAGCACTAAAGCTAAAAAACTACGTGACTCTACATAACCAACAATATGTTCTAAATCATCATCGCTGCAAACCAAAAACTTATTATGTGGTTGCTCAATCATGACCTCGACTACTTTTTCAGTGCTTGTGTTGGTATCAAAATAAACGATATGTTCGCGTGGATTCATAACTGAGGTTACGGTACGCTCTTGCATCTCAAAGATATTTTCTATTAGGTGATGCTCTTGCTTCTTAAGGACACCAGCTTCGGCTCCAGCATCCATCATTGCATAGATATCTTCTGGCGTCATATCGTCTTGACGTGTGGTTGATATGCCCAGCATCTCAAAAATGATATTTGCTGCGCCATCAAATATCCAGATAATTGGTTTGAATATAAAAATTAAAAGCATCATTGGTCGTACGAGCCGTACAGCTATAATCTCAGTGTTAGACATCGCTAAGCGTCTAGGCATCAAATCAGCGAGCAGAGAGAACAAACTCGTGATTAGTACGAACGATATAATGGAAGCCGCTGCTTCATTATTGAATAAAAGCTGTAGATAAGGACTGATTGCTGACTCACCCACCGCACCAGCTGAAATAGCAACTGCGTTTAGAACGACTTGCACCACAGTGATAAAGCTACCAGGGTTTTCCTGCATATGAAGAACGTCAAGTGCACGGACTTCTCCTTCTTTTGCCATGATTTGCAGTTTAATTTTGCGACCAGCTGCGATTGCAATTTCGGCAGCAGAAACAAAGGCGCTCAAAGCAAGCAATAAAAGAAGAAAAATACTAGCGGTTAGCAGACTCATGAAGTACTCAAAGGAAGGAAGGTTTGAAAATAAATGAAGGTATAGCATAATAAGTAATACTAAGCACAGTCATAGTTTATACATTGATAGATGCTATGCCAGATAGCCTTACTCAAATAAAGTCTTTAAAAAAAATACTTAAACTTAGTGTACTGCTACTAAAAAAGCTGAGCAAGTGCCCAGCTAATAATAAAAAGTGATGTCAATAATATAGTTTTACTAAAGCTTTAAGTACTTAGCCATTGACTGACCATTTATTAACCAATGGATAGCGACGCTCACGTCCAAAAGCTCTCTGGCTAATTTTAGTACCAATCGGTGCTTGACGACGTTTATGTTCGCTATTGTCTACCATCTTAATCACTTTGGCGACCATATCGGCATCAAAACCCTTATCGACAATCGCTTGATAACCCATATCTTCATCGACATACAAGGTTAAAATGCCATCTAATACGTCATAATCAGGTAAGCTATCTTGATCTTTTTGATCAGGACGCAGCTCAGCTGACGGCGGGCGAGTAATGACGCGCTCAGGAATCACTGGCGTATCTTCTAAGCGGTTACGGTAGCTTGCTAAGTTATAAACTTGCGATTTGTAAACGTCTTTTAGGACATCAAAGCCGCCAGCCATATCGCCATACAACGTCGAGTAGCCCACTGCCATCTCAGACTTGTTGCCCGTCGTGATGACTAAATGTCCAAACTTATTAGACAATGCCATTAAGATGACACCGCGCGCACGTGCTTGAATGTTTTCTTCAGTAGTATCAGCAGGTGACTTGTTAAATAGCGGCGCTAGCGTATGACGAATACCTTCAACTGCATCAAAAATAGGGCAAACCGTATAAGAGACATTTAAGCGGCGAGCTTGTGCTTGGGCGTCCTCTAAACTAATCTTTGAGGTAAACTCGTAAGGCATCATAACGGCATAGACCTTGTCCGCACCTAGTGCATCCACTGCAATACATAAGGTTAAGGCTGAATCAATACCGCCTGACAAACCAACGAGAACTCCGGTAAATCCTGAGTGATTAACGTAATCACGTAATCCAACGACTAAAGCTTGATACATCTCCGACTCACGGCTAAGTGTCAGCGGTGCTTTGGATTGAGTGTCAAACTTGCAAGTGTCAACGTTCAAGGTAGCGAGCATTAACTGATCCATAAAGCGCGATGCTTCGTGAGCGATAGAGCCATCGGCTTGCGTAACGATAGAACCACCATCGAATACTAAATCGTCTTGACCGCCAACGGCATTAACATAAACAATCGGCATTTTATGCTCGCGGCTACGCTTAGTCAGCATGGCTTTACGTACATTTTGCTTATCCACTTCGAATGGTGAAGCATTTAGACTAACAATAAGGTCTACGCCTTGCTGCTTAAGATCAGCAATGGGGGTTTTTTCCCATAAATCTTCGCAGATAAGTAACCCGATAGTAATGCCTTTATAATCAAATAAAACTTGATTACGCCCTTTATCAAAATAACGGCGCTCATCAAACACACCATAGTTTGGCAAAAACTGCTTATGATAAAAGCCTTTTTGATGGCCATTATGTAAGATAGCTGCTGAGTTAAAGGTGCCATGGTGATCAACATGTGGATAGCCAACAATCATTACAATATCTTGGATATCACTCAAAGTCGATAAGGCGCTTTTAATACGTCCAGATAGGCTTGGGCGCAATAGCAAATCCTGAGGGGGATAGCCTAATAAGGCTAGTTCTGGAAAGATAATAACGTCAGCGCCTTGGTCACGCGCTTGAATAGCAAGTTGACGCATTTTGTCAGCATTGGCAGTAATATCACCTACTAAGAAATGTGATTGAGCTAAAGCAAAGGTGACAGCGTTGGACGGTATATTGGTCGTATTAGCAGAATTTTCTGCCGTAAGGTTAGAGTTATCAGTGTCTTTTGACATTGTTATTGTTCCTGTAGATATATCAATGAAAATTTGGAGGACTATTATTAGCCCAAAACAAGATATCTGTAGAATTGTGCTAGCAGTTATGCCCTGCCTAAGCACTTTGCCTTAAATGTTAGGCTGTATTCTAAGAGTTTTCCGTAGAATGGTGGTAATTAATCAATACTAATAGCATGTTTGTAACCTACAATGCTGGCATTTGCGCAGGATATTGTACGAAAAATTTGCATAGTATTATAAAAAATAAAGTAATAGCTTTAGTATAACATCAATTTTATAGCCTACGAGAACGTAGCGGTGATTTACCTTTACAGATGACGCATCAGTTGTTTTAGCCTAGAGTATTTAACAGTAATCTTTATAAACCATCTAAACGTTCGTTTTTAATTGATAAAAACGAAATTGTAAGTAAAAATTACAACACATCATTGTTTATTTGCAGGACGCTATTGCATAATAGGTGCTCATAATTAAGTTTTTTTACTAACTTAGCACAGTTGAGTAGATAATTTTAGTTAGCAAATTATTTGTCATCGTATGTGAGTTATTACGCCGTTAATAAGATATAGTTGACGGTATTAATCACAAAAATCGATGTTTGAGTACCTTTAAATTTATTGAACAACGTCCTCGTATATGGATATAGTTTATAGACGTCATCTATAGGCTGATGCCTACACATTTATAAATTTTGCAGTAAAAGCGTGCTAAGTTTTTGCTGTCAGTTCTTGGTTCAAAAGCTATGATTGAAAACTGGACAAAAGAAGTTGTAATTCAACGCCTGCTCGCTATTACACTATTAGTAATGCTATTTATTTTGTGCTTTCAAGTGGTGCAGTTTTTTATTGTACCTGCATTATGGGCAGCGATTTTGGCCTACGTTACGTTTCCAATTTATAAGTTTTTTCATGAGAAAGTCAGGTTAAGTCCAGATTTCAGTGCTGCCATCATGACGATAAGTATCTCTTTGATTATTGGGGTGCCATTAGTAATAGGGGTGTTTATTTTGCAACAAGAGGCGCTTAGTCTCTACAGTAACTTAATTTACCGTGTCAAAGTTGGCTACCTCGATGTACCAGATTATTTCAAAGAGCTACCGGTAATCGGTCAGCAGGTCAAAGATATATTATGGCAAATTAATAAAAACCCTGAAGGTACGCTTGAAGCATTCCGCGCGTGGATTCAGTCGCATTTGTACTATGGTAAGGTAGCACTGGACGTGGTGCTCAGCACTTTAGCTAAACTTGGCATGGCGCTAATGACCTTGTTTTTCTTTTATCGTGATGGTACCAGCCTAGTTCGTCAGATTCGTCAGGCTCTGCGCAATATCATTGGCAATCGAATTGATGGTTATATTGATTCGGTTGGTACGACCACCCGCGCGGTAGTTTACGGTATCGGTCTAACAGCATTGGCACAAGCACTGCTTGCGGGCATTGGTTATTATTTTTCAGGATCACCAAGTCCTATTCTATTGACGATTGTGACCTTCATGGTAGCGCTAATACCTTTTGGTACGCCATTTGCGTGGGGTGCGGTAGCGCTTTGGCTGCTGAGTCAAGGTCATACAACAGAAGGTATCGGTTTAGCATTGTGGGGAATCTTAGTCATTAGCTGGGTGGACAATTTGATTCGTCCTATCGTTATTAGTGGCGCGACTAAAATTCCTTTTATTATTATTTTCATTGGTGTGTTAGGTGGTCTTACGGCTTTTGGTTTTGTAGGTTTGTTTATCGGACCAGTAGTGCTAGCTATCGGGCTTGCTGTATGGCGTGAATGGATATCTCAGCATAGAGACGAGATTTTTGCGCCAAAAGAGATGGTACTGACAGACAATCAGATGCTGTTAGACTTTGATGATCAAGTGAAGAATAAGAAAGTAAATAAGAATAGTTAAATCTATACCTAGCAGTATTACAGGCTATTTACTATTTTCCCCCATTGCGTATGCTAAGGTGGGTGTTGTAATTAGGCCTTGTTGGCAGCTCGGCAGTAAATATCACTACCTATCTATCAAAAGCATATATTAATATTATCTATCCACAATCAAAAGAGGCGCTCATCTATGCCTAATGTTATAAGCTCTGGCTCTGTTACACCTACCACTCTCTCATCTGACGAGTTAGCTCATAAACCATCTAAAGCTGCCAACAAGCTCACTATCATTGCTGATAGCAACATCGCTGGTCTTGAAGATTTTTTTAATGAGCAAACGCTAGGTCAAGATATTTATCAGACGGTCAATATTATCAAAGTTGCTGGACGAGATATCAACGCCCAGTTAGTTGACGAGCTGCAACCAGATGTTTTATTAATCCGTTCTGTGACAACAGTAGCCAAGCAGTTATTAGCAAATAATCACAGTGTTAAGTTTATCGGCTCAGCAACGATTGGCACCGATCATGTAGACCAAGGCTACTTAGCAGAGCGCAATATAACCTTTGCTAATGCGGCTGGTTGTAGCAAGCATTCGGTCGCGCAATATGTATTGACGGCTATCTTAACCTTACGTCCAGAGTATTGGCAGCAGACATTGACGCCACCAACATTGGGTATTATCGGACTGGGTAATATTGGTAGCGTACTTGCGCAATACGCTACTGATCTTGGCTGGCAAGTATTGAGTTATGATCCGCTACTACCTGCATCGAATATTAATAATGCTAGCTTTGAGCAGGTCATTAGCCAAAGTAACGTTATCAGCTTACATGTACCGCTCACGGATAAAAAAGACAATAATAACCCTACTGGTAGCGATTATCCAACGCGGCACTTAATTAATAAAACCGCGTTAGATGCTATGCCGTCAGAAACTTTGCTGATTAATAGTGCACGCGGTCCAGTTATCGATGCAGCAGCATTACAAGCTGACATTGAGGAAAATAAGCGCCAAGTAGTGCTCGATGTATTTGAGCACGAACCACAAGTATCGGAGCAGCTATTATCAAAGCTGGCTATCGCCACACCGCATATCGCTGGTTATACCTTAGAAGGTAAGCTGCGCGGTACGCAAATGGTCTATGATGCATTATGTGAAGAATTTGCGGTCACACCTACACAATCTATGCAGCAGCTATTACCAGTCAATATGTATTTATGGTCTGAGCTTAAAACCTATCCAGATAGGCTGATAAAGTTTTATGACATTATGCGAGATGATAGAGATCTGCGCAAAAAAGTAACTGATGGTCAAGTAAGTGGCGCTGATTTTGATCAGTTGCGTCGTGATTATCATCTGCGCCGTGAGTGGCAGTTTTAAATCTTAAAAATGCTAATTTCAAAAATACATTGTTCATAAACCATGTTGGATAGTAATGAATCAGTCAAGCAATACCTCTACTCATACTTCTAAGCCTACCTACGCCCCAACTATGACGCTTGCAATGGCACAAAAGCGCGCAAAACTGCTTAGTGATATTCGCCAATTTTTTGCAACGCGTCAAGTGCTCGAGGTGCAGACACCATTGCTATCGCAAGCAGGTAATACCGATACCTTTTTGCAATCAGTGGCTGCGCGAGTAACTTACCAAGATAAGCCACGTACTTATTATCTACATACTTCGCCTGAGTTTGCGATGAAGCGTCTTCTTGCCAGCTGGCAGGTGCCTATTTATCAGATTTGCTCTGTATTTCGCGATAATGAGATAGGGACACGGCATAATATTGAATTTACCATGCTTGAATGGTATCAGCCGTACTATAGTTTGACGGAGCTAGCTGACGAACTGGGTCAATTGTTAGAGGCGTTATATGGCTATCCGGTGGTCATGAATCATTATCGTTATGTCGATGCGTTTATGGACTTTGTGGGAATCCATCCTTTGACGGCCAGTATAGAAGCACTGAGAGCGGTAGCAGAAGACAAAGGTTTGGCAGGTTTTGATTTCAGTACTGATATAGATAACAAAGAGCACAGTCGGCAAGGGTGGTTGGATTTACTATTCAGTCATGCTGTTGAGCCAAATCTAGGGCACGAGTTACCGACGTTAATTATCGACTATCCGCCTGCAACGGCGGCACTCGCAAAAACCGACCTAGACAAGGATGGCAACCTAGTCGCTAAACGATTTGAGCTATATATCAATGGGATTGAGATTGCCAATGCCTATGATGAACTGGCAGACGGTACAGCATTAAAGCAGCGTTTTGAACAAGACAATCTATTGCGTCAACGTCATGGCTTACCGCCAATGCCTATAGATGAGCATCTGCTTACTGCTTGTGATGATTTGCCAACTTGTAGCGGTATTGCGTTAGGTCTAGATAGACTACTAATGGTAATAACAGGAGCAACTTGCTTAGAAGAAGTTATTACTTTTCCAAGCGACTTAGCCTAGCACTAATTTGTCTAGCCACCAATTTTCCTTGCAACAATTCTCTCCGTTACTCTAGCTTTTAAGAATAAAATTACTTTACAAAACATTCCAAAATTAAAGCGAGCAAACCTTTCGGCTTACTCGCTTTTCTATTGCTTTAACTATTATAGCGCTACGCTTTATTATAGTTTTTCAATAGCGTCACTAATAGCGGTGTCACCATTCTGCATACTAAAGACTTGCTTGCTTGTATTATCTGCATTTAATACTGCAACTAACGTAGCAGCAACGTCTTCAATGGTATTTTCACCAGCTTCATTACTATTTACAGCGATTTTACCAGTACCAGCACGCTCTTTTAGAGCACCTGCCTGCACGATAGTGTAGTCAAGCGTACTATTATTGACTAACCACTGATCCGCATAATGCTTAGCAATATAGTAGTCTTTTAAATCAGTGATGGCAGGGCTATCCCATTTGCTAGTATCCAGTGAAAACACTGTGCTCAGCATAATATAACGCTTAATACCTTTGTCTTGCGCCGCTTGCATGGTCTTGACTGCACCATGCAAATCAACTTCTAACACACCTTTACCGCCAGAACCTGCTACAAAATATATCGCCTCGATATCATCAGTAATTTGGCTTTGGATAGCGTCTTTATCTGCAGTAATATCCAAATCCAACTGTGTGTAATTATCATCATTAAATAATTTTTCATCTTGACGGGTAGTGCCAACTACTTGATGATTATCAGCTAATAACTGTTCAACCATATCACTACCAACGCGACCACTTGCACCTATGACTAAAATTTTCATAATCTTCCCTATTCTTGTTCATATTATCGTTATGCTATATATCTTTATAACAAAAGTACTTTTTATTCGAAGACTTCATATTAAATATAAGTACTAAAAGTAAGTACTAAAAACTGTATATACAGTAACAAGAATAGATAGCACACTTCGTTATGAAGCGTGCCAGTTGCATAGTGTTTAGTTATAGAGTGTATAAGGTTTGCAAGGTAAATGGGATTAAGAACTAAAAAGTTAACGCACTAGTTTATTTAATCCATCGGCGAAAGCTTTTTTGTCACGGTCGCCATAAGGTTTTTGTCCGCTCATTTCTTGTAGCTCTAACACGCCAGTGCCGCGCATAGTATCCATAAAGTCCCGCATATTGAGCTTTTGCTTGATATTGTTTTTATCGTAAATCATACCGCGTGTTGTCAAAACCATACCGCCTTTATCCAAAATATCATTGGCCAAAGGGATATCGCTAGTAATAGCCAAATCGCCTGGTTGTATTTGTTCTACGATATAATCATCGGCCTTATCAAACCCCGATGGCACTACTGTCATGACGAGCAGCGGTGACTTGCGCAGTTTGATTGGCTGATTGGCAACAAATATCGCCATCGTTTGCGTACGCTCGGCAGTCTTTACGATTAAATCTTTAGCAATTAATGGTACCGAATCAGCATCCACCCAAATTTGCATTATTTTTTAGCCTTATCTTTCTTTGCCTTAACGTCTACCGCACTATCCATTTTACTGTCTTTATTTGCTAAGTCAGTGTTTGCGCTTGCTGTTTCATTTTCGCCACCAAGCTCTGGGACATCTTGATTGTCTGGCTCAGATGGCTGTTTTTGACTTTCTTGGATAGGCGTATATTCTTTATCTAAGCCAACCTTGTTGGGTAAAACGGCCACCAATTTAGCCATTGAAGATTCCAAGTCGGTCACGTCATTAGGCATCAGGGTAATGTGGGCAATTTTACGATCTTCCCGTTCAGCTTTGTGATAGCTATGATAGTGAGCACCATCGATAGCCAGTACGGCATTGATATCAGGATATTGTCCCAGCACGTTGATCATAATCGAAGGATGGACGTTATCTGTATCGCCTAAAGGTAAGTTAACTACTGCGCGGATATGGTTTTCGAATTGACTGGTAATCGCGCCTTCAATGCTCCAGTGTCCAGAGTTATGCACACGCGGTGCAATCTCATTGGCAAGCAGATAGTCATGACCGCGAGTGTCTTTAGTAACGAACAATTCTAGTGCCATAACACCTACATAATCTAAATGGTTCATGACAGTAGTGATGGCTTCTTTCGCTTGCTTAAATATGTGGCTAGTGCCAACGGCAGGTGCTTGGGTCTTGGCCAAAATACCATGATGGTGATGGTTTTCGACCAAATCGTAACAGCGTACGCTACCGTCTTGGGCGCGTGCTGCAATGATAGAGACTTCACGGCTAAAGTTAACAAAGCCTTCTGCAATGAGTGGTGCAGGGGTTGGCGTTAAGCTGCCTTCACCGCTGACCGCATCTTTAAGATCTTGCCAAGCGGCTTTGATATCGCTGTCTTGCTTGATGACATACTGACCTTTGCCGTCATAACCACCGCGACTGGTTTTAAGAACGATAGGCAAACCTAATTGTTCGCAAGCTTGTTGTAATTCAGCCTGAGTGCTGACCGCCATAAAAGGTACGGTAGCAATATCCAGCTCATTAAACATCTGTTTTTCTTTCAGACGATCTTGAGCGATATCAAGGGCAATCGGCGGCGGAAACATGCCTTGTTTTTTACCAGTTACTGCTAAGTTTGCCAGCTGCTCGACAATCGCTGTTGGGGTATTTTCAAACTCTAAAGTAAACACATCAGCTGCAGCAATAAAACTATCCAACTGCTCATTACTATATACCTGTCCATAAAGACTGGCAGGACAATCAGGGTTGTCTTCTAAAAATACACATTGATAGCCGAGTGGCATAGCAGCTTGTGCAAGCATCATACCGAGCTGACCACCGCCTAAGATACCGATGGTATGGATAGTTTGAGTAACAGGATAAGCATTGGCTGTGGTCATGAGGGACTCTTTGGATTAAAAATGAATTAAAACTAACGGTTTAAAATAGGAAAAGGTGCAACATATGCACCTTGTATTCAGTAGAACCTATCTAAAATTAAATATCAAGTGAAGAACAATTAAATTCAATTTATCTCAACGAAAAATTCAGAATGGTTAGAGGTTTTCGTATTCAGTAACCAGTTCGATATCTAGTAGTTGATAATACCAGGCGTTGGACTGGCTAAGATAGTTTCGGTTTGCGTTTGACGCAGGCTGTCCAGCTTAGTAGCAATTGACTCATCATGCAAGGCTAGCACTTGAATCGCAAGTAGGGCTGCATTATAAGCACCAGCAGTACCAATGGCTAATGTACCGACGGCCACACCTTTGGGCATCTGCACGATAGAAAGCAAGCTGTCCCAACCGCTAAGCATCGAGGACTTAACTGGTACACCGAATACAGGAAGTGGCGTTTGACTGGCACACATACCTGGTAGATGGGCTGCGCCACCTGCACCAGCAATGATTACTTGAAGGCCTTTGCCTTTAGCCCCTTTCGCATAATCAAATAATCTATCGGGCGTGCGATGGGCAGAGACTACTTCGCAATCAAAGGCAATATCAAAATCTGCCAATAGCTGCGCTGCACAGCTCATGGTTGCCCAATCAGACTGTGAGCCCATGATAATACCAACTTTTGGTTGGCCAGCAGGAGAGGAGATAGAATTAGGGTTTTCGGTAGCCGATCCAGTACTCATGATGAGATATCCTCAAAACGACCATCATACAAAAATTATGGCATAGCCGTAAAGCCAAGTTTTAGCATTAGTTTAAAAGCTAGCTTAATCTTTGTGTCAATACAGGCTCAATTTGGTCTTAATGTCCAATTGATACGCAGCAATTAATCGTTGAGATATTGCACAAAATTCGCAGGACTTAGAGGTAACGGCTGGGTAGTATCAAGCTGATAACAAGTCAAATAGCCACTATCGACAGCCGCTGAATAATCCGTACAAACGACCTGTGAGCTAAGTGGTTCAGGCTTGCCTGTCAACCAATAATGTCCGACGAACACTGGCTTGTAAGTCTTTATAGCGAAGTCTATATTCTCAGCTAGGGCATCGATTGGAATCTGAGCAAGCGCAGATGTGGGCGCGCGAGCAATCTCATGAAGCGTACGTGACCTCAGTTCATCGAGCCACCAACGTACCCGCACGCGCGAGCGTTTAGTACCTTCTTTATCTACCATTACTATGCCGTCAGGTAGCGGTGTCTCCACACCCTTCAACACACGCTCTAGCGCATCAAACGGTTCGGTAAATTCTTCTGAAGTCGTTTGGAGGGCCTGAGCAGTCAGGCAATTATCAGCTGTGAGTAATGGCTTAAGCAGCGCCATACTGTCTACATCCCAGCAAGCATGGACAAAACAGGCGTAATCGGTCTCAATCCACAATGGAATCTCATAAAAACGCTGTAGCCAATATCGATGCGACTCTGAACCAAATGGTATTTCAGCTAAAAAAGCTTCATGTTGGCGTGTATGTACGTCATTATGGGAGCGTAGATAACGTTCAGGATTGTTTGAATCACGCGTTGCAAAAGCAATCGCATTATATTCATGATTACCCATCACTATATCAGCGACGCCAGCATCTAGCATGGCAAAGGCAATCTCAAGCGTGGCTACTTGCTGGGAGCCGCGATCAATTAAGTCACCAATGAACAGCGCACGATGACCGTCTGGCGGTACAAAGTACTGACCATTATGGACATAACCTAATTGCCCAAGCAGGCCAGTCAGCTTGTCTGCATAACCATGAACATCACCAATAATATCTATAATCATAAATCGTTGTCAAAACCTAAAAACAAATTGAACTAAAAGCTAGGAGAGAGTAGTGCATTAATAAAATGTGGTAGTACTTGTGGTTCGAGAATGATTGTCGCTATTACACCAAACGCACCGCCCCACATGTGTGCCATATGATTGATATTAGAGCCGCCACGCTTATCCGCATAGATGCTATAGGCGACATAAGCGACTGCAAATAGTATCGCAGGAATAGGAACAATGGCAAAAAGATAAATGGTTTCCCAAGGCGCTAATAGTATAAAAGCAAACAATACCGCCGATACTCCGCCCGATGCACCTAAGCTTAAATAACTGGCATTTTTCTTATTCTTAATATAGCTTGGTATCATCGCAATAATGATGGCCAATAAATAAAAGACAATGAAACCATAACCACCCAAGAATGGCTGATACAGCCCTTCTATAGCGCGACCAAAAAAGTATAAAGTAAACATATTGAATAGCAGGTGCATGCTATCAGCATGAATAAAACCATGACTGACAAAGCGATACCATTGACCATCGCTCACTGCTGGCGGGTAGAATATCAGTCGGTTAAATAGCACTTTGTTTTGCCATGCTAACAAGCTCACGATGACCGTGACTATGATGATAAGAGTAGTGTGGTTAAACAAAGATTAATCCTTAGGTCAAGCCTGGTAAACAAAGACGTTACAAGCCTAGTCAATAAAGCTTCACAACATTGTTAGAGCTTACCATGCGTCGAAAATTATAGTTTTAATTTTATAGTGAGTAATAAGTACCTGCTACTTACTCTCTGTTAGATATCTGATGTACAGATATATATAGTTGGGTCATTTTAAAACCGATACAGTTCTGCTGGGGTAAATTTTTTGCAGCCTCTGTCAAGCTTGCGAACAGCACGCAATAAAAATTTATACCAGTAGCACGTGACTATTAACGTATCGATTTTATTTCGAACTAACTATATTGGTAACTATTATAAGAGTTACCAATGGAGCGGATTATAAAATCAAATCACAATCATAGGTTGAACAAATTTACATACGTATACAAATTATACTTAATAAGTGGTTAACTTAACGCACAAACATTATATCTTTTAAGTCTTGTAGGTATGACTGGTAGCTTTTAAAACTGATATTATATTTTAATATGCATAACCATATTACAGTTGCTTAATTGGATAGCAATATATAAATTTGTGCTAAATCAGATAATCAAATAAAATCGCTGACTAAATGTATAGTTATTGCACCTTGTACTTAAAATTCCAACAACTACAAAGCAAAACCAGTATTTTTATAATTAATAAATAACGATTAAATAATGACCGCTTTTTAAAAATTTCTATTAATTTACTATCCACGCCGCCAAAGGCAGTATTTATGACTATCATTGACCAACTTGACCAGACTGTTACCACAGCCGTTTTAGGCGATGATAATAGCGTGGCGCACATCAGTTTGCTTGAACAGTTTTATGCTATTTTAATTACCCGTTTAGCTCAGCCAGCTGTGTATTCACAATTGCTACGTGCTGATCAAGACCTACCAATACAGTCAACTACAAGCTCTACCTTATTCGAGCAGCTTTGGGCGATAGTCAGCCTGCGTCAATTGTTGATTGATGAGTTGGCAGCGACTCATCATGTTGATCCGCAGGCCACTGAGAGTCTTCTGATAAACGCGGCGCCTTTAGCCTATCAAGAGCTCAAAATTTTAGCTAATGGTCAGTTTTTACCTGCATTTTTACAAGCACAGCAACTGTCAGTAAGATCTTATTTGCCAGTATGGGCAGAAGAGGTGATACTACCAATAAATGCAGTCAGTAATGAGATGGGTTTAAACAAAGATACGCTCATTAATAATATTGAAGTAACCGATGCCAATGCCAACGCCAATGTGATGTCAGAATCTGTTCGTGAGACACAAACAATACCCGAACAAGCATTTGTAACGGATAAATTGTCTATTGATCCGCTAGAAAGTACTGAAGTCAAAAATGATAAATTACTATTAGATGAAGAGCCGCTCTTGACTGATACCATAGATGCTCTTCATGCCAACCCATCAGATTATTATGATGCAGGTATCTCTGAGAGTCGGTTAAATGTACGCACTCGTAACCGAAGAAATGATCTAATGGTCCGAGTTTTGATACTAGCAGGTGCGCTAGCAGCAATCGGTCTAGTATGGGCGTTAGTTATTCAACCTAATTATATGACGCCTACAGCACCCGTTGTAACCTCGCCTGTTGTCATTACACCGGTAAGTGAGCCAGTCGCTAAGGTGTCGATACCAGCGGAGTTAGTGGTTGGAGTAGACGACAGTGGCAGTCTATATAGTTGTACCGCGACTGTTGGCGATACAGAATTCCAAAATGCGCTTAAGCAAGCGTTGAGTATGAGCTTTGGAGAACAAGTAAGTATTTGTGAGCTGAGAGTGCGACAAGGTGTTGCCAATAGCTTATCTAGTATTAATGTAGAAACTCTGCCTAGTATATTTACTCTACTGCGTTCAGTGCCCTTCGCGCGATTACAGTTGCAGCAGGACACTCTTAATCTAGAGGCACCCGATGATACGTTGCTCCAGCGCTTATTGATTGATATGCGAACATTAGTACCTGCTATAGCTATTACGAGTGCGGCGCCTTTACCACTAGATAACAGCAATGGGCTATCTGATGATGCTAACAACGATATGAGCATGATGAACGGTCGTAATAATGAATTCACAAATGAAAAAATACCGTTAGACAATACTTATGACAGCACCTATCCCAACAATAACAACTTGAGTCGTAATCAGAACTATCAACCCTCAGATGACAATACGAACGACATCATAGAAGTAGCGCCGCCTCGTAATAATTCTGACAATAGCTTTAATAGCAATGCCAACAATAACCGTGCATTCACTACCCCAGCAGGCTCTATGTCAGCATCAGAAGTTAATGACTTGGCAAACACTACTATTGTCGCTGAAAAGTTGCGTAATGAAAGACCTGTTGATAAAAATCTAATCCAAGACAGATAGATGTACTATAAAAAATAGAGAAAAACGTTATTAGAGTTAGCTTTTTGGCATTTATTTTTAATATATAGTAGGTTTTGCCTCCAAAGAAGACAGTGCAATTTGACATAAATTTGTTGATTTAAGTATAAATGGATGATGTGAATTAGTAGAGCCCTCTAAAATCATATTCAAAACTTGGCAACTTGGTAATCTAATACCTAACCATAAGCAGTTGCAAATGTTTGATTTCTTACACCATTTCTCGTATTTATGTTAGTAATTCGTACTTTATTATCAATATAGTTACGTGCTGCATCTGAAAAATTACCTAATGTATCATTTGCACAACAGCGCGTTTGTAGAGATGACTTATTCATTACTCTTATAATACTCATTAGCTGAAGATAATAAATGGTTAAGTGGATTTAAAAATTGACTTGTCAAAAGTGAATAATTCGAAATTAACTAATGTAAAAGTCAGTAACTAAAAAGTAAGTAAGTAAAAATATTTAGTAAATAGCAGATAAAACACTTAAATTTTCACTTTATGCAGTTTGGTTTTATTTATCCATTTATAAGTAAGCGCATAATAGCTAGTTTTTATATTTAATTGATTTAGATATACGTAGTCCACCCAATGTAGCATCAATAAAAAAACTGATACCAAGTAATGTCTTAATATGACTAGCGCGGTTGAAGTTGCAATGGTTTTACAGCGGGAAGGCTATACAAAACAACAGTAATTGGAGGGGATATACTATGGATATTATTAGTCATTTGACACGCACTGTTAGCCCAGCAGTCTTAGGAGATGATCGATCTCCAGCTAAGAAAAACTTACTTGAACAGTTTTATGCCATTTTTGCTGCGCGTTTAGCAGACAAAGATACTTATGGTCGTTTCTCTAATGAAACCATTGCTCGTGACGACCAAGGTTTTTATGATCGCGTCTGGACTGATGGCTCGCACCGTGACAATATTTCACGTGAGCTTGCTGGTGCTCATAATGTCGATGCAACTGCGTCGCGTGGTCTAGTAGCTATGGCAGCACCACTTGCTTATCATGAAATTAAAAGTTTAGCAGGTACGACGCCAGTACCGCAGTTCTTGAGTGACAATTTCGCTGATTATCAGCACCATATTCCTGCATGGGCCAGTGCTGTGATACCTGCTGGTATGCTTGCTGCTGTTCCTGCTGGTACACGTATCTCTGATACTACAAGCATGGCCCCGCTACAGCACAAAGAAGAAGAGTCAGGCAGTTTTATGAAAGCGTTACTACCTATTATAGGTCTGATTATATTAGGCGCTTTAGCCTGGGCATTGTTGAGAGGATGTCAGGATAATCCCGAGCCTGTCGCAACGCCAGTTGTCACTGAGCAATCAGCTGCCACTGATGAACAAACCGTAGTAGCAGCCGATGTTGAGCCAGCCGCGCTGCATATCTCTACTGGTGAAGCAAATACCTTATATGCTTGCCGTATGAATGTCGGTGATGAAGCGTTACAAACAACAGTTATGAATGCGATGAGTAGCACTTTTGGGAATGAAGCTGATAAGTGCCGAGCGGATGTAGATGATGGCTTTGCAACTGATATGCCAGCTGCTGCTCAATTGGCTTCTATCTTACCAATCATTAAAAGTGTACCAAACGCTAGTATGATTATTAAAGGTAATGAGATTGTTGTTAACTCTGCTGATGCAAGCATACTCGATAAGCTAGTTGCTGACTTGCAAGCCGCTGCTCCAGCGATGACAGTAAGAGCCGAAGGACCGTTAGATTTACAAGGTGAGGTTGATGACAGCCTAGTGGCAGCAGATGCCGCCATTGACAACCTTGGTGAAAATCCAAATCCCCGCGACGTTGCTCGTGCTTTGAGTATACAGGTGGTTAATTTTGAGCTTGATGCGGCACTTATTCCAGAAGCAAATAAACCATTCCTTGATCGTGCCGCCACTCTTATCCAAGAAGTACCTGATATGGAGCTGATGATTATCGGCCATACGGATAATCAGGCTTCTAACGCTTATAACATGAAATTGTCTCGTGATCGTGCTGAAGCGGTAAAAGAATATCTTATATCTAAAGGTGTTGATGCGACCAAGCTTACGACTAAAGGTATGGGTGAGAGCGATCCTATCGCTGATAACTCAACCGAACAAGGGCGCTTCCGCAACCGTCGCATTGAGTTTACTGTGTACGATGAAGCTGCCTTAAATAATAATGGAACCAATGGGGCAATCACTAATAATTCTATCGATCCAGATTTGAATCCATTAGATAGTAACAACGATGATTTATTACCTGATGGTGATGATCCAAGTAAAGGTACTGCATTAGATCCAAATGCTCAGTAAAACTAACTACGTCATTAAATTTTAAGAAAGAAAAACCGCACTTATAATTAAGATGCGGTTTTTTATGCGGTTTATAATAGGGTTATCATGGGCAAAAAGCCGATTATCTATAAGCCGTCGGATCTAGAGTTTCGCTATTCTCAGTTTCAAACAGTGAACTGTCAGACTGAGCATTAAAGAACGTGTTCAGCACATTGTCTTTAGCTTGCTGCCAGTATTCAAATTGGCGACAAGTAGACTCAAGATCACCTTGCCATGAAGGCACCTGCCCGCACATGGTTTTGATTCGGCTTTGATTAGGATAGGGCAGCTCTTGAGCAGCTTTGGCCGCTTCATGGGCTGCAACACGATCATTACATACGAGTGCAATATCACAGCCTGCTTCAATAGCTGCACGCACACGTGCACTGATATCACCAGCTGCTTGCGCTCCTGCCATACATAAGTCATCAGAGAATAAAACGCCATCGAACTTAAGTTGATCGCGAATAATGTCTTTTAGCCAAATTTTCGAAAACCCTGCTGGCTTGTCATCTACCTGCGAAAATATCACGTGTGCTGGCATCAACGCATCGAGCCACGGTAGGGTCTGAGCAAAAGGCTGCATATCACTGGCTAAAATTTCATCAAGGCTACGGTTATCAATGGCTTCTGCTACATGAGAATCAGGAGCGATAGCGCCATGTCCAGGGAAATGCTTACCCGTAGTCGCCATACCAGCCGCCCTCATACCACGCATAAACTGAGTCGCTAAGGCAACGATTACCTGTGGATCTTCATGAAAACTGCGATCACCGATTACTTGGCTAATACCGTCTCTATCAAGCACAGGAGCAAAGCTTAAATCGATACCTACCGCCAATACCTCAGCTGCCATCAGATAACCACAATCATAGGCGCAACTTAAGGCTTGAGTAGGATTGTGATCGAATAACTCGCCAAGCTTACCCATAGCCGGTAGCGGTGTGAACCCATCACGTAATCGTGCGACGCGTCCGCCTTCTTGATCGACCCCGATTAGAATGTCAGGATTATGACAACGAATATTATCACAAAGCGTGCGAACTTGAGCCGCATTTGCTACATTGCGAGCGAACAATATTACTCCGCCAACTTGTGCTTGTTTGAGCAAACTGACGTCTTCATTCGTCAGTGCGGTGCTATCGATATCGATCATTAATACACCATACATTGCAAAATCCTTAGAGTGCTGTGCACTTATATTGTTAGTTTTTAATGCTAATTTCTGTTGTTGTCTGATACTAGTTTCTGTTATTGATTGTGTTATTGAGTCAATTGATCAAAATGAATAAGCACTACTCTTTAGTTATCAACATATTATGCCAGTTATCAATCCTAAGACCTATCTTGATCTTGCAGGTAGTGTTTGAGGTAGCCAATAGATTTAACTTGATTACCGTTCAAGTATTGAACCTTGGCTACACAGTACCTTAGGTGACTATAATAAATATGATGGCAAGCACAATAAAGATGACAGAAAGTTTGGTATGTGCAGGCGTAGCGTGTAAGATTGTTTATACAGTTTGAGACAGTTGTAAACTAATGACCATGATAATATTAAATGCTTTTTAATTAGGCGTTGTTAGTAAATTATACTGGCTCGTACAGAAAAAATAAAAACAACGGTAGTGCGTTTGCTAGCTTTTAATGCTAGCTTGATTGATATTACAATCTTAAAAATATGATGAAATTCGTTTTTATTATTGTTCAATTGTATTGGATGCGAATTGGCTTCAATGCTCTCTACTAATAAGCTAAATCAAGAAAAGATATACTTTAGGTATTTTATCACTTAAGACAACTAGGTACATATAATGAAAAAACAACCAGCACAGTGGTTACTCAGCGTAGCGTCAGTTGGCGTCGCGGGTCTTATTTTGACGCAAAGCTATGGCACAGCAGTGGCAAACACTGATACCGCAGGCTTTGCCCAAACTCCTGAACAGAAAATTACAACTAGACAAGTCGCTGCACTACTAGATCGCAGTCATTATCTGAACCAGCCGCTTGATAGCAAGATGGGCAGTGAAATTTTATCTATGTATATTGATAATCTTGATCCCAACCATACGTTGTTTTTGCAGTCTGATGTTGATGAATTTAAAGAAAAATATGCTAGTGAATTTGGTAATCGGCTCAAGCGTGGTGATTTATCTGCCGGCGTAGATATCTTTGAACGCTATCGCAAACGCTCAAATGAGTATTTTGAGATGGCCACAAGAATGCTCAAAACCGACCTTGATTTGACCAGTGATGAAACCATTATTCTCGACCGTGAAAAGCTTAGTCATTTTAAAACCAAAAAAGACCAACGCGATTATTGGGCGCGTCAGCTAAAATTCCAGTTGATGAGTATTACGTTGGGTCAAGAAAGCGAAAAAGGTAAAGAGCAAATATTCTTAGATAATCCAGACATTACGCGTGGTCAAGATTTAGTTCGTGATGATCAGCGTACGCCAAGCGAGATTTTACTGAACCGCTTGTCACGTCAGCAAGGGCAGATGAAACGTCTTAAAGATAACGAAATCATGGAAACGGTACTAAATACCGCTATGCTTACCTATGATCCACATAGTAATTATTATGCACCCATTCAAGCAACCGAACTACAGATTCAATCGAGCTTGCAGTTAGAAGGCATCGGTGTTTCTATTCGTCCAGATCGCAAAAATCCAGACTATACGCGTATCGTTACTTTAGTCGATGGCGGACCTGCAGCCAAAACTGGGCAAATAAAGCCTAACGATTTGATTGTTGGTATTGCTGAAGATGGCAAGACCATGACCGATGTGGTCGGCTGGTCGACACGTGAGATTGTAGGCTTGATTCGCGGTAAGCGTGGAACGTCAGTAACGCTCAAGTTGCGTCAACCTAGTGCGCCGGAGGCAAGCGCCCGTACCGTCACTGTGGTTCGCGATATTATTCAGCAAGAAGAATCGGGCGTAACCCAGCGTGTCGTAGAAGTACAGAGTCCTAATATTGATGCGACACCAAAACGTATTGGTGTGCTTGAAATACCAAGTTTTTATCTAAATTATCGTGCCCGTCGTAATGGTGAAGATTATCGCAGTGTCAGTGTCGATACTGAAAAGGCTTTAAAAGAATTAAACAAAGAAAATATCGATGGCCTCGTAGTCGACCTACGTAATAACCCTGGCGGCTCATTGGATGAAGTTGCGAAGATGTTAGGGCTATTTATTAAGAGTGGGCCATTAGTACAGATTCGTGATAACCGTGGCAATATTCAAGTGTATCGCGATGACGATGGTGGCAAACAGCTATATGATGGCAAGATAGTTGTCCTTACTAACTTAGCCTCGGCTTCTGCTAGTGAGATATTTGCCGCAGCGATTCAAGATTATGGCCGAGGCCTAGTTGTTGGTAGTACCACAACTGGTAAAGGTTCCGCACAAATTCAGCTAGATAATTTAGCTTTGGGTTCTGCGACTTTGACCCAGCGTAAGTTCTACCGTATCACTGGTGGTAGTACACAAAATAAGGGTGTCGTACCTGACATAGAATTGGTCAATATCTATGATGATGCTACCTTTGGTGAGCGCGCACAGAAAAAAGCATTGCCATGGGATACTATCAGAACGGCTGCATACAAGCCTGAGGGTAAGTTCAGCTCAAACACGCTTGCAACATTAAATCAGCAATCTAAAATTCGTCAGCAACAAAATCCGCAGTTTGTCTATCTATCGACCTTGAACGACATTCGTGATATGGAAGATGAGAAAAAACCTATTGAACTTGATATCGACAGTCGCCGTGCGAAAATGAGACTAATCGAAGAGCGCTCACTACAAGCTGAAAACAAGCGTTTAAAAGCTACTGGTGAGCGTCCGTATGCCAATTGGAATACTTATCAGGCAGCAATGGATGCAAAATTTGAAGAACGTAGTCAGATGAAAGCTGATAAACGTCCGCAATTACCTGAGGATGAAGCTTTCATCAATGAAGCGGCTTATTTGATGCTTAGTGCTGATCCTAAACTGACAGCTAGCCCTGAAGAGAAGCTGCAAACGGCTATAAAACCTTAAATAAAAAGTAGTGTAAGTATATGCTTACACGCAATGACGCTATAGCCTCTTACCACAGATAGGGTAATCTGCGATTATAGACCTACTGCACAGTTTGACGATACTATTTTTGATACTAGGGATTGGTATTTATAGGTTGTCTATAAATTGTTTCAGGGATGGTTTGCTGATTACGGATGATAAGGCTGGATGCCTGTCAGTTATACTGTATCTTGGGATTGGATATGGCATAGCATTAACAAGGATGGTTAGTAACAGAAACCGCGTAGCGCTTGCCGTTATGCGGTTTTATTACGTTTAAGAAAGCATAATCTAGGTGAAACAAACGTTTTCAATTATTGTAGTTGAGTCTTACTAAAAGTTTTTTATTTAGTAAAATGAGCCCATTAAAAAAGCCAGTAGCAATATCTACTGGCTTTTCTCATTTAAACAACAAGTAAATTAATTTACCCGTCGTTTAATTCTCTATACAACTTACGATAGATTAATGCTCAACGCCACCTGCACCATGTACATGGCCGTGGTTTAGCTCATCTTCAGTTGCTGCACGTACTTCTTGAATTTCTACATCAAAAGTTAGACGCTTGCCAGCTAGTGGATGATTAGCATCAACAGTAACTTCGTCATCAGTAACTTCAGTAACCGTCACTAGCATTACTTGGCCGCCAGCTTCTGACTGGAACTGCATACCAGGCTGAATATCATCAACGCCTTGGAAGTTATCACGTGGCACATGCTGCACTGCTTGTTCTTGATACTCACCATAGCCATCAGCAGGCTCAACAACTGCATTGACTCGTTCGCCAGCAGATTTACCTTCTAGCTGTTGCTCAAGGCCTGGAATAATGTTGCTATGGCCATGCAAATAAGCAAGTGGTTGACCTTCTGGAGATTGGTCAAGAATGTTGCCTTCGTCGTCTTTTAGGGTGTAATTGAATTTGACGGCAGTGTCTTTTGCGATAGTAGTCATAAATTATCCTAAATATATCTATATAAAAAATTAAATGCGGTTGCAATAAACCTAAAAAAGCCAATCAGCAAGCTCAAAGCCATATCATTAGTCAATTATCATCAGTTTATTTTAGTTTATCAAAGTAACTTTAGCAGTTAGCATCTTTAATAGAGATGGTCGTAATAACTTTCAAGGCAAAAAACATAAAAAATATAAATATTAATGAAATTAATCCAATTATTACTATATAAGTTACTTATAGGCAGTTCGGAATAATATAAATACGGCTCTGTTAACTTGTTACTGGTATAAATTTTCCTCGCTTGCTGTGCGCTTTGCCAGACAGAGGCTTGAAAAAATTTATCCCAATAACTCTGTATTCTTTTCAAAGTGTATTGACTATATGACTCTTTTCTTATCAGTTGCGTTTTCTTCTCGAGGCTTCTACCATAACCTTAAACACCATAATAAGAATTTACTATGACTTCAATATCTAGTTCTTCAGACAACCAATCAAATCAGCATGATTCGCGTAAATCGGCAGCTGACATCAGTTATCGACTCGATTTCACTCGCTTTTCTGAGCATTTAGTCGATATTACGCTCAGCTTTATCGCAGAGACGACATTGCCATGTTTATGGCTGCCAGCATGGATACCCGGCAGTTATTTGATGCGTGAATTCGCTCGCAATATTACGGCAGTTCATTATCAAATAGAAAACGTAGCTAATAGTAATGATAGTCATCCTAAACATCGCGCCCATAAAATTGATAAAAACACTTGGCAATTACCACAGGTTGAAGTAGGGCAGACGTTGAGCGTACATTATGAAGTCTACTGCTACGACTTATCGGTACGCACCGCTTATGTCGATCAGCAGCGTTTGTATGGTAACTTTACCTCTCTCGCGTTAGCCGTTGAAGGTCAGGAGCTTAAACCAGTACAAGTTAGTCTTATTGTGCCCACAGCATTTACAGCTGGTCAACAGG
Organism: Psychrobacter sp. P11G5; assembly: GCF_001593305.1. Lineage (NCBI taxonomy): Bacteria > Pseudomonadati > Pseudomonadota > Gammaproteobacteria > Moraxellales > Moraxellaceae > Psychrobacter > Psychrobacter sp. P11G5. The sequence goes on from NZ_CP012533.1 coordinate 424,360, forward strand.
TAACAGACAATAATTTGAAAGGCAAGGATAATAGTGATGTGGTGCTGGCATGTGGTCTTGAAGCCACTCATCTACACATTGATGCGCAGGATGGGAGTAGTAAGCATGGCTACAGTCTACAGGCAGATAGCTACCATGAGCTAATAGATCATCCGTTTGAGATTGCAGCTCAAGAGTCGTTTAGTTTTATTATTCAGGATGATGGGCATCAGACATTGAGTCATCGCTTTTTTATCTCTGGCAAACACCATGCAAACATGGGCCGGTTGCAGCAAGATGTGACCCAGATTTGTCAGGCTTATGTGAATTGGCTAGGCGATGCGCCATTTGACGACTATACCTTTATGACTTATGCCAGTGGTCAAGATTATGGTGGTCTTGAGCATATTAATTCAACTAGCCTAATTACGCCGCGTCGTGACTTGCCAAGTATTAACGAGCCTAAAATACCAAGTAACGACTATCAGCGCTTTTTAGGCTTATGTAGTCATGAATACTTTCATTCGTGGTGGGTCAAGACCGTACGTCCAGATGTCATGCTAGATGTAGATCTTCGTAAGGAAGCCTTTACGCCACTACTATGGGTATTTGAAGGTTTTACCTCTTACATTGACGATTTTATGTTGCAAGCCTCAGGGGTAATTGATAAAGCAAGTTATCTCAAACTATTGGCTGAACAAATTAATCGCTACTATCAGACAGATGGACGAGCGCACCAAAGTGTCGCAGAATCGAGTTTTGACGCATGGATTAAGCTTTATCGTAGCGATGAAAATACCGGTAACGCTGGTATCAGTTATTACAATAAAGGTGCATTGGTCGCGCTATGCTTAGATTTAACGCTGCAACAAAAAAGCGCCGGTCGCTATCGCCTCTTTGATGTGGTGAAGGCGTTTTATAATCAAGCAAAGAAAAACGACAATAAGCGTATTGGTATCAGCAGTGCCGATATGAGTACGGTGATTGGTCAGTTTATGCCAGTAGCAGATTGGGAAGATTTTGAGCACCGCTATGTCAATGGCGTAGAAGAGTTACCTCTTGAGCAACTACTGACAGCCAATGGCATTAAAATCCATGTTGACATCAAAGATACCGCAGATAAAAAAGTACCTTGGGGCATGCGCTGTAGCGAGACGCCAGCCGGTCTAAAAGTCAATCGAGTACAACGCGGTAGTGCCGCTGCAAAGTCTGGAATATCTGCTCATGATGTTATTGTCGCTATTGATGGTATCAAGGCTGATAACAAGCAATTAGTGTCTTTAAGCAACGCTCAGCATGAGGTTCGCTGTCATTTGTTTCGCCGTGATGAGCTGATGCGTGTCTCCGTATTACCTAAAGCTGCTGTGCAAGCGCAAGATAATATAGAAAAAGCGTTGCCACATAAAATAAATCTGAGTTTGGCAAGAATGGATAAGTTTTTAGAAGAGAGCGTAGACAGTACTGACATCGCTCCAGCTTGGCAAGGATGGCTTGACGGGATGAAGCGCTATCAGCAATAAACCTACTAAGCTGATAGCGATTAATAAAATAGCAATTATCTATCTATGGTAATGAGAGGAATTAAAAAACCCTTGCTAAGCAACGATGCCTAGCAAGGGTTTATATTAGTAGATGTTTAAACAAAGTAACGAAACATATTATTAAACCTTCAATGAGTTTAATGGGCTTTAGCTAGTAGGTTGCTTAACTTGTTCTTGCGTATCAGCTTTATCATCTATAGTGCCATCCTTAACAAGAACATCGTTGGTATCATGCTTAGCAATCCAGTCTTGCATGATTTCAATCTCAGGCTGCTGTTCATCAATAATCTGCTGTGCCAGCTTACGCATTTCTGCATCAGTACCGTATTTTAGCTGAACCATTGCCATATCTACTGCGCCTATATGATGTGGTAACATGCCGCGAGCGAACGCCATATCAGGTACAGGGTTTGCGATACCCAGTGTCATCTCGCCATGCATTGCATCCATACCCTTGGCATACGCTTGCTGCATTGCCTGAGTATCAGGTTTAGGTTTAGCCGCATCAGGGTGGCTGGCAAGCCATTTGTTCATGATATCGATTTCAGTTTGCTGCGAATCAATGATTTCTTGCGCCAGCTTACGCATCGCCTGATTAGTACCGTATTTCAGCTCAATTTTTGCCATTTCCACCGCACCACGATGATGTCCCAGCATTCCCTTAGCAAATGCAGTATCTGGATCGTTATAGTTCATCCCAATCATCATCTCATCATGCATTCTAGTCATCGACTTGGTGTAGTCTTTGAGCATATCGCTCATTTGTATATCATCAGCGCTCATGTCGACATTTGACATGTCATGGCCTGCATGTGCCTCTATCGTTTGAGCGTCGTCTGTTTTAGATGTCTCGATTGAGGGTGCTACCACCTCTTCTATTTTGGTAGATTCAGTATTTTCAGTCGCTGGCTGACAGGCACTCAGCGCGAGTACCGATGCTACGCTAGCAGCGAGAATAGCGAAACGATAGTGATAAGAAGAGGTCATGACATATCCTTAACATAAACAAGCAAGTCAAACAGTCAAACAGATTAACAGTTTGACGAATTATAGAGCTGAAACACAACAAATAATGAATCTTAGCAGATTAACCTTACCAATTCGAGACGCTACCGTTTTAAATGTCGTTGCCAAATTTGCGCTAATATACATTCGGTTACATCATAATACCCAGTTGTTGGCAACGCTCGCTATTTAGGTGAATACGTACAAATTCACCAACTTCTAGATCGCCTAATTCAAATCCTGCTACAGACCAGCGAATGAGGCGTAAGCAAGGTAAGCCAACATGCGCCGACATTCGTCTTACTTGACGGTTTTTACCTTCATAGATAGTCAGCATCAGCCATGAGTCTGGCACGCTTTTACGCTCGCGTATCGGTGGGTCACGTTGCCATAGGGACATTGGTAACTCATCTTCACTCAACTGTTTGACTTTGGCAGGTAGGGTTTTTCCATCTTTAAGAACAACGCCTTTTTCAAGCTGACTTAGTTGCTGAGGAGTAGGGATACCCTCAACTTGCACTAAATAAGTTTTACCTTGTTTGTGTCCATCATTGGCTTTTGGCGGGTGCGTAATGGCTTTATTTACCCGACCATCACTTGTCAAAATCAGTAAACCTTCTGAGGTCGCATCAAGTCGACCGGCGACTCTTAAGGACTTGTCAGTGAAGTATTGCGATAAAGTGGTATGGTCGTTATTACTATCGTCCCGAAACTGACTTTGCACCCCGTAAGGCTTATTGAATAAAATGAGGCTTGATGTCGACATAGAGCAGATATATCCAAACAGAAGAGTAAATTAAGAAAGTTTAATAAAATAAAAAAGGAGAACAGATGAGAAAGAGAAACAGGGGTAAATACTATTGTCTGACATTTTGAAACCAAGCAATCAAACGATAGGTGTTAGGGTGTACTTAATTAGGTATTTAATACTTACAGACTGTGTTAATTAATCTATTACTATCATACAATAAAGAGGTAAGATTAAAACCATACTAAAATAGTGGTGTTTGCAATATTGATATTCGTATATGGCCTATGTATCAGAGAAATTATCATCTAGCACCTTATTTTAGTACTATGATCCTGATGATTTATAACATTTTTTACAGATTTTTATATAACTCACAACTAAAAAAACCAACCATTGTTAAATTTGTGCAGTAGGAAATTAGCTAGCATAACAGAGTGATAAGCGTGCTTGCGACCTATAACATACAACCAAGGAGTTTTATTCATGTCCTATGATAAGGTTATCGTACCAAGAGACGGAGAAAAAATCACCGTAAACGCTGATTTGTCGTTGAATGTCCCTAATAATCCAATCATCCCATTCGTTGAAGGTGATGGTATCGGTGTAGATATCACTCCTGTCATGATAAAAGTGGTTAATGCTGCAGTGGATAAGGCATATCATGGCAAAAAATCAATCATCTGGATGGAGGCTTACTTAGGTGAAAAAGCAGCCAAAATTTACGATGGTGATTACCTGCCAAGTGAAACGCTAGAGATTTTAAAAGACTATGTTATCAGTATTAAAGGCCCATTGACTACGCCTGTTGGCGGCGGCTTTCGCTCGTTGAACGTGGCGGTACGTCAAGAGCTTGATTTATATGTCTGTCAGCGTCCAGTACGTTGGTTTGAAGGCGTACCAAGCCCAGTTCACCATCCGGAGCTAACTGATATGGTTATTTTTCGCGAAAACTCAGAAGATATCTATGCAGGTATTGAGTGGAAAGCGGGCAGTGATGAAGCCAAGAAAATCATCAAATTCTTAAAAGAAGAAATGGGTGTCACGAAGATTCGCTTCTCTGATGACTGTGGTATCGGTATCAAGCCAGTATCAAAAGAAGGCTCTCAGCGCCTAGTGCGTAAGGCCATTCAACATGCTATCGATAATGATTTGCCAAGTGTGACGCTGGTTCACAAAGGTAATATTATGAAGTTCACCGAAGGTGCGTTTAAAGAGTGGGGCTATGAGATAGCCGCAGAGCGTTTCGGTGCTGAGCTATTAGATGGTGGTCCTTGGATGACGATGAAAAACCCAAAAACGGGTAATGATATTATCATCAAAGACGTGATTGCTGATGCGTTCTTACAACAGATTTTGATGCGCCCTGCTGATTACTCAGTAGTCGCAACACTGAACCTGAACGGTGACTATATCTCGGATGCACTAGCAGCTGAGGTTGGTGGTATTGGTATCGCACCGGGAGCTAATAAAGGTGGAGCTGTCTCTGTCTATGAAGCGACTCATGGTACTGCGCCTAAATATGCTGGTCAGAACAAAGTAAACCCAGGGTCACTGATTCTATCGGCTGAGATGATGTTACGTGATATGGGCTGGGTCGAAGCAGCAGACCTCATTATCGAAGGCATTCAAGGTGCTATCGCTAATAAGACGGTCACTTACGACTTTGAACGCTTGATGCCAGATGCTATCTTGCTTAGTACTTCTGAGTTTGGTAAGGCGATAATTAAGCACATGGATGCATAGTCATCGCTTCATCATGAGCTAAAAGCAATTTAATATCAGCTGTTAAAAAAGCCATCTATAATAATGTAGGTGGCTTTTTTTATCGTCGTTTTTAGTGGTGTTTTTTCACAGTTAGCTTTTACAAAAATTTTATAACTAGTACAAAAAAACGCCCCAAAGATCTAAGACCTTTGGGGCGTTCTACAGGCTTGATAAGTTAAGGTGCAAATCCACCTAACCTTACCTACACAAGACTAATAACTCTAGCAATCAATTATAACGATGCTAAAGTGTCATTAAATAAAGCACTTGGACGCATTACTTGCTTAGCCAATTCTTCATCTGCATAGTAGTAGCCTTTGATGTCTACAGACTTGCCTTGAACCTTACTAAGCTCTTTAACAATTGCGTCTTCATTGTCTTTCAGCTTTTGCGCAAATGGCGTAAACTGCGCTTTTAGTTCGCTATCTTGCTCTTGTGCCGCTAGCTCTTCGGCCCAGTACATGGCTAGATAGAAATGGCTGCCACGGTTATCTATTTCACCAGTTTTACGTGATGGTGACTTGTCATTTAGCAACAGTTTTTCTGTCGCTTTATCTAGCGTATCTGCCAATACTTTAGCTTTAGCATTGTCATCGTTGCTAGCCAAGTGTTCTAAAGATACCGTCAAGGCTAAAAACTCACCTAGTGAATCCCAACGTAAGTGGTTTTCTTCTACTAGCTGCTCAACGTGCTTCGGAGCAGAACCGCCTGCGCCCGTTTCAAACAAACCACCACCTTTCATTAACGGTACGACGGATAACATCTTGGCACTGGTTCCCAACTCTAAAATTGGGAATAAATCAGTTAGATAGTCACGTAAAATGTTACCTGTCGCAGAGATAGTATCAAGACCACGAGCGACGCGCTCTAAGGTATAACGCATGGCGCGAACCTGTGACATAATTTCAATATGCAGGCCGTCAGTGTCATGATCTTTCAAGTAAGTGTTAACTTTTTTGATCAGCTCATTTTCATGTGGACGGTATGGGTCTAACCAGAAGATGACAGGGGTGTCTGACTCACGTGCGCGGCGTACGGCAAGTTTAACCCAATCTTGGATAGGTAAGTCTTTAACTTGACACATGCGCCAGATATCGCCTTTTTCAACACGCTTTTCAAGCAATACTTCATCGGTATCAACGTCAACAATACGTGCAATACCTGCATCGCTAGATTCAAAGGTCTTATCGTGCGAGCCATACTCTTCGGCTTTTTGTGCCATGAGGCCAACATTAGGGACAGTACCCATAGTGGTTGGATCAAAGTTACCATGCCATTTACAGAAGTTGATCATCTCTTGATAAATACGGGCAAAGGTAGACTCAGGCATGACGGCTTTACAATCATATAGTTTGCCATCAGCGCCCCACATTTTACCGCCATTGCGAATCATAGCAGGCATCGATGCATCGACAATAATGTCGCTTGGTGAATGGAAGTTGGTGATACCTTTTGCAGAATCAACCATGGCCAGACGTGGGCGATGCTCTTGACAAGCATGCAAATCTTGCTCAATCTCTTCACGCTTTGATGCCGGTAGTGTTGAGATTTTGTCGTATAGGTCAGCCATACCGTTGTTGACGTTAATGCCTAACTCATCGAAGAAAGCACCATGCTTGTCAAATGCATCTTTATAATAAATTCTGACGGCATGTCCAAACACGATAGGGTGTGACACTTTCATCATAGTTGCTTTTACGTGCAGTGAAAACAAGATGCCAGCTTCGCGGCAATCTTCCATTTCTTGCTCATAAAACTCTAATAATGATTTTTTGCTCATGACCATCAAATCAATGACTTCTTTATCTTGTAGCGCAATTTTAGGCTTCAAGACCTTACTGGTGCCATCATCAAGTAACAAGTCCATACGTACATTACGGGCTTTGTCTAAGGTCATCGATTGTTCGCCATCATAGAAGTCGCCGCCATGCATGTGTGACACGTGCGTGCTTGACCACTGTTTCCATTCACCCATAGAATGCGGATGTTTGCGAGCATAGTTCTTGACGGCTTTAGGAGCGCGGCGGTCTGAGTTACCCTCACGCAATACGGGGTTAACCGAACTGCCTAGGCTTTTACCATAACGCTTACGTAGCTCTTTTTCTTCGTCAGATTGTGGATCTTCAGGAAAATCAGGTAACGCGAAGCCTTTGCTTTGCAGCTCTTTGATAGCAGCTTTAAGCTGCTGCACAGAAGCACTGATGTTTGGCAGCTTGATAATATTGGTGTTAGGGTCTTGTGTTAGACGACCAAGCTCAGCTAAATTATCTGGAACGCGTTGTTCTTCTGTTAGGTATTCAGGGAATTCAGCCAATACTCGCGCGGCAACAGAGATATCACTGGTTTCAACAGCAATCCCTGCTGTTTTTGTAAAAGCTTCAACAATAGGTAAGAAGGATAGGGTTGCTAGAGCAGGGGCCTCATCAGTTTTGGTATAAATAATCTTTGACATTTATAATTGTTCCTCTAGTCTGTAGTGAATAATAGAGCTTAAATATGACTTAACAAGTCTATGCAATAATGATTATGCGGTTAATTTGAACAAATCGTAGGTAGTCTTAAAACACTTGGAAACTTCTGAAAATCTTTAGTCGCTAACATTCACTAAAATAAGACTTAGAACATACGCTCTAAACTGTTTGAAAGTGAACTGTTGACGGCATATCATAGTGAATCCACTATAAATACGATACGATGTCAATCTTATATAATGAACTAAGTGTACCGTTTTCGCTCATATCCTATGTATCGGAATTATATTAAGCTAATAACAACGTTATTCTACCAGTCATCAGCCTCGATATCATCTTTTCCATTCAAGTACCGCTCTTTAACCCCGTTTTTTAAAGTAAAAGCGATAAAACCAGTATATACATACACATTGCAAATACAATTGACAGACAAACAGCACTTAATATTGTTATTAAATAATAAAACGTCAAGTAAAGTCATCTGCATTTTTGTAGGTGGCTTTTTTATGCTTGGTTGGAAACCATTATGATAATCTCTCTATTTGCGATGTTTATTTTATCTGCATTTTTTGCAAATTGTGACAGCAAAATATCTGACGTTTGGTAGGCTAAACGATAAAGAAAAAACAGTGTGAGTCTTATGAATCTACAGTATGCGCTACTTAACGATACCAGTTGGCAGAGTCGAGCCGATTGGCAACTGCCTGATACCCCTTTTATGTCGTTTGCCTTTTGGCAGGCATTGATAGATACCGGTGCGATTGGTGAGCGGGCAGGATGGTTGCCTATCTTCATTTTGGTCTATCGTACAGATGGTGCTGAGAGTGAAGCGTTAGATGATCCAACCACAGCACCAGTGGACATCTCTCAGCCTGTCGCTGTCATGCCAGTCTTTGTAAAAGACCATCATCGTGGCGAATTCGTCTTTGATCACGCATGGGCACAGGCTTATGCGCATTACGGCATCGATTATTACCCACGTCTGGTGACAAGCTCGCCTTATACACCGATTACCGGTCAGCGTTTGTGGTTGGCAGCTGGTGAAACGCTTAACGCCGATATTGTAAAAACTGCGATAGCAGGAGTGGATGATATCGCGCAGCAAGTAGGAGCATCAGGCTGGCATGGGTTGTTTGTGACGCCAGAATTAGCCAAACTTGCGACGTCATCAATGCCTGCCAATAATATGGTTGATCCAGCACAGGTGACCAATACTGAAATAGTAGAGCTTACTGCAAACAATCCTATCCTTGAGCGCCAAGGCTGTCAGTTCCTATGGCAGAATGAGGACTTACTGCAAGATGGTCAGCCCTTTGCGGACTTCGATGCGTTCTTAATGACATTGACTGCTAAAAAACGTAAAAATATTCGCGCTGAGCGTAGGAAGGTTGCTGCACAAGAAGTTTACTGTGTTCGTAAGTGCGGAGATGAGATTACTGATGCGGATTGGAAGGCGTTTTATCATTGCTATGTGATGACCTATGCCGTTCGCGGACAGCAGCCATATCTAAAAGAAGCGTTTTTTATGGCATTAGCAAAAGAGATGTCTGAGTATCTTTTTTTGGCGCAAGCTTATGATAGTAATGATAAGATTATTGCCAGTAGCTTGTTTTTATATGATAAACCTCATAGCGAAAATGCGACTTTATATGGTCGTTATTGGGGAGCGCTTGGTGAGTATGACAGCTTGCATTTTGAGCTGTGCTATTATCAAGGCATTGAGTTTGCCATTGAGCAGGGTCTGAAAAATTTTGATCCAGGTACTCAAGGCGAGCACAAATTAATACGGGGTTTTATTCCAACCAAAACGCATTCTTTGCACCGTATTTATGATCCGCGTTTTGTACCAGCGATTGCAGACTTCTGTACAAAAGATCGACTACAAATGACGCGATATCGCCAGCAAGCACATGATGCATTACCATTTAATATTGATAATATGCCCAAGTTTATTGATCATGATGAATAAGGTTTAATAGTCATGATTAATATCGGCTTTTCTTTTCTAACCTCTCACATTTAGTCACTTATGCCCAGTCACTCCTTTGATTATTCCAATACTTCGATACCACCAATTGAGCTACTATCGTGGCTCAATGCCGAAGGCTCTTTGACTGCAATGCTCGAAGAAAGGGCAGGACAGCCATTACGCGTAGAGCGTAGTTTTGAAGGCTATCGTCAGCTTACGTTACGTCAAAAGCAGCAACTAGGTCTACATCGCTCAGCACTTAATCGTCCGATGCTAGCATGGGTACGTGAAGTTCAGCTGTATGGTAATGATGACAGGCCTTGGGTACAGGCGCAAAGTGTCTTTCCTTTATCAAGTCTAAAAGGACGCGCGCGCCGTCTACAGCAACTAAAAGGCACTCCTATCGGCTACGTCTTATTTAAATGCAGCCGCACCTTACCTAATAAGCGTTCTGTTTGCTTAACTGACGATGGTTGGCAACGCCAAACACGTTATGATTGGTATGGACGCAAATTACTTATCAGCGAGACCTTTTTATCAGCATTTTTGTCCGGCAATGCTTGAGGATTTTTAATAAATATACGTCTTATAGATAAACGTTGCTAAATATGACGTATCTAACATGTGCTGGCATGTATTAAAAATAAGTAAGCTATTTATTTTATTGGCTATTTATTTACGTTATAGGGGCATTTAATTAACGCATCTTAAGGTGAGGTTTTTTTGCGTTCGTAACATAAAGTTTCATGTTACACTTGAGTGCAGCGATACCCTAAATGCAGGAGCGCATCGAAAATATTGCTGAGAGCGAGATGTCAATTCTAGACTTCTTCCTTCTAATAGCTCCCTTCTAATAATAGTCAATATATAGGACATTAATATGTTTAAAGATATATCTATCAAAGAGTTTGATCCAGTACTTTCTGAAGCTATGGAAGCTGAAAGTGTACGTCAAGAAAACCACATTGAGCTTATTGCATCAGAAAACTATTGCTCGCAAGCAGTGATGGAAGCGCAAGGAACAGATCTAACCAACAAATATGCTGAAGGCTATCCAGGTAAGCGTTATTATGGTGGCTGCGAGCATGTTGATGTTGTTGAGCAATTGGCTATTGATCGCGCAAAAGAATTGTTCGGTGCCGAGTATGTAAACGTACAGCCGCATTCAGGTAGCCAAGCAAACTCAGCAGTATTTTTAGCATTGCTTGAGCCTAATGACACGGTACTAGGCATGAGCCTAGACGCGGGTGGTCACTTGACTCATGGCGCGCATATTAACTTCTCAGGCCTTAACTACAATGCGGTACAGTACGGCTTGGTTGAGGGCACTGGCCTTATCGATTATGACGAAGTTGAGCGTTTGGCAAAAGAGCATAAGCCTAAAATGATTATTGCTGGTTTTTCAGCCTATTCACAAGTGGTCGATTGGGCGCGTTTCCGTGAAATCGCCGACGAAGTAGGTGCGTACTTACTGGTAGATATGGCACACGTTGCTGGTCTTATCGCTGGTGGCGTTTACCCAAGCCCAGTACCTTTCGCTGATGTAGTGACTACTACGACGCACAAAACCTTACGTGGCCCGCGCTCAGGTATGATCTTGGCACGTGATGAGAAGCTTGCGAAAAAGCTCAATTCTGCGGTATTCCCAGGCAACCAAGGTGGCCCGTTGATGCACGTAATTGCTGCTAAAGCGATTTGCTTCAAAGAAGCCTTAGAAGATAACTTCAAAACCTATCAGCAGCAAGTCGTTAAAAACGCGCAAGCAATGGCTAAAGTCATCCAAGAACGTGGTTATGAAATCATCTCTGGTGGTACTGAAAACCATCTCATGCTTATCAGCTTAGTCAAGCAAGAAATGACTGGTAAAGAAGCGGACAAATGGCTTGGCGATGCACATATCACTGTGAATAAAAACGCAGTACCAAATGATCCAAAATCTCCGTTCGTCACTTCTGGTATCCGTATTGGTACTCCAGCGATTACTACTCGTGGCTTTAACGAAGCGCAAGCTAGTGATTTAGCTGGCTGGATCTGCGATGTCCTAGACAGCCGTGGTGATGAAAAAGTCCTTGCTGAAATACGTGGCAAAGTAGAAGCTATCTGTAAAGAGCTGCCAGTTTACGAAAAAAACCAGTAAACTTTAAATAAATAAAATCAGATAATATAAAAACCGCTTAGCTTTTGCTAGGCGGTTTTTTTGTTTTCTTAAGCAATTAGATCTGATGCTATTACACTCTTAACTTACATAAACGGCAACTTCGTAAATATCTGTAATATCGTGGCGTTGACGATATCAACGAAGAAAGCACCAACCATCGGCACAATCAAAAACGCTTTAGGTGATGGCAAGTAGCGATCGGTTACCGCCTGCATGTTAGCAATTGCAGTCGGCGTTGCGCCCATACCAAAACCACAATGTCCTGCTGATAACACAGCTGCATCATAGTTTTTTCCCATTACTTTGAACGTTATAAAGTAGACATACACAATCATAATCGCTGTCTGCACCAGCAAGATAATTAATACAGGACCCGCTAAATCAGTCAACTGCCAAAGTTTTAATGACAGCAATGCCATCGCTAAGAATAGACTCAAAGAAGCGTTACCAAACACATCAATGGAGCGGTCGAACATATCAAAATCAAACACCATAGTTAATACATTACGGATAATGACACCGCCTGCCAGTGCCCAAACGAAGGTGGGTAACTCAAACCAAGTATCTGCTGCAACGAGTGTCATGGCATCTGCAAATGCCAATGCACCAGCAAATAGCGCCAAGGTCTCAATGGTAGAGGAGGCAGTGATAAAGCGCATACTGTCAGGTCTTTCAAAGATTTCTTTATTGCTATGCGCTGAATCTTCATCATGTTTGGTACTGTACAATGACTGCGCACCAGCGACCTTTTCGATGTCACTAGGATTTGGATTGGCTGGTGTCGGTTTTAGACCAAGCCTTTGAATCAAGCGCCGCGCAACAGGACCACCAACGATACCACCTGCTACCAAACCATAGGTTGCAACCGCGATACCAAGCGTCGTCGCTCCAACCACGCCATAATCTTCTTCTAAAGTAATGCCCCAAGCACCTGCTGTGCCGTGTCCTCCGGTAAGAGCAATAGAACCTGTTACTAATCCGAGTAGAGGATCAAGTCCCAATGCGCTTGCCATGGCCACGCCAACGACATCTTGCAAGACAATAAAAACTGATACCACAATAGTGAAAATTAATAACGGCGAACCACCCGCTTTAAGCCTACCAAAGTCAGCACTGAGTCCAATAGAGGCAAAGAACATGAGCATAGTTGCCGTCTGCAAACCTTGATGAAAGTTGAAGGTATAACCCCAAAAGATATTTAAAATATAGACAACAATTGCAGCAACCAAGCCACCAGCAACTGGCTCTGGAATGTTAAAGTCTTCTAAAAACTTAATTCTCTTAACCAAAAAGCGTCCCAGCAGTAGCACTAAGGTGGCTAATATCAATGTGTAATAGCCGTTTAAAGTAATTTCCATACGTTAATCCTTTCTCTAAATATTAATTAACCTGAATCCGGGATAAATATGGCTTTATCTCGAAATCAGGTTTTTGTGATAATTAGCGACTAGTCCTTATCTTCGGACGACACAATTTCGGACGAAACAATCACCCACAATTGCGGCTTACCAAAATCTTTGTAGGCGTCTTCAATAATGCTTTTAAAAACGTTAAAGTCTTCAGTATTGATGGTTTCTGTCTTAGTTAAACTGAGCTGTAAATGAGTGACATCACTATCCGTCAAGCAGTCCCAAGCACTGTCCCAATTATGGACAAAGTAGCTAGGAAAATCGCACGCTTTGGCTAAGCTGGTTAAAAGATTTTCTTTATCAAGCACTTTACCGATGGGGATGTTAACAGCCTGCTCAGGAATGCTGTCACTAAGTGTTGTACCGTTTTGGTTAATGCTGTTTTGGTTAATGCTGTTTTGGTTAATGCCGTTTTGATTAATATAATAAATGGCTTGGCTCATATTAATTTACCTCCAATTTTCGAAAGCTATCGTAGTGGTCGACTGTCAAATAATATATGGTTGGAGGATTACCACCAGTGACAATGCGCCGCGCCCCGCGATGAGAAACCCCAGGCGTAGGTACGGTATATTCACGGTAGTAGCCTTGGGACTGCGCGGGTAGTCTGCCTTCTCGATTATAAAAAGTAGTACCGTCTTTATTAGGATATGGAAAAGGTCCACCTTGTTGAATAAGCGCGATGGTTTGGTCTATCTGAGGGTCGCCAGTTATGCCACGTGCCTTTGATTGGCTCGTTTCCGATGAGGTTTGTGATATAGAGGTCGGTTGGACGCTATCTGTAAAGAAAGTAGACTTTAAATCTGCAAAGAAATAAACAGCGATTGCAATGATAGTTATCAAACTAAATAGGGTAGATAGCGAGCTTTTCTTATCTTGGCTACTACGATGGTGGTTGCGATTGCTATGATTGTTTCGATTATTCTGACTATTGTGAAAGCCATTATTTTGACCGATATTACTTGACGAGCGCGTGGGGTAATCTGAATCTGCGCTTTCTTGAAGGCTTAATGAAACATCAGTGACTTCAGTGGCACGCAATTGATTTTTATCGTTACGTTCACTATTGAAATAGACTCTTTGACCTACGGTGATTGGTTGCGACAACTTCACTTTACTGACATGAAAAAACACGTCTTCACTTTGATTATCTACGTCGATAAAGCCATAGCCTTTATCTTGTTTCCAGTGTTTGATTTCGCCACTTTGCATGCGTATGTCGTCCTGTAAGCTTCCTGTTTTTATAACTAATAAAAAACGCCAGCAATTAGGCTGACGTTTTTTGTGGATTATACTTTAGGTTAAGCTACAAATGGTAGGTTAAAGCATAATAAGTTAGGCGCGGGTCTCACCATGTCCATAGACGATCCATTTTTGTGAGGTCAAACCTTCAAGACCTACAGGACCACGCGCATGAATCTTGTCGGTTGAGATGCCAATCTCTGCACCCAAACCATATTCAAAGCCATCAGCAAATCGGCTAGAGGCATTAATCATCACGCTAGCTGAGTCTACTTCACGGATAAAGCGCTGCGACTTAGTATAGTTATCAGTGATAATGACATCGGTATGATGGCTGCCATGGGTGTTGATATGCTCAATCGCTTCATCAAGGCCTGCCACGATTTTAATCGCTAAAATAGGTGCTAGATATTCGGTATCCCAATCCTCATCTGTCGCTGCTGATAAATGCCCATCAAGCTTAGCGTTGTCATTTAAGATAGATTGCGACTTATCATCAAGACGCAGTTGCATAGCGTCATCAGCTTGGATAATAGCTTCAGCGATCTGCGGTAGTAGCTCATCTGCAACTGCTTCATCGATCAGCAGTGTCTCCATCGTGTTGCAAGTACCGTAACGATGGGTTTTAGCGTTGACGCTGACTTCGATGGCGATATTAGGCTTGGCATCGCTATCAATAAAGGTATGACAGTTACCGTCTAAATGTTTGATAACTGGAACTTTAGCGTCATTACTGATACGTGCAATCAAACTTTTACCACCACGCGGTACAATCACATCAACATACTCTGTCATGGTGATAAGCTCGCCAACCGCTGCACGATCTCTCGTTTGTAGTACTTGGACGCTATGTTCAGATAGACCTACATTTTTTAGGCCTTGGTAAATACACTTAGCAATTGCTTGATTAGATTCGAATGCCTCTGAGCCACCACGCAAAATAATAGCGTTGCCAGATTTTAGGGCAAGAGATGCCGCTTCTAAAGTAACGTTCGGACGTGATTCATAGATCATACCAACGACGCCAAGTGGCACGCGCATTTTACCTAAGTGAATACCTGATGGACGAAAGGTCATGTCAGTCACTTCGCCAATAGGGTCAGGTAGGGTAGAGACGTCTTTTAAGCCTTGTAGCATACCCTCAAACCGAGCGTCGTTTAGCTCTAAACGATCCAGTAGGGCAGCATCAAGGTCATTTTTTTGACCATTGTCCATATCAATTTGATTGGCGGATAAAATATCTTGTTTGGCATCAACTAATACATCATGAATCGCCATAAGTGCTGAGTTTTTATCGCCAGTATTAGCAGCGGCAAGAGCACGAGATGCTGCACGGGCTTGTTTGCCAACTTGTTGCATGTAAGCGGCGATATCTGTGGTGTTTGGTTGACTCATAGATCATTTTCCTTATATCTGTGGATAGAAGTTATTGTTCGTCATAATAATAGGTTATACAAAATAAACATGCCAAAGAAGGCAAAAGTGCACAAAGAAGCGCTAATAATGGGTGAAAAGGTAAGTTTTATCCCTGTTACAGCGTTATGCTATTTAACATAGAGGAGTTACAGTCGATAGTAAAGACGAATTTGTGAACAATATCTGCTTCTAACCTATAGTTACTGGCTTTTAAAGGCATGTATTTAGCTTTGTATTGAAGTTGGGTTATAAAGTGCTTTTATTAAAGAGGCCCTTATCAAAGAAAGTTTCATTAATGATATTTTATGATAAACATTTGATACTTATACAGTTACGCATTTTTAACACAACTATGCTGTAACTACTAATGTAGTAATCGGAAGTTGTCAGTATAGTTGAACACTAAATCGTTAAGTATGCACTAGGCTCAATATTGATTGGGTGTGTTTATAAAACTTTTAAATCCCATTATTGCTGATTGAGCGACGGAGAGTTGAAATGAATACCACTAAAAACATGAAAATGATAGAGAAGACCACTCATAAATCTATGCATAAAAAATGGTTGTATGCATCACTAGCAGCAGCGGCTTTAACATTGAGTGCTTGTGCAGATAAAGAAGCACCTATGAGTGAAGACGAAACCGCTATGGATGCTCAGGCAGAAGTAGAGCAGGGTGCAACTGGTGTGGCTAATGATAATCATATGGCAAATGAAGATGTTGCAGTAGCCTCTGAAGATATAGATATGGCTAGTGATGCCAATACCGATATGATGAACGACGATGTCGCGGTTGCCGAAGCTAATGATGGCGTAGCAGTAGGTGTTGATGACTCCGAGATGCTAGATGGTAGCGAATCAGAAGAGCATGTTTCTACCTATTAATATTTTTCATAAAATAAAGCTGATAATATAAAAAAAGCTCAGACACGTTAATGCGATCTGAGCTATTTTTATGGATGACGTAATTGGAGATATTAAGCACGAAAAAAGATAGAAAGTTTGCCTTTTAGCCCTGTTTTAAGCGACAATGTGGCGCAAACGACTGATGAGACTTGTCATTATATTGATACGCTACCAGTCCCTATTTTTTTAAGTTATCATAACTTTGTTATTACGCTTCTCTTTTTAATCATTTTTAATGGAAATCCGCTAACCCATGCTTGAGACTGCCGCAAACTCGACTCGCCCTATCGCCTTAGAGTTACAAGATCTTCATAAAAGCTTCGGCTCATTGGCTGTGCTCAAAGGTGTATCACTGACTGCCTATGATGGTGATGTGATCTCTATCTTGGGGTCTTCTGGCTCTGGAAAATCTACTTTATTACGTTGTGTTAATTTGCTCGAAAAGCCAAATCAAGGCCGTATTATTATCGGCAATGATGAGCTCATGCTAAAGCCAACAAAGTCCGGTGAGATGCAAGCAGTAGACAACAAACAGCTTGAGAGTTTACGTGCACGCGTGGGTTTTGTATTTCAAAACTTCAATCTATGGCCGCATAAAACCATCCTTCAAAACATTATTGAAGGGCCAACGCAGGTCTTAAAAATTAAAAAAGATCAGGCCATCAGTGATGCTGAAAAGCTACTAGATAAAGTCGGCTTACTGGACAAAAAAGACGCTTATCCTGCCAACTTATCAGGCGGTCAACGTCAGCGTGTTGCTATCGCTCGTGCGCTAGCTATGCAGCCGCGTGTATTATTATTTGATGAGCCAACTTCTGCGCTCGATCCTGAGCTGGTTAATGAGGTACTCGCTGTCATGCGAGATTTGGCAGAAGAGGGACGTACGATGCTAATTGTCACCCATGAAATGCGCTTTGCCCGTGAAGTGTCAAGCAAAGTGGTGTTTTTGCATCAAGGCGTTATTGAAGAGATTGGCACGCCTGAGCAAGTCTTTGACAATCCAACCTCAGAGCGAGTTAAAGAGTTTATGGCATCGCATAGTCAAAACCAATCATAATAATTTGTTCAATACTTAACACCTTCAAGCATTAAATCATTAAATAACTATTTGATATCGCCAAATATCGATGGTATCAAATAGTTATTCATCATGCTATCCGTCCTTGCTTAATACTTTATTACTCAATAATGACAGTCAATATGCAAAACGTTTGTTTTTGATATTTTAGTCAGGTATTATCGAGTAGTCTATAAAATGTCAATATTTGTTATTACATTTATTATTTGGCAAGGATGTCAAAAGTTAAAACAACATAATTATCTATCAGAAACCCTATTAAAAAATGAGGAACGTATGATGTCGAACTCTCGTCTATTGTGGTCGTCAATGACCATCACTGCAGCCATTGCGCTTAGTGCTTGTAGCCAACCTGCTAATGAAGCCACTGATACTAATGCTGATGCACCTGCGGCGGACGCGGCCGGTAAGACCATTCGCATCGCGACTGAGGGTGCTTATCCTCCTTTTAACTATACTAATGCTGATGGTAGCTTGGCAGGCTTTGATATCGATGTTGCTAATGCTTTATGTGCGCAAATGCAAGCAAAGTGTGAGATTGTCGCTCAAGATTGGGACGGTATTATTCCAGGTCTACTAGCACAAAAATACGATGCCGTAGTCGCTGGTATGTCAATTACTCCTGAACGTCAAGAAAAAGTCGATTTTACTGAACCTTACTTTGCTAATACGATGGTATGGCTGACCGATACTAACAGTAGCTTTAATCCAGTGGCTATGAAAAACCTGACTTTAGGTGGCCAGCGTTCAACGACTCCAGGCGCTTATCTGCAAGAGAATTACGAAGGTAAAGATGGTAATACCGTTCAGTTATACGACAACTATGACAACGCCTACTTAGATTTAAAATCAGGCCGTAGCGATGCAGTATTGGCTGAAAAAGTCTCTGCCAAATCTTGGTTAGCGGATAATACTGAAGGCTTTGGTATTGTTGGTGATGAAATAGACAATGATGACAATATTGCTATTGCTGTGCGTAAAAATGACTCTCTCAGAGATGACTTCAATAAGGCATTAAGCGAAATACGTAGTAACGGTGAGCTTGCCCGTCTTGAGCAAGAGAATTTTGGTCAATAATCTTCTGATTTAGAAATAAGAGAATAGCAATTATGACAATATCTATGACATCATCATTCGTAAATAGAGCCAAATGGTTGGCACCGCTTAGTGCAGCGATGCTAATGCTGGCTGGCTGTAATAATAGCTCTGCACCAGAGGAAAGTACCGCATCTGATACAGCGACTACTGACACTCCTATCAATATAAAAATTGCTACGGAATCAAGCTACAAGCCATTTAGTTATACTGACGCTGATGGCAAGCTTATCGGTTATGAGGTAGAACTGGTCGATGCGCTATGTGCGCAAATGAAAGCAGAATGTGAGCTAATATCACAAGACTGGGATGGCCTCATTCCTGGTCTCAACGCACAAAAATTCGATGCCATTATTGCTGGTATGTCGATTACGCCTGAACGTAAAGAAGTGGTGGAATTTACTGATCCGTACTTTCATACTGGTATTATTTTGATCGGTAAAAAAGGTGACGCTATTAGTGTTGCAGATCTAAAAGGGCAGCCTGTTGCTTCACAGCGCTCAACGGTTTCATCACAGTACTTGCAAGATGAATATCCAGACGCTGATATCAAGCTTTATGATACCCAAGATAATGCTTATTTAGATCTAACTTCAGGTCGCGTACGTGCGATGATGTCAGATAAAGTGACGGGTATTGATTGGCTAAAGACAGAAGCTGGCAAGGACTATGAAGTCAAAGGGCAAGAGATCAGTACTGAAGAAGACGCAATGGGTATTGCCTTTCGTAAAGGTGATCCTTTAGTTGCTAAATTCAATCAGGCTTTGACTGAGTTGAAAGCTAATGGCGTCTATGATCAAATCACTGGTAGCTACTTTGGTACTAGCACTACAGCTGCTGCCCAGAAAGCAGTTACAACTGGTGGTGTTGAGAAAGTAGTTGTCGTCGATGATGGTGATGTCGATGCTAATGCCATGATTGCTAAAGAAGAACAGACAGAAGCGGCGACCAACTAATACAGCGTCTACCTTATAAAGGTAGATATTGTTTTTTACTAAGTAAACATCAAGGATGATTATGAGCAACTATTTTGTCCCAGTCATCGTCATGACTCGTGCATCAGTCATCAAATCGGTTAGGATGAGTCGTTTTTCAGCATCTTTGCTGGCCATGGCTGCTGTCTTTACATTAGCTGGTTGCAGCAACAGCCAAGATAGCACTGATGATGTTAATCAGAGCGCTACTGAGACGACGACAGTTTCTGAAACAGGTGATGTGCTACGGATTGGTACCGAAGGTGCCTATGCGCCTTTTAACTATACCAATGCAGATGGGACACTTGGCGGCTTCGATGTCGATATGGCCAACGCTATCTGTGCCGATATGCAAGTCACTTGTGAGATTACGGCGCAAGATTGGGATGGTATCATTCCTGGACTTAAAGCTGGCAAGTATGATGCGATTGTAGCTGCGATGTCTATAACACCAGAACGTGCACAACAAGTCAGCTTTACCGATCCCTATTTTAGTAATACTTTGGTGTTTTTAGCTAAAAAAGAGAGTAGCTTTGATCCAAGTAAAAGTAGCGATATTGATGCCCATTCTATCGCCGCCCAACGCTCAACAATCTCCTCACAGTGGTTAGAAGGCGAATATCCAAAAGCCAACATGAAGTTATATGATACGTTGAGCAATGCGTTTCTGGATTTAGGATCCGGTCGCGTTGATGCGATGATCTCTGACAAAGTACCAGCGCTGGAATGGTTAAGCTCACCATCAGGTAGTCCTTATATGATTAAAGGTGATGAGATTGATATTAATGATAACTTCGCAATAGCTGTTCGTCCTGGTGATGCTTTGCAAGCTAAGATTAATCAATCATTGGCTAATATAAAAGCTAATGGGACTTATGATGAACTTAATCAAAAATACTTCGCGATGCCAGCGACCGAAACAACGGTAGCTGCTGAGCCCGCAACGGATACCGCTGGTCAGTAGTAATTTACTAGCTAGTCACGAAATACTTATTTTATTAGTCAGAAGGATATTGCCATATTGGTGATATCCTTTTTTATTTATGAATTTTTTGTTTTTATCTATAAAGAGCAACTGCTCTGATAAAACTGACTGCACAGTATCGCTAGATTGGTCTTAGCAGTGTCGTTTTGGCACGATTAGCATCCGTCTAGATACAGGTTTTGCGTATGAGCAGTAACATAGAGCTTGCCGATTATGATAAAATCACGGCTCATTTTTGCCGAGTCAATTAATCATAGTCTATACGCGAGCTCAAACGCGGTGTTGCCATACATGGTGCAAGGCTATTGGTACTGATTCGTTCAACTAATATTCTGCTAATTTGCTGATATAAAGAGACTGAGTGGACAACTGTGTTTGACTTACAAGGATTTGGCGCGCTATTACTGAGCGGCGCAACCGTCACTATCAAGCTTGCTATGACCAGCTTAATTATAGGTATGGTCTTAGGGCTTTTAGGTGCCACAGCCAAGCTGTCCAATGTCTGGATACTACGTAAAATTGCGACTGTTTATACAGCGACAATGCGTGGTATTCCTGAGTTGCTATTGGTACTGTTCATTTATTATGGCGGCTCTATTCTGCTGATGAGCATCCTCAAAAAATTCGGTTACAACGACTATGTCGAGATTAGTGCGTTTTGGGGTGGGGTCATGGCGCTATCCATTGCCTTTGGCGCTTATGCGACCGAAATCTTTCGGATGTCCATTCAAGAGATTCCTATAGGGCAGAGTGAGGCCGCGCAAGCGATTGGCATGCGTCCTTTTCAGACCTTTTACCGCATTACTTTACCGCAAGTATGGCAAATTGCCTTACCTGGTCTAGGTAACTTGTTTTTGGTATTGCTAAAAGATACTGCGCTAGTATCGGTCATCGGTCTTAAAGATATTATGTATCAGTCATCGCGCGCCGCCCAGTCAACGCAGCAGCCTTTCACCTTTTATATGGCAGCAGCGATTATTTATTTAGGGCTGACGATGCTCATTACAGGCTTTATGATGTGGCTTGAATGGCGTGCTAATCCAGCAGCGCGCTATGCCAAAAAGCTTAGCCGTCAACCGAATCCCCGTCAATCGACCACAGGGTAGAGGAGAGATACTCATGGATTGGAATTGGCAGGTTATTTTTGATCATATCCCAGATTTATTAGGCGGCGCAGTATTAACTGTACAGCTAGTCGTAATATCAGGCATTATTGGGCTATTTTTTGGTTTGGTTTTGGCGTTATTGCGACTGTCCAAAAGCTGGGTAGTACAAATAATACCTTTTCTTTATATCTTCTTCTTCCGTGGCACACCGCTGCTGGTACAGATATTTTTGATTTATTATGGTCTTGGGCAGTTTGAAGCGGTACGTGATTCGTTCTTATGGGAGCCAGTACTCAGCCAAGCTTATTGGTGCGCTATTATTGCCTTTACGATGAATACTAGCGCCTATCTCGCTGAAATTATTCGCGGGGCTATTCAGACTATCCCAGTTGGCGAGCTTGAAGCTGCCGATGCTGTCGGTATGTCAAAATGGCAGAAGCTTACCCGTATCACCTTACCGCGAGCATTTGGTATTGTGATTCCAGCTTATAGTAACGAAGTTATCTTTATGCTCAAAGGCAGTGCCTTGGCATCAACCATTGCACTGATGGATATCACTGGAGTGGCACGTACGATCAGCGCGCGTACCTATACCTTGATGGAGCTGTTTTTTGCTGCCGGTATCGTCTACTTGCTATTGTCGTGGGTTATTTTATTCACTTTTGGCATGTTTGAAAAAAGAATGAACCGCCATGCCAGTTATGTACCGCCAGATGTCGTGACGCGTACTATTCCATAGTCAGAAAATACATTTCTGCTAAATGTATCAGTACGAGCTATGATGATTGTGAATTATGATAAGTTTATCAAGTAGTCGCAATCGAAGCGGTAAAAGATAGCGTACTATAAATGACCCTATGACTTCCCCTGTTTGTGAGAACCTACTATGAGTGAATCACCCCATGTGTCTTTGATTAATGACGTTTTCGCTCATGCTGACGAGGGAGATGTTAAAGTCAAAACTGGCCGTATCTCGATTGGTAAAGTTGTCTGCGTCGGTCGTAACTATGCTGCCCATGCGCAGGAGTTAGGCAACGAGATACCAAAGTCGCCAATTTTATTTATGAAGCCTGCATCATCAGTGGCTTTTATGCGCAACGATATCATACGACCAGATTCAGATCGCTATGGTGATACTCATTATGAAGCAGAGCTTTGTATTCAGTTATCTGCTGACTTGAGCAATGCAACGGTAGCGCAAGCACAGCAAGCAATCGGTAGCGTCACTATAGGGCTTGACTTGACCTTACGCGATTTACAGACTGAGCTTAAACAAAAAGGTCATCCTTGGGAGCGTGCGAAGTGCTTTGATGGCGCGTGCGTACTCGCTGATTGGGTTGACCCACAAGCATTTGGTGATTTTAGCAATGTGCATTATCAGCTTTATATTAATGATGAGCTTAAGCAAGATGGTGACAGTACGTTGATGCTTTTTCCTGTGTATGAATTACTTGCTGAGATTAGTCATGCTTTTAGTTTGCAAGCAGGTGATGTGATTATGACTGGCACCCCAAGCGGCGTTGGTATACTGCATGCAGGCGATGAGTTAAAGTTGGTATTGGGCGCGCACGAGTGGCAGACGCGGGTGCAATAGCGTTACTTTAAATATAGGCTTAAATAAAAATTTGCTGTCTGAAAATACAAAATCCTGAGCCAATGCTTGGGATTTTTTTTGTTTAAATAAAGCCTGTTATTTAAATGTCATCTTATCGTCATGAAAGTTCAATAGACTCAAGCGTAATCCGCATTTTCGTAGTGGTAATTACAAAGCTGCGACTGAACCCTTTATGCTAATCTAGCCTAACAGCAAGGTGATTGACTATGACATTATTGAATAAAATGACATTACTGAATGATAAGCAAAATCTTGCCCACGAAGTTGTTGAAGACTCCAATCCTACTCATAATACTGACTTTCAAAGCATTATCAATCGTCGTCTGAACCGCCGTAGTATTCTAAAAGGTGGTACAGGATTGACAGCTGCTGCTTTCTTTGGCGCACTTCCTTTAGTCGGATGTGCTGACAATGATGAAAGTAGTGCTGGAAGCCCCCTTGTCAATAATGATAATGATGCTGCTATTCCTGCACAAGGTGATTTAAAGCGTCCTGAGACTTTAAAGTTTAAAGCAGTCGCGCACTCCACTGCCGAAACAATAAGCGTGGCAGAAGGTTATCAGGCTGAGATTATATTACCACTCGGTACGCCATTAATTTCTGGTATTGATGATTGGAAAGACAATCGTGAGCAGTCTGCTGAGTCGTTTGATTGGCGTATGGGTGACAACCATGATGGCATGTGGTTCTTTGGCAAAAAGGGCCATGCATACGATGCTAAAGCGTCAGAGAATGGTCTGCTGGTCATGAACCATGAGTACGTGAATAGTAGCGAGCTAAGCCCGTTTGGCTACCATGTAATACAAAATAATAATGCTGCATCTATATTTAAAAATCGTCGCCTCGCCAGTGATGTGCGCCGTGAAGCCAATTGTCATGGAGTGGCTGTGGTTGAGATGACTCGCCGCGCCGATGGTATAGGTTATGAGGTGGTGCTCAATTCAAAATACAATCGCCGCATTACTAGCAGTACTCAATCACAGTTGGCAGGGCCAGTTGCTGGCTCT
Source organism: Psychrobacter sp. P11G5 (assembly GCF_001593305.1). Taxonomy (NCBI): domain Bacteria; kingdom Pseudomonadati; phylum Pseudomonadota; class Gammaproteobacteria; order Moraxellales; family Moraxellaceae; genus Psychrobacter; species Psychrobacter sp. P11G5. The sequence continues at coordinate 448,831 of NZ_CP012533.1, forward strand.
GATTTGGTCAAGACCAAGTTTGATCCGACAGGCTTTCAGACTCGTGGAATCAATAATAATTGCGGTGCAGGACTATCGCCTTGGGGCACGTATTTGACGACCGAAGAGAATTTTTTAGGAGTTTTTGCCCGTGGTCAAGATGCCAGTCAATTAACTGTCGCACAGAATTACGGTCGTGAGCGTTATGGTGCAACAGAAAATTTTGCCAGCTCAGGGTACTTATGGCATACCCCAGAAGCCAAAGACGCCAAAATCTCTGATGAATTTTCCCGCTGGGACATGACTGCTGTCGGTGCAACCGCGACTGACGATTACCGCAATGGTTTTAACACCTTTGGTTATATCACCGAAATTGACCCTTTTGACCAACATTCTATGCCAAAAAAACGGACAGCGTTGGGTCGTTTTGCTCACGAAAACTGTGCCTATGCACCTGTTGAGCAAGGCAAACCAGTGGTTTTTTATATGGGTGATGATGCTCGTGGTGAATATATTTATAAGTTTGTCTCCAAAGCCCTGTGGTCAAATAAAGATATAGGGGCGGGCTTAAAAGCTGGTGACAAGTATATGAATGAGGGCACGCTATACGTTGCAATCTTTCATGACGATGGTAGTGGTGAGTGGCAGCCGCTGGTTCATGGTCAAAACGGACTAGATGCCACTAACAGCGTGCTGCCTTTTAATGGACAGGATGACGTTTTAGTGTTTGCGCGTGCTGCTGCTGACACGTTAGGGGCAACCAAGATGGATCGTCCTGAATGGGTATCGGTCAGTCCCATTACTGGTGAAGTTTATGTGACTTTGACCAATAATAAATATCGCGGTGAACGTGATGATCAACCAGTGTCTGCAACCAACCCGCGCAGTTATCAGGCTCGTGGTAAAGCGCGCGGCAATGACAATGGTCATATTATTCGCTGGGCAGAAGCAGGAGGCGAGCATGCGGCAACGAGCTTTGAGTGGGATATTTATCTATTTGCTGCACCGAGTGCTTTGTCAGCAGAAAACTTATCGCAATTAAATGATAATAACGATTTTTCTTCGCCAGATGGTTTGTATTTCGACCCACGTGGGGTATTGTGGATTCAGACTGATGACGGCGCTTATACCGATACCAGCAGTTGCATGTTGCTCGCAGCACTACCGGGTAATGTCAGCGATGGCACGCTCAAAACTACTTCGGCAGGACAGCAAACTCGTGTCGGTATGAAAGCAAATAATGACAATATTAAACGATTTTTTGTCGGTCCTGAAGGCTGTGAGGTGACCGGTATTACCATGACCCCAGACTTTAAAACGTTATTCCTTAACATTCAGCATCCTGGTAATAATTGGGGCGCAGTCGCTGGTGGCAGTACTCCGCGCTCAGCTACAGTCATGATTACTCGCGAGGATGGAGATGTCATACTAGCAGAATCGTTTGCAACGGATATAAAAACGACATAGAAGTTAAGCTGTTCGTATTTAGTAAATACCTAATAAATAATCTCAAGCCATGACTTGGGATTTTTTATTAGGTATTTTCACTAAGCGATATTTTAGAAAGCTAGCGTGACAGTATAAATGTTTTGTTTACCGCATTTACAGGATAATATGTAAGAGTATCCTTATCACTAAATACATCAAAACTATGAACAATCCAGATTCTATCGATAGCATTCACGATTTATTTGCTAAAAATCAGCCTAAGTTTAATGTTAATGCTAATTCTGACTCTGAAGCTAGCGCGAAATTTCAGGGTGACGTGTATGAAGAGTTGGCACAGCTTGAATATATCTATGTCGATGATGAAATTGGATTAAATACCGAAGACAGTAAAACCATGACCTCGCACAAACCTATCTCTTTGAGTGATTTCTTTGAAGGATTGGCACAGCTTGCGACAATGGGTGTGGTTGAGGTTACTGACATTGTAGAAGCCATCCATCGTGAGATTATTCTACGTCCTTTGGGACGTTTTAACGAAGGCAATGTCAGCAAATGGCAACGTGGTCTTACCGGGCGAATCTATGGGGCAGTACGCCAAGTAACACGGCTAGTAGGCAACAATCTAGCCTCAGCGCTGCGAATATATAAAAGCCTGCTCAATCAAAAAGACTCGCGCCCGCTACCTGAAACACTAAAACAGCTTATCAACGTTCTAAATGGCGTAATGGGCGACCATCTTGTCACACATAATAACCCTCTCGCTATCCCGATGATTTTATACGACAGCTCTTTACGCCCAAGATATGGACATCTAAAAAACAAAGAGATATCAGGGCGCGTTATTGTTTTATGCCATGGTCTTTGTATGAGTCACTTGAGCTGGCAACCAACTGCAGGTAATAGTCTTGGCGCGTGTATTAGTCGCAGTCTGCCAAAATCTACCGTTCTATACCTTGATTACAATACTGGACGGCGCATCTCACTCAATGGTCGCAACTTCTCTAAAGTGCTACAACAGTTAGTAGATAATAACCCAAATATCAGTCAGATAGATTTGGTTGGGCATAGCATGGGTGGATTGGTCGCTCGTAGTGCGCTGTTCTATGGCAAACAACAAGGTTTTAACTGGGTGAAACGAGTTAGTAACCTCATTACTCTTGGCTCACCGCATCATGGTGCAAGCCTAGAGCGTATCGGTTATTTTGTGCAAGATATGATCGCCAAGCTGCCTTTTGCAGGGTCGCTTGCCAAACTGGGTGATTTACGTAGTACAGGCATTATCGATTTGCGACATGGTAGTATTCGTGACGATGATTGGAAGTCTTTAGAAGGCCGCAGTGTGCTACCGCAAGACTTTCATCATCCTGCTCGTCTGCCGCTACATGTGAATACTTACTTTATCGCGGCCACGCTGGTTGAGGCTCATTACGACTCCAAAGCCACAAGCTTATTGGGCGACGGTCTGGTAACAATAGAATCTGCGCTAGGGGAGTATGATGGCGAGCATGCTTTGTCGGTACCTGAAGGGCACAAGGCCATTTTTTATGGCGTAAGTCATTACAATTTACTTTACAACGATAGGGTACATAAGCAAGTCGTTGCATGGCTGTTGGACAATGGGCAAAGTAGCTCTAATCAAGAAGGTGATGCATTTGGTGCTTGCATACATTCTTATCCTGAAAATGTTGAGGTGGTGGTCTAGTTTTTTAGCCTTACTTTCTTATTTAGATTTATCCAGTAAAACAAAAACCCTCAAGCATCACACTTGAGGGTTCTAATTATCATTACAAATTAAACAAATCAATTCAATAAAAACTACTCAGCAAATATCGTTGCGACATCGTCTTTATTAAATTTATAGACTTCACCACAAAATCCGCAATCCATCTCGAATGTACCGCCTTGTTCCTCGATGATATCCAACGCTTCCGCTTCGCCGATTTGTTCAATTGCCATTTCGCATTTTTCACGTGAGCATGTACAGCCAAATGATAAGGCAACAGGGTCGGGTGCAACGACATTTTCTTCGTTATATAAGCGATACAAAATTTCATTAGTATCAAGTGTGGTTAGCTCTTCGGCTTTGACAGTACGAGTCAAAACGCTTAAACGCGTCCACAAGTCGTCATCGATACCCGCATCTTCGTTTTGCTCTACCTCATAGGTTTCCTCAGCGGTACGAGGCAGCATCTGTACCAATATACCACCTGCTTGCAAGCCGTCAGAAGCCAAATTAATTAGCGTTGGAATCTGTGCAGATTGCTTTTGATAATGTGCTAAGCAGTCAGCTAAATTGTCATGGCTACGCTCAACGATACCTTGGTATGCTTCACCGCCATTAGGCTGAATATTAATAAATAACACGCCTTGACCCATAGCGCCAAGCTCAGCAAAAGCTTCATTAGCACTGGTCATATCTTCCCATGCTTGTACTTGCTCATCAGTATCCGCTTTCCAGCTGGCAAGGGCGCGAATAATACCGTCTTGATCGCATTCAGCCATTGCCCAATTCAGTAAGCTGTCACTGTCTGACGACTGCAATTGAATGGACAGGTGGCCATCAATTTTAACAGTACCGATAAGTAAGCTGGCAGCCGTCAACATTTCACCCAATAAGCGTTTGATGGCTTCAGGGTAGGGCTTTTGAGCGATAGTGCTGGCGTAACTACGTGATAGGCGTACGACGTCGCCACGCACAGGCGAATCTTGAATAAAAAAGCGCTGACGCACATCATTATCGGTAGATACGGTGTCAGTTTTTGCTATCTGAGAGTTTTGATTGGCTTGAGTCATAAGTCATTAGTATGGTTAAGAAGTTGCTAGCTTTATGGGGATTATCCATAATTTATCAACGATAGAGAAAGCGCTAATATTGATTCGAAGCTCTAGAGTTGATAGTAGTTCACCCATTCCATTTAAATTTTCTTATTGAATATGAGATATTATGGATATATGTAAGAAAGTTTACTAAGGTCGGTAAAAGTGTTGTACAGTAACATTAAGTTGCTCTATGATAACTGAAAGTAACAGCAAGGATGCTGGGCAGTGATGTAGAAAATGTCCAAGCTTTTCACCGATTTGTAATAGTTTGATAAAAGGATGTATCTTATGGCTTATTCAATCTCAAAACCTCTAACGTTAGCTGCTTTTATGGCACTTGGCTTGGCTGGCTGTAATAACAGTAACCAAACTGCTGATGATGCTGCTCCAGCAGACGATGCAGCGACTACAGAGGCCGCAGCAAATCCTAACGGCACCCTACAAAAAATAAAAGATTCGGGCACTATTGTCGTCGGTTATCGTGACTCCTCTATTCCATTTTCTTACATCGCAGATGACCCTAACCAGCCGATGGGTTATGCGCATGATTTAGAGATGAAAGTGGTCGAAGCAGTTAAGCAAAAGCTAAACATGCCAGACCTAAACATTCGCTATAACCTAATTACCTCGCAGACTCGTATTCCATTAGTACAAAACGGTACGGTAGATTTTGAGTGTGGCTCAACGACTAATAATGAAGAGCGCCAAAAACAAGTGGCTTTCTCTAATGGCTTCTTTGAGATTGGGACGCGCTTATTAACCAAGACCGACTCTGGCATTCAAGACTTTGAAGACTTAAAAGGTAAAACGCTCGTCACGACTGCAGGTACGACCTCAGAGCGTTATATTCGCCAATATAACGACGAGAAGAAGATGGATACCGATATCATCTCTGCCAAAGATCATGGCGAAGGCTTCTTGATGTTAGAGAATGGTCGTGCTGATGCGTTTATGATGGATGATGTACTGCTTGCAGGCGAAAAAGCCAAAGCAAAAAATCCTGATGAATGGGTAATCGTTGGTACGCCGCAATCGTTTGAAATCTATGGTTGTATGATGCGTAAAGACGATCCTGAGTTTAAAGCTGTGGTCGATGAAGCATTGGCTAACACCTTTAGTTCAGGTGAGATTAATAGCATTTATGACAAGTGGTTCTTAAACCCTATCCCACCGAAGAACGTCAATCTAAACTTTGAGATGTCAGACAACTTAAAAGCTTTAATTGCTAATCCACATGATAGTGCCCAGCCAAAAGACGCTGCACAATAATGACATTTTGTCCCTCAATATAGCCGACTCATGCGCTTAGGTATTAGGTAGTCATTAAGTTCAACCTAGCGCATGAGTCTATCTTCCGTTGCTCGGAGAGACAAAAATGAATTATAGCTGGAACTGGGGTGTGCTCTTTGAGCATACTGGTATTGGTAATGAGCTGTACATACATTGGATGATTACCGGCCTTGGCTGGTTGTTATTAATTGGTAGTATTGCATGGGCGATTGCCATGGTCATTGGTACCATTTTTGGTATCATGCGCACTTTGCCAAGCAAGACAGCTCGCAGTATCGGCACCGCCTATGTGACTTTTTTTCGTAATATCCCTCTATTAGTTCAATTATTCTTTTGGTTTTATGTTGCCCCTGGCTGGCTAACACCTGCCTTACAAGAATGGTGGTATAAAGACTTATCTCCAAATACCTCAGCTATGCTCTCAGCGAGTATTGGTCTTGGCTTATTTACCGCTGCGCGAATTGTTGAGCAAGTGCGTACGGGTATCCAGTCATTGCCACAAGGTCAAATCAATGCTGCCTACGCGCTAGGGTTTAGTATCCCGCAAGCTTATAAGGAAGTTCTGTTACCACAGGCATTTCGCGTCATTCTACCGCCACTTAGCTCTGAGCTGACCAACTGCTTCAAGAATGCTTCAGTGGCATCTTTGGTTGGCGTAATGGAGCTGATTAGCCAGACCAAAACCATTAGCGAATATACGCAAAATAACCTTGAAATTTATACTTACGCGACCGTGATTTATTTGGTGTTTAACCTGTCTTTGATAGCTATCATGGGTTTGATTGAGCGCAAACTGCGTGTACCAGGGCTTATTGCAGGGAGTCAGAAATGAGTATGATGACCGAACTTGCAACGGCCTATCCAGGTCTAATGGGTGGAATGCTGACCACCTTAAAAGTATTATTCTTAGCCATCATCGGTGGTATCAGTTTAGGAACGGTACTCGCTTTGATGCGGCTATCTGGTATTAAGATATTAGAAGTACCAGCCAAGCTGTACGTCAATTACTTTCGTTCTGTACCGTTGCTATTAGTATTGCTATGGTTTTATTTTGCCGTACCGATGATCTACTTTTGGGTAGCTGGTAAATACTTACAACTTGATGCAGCCTTTGCCTCGTGCGTCGTTGCCTTTATGATGTTCGAAGCCGCCTATTTTTCAGAAGTGGTGCGTGCGGGTATTCAGTCTATCGGTAGTGGGCAAGTAAATGCCGCAAAAGCTTTGGGTATGACTTATGGGCAGACCATGCGCTTAGTCGTGCTACCACAAGCCTTTCGGAAGATGCTGCCACTTATTTTGCAGCAATGTATTATTTTATTCCAAGATACGACATTGGTATTTGCTATCGGTTTGACAGACTTTTTCCGTGCAGCCTACGTACGTGGTGAGCTGATGGGCTTATTAACGCCTTATATTTTAGGGGCAGGAGCGGTGTATTTTATCATCAGCTTAAGCGCTTCTATTGGCGTACAACAAGTGCAAAAACGTTTGAGGTTCTAATAACTGAAATTTAAATGTTTGAAATTTTTATCCTATGTTCTAGTAATAGCCAATTATTAATAAATTTTGGCAAATAAGAAGCTATCGCCTAGAATTTATAAGAACAATAAAATTATCCAAAATACGACGGTTAGGAGCCAGTGATGAGTAGTGCTGATACGTATACAAATGACTTTGGCGGACTGGTTACCAATAACGGCCATGCTAGTGATGAGATGGTCATTCAAATGACTGACGTCAGCAAATGGTATGGTGACTTTCAAGTTTTGAGCGACTGTTCTGCCCACGTGCACAAAGGTGACGTGGTGGTGGTCTGTGGGCCATCGGGTAGTGGTAAATCTACTTTGATTAAGACCGTCAATGGACTTGAGCCTTTTCAAAAAGGTCAGATTATGGTCAATGGCATCTCAGTCGGTGCGCCAAAGACCGATTTACCTAAGCTGCGCAGTAGCGTTGGCATGGTGTTTCAACATTTTGAATTGTTCCCGCATTTGACTATTATTGATAACTTAATGGTCGCGCAGATTAAAGTATTAGGCCGTAAAGAAAGTGAGGCTAAACAAAAAGCGATGGCGTATCTGGATCGCGTAGGACTGACCGTACAAGCAGCGAAGTATCCGGCCGAATTGTCCGGTGGTCAGCAGCAGCGGGTAGCGATTGCACGTGCGCTGGCGATGGATCCAGTTGCAATGCTGTTTGATGAGCCAACCTCAGCACTTGATCCGGAGATGATTCAAGAGGTGCTGGATGTCATGGTAGAGCTGACCCGCGATGGTATGACGATGATGTGTGTCACTCATGAGATGGGCTTTGCTAGTCAGGTAGCTAATCGTATTATCTTTATGGATGAAGGCTATATCGTTGAAAACTGTAGTAAAGATGAATTCTTTGAAGGTGCGAAAAGTGAGCGCGCGCAAATGTTCTTATCGAAGATTCTTAATCATTAGCATGTAGCCCTGTGAGTCATTTTTAAAGCGTCTATAAATAGGCGCTTTTTTGTGGGGGTAGGTTTATATCTTCAATATTAATATTGATATGAGTAACTACATCGTGAGCGACGTGGGAGAATAGATGAGTGAATGGCTGTTTACTGATACAATAAGGGCAATTATATTTGGCAAAATCTGATACACACAGTAATTAAGTTAATAGGAGCTTGTATGAGTGCAGAACGTTCATCTACATCGAAAGGTGTGGTCATTATTGGTGCAGGATTGGCCGGCTGGCATGTCATCGATGCGATTCGGGCGAAAGATAAAGACATTCCAATTACCTTGATTACCGCTGATAGTGGCGATCGTTATCATAAGCCAATGCTAACAATGGCAATTAGCCAAAACAAAAGCGCATCAGATTTAGTGAGAGCTACGGGTAATGATGCAGCAGAGGCTGCGAATATCAATTTACTTGCCAATACGCAAGTTAGTGATATTGATGCTGCCAGTCAGCAGTTATATCTTGTCTCTGCTAATCGCTCAGATCCAGCCAACACGAGTTACGCAACGATCAGCTATGACAAGCTAGTGCTAGCAATGGGTGCTCACCCTATCTTTCCGCAAAGCTTGCCAGAGGATTTGGTTTGGCATGTCAATCATATTGAGCGCTTTGGTCAACTGCAAGAGAAGCTGGCAACCGGTAGTCAGCATGTTGCCATTGTTGGGGCTGGCATGGTTGGGACAGAAATAGCAGAGGACTTGCTGAAGGCTGGTCATGAAGTGACGCTGATCGATTTAAATGATGCACCACTTTCACAAATGCTACCGCCAAAAGCCACGGCTCGTATTGCTCAAGCGGTCAAATCACAAGGGATTAATTTTTTGGGCAGTTGCCAAGTGTCTGATGTTACTCGTAAAGATAATGGTAAATTGCAGGTCAGTTATGAGCCACTAGCGTCAGCCGCTGACAGTGCTACTGCTCAGCAACTCGAGCCGCTCATTGTCGATCATGTGATTGCCAGTACAGGCTTGCTCGTTGATGATAAATTGCCTGCTGCTGCTGGTGTTGAATTCAATCGACGTACCGGTATCGTGGTCGATGCGACAACGTTGCGTACTAATGCTTCTAGTATTTATGCCATTGGCGATTGTATGTCTATCAATGGGGTTGCCTGTCGTTATGTTGCACCGCTGCGTGCGCAAGCTGCGACCATTGCTGATGATATTTTAGGTCATGAGCATGATGGCTATGAACATAAGCCGCCGATGATTCGTCTAAAAAATAAAGCCATTTCTGTGATGGTTACTGGGGTTCCGCAAGCTGCTGGCAATTGGAAGGTAAAGACTGAGACTGATGAAGAGTTAATCATGGATTTGCTAGATGATAACAACGAAGTCAGTGCGACAGTGACTATTAAAGCGCCTGTCATGCCTAAAGCTTAATTATTAAAAAATCTCTACACCATAGCCAGTGCTGCAATTCTAATGCAGCATTGGCTTTTTTATGTCTATCGCATCTTTTATATCACTCGCTAACATGATAATACGTCGCATCAATCCTAATCGATACGTGCTGTATCAGTTATGATTGACAGTCTTTCGTTTAAGGCGCTATATTGGTTAGGGCATGATTTAACTATACTGTCTAGTTATAAAGAATATTCAAGGAGGAATATTGTACTTACCTTAGCAGCGCATTAAATGCTCATAAGGCAATAATAAAACTAACAGCAAAACGAAAGGACTCGTTATGACTCAGCTCACCAATTTCGACAATATTCTTAATGACAATACTCTTAATGACAGTATTCTTAACAATGTTCCCAAAGTCAATATAGGCGCACGCTCGGCAAATGCGCCACTGTCCCAAAGCCATGATAAAGGACTTGATGTGCCGCTGATTGAAGCGACTATCGGTGATTTTTTTGATGCCATTGTCAATAAATATCCTGAACGTGAAGCCTTGGTTTCTCGCCATCAAAATATCCGTTGGACTTATCTTGAGCTACAGGAGAAAGTCAATCAGTTAGCCAGTGCCATGATTGAGATGGGGCTTGAGATAGGTGATCGTATCGCTATTTGGTCGCATAACAATGCGGAATGGCTGCTGATGCAATTAGCAACAGCAAAAATCGGCGTCATCTTAGTCAATATCAATCCTGCTTATCGAACTTTTGAGCTGCAATATGCGCTGAATAAACTGGGCTGCTCGGCCTTGGTATTGATGCGTCATTTTAAAACCAGTGATTATACGCAAATGATTCGCGAGCTATGTCCTGAAATTTATCATAAAAGCTATAATCAGCTTGATTTGGTCGAAATTCCAACGATTGAGCGCATTATTTGGATTGATGAACCAGAGAGCGATGAGGATTTTAATTTTATGCAAAAGTTCTCTACGTGGATGGTAGAGGGTGATGCAAACGACCCTCGCGTAGCGGAACGCCAAGCTCAGCTTAAGAATACTGACGCTATTAGTGTGCAGTTTACCAGTGGCACGACCGGCACACCGAAAGGCGCTACCTTAACGCATCGCAATATCCTAAATAACGGCTATTTTATGGGCGAAGGAATGAGGCTGACAGAGGAGGATAGGCTATGTATTCCATTGCCGCTTTATCACTGCTTTGGCATGGTGGGTGGCAATTTAGCCATTTTAACCCATGGTGGTTGCGCGGTGTATCCCAATGATGGTTTTGATCCGCTAACGGTATTGCAAACAGTGGAAGAAGAAAAATGTACTGCTCTACTTGGCGTCCCGACGATGTTTATCGCGGAACTTGATCAACCAGAATTTGATAGCTTTGATTTGTCCAGTTTGCGCACGGGTATCATGGGCGGCTCAAGCTGTCCTATTGAGGTCATGCGCCGTGTCATGGATAAGATGCACATGAGCGAGGTGACCATTGCTTATGGCATGACCGAGACCAGTCCAGCTTCTTGTCAGACCAGCTCGCAAACGCCACTTGAAAAGAGAGTGTCCACAGTGGGGATGGTGCTACCAGCGCTTGAGGTCAAAATCGTCGATACCGAAACTGGTGAGGTCGTCCCGATTGGAGAGACGGGCGAGCTACTGACATATGGCTATGCGGTCATGAAAGGCTATTGGGGTAGCCGTTTTAAAACACGTGCGGCAATCACTGATGGCTGGATGCATACGGGTGATTTGGCAACGATGGACGAAGATGGTTATATCACGGTGGTTGGGCGTAGTAAAGATATGATCATTCGTGGCGGCGAAAACATCTATCCAGTAGAAGTCGAAAACTATCTCTATCGTCATCCTAAAATCCGTGATGTACAAATCGTCGGGGTTCCTGATAAAAAGTATGGCGAAGTGCTGGCTGCTTGGATTATTCCAAAAGAGCCAGGAAGTTTGACCGAAGATGAGGTAAGGCAGTTCTGTCGTGACCACATTGCACATTATAAAGTGCCGACTTACTTTCGCTTCGTGACTGAATATCCAATGACCGTGACTGGTAAAATTCAGAAATATAAAATCGTTGAGCAAATGATAGAGGAATTGAGCTTGGATTAGGCTGTAGTAGATAGACGCTAACAAACATAAGTCATTAATTTATAATCGCTAGTATTATAAAGACTTACAACTGAATGCTAAAGGCCTAAAGACAGAAGTGTTAAACACTGATAAAGTCAGTTTTATACTACTATACTATAAAGCTGGCTTTTGTATTTTAGGTTATATTAAATATTCATTATTTATCTATGAAAAATTTATTTAACTTATGCTATGCTTTTAAATGATACATATTGTATCGCTATCATTGACAGTCTTTCATTTGAAGCGGTATAGTAGATAATAATATATGATATATATTCAAGGACGAAAAATTAGCTTACGGGCTGTTTTTATATAGAATAAAAAAGTAAAACGAAAGGACTCGTTATGACTCAAAATATTGATTTAGATACTATCTTAGCTAACATTCCCAGCATCAATATGGGTGCACGCTCAGCAAATGCGCCACTTTCTCAAAGTTATGATAAAGGCCCCGATGTGCCGCTGATTGAAGCGACTATCGGCGACTTTTTTGACGCCATTGTCGCAAGATGTCCAGAGCGCGAAGCGCTGGTTTCATGTCACCAAAATATCCGCTGGACTTATAAACAGCTACAAGAAAAGGTCAATCAACTGGCGAGCAGTATGATTGAGATGGGACTTGAGATTGGTGATCGCGTCGGTATCTGGTCGCATAACAATGCCGAATGGTTGCTAATGCAATTAGCGACTGCTAAAGTCGGCGTTATCCTCGTCAATATCAATCCTGCCTATCGTACCTTTGAGTTGCAGTATGCCTTGAATAAACTTGGCTGCTCGGCTTTGGTGTTAATGCGCCACTTCAAGACCAGCGATTATACGCAAATGGTGCGTGAGCTGTGTCCAGAGATTTATCATAAAACTTATAATCAGTTGGATTTGGTCGAAATACCGACGATTGAGCGTATTATTTGGATTGATGAACCAGGTAATGATGAAACCTTTAGTTATATGCAAAAGTTCTCTGACTGGATAAGTGAGGGTGACCCGAACGACCCACGCGTTGCTGAACGGCAAGCACAACTCAAAAACACTGACGCTATTAATGTGCAGTTCACTAGCGGTACGACTGGCACGCCAAAAGGTGCCACGTTAAGCCATCGTAATATCCTCAATAATGGCTACTTCATTGGTGAGGCCATGAATCTCACTGAAGAAGACATATTGTGTATTCCTGTGCCGCTTTATCACTGTTTTGGTATGGTACTCGGGAATTTAGCCATTTTGACCCATGGCGGTTGTATCGTATATCCCAACGATGGTTTTGAGCCATTAAGTGTCCTGCAAGCGGTCGAAGAAGAAAAATGTACTGGTTTGCATGGCGTGCCAACGATGTTTATCGCGATGCTTGATCATCCAGACTTTGACCAATACGATTTATCCACTTTGCGCACTGGTATTATGGCAGGCTCTAGCTGTCCGATTGAAGTCATGCGCCGCGTCATTGATGAGATGCACATGAGTGAAGTCACCATTGCTTATGGCATGACCGAGACCAGTCCAGTATCTTGTCAGACGAACAAGCATACACCGCTTGAAAAGCAGGTTTCCACTGTAGGACTGGTGCAGCCAGCGCTTGAAGTCAAAATTATCGATACAGAAACGGGCGAGACTGTACCGCTAGGAGAAAAAGGCGAGCTACTCACGCGCGGCTATTCGGTGATGAAAGGCTATTGGGGCGACCGCTTCAAAACCCGCGCGTCCATTCAAGATAATTGGATGCATACAGGCGACTTGGCAACCATGGATGAAGATGGGTACGTCAAAGTGGTCGGTCGTAGCAAAGACATGGTCATTCGCGGTGGCGAGAATATCTACCCAGTAGAGATTGAAAACTATCTGTATCGCCATCCCAAGATTCGCGATGTACAAATCGTTGGCATACCTGACGCTAAGTACGGTGAAGTATTAGCGGCTTGGATTATTCCCAAAGAGCCTGATTGCTTAAGCGAAGAAGAGGTTAAGGAGTTCTGCCGCAATAACATTGCCCATTATAAAATACCAACTCACTATCGTTTCGTCGAAGAATACCCGATGACCATTACGGGCAAAATTCAAAAATATAAAATTGTTGAGATGATGAAAGATGAGCTGGGCTTATAGTAAGCTTGCTGCTTAGGTCTGAAACATTTAGGTTTTAAACATCACGGATTAATCATGTGAGTAACGCTTAAAATAAATAGCAGTTAGAATAACTCGCATAAAAAAGCTACTCGCATTTACGCATTAAAGAAAAGGGATATCATGAGCGCTATCATAACCAGTAAATTGAGTCCAAACGCTGCTGAATTTCAGCAAAACAGTGCCGCTATGCAAGAGGTGGTCGATGACTTATATGTGCACTTGCGTAAAGTCGTCCAAGGTGGTTCAGAGCGGGCGCGTGCTAAGCATCTAGCGCGTGGCAAGCTGCTGCCTCGTGAGCGCGTCGAGCGTTTGCTTGATGTAGGTACGCCATTTTTAGAAGTGGCTCCGATGGCAGCGCACGATATGTATGGCGAAGATATTCCAGCTGCTGGCGTGATTGCTGGTATCGGTCGCATTAACGGCACTGAATGTATGATTGTCTGTAATGATGCCACGGTAAAAGGCGGAACTTATTACCCATTGACGGTAAAAAAACATCTACGTGCGCAAGAAATCGCCCAAGAAAACAACTTGCCTTGCGTATATTTGGTGGATTCAGGCGGCGCTAACTTACCCAACCAAGATGACGTATTCCCTGACAAAGAGCACTTCGGGCGCATCTTTTTTAATCAGGCCAACATGAGTGCTGCAGGCATTCCACAGATTGCCGTAGTCATGGGTAGCTGTACGGCGGGCGGTGCTTATGTACCAGCTATGAGTGATGAATCTATTATTGTTAAGGACCAAGGAACCATCTTTTTGGGTGGTCCGCCACTCGTGAAAGCAGCAACGGGCGAAGAGGTCACCGCTGAAGATTTGGGCGGCGGCGATGTGCATACCCGTCTGTCAGGGGTCGTCGACCATTTAGCACAGAACGATACTCACGCGCTATCGATTGCGCGTAATATCGTCAGCCATCTCAACCGTCCTGCCAAGCAAGTTCCGAATCAAATTAAACCACGCCCACCGCGCTACGATGCCAAAGAGCTATACGGCGTCATCCCAACGGACAAACGTAAGCCATTTGATATTAAAGAAATTATCGCTCGTATCGTCGATGACAGTGCCTTTGATGAATTTAAGGCGCGCTTTGGTACCACGCTGGTTTGCGGTTTTGCCCATATCGAAGGTATGCCAGTCGGTATTATCGCCAACAACGGCATCTTGTTTAGTGAGTCGGCGCAAAAAGGCACACACTTTATTGAGCTATGTTGTAAGCGTAAAATCCCATTGATATTCCTGCAAAACATCACCGGCTTTATGGTTGGTCGTAAATATGAAAACGAAGGTATTGCTCGTCATGGTGCCAAGATGGTGATGGCAGTGGCCAACGCGAAAGTGCCAAAATTTACCGTCATCGTTGGCGGCTCATTCGGCGCTGGTAACTACGGCATGTGTGGCCGTGCTTATAGTCCACGCTTCTTATGGATGTGGCCAAATGCGCGCATCTCTGTGATGGGCGGCGAGCAAGCAGCATCGGTATTGGCAACGGTCAAGCGTGACAATTTTGACCGTAAAGGCGAGGAGTGGAGTGCGGAAGATGAAGCCGCATTTAAAGCGCCGATTCTCGATATGTACGAAGAGCAAGGTCATCCATATTATGCAACGGCGCGTCTCTGGGATGATGGGGTGATTGATCCTGCCGATACTCGTAACGTACTGGCGTTAGGTTTGAGCGCTGCCTATAACGCACCGATTGAAGAAACTACTTATGGTGTCTTTAGAATGTAGATTGGTATTCTACTTTTGATGAGTGAGTGCTTTAGTTTACAAAATAGACTGTGTTACTAAGGTCAGTACGTGACTGGTAAAAATTTTCTTGCGTGCTGTGCCTACGCCGACAGAGGCTGCGGAAATTTCTACCAGTCACCCATTTCTTTTCAAAGATAGAATGACGGTGTTAGAAGTAAAAAAGAACGTGACGCAAAATTATCCGTAAAAAAAGACATGCAAAAGTTACTACAAAACATTGAGATAACTCTATATGAATAATTATAAAAGCCTATTGGTCGATATTGAGCAGCACGTGGCTACGGTAACATTAAACCGCCCTGAAATACGTAATGCTTTTAATGATGAAATGATTGCCGAATTAACGGATGTATTCAACAAGCTTGGCACTGATGATAATGTCCGAGTCATTGTGCTAGCGGCTGCTGGTAAAGCGTTTTGTGCTGGTGCGGATCTTAACTGGATGCGTGCGATGGCAGATTATAGCTATGAAGAGAACCTAGCAGACGCTGATAAACTCGCGCAAATGCTTAAGACCATTTATGAATGCCCCAAACCAACGGTTGCCGCTATTCAAGGGGATGTCTATGCAGGTGGTATGGGTTTAATAGCCGTTTGCGATGTAGCCATCGCGGTTAAAATTGCGAACTTTTGCCTAAGCGAAGTGCGTTTGGGATTGGCTCCTGCAACGATTAGCCCTTATGTTATCAAAGCGCTAGGTGCTCGCGCATCACAGCGCTATTTCTTAAGTGCAGAAGTTTTTGATGCCAAAAAAGCTCAGCAACTGGGCTTGATCCATGAGCGCGTCAGCGAAGAAGCGCTTAATGATGAGGTAGCCACGTTCTGCGCCAAAGTGGTCAAAAACAGCCCGGATGCGGTTAAGACTTGCAAACGTTTATTGCATGAAGTGGCGGGCGCACCCATTACCAATGAATTGATTGCCGATACGGTAAAAGGCATCGCTGATATTCGTTCATCAGAGCAAGGTAAAGAAGGCGTACAAGCGTTTCTGCAAAAAAGGAAGCCTGATTGGCTGACAGCAGATTAATAATAGAAGAGATATTTGGTAAATTGACGATAAATTAACAGCAGATGCTATTTTTTTAAAACAGTCACACGTGAACATCAACCTATATTTTATTATTTATTAATGTCACAAACGAATGTTAAAAACGATAAAAACGACAAGACACAGGGATAGTTATGTTTTCTAAAATTCTAATCGCCAACCGTGGTGAAATTGCCTGCCGTGTTGCAGCGACTGCAAAGCGTCTGGGTGTAAATACCGTCGCTGTTTATTCTGATGCCGACCGTGAAGCTAAGCATGTCGCTGTCTGTGATGAAGCCGTTTATTTGGGCGGATCGTCTCCCAAAGACAGCTATCTTAAAGGCGATGCTATCATTGCGATTGCTCAAGAGACTGGTGCAGAAGCGATTCACCCAGGTTATGGGTTTTTAAGTGAAAATGCTGACTTTGCTCAAGCCTGTCAGGATGCAGGTTTGGTCTTTATTGGTCCATCAGCTGATGCTATTCGCGCGATGGGCGGCAAATCTGAATCCAAGCGTTTGATGGAAGCGGCTGGCGTGCCATTGATACCGGGTTATCATGGTGATAATCAAGATGCAGAGTTTTTAAAACAGCAAGCAGATAGCATTGGCTATCCGGTACTGATTAAAGCCAGTGCTGGCGGTGGCGGTAAAGGTATGCGTATCGTTGAGCAGAGCAGCGATTTTATTGACCTGTTAGACTCCTGTCGTCGTGAAGCGATTACCAGCTTTGGTAATGATCAGGTATTGGTCGAAAAATATGCCCTAAAACCACGCCATATCGAAATCCAAGTATTTGGTGATACGCATGGCAACTATGTGCATCTGTTTGAGCGTGATTGCTCGGTACAACGTCGCCATCAAAAGGTATTAGAGGAAGCGCCAGCTCCAGGTGTTGACGCTACCATGCGTGAAGCGATGGGAACAGCGGCAATCGAAGCCGCACGTGCGGTTAGTTATTTTGGTGCAGGCACGGTTGAATTTATCGTTGAACAGCGCGAAGGTTCTATGAATTTTTATTTCATGGAGATGAATACCCGTTTGCAAGTTGAGCATCCAGTCAGTGAAGCTATCACTGGCGTTGATTTGGTCGAGTGGCAACTCTTGGTCGCCGCGGGTAAGCCATTACCTAAGCAGCAAGATGAGCTGGCGATTAATGGTCATGCGATTGAAGCGCGTATCTGTGCAGAAAACCCTGACAATGGTTTTTTGCCAGCGACAGGTACTTTATTTACTTATCAAAAACCTGAGCATAGCACCTTTGTTATTAATAACGACAGCGCAGGCGTGCGTATCGATGATGGGGTGCGCGAGGGCGATGTGATTAGCCCGTTCTACGACTCTATGATTGCCAAGCTTATCGTTCATGCGCCCACTCGCGAGCAAGCATTGGCTAAACTCGATCGAGCACTCGGACAAACACGCATCGTTGGCTTGCCGACTAACGTGGCATTTTTGCGCTACATTCTCAATACTGAGTCATTTAGTCAAGCCAACCTCGATACTGCACTGATAGAGCGTGAGGCGGACGAGCTGTTTAATCAGCATCCGCTTCAGTTATCGACGCTTGCTGTTACTGCTATCGCGCAGCAGCTTGCCAGTGAAGGGATTGCACAAGACGCAGATGCAGATCCGTTTAGTAAGCCTACTGGTTTCCGTGCTTATAACGCTTATGCAAGATCGTTTAGCTTGGTTTATGATGAGCAAGCTTATAGCGCCCGTATTAGCAATTGGCACAACGCACATTATTCTGACAGTAAAAAGGGTGCTGAAAATACCAGCAGCTTTACGTTGGTCATTGAAAAAGAGGTCGCTAACACTCAGGATAATAGCAATATCAATGTAGCTGCTGAGTTGGAAACTGTTTATCAAGGTGAAGTTAGCTACGCCAGCAGTGACGCACACAATCATACTTTATGGTTAGAAGGCGCACGTACTAACGCCCAGAGCTGGGTACATAATGAGATAGTCTATGTGTTCACTGATAGAGGGCGTGATGAGATTACGCTGATTGATATCATGGCGCATGTGGGAGAAGAGTCTGCGGCGGTCGGTAGTTTGAAGTCACCAATGCCAGGGCAGGTCGTTGCCTTTAAAGTGGCTGTCGGCGATAGCGTGAAAAAAGGTGAGCCACTTGCCGTTATCGAAGCGATGAAAATTGAACATACCATTACCGCACCAACTGACGGCGTGGTGGCAGAATTGTTATTTGCGGCGGGTGACTCGGTTGCTGATGGTGATGAGCTGCTGCGTATTGACACGGAAGCTAGCGAAGCTTAAGAGCCGAAGTATAAGAACTGAAGTATAAGAACTGAAGTATAAGAACAATGAAAGGATAATAACCATGAGCCATTCGTATCCAGAGCACGTCACCATCGTGGATGTCAGCCCACGTGATGGCTTACAAAATGAATCGATGACGGTACCGACTGCCGTTAAGCAAACGCTTATCAACGATTTAATCGCGGCAGGCGTCAAAAAGCTTGAGGCGACCAGCTTTGTCTCGCCAAAGTGGGTGCCGCAAATGGGCGACAACAGTGAGCTGATGACCGTGCTTGCAGATAATAGGCGTGATGACATTATTTATTCAGTACTCGTGCCCAATATGCGCGGTTTTGAAAATGCTATTGTGCATCGTCCTGATGAAATAGTAATTTTTGGCTCAGCCAGTGAAACCTTTAGTCAAAAAAACATCAATTGCAGTATTGATGAAAGTATTGAACGTTTTGCACCCGTTGCCGCTGCTGCAAAAGAGCAGGGCATCAAGGTACGCGGTGTTATCTCTTGCACGGTCGGTTGCCCTTATGAAGGCGAGATTGACCCTAGCCAAGTGGCTTATGTGACTAAGCGCTTGGTTGAGATTGGTTCAGAACAGATTGGTATTGCTGATACGATTGGTGTTGGTACTCCGCTGAAAGTACAGCGCGCGTTACAAGCCGCACTAGAATATGCCGACATCACTATGCTATCAGGACATTTCCATGATACTTATGGTCAAGCCGTCAGTAATACCTTAGCCGCACTACAGATGGGCGTCAGCGAATTCGATACCTCAGTGGCTGGGCTTGGTGGCTGCCCGTATGCCAAAGGCGCAACGGGTAATGTCGCAACCGAAGATGTAGTCTATATGCTGCACGGTATGGGTATTAGCACTGGCATTGACTTAGATAAATTAGTCGTGGCAGGTGAGCGTATCAGTGATTTTTTAGGTCGTCGTAATGGGTCAAGCGTGGCGCGTGCGTTGATTAATAAGCGTCAGTCCTAATTAAATGCGCTGAAAATATAATGGCTTTAAAGACAAATTAACATTTAATATTTAAAACATCAAAATACAAGGAATAGTTATGAGTTTACCTGGATTGAATTTTCAGCTTGGCGAAGATATCGACGCGTTACGTGATGTGGTACAGCAGTTTGCAGCGAAAGAAATTGCCCCGCGTGCGGCTGAGATTGACAGCAGCGATGAATTCCCAATGGATTTGTGGCAAAAGATGGGTGATTTAGGTCTACATGGTATCACTGTTCCTGAAGAGTACGGTGGTGCTGATATGGGCTACGTCGCTCATATGGTCGCAATGGAAGAAATCAGTCGTGCTTCAGCCTCCGTGGCGCTGAGCTACGGTGCGCACTCTAATCTATGTATCAACCAAATTAAACGCAATGGTTCAGAGGAACAAAAGCAAAAATATCTGCCGAAACTCATTAGCGGAGAATTCATTGGTGCTCTCGCGATGAGTGAAACGGGCGCTGGCTCAGATGTGGTCAGTATGAAGCTAAAAGCCGAAGAAAAAGACGGCGGCTACCTTTTAAACGGTAGCAAAATGTGGATTACCAATGGTCCTGATGCTGACGTAATGGTGGTTTATGCCAAAACTAATCCAGAGATGGGTGCTAAAGGCATGACGGCATTTATCGTTGAAAAAGGTATGGAAGGTTTTGGTACAGCGCAAAAGCTCGATAAATTAGGCATGCGCGGCAGTCATACAGGTGAGATGATCTTTAATAATGTTGAAGTCCCTAAAGAGAATATCTTAGGCGGCCTCAACGAAGGCGTTAAGGTACTGATGAGTGGTCTAGATTACGAGCGCGCGGTATTAGCCGCAGGTCCTATCGGTATCATGCAAGCAGTGATGGATAATGTCGTTCCTTATATCCATGATCGCAAGCAATTTGGTCAAGCGATTGGTGAGTTTCAGCTTATCCAAGGTAAAGTCGCGGACATGTATACCATCCTGCAAGCAGGACGTAGCTTCTTATATACTGTTGGTAAAAATCTCGATATGCTAGATCAGCGCGGTGCTGGTCATAGTCGAGAAGTGCGTAAAGATTGCGCCAGTGTGATTTTATGGTGCGCCGAAAAAGCCACTTGGATGGCAGGCGAAGGTATCCAAATCTTTGGCGGTAATGGCTATACCAATGAGTATCCGCTAGGTCGTTTCTGGCGTGATGCTAAGCTCTATGAAATCGGCGCGGGTACCAGCGAGATTCGCCGTATGCTAGTTGGTCGTGAGCTGTTTAACGAGACCAAGTAAAAATTATTGAATGTTCGTTAGATATTAATTTCAGAATAAAATCGATACATTAATATCCTCGTGCTAATGAGCTAAATTTTTCTTGCTTGCTGTTCGCAGGCGTGACAGAGGCTACGAAAAACTCATCCCATTAGCACTCTGTATGGGTTTGAAATCGAACAGGCTATAACAAAAAAGCAGTACGCTTAAAACGTACTGCTTTTTTTATGTTTATTTTATATCTTATAAAAATCTTAGATTAAAATTACTATGACAGTTTACTATGGTCAAAATAACGTGCCAGACCATTTAACAGTAAATCATCGCGCAGGCGTACAGGGCGATTGACATGTTGCGCAATAATGGCGGCATCACCACCCGTCATAATGACTTCAAAGTTGGGATGACGATGGCTAATCTCATTGATCGCACCAACGATGGATAATAATATCCCGCGATGTACTGCATCTTGCGTGGTGGTGCCCTGACTGACACTATCAAAAGTACCGTTAGAGATGGTGATTTGCTTGGTACCTGAGAACAGTGACTCGCGTTGCAGATAGATGCTTGGGAAAATATAACCGCCTAAATGCTCAGCATGGTCAATCAAATCAATCGTTACCGCTGTACCGCAGCCAATCACGCATTGACGCTTTTTCTTATCAACTGCGCCCAGCATCTGTAGCCAACGATCGCAGCCGAGCTGCTCGTCATTGTAGGCGCTACGCATCAATGGGTGTTCAGCATCAACATGGACAAACTCAAACGGAATATCTAGACGACTCAAAGTCTCTGATACTTTTACGTTCAGCTCGTCACCCAGTACTGACGAGATACCGATAAAGTCGGGCGCATAACGCTCAAAGCGATCGGTTAGACCCATGAGTAATTCGGCAGGCGCTTGTAAATGCTGCTTGGCATCGTGCGCGACTATCTGCCCAATATCATCAGTGAGCCAGTATTTAAGACGAGTATTTCCAAGATCTAACCAGAGCATAAAAATCCCTTTATATAGTGCTCGTTAAGTAGGCGGTCTAAGCCTCATGAATCACATCAATACGACCGGTAAAAAGCGCAGAAATCTTACCGTTATCTTGACGCAATTGCAAACAGCCGTTTGTATCAATACTGCAGGCGTCACCAGTGATTACATGCGAATTATCATCATGGTCTTGGGTGACACGTAATCGCAGACCTGCCAGTGCGTCCATCGTCGCAAATTCTTGCAAAAAACTGTCCAGATAGTAAGTATGTCCAGTTGGCCTTTCGATATCAAAGTGCTCAAAGCGGGTCATAGCCGCCAGTAACGCTTCACTAATTTGCTGATAAAGCGTTTGTAAGGTTGGTAGACTGTTCGCGTTATCTGACGCCAGCATTCCATAAATATCTTGCAAGCTAACTGCTTGATAGCTCATGCCTTCACAAGTTTGCGCGGTTAGCTTTGGCGCAGCTTGTACATTAAGTCCAACGCCCATGACTACACCAACCAATTTTCCTGCCTTCCATACTGGTTCAATTAAAATACCAGCAAGCTTATTAAATTGAATAATTTGCGTGTCTAGTTCAGCTTTAACTGATTCGGGTGAGTTTTGATAAAAGCCTAAATCATTGGCCCATTTTACGCCAATAGGGGTTAAACTTTGCGCGCGTAATTGCTCATTCAATGTTTGGATAACAGGCGTTTTTGCCAGCTCAACGCCGATGATTAACGATAACAAACCGCTAATAGGCATGTGTACTGGATGGTATAACGACAGATAAACATTACCGCGCGGTGATTGCCATGAGCGTCCTCGCTGTCCGCGCCCTGCACTCTGGGTCTCAGCCGTTAGTAGATGTAACTCAGTAGCATCCAGCGTACCATCTTGCACAGCGTCTATCAGCTCACTATTGGTAGAGGCACTGCTGGTCACATGACGATGCGTAACCTCAGCTAAATGGACGGAAGGATTGGCTGGTGACGGCATAGATATAGATAACGGCATAAATTTAGTCGCTGTAGTTCATATAATGTTTGATAGAGTCTTTGAGATAGCATTTGATATACTAAGGCCATTGTTAAGAATGACAGCCATCGGCAGAATTGTCACGACTTAGATGCTAATGACGCGCAGGCGCTGGTTATTATCAACTAAAAATAACCATAATAAAAGGTAGAGCTATAATGTTATATGTGTGGTTTGTCATTGCAGGGGCATTTGCTGGGGTCAGCGCAGGTTTGTTTGGTGTCGGTGGCGGCATGATTATCGTACCAGCATTGGTATGGATTTTTACTGCGTATCATTTTCCTCCTGAAGTGGTCACCCATTTGGCAGTTGGTACCTCACTTGCGACCATTGTAGTGACTTCTATTAGCTCACTCACGGCGCATAATAAGCGCGGCGGTGTACGCTGGGAAGTGTGGCGAAAAATGGCGTTGGGCTTGGTCATCGGTAGCCTCGTTGGAGCAGGCGTTGCTGACATGATTGACGGTAAGGTATTGCAAGCCATCATCGGTGTCGGCGCGTTATTGGTTGCTTTAAAGATGTTGTTCTTTTCTAACAAAGAGCAGCTAGGTAAGCCGTTACCGTCCGCTGGTGTGCAGTTTGGTGCGGGTACAGGGATTGGTATGGCATCGTCTATTTTTGGAATTGGCGGTGGTAGTTTGACCGTACCGTTTTTAAATTGGGCGGGACTACCGATGAAGCAAGCAGTCGGCACTTCAGCGGCTTGTGGCCTGCCGATTGCATTGGCTGGCGCAGCAGGATTTGCATGGTTCGGTCAAGATGTGGTCAACCTGCCTGAAGGTACAATAGGCTTTGTACATATTAGTGGGTTTTTATGTATTTCCGTTGTCAGCTTCGCTATGGCAAAAGTCGGTGCCAAGCTTGCCCATGTATTACCTGCGCTAACACTTAAGCGTGCTTTTGGGGTGTTGTTATTATTTGCAGGTGGGCAGTTATTGTTAAGTGGGATTGGGGTGATTTAAGTTATTTCTTATCAATCGCATCCAGCCCCAAACGCATCCACTTTCTTGCTAACTCATCATGGTCGCTGAGCATACTCCATAGCGCATCTTCACTAAAGATAGAGTGCTCTTTACCTGAGTATTCAATTGGCATATCCGCTTCACGATCCGTCATCCATTGCGGATTTAAATAGTAGTCTTTTAATTCGTTTTGCAATGCTTCAGCTTTTAAGAACTGCTGTTGCGCTTCAAGCTGTCTACGATGTAGCTCACACCATTCTTCATATTTTTGTTGTAGTTCTTGTGGATTATATTTAGTCATTTTAACTCTCTTATTTTTTGATGCTTAGATTAATCATTGTTATTTTAAGCCCTATTATAGCATTCCTCACAAACTCTAAAAACTCGTCACAATTTCAGGTAGAATAGCCGCCTGTTTTCGCTAAGTTTATTGATTATTCATGCGTTTAAAATCTTTAAAGCTGGCAGGCTTTAAATCCTTTGCCAATCTAACGACTTTTACCTTCCGTCATGGTATCACCGCCATTGTCGGGCCAAACGGCTGTGGCAAATCCAACGTGATTGATGCCATTCGTTGGGTGCTGGGTGAGACCTCTGCCAAGCAGTTACGTGGCGGAGCTATGAGTGATGTCATCTTTGCCGGCACGCAAGATAAATCTGCCAAAAGTGTCGCCAGTGTCGAGCTGACTTTTGAGCATACGCAAGACGAGCAGACGGGTATTCGCCATGAGTTTAATCTCTATCAAGAGCTGTCAGTACGCCGACAGGTAAACAAAGAAGGACGCTCAGACTACTTTATCAATGGCACGCGCTGTCGTCGCCGTGATGTGGTCGATGTATTCTTGGGAACGGGGCTTGGTGCACGCAGTTATGCAGTCATCGAGCAGGGTATGATTGGGCGTATTGTTGAATCTAGCCCCATGCAGCTGCGTGAATTTATCGAAGAGGCGGCTGGGGTTTCGCGTTATCAAGCGCGCCGCGAAGAAACGCAAAAAAAGTTAGAGAAAACTAAAGATAATTTAGCACGCCTGCACGACATGCAAAGCGAGCTGGTCACCCAACAAAAACGGTTATCTAAGCAAGCAGAAAGCGCTCAGCGTTACGAAAAGCTAGCGTTAACACTTGCTGATATCAAGCAGCAACTTGCCATTCAGCAACTGTATCAAGCCAAGCATAATCAGCAGCAGCAAAAAATAGCTCATGAGCGTAGCGCTAATGAGGTCGCCACATTACAAGCCAGCTATGAGACTCTAAAAGCCAAACAAGATAAGCTTGCTGCCCATATCAATCAAGAACAGTGGCTAAAAGACGATGCCCAAAGCAGCCATTATCAGCAGCAGCTAAGCTATCAACAAGCTGAGCACCAGCTAAGTGATGCCAAATCACAGCTAACCGTTATTGAACAGCAACTAGCCAGTTTAGAGCAGCAGCGTGAGCAAGCAGTCGATGAGATTGAGCGTTTAGAAGCTGAGCAAGCCACGCAGCAAAATGTGCTAGAAGAATTGCGTCCGCAGCTAATTGAACTGACAAATAAACGTGAAGCGTATAAACGCAATGAGCAACCGTTGCAGCGCGCATGGCATGAAGCGCAAAACAAGCTGTCACGCCTGCAAGATAATGCGCGTGCGCTTGAGCAGCAGCAAGCGATTAATAGCCAAGCGCAAAAACGGCATCAGCAAAACCATGAGAAATGGCAGCGTCGCCAGCAAAACTGGCAGAGTCTATGGCAGCAACTACAACAGTCACTAGCACCAGCTGCCAATACTGACGGGGCTGATGGTGATGGGCAAGAGCAGGCTGACGCGAACAATTTGCAGCGCACATTAGAGACGCAAGTTGCTGAGCTAAATAAACAGTTGCAGCAGATTGAGCGTCAGCAAGATAGTATCGATGAGCGACTGTCTGAGCTACAACCGCAAGCGCATGATTTACAGCAGCGCTTGAATATGCAGCAACGCGAGTTGAGTGAGGATGAAAAACGTCTCGCAGTTTTAGCAGGTGAGTACGATACTCTACACCAGATATTGCATCCTAAAACTACGGCAAAACTTCAACAGCAATTATCTATTTCAGGAAATGACAATTTAAAAACTGATTTAGAAAATGAAATAGCCAACGACTATAAAGACTTGGCTATCACGACCTTGCGTGAGCAGATTGAGTTAAGCACCAAAGGGCAACAGCACGCAGAGCTACTCGATAGCGTATTGGCGTTATGGCTGGATAGTCATGTGCTGGTTTCTAAACAATCAAGTAATGAAAAAATTAACGGCGACGTTCAAAAAGCGAATAGCTTATGGCAAGCGCTTGAGCATAACTTAACCGATTTTTTTACTTATCAGACTGCACAAAATGAGCATAGTAATAGAGAAGAGAGTTCTTCAATAGAAACTGGTCATAGCCTTTGGCTATCTGCTAAGCAAAGTGAAATTAGAGACAGTTCATTTGTTAGCCCATTGCCTGATAGCTTGGTTGATAAAGTACTGCCTTTATCACAGCTAATTATTGCACCTAACTTAGCGCTTTGGCAGCACTGTTATTTATATATCGCGAAGCTTGAAACGAATAATCAGCAGACACTTGAAGCGCTTGCCGATATCCTAAAAATATTACCATCATCAGCCATCCTGCTAACCTCGGATGGCTGGCTTATCAGTCGTCAGGGTACGATTAATCTCAGTAAGTTTATTGGTGTGCAAGATGGTCAAAACGATAGCAATAACCAATTCTTAACGCAGCGCTTACAGCAACGTAGCCGTCTGCAAGCGTTAGAAGATTTGCTTAATGAGTTTGAAACCAAAATACAAGAGCAGCAAAAGACCATCGCTAATAACCAGCGTAACTATGATGCACTGACGATCAGCTTAGAAGAAACTCGCGCGCAAGCTGAGCAATTAACCCGCGATAAGCATCAATACCAGCAGCAGCTTACCACTCAGCGCGCCAACGCTGAACGTCTACAAGCAGACAGCCAGCGTCTAAATACTGATAAAGTTGCCCTTGAGCAAGAGCAACAAGAGCTTGTGCAAGAGCAGCAAACACTTAATCATGAACAGCAGCATATCCAAAGTGAGATAGCGGCGTTGACGCCACAAATAGCGGATGCTCGGACATTGAGTCAGCAGTTGCAGTCCGAACGTAGTGAGCTTACCCGCACACGTCAGGCAGATGATGACGCTTGGCAAGCATTGCAGCTTCGTATTCAACAAAGCGAGATGCGTTTAGAGCATAGCGTTAGTAGTCTTACCCGTGCGAGTGAGCAATATGATAAGTCACTACAAAACGAGCAAAGTCTAAAGGTACGTCATGAGCAGCAGCAAAACAAACTGCCAGCACTGCAAGCAGCATTACAAACTGCGCAGACAGCACGCGATGAACAACAGGCAGTATTAGCAGAGCGTGAAACGGCATTAACGGCGCTTAAAGAGGAATATAGTCAGCAGCAGGCAGCGCTAGATACGCTACAACAGTCATTGCAGACTCAGCAAAGCGAGCTTGCACATCACGCCACCGAGCTGGCATTAAGCGCGGCACGTCTAGAAGATGCCAGTACTCATACGCAAGAGGCTTTAGAAGCTTACTATAGTATTAGGCATAGATATAAAACTGATGAAGAGTTACCACAGCAACCGATTAGTGTCTCAAATTTATTAGCGGATTTTATCGCCCATGATCGCCGCGTACGTCCAGACAAAATCGCTGAGCTTGAGTCCGAACGTGCTAAGCTTGACCAGCAGCTAAGTAAAATTGGCGCGGTCAATCTAGCGGCGGTGGCAGAGCTGGCTGAGGTCAATGAACGCTTAGAGCCGCTGGCGCAGCAGACAGAAGATATTGCTGCCAGTATGCAGACGTTGACCGAGGCGATTGCTTCTATTGATGAGACCACCAAGACGCTATTTATGCAGACACTTGAGGCGGTCAATGATGAGCTTGCCAATTTATTTGCCAAAGTCTTTGGCGGTGGACAAGCTAGCTTAACGCTCAACACTGACGACATGCCTGCTAATGCATCAAAATCAGAACAGTGGCGGGCAGGGCTAACCTTAATGGCGCAGCCGAAAGGCAAGCGTAATAGTCGCTTGGCCGTACTCTCAGGCGGTGAAAAAACGCTTACTGCACTTAGCTTAATTTTTGCGATATTTAAGCAGCATCCTGCCCCATTTTGTGTGCTTGATGAAGTCGATGCACCCCTTGATGATGCCAACGTTGCCCGCTTTACCAGTCTGATTCATGAGTTGGCAGACGATTTGCAGTTTATATTTATCAGTCATAATAAGCTGACAATGCAGATTGCCGATGAGCTTAAGGGTATTACGATGCCTAACGCAGGCATTTCTACTTTAGTCAGTGTCTCACTCGATGAAGCTGCAAGCTATATTGATAGTTAGTATTAATGACTAGTATTAAGAATTGATAACTGATATTAAAAATTGATAACTGGTATCGAATTCTATACAGTCCCTAGTGTTATAGTCGATGCTAGGACTGTAACGTAACGCAACTATGTCAGGCTGACTATAAACGATTACTATATGGTGACGAGGTTAGTCAGCCATGCTAGACTATTGCCATTTATTCCCTCTTATGTATTCCCTTTTATCATAGTTATTAGGATATATTTCTCATGACCGCTATTCAGTTTGTATTAATTGCCATTGCTGCATTTATCGTGCTTGCAGGCCTGTTTATGGTCATTCGTAGCTTTAAGCGTCGTAATAGCGCGGAGATTGCGGCAGTCAATTATGATAAAAATGGTATCCCAATTATACCGCGCCACGAGCGTAATATTGTCGACCAGCCAGACTTGGACGATACGGTCGCTGGTGAAACCACCATTGCTCCTGATCGTGATTATCTAAATGCGGTGATCGAAGATGAACCTTTAACTGAGACTCATACCAATGTCGATGCACAATTGACACAGGGTCGTGGTGATACCGCAATTGATGAAAGCGCAGAAAACAACGAGGACTATGTACGCTGGCAGGACGAGCAACAGCGCGCTGACAATGCTGAGTTTGTAGAAGTTGCTAGTGAAATGCAAGGTGATAACGAGTATGAGCCAGATGCGTTTTCTAGCCTTATGTCAGCGACGGATAGCTTGATGCCAGTGATTGATACGGCCGAAGAGCCAAGCTTTGATGACAACAGCCCGATACTTGATCAGCACCTCTTAGAGCCAGTTGACCAAGCGCAAAACGGTCCACTCATCAATGCTAAAGACAATATCAATATTACTATCTTGCCGCGCCAGTATCGTGATCGTCCTGTAGAAATTATTCGTGGTCGTGATTTATTGGCTTTAATTGATAAATATGGTTTGCGCTTTGGGGCGATGAATATGTTCCATCGCTATGAGCAAAAAGACGGCACTGGTATGCTTTGGTTTAGCATGATGGGTATTACAGATAGTGGTATCGCGCCTTTCGATCCGCATAGCGTGGCGACCAATACTTACAACGGTGTGGTGGTGTTTTTATCTCTGCCGCATCCACAAGCGCTACGCAGCTTCGATAGTATGATGAGTATTGCTTATATGATGGCCGATGACTTAAATGCGATGATGCTTGATGAAAGTAATGAGCCGATTACACCTGAATATAAACAGCAGCTACGCAATCAAGTACGCGACTATGAAGTTTAATAAAGACGAAATTTAAAATCAATTCTAGCAGAATCTTAAAAGGCAAATAATGTCGCGCAATTAATATTGCCATAGATGTTATTTGCCTTTTTCAATTGTTCTGATTTTCTATAAAATGATATCCGAGTATCCTGCAAACTTGTTATCATATCGGCATCTTGAATTGCAAAGACGCTGACTATGACTGACCCTATCTTACCAACCGCTGCCCCTACCGAAACCAATCAAAAAACGACTTCGCAAAACCTTACTTTGTCTGATGAAAATACTGATACTATCGCGCAGATGCGCTCGCTTATTGACGCCATCAAGAAACATAATTATGCTTATTATGTGCTCGACAATCCTATTTTAGAGGACAGCGAATACGATCAATTGCGTCGCTCTTTGCTTGAGCTTGAGGAAGAATATCCAGATTTGGTACAGCCGGACAGCCCCATCAATCAAGTCGGTGATACGCCGCTATCCGCTTTTACCCAAGTGACCCATGACATTCCTATGTTATCGCTTGGTAATGTGTTCGAATATGATGGGTTGCGCGATTTTATGCGCCGCGTTAATGATCGTCTCAATGACGCGCAGCAAAACCCTGAATATGAGATGGAGCTAAAGCTTGATGGACTGGCGGTCTCAATAAAATATGCGTATGGCAAATTTGTCCAAGCGGTCACACGCGGTGATGGTCAAACAGGGGAGGATATTACTCAAAATGCTAAAACCATTCGCAATCTACCATTATGGTTAGCTGATGCCGCTGATATCGAGCTGTTAGAAGTACGCGGTGAAGTGCTGATGCCCAAGGCAGGCTTTGAGCGTCTAAACCGCCTAGCAGAAGAGAAAGAAGAAAAGACCTTTGCCAATCCTCGTAATGCCGCTGCTGGTAGCTTGCGTCAGCTTGACCCAAGTATAGCAGCCAGCCGTCCGCTCGCATTTTATTGCTATTCAGTCAATCAAGGTCTACCTGAAAATATCAACACTCAGTCAGCCGCATTAGCATGGTTAAAAGACATTGGCTTTACGGTCAGCGCGGTTGAGGTCGTGCAAAATCCACGCGAGGCACAAGCCTACTATGAATCGGTGATTGAAACGCGTGATGATCTACCGTTTGAAATTGACGGTATGGTGATTAAGGTCAATAGCTTAGCGTTACAGCAGCAGCTTGGCTTTTTATCGCGTGAGCCACGCTGGGCAACCGCTTATAAATTCCCTGCCCAAACCGTTATGACCCGTTTGCACGCTATCGAATGGCAAGTCGGACGTACTGGACAAATCACGCCAGTCGGCAAGCTTGAGCCGGTAAAAGTCGGTGGCGTCACCGTCAGCAATGTCACCTTGCATAATTTTGGTGAGATTCAGCGCTTGGACGTGCGTGCAGGCGATATGGTCAGCGTGCATCGCGCTGGCGATGTTATCCCAAAAGTCACGCGCGTCTGGCATGATCAGCGTCCAGAGGACTCTGAGCCCGTTAAGCTACCGTCTACCTGTCCAGTATGCGACTCTCCTGTATTACTGCCCGAAGATGAAGCGTTGGCGCGTTGTACTGGCGGTCTATTTTGTCCAGCGCAGCAGCAAGAAGCGCTCATTCATTTTGTCTCGCGTCGGGCGATGGATATCGATGGCTTAGGCGCAAGCTGGCTTGTCAGCTTCTTTAAGCATGGACTCGTCAAAACGGTCGCTGATATTTATCAATTGCATAACCATCAAGAAGAGCTTATCACCCTTGAAAAGTTGGGCGAAAAATCTGTACAAAACATCATCAGTGCTATCGAAGCCAGCAAACATACCACGCTAGCACGCTTTATCTATGCACTCGGTATTCGTGGTGTAGGTGAAGGCACGGCACAAAATCTCGCCCAGCAGTTTGGTGATCTAGATAGTTTAATGGCAGCAGATATTGATACGCTACTACAAACGCCTGATGTGGGTGCTATCACCGCGGAGCTGGCGCATGAGTTCTTCCGCGCACCGCATAATATCGAAGTCATCACTGCATTGACGGAGGCAGGCGTACATTGGGATAAGGTCGAGCAAACTGTCTCTGCTGACCAGCCGCTTGATGGGCAGACATGGGTCATCACTGGCGTACTCGATAGCATGGCACGTGATGAAGCGAAGGCGAAATTGCAAGCACTTGGGGCAAAAGTCTCAGGGAGCATTTCTGCAAAAACCACCGCCCTGCTGGCAGGTGATAAGGCTGGCTCGAAGCTGACCAAAGCAGAAAAATTGGGCGTTAAGATAGTGGGTGAGGAAGAGTTTTTGGCGTTGGTTGGGGAGTAGTTTATGAATCTTGATGACTTGGAAGGTTTGGATGAAGCGACTCGGGAAGAGATTGAAGAGTTGCAGAAAGTAACACGTGGGAAAGATAAGAATAACAAATTTTTCGAAGCTCAATACGATATAGCTCAACTTTTAAGAGGAAATGAACTATTCAAAAATGCGCATAGTATTCTAAGGAAATTGAAAAAGGATGCAGAGGATGTTAGTAATTTTAGATGGCAACATGCTGCCCAGTTTGATATTGGAGCTATATTTTTAGAAGTAGGCGATACTGAAAAGGCTATATGGACTTGGCAGAGAACAAAAGATATAGAAGGAAAGAGCGAAGATCCTTTATCTCAAGTACTAGTTGGAAAAATACTAAGAGATCAAGAGGATCTAGAAGGTGCCGAAAAAGCATGGGAAATAGCAAAAAAACTAGGTAAATCGAATAGGCCTAAATTTAATAGTGAAATTAGGCTGCTTTTAGGGCAGATTTTTGAAGAAAGAGGAGATAGCGAAAAAGCTTTAAAAGAGTGGTCTGAAATAAAGTATGAGAATGATAAAAGCAGATATGCTAAGGCACAATTTAATATTGGCAATATGTTCTTTAAACAAGATGCTAAAGAAGATGCTTTAATATCATGGCGCAAGGTCAAATGTGAAGATAATCCTGAAGTTTATATCAAAGCTCAATTTAATATTGACAAGATTATAGAAAATATGGATATCCATAAAAGAGTGTTTAAAAAATTAGAGTTAAAACGTAAGTGGATATTGAGTAATAAAGATGAAATTAAAAAAGCTTTCTCGGAATGGGATGTTGTTAATAGTCCAAAAGATTATGCATATTCAAAACTTAAATTTGGAGAAAAAAATCTTAATTCTAGTGAAGATCGAGATATTAAGAACGCAATAGCTTCTTTTGAGAAAGCAAAAGAATGCTACGCTTATGAATCATATACTTATCTTCTTATCTGCGAACTCTTGTCACATTCGAAATCAGAACAACTAGGGAAACTAACTTTAGAGATATTCAATAAAGTTCAAGAAATTATTGACATTTTATCTATAAATTTTAGTAGTTCGTCTATTGAAAATATAATACCTGAAAGAAAATTAGCTCATTATACCAGCACTGATACCGTAGATAAGTTACTGAACACAGAAGACGGAAAGAAATCAAGCAGTTTTCGACTTAATACTATAAATAATGTTAATGATCCTAGTGAGGGACAATTACTCCTAAATCACTTAAAAAATATAAAAGATACATCATCTTACACACCAGAATTCGATGAAAAATACCATGCGTTTCTTAGTTGCTTTACTTTTAATCATGATAGCCTTAATCAGTTTAGATTGTATGGTAAAAAAGATAATAAAGAAGCTTCAGGAGTTAGTATTGTATTTAAAAAAGATTTTTTCGAGTTTGATAGTTCAATATTAAACTTGCCTTTTCCATTATTTGAAAGTGGTATTAAATCTAGTGACGATTTGCATGAATTTAGAGATATGCAGAAAAAACCATCTGTCATAACTGAAAATATTGATTTTAAAGATTCTGATTTTTTTAATACCAAAAAAAATAATGAAGGTTATTTCAAAATAAGAAAACAGCCAGTGATGAGATGTGTCTATCTTGATCCTAGTTCTAGCTACATTCATTTAGCTCAGCGTAATCGTTTAACATTTTTTAGAGAGTTTAACGATGAAACTGTACAAGTGAAAAGTGAACAGATAAGTAAAGCTGAAAACGAGTGGAAGAACTATCAAAGCTTTATTGATAAAGAGACTGAAGCTTTCAGAAGTGCCTTTACAGATATTAAAAGTGTTTATAGAGCTATTGTTAAAGAAATAACTAAGATTGAGGAAAAAAATGCAAAGTTGTCAGATGAAATAGAAGTTTTATTAAGCGAAATTCTTTTACCTCTAAAATACCTCATCAAACATTCTGCGTTCCAAGAAGAACAAGAGTGTCGAATGGTATATATTACTCACTTAGATAGACCTGAGATAAAGATGGATTTTGGTAAGTTTCTATATGTAGAGTACGAACCAGAGGTAAAAGCGCATTTAGACAAAATTTACATCGCTCCTGCTGCCAGTCACTATGAGCCTTATTTTGCTAAGCTATTATGCGGTAAGAATGGTATGGGTAAAAAGATTAAAATCGAATCCTCAAATAATCCTTACCGTCAAACTTAATATTTCCTCGTAGCGTGTGTCATATAAATCAAAACACACGCTATTAACTTCTACTCCACCTCACCATGCACCTCAACCTCACCCTTCACCCCATCCGGCTGAATCACGATAGGCAACACCAGCCCTTTAGCAAAGTCATCAGCTAACACATAATCATAGCTGCTGGCAGCGACATCGGGCGTAGTATGAATAATAAGCTTCATATCTTTGCCATCGGTTAGCTCATGAGAAGTATAGCTATCACTGAGCTGATCGAGCACCTTTGACAGTGCTTCGTTACTTGCCATACTTATTGTCAAATTATGCTGGGCAGTGGCATTATCTACTTTGAAGTAATTAGCATATGACTGTACAGATTGGCTATCGAGCTCAAACGGATAGTTGTAGTCAGCGAGGTTAGCAGCTGATTCGCCACTTGACATTACTGACCAGTCGATGGTTTTTGCTGTCGTCGATGAGCCTGATGTTGTTACCGCATCTTCAGAGACTTTACTAGCAGTATCAGCACTGTTGTCGCAGCCTGTTAGCGCCCACATACTTGCAGTAGCAATTATCATCATACTCATTAGACGCTTCGTCATCGACATATCCTCTTTATTATTAATCATAAATTTTTATATAAGCGCTATTTTGACAGCTTTCGTTATGCTTCTCTAGCAAAATGCAGCAAACGAGCGATTGTTATAGAAATATCGGTAAGACAGGTATAGTTGGTTCACTTTAAAACTGATACAGTGCTGCTGGGGTAAATTTTTTGCAGCCTCTGTCACGCTTGCGAACAGCACGCAAGAAAAATTTACCCCAGTAGCACATCGCTATTAACGTATCGATTTTATTTCGAACTGACTATATGTTTTATGGACTACATGCATAAAAAAAACAGCCATCTTTCGATGACTGTTTACACTAATGCTAAGGTTAACAAGTATAGATTTATCATTATTAATGAATGATTAAAATGGAGTTACTATCTACCCACTTGGCAGTTTACTTGGTATTCTTTACCATCAGCCCATTTCATCGCTAAGATACCTTTATCGCCTTTCATATGCCATGCATAGACAACTTCTGGGTTTGACTCATTTACATAGCTTGCCGTATCGCCTTCTACGCCGCCATTCAAGATAATTGGTTGTTGTGACCAGTTTACTTTAGGTAACGTAGCAGTCAACATTACTTGTTTTTTATTAATAGATTGTTTTGCAAGGATTTGGCTGTCATCAGTACAAGTATAAGGAGCTGGCGCCATGCGATCATAGGCAGCATTGGTTACGCTTTCTGAAGCAGGAGTAGTAGTACTTGGCGTTGTTGGAGTCGTAGGAGTGTTTGGCGCAGTAGGCGTTGGCGCGGTAGTAGCACAAGCACTAAGTAGAGCAAGGGCAGGTAAGGCAGTAGCAATCTTAGTTAAGGTATTCATGGTTCTCTCCAAAAGCATCAAGTCATATCGTTTATTTGTATTTAACAATGCGTTAAGCATATGACGCATATAGTAACGAAAACGAAGCCTGAGAAATGTTAGAAATTGTTTGCTAGCTGTGAGTTTCGTTACGTAACAGCTGACTAATGTAATTCTTAATTTAGAGAGTTTGCAAAAGCATAAATTTGAATAATATGTGAGTTCAAATAACTATAGATTGTACTAAATTGAAGTGTCATATATTTGATCTACATGCGCGGCTGCAAAAATTTCTATCAGCCGCACCATGCCATTTTTAGAGTGAATCGACTATATCGATAGTTCTCAAATTAAATAAGCCAGTTCAAATAAAAAAGCGCACATCGACTTGGGAGCCAATGTGCGCTTTTTATTGTCTTACTTAGATGGGCTGATAAGGTTCAGCCCATCGTTTTATGTTACTTAAACGACTTATCAATATTACTTAGTTTTGCGCGGTGGTAAACCAGTATGCTGCGTTTGGAAATTACCTTTGCTCACACTTTTTTTGTTGTTCTTACTAGCTGCATTGTTATTGGCTGAGCCATTGCTACGCTTCACTGAGTCATTACCAAGGCGGCTGTTCTTTTTACGTGCCGATTGATAGCTGTCTTGCGCGGCATCGCGGCCCTCCAAACTGGCATTAAATGGCGGAATTAGGCAGCCACGGTTTTTACCAATCAAATCACTACGACCCATATCTTGTAATGCTTTACGTAAAAGTACCCAGTTTTTTGGATCATGGAAGCGCAAGAAGGCTTTGTGCAATTTACGCTGCTTGCCAGACTTGACGATATCCATGTCACCCTCAGTACGACTGATCTTATGTAGCGGGTCTTTATGGGTATGATACATGGTGGTCGCCGTTGCCATCGGGCTCGGATAAAATGCCTGCACTTGGTCAGCGCGGTAGCCGTGACTTTTTAGCCAAAGCGCAAGGTTCATCATGTCTTCATCTTTAGTACCCGGATGCGCGGCGATAAAGTAAGGAATCAGATATTGCTCTTTGCCAGCCTCTTGGCTGTACTGCTCAAACATGGCTTTGAACTTATCGTAGCTGCCCATGCCGGGCTTCATCATCTTCGACAGCACGCCTTCTTCTGAATGCTCAGGGGCGATTTTTAGATAGCCACCGACATGATGGCTGACCAATTCTTTAACATATTCAGGGTCTTTAACCGCCAAGTCATAACGTAGGCCAGAAGCGATTAATATCTTCTTCACGCCTTTGATATCACGTGCTTTACGATATAGCTTAGTCAAATTACTGTGATCAGTAATCAAGTTTTCACAGACATCAGGATAGACGCATGACGGCTTACGGCAATGCTTTTCAATCGTTTCATCTTTACAGTTTAGACGATACATATTGGCAGTCGGGCCACCAAGGTCAGATATCACCCCAGTAAAGTTCGGCGCGGTATCACGAATCGCCTCTACTTCACGTAGGATAGACTCTTCTGAGCGGTTTTGAATAATACGGCCTTCGTGCTCAGTAATCGAGCAAAAAGTACAACCACCGAAACAGCCACGCATGATATTGACCGAAAACTTAATCATGTCATAAGCAGGGATGCGTGCATCGCCATAACTTGGGTGTGGCAGGCGCGCATACGGCAAGTCAAAGACGTAATCCATCTCTTCGGTCGATAGCGGAATCGGTGGTGGATTGAGCCAAACGTCAATTGAGGTGTGTGAATTACCAGCACCGCTACTATGACGTTGCACCAGCGCACGAGCGTTTCCTGGGTTGGTCTCCAGATGCAAAATACGGCTGGCATGCGCATACAAGACTGGGTCAGATTTGACATGCTCATAATCAGGCAGGCGAATGACGGTTTGCTCACGTGGCGGCATTTTGATCTTATACTTACGCGCCGTCATCGGCTTGTCATTAAGGGTAGTATCAAAGCCGCGCATCTGCACTACTTGAGTCTCTTCGTCAACTTGATCGGCATTGATGATTTTATTGGTGACTGGCTCTGCGACGAAACCCTGATACTGTGCCGACATGCCTGTCATGGCTTGCCCAACTGGTGAGTCGCTAGGCTTTTCTTGCTCAATTGAGCATTGATCCACGTCTTCGGTCATCACA
The DNA here is from genome assembly GCF_001593305.1 of Psychrobacter sp. P11G5. Lineage (NCBI taxonomy): Bacteria > Pseudomonadati > Pseudomonadota > Gammaproteobacteria > Moraxellales > Moraxellaceae > Psychrobacter > Psychrobacter sp. P11G5. The sequence continues at coordinate 486,382 of NZ_CP012533.1, forward strand.
TACGGATTGATAATTGGATCAACACGGCCGACGGTATCGACATCGTTACTGGCGACTTCGGTCATGTCCGCTTGCCAATGACGACGTGTCGGCGTCAATAAATACGACGTACCGCGCAATTTACTCATTTGCTCAAAAGTGTAACCTTTCGATAGACCATGTACTACATCGACGATGGCGCGTTCAGCATTACCATACAATAAAACGTCAGCACGGGCATCCAGCAAAATACTACGACGAACTTTATCTGACCAATAGTCATAGTGGGCGATACGGCGTAGGCTACCTTCGATACCGCCTAAGATAATTGGCACATCAGGATAAGCTTCACGGCAGCGCTGGCTATAAACGATAGCGGCGCGGTCAGGACGTTTGTTCGCGACATTACCTGGAGAGTAAGCGTCATCGCTACGAATCTTACGATCAGCGGTATAACGGTTAATCATGCTGTCCATGTTGCCAGCAGTCACGCCATAAGCGTAGACCGGTTTACCAAGCTCCATAAAGGCATCTTTGCTCTTCCAATCTGGCTGGGCAATAATGCCGACACGAAAGCCTTGTGCTTCTAATAGACGACCGATAATCGCCATACCAAAGCTTGGATGATCGACATACGCATCACCTGAAATGATAATGACATCACAGGCATCCCAGCCCAAATCGTCCATCTCTTTGCGGCTCATGGGTAGATAAGGCGCAGGCTCGTAGCAGCTCGCCCAGTGTTTGTCGTAGTCGTAAAGAGGTTTGGTGCCTTGCTTAAAGGCGGTGCGGGCGATGGTATCGGCAGACATGAGCGGACCTGTTGGCTAAGAATGTGGCTGTGTATCGTTAAGAGTTTTTGAAGATAAATAGAGGGATTTTCCCATACCTTCGAAAACCGCTCATCTTAACATGAATTCGCCTCAGGTAGGGATAAGTTATTGATAGCGTGAGATAATCTATTGATATAAAAGAAAGTACAAAGGAAAGTTCACAACTTGCCGACTTTCAGGCATGTTAAAAATCAAAGGGCTACTAGAAATTTTATAAATACAATAATCTCATTCGCGCTAATCCAACAAAATTTTCGTCCCACTCTTCGTAAAATTCATCACAAACTGGCTTTTAAAGTTGCGCACATTATTCTCATAAGTGAGCAAACCAGTTGTAAACTGATGATAGTCTTGCATGTTTCTGGCATTGACCATCAGCATAAAATCCGCATCGCCCGATACTTCATAGCAGCTCATGACTTGTGGCTGCGTATTCATCAAGCGCTCAAACCGATGTTGCATAGAGGTGTTAGAGCGCGCCATCTCTATCATTACTACCGCGGTAAGCCCGTAACCGACTTTATTGGGATCGACGATAGCAACTTGCTTGGTAATAACACCATTATTTATCAATGCTTGAATACGGCGTTGAGCAGTAGCGATAGACACATGGACACGTTCTGAAACAGCTTTTAATGGTAGCGTCGCATCGTCCTGTAGCAAGTTTAAAATGGCTTTATCAATATCATCTAAAGTTTCACTCATCGTATTAACTCTTATAGAAATTAATATCACTATAGATTAAAAATTGATAAATAATCCAATTTTAAAGCGGATTTTTGATATATAAATTCAAAATTAAATTTATATAGAGATAATATTTCGCAGTGTCTTAGTAAAATAGATGGTATCGAACAGAGCTTAGCAGTGAAAAACAAAAGCTAATAGCTGACTTCTCAAACGTCTATTCAAATTTACGGTGCTGACTATGTCTATCTCAATGCTATCTAACGTATTCGCAAATACACTCACAACCACTGTTTCGCGCTTGCCATTGGCTACGATGTGGACAGCGGGAAGCGTTCAGCAACGTACATTAATAATGGGTGTGGCGCTGGCTGTATTATCAAACCTTTTATTTGGCGTGCTTTATGCGTATAGCAGTTTTTTAGCACCGTTATCAGGTACGCAAGTATTTATGTGGCGTATGCTGGCAATGTGGGGCGCATTAATAGGGTATCTCCTCATTAGCGGTCGCTTAGGTTCACATTTTGATAAATTAAAGACACTTAGAACCGTAAAGCAATGGGCGTGGTTACTATTGCCAACACCGATATTTTTGAGTCAGTTTTGGCTATTTATGTGGGCACCGGTTAATGGGCAGGGCGTACAAACCGCGATGGGCTATTTCTTATTTCCACTGATGATGGTGATATTTGGTTGCGTCTTATTTGGCGAAAAGCTCAGCCGTTTACAGTGGTTAGCCGTTGCCTTTGCTGCATTAGGCGTGGGAAGTGAGATTGTACGAACCCAAAGCGTTTCTTGGGCAACGCTTTGGGTCTGTGGCACTTATCCTATCTATTATATTTTACGTCGCATGCAGGGCATTGGCGCAGTCACTGGACTACTAGTTGATTTAACCATTTTTGCTCCATTTGCCATGGCTTACTTATTCTTTATTGCACCGAGTAGTCTAATGCTCGTTAGCGGGTCTGGATTTTTTATCATGATGCTAGTAGGGTTGGGCGTACTTAGCGTCTTAGCGATGAAAACCAACGTTGATGCCAGCCAAATGCTGCCAGTGAATGTCTATGGCATGATGAGTTACTTAGAACCTGCGCTATTGTTTATTTTAGCGGTCACAGTATTGGGCAATCCATTTGAATCAGCGATGATCTATAGCTACGGTTTGATTTGGTTAGGGATTGCTTGTTTGATTGTTCATGGTATTCGCCAGCTGTACCGAGCTCGTAAAAATATGCAATCTTCGATAACAGAGCAAGTAGCGTAAGAATGATAATCAATAATATTCTTGTAAAATAATAGATAAATAAAAAACGGACGACTCAGCTTAATATTGAGTCGTCCGTTTTTGTTATAGACTAAAATAATGGCTTTAACTGCTTAGTTCTAATCCGATTAGATTTAGTCTAAATGCTGCTTAAAGCCGCGTTGCTTATCACGTTCCCAATCGCGGTCTTTTAGGGTTTTACGTTTATCATGCTGTTTTTTACCTAAAGCAAGTGCAATCTGGCATTTCACTAGTGAGTTTTTCCAGTAGCAAGATAATGGCACGCAAGCATAGCCTTTTTGATTGACCGCGCCCATGAGCTTTTCGATTTCGCGGCGATTGAGCAGCAGCTTACGGGTACGTATGCTATCAGGGCTGACATGCGTTGAGCTTGAAAGCAGCGGCTGAATATGCGCGCCAAAAATAAACGCCTCATTATTACGAAAGATAATATAAGCTTCGGTAATGGTCATTTTACCGGCACGAATAGCCTTAACTTCCCAGCCTTGTAATGCTAATCCTGCTTCAAATGTCTCTTCAATAAAATACTCATGCCGAGCCTTTTTATTGCTGGCAATTTGATTGTCAGGTTTTCTTGATTTTTTTGACATAATTTCTCCATAAGGACTTCTATATGCATAGTTTGTATATATTGTCCTTGTCTAACTATTCCTCATCCTACCCCTTTAATAGAAGTTGTCTTTTTTGTCATGCTGGTTTGTTATACTAGGCATGCTAGAAGGGATGAGTCGAACCGACTATTGTAGCAAAGCGCCTAACAAAAATGTAAGTCAACTGTTAGGACAAATGTAGCAGATAAGTATTAAGTTTGGACAAAATTTGCTAGCATATAGCGTAACATTACCGACTATATTAGCCATGCTATGAGCCATCCTGCTACTTCTTCAAAATTGCATACCAAAATTCTATACCCAGGTACCTTTGATCCCATTACCAATGGTCATGTGGACTTAGTGACGCGAGCAACTAAGCTGTTCGATGAAGTGGTGATTGCGGTGGCCTCAGGACATCATAAAAAGCCTTTATTTGATTTTGAGGAACGCGTAGCGTTGGTCGAAACAGTATTTGCTGATTTACCGCAAGTATCGGTGATTGGCTTTGAAGGTTTACTCGTAGACTTTATGCGTGAAAAAAACGCTACTGCCGTATTGCGTGGCCTGCGCGCGATGTCAGATTTTGAATATGAGTTTCAATTGGCTAATATGAATCGTGAGCTCGATGAAAACTTTGAAGCAGTATTTTTGACCCCATCTCAGAACTATTCGTTTATCTCATCGACGATGATTCGTGAAATTGCCAAACTTGGCGGTGATGTCACCAAATTCGTTCCCCCTTGCGTCTCGCAAGCCTTTACGCAAAAGTTAAACGTTAAATAAAATAAGCACTCACTGACACCGCCGAACAATATCGGCTGCCAGTAGAGCGAGGAGCAGATCATGGCATTATTAATCACTGATGAATGTATCAATTGTGACGTATGTGAGCCTGCCTGCCCGAACGAGGCTATCTCAGAAGGGGACGATATTTATGTTATCGACCCTGATTTGTGCACTGAATGTGTTGGTCATTTTGATGAACCACAATGCGTGGTAATTTGTCCTGTTGACTGTATTCCTCATGACCCTAACCATGTCGAAACTGAAAGCGATTTATTGTCCAAATACAAACGTATTACCGGTCAATAATACGTTGCAGATTATGCTATCAATGGATAAAAATTCTAAAAACTAGGAATAATATGACGAATACGGATATTCAACTTGTAATATGTTTTTTTGAAAGCAAATTCCTGTCGTTTGAGAGCGTACTATGACTGTCAATACTGCTACCAGCGACTTTGATCAGCAGCACCTCTGGCACCCATATGCCAGCCTGCCACCTACTTATCCGAATATCATTATTGATCGTGCCGAGGGTATTTATATCATTACCGAAGATGGCACGCGCCTTATCGATGGCATGTCATCATGGTGGGCAAGCGTTCATGGCTACAATCACCCTAAACTGAATGAAGCACTTACCAAGCAATTGGGTAAAATGGCGCATGTAATGTTTGGAGGTTTGACCCACCAGCCAGCGATAGACTTAGGCAAAAAACTTCTCTCTATCGTCCCTGCTGGGCTGGATGCTATCTTCTACGCTGATAGTGGTAGCATCGCAGTAGAAGTCGCGCTTAAAATGACCCTGCAATATCAGATTGCTGCAAAACGCCCAACCAAGCAACAATTTGCCTCAACCCATTCTGGTTATTATGGTGATACTTGGCATGCGATGAGTGTCTGTGATCCGGTAGCAGGGATGCACAGCTTGTATGGAAAGCAACTGCCGATGCAGCACTTTGTACCTGCGCCGCCTTTAGGGTTTGGACGAGCGTTAACAGAGTCTGAGCGCGCAGTATTGACCACATTTTTTGTAGAGTATGGTTCAAAGTTAGCAGGTTTTATTATTGAGCCCATTATTCAAGGCGCAGGTGGTATGCGCTTTTATAGTCCTGAGTATTTGCAACTGTTGCGTCAGCTTTGCGATGAGCATGATGTGGTGCTGATAGCAGATGAGATTGCGACCGGTTTTGGCCGTAGCGGCAAATTATTTGCCTGTGAGCATGCTGATATTAGCCCTGATATTATGACAATTGGCAAAGCGCTTACAGGCGGCTACATGACTTTTGCCGCTACCTTATGTACACGAAAAATTGCTGATACCATTCATCATAGTGATTATCCAGCACTGATGCATGGTCCTACTTTTATGGGGAACCCGCTAGCCTGTGCAGTTGCCTGTGCTTCGATTGACTTGATATTGTCTTACGACATTCCTCATCGTACCGTAGAGATGCAAACGATGATGGAGCAACAGCTTGCCCCGTCCGCAAGGTTAGACGGTGTCAAAGAAGTGCGCTGTTTGGGAGCGGTAGCAGTCATTGAGCTGTATGAGGCCGTTGACATGCCTATCTTTCAAACGCTGCTATTAGCTCAAGGTATTTGGGTCAGACCCTTTGGTAAATTGGTCTATATCATGCCCCCTTATATTATCACTGATAGTGAACTTGAGATCTTATGCCAAGCATTGTTAAAGGTAGTGACAAGCTATCTTGAAACCTCAAAACTGGCGCAATAAAAATTAAGCATATGCAAAAACCAAGTTATAAAATTAAGCTATTTTTATAAGGTAAACGATGAGTGTTCTATTTGTGTCTGGCATTGATACCGATATTGGTAAAACTTATGCTACCGGAATGATTGCTAAAGCGCTAATGCAGCAAGGCATCAGTGTCATGACCCAAAAGCTTGTGCAAACGGGGGTGGCAATAAATTCAAACAATGGTGAAATGAGTGTTGCTGACGATATTATTATTCATCGTCAATTAATGGCTATTCCACTACAGCCATGCGATTTGGATTTTACAACTTGCCCTTATCGTTATCCAAAACCTGCTTCACCGCATTTAGCTAGCAGATTAGCAGGGCAAACGCTCAATCCTGATGTTATTACTGGTGCTACAAAAAGCCTGCAAGCAGATTATGAGGTAGTGCTATTAGAAGGGGCTGGCGGGTTATTAGTGCCAGTAACTGAGCAATTATTAACCTTAGATTATATTGCAGCTCAAGGCTATCCTATTGTTTTAGTGACTTCGGGACGGCTTGGTAGTATCAATCATACTTTACTTAGTTTGGAAGCAATAAAATCGCGTGGTCTACAAATTCATAGCGTCATTTATAATCATATTCATGACGTTACTGATAATACGGATACCGAGATTGCGAACAGCACCATTGATTTTCTACAACAGCATCTCAGTCAAAGGTATCCAACCACGCATTGGCTACAGTTGCCTTACTTAAGAAACATAGCAGTGTCTGATACTAAAATATCACTGAGAGATAATGATTGGACTTTACCACAGGGCTTTATTTGAGTGATTTTTTGACAGTATTATTATAAAAGTGCAAATAAACCCAAAAGACATTCCTATATTGTCATTAGATTTGCTATACTAGCGCGCTTGGTAGACTAGGCAATCGCCGCTGCACACTGGCAACAGATGAGCAGGGGAGGAAAGTCCGGGCTACATAGGGCAGCGTGCCAGCTAACGGCTGGGCAGGGTAACTTGACGACCAGTGCAGCAGAGAGTAGACCGCCTTTGGTATCCTAGATATCATCGGTAAGGGTGAAAGGGTGCGGTAAGAGCGCACCGCGTGGCTGGCAACAGTTCACGGCATGGTAAACTCCACGCGTAGCAAGACCAAATAGGCATCGGCATGGCGCGGCCCGCGTTCGATGCGGGTAGGTTGCTTGAGCGTACGAGCGATTGTACGCCTAGAGGAATGATTGTCCACGACAGAACCCGGCTTATCGGTTTACCAACATTTTTATTGTTCGTTTTTTGGTAGTAGTATTAATAATTGCAGTTAATTTGAATAAAATTCATATTTTTTGCAAAAAAATGCTGTTTAGGGGTTGACGTTAGTCACCTGTATCGGCATAATACCGAGCCTAAAATGGCGATGTAGCTCAGCTGGTTAGAGCGCATGACTCATAATCGTGAGGTCAAGAGTTCAAGTCTCTTCATCGCCACCATTTATATTGCAGTAGCTCGTTTTATTAAAAACTCCAATCCTTTGTGGTTGGTTTTTTTTTGCCTAAAATAAACTGCTAGATAACGTGCATAGCAATGATATAAGACTGACAAACGATTTCTACCTATTCCGTTTACCTGCCTATTTCTTGCTAAATCATAGCTTTATCTGCTTACTCACAGATTAATTCTTGTAACTTAAGTCCCTCTTACTTATCATAGGGGCTGTTTTTAGTGAAGTCCTGTAACGCCATGTCCGTACAATTGCCTCCTTATCGTCCTATTAAGCATCGCAGTGGCCTGAAAGTCATGGGTGCTGCATTCCACGCCTTGCTCATGCGTGAGCTACAAACGCGCTTTGGTGGTTATCGATTAGGTTATCTATGGGCACCCTTAGAAATTATCTTCCAAGTTGCTATTTATTTAATAATATTTGGCGCTATTATGACACGTGTGCTCCCAGGGATGGACTATATGCTGTTTTTGGTAGCAGGCTTGGTACCGTTTCGTATGATGAGTACGATAGCAACACGATCATTAGGAGCAGTAGAGGCCAATCAAGGTCTCTTAATGTACCGCTCAGTCCGTCATATTGACGTTATTATTGCGCGCTCATTCTTAGAGTTAGTAATTTACTTTTTTACCTTTGTACTTCTGTTGCTCGTACTGGCATTTATTGGTATTCCTATTAGCCTTGCGCATTTAGACGTGGTGTTATTTTGCTGGCTGACCTTATTTTTATTTGGTTTTGGTCTAGCGATGATAATGATGGTTGTCGGCTATTATGGTGGTGAGATTAGCAAAATTATTAGTCTGATTTTTACTATCTTATATTTCGTTTCTGGAATTATGTATTCTATTCATATTATTCCTGAGCCCTATCTCAGTTATTTACTATATATACCATTTGTCCATAATATTGAGCTAATGAGGAATGCACTAGCTCCTACTTATCCTGCGTATCATGTCGATATAGGTTATTTTTTAAAGTGGACAGTAGGTGTTAATTTCCTAGGTCTATTAATGTATAAAGCAGTGGAAAGAGATTTAATACGTTCAAAATAGAAGGCTTGAAGTACTACCAATCCATTTATAGTGATTAGTTTTCAGATATATTAAATAACAAGGTATGGTAAGTAAAAGTATGGTAAGTAAATGATTGAAATTAAGAACGTTTCTAAATCGTTTATGACCAAGCAAGGTCGGCATTATTTATTTAAAGATCTAAATCTGACCATTGGTGATAAACAAAGTGTCGGTTTGCTAGGCCGTAATGGTGCTGGTAAATCAACGCTGCTACGTATTATATGCGGACTTGATGAGCCAGATCATGGCGAAATTATCACCAACTCAACGATCTCGTGGCCAGTTGGCGTGGCAGGTGGCTTTCAGGGTAGCTTGACGGGACGGCAAAATGTACGTTTTGTCTGTCGTCTGTACTCAAGCGGACCTTATATTGATGAAAAGATTCGTTTCGTTGAAGAGTTTGCTGATATCGGTAATTACTTTGATATGCCGGTCAAAAGCTACTCATCGGGCATGAAATCTCGCCTCACTTTTGGTTTAAGCCTAGCGTTTGATTTTGATTATTATATGCTTGATGAAGCGGGCGCTGTTGGTGATGCCGCTTTTCGTAAACGTAGTGAAGATATTTTAGCGGCTCGCCGTGCGCAAGCAGGATTTCTAATAGTGTCACATAATATTGGTGATATTAAGCGAAACTGTGATATTGGTATTGTGTTAATGGATCAAACAGCACACGTGTTTGAGGATACAAAAGAAGCGATTGAGGTATATGAAGAGCATGTCCACAAAGCGAAAAAATAAGATTATTGACTTCTTGCTGTTTATCGGCTTGGTGATCCTCCCTTGGGTGCTGGTGATTTATTATGTCATGACACTTGCTCATCCGCGCTTTATTTCAACTGCTGACGTGGTGGTAAAGCAAGTCAGTGATGCTAGTGTGCCTTCTGGTGGTGGTTTATCGGCATTGTTAGGGGTAAACAGCACCAGTAAAGAAGATGCCACTTATTTGACTGAATATATCTTGTCAAATGATATGGTCAAACGTCTTGATAATAAGTTTAAGTTCCGTGAAGCTTATTATGTAGATGGCTCAGATCCTATCTATGAGATAGACCCTGACGCCTCGCAAGAGGATTTACTAGAATACTTTAAGAAACGTGTGCATATCGATCTCGATGAGCAAAGCTATGTACTCTCAGTATCGACAGAAGCTTTTGATTCAGATTATGCTTTTGAGCTTAACAAAGCTATCTTGGGTGAGTCTGAGCAGTTCGTTAACCGTATCTCACAAGAAGTCGCTCGTGATCAGCTAATATTTGCTGAAACTCAATTGGATGAATCACAAGATCGTTTAAATGAAGCGAAAGAACAATTACTTAACTACCAAAATGAAAATGAGATTTACGATCCGCAAGCCAATGCGCAAATTGTTAACCAGCTGATCGGTAGTTTGCAAGGGCAACTTAGTTCACTACGGACTGAAGAGCGCCAATTGCTTAGCTATCTAAATCCTGATGCGCCGCAAGTAGTGTCGTTAAGAAGCCAAATCAAAGCGGTTGAAGAACAAATCAGTCAAGAGCAAACCAAGCTAACTTCACCAAATACGACCAAATTGAACCGTCAAGCTGTACAGTTTGAGAGTATAAAAGCTGATGTTGAGTTCGCTACTGAGCTATATAAGTTGTCACTGTCTTCACTTGAAAAGTCGCGCTTAGAAGCCTTTAGAAAAATGAAAAATTTGATTGTGATTTCGACTCCTTATGAAGCTGAAGAAGCGTTATATCCACGCCGTCTTTATATCATCTGGACATCGCTGGCACTACTATTAATGTTTTATGGCTTCGTGCGTTTAGTAATGGCCGTTGTGCGTGACCATCGCAGCTAGTTTGATTATGACTTCTTTATAATCACATCTATTGGTTATTTACACTGTAGAGTGTTAAAAGCTTAATACACTTGATAATCGTGAACGATTGGATAAACCAGATATTAGTAATGATCGACAGATCAGCAAAGGAATACAGCTCATGAACATGAAACCACGTCCTATCGTGACGATGATTAAAGTATTAAGTTTAACGATGGCTGCAACCAGCGTTCCAGCGCTAGCAGCGAACAGTTACGCAGATCAAATAGCAGGTTCTAGCTTTGGTACCAGTGCTAATAATGCGAGCCAAGATCAAAATCGCAATAATATTAATGTCTCAACGCAAGCTTTTGCTGGTGGTGTTCTAGGGCAAGGAGCGACGCAAGAGGCGGTTAACTCAGCAAGCTTGCCTAGTCAGTCGGTTATCAATACGACGCGCCCTTATCAAGATATCAATACTAAAGACTTAATGTTTGGTGAGCAGCTGTTCCGTGGTGCATTTTCAACGACTTCGGGCTCTACCTTCAACGACAGCTATTCGATTAATCCTGGTGATAATGTACAGGTACGCATGTGGGGTGCCTATCAATACGCCTCAACGATGACAGTCGATCCACAAGGCAATATCTTCTTACCTAATATCGGTCCAGTTCGTGTCTCCGGTGTACAGAACGGCAACCTACAAAACGTAGTTAAAAGTGCTGTCAGTCGTATTTATCGCTCAAACGTTGGTGTCTATGCCTCATTAGAGCAAGCGCAACCGGTTAAAGTATTTGTGACAGGTTTCGTCAAGCAACCCGGTTATTATGGCGGGCTTGCGGCAGATTCAGTATTGTCATATTTAGATCGGGCAGGCGGTGTTGATCCGACTCGTGGTAGCTATATCGATATTCAAATAAAACGTAATGGTCAGTTGCTACAGCAAGTTAACCTGTATGATTTTCTATTAGCAGGTAAGCTACAGTCATTCGCATTTCGAGATGGTGATGTGATTACTGTTGCACCGCAGAAAAAGACGTTTGTAGTTGGCGGGCAAGTTCAGAACGAATATACTTTTGAGTTTGATGTCAATGACTTGACCATTGGTGACGTATTGCAAGTTGCCAGTCCCGCAGCGAATGCCACCAACGTTAGTATTACTCGTAGTGCAGGACGCGCGCAGACGGCAGAGTATTATTCACTTGCTGACGCCCAAAACGTTCCTGTCTATAATGGCGATCAGATGGTAGTGACCTCAGACCGTTATGCAGGTACTATCGCGGTACAAGTCAAAGGCGCTCATACTGGTAATGGTGCAATGGTCGTACCTTACGGCGCACGCCTGAAAGATATCGTGCCAAAATTACAACCGAGCCCGTTAGCGAAGCTGACCCATTTGACTATTTACCGTCAATCAGTGGCTGAGCAGCAAAAACGCATGATTAATGAGTCGCTTGATCGCTTAGAAGAATTAACGCTGGCTACTCAATCAACGACGCGTGAAGAGGCAGCGTTACGCCAAGATGATGCCAATTTAGTTAAACAATTCGTGGCTAAAGCACGTAGTGTAAAGACTGATGGTCGAATAGTGGTCGTACCAAACTCTTGGCAGGATATTATTCTCCAGCAGGGCGATATCATTGAAATACCTGCGCAAACGTCAGTGATTACCGTCAACGGTCAAGTGCGAGCACAAGGTGCGTTGACCTTTAATCCAGACTTTACGGTTGGCGATTATATTGCTAATTCAGGTGGCTTTGGGGATAATGCCGATACTAAAGAGATTCTGATTATTCATCAAAATGGTGCAAACGAAGTGGTCAATACTGCTTATCTTATTCAGCAAGGTGATGAAATTATGGTCTTACCAAAGGTCAAAACCAAACGCGTAGAAATTACACGCGGAATCTCACAGATTGTTTATCAATTGGCAGTAGCGGCTAAAGTTATTTTAGACTTATAACTATTGATGCTAGATTTATGAGTTGAGGCAGAAATAATCAAAAAGGACATCAAAAATGGCAAAAAACGTAGCATGTGAAGGCAAGTTGGTGGTAACTTCTACCTCTAATGATGCGCTACGTTTTTTGCCCGCTCAAAACCAGCTACCGAATAATCTAGCAGTAATTGGCAAAGGCATGCGTCGCAACAACGTACTGTTATCTCAGGTGCTACAAGCGAACATTCAGCGCTGGTATCCATGGTCAGGTTTACAGCAGCAGCTTAATTCGGATCTTGAGACACCTGATGCTTTTATTGGATGGGGTCATAAAAAGAGCTATCAACGAGCCAAAAAGTCTGCTGATCGTCAACAGCTGACGACTTTAAGTATCGAAGATGGCTTTTTACGCTCATTAGATTCTGGTATTAGCAGTCGTCATGGATTAAGCGTAGTTGTCGATGATGTGGGTATTTACTTTGATTTAATGCAAACCTCACGCCTTGAGCAATTAATCGTTGCGCGTGCCAAAGAATGCTCTAACGCTGATAGCAATGTCTTAGATAAAAAACATGCTCTGCAGTTGATGACACGTATTTGCGAAGAGAAACTAAGTAAATATAATGCTGTGATTACTTGTCCGTCATTAGATAAACTGATTGCTGAAGAAAACGGTCACATAGAACAAGACTCGTTAAAATCGCATGTGTTATTGATTGATCAAGTCGCTGGCGATGCCTCCATCAAAGGTGCTGGTGCGGATAAAAACCAGTTTAAGCGAATGCTAAAGGCTGCTTGTCGCAATCATCCCGATGCTCACATTTGGATAAAGGCTCATCCTGCCGCAAAGTCAGGATATCTTACCAGCCTAAAATTACCCAAAAACGTCCGACTATTGACTCAAGCATTTAATCCTATTGGATTGCTTGCGCAAGTCAGTGATGTCTATACGGTCAGCTCACATATGGGCTTTGAAGCATTAATGCTAGGCAAAACAGTGCATTGCTTTGGGGTTAATTGGTATAGTGGTTGGGGGCTTACCGATGATAGTGGTGCGCCGAAAAATTTACTTAAATCAGTCAAACAACGTCGTCAAACATTCGCAGCCACATTGCCGGCGGTTGAAGAGTCATTAAAACCATCAAAATCAGCATCATTATCTAAGCAATCTACTAAACGATTGAAAATCACTCAGCGACTGCGTAACTTGCGTAAAAAACAATCTTCTATAGCAGCTAATAGTACATTCAATGCGACGTTAGAGGCATTATTCTATAGCGCCTATATTGACTATAGTCATTATGTAGATCCAGCAACCAAGCAGGCTTGTGATATTGATACCGCGATTGAATGGTTAGTGACCAATCGATATTGGCAAGCACGCCTCGAAGGCAATTTAACGGTATATGAGTTCAGTCGCTGGAAGCTACCTTTTGTGAAGGCCTTTGTTAATCTACCGCGCACGACATTATTCATTAAACCCAAACCGCGTCTAAAAAACTTGCTACATCCGGATCATTTTACAGTCAGTTACCAGCAGCCACTATTAGTCTGGGGCTTAGCTAAACGCCAGCAAATCCAAAAAAAGTTACAGAGCAAACTTACGAAACAGCCAATGTCGGACATGCCAACTATTTATTGTATGGAAGATGGTTTTATCCGTTCAAATGGCTTGGGTGCTACATTACTAGCACCCTTGTCGGTTGTGATAGATAAGCAAGGTATCTACTATGATGCGACTCAGCCATCGGATTTAGAGACATTATTACGTAACTGTGAGGCGTTAAGTCCACAGCAAAGTGCACGAGTACGGGAGCTTCAAGCCAAACTGCTTACTCAGCGAGTTAGTAAGTATAATGTTGGTACTGAGGTTGATGCTGACATTGCTAATAAGGTTGGTTCTGATAATAAATTGAACGCTGTCAGTCAAAAAATGCAATGGATGCAGGATGCAAAGGTATCTGGTAAACCGCGCTTACTTATCGTTGGACAAGTAGAGGATGATTTATCGGTTCAGTATTGTGGTTCAGACATTAAAACCAATCGAGATTTGATTAAGCGTGTACGACGAGACAATTCTGATGCTTATTTAATTTACAAACCCCATCCAGATGTGGAAGCAGGACTGCGTACAGGCAGAGTCGAGGCAGAATGCTTACGGCAGGTGCAAGCGGTCGCTTATGATACAGCGATGCCTGATTGTTTAGAGTGTATTGATGAGGTACATACGATCAGTTCATTAACGGGCTTTGAGGCATTATTGCGTGGTTTAAAAGTCACTTGTTACGGTTTGCCGTTTTATGCAGGTTGGGGCTTAACGACCGATATTGATGCACAGTTATCGCCAAAATCTGACTATCTACATAGGCGCAAACGAGACACTACGTTATCACTTGAGCAACTGCTGCATTGTGCACTCATACGTTATCCACTATATCGCCTGCCTAAAGGCTATGGGCTTGCTCAAGTAGAACAAGTGATTGACTACTTATATCCGCCTAATAAGAATGCGAAGACTTTGCAAATTAAACAACATAGTAGTATAGCCAGTGCAACCAATAGTTCATCAGCGAAATTGTCCGAACTATCAGAAGTAACTGCTCATCTTAAACGTCGTACTGCCACGCGTTTTATGCAGCAGCGTCATAAATGGCAACAGCGCCTACGCAATATTTATCATTAATTTATGTCAAAATAAATCCATTACGACAAGTATGATTTTTTTCGGTATAATTTATGTACAATCTGGTTATTATCAGAAATTTTTCCGTTCAACCTAGTCTCATCCTTTATTCATTAATTAATGGTACATACTCTTATGGCAGCTTCGATGCATCAATTGCTTACTCATCGACACGTCTTGCTGCTACAAGGAAAGATGGGCGGGTTTTTTAGCCGTTTTGCTACGTTTTTGCAAACTCAAGATATTGAAGTGAGTAAAATTAACTTTAATGCTGGTGATGCATTTTTTTATCGCCATTCTAATGCTCATGAATATACAGGTACTTTGGCGCAGTTCTCATCTTGGCTACAAGCCTTTATTGTCGAACATGGTATTGATGCGATTGTCTGTTTTGGTGATTGTCGTCCTCATCATACACAGGCTGCCTGCTTAAGTGAAAAATTAGGCATATCCTTTTTTGTATTTGAAGAAGGCTATTTACGCCCTGATTATATTACCCTGCAAGAGCATGGCATCAATGGTTATTCGCGCTTAAATATAGCGGATATTAAGGCACTCAAAAAAGCCAATGATAAACCACTGTATACGCATAATCGCTTTTATCGATTGAGTATCGCCGCCATTGTTTATTACGTTATTACTAGACTATATAAATCGCGCTATCCGCATTATTCCCATTATCGCGGGATGACAGCATGGCAAGAAGCGATAGCTTGGCTAAAAGCACCTTGGCGTAAGCTATGTGGTTATCTACCCGATAAAAAGCTACAAAAGCAGCTAATCTCCCAGGCGGACAACAACTATTTCTTGGTTAGCTTGCAGGTACATAATGACTCGCAAATTACTCATCATAGTGGTTACCGTGATGTGGTGCAGTTCATTGACGAGGTGATCGCTAGTTTTTCAGAATATGCTGACACAACGCAGATACTGGTATTTAAGCATCATCCGTTAGATCGTGGTCACCGTGATTATCGTGAGTTGGTGGCAAGCCTAGCAGCACGTTATCAAGTTAAATCAAGAGTGTTTTATGGTTGTGATATGCACTTGCCAACACTTATGAAGCATAGTATCGGTATGGTGACTATCAATAGTACAACGGGTCTGCAGTCGGTGTACCATAAAAAACCTACCAAAGTGATGGGACGAGCCATCTACGATACCCCTAAGCTCACAGATCCTAAGACACTTGCGCAATTTTGGCAGCAGCCTACACATCCAGATAATGAGTTCTATCTAAGATTCCGTGAGTATCTGATTGAGCAAACTCAAATCAACGGGGCGTTTTACGGTAAATCGCCATGGATGTATAAGTACTTACCGCAGTCAGAGACCACAGGCATAATGTCTGATACTGCTAAATAGTTCAGCAGCCATAGTCAGTAAATATCTGTCGATATCTTGCAGTAACTATTTTAGAGTTATAAATCTTTGAGTTATAAACCTTTAATTTAAAGCTTTCTATAACTATTAGCTCCATTCAGTCGTCAATTTTAGCTACGAATCAAATCCTTACCAATAAAATCGCCTTACTTTACAGTGGAAAACTGCTAGAATACGCTCACATGTCTGTGTATATCATCAAGCGTCATGAACAGCGGCTTTAATAATAAATGTTATTAACTTAGCTCTTTTTAAATACGCTTTAGTTACCACAATTGACACCACTAGTTTTTATTTTTTAAATCTTATTTCCAAAATTATTATCGCAATAATATCTAATAACCGTTATTTTTCCACTGTTGTTCAAGTACCGTTTGTTCAAGTATTTTTGTTCAGTAGCGGTTATCCAATCACCTTTTATTTAGTAGGCGCTTTGTGACTGCATTAGCCAATATTCGTAACTTTTCTATCATTGCCCACATTGATCACGGCAAGTCGACGCTTGCCGATCGCTTTATTCAGATGTGCGGTGCCTTGCAAGATCGTGAAATGCAGGCGCAAGTACTCGACTCCATGGATATTGAGCGCGAGCGTGGGATTACTATCAAAGCACAATCGGTCACCTTATTTTATGACCATCCAAATGGTGAGCGCTATCAGCTTAACTTTATTGATACCCCCGGCCACGTTGATTTTTCATACGAAGTTTCGCGTTCATTAGCTGCCTGTGAAGGTGCGTTATTGGTTGTAGATGCGGCGCAGGGCGTGGAAGCCCAGTCTGTTGCCAACTGCTATACTGCCGTTGATCAAGGCTTGGAAGTGATGGCAGTCTTGAATAAGATTGACTTACCACAAGTTGAGCCTGAGCGCGTTATCCAAGAGATTGAAGATATTATTGGTATTGACGCGGTAGATGCGCCGCGAGTATCAGCAAAATCTGGTCTTGGTGTTGATAAACTACTTGAAGCGTTGGTTGAGTTTATTCCACCGCCAACAGGTGATCGTGAAGCACCATTACAAGCATTAATTATTGATTCATGGTTTGATAGCTATTTAGGCGTTGTCTCGTTAGTACGTGTCCGTCAAGGTACTGTTAAAAAAGGCGATAAAATTTATATTAAATCGACCAAAGAGGCTCATCCAGTCAGCTCTATTGGCGTGTTTACGCCTAAACCTTTAGATACAGGGATTTTAGAAGCTGGTGAAGTAGGCTTTATTATCGCTGGTATCAAGGATATTGCTGGTGCACCAGTCGGTGATACCATTACGCATTCTAAGACACCTGACGTTGATCGTATCCCTGGATTTAAACAGATTACGCCGCAAGTCTATGCTGGTATGTTCCCTGTTGAATCTACTGACTTTGAAAAGTTTCGTGAAGCACTACAGAAGTTGCAAATTAATGATGCGTCGCTATTTTTTGAGCCAGATACTTCTGATGCGTTGGGCTTTGGTTTCCGTTGTGGCTTCTTAGGTATGCTGCATATGGAGATTATCCAAGAGCGCCTAGAGCGTGAGTATGACTTGGATCTTATCACCACTGCGCCGTCAGTTATCTATGAGATTGTAAAAAAAGATGGCAGCATCATCTATGTTGATAATCCATCAAGATTGCCTGAACCGAATAATATCGAAGAGTTCCGTGAGCCGATTGCCCGTTGTCAGATTTTAGTGCCGCAGGATTATCTCGGTAACGTTATGACTTTGTGTATTGAGCGCCGCGGTGTACAGGTTGATATGCGCTTTATGGGCAGACAAGTTCAGCTGATATTTGATATTCCGATGGGTGAGGTGGTGATGGATTTCTTTGATCGCCTAAAGTCAGTCTCGCGCGGATTTGCGTCACTTGATTATAACTTTGAACGTTATCAAGTCGATAAATTGGTTAAAGTTGACGTACTTATCAACGGTGAAAAAGTTGATGCTTTAGCCATGATTGTGCACGAAACACAATCTCGTTATCGCGGTAATGCGCTGGTTACCAAGATGAAAGAGCTTATTCCACGGCAGATGTTTGACGTGGCCATTCAAGCCGCTATCGGCGGCCAAATAATTGGACGTAGTACGGTTAAAGCCATGCGTAAAGATGTATTAGCCAAATGTTATGGCGGTGATGTCTCGCGTAAGAAAAAGCTGCTATCTAAGCAAAAAGCTGGTAAAAAACGTATGAAGCAAGTTGGTAATGTGGAGATTCCACAAGAAGCCTTCTTAGCGGTATTGCAGGTAGATTAAATAATCTGATAGCTGAGTTAGTAAGTAATCACTGCATGTAAGTCACTGTTTAAAACTCTAAATGACCATGACTGGCATGACAAATTGACATGGTCATAGAAGCAGATCTTTAATAGGCAAATTAGCATGGATTTTGATTTCAATTTGATTTTGGTGCCGTTAACTATAGCCTTAGGTTTTATATGGTTACTAGACAAGTTAACACTAAAACAGCGTAAAACACGTGGCCGCGGTAAAGAGAGCTTGCTAGTGCGCTGGGCCTATGACTTTTTCCCTGTATTGGCAGTAGTGCTGGTTGTGCGCTCATTTTTGATTGAACCTTTTAATATTCCATCATCGTCTATGGTGCCAACTCTATATACTGGTGACTTTATTGCCGTCAATAAATATGCTTATGGCGTACGCTTACCGCTCACCTATAATAAAGTACTAGATACTGGCTCACCAGAGCATGGTGATGTCATAGTATTTCGCTATCCTGAAAACCCTAGCATCTATTATATCAAGCGGGTAATAGGTCTACCGGGAGATACGGTCAGCTATAATCAGGGACAAATTGCGATTAATGATGTGCCAGTAGATACTAAGTCAGTGAATTTCGATGCTAACACTGATCTAACGGCGCAACTTTACCCAGCTGGTCAAGTGATGCCAGGTCAGGTACTGACTGAGAATGAAGCGACACAGATGGGGCAGCAAGAAGAAGACCAAGCACAATATTTTCAAGAAACTCAAGGTGAGAATAAGCATTTAGTGCGCTATCTTTCAGATATGAATAGTTCGCAATATGCACCGTTCTTACAGCAGCAATCGCCAGAAGTAGTCAGTTCAGCGGGGACAGAGTGGCAGGTTACTGTGCCTGATGGTGAGTATTTCGTCATGGGTGATAACCGAGATCGTAGTGCTGATGGACGCTTTTGGGGCTTCGTACCCGATGAAAATTTAGCGGGTAAAGCCGTCTATATTTGGATGCATAAGCCACCAGGACTTAATCTTCCAACTTTCTCTCGTAATGGTTCAATTGATTGATTATTGTTTCTAATCAGTAACTGTTTTGTTTATTAGATATTATGCTAGTATTCATACTGACCCTAATCAAAATAAAATTTATACTATATTTGACATATTAATCGTAGTGGATATGAAGGTACACAAACGGATAATAAAAAAATGAGATATAAAAATAGATAGGGCGGATGAAACAACTGGTTAGAATACATTAAATTAAATCATTAGAGGGGGCCTCATGGCGCACCAGTTAACGAGTTTGACGTCTCAGCGTGGGTCTAGTGTGACTAGTATTGTCTTGCTGCTAATTATTATTGTTATTGCTGGCAAATTGATTATTGCGATCATGCCTGCACAAGTTGGTGATTACCAACTAAGCAAAACGTTAGGTGCGCAGTTAAAAGAAGCTAATAATAATGGTGAGACTGCAAAACAGTTCGTTGAACGTGTTAACCGTCAACTCTCTATTAATGCTGATTATGATACGACCGCTGAAGAAGTATTTACTTTTACCAATAACAAGACAGGTCAACTGGCCATTTATAAAGACTATGATAAAACCAGTAACTTTTTCGGTAATGTCGATATCGTTAATCGTTTTGAAGGTGAAATAAATGCTGCCTCGGTAGAGTAGGCATTCTCATAAGATTTTTACCAATTAAAAATAATTCATAAGGGTCAGACGACTCTTGTGAAATAATTCTATCAATTATTTAAACGTTTAAATTACTAACATTAAAGGATAGCCAAAAGCCACGCATGAAATCAACTCCACAACAGTACCAAGCGCTGCCTGCCGCCAAAAAAAATAGCGCAACTATGGAGACTTTGCCAATCAGCTCAGATTTTATTCAGCGTCTGGAAGTATTGACACGCAAATTAGGCTACGTCTTTAATGATTTAAATCTACCAAAGTTAGCCTTAACGCATCGCTCGTTCGATAGCAAAAAAAACTATGAGCGCTTAGAGTTTTTAGGTGATGCACTTCTTGGAATGATTGTTGGCGAGGCACTATATCATCGCTATCCTAGTCAGAATGAAGGGCGTTTGACTCGTATGCGTGCCACATTGGTACGCCAAGAGTCCCTAGTCACTATCGCTCAGAACTTAGAGCTATCCAACCATCTGATCTTGGGTATTGGTGAACGTAAAGGTGGTGGACGTAATCGCGCTTCGATATTGGCTGATGCGGTAGAATCGTTGATTGGGGCTATTTATCTAGACAGCCAAGATATGGAAATCACTCGTAATTGTGTGCTGTCATGGTATGGTGACTTAATCGACAACGTTAATGACCAAAAAGCACTAAAAGACGCCAAAAGTCGTCTGCAAGAATGGCTACAATCCAAACAGTTTGATTTGCCACACTATGAGTTGGTCGAAACCCGTGGCAATGCGCCTTATCAGATATTTGTTGTACGCTGTCAGGTGAATATTAGCAGTTGCCCTGATATCACTGAGTCTGGTGAGAGTCGCCGGATTGCTGAGCAAAAAGCCGCTGAACTAATGATCAATCAATTGCACAAGTTACCTGGCGCGCTTAAAAAACGTTAATAACTTAATTCCTAACGTTGATAACTTGTTCACCTGACTCGATTAAATATTAGATACTTGTTAAAGACTAACCTAATGGTTATCAACAACTTAATAAACAATACAGACCTTCAAATTTCTTTATTTCTAAATTGAAATTAGCCTAGTAAGTATTATTAACAGATTAAATATACTGCTAGGCCTATCATCAAAACTCCACAGGATTACCCTATGAGCAATCATACTGACTTGCCATCTACCCCCGAAGATAATGCCAATAATATGACAGAGAACACTGATACAAACCAAGCTACCACTGTAGAACAAGTAGAAAACATACAAGAAAGTAGAAAAATAGGCGAATCGTTAACAGCTACTCAGCAGCAAGATAATGACGATGCTGACGAATCTGATAGCGATACTGATCTTGAAAATAACGATGCGATTGATGGGTTCTTTGCGCCAAGTAATAATGATGGCGTTGCTGAAGACTTTAAAGCAGGCTACGTAGCGATCATTGGTCGTCCAAACGTTGGCAAGTCGACTTTAATGAACCATTTACTAGGACAAAAGCTGTCGATTACCTCACGTAAGCCCCAAACGACTCGTCACCGCATTCATGGCATTTTGAGCACTCATGAAATGCAGGCAGTATTTGTAGATACGCCTGGTATTCATCGTAATGAAGTACGTGCTATCAATGAGCGTATGAATAAAGCTGCTGTATCAGCGCTGGTAGATGTAGATTTGGTACTGTTTGTGGTTGACTCAGACCAGTGGCGTGATGATGATTTATTGACCTTACAGAAGCTTGGTGATACTAACTTAACTGTCGTATTGGTCATTAATAAAGCAGATACGTTAAAAGATAAAGGGTCTATTCTGCCACTGATTGAAACTTTCAGTGACAGCTTTGACTTTGCCGACATCGTACCGGTCTCAGCTCTAAAGAACCAAAACCTAGATCGTCTTGAGGAAGTTATTGCTTCGCACCTACCGAAGGCGACGCCAATTTATGACACTGAACAAATCACTGACCGCTCAGAGAGATTTTTAGCCAGTGAGATTATCCGCGAAAAAATTATGCGTAGCGCTGGTGATGAAGTGCCTTATGATTTAACTGTACAGATTGACGAGTTCAAAGATGAAGCGGCTCATATGGATCCTAAAACAGGTCGTCCACGTAAAGCATGTACTTTCATCGATGCAACAATATATGTAGAACGTAATGGCCAAAAAGCCATCGTGATTGGTGAAAAAGGTCAGCGTATCAAGCAAGTTGGTATGGACGCCCGTAAAGATATGGAAAAGTTATTTGATAAAAAAGTAATGTTAACTCTATGGGTAAAAGTCAAGCGTGGTTGGTCTGATGATGAGCGTGCATTAACAAGCTTGGGTTATTGATTAAACTAAACATCAAGTCTGGACATGATGTTGAGGTAACAGACAATGCGCAATGAAGCATTAATAGGTTATTTATTACATCAGCGAGCTTATCAAGAAAAACGTGCACTTTACTATTTGTTTTCCGAGCAACATGGTGTAGTGCACGGTATTGGTAAAAAGGGTGCGCCTCTCTTTGAGCCGTTACAACTGTTTGCAACGGGCAAGCGTGATTTAAAAACCTTTAGTCAGATTAATTTGATGCCAGCAGAGGATGACTCTACAGAGTCTGCTACGGCTACTAAGCCATCACGTTATCAACAAATAAGCGGTCAGCAACAGTACGCCGCATTATATTTAAATGAGATATTGTGGAAGTTGTTGCCTAGCGAAGATCCGATGCCAGTATTATGGCAACATTATCAAAACAGCTTATTACAGCTAAAGCAGCCGTTAGCAGCGGATGCGTTGAGATTATGCTTACGCCAATTTGAATCTCATTTATTCGAAGAGATAGGCTTTTCTTTAACGTTAACGCATGACAACATACTAGCACCTATTGAGCCTGATACTGATTATCGGTTTTTGTCTGATGTAGGTTTTGTTGCTACTTTTCAACCTGATAAAACGACAATTAATGCGTTACAAACAGTTTTCAGTGGGGCTGATATTATAAAAATGGCACAACTGGGCATTACTGACGCGACGCTAAGCAATTGGTCAAGGCTACATAGACATCTGATTGATCATCTGCTTGACTATCAGCCATTACAAAGTCGCTTACTATGGCAACAGCAGCAGCGTTACCAATAATAAAGCAGTCATTTGGTTAACATATAGCTGTTTAAATCAATATTAAATGTGACGCTATTTTAGCATTATCATCTATACGTCAATCAGATTTCGTTTTTAAAAGGATTTCTTATGGTCACCTCTTCACAAAACTCAGTAAACAGACCGCTATTAGGTGTCAACGTTGATCATGTAGCAACCTTACGTCAAGCGCGTGGTGTCAACTATCCTAGCCCTTTAGAGGCAGTATTATTATGCGAGCAAGCAGGCGCAGATGGCATTACTATACATTTACGTGAAGATCGTCGTCATATCCAAGACTCAGATGTGTATGAGATAGCGAGACAATTGACTACTAGGTTGAATCTGGAGATGGCAGCAACTTCTGAAATGCTATCTATTGCTTGCGAAGTTAAACCATTTTGGGTTTGCTTAGTACCTGAAAAGCGTGCGGAGCTAACTACTGAGGGAGGGTTGGACGTTGCAGGGCAAATCACTCATCTGAAAAAATACATCAATGAGTTACATGCAGCAGGTATTAAGGTCTCTTTATTTATCGATCCAGATGAGGTTCAAATTGCTGCAGCAGTTGCTTGTCATGCTGATGCTATTGAGCTGCATACCGGTACTTATGCCGAGGTAGGTTTGGCTGGAGATTTTGATGCGCAGAATGTTGAGCTACAACGTATTAAACAAGCAGTGATTGTCACAAAAAATTTAGATGATAAATTGCTAATTAATGCAGGTCATGGTCTAACTCGTGACAATGTTAAGGCGATTGCACAAATTGACGATATTTATGAGCTGAACATTGGGCATGCATTGATTGCCGATGCAATATTTGTAGGATTGTCGCAAGCAGTGACTATGATGAAAACTGCGATGTATGAGTGATTTTCTATATAGGGTTTAGGCTGATAGCTGACTGACTAATATTGTTATGATAGATGTTGTGTTTATAAACAGTCAGTAGGATGTATATCATTAGGCTTGTATCTAATGATACCACCTTGATTAAATGAGATCTGATACATAGCTTGACCATAAGTTGAGCTTGGACAGTATTTTATATGACCAAAATGTCCACGTGGTTTACCGCTATCTCCCCAAAACTTAGTATAATGGCGCTTATTTCCTACTCGCAAACTTAGGGTGCTGTATTTAGGGTTCAAAGATTCCTCTTTTAATAGCACATCAACCTGAACATCAAAATGCTTATTATTATTATTGTCTACAAATAATAGAAGCTTTTTATAGCTATCTCGGTGGCAACGCCCTCCTGAATTAGATAGGCAAACCAACAAATTCTGTCTTCTTATAAAGCTCTCAGCTTTTGCTATCTTAAGCGTGGTCTCTAATTGATTTTTAATACGTTTAGCTTCCATACTTGCCAGTTGGGTTAAAATGGCTGGAGCTGCTATTGTGGCGATGATGGCTAAAATTGCTATTGTTACTATGAGTTCTATGAGATTAAATCCTTTTTGATTATAGTGGTTAGAAAGGTTTTTGATAGCTTTTAAATGGTCAACGACAATGAAGTTAAACAAGTCAGGATTTGATATCTGCTGAGTAGGGCATGGCGTATTACGTCGCTTAGTCATATATAGTCATTACCTATAATGATGGGTTTATTGTATGAGCTAACTTGATTGGACTTATAATTTTAAATAAATATTCGTTCTTCTGTTTTGCCTTATATAAAGCATCAGATTTTTAGAACATACTGACTTCTCTACACTTACAAATTTTTTACATCGTTATCTTGGTTATTGAATCAAATAATGTTCATTGTTTTAATATAAACAAAATATAGTACAACTGTCAAAAAATGTTTCAATTAGTGAAAACACATCTTTTGTAATAGAGAAAAAAATACAATTGTATTAAACTGATGACAGACAATAGATACAACCAGAGTTACTTCTATTGCGAATTAGCATTCAAAAGACTAAAATTGCAACGTGTGTTAGTTCTTAGTAAAATAAGCAGGCTATTGTGTTTTAGTTGCAACACTATCGTGTAATAATGTGTAGCTGCCTAACGAAAAAAGTTGTAAACTTAATTGATAGTCGATAAGCTACTTCCTAATTAGTTTTGTTGTATAATTATGCATTCGTAAAAGATGTCTACTTTTATTACATCTTAGGAAGCGGTTTTGCTTAACGCATCACTCAAATCATCCTTTGGAGGAAGTCCATGAAATTGAATAAAATTGCTCTAGCTCTAGTTGCCGTAGCAGCTGCGCCTTTAGCAGCTAATGCTGGCGTTACTATTAGCCCATTACTACTTGGTTATCACATGACTGAAGAGTTCAGTGATACTAGTGAGAAACAACGCGAAATCTTACGTACAGGTAAGAACCTATACGAAAATGCTAACGGCGATGTTATCGGTGATGGTACTCGTGGTAACGGCAATGGCGGCGTAGCTAAAGAAAGCAGCCTTTACACTGGTGCTGCTCTAGGTATCGAGCTTACTCCTTCTACTCAGTTTCAAGTAGAGTATGGCGTATCAAGTGCTAACGGTGAAGCTTCTGAAGATTCTGCAGATGCTGGTGTTAACCGTTTCGATATCGAACAAACTATGATTTCTGGTAACTTCTTGATTGGTACTGAAGAATTTACTGGTTATACTGATAGTGCGTTCAAACCATATGTTCTAGTTGGTGCTGGTCAATCTAAGATTGAAGTTGAAAACCAAGAAACTTATACCAATACGGATGGTGATACTGTCCAAGCTGGTACTGAAGTTTCATCATCTAAAGACACTATCGGTAACCTAGGTCTAGGTGCTATGTATCGCATCAACGACGCTTTAAGCCTACGTGGTGAAGCTCGTGCGATTCATAACTTTGATAACAACTGGTGGGAAGGCATGGCTTTGGCCGGTCTAGAAGTTGTACTTGGTGGCCACTTATCACCAACAGTAGCAGTACCACCACAAGTAGAGCCTGAAGTTTCTGTTCCACCAGTAGTAATCGTTGAGCAAGACGTTGATTCAGACGGCGATGGCGTACCTGATAGCATCGATGAATGCCCAGGCACTCCAATGAACGTAGTAGTCGATGAGCGCGGTTGCCCAGTAGCAGTAGATATTACTGACGAGCTGAAAATGGAACTACGTGTATTCTTTGATAATGATAAATCAGCTATCAAAGACCAGTACAAAACTGAAATCTCTAAAGTAGCAGAGAAGATGCGTGAGTATCCTAACTCTAGCGCTCGTGTAGAAGGTCATGCTTCTAAAACTGGTCCTTCAGCACGTTATAACCAACGTCTATCTGAAGCCCGTGCAGTTGCTGTGAAATCTATGTTGACTAACGAATTTGGTATTGCTCCAAACCGTCTATCAACAGTTGGTTACGGTTATGACCGTCCAATCGCTCCAAACGATACTGAAGAAGGTCGTGCTATGAACCGTCGTGTTTATGCCATCATTACTGGTGACAAAACAATGACTGTTGAGCAAACTAAAGACATGGTTATTCAATAATATATAACCAGTTAGTTATGTTCTAAATCATAAAGTTACAAAAAAAGCTGCCTATTAGGTGGCTTTTTTTTGTTTAAGTACTCAGATAAATAACTTATTGCATAAATTTATAATGTAATAATGTTATACTAGCCGCCCAAACACTTTGTAGATTGACAAAGTGTACATTAGCATAGCTATCTGTACGATGGATTTATCAGTATAGAAATTCTACTTTGCCAGCATTTCTTATCCCACTACTCCTATTGCGTAGTCATTTGATAGTAAAGTAAAAATATCTATCTGCTTTATGATAAAAGTTTCTCCAGCGGCGCTTACTGCTACTGCATTTTATTAAGACAAAACGAGCATTTTATATGGCGAACGATATCAAACACCTGCGTAACATTGCAATTATTGCCCACGTTGATCACGGTAAAACAACGCTAGTTGATAAATTATTACATCAATCTGGCACTTTTGGCGATCGTGCAAACATTGCTGAACGTGCAATGGATTCAGGTGATATTGAGCAAGAACGTGGTATTACCATTTTGGCTAAAAATACAGCCATTCGTTGGACAGACAGCACTGACGATACTGAATATCGTATTAACATTGTTGACACTCCAGGTCACGCCGATTTCGGTGGTGAAGTTGAGCGTGTAATGTCAATGGTTGACTGTGTACTTCTAGTCGTTGATGCTGTTGATGGACCAATGCCTCAAACCCGTTTCGTGACTCAAAAAGCGTTTGAGCAAGGCTTGAAACCAATTGTTGTTATCAACAAAATTGATCGTCCTGGTGCACGTCCTGATTGGGTAATGGATCAGATTTTTGATTTATTTGACAACTTAGGTGCAACTGATGAGCAATTAGATTTTCCAGTTGTTTATGCATCAGCGCTGAATGGTATTGCAGGTCTAGAAGCAGATAATTTAGCTGATGACATGACGCCGTTATTTAAAACTATCGTTGATGTTGTACAGCCACCACAGGTTGATGCAGATGCGCCATTCCGCATGCAAATCTCAAGCCTTGATTTTAATAGCTTCGTTGGTGTTATCGGTATTGGCCGTATCCAGCGTGGTAAAGTTAAAACCAACACGCAAGTGACTGTAATCGACAAGAATGGCAACACTCGTAACGGCCGTATCCTAAAGATTATGGGTTACCACGGTTTGGATCGTATCGAAGTAGAAGATGCACAAGCGGGTGATATCATCTGTATTACAGGTATTGATGCGCTTAATATTTCAGATACTATTTGCGATCCTAACCACGTTGAAGCATTGCCAGCATTGACCGTTGACGAACCAACCGTATCGATGAACTTCCAAGTGAATAACTCACCGTTCGCTGGTCGTGACGGCAAGTTTGTGACCTCACGTAATATTCGTGAGCGTCTTGAGCGTGAATTGATTCATAACGTAGCATTACGTGTAGAAGATACAGAGTCTCCTGATAAATTCAAAGTATCAGGTCGAGGTGAGCTTCATCTATCTGTACTTATCGAAAACATGCGCCGTGAAGGTTTTGAGATGGGTGTTTCAGGCCCAGAAGTTATCGTTAAAGAAGTTGATGGTAAGTTACAAGAGCCGTATGAAAACGTTGTCTTCGATATCGAAGATGAGCATCAAGGTTCTATCATGGAGCAGGTCGGCTTGCGTAAAGGCGAGATGACCAATATGGAGCTTGATGGTAAAGGTCGTATGCGTATCGAAGCGACTATGCCTGCACGTGGTTTGATTGGTTTCCGCTCTGAATTCTTAACCTTGACTTCAGGTACCGGTATCATGACGTCAAGCTTCTCACATTACGGTCCACAAAAGATCGGTGATGTTGGTGGTCGCTCGAATGGCGTCTTAGTTTCTATGGCGAAGGGTGTTTGCTTAGGTTTTGCTCTATTTAACCTACAAAAACGCGGTAAATTATTTGCTGAGCCACAGCTTGAAGTTTACGAAGGTATGATCGTTGGTCTTAACTCACGTAACGATGATATGGCCGTTAACCCAACGACTGCTAAGCAGTTAACCAACGTTCGTGCCAGTGGTACTGATGAAGCGCTAACGCTAACGCCAGCGGTTAAGTTTACGCTTGAGCAAGCACTTGAATTCATTCAAGATGATGAATTAGTAGAAGTCACGCCAAAAGCGATTCGTCTACGTAAGCGTTATTTGACTGAAAGTGAGCGTAAGCGTTATGGTCGTAAGAAAGGTGCTTAATATCAATCTTCATTGATAAAATAGTTAAATAATAAAAAGGGCTAACTCAATGAGTTAGCCCTTTTTGTTGGTTTTGTTTTTATTCTATTTTGCTTTAATCCGAGCTAAAATATTTAAAGTGAGAAGTTAGGTTTTAAGGTTGATTAACGATCACATAATCATTGGTATTAATCAAAATCTCTGATGGACGATCAACAACGATACGTACGACATTATCGTTAACACTTTGTGATTTATAAAAATTATCTTCAGCAACCGTACAACCTAAGCAGCGCGCCATAGCATCCCAAGGTTCAACGAATAGTTTTTGCTGAGCTTGATCAGCATTACCACCGATAAGGGAGAAGGGCAGGCTCACAAGATAAGCGGCGGTACCAGCGACTGCGGTGACTAGCTGTAAGGGCTTACCAACGACTGTATCGACTATCATCGTATCATAAGATGGGCCAAAGTCGCCCTCATCTATCTCTATCGCGGCCGAGGCAGGCTGTGTGAACGCTACAATGAAGCTTACGCTTAGAATAGCGGTAAGAAGCTTACTCTTAACAATGCGTTGGGTATTGGCATTAACAGTCATCATGATTTCCTAAAACGTGTAAGCGGTATGAATAATGAGCACTGCTGGTTAAAAGTAATCATAAAACAGCATTGCTTACTTATTAAAGCAAGATGCGTGCCGATAAGCAACATAAAAGCACGTTACACTGTTTTTTGCCCTATATATTATGATAGGACTTTGTTTATTAAACCCGCTGACAACTTGGACAAAATACACTAGCGCGCCCATTAATTTTAATATTATCAAGCGCAGTATCACAATGCGGACATGATTCGCCTTGTTTACCATAGACGTTTAAAGTTTGCTGAAAGTAGCCAGTTTGACCACTTGCTACTGTGAAATCACGTAATGTTGAACCACCAAGCTCAATGGCTCGTTGTAGTATGATCTTAATATGATCAACCAAAATTACTATTTGATTGTAAGATACGTTGTGCGCTGGGGTAGCAGGATGTATGGCTGCCAAATATAGACTTTCTGTCGCATAGATATTTCCGACGCCAACGACAACTTGCTGTTCCATAATTACTGATTTGATAGCACGGGTGATAGGGCGTTTCTTAGTTTTCTTGTCCGTCGTTTCATCACCATTACTACGTTGAATCAGCTGGTATAAATAGTCAGCAGTGAAATCGGCTGATAACGGCTCAGGACCTAGATGATCTAAAAGCTTGGCACTATAATCCTTATACCATAACACAGCTCCAAAACGTCTGGGATCATGGTAATGCAATTGCGACTGTATGCCGTTAGCATTGTCAAAAGTGATTACTAAATGATCATGCTTACGTTTATCAGTACCAACGAGATGTTGTTGCAAACTTCCTGACATTCCTAAGTGTATTATCAGCTTACGTTGACGTAAAGAGTTGCTCTCAGTCATAGTTTGACTGTTTTCTACAAGCTCTGCGTTCGGTATAAAGGTAAGGATTAGATATTTTGCGCGGCGCTCTACGTTTTGCAAAGTGTAATCAATCAGAGCGTCTAAGTCGGCAGGCATAAGCCAACGCAATTTTGGCTGAAACACTTCTACAGCGGTTAGTCTTTGTTCCAATAGAGGCGCAAGACTGGTTTTAGTGGTTTCAACTTCAGGTAATTCAGGCATAGTAATTTTCTATAAAAATTTGGAAAGCATTAATTAAAAGTTAAGTTATTAGCTGCATATAACAATATTATTTAAAATAGAAGTTCAGTCATGCAGGAGATATATTCATGATTAATGCATATATCTCCTGCATGACTACTGTTGATTATTTACCACTAGGCAACAGAACGACGGGCGTGCAGAATTCCCGGTTGCTGCTCAAGTTTGGCAAGTAGTTTGGATAAATGGGCTAAACCTGACACTTCAATATGGAACTTTAAAGAAGCGATATTGTCATCAGTGCTTAGAGTCTCAACCTTACGTATGTTGACACTCTCTTTATCAATAACTTGAGTCAAATCACGTAACAGTCCACGTCTATCATAGGCTTCAATATGAATATCAACGGGTTGATAACGACCGGATTTAGACTTCCAAGCGGCACTTATTTCTCGTTCAGGATCACGTTCGATCAAGCGTATATATTCAGGGCAACCGCGATTATGAACGCTAACGCCACGAGATAAAGTAATGTAACCAGAGATTGGCTCACCGTGCACAGGATGACAGCAACCTGCCAGATTTATCTCAATATTATCAAGACCATCAATACAGATTTTATACGCGTCAAGCTTCCCTGTAGCTTTTGGGTCAACACTAGGTGCATATTCTTCTTTTTCTTTTTCAGGCTCAAGATGCAGCTGACGAGAAATATGTCCGGTCAGTTGATGCAGGCCTATATCTCCTGTGACTAGGCCTACGATAATATCGTCAGTGGTGTTGACGTGAAAGAACTGGGTGTAGTCATTCAAATCAATACTATTAGGATGTACTGACAGGCGCTCAAGCTCCTTACTAAGCATTTGCTTGCCAATTTCAATATTTTTATCACGGTCTTGCTTATTGAACCATTGGCGTAATTTAGAGCGTGCACGATTGGTATGGATATAACCGAGTGCAGCCACTAGCCAATCACGATTG
This sequence comes from Psychrobacter sp. P11G5, assembly GCF_001593305.1. NCBI lineage: Bacteria > Pseudomonadati > Pseudomonadota > Gammaproteobacteria > Moraxellales > Moraxellaceae > Psychrobacter > Psychrobacter sp. P11G5. The sequence continues at coordinate 517,887 of NZ_CP012533.1, forward strand.
GGCTCGCGTGATGCTTTAGTAATAATCTCAACTTGCTCGCCAGTTTTTAGCTGATAAGTGAGTGGCACATAGCGCTGGTTTACCCGAGCAGCTTGGGCGCGATTGCCTACTTGTGTGTGAACGTAATAGGCAAAATCGAGCACGGTAGCGCCTTTTGGTAGCTCAGTGATGTCGCCGTCTCGGCTAAAAATATAGATTCTTTCAAGCTCATCGAAATCGACGATTGGCTCTTCATCTTCAAATTCGTTTAAACCATGATCATTAAAGTCACCATCTGTTTCTAGACCTGAGCGTGTTTGATTGCGTGTCTCATTATTAACAGATAGTAAATGACGTAGGGAGCTGATTCTTTGAGTTAAATAGCTATCTTTTTTCTTTTTTAGGCCTTCCTTATAATTGACATGTGCGCACATGCCAAGCTCGGCTTCAAAGTGCATGCCTTGTGTACGAATTTGTACTTCGAGTGATTTATTTTCAGCGATGACAGCCGTATGTAAAGAGCGGTAGCCATTCGGTTTTGGGTTAGTAATATAGTCATCGAACTGCTCAGGGATATAACGCCACAAGCCGTGTACCAATCCTAAAACATGATAACAATCTGATGGGTTTTCAACCAATACTCGCAGTGCTCGAATATCATAAAGCTGATCAAAAGATAAGCGCTTTAATTTCATTTTGCGGTAAATGGAGTAGATGTGCTTGACTCGTCCTGAAACATCAGCAGTAATATCAGATTCTGCTAAAGCCTCGTTGAGCTTGTCCTGTACTCGCTGAATATAATCCTCACGTTCGCTACGTTTTTCGGATAATAGCTTGGCAATCTCTTTATAACGCTCAGGAGCAAGGTAGCGAAAAGCTAAGTCTTCAAGCTCCCATTTTAGCTGAGCAATACCTAAACGGTGGGCCAGCGGGGCATAAATGGTCATTACTTCACGAGCTACACGTTGCTGGCGTTCCGGATTGGAAAATGACAACTCACGCATGGCAAAGGTACGTTCAGCAAGCTTAATAAGCACGACGCGCACATCGTTAGTCACTGAAATAAGCATACTGTAGATATTCGATAACTGGTCACGCTGGTTATTAACGAAGTGATCTTCCAAGCGTTTGTTGCTCTCTATAATGGCAGATAGTTTTCCCATCGCCAAAGCATCTTTAACTAAGGTCGCGATATCAGTACCAAAGTTTTGCTCGATTTCTACCAAACTGACTAGTGACTTACGTGCGCTACGATAGAGCATAGCCGCGACTAAAGCATCTTCGTCTTGATATAGATAGGTTAGAATATCAGCCATACCAATACCAGTAACATAAGCACCAGAACGCTCAGATTCGCTAGTGTTCATGCGACTGCGGATAAACTCGCAAGCAGTAGATAGATTAGGTACAGAGTCTTGACCAATACGTTTTGCAACGTTATCAAGCCAAGCAGGTACATCAATATTGGCTTGAGCCAAGTCATCGACATTGGATATTTCTGAGAGCATTTGAACGTTATCTAGAAGAATATGCTCTGAATATTCGTTTTCTAGCTTCGGATCATGGTTATGATAAGAGTATCGGGCAGAGCGATCGAAAGTAGTATGGAGTTTGTGAGTTGCCAGCTGTTGTTTGATATCAAGCGGCACTTGAGCATAGCTATTAGCAGATTGATGAGAGCGCTGGCTGGCAACTAACTGTGCTGCCAATGCCGCACTATCAGCATGCGTTGTTTGTCCATCAATCAGCGGTAAACCTTCTCGAATCTTTACCATAGCCGGCTCCTCTTAGCTATTTTCAAAATTTCTTATTGTCTTACCTGCTATGCACAAACTCTCGTTCTAACCCGTAATAAATTATTATCGGATATAACCAACACCGCGGCAAAAGTCCATTTTTGCTAACGATGATAAAGAATTAATGCCCAGTATCTTAAGACTATAAGTGCAAATGCACACAATATTGTTTAACAATACGTATAAAGATTAAATAATACACATACAGACTGTATGGGTATTATTATGTCATTTTAAAGTTGTAATTCAAGCAAGGCTCTGTAGTGATAATGCATATAAGAGTAACTATATCCTAACAAGCTTTTGTTTGTTAAGAAAACGTCCCAGCTGGAGCAATAAAGAACCTAAAAATGTATTCAATAGTCCAGTCCAGTCCAGCCCAGATAAGCTAAGTTAAGCTAAGTTAAGCTAAGTTAAGCTGCTACTTTTTCGAAGCGTGCGATTGACTCAACGTGCCCAGTATGACAAAACATATCCATCACTCCAGCATGAGTCAGACGATAACCTTGCTCCAATAGTGCTTTTGTATCACGAGCAAGAGTAGCAGGGTTGCAAGAGACATAAACAATCCGCTCAGCGTTAAACTTAGGTAAATACTGCATAATTTCCCAAGCGCCAGAGCGGGGTGGATCGATAAGTAATGCATCAAAGCCTTGATTAGCCCATGGTTTATCTGAGCAATCATGAGTCAAATCTTGAGTATAAAATTCAGTATTATGAATGTCATTGCGACGCGCATTCTCTGCTGCACGTGCAGTCATTGCATCACTACCTTCAACGCCTACGACTGAACCGGTTTCTCCGACAAGACGTGCTAATGGCAAACTGAAATTGCCCAAACCGCTGAACAGATCTAGTACGCGTTCACCCGCTTTTAGATCTAATAATTCGCAAGCAAGCTTAGTCATCTGTCGATTAACGGACAGATTTACTTGGGTAAAGTCCGTAGGGATAAACTCAAAAGTAAGATCATATTCTGGCAATTGATAATATAGACGCCCAAACTGCTCGGTCATATCATCAGCGTCAGTTAAAGCAATACGTTTAATACTATCAGCGCCTTTAGACTGTAGATATAACTGCCAGTTGCGTGCAGCAAAAAAGACTTTTAGCTTCTCTATATCTGCGTCAGATAAGGGTGCCAAGTTACGCACAATGAGTGCAACTGGCTGATTGCCATCGGGTAGCTCTGGCATTTGCTCACCCATTGCCAGCTCAAGCTGAGCAATTTTGTCACGGCTCTCAAGCGTACTAATAAGTGTTTTTAAATTCTCAATCTCAAAGCCAATGCGCGGATCTAAGATATGACACTCATTTAACTCTGCCAAAAAGTTACTTGAGCGCTCACGAAAGCCGACCAAAGCGGTTTCTTTTTTGGCGACATAGCGTACGCCCAATCGAGCTTTGGTGCGATAGCCAAGGCGATCACCCACTACCGGCGCAAGCCAAGTATCAGGCTCAACATTCGCTTGATGCACGAGCATCTCCGCAAGTACCGATTGTTTAAAGTTGATCTGACTATCTGGCTGCCAGTGTTGCAAGTTACAACCACCGCATACACCGAAGTGTGGGCAAGGCGGTACAGCGCGTTCAGGGTTTGGATTGGCAGTGATACTAATTGCGTCGCCTTCTTCAAAACTGGTACGGCTATTAGTTAGTTTCACTAAAGCACTTTCACCCGGTAAAGCAAAGCTGACAAAGACCTTTTTGCCATGCTTATCTTCTACATGACCATCGGCCTCACCAAAGCCATTGCCATATACCGCAACCCCGCGACCATCATGCGATAAGCCATCAATAGTAAAAGGTAGTGGCTCTGCCTCTTTTAGACGACGACGCGTCTTTGACGATGGTTTAGATTTTTTCTTATTAGGCGGGATAGTGATCGTTTGGGTATCGTTGACTTGTGACGTAGTATCAGGTGCTGTAGACGTTTGTGAATCGGTGGGTTGCATAAACCTGCCTTAATAATAAATGATAAATAACTAAAAGAATGATGGCGCGTGCTACTATTTATGGCGCTATTTCTATGACTCTGGTTTTTACAATTGGGGTGATTATGGCTTTAGTTTTTATGACTGGGGCGCAGATGACCAATCAGCAATAAACTCATGATGGCGAGCTTTGCCATCTGCTTGAGTGAATTTTGCCAAATAATCACGACTCTGCTGTTGCCAATAAGTATAAGACGGTGACGACAGCTTACCTGTCAGACGCAGCCAGCGTAAATATATCAGCCATGTATTCATGACATCAGATTCGCAATATATCGATAGCGTTTGCCAATCACCCTGGTTAACGAGTTCGCCAACCATGCTGCCATCCACATCAGTCTTACCGGGTAGGCCATATAGGCTTGCAACGACATCCATTGCTTCACGTCGACTCGCACCGTATTGGCTAAATCTGTCCATCAGATCCAAATGCTTTGTTTGAAAACGGTTGACGTAATTATCAAAACGCATACTTTTTATACGTTCGCCTTCCTCAAATAACCATGGGGCAGACAAATCGTATTGCATAGCACGGTAAATAAGAACCGGAATATCAAAGCCAGAGCCATTCCAACTAATCAGCTGTGGCAAGGTTTCAATATCATTAAATGCTCGAAAAAACTTGGCAAGAATATCTTTTTCGCTAAATTTATCTGCAGTTAAAGAAAACAAAGAAAACTGTCCATCTTTAATATATAACGCCGATATGCAGACAATACGTTGTAATGGTAAACGCATAAAGTCATGCCCAGCCTCTTGTATTCTGATCGCAGTCAATGCACTTAAAGCATCGGCATTGTTTAAATCAGCCAACTGCGGATAGATACGGCGTGCGGCGTCAGTATCTGCTACTGTCTCAATATCGAAAACCAGTATGGGATTAGCAGGTAGGGCATGTGACATAAATAATCCTAGTTACTTACTTATGCTTGCGTGCTGCTGTCATCAACATTATACAAGCCAGTTGATAGATAACGATCGCCACGATCACAGACAATAAAGGCAATAACGGCATCTGGGTTTTCTTTGGCAACTTGCGTAGCTGCCCATGCTGCTGCTCCTGATGAAACACCTGCAAAGATACCTTCAGTCTTCGACAGTTTACGCATATAGACTTCAGCGATACGCTGATCAATATCCATAACTTCATCGACTAAATCTGCTTCAAAGATACCGGGCATGTAGGCAGCAGGCCAGCGGCGGATACCAGCGATAGAAGCTTCTTCATCAGGTTGCAAACCGATAACTTTAATCGCAGGATTTTGCTCTTTAAGATATTTTGACACGCCTGTGATAGTACCTGTAGTCCCCATTGAGCTAATAAAGTGGGTGATTTTACCATCAGTTTGTGCCCATAGCTCAGGACCCGTAGTCAGATAATGCGCTTGCTTATTATCAGGATTATTAAATTGATCTAATACGATACCCTGACCTTCAGATTGCATTTGTAGCGCTAAATCACGTGCTGCTTCTATTCCTTCGTCTACTTCAATCAAAGTAGCACCATAAGCCATCATCGCATCTTTGCGCTCTTGGGTAGAGTTGGTCGGCATCAGTAGTGTCATTGGATAACCGCGCATAGCGGCGACCATGGCTAAAGCAATGCCAGTATTGCCACTAGTTGCTTCAATCAAAGTGTCACCAGGCTTGATATCACCACGCTGCTCCGCTTGATAAATCATATTAAAAGCAGGACGATCCTTTACAGAACCTGCAGGATTATTACCTTCAAGTTTGGCCAATAACACCGCGCCATTTATAATGTTTTCTTCTATAGGCAAACGATGTAATTTCACTAATGGCGTCTGACCAACGCAATCGGCAAGCTCAGTGACTTGAGTAATAAAGTTGGCGTTTGACATGGCCGTAGAGGACATAAGGTATCCTTGTTTATTTTCAAATAATAGTTTGTTTTTTTAAATATAGTTTTGGTTTTTGACTAAGTGTTTCCACAGCTACTAGCCGTGTTAGCTAATGATTGATATAAACGCTCATTAAAGCATTTCAATCATAAGAAAATGGCGACAATTAAAAATTTGCATCATTATATCATTTTGTTTTTAGCTACGCTGATAGCATCAAGATATTTTGGTAAACAAATAGTGCTAAAAACAAGGCTGTGCAAGTAAATTGCCTCCCAGTAATAACTATTAACCATAAATGATGAAGCGTTTTTTAGCTATTGGAATATAAGGTAAGCACTAAAATCCATAGCAAGTTGGCAACAACAATCTTCTAAGTTGTGATTTACAGTCGCTCATCAGCAATGATTTGCAATGACAACCTTTATATCTATAAATACTGTTAAAATACCTAAAATATTTAGAAAGTTAACTATTAGGGCATGTCCTCAATTCAATCGATTATCATCTAAATGGACTAAAAATGGCTAAATTTTGCCAAACAGCGTCAAATAGCTGGTTAATATCTCGATATTATCTGCGCTATCTTCCTTGTTTGACTGCAATTTATCTCATTTTTATCACCATTTTTAAAATGAGGACATGCCCTAGGCAAAACAGCTTATATTTGCTATTTATACATAGCATAAACGTCTGTAGGGATTAAATCTAACATGGCATACAAAAAACGCTTTGATACCAGTAGCGCCTATGGTCAGTTGATCATATTGGTGTTTTTGCCGATTTGTGTGTTGGCAGCGGTCGGTGGCATTCTAGTTTTTCATGAAACTATGCGTGCCAGTGAATCAGAGCAGGAGGCTTTAGCTGAAGCCGTGTTGATTCGTTATAAACCTATGGTAACTGAGCTGATCCCTGCATTATTGGAGCAAGAACGTCAGCAGTCAAAAGCTAATGAGGAAAATTCTCAAAATATGGTTAGTGATATGGCAGCTGCTAGCCAAGCGGCACTTGAAAACAATATCCGACCTGAGAATCTACCCTTATCTCAAGTACATTCAGACCATTATATTAGTGCTCGTGGTGGTAGATTGAGTAGTGCAATTCTATCAGAAGAAGCGCTGGGAGGAATGCCTACCTCTCATTCATCTACTGCTCGAGTAATTGATGAAAGTCTCAGTGCGACAACTGATGCTCCTAAAGGCGCCATGGCAACATTGGTATCGATTCGCGATAGACTGAGTCGTATGCAGTCGGAACAGCATGTACAACGCATTGCAATTATCAATGAGAATGATCAGGTGCTCGCGACGGTAGGTTATGGGGTTAGTGAAAGCTGGCCTTTAATTGATACGTCGCAAAATTTTTTATCACAGCAAGCCACGCCTATTGGTACGGCTTATGGCAGCGTATTGGGTGATTTTGAAGGGCAAAGATTGTGGCTGTTCGTCGATATGGATAATGAACCGCTTTACATTGCGCGCTACCGTATCGCTATGGCGCTGGTTATTACCGGTCTCTTTACTATCTTAATCTTGCTGTTGAGTCTTAATATTTATGCCAAACGCTGGATTGCGCCTATTTATGAGCTGCGTTTGCAGCTACAGCGTACTCATGTAGATAATTTATATAAGCCTATTCCAGTAGAGTCCGATGGTGAGTTGAACTTGCTGCAACAAGACTTGGTAAAAACTTTACGGCGCTTGCACTCAAGTTTTCAAGAATTAAAAGATCATGCTGAACAGACCGAGGATGACTTACGTCTGGCTTTTGATGAGATGGAAATGCAAAACATCTCTATCCGCAATGCGCGTGATGATGCGATTTCAACCAGCCAAGCCAAATCTGCATTTTTAGCCAATATTAGTCATGAGCTGCGGACACCGCTGAATAGCATCGATGGTTTTATCAATCTGCTGGCACGCCACGGTGAGCTAAATCCTGAGCAAGACTTATACGTGCATACGATTCGTAAATCATCTGCGCATCTACTGGCGCTCGTGAATGATGTGTTGGACTTCTCTAAGATTGAAGCAGGTAAGTTGGTGCTTGATCGTCATGAGTTTGACCTTTACGACACCATATATGACGTGGTCGATATGCTCTCTCCAGTATCGGCGGAGAAAGGCCTACGTATGGCCGTGTTGTTCTACAATGATGTGCCAATGCGCATTGTGGGTGATGCCCTACGCCTCAAGCAAGTTTTGACCAATCTAGTCGGTAATGCCATTAAGTTTACAGATAGCGGTGATGTAGTGGTGCGAGTAAGCTTGGACGATCATCGCGATAATTATCTGATGATTAGTGTCCAAGATAGTGGTAAGGGAATTTCTCTAGCAGATCAAAAGATGTTATTTCAAAGCTTTAGCCAAGGCGATCCATCCATTACACGTCAGTATGGCGGCACAGGGCTAGGCCTTGTAATCTCTAAGCAATTAACGCGCCTTATGGGCGGTGATATTGGTTTTTATGATAACGCCCAAGAGAACATAGCCAATCAAGGGGCGACCTTTTGGTTCCGCATGCCAACTCATATTGATGTGTTAGAAGCGGCGACAGGGCAAACCATTGCGTTACCGGTACTAGCGCCACTTGCCAGCGAAAATGATGAATTTAACGTCTTGGTTTGGATTAATCACAACGCTTCCAGACAAGTACTCAAAGCCAGCTTGCAGACCTTACCGATTAAGCTTACTCAGGCCAACTCTTTACCAGGTGTACTTGAGTCGCTTAAAGAGCAGGGCAATTATTGGGACTGGGTAATCGTTGATAATGATACTCAAGATGACATGATGGCACTGCTTAAACAAATTCGTTTGCATTATCAAGGTAAGCTCGCTGTCTTTGGCTATCAGGTTGCCGCCGATCAGGCACTATTAAACCGTTATCACGCCAATATCCTATATGAGCCGTTGGATAAAAGGCAGCTGTATGCCATGCTTGATACCCAAAAGAAAAGCGAACCAATCGAAGCGCAAGCACCGCGCTGGCATGGCGTGACTGTGCTTGCTGTAGACGATCATCTGCCCAATCTCTTGGTGTTAGATGCACTTCTCAGCGAGCTTGGCATTCACGTCATTACTGCCAATAGTGGCTTTGATGCTATTGAATTGATTAGTAAACAGCAAACTAAAAATATAAAAAATGCTAAACCTACTCAGCAAAGCTTATCCAACAAAACGCAGATTTCAAAAGCCCAAGCTCGTGCTCAAATCAATACAGCTTCTACTAATACTGCATCGACTACAGATATGCACACAGAAGAAAAATCAGCTAACTCAAAAAATAAGGCGCAAGATAAGGCACAGGATAAAGACAGTATCGATCTTATCTTTATGGATATCCAAATGCCGCGCATGTCAGGACGCGAGGCAGCGCAGCAAATTCGCAAAATCGAAGTCGGTGATAGTCATATTCCTATTATTGCATTAACCGCTCATGGATTATCTGATGAGCGTGACAAGCTGCTCGCGTGCGGTATCGATGATTATGTTGGCAAACCAATCAGCCAACCGCAATTGTTACAAGTGCTACAAAAATGGTTAGGGCGCACGTCAACCACACAAAGTCTGAGCACAGTTACGCCTGCTGATGATATTAATAGCATAGCTCCTGAGGTCATAGATAGTGCTAGTGTCAGCATGCCAAAAAGCACGCCAGTAGATAAACCAGTACCGCGCCCATTATCATTAAAGAAAATTCGTGACGATTATATGCGGGATATTCAACCTCGTGATGATTATATGCGAGAACCGCAACGTGTTACTCAGCCGCGTTATCAAGGCTTACAATACCAAGACCAACTGCAAGAATCTTCCAGCGAACAAGATGGGCAATCACAAGAGCAGTCGTCAAAAGACAACGGTTGGAAGAGTAGTGCTATTGATGGACTAAAGGTATTGGACTGGGAAGACGCCTTGACCCGTTCGGCGAATAAGCCAGATCTTGCTGCTAAGCTAATCATTATGATGATTGATACGATTGCAGATGAAAAAGACGCCTTGGCTCAAGCATGGCAGGCACGAGACCGAAACATGCTCGCGCAAGTTGCGCATCGAATTTTAGGTGCAAGTCGTTACACTGGTGTTCCGCAATTACGGCAAGCTAGCCAAGACTTAGAAGATAAGTGCTTATTAAATGTACAACACACTACGCCAGCACAGTTTGCAATGCTCAAGCCTTATCATGAAGCCCTATTGCTCGCGTTGACCAATTTACAGATGCTTGATCTATCTCCATACCCGCAATTGACCTATCACCGTCTAAGCGAAAATGATATGACATGGAAGATGATTTAATGAGAATAAAAAATAAGTTGAATAAATATTGGCTAAAATAATAGGCTAGATAAGTAGTAAATAGCTATTTGATAAGTTATTTATAATGTCATGGAAACGTGTTTTTAAACATAAAGATATTGATAGCGCTACAGTCAATTATTCGTAAGGTATAGCAGATATAAGCCTGTTAAGATTGATAGCATATTGCAGCTAAAATGAACATTATCTTATCTCCCTCATTTATTATTAAGGATCATTATGCATGCTATCACCGCCTATCAATATAAAACCCTGCAAGTCAGCGTGACTGAAAATATTGCAACCGTTACGATAAATCGGCCAGAAAAAAAGAATGCCATGAGCTTTAAAGTAGTTGATGAACTGATTGCTGCTGCTGGGCACATTAGCAAGGATAAAACGTTGCGTGCTGTCATTCTTAATGGTGCTGAAGGGACGTTTTGCGCTGGTATTGATCTGGGTGATTTAAATCATCCTAAAAATCAGGCTTATGCATTTTGGGAATTAATCAAACCATGCCAGAGTTTATTTCAGCAAGTTTGTTTGGTCTGGCGTGATGTACCAATTCCCGTGATTGCCGTATTAGAAGGATATTGTATTGGAGCAGGTTTGCAATTAGCGTTAGCTTGTGATGTACGTATCAGTCATCCTGATTGCAAGCTTTCTATTATGGAAGCTAAATGGGGTTTGGTGCCAGATATGGGACTAACGCAATCAGCGCTAGGAGTAGTGCGTGCAGACGTCCTAAAAGAGCTGGCGATGAGTGCACGTACCATTGATGCAGAAGAAGGGAAGCAATTGGGATTGGTTAGTCATTGTAGCGAGTCGCCATTACAACAGGCGCAGACACTTGCTGCTGAGTTCGCCGAGCGTTCTCCTGATGCAGTACTTGCTAGCAAGCGAGTCATCAATGCGATGTATCAGCAATCGAATATTACTTTGTATAAAGAAAAAATGTGGCAATTGAAGCTAATGATGGGACGCAACCGTAAGCTTGCATTAAAGAAAGCCAAGCAAGCCAGCACTGCTTTCGCTAAACGCCAATTCCGTTAAGCTGGAACATATCTTAAGGCATTATTTTAGTTGATTTTTAATTGTCAGGGTTTGTTCTATTAACGTTATACATCCATTGAAATATAAGCGAGCAGTACGATATAACACTGTCAGCTTATGTACCTAGGTTTATAAACACTTATGTATGCATAATTATTGTTTTTAGTAGTCTATTTTTATTCATAAATAAAATCTACAAGCAATTAAAATATCAATAACAAAATAATAAACCTATATAAAACGGCCTAACTATGTCTGCTCCAAAATCCTCTCTGCCTAATAGACCTGTTGCTTCTGAACGCGTGCGTTCTGCTGATTTGCCCGTTGCATGGATTATGATGCTCGGGCTGATTGTTGCGGTAGGGCCATTATCTATTGACATGTATTTACCTGCACTCCCATCAATGGCAGATGACTTTGGTGTATCAACGGCATTTATGGCCAACTCTGTCCCTGCCTATTTTTTTGGCTTGGTATTTGGACAGCTGTTTTATGGTCCTTTTAGTGATCGCGTTGGTCGCGTAAAACCTTTATATATTGGTATGAGTTTGTATGTAGTTGCATCAATAGTGTGTGCTACGACCAGTAACGAGTACGTGTTATTCGCTGGGCGTACGCTGCAGGCGCTAGGAGCGTGTGTAGGTGCAGTCGTTACGCGTGCAGCGATACGTGATCGACTTACTGCACGACAAACTGCCAAAGCATTTTCTATTATGATATTAGTAATGGGGTTAGCGCCTATACTAGCGCCATCGCTTGGTGCACTATTTTTGCAGTTCTTTGATTGGCATTCTATTTTTTGGTTTTTAGCAGCTTTTGGGGTGCTCAATCTATTACTAACTAAGTTTTTCTTCTTTGAGACCCTCACTGAAGAAAACCGTAACGTGCGTCCTGCCAAAGAAGTGCTCAGTCAATACTGGGAGCTATTAAAAGATCCAACCTTTAATTATCCAGCGATTGGAGGTGGTCTATTGATGGGGGCGATGTTTGTCTATATCGGCTCAGCTTCTGAGCTAATAATGGATACTTACGGTGTTTCCGCAACGCATTTTGGTTGGCTTTTTGGTATGAATGCCGCAGGCTTTGTAGCATTAACCCAGCTAAACCAATGGCTCACCAATCGCTTCCGTATTTTAAGTATCTTACGTTTCGGCGCGATGATGCAGGTAATCTCTGCCGCTGCACTGTTTATCATAGGTCTTACTCTTGGTGTAGATGCGTGGCTGCCGTTGGTATTAACCTGTATCTTCTTTTGTATTGCCGGTCTTGGTTTGACCCAGCCAAACGCTTCTGCCATTGCGCTGGCTTTTCAAAAGCGTCGTGCTGGTATGGCAAGTGCAATGCAAGGCTCATTGATGTTTTCAGTAGGTATCTTTGGTGGTTTATTATTAAACCTGTTTCCGGTTAATCCAGTACTCAAGATTGGGATTGCTATGTTTACCTTAATGAGTCTTGGTTGTTTTTTGATTTGGAAAATAGACCGTAATTTGAATCTTGACGATACTGAATAACCAATTGGCAAGTTGAAGCTCTCTTTATTTAAGGAGTTTTCTCTATCTAATAAGCATCCATACGTTTAATACGTAGTGGATGCTTTTTTTCGTCTTTATTAAAATATAAGTAAAACTCAAATACAAGTAAGCCCAGTCAATAAAGTTCCTACTTTCTGTTTCATCTTAAATCAGTGATTATTCGTTTAAATTCTCCTAATAATAGTTGTTACTACCACTTGTCAACTTATCTGCCCACCTGTCTATATTTATGTATATGTCCATAGCTATCAAAAAGTTACTGAAGTATTATCGAATGTAATAGTTTGTATTTAATATTATGAAGATATTCTACAAATCTATTAAGTTTTTATTCGAGGTATAGCAAATATTTTCTAATGTTCAAGGATGAGTTATGAAGACATTGTATAAAGTACTTCCAATTATGTTAAGTGTTGGATTGTTTGGATGTAGCAACTCCACTAATAACGCGACTACGCAAGAGAATGCTAATAACAGTAGTACAGCAGCTGTTGAAAACAAAAGTCAATTTGTAAGTAAGTTGCCTGATACAGCGCCAATAGTGAAGCTTTCTACTGATGCACAGTTTGCGCCTTATGGTTTTAACGATGAGTACGGTAGTGTCACTGGGTTTGATATCGATCTCATGCGTCAGATCGGTGAAGATCAAGGATTTAAAGTCGAGATCTATAGTGATCCATGGGAAGAGGTGTTTGAAAACTTAGATAATAAAACTCGAGATATGCTTGCAGCAGCTGTGCCTTATAGTGCTGAGCGTGATCGGAAGTACTTACTTTCAGATCCATATGCGCCGCTACCATCAAGCCTTGTATATTTAGATAAATCCTTAGAACTCAAATCGTTAAAAGATTTAGGTAGTGTCAAAATAGGAGTGCTCGGTGATACGGTACAACATGAATATTTTAGTAGTGGTGAAAACAAAGTTGAATCTGTCACTCCATATCCATCAACTTTCTTAGCAGTAAAAGCAATGGCACAAGGTGAAGTCGACGCTGTCGCAGAGGATGCTGGTGCCCTTCGTTATATTATGAACGACCTGCCTGACTTACAACCAAATTATTTCGACTATGAAGATATTCATGCAGAAAGTGCATACAAAGTACTCCTTGTTGAAAGAGATCAACCTGAGTTACTTGAGAAGGTAAATGCAGGTCTAAAAAGTCTTAAAGAGAATGGTACTTATGCCACCTTAACCACAAAGTGGTTTGGTGAAGATTTGACGCAAGCAGTTTCACAGCAGCGTAAACCAAATACTTAATATTTATGAGGTAAAAAAACTTTTAATTAATTAAAAGTTTTTCTCTAAAGAGCATTCATGCGTATGAATGCTTCTTTTTGTTTTATATGTTCAACAATGTTCTTCACTATCATTCGTCTAAGAACAAGTGTTATTTGTTCGGATAATACAGATCAGTACTACTTTTAAGTGATGAATAGCTGTTGCTATTGGAAAGTTACTTAATTATCAATCAGTGTAACAATCTATTAGATTGTTATTAAAAGAAATATAAAATTTCTTAAAATTTGGGGACAAAAGATGAAAACCTTTTATAAAGTATGAACCGCCCCGGGATTGTCGGAGACTCAACATTCTGAGAGAATACGACAATGAAAAAACAAACCTACACTCCTGAGATTAAAGAACGCGCCGTTCGCATGCTGATAGAAGCGTTGGGCGACTATCCCTCCACATGGTCAGCGATTCAAGCCATTGCCCCTAAGATTGGCTGTACGCCTGAAACCCTGCGGTCGTGGCATAAAAAACACATCGATCAAACTATTCCTGCATCGGTGCAAGCGCAAAGTGATAAAGAGCGCATCAAGGAGCTTGAACGCGAATGCAGAGAGCTCAAGCAAGCCAATGAGATCATACGTAAGGCTGCCGCTTTTTTCGCCCAGGCGGAGCTCGACCGCTGACTAAAATCATGATTCAATTCATCGACGATCATAAGAATAATTATGGGGTCGAGCTGATCTGTAGAGTATTACCGATTGCCCCATCAACCTATCACCGTGCTAAAGACTTGGAGAGCTACCCTGAAAAACGCTCACTGCGCAGTCAGCATGACGACTACTATCTCAGCGAGATTAAACGCATCTGGCAGGACAGCAAATGCCGTTACGGTGCGCGTAAAGTATGGCAGCAGATGAAAGCTGACGGGTTAAAGGTTGCTCGGTGTACCGTAGAGCGATTAATGAAGCAGTATGGCCTACAAGGCGTCTGGCGTGGCAAAGGCAAGATTACCACCAACAGCCGTGACGACCAAAAGCGCGCTGATGACTTAGTCAATCGTAACTTTAGCGCTTATCGTCCTAACCAGCTGTGGGTTGCAGATTTTACCTATATCAAGACGACAAGCGGCTGGGTCTATACCGCTTTTATTATTGATGTGTTTGCCCGTGCTATCGTTGGTTGGAAGGTATCTAATCGTATGAACACCGATATGGTGATGGCGGCTTTAAATCAAGCAATAGCAGATAGAAACCATCCCAAAGATGTCATTCATCACAGTGATCGAGGGGTTCAGTACTTATCCATTCGCTATACTGATAAAATGACGGATTCTGGCGTGATTGCCTCTGTTGGTACAACAGGCGACTCTTATGACAACGCATTGGCTGAAACGGTCAATGGGCTTTATAAGTCTGAGGTGATTCATTATTTAAAGCAAAACTGGACTGGTGTGAACGATGTTGAACTGGCAACCCTTGAGTGGGTGGACTGGTTTAATAAAACACGACTGCATAGTACGATTGGTTATGTGTCACCTTTTGATTTTGAAAAGCGGTATTATGATAATTTAACCCTGTCAGGCATCGCTGCCTGACTCAAGTAAATCACTCTCCGATAAAGTCGGGGCGGTTCAGTACTTCCGATCATACTAAGTGTTGGTTTGTTTGGTTGTGGCAACTCTAGTACTTCTAATAATGCCGCTACTCAAGAAAGCACTAGTACGCCTACTACCAAAGGTAAAGATGACTTTGTTAGTAAGTTACCTGATACAGCCCCTGTGATTAAAATGGGTACTGAAGCAAACTATGCTCCATATGAGTTTAAGGACGAATACGGCAATGTTACTGGATTTGATATAGAACTCATGAATCATATTGGTGAGTCTCAAGGCTTTAAGGTTGAGGTCTATAATGATCCTTGGAAGAAGCTGTTTGATAATATAGATAGTAAGAATAGAGATATGGTGGCAGCTGGTCTTACTTACAGTGATGAAAGAAATAGCAAATATTTACTGTCAGATGCTTATGCGCCCCTGCCTACCAGCCTAGTGTATTTAGATGATAAATTGAACATTAAGTCATTAAATGATTTGAATGACGTGCGTATTGGTGTATTAAGCGATTCTGAACCTTATCAGTTTTTTGCAAAAGGCGATTATAAAGTGGGTGCTCTAGAACAGTATCCAACCACATTTGCAGCAGTACAAGCTATGGCACAAGATAAAGTCGATGCGGTCGTAGATGATTCTGGTGTTATTCGCTATTTATTAAACGATTTATCAGATTTAACGCCAATATATTTTGACTATGAAGGTATTGGTGCAGATGGTGCTCGAAAAGTTTTCCTCATTGATAAAAATCAGCCTGAATTACTTAAAAAGGTCAATGCAGGGCTAGAAGGGTTAAAAAAAGATGGTACTTATGCTGTGTTAACGACAAAATGGTTTGGTGAAGACTTGACTGAAACGGCTTTAAAACAGCAAAAAATGTTAAAGACAAGCTAGAAATCGATAAAATCAAAGCGATCTGACCTTTTATATTGTTTTTTACAAAAAAGCATTCATACGATTAATACGTATGAATGCTTTTTTGTGTTCCTAACAAAATATAAGCCTACCTAAACTCGAAACTGTATTTTTCATTAGGCTATAAACGCAAACAGATGTTTATATACCATCAAATGAAAATAGATATCATTTACTATCCGCTTACCTTGATTGCTTTTGCAAAGTTACTTAAGTATTATTCATTGTAAATTTCTGTAATAAAGATATGGTTTATTTGTCGTAGAAACATACTAAATTGTTATTGGATGCATTTTTAGAAAATATTGAATCAATAACTTTTTATCAAAAGATTTTATCGTTGAAGGCTATCTGCCTTCACTACGGCATATTAATACACTATACAAAAGATACGTAAGCAAAATTATTTTTCATTCTGCATAAATGACTAAATATTAAAGCTAGCGATCATTACTAACTAAAACGTACATGTTTTTTAATTTTCAAGGACAGATCATGAAGCAATTATATCGAGTACTTCCTATCGTACTAAGTGTTGGGTTATTTGGCTGTGGCAATTCTAATAATGCTACTACTACTGCTACGCAAGAGAGCGCAAATACCAACAGTCCAGCAGTAACAGAAAGCAAAGATACTTTTGTAAGTAAACTACCTGATACCGCTCCAACGTTAAAGGTTGCAATGACTGGTGATCTGCCTCCTTTTTCGTTTCAAGATGATTATGGCAATATGCAAGGAACGGATGTTGATTCAGTTCGCGCTCTTGGTGAAGAGCAAGGTTTTAAGGTTGAGTTTTATAAAGAAACTTGGCAAGACATGTTTGATAGCGTGGAATCAGGCGATCGAGACTTGGCGATATCGGGTATCTCTTACAAAGACGATCGTAATGTAAAATATGGTTTATCAAAACCTTACTTCTTCAATCCAGCCACCATTATGTATTTAAAAGGCGATTTAAATATAAAAGGTTTGGAAGATATAAAAGGGATGAAAGTTGGGACTCTAGAAGGTTCAAAAGAAGAAGATACCTTAAAAGAGATGGGTTCATCTGTTGAACTCTTTTCAAGATCAACTATATTTCTAGCATACGAAGATCTAATACAAGGTAAGACTGATGTCCTTTTATATGATTTGCCTGTATTACAACATATTGTAAAAGCTCGTCCAGAACATGAAGTCGTACTTGTACCTTATGAGGCGGCAGATGCTCCATCTGCACAGCAAGTAGTGTTGATGGCAAAAGGTAACACTGAGTTGATCAATACCGTCAACGAAGGTATTGCCAAACTGAAAGAAAAAGGCACGTTCAAGGAAATTGAAGAAAAATGGTTAGGTGTAACTAAACCTGCTGCCGAAACTACTGAGCAAGCAAACTAAAGGATTTCCAAAATGGCAACCACACATAATGTCGATAATAAACGTTATCAGGGTCTGATCATCTCAATTGCACTATTTTTATCCTTGATCGGTGCTTTGCTCGCGTTTACGTTTTATACCTCAAGTTTATTAGAAAGAAATACGATTCTAATTGACCAAACCAACCAAGTGGCTAACAGCGCGCAAGCGGTGATTAAAGACTTATTTGACTTAGATAATAGTTACGGTGAAGATACCAACTCTCCACATATGCAGCGGGTTTTTGAGCGCTTGGAGCGGAATACTTCGTTAATTACTGACTCTATTGCTGCTATCGGACAAGGTGGTACGATTACTGATGTTGATGGCAACAGTTATAATTTGCCGAAAGTTGATAGTGTTGCACAAGCAGAAATTACGGCAGCTAATGAGCAATGGCAGCTTTTAGAGCCTAAGATTCAGGCCTATCTAAAAGATGCTGATAACATTATGGTTGACTCTGCAGATGAGCTGACTCAAGCGGTTGAACAGGCAAAAACTTCAAGTTTGCTTATTAACGACTCTTTAGATCAACTTACTGATGACGTATTTACGAGTGCTGAGAACCAAGCAAATACCATTCGTCTGATTCAGGTACTTGGTGTTGTTGCTATCTTCTCTTACTTCTTGATCTTCGTATTCTTCTTTGTACGTCGCTTGCGTGATACTGATGCTGAAGCATTGGCTGCACGTCGCGAAACACAAGAGATTATGCAAACGGTTAATACAGGTTTGTTCTTGCTTGATAAAGACTTAAATATCGGTCAGCAGCATTCACAGGCACTTAATAGTATTATTGGCGCTGATAGCTTGGCAGGAGAAAACTTTGCCAACGTACTACGTGGGCGTATTTCTGATAAAGATCTAACGACCACCCGTCAATTCGTTGAGCAACTATATAACCCACGCGTTAAAGAAAAGCTCGTCAACGACCTTAATCCTCTACATAAAGTCTTGCTACATAACACATCTGGTGAGCATGGTTCAGACAGTCGTTTCTTGGATTTTAGATTCTCACGTGTTTATGAAGATAAAGATATTGCTCGTATTTTGGTCAACGTTAATGATGTGTCAGACGCTGTTTACTTAGAACAACGTCTAGAAAAAGAGCGCTCACAGAATGACATGCAGATTGAGATGTTAACAACCATCTTGAACGTAAATCCAAAAATCATTAATGAGTTCATCGCTAATACCAAAAGTCATATCGAAAAAATCAATAATGTATTGAAGAATCCTGGAAGCACGCAATACGAGCTTGAGGTTAAGTTAAACTCTATCTATCGTGAAATGCATAGCTTGAAAGGTGAGGCTTCAGCATTAAAACTGCATAGTTTTACTAAGATTGCATCAGAGGCAGAAGACCAGCTTAACGTGCTACAAAATCAAGGCAAGCTATCAGGTAATGATTTCCTACCTTTGGCAGTGCATTTAGATGACTTATTGAGCCTATCTAATACTATCGAAAAATTAGGAGAACGTATAAATCGTTCGTCACCAGCAAGTGCAGCGAATAGCAGTGCGGCGACAACACCAAACTCTGTAGTGGCAGATTCGAGTACGCCTGTAGCCGAGACTCAAGCAACGAACTTTTCGATGAATGATTTAGAAGTTGAAGGTAATAATATTGACTTAGAGGAAGAGTCAGATAATCATCTACTAGCTTATTATCATGATTTTGCGCAAGATATTGCAGCAAGACAAGGTAAACAAGTACAGCTTGATAGTACTACTTTAGGGCAAGTTAGAATACCAGAACGCCTTAGAAATACCGTTAAAGAAATTAGTATCCAGCTGCTACGTAACGCTGTAGTGCACGGTATTGAGACACCTGATATACGTCAATCAGTGGGTAAACCTGCTGTTGGTACCATTGGTCTAGAAATGCAAAGTAGTGGCCAAGACTTCGTTGTTACTTTACAAGATGACGGCCAAGGCATTGACTATGACAGTATTCGTGAAAAGCTAGTCAAAGAAGGTCGTTTCGATGTACAAGAAGCGAGTCAGCTTGATCATAGTGGCTTACTAAAGCAACTATTTTCTTCTGGGTTTTCTACCAAGGAGAATGCGGACGAAGACGGCGGTCGCGGTGTTGGTTTAGATATCATCAAGGCTCAAGTAAAAGAATACGATGGTAAGCTCAATATAAATAGTGAGTATGGCAAGATGACGCGTTTTGTCATTACGCTACCTAACGCTTAATTAAGGATAATAGATACGTTATGTATAAACTAATGATTGTTGATGATTCCAATATTATCCGGAACCGGATTCAGCGGGCTTATGACTCAGGAAATTTCATGTTGGTTGCTACAGCAACCAGTGGTGTTCAAGCCATTGAAAAATTCAATATGCATCGCCCAGATGTCATCACGATGGATCTAACCATGCCGCAAATGGATGGTCTTGAATGTATCGAGAAGATTATTGCTATTGATCCTGATGTACGGATTTTGGTTGTATCGGCTTTGTCTGATAAATCTACAGGTATTGAAGCATTATCGTTGGGCGCCAGCGGGTTTCTCTGTAAACCTTTTTCAGAAGAAGATCTCGTAGAATCTTTGTATGAGCTGATGCAAGACTGATATCATCCAACGACTTAAGTAGATGTAATTATGAAAGAACAAAAGCTACAGATTTTTTTGAACATTATTAGCAACTATTTTAACCAGTTTGGGGGTGCAGAGCTCATCGCTGATACTCCCTACTTGTTAGAAAATAAACAGCCAAAAGTCCATGACTATACAGGTGTAATTGGTATATCAGGGGTTCAAAAAGGCGTGGTGTACTTTTCAGCAACGCGTGAATTACTGGCTTCTATATTAAACAGTATGGGCGAAACTGACGAGAGTGAAGATATTTACATGGACCTTGCGGGTGAGGTTGCCAATACGATAGCTGGCAATGCACGCAATGAGTTTGGTGCAGAATTTCATATCTCGGTACCGTTCGTGTTTAAAGGTTCACCGCAAAGTATTGTATTACCTAGCGGTGAGCGTTCCTTTATCATTCCCATCACTTGGCTGTCGCAAGTCGGCGAGATTGTGGTCTGTCTGCAGGATTAATTATCCTGCTGGCACGTGATGAATATGGACAATAATATATTATGGTTAAAGTAGAGAAGTTAGGTGTGTTTCTAAGTTCGATTAATGCATTTTTTACGCAGATCGATGACGCACAAGTGGCTATTAGCACTCCTTATTTAAATAACAACAGAAGCGCTATTGGTTATGACTATAGCGGTGTTATTGAAATATCAGGCCCTCTTAAAGGCTGTGTTTATGTGAGCGCTCCCAGCATTATGCTGCGCGAGGTTATCAAAGTTATGGGTGAGCCTGATTCATCAATTACGATGATGAAAGACTTACTTGGTGAAATGGCCAATACCATATCTGGTAACGCGCGTACTGAATTTGGTTCGGAGTTCATCATCTCGCCACCTAAGATTGTTGAAGGTGCACCAAGCGTATCTTATCTGCCAAAAGACCGGCATAGTTACATTACACCCTTCACATGGCGCGGCTATGAGGCAGTGATAGGTATCTGTATCGCTTAATCTAAATTAATCAGCAAAACTGGCTATGATTAAAAAAACGACGTATATGCGTCGTTTTTTTATGCTTTATTAATAAGTGCTTCGTGTTAGCCTTAATTAATGAGAGAGATAAAGTATCCAATCAAAACAATTATTTATAACTTATATCTGCTTCAATAAACTGCTGGAGCTTATCATGAGTTATATGATAAAATACAGCGCAGCTATTTCTATAATTTACTTATATTTTTGACTATAGCTCAATTTTTTAAACCAACCAATGACACACACATCATGGCAAAAAACTGCTGGGTGTCTGGCGACTTGATTAATTTGCATTTAATAGATAATTACGATGTTGCACATATAAAGCATAGATCGTAAGCAAATGCGTGTCGCTAGATAGGCAGTTTTTGTGATGTGGAGGCATAACCCAACCAACAGGACATTTGACATGGCTACAAAGAATCCAACTAAAATTGAAATGCGTGACTTACTACAAGCCGGCGCTCACTTTGGTCACCAAACACGTTTTTGGAATCCAAAGATGGGTCCATATATCTTTGGTGCACGTAACAAGATTCACATCATCAACTTAGAGCATACTGTAAAAGCATTTAACGAAGCATTGACTTACGTAAACGGCTTAGCTGCTAAGAAAAACAAAGTATTATTTGTTGGTACTAAACGCGCTGCTAGCGGTATCATCCGTGAGCAAGCTGCTCGTGCTGGCATGCCATACGTTGACCATCGCTGGTTAGGTGGTATGTTGACTAACTGGAAAACACTACGCCAGTCAATCAACCGTCTAAAAGAGCTTGAAAAGCAAGCAGAAGATGGTACTTTCGCTAAGCTAACTAAGCGTGAAGCGTTAGAGCGTACTCGCGATATGGAAAAACTTGAGCGTTCACTAGGCGGTATTAAAGATATGGGCGGTCTACCTGATGCAATCTTTATCGTTGATGTAGATCATGAAGCGATCGCGATCAAAGAAGCTAAAAACCTAGGTATCCCAGTTATCGGTATCGTTGATACGAACTCTAATCCAGACAACGTTGATTACATCATCCCTGCAAACGATGATGCTATCCGTGCTGTGACGCTGTATGTAACTTCTATTGCTGATGCGATTATCGCTGGTAAAGAGTATGCACAGACTCAAGCTGGTGGCAAAGCTGAGCAAGAGCAAACTTCAGAGCAAGCGCCTGCTGCTACTGAAGAAGCACCAGCTGAAGCTAAAGCAGAAGAAGCTGCAACTCCAGCAGAATAAATAGCTGACCCCTAAGGTTTAACTTTATAAGGGTGTCTTGATAGTGTTTTTATTGACATCCATATAAGGTTATTAACAGCGTATAAGCTCACAATAGGCATGATGTAGTTTTACTCGTCATGCCTTATTGTTGATGGGAAGCTCGTTAATAGGCGAGTATTATCGCTTATATTTGTCCTCGTTATATACAATACCTGACATGCAATAGTTGTGATAACGACCAATAATGAGCGCTCTCATTGCTATAAGAGCGGCACAGTAATAACAAATATCGAAAATATATTACATAGAAATTAAGCACTCCTATACATAACAATACTAAGGTGACTCTTATGACAGAAGTAAAAGTATCTGCCAAAATGGTAAAAGAACTGCGCGACCGTACTGGTCTTGGCATGATGGAATGTAAAAAAGCGTTAGAAGAATCAAACGGTGATGTTGAAGTTGCCATTGATAACTTACGTAAGTCTGGCCAAGCAAAAGCGGCTAAAAAAGCGGGTAACATCGCAGCTGATGGCGCTATTATCATCGCTCAAGGCGACAATAAAGCATTCTTATTAGAAGTTAACTGCCAAACTGACTTCGTTGCAAAAGATGATAGCTTTACTGCATTTGCAGAAAAAGTTGCTAATCTTGCGTTAGAAAACAACGTCACTGATGTTGCTGCTATCTCTGAATTGCCTTATGGCGATGGTCAAACTGTTGAAGAAGCTCGCATATCATTGGTACAAAAAATCGGCGAAAACATTCAAATCCGTCGTGTTGAAACTATCGAAGGCGACAACATTGCATCATACCGTCACGGTCTACGTATCGGTGTGGTTGTATCTTACGAAGGTGGCAGTGCAGATACTGGCAAAAACCTTGCCATGCACATTGCTGCATTCAACCCTGTCGCAGTAGATGACGAAGACGTTGCAGCTGACGTACTAGCACGCGAAAAAGATATCATTGAAGCAAAAGCGAAAGAGTCTGGCAAGCCTGACAACATCGTTGAAAAAATGATTGAAGGTGGCTTACGTAAATACCTAGACGAAGTAACTTTACTACGTCAGCCTTACGTTATGGACAATGAGAAAAAAGTTGGTGACGTTCTAAAAGCTGAAGGCGTAAAAGTACTTGGTTTCAAACGTTTAGAAGTTGGTGAAGGCATCGAGAAAAAGCAAGAAGACTTCGCTGCTGAAGTTGCTGCTACACAAGCATTAGCCAATAAATAAGTTTTAATTTATTGTAGCCATTGCTAATCGGTGTTTTTAATTTAGCATAAAAAAGCCCGTTATTTGATTAACGGGCTTTTTTGTGTCTATTACTAACGTTCAATATTATAACTGCTTTTTAATTACCGTAGTGCAGCATAGGCAGAGTTAGCATAACTGGCACTGCCACTGTTATTACTAGTGCCATAACTGACGGTTTGCATCCCGCCACTGTTATCATTGCTATTGATCGTTGTATTACTGGCGCTCATAGTATTACCTGAGAGACCAGAATCGTTTTTATATAAACTATGATAACGGCTCATCACTTGTTTGACATAGTTACGAGTTTCTTTGAAAGGCGGAATACCATTGTATTTATCTACGTTGCCTTCTCCGGCGTTGTAACCTGCAATCGCAAATTCAACATTATTGTTGAAGCGGCGCATGAGCCAAGCGATATATTTGGCCGAGCCTTCGATATTGTCAGCAGGATTCCACGGATTACTAACCTTAAAGCGACTAGCTGTAGCAGGCATCAATTGCATTAAGCCTTGTGCTCCTACAGGAGAGCGTGCATTTGGATTAAAGGCTGATTCAGTATGCATCATTGCTTTCATTAAGCCAGGATCAATACCGTGACGAGAAGCAGAGGCGCGGATATAACTGTCATAGGCATCACGAGTACCACTTCTACTCGCAGAGCTACTGCCATAATCAGTGCTATTGCTGGCACCATCATACATTTTTGAATCTTTATAATAAGTAACTTTTACTTTTTTGGTAAATTTATCGAAGTTGCCACTTGGATTGACGTTAGTGAGGAGAACTTGTCCACCTTTGTCTTTATAAATATACATGTTACCGGCTTGAGCAGTAACAGATAAAGTAGATAGGGCAACAGTAGTCCATAAAACAGGAGATAAAAAACGGTTAAAGAAGGGTGCAATATTTATCATAAAGGTATCACTTTTCATCGAATAGTAGCAAATTACTTTGCTCATAGGCGCGATATTTTGCTTATCAAAGTCGTTACCGCGATTATAGAATTTCATAACAGTAGCTAAAATAAATAACCAACAAAAGTCACGTCTAATAAAAATCACTTGCAATAGATACAAAAGATAATAGTTGCTTACTATAACATAAAATAACTTTTAACCCTATAATCTTAACGAAGAAGCCTATTCTGATAGCTCTTAATTTGTAAGAAAATCTTAACCAAATCAAAATATTAATGTTACCTATCCATTGGTTAAAACTAGTAACGAGAGATGAATAATTCTATCTATAATATGATTGCAAAATGGTAAAAATAAATAAAGCGTTAATAGTCTTAAAGTTAGGTTGAACAGAAGTTTGTATTATTAATGAAGATAATAGCTGTGATAAGTGGTGAACTTGATAGTTAATAGCTCTTGATACAAGAGCTCTCAATATAGTAGCTCTTAATACGAGATATCTAGATACCTAAAGCCCCAATGAATATAGGTACCCAAACTGCGGTAAGCAAACCGTTCACCGCCAGTCCAAACGCAGCATAGCGTCCAGCAGTATGACTTATTTGCCAAGCTTCTACGGTACCAAAGGCATGAGCCGCTAGTCCTAAAGCCAAGCCTTTAGCACGGTCGTCATCAATACCGCGAAATAAAAATCGAGCCAAAGTGCCACCTATCAGTCCTGAGACAATAATAATTAAGTTAGCCATTGCCAGAGGTGCTTTAATCAAATCTGCCACACTCAGGCCAATAGGCGTGGTCACAGAACGGGTAGCGAAGGCCAGTATAGTGTCATGGCTCAGTGAGAATATATAAGCTAATGACATCGGTAGTAATGCCCCAACCAGACTAGCAATAACCACAATTAGAGTTAAGCTTTTGACAGGTAGACCTTTAAAACTCATCGCTGCCAGTGGTACAGCTAGCAATACGGTTACATAACCTAATAAGTGATCGAATACTGGTTTGGCAACACCGTAATAATTATTGTAATCCCACCGCAGAATGAATAAGAACACGATGACTAATACAAGCGCAGTGATAACCATAGGCAGCCAAGATATCTTCCTTGCTAATACGCGAGCAATCACGTGCGCCGCTAGAGTCAGTAATATCGCTGCAAGGGTAGCCATAAATACACTATCAAAGCTCATAATTTTCCTCCGCAGCTCATTGCTGTCCCTTTTGCTGGTTAGTAGTGTCAGTATTGTTGTCTGCATTATGATTTAGCCAGCGATTGGCAAGTAGCCCCAGACCCCAAAGCGGTATCAGCGTACTAATCAATATGGTTAGCATGACGCCCCATAACTCATCACCTAATGCAAAAAGTAGCAAGCCTGCACCAGCTGATACTGGCAAAAAGGCAAAGCCGCTATCCACTAGTAGTGTATTGCTAGCTTTGGTCAACCAGCCCGGTAAACCTTTTAGCAATCGCCATGCTACAAGAATAAAAAACATCGCTACTAAACCAACTACATTGGCGGCTTTTTCAATACCCGCCCACTGACAAATAACAACCGCTGTTTCACGGACAACAATAACCATAGCTAGCGTCAATATTAACGCAATCCATGGTGGCATAGTCGATGAGTGAGTCGTCTTCATAAGCATTCCTTGCCAAGATAGCAATTAGTAAATGTCATCAGTAAGATAGGATAAGGGTTGTGAGCTGTTGGCGTAGAAAGCTATGTTATAGTCAATCCACTATAAAAGAGTTACTGCGTTAATCTCGCTTGAAGTATTACATATACATCCGCACTCGGTTGCCTTGTACCGCTTTTAAATTGAATCGACTATATAGAATATGGTTATAAGCGACAGGCAGTAGTGTGCAGTCAATAATAAATTTTATTGACTCTGTAATAAACTTCGCTTGATTATATACACAATAGATAGACTAATAAACCTTGCTAGATGGTCATATCTGACCAGCAAGGTTCAATACCTGAATTTGCTAAAAGTTTTTGCTACGTAAGTAGTTAGCATGGCTAGAATAAAAGAAGCCTGTACAAGCTAGATGATAGCAAGTACAGGCTTTTGTTTTAGATTAAAACATGACTCTCATCAAGTAGGTCTAAGACGATGAATCAGTAGTGGATGGTTCATCAGTATCCAAGTTGGCATCAGTATCGATGTCAAAATTAGTATCAGTCTCAAGAAAGTCATCAGACTCTTGAGTATTAGCATTCTCAAAGCCATCAGTAACTTGATCGTCTTTGATAGCTTTTTCAAATGGCTCAAGCGTAGGCATCAATAATGTTGCTTGCGCTAATGGTAAGACGTCTAATGGTGACAAGTTCGCTTGTCCCAGTAATTGCTTAAGTCTATCGCTTGGCAGACGAATGGTTAAGCATTCATGTCCCGTATCATCGTAACTTTCTGCTTGGATAACACCCAGCTCGTATAATGTGTTTTTGAGCTGACCGGCATCATAAGGAAGGGTCAAGTCAAACGTGGTTAGGGTACCCGTCAGTAATTGCTGCACGGCAAGTGACAGCTCTTCCATGCCTAGATTGTCTTTTGATGACACATATACACGATTGGGTTCACCTTCGGTCGCATAGCCTATATGCGCAGGCTCACCTGTCAAATCAATTTTATTATAGATATTGAGCACTGGTACATCGTTACCAATCTCAGCCAAGACATCTTTAACCGCTTGGATTTGCTCATGCATATCTTCACTAGATGAGTCGATGACATGTAGCAATAAATCAGCCTCTAGCGTCTCTTCCAAAGTAGCATGAAAAGACTCAACCAATTCATGCGGTAAGTGACGGACGAAACCAACGGTATCGACCAACACTACTCGCCCCACGCCTTGCCAGTCTAAGCGGCGTAAAGTAGGGTCTAAGGTTGCAAATAGCTGATCCGCTGCATAGATGTTTTCATCAACTAAGCGGTTAAACAAAGTTGACTTACCCGCGTTAGTATAGCCAACTAATGAAATCGTTGGCACATCTGATTTTTGACGCTTAGCTCGACCTTGCGCGCGAGTTTGTCTTACTTTATCAAGCTTGTTCTTAAGCTGATTGACTCGTGTCTGTAGTAAGCGGCGATCTGTCTCAAGCTGAGTTTCACCTGGACCACGCAGACCGATACCACCTTTTTGACGTTCCAAATGCGTCCAACCGCGTACTAAGCGCGTAGACAAATGGTTCAGCTGCGCCAGCTCTACTTGCAGCTTGCCTTCATAAGTACGCGCACGCTGAGCAAAGATGTCTAAAATTAAACCAGTGCGATCAAGTACGCGGCATTTAATCAACGCCTCAACATTACGCTCTTGGGATGGCGATAAGCTATGATTAAACAAAACAATATCGGCGTCATGTTCACGTACCAGTTCAGCGATTTCTTCTGCTTTACCGCTGCCAACGAAGTATTTGGCATCTGGTCTTGAGCGTGAGCCAGTGACGAGTGCTAAACGATCTGCACCTGCCGAATCCGCCAACAGCTCAAACTCGCCTAGATCGTCAGGATCTTGGATTTGACGGATGTCTAAATGTACGATAATGGCGCGTTCGCCACCTGAATGTCTTTCAAAATAATCCAAAGAGTATCACCTATGAATAGAGTAAATAAATCGCTACTATTATATGAGATTGGCTCATTAAAGCAGCGTTAAGATAAGGTCTATATGTGGTCTGATGTCTTGATATTAAAGCGTATAAAGATAATTAACGATTGTTTTATGTTACAGAGCTATTTGTAAAACTTATCCTTATTAATAGTCCAGTCGTCAAAGTGAATAATAACAATGAGAAAAAACGCTAAATAAACTGAGTGAAATTTTAGTAAAATAATAAAGAGTATTAGGCCAAAAGAAGCATGTTAGGACTGAGTGAACAAATCGTCACTGACTGTCAAAATTTTGTTATACTTATGTCGTTTTTTGCCGTTAAGATGTACGTCTTAACCTGCAGACTTAATCCAAATTTTCTAATTTAAATAAATAATTATTCAAACAGTTATCTAATTATGAGGGACACAGATGAGCCAATCTAAGTCAGGATTTTCGCTCAGAAAACAGCTAGGTCGTGGTAAGCAAATTGCTGGTATGACCTCTACTATTGCCGGTGGTATGCGGACAGCGCAACGTATTGGTGCCTTTCGTGAGCCACCACGTGAGACACTACCACGCTATATCCAGACCTTTTGTCGCAAAATGGCAGGCTCCTTTGGCGTTAAAATCGTCCAAGTTGAGCCTGTGCCGCAGCATCATGGTCTATGGGTATCCAACCATGTCTCATGGATGGATATTCCGGTAGTCGGCACAGTCAGTCCAGCCTTCTTTTTATCAAAGGCAGAGATTGGTGATTGGCCCATCTTCGGTAAGCTTGTGCATGCAGCAGGGACAGTGTTTATTAAACGTGGCTCTGGTGACGTAGGCTCAGTCACGACGCAAATTGCCAGCTTCTTGAATGAAGGCTTTTCGGTGATATTTTTCCCCGAAGCGACCACAACTGATGGCAAAAAGGTAAAACGTATTCATGGCACCTTATTGCAATCGGCTATCGACGCTGACGTGCCTATTCAGCCGCTAGTGTTATGCTATGTTAATAAGGACGGCACGTTGAGTGAAGAGTTGCCTTATTATGGCAAGCTTACGATGAAAACCAGTATAAAACGGGTGTTAGATAGTAAAGATGTGACTGCTTATGTATTGCCGCTTGAGCCGTTAGACCCGAACGGCCGTAGTAAGAGTGAGCTGACCAATATATTACAGAAGCGTATGCAAGATGGTTTAGCGGAGCTACATAATCGCGTGTTAAGTCAACCTGCTAATAAAATAGAGAAATTGGCTTCAACTTCATAATTTATTGAAATGCTTGAAATCGCTATTAGAAAAGGCGCAAATCGCAGTGATAACACTAGCGATTTGCGCCTTTTTTATGTCAGTGATAAACACTAAGTAATGTTAGTCATACAACTCTATGGAGATGGATTAGGCTGGCGTGTATGCACTGCTTCTATAGCGTCGATTACATCGGTGGTCAAGGTCAAGTTAATGCTGTCGATATTTGACTTTAACTGTTCGAGAGTCGTTGCTCCAATGATATTACTGGTGACAAATGAGCGTGAATTGACGAATGCCAGTGCCATTTGAGCCATATCTAATCCGGCATCAGCTGCTATCTTGGCATACTGAGCCGTCGCTTCTTTTGCCTGTTCATTAACGTAGCGCTCAAAACGGTCATATTTAGTCAAGCGTGCACCAGCAGGTCGTTTGCCATCGAGATATTTACCTGATAGTACGCCAAAGCCAAGCGGTGAGTAAGCGAGTAAACCGACGTTCGAACGATGCGAAATCTCTGCCATTCCTACTTCATATAAACGGTTAAGCAAGCTATATGGATTTTGCACAGTAATCGGTGCTTTTAGACCATTTTTATCTGCTTCCCACAGATAGCGCATCAAACCCCAAGCGGTATCATTGGATAGTCCATAAGCACGAATACGACCTTTTTTAATCTCATCGTTTAAAGCGCTGATGGTTTCCAAAAATGGCGTTAAGTCTTCTAACGGTTGCGCGGCCATGTCTTCAGTATAACCACGCTGTCCAAAATAGTTTGATTGACGTTCAGGCCAGTGCAGCTGATAGATATCGATATAATCCGTTTGCAGACGCTCAAGATTGCCATCAATAGCGCTACTTATTTGTTCAGCGGTATAACGGGTTTGTCCGTCACGTAAAAAGCTCATTGGCGACATTTTGCTAGCAAGTATGACTTTGTCGCGCTGCTTGGTTTTATTGAACCAAGTGCCGACGTAACGTTCGGTGTCACCTTGTTTGTCTTTGTCCGGCGGTGAAGGATACATCTCTGCAGTATCCCAAAAATTTACGCCTTCGCTTAGCGCCATATCCATTTGCTCATGTGCTTGAGCCTCAGTATTTTGCTGTCCCCATGTCATCGTACCTAGACAGATTTTAGAAACTTTTTCGTCGATTTGCGGAAGCATTTGATATTGCATACGAGTATCCTTTTTGAGATTGTTTATTCCATATATTATTTTTAGGCTATCACATTATTTGGACGCCAGTGACGCCAGGTGGAGTCACTTTAAAGACCTTTACTTTGAACAATACTGACTGACCAGCAAGAGGATGATTAAAATCCACTTCTATCTCATCATCATTGATAGCACTAATCGTACCGGGTAGGGTATTTTTACCTTTATCTTCAAATTCGACCAACATCCCAATTTCTGGACTGTCAGTGACGAGAGCGAATTGAGTACGACTAAAATGCTGTATATTTTCAGGATTCCACTCACCAAAAGCTTGCTCAGGATCAAGGTGGGCGGAGCGAGTGTCGCCAGCACGTAAGTTCATCAGTACTTGCTCAAAACCTGGTAATAAACTCTCATCACCAATAGTTAGCGTCACGGGTGAATCACGGTTGAAGGTTGAATCAATAGTGGTGCCGTTTTCTAGCGACACTTCAAAATGTAGCTTAACGAGGCTGCCAAAGGTGATGCGCGTGTCCTCGTTAGGATTAATAAATTGAGAATCGGTCATAGTAATGTGTCTTTTATTGAATAAGATTTAGAGGGTTAATTATAATAGAGAGTTTAGCATAATCACCTAGCTAAGCACGATTGTGCCATCAGAAGGCTTCAAAATAGAGATAAGATTTTAAATAGTACCTATCATTTATATTATTGTAAGGTGCACTATTTAATTTATTTGAATTATTATCAATCGCTGCAAAAAGCGAAAATATTGATTGTATCTCAAAGATAAATTTTTGTTTACTTAAGTTCCTTTATTGTAATTAAGATGTTAAAGTTGTTTTAGAGCGTAAGTGGTTTTTGACTCATTATTATGCTTGTTTTTGAACGTTTGCTTAATCTCATTTGCTTTTTACATTTTTGATTTTGACTTCACCATGATGTCATCTGACATAAGATCAAAGTCTCTTATTTAAGCCTTATTACGTTGCTACATCTCTTTGAGACATTAGTATTAAGTAAGTTACTAATCTTAATATCGTAGATACTTAAGCAGTACAGCTAAATTACTTGTTAATTTGAAAGGAAGGAAGAGAAAAATGAAAATCATATTTACGCTATTGGCTGCTTTATCGCTCGGTGGCTGTGTTTCAGCATCTCAGCATGCTGAACAAGTGCAAAGCAATAGCAATCTCTCTGTAGGAGTTGTCCAAAAACAGATCAAAGTTGGAATGAGTGGCGCAGATGTATTACAAGCACTTGGCTCACCAAACATGGTTTCTACAGATGATCAAAGAAGAGAAGTTTGGGTTTACGACAAAGTAGCAACAGATACCGTACAGTCATCAAGTACAGGTTGGGTATTTGCTGTTCTAGCTGGTGGTCAGACGAGCTCAGCTGCATCATCTAGATCACAAAGAACATTGACTATCATAATAAAATTTGATGAGCAAAACTTGGTAAGAGACTTTGCCTACCATTCCTCGAAATTCTAAAGGCAAACTAAATGAAAAAGCTTAAATACATATTTGTTGCTTGCGCTTTAGGAATAACAGGTTGTGCAACAACTGCACCAGAAAACTTATTCCAAGTAGCAGAGACTTCACTACAAGATCGACAATTGCAGTCGAGATTTTTTGAAACAAATAACGAAGTAGAACTTCTTTCAGCTGGAGTAGCTGTGTTGCAAGACATGGGATATTCAATAGATGAAACAGAGACAAAATCAGGTGTTGTGACCGCGTCTAAAACTGTAGATGCTACTAACAATGCGCAGATAGCGGGTGCTGTATTGCTAGCTGTACTTGGTGGCGGAAACATGTCGATTGATAGCCAGCAACAAATAAAAGTTAGTTTCGTAACGTTGCCGTCTAAAAATAATAAAAACGGTTATTTAGCTAGAGCTACTTTCCAACGCATTGTGACGAATACACAAGGACAAGTAACCAAAGCCGAAACAATGAAAACCGAAGAGCTATATGCTGAGTTCTTTAACAAACTATCTAAATCAGTATTCTTAGAGGCTCAAAAAATATGAATACATTAAAAATAGCTTTATTCGCAGCTTGTCTAACTTTGATTACTGGTTGTGCTACAACTCATGATGCCAGAATTTTAGGCGCTGACAATCAAGTAGAATTACGTAGTATGCAAACTAGATCTTTTGATACTAGTGATAAAACTATAATTGTTAGAAATGTCATATCAACGTTACAGGATTTGAGCTTTGTAATTGATAAGGCTGATACTGACCTTGGTACAGTTTCGGCTACAAGATTATACAATGGCAACAAGGTTAGAATGACTGTAACCGCGAGACCTTCTTCTTCTAGCAAGTCTGTAATCGTTAGAGCTAACGCTCAGTACAACCTAAAGCCAATTGAGAATCCTAAAATATATCAGGATTTCTTCTCATCTTTATCAAAGTCGCTTTTCTTATCAGCTAATGCTGTAGAGTAAAAGGCTAGTAAATAAGGAAAATTACTTTATATTTTCCTCTATTGTTTGAAAGATATGGTTTTTCATATATTATTAGACACTTTATAAGCAGTAAAAAAGCTAAGAGTAAAGCTCTTAGCTTTTTTTGTGAGTGCAAGAAAGTTATATAATAGTTGTAAAAATAATCGATGATAAAAAAACTATGAATACGAAAACGAAAAACCTAAGCACTAAACAGCAAGGTCATATTAACAAATGGCAAGAAGATAAAGGCTTTGGTTTTATTGAAACTGAGGTTGGTGAGTCCGTATTCTTTCATGTCAGTGAATTCAAAGCCCAGCGTCGCCCCAAGATTGGCGAGTCAGTCGTCTTTACGATTGGTCGAGATAATCAGGGTCGCCTGCAAGCTAAACAAGTACAAGAGCTGAGCTTCGTGCAACAAAAAATGGCACAAAAGAATCAACAAATTCGTAAACGTAATCAAAAGCGCAGCTCACAAGCAGAATTTCAGGAGGGACAAAAGAAGCGTTTGTTCCTCGGTATTGGTTTTTATGGCGTGTTAATCCTATTGGCTGCAACAGACAAGCTCAGCTGGCTAGTGATAGGTTGGTATGTGGCTTTAGGATTCATAACTTACGCAATGTATGCCAAAGATAAAGCCGCTGCCCAAAATGGTGATTGGCGTACGCCTGAAACAACGTTGCATCTATTAAGTGCACTTGGTGGCTGGGTAGGAGCGATGGTCGCACAGACGTATCTGCGCCATAAATCACAAAAGTCTGAGTTTCGGATGACTTATTATCTGACGGTAGTGATTAATATGGCAGGGTTGTTGTTTATATTAGCTGGTGGACAATTGAGCATTTTGGAAGCGCTGTTGTAGGTCATCTTTTGGCGTGGCTTGGTTTAGTGTGGTTTGGATTGACCCATCAAGATCTAGTAGATGATGTTAACCAAACGATAGTCTATCGATAACTGATAGATGACAGTAATCGCTTTTAATATTGTTATTATATTGAGATATTTAATAAAACTATTTAAATAGTTGATACACAGATAATTTAAAAGAGGAGAAATCCATGAGTAACGATACTGACGTTGATTTGAAACAAGATATTTTTGCAGCGTTAATTGAAAAACATGAGGTTCAACGCGAGCTATGCGACAAGCTTGAAAAAACAGAGGGTGATGCACAGCGTAAAACCGTTTATGAAGATCTCAAACTAGAGCTACAAGCACATGCAGCGGCTGAAGAGCGTCATCTATATGTACCAGTTATGCAGCATGATGAAGGTCTGGAGTTGTCTCGTCACGCCATTACTGAGCATCATGAGATGGATGAGATGATGGAGACTTTAGATGATGGTCGTATTGGACAAGAGAAGTGGGATAAGACTTGTGCAGATCTGATTCATAAAGTACGTCATCATTTAGAAGAAGAAGAAAATGAGTTTTTTAAACAAGCGGAAAAGATTTTAGATACGGATTTGCAGCAACGTCTTGGTGCTTTGTACCAAGTTGAACATGCTGAATTTGAGCAAACCCACGCAGATGATTGATTGCTAAATGTTTTGATAAATTGCAAAGTTAGCGTATTAAAATAGCCACTATATGTAGTGGCTATTTTTTTGGTGGATAGTTTTATAATAGTTGTTTCAATGCAACTCTAATACTTGCTTATAAAGCGCGGCATCTGTTGCCGAAAAGCAGCAGAATATCACTTCACGGATTGAAAGGTCAGCTGCCTTCTTTAAGCCACTTTGCATATATTCTTCGACAGTATTAACCGCAATCTCAGTCGCTTGCTCCAGCGGATATCCATACACGCCAGTGCTGATAGCGGGGAAGGCAATACTGGCAAGATTGTTTTCAATCGCTAAATTCAACGAGTTCTGATAGCAACTAGCAAGTAACGCTGCCTCATTATCATGACCGCCATTCCAAACAGGTCCTACGGTATGAATCACATACTGAGAGGGCAGATTAAACGCCGGACTGATCTTAGCATCGCCTGCCGCGCAGCCATTTAGTGTACGGCAGTATTCTAGTAGCTCAGGCCCCGCCGCTCGATGAATCGCGCCATCGACACCGCCGCCACCAAGCAAACTTGAATTAGCAGCATTCACAATTGCGTCAACCTTTAGCGTGGTGATATCTGCCTGTAATACTGACAAAGTCACGGCATTAGAGCGCTCACTATTAGAATTTTTAGAAGCAGAAATTTTCTTTTGATAAATAGGTCTTGTTTGAGTGTTTGACATAGAAAAACCCTTTTATTTGTGCAACAATCTTATTTTATAACTTATTCTAAATTATTTTCCATCGTTTGCTTGTATGTTGTATGGTTATAATAAGTTGCACTTTATAAGCATAGTTTTACAGCTCTATAAACAAATAAATAGGCAAATAAACAGCTAAAAAAGGTGAGCAAAGAAATCCTGAGTTTTTGGCGATTAATCTCTTTGGTAAAATCTCAACGTTGAGAATTAGAATTGCTTGAAGTGTGTTCAAAATGCGTTACCAATTGCTTACGCTTGGTTAGATGAGCAGGAATATATAGCAGGAGCAGCTCCAACACCTTAACTTAGCAAAAATAACAGGCAAAAGAAAAGGTGGGTTACGTATTTGTAAACCCACCTGCTAAATCTAAAAACTATTTACGATTATAATCGCTAAACCTCACGCTTCTTTTCTAAAAACAGCATATCAATGACAATCATCGCCACACCAATACTTATTCCCATATCGGCAATGTTGAAGATCGGATAATGCCAGACATCCGCGTTGTGCACATGAATAAAGTCAATGACATGACCATGTAGCAAGCGATCTATCAGATTACCAACTGCACCGCCGAGCACTAGTGCTAGACCTGTAGATAGCAGCTTGGCTTGGCGTGGAGCCTTTATCAAATAGCCTATCAAGAACAGCGACATGATTAGAGCAAGACCCGAGAAAAACCACTTTTGCCAACCGCCTGCATCGGCCAAAAAGCTAAACGCAGCACCATAATTGTACGCTAAGGTCCAGTTAAGAAATGGTTCGATAACGGGCACTGGCTCATGGAATGTCAGGTTGGTTTCAGCCAGCCATTTCGTCCACTGATCAATGATAAGCACGGCAAGCGACAGCAAATACCACATAAAAGCGCGGCTACCATTTGCAATCATTTTTGGGGTCTTGGTCAAACGACTTCTCGGTGTCGTTGAGCTACCCGTGGTCGCATGAGCAGGCCTAGGTGCATTGTCGAGCTCGATATCAGGCTTCTTATTTTCAGGTGAGTCCGTTGGGTTAGGCGTAGAATTAGGCATAGTGGCGCACCTCACCGTTACCAATGACGTTGGTTACGCAGCGAGCACATAGTTCAGGATGTGCTGCCTCTGTACCGATGTCATTACGGATATGCCAACAGCGCACGCATTTGGTACCAGTCGCAGCGCTAACATTGACCACTAAGTCTGACATCTCTTTGGTGCTGTTCTCGGCTTGCTCTGCGGCATTATCTGTATCAGCAGCAGGTGCATCACTCATCGGCTTTAAGGTTGCGCTGCTGGTGATTAGTACAAAACGCAGCTCTTCGCCAAGCTTGGCTAAGCTTTCATGCATCGCACCGTCAGCATATAAGTCAACGTCAGCTGATAAGTTAGCATTGATGATTTTTTCACCACGTGCGGTTTCAATATGCTTATTCACCATATCTTTAGCCAGCATGATACGTTGCCAGTCATCGGTACTGATGGCGCTTAACTCAAACTCTGGGAACTCGTACCATTCTTCCGTAAATACATAAGCGCTTTCATCAGCATTGTTGCTATGTAGTACTTCCCACGCTTCTTGCGCGGTGAACGACAAAATCGGCGTAATCCAGCGAATCAATGCTTGGGCGATATGATAAATAGCCGTTTGCGCAGAGCGACGCGGCTGTCCATCAGTTTGGGTCGTGTACTGACGGTCTTTGATAATATCTAAATAGAAGCTGCCCAAGTCTTGCGAGCAAAACGCTGCAATATGTTGCGTGACTTGGTGAAAGTCCATGGCATCATACGCAGTAATGATTTGTGCTTGCACGGTTTGCGTACGCTCAATGATGAACTTATCAAGGCTGACGAGTTCATTGATATCAACGCTGTTGGTTACTGGATCGAAATCATCGGTATTGGCCAGCAAGAAACGCAAGGTATTACGAATACGGCGATACATGTCAATCGCGCCTTTAAAGACCGTTTTACCCGCGCTCATCTCATAACGATAATCACTAGACGCAATCCACAAACGCAGCATATCTGCGCCTGTTTTATTAATCTCGTCTTGCGGAGTGATAATATTGCCCAGTGATTTACTCATCTTGCGACCGTTTTCATCAACCACAAAACCATGTGTTAACACTTGCTTAAACGGTGGGCGCTCGTACATCGCTTCAGACGTAAGCAGTGACGTCTGGAACCAACCGCGATGTTGATCTGAGCCTTCCAGGTACATATCAGCTGGATTGGTTAATTCATCGCGCTGCTCGAGAACGGCAAAATGCGTAGTCCCTGAATCAAACCAAACGTCTAAAGTGTCGGTAGATTTATCATAATCAGCGGCTTCCGCGCCTAAGTAGTCTTCACAACTGGCATCAAACCAAGCTTCAACACCGCCTGCATCGATATTTTTCGCGGCTACTTCCATTAGCTCAAGCGTATTAGGATGCAGCTCACCCGTTTCTTTATGAGTGAAAAAGGCAATCGGCACGCCCCAAGTACGCTGGCGTGAGATGCACCAGTCTGGACGACCGGTCATCATAGATTCAATGCGGTTTTGTCCCCATGCTGGCGTCCATTTGACCGCTGGAATATCCGCAAGCGCACGTGCGCGTAAACCTTTGGTTTCCATGTTGATAAACCATTGCGGCGTTGCGCGGAAGATAATCGGCGACTTATGACGCCAGCAATGCGGATAGCTATGCTCAATTTTGGTATGGCTAATTAAGTGTCCGTTGTCATGTAGGGTGGCGATGATTTTTGGATTGGCTTTATAGATATGCTCACCAGCAAATACCGCTGCACTTTCTAAATAGACACCTGTACCGCTCACTGGGTTTTCAACTGGTAAGTTATATTTAAGACCAACGATATAATCGTCGAGACCGTGACCGGGTGCCGTATGTACTAAGCCAGTACCGCTATCAGTGGTTACGTGATCGCCTAAGATAAGCGGCACTTGACGATCTTCAATCAATGGATGCTGGGCACGCAGACCTTCAAGCTCACGCCCTGATATGGTTGCCAATACGCCTTCATTACTAAGCTTAAGCTCGGTTAATGCCGTTTCAATAAGGTCAGTTGCTAATAAGAAGTTACCTTTGTCAGTCGCGACGACACTATAGTTATGTTCAGGATGTACAGCGATCGCTTGGTTAGCAGGTAATGTCCAAGGCGTCGTGGTCCAAATAATGGCTGCAATATTGCCATCGATTTCGCTTAATGCGGCAACCTTTTCGGTATCAAGCACATCAAAGCTAACGTAGATAGCATCAGATACTTTGTCTTGGTATTCAACTTCGGCTTCAGCTAGGGCAGAGCTACAATCCAAGCACCAGTTGACTGGCTTCATACCGCGGGTCACATGGCCATTGTCATAAATTTTAGCCAGTGCGCGTACGATGTTGGCTTCTTGATGGAAGTTCATCGTGAGATAAGGGTTGTCCCAATCACCAAACACGCCTAGACGTTTAAAGTCTGCCTTTTGCAGCTCAATCTGCGTGCTTGCATACTCACGGCACAGACCGCGGAACTCGGTAGCAGAGACTTTTTGACCGACCTTGCCGACTTTGGCTTCGACTTTTTGCTCGATAGGTAGACCATGACAATCCCAACCGGGCACGTAAGGCGCATCAAATCCTGATAAGGTTTTTGACTTTACGATAATATCTTTCAATACTTTATTGACCGCGTGACCTAAGTGAATCTGACCATTGGCGTATGGAGGGCCGTCGTGCAAAATGTATTTGGTCGCACCTGTACGCGCCTTGCGAATTTTGCCGTACACATCATCCGCTTCCCACTCAGCAAGCCAATCTGGCTCACGTTTGGCAAGGTTTGCGCGCATAGCAAAGGGCGTATCGGCAAGGTTCAGCGTGTCTTTATAGTCGATAGATTCGGTCATAGTCGTTGTCTTTGTCTCTATTTATACAGTGGAAAGATAAGGGTTAGGATGCGCAATATTATAAGGTGACTCATAAACCAACGGACATGTTTAGCAAAAATAAAAGCTACCCATTATAGGATAAATAAGGGACTAAAAATAGGGGTTATCATTCATTGACTAACCACTAGTTTCAAGCTGTTGCTAGGTAATGGATAGTGGATACGCGTTGGTTTTGCATCATTTTTCGGGAGCGTAATGGTATTGGTAGTATAGTCAGTTCAAAATAAAAGAAGCACACACTGTAACATCGTTCTGCTGGTATAGATTTTCCTCGATTGCTGTGCGCAAGCCAGATAGAGGCTTCGAAAAATTCATCCCAGCAGTACTTTATTTTTTTTAAAGTGAGTAGACTATATTAGCTGCTTCATTGGGATATGCGTGTTGTGCCAGTCAATTTCAAGATTAGGATGTTTAGTTGCTAGCCTTGACTTTAACATTAACATCGTCTCTAGCTGCCAATTGATTCGTCACCATAATCAGTCCTAAATAAAAGAAGTGCAAAAATCATAACGCGCTACTGAGATAAATGCCTTGCAAAAGAAATGGCAGTACAGCATAGATAACTAATAAGCAATTAGGGGAGAAGATGGCAAAATAGGAGGTAAGGGGAAAAAGGGCAAGCTGTATAACAGGAGGTAAAGCCTATCGTTAATCAGGTTCAAAAACCATGCCCTTAAAATATTACATGGTCTTTTAACGTGCTTGAACATATGTTTTTTTGAAAAGTTAGACCGGTACGATGGTCAGCTGCTCTGCCAAGCTAAAGAATGGTTTTGCAGAGCATTCAAAATCAAGCCCAGCCTCCAAATGATTCAAATGCTCGTCAATTAATAATAGAAGGCGTTCTTCATCCTTTGCTTCGATAGCCTGTACCATATCAAGATGTTCATCTTCGGCACAATTGGACGATCCGACCTTATTATACAAGCCGATAATTAAGGTAGTACGTAGCGTCAATTCACTCAAAAACCGCTCTAGGACTTGGTTGTCAGCGATGGTAGCCAAATGCATATGAAATGTACGTGACAAGCGAAGTTCTGCGGGCTTATCGCCTTGCGCACGTGCTTTAGCCTCAGCGGCTATCGTGGCGCGCATATCAGCAATATCTTGCGGAGTGATGTTCTTGATTACCTTACGTGCAAGCGTCCGCTCAATCGTGCGGCGGGCTTCAAACACATCGCCAGCTTCTTTCGGCGAAGGCGTGGATACAAAAGCACCTCGATTAGGCTGTAATTGCACCACATGCATGGTTGCAAGCGTAGAAAGCGCACGCCTGACATTGGCTCTATTACATTCAAATAGATCGCTCAACATCTGCTCACCTAGCTTTGTTCCGGCTGGCAGACGCTGCTCTGACACCGCAGCGGTGATAGAGTTAATGATCGTTTGCTCTGGTATCTCATCGAACCCAGAAGCTGATTTTTTAGTTTTTACAATATTCATAGGCGCAATTATAGAGCCCCATCCTCATCGCCACAACAAATATTATAAATTTTTGATTGTTTTGTTAACAATAATAGTTAACAATGTTTGTTAACAACAATTATTTGATGACAGTTCGATATTGAATAATTGATAACGAGTAATTAACAACAAAACTAAAAATTAATAATGAAACTAATAACGAAAATGACAACGAAAACGAGAAATAGCGAGCTTCTATGAAAATTTTAGTAATGAATCCAAATTCAACGACTTCAATGACAGATAAAATCGTTGAAAGTGCGCGTCAAAAAGCCAGCGCTGGCACTACCATTATTGGCGCATCTGGAACGGATGCTCCTGCCTCTATTCAAGGACATCACGACGAAGCGTTGTCTGTTCCTGGTTTAATCAGACGTTTACAGCAAGCTGAAGCAGAAGGTATTGATGGGGTGGTGGTTGCTTGTTTTGATGATCCGGGTATCGGCGCTTGCCGCGAAGTTTTTTCAGGACCTGTTCTTGGAATTTGCGAAGCAGCAGTCAAGGCGGCGAGTATGATTTCGACGTCATTTAGTGTTGTCACGACCTTACCTCGATCTGTACCTGTGATTGAAGAGCTTATTCATGGTTATGGCTTATCCCATCGCTGCCGCCGTGTACGCTCTGCTGCCATACCGGTACTTGCACTTGAAGAGCCTGGCTCTGGCGCACGAGAAAAAGTCCGTGATGAGATTTTACGTGCGGTACGTGAAGATAACTGCGAAGCCGTTGTTTTAGGCTGTGCTGGTATGGCTGATTTGACAGAGTGGTTGACTGAGGAGACTGGCGTTCCTGTCATTGATGGCGTTGCTGTTGCTACGCGCATGGTTGAGGCCTTGGTTGGCTGCGGCTTGAAAACAAGCAAAGTTGGCGCCTATGCGGCACCGATTCAGAGTTAAATAAATTGAAATGAGATAACCCACGATTAACCAATAAACTTTCTCAAGGAAGGAGAACGTAATGGAAAATGCGAAAGTTGCCGTCGCTGCGGCAGGAGTGAAAGCCCTCGATCATAAGACGGTTGGAAAGGCGGTTGGAGAAGAAAGTCTGGCACCGCAAACTACGCGGATTATGGGCTCATGGTCTTATTTATTTGCTTGGTTAGGTGGGTGTGTCTCCATCGGGACATTCACGGTTGGATCAGGCCTCGTCGGCACCTTAAATCTACTACAAGTGGTTGTCGCCATTACGATTGGTTGTAGCGTTATTGGCGCAGCGCTGATGATTAATGGCCGAGCCGGTCATAAATATGGTATACCGTTCATGGTGCAGACTCGCTCTGCCTTTGGTTTTTCCGGTAGCCGTATTCCAGCACTCGTGCGTTCAGTGCCAGCGATTGTATGGTTTGGCTTTCAGAGCTGGATTGGTGCTGGAGCCCTAAACTTGGTATCTGATACTTTGTTTGGCTACAACAATATTGTCGTCTTCTTCATTGGCTTTCAATTCCTACAAATTGGTTTATCCGTCCTTGGTTTCCATGGAATCAAATGGCTTGAAAATATTGGTTCCGTTTTTATTATCGGTTCACTTGCATACATGTTTTTTAGTGTCATTAACAAGTATGGCGCTACGATTTCTACCAACCTTGTTAATGTTGAAGGCACATGGGGCACACCGTTTTGGGGTGCAACGATGTTGTTCTTGGGTGTCTATAGCACGATGATGCTCAACGTCTCTGATTATTCAAGAGAATTGCGTAAGAATGTTGGGCTATTCCGTCAAGTGGTTATTTATGCCAACTCAATTCTTCCTGCCACACTATTTATGGGGTTGATTGGGGTGATGGTCACTAGTGCGACTGGTGAGGTCGATCCTATTCAAGTGTTTTCTAGCGCCGTCGATAACAAGCCTTTATTGATTATCACCATGCTTTTCATCGCTTTTGCGCAAGTCACGACCAATATCTTAAACAACGTTATTCCACCTGCTTATGCGTTAATGGATATCTTTAACCTTAAGTATAAAACAGCGGCCGTTATTGTTGGTTTGCTAGCATTCTGTACCTTCCCTTGGGAGCTGGTAAAAGATGAATCTGCCGCAGGATTGAATCTATTTATTCAAACGTATTCAGCCTTCTTGGGCCCAATATTTGCAATCTTAGTAGTAGATTACTATTTCTTGCGCAAACAAAAACTTGATATCGATAAGCTCTATGACAAAGACGGCCCTTATAAAGGCGTCAATATGGCTGCAGTCATCGCTATGGTTATTGGTACTGGGGTCGCGTTAACCTTCTCAAGTATCTCATGGTACGCAAGCTTAATTCCAGCAGGTGCTATCTATTGGATCTTGATGCTTAAAATGCCCGCTGCGCAGCGTTTTATGTCATAAACAATTTCGTTCAGAATTTGAGATAGATAAACAACAATCCCTACCGTAGGGATTGTTGCGTTAGGCAGCTGGTTGCTGCATGATAACCTTAAGTTGTCAGGATCTTAGCTGATTTTGAGGTGTTAAACAGTGCTAAGCTCATATCGCTTACTTTTTTTACTGAAATGTAAGATTACTCTCATCAAGGAAGATGAAATATGAAAATAGGCATCCCTAAAGAAATTAAAAATAATGAAAATCGTGTTGGCCTAACCCCAAGTGTGGTTAGCATCTTGGTCGACAACGGTCATGAAATTTTGGTCGAAAGTAATGCTGGTATCGGCTCACAATTTACTGATGAGGATTATAAAGCGGCAGGGGCTACTATCGTTAAAAGTGCCGATAAGGCTTGGAATGCTGAGCTGGTTATCAAGGTAAAAGAACCTCAGAGTAATGAATATAAGTATTTGATTAAAGGTTTAACATTATTTACCTATTTGCATCTCGCTAACGAGCCCGAGCTTGCGAAAGTGTTGATCAATAATAAAGTAACCGGTATTGCTTACGAGACAGTGCAATTGACAGACAACTCATTGCCACT
Source organism: Psychrobacter sp. P11G5 (assembly GCF_001593305.1). NCBI lineage: Bacteria > Pseudomonadati > Pseudomonadota > Gammaproteobacteria > Moraxellales > Moraxellaceae > Psychrobacter > Psychrobacter sp. P11G5. The sequence continues at coordinate 561,502 of NZ_CP012533.1, forward strand.
ACTTACGCCGATGAGCGAAATTGCTGGGCGTATGAGTACGCAAATTGGTGCGCAGTTTTTGCAGACTTTTTATGGCGGTAAAGGGATTTTGCTAGGCGGCGTTCCAGGCGTTCAAAAGGGCAGAGTGACTATTATTGGTGGCGGGGTAGCCGGTACAGAAGCGGCAAAAATTGCGATTGGCCTACGTGCTGACGTTACTATTTTGGATCTTGATCCTAAACGTCTCAAGCAGCTATCTGAGATGTTTGATAATAATGTGCAGACTCTAATATCTAACAAAGTCAACATCGCAAAAAGTGTAAAAGAAAGTGATTTGGTTATCGGTGCAGTGTTGATTCCAGGAGCGGCAACACCGAAACTGGTCAGCGAGGAGATGATTAAATCAATGAGCGCTGGCAGTGTCATTATTGATATTGCTATTGACCAAGGCGGCGTCTTTGAAACTACCGACCGTATTACTACTCATGATAGTCCGACTTATATTAAGCATGGGGTGATTCATTATGCGGTTGCTAATATTCCAGGAGCAGTGCCACGTACCTCAACAATAGCGCTCTCTAACGTCACCTTGCCGTATGTATTGGCACTAGCTAAAAAAGGCTATCGGCAAGCATGTCTTGATGATCCAGCACTGGCAAAAGGCGTTAATACCACTCAAGGCTATATGACCTATAAGGTAGTTGCTGAGACGTTGGGTTATGAATATAAAACACTAGATGATTTGATTGGTTAGATTCTTTAGAGAATAGGGCTGCTGGTGGGGTCAGTATGTATCGCGTTTCAATATAAAAGCACAATGTTTTCAATGATTTAAATTGACGGCAAATACTCATTATTATACTGTAGATAATAGACAACAACCACTATAGACAATATAGGAATAACAGACATGGAACTTTATGATTTAGAGTTATCAGGGAATTGCTATAAGGTTCGGCTGTTTTTAGCATTGATTCAACAACCTTATACATTGCGCTCGGTGGATTTTTTAGAAGGTGAACATAAGAATGAAGAATCTATTAAACGTAATGTCTTTGGTGAAATTCCGGTATTCATTGATGGCGATTTAATTCTTAGAGATTCGCAAGCCATTCTTGTTTATCTTGCTAGAAAGTTTGATAGAACGGACTGGTATCCAACGACGCCTGCTGATGAGGCTAAGGTTGTGCAGTGGTTAATGGTCGCTGAAAGCGAGATTGCCAGAGGGCCTAATGATGCCCGATTGCATGATAAGTTTGGCTATCCATTAGATATTGATTTGGCTAGGAGTAAGTCAACTCGCATCCTTGATATCTTAAATGAACATCTAACAGATCGAGACTGGTTAGAGCTTGATCGGCCGACGATAGCGGATTTAGCTTGCTTCCCTTATGTCGCACTTAGCCACGAAGGCGGCGTATCACTAGAGTCTTATCCAGCGATACAGAGCTGGATAGAGCGTATCAAGGCGCTACCAAATTTTGTCTCCATGCCTGAAATATGATGAAAAATTACTCCTACGGTAGGCTTATTAATGCAATTAGATGGAATTTTAAATTAAGCAACTCTCTAAGTAAGCCATCTATATTAATTGTAGTAAATTAGAAATTTGAGCTAAGCCACAACCTTAATCTAAGCGACCAAAGCGGCTGAATACCTGTCAATCCTTGTGTCATCTCACCATCTTTTAAGATGACATATGAAGGTGTGACCTGTCCTTGCCAATCGGCGAAAATATTGCCTTCTTGGTCATTAATTGTCGTAAAACTATAATCATGCTCATTAAGATAGCTGTGAAGTTCTTGATCAGAGCCTGACTTAATAGCGATAGTAACTACTGGATAGGTATTCGCTGCTGCGAGCTTGTCTATAGTTGGCGAGGTCACGCTACAAATCGGACACCATGTCCCCCAGAAATATACCAGCGTTGGCTTATCCGCACTCATAGCAGCCAAATCAACTGCCTGTCCTTGATAGTCAGTAAGTTGCAGCTGCGGATTGGCTGGCATGACAGGTTGTCGCCACCAGTTAATTGCAGTATATACCACCACAAAGACTAGGCCATATAACAGTACGGTCTTAAGCACTGATAACAGCTTCTGTTTTGGGGTTTTCTTAGGCTTTATCTTTTTCTTTTCAACATCAGTAATCATAGCGTCTGCTTTTCTTGTCTTCAGTCTATTTACTTAAATGAATTACTCGGAGTAGGGGTTTTCTGAAATAAAGGTTTTTTGGATAAAAATAAACGGCTGAATGGTCAGCCGTTTTATTAAAATAAAGGTTGTTAAAGTAGTAAGTTCTTAGAGTAGTAAGTTTTCAAAGTTTGCAGCTGTCTTTTAAAGCTTTTAAGACTTCTCAGCACGTCCTTGCAACGGATCACCTAGTAACACACTACCAGAGTTTTCGCGACGCTCTTCATCGCTGATTTTACTCGCAGAAACTTTGGCTTTTCGCTTCCACTTAAGACTAAACAAGTCGTCACGGCGATCAAGCAAATTATGTACTGAACCTTCGTTACGCACATGAATGAGCTTATCTAAATTCACATCAGAGAAAAATACCATCTCTGTATTAGGTGTGGTTTCTGCCATAATGGCATCATGCGGAAAGGCAAAATCTGAAGGTGAGAAAATAGTCGACTGCGCGTATTGAATATCAAGGCTTTCAACTTGCGGCAAGTTACCAACTGATCCGCAAATCATCACATAGCATTCATTTTCGATAGCACGTGCTTGCGCGCAATGACGCACACGCAAATAACCATTTTGCGTATCTGTCCAGAACGGTACGAATAAAATATCCATATCATCAAGCGCCATTAAGCGTGCAAGTTCAGGAAATTCGACATCGTAACAAACCAAAATACCAACACGGCCAGCGTCAGTATCAAACACTTTTACCTCATCACCGCCTTCGATAACCCAAGCACTACGCTCGTGCGGGGTAATATGGATTTTGCGCTGCTCTTCTACGGTACCGTCACGGCGGCATAAATAGCTGACATTATATAAGACATCGTTTTCATCGATTAGCGGCATAGAACCGCTGATGACGTTGACGTTATAGCTTACTGCCAAATGTGAGATCTCATTTTTGAACCATTCGGTATAACCAGCCAAAAATCGAATAGCAACGTTTTGATCCGTTGATTCGCACAGACCCATTAATGGCGCATTAAAAAACTCTGGCAAGCAAGCAAAGTCAGAATTATAATCTGCCATAATATCGACAAAGAATTCAACTTGTTGTAGGAGTTCTTCTGGCGACTCAACTTCGCGCATCTGCCATTGAATACCACCGATGCGTACTTCAGATTTACGAGTGTTTGGCTTGTAATCTCTGGGTTCGTAATAGATATTTGCCCACTCAAGCAGGGTTGCAAAGCCTTTAGATTGTTTATCATCTGGTAAATAAGCAGTTAAAATACGCTTGACAATAAAGCCATTAGACAACTGGAATGATAGAGCAGGATCGTGAATCTCACGCGATTCAACAGCCTCGATATAGTCACCAGGGGATAAATCCTGATGGTCATGATATTTCGGAATACGTCCACCAGCTAGGATAGCTCGCAAGTTGAGCTGGCGGCATAGCTCTTTACGAGCATCATATAATCTACGACCCAAACGATAGCCACGATATTCAGGGTCAATCAGCGCATCTAGACCATAGATAGCATCGCCTTCAGGGTTGTCTTTAATGATTTCTTTTTGTCCAATTAAATCATCATAAGTATGCGGGTTCGAGAACTTGGTATAATCAACACGCATAGACAGCACGATACCGATTAACTGATCGTGGTCAAATAAAGCGATTTGCCCTTCTGGAAAAGCATCAATCAAAGTGTGAATAGTAGTCTTTGACCATGAACCGCCTAAGTTAGCATAGACACGATCCATCAATGATTTTAACTGTGGGTAATCTTTTTTCTTAATTTCGGCAATCGTTAGATGAAAATCGTCTAATTTTTCAATTTTGCTCATAGTATTCCTGTTTTGGGTATTTACGAATGTTAAATCGTTGGGTTTGAAGTGGATTAAATATTTATAGGATTTATAACACTGAATTTTTGTGTAACAAAAGTCATAAAAATATACCAATCATTCCGTATAATCGTTACAATAATTTATCGTTGCATTTACAATGAGTTATCACTGCTATATTGGTTATTTAGTAAGCATATAGATAGAGGTAAGTTAACGTTTTACAACTATTAACTTAGAGTTTGTCTCATAATTAAGTAACTGTTTATTTTTAAATAGGCGTTCGTTCATGAATAAATATCTGATTATAAGTAGATATTTAGACTAATAGCTAATTTTCAGCACTTTTTATGACGATAGCATAGCTTACTAGGATAGTTATTCTATCAAGCAAAGTAAGTAATGACAGTCCAGCATAGTAAATATTTACTACGTTTTTGTGAATTGTTTCGTGTTACTTATTTTAGTATCACTTCTTTCGTTTGTTCAGCTTTATTTGTAATCCGCGCAAAAGCGCTATTTTTAGGACTTTTCATGCCCTTGCAACCTGTTGATACGGTCAACTTATTAGAGAATACAGAAGAGTCGGCACTCATTCAGCTGGTTTACGTTAGTAGTATCACTTTTAAAAGTCGTATAAATACGTCGATATTCGATGAAGTAGAAAAACACGCGCGCGACCACAACGAAGACCATGGTATCACTGGCATTTTATGCTATGGCAATGGACAGTTTTTACAATGCATTGAAGGTAGCAAAAAAGAAGTACTTACCTTACAAAAGCGTATCTTTGCTGATACTCGTCATAAGAATGTTAAGGTACTGCTGATACAAGCTATCGATCAGCGTAGCTTTAGTGATTGGCGTATGCGTTTATTGTTTTTGGAGCGTTGGCTATGGTCACCAGCGACAAAACAACAAGCGGCACAGTTGGCACCATTTCTGCCTTTTAGTCCGCACGGCTGGTCTCCTAAGCGCACCGAACAGTTTTTACAAATCATTAAAAACTTTGAGACTCCGCCTCATATTAAAGCTGCTGGCATTACCTATAATGCCTTGGGTAATATGGTTCAGCACATCGCAGCGCCTCATCAGGCATTTTTAATTGTGCAGAGTGTCTTAAGCTTACTAGTTATCGTCGCTCTGATTCTATTATATTTATAAGTTCTATCACATAGCTTACAAACATATAACTTACATATAAGTCATGCGGTTGCAGCTGAATGAAAATGACGCTAAGTAGTCTTACCTAGCGTCATTAATTTATGATACCAATTAAAAATTATCCATTCACATATCAAAAATCTTTCCACGATTCATAATATTGTTTGGATCAAATACTTTTTTGATTTGCCTTAAGTAATCAATTTCAGTCTCGCTGCGACTATAGTGTAGATAGGGCTTTTTAGTCATGCCGACACCATGTTCAGCGGATACTGAGCCACCGTATTTTTGCACTGTCTCAAACACGTATTTATTGACAATTTGACACTCGCTAAAGAAGTCATCCTTGCTCATATTTTCAGGCTTGAGAATATTTAAATGCAAATTGCCATCGCCGATATGACCGAACCAGCAAACTTCGAAATCAGGATAATTGCTGCTGACAATATGGTCAATCTCAGCGATAAAATCAGGCACATGGCTGATTAATACCGATACGTCATTCTTATATGGCGTAAATACTGAGATGGTCTCGGAGATATACTCGCGTAGTTTCCATAGCTCCTCAGCTTGCGCGATGCTTTGGCTCATGACGCCATCAACGACCCAGCCTTGTTCCATGCAATGCTCAAATATCGCCATGGCCTTATCCATAATTGGCTCATAAGGCGCTTCAAACTCAAGCAGCGTATAAAACTTGGTACGCGACTCAAACGGCTCTTGAACCTGACCATGCGCCATTAATTTGTCAACTGCCACATCGTCGAAGAATTCAAAAGCAGTCAAATCAATCTGTGCTTGAAAGGCAGACAGTACATTCATCACATCATTAAACGTGTCCATGCCAAGTACCATGACATTCAAGTCTTGCGGCAGACGCTCAAGCTTGATTTGTGCATGAGTGACTAAGCCTAGCGTGCCTTCACTACCAATAAACAGCTGGCGCAAGTCGTAACCAGTGGCGTTTTTGACCATACCACGATTCAATTGCAAGATATCGCCTTTGCCCGTGACCACGGTTAAACCCATAATCCATTGACGGGTCATACCGTAACGAATCACTTTGATACCGCCAGCATTGGTGCCGATGTTACCGCCCATCTGACTTGAGCCTGCCGAAGCAAAGTCAACAGGGTAGTACAAGTCTTTGGACTCCGCGAATTGCTGTAGCTGCTGAGTGACCACGCCTGCTTCGATTTCTACTAGACGATCAGCAGGGTAGAATTGTCCGATATGATTCATCTTATCCATACTGACGACAATCTCGCCATTGGCAGCGACCGCGCCAGCAGATAAACCCGTACGACCGCCACTAGGTGTTAGTACCACGTTGTGCTCATTAGCGAGTAGTACGACAGCTTGTACTTGTTCCGTCGTTTTTGGAAAGACAATAGCCGTGGGCGCGGGCGCAAAATGCTTGGTCCAGTCTTTACCCCAATGCTCTAAGCTTTCGCTATCGGTTTTAATTTGTGTATTATCGAAATTGTGCTCATTTACCAAGCTATTCAGAATGGTATCGAGCTTATCATTATCGGTAACAGTTGTAGTCTGAGTTGCAAATGGCGTCATGGTTGAGTCTCTGTATAAACATTAGCGCTACACCTAACGGCTTCTCTTAACCGAAAAATTTCAACTAAAGTTAGGGCTAATTAAAAGCAGCTTTAGATAAATAAGTTAGGACAAGCTAGGTAATATTATGAACGCTTAAAGGCTGTAAATAGTGAATAAAGCAGTTTAAACAATGTTTAGATAACAAAGCTCACTATAGCATAAAAAGTTTTCAGGCTTGATAAGCAATAATTCATCTAATCTGCTAACATCACCGTTAAATTTTGTGTAAGATAACCGGACTGTTTTCGTTTCATCTAGCATAGATTATTTTTAATAAGACAACCATAGGACAGTCCTCACATGGCATTATCATTACAAAAAGACAAAATCCGGTTTTTATTACTTGAAGGCTTGCACGAGAACGCCTTAAAGATTTTAGACAATGCTGGTTATAAAAATATCGAGTATCTTAGTCACGCTCTAGATCAAGATGAGCTAATTGAGAAAATCAAAGACGCGCATTTCATTGGTATTCGTTCGCGCACGCAGCTGACTCGTGAAGTTCTTGAGCACGCGGACAAGCTTATTGGTATTGGTTGCTTTTGTATCGGCACCAACCAAGTCGACCTTGAGGCGGCTCGCGAGCTCGGTATTCCAGTCTTTAACGCGCCATACTCTAACACTCGTTCGGTTGCAGAATTGGTATTAGCAGAAGCGATTATGCTATATCGTGGTATCCCTGAAAAGAATGCCACTGTCCATCGCGGCGGCTGGGGCAAGTCTGCTACCAATTCACATGAAGTACGTGGCAAAACAATCGGTATTGTCGGTTATGGCTCTATCGGCTCACAGCTATCTGTACTGGCTGAAAGCTTCGGTATGAAAGTTATCTATCATGATGTGGTTACTAAATTACCGTTAGGTAACGCCCATCAAGTAGATAGCTTAGAAGAGCTACTATCTACCGCTGATATCGTGACTTTGCATGTGCCAGATGAGCCAAGCACACGCTATATGATGAAAGCGGCGCAGTTCGCACAGATGAAAGAAGGCAGTTACTTTATCAATGCGGCACGCGGAACTTGCGTTGAGATTGATGATCTTGCTGCGGCACTTGAGTCGGGTAGAGTCTTGGGCGCTGCCATTGACGTATTCCCGAAAGAGCCAAAGTCTGCCGATGAAGAGTTTGAATCTCCATTGCGTAAATTCGATAATGTCATTTTAACTCCGCATATCGGTGGTTCAACGCAAGAAGCACAGGCCAATATCGGTTTAGAAGTAGCTGAGAAGTTCGTTAGATATTCTGATCAAGGCGATACTATCACGGCTGTGAACTTCCCAGAGGTTTCTATTCCCTTTAAAGAAGGCACGCATCGTTTGCTGCATATTCATAGAAACGTGCCAGGTGTACTGTCGCAAATTAACCGTCTATTTGCAGAAGCGCACATTAACATCTTAGCGCAAAGTCTAATGACTGAAGGCGACGTTGGTTACTTGATGATGGATGTTGATTATAATGATTCTAGAGCGGCTCTTGATCAGCTAAAAGACGTAGAAGAAACGATTCGCGTGCGGATTTTATTTTAGAGTTGATGCTTATCGTTTAACTTTACAATTAGCATAATAAAAAAGAGATGCCACTTGAGCATCTCTTTTTTTATTATCAATTTTACTAGTAGTGAATCTAGCCTAATTTAGCTTTGTTAGCAGCGTCCGCTTGACGGCGTGCCTCAGTTTTGGCTGCTTTACGTGTTTCCATAACTTCATTGACGTCGCTACCAATATGGGCTTCACCGCGTTTTTTCGCTAATTGCATTTGATGCTCACGCTCACGGAAGCGCGCTTTTTGCTCCTCAGTGGCTTTATTGATACAGTGCGGGCAAGACTCACCTTTGATATAGGCGACACTTTGCATGTCATCAGCAGTGATGGGCATACGGCAAGCAAAGCATTGTTCGTAATCACCTTTTTCTAAGTTATGATTGACCGAAACGCGATTATCAAATACGAAACAATCGCCCTCCCACATAGAATCGCTGGCAGGTACTTCTTCTAGATATTTTAGAATGCCACCTTCCAAGTGATAAACCTCTTCAAACCCTTGCTGACGCATAAAGGCCGTTGATTTTTCGCAGCGAATACCGCCAGTACAGAACATCGCCACTTTCTTATGTTTACTTGGGTCTAGCTCTTTTGCCACATACTCTGGAAACTCGCGAAAGGTTTCCGTGTTTGGATTTACAGCATTCTGAAAAGTACCGATTTGTACTTCATAATCGTTACGAGTATCGATTAGTAATACTTCAGGATCTGAGATGAGCGCATTCCATTCACTTGGTTTTACATAGCGCCCAACCGATTGCAATGGATCAATATCTTCAACACCCATCGTCACGATTTCTTTTTTTAATTTTACTTTAGTACGATAAAAAGGCTGGGCATCAGTATAAGATTCTTTAAAAGTAAAACTACCAATCGCCTCAATGCTACGCAGATAATCAAGGACATTATTGATGCTCTCTCGAGTACCAGAAATCGTACCGTTAATGCCCTCGCTTGCTAGCAGTAAAGTACCTTTTACATCGTTGTCGAGCATACTGTTTAAGATAGACTCACGGTACTGCTCGAAGTCCGCAAAGCGCGTAAATTTATAGAGAGCTGCGACGACGATATTGTTGGTCACGCTATCATACTCAGTCGCTTTTTTGCTCTCAATGCTTACATTATCTAAGGTAGTGCTCATACATATCTCCTGCTGGCTAGGTCGCAAACCTAGTGCAATAAGTTAAATTTAAGTTTTGGTGTCTTATAACACTGGCACAATTGTGGAATTTTTAAATGCGCGGGTAGTGTAGCAAATTTGAGGTGGGTTTTGAATATTTTATAAAGGTGAGCAGGATAAATTAAGGGTCTTTTTGACTACTTATTACTCATCTATAAAGGTAGACTAATCACCTACAGCAATCAAATAATGTCAATGGAGATGACACATGAGCGAACCATCTATCAACACACCTATCAATCCAACTACTAACGCTTCCGCCAGCCCAGCTATTAGTCGTTACCCTGTACCGTCATTAGATAGCCTGCCTGATGATATTCTTGCACGTATTCTAGCGGTGCAAGAAAAAGCCAAATTTATTCCCAATGTATTTTTAGCGCTAGCATACCGCCCAGCAGAGTTCAGAGCCTTTTTTGCTTATTATGATGCAGTTATGGAGCGGGAGGGTAGTACGCTAAGCCCAGCCGAAAAGGAGATGATCATTGTCGCTACTAGTGCCGCCAATGGATGCCAATATTGTGTCATCGCCCACGGTGCGCTGCTGCGTGTATTCTCTAAAGAGCCGCTGCTGGCAGACCAAATAGCGGTCAACTACTTACATGCGCCTATCACTCCTCGACAGAAAGAGATGCTAGCGTTTTCACTAAAACTTTGTCGCACACCAGAGCTTGTTCAAGAATCAGATTATGTAGCACTCATGGAATATGGCTATGATGACGAGGATATTTTAGACATTAGTGGTATTACTGCATTCTTTGGCTTGTCTAATAGAATGGCGATTGTAATGAATATGCAGTCCAATGCAGAGTTCTACACCATGGCTCGCGCACCGAGGGAATAAGAGTTATCTAAGACAGTTAATTTAATCATTCATCCTTATACAAACACAAAAAATCCAGCTCAAAGGCTGGATTTTTTATTATTAGCTTATTTATCTAAAGCTTACTTACTTTGGAACCAACGATCTGCTTGGCTACGAGCGCTAGCGATGTCTGAGCTTGATAAGTTCAATGCCAACTGACCGATTTTACCACGAGCTTTGTTACGGACTTTTTCATCTAACATGCCGTCACGGGCAGCAAGGTCATACCATTTATAGGCATCAACTAGATTTTTTTGCTTCTCATCTAACAACGCAAGTGTATAGCTAGCACGGTTATCACCACGCATTGCTGCTTTTTCTAACCAACCACGTGCTTGCTGCAAGTTTGGCTTTACACCTTCACCGCGTAGATACATGATAGCGAGATTAAGCTGGGCAGGGGCAACACCTTGTTCTGCAGCGCGCGTGTACCACTGTACTGCTTGCTTAGTATTCTGAGCGATACCTTCGCCTTTTTGTAGACGCTTAGCGAGATAAAACTGTGCATGATCGTTACCCTGTGAGGCACGAGCTGACAGCTCACTAACAGGCATAAGCTCAAAACGTGACGTATCAAGTGGCACGTTTGAGATTAAATCAGCGTTCGCCATACCAGCACAAGAGAATAAAGCAGTAAACAAGGCGGCTTTTAATAATTTCATAGCAGCTCCAAAATTAGGCAGTTGATAAGCAATGGATAAAGTTTGCCGCCAAAACTCAAAAGATTAGGCGGCGCTATCATAGACATTACACTTTGCAGTATGAACTTACCTAGTTATTAGCAGAGTTATATTAACTATAAATCAGTAGCAGACCTATAAATATAAGTCGCTGTGTTTACGCTAAATCAACAGATAAGTAATTGTAATGGGGGTGTCATCGACACTATTTTGCTAGCTTACCACCCAAAGTTACGAAACTCAAATACTAATTACTCGTTTTAACGTCATTTTGGGCTTTATAGTATGTAACAAAATCATACGGTTATTAAACCGTATGAAAGAGTATACAGAAAAATGACGCTTAGTCAGCTAGTAGTTAGCTCAGTTATAAAAGGTTAAGTTTATGATTTTAACTGGATTTATGTTTGGTTACACGATAGATAGCAACATCTGCCAATAGGTTAGGTGCTTGTCTGATTAATGCTGTCATCAATGGCGAATGACCTTTATCAGAGTCACTGACTGCAAAACGACTGATAATATGAATATCATGCTTTGCACACAGTTGCTCAAAATCTTTGAACGTACACAGATGAATGTTGGGAGTGTTGTACCACTCGTAAGGCAATGCTTCTGAAACTGGCATCAGACCTTTTAACCCCAAATGAAGGCGGTTTTGCCAATGGGCAAAGTTAGGGAAGGTGATGACTGCCTCACGAGCAACCCGAAGCATATCTAGCAGGAGCACATCAGGCGCTTTGACGGCTTGTAGCGCTCGTGCCATGACTACGGTATCGAAGCTATTATCAGCAAAGCGACCTAGACCATCGTTAAGGTCTTGCTCGATAATGGACAAGCCCTTACCAATAGCATCATTAATCTTATCTTCGTCAATCTCAAGCCCGTAGCCAGTTACGCCACGTTTTTGTTGCAAATGTGCGAGCAGCTCACCATTGCCACAGCCTAAATCTAGCACGTGTGACTGCGGGGCAATCCAGCGTTCGGCCAGCTGATGATCCATTCTCATGAGCGTTCTCCTTTGGCTGTCAGGCTCTTAGCAATAAACGGCGCGGTTAAAAATCCTCTAACAGCGCCCATATAGCGTGGAATATCGAATAAAAATGAATCATGACCATGTGGTGCGTCAACATTGATATAGCTGACCGGCTTACCCGTAGCCATTAAGGCATTGACTATCTCTTGCGAGCGCTCTGGTGCAAAGCGCCAATCAGTAGTAAAAGACACCACTAGATACTGGCACTGCGTATGGGCGAATGCTGCCTTAAGCGCGGTAAGTTCTTGATGGTTTCCATGCTCGTTACCATCGTGAGTCACTAAATTATCTTCAAGCTCACTTTCACTAGTATTGACTGACGCGGCGATTGAGTCTTCAATTTGTATTGACGGATCTGTGTTATCAGCTGCTTGTGTTGATGGATAATCGCGCGTCGGGTCAAAGTAATCTAAGGCTTTAGTCATTAGCAGATAAGTATTGGCATCGAAGTTTTCGCTAAAACGTTCACCTTGATAACGTAGATAGCTCTCGACTTGGAACTCAACGTCATAGCCATACATGAATTTGCCAGATTTTAAATCACGACCGAACTTTGCTTTCATTGCATCTTCGGTCAAATAAGTAATATGACCAACCATGCGCGCAAGGATAAGACCGCGACGAGGATATGTGCCTGCTTGTATGTAGCGTCCGTCTTTAAAATCAGGATCAGACAAAATAGACTGACGAGCGACTTCATTAAAGGCAATATTCTGGGCGGAAAGCTTTGGAGTGCTGGCGATAACCACGCAACGTTTAAGTCGATTTGGATAATCAACTGACCATTGCAACGCTTGCATACCGCCCATTGATCCGCCAACAATGGCATGCCAGACGTTAATGCCTAAGCGATCTGAAAGCATGGCTTGAGTCTTTACCCAGTCTTTAATTGTGACAAGAGGAAAGTCAGGGCCATAAACTTGTGATTCACTATCATCAGCTTTTTTTACGGTGTCAGGATTAATCGTCGTTGGACCGGTAGAACCAAAGCAACTACCAATATTATTGACGCATACCACATAAAATTGATTGGTATCGATAGCTTTATTAGGGCCAATCATATTGTCCCACCAGCCAGATTTTTTGTCATCAGCACTATGGAATCCTGCCGCATGATGACTGCCTGATAGGGCATGGCAGATCAGAATGGCATTTGATTTATCACTATTAAGCGTGCCATAGGTCTCTATCATTAAGTCAAACGAGGGCAGCGTACGGTTGCACTCCAAGGTCAATGGCTCAGCGAAATGGAAGTTTTGGGGCGTGACGATTCCCACTGAGCCAACTGCATTGGGCTCATCTGTGGGGGACTGGTCACTGGTATTATCAGGGCGTGCGTTCAAAGCTACCTCGCAAGACAACAATCATCAATGAAATAAAAGCAATATGCCGACAGAATAATTTGCCTATACTGTTTTTTTGAAATGGGCTCGCCTATTGTATGGCGATGCGCGTATGAGTACAACCTTCGAGCGCAGTCTTTATTTTAAGCGCGTATCAAGTCAGGTATTGAAGCACGTGTCAAATTGTATAACGGTTGCCTTTACCATGCGTTTTCATCTTATAAAATGCTACACTAAAGGCGAACATTAGCAGCTATTTTAAACCCTATAATAGCTCGGTCATGAAATTTTCTGCTTGCTAGCTGTGTATCTATCTAACATATAGTTAATACACTTTAAAAGTGACATAGCGCTACTGGGATGAATTTTGCGCAGCCTCTGGGAACGCAGCACGCAAGTAAAATTTATACCAGTAGCGCGTCTACATCTATAGCAGTTTTATTTTTAATTGACTATATACTCTCTAGTGACTTAATAACTAAATAAATAATGCCCTTATGAAACCTAAACTGCCCCCACGTATTGCCGTCCTCTTAGTCAACCTTGGTACACCTGATGAGCCGACTGCGCCTGCCGTCCGTCGCTATCTCAAACAGTTTTTATCAGACCCACGAGTGATTGAAATCCCTAAATTTTTATGGGCGATTATTCTAAACTTGTTTGTATTGCCAAGTCGTCCTAAACGGGTAGCAAAGGCTTATGCTAGTATTTGGGAAGGCGACTCGCCCATTCGTAAAATTCTAAAGAGTCAGGTTGAGCTGTTAGAGCCGCGCTTGGCCGATAGTGTTGCACCGTTTCGAGTTTCTGTGCATCCTGCGATGAGCTATGGTAATCCTGGTTTGCCGGATGTCATGGACACTTTGCGTAGTGAAGGCGTTGATCATTTCGTTATCCTGCCACTATTCCCGCAGTATTCTGCTTCTTCTGGCGGTGCGGTATATGATGCGCTAACGAAGTGGACGTTAAAGCAACGCAACTTGCCAAACTATACGATTGTCAAAGACTACTTTGCGCATCCGCTTTATATTCAAGCATTGGCAGATTCTATTCGCCGTTTTCAAGCAGAGCATGGCAAACCTGAAAAGCTAATGTTTAGCTTCCACGGTATTCCGCAGCCCTATGCTGATAAGGGCGATCCGTATCCAAAACGCTGTAAATGTACTGCCGCCCAAGTTGCACATGCGCTCGGTCTACAAGATGACGAGTGGATTATCAGTTTCCAGTCGCGCTTTGGTAAGCAAGAGTGGGTCAAGCCTTATACCGATGTAGTGCTAGAGGATTGGGGTAAGTCTGGCGTACGTTCGGTACAAGTCATCAGCCCTGCATTCTCTGCCGATTGTTTAGAGACGCTAGAAGAGTTGGCTATTGAAAACCGTGAAAACTTCCTGCATGCAGGCGGGCAAGAGTATCATTATATTCCAGCGTTGAACTTAGATGAGGCGCATATTGATTTGCTTAAAGCGCTAAGTGCGCCATTGGTCAAAGGTTGGGCGGGAACTTTGAATGGCTGGGCTTAATTAATTAAATTTTTAAATCATAAAAAATACCGAACATTATGTCCGGTATTTTTTTGTCTAAATTATTTTTCTACTTCCTTATCATTAAACGACTGACTTAAAAATCATCGTCGTTGGTGCGTTCAGCAGCGTCTTTATCTGCGATATCGACGATATCAGGATAATCGTTGTCATCTAAATTGCCCTCAACCAACAACTCATCCACTTGAGCTTCATCGACGTTTTGACGATGCATTGGTGTAAGTCCTTGGGTCGCGCCACTACCTGCTTGCGAATTGTCGAACCCTGCGCTATTGTCAATCACATCGTTGTTCTCAATAGTGTGTAACATGGGATTGTCTAAATCGACCAGTTGATTGTCCTGATTATCTAAACTGTCATCATCATTACGGATGTTGCCGTCAATATGATCCATCTCTTCTGGTAGTGGGGTTTTTGAATTATTCATCATCAAATCCTTATTATTATTGGTAATGATTGTTTATCATGATCAGTTTGACGTGTTATAAAGAATACGACTAGTAGTAAGGTGTCACAGGATGTTCAAAAAATGTAAGACGATTAGTAAAACAGGAAACACGTGATGGTACTAAACAGTAGGTTGTTTGTTAAATTATCATTGATAGGTGCCATGGTAGGATTAATGTCAGGTTTGACGGCTTGTGAACGTTTGCCCTTTGCTAGTACCAATACCAGTTCTGATAAGGCTCATTCAAAACAGTCGCTAATGATTGACGCTAAGCTACCGACAGCCACGACCATTATTGATTGCGAACAATTAACACCTAAGCAGATAGTAAAAGTACAAGGACACAGCGCCCTTAGTCCAAGTTGTGATTTGACAGAACAGTCGATACGCTTTGAATTAAATGACTCACACAGCTCACTCGACTGTCAGGGAGCAAGGCTTAGTACGATGGCTGATAACCAATCAACGGCAAGTGCAATTACGATTAAACCTAAGAAGGATAGTGCTATCGAAGATATTGCCGTTGCTAATTGTCATGTAGATGGCTATGGTCATGCGCTACATATTCGTCAATATAGCCAACCAAATCAGCGCTACGTACGAGGCTTTATCGATCCTGCTGCCAATCGGGCACTCGCTCCAAGAAATATTCGCGTGGTTAACGTTACTAGTCGCAACAGTATTAACAGTGGTATGTTCGTCGGCGATCATGTACATGGCATTACTTTTGATAAAGTACGCATTCAAAACGCAGGAACCGTTGGGTTATATCTCGAATTTGGTAGTCGCGATAATGTGATTAAAAACTCTGTCTTTATCGGTAATGGCTTTCGCACTTTTAAGCCTAATCGAGAGGCGATAGCGGTGGATTCTTCAAGCAATAATCTTATTGAGAATAATCAATTCATACATAATGGCGCAGGTAGTATATTGCTGTATCGCAATTGTTTTGAGCATGCTGCCGATCCGACGCGGGGCAATCATTTTAAGCGTACCGAGTCCAGTCGTGACAATATTATTCGCCATAATATCTTTCAAGATGAACCAGTCGGTGTTTGGGTCGCATCAAGGCAGTCGCGCAATTTAAAAGGTTTTGCATGTGGTGCTTATTTGGTTAAGCAAACGCCCTTTGCCAGCTATCACTTAGACAGCGCTAAAGACAATCAGATTATTAATAATCGTTTTGAGCAAGTCGAGCAGGGCGTTATCGTCGAGGACGATGGCACACTGATAAGTGGCAATCAATTTGCTAATGACGTTAATGTGTCTATTAATATTGGTTCTGAAATTCGCGAAGAAAGTGCAGCAGGGGCGATAAAAGGTACGCTTATTAAAGACAATACCTTCACCGATAAAACCATCGAGCAAGCCATTAAAATTCGAGACGCAAGCAAAACGGCCACCGAAATTCGGTAGCCGTCAAAATTTTTTATAATCTATAATCTTTTTATATCTCGAAGTAATTATAAGGTTCGTTTAAGGCGATTAGTTTAAAAATCTACTTCGCACCAACTTTAGTATTTACCCAGCGAATCACAGGATCAGGGGTTACTTGTGCCAGTTTTTGAAAGACTTTCGCTGGCAAGCCAACGGCATAGTGCGTACCTCTTATCTTACGATTGGGGCAGGTAGTCAATTTGCACAACGTTTTCGCTACGTCATTGACCGTCAAATGAATACCTAAACGATCAATACTCGTGACCTCGATGTCTTTTGTCATATCGGACTTTACCCATAGCGGCATGACATCGATGACTTTGATACCGAGCTTTCGGTATTCGATATTAAGACCTTCAGTGAGACCACGGACAAAAAACTTACTAGCCGAATACGTAGCCACTTCAGGCTGACCATAGATAGCAGACGCTGAAGATACATTGACGATTTTACCATTTTTGCTATCAGCCAAATAAGGGGCAAGCTTATGACAGCCAATGAGCACGCCTTTACAGTTGACATCAATCAAAGCCAGTTGCTCATCCAAATCCGTCGTTGGCAATGCGCCGCTGACCAGCACGCCAGCATTATTAATCAACGCATCGATACTACCAAAGTTATCAATCATTTGAGTGATAGCATCTTCCCACATATCTGGCTGGGCGACATCAAGCTGACCAGTTACGATGCGCTTTTGTTTGATAGCCTTTTTGAAGGCTTTATCTTTGATAGCTTGTTCAAGCGTCGTAGTGTTGGTTGCAAATAGCCCAACGCTATGACCTTTTGCTGCTAGCTTTTTGGCAGTGGCTAGACCGATACCACGCGATGCACCAGTAATAAGTATATTCATAATGAGTGACTTAATAGTTATCAATAATGAGTAAATCGAGGTAACAACGTTAGGTGGTAGTATTCAGCTATACTTACTGCGCGAATATTAACAAATTAAAACTGCTATCGTCCCTCGTGCTTATATTTAGTATAGCAAATTAATAAGCGAAGTTAATCGCTAAGGTAGATACCATAATCAACTCTACTTGCTATCGTCTTGCGGTTTCTAAATCTAGGTTTTCTGTTGTCTGAGTTTCAAAATCAGCTAACTTAAATTTCCATAAATAAATCAACGCAATGCCATAAATAGCGGTCTCTGCTGATTCTTCAATTATCCCACCAAAGGCATAAGGGAATACAATCGCGTTCTCCCCCATGTACTGTATTATCGCCAATACGGCGACGATGACATATATTGATACGTCAACATCTTTTAATACTGCCCAGAGATAACGCCATGAATAGGTGAGCAATCCAACAATAAGGATATAAACGATTGTCAGTACGCTATCTTCCCACCAATCATAAGAATGACTGAGAAGAGAAAAATCGCTTGGAATGAATAATTCTGGTAAGTAGTTCAACTCGCGACGAATCACTGCAAAAAACACGAGCACTGATGCTAGCCAAAAATAACGACTTTGTTTGCTATGACTCTGCATTACATACTGTGCGCAACGTACTAAACACACTATTATAAGGATAATACCGGGGACTTCGATGATGCCATCTGTAGCCAAAATAAAGGGCTCCTGATTTTTTAAGAAATAAAAAAGTGAACCCAAAGGCTCACTTTTAAACTGCAAATTATCTCATTAGGACTGGATAATTTAATATGCGTTTATTATAACGCTAATTTGAATAGTATAATATTATTAATAATAACTAATTAGTCAAATCCCATTATTAATATTGCCAATCTAATGCGCCTCATCCCAATTCACACCACTATCAGTCTCAACCAATAACGGCACAGCAAAGTCTACCTTCCAACCTTTTTCAACAGCGGTGGTCGTCAAGACATCTTGCATCGCATCAGTAATGAGTTGGCTAATTTCATCCACTTTATCAGTATCTACTTCAAATACTAATTCATCATGGACTTGTAGCAGCATTTTCGCCTGCTCTTTAGGTAGTACTTTATCGACGGCAATCATGGCCAGTTTGATTAGGTCAGCAGCTGATCCTTGTAGTGGCGCGTTAATTGCCGCACGTTCAGCCCCTTGTTTGACCATACGATTGCTATGGGTGATATCAGGTGTATAGAGCTTGCGGCCTAATATAGTCTCGACATAGCCTCTATCATGGGCGCTGGCACGAGTGTTGATCATATAATCTTTGACGCCTGGGTAACGCTCGAAGTACATATCGATGTAATCTTGCGCCTCATTGCGGCTCATCTGTAGTTGCTTGGCAAGTCCAAAGGCACTCATGCCATAGAGCAGACCAAAGTTAATGGCTTTAGCATTACGACGCTCGGTCGGGGTGACATCAGCGACATCTTTTCCTAACACTTCAGCAGCAGTAGCCGCGTGAATATCTAGCCCTTCGTTAAAGGCGTGAGTCAGGTTTTTATCGCCTGAAAAATGCGCCATAAGACGCAATTCAATCTGTGAGTAATCCGCTGCTAAAATAACGCGACCTTGTGGCGCAATAAAGGCTTGGCGAATCAGGCGACCAGTGGCGGTACGAATTGGAATATTCTGTAAGTTAGGATCAGTAGATGATAAACGTCCGGTACTGGTCAGCGCTTGGTGATAGCTGGTATGCACGCGATCAGTCTCAGCATCTGCGACATTATCAAGCGCATCGGTATAAGTGCTTTTAAGCTTAGATAGACCGCGATATTCAAGTACAATTTCCACTAGTGGGTGATCGATTTTTGACAATACCGCTTCACCAGTAGAGTATTGCCCTGACTTGGTTTTTTTACCACCAATGACGCCAAGCTTATCAAACAGCATCTCACCAAGCTGCTTTGGTGAGCCTAAATTGAACTCTTCTCCAGCCACTTCATAAGCGCGTTTTTCTAGAGCGATAATTTCTTCATCAAAACGTTTTGATAGCTCATTTAAGAATGAACGCTTAATCAAAATACCATGCGCTTCCATCTGGCAGAGTATTTCAGCAGTTGGAATTTCTAACTCGTGCAGTAGTTTGGCGTTGTTTTCATCTTCATTAAGTTTTTTGCTAAAGACATCAAATAGCTGATAAGTAATATCGGCATCTTCACAAGCATAGTCACTAGCAATATCGATAGCTACTTGATCAAAGGTGACTTGTTTAGCACCTTTACCAGCGACATCTTCATAGCTGATAGTCTGTGTTTGTAGATAGTGGCGCGCCAGATCATCCATACCATGACGGGTGATGGCGGCGTTAATTACATAGCTGGCAAGCATGGTGTCCATTTTCCAGTTATTAGGGCTGGCATGAATAGCGCCTACTAAGTCGATATCATAATGACTGAGAATATGGGCGTCATATTTTAGATGTTGACCGATTTTACCTATTTTGGAATTTTCCAAAATAGGTTTAAGTTTTGCTAATACTGTGTCGCGATCAAGTTGCTTTGCAGTCAGCTCATCACCTTCTAAGCTATGCGTGAGCGGAACATAATAGGCTTCGTGCGCTTTTACCGCAAAAGACAAGCTAACCAATTCCGCCTGACGCCAATAGACACTGGTGGTTTCGGTATCGATAACGAAATGCGGCGCAGACTCTAATAATTTAACTAAGCTGTTAAAAGCGGGCTCGTCTAAAATCGTATGCCATGCTCTATCATGGCTTTTACTGTCGGTGACATTATCAATGGTGTTTGATTGAAGAGATTTAGCGATTTGCGCTTGTGACTCAGCATCCGCCTGACTATTGGCGACACTTTGCGAGCCGTTGGCTGGATGATTGGGATGATCAAGTGAGGCCAGCTCATTTCTAAACTCAAGCTCATTGTACAATGCCCTTAGCTCATCAATGTGAGCACAAGGATCAGTATTGATTTTTAAATCTTGCCAGTCTTGGCCAATTTCTAAATCGGTAACGATAGTTGCCAGCTGCGCATTCATCGGAATATCATCGGCATATTCGACCAGATTTTTGCCAGCGCGTCCTTTGATATCGGCGACGTTTGTTAGCATATTGTCGATAGTGCCATATTCATTAAGCAAGTCTTTGGCAGTCTTTTTACCGATACCCGGTACGCCTTTGATGCCGTCAG
This sequence comes from Psychrobacter sp. P11G5, assembly GCF_001593305.1. Lineage (NCBI taxonomy): Bacteria > Pseudomonadati > Pseudomonadota > Gammaproteobacteria > Moraxellales > Moraxellaceae > Psychrobacter > Psychrobacter sp. P11G5. The sequence continues at coordinate 582,353 of NZ_CP012533.1, forward strand.
ACGAATCGCCCATGAGGGTCAGAAAGTCAATCATCTGCTTAGGATTAATACCGAATTTTTCGACCACGCCTGCGCTATCAGTAATCTTCCCTGTAAAGCTGTCTTCTAATATCACACAGTCATTAATCAGCTGCATCATGTCTTTATCACCAGTCGAGATGACCACATGATGGCCTTCAGCAACGGCACGATAGGCAAGCGTACCGATGATATCATCAGCTTCTGCGCCTTCGATACGGAGTAGAGGAAGCCCTAGTGCCGTCACCAAACGATGAATGTAAGGAATCTGCTCAGCCAGCTCAATATCCATTTTTGGACGGTTGGCTTTGTATTCTTCTGACATCGCGTGACGAAAGGTCGGCGATTTGGTATCAAAGCAGACGGCCATATGGGTTGGGTGATAGCGACGCATTAATTTCAATAGCGCATTTAACGTCCCACGTATGGCGTTGGTGATTAAGCCTTGAGAGTTTTGCATGGTTTTTGGTAAGGCATGGTAAGTGCGAAATAGATAGTAAGAGCCATCGACTAAAATAAAAGGTGGCTGGTCTTTGTCTACATGGTTGGTATCCATCGTCGCCACATTTGGCATGGACGCAAAATTTGGTAGCGTATTGGGATTAATAGGCGAGTGGGAATTGTGGTCGTTATCGGTCATAAAAAGTCACTTATCAAATATTGGTCAGCAAGTATTGGGTAAAAAGATGCACTCATTATAACGATAAAAAACCTTCTTGCCGAATTGATGGCAAACTAATAAATGGATAGTGGAAATAATAAACAATTACGATGTTGACGAGCCAAATTCGTCGCCAATAAAAAAAGAACCCAGACCAGCTGAGTTCTTTTTTATTTTTAATAGCTGTATATATTTAATAGCTTTTTATATTTCACGACATTATCATTATTAAGCGCTTATTTTACTTCTGAAGTCACTTCGCTATCGACATTACCATGGGTAGCTTTAGAATACGGGCAGACTTTATTGGCTTTCTCAACCAACTGTTGGAATTCATCCGCTGATAGTTCTGTATTTTCACCAATCACATGGATTTTAACGGCCAATTGAAAATCTAGGCCTTCACCTTTCATCAAATCTACCGATACTTCAGTGGTAGAATCAAACTTTGCTTTCTCTACCCCTTTGACGGCAGCAAGTGCACCATCAAAGCAAGCAGCATAGCCCATGGCGAATAGTTGCTCTGGATTGTTGCCTTCTTTACCAGAACCCGGTGCAACCATATTAATCGTCAAGTCGCTGTCTTGAAGGCTAGCACTACCTGTACGACCGCCAGTAACCGTGCCTTTAGTAGAATATAGAGTTTTCATAACACATCCTTTGTTGTCAGTTTTTATAGAAAATTCATTTTGTTAGCCATATAACTTGACCAGCATAACAAATTTTTAACGCAACTCTATATAGCGGTAGTAAACCTATGCTATCAATTTGTAAGCAAGTCTTATAGGTTAGTAAATTTAAGTACATGCTTGATATACACGCTCCAGCAGTATTAATGTAAGCTAGGAGTATAATATAAATATTTAAAGGTATGCTACGAGCGTCAGGAACAACCATAGCTCAATACCTTTACTATTAAACCATCTTCACTAATAAGGACACTCTGCGATGAAAAAAGTAAATAAACGACTACTTGCTCCGCTTACCATCTCCTTATTGGCTATCACTCTCGCTGGCTGCAACGATGAAGACAATGGTATTTTTGGTTCAGGTAATAGCAACGAGTTTACGATAACGAGCTTCGATAGTAGTTATGATAATCAAGCGAACGCTAATGCTGTTGCGCGCATCGATGAGACCTATCGCACTGGTGAGCGTGAGATTAAAGTTAGGAATATTGTTAATAACTACCGTAACCTAGGCATCAATGATTTAGACAAAACAGTATTGGCAGATAACTTTGAAGGTAGGCTTGAAAATAAAAATATTGAAGTAAATAGGCGTACGATTAAGCGTCCTGTTTATGAAAACAATAGTAATAATAAATTTGATTATGAAACCACTTACCAGGCTCTTGATTTATCGGGGGTTATTGCCAATAGCTACAACGATGGCAATACGCTAACTAATAGTAATGGTATTCGTACTGATTTGAATAATTATCCTAGGATTGCAACCGATGCCAGCTTCCCAGTTGGGTCAGTTTGCTATATCCCTGTAACGACTAGCGAGCGGTTATTCTTAGCCTTTAATGCAAAAAATGAAACCATCTATCAAACGCTTGACGATTGGATTGAGGTGACGGAAGAGCGTTTTAATGATAATCGCAAATTCAGTACTACTAAATTTAGAGTAGGATCAGGCAATGATGAAAGAGCGGCTAAAGTAGAGTTTTTTGAAGCCAAAAATCAGCCTGCGTATTTATATAGCGGTGTTGATTATAAAGGAGATATTTACGAAGTGGACTATGTGACTAAAGGTGCGACTAATCCTAATACAGACAGTCGTCGCGGGGTTGTTGATTGCACATTGGTCAATGACGTAGCTGGCGATTTCTTAGCAGAGCAAATCGAACGATATTATTAAAAAATCTAAAAAGTAGTTCTAACATAAGTTTTTCTAGGACGTGTTATCAATAAATTATATGAGCCAGATTACGGATTATTCGTCTGAGATAAATAATCCGTCAGTGCTATTTAAGAAATTATTGCCATCGCCCAAGTATCAGCTAAGCCTAAGGCAATAATTAATTTAAACGCGACTATTCAAAAATTTGCTAACTAAAAGAAGGCATTCGCTTCGAGAAGAAAAATAATCGCGTTTAAGATATCAGTCATGCGCGGCTTTCCATGCCCCCATTGAACCTAGATAAATATCAAGCTTGTCGAAACCTCGACTCGTTAGCCATCCTGCCGCTACCGTCGCTCGCGCGCCACTGGCACACATCAATGTATAACGATGGTTTTTATCGAGTTCGTGCCAACGTTCATTAAGCTCACCGACATAGATATGCTGTGACCCTTCAATCGCGGTGGTCGCTCGTTCGTCAGCGTCACGGACGTCGAGCAGTGTCCAGTTTTCAGCGTTATGAAGGCGATCTTCAACCTCAGTTGTGCCGATCATAGGCGTTTGTTGCATCTTCTGACCTTGCGCGGCAGCAGGGACTACACCGACATAACCTCCTATAACATTATCAAAAGCTATTCTCACCAGATGTTCCATAGCAGTAGCAAGCTGATCTTCATTAGATGCAATCAGCGCTAAGCTTTCTCCCTCTCCGATGAACCATCCGGCAAAGGCGGAAATCATGCCCACAGGTAGACTCATAGCGCCGGGCAGGTGACCGGAAGCATATGCCATTGGCTCACGAATATCGATTAAATGATCAGCGTTACAGCTATTGAGTTGTTGGAGCGAAATATTGCGTGGTCGAATAACCAACGGAGGCGCATCGCCACCCTCCATATTGAGTCGTTCCATTAGTCTGAAATACGGCGGCTGGTAGTGATTTTCGTTAATCTTGAATTGTATAAAGGCGTCGCGGTCTGTGATTTGTAAACGTGGGTTATTTAATCTTTCGTGACCGATAGTAGAAAATTCGCGCTCTGCCATGCCTGATCCGCAGACTGATCCAGCACCGTGGGCAGGGTAAATAATAGCCTGATCGCCTAACGCTAAGATCTTTTGTAGCGAATCATAAAGCAGGCCTGCGACTTCTTCGCGTCGATCAGGGTAGAAATCAGTACGCCCAACATCACCAACGAATAGCGCGTCACCGGTAAAAACTCCAACGGCCTTTTTTGGGTAAGCGGTATCGAATAGCGCATAAGCAAGATGGTCATCAGTGTGGCCAGGCGTTTCTAGTACTCGAATTTTAAGCTGGCCAACGGTGAAGCAATCACCGTCACGTACTGTTTGAGCATAGACGATAGGCTGTTCGGGGTTCGGTCCGTGCAGTACGGTAGCACCCGTCATGTCTGCTAAAATTGGCGCGCCAGAAACTAAATCTTCGTTGCGATGGGTTTCAAAAATATGGGTAATCTCAAGCCCTGCTGCGCGCGCTTTTTCTACGTAAATTGCGCAGTCGCGACGCGGGTCAATCACTATAGCTTTTCCGCCTGACCCGACTAGATAAGATAAATGCGCAAGTCCGGGTGTCTTAATCTTTTCGAGCAGCATAGCCATCTCCTTACTATATAGTTATCAAGAGTACATACTTTTAATATCAAAGCTTAATATTAGAAAAGGGTATCAAGTAAGTATTATGATTGCTGTACTATCTTATATATTATGAGTATGCATATTGTTTCAAGACACCAGTAAACGCCAGTAAAAATAGCATTTTAGGCGTAAATCCGCTACAATACGCCCACTAAAATCCTTCATACCTACTGTTATATCCTGCTATTTCCTTCCAAAATTTAACGATAAGTTATCCATTATGAGCGCAGATTCTAAACTCCCAGCAACCAAGCTATCTCCAGCTAAGCTTGCCCGCGAAGTTGCTAAACGCCGCACCTTTGCTATTATTTCGCATCCGGATGCTGGTAAGACCACCATGACCGAAAAGCTCTTGCTATGGGGTCAAGCGATTCAGGTTGTAGGCGAAGTTAAAGGCCGCAAAACTGATCGCCATGCTACCTCAGATTGGATGAGTATGGAGCAAGAGCGTGGTATCTCAATTACCACATCAGTCATGCAGTTCCCGTATCAAGACCATGTGGTCAACCTGCTCGATACCCCAGGTCACGCCGACTTTAGTGAAGATACCTATCGTACCTTGACCGCAGTGGATAGTGCGCTGATGATGGTTGATGGTGCTAAAGGTGTTGAAGAACGTACCATCAAGTTGATGGAAGTGTGCCGGATGCGTGATACGCCGATTATCTCATTTGTCAATAAGCTGGATCGTCAGATTCGTGAACCGCTTGAGCTGCTTAGCGAGATTGAGACTGTCCTTAAGATTAAATGTATTCCGTTAACTTGGCCCATTGGTATGGGACAGGATTTTATTGGTGTCTACCATTTAACTGAAAACAAAACTTATTTTTATCAAAAGGGTCACGGCGGTGATATGACCGTCGCTGAAACTCGCGAAGGCTATGATTATCCTGATATCCGTGAGCGTTTGGGTAAGCTAATGTTTGACTCTTTTGAAGAGTCGCTTGAACTGGTACAAATGGCGCTGGAAGATTTTAGTGTAGATGCGTTTTTAGCTGGCGAGATGACACCAGTATTGTTTGGTACCGCATTGGGTAACTTTGGTGTCAATATGGTGCTGGATACGCTTGTGAAGTATTCCCCGCCCCCTAAAGCTCATCCTACCAATGAGCGCGAAGTCTCCGCTACTGAGCCTGATTTTACTGGTTTTGTCTTTAAGATTCAGGCAAATATGGATCCGCGTCACCGTGACCGTATTGCATTCTTACGTGTCTGTTCAGGTAAGTACGAGAAAGGTATGAAGATGAAGCACGTGCGTCTGGGTAAAGAGGTACGCATTGCCGATGCTCTGACTTTCCTCGCGGGTGACCGTGAAGCGTTAGAAGAAGCCTACCCAGGTGACATTATCGGTTTGCATAACCATGGTACTATCTCAATTGGCGATAGCTTTACCGAAGGTGAAGTGCTGAACTTTACCGGCATTCCACATTTTGCCCCTGAGCTTTTCCGCCGTGTGGTGCTCAAAGATCCACTCAAATCTAAAGCCTTACAAAAGGGTTTGCAGCAGTTAAGCGAAGAGGGCGCAACACAGGTCTTTATGCCGCAGATTAATAACGATTTAATCTTGGGCGCGGTGGGTGTGCTCCAGTTTGAAGTAGTCGCACATCGTCTAAAAGAAGAGTACAAAGTACAATGTGTTTTTGAGCCGGTATCTATCGCAACGGTACGCTGGATTCATTGTGATGATGAGGTAGCATTGGCTAAATTTAAACGCAAAGCTCATGACCAATTATCATTAGATGGTGGTGGTTATTTAACTTATCTTGCACCATCACGTGTCAACTTGCAGCTGATGCAGGATCGCTATCCAGAAGTGACATTCAGTAGTACACGCGAGCATTAAGATTAATTATTTAATCATACATATTTTTAGTAAGAGACACGCCAGCCGTGTCTTTTTTCGTTTAGGTGTTTTATTTAAAATAAAGAAATACTGCTAAAAATCTAACGGCTAAAACAGTGTTCCTACAATAACCAATGATGATTACGGTAGAATATCTGTAAATGTCGTCTATTAATTAAAGAGGATATATGTCAAAAGCTACTCGGACTCATACCATAAAGCGTCTAAAAACTAAGCGCAGAGCCATTATAAATGGTGGTCTACAGTCGCTTACGGTTTTTGGTAGTGCTATCCTGTTGAGTGCAATTATCCTACCTGCCAATGCCTCTACCCTCATCAGTACGACAGACTATCTCGATTATAATTTGCCTAAAAGCTTACAAGAGCGCTGTGTTGAGCGCGAAAACTGTCCAAAGATTGAGGTCAAATATCTTAAAACCAATCACGCTTGGATAAACGATATTGTCAATGCACGTATCAATAATTTAGTCGTCAACAGTAAACCGTCTGAGTCGGCACCTATCAAATCCAAAAGCAATCAAGCAGATGTTAAAGCGGCCATTGATGACTTTACTGCTTCACAATTTGCTGATTTACCTGAGGGCAGTGCGTTTGTTTATAACTTGATGATCACGCCTGAATATTTGGGTCATGTAAATAATTTTGAGTTGTTTGAGATAAGTTCTTATGTCTTTACGGGTGGCGCTCATGGTATGCCGTTTAGTGAATATCTCATATTTGATCAAAGTAGCAAAAAGCAAATACAGCTAGCAGACATGTTGCAGAAGGGCAAAGAATCGCGTTTTGAAGCGTTAGCGTATGATGCTTATAAAAAATGGATTAGCACGGTCGCTGATGACGTTGGTAGCTATGAGAAAAGCTGGCCATTTACCTTAAGTGATAATGTAACATTGACTGATAAAGGTATCGATATTCGTTACCAGCATTACTCTATCGGGCCATATGCTTACGGTATGCCAGTGCTTAGTATTCCATATAGTAAACTTGATAATATTATCAAACCTCATTTCATTCCAAAATAAGATAGCAATAATTAATCAGTTGCAGCATGACTAAATAAGCGGTATTACCTAACAGTTTCAACAAAATTTTTATAATAAGGAGTAGCAAAATGACAAGCAACTTAGATGAGAATAATGTGTCAAAGACAGAAGCAGAAACGGTTACTTGGCAGCTTAATGCGCTAACAGAGGCGCTTGGCGATTTAACGTTAACCGTTAATGATAGCTTATCTATCGGACGTGGGAATGATAATGATGTAGTGCTAGGAAGCAAGTCAGTATCACGCAACCATGCGTTACTTAGTGTCTTAAACGGTGATTTATATATTAAGGATTTGGACTCATCGAACGGTACCTTTATCAATGATAAACGTATTGAAGGGAATAAATCCACGCATCTTAATTCTAATGATACTGTTGGTTTTGCTAGCTTTGTTTTTAAAGTTGCCGCTCCAATGGAAGCCGAAACGGATTCAGCCCCAGTGGCTAAACCAGTAATTGGTACGCAAGCTGACGTTACGTCATCTGATGCTGAAGTAGCTAATACGGACGAACAAGAAAAAGAAGCCCCTTCTGTGGTCGCTACACCTGTCGTTACACCTACAGAACAGCCAGCAGTGCTGGAGTCAGCTCAGGTTGACGCTCAGGATACAACTAAGACGCTTGATGAGTCAGTAATAGATGCGGATTCGGTTGTTTCTTCACCAGTAGTCTCTCCCGTAGCGCCCGCTACCGAAGAAAATACGATTGTAGACAGCGTGGATAGCACAAAGATTGATAGTACAGAGATGGATAGGGTAAAGACCGAAAGTCCATTGAATGAGAAGGCAGACGAGCCAGTAGTCAAAGAGACGATAGTTGCAGAAGTGCTGTTATCTGCGGACAATGAGACAGCAGAGACGCCAGTTGCTACCGTAGCAGAACCTGCTTCTCAACCAACTTCAGCGCCAAGTACGGCAGCAGAAAAGGAGACAGTGATGTCTAATGATAAGTCTCAAGAGACGCTAAACAATGAGACGCTAAACAATGAACTTACAGCCAAGGAGCCGGTAGCGAAGCAGCCAGTAGCTCATCAAGAGCCAGAAGTCGCTCCAGAGCATGACAAGACGACCAAAACAACACTCCAAGAAGAAGCTGATCCAGATGTACTACGTGCCAAACAAGCGGCAACTGCACAGTTCTCTGGGACTGCTAACCTAGGGCAGGCTCGTGATCTGGGTACTGAAGGCAACAATGCGATGGATCAAGCTATCGATAATCCTGCCAATGCAGGATATGTAGAGAAAAAACCTAGTGGTAGCTGGTTTATTTGGGTATTTATCGTCATTCTTATTATCGGAATCGCTTTGTGGTTATTTAATATGGGCGGTGTTTGATAATTCGTTCAACACGTCCTAGTATTAGCAATTTATTTAAGCAATAATCGTTTAGCTTATTTGTCTTACTATTCGCCTTTTTGAGAGGTTCTACGATAGAGGTACGAACTGTTCAGTAATCCTAAACCATACTAACGTTAGCCAGTTTTGTTATACTGGCTAGCCAAGTTTTGATTAAGTTTGGTCTGTCTCCAATTTCTTACTAGTTCAGGCTTTATTCATCGTAATATTAAGCTTGTACTGTGATTCTATTACTCCTGTTTTTACTACTTTTATCTTTTGCCAAATTTGTGCTAAGAGACTGTTTACTATGATGACCTTTGAAGAATATGATGCCTTTAAGACACAGGGGTATAGCCATGCGCCCCTCGTCAAAAAACGTTTAATGGATGCACAAACCCCTGTCTCTGTGTTTTCTAAAGTACGTGATTTAAGCGGTTCAGCTTATCTATTTGAGTCTGTGGTAGGCGGTGAGCGTTGGGCACGATATTCGATGATTGGTTTGGGTAGTGACTTAATTTTGCAGTATACGGATGGTTATATGACCATCAAAAAAGATGACAAAATCGATATCGATGCGGTTGATGATCCATTTGATTATATTCGCAAGCTTATGGCGCAATATAAAATGCCAACGGTAGATGAGGTAAAAGCGTTACCGAGTTTCAGCGGTGGGTTAGTGGGCTATTTCGGTTATGACATGGTACGAGTTATTGAGCCGAGCGTTGGATTATCGGATGCGCCGAACCCAATGTCGCTACCTGATATGTGGCTGATGCTATCGATGAGTGTGATTGTCTTTGATAATCTCGAAAATACCTTGTCAATTATCGTCTATGCCGATTGTAATAATGAGGATGGTTATGGCGCTGCCATTCGTGAGCTTGAAAAGATCGAAGACAAGCTCGCTGAAATGCCCAATTTAAGCGCGCCAATTATGCCTACACCAAGGTTCAAATCACAAACCGGTCAAGAAAAATACTGCGCTGACGTCAATAAAATAAAAGACTATATATTGGAAGGGGACGTGATGCAGGTTGTTCCTGCGCAGCGTTTAACTGCAGATTACACTGGTGATTCACTAGCTGTATATCGGGCATTGCGCTTCTTAAACCCATCACCTTATTTATTCTTAGTGCACGGTTATACGCTTGATGATCATAAGCGCTTTGATATCATCGGCGCATCTCCTGAAATCTTATCACGTATCGAAAATGGCACAGTAACTGTCCGTCCGCTGGCAGGCACACGCAAACGTGGTCAAGATGAAGCAGAAGACTTGGCACTTGAAAAAGAGCTACTTTCTGATAAAAAAGAAATCGCTGAGCACTTGATGTTGATTGATCTTGGACGTAATGATATTGGCCGTGTTTGTGAATATGGTAGTGTTAAAGTCACCGAAAAAATGTTTATCGAGCGCTATTCACAAGTGATGCATATTGCCTCTAACGTCGAAGGCAAGATATTGCCTGATAAAGATGCGCTTGATGTTTTTTGTGCCACTTTCCCAGCAGGCACGCTATCAGGTGCGCCCAAAATTCGTGCTATGCAAATCATTGACGAGGTTGAGCCAGTCCGCCGTACTGTATTTGGTGGTTCGGTCGGTTATCTAGGCTGGCACGGAAATATGGATACTGCTATTGCTATTCGTACCGCAGTAATGCGCCGCGGTAAAATACATATCCAAGCAGGGGCTGGAGTAGTTGCTGACTCAATACCAGAGGCAGAGTGGGACGAAACTAACAAAAAGGCCTTGGCACTGGTCAAAGCAGTAAAAATGGCCTGTGATGGATTGCGTATTCGCTAGAGACTGTTGTTATTAAATAGTGTTTGTTCAGTACTATTTGCTAGGTGCTATTTACTCAATACCTAGCAAAGTAGAGTAGGGAGATATAGTAAGTGCAATAAACAGCATTTTTTTGTATAAAAAAACTCTAGTACAATCAAGTGCTTGAAGTTTTTTATCAAAATAAGCGTAAAAAAAACGAAAAAGAGCTTGCGTCTGTCAAAATATTTGATAGAATAGCCACCACTTTGAGAGAACAAGCCGACTTAGCTCAGTTGGTAGAGCAACTGACTTGTAATCAGTAGGTCGCCAGTTCGATCCCGGCAGTCGGCACCATCTCTTTCAAAGTAGCTTTTTATGAATTTGCTTTAAATTAAAGTGATTTTGTTCAAAGCAACCTAAGGTGGGATTGGGGAGCGGTCAAACCCAACAGACTGTAAATCTGTCGCGAAAGCTTCGAAGGTTCGAATCCTTCTCCCACCACCATATTTTCTTAAGTTTGTCATAACGCCAAGCATACTCGCTATACATAATTACTCTTTATATTTATACTATTATTCTGTATTTATACTATGAGAGTTACTTTGCATAAGAGTTATTGCGGGTGTGGTATAATGGTAACACCTTAGCCTTCCAAGCTAATGACGCGGGTTCGATTCCCGCCACCCGCTCCATATATGTGGCATCAATTGCAAATCATTATTGAACAATTAATCACGACAATCAGTTATCATTATTGACTGTTTCGTGATATTTTTTTTAGTAAACCCATAAGGGTTACCTAAAATACGCTCATATAGCTCAGCGGTAGAGCACTCCCTTGGTAAGGGAGAGGTCTTGAGTTCAATTCTCAATATGAGCTCCATTTATTATTCATATGATTTTTGCAACGTTAACGTTGTGGGCAGTTATGGGTTACCAAGATATTCACGTTATACAAAAATATAAAGTTCTGCGCTGATATTGAAAAATGTAAAGTCAACTCGGTAAATGATAATTTAAAGGTAACACCGAGGTGTTGCCTTTTAGTGCTGTCAGTATATTAGTTATTATGTAAGCTACTAAGATATGATAAGTTACTGACATAAGTTACTACCTATTATAATGACCGCATATACTGAAAAGATTGAAAATGTTAGCATAGTGCCCATATAGTATGTTTATGCTAATAACTAAAGTTTAATAGTTCTACCCTAGCGTCAACGGTTTGATGGTTTTAATTCTGTCATAAGCCGTCAAACAGCTATTTACCGATCTTTGATTAATGAAGATTCACCAATAAAGAGGAAATACCCATGGCAAAGGCCAAGTTTGAACGTCTAAAACCACATGTCAACGTTGGTACCATCGGACACGTTGACCACGGTAAAACCACCCTTACCGCTGCTATCGCAACCGTAGCTGCTAAAACTTCAGGCGGCGAAGCCAAAGACTACGCGTCTATTGACTCAGCTCCAGAAGAAAAAGCACGTGGCATCACCATCAACACCTCACACGTAGAATATGACACCGAAGCACGTCACTACGCACACGTTGATTGCCCAGGTCACGCCGATTATGTTAAAAACATGATCACTGGTGCCGCTCAAATGGACGGCGCAATCCTAGTCGTATCAGCGACCGATGGCCCAATGCCACAAACGCGTGAGCACATCTTGCTATCACGTCAGGTTGGCGTACCATACATCATCGTATTCATGAACAAATGCGACATGGTCGATGACGAAGAATTGCTTGAGCTAGTAGAAATGGAAGTTCGTGAACTTCTTAACGACTACGACTTCCCAGGCGACGACACCCCAATCATCAAAGGTTCTGCTACCGAAGCCCTAAAAGGCAACGAAGGCCCATACGGCGAACCAGCAGTTGTTGAACTACTAAACGTACTAGACACCTACATCCCAGAGCCAGAGCGTGACATCGACAAAGCATTCCTAATGCCAATCGAAGACGTCTTCTCAATCTCAGGTCGTGGTACCGTCGTAACTGGTCGTGTTGAATCAGGTATCGTACGTGTTGGTGACGAAATTGAAATCGTTGGTATCCGTGACACCCAAAAAACCACCTGTACGGGTGTAGAGATGTTCCGTAAACTGCTTGACGAAGGTCGTGCAGGCGAAAACTGTGGCGTACTACTACGTGGTACTAAGCGTGAAGACGTACAACGTGGCCAAGTACTAGCTAAGCCAGGTTCAATCACTCCTCACACCAAATTTGACGCAGAAGTATATGTACTGTCAAAAGAAGAGGGTGGTCGTCACACACCATTCCTAAACGGCTATCGTCCACAGTTCTACTTCCGTACCACTGACGTAACTGGCGCAATCCAATTACAAGACGGTACTGAAATGGTTATGCCTGGTGATAACGTTGAGATGGGCGTAGAGCTTATCCACCCAATCGCTATGGACAAAGGTCTTCGCTTCGCTATTCGTGAAGGCGGCCGTACTGTAGGCGCTGGTGTTGTTGCTAACGTATTGAACTAAGATTTAACCCACTCAGAGTTATCTGAGAAAGTTAAACCGTTAGTCGAAAAGCCATTCTCATTGAGGGTGGCTTTTTTGTGGGTGAAATAAGGGGATTAAATAATATAAGTGAACAACGATTAACGTTTACGATAAAATAAGCGCATTAAATAATAAGAATAAAAGGACAGGCCGTGTTCATTGTAGAAAGTATAGAAGAGCTGCCAATTAACGCAATAGAGTTTGAACAAGTGATTCAAGCAGTAGCAAATATTGAAGCTATGGTACAGCCGCAAGACATGTGGACTTATGAGACGTTAATCGAATTGCTCAAGCAAGATAGTATTAAGATGCTTAGTATTTGTGAGCAACAAGAGAAGGCTATCAATAATAAGGTAGTTGGTTATTGTTTATATCAAGTGGTTTTTGAACAAGCAGAAATTTTACGTATTGGCACCCATCCTGACTATCAGCGCCAAGGTATCGCATCGCAAATTTTTACTAGCTTAAATAAAGAGCTACAGAATCAGAAGGTGGAGAGCTTACTATTAGAGGTACGCGCAGATAATTTTGCAGCTATTGCCTTATATGAGCAGCAAGGATTTACTGTGATTCACAGACGTAAAGGCTATTATCAAGCACCGCATCAGCCAACAGTTGACGCTTTAATTATGCAGCGTGTTTATGTTTAATCACCATTTTTAGCCCATTAGAGGTTCACTCGTTCAGATTGAGGACACGCCCTAAGGTTGTAAAGGTATTTTCTTTTTACAGACTTCAACATCGATTTTATAGTCACTGTCTGTTCTCATACGCTCTAAAATATCAATTCTTTCGCTTAACATCTCTACCATAACACTGATATTGGCTTGTTGTTTTCTAACTTGTGCCAGTTTTTGCTGCGTAAGCATCAGCTGCAAATCAATATCTAGCTGACCGTCATAATAATCATTGAGACTATCCTTGATTTCAATAAGGGTGAAGCCAATAGCCTGTGCGCTTTTAATGAGCTCAATACGTTCTACGCATTCTGGATGAAACTCAGTATACAGCCGTGATCCAGCTTGGCGTTTACGCGATTTTAGCAGCCCTAGTTGATCGTAATGGCGTACTGTATCTTTGGTCGTATTGGCCTGTGCTGCCAACGTTCCAATCAGTAAAAATGATGTATCAGCTGCCATAGGGTAATCTCATAAATGTAATGATTAACAAAAAGGGGAGGGATAAGAAAGCTCTGAATTCATGCAATGATATAGACAGAAGACTACGTGTGCTTTAGTTTTATTTTTTAAACATTTATTTGCCATGCTTCTGACATATCCAGTCTAGCAACTGCCATCGGTTTATGAGAATTATTTTGCCATTGTACCGAATGGCCTCCAATAAGCGTGTCCAACTGTGTCAAAAAATCAGCACGTGGCAAGGTCTTAGCCCCTAAGCTCATCAAATGCTCATTGGGCAATTGACAGTCCACAAGTGCGACATTGCTTTGTTCGCATAAACGCATCAAGCCCCAAAATGCCAGTTTAGAAGCATTAGAGCTACGGTGAAACATTGACTCACCAAAATAGATGTTGCCTATTTTTAGACCATACAAGCCGCCAATCAGCTGTCCGCTATCATCCCAAACCTCAACGCTATGAGCAAAGCCGTGCGCATGTAGCTCGGTGTAAGCCTCAATCATCTCATCGTGAATCCATGTATGCTCACCCTCAGTCTGTTCATTATTGAGGGCATTACTACGCGGTAAGCTACAAGCGCGTATGACGTCATCAAATGCTTGATCAAGCGTAAGCTGCCAGCGTTCCTTTTTGGCCTGACGGCGTAGTGATTTACTTGGCACATAATCAGTTGGCACCATTACACAGCGCGGCTCAGGGCACCACCACGCAATAGGTTCATCTTCATTGAACCAAGGAAACAATCCCTGTGCGTAAGCTGAAATAAGTGTTTCAGGTGCTAGATCACCACCTATAGCGACAATCCCAACGCCATCAGGATCAATGATGGCAGGGTTAGGGAAGTCATAACGCCCAAGACTTTTTAGGGTCTCAGGCGTGATATGAGGGGTAAACTTTTCAGAGAAATGACTCATTTAAGCTTCATTATCAGCAGTTAAGGTTGATGCATAAGTATGATCAGTAGCAACGGCTTCACCAATGGCATCCAGATATTTTTCTGCATCAAGTGCTGCCATACAGCCAGTACCCGCTGAAGTAATCGCCTGACGATAGACATGATCGGCTACGTCGCCTGCTGCAAATACACCTTCGATGCTGGTTTGAGTCGCATTGCCATTAAGACCACTATTAACGATGAGGTAGCCGTCTTTCATGTCTAGCTGATTTTTGAATAAGTCAGTATTTGGCTTATGACCAATCGCTACAAACATACCATGGCTATCTAACTGCTTGGTGCTGCCATCAATCATCGATTCGATGATAACACCATTGACACCCATGTCATCGCCGACTACTTCTTTGACTTTGTGGTTCCATTCGATTTTGATGTTGCCATTCTTGGCTTTTTCAAATAATTTGTCTTGTAAAATTTTTTCAGAACGCAAGCTATCACGGCGATGCACTAAAGTAACTTCAGAGGCAATGTTTGATAAATACAAAGCTTCTTCAACTGCCGTATTACCACCACCAATGACAGCGACTTTTTGATCTTTGTAAAAGAATCCGTCACAAGTAGCACAGGCAGAAACGCCTAAACCTCTAAATTTGGTTTCTGATTCTAGACCTAAATACTGAGCAGAAGCACCTGTTGAGATAATAAGCGCATCACAAGTATAGCTGCCATTGTCGCCGGTCAGCTTAAAAGGACGCTCGCTTAAATCGACAGCATTAATGTGGTCATAAACCAATTCGGTACCGAAGCGTTCGGCATGGGCTTTCATACGATCCATCAGTGCAGGGCCTGTTAGATCATGAGCATCGCCTGGCCAGTTGTCGACTTCGGTAGTGGTGGTTAATTGTCCACCCACTTCCATACCAGTAACCATAACAGGCTTTAGGTTGGCACGTGCTGCATAAACAGCGGCAGAATAACCTGCTGGGCCTGAGCCTAGAATAATAAGTTTTTCGTGACGGGCTTCTTGAATAGCAGTAGTGTTTTCAGTTGACATGTTTTTTCCTTGCTAAATAATAATGATTAACTATTAGAAATTATTGAGTGCTGTTAATTATATGTGATACTAACATAAGGGTCGTTGCTATAAAGTGCAAGTTTGCTAAAACAAATATGGATATTATTAGAATTAAATCAGACTTGATAGCTGCTAATTCCGAGTGATTGTGGCACTATTTTTAAATGATTCGCTTTTACTCTTTTATCGATGTATCTGCTTACTCATAAATCCGTTATGAATGTGTTTTCTTGGCCTGTTTCTTAATAACAGGGTCGCCACTTGACCTATGTATTTGTTATTATAAGAAGTTATGCTAAATGCGTTAGATCCTAAATGATATCTTGTATCGATAGGCCTGCATTTGGCAAATGTAAAGCATTGAAGGCATATTTTACGTTATAAGTGGTTAGTTTTTATCTTATAAATGGCTACTTTTACGTCATGAATGACTATGAGATACCTTATAATAGCTATTTTATGACAGACACTTTTTGGTTATAAAAATTTAGCTACGTAAATTTATGTCAGCACTTTATGTCAGCATGGTTAGGCTTAATCATGAGTTGACGACTATTTAGTATGGATAACAAGGCAGATTCTACGTGATATCAGCACCGCTTATTGAGTATTTAAAAAAAGGGATATTTACCTTCCTTGGGATAATTTTGGCAGTTTATCTGTTCGTTATTTTGCTGACTTATACTGGCAATGATCCCAGCTGGTCGCATATCAGCAGTGATATGACAACGATTAATAATATGGGCGGCTCAACGGGCGCATGGTTGTCTGACCTGTTCTATAGCTTCTTTGGCTTTGGTGCATGGTGGCTACTGGCTTTTTTGATCTATGAATCTATCTTGATTTGGTGGGAAAATAAGCCGACGTTTTGGTTGCTGCGATTGGTTGCTTATGTCTTTTTGTTATTGAGTAGTAGCGCTTTATTCGCTCAGCTCGTTGCGTTAGTGCAGCATGTTGCAGATCCTATAGCATCAGGCCTTGAAGGTGTCGCTGGCGGTATTATTGGACTGGAACTACAAGCGCGCTTAACGCAGCTGTTATCGCAGTGGGGGAGTGTGTTGTTTTTGGCGGTATTTGTCGTCATTACGGCGACTTTTGCTTTTAATATTCATTGGCATGCACTGTATCGTAGACTTACCGATTTATCATGGCTTGGCTCAGGTGTAAAAGACAATAGTGATCAGTATAACTACAGTCAACAAGGCTCTGATAATCAAGCATCCAATGATGAAAAAAGCAATGCAGCTCAGAACTCAGCTGCCAATGCTAGCAATACTAAAAGCGCTGAACGTAAAGCCAAACAAAGTGCAAATGACTATGAGCAACTACCACTTGAGCTACAAACCGCCGGCGTAAGCCATGCGCCAGATAATAGTAGCCGCTTTAGTCATGCACTAACGGATTTCTTAGCCAAGTCAGGACTTGGTGCTAGCGTTAAGGCGACTGTCGCGGCCGATGCTTCTGCGGAATCTATTGCAAGTCAGGCTAGTATGTATGACAGCTCGCAGGCGTCAGCTCCTGTATCGAACAACTATACTGAAAAATCTAATAATAATGTGCAAGCAGTAGCAGCTACTACTATGCCTACCCGTAAAGTTGAGCCTAGCTTTGCATGGAATGACGCTGGTACGGTCAATGATTTACTGGCGACGGAAGCTGAAAAAGATCAATACATGCCGACGCCTACTACTGATCCAGTCATATCCGCGCCTGTAGAAACGCATGCAAATTTTGAGCAAGCAGTAGAATTTGATGAAACAAGATTCTATGAAAACAAATTTGAAGAAATAGATAGTAATGTTGCTAACGAACAGACGCCGAGCTTAGATGAGTTAGCGAATAATTGGTTAGCTGAAAATGAGCCTGCGAATACAGCATCTTCGTTTGATAACACTATCTCTTCTGACAACGTGACCAATGACTATCAAAATCCGACAAACGACGCTGAGGTAGTAAGTGAACAAAGCTCTCCAGTAATCGAAGACCAGCCTGTAGTTGTAGAGCCTGCGATAGAACAGAGAGAAACCGTAACAGCTAAAGCTGAAGTTAAAGAAAGTCTGCAAGTGCAAGAGCCAGTTGCACCAGCAGATATGACACCAACCAATACACCGCCTGCTAATCCAAAAGCTGCGCCAACGGTACAAATAGCCGACCCAGTTACAAATGCTGAGCTGATAGCAGCACCTAAGCCAACAGTGAGCTTTTCGGTACCGGATGGTGATAGTAGTAACCATATCACCGATATGATGCCAGAAGACGATAGTCGTTCTGATGATTCTAATACACTAGTTATGCCAGATATTAGTGATGATGCAGCCTTTGCTAAACGTTCACGTGCGATGCAAACGGCTGAATATCGTGGTAGTTTGACGCCTATTCCAGAAGTATCTATTTTAGATAAGCCAGACCCTGATCGTAAACCAAGCTATACCATTGCCGAGCTTGAGCAATTGTCAGAGCTATTAGAGATTAAACTTCAAGAGTTCAATGTTAAGGCATCTGTGGTTAATGCTATTCCAGGCCCCGTCGTCACCCGCTTTGAAGTGGATCTTGCGGCTGGGATAAAAGCCAGTAAGGTCACAGGCATTTCACGTGATTTGGCACGTTCGTTATCGATGGCATCATTACGCGTAGTCGAGGTTATTCCGGGCAAACCTTATATTGGCATCGAAGTGCCCAATAAACAGCGCGAGATGGTGCGCCTAATTGAGTTACTTAACACCGAAAAATTCAAAGATCCCAAAGCTCAAATCAGTATGGCAATGGGTAAAGACATCGGTGGCAATCCTATTATCACCGACCTTGCACGCGCGCCGCATATGTTGGTTGCTGGTACGACAGGCTCTGGTAAATCGGTATTGGTAAATTCAATGCTACTGTCCATGCTACTCAAATATACACCGAATGAGCTGCGCCTTATTCTCATTGATCCAAAGCAGCTTGAGCTTGCCAATTATAATGACATCCCCCATCTATTGACGCCTGTCGTCACTGATATGACGGAAGCCGCTAGTGCTTTGTCATGGTGTGTGGCAGAGATGGAACGTCGTTATCAATTAATGAGCCTACTTAAAGTACGTAAGCTTAACGAGTTTAATAAAAAGGTTCTAGCCGCTGAAAAATCGGGCAATCCGATGCTCGATCCATTGTGGCGACCTAACGATAATGTAAGCATTGACCAAGCACCTAAGCTCAAAACCTTGCCGATGATTGTCATTGTTGCGGATGAGTTTGCTGATATGATTATGCAGGTCGGTAAGCAAGCAGAAGAGCTTATCACGCGCTTAGCACAAAAATCGCGGGCGGCAGGTATTCACTTGATGCTTGCCACTCAGCGTCCATCGGTAGATGTCATTACTGGTTTGATTAAGGCCAATATTCCAGTACGGGCGGCATTACGTGTTAACTCAAAAGTAGATTCGCGGACAATTTTGGATAGTGGCGGTGCAGAAGACATGCTCGGCAACGGTGATATGTTGTTCTTGGGGCCAGGACAGATTGAACCCGATCGTGTCCATGGTGCCTATGTCAGTGACGAAGAAGTCAACCGTGTGTGTGATGCATGGCGCGAGCGCGGCGCACCGGATTATATCGATAATATGGCCGGTAATTTTGAGCTATCGAGTCCTGGTGGTGGTGGTAGCGGGGCTAGTGCCTCTGGCGAAGACGACGATCTTTATAACGATGCAGTCGCCTTTATCATGGAAACCCGCAAAGTATCTGCTTCTAGTATTCAGCGCAAATTTAGCATCGGTTATAACCGTGCCGCGCGCATCGTCGACTCCATGGAGGAAGCTGGACTGGTTAGTTCCATGGGTAAAAGCGGTAAGCGTGAGTTATTGATGTAGAGCTCGGGTTTGATTGCATCAAGAAAAAGCGAGTCGCAATAGTGGCTCGTTTTTTTGTTTCAATAAATAGATTAATGAACATAGCAGTACTGATAAGGTATCTACTTGTTTATTATTTAAACCGATATACTTAGGACGTGTTTGACAGCTCACAAGTAAAATTACTTTTTAAGCAAGGATGCAAAATATGTTTAAAGAATATACTCAGTACGACGCGCTAGGATTAGCAGGATTAGTGAATTCAGGACAAGTCAGCGCCAAAGAATTATTAGATGCTGCGGTAAATCAAGCCAATCGACTTAATCCAAAGCTTAATGCCATTATTCACCGTTTCGATGAGCGTGCTTATAATGCCGCGCAAACAGGATTACCGAAAGGCGCATTTACTGGCGTCCCTTATCTTCTCAAAGATTTGTCTTTTTATTTTGCCGATGAGCCATTAACGATGGGCAGTCGTAGTGTCAATATCGTGACCGATTACGACAGTGAAATTGTCAAACGCATGAAAGCCAGTGGCGTTAACACTTTTGGCAAGACCAATACCCCCGAGTTTGGTTTAATCATCACTACTGAGCCCAAAGCGCATGGCGCCACCCACAACCCATTCAAAAAGGGCTATAGCTCTGGTGGCTCATCTGGCGGTAGTGCAGCGGCAGTTGCGAGTGGCATTGTGCCGATGGCAGGTGCAGGAGATGGTGGTGGCTCGATACGCTTTCCTGCAGCATGGTGCGGTGCATTTGGCCTTAAACCTAGCCGTGGCCGCAATCCAATCGGCCCAGCATTTGGTGAAGGCTGGGATGGCGCAATCGCCGATCACGTAATCACGCGCACGGTGCGCGATAGTGCAGCGATGCTGGATGCGACTAGTGGCGCTGAGGTTGGTGCACCTTACGTCATCGCACCACCTGAGGGGACATTTTTACAAGCAGCGATGCGTGCACCTCGTCCGCTAACAATTGCTTTACATCAGCAGCCGTTAATTGCCAATACAGTAGTGGATAAAGAGGTATTAGCGGTCCTTGAACGAACCGCTAAGCAATTGGAGGCCATGGGGCATCGCGTTGTGCCAGCTGAGCCAGACATCGATATCGAAAAATTCTGGCATGATTTCATAGTGGTGGTTTGCGCCCATACAGCCTTTACTATTGATAATGTTGAGCGCTGCCATGGCAAACAGCATGTGCAAAATCTTGAGCCACAAACGTATAATATGGCGATGCTTGGGCGCTCATTATCTGCAGTGGATTTAGTACATGCCAAACATGGCTGGCATAACAGCCAATATCAGACTGGTAAGCTACTTGAGCAATACGATATGATTCTATGTCCAACCGTACCGACAGCGGCGGTGAAGCATGGAGTATTGCCACCAAGCCGAGTAGAAGAGATGCTAATGAACACCTCTGGTCTATTAAGTAAAGGCGTGAATATGGGTAAGTATACTTTTAGCTCAGGTATGATTGAGAAGCTCAGCCACCCTGTGTTGAGTAAAATGGCGTTTACTTTGTTAGGCAATATTACTGGTTTACCTGCCATGTCTTTACCACTCGGCATGAGTAAAAAAGGCTTGCCAATTGGAATGCAATTGATCGGAAGGATGAATGACGAGACGACGCTATTAAGCTTAGCAGGAGAGATAGAGCGTGCGGGTTTATTTACAAAGCCCGCATTTGCTAAATAACGTTAACAACTGACATTTAAAATCAGTTATAACAAACGCACTTTAGTCAAAGCGATAGATATCCATCCCAAGACTATGGTGCGCCATGCTTTCATGGACGACAGACACACGTTGACCCGCCCCTAAAGCAAAGAATAACGGTAATAAATGCTCGTCACTTGGATGGATGTTTTTATAGTTAGGATACTGTTGCCAATCTAACGCAGACGGAATATCTGTTTTAAGTTGTTGTAATAACCACAATTTAAAGTCTTTGGCGGCAGGGTCAATACTATCAGCTTGCCAGCGTAGTGCCTGCAAATTATGAGTAATGTTACCTGAGCCAATGACAAGCATTTGTTGCTCGCGCAGATGGGCAAGCTGCGCACCCAGCTGATAGAGAGACACACTATCATAATGCCGGGGTAGCGATATCTGTACGATAGGGACATCTGCTTCTGGATACAGATGTTTGAGCGGCGACCATACACCATGATCGCAGACCCGCATCGGATTAACCCTGCAAGTAATACCGCGTGCAGTCAGCTGCTGCGCTAGTGATTCAGCAAGCTCAGCATGGCCTAAGGCCGGATACTGCAACTCATGCAATTCGGGATCAAATCCTGAAAAGTCATGCCAAGTCTTAGGTTTGGGGTTGCTGCTAATTTCAAGTTTTTCGGATAACCAATGCGCAGACATGATGACAATAGCCCGAGGCTTAGGTAGGTTGTGTCCTATCCGCGCAAGGGCATTAGTAGTTGCCGACTGCTCAATAGCAAGAGTCGGTGCACCGTGGGATATAAATAACGCTGGCAGCCTTGCCGCATTTTTTAATCCTGCAGGCGCGTCTGCCCAAGCTACGGCAGCACTTATTGGCTTGATAGCTTTAGCATCATCATAGTAATTATTAGACGGGGTATATTTAGAAAATTTCGGATAGCTCATGTACCGTTTATTAGGGCGCGCAAGGGTTTTTCAATCTATTGAGCCAGTCATATTTTATTGCGCTTAGTTTTCTGATAGATTAGTTTTACGACATTTATATAAGTGTCTTTAGTTGCCACGGTGATAAGGATGGTTATGATTGATACTCATCGCCCGATACAACTGCTCCATTAATACCACTCGTACTAAAGGATGCGGCAACGTCAATGCTGACAATGACCATTTTACATCTGCCTGTGCCAATACTTCTTGTGAGACGCCATCTGCACCGCCAATGACCAACGCAATATCATCGCCTTGCTGCATAGCATCCGCGAGCTTTTCTGCCAGATCTTCTGTCGATAGCATTTTACCTTTGACATCCAGTACCCACAGTTGCTCACGTGCAGCAGTTGCGTGAGCTGCCAAGATGGTCTGACCTTCTTGCTCGCGATACTGCGCCAAATTGGCATCAGAAGGATTTTTGGCACGTTTGGCTGCGGCAAGCTCAACGATTTCAGTGCTGAGCATGGGCTGAATACGTTTATAGTATTCATTAAAGCCGCTTTGCACCCAACTAGGCATCTTATTACCAACGGTTAAGAGTCGTGCTTTCATTGCCGTTTATTCCTTAGCTTTTTGTATTTGGTTTATCTTATAACAAGTAAACAGAATCTGTTTAATCGGTTAATGGCGATAGCGTTTCAGAAATAGTATCTGTATTCTGATCATTACTATCTTTAGTAATAACGGTCAACTTAGCATCAGATTCAAAGACAATCGCTTCAATCTCATTTAAGCTGCTGATACCTTCAGAACGCATCGCACATTCAAGCTCCTGACGAGTCAAGCGTTCTGCACGCATGGCATCCGGTAAATACTGTCCTTGATAAAAAACAATGCGTGGCTCAGATAAAATGACGCTGCTAAATTGCGGTGAAATCGAGGCGTATTTAGTCACTAAAAACTGTAATAAATAGAGCACTAAGATAGAGCTAAACCCTTCAATAAGGGGAACGTCTTTGAGCAAAATAGTACTCGCACCTAACGAGCCGATCATCACGGTGACGATCCAATCGAAGTTATTCAGCTGTGATGTAGAGCGCTTACCAGAGACCTTTGTAATTAGCACAATTAACACGTATACCATAACTGTAGTTAGGACAATACGCCCAAGCTTGTCTATGTTGTCAAAAAAGAGCATTTCCATCGTATTTACTCCTATCAATAATACAAAGCGATTCAAATTTTAAAGTTAGCGGCTCAAATATGAACAATTTAAACTAACTAAAACCAGCGTAACGGAATTTACGCTGTAATAGTGCAAAAACTTTGTAGTACGTTGTAGGTAGCTGCCAGACCTTAAGAGGTTTTGCGTTTTGGATTAAGGAGACGATTCAGCAGCAAAATACTTATCCGCGCGCTGATAAAAGTGAGTACCAATATCATTACTAATGCAGAGAGTAGAGGGAGAGGTTGCTGCATAGTCATCTCAAGTAACACCTCACGGCTTACCGCATCAAACAGCAAGAACCATATCCCTAAGAAGTAAATGGCAGTAAGCAGCCAAACAACACTAACCCCGCCGAACATTAAGCGATTGATCTCATCTCTATCCAGTGCCCGCTGTTGGTGCTTGATAAATTTATTCACAGCAATATAAGCGCCAACCATGATGGACAGTACCGTGACCAGTTGCGAGTTGAGGGCAACTTGGGTTTGAATCATCATAAATATCGTACTGGTAATAATATAGCCAATTGCAAAAAAACCGATATATTGAGCCATTTTGGGTTGAGTTGATTTAGAGTTTTGCGATAATCCATTACGTCCTGACTGAGTATTAGACTTGCTAAGTTTGGTTGTCTTGCGTGCCATAAGCTGACCTTTATAAAGGTAAAAACGTGCAGTTGATATAAATGTAATAAGTATTCGATAAAATCGCAACAAAAGCCACAATAAATACTGCGCCTAATTATTTGGTGTTGCTTCTTTTAATAAAAAAATTAGTGCTGCGCGGTCCAGTCGAGCATGGTGTCTAACACCGTTCTAGCCGTATAAGCGTTTAGCGCCTGTTCGGTATTAATAAGGCCAACGACGACATAATCCTGTCCAGATGTCCCTTTGACATAACCTGCCATCGAAGTCACGTTATTTAAGGTGCCTGTTTTTATCCATGCACGGCCAATGGCTGCCGACTCAGGTAGGCGCTCGCTATGAGCCGCAATAGTACCACTGACACCCGCGATGCCTAAAGAGCTGACGTACGCGTCAAAGCTTGGATGATTATAAGCGTATGTTAACAGCTCGCTTAAGTTGGCGGCAGTTATTGTACAGTCGCGGCAAAGTCCTGAACCATTGGTTAAGTACGGCGGCGGTGTGCTTAGATTGGCTTGCCACCACTGGTTCATGGTTTGTAAGGCAGCAGGATAGCCCGTAGTATTAGGCTTACCAAATTGGTATAAGCTGCTTGTTTTACTGTTTATTATTTTATTATTAATTGTTTCATCATGGTTCGCTTTATCACTGTTTGTGCTAAACGTCTCAACAGTAGCGATGTGTGCTTCAGTGGTTTTGGCTTTGTCGTAAGCCCCAATCGATAGCGCCACTTGCTCGGTCATGACATTATTAGAGAAGTGATTAATATCATAAATTTGCTGAGTTAAGTTTAAGGATGGATAGCTGACAAGAGGTAGCGGTGACATAGGGAGCGCTGCCAGACCACGTGTTGGTTTTGTGTTTTTCAACGCCTCGTAAGGAGTTTCTTGAGTGATGACCTTTCCGCTCAGCGTATTGCCCAGCTCTTGCCATTTGGCGGCGATGACACGCGCAGCAAAATCTTTGGCATTAGGATACGCGACATAAAAGGCATGCTCCCCGCAGCTATCTGGTAGATTGGCATTCAAAGCTAGCTGTTGTGGCTGCCACTGCGGGGCTAAGCTATAACTAGCTTGACCACAGGAAGCTGAGCGTGTGTTGATCGTGTTAGGCATCTGATAATTTGCTAATTGCGGTTTATAAGTCAGCTGCGCCTGTCCATTAGCTAATGGATAGCTTTGGATACCGATAGTGCTAAAGTTCACCAAAAAGCCATCAGGGCTGGCGTTATAAGGTCGCAATGGTGCGTTATCAAACGCCGCAGGATCTTTGCCAACATTTTCAAAAACCCCGCTATCGATAATAATATCCCCGTTAATATGACGAATACCTGATGCTTGCACTTTATAAAGTAGCTGCTGCAAACGCTCATGAGTCATTTTGGGATCGCCACTTCCTTGAATAATCAAGTCACCGAGTAGACGATCACCAATGATAATTCCCGTATGATAGACGCGTGTATGCCAGACAAAGTTAGCGCCTAGCGTATCTAAAGCAATAAAGCTGGGCACAAGTTTCATGGTGCTGGCTGGCGTACGTGCGATATCTGGTTGATGACTCAATAAGGATGAGAAAGAAATTTTGATAGTTGGCGTAGCAACATTTGCATTATCTATGTCGTTGGCGTTGGCATCTTCATTACTATTAGCATTGTTAATAGACTTTGAGCTTGCAGTATCTGAGAGTACTGTTGGAATGCTTTCTAAGCTTTGATAAGTATAAGGGTCGTCAGTATAAGCGTGTAATTTTTGCTCATGCTTTTTAATCGTGCGCTTCTCAATAGTAGTCAATGTAATCTGCTGGCTAGTATCGTTTTTGACATTGTTATTCTTCTTCTGTGTCGTTTTTTGACTAATGCTATTAGTTTCAGAAGGGGTGCTCGCAAGCTTAGTCTGATTGACAAGCTTTGGTTCACTGTCGTCATTAACACTGCTGTCAATAACTTTAATCGGAGAGGGCAGTCGACTGGCGTTTTTATCACCCACTGGGGTAATGACAATACTGATATCGGTCGCTGTCAAATCTGCTCGCGATAGTGCTTCTTGGATAGCTTCTGGTAGTGCTGCCTGTGCGTAAAGTGGCGATACAATAGCCGTTGCCAATAGTGCAAGCATTGATAAGCGTTTGCTAGACTGATTCGACGGTCGCAAATAAGTGCAAGGAAGCTTCGGTTTGGTAGTAGGAGACATATAAAATTTGGAAGTGGGTTGCATGAGCAGTCTACCATCAGGTGGCAAAAACCGCATATGTTAACATGAATTGGCGACGAGCTTTAGCGTACATGCAAAAATGCCATTGCCGTCATGATGGCATCGTTATAGGCATCATGAATGCCGAGCTCAGGAATATCATAATGCGCCAAGATACTGGTCAGATGCTGTGATTGACCGGAAAGGCCTTGGGTTTGACCGCTCATGCGCCGACTATATAAATGTCGCACATCAATGACTTCGTTGGGTAAAGTAGTGCCCATATAGTGCTTCACCAAAGGATTTAGAAACCCAGTATCAATCTTTGGACAGAATCCCACTATCGGACGATTATCAATAAACGGTAGCAATAACGCCAGCATCTCATCGTAGCTCATACCATTTTCAACATCAGCGGTACGCAGACCATGAATTACAATGGTATCGCGGTCAGGCATCACAGGCGGCCTACAGACCAGATGCATACCATTACCTGTATCGATAGTATTGCCGTTGATATGAATGGCTGCTACAGATAATAAGTGATGCCTTTTCGGATTGAGCCCTGTCATCTCACAGTCAATTGCCACCCATTGCTCGGCCAGAGGTTTGCTAAACATCGATGCCAGCTCTGGACGCTGCAATTGCGACTTTTGCCATGTACACGACAACTGCTTTAGCCAATTCATATCAGTCTACTATCCCTCTATGATGCCTCTAGTTGATAGTGCTGCCGGAGCTGCGTTTTGAAGCTTTTGACCACTGCAAGACACTCTTTTAATAAGTCACGCTCAAGCGCTGATAAGGTAGTCGGGTCGATGTGCCGTGCATACTTATCATCTGTAGAGAGTGCGACTGACAAACGCTGCGCCATAAAAAACTCTAAGGCTTCCGATAAGGTGTCAGCCCGCTCTTGGTTTAAAGCGCCAGCTTGTACCAAACCTTTAAGGCGACCTTTAGTGCTAGGTACTTCTAAAATATCATTTTCTAATGCCAAAGTACGGATACCGTGTACCAATGGAAAGATACCGGCTTTTTTAAGGTCAATATCATGCGAGCTAGGTTTACCACTTAATAACGGCACAAACTTTTGCCACCATTGATTGACATCACCGAACTGGAGCGCCGCCCGTACAAACTGCCGTACGAACATCCGATCTGATTGCCGATGAGCCGTTTTTAAATGTTCACGTATATCCTTTAGCAGGGATTCATCGCCGCAAACGTACTCACCATCAAGTATGGCGGATAAGTAAATACTGTGCATCGGATCAGTATTTTTAAACCATAAGCTAATTTGCGCTTTAAACGGTTTCAGCGGTTGCCGCCACATTGGGTTATTCATCATGATGTTGCCATCACATAGTGGATAACCAAGATCTGCTAAGTGGTTGTTAAATATATCAGCAAACTGCGCCAACTCAGGATGAGTAAATCCATCACGAATGATTAGCGCATTATCTTGGTCGGTACGCATGATTTGCTCACCGCGCCCTTCTGAGCCCATAACAATAACGCAGGTATTAGCCACGACCTCATCAGGAACAATAAGTTTCCAAAGCTTAGTAAAGACTTGCGCGTTTAGCGTTTGCACCATGCGGCTGACGATGCCAATCTTGACACCGTTTTGATGCTGCGCACGAATGTAACGGCCAATGAGTTCGACCGCTGTATCTAAGCTATTTAAGTCCTTTGCTTGCTCAATTTGAATACTAATGAGCTGTGAGTGATGACCAAGATAAGCTAATACATCGCTTTGCCCCAGTACACCGACGACCTGACCTTTATTATCAATAACAGGTAAGCGATGGATACGGTAGCGAGTCATGGTCATTAGAGCATCACCAATCTCATTATCAGCATCAATAGTCCGTAGGTTGAAACTTGCAAAATGCTGGCAGGTAGTGGTAGCAGGGTCTTGTTGTTCGCTGACCGCACGGCAGATGTCAGTATCAGTCAAGATGCCTAGCTCACGATCTGAACGGCGGGTAATGCTATGTTCAGGTTCAGGCTTAGAGTTTTTTTCAATATCGCTAAGCGTACCTCTTACTTGCTCTAACAAATGACTGGTTGGACGTACCAGCACATGCTTCAGTCCAGCTTCGGTCATGATACGTGCGGCTTGGTGTAGGCTACTATCGGCATCAATAATATGTACGGGCAATAAAATTACATCAGTGACTGGTTGTAGCATGATTTGCTGCACTTCTTGCTGCGCAGTATAACTATCCGCATGCAATCCTAATGCTTGACCTTGCGTACTACGTCTTTGTTGTAGTGCTTTTAAGCGCTCAGGTAATTTGTCTGATAGCAGTTGGCGGACTAGATGATTTTGCGCGCTTATTTTATCGATAGCAGCACCATCAATTTGCAGCAACAAAGTATCTTCGTGAGCCGTGTATTGATAGGGCTCAGTATTGCCATCATTTTGTGATTTGGTAATACGACCTTGCGATTCAGGCGTGCGGCGACTATCGAACCAGTCGTTGCTGTTAAGTTGGTCGGAGTGATTACTACCAAAATAAGAAGCGACAAATTCGCCAGCTAGCGTTTGATCAACTTGTCCTTTTAATACCACAAAAAAGTTATGTAGGTCATCACTGGATAAGGATTCGTTTGCACCAAGATAGCGGACTTGGGTGTTTTTTTTGAGGCTTTGACGTTCAGTTAGACGCAGTACATCAAACGGTGGCTGAGTAAAATCAAGATGGGGCATGGCATCATCCTTGATGGCATAATCAATAAGAGCAGCTTACTATCAATAGGCTTAACAATAGGGCAGAAGCAGTATAGGAAGCAGCATCAAAAGCAAAAAAATTACTATTATAAAACGTTATCGTCTTACTATAGCACTATCTTGCTGTTCATAACATTATTGTTAATAAGGATATATTTAACCTAAAATTTCCAGCCTCTCATCTTTTAAGGTTTAGTACATCAACCCTTAACTCACCAGTTTGGCTTGTGCTGATAATAACTTGCGAATACGGTCAATCGCCTCGCGACTCTCTTCAACACTAGCAACGAGAGCGATACGAACATAACCTTGACCGGGATTTTTACCATTAACTTCACGTGATAAATAACGCCCAGCAAGCGCATGGATATTGGCTTGTTCGTACAAGGTTTTGACAAATATTTCATCATCACCGTCGAACTGCTCAGGAACTTTTACCCAAAAATAAAATCCTGCATCAGGCATGCGTAAGTCTAATAGCTCGCCTAATTCTGCCATCCATAACGCAAATTTTTCTTGGTATAGCGCTCTATTATGTGCGACATGCTTCTCATCTTGCCAAGCGGCAATCGATGCCAACTGATGCGGTATAGGCATCGCACAACCTTGGTAGGTGCGATATTGCACATAAGACTTTAGGATGGACTCGTCGCCTGCGATAAACCCTGAGCGCAGACCGGGTAGATTCGAGCGTTTGGATAGCGAATGAAATACAACACAGTTCTTGAAGTTATTACGACCAAGTTCTGTGCATGCTTGCAGCAAGCCAATAGGTGCTTTATCAAAGTATAGTTCGCTATAACATTCATCGCTGGCGATGATAAAGTTGTATTGATCTGATAGGCGAATGAGAAACTCCCAATCATCCATGGTCATCACTGAGCCGGTCGGATTATTTGGGCTACAGATAAATAACAGCTGTGTTTGCTCCCAGACATCTTTCGGTACAGCGCGATAATTGCCTTTAAAGTCATCATCTGCGGTGCAAGGCACGAAGTAGGGTGTTGCTTGTGCCAGTATCGCCGCCCCTTCATAAATTTGATAAAAGGGATTAGGCATCACGACTATAGGGTTACAAGGCTTGTTATCTATATTTGTTTGATCCACCTTGTCTGTACTTTCGTCATGATTAACCACCGCTTGTACAAAACTAAAAATAGCTTCGCGCGTCCCCATGACGGGTAGTACTTCGGTATTGGCATCAAGATGATGCAGAAAAAATCGCTTCTCAAGCCAATGCGCAATGGTTTGCCGCAGCTCAAAACTACCGTCAGTGGTCGGATAACGACATAGTTTGTCTAAGTTTTCTCGTAATACGTCCAGCACAAAAGTTGGCGGTTCGTGTTTTGGCTCACCAATTCCAAGCTTAATCTCAGAATAATCGTTAGCTGGTATGCTGTCAGCTAACAGAGTCGCCATTTTGGCAAACGGGTATGGATGCAAATGCGTTAAGTTGTTATTCATAAGTTTGGTAACTATAATAGGCAGATGATAATAAATGTATAAAGAAAAATTACATTCAAGCAGTGTAGCACTTCTCTTATTTTTTGTCTTTTCCTTCTTACTCGTGTTTTTTACTATTAACTGATGATTTATTTGATAGCAGTTCAATGACTTAGCTGTTTGTCTTATCACTCACAGCTTATAAATAATAACAATATATACAATGGTTGCCTTAGCTTCTGGTAAGTTGTTGTTAGGATAATTGAAATGCTTAAAGCTTCCAACTCTGACCACCTTAATATCGAAGTTCTCAATGCTAGTACTAACAATGTTAATAAGGCTAGTGATAATAATGTACAGCATTCTGGTTTTTGCGAACAACTAAAACAGCGTGAACAGCAATGGTGGCAAGCACGTCAGCGCCTTATCGCTCTTGAAGAGCGGTGGATGTTTTGGTTCGGGGAGAACAGTTTAATTATGTGGCTCATGTGGCAATTGGTCAGCTATGTATTGGTCGCTATCGTCCTGATGCTGTCCAGTAAGCTATTCGATTTGCAGCTTTATTTATGGCAGTATATGACTATATTTGGCGCACAAACGCTATTATTTGCAGTGACGCTGGGGTCTAAAGGACGTCTGGCTAATCGTCTGCAGAACAATATTGATAGTGCAGATTTTGTACGCGAGCAAGCATTGAATGAGATGTATATATTAGCATCAGATATTATTCTGCCTGCTATCCATGCCAGTGCACCCATCTCTTTACAAACCATTCATGAGCGCTATAGGTCACATTTAAAGCTGGCTAGCCTGCGACGATTACTACAAAAAGAGGTCGATGCCGGACGGTTAGTTTTGGGACAATATCAAATAGAAGCAGAAGTGTTGCCACCAGAGCTTGCCGACGAAGCGTTGTCACCATACGCTGACAAGATGGTATATAAAAGCTTAGTCAACATCTCTTAAAATAAGCAGCTCTTAAGATAAACACCTCTGAAGATAAGAGGTGCCATCCAAAAGACTTATCAGAGCTTGTTAATTTAATTTTTAGGATAGCCAAACTACGTTAAGCATGATTGCTATCTGGCTGAACGCTAATACTAGTAGTCAGGGCAGTTTGCAAGGTTTCAAGCTTGTCCTCAGATAATGGCGCATCGTCTTGATCACTGATATAAAACATATCTTCTGCGCGCTCACCCAAAGTAGTAATACGTGCAGCATGGACTTCGATACCTTGCTGCAAAAATACTTGTCCTACTCGTGCTAGCAATCCTGGCTGATCCAGTG
Source organism: Psychrobacter sp. P11G5 (assembly GCF_001593305.1). Taxonomy (NCBI): domain Bacteria; kingdom Pseudomonadati; phylum Pseudomonadota; class Gammaproteobacteria; order Moraxellales; family Moraxellaceae; genus Psychrobacter; species Psychrobacter sp. P11G5. Next base: position 614,142 of record NZ_CP012533.1, read on the forward strand.
TTTGTAGACTCAGAATGTGCTGACCTGAAGCTTCATTAAACTCAAAATCAATAATAGTTGGCACATCAAAGTGTCTAAGCTGGCGCGGAATACGTTTTTGCGCCAGCTTAGGTGTCATCGGGTTTTTAAAAGCATCAATTAAGCGTTGTTTTAACTCTTGCTGGCTGTCTTCGTCTCTTAATAACGTACCGCTACGGTCAAGTAATACATAAGAGTCCAAAGCAAAGTCACGAGTAGCAGTGATAATTCGTGCATCTAATACATCTAAATTCATCTGATCAAATACGGCCATCGTCACTGCAAATAAATTGGCCTGATCTTGGGTATAAACGAAAACTTGCACTGCATCAAGTGCCAGCTCCCGATGCTCACGTAATACGACTAGAGGTGCGCTATCAGCGTTAGAAGCATAGCCGATAGGGGGATGGTTTAAGATAGCTTCGGTATGCCATAAGATATCTTCTGCAATCTCACGCAAAAAATATTCATCGCCCAAGTCGTCCCATAATCTGAGCACTTCATCACGATTCATATGTTGATTGTCAACATTATCAAGCATCGTCAGCGCCTGCTTACGCGTCGCACGAATCATGTCTTGGCGGTTGGTTGGTGCATCGATATCGGCGCGCAAGATGCGCCGCGTTTGTGAGTATAGTTGTTTCATCAAAGTCGCCCGCCAGCTGTTCCAAAGCTGCGGATTGGTAGCATTCATATCCGCTACCGTCAACACATATAAGTGATTAAGATGAGTGACATTACCAACTAAGTCAGCAAAGATAGTCACCACTTCAGGGTCTGAAATATCTTTTTTCTGCGCGGTCATAGACATTAATAAATGATAACGCGTTAGCCAACCTACTAGATGGGCATCGGCCTTACTCATGCCATGTGCCAAACAAAACTCAATCGACTCGGTCTCCCCAAGCTGACTATGATTGCCACCGCGACCTTTAGCGATATCATGAAACATTGCCGCTAGTACTAAAATCTCTTTACGCTCAATGCGTTGAAAGATAGAACTGACCAATGGAAAATCTTCGTAAAAGCGTGCGTCGGTAAAACGGTGTAAAATTCGAATCAAAAATAGCGTGTGTGCATCAACCGTATAACGGTGAAATAAATCGTACTGCATAAGACCAGTGACTTGGGCAAAGGCGGGAATATAATTACCCAATACCCCGTAGCGATTCATCGCGCGCAAACGATGGAACAAATAGTTTTGCTCTTTTATGTTTTCTAAGAACAATGCCTGATGTTCAGGATTGTCACGGTAAGTCTGATCGATACCGCGCGCGGCAATTTTTAACGCGCGTAGGGTTCGGGTTCGGACACTTTTTATTCCGTATTGTCCCATGAGTAAAAACATCTCTAAAATCGCTTCAGGATGCTGAGAAAATACGCGATGATGGGAGATGGCAATCTGCTCGCCAACCTGATTAAAAAGCGCATTTAAAGGCCGCTTAGTAGGCTGCTCATTATCCGGCAGATGTGGCTCTATGATGGTCTCAAAGTAGTGATTGATGAGCATCTCAGACAGGGTTGATATTTGCATTGCGCAGCGATAGTAGTCGCGCATAAAACGTTCGACAGCTGCGTTGGGCTGATCATCTGGCTGCGACTCATAACCCATTCGCTGGGCAATATCGCGCTGATAATCAAACAGTAATTTATTTTCGTTGCGACCTGTCATCTCATGTAAATAGTGACGTATTTGCCATAAATAACCTTCAGCAAAACTAAGCTCGTCGAACTCTTTTTCAGTCACAAAACCTTGTTGCACTAGGTCATATAGCTTACTGACTCGGAAGTAGCGTTTGGTCACCCAGCCGACGATATGAATATCACGTAACCCGCCCGGCGCCGTTTTGATATTAGGCTCAAGATTGTACTCAGTGGCATTATGCTGAATATAACGCACTTTAGCCTCGTTGATTTTTACCTCATAAAAATCTCGCTGCGACCATAGCTTGTTGACGACGTCTACAGGAATACTTTGTAGCGCTTCATTACCAATTAACAATCTTGCTTCTAACAATGCACTGGCAATAGTATGGTCCGTGGCGGCTTCCAAGCAGTCATTGACACTGCGTACGGACAGCGCAGGCTCCAGTCCAATATCCCACAGCATCGCCACCAAGCTATCAATCTTACTACTGACATCTGGTTTTATCTCATCAGGTGCTAGCAACAAGATATCAATATCTGAGTATAGCGACAGCTCACTGCGCCCATAGCCGCCCGTAGCAAATAATGCCAAATCTGTCTTATCTAGCTCAAACCATTTAAACAAAGCCATGAGTAAGCCATCGATTGCCCAAGCACGCGCGACTACTAACTGGCGAATATTTGCCCCACGCTCGAGTGCACGGCTAATATCAGCATTAATCTGCGTCAGCCATTCAGGTATACCGAGTAGAGATTTCTCTGCATCGGACGGTTCTGACGACACAGTATTTGGCGCAGGGAAGGACGGCAGCGGAGTAAGGTTAATAGAGGCGGCATCGAATGTGAACATGAGCGTTATCCAATCAAGAATTTAAAAATAGAGACCATCAAAAGTAAAAGCTTATCAGAAGTATAAAGGTAAAAAATCAGCAAGCATAATGCTCAACGTGTATCCACCGACTAACAATGATAATAGTAGCCTAAAGCCGATAATAATAGTCCAAAAAAAAGACCGCCTAAGCGATCTTTGTTTATATTACTGGGTCAAGAAACTTAAATCTTCTTCTGGGCGCGTGGTAAATACCTCACAGCCGTTATCAGTCACGACCATTGTATGCTCCCATTGCGCAGACAGCTTACGGTCTTTAGTAATAGCCGTCCATTCATCTGGTAGAATTTTGGTCTGCCACGTGCCTTGGTTAATCATCGGTTCGATGGTAAAGGTCATACCAGTCTTAAGCTCAAAACCAGTGCCTTTTTTGCCATAATGCATGACTTGTGGCTCGTGGTGAAACTCATTACTGATACCGTGACCACAGAACTCACGCACGATGCTAAAGCGTTCAGGCTCGACCACTTCTTGGATAGCGGCACCAACATCACCCAAGCGCGCGCCGTCTTTGACGACACTCATGCCTGCATAAAGAGCCTCTTGCGCAACTTTACAGATACGCTGCGCCATGATAGAGCCATTACCGACGATCCACATTTTTGAGGTATCGCCATAATAGCCATCTTTAATCACGGTCACATCGATATTGATAATGTCGCCGTCTTTAAGCAGTTTATTTTCGGTTGGGATACCGTGGCATACCACATGATTCACTGAGGTACAGATTGATTTTGGGAAACCATTATAGTTAAGCGGTGCTGGAATGGCTTGTTGCTCATTAACGATATAATCATGGGCAATTTGGTTGAGCGCTTCGGTACTGATACCGACTCTAACATGCTCATCAAGCATCACGAGTACGTCGCTGGCAAGCTTACCAGCAACGCGCATTTTTTCTATGGCTTCAGGGGACTGAATAAGGGATTTTTTAGTCATCATTGTCGTACTTATAGTTATAGAATTAAGGTAGGTGAATTATATCATAAATGCATGGTTGGCGTTTTGCCATAAGCGATAGCAGTCATAGCATTTTACTGATAAGCAGCATGCTATAAAAGAAACATACCTGCGAGTGGTTGAGCTCATGATCCAGTCAGTAACAAAATTAAAATTTCAAATATTGACTAAGTAGTCATGCAAATAAAGAAGTTCACGGGTTAAATTAGTTGAATGTTACAGATTATAAAAGTAATGTAAATTTCACTGCTAAAGGGATTAGCAGGTGTCTTCGATAGCTTTTGCAAGATATGCGATACATAAGCTGGTCAAAGATTAATACATATTAATGATAACAAGGATGTTGTTATGAAGCTTAACGCTTACCTCTCTAAGGCCTTGAAGCCAAGCAGGTTTTTACCGACACTAGGTGCTGTTAGTACTGGTTTTCTGCTAATGTCGATGCAAACAACTTCGGCTCAGGCATCTACCTACTATAGCTGTTCTGCCCCTAGCGGATGCCAACTGGTAGGCGCTAGATTGTTAACCTCAAATTATACCAATACCCAAAACCCAGTGATACTCGCACATGGGCTTGGTGGTTTTAATAAACTCTTTGGCGTCCTAGATTACTTTTACGGTATTCCTCAAACTTTAATGCGCGGAGGTACAGACGTATTCGCCACCAAAACCTCAGCAGTTAATAATAGTGAAGTTCGCGGTGAGCAGTTACTCGCGCAAGTCAAACTCATCTCAGCCATTTCTGGTAAACCTAAAGTTAATTTGATTGGACACAGTCAAGGCGGTATCGACGTTCGTTACGTCGCTGGTGTTGCACCTGAATATATAGCATCAGCAACTGCAGTTTCAAGTCCAGAACAAGGCTCAAAAACGGCAGATGCAGTGTTAGATCAACTGTCAGAAGGTAGTATTACCACTGAAGCTACGCTGGGTTTATTTAAACTCATTGGCATCGCTACAGATGTCGGCTCTGGTGTCAGTGTCACAGAGCTACAACAGCAAGATGGTTGGAAATCGCTAGTGGCCTTGTCTACTGATGGTGCCGCACAATTCAATGCCAAATTTCCTGCTGCAATACCAACCCGTTATTGTGGTCAGCCAGCCAACACTGAAGTCAATGGTATTAAGTACTATTCATTTAGTGGTGTAGGGCAAATAACCAACTTACTTGATGCCACTGATCCTATATTATTGGCAACTAGTACGCCATACAAGGGCGAAGCAAATGATGGCTTAGTATCTGTTTGTTCAAGTCGTCTCGGCTATGTCATCCGAGATAACTATGTCATGAACCATCTAGATTCAGTCAATCAACTATTGGGCTTAGTGGCATTTGGAAGCGTTAATCCAACAACCGTGTATCGTAGTCAGGTCAACCGTCTCAAAAACGCTAATCTATAGCGTATAAAATGACTCTTAAAACAAGATGCCTCTTTTATGTCGAACAAACGTCGTCCCTATTTAACAATACTTGTCATTACCGTGATTATCATTGTAACTGCGGTGATTATCTTATGGTTTAAGCCTAATCAAAGCAATATGATGCCTTCTCAAACATTGTCTACGGTAGACAGTGACATTAGTAGCACTATGGTAAAGCTGTCTGATAACAATAACGAGACGGCATTGTCTACTAACAACAACGATAGATTTATTACTGGATTAGAAAATCTACCGCGCTCACTACAGGGTACAGATGTGGACGGTGAAATAATTATTGATGAAAACAAACAACTGGTCGTCACCGAAGGTCTGCGGCGCTTGTTTGATTACTTCTTATCGGCGCTTGGTGAAGAAGATGAAGCCACTATCTTTGCCCGTGTTGAGAGCTATATTCGCAGTTTTGTTCCTGAGCCAGCCGCCAGCCAAGCCATTGTTATATTCAATAAATATGTAGCCTATCTCAAAGCGATTCCTAAAATAGAAAAGCGTTTTGGTAACTTACAACTGCAAGCCACACAAAATGGTGAGCTAGATCTAAATATGGTAGCGCAGCAAAAGCAAGACGTTGCCAAGCTACGTCAGCAGTATTTCGATACGCAAACCATTACCGCGTTCTTTGGCGCTGAAGATGAATATGATGACTATAGTATTGCGATGATAAATATTAATCAAAACAAGCTAATGTCGGATGAGCAAAAAGCAGCGGCTCAGCAGGATTATGTTAGCCGAATGCCGGACAACATGACCAAGGTCAATATAGAGCAACAGGCCAACCTAAACGCGCTGATGAGCCGTACTGAGCAAATGAAAGCCCAAGGCGCGACGCCTGAAGCTCTCTACAATATGCGCCGTGAATTGGTAGGCGCGGCAGCAGCGGGCAGGCTTGCACAACTAGATAAAGAGGGTGCTAATTTTGATCAGCGCTTTACTCGATACCAAGTACAAAAACAACAACTCCTAAGCCAAAATACTAACAGTACGCAGACTCGTGTCCAGATTGAGCAACTAGGGCAGCAGTTGTTTAGTGATACTGAGCGTAAACGTTTAGCGGGTTATGCGGCTATGCAACAGCAACAGCAATAATTTCAATAAGTATTTTTGGTTAACATTAAATAACCTACGCTAATGTAAAATATAGTTGTGATTGGAATTTAAACAAGCTACGGTTAATAGTGGAAATACGAACCAATAGCGTAGTTCTAATACAGTGACAAACTCCAGCCAGTATTCAATTTAAACAAAATTATTAGGAGCTCAAATGAAAAACCTCACTAAAGCAGTAATGACCGGAATTGTAATGTTAAGCGTATTAGTAGGCTGCCAGTCTCTTACAGCAGAGCCAACCAGTCAACCAGATATCACTGGTACAGATGTTATATAATAGCAATCTGTTCGAACAACCTCGCTAATAAGTGGGGTTTTTTTATGCCAAAATTAATTTTAGTTTAAGTTATCTTCATTATCATTAAATTGTAGGTTGACCGTTAGCAGGTAATGTACTCACTGGCAAGAAGCGTTAGCAAAACGCCTATAGAGTTGAACAAATTTGGCTTTAAGTGTGTACGCAATCTTTCATGATAATAATCTGCTAGTCATGCATAATAGGGCTATTGTTTAGTACATCGAATAAAACAATAAATTAATCATTATAAAAACTATGATCTTCAGTGAAAAATGTGTTTTTTACTGAAGATCTTAAATTTATCTATTATAGGAGTTTCTATGAAAAATATAACTAAAGTAATAATGGCTGCAACCCTTACGGTAGGTACACTTGCTGCAGGCTGTCAAACCACAACGCCTAGCGTTATAGCACCAGTGACTCAGCCAATTACATCTGAAGCTTTAAAAGCCCATAACTGGCAGCTTGTCGATGCCAAACGTACTAATGGCGAAAAAGTAACGCAGCTATTTTATAACCCATCTAAGCCGCTAACCCTAAGTTTTTCTGAAGCCAACGGTAGCGATCGCGTTAGCTTTATGAACACTTGTAATAACATGGGTTCTGATTACAGTGTTGTAAATGGCAACGTAGTATTGGGTAATGTTATATCTACTATGATGGCATGCCCTGAGCCACAAGCAAGTTTCGATACAGCAACGCTGGCGACGGTGCAAGGTAAATACAGCATTAATAATAATGTAAACAATTTACCTATCTTGACTATTCGCAATGCTAACCAAGTTGCTTATTTTAAAGCGGTATCTAAGTAATCGCTCATTGAGCACTTAACAGTAACTTGAAATTATGGTGATAAATTATTGTTATCGTTATAAAAGTAAAGCCAAATAATTTATGACTATAGAGCGCCTCACTATATAATGTAGTGGGGCGTTTTTTATGGCATGATTATCGAGCTTATTGTTTTGATTATTCATGCATGAGTATCTTTTATATAAAAATATGCCATACATTCAGCTACCTTATAGTGTCTTTTTTTGACACTTAACCTATCAATAACTGCTCCTAGCCAGAATCTAACTGAGTGCCTCTTTATGCTTACCTCCAATATCTCCCAGCGTTTACATAAAAAATGCCTTTCTATAGCTCATTCGACTATTACTCATACGAAAATCACTTTTAATATTACTATTAGTGTCGCACTCAGTATTTTTTTGACGGCTTGCAGTACCTTGCCAATGGATAAGGTTGCTCGCACGCCTACTAGCAGTACGGTTGTCAACCCACTAACGGCTAAGATGCCTCCAATAGATCGCGCGGGCCGTATTGCCTACGTGGAAGAGCAAGGCGCAGGATCTGCAAAAATCTCTAGTTTGTATACTATCAGTCCTGATGGTAGTGATAGACAGCTCATTGATGAGCTAAGCGGTTATATATATGCACCAGCATGGTCAGCTGATGGGCAGCTATTGGCTTATAGTAAGCAAACCCCACGTCAAAATCCAAAAATTTATATCTACGACGTCAGTAGCCAAACCCGTAATCTGGTGGTGAACACTGAGGGCAGTAATCTATCTCCGTCCTTCTCATCAGATAAACAAAGGTTGCTCTATAGCTCAACGGTCGGTGGTAACGCAGATATCTACGAGATGCGCTTGGATAGCGGCGAAACTAGCCAGCTGACCACACTTCCTAGTACTGAGGTACAACCAAGCTACGCAAGCGATGGGCAAAGCTTCGTTTATACGAGTGACAAGAAAAATGCTGGACGACCACGCATATATCGCTATAACTTTGCGACTCGTAGCGCTACCCAAATCACCACAAAAGATTATGCTGCCAGCCCTCAGCTCAGCAATGACGGCCAGCGTCTAGCGTATCTAAACGGTCGCCAAGCGGCGGTTATGACACTAGCAACTGGGCAAATTGTCAAACTCGCCGAAACTGGTCTTGATGAGCCAGCACGTTTTTCGCCATCTGGACTGTATACCGTTTATCCCACACGCAACTCACAAATCGATGGTCAAAGTGGTGGTAGTATAGTCATACATTCGCTATCTGGCAGCACAAGCTATGCGATTAGTAGTAAAGCGGGCGGGGTGGTACGCTCACCCGTATGGAGTCGTTAGGCTTTAAAGAATAAAGTTAATTTTAAATAACTAATGCATGAAACAATTAGCGAGAAAAGTATGGCGCACAAAAAGAAGAACGTCCGCAAAAAACTCTGCCCTGTCTGCGAGCGTGAATTTAGTTGGACTAAAAAGTTGGATAAAAACTGGGAGAGCATGGTCTATTGCTCGGACCAGTGTCGTCGAATTAAAAAGTATGAAGGGCTAGATCATCAAAAAGAAGATAAGTAGCAGTAATAATTAACCATAGATATTAGATATACGGCACAAGGGAGCAGATGATGGCACATAAAAAGGTCAACCTACCGCAAAAAATCTGCCCCGTCTGCCAGCGTCCATTTAATTGGCGTAAGAAGTGGGAGAAGGATTGGGAGCAGGTGATTTATTGTTCAGAGCGTTGTCGGCGTAGGAAGAGAAGCGACTAAAATACAAAGACGCTAATTTCTTTCAGGTTTATAAATACAGCTACCTTTCAAACGACATCATTAACAAACAGCCAATATCACAACCAACCCGACCGAGACCTTCATGAAATCAAAGCCGCCATCAAAGCCAACTTTTAAACTGTTAAGTCTCAAAAGCATCTACGACAATAAAGTCCTGCCTTTATTAATTGATAAGGCCTGTGCATTAGACGTTGTGAGCGAGCAAAGAGCGCTTGTCGTCCCAAAAGCCCACGGCATAGTACTAGAGGTCGGTGTTGGCAGTGGGCTTAATGCCAGATTTTATAACCCACAAACCGTCAAACGAGTGATAGGCGTCGACCCGCACTTGCATCCATTGGCAGCAGAGCGCTTTGCTAGTGCAGGCATCGACTTTATCTCGCAGCTGTTGTCCGCTGAGACGCTACCTCTTGAGGACAATAGCGTTGATAGTATCGTCATGACGTTTACCCTATGCTCTATCCCTAATCCTATCCAAGCGCTAACTGAGATGAGACGCGTGCTAAAACCGACTGGCACCCTATATTATGCCGAGCATGGCTTAGCGCCGCAGCCCAAATGGGTCGGTAAAATGCAACAGCTCATCACTCCGGTATGGAAGCCGGTAGCAGGCGGCTGTCATCTGGATAGAGATATCGAACACCTGATAGCGCAGGCGGGGTTTGAGGTATCGGGTCATCAAGGATTTACTCAGGGCGTAAATATCGTGGGTTATCACTATTGGGGCGAGGCAACGGCTGCTACCCCCAAGTTGTTATAAATTTGGCTTTGTTTGTAGATCAAAGCTATCTAAAAGCTAATCGAATAGTGGCAACGGATTATCCAAACTCTTAAGCCCAAAGGCATCCAAAACCTAAAGGATAATAGGCAGCCATTTCCTGCTTTTCGCTCATATCTTGGTCGGAGATTGCGACACCCAACGATTTTATATTATGCTAAGTTTAAATGGAGAGTTATGCTACGCTAACCCACCCTACGCGACTATTTAAAGGAGTTTCCTTGAGAGGCGTAGGGTGCATCCAGCGCGCCAACTTTATAAAACATCTGTCTTATCAATGCGATGAAAATCACCCTAAAATACCTGATCTGTGCAGTAGGTAGGCTGTAGCTTTAGTCCAGCTCTATATCCGATGTAAGGAAAACCATGTTACACAAAAAGCAAAACCTACCCTGTCTATCATCGTTCATTCACTTGGTACAAAAAGTGGGAGAAGGATTAAGAGCAATGTTGAGGTGGCTAAGATTTAATAGGCCTCTAGGTAATACTAATTCTAAATAGTATCGCTTATCAACATCCCTATTATTCAAAAAGATTAGCGTTTTTATTTTATAAATTCTGTAATTGTTCAATTATCCAGCGGTGAATGGGGCTGTCATTGGTACGAGGATGCCAAGCAGCAATTACCTGAAATGTTGGTGGTAACGCTTCTACTTCTAATTGTTTAACCTTACTGCTCGGCAATAATCTGGCAGGATAAAATGCAATCATGTCAGTGGTATGAAGAATATCTGGCACTGCTGAAAAGCTTGGAACCGACATAACAATATTTCGCTTAAGACCTCTTGCTGCAAACCATTGATCATGGGAGCCGCGCAAATTAGCACGCGAAGGCGACACTACCAGCTGAGGATAAGCGGCAATTTGTGCCAGTGTTAGTGGCGCTTTTGTAAGCTCGTTATTACAACCAGTAATGCATAAATGCTGCTCTTCAAGCAAAGTCACGTAAGTCAGATTATCAGGAATAAATTCTGGGAAAGTAATCAGCAAATCAAGTTCACCTGCCGTAATCAGCTGATTGATATTATCAGACGCAAAGTCGCGTACTATCAATTTTAGCTCAGGGGCGTCTCGCCTCGTTATCTTAAAAAGCTGTGGTAACAGCGCCTGTGTCGCGTAGTCGGTAGCGCTAATCGTAAAGATGCCTTTATAGGTTTCTGGGGTAAATAAGTCAGGCTCTAACAGCGATTCTAACTGTTCTAATATATCGCTAATAGGTTGCTGAAGTGAGAGCGCTTTTGGTGTTGCCACCATGCTATTGCCTTGACGAATAAACAAGCGATCATCAAATAAATCACGCAACTTGCGTAGCTGCTCACTAATGGCTTGCTGGGTTAAGCCCATTTTTCGGGCGACTTGCGAGAGGTTTTTTAAATCTAGCAAAGCATGCAACACTCTAAGCTGTTTAATATCCAGCCGATTGATACCATTCATAATTGTATCTCAAACAAAAAATCGTTGTTTCTAATTGTATCTTTAAATCCCTAAGCTTATCAATATTGCTTCAGTAAACCCTTAGTTATCAAAATCTATTCAGGGGTTAAAACCATAAGCTTATTCATATCCTTTAAAAAAGAGAACTTTATGGAACAATCTAATCCAAATACCAGCACCTTATTTTCATCTGTAGCGCTTGGACCTTATACGGCTAAAAACCGTATTGTGTTGCCAGCATTGACACGCTCTCGTAGCACTCAACCAGGCAATATTCCTAACGAATTAATGGCAAGCTATTATGCACAGCGTGCCTCAGCGGGCTTTATGGTGACGGAAGGCACGCAAATTGAACCAAGAGGTCAAGGCTATGCGTGGACGCCCGGTATACACTCGCAAGACCAAATTGACGGCTGGAAAAAAGTCACACAAGCCGTGCACGCCAAAGGGGGTATTATTTTTGCTCAATTATGGCATGTTGGTCGAGTGTCTCACACCAGCTTACAGCCAAATGGCGCACAACCTATAGCGCCTTCTGCTATTACTGCTGATAACGTCAAGGTGTTTGTTGAAACTGGCCCCGGTGCAGGCGCTTTAGATGATCCAAGTGAGCCGCGTGCGCTGAGCACTTCTGAGGTTGGCGAGCTGGTCGATATATACGCGCAAGCAGCACGCAATGCGTTAGAGGCAGGATTTGATGGGGTTGAGCTTCATTGTGCTAACGGTTACTTAGTCAATCAGTTTATCTCTGAGCATAGCAATAACCGTGATGACCAATATGGCGGTTCGCTGCCTAACCGCTTACGCTTTTTAAAAGAAATAGTCGAAGCCGTCAGTGCCGTCGTGGGTACCGAGCGTTTAGGGGTCAGATTTGCTCCCTTATTTGCTAGTACCAATGAGACTCGCGTTTACTTAGGTTTGGTAGAGTCAGACCCGCATACTACTTATGTTGAAGCGGTCAAAGTGCTCGAACAAGCGGGCATTGCTTACTTGTCAATTGCCGAAGCGGATTGGGATAATGCCCCTGATTTACCGGAAGCCTTTTATAAAGCGGTCAGAGCTGAGTTTTCAGGCCGTATCATCTATGCTGGTAAATATACCGTTGAAAAAGCAGTCAACATCTTAACCAAAGGCTATGGCGACTTATTTGCTTTTGGCCGCCCTTTTATTGCCAACCCAGATTTACCTGAGCGCATGGCCAATGATTGGCCACTTAATGAAGTTGATCTCACCACTATGTATGGCGGCACTGACATCGGCTACAACGACTATCCGTTTTACCAAAACACTTAAAACAGTGAAAACAATCGAGGCCAAGGAAGGCCTCATTTTTTTGTTTTTAAATAGCGGGTGTTCTAGCCGTAAGCTGATGTGAGAGTTGAGAGAGTGAGACTGTTTCTATAGAAGATATAGAACGTACTCATTGGGAAGGCTAGGATTTATAATTTTTCGGCTTTCTTTGTAGATTAAAACTATCTAAATGCCAAGCACATAGTGGCAACAGATTGTCCAAACGCTCAAGTCCAAAAGTATTCAAAACCTAAAAAATAATAGGCAGCCAATCCTGCTTTTCGCTCATATCTGCTGGTCTATGCGAGGCATTGGCTAAGCAGGATAGCCGCTATCAGAAAATCCCCTTTAATAGGTTTTCTCTTGCGTCCCTAAAATTGCAGTGCAATTTTTTAACGGGTCTCAAGGCTAACGGCAACATCCTATTCTTACAAGTATTGGTCGTTTTTCAATACTGATTAATTTTCTAAATCTAAATTTATTGGTAAGCTAATGTTTGAGATAGGGCGGTATTAGACCTGTCAAAAAGAAGCACTGCTTCTTTTCGACGGCTTTCAGGTTACGCTCTTTTAAACCTTCCTAAGATGGTCTTGAAAATTTAAAGAACTCATCGCTGTCTATTGAGCCGCTCTGATCGTTATCAGCTTCAATAGTAAGGGCGGTGTCACCAGTCACTCGCGCGTAACGTGTACGCGGCTCTGATAATCCATTGTCATCATTATCGTCATAGATCAAAGAAGTTGCTAACTGCCCAGTCGTAGGGTCGACGGTGTAGTAACCCCATTCCATACCGTTTTTGGGATTGTTCACTAAGCCAATTTTATCAACTTGGACATGGACATAAGTACCATTATCGAAGAAAGCTAGTCCGATTAGCTCATCGTCATCAGCATCATCGTAACTCCAAGACCCTAAGATCCCTTCAGGTTTGGTCTTTGAAAACTCATAGCTTTCATCACTATCGATAACGCCATCATTGTTTTCATCTACTTCGAGGATCAGCTTGCCGTTAGATACCTTAGCATGACGATTGATGGAGTCTGACAATCCAGAGCTACCATTTTTATCAAAAATAGGCGTAGCGGTTAGTTCTCCTGTCTTATCGTTAATGTTGTAATTACCCCATTCCATACCATTGTTAGGGTCACTTGTAGACTGACTACTATTGACTTGGACCTGTACATAAGTCTCGTCATCCATAAAGACAATCGTTGATAACCCACTACTACCATCATCACTACTCCACGTTCCAATGATTTCAGTGTCTATATCAGGTTGTGACGTTGATGATCCATCATTATCATCATCATTACATCCTTGTAAAAAAAATATAGCTGTTATGGCTAGTAGTGTTAATTTGAACGATTTCATTTTCATCTCTCCTTGATTTAAAAATGTAAAATCTCACTTTCTATAACTATTATGCCGATATACCTCCTTGTTTCTAACAGTTTTTAATGCTCATGCTATATAGTAATATTACTAATCAATTCAAATATATTCTTAATTATAAATATACCAAATATTTTTAAGTTAATCTAATCAGATAGCTGTTTTTATTGAATATTTATTAAAGTATAAGTATTGAAATATAGGCATCAAAAAACCGCCACGTTTTCTAACCCAATGTTGCCAGAGGAGTAAGATAGAGGTGGCGGTGCTGTTACGGTTCATCACAGCTAAAGACGATAGTGCAAACAAGATTAATTAACGAGTTGAAGCCGTTATAAAGTATCAAGGTGAACTATGAGTAAACATTTTGAACACTCAAGCTTCCGAGAAAAGCTTATTGAGCATTTATTTATTAGTGAAATGCTCAAACTATCGTGGCTAAAAGGTGATTGTCAGCTTGAAGTTATGAAACCTGAAGTCGACAATGCTGGCTGTGATGTTGTTCTAGAACTTAATAATGTGATTCGTCATATTCAGCTTAAAGCTTCGAAACTAGGTGGTAAAACTTCAAGACAGAACATTCATACCCGTTTAGCAACCAAGCCCTCAGGATGTATTATTTGGATAATATTTGATGAAGACACTTTGGAGTTATGTTCGTTTTATTTTTACGGCTTTGAAGCAGGAAAGCCATTAAATGATTTAGGCAATGTTAGAGTTGCCAAACATACTAAAGGTAATGCGGAAGGCATAAAAGCTGAGCGACCTAATATCCGTTCAATTAATAAAGGACAGTTTACTCGACATGATAGTATTGAGGATTTATATGACGTTTTGTTTTTCACATAAAAAGAGGATTGGAAGTAGGCACTTTATAGTTCTAAGTGATGCCAGCGAGTAAGAATTCTAAGAATAAAATTTAAGAATTTTCAATAAAAATTTGAGGGTATAAAATGGCTAGAGCTAAAGATAACGACTTTACAGATTCGACTAGACGAAAACTAAGAGATAGAGTAGCTAATCTGTGTTCAAACCCTGAATGCCGAAGAAATACCGTTGCTGCAAATTTAGAAACTATTGATAATAGAACCATAATAGGAGAAGCAGCACATATATGCGCAGCAAGTTCTGGAGGACCTAGATTTGATAATAGAATGTCGACAACGGATACAAAGTCTTTTAATAATGGCATCTGGTTATGTTCAATTTGTCATAAGATAATTGATAGAGAGCCTGAGACTTACCCTGTAGAGATGCTTAAAGACTGGAAAGTAAAGGCTGAGGAATACGCTAGTCAAAGTCTTGGTATGAAATATAGAACAGATGAGGATATTAGAGAGTCTCAGCAGTCTCTATTGTGTAAAATGCCATTAAGCCTAATAAACGATGCTATAAGTAATGTGCATGGGAGCGTGGTTCAAACCTTAGAGGTTTTAGACAATAGGTTAAAGCTATCGACCAAGTTTGATAATGAAACAACAATATATAAAGTAGAGCCTAGAAATGATTCGTATGTACCAACTATCAACGTTAAAGACTTTTCAAATGAGAGTAATATAAGAAAATATAAAGACTTGATTTTCCATGGTTTAGACTGCGAAATTGAAGGAGACCTAGGTTTCTTAAGTGATTCTAGTCTTATAAATAAGTTGCTAAATGATAGTAGTATTAATTTCAAAAAAGCATCCATTAAAAGAACAAATAAAGTGAGTGCATATTTGAAAATTCCGTATCAGGACTCAAATATAAATAAAACTGTTATAAAAATTAATGGTTATCTCACTCACGGGTTAAAAACGGTAAGTTTCATAGGAGGTTTAAAACGTTATTTTAAATTTGAAGTAATCGGTATGAGCTATGCTGAAGAAACCGTACAACTAAACTTGGTAAACTAAGCGTATTGACAGGAGTTTACCATGACCAAGAAAGTAAGAACCTACAGTGACGAATTTAAAGCAGAAGCTGTTAAAAAGATAGCAGACAATAACGGTAATGTTTCAGCCACAGCCAAGCAACTTGGCATAGCGATGCAAACGTTATCTAACTGGCAGAACAAAGCCAATCAAGGCAAGCTTATCGGCACAGAACAATATGATCCCGATCTTATGAGTGCTCTTCAAGAAATAAAGCAGCTCAAGCGGCAGCTTAAAGTAGCCGAAGAGGAGCGCGAAATTCTAAAAAAGGCGACGGCGTACTTTGCAAGGCACAGCTAGTCAGGTACGCCTTCATCAAAGATAACCAGCACCTCTTTCGCATCACCACTATGTGCCGCGTGCTAAGTGTTAAGTTATCAAGCTATTACGACTGGCTGGGTCGTGATCTCAGCGACCAACAGATACATCGCAATCAGTGTGAACTACTGGTTAAAGTCGCTCATACTCAGACCAAGCAGTGCTATGGCGTAGATCGACTGCATGCCCACCTAAGAGCGCAAGGGTACGATATCAGCCAATATATGGTTAGAAGCATCAAAGAAGAATACGGCATTAAATGCCGTCGTCACAAGCGCTTTAAAGTCACCACTGACTCCGATCATAACAAGCTGGTTTATCCAAACGTGCTGGATCAGAAGTTTGATGCAAACCGTCCTAATGATGCATGGGTAAGCGATATTACTTATATCTGGACTGCTGAGGGCTGGTTGTATTTGGCAGGCGTTAAAGATTTATATACCAAAGAGCTTGTCGGCTATGCTATCAACAAACGCATGACTGCTGACTTGGTTTGCCGTGCACTCAATATGGCAATCAAAAACAAACGACCTAATAAAGGATTAATTGTGCATTCAGACAGAGGCAGTCAGTACTGTAGCCATGCCTACCACAAAATCATTAAGCAGCATCACTTTATAGGCTCTATGAGTGGTCGTGGCAATTGTTATGACAATGCGCCAATAGAAAGCTTCTGGGGCATATTAAAGAATGAGCTAATATATCATAAGGACTATAAAACACGATTCACAGCCATTACTGACATCATCAAATATATCGAGCTGTATTACAATCAGACTAGGATTCAAAAGGGTTTGGGCTATAAATCGCCAAGACAGGTGTGGTTTGACTTTTATCGTCAGGCTGCGTAACTAAAATCTCCCAAGTTTAGTTCTACGGGATTGACAGCAGGGGTCAGTATGCCTATGTTTGATAAGTCTATCACTGATATTGTTCAAAATTTTAATATGAGTTTTTGTTTTGATGACTGGAATGGTAAAGATATAAGGTCACTAGACAAATTAGAGGATCTATACACCCTAATTAATGAGATTTGCGATAACGAGAATGCTAATATAGGCTTATTCACTTCTGAGAACCATACCTTTCTCGCTAAAGCTAAAATAAATAACTCATCAAATAACGATGATGTTAAACAAATTAGATGGTTGTTAACGTATATTTATAAAGCATTTAGAATTTGTGAAAATTTTGGTGTTAGAGCAATATTTGATTTGAATAATAGTATATCAAATATTGATTATCAAAAAGTTATGAATTTATACAACGAAATATTTGAATGTGACACTTATTATGGTGAGGGTATTAAAATTTTTTCGGATTTAAAATTCTATATTACTAATAAAGAAGACATAAAGAAGTTAAAGAGTACTGAGAAATTTTCATGTAGAATTATAAAAAATGACGAGAAATATTTAAGAATATTTGATAGTGAAATAGAAATTCCTGAGAAGGTATACGTGGTTGAAAATTTCAATGTTGAGGTGTACGAAACTCAAGAACAGGACGTTTATAACGCTAATCTTATAGCAAATGAAGAGAGTAAATTAAGAATTGAATACCTGACAGAAAAAAATGTACTATATGAAGTACATGATTTAGAGGTTAATAAGTAAAAGAGGGGTTCATAATTTTAAAACCCCTCGAGTATTAGATAACAAACCTACAAATTCGGATTCAACCACTTCTCAGCAGTCTTCATATCCCAGCCTTTACGCTCAGCATAGCTCTCTAACTGATCGCTGCTGATTTTACCCACATTAAAGTATTCACTCTCAGGATGCGAGTAATAGAAGCCACTGACCGAAGACGCAGGCCACATTGCAAAGCTCTCAGTTAGCGTCGTACCGATAGCCTCAACCGTACCGAGCCAGTCAAACAGTTTGCCTTTTTCGGTATGCTCAGGACAGGCAGGATAGCCAGGCGCAGGGCGGATACCAACATATTTCTCTTTAATCATCTCATCATTGGTTAAATTCTCATCAGCCTGATAGCCCCAATAATCTTTGCGAATCAGCTCATGCAGATGCTCAGCGAAGGCTTCGGCTAAACGGTCAGACAACGCTTGTACCATGATAGCGTTATAGTCATCACCAGCCGCTTTATACTTCTCAGCCAGTGCTTCTGTTCCGACTATAGACACCGTAAAGCCACCAAGATAATCGGTTTGCGTGTCCGATGGTGAGATAAAGTCTGCCAAGCTAAAGTTCGGCTTGCCACTGGCTTTATCGCTTTGCTGACGTAAGTGCTCAAACTGATAGGTCGGCTTGCCGCCATTGTCATAGACGGTTACCGTATCTGCGCCAGTGCGCTTAGCTGGCATCAGTTTAAACACACCTTTGGCAACGATTAACTTCTCATCAATCATCTTTTGCATCAAGTCATTCGCATTGTCGAACAAATCACGGGCCGCTTCTCCAACCACATCGTCTTGCAAGATTTTCGGGTATTTGCCCGCTAGACCCCAAGAGATAAAGAAAGGTGTCCAGTCGATATAAGGCAGTAGGTTAGTGATAGGATAATCGTCAAATATTACTTGTCCTAGTTTGTTAGGTACAGGTGGCACATAGTTTTCCCAGTCATCTTTAAAGCCAATCTTGATAGCGTTGGCATAAGATATTTTGGCCGCTTTTGGTTGGCGCTTAGCGAGACGCTCACGTACCTTTATATATTCTTCACGGGTCTCATCAATCAAACCTTGACGGTGCTCTTTAGAGAGCAGCTTAGTCACCACACCCACTGAACGTGAAGCATCAGCCACATAGATGACGCCATCGTTTTGATACTGAGGTTCGACTTTGACTGCCGTATGCGCTTTAGAGGTCGTTGCTCCGCCAATCATCAAGGGTAGGGTCATGCCGCGCTCTTGCATTTGCTTGGCGACATAAACCATTTCATCAAGGCTTGGCGTAATCAGGCCAGATAAGCCAATGATATCGACTTCCTCAGCGATAGCCGTATCGAGGATTTTTTCACAAGGTACCATCACGCCCATATCTACGATGTCATAGCCGTTACAGCCGAGTACCACACCGACGATGTTTTTGCCGATATCATGGACGTCACCTTTGACGGTAGCCATGAGGATTTTACCTTTCTTTTCACCTTCGACTTTTTCCGCTTCGATATATGGATTCAACCAAGCGACTGATTGTTTCATTACACGTGCAGATTTCACTACTTGCGGTAAGAACATTTTACCTGCACCGAATAAATCACCGACGATATTCATACCGTCCATGAGTGGCCCTTCGATGACTTCTAGCGGTTTGGGGTATTTCTCCCAAGCTTCTTTGGTATCGGCTTCGATAAAGGTGGTGATACCTTTGACTAATGCATGAGCAATACGTTCTTCTACCGTGCCTTCGCGCCATGACATATCAACGGTTCTGTCTTTTTTCTTGCCGCCATCTTGGTAGTTTTCAGCGACGGTCATCAGACGCTCAGTAGCATCTTGACCAGTCTCACCTTGGTTTCGATTCAGCATTACATCTTCGATAGCATCGCGTGCTTCCTTCGGGATGTCGTCATATAGCTCTAGCATGGCAGGGTTGACGATACCCATCGTCAGACCGTTTTGAATCGCATGAAATAAAAATACGGAGTTGATGGCTTCTCGAATCGGATTACCACGGAAACTGAATGAAACGTTAGATACGCCGCCCGATACCATCGCATTGGGCAAGTTATCCGTAATCCACTTAGTGGCATTGATAAAGTCGGCGCCGTAATTATTATGTTCAGTGATACCGGTGGCGACCGCAAAGATATTGGGGTCAAAGATAATGTCCTCGCTAGGGAAGCCGACTTCATTGACTAAGACATCATAGCTACGCTGACAAATCTCAGTTTTACGCTCAAAAGTATCGGCTTGACCGTCTTCATCAAAGGCCATAACGATAATAGCAGCGCCGTAGCGCATACATAGTTTGGCGCGCTCGACGAACTCAGCATGACCTTCTTTTAAGGAGATAGAGTTGACGACGGACTTACCTTGGATACGCTTAAGACCTTCTTCGATGATGTCCCATTTCGAGGAGTCAATCATCAAAGGTACACGACTGATATCAGGCTCACCAGAGACCAAATTAACGAAGTGAATCATCGCATGCTTGGAGTCAAGCATGCCTTCATCCATGTTGATATCGACGATTTGCGCGCCGCCCTCGACCTGATCGCGCGCGACATCTAGAGCCTCGGTATAGGCTTCGGTTTTAATCAAACGTAGAAACTTCTTCGAGCCGGTAACGTTGGTACGTTCACCAACGTTGACGAATAAGCTATCAGGCGTGATAGTAAATGGCTCAAGCCCAGACAGACGACAAGCAGGTGCGATTTCAGGAATCACGCGCGGTGGGTATTTTGCCACCATATTAGCGATTTGGCGGATATGCTCAGGCGTCGTACCACAGCAACCACCGACGATGTTTAAAATGCCCGCTTTAGCAAAGCCTTCAAGCAGGGCAGTGGTTTCCTTTGCCGTTTCGTCATATTCACCAAACTCATTCGGCAAGCCGGCGTTCGGATGCGCTGAAACATAAGTATTGGCAATATTAGATAACGTTTGGATATGTGGACGCAGTGCATCTGCCCCGAGTGCACAGTTGAAACCAACCGATAGCGGCTTGGCATGGCGAATCGAGTTATAAAACGCCTCAGCCGTTTGACCTGATAGCGTCCGACCAGAGGCATCAGTGATCGTACCCGAAATCATAATCGGTAATTCAAAACCAATATCGTCAAACACCCCAGTAATCGCAAATATCGCCGCTTTAGCGTTTAGCGTATCAAAAATGGTTTCAATCAATATAAGATCCACACCGCCTTCTATTAAAGCTAGTGTCGCTTCACGGTAATTTAGCACCAACTCATCAAAGGTAATGTTACGAAAGGCTGGGTCATTGACATCAGGTGATAGCGAGCAAGTTCGTGACGTTGGCCCAATGACTCCAGCGACGAAGCGCGGCTTCTCAGGGGTCTTGGCAGTAAATTCGTCAGCAGCTTCGCGCGCTAATTTAGCCGCAGTCTTGTTTAGCTCTGGCACCAGATATTCCATATCATAGTCAGACATCGATAGCCGCGTACCATTAAACGTATTGGTCTCGATGATATCTGCACCAGCAGCAAGATGGTCGCTATGAATCTCCTTAATCATCTGCGGTTGGGTGAGCACGAGCAGATCGTTATTACCACGTACGTCTTGGCTAATATCAGCAAAACGTTCTCCGCGATAATCAGCTTCCTCCAGCTTATAATTCTGAATATGCGTGCCCATCGCCCCATCTAACACCAAGATACGTGAGGCCATCTGTTCAGTTATGCGCGTACGTGCAGTCAGTTGCTGCTCCTTAAAAGGAAATACAGCAGGCGGCGTCAAGATAAAGTCATCGGCAGCATTTGAGTGAGTGGGCATAGTATTATCTTCAGAAGAAGTCATCGAGGTCATTTTTTGAGTCATAGGAACACTGCTTATATCGTTAATATCATAAAAAGGAGAAAAAAGAGAAAATTTACAAAACTATAAGAAATAAGAAAGCACAAATCTGCAATATTCTAGCATGAAAAATATAGCGTTTATCGGTATGTTTTTATTCATATTTAGCATCAAAGACAAGACCTTGAGCTTTTGAATATGTAAATTTACATAGCATTAAAGTCATACTCAAAGGCATATTATATGCTTTTATACGAATATATGGTCATTGCATTAGTTGCTCAGGATATGAAGGTTTTTCTTAAGCGATTAAAAAATAGACCATGTTACAAAGCAGACAAAACTTACAAGGATGTGACAAAAAATAGCGCAAACGCAAATAGTTAAAGTTGTAAGCCATGCTAATTTGGCTGCGTAAGGTTTGGTTGCTCGTAAGTATAGCTTATAAGCTCTTAGATAATAATAGTGAACTATTATCCCTAGGCAGTACGTATATCATCTGTGATAAGTCACTGTATATACTTATTAACTGCGACTGCCTAGATAGATAGTAAGTCACCATGTATAAGTTAATTTATTAAAACTTTACCTTCAAAAAGAACGACTCAATCATTAAATTCGCACTCAGGATAGACCTCAAAATCAAGGATATGAATATGAAATTTACTAAACTCGCTACTATCGGTACATTGGCTGTCTCAATTGTTGGCCTAAGTGCTTGTAACAACATCATGCCAGCTAAAAAAGCACCGATGCCAGCAAAACAAGCATCTGCACAAGCTCAGCAAGCACCTGCACAAAATGCAGCTATGGCTAAGATGAATGTGGTACAAGTGGCTCAAAGCAATCCTGAATTCTCAACGTTAGTTGAAGCAGTACAAGCTGCTGGTATAGCTGGTCCGTTAGCTAACCCTGATGCGAACTTCACTATCCTTGCACCAACCAATGCAGCTTTTGCCCAAGCCTTACAAGAAACTGGTATGAGTAAAGAGCAGCTATTTGCTAACAAACCCGTATTAACCAAGATTTTAGGGTATCACGTGATTAATGGTGCAGCTCCAGTTTATGCCAAAGATGTAAAACCAGGCAATATTATGATGCTTAGCAAAGATACCTTGATGGTAACACCTGAAGGCAAACTAATGGATGAAAGTGGCCGTACTGCCAGTATCTTGCAAACAGACATCGCAGCTACCAATGGTGTAGTACATGTTATCGATAAAGTATTGTTACCGCAATAAATGAACGGAACGCTGCTTTTTGACTTTATATAATGTAATGAATGCAAAACTACTTAATTAATATTCATAAGGATAGACCCATGTTAAAAAAGACTTTATTATCTTTAGCAATCGCCACAACGGCAATGACATTGGTAGCTTGTAACGATGCAGAAACGGTTGCTGAGCCGGCAGTTGAGCCTGAAGTAACGACTGAACCGATGGTTGAGCCGGAGCCAATGGCAGAGCCTGAAGTTATGGAAGAACCTGCTGCTATGTCTGAAGAGGCTACTGCTACACAAAATATCGCTGAAATCGCCGCTGAAAATAATGATTTAACGATCTTGACCGCAGCATTAAAAGCGGCTGGACTTGATCAAACATTAATGGCAACGGATACCAACTACACGGTATTTGCTCCAACAGATGCAGCATTCGCTGATGTGCTAACCAAGCTGGATGTTACTAAAGAAGAGCTGTTGGCTGACAAAGATATGTTAACCAAGGTGCTGTCGTATCATGTTATTCCAAGCATGATAGTAAAATCTGCTGATATCCCTTATGGTACTGACATCGAAACAGTGAACGGTCAAGCGTTCTCTATTAGTGATGCTAACGTGATCACAGATGCTAGTGGTGGTACTGCCAATATCACTCAGCCAGACATCATGGCGACTAATGGTGTCGTTCATGTAATTGACACAGTGTTAATGCCTAAATAACGTTGTTCTAAAAGTAACATAGCTAAATTAGTCAATATTTTTAAAAGAAAAACCCAGCACTTATTGCTGGGTTTTTTGTTTTGCTAAAAAGTTATCTATCTCTTGATCTGAGCGATGGCGACTATTATCAATTAAACATAATGTGTACTACACGAAAAAGCCCAAGACCATTGCCTCAGGCTTTTTTGATTTAATCGTTAGCTGCTACTTTTACATTCTTTAAAAAACGTTATTTATGCTCTTTATGTATTGGATTTTTTGCCAATCTTTCTTGCTCTTCTAGATGACGTGCTTCCCAATAAGGCGCATTTTTGATACCGAATTTTGCAGGATCAAAGGTATAGCGCTTCACACCAGCTTTACGCTGTGCTTCATAATCTTTAAGCATAGTGAGTGTTGGACGTGCAACAACAAAGATAACAAGAATACCAACGATATTGAGCCAAGCCATAAGACCAACACCGATATCACCAATAGCCCAGATATAGCCGGCTGAGTTAAGACCACCGTAAGCAACCATCACCATAATTAAGACTTTGACGAAAAAGAGACCTTTTTTATTGGCACCGCGACTAATAAAGCGAGTCAAATAAGCAACGTTTACTTCAGCGATATAGTAGTAAGCCAAGATAGTCGTAAAGGCAAAGAAGAATACGGCGACAGCGATAAAGGTATTACCGTAAGTACCATAAACAGATTCCATCGCCATTTGCGTAAAGGCAGGCGAGTTAATTTCCACACCAGTAGCTACGTTTTGGACGATGAACTGACCATCTGGAAGCTTACCTTGAATGTTATACATACCTGTAGATAAAATCATGAAGGCGGTAGCAGAACAGACTAGCAACGTATCTACATATACTGAGAATGCCTGTACTAAACCTTGCTGTGAGGGATGCTGAACCTCTGCAGCAGCAGCAGCGTGAGGGCCAGTACCCTGTCCGGCTTCGTTAGAGTAGATCCCACGTTTTACACCCCAACCAATAGCAGCACCAAAACCTGCTTGTGCCGTAAAGGCATCGCCAACGATCATACCGAAGACTTGTGGAACCATGTCAATGTTACTAAACATGATAATCAAAGCAAGGACAATATAGCCTAGTGCCATAAAAGGGACTGCAAACTCAGTAAAGGTCGCAATACGCTTAATACCACCAAAGATAATAATACCTAGGACCACTAGAATAATGCCTAGCGCTACTAAACGCATAGAGCCAACTTCTAAGCTGCCAATATTTACTATTGTTCCTTCACCCATCACCTGTGCAAAAGCACTGATAACACCGTTCGCCTGTACACCAGGTAAGAACATACCACAGGCTAAGATAGAGGCGATCGCAAAGAGGATACCATACCATTTTTGACCAAGTGCGCGTTCAAAATAGTAAGCTGGACCACCACGATATTCGCCAGTAATCACATCTTTTTCTTTATAAATCTGTGCGAGTGTAGACTCAACATAGGCTGTAGATGCGCCTAAGAAGGCTACAATCCACATCCAAAACACAGCACCTGGACCACCGAAGCCGATAGCAGCAGCTACCCCAGCGATGTTACCCATACCCACACGTCCCGCGAGTGAGACGGCAAGTGCCTGAAATGATGAAATACCATCTGTACTGGATTTACCAGTAAATAGTAATTTGATCATTTCACCGAATAGACGCACTTGTACAAAGCGCGTCATAATAGAATAAAACAGACCCGCGCCCAAACACAGGTAGATCAGTGCAGGGCTCCAGATAATTCCGTTTACTAAATTGACTAAACCTTCCATATTATGTCTTCCTCAAACGTCCTCAAAGTGGTAATGCTCGGTGTTAATTATCCCATTAAGATAAAAATTAACACCCTTTTAACCACTCAGGATGGATTGTAATTGTCTGTATTTATCCGCTTGGCTTATCATTAACACAACTAGTGTTAATACAATCTTAGCTGCGGTCGCAATTCCTTTTGCCTTTCTGGTTGTCGCAGTATTATGATGACATAACGCAGTAAGAATAGGTAGATAAAGAATAGACCAGCGGATAAAACAAGTAGTTATTGTCATTAAATACCAGTCAATATACTGACAGCATTCAACCTTTATTCAGCTGTTTTTGTTATCTCTACTTACTGATAGCTTTCAAATCCACAGTACATCAACTCTAACCACATGTTACTATTGAATAAATTAATAAATGTCGAAAAAGAATCAATGAGCAGTTCGCTCAACAGCTGTGGCATTTGCATTTAGCACAAGCAGGATATTCATCTTTTTGCGCTTAGCTAATACTAAATGAGTAACAACTCCACTACCGAATGTATGCAAACCATACGGTTAAGTAACTGCAATTTGCCACAATTTCTTTATAATTACTAGATTTTTTTTTGAATCTACTGTGTTTATATTTTGCAATTAACACTTAATAACCTAATACAAGTCTACTAAAGTTATTAATAGAATGCGCTAATTGCTGGCAAGCTTAGTACTTTATAACTTTTTAATATGTGATTATTAGCAACTATTAATAAAATCTGAATCAGCTAGTCATAGCAAGATGATAGATAGTAGGGCGATAGGTAGAATAGAGAGTTATTTGGTGATAAAAAAGTCAATTGTCTTGTTTTGCGGTTGTGTTTTGGTAACGATGAATTGTAAAAGAATAGCTATATCGCCATTATTAGCAGCATAATTAAAGGTAACCGTTTATTGACGATCACGATATTGTTTTCCAGCATAAATGGATAAACGGTAAGTTATCACTAAACGGTCAGCTATCACTATTAGGAGAATCAGATATGACGCGTAAATCTATTGTAAAACCCATGTTACTATCAGCGGTATTAGCTACTTCAACAGTTGGTTTAACAGGTTGTGGTTATAACAATCTACAATCACAAGATGAACAAGTGACAGCCGCTTGGTCAGAAGTAGTCAACCAGTATCAACGCCGTTCGGATTTGGTTCCAAACTTAGTAAAAGTCGTGCAGCAATATGCGGATCAGGAGCAAGAGGTCTTTACGCAAGTGGCAGAAGCGCGCTCGCGTGCAGGTAGCATTAATATAACCCCTGAAGTGCTCAATGACCCACAAGCGATGGAGCGTTATGCTGAAGCACAAGCACAGATGGGTGGCGCATTGTCACGTCTGATGGCAGTATCTGAGCGTTACCCTGAATTGAAATCAGATGCTTTATTTCAAGATTTACAGGCACAGTTAGAAGGTACTGAAAACCGTATTACCGTAGCGCGTAACCGCTATATCCAAGAAGTACAGGGTTACAACACGACAGTACGCCAGTTCCCCACTAATATCACCGCCAAAGTATTCGGTATGGATACCAAACCGAACTTTACGGTAGCTAACGAAGAAGAGATTTCTACTGCGCCAACCGTGGATTTCGGTGATGATGATGCCGCTACTGCTCAGTAAAGATTAGTAGATGAAAGTAAAAATAAAGCCATGCCAGAGTGTTTACGATTCTACTGCGTTAAGCCTATCTAATATAGGCGGCTTTACTTTTTATTTATCGTTGATAAGTATTAATAGAAGCATACATTTCATGGAAACGTACGGTAATACCGAACGCTTCGATATAGTACGTCACAATCCAGCTCAGCACGGATGTCATTCAAGGTGGTATAGATTAGATGAATAACTCAAAAGCGATCGTCTCTGCATTACTATTAACGCTTAGTGCTGGCAGTGCCACGCTGCTATATGCTGCACCGGATGATGCTAGTGCTACTAATAGTAGTGCCACCGATGCACAGTTGCAGAATCGTAGTGTTGAGGACTTGGTTGCTATTGCTAAAGCTGGTGAGGCTAATGAAGCTATCAATGATGCGGTACTCGGTAATGAAGCTATTAGTGGCACTATACTCGGTAATGATGCTATCAATCCCAACGCTGCTAATGACGAAGCTGTAGCACAGTCGCAGGCGACGACTAAGCCACCTATCCAATCAAGTGCTGCTAGTGTCGATGCTGATAAATTGATATTGAACGAACCAGTCGTTGATCAAGCCAACATCTTAAATCCTCAAGAAAAACAGCGCTTAGAGGCACAGCTGCGTAATATCTATCAGCAAGGTCTAGCACAAGCAGCGGTTGTCATTGTGCCAACCACTAATGGCTTGCCAATATTTGACTATGCTTTGCAAGTTGCCACTAAATGGGAGTTAGGGGATAAAGACATCGATGACGGTTTGCTAATTGTGGTAGCTGTCAATGATCGCGATATGTACATTTTGACTGGCTATGGGTTGGAAGGTGTCCTACCGGATGCTGCGGTCAATCGTATTATTCGTGAGGATATTACCCCATTGTTTAAACAAAATGACTATGGGGCAGGGATATTGGCAGGCGTTAGTGCCCTTGAAAATCGACTCAATGCTGACCCTGAAGTACTGGCCCGCGCTGATGCTCAAGCAGCGGAACGTACTGCTCAGCAAGGCTCGGATGAGCTACCAACTCCTATCTTCCTATTTATAATGGCAATGATTTTTGGTAAGTTTATTACTAGTATTTTTGGACGCGTATTTGGTTCTATCTTAACCGCAGGTGGTTTCTTCGCAGGTTCTCTAGCATTGGGTGGCGGATTTTTCATGACTGTCATTATGGCCATATTTATCTGGATGTTCTTGATTGCTCGAGGCTCAGGTGGCGGTGGTCGAGGAGGACGCGGCGGTGGCCGTAAAGGCGGTATGATATTCTTGCCTGGTCTTGGTGGTGGCAGCGGTGGCGGTTTTGGAGGTGGTGGCTTTGGCGGTGGCGGCGGTGGCTTTGGCGGTGGCGGTGCTGGAGGCTCGTGGTAGACTTTGTTGAATTTATTCACTTATCACCAATTTTATAATCGATTTCTAGTTTAAAGTCAGTTTCTAGCGTCGAAAATTGAAGAAGCTGCTTGTATAATCAGTCCTAAATAAAAGAAGTACAAAAATAATAACGCGCTACTGAGATAGTTTTTCCTTGCTTGCTGTGCCTACGCAGACAGAGGCTGCGCAAAATTTATCTCAGTAGCGCTATATTTATTTTATAGTGGATTGACTATATAGCATGTTTGAATACCTACTAGATAACAGTTAGCAATCGCCTACTTGAGGAAAAAATAATGGTACAAAATAACTTACCTTTATCAGAGGCAAGTTTTGCCCGTTGGTGGCGTCAAGTCTTGTTTGTCCCTATGCTGCATAGCAAATGGCTGACGGCAGAGGCCAAGGCACGACTGACAGCAAAAGTGACAGAAGCAGAGCAAGGTCATCGTGGCGAGGTGTTTTTGATTGTAGAAAATCATCTGCCTATTCAAGATGCTTATAGCACCAACTGCCGTGAGCGCGCTATTGATCTGTTTAGCGAATATCGAGTATGGGATACTGAAGAAAACACTGGTGTCTTAGTTTATGTCAATATCTGTGAGCACAAACTGGAAATCATCGCTGATCGTGGTATCAGTGCCCATGTTAGCCCAACAGTATGGCGAGCGATGTGTGATAAAGCAGTAACAGGCATTGCTAATAAGAAAATGGAAGAGAGCTTAAGCGATTTATTAGACGAGGTAGGACAGCTACTACGTCAATATTACCATTTGGAGCATGATCCAGCGGGCAATGAGCTATCTGATACAGTCGTATTTCTAAAATAGTGCTCTAAAAGGGTATATTTAGATAACAAAGACAATGGGATTACTATGATTGAATTAATAAGAAAACTACCGAAAGCTGAGCTGCACTTACATATTGAAGGCTCATTAGAGCCTGAGCTTATGTTCAGGTTGTCCAAAAAAAACAACATAGATATTCCTTATAAAGACATAGAAGATGTGCGCGATGCCTATAATTTCACCAATTTACAGACTTTTTTAGACATATATTATGCCGGTGCCAAAGTACTCATCACAAAAGACGATTTTTATGATCTGACTTGGGAGTACATTTTAAAGTGCGTTGAAGACAATGTTATTCATACTGAGATATTCTTTGATCCCCAGACGCATACCGCAAGGGGCATTGCTTTTGAAACGGTCATAACTGGAATAAAAGAAGCTTTGATGGATGCTAAGGAAAAATACGGCATTACCTCCTGTATTATCATGTGTTTTTTACGGCATTTATCACAACAAGATGCTTTTGATACTTTAGAAGAAGCTTTGGCATTTAAGGCTGACATTATTGGTGTCGGTCTTGATTCTTCAGAACTCGGAAATCCTCCATCGAAATTTACAGAGGTATTTAAGAAGGCCAAAGAAGAGGGGTTTAAATTAGTCGCGCATGCAGGTGAAGAAGGCGATTTCTCTTATATTTACGAAGCGCTAGATTTGCTAGGTATTAATAGAATAGATCATGGCGTGCAATCTATAAAAAGCGCTGAGCTTATGCAAAGACTAAAAGATGAGCAAATACCGCTTACTGTCTGCCCAAACTCAAACATTGAGCTAAAAGTATTTGAAACTTATAAAGAGCACAATATAAAAGAGCTTTTGGATTACGGCCTAAACGTAAGTGTTAATTCAGATGATCCAGCCTATTTTAAAGGATATATCAATCAGAACTTTATCAATTTATGCGAAAACCTACCATTATCAGAGGATGATATTATCACTTTGATAAAGAACTCTTTTAGATCCTCATTTATAGATGAAGAGTTAAAAGAAGTATATTTAGCTAAAGTTGATCGTGCACTACAATAATTTTGGTCAGGGTACGCCTAGTAGCTAAAGACCTAACCTTGTTTTTCGTATAGCCATTATGATAGCGCAATGACTTGCTGTAACAGTAAAGGCATTACTACTCCTGCTTTCACCGCTAATGTGATATCAACGATAGTGTTGGGTGTTGGATCAGGGTTTATCTCAATAAGTTTTGCACCATTCTGCTTTGCTAAATGTGCCAGCCCCGCAGCAGGGTAAACCAAACTTGACGTACCAACACTGATGAATACTTCACAATTGGCAGCCGCATCCTCGGCGGTTTGCCACGCCTGTCCAGGTAGCGCCTCACCAAACCAAACAATATCAGGTCTGATATAACCATCGCAATGCTGGCAAGTTACTAGTTCATCGTCAAAGTTAATAGCCTCTTTGCTACTATCCCAAGCTGCGACTTCATTTTGGAAAGGCGTACCACAGTCATGACAACGATTACGCCACAGGTGACCATGTAAGTGCGTCACGGTGCTACCAGCCTGTTCATGCAAGTCATCGACGTTTTGCGTAATTAAGGTGAAGCTCTGTTTATTTTTTTTGGCATCTTGTTGCCATTCGGCAAGAGCAAGATGGGCAGGGTTAGGGGTTTTATCATGGACCAATTGCCTGCGCCATTGATACCACGACCAGACTAGCTTTGGATCACGTTCGAAGGCGGTAGGAGTGGCCAAATCCTCGGCACGGTAGTGTTGCCAAAGGCCAGTCTGCTTATCTCGAAAAGTGGGAATGCCACTTTCGGCTGACACGCCTGCACCAGTTAAAACACAAATGCGTGATTTAGTAGCTAGTAATTTAGCAGCACGCTGCACTTCTGCTATTAATTTTGGCGACAATTCTGCTAACATGGCTAAACCCTTGCTAATAATGGATATATCTTCCTATGATAGACGGAATTTGGTGGCTTGTCATATTGCTAGCAGTCATTGCAGTGCTATGGTTTATAGCGCACCTACGCGGTACTAAAAGTAATTATAAAGATAAAAACCACAAGCTATCGGCTACAAAGTCACAAGCTAATGATAGTTTGCAGAAAACCGCCGTTTTAATTAAGCAGCACTTTCCTGACTACCGAACCAGTCGAAGAGCCAAGCATTTGCTTATCGTTAAAGAAGGTAAGAAGATTGCGATGATTACTATAGATAATAGTATAGCGGTAGGTCAGCGACGATTAGGAGATGTGCCTATTATTAATTATCATCGAGTACCGAGTCGGACGCAGCTGAGTACTGATTTGCAAGATGTCTATTGAGCTAAACATAGAAATACAAGCGCTGAGCTAGCAAAATAGCATTTGGCGTATAAGACTGTCTAAATGATTTTAACTCTGTGAGAAAAGCAGGAGACATACGGAGGTTAAAGCAAGTTGATCGTAACTTTTTCGTATTGAGAAAATAGCCTAGAAGTTAGGAAAAGTAATAAGGCTTAGGCGCCTAGCAAGTTAACAGCTAGTAGTCAGCGAATTACGATTAAACTTTCATTTTGAGTCGTATATTTTTATTGAACATCCACTCATAATGATTATATGAAGCTTTGTAACGGCTCTCGCGACATTGTTTAAATGGTTATGTTGCTGCATAGGTAAAAATGCTAGGTACCTATATTATTCTGACCATATCAAGATTTTGATATGGTTAAGCTCGATGTTACTCATCGTGTTGCCATTAACCAAACGACTACCATACCCCAAAATACAGATCCTACTGACAATGCAGCCATATAAAAAACACTCATTACGTCTCCTAGACTCAACTCATATAATATTAAAATTTACAAACTGCTAGCTTGTTTCAAGCATTTCTTAAATATGCAATTAACGAGCCAAACAAATATTTTTGTATTTAAGACTATATTTAGTTTCTAGAATATTGCGCTAATATTCGTTTATATACATATAGTTACATAAATACCTTAAGACGCAATAATACTCATATTGCTTTTGAAATGTAAGCAATATTTTTAATAAAGAAGTTTTTTTTGTAAAGATAGCTTGAGAGCTAGTTAAATAGTTGATTATATGCTGAAATTTACTTATTAAAGGCGTGATGAACAGAGTAGTATTTACGATTGTAGTGTTAGAAGAATAATTCAGTTAATAAAATGATGTTTACAAAAACTATATACATAGTATTACTGCTAAACGAAAGCAGATAAAAAGGCAAAATCAAACAAAAGGAGGGTTTAGAAAGTGGTTAATACAATGATTGGTGCGCTCGGCGGGAATCGAACCCACGACCCTCGGCTTCGGAGACCGATACTCTATCCAACTGAGCTACGAGCGCATAAAATGAATTGACTGCTATATTGAGTAACACGATTTCTAGACAAGCGTCTTTAGCAGTGCAACATGTCGAAAAATAAAGACCGCTTAGTCTAACAAATAAAAGGTGGAAAGCCAATGAATGAAGCCAGCTATTAAGATTTTTTGAGAAAAAATAAGATAGTCAGCAAACAGGCATGGCAATCTACCTGCCTTTTCCCTTATAATGTTAGGGAGAATTCATATTTATAATCACCGATTACAAGTACGCTTGCATACGGGATGGCTGTTTGCCATCGATAACTAGATGTTATCGAAGGAAGATAGACAGAATGTCCAAGTCGTGCCAACACTTGTATACGTAATAAGAGAACGTGACGAATGAGAAAAGTAGTTATGTTATCGGCAGCTGCCATTCTAGGAATCGCTAGTATCGCAGTGAGCCAAGCTGAAGATGTTGCAGACACTCCTGTAACCGTATCTGATGTAGCAGAAGCACAAGAGGTTGTAGAAAGTGCTCCTCAAAAGCTAGGTGACAAAACACAGGCTGCCGCTGATACTACCGATGGCACGGCTCCTGTTGCTGAAGCTGGGGATGCAGACGCTGCCACTGTTGCAGATGGAGATGCTACAGCAGAAGAAACCGTACAAGCTGCTCCTGCCGCTAATGAAGAGCCAATCCCTGAAGATACGCCACAAGTACAAAAGCTAATTGCGTTGTATCCTAACCTGATTGCTCGTATTCAGCCTGTTGCTAAAGTATGCTTTGAAGACGACGAAGTTTGTGATGTGACTGCTCGTTCATCTGGTCCATCAGCAGATGGTGAGCCACGTGATGGTAAAACAGTATATAACGCAGTATGTCAAACGTGTCATGCATCAGGCTTGCTTGGCTCACCTATGCTAGGTGATGCAGGCGCTTGGGGACCACGTATAGCAAAAGGTTCAGATACTTTATATACGCATGCTATCAATGGATTTAATGCTATGCCTGCAAAAGGTGGCGCTGATATTCCTGATGAAGAAGTTCAGAATGCTGTGGATTACATGGTTGGTGAGGCAAGCTAATTTATACTAGCGTTGTTACGCTATAGGTGCTTAATCTGTAACTAATGGCTTTATCTACATCATATGTAATTGTAAAACGTCTATTTCACTTAATGATATAGACGTTTTTTTATGGTTGATGATTGATGCAATCAATTATGTACTTATAGTATGCTGCAGTTGAAATCTATCTAAAGTAACCTCACATTAAGGCATTACATCACTCATTTCACAAATCTATAAAGAGGTATTCATGTCTGAGGTACCAGCGCTTTCTATCCAAAATCTATCCAAGACCTATGACAATGGGTTTTCGGCACTAAAAGATGTCAGCTTAACGGTGCCACAAGGCGGATTCTTTGCTTTGCTTGGCCCAAACGGTGCTGGTAA
Organism: Psychrobacter sp. P11G5; assembly: GCF_001593305.1. Lineage (NCBI taxonomy): Bacteria > Pseudomonadati > Pseudomonadota > Gammaproteobacteria > Moraxellales > Moraxellaceae > Psychrobacter > Psychrobacter sp. P11G5. Next base: position 647,956 of record NZ_CP012533.1, read on the forward strand.
GTCAACGATGATTGGCATTATTAGCTCACTGTTTAAGCCGACAACTGGTAGCGTCAATATTTTCGGTGTCGACCTTTTGGCCAATCCTTCGATTGCCAAGCAATATCTTGGGGTAGTACCGCAAGAGTTTAACTTCAACATGTTTGAAAAAGTACAGGATATCCTAATTACTCAAGCCGGTTATTTTGGCATTCCGCCTAAAGAATCAAAACCGCGTGCTGAGCGCTTGCTTAAAGCGCTAGGACTATGGGACAAACGCGATACTATGTCACGTGAGCTATCAGGTGGTATGAAGCGACGTTTGATGATTGCACGAGCGTTGATTCATAAACCTAAGCTATTGATCCTAGATGAGCCAACCGCTGGGGTAGATATTGAGTTGCGCCGCTCTATGTGGGAGTTTATGCAACAAATTAATATTGAAGAGAACACCACTATTATCCTCACCACGCATTATCTAGAAGAAGCTGAGCAACTGTGTAAGCGCATTGCTATTTTAGACCATGGTGAAATACGTATTAATACGGATATGAAGGATTTGCTCGCTCAGCTATCGGTTGAGACTTTTGTATTTGATGTAACTACTCCGCTGACACATCAGATTGTATTGAACAATGTGACAGCAGTAGTGCAGCCCGATGATCTTACAATTGAAGTGACGTTGACTGAAGGTGAGTCGTTGAATGGCGTTTTCACTCAGCTGTCTAACCAAGGTATCACTATTGCCAGTATGCGTAACAAGTCCAATCGATTGGAAGAGTTGTTTATGCGCTTAGTTGACAAAAATATCCAGAGTGCAGACAGTATGAAGGAGGCAGGATTATGAACCAGAAGATAGTGGTAGACCCTAATGAAACGATGTCATGGGCTAAAAAATGGATTTCTTTTCGTACTATATTACTAAAAGAAGTTCGTCGAATTCTGCGTATTTGGCCACAGACGCTATTACCTCCGGTCATTACGATGAGTCTTTATTTTGTCATATTTGGTAAAATGATCGGGTCGCGTGTCGGGGAGATGGGCGGTGTTCCGTACATGCAGTTTATCGTCCCCGGCTTAATTATGATGGCGATTATCACCAATAGTTATTCAAACGTTGTATCGAGCTTTTTTAGTGCGAAGTTCACCTCCAGTATTGAAGAGCTGTTGGTATCGCCAGTCTCCAAGCACGCTATCTTGATGGGTTATGTCAGTGGTGGTGTCTTCCGTGGATTGACTGTCGGTTTTATCGTCTCTATCGTAGCGCTATTCTTTACTGATCTTGGTATTGAGCATTTATTCGTGACTTTGTTTACCGTGCTTGGAACATCTATTTTGTTCTCACTGGGTGGCTTTATTAACGCTGTGTTTGCGCGCTCATTTGATGATATTTCCATTATTCCAAGCTTTGTGCTTACTCCGCTTACCTATCTTGGCGGTGTGTTTTATTCGATGGAGAACTTGTCACCGTTTTGGCAAAATATCTCGCTACTGAATCCAATCGTCTATATGGTCAACTCGTTCCGCTACGGTATTCTGGGTTACTCTGATGTAAATGTTTGGTATTCAATGGCAGCGATTTTTACATTTTGTGTGGTGTTTTATGCTATTTCTTATCGCCTATTAAGTAATGGATCGCGTGTTCGATTGTAACAAGTATTTTGTAGATTACTAAAAACAGCGATAGGTATGGTTAGAAATAATCAAGTTCATAAGAATATATAGGATTAGGAAAAGTAAATGAGTATCCACGGTATTTTAGGTGAGCAAACCACCGACTATCCAACCGAGTATAGTCCAGAGACGCTATATCCCATTGCGCGTAGTATGGGACGTGATGCGATTGGCTGGCATGATGACAAGTTGGCAGTCGGTGTGGATTGGTGGCAAGCATTCGAGATATCATGGCTTAATCATCAAGGTATCTCGCAAGTCGCTATAGCACGTTTTAGTGTACCTGCCAGCTCGCCATTTATCGTAGAATCAAAGTCGCTTAAGTTGTACCTAAACAGTATTAACTTTACTGAATTTGTCAGCTGGGAAGAAGTGCAAACGCTGATTGCTAAAGATTTATCAGCATGTGTACAAGCAGAGGTGCAGGTTGAGTTATTTGGCCTAGATGATGACATGTCAGGGCTGTTAATTAATAAGCCTGATGGCGTCTGTATCGATAATGCATTGGCAGATAGCACAGATAAAATCGCTTTATGTGAGCATCCTGATGCGTCTTTGCTCAGTAGTGATAATAATTTAGACAGTGATAAGTTTTTGGAAAGTAACGTTACTCAGCCTTATACTTTTTATTCTAACTTGCTGCGTAGTAATTGTCCGGTGACCAATCAGCCCGATTGGGGTACATTGGCTGTTTCGATAACTAGTAATAAGACAATTAATGAAGCCAACATGTTGCGTTATATCTTAAGCTTTCGTCAGCACAATGGTTTTCATGAGCAATGCGTCGAGCAAATATTCGCTGATTTGAGCGAACACTATCAGCCAAGCGCCTTGATGGTTAGAGCTTGGTATACGCGTCGTGGTGGTATCGATATCAATCCATGCCGTGTGAGTGATATGAGCTTAATGCCAAAGCCAAGCCGTTTGATTCGTCAGTAGGTAAAAGAATTGGCTTTTCATCATTTAGCTCATACAGTCGATCTACTATAAAATAAATACAGCGATACTGAGATAAATTTTGCGCAGCCTCTGTCTGCGTAGGCACAGTAAGCAAGGAAAAATTATTTCAGTAGCGCGCTAAAATTTTTGTACTTTTTTTATTTGGGACTGACTATAAATAAAAAAGCGCCTATCTCATTAAATGAGATAGGCGCTTTTTATTGCACAATTTTTATTAAAAAACTATTTACCGCTTACTTTTGCCATTACTTCTTCACGGCTTAGCATTTGTTTTTCCGTCTCGCGACGATTAACGTACTCGTATTTATCTTCAGCAAGATTGCGATCTGAAACCACGATACGATGTGGAATACCAATCAATTCAAGATCGGCAAACTTGACACCTGGACGCTCGTTACGGTCATCAAGTATTACATTAACACCTTGTGCCTTTAACTCTTCATACAGAGCTGTTGCAGTCTGCATGACGGTCTCTTCTTTTGACTTCATCGGTATGATGGCTACTTCAAAAGGCGCAATTGAGTCATTAACCGTCGGCGTTTTTGGCCACATGATACCGTTTTCGTCGTTATTCTGCTCAATAGCAGCCGCGATAATACGGCTAACGCCAATACCGTAGCAACCCATCATCAGGGTAACTGGCTTACCGTCTTCACCAGATACAGTAGCATTCATCGCTTGCGAATACTTGTCACCCAATTGGAAGATATGGCCGACTTCGATACCGCGTTTGATTTTTAGCGTGCCTTTACCATCAGGAGAAGGGTCGCCTTCTTGTACGTTACGCACATCTACAATACGAGTAATACTCGCATCACGCGCCCAGTTCAGTCCAGTGGTATGCTTGTTGACTTTATTGGCACCGCTTACAAAGTCTGACAAATTGGCTGCCGAGCGATCGACAAATACAGGCATATCTAAGTCAACACCGATATAACCTTTGTGCAGACCAGCTGCTTTAAGCTCTTCATCAGATGCCATCGTCAACGGCACGTTGGCTTCTTCAATTTTCTCTGCTTTGATAGTGTTAAGCTGATGATCACCACGTAGCACGATAGCGATCAGCTGTGGTTCATCATTTTCGGTATGTCCATGTACAATCAAGGTTTTAACCGTGGTTGCTAATGGAATATCCAAGTGTTCAGCCACCATTTTACAAGTGGTCATCCCTTCCGTTAATACGTCTTCGCGCTCCATTTTGGGTGGCTGACGCTCAGCGGTACTCACAGATTCAGCAAGCTCTACGTTGGCCGCATAATCAGATGAATCTGAGAAAGCAATGTCATCTTCGCCACTATCTGCCAATACGTGGAACTCATGCGAGGCAAAACCACCGATAGATCCGGTATCTGCTTGTACCGCGCGGAAGTCTAAACCTAAGCGGGTAAAGATACGCGTATAAGCATCAAACATATCATCATAGGTTTTAGCCAAAGACGCTTGATCAACGTGGAACGAATAAGCATCTTTCATGGTAAATTCACGTGCGCGCATCACCCCAAAACGTGGGCGAATCTCATCACGGAACTTACCTTGAATTTGGAAGAAGGTAATAGGCAGCTGCTTGTAACTACGTAGCTCACCTTGGGCAAGATTGGTGATGACCTCTTCATGAGTAGGACCTAATACAAAGTCACGATCATGACGATCTTTAAAACGTAACAGCTCAGGACCATAATCGTCAAAGCGACCGGTCGTTTGCCATAATTCGGCTGGCTGGGTCATCGGCATAAGCACTTCTTGAGCGCCGATGTTTTGCATCTCTTCGCGAACGATACGCTCGACTTTTTGTAAGATGCGTAGGCCCATAGGCAGCCAAATATATAATCCAGAAGCGATTTTACGGATGAGACCGGCACGCACCATCAATTGGCTTGAGGCGATATCGGCATCACTTGGGGTCTCTTTTAGAGTAGCGAACAAAAATTGACTGGCTTTCATAAATAAAGCGGAACCTTATCAACGATAAAATAAATAATAAATAAGGCGCTGAGCACTTAGTAGTCGCTACAAGCCTGCCTTTATATATAACCTAGTGTAACTAATGATCTGATCGATGCGACAGTGTATAAATTGGCTGTTTATAGTCAAGCTTTCTGTTCACAAACTAGCTAATAGCAAACTAGTGTGAGATAGCCAATATACGTTGACATTTTATCGATGCAATCAGACTATGTTAGGTAAAGTTCGCCTAAGACGCAATGACTTTTTGTCTTTTGCAGCAGAACGATGCATAAACTTAAAAATACTATGAAAAATATAGTAATAATTTGATAATTCTAGCGCTTATTAGTCATAAAAGTCAGAGTAGCTTTAAGAGTCTAGTAGCTCTTAAAAATATGGAGTAAGCAATTGTGTAGCGGATTAGTAGTTAATACTTGAAGTCATTTTTAAAAGTGTCATTTATACTATATAGAAGTACTTATTTAGCACTCATAAATAGAGGTTTTTGAGTGCCGTTGACAATATAAAAGGTAGCGCATATGACAACTCCTGATAATCGTACACCTACTAATGCTAGCGACAATAATATTAGTAAGCGCCCTAAACCAAAACAGCCCATTGGAATGGCGACGTGGATATTGTTAATTATCAGTTTTACGGCCTTAGCTTTTGCTGTTTATACTATCCAAAACCGGATTGTAGAAGAACCGATTGAGACTATTACTCGTGAAGGGGTGGTGACGCAAATTCAGCAGTTAAATCGACTACAAACGGTGGCTTTTAGCGTGGATACGGTGATTACCAGTCAACGTCAGGGAAGCTGGATGAAACTTTGGCAAGATGAGCAAAAAGGATTGTTTATCGCTCGTGGTCGGGTAGATGCCGGTATAGATTTAAGCGCATTGACGCCTGAGATGGTACAAGTTGTACAGCCTGAACAGTCTAATGCTAATGTAGACGAAGCACAGATAGCTGATGCTAATACACTAGCCTCAATAATGCCACAGATTAATATTACCTTGCCGCCTTCAGAAGTTTTTTCAGTGTATCTCGATAATCTAGAGATTTATGATTGGCAAACAGGCGCTTTTGGTTTGATGCAGGTTGATCCTAAAATACTAGAACAAGCACAGACGATGGCGAAGAAAGAAGTCCTTGAACGCGCTTGCCGAGGTGATGTAATGAATATGGCGCTACAAAATGCACAAACTCAATTGCAGCAGTTGTTTGCAATGACTGGTGCCGTAGTTACGGTTACTACGCAAGGCGCAGGCGCGTGTCAATTGCCAGTTAAAGCGGCTTAATATTGCCTATCTAAACGCCATTCTCAACTTAACATAAACTGTTGTAGGCTGGTGCTTTTAGCCCAGCTAAACTCAGAAACCACATAATGCTGGGCTAAAGCCGCAGCCTACGCCTAGAAGTTGAGAGTAGCGTTATTTAATATAATAGATAGCGCTAGTCTTTTTTAAATTCAGCAATGGCTAATTGGCGAGCTGCTTTATGTTCGACCATCGGTACAGGGTAATCAATGTCAGCAAACTTACCACTCTTTGCCAGCTCTTTACGCATTTTGTCCTCGCTGTGCAAGATGCTACTAGGAATGTCTTTTAGCTCAGGTAGCCACGTCTTAATAAATTCGCCATTAGTATCATGCGTTTTGGCTTGGCTAAAGGGATTCATAATACGGAAGTAGGGGGCAGAGTCTGTACCTGTCGATGCGCTCCATTGCCAGCCGCCATTATTGGAAGCAAAGTCACCATCTATCAGCTGCTGCATAAAGTAGCGCTCGCCCATGCGCCAATCAATCAATAAATCCTTAGTTAAAAACATCGCGGTGACCATCCGTAAGCGATTGTGCATAAAGCCCGTCGCATTCAGACAGCGCATAGCGGCATCGACTAATGGCACGCCAGTCATACCGGTACACCATGCGTAAAAGTCATCATTGTCATATGACCAATTAATCTTGGTATCTGTCTCTTCTTTATAAGCCTTGTGACGAATAAGTGCTGGCTTATCTACTAAGACATGACGATAAAAATCTCGCCACGCCAACTCGCTTATCCAGCGATTAATGTCGTTGTTATCAGAGTTATCAGAGTTATCAGAGTCATTAAAGGTATCGCTATCATTACCATGCAATTTCTCTTGTGCTTTGCTCGCTTGTAGGTAGCAAAGTCTGGGACTAATTGAGCCAATGGTAAGGTAGGCTGAGAGCTGACTGGTTGCATGTAGACTGGGCACATCGCGACTGACATCATAATTATCAATATCATCAGCGATGAATGCCTCTAAACGCTGGCAAGCTGCATTTTCGCCAGCAGGATAAGCTGTTCGAGCATGGTCAAGCTGTGCGTCCATATCAATATGCTTTAATGAATCAATGCCTTGTGAACTGCCGTCTTGTAATATCTTTTGATAGTCATCAACGGTTCCTTTACTTAACTTTTCGATATCTTTGATAGTAGTTGCGCTAGCTTTCGAGGTTTTCAGCTTGGTCTTATTATTGCTATTTACGGCTGGTGCTTCATGCATTTGCATGGTGCTGACATCTAAGGTATGTCGCCATTTTTTATAAAACGGCGTAAATACTTTATACATGCTATCGCTATCGTTGGTGGTAATGCTTTGCGGCGGTAAGATACATTGGTCATGCCAGCGGATAAATTCGATATCGTTTTTTGCCAATTGCTTGGTTAATTGCTCATCGCGGTCAATCTCATTGCCTTCGTACTCATGATTGGCCATGACAAGGCTGATAGTATTCGCCTCGCATAAAGTGTTTAGCGCATCCACGCAATCAGCAAAACTGAGGCAGACTTGTACTGTTAAGGTGATATTCAATTGCGTTTGCAAATCTTGCGCAAGTATCGGTAAAGTGCGCGCAATATGATCAACTTGGGCAAGCGAGGTATCGTGCGCTTGCCACTGTTCAGGGGTGAGGAAGAATATAGCACTGACTGATGCATTGTCTGCGTTGGCTTGTTCACAAAGCGCAGCCAGTGCCGTATTGTCATGCAGCCGCAAATCACGACGAAACCACATCAAGTAATGCGGCATACTGACATTCTTATTATCATGATTTTCGTCATTTGCTGACGCTGTCTTAGACATTCAATTATTCCTATTTTAATCAATCGCAATCATAAACAAAACTATGAATAAAAGTATGCTAGGATAAGTTTTTGGATGCAATTGATTTGCCAATTGATTAACAAATCAGCATCATATTTAGGGATTAGAGTTTAGCGCGAACTTGTCAAATGACATCATACTCAATACTACATTTAACGTTTTAAGGTCATATAATGCACGTTAAGTTTTGCGGCTTTACCCAGCTTAATGATGTCAATGCCGCTGTCCAGCTAGGTGTTGATGCGGTCGGTTTGGTATTTTATCCGCCCAGTCCGCGTGCTGTCACGCTAGTACAAGCACAGACATTAAGCGCGGCCTTACCTGCATTTGTCAGTGTCGTGGCTTTGGTAGTCAATATGTCTCATGATGAGCTGATTGAGCTGGCAAACAACGTCTCTTTTGATATCATTCAATTCCATGGTGATGAAACACCTGAACAGTGTCAGCAGCTGGCAAGTGCCGTCAATAAACGCTGGATTAAAGCGTTGCGTATCAATGCTGAGCAGGACACGCTAGAAAGCGTAAGCGCACGTATTGATAGTTTTGCCGCAGTAGGCGCGAGCAGTATTTTGCTTGATGCTTATCATCAGCATAAATATGGCGGTACGGGCGCGCGCTTTGACTGGAATCTGATACCACAAGACAGTTCGCTACCGATTATCTTAGCGGGCGGACTGGATGCTGACAACGTCGCTGCCACTCTTGATTTGCCTATTTATGGCGTCGATGTCAGCGGTGGAATTGAAGTTGATAAAGGCAAAAAACACGCTGATAAGATGCGTGACTTTATGAAAGCAGTCAAGCGTGACCGATGGCAAAACGAGACGGTCACTGACGCTATCTAAGATAATTGCTGTATTTATGCTATTTATACTTATTTGATCGTTATTCCGATTTTTTGATTGAGCCTTATTTTTCGCTGTCTCAATAGTTGTCCCAATATTTATATTATTAATAATTACACTACCAATCCTTATATTAAAAGATACCACTTATCGTAGGAATTATCATGAGTCATGCCACGAACAAAGCACCACATGCTACTGCACAATCTATCAATACTTTTACCAATCCAACAGACGTTCAAGACTTTAACCAGTACCCTGACGCACGCGGACATTTTGGCGTTCACGGCGGTCGTTTTGTCTCTGAAACGCTGATGGCCGCCTTAGAAGAGCTAGAGGCGCTATATACCAAAGTAAAAGCTGACCCTGCATTTTGGGAAGAGTATCACAATGATTTGGTCAATTATGTCGGTCGTCCAACACCGCTTTATCATGCTAAACGTTTAAGTGATGAGATTGGCGGCGCACAGATTTACTTTAAGCGTGAAGACTTAAATCATACTGGTGCACATAAAGTGAATAACACCATCGGACAGGCACTGCTTGCCAAGATGTGTGGTAAAAAACGTATTATCGCTGAAACGGGCGCAGGTCAACATGGCGTCGCGACGGCAACGATTGCTGCGCGCCTAGGGCTAGAGTGTATCGTCTATATGGGTGCGGATGATGTCGAGCGCCAAAAGATGAACGTCTATCGTATGCGTTTGCTGGGTGCGACAGTCGTACCGGTAACGTCTGGCTCACGTACTCTCAAAGACGCGATGAATGAAGCCATGCGCGACTGGGTCACTAATGTAGATACTACTTATTACATTATTGGTACGGTTGCAGGGCCGCATCCATATCCGCTACTCGTGCGTGACTTTCAAGCGATTATCGGCAAAGAAGCGCGTATTCAGCATTTAGAAAGAACAGGCAAATTACCAGATGCCTTGGTCGCTTGTGTTGGCGGTGGCTCGAACGCGATTGGTTTATTCTTTGATTTCTTAAACGATACTGAAGTTAAAATGTATGGCGTTGAAGCGACAGGTGATGGTATTGAAACTGGTCGTCATTCAGCGCCATTGGCCGCTGGTCGTATCGGTGTGTTACATGGCAACCGTACCTACCTGATGGCTGACGATGAAGGCCAAATTCAAGAGACGCACTCTATCTCAGCGGGCCTTGATTATCCTGGTGTCGGTCCTGAGCACAGCTTCTTAAAAGATATGAAGCGCGTCGAATATGTTGGCTGTACCGATAAAGAATCGTTAGAAGGCTTTCATGAATCCACGCGTAAAGAAGGTATTATTCCTGCGCTCGAATCTGCCCATGCGGTTGCCTATGCGCTTAAGCTGGCTAAGACCATGACCCCTGATCAAACCATTATCGTCAATATGTCAGGTCGCGGTGATAAAGATTTGCATTCGGTAATGAAGGCGGAAGGGATTGAGTTGTAGTCGTTTATCTTATTTTGCGCTATGAATCCGCTTTTATAAAATAAATTAATGGGCTCTTTTATTAAATCGTAGAGAGCCAATATAGCCAGTTTAAATTAATTTTAGAGAACACTATGACCCGTATTGAAAGTACATTTGAAACCCTAAAAGCACAAAACAAAAAAGCCCTGATTCCTTATGTAATGGCAGGCGATCCTAATCCTGGTAACTTCGTCGGATTACTACATGACTTAGTCAAGCATGGCGCGGATATGATTGAAGTCGGCTTACCGTTCTCTGACCCCATGGCAGATGGTCCAACCGTTGCGCTAGCTGGTGAGCGTGCGTTAGCAGCGGGTACCAGTACGCGTGATGCATTAAACATGGTCGCAGAGTTCCGCAAACAAGACACGCAGACGCCAATTATCCTAATGGGTTACCTCAATCCCGTTGAAATCATCGGTTACGATAACTTTGTCGCTTTATGCGAGCAGTCAGGTGTTGATGGTATCTTGATGGTTGATTTACCGCCAGCAGAAGCGGGTAGCTTTACTCAGCATTTAACTGACCATTCGATGAATGAGATTTTCTTGTTATCGCCAACCACTTTACCTGAACGCCGTGAGCAAGTCCTAACACATTGTGGTGGTTATATTTATTATGTGTCGCTTAAAGGCGTGACGGGCTCGGCAACGCTAGATACTGATGATGTCGCCACCCAAGTGCAAGCGATTAAAGCTGAGACCGATTTGCCAATATGCGTGGGCTTTGGTATTCGTGATGCAGTGTCAGCCAAAGCGATTGGTGCTCATGCGGACGGTATCATTGTGGGTAGTGCGCTGGTGCAGAACTTTGCCGATATAGATGCTAAAGATCCAACTGCTGTTGCTAATGCTCAGCAAAAAATTATGGCTAAGATGGACGAGCTACGCGGCGCACTCGATAGTTTAAGCGCCTAATAGTCGGTCATTGTGGTTTGCGTCAAATAAGCTGTTATTAAGATAGCGACGTTGTTTTCAGAGTTAGTGTTTTTTCTAAATATTTCTGATAACAGTTTTTTAAATAGTAGCGTTTTCAGTGGCGATATTTTAGCGATAGTTTTTTATGTACAAGGCTAAATGACTTTGCTAAATTTAGTTTACGAGTGTAAACTAACATGACGTATAATTTGTTACAATTACGCGATTCGGTTTGCCTGCTATTTATCTTATGTATAGATAGTATTAGTGTGATGGACTGTCGCGTCAGTTATAACTGCTCATGTTATGGCTGTATTTGATTCTTAGACTAGACAACAATTAAATTCTTAAGGACAAGTGAATGAGCAAGCTTGCCGATAAGCCTTCAATAATGGCGAATATTATGACTGATACTATAAAAAAACCTGATACTCAAGACAATAGCAGTGCTGCTGATCCAACACGTCATTCTTGGTTTGATCGTCCAGTTCCAGGTATCAAGCAGCAATTGACACAGACGTTGACGGCAGTCGAGACCGAGCCGTCAACAGAATGTACCAGCTGTCATTCAATGATTACCAATACAGCGCTGATTTTTAACTGCTATGTCTGTCCGCATTGTGACCACCATTTACCGATGACGGCGCGTGAGCGTTTGAATTGGTTCTTAGGTCAAGTTGATGGTGAACTTGGCCAGCAGTTTACTGCGAAGGATCCTCTTGGATTTGTAGATAGTAAACCGTATCCACAGCGCATGACTGAAGCACAGACCAAGACTGGCGAGAGCGAAGCCTTAATTGTTTTGTATGGTAAATTGCGTAACCTTGAGGTGGTTGCTTGTGCTTTTGACTTCCGCTTTATGGGTGGATCAATGGGGTCGGTCGTTGGTGATCGGTTTGTAGAGGCCGCTGAAAAAGCGCTAAATGAGAAAAAGCCTTTGGTATGTTTTGCTGCCTCTGGTGGTGCACGTATGCAAGAAGGTCTGCTATCATTGATGCAGATGGCACGTACTGCGGCGGCGGTTGAGCGCTTAAGAATTGCTGGCGTACCTTATATCGTAGTACTGACCAATCCAGTTTATGGTGGCGTAACTGCCTCTCTTGCTATGCTTGGTGACATTCACTTAGCAGAGCCAAAAGCAATGATTGGATTTGCTGGTAAGCGCGTGATTGAGCAGACGGTACGTGAGACATTAGAAGAGCCGTTCCAACGTGCTGAGTTCTTGTTAGAGCATGGCGTGGTTGATGAAGTGGTGCATCGTCATCAGATGATTGATACGATTTATCGCTTGTTGGCTAAGTTGTGTCATCAGCCAAACGTCAATGCTTAGTCAATCATTGTCTGACTAAAGTATTTGGTTAAGTTATATAACTAAATATTGTCATCCGTTTTGGCATTGACCGGCATCTAGCATAACTAGACTTAGTCCAAAATACTTAGTCCAAAAGCTTTCTAATAGCATTTGTCGTTATTTAACGATAAGTGCTATTTTTGGTTTTTAGGTTTGGTTTTTGAGAGTGTTGTTATACACTGCTTTGAATTTCGATTTTAAATTCTTTTCAATTTGAGTTTTTTAATAGGTTTTTTATGTCTGCATCCTTATCTGATACGATTAATACCAATAGCCCAAATAGCCAGTCGAGTCTAACCGAATGGCTGGATTATATGCAACAGATACATGTGTCAGCGATAGATATGGGGCTATCACGTGTGCTGCCCGTCGCTGAGGCGCTAGGAGTGGTAAAGTCAGCGAAAGACGATGCTTATGTATTCACCGTGGCAGGTACTAATGGCAAAGGCTCGACGACGGCAGTTATTGCACAGATGTGTCAAGCTGGAGGCTACAAGACCGCCCTGTATCAATCTCCGCATTTAAGCGCTTTTAATGAGCGCGTGCGTATCAACGGTGAAATGGTTAGCGATCAGACTTTGATTGATGCTTTTAGCAAAGTAGAAGCAGCGCGACTCCAATGCAATTTAACATTGTCGTTTTTTGAGATGACAACACTTGCTGCATTGCTGATATTTGCCGAAGCCGATTGCGATGTTTGGGTGTTGGAAGTGGGGCTAGGTGGACGTTTAGATGTAGTTAATATTATTGACCCGGATTTGGCCGTCATCACCAATATCGGTATCGATCATGTGGATTGGTTGGGTGATAATGTCGAAGACATTGGTAGCGAGAAAGCCGGTATCCTGCGTGATGATATTACTTTGATATACGGTGCCACTGATATGCCAAACAGCGTGCAGCAACTTATTAATACGCATAATGCCAGCTGTTATCAAGTAGAGCATGATTTTAGCTACCGTGTAGTTGATGCGCAGACTTGGCAGTATAGTAATGCGGCTGTCACCCTAGAGCTGCCACGTCCCGCGTTGTCACTGACGAATACTGCTAACGCGCTGTCCGCGGTGCTAGCAAGCTCATTGACCGTAGATGCTAAGGCTATTGAACAGGCATTACGTACTGTCAAGCTAGCAGGACGTTTTGATTACCGTGAGGTAGCTGCGCGTCATTGGCTGTTTGATGTGGCACATAATGAGCAAGGAGTTGAGTTTTTGTTAGCGCAACTATTACCATTATGGCAGGAGCATGTTAGCCGTCAATCAAACTCACCATCTGCGACTATTAAGATGTTATTCTCTATGTTAGGCGATAAAGATATCGCTATGGTTGCACAGCGTTTAACTGATGCTGATTTGCCGATTACGGATTGGTACATTGCAGAGATTGATCATCCTCGTGCAGCAAGTATTGACGAGCTGCAAACGGCATTAGCTGCCCACGTGGGGGATACTGCTATACATGTTTATGCTGACTTACAACAGGCTACACAAGCCGTAATCAAAAACAGTGATCCACAAGATTTAATTGTAGTATGTGGCTCTTTTCATACGATTGGTGAAGCGCTTGCCACTCTTGATGTGAAGTAATATTTACTACCCTTTAAAATTGATTGGCGCGTAAATATTTTCTAAACATCATTTTAAGAGATGTGTGATAGCAGACAGCGCGAAAAATATGTTTTATAATCAAAGCGTTTTACAAAAACGATATAACTTTTGCAATGAGATGGCGACAAAGATTAGTCATGCCTAGCAATCAACCTTATTACCAACTAAGAGACGTAAACGGATGAATTTTTCGAGACAAGCCTTATTGGGCATTGGGATGATTATAGGCGGTAGCGTAATGCTATATGCTATGGTGCAACAGATTGGTACTAGTGATAAACCAGCAACGCCTGCTGCTATCGTCGAAAAATCATCAACTGAGCAAACCTCAACGGCGCCGTTGACCACAGATATCGATACTGAAAAACGTATTTTGGCTCAAAAGCAAAAAGAACGTGCTGCTCGTGTCGCTGAGCAAGAGAAACGTGCACAGCAGTTTTTGGCAGAGCAAGAGAGTGCAGAAGCACAAGCACTGGCTAAATCTCGTGCAGAAAACCAGCAGTATGTTGCCAACTCTCTTCCAGCAGAAAGTGATAGTACAGAGGTAGCAGAGGGTACTACAGTTGCGACACCGACTGTGCAACCGAGCAATGATACGACTACAAGTACGGCTAATGATAAGGCACAAAAAGCTCAAGCGGCTGAACAAGCTGCCAAGCAAGCTGAAGCGAAAAAGTTAGCAGATAATCAAAAGCAGGCTGAGGCGAAAAAGCAAGCTGAGGCAGAGGCGAAAAAAGAAGCTCAAGCTGCCGATAAGAAAAAAGCTGATGCCAAGAAAAAGGCTGAAGAACAGGCTGCAGCTAAGAAAGAAAGGCAAGCTGAAGAAAAAGCTGAGGCTGAAGCTGCTAAAACAGCACCACCAAAATCTCCAGCAGACTACACTGTAAAAAGAGGCGATGGCTTAATCAAACTAGCGCGTCAATATAATATGCCAGTTGAAGCTTTGGCTCAAGCTAATGACATCTCTTCATCGACTTCATTGCGAGTTGGACAAGAGTTAACGATTCCATCGCGTAAGCAAATTGAGCGTCTAGAACGTGAGGCTGCAGCAGCTAAGAAGTCTGCTGATGCCAAACGTGAAGCTCAACAAAAGCTGCGCGAAGCTCGTCAAGAAGTTAAAGAAACTGATGCCAAAGGTAGCTTTGGTGTGCAGGTAGCCTTGGCTAGTAATCAAGCTTCAGCTGACGATGTGGCCAAGAAATTTAAGTCCGCTGGTTATCAAGTTAAAACCAGTACTACTAGTCGCGGTGTGCGAGTTGTAGTCGGTCCAGAACGTGGAAAGGTTGCAGCATTGGCGCTCAAAGATAAGATCAATACTGACCCTCAGGTTGATACATCAGGTGCATGGGTGTTGTATTGGCGTTAGGTCATTAGTTTGTTAGACGTTATCTTTAAGACCCACTAATATCTTAAACTTTATTCTTATATCCAATTATGTATTATTCAAAACACGACATCTATTGTCGTGTTTTGTGGTTTATAAATTGTAGATACTTACTAGCTCGGATAGTATAAAAACAATTTGTTATTTACTTATTTTTCTCTGTATTACGTGTTAGCCAATAATGGTTGCCGCGTTGTGATTGATTGTTTAGAGAGTTCTAACATCAGTCATCCCAAAATTTTATAAGGTAGAATTATGTCATTTGGCGTTGTATTTTTGGTGTTAGCCGTAGGTTTTTTGGGGCTGATTACATTACCAAAGTTGTTGTCAAAACGTCAATCTAGTAAAAACATTGAGTCCGATCCACAACCTGTACGCGGTGATGATTTGGCTATTTGGCCATTTGCACCGATGCCTATCATGACTGATACTGAAGTCATATTTTTTCATAAGCTCAAAAACGCCTTGCCCGAATATCATATATTTGTGCAAGTTCAACTCTCTCGCATTATTGAAGCTAATAGTGACGAAACCTCCGAACGTAGCTTTTGGTTTAACCGTATCTGCCGTCAAAGTGTTGATTATGTCATTACCGATATAGACGCGCAGACGACATTAGTCGCTATTGAGCTTGATGACTGGACACATAGTAGTAAATCAAGACAAAAGGCGGATGACAAAAAAGACAAAGCGCTTGCTAGTGCAGGTATTCCGATTGTACGGTTTCATGCTGAACGTTTGCCAAGTGCAGATATGCTCAGATATGAGCTAATGCAGGTCATCGAGACTTATTGATTATTGAAACTTTCAATACCAATGCGTAATTTTACGTTCTATAAAACCATTGCAGCGTCAACTTTGATGACTACAGTAAGGTATAGTCACAGCCTGTAATTAGCTTCCTTATGTCGATATTATCGTGAATTGACTATCAATTACTTTTAGACTTTAGCTTACTTTTGAAACTTCAAATAAAGCCCAAAAACCTCTTAAAATTATAGAACTAAATAAAATCGTATTTATCTAAATAGCGTTCCTATCACTATATATATTAGCGAGAGTCTTCAGGTTCATCCTACTTATTATTTATTTATAAATTAGCAAGTTACAGTCATTATGATTGGTATTTTTTAATTATAAAATCCGTAAATCCTTTTTATTTTAATATTTGTGTAATATCTAAAATATAAATCATTACTGTATAGACTAAATCAATAAATGAATATATTATTCGCTTGTTGATTAGTGAACTTAAGTTTTGACTAAAAGTTTGATGGTGTTAGATCAGACAGATAATCATCATTTAATTATTTATTTAAGTATATCTACTACCGTAACTCGAAAGAGACCTCACAAATAAAGGATGATTTTATGAAGTTCTTCAAACTGACTGCATTAGCATTGGCCAGCACCTTAGCACTAGCAGGTTGCGGTAGTGATAGCGGTAAAACAACGGTTTCCAATAATAACGGTTCAGCCATTCCACCTAAGCCACCTGTAGACAACAGCCTGTCTGAGCTTGAGCAAGCTAAAAGTATTATTAATACTGCCAAGCAGTTCATTTTGGATAATAAAGCCATTGAAGATGCCTATGAAGGTGCTAGTGAAATTCTTACAGAAAGACAAGAGCAAAGAATTAGCGCTACGTTCGATGTGCCAACAGGTATTTTTTATTATATGGAAGAAAATAACCTAGCAAGATTAACATCAGCTGATATTATTGCCTTAGCTAATAATGCAAGTTTTAAATCAGCTTTGGGTGATACAACAATAAACCCAAGTAGTGATTTTATAGCGACACTTAGTACTGATGGTCAGTTCAAACTTTCAGGTACGACGTTACTTACGACTACAGAGTATGATTATAAATACAATTCCCAGACCATGAATTATGAAAAAACTGTTGTGAGTAAAGATGCATTTACTAATATCTATAAAGGTTATATAAATGCTTTAAGCTCGAACACTAGTACTAACAACTTCAAAGGTAGTTTTGGTTTCAATAGTGTAAATATTGGTTCAGGTGCAGAAGCTGTCGTTTTTAGTTCAACGTCACAAGGTGCAATGGTCAACGCCCAGTTCAGCGATAAAGTATTGGTAAATGATGAGTTTGATCTAAATGACATCAATAGAGAAGGTATTACCCTAGAAAAAGCAGTGATAAAACTGGGTAATGTAAAGCTTAAAGCTAACGATAGTACTATCGAAGCCCGTGATCTTGAGATGGCGTTCTTGGATATGAGTCGTAAGCTTGCCGATGGCACCTTAGTGGTCAGAACTTTACCATCGACTATTAAACTAACGGGTCAACTGCTTAAAGAGAAGCCTGCAACTGATGTAACTATTTCGCTAAATGCAGTGGCTAATGAAGCCGATATCAAAAATGTCATCAAAGTAACTCAGGATGGTAATATTGAAGAGGCTACTGGTAAGTTTGTTGGTATAGAGATAGTGATGTCTCTCAAGGGTAAGGTGGCAAGAAAGAATGCCAACTCCACTTCTACCTCTACTATACCGCTGGATATTCAGGCAAACTTGAAGCGTATGTCACGTGATGTTGTAGAGCTGCAAGGTTTGAATGCAAGTGTTGATGGCAAGAAGTTGTATGTGACTGGTAAAACTATTTTAGACACTGAATATAATGTCAGCTGTAAATGTACACAGCTTAATATTACCCAAAATAATGCAGCTGTTAATTTAAAATTCGATGTTGATAATAAGTTCATTATCCAAAATGCCAAGACTGGTAAGTTTGCTGATATTACGGTCAATGGTGAAGTCTTTGGTGAATTATTACAGAACAACGGTACAGTAAGTGCTAAGTTTAAAGACAATAGCTTTATTCCTTTAGGTTAATTATGAGTGCTTATCTCATCAGCCCAAAGTACGATATTTCAAACGTGATGATACGTATTTGAGATATCGATAATGTGTAAAAAAGAGACAGCTAGCCCTGTCTCTTTTTTATGCCTTTTAATTCATGGAAGAATTTTATGCTTTCCTCGCGCTCATCCACCTATATGCCATTTATAAAAACTTTACTCTCACCTCAATCTATTGAGTCTTCTCAGGTACGCTATCAAATGGTCTCTATCACACGCAATATATTGGTTATCATAAGTACAGGTATTTCAATCTCTGCTATGGCGCAAGAGTCACCGATGACTTATCAAGTTACTAATGATGCGTTAACTTCAGAGAGGAGTTTGACGACTTCTTTAGTATCTATGCCATCTATCGCATCTAAAAAACCAGCCACACAGATTGATTGGACGATGATGGCAACTGCTCATAGTCCAGCGCAGCCAATTGCTGCTTTTATTAAGGATTGGGATACGCCTTTAGATTCTGGCAAGCACGCCTACGCACAGGGGCGCGCGTCAATCAATGTGCGCCAAGCTGATAGTCCGCTTAGCTATGGTCTAGCGTGGCGTTATGATTATATGATGACATTTAATCAAGAAACCGCAGATTTGTATTGGCAGTATCAAAACAAGCAAATACCTAATCAGAACCAAACCTATGCGTTAGAGTTAGAAGCACAGCATAATGAACGTATCGGTGCGAATGTGGGTTTTACCCAGCAGATAGCTCCTAATTGGCAGCTAACAACTTATGCCAATATTTGGAAAGGACTACATGTACTTGAAGGTAATGCTATGGGAAATGTCACGTCACAAGCGTTTCCTGATGGTGAGATAGTTGGAAATATAGACCGTTTAAATAAAACGGAGACTTATGTAGATTACTACTATGATGAGCCAGCGCTTGGGGAAGAAGACCTGAATTGGTATCCTGAAAAACCCGCAGGTTATGGTTATTCGTTAGATGTAAGTCTGACAGGGAAGTTATCGGACAGTACTCAGTTGTCGATCCGTGGTTACGATCTCCTTGGACGTATGCACTGGAAAGACACGCCCAGTACTAAATATGTACTAGATTACGATGTAAATAGACGACCTATAGATATGACCGGAGGTCAGCTGGATACTGATGACGTCACGCAGACATTGCCATGGCGAGTTGAGGGTAGCCTTATGCATCAGCTAGACAACCAATGGCAGCTCGGTATGCATGGTCAAGTCAATGATATCCAAGACTTGTATCAGCTATCAGCAGGCTATCAAACCAGAAATGATACTTATCCTGTTACTATTACTGGTTTAATAGAGCCGCAGACGCAAGCATTGGGTTTGGCCGTAGACAGTCAATATGGCGGTATTAAACTGCTCACTGATAGTCTTGATTCAGAGAAAGCCCAGCGCAGCGAGATTAGCTTATACGGACGTTATTCTTGGTAATTTGATTGATTTATAAGTTAAAGAGAGAAAGTAACATTTTAGCGCGATAGTAGTTACTCTAAGTCATCAGTAGATTTATCGCGCTGCTTAGGATAAATGACGATCGGTCTGTCGCCTTCAAAGTATAGCCCTGTTGCAGGCAAAGTATTGTCTGGCCAAGATATTTGTGATTGACGCGATTGACGTAAGTCATAAAATCCGCGCCTAGTAAACCATTCGATATAATGTGCGTGCCTAAGGCTATTCATATCAATCGTAGCGAGATTATCTCTATCATTTTTATCGCACCATTTATGCATCGGAAAGCTGGGTGCTAGCCAAGTAGGCATATCTGAGTGGCTAAAATTAGCCATGTTCATTGGCAAAAAGAATCGCCCTTTTATGACGCCATAACGCTTATCAATTTTTACTTGTCCATGGTTTTCGGTATCGACCCACACCGTGCGAAACTGCTTAGTTTGCATATGCGTCATTTTGCGTTGTAGATTGTCATTAGAATTTATCCCTACCCAATTTACAGGTGCAAAAGGGGCTGATCCCATAAAAAACTTAATCGCTAATTCCCAATGTTCGGTGAGACTTTCCTCATGATTATGCAAAATCAAATCTAGTTCGCCAGTCGTCTGCTTGCCTTTATACAACTGTACGTTATTTGCGAGCGTTTCGTATGGATGCAACTTGCGCGCAAACCCATCCTCTAACCAAAATGACAACAGTCCCTCGAAATGAAAACCTAAGCGGTTAGGACTCGGGCGCGTCAGTAAATAGCGGGTCAGATCCTGATAAGCATTGGTAGTATCTAGCTCTTCTAAACGCTGCTCATACGCCTCAAACTGCCGCTGCCAAAAGCTTGCACTATGTACCGATACGATATGTGTATTCTGATGCGGTGCAAAGTCCAACCATTCTGTTAAGACGTTAGGGCACGCCAGCACATAAGCCAAATCGCGCACATACGGCCGCTGGTAAGCTTCCCAAGGCGCATAATTGGTATGAGTTGCGAGAGTGGCGGGGCGTAGCGTGCTAAGCTCAAACATAGGTTAAACCAGAGTAAACGTAAAGTATTTACCCTAGCTGCTCGTTTGCTAAAAGTCTATAGTCAATCGTACTATGTTAAGATTGAGACCATTTGGCAGCGCATGCTCTGTCGATTATGAAACATAAATCAAATAACAATGAGGATTAAACTATGAAATACCTTTTGCAAATCGACTTTCCTTATAGTGGCCCTTTTGGCAATGAGTTCTTTGAATCGATGAAAGAGCTCGCTGAAGACATCGCCACTGAAAATGGTCTGGTCTATAAGCTATGGACAGAAAATAAAGAGACGCAAGAAGCTGGCGGTATTTATGTGTTTGATAATTTAGAGGATGCTAACAGATACCTTGCCAAGCATACCGAGCGTTTAGAATCTTTTGGATTTACAGACATCAAATCGAAAACCTTTAAAATTAATGAAGAGTTAAGTGCAATTACTAAAGCGTCTGTGTAGTAATGGGTAAAGAGTAAAGAGTAAAGAGTAAAGAGTAATGAGTAATGAGCATAATAAAATCCAGTCATTGGTTTCAATGGCTGGATTTTTTATTGCGTATTCTATACTTAAAGAATGATATTAATCATATAAAAGTTAAGCTGAATATCTGGTGCATTTGATAATAAAGGTACTAGGATAATGATCAGAAATTTTAATATAGCGAATGACCGTTTGGGTGGTTTGTTGAATAGTTTTTGAATTGATAGTTTTGTGCTGGTTAAGATTTTAGCTTTTTCTAAGTGTGCCATTTTTATAGTTCCATATTTACCGCAACTTGATTGATGCGAGTTATGGTTGCTAGTTTACTGAGTAGATCGGTTCGATAGTTCTATATAGAAAGTGGCAGAGTTCTATAGAACGTTATCAGCCTTCTTTAACCATTTTGCAATAAAGTCTTTTTTAACTGATAGTCCTAACACTTCAGCTTTTGCTTGAATAAGTTTATTGAGTTCTCCAAATGGGTCAGCTAAGTCTTCTTTGTCATATTCTGCCATTTTAATTAATGTGGTTACTAAAGCTTGCATAGAACCTACGCTCTTATGGTGTGTTGGCTCGTCATCGGCATGTTGGTTTGGCTTAATCGCCTCGTCATCTGAATAATATCCATTTTTTTCAATCATGTTTATTAGATCCAAAACATAAAATTTAATATCGCTTTCACTAAAATACGGGTCTATAATCTCATCTTTTGGATTTTCATTAGACAATACAATAAGGTCAGTCACATACAAGGGCGTTCTCCTAAATATATCTCCTTTTGAGTTTGATCCTCGATTTGGTAAAGAGGAGTCAGGTATTATTTGATAACCTACTAGATTTTGGATAATGAAACGTCTGTGTGCTATTGGAATTTTAGAATTTATGATAGCTTCACCATGTAAGATATAAAAATACCCTTTGACATGATTTGATTGTGCTAAGTGTTCTATACCTTCTGACCATTCGTTCATATCTTCAAAATCTTCGGGGTATGGTGAATATAATTTGTTTCTCCATGTTGAGCCATAACCATCAAAATAAATTATAGGCTGTAGCTCTTTTTTTACTACAAGGTCAAATAAGTTACCTTTATTAAAAAAAGATACTTTCGTCACCTCTTTGATAAATTTAACAGTGTCTTCAGTATTTAAATAATCACTAAGACTTTTCATATTTCACACCTCTATACACTTAAAGAAAAATAAATAAAAGTCAGCTTAAAGGTGTGTGATCAGCTGATTTTATGTAATTGGACTTAGCCTTGCAAAATATTTGTTATTATTTGCTTAATGAATCATCACACAATTATCAGCCAAATTTAACACAAAAAAAGCCAACCATTGATAACAATGATTGGCTTTTCTCTTTAACTACTATGTTTGGTCGGAACGGCAGGATTTGAACCTGCGACCCCTACACCCCCAGTGTAGTGCGCTACCAGACTGCGCTACGCCCCGAATGACTGACTATTTTACGCAAAATCGCACGTATTGCAAGAGCTATTTATTTTGCTAATAGTTTACAACACAATTCTAAGTATCATAGTCAGCATAACTACTTTGCCGTTTACCTTAACCCAATAGTTCTTTTAGGATTTGGTTCACTTGCTGCGGGTTGGCACTACCGCGACTGGCTTTCATGACTTGACCCACCAGACCGTTAAAAGCTTTTTCCTTACCGCCGCGATACTCTTCCACCATCGGTTGGTTTTTCGCGATGACTTCTTCAACGATAGCTTTGATAGCGCCCGTATCCGTTTCTTGCTTAAGACCTTTTTCTTCGATGATTTTATCTGCTGCATCATCATCGTTGCCGCCTTCGCGCTCATACAGGGCGCTAAAGACCTTCTTAGCCAATTTGCCAGATAGCGTATCATCTTTGATACGTTCCAGCATGCCAGCCAATTGCTTGGCGCTGATAGGGGAGTCGATGATGTCTTTATCATCTTTATTCAGTGCACCCAGCAGATCGCCCATGACCCAGTTAGCCGCCATCTTCGCATCTTGTTGCCCCACTTCGGCAACGACATCTTCAAAGTAATCAGCAAGCTGACGGCTACCCGTTAAGATACGAGCGTCGTATTCTGACAGCCCAAGCGCTTCTTCAAAACGCGCACGTCGGGCAACAGGTAGTTCAGGCATGGCTGCTTTAATCGCATCAACGGTATGCTGCTCAATACGTACAGGGAGCAGGTCAGGATCAGGGAAATAGCGATAGTCGTTGGCGTCTTCCTTGGTACGCATGGTGCGAGTTTCATCGCGCTCTGGATCATAAAGCATCGTTGCTTGGATAACTTTACCGCCGTCTTCAATGATATCTATTTGACGCTCGATTTCACGATTGATGGCGCGTTCGATAAAGCGGAACGAGTTTAGGTTTTTGAGTTCAGTACGCGTACCCAATTCTGCGCCAGGCTTACGCACAGAGACGTTACAGTCGCAGCGGAATGACCCTTCTGCCATGACCGCATCTGAGATACCCAACCACGTGACCAGCTGATGAATGGCTTTGATATAGGCCAGTGCTTCGTGAGCAGAACGCATATCAGGCTCAGAGACGATTTCGATTAATGGCGTACCAGCACGGTTCAAATCCACACCAGTCATACCATCGACGGCATCATGAACTGACTTGCCAGCGTCTTCTTCTAAATGCGCGCGGGTGATGCCCATACGTTTAGGGTATTCGTTTTTCTCGCCTTCATTGACTATGACATCGATATAACCTTCGCCAACGATAGGGTTGGCCATTTGGGTAATTTGATAGCCTTTAGGCAAGTCAGGGTAGAAGTAGTTTTTACGGTCAAAGGTATTAAATAGACCCAGCTCAGCATTGACACCAATCCCGAATTTTAGCGCACGATCGACCACGCCAGCATTTAGAACTGGTAGTACACCGGGCAAGCCTAAATCTACGATACTGGCTTGGCTGTTTGGCTCATGACCGAAGTCAGTCGGTGCGCTGGAGAATATCTTACTCTCTGTATTCAGCTGGCAGTGGATTTCGATACCGATGACTACTTCATAACCATCGACGAATAGCTCTTTACGAACAGCGTGTTTGCGGACGGCATTGTTATCAGTAGTAGTTGCTGTGTTCATTATACCGTCTCCTTCGCGATGGTAGAGTGTTGCAAATGGTGATCTGTATGCTGCTGGAACAGATGCGCGGTGGCTAGCAGCTTACTTTCTTGCCAATATTGACCAATTAGTTGCAAGCCAACAGGTAAGCCTTCTGAGGTCAGACCAACTGGCTGGCTGAGCGCAGGTAGACCGGCTAAGTTAACCGCGATTGTATAAACATCGCCCAAATACATGGTTGCAGGGTCAAGATCTTCAGCAAGCTTGTAAGCAGCCGTTGGTGCAGTTGGACTGGCAATGACATCACAGTTGGCAAAAGCGTCTTCGAAGTCTTTAACGATTAAGCGGCGTATTTTTTGTGCTTTAGTATAATAAGCGTCAAAATAACCAGCAGACAGCGCATACGTACCTGTCAAGATACGGCGCTGTACTTCAGGACCAAAGCCTTCAGAGCGTGAGCGCGTGTATAAATCAATAAGATCGGTTGGGTTTTCACAGCGATAACCAAAACGCACGCCATCGAAGCGCGACAGGTTCGAAGACGCTTCTGCAGGCGCTAACATATAGTAAGTCGCAAGCGTGATATCAGGGTCAGTGATGTTCACTTCTACGATTGTCGCGCCTAGTTCTTCATACTTCTTCAGAGCAGCACGTACTGATTGTTCTACTTCAGCATCAAGCCCTTTACTAAAATATTCTTTAGCGACACCAATACGTAAACCATCAAACGGCTTATCGCCAGCAGCAGCTTCTGCATCATTAAGGTCTTGCACGTAGTCCGGCATATCATGTTTGATAGAGGTTGCATCGCGTGGATCGTGACCAATCATTGGTTGTAATAGATAGGCACAATCTTTAGCGCTACGACCCATGCTACCAGCTTGATCAAGACTTGAAGCGTAGGCAATCATACCAAAACGTGATACGCGGCCATAAGTAGGTTTGATGCCTGTTAAGCCGCAAAATGAAGCAGGCTGACGAATAGAGCCACCCGTATCACTACCGGTTGCGACTGGGATAAAACCTGCGGCGACCGCTGCGGCACTACCACCAGAAGAGCCACCTGGAACGCGTTCTAGATCCCAAGGGTTTTGTACGGTACCGTAATAAGAGCTGCTGTTGTCTGAGCCCATCGCAAACTCATCCATATTGAGCTTACCAAGGCTAATCATGCCCGCTTTATCAATGTTAGAGACAATAGTGGCGTTATAAGGTGAGACGAAGTTATGTAGCATTTTTGAGCCACAAGTCGTTAATACGCCTTGGGTACAAAAGATATCTTTATGCGCCATAGGCACGCCCAATAAGCGTCTTTTATCACCTTGTGCACGCATCTCGTCTGCTGCTTGCGCTTGCGCTCGGGCAGTCTCCGAGGTATGAGTAATAAAGCTGTTAATCTTGCTATCTAGCGCGTCTATGCGCTTGATGTAATGTTCGGTCAGCTCAAGGCTGCTGAATTGTTTGTCTTGCAAGCCCGTAATGAGTTGCTGGGTACTTAATAGATGAAGTTCAGACATAGGGTGTCGTCCGTCAAGATGTTAATAGCGTAAAATAGGATAAAATAAGCGCAAAAATAAGTAGAACAAATTACTCAATAACTTGTGGCACTAGATACAGGCCATCTTCTACAGCAGGCGCGACCGATTGATTACGTTCGCGGTTAATGTCGTGTTTGGCAACGTCAGCACGCAATTCTTGGCAAGCTTCATGGATATTCGATAATGGTTTGATATCAGTCGTATCAACGTTGCTAAGAGTATGCATCAGCTTTAATACTTTACTAATATCATCGGCATAGCTGCTCGCCGTATTTTCATCAACACCTAAACGTGCAAGGTTGGCAACTTCTAAGATTTCTTCACGGCTGACGTTGCTGTCAGACGTTGCTGGTTGCTGTGACATAATTTCTCCAGTGAAGGACAGTTTTTGTTAGAGTAAGTATTTATTAAGAGTAAGTATTTATTAATTGAACGATTAGCAATTAAGCGACTATTAGTCCATTAGAGGTTCACTTGTTCAGATTAAGAACACGCCCTAATATAAGTAAATAATAAAACTAAAATAGATAAGTGCTAAAGAATCTCATATAGAGTTGGCTTATTATAAAGCATCTGACCCAAGTTTACAGAGCAGGGCGCCTGATTGATGCATAATATCAACCAAGATAGAATGGTTTGTCAAACTGACCGTATAGTTAATGTTTCATTCCTAATTGCTCACCCATTGTGTTCTGAAATACGTTACAGTATGCACTTGCTATTGAGCAAAATTGTCAACTGTTGATAGAGCCTTGTTAGTTATTGAATTAAATGATGTTTCATTAAGTTGAATAGTATTTACTACTATTTCAAACTTTGTAACAACTTTTAGCGTTTCAAACTAAAATCCTGACTTTCTGATGCAAATATCTGTGTTTTTTTTGAGCTAAATCGGTATAATTTAGCTCACTTTTGGCTTTTAGTCATTATTGCTCGGATTCAACTTGTCGCAAAGATACGCTTTTGCTAATCTGAGCACCTGACTACAATCTACTCAATACCGACGAGCACCGCCTCAGTCATCTCATTCGCCTCATTTGTAAGCCGCTGGATATATTAATGAACCCGTTTGGATTTTTATCAAATAATATCGCTATCGACCTTGGTACTGCGAACACCTTAATCTTTATTCCTAATAAAGGTGTGGTGCTCGACGAGCCTACAGTGGTCGCTTTACGTAGCAACCGTACCCAAAACCCTACCGTCGCTGCTGTCGGTCTTGATGCCAAGCAAATGCTAGGGCGAACACCTGCCAATATTACGGCTATTCGTCCATTAAAAGACGGTGTCATTGCTGACTTTGAAGTGACGCAAAAGATGCTGAAGCATTTTATTGCCAAAGTAAAAGCCAAGCGTTTTATGGCACAGCCCAATGTAGTAGTTTGCGTACCTTGCAAATCTACTTTGGTTGAGCGCAAGGCTATTCGTGAAGCGGTATCATCAGCAGGCGCTAACAAGGTATTGTTATTAGAAGAGCCGATGGCAGCGGCTATTGGTGCGGGCATGCCGGTACACGAAGCCAGTGGCTCAATGGTTGTTGACATCGGCGGCGGTACTACTGAGATTGCTGTTATTGCGCTATCTGGTTGTGTGTATGCAGAGTCAATCCGGATTGGCGGTGATATGTTCGATGATGCCATCATTACCCACGTACGCCGTACACATGGTTGCGTGATTGGTGAAACCACAGCTGAGCGTATTAAACAAGAAGTAGGTTCAGCGCTTAACGAAGATAGCAATTTAGAAGTAGAGGTTCGCGGTCGTAGTATGGCAGAAGGCGTACCTAAGACGTTTACGATCAATTCAGAAGAGATTCAAAAAGCACTAAGCGATCCATTAAGTGGTATCGTGAGCGCAGTAAAAGCAGCACTTGAGCAGACTCCGCCTGAGTTATCATCAGATATTGCAGAACGTGGAATTGTCTTGACTGGTGGTGGCGCATTGCTACGTGATTTGGACAAGCTTATCTCAAAAGAGACTGGTCTACCAGTTACTGTCGCAGAAGATCCACTGACCTGTGTTAGCCGTGGCGGTGGCATCGCGCTTGATTTCATTAATAACAAAAGCTTGAATATGATTTTTGTATAAGCCTTTTTGATTATTAAAGCGCCTTTAGATACATTCTAGGTGATAAATCTAAGCCAAAGAAAATATCTACACAGAGGCGGTCAACGAGACTGCCTTTGTCACATTAATAACTAGCATATGTCGTCATCTCTTATGTGTGATGGCTTTATACCCCGCGCTGGGTACCGATCAAATTAGATGCCCTATGATCCCAAGTATTTTTGCCCGTCAACCACTCGCACTTCGTAGGACTGTTATTGTATTAATAGTGGCGCTAATAGTCATGTGGTTTGATAGCAAAAATCCAGAGTGGTTCAAGCCTGTTCGCAGTATCAGCCATGCAGCCATGCAGCCTATCTATGAGTTTTCTTTATTGCCAAGCTATGCTGAGCATTGGGTACGTGGTAGCGTGCAATCAAAAGAAGCGTTGCGCCGCGAAAACGTACAACTAAAGTCGCAACTTATTCATGCACAAGCAAAGCTCCAGCAGCAAGATTATGTCTTGGCACAAAACGCACGCTTGCAAGGCATTTTGTCAACTACCAAGCCTGACTTGTTTGATCTAAATTTAGCACAAGTAATCGGTACAGATACCAATTTGCTTAAGCAAATCGTTGTACTTAATAAGGGCGCTCAAGATGGTGTCCAAGTTGGGCAAACAGTTATTGATGAAAACGGTATTTTGGGACAAATTATTAATGTATATCCCAATACCAGTCGCTTGTTATTGATCACTGATGAACAGCAGTCAGTCGCAGTAACCATCAAGCGTACTGGTCAACGCGCAATCGTCACAGGTGCGGGTATCCCAACCTCACTAAGACTTAACTACGTATTCAAAACCTCAGACGTACGTATTGGCGATGAGTTAGTGTCTTCTGGTCTTGGCGGACGTATTCCAGCAGGTTATCGAGTAGGCCGTATTGCTCGTATTAAAGATACCCAAGCTGATAACTTTAGAAGCATCGAGGTATCACCTGCCGCCAATTTTGTTGATAATGCTTATGTACTAATCCTGCAAGATAAAATAGTGCACGTTGACACCCAATCATCAATACCTGCCAGTCGCTAAATAAACGTTAAGGCAAGCACTCATGGCGCTTTCGAACTCTGAGCATTCACCTAGTAAGATGCTGCTCGCAATCATACTAAGCTTTGTGGTTGCTTCGTCACCTAATGTCTATCCATTAAGCCCGACCATAGCAACCTTACGTCCCATGATCATGATTATGGTGCTGATATTTTGGTTATTATTTCAACCACGCTACGTTGGTATTTTTACAGCATTTACTGTTGGTATTGCTGCTGACTTACTAATGGATACTCACCTTGGTCAACAAGCATTCGCAGCGGTAGTGATGGTATTAGCACTTAGGGTATGTAGCATTCAGATAAAGCAATTAAATACGCTTAGTGCTTGGTTCTTAGCAGCGGTAGGGTTAATCGTTTTTCAACTAAGCTTATGGGTATTGCAGCTAATGACTCAAAACCTGTTTGTCGCACAATCGGGGTTATCTTTATTAATGAGTATCTTAAGCTGGCCAATCATACTATTAATATTACGTGGATTTACTCGCTAAAATTTGCACGTTACCTATGTCGAATACAATAAGTGCTTAGTGAGTTTCAGTGCCTCACTGATAGTTCTAAAATTGTAAAACATTATGACAATAAGAGAGTAGTGATGGATATCCTATTGGCTTCTGGTTCGCCGCGTCGTCAAGAGCTTCTTTCCAGTGCCCAGCTTGATTTGACTATTATGAGCGTTGATATTGATGAGACGCCATATGATAACGAATCTCCAAAAGACTATATTCTACGGATGATTGCTGCTAAAGCCGATGCCGCTATTGCCCAGTTAAACCTAGACTATCAATGTAATAGCTCTCAGCTATCTAAACCAATTACGCCATTTATAATTTTAACAGCCGACACTATTGGTGTGCTGCCTGATGGTAAGACCGTGCTAGTCAAGCCAGCAGATCGCGCTCATGCCTATAGTATGTGGCGGCAGATGTCTGATAACACTCATCAAGTATGGACTGCTGTACAAGCGACCTTAGTAGCATTGCTTCCTGCTAAGCCAACGACAGATGCTGATAAACAATTAAGTAATGAGCCGTTAAAAGTGGTATGGCAAAAGCAAATCATTGAGTCTACTGATGTCACTTTTATCCCGTTAACGCAAGATATGATGAGTGATTACTGGGATAGCGATGAGCCTGCTGATAAAGCTGGTGGTTACGCTATTCAGGGTCTAGCCGCTGCTTGGGTAACGAGTATTAATGGTAGCTACACTAACGTTGTAGGATTACCATTAGCACAAACGCTAGCATTAATTGATGAAGCAACTAAAAGCCATAATATCTACGGTTTATAAGCGTAGATGGTATTGAAGAGGCACATGCAAAAGTAATTAGTCACATAATGACACGGCAGGATGGTGGGCAGTACCCTAAGACGTTTGTTACACTACAAGTTCAGGAAGCTATATTTTTATTAAAGAGCTATTCATCACTATTTATAAGAACTGTTTATAAGAACTATAAGCAATAAGAGAAAAACAATATGTCTGAAGAGCTGCTGATTAATGTCAGTCCCATGGAATGCCGCGTGGCTGTCTTGGATAATGGTGTGCTCGGCGAGATTTACATAGAGCGCCATCATAAGTTAGGATTAGTAGGCAATATTTATCTGGGTACGGTGGTACGTGTATTACCAGGAATGCAGGCTGCCTTTGTAGATATTGGTCAGTCACGTACGGCTTTTTTACATGTCAATGATATGCAGCGTGAACCACGACCCACTTCAAAGAATAAAAACCAATCTGTACCAGAGGCCGTGGATTCGACGGACACTGGAGCAACATTAGCCGACAGTCTGGAGATAACGCCACCTGTTGTCAGCGCAAAGACCACTGAGATCGTAGCTGCACCTAGTAAGACACTTATCCAACATCGCCTGCATGAAAGTCAGCGTATTTTAGTACAAGTGACTAAAGATCAATTAGGT
This sequence comes from Psychrobacter sp. P11G5, assembly GCF_001593305.1. Lineage (NCBI taxonomy): Bacteria > Pseudomonadati > Pseudomonadota > Gammaproteobacteria > Moraxellales > Moraxellaceae > Psychrobacter > Psychrobacter sp. P11G5. The sequence continues at coordinate 678,726 of NZ_CP012533.1, forward strand.
AGTAAAGGCGCACGTCTGACTACCAACGTCTCATTACCATCACGTTATCTAGTATATTTGCCATCAAGCGATCATGTTGGTATCTCCCAGCGTATTGATAGTGATGATGAACGCACGCGTCTCAAAACTGAGCTGACCAGTCTGATGCAGACAGTCAATTTAAAAGGTGGTTTGATTGCGCGTACGGCGGCTGAGCGCGTCCCTGTCGATAAGCTTGAAGAAGACATTTACTATCTTGTGCAGCTCTGGCGAACTATTTGTGCACGTCGACAAGAGATGAACCACCATCAAAGCTCAGAGCTTATTTATCAAGAGCTGTCTTTACCGCTACGCTCTATTCGTGATTTGGTACATGCAGACACCGAAAAAGTCATCGTTGACAATACGCAAATCTACGAGCAAGTACGGCATTTTGCTAAAGAGTTTGTGCCCTTTGTCTATGATCGCATTGTTCACTACACTGCTGAGCAATCACTGTTTGATGTGCATCGAGTTGAAGAAGACTTGCGCGATGCTTTAAAACGTCGTGTTGATTTAAAATCTGGTGGTTATCTGATTATTGATCAAACCGAAGCGATGACGACTATTGATGTCAATACGGGCTCATTCGTCGGCGGACGTTCATTAGAAGATACTGTCTATAAAACCAATCTTGAAGCCACACATGCAATCGCCCGTCAAATACGTCTGCGTAATTTGGGTGGCATCATTATTTTAGATTTCATCGATATGCTAGAGCAAGAACATAAAGATGATGTACTGACAAGCTTACAAGAACAGCTTACTCAAGATTATGCCAAGACCAATATCACCCAAGTCAGTGAGCTTGGTCTGGTAGAGATGACACGTAAACGGACACGTGAGTCGTTAGGGCAGCAACTATGCGAGCCTTGCTCGACATGCCAGGGTCGCGGCTTTGTCAAAACAGCCGAAACAGTCTGCTTTGAGATATTTCGTGAAATGATGCGCTGCGCTCGTACTTATAACTCTCCAAAGAAGTTTACAGTCGTGGCTCATGCTGCCGTTATTGACTTATTACTAACCTCAGAAGCGGATACAGTTGCAGATCTTGAATACTTATTAGGACGAGTTATTACTTTTGAAGTAGAAAACCTATATACCCAAGAGCAGTATGATATTGTATTAGACTAGACGGTAACTAGTCTTCGACCTTAGCGTTTTGAATGAAGCAATTAAAACGTTAAGTAGTCAATAGAGTTGTAATGACTCATTTTAGAAATTAGTCAAATATATATAACTAATAATAGATAGCGATTAACTTTGAAGTGAACTAATTTTAATAATGCTGTTGAGTGTTCTAGATATTGGTCTTGCAATCAGATAAATACTATGTATAATATACACCACTGAATTATATATGCGCGGCCAATAAAAAAGCTGGCGCTATGACAGCTAGAGCATCGTTTCTAGCACTATTTCATTATGCCTTTGCTGACATCCTATAATGGAAGGGTCGGCGGGGCTTTAAACTATTTTGCTTTTAGTACGCTATAAGTTCCGTTAACGAACTCATTCTGGTTAAGAACAGAAGGCCGCTTTAAGTGAATATTTAACCAAACGGCTTTTACTCATTTACTTGCAAAGCAAGAATGATAAAAGCACATATTAGGAGCTTGCTGGCATGGCTAACCAGAGAATCCGTATCCGTCTTAAGTCTTTTGATCATCGTCTGATTGATCAATCTGCACAAGAGATTGTTGATACTGCAAAGCGCACCGGTGCGCAAGTTTGTGGTCCTGTACCGTTGCCGACTCGCATTGAGCGCTTCAACGTTCTAACCTCGCCACACGTCAATAAAGACGCTCGTGATCAGTACGAAATCCGTACTCATAAGCGTATGGTTGATATCGTTCAACCTACTGACAAAACTGTGGACGCGTTAATGAAGTTAGATTTAGCGGCGGGCGTTGACGTTCAAATTGCTTTGGGTTAATGCACATTAAATGCCCAACCCATTAATATAAGATATAAAGAGGTCTAAAATGGCGATCGGTTTAGTCGGTAAAAAATGCGGCATGACCCGTGTCTTCACTGAGACAGGTGCCTCTATCCCTGTAACAGTGATTGAGGTCGATGCAAACCGCATTACTCAAGTAAAAAATACTGATGTAGATGGCTATCAAGCCATTCAAATCACCACAGGTACTCGTCGTGACAGCCGCGTAACAGCCGCACAGAAAGGTCACTTCGCAAAAGCTGGCGTTAAAGCTGGTCGTGGTGTTTGGGAATTTCGTGCCAATGAAAGCGATCTTGAAGGTCGTGAGATTGGTGGTGAAATTCTAGCTGACTTGTTCGAACAAGGTCAGATGGTTGATGTTACAGGAAATAGTAAAGGTAAAGGTTTCCAAGGTCCTGTAAAACGTCACAACTTTAGTATGCAAGATGCTACGCACGGTAACTCAGTATCTCATCGTGCACATGGTTCAACTGGTCAGAACCAGTCGCCAGGTAAAGTATTCAAAGGCAAAAAGATGGCGGGCCAAATGGGTAACAAACGTGTTACCGTTCAAGGCCTAGAAGTGGTCTCGGTTGATGCCGAAAAAGGGTTACTTGTCATCAAGGGTGCTATCCCAGGTGCCACCGGTGGCGACGTTATCGTACGTCCGTCAATCAAAGCCTAAGCAAGGGGATTAACGTGGATTTAAAAACAGTTACAGGTGCGGCGGTTGAGCTTTCTGATACGGCTTTCGGTCGTGAATTCAACGAAGCATTAGTGCATCAAGTCGTCACTGCATATCTTGCAGGTGCTCGTCAAGGTACACGTGCACAAAAAACCCGTGCCGAAGTTTCTGGCGGTGGCATTAAGCCATGGCGCCAAAAAGGTACTGGTCGCGCTCGTGCAGGCTCTATTCGTAGCCCAATCTGGCGTGGGGGCGGACGTGCATTCGCGGCCAAACCACAAGACTGGTCACAAAAAGTTAACCGCAAAATGTATCGCGGCGCTATGCAGTGCATCTTAGCCGAGTTAATACGTCAAGAACGTCTAATCTTGGTTGAAGAATTAACAATCTCTGCACCTAAGACCAAAGAGTTGATTGCAAAGTTAAGTGAATTAAATGCACCTCGTGCACTTATCGTCACAAAAGATGTTGACGAAAACTTATACTTAGCCGCCCGCAATATTCCACACGTCAATGTACTTGGTACAAACGAAGTGGATCCAGTGAGCTTGATCGCCTTTGATAAAGTGATCATGTCAGTTGAAGCTGCGAAACAATTTGAGGAAGCACTAGCATGAATAACGCAAGACTTTATCAGGTCTTAAGAGGACCTGTCTTCTCAGAGAAATCTCAAATGCTTGGTGACTCACTTGGCGTGCAAGTATTTAAAATTGATGCTAACGCTACTAAGTTAGAAGTCAAAAAAGCAGTTGAGCTAATGTTTGAAGGTGTTGAAGTTACTAAAGTGAACACTTTGAATGTTAAAGGTAAGACAAAGCGTTTTGGTAAGAGCATCGGCCGTCGTAATGACTATAAAAAAGCCTATGTTACCCTAAAAGCTGGTCACGATGTACAAATGGCTGATGCTGGTGAGGACGTAGTTGATACTACTACCTCTACTAGTGAAACAGCGAACAACGAATAAGGATAACACTCATGCCTATCGTAAAAGCAAAGCCAACATCACCAGGCCGTCGTTTTGTTGAAAAAGTGGTGCATCCACACCTTTACAAAGGTCGTCCTTATGCAGCGCTTCTCGAATCAAAAAGTAAGTCAGGTGGTCGTAATAATAATGGCCGTATAACTACTCGTCATATTGGCGGTGGTCATAAGCAACATTACCGTATTATTGATTTTAAACGCACCAAAGACAATATTCCAGCAACGGTAGAGCGTATTGAATACGATCCTAACCGTACTGCACATATTGCTTTACTTAAGTATGCTGATGGCGAACGTCGCTATATCATTGCTGCTAAAAAACAAGCAGTTGGCGATACAGTAATGTCAGGCGAAGCATCTCCAATTCGTCCAGGTAACTGTTTACCGCTTAAAAACATCCCATTGGGTACTGTGATCCATAATATCGAACTTAAAATCGGTAAAGGCGCACAGATGGCTCGTGCAGCGGGTGCAAGCGTTCAGTTATTAGGTCGTGACGGTATTTATGCGATTCTTCGTATGCGTTCAGGTGAAACTCGCCGTGTACATATCAACTGCCGTGCAGTTATTGGTGAAGTTTCTAATACTGAAAACAACTTGAAATCACTTGGTAAAGCCGGTGCTTCACGTTGGCGTGGTATTCGTCCTACCGTTCGCGGTGTAGCGATGAACCCAGTTGATCACCCACATGGTGGTGGTGAAGGTCGTAACAAAGGTCGCCATCCAACTAGCCCTTGGGGTCAGAAGTCTAAAGGACTTAAAACGCGTCATAATAAGCGTACTGACAATATGATCATCCGTCGCGCCAAGAAGAAGAAATAAGGAAGAATTTCATGCCTCGTTCATTGAAAAAAGGTCCATTCATAGACGCGCACTTGTTTGCTAAAGTTGAGAATGCATTAGAAACCAACTCACGCAAACCGATTAAAACTTGGTCGCGCCGCTCGATGATTTTGCCACAAATGGTTGGCCTAACTTTATCTGTTCACAACGGCCGTACTCATGTACCGGTTATCGTGAGCGAGCAGATGGTTGGTCATAAACTAGGTGAATTTGCCCCGACTCGTACGTATCGTGGTCATGGCATTGACAGAAAAGCTAAGAAATAAGGTGCTTACCATGGAAGTAACTGCAAAATTACGCGGTGCCGCCATCTCGGCACAAAAAGTTAGACTCGTTGCTGATGAAGTTCGTGGCAAATCTATCGAACGTGCTTTGGATATCCTAACGTATAGCAATAAAAAAGGCGCTGTGTTTGTTAAGAAATGTCTTAACTCAGCCATCGCCAATGCCGAACATAATCATGGATTAGATATCGACGACCTAAAAGTCGCTACTATCTATGTCGATGAAGGCATCACGCTAAAGCGTATCCTACCACGTGCTAAGGGTCGTGCTGATCGTATCAGTAAACGTACCTGTCACATCACTATAAAGGTAGGAGAATAAGTTATGGGTCAAAAAGTACATCCAATCGGAATTCGTCTTGGTGTTGTAAAAAAGCATAACGCAAACTGGTATGCTAACCCTAAACAATACTCAGAATACCTAATCAACGATATTCAAGTTCGTGAATATTTACGCAAAAAACTAGATAACGCTATGATCAGCAACATAATGATCGAGCGTCCTACTGGTGCTGCTAAGATTACCATCGCCACTGCGCGTCCTGGTATTGTTATCGGTAAAAAAGGCGAAGATATCGAAAGACTTCAAAAAGAATTGACCAAAATTATGGGCGTACCTGCTCAGGTCAACATTGAAGAAATCACGTCACCTGATCTTGACGCTCGTTTGGTAGCAGACGGTATTGCTAGTCAGCTTGAGCGTCGCGTTATGTTCCGTCGTGCGATGAAACGCGCTGTACAGAACAGTATGCGTTCTGGTGCTAAAGGTATTAAAGTTGAGTTGTCTGGCCGTCTTGGCGGTGCTGAGATTGCTCGTTCTGAATGGTACCGTGAAGGTCGTGTGCCATTGCATACACTACGCGCTGATATTGACTATGCGTCAGTACGTGCGGAAACAACTTACGGCACCATTGGTGTAAAAGTTTGGATTTTCCGTGGCGAAATCCTTGACGGCATGAATAGCGTATACAATCCCGTCAAAGAAGAGCAGACTCGTGCGCCAAAACGCCGTGGTCGTGGTGGAAACCGTCGAAACTCAGACAGAGGTTAAACTATGTTACAGCCAAAACGTACCAAGTTTCGTAAAATGCATAAAGGTCGTAACACTGGGCTAGCTCATCGTGGAAGCACCGTTGCATTCGGACAAATTGGTCTAAAATCTTTGACGCGTGGTCGTATGACAGCCCGTCAAATTGAAGCGGCACGTCGTACCATTACTCGTAAAATTAAGCGTGGTGGTAAGATTTGGATTCGTGTATTCCCAGACAAGCCAATTACCAACAAGCCATTAGAAGTACGTATGGGTAAAGGTAAAGGTCCAGTCGAATATTGGGTATGCGAAATCAAACCTGGTAAGGTGCTATATGAACTCGAAGGGGTTTCAGAAGAGCTTGCTCGCGAAGCTTTAACGCTTGCTGCAGCAAAACTGCCCTTTAAAACTACCATTGTTAAGCGGACGATAATGTAATGAAGATCAGTGAATTACGTGATAAATCATTAGAAGAACTGACTCAGTTACTTGATGAAAAGCAACTTGATGCTTTCCGTATTCGTATGGCTAAAGCAACTGGTCAGTTGGGTAATACCCATGAAGTCAGAGGCAATCGTCGCACGATTGCTCAGATTCAGACTTTGATTAACGAGAAACAACGAGGCGACTCATGAGCGATAACAATCAAACAGCTACCAATGCTAGCGTATTGACAGGACGAGTTGTCAGCGACAAGATGGACAAGTCCATCACGGTTTTGATTGAGCGTCTGGTTCGTCATCCTTTGTATGGCAAACAGCTTCGTCGTTCTACAAAAATTAAGGCCCATGATGAGAATAACGTTTGCCAACAAGGCGACCTTGTCCGCATCAAAGAAACGCGTCCAATCTCAAAAACTAAGTCTTGGACTTTAGTTGATGTGGTTGAAAAAGTAGAAAAAATCTAAGTAAATTGCATTAAAAGCCAGAAGCTGTTAAAATAGCCGCCTTTTTAAGGATGCTGATTGCGCCGAGCGTATATCACTCACATTAAGAGTAAGGTGCGGTTATTTACATTAAAATGCCGTCTACTCATACTGTGCTAGCGGCAGCAACTGGTTTTTTTGCTCATACGTGTGGAGTAACGCTATGATTCAGGTTGAGTCAATGCTGGAAGTTGCAGATAATAGCGGTGCAAGGCGAGTTCAGTGCATTAAAGTACTGGGTGGTTCTCATCGTCGTTATGCATCAGTTGGCGACATTATTAAAGTAACGGTTAAAGAAGCCATTCCTCGCGGTCGTGTTAAAAAAGGCGATGTGATGAATGCGGTAGTTGTACGTACCAAAAAAGGCGTTCGTCGTCCTGATGGTTCTGTTCTGCGTTTTGACGACAATGCTGCGGTATTGTTGAACCAAAATAAAGCACCGATTGCAACTCGTATTTTTGGACCGGTAACTCGTGAACTACGTGGTGATCAGTTTATGAAAATTGTATCACTAGCACCAGAAGTATTGTGAGGTAATCCATGTCAAAATTACGTAAAGGCGATACAGTTATCGTGATTGCTGGTAAAGATAAAGGCAAACAAGGTACTGTACAAGCTGTAAAAAATGATCGTATTAAAGTAGAAGGCATTAATATTGTTACTAAACATCAGAAGCCAAATCAGGCAACTGGCGTTGAAGGTGGCATTCTTAAGCAAGAAGCTTTTCTGCATATCTCAAATGTCGCAATCTTAAATGCGCAAACCCAAAAAGCAGACCGTATTACTTATCAATTCGGCGAAGACGGCAAGAAACAACGCGTCTATCGTTCGAACGGTGAAGTAGTGGCGACTGCGTAAGACACTAAGGGTGTAATGGTAATGGCAAGATTAAAATCTTTATATAACGATAAACTAAAGCAGCAAATCAAAGAAGAGCTTGGTTTAGACAATGTGATGCAAGTGCCTAAAATCACTAAAGTCACAATTAACATGGGTGTAGGCGGTGCGTCTCAAGACAAGAAATTGCTTGAAGGTGCAGTAGCTGACATGACAGCGATTGCTGGTCAAAAGCCTGTCGTCACCAAAGCGCGTAAATCAGTTGCTGGCTTTAAAATTCGTGAAGAATGGCCAATTGGCTGTAAAGTAACGCTACGCGGTGAGCAAATGTACGAATTTTTAGATCGTCTGATTGCCATTGCAATTCCTCGTATTCGCGATTTCCGTGGTTTTTCACCTAAAGCCTTTGACGGACGTGGTAACTATTCACTGGGTATCAAAGAACAAATCGTATTCCCAGAAGTAGATTTTGACAAGATTGATCGTATCCGTGGTATGGATGTGACAATCACCACGTCAGCTCAATCTGATGAAGAAGGTCGTGCGTTACTTAAAGCATTCGGCTTCCCATTTAAATAAGGTAAAGACGTTATGGCAAAAAAGAGCATGATTAACCGCGAATTAAAGCGCGAAAAAATGGTTGCTAAATATGCTGAAAAGCGTATTAAGCTAAAAGAAACCATCAGTGATATGACTGCAAGTGACGAAGAGCGTATGGACGCGATGTTAGAGCTACAAGCTCTACCACGTAATTCATCGCCAGTACGTCTGCGCAATCGTTGTGCTATCACCGGTCGTCCTCATGGCTACTTCCGTAAGTTTGGCTTATCACGCAATATGCTGCGTGAGCGAGTCATGCAAGGCGATGTGCCTGGTGTTCGTAAAGCAAGCTGGTAAGGGGTAACTATATGAGTATGCAAGATACCGTTGGGGATATGCTAACCCGTATTCGTAACGCACAAATGGCTAACAAAGTATCGGTAGCAATGCCGAGCTCTAAACTACGTAAATCAATCGCTGATCTATTAGTTAGCGAAGGTTATGTAGCTAATGCCGTTGTTACTGAAGAAGACAACAACAAAGCAACACTTACTATTGAACTAAAATACTTCGAAGGCAAAGCTGTCATCGAAACTATCCAACGTTTTAGCCGTCCTGGTTTACGCCAGCATCGCGGTAAAGACGCTATCCCTACTGTTAAGCAAGGTATGGGTGTTGCTATCGTATCAACTAGCCAAGGCATTATGAGTGATCGTGCTGCTCGCGCTGCTGGTATCGGTGGTGAAATCGTTGCATTTGTTGCTTAAGGCAGCACAACGATAAAGTCTATTTGAATCCTTTTAAGTTAGCTTCAATCTGATAAAGATTGTTCTAAACTTAAAGTAAATTAGACGTCTAGCGATTTCATAAAAATTCGTTAGTGTTTAATAGGATCAATTATGATAAACTAGCAGGCTTTTTAGCCTGTTAGTTTTTTCGCTAATATAAGTTTTAATTTTTCAAGGAATATTCCTATGTCTCGTGTGGCTAAAGCCCCAGTGACGCTACCCAATGGCGTGAGCGTTACTTTGAACGATCGGCAGGTCGAAGTTAAAGGCAAGAACGGCAATATGTCTTTACGCCTGCATGAATTGGTCGAGCTGAAACAGGAAGATGATGCAATCATTTTCTCACCTACAGTCGATTCAAAAGAAGCTATGATGCATACTGGCACCATGCGCGCCCTGCTTAACAATTATGTTACAGGCGTCAATGAAGGCTTTGAAAAACGTCTTCAACTAATTGGTGTTGGTTACCGTGCGCAAGCTACTGGCAATAAAGTAATCCTTAACGTTGGTTACTCGCATCCAGTAGAATATACGCTACCTGAAGGTGTGTCAGCTGAAACTCCAACGCAAACTGAAATTGTTTTAAAATCAAACAATAAACAGCAGCTTGGTCAAGCAGCGGCTAATATCCGTGGTTTCCGCCCACCAGAGCCTTATAAAGGCAAAGGTATTCGTTATAGCGACGAACATGTGGTTCGCAAAGAAGCTAAGAAAAAATAAGGTGAGTTGAAATGTTTGATAAAAAAGCAGCTCGTCTGCGTCGAGCTAAGAAAACCCGCGCGCATATCCGTTTTTTAGGCGTTCATCGTCTGACGGTTAACCGCACGCCGAAGCACATTTATGCCCAGATTATCTCTCCGAACGGTGGTGAAGTGATTGCTCAGGCATCTACCTTAGACGGCAGCTTGCGCTCAGGCGCGACTGGCAACGCTGATGCAGCGACGTCTGTAGGCCAAATGATCGCAGAACGCGCAAAAGCAGCTGGCATTACTAAAGTTGCCTTTGACCGTAGTGGTTTTAAATATCATGGTCGAGTTAAAGCTTTAGCTGAAGCAGCTCGCGAAAACGGATTGGAGTTTTAATCATGGCTAGAAATGATAAAAATGATAAAAATGAACAAACAGACGGTCTAGTAGAACGCCTTGTTACCGTTGATCGCGTTGCAAAAGTGGTCAAGGGCGGTCGTATCTTCTCTTTTACTGCGTTAACCGTAGTAGGTGATGGTAATGGTCGTGTCGGTTTTGGTCGTGGTAAAGCACGTGAAGTGCCAGCTGCTATTCAAAAAGCACTAGAAGCTGCAAAACGTAATATGATTACTGTTGAGCTTAATGATGCAACTTTGTATCATCCGATCAAAGCACGTCATGGTGCTAGTAAAGTCTATATGCAACCTGCATCTGAAGGTACTGGCGTAATCGCTGGTGGCGCAATGCGTGCTGTATTAGAAGTTGCTGGTGTCAAAGATGTTTTGACTAAATGTTATGGTTCTACCAATACTGCTAACGTTGTTCGTGCAACGTTTAACGGTTTACGTGATATGTCAACTCCAGAGAAGATGGCAGCGAAACGTGGTAAATCTGTAGACGAAATCTTGGGTTAACTTAGACTAGGTGAGTTACGATGAAAAAAATGAAAGTCACTCAATTTAAATCGGGTGCCCATCGCCTAAAGAGCCACAAAGCGAGCTTGAAAGGATTGGGTTTACGCCGTATTAATCATACTGTTGAAGTAGAAGATACTCCTTCAACACGTGGTATGGTTAATCGCGTCAACTACATGGTAAAAGTGGAGGAAGCGTAATGGGTCTTAGATTAAATGAATTATCACCAGGTGTTGGCGCAAAGAAAACTGCCCAACGTCGTGGTCGTGGTATCGGTTCAGGTCTTGGTAAGACTGGTGGTCGTGGTGTAAAAGGTCAGAAATCTCGTTCAGGTTCTAGCATTCGCTCAGGATTTGAAGGTGGTCAAATGCCTTTATATCGTCGTCTACCAAAATTTGGTTTTACCAGTAAAATGGCAATGACAACTGCTGAAGTTCGTCTGTCTGAACTGAATAAAATTGAAGGCGATGTGGTTAGCATTGAAACACTTAAAGCTGCTAACCTTATCCGTCATGACATGAAGCGTGCCCGTATTATGCTGTCAGGCGAAGTCACCAAAGCTTATACTTTTAAAGGTATTAAAGTGACTAAAGGTGCCAAGCAAGCAATCGAAGCTGCTGGTGGTAGCATCGAGGAGTAGTAACGTGTCCAAGCAATCAATGTCATCGGCTGGTATACCGCTAAATCCATTTGCATTCATACGTAAGTATGATGAACTATGGACGCGTTTATTATTCTTAATTGGCGCATTGATTGTTTATCGTTTAGGGTCACATATTCCAGTTCCGGGTATTAACCCGGTCAATTTGGCTGATCTGTTTTCGCGCAACGAAAACACCATTCTGAGTATGTTTAATATGTTCTCAGGTGGTGCACTAGAACGTATGTCCATTATGGCACTTGGTATTATGCCATATATTTCAGCATCTATTATTGTACAAATGATGTCTGCAGTATTACCATCGCTTGAAGCTCTCAAAAAAGAGGGTGAAGCGGGACGACGTAAGCTAAACAAGTATACCCGTCAGGGAACACTTGCTTTAGCACTAGTACAGTCATTAGGAATGTGTGCTGGCTTAATCAGTCAAAACTTGACATTGTCTACTGGTCTTACCTTTTACATTCCTGCTGTCACTTCATTGGTAGCAGGCGCTATGTTCTTAATGTGGCTCGGTGAGCAGATTACAGAGCGTGGCGTAGGTAATGGTATTTCAATGCTTATTTTTGCCAGTATTGTTGCTGGTACGCCTGGAATGATTTCGCAGTCTATTGAACAGGTCAATCAAGGTCAGATGAACTTGATTGTGCTATTTATTTTTGTATTATTAGGTGTCGCGGTTACTGCTGGTATCGTTTATATTGAGCGTGCCCAGCGCCGTGTTCCTGTGAACTATGCACAGAAACAACAGCAAGGCCGCAAAATTTATGCTCAACAGCAGTCACATTTGCCGTTGAAAATAAACATGGCAGGAGTTATCCCTGCCATTTTTGCTAGCTCGTTACTTTTGTTCCCAGCAAGTTTAGGGCAGTGGGTTGGTCATTCAACTGATCCTACTTTTACCCAAAAAATATTACAAAATATGGCATTAGTGTTGTCTCCAGGACAGCCATTATATTTAGTCCTGTTTGGTGCGATGATTATCTTCTTTTGCTATTTCTATACAGCATTGGTTTTTAGTCCACGTGAAGTTGCCGAAAACCTTAAACGTAGCGGTGCTTATATTCCAGGTATTCGCCCCGGACAACAAACTCAGCGTTACCTCGATCATGTATTAAACCGATTAACCTTTATTGGCGCGATATACATGACGGTTATTTGTTTAATGCCGATGGTCATCCAGTCATCATTTGGTGTGCCGTTCAATCTTGGTGGTACATCGTTACTGATTATGGTGGTTGTGGTAATGGACTTCATATCGCAAATTCAGGCGCATTTGATGACCCATCAATACCATGATCAGACGTTAATTCAGTCACCTACTCAACCCTAACGAGTAGTGTGATATCTCAAGGAGCATGCTATGAAAGTTCAAGCATCAGTTAAGAAGATTTGTGGTAGCTGTAAGGTTGTGCGCCGTAAAGGTCGTGTACATATCATTTGCACAGCAGAACCACGCCACAAGCAACGTCAAGGTTAATTGGTAGATAGAAGTTGGCCTTAAGCCAAATCTATATATTTAAATAATACTTGAATAATAACGGCGGATGCGATATCATCCGCCACTTGCCGTAGTTTATGCAAAAACTTTTATAATACTGTCAATGAATAGGCTTGTAACCAAGTTAAAGCAGCGATAATAATTATAAAAGCTTTAGTATTGACAGCAACAAATCTGAAAAATAAAGCCTTATTTATAAATAACGCTTATTTTTCTTTAATGGAGAGAAATCAATGGCTCGTATTGCCGGCGTAAACATTCCGGATAATAAGCATGCTGTTATTTCACTAACTTACATCTTTGGTGTAGGTCGTACCACTGCTCAGAAAATCTTAGAAGCAGTTGGCATTGCCCCTACTACTAAAGTCAGTCAGTTAGATGATACACAGTTAGATGCTATCCGTGCACAAATTGCAAATTACATGACTGAAGGTGACCTTCGTCGTGAAGTTTCAATGAATATTAAGCGTTTAGTTGATCTTGGTTGTTACCGTGGCATTCGCCATCGTCGTAACCTACCAGTTAGAGGTCAGAACACCAAGAACAACGCTCGTACTCGTAAGGGTCCGACACGTCCTCTCAAAAGATAATTAACTTAGGAAGCTAAAAGATGGCAAAAGACACTCGCAGTCGCAAAAAGGTGACTCGTCGTTCAGTATCGGAGGGCGTAGCCCATATCCATGCGTCTTTTAATAACACCATTGTTACGATTACCGATCGTCAAGGTAATGCATTGGCTTGGGCCACTTCAGGTGGACAAGGCTTCCGTGGTTCACGTAAATCTACACCATTTGCAGCTCAGGTTGCAGCTGAAGTCGCTGGTAAAGCGGCCCAAGAATATGGTGTTAAGAATATCGATGTTTTGGTCAAAGGACCAGGACCGGGTCGTGAGTCTGCGGTAAGAGCACTAGGTGCATTGGGTTATAAAGTTAACAGCATCTCTGATGTAACCCCAATCCCACACAATGGTTGCCGTGCGCCGAAAAAGCGCCGCGTCTAATATTAAAGACGAAGCTTTTTATCCCAAAAGCTTATAGGAGACATAAAGATGGCCCGCTATATTGGACCAAAACTTAAATTATCACGTCGTGAAGGTACAGACTTAGGCCTTAAGTCTGGTGTTAAACCATATGACGTAAAAACGAAAAAAGCTGGGCGTCCGCCTGGTCAACATGGCGTAAGCCGTAACAAGACTTCAGAGTATGCATTACAGCTGCGTGAAAAGCAGAAAGTTAAGCGTATTTATGGTGTTCTTGAGCGTCAGTTTGCTAATTACTATAAAGAAGCTGCTCGCAAGCGTGGTGCTACTGGTGAGAACTTGTTAGCTATGCTAGAGAGCCGTCTAGACAACGTGGTATATCGCATGGGCTTTGGCTCAACTCGCGCTGAAGCACGTCAACTAGTTAGCCATCGTACTGTTATGGTAAAAAAAGCTGGCCGTGATGAGTTTGTTCGTGTGAACATTCCTTCAATCCAGTTGCAAGATGGTGATGTCATCGCTATCCAAGAGAAGTCTCGCGAACAGCTACGTATTAAAAATGCTATCGAATTAGCAACACAACGTGGTATTCCAGAATGGCTTGATGTTGATCACAGCAAACTACAAGGCACGTTTAAACAAGCGCCTGATCGTATTGATCTACCTGCTGAAATCAACGAAAGCTTGATCGTTGAGCTATACTCTAAATAACTGACGTACTGCTCAATGTTATAAGAATAACATTGAGCAATTAACGTTAATTAAACCAGTTAAATAAATCGAGGTGACATCATGATGCTAAATGCAACTGAGTTTCTAACGCCGAACGCCATTAATGTGGATACGGTTAACGAAACGATTGCGAAAGTCACGCTCGAACCGTTAGAACGCGGCTTTGGGCATACCTTAGGGAATGCCTTACGTCGTATCTTGTTATCTTCGTTACCTGGTGCTGCAGTCATTGAAGCTGAGATTGATGGTGTTGACCATGAATACTCGACGCTTGAAGGACTACAGGAAGATGTGCTTGACTTGCTTTTGAACTTAAAAGGCTTGGCCATCACACTTCATGACCAAAATGAAGTATTTTTGACCTTGGATAAACAAGGTCCAGGCACTATTACTGCTGCAGACATCGCACTACCGCATAATGTCGACATTATCAATCCAGAGTTGGTTTTAGGTACATTAAGCGAGCGTGGTCATCTTAAGATGCGTTTGCGTGTAGTAATGGGTCGTGGATATGAGCCAGCAAATCAGCGCCGTGAAGATGGTGACACGAAAGCAATTGGACGCTTAAAGCTTGATGCAAGTTTTAGTCCAGTACTTCGTGTTGCTTATCAAGTTGAGAACGCACGTGTAGAACAGCGTACTGATCTTGATCGTCTTATCGTTGAGCTTGAAACTAATGGCACTATAGATCCAGAAGAAGCAATTCGTAAAGCAGCAACTATTTTGCAACAACAGATTTCTATCTTTGTTGACCTAGAAGCTGAAGAAGCGCCTGAGCCTGTGAAAGAAAAAGAAGAGGTCGATCCGGTGCTTTTACGCCCTGTGGATGATCTTGAACTAACGGTTCGCTCAGCCAACTGCTTGAAAGCTGAAAACATTTACTATATCGGTGATTTGGTACAACGTTCAGAGACTGAACTATTAAAAACCCCAAATCTTGGTAAGAAATCATTAACAGAAATCAAGGACGTACTAGCGTCTAAAGATTTAGAGCTTGGTATGCGCTTAGATAACTGGCCACCAGCTGATTTACGTGTTGATGATCGCTTTTCTTATCGTAGCCGTTAAACTTTAAGGATATTTGACTATGCGCCATCGTAAGAGTGGAGTCAAGCTGGGTCGTACCGGCAGTCATCGTAAGGCAATGTTTCAGAACATGACTAACTCATTATTTGAGCATGAACTGATCAAAACAACATTACCAAAAGCTAAAGAACTACGTCGCGTTGCCGAGCCGTTGATTACAATGGCTAAAGAAGACAGCGTTGCTAATCGTCGTTTAGCGTTTAGCCGTATGCGTAGCAAAGCTATGGTAGGCAAATTATTTGGCACGTTAGGTCCTCGTTACCAAACGCGTCCAGGTGGTTATTTGCGTATCGTAAAATGCGGTCATCGTGACGGTGATAATGCGCCAATGGCATATGTAGAACTAGTTGATCGTGACTAATTTTATATTGACGATATAATTCATAAAAAAAGGCTCCAATTCACTTGGAGCCTTTTTTTGCGTGTCGAATTCTCTATTAATTACAACAACAATGAATCGACATCGGCAGCACCTTGTCTGATAATTTCAGGCTGACCACTAGTCATATCTACAATGGTAGTCAGTTTGGTGGTTTTAATACCGGCATTGATTAGGCCATCAATTTGATTGCCCAGTAAGTCTTCGATCTCAAAAGGATCATCTAATATGTCATCTCGGTTTGGTAATATTAACGAGCTAGTCAGAATAGGCTCGTCCATCGCTTCCAAAAGTGCTTGAGCAATAGGATTGCTTGGCACGCGAATACCAATAGTTTTTTTCTTAGCGTGCGCCAGTTTTTTAGGCACATCTTTAGTAGCATTTAAAATAAAAGTGATAGGTGCAGGGGTATGTGCTTTTAGCTGTTTAAACTGCACATTGTCTACTGTGGCATAATTAGCAATTTCACTTAAATCACGGCATAACAGGGTAAATTGATGCTTATCATCAAGTTCACGAATTTGCTTAAGTTTTTCAAGTGCATCTTTTGCACCGAGACGACAACCAAAAGCATAACTGGTATCAGTAGGATAGATAAGTAGTTTATCAGCGCGTAGCAAGTCAGCAGCTTGTTCTATAAGGCGAGGTTGTGGATTGTCTGGATGAATGTAAAAAGTTTGCATAAAATTTCCTTATTTATATGGTTATAGGTAGTTTTACTGATTTTATAATATTTGAAGTATCACACTACAGATTCAGTATAGCGGCAAAGAAGTTAAGAGATATAGAGAGATGCCGTTAATAATCGTAGGAAAACGTTAAACATAGTTGATTAAACATTATACAGATATGCAAAGTAGCTATATAATTTTAAAGTACCTATATAATTTTAGTGGTATTGATTATTAATAACGTACGCAATAACGTCTTAGCATCATGCGGTAGACTTTGTGGTACAGCAATATACTGAACGACTTGTTGATAAACATCTCGAGAAAATGTACTAGCGCTGGTATCAAAGCTGGCGAATAAATTATCTTGCGAGACTTGAAACGGACGTCCGCAAGCAAGTGTGAATAAACACTCTAATGCCTGTGGCTTAACCTCTGCGCTTTCAAAAGCCTGCTGCTGCGCTGCTGTTCGTCCATCTGGTGCATACCAGTATCCAAAGTCGTTTAAGAGTCTACGTTCGCTACCAGCGATGCACCAATGGCTAATTTCGTGCAGAGCGCTGGCAAAAAAACCATGAGCGAATACAATACGTGCAGGTTTATCACCTTGAGCTGGGAAATACTCTGGTTCTTGCTCGCCGCGTATCAATTCTACTTGTTGTCCTAAGAATAGGACATTGAACAGTGATATCAGCCAATCCGTAAGAGCGTATTCGGAGTTTTTTTGTAAGCTCAAGGTATTGATAATTGTATTTTTAATTTTGTTATCTGTATTAACATCATTTAACCACTGCCACTGCTGTTGTGAAATTTTTAAGTAGCTGTCGAGCTTAGTTTTGGCTACAGCGTCTAATTTTTTATTACCGATGGTTAAGTTGGTATAATTCGAGCCCACATTAAAAGTATCTTCTAATTCTATTAGTCGATTTAATAAAGTGGTAGCATTAGTTGTAGTCAATACTGTAGAAAAATCAGGATGATCAGGTTGAGAATTCATAAATAGACAAGTCAAATAGGTAAATAATAAAAAAGTTATGAGGCTATTTTTATAGCAAGTTTTATCGTACGCGTTTTTAATAGATAGTAAGCAGCAAAAATCGTAACATACTAGCGCTGGCGTCATATCAGGCTTTCCGTTAGTATGGCAGGCAATATTATACACCGTTTTTGATGAATGAGGCCGCGCATGTCAAGCACCCCAATAAACAAGCCGTCAGCGCTTCAAGCTGATAAAGCATCAGCTCCTACGTCAGCTAACCTGCCAGAACATATCTCCTTAAGTAAATGGGAAGACAGTGGTTTTGAGTGGGTAGGGCAAGTAGCACCACGCTCTTTTGAGCGTCTTAATCCCCTATTAACGACTGAGCATCTGCAGTCAGATCTTCAGATGAAAGCCAATCTATATCGCCATAATAATGTGTTGCATCTATCTTTTACCTTAATTGGTGAAGTATGGTTAACCTGCCAGCGTTGTTTGCAACCCATTGCTATCGATTTGACCGATGATTATGATATCGCTCTACTCGATAATGAAAGCCAAGTGCGCTTGGTCGGTGAAGAACAGGACTATCTATTGCTTGATGAAATTATCACTGAGCCTGCACCAGAGCGTTTATTACCGCTTAAAAAATTGGTCGAAGATGAGATTTTACTGAAAACGCCAATGGCTCCAAAGCATGATGCTTGCGAGATGAGTGTTGAGCAGTTTGGTGAGATACCAGAAGAAGAAGAAACTGAAAATCCTTTTGCTGCTTTGGCGTCTTTGAAAGGTAATTTATAATGCTATAAACGGCATCTGTAAAAGATATTTTGGCAGATATTCTACTGTCTTTTTGGCGGCTTTATGCAGAAGAGTGAAAAGCAGGGCTTTATTAATCCGTTAAACATGCGTATAATGTCCCGTTTATTGCATTCTAGCAATCTGCTACTGGCAGAGAGAAGCTGAGCTTGCAAACTAATTATAGATTTTAGACGTAATCAACACTTTAATACGTGGCAATCTATTTAACTAATGATGCGTAAGACTTAGGTTGTTGTGATTATATAGCCTCTGTCAGTGTCGATTAAAGCTGAATTTCAAGCTTATCCCCTTTTAAGTATAGGAGCTATATCATGGCCGTTCAAAAAAGTCGTAAAAGTCGTTCTCGTCGTGACATGCGCCGTTCACACCATCGTATGGAAATCGCTGAGCTAAGCGTTGATGCTACTACTGGTGAAAAACATCGTCGTCATCACATGACTAAAGATGGTTTTTATCGTGGTCGTCAATTGTTTAAAGTTAGTCAAGAAGCTTAAGTTATTGTTCATTTGATAGTTTGCATCTGGCGATAGTAATGTTTTCACTCATCTACTATTGCCGCCTGCCACTATTCTTAGACAGTATATATTGAGCCAATAAAAGCCAAGTTATTTCGCTATCATATATTATGTAGCTGGATAACTTGGCTTTTTATTATTTATTATTTACTAGTATGTTTTATTTACGGCTCTCATTATCTGTATGATTCAATAGCTAAAATGCTTTATTTATAGCATCTGCTATGACTCGGTAAATACGTTGTATTACTATCAGCTTACTACTGGCTGTAATAATCGCACGCAGCAGTGTATAGTTTGTGAATAATTAGTAAATTAATTAAAGTCATATTTTATGACAATACCCAATTTATTTTAGGGACATCTCCAATCACTTAAGGAATATTGGCTATGGCATCTGCACCTGATACAGTAATAACCCAGCCACCTCGTGTTGCAGTAATCTTTCCTGGACAAGGCTCACAGGCAGTCGGAATGACTTCCGAGCTTGCAGAATTATACCCACAAATACATGATACTTTTGCTGAGGCAAGTACAGCTTTAGGTGAAGATCTGTGGGCAATCTGCCAAAACGAAGAACAGCTGAACCAGACCCAATACACTCAGCCTGCGTTATTGACTGCTAGCATCGCAATTTGGCGTATTATCCAAGATAAACTTGATAAAAAGCCTCTTTATCTAGCAGGTCATTCTTTAGGTGAATACAGTGCGCTTTGTGCCGCTGGTGTTATATCATTGACTGATGCAGTGAAATTAGTACATAAGCGTGGGCAATTGATGCAAGAGGCAGTGGTCGGTATTGATACTGCTATGGCTGCAGTATTAGGACTTGAAGACAGTCGTGTTGAGACTTTATGTGAGCAAGCGACTGAACATGTTGATAATGCTATTGTTGGAGCGGCTAATTTTAACAGCCCAGGGCAAGTCGTCATATCTGGAAATGCTGCTGGTGTTACCGCTGTTATTGATAAAGTACAAAATACAGGTAAAAAAGCAATTCCTCTAAAAGTTAGCGTACCTTCACATTGTGCATTAATGGAGCCGGCCAGTCAGGCATTAGCTGAAGAGTTAGCAACTATCAAATTTGACCAAGCCACTATTCCCGTCATTCAAAACCGTCATGCTCGTATTGAGACTAATGTGCAAAGTATTAAACAAGCATTGACAGAACAGCTTAGCGAACCTGTATTGTGGTCAAAAACTATGCAAGAGTTAGCAGACAAACAAATTAACATATTAATTGAGTGTGGCAGTGGTAATGTACTGAGTAACTTGGCTAAGCGTCAAGCACAGCCTATTGCAAGTTATCCAGTAGATAAGCCTGCTCGAATGGACAAACTGATGGAGGTGTTATCATGAGCCGAACGATTGTTTTAGTAAGTGGTGCAAGCCGCGGTATCGGTAAGGCAGTTGCCAAGCGCTTTGCTAAAGAAGGACATTTTGTCATTGGTACAGCAACTACAGAAAAGGGTGCTGCGCTTATAGATGATTATTTGCATGATTCTGGTGGTATCGGGCGTGTTTTAGATGTCCGTGATGGTGCACAAATTGATAAGTTGTTTGAAGAGATTGAAAGTGTATATGGCGCAGTGCAAGTATTGGTAAATAACGCAGGTATTACCCAAGATGGTCTGCTGATGCGCATGAAAGATGAAGATTGGGATAGTGTGGTTGATACCAACCTTACATCTGTTTACCGAATGAGTAAACGGGCAGTGCGTGGAATGATGAAAGCACGCCGAGGCCGTATTATTAACATTAGCTCAGTAGTTGCAAAAATGGGAAATGCGGGACAGTCCAATTATGCTGCTACAAAAGCGGGCGTGGAAGGCTTTAGTCGTACTTTGGCACGTGAGATTGGTTCACGCCAAGTAACTATTAACTGTGTGGCACCTGGCCTTATTGAGACAGATATGACAGATGAGCTTGATGAGCGCTTACTCAACTCTATGTTAGATGCTGTACCTATTGGACGTTTGGGACAGCCAGAAGATATCGCAGCAGCAGTATTGTTTTTAGCTGGCGATGAAGCGAGCTATATTACTGGTGCAGTTATACCTGTCAATGGCGGCATGTACATGTAATACCATGTATACGATAGAAAAATAGTTTACACTCGTATAATAAAAATCTGCGTGAACGAGTGTAAACTGTAATTAATGGTGTTATAATAACGGATACTTTTATGTCTAAGACCTGTATTATAATGAGGTCTCATAAGACATTGAATAAACCGAAACATTGGTAGTAGTGTGTTAGAGTCTTATAACTGACATAATTTACCGTATTCGATATAACATCATCAGCTTAAAAAAAGCTAGATGATAGTTTTTAAAAATTGATATATAAAAAGGAGCAGTTTATATGAGTAATGATACTGAGTTAAGAGTAAAATCTGCAGTAGCAGAGCAGTTGGGCATGAACGTCGAAGACATCAACAATGATGCTTCTTTCATGGAAGATTTAGGCGCAGACTCACTAGATTTAGTTGAGCTTGTTATGTCATTTGAAAGTGACTTTGGCATTACTATTCCTGATGAAGATTCAGCAGAGTTGACTACAGTACAAAAAGCAATCGATTACGTCCAAGCTCAACTATAAGTCATTATTGCTCTAAAGTTCTCTTATGATATGGCTATGTACCTTTTGGTTTAGCTAAATTATGGGTTAGCTACAGCAAGTTTTTTTAAGCCGTCTATCTTTACTGATAGGCGGTTTTTTTAGGCCTTAAAAAAGTGATTCTTGTCACTGGGCTTTCTAAAGTACTGGCGAGTTATATCATATTATTCAAATGAACTTCACTTAAATCATATAGAAAAAATCGTTAACACAAGTTATGTGGAAGTAACATTATCCAACATACTTTTACTATCTATGGCTATTCTAGATCTACAACTTTGTTATACTCGTTGCAATGACAAAGACAAATTTCCCCGTCATTATACATAGAGCTAAAAACTAAAAGAGACATGAAAAGTAACTAATAATAAATCATTAAGGAGCGTTTATATGGGTATGTTCAGTTTTGCAAAAGATATTGGTGATAAGATTTTTAACCGTGATGATGATAAACATGATGCAAAATCAGAAACTAAAGCAGATGCTAATACACCAGTAAAAACTACTGAGCCTTCTGCTCAATCAGTGGCTAATATCTTGTTGCGCCGTATTCAGCAGCAAAACCTTAGCATCGATAACTTGAAAGTTAAGTATAACGGTTCAACAGATACTGCTGAAATTAGCGGTAATGCTAAAACTCAAGCCGATCGTGAGAAAGCTATTATCGCTATTGGTAACGTACAGAATGTTGCGAAGGTAATTGATAATATTGACATCGAAGAAGATGCGCCTGAGTCAACTATGTACACCGTGAAGTCTGGTGACAGCTTATCTAAGATTGCAAAAGACGTATATGGTTCAACTGGTGATTATATGAAGATATTTGAAGCCAATAAGCCGATGCTATCTGACCCAGATAAGATTTATCCTGGTCAAGTACTACGCATACCTAAGCCATAACTAAAAGTAGTTAACAATGGTTTTACTAGTTAAAATAAAACGCCTTTTACATTAAAAGGCGTTTTTTATTGTCTGTCTTTTTGGTATGTTTTTTAATTTGCTACTGACACGTAATTATCTTATTCATCATTAGGATTTAGCTTTACACGCTGCTCTCTAATTGCCCAATTAATATGTTCGTCAAGCATGTCGTTATGTTGGCCTAATTTAGACTGGAGTTGTTCGATAATAACTAAGCTAGTGTTAGCGTTACCTAATCCGATTGCAATATTGCGCAAAAAATTAATATAACCTGTGCGCCTAATGGGGCTACCTTGTGTATATTGTAAAAACTCAGCCTCTTGCCACTGCCAAATCTCGAGGAGACTGATGTCATCAAGCCCATGTCTAGGAGCAAAGTCATCTACTGATGTCAGATTGGCATAACGGTTCCAAGGGCATATAAGCTGACAATCATCACAGCCAAAGACTCGATTGCCTATGGCACGGCGATATTTGATATCTATCGGCCCGTCATGCTCGATAGTTAAATAAGAGATGCAAGCAGCTGCATTAAGCTCATGAGGTGCGATAATTGCCTTTGTAGGGCAGATGTCTATACAAGCGCTACAACTGCCACAGTGTGCAGTAACAGGCTTATCATCGGGCAATTCAAGACTGATAAATAACTCACCTAGTACAAAAAATGAGCCAGCTTGTTTATTCAGTAATAAAGTATGTTTCCCAGTCCAGCCAAGACCTGCTGCATCAGCTATTGGTCGCTCAAATATAGGGGCAGAGTCACTAAATGGTCGAAAGACAAAATCGGTCTCGGCACTAATATTCAAATGCTGCCATTCAGGAAGCATGGTTTCAATCTTTAATGCTAATTGCTTCAAACGGCTACGCATGGTCTTGTGATAGTCACGGCCTCGCGCATAACGAGCAATAATGCCATTGTTTGGCTGATCATTATCGGCAACAGCGCGTGGCGTTGGCGTTTGGGTCAGATAATCCATGCGTACACTAATGATGGTTTTTGCACCTGCAACGAGTTTATCAGGATTCGCACGTAGTTCATGGTTATTGTGCATGAACTGCAATTGGCCTTCATAGCCTTTGTCTAACCATAGTTGCAACTGCTCAATCTGCTGAGCAAATAAAGGATGATGAACAGACAAAAAACCACAGTCAGCGAATCCTAAAGCTTGGGCTTCGATTTTAATCCAATGCTTCACATCTACTGCGGTAGCAAATACCGACGCATTGACGACAGAAATATTCTCTCTTGCTTGCATGCTAGAAGAGTGTGTTGATTGCTGTTTGGTCGGTGATTTTTGATTCATATTAGAGGATGCTAATTTGTTAAGTTATACGGTGATAGACATAAATAGTGATGTTATAGCGGCTATGATAGGCTAGATTATTAACGATGCAACTATAAAACTAAAATATATGGTTATTAGCATCAATACATAATTCCAGATGTGCTTTTGTTATATTTACATCCTAGCCGTTTATAAGCTCATAAAATAAGAATAAGGGAAATTATGCGATTACAAATGCAAATATCAGCGCAATGTTCTCAATCGTCAATGCCTATTGCTTTGTATATTAGCGAGCAAGTTTATGCTATGGAGCAAGCATGGTTTGCACAAGGATATGATAGTTTTGGTTTGATGCAACAAGCCGCTTGGCAGATGACGCAGCATATTATACAGCTTAATGAACGAGCTAAAGCGCAAGCGAAAAACAATGTTAAATATTTCAATCGTACAAGTCGTCAGCCCAGCGTTTGTGTTTGGGTAGGACAGGGTAATAATGGCGGCGACGGTTGGTTAATTTCTCATTATCTACAGCAATTGGGCTGGCAAGTACAAGTAATGACTGTTGGTCTACAAGCGCTTGAAAAGTTTGACGATGAAAAGGCCGAAAATCATAAAACATCGATGTCTGATGCAATAAAAGCCCAGCATATGGCTGTAGATGTATGTCACCAGCGCTTTGAAGACAGTCAGTATTATCAAAATGAAAACACTCAATTGGACATGACATTACAGGCCGATGTTTACATTGATGCACTATTCGGTATTGGTTTAGATCGCGCGCCTGAAGGCTTTTATAAGCAGGCAATTAGCACTTTTAATAGTTTGGCTCAACAGCATAATACCTTGGTAATTGCAGTCGATATCCCAAGTGGTCTAGTCGCCTCTACAGGACAGGTTTTTGAGCATTTAGCGATACAGGCAGATGTCACATTATGCTTGATTGCGCGCAAGTTTGGACTACATACCAAAGATGGGATGGATTATAGCGGAAAGCTCATTGACATACCGCTGATACCTTATGCATCGGTAGAACCCGTTGCTACATTGCTTACAAGCGCTCAAGGTCTAGCACCACGTCGACAGAATAGTTACAAGGGCAGCTACGGTCATGTATTGGCCATTGGAGGCAATCGTATTGATGGTTCTCAAGGTATGGGCGGCGCAGCAATACTGACCTCTGCTAGTGCAATGGCAACTGGAGCTGGCAAGATAACGGTTGCCTGTCATCAAGCCTTTCATGGAGCGCTATTGACCTCGTTACCTGATGCTATGACGATTAATTTACATCATCAAGATGGCGTTGAAAAGCTAATTGGGGATGCAAGTGTAGTTGCCATTGGTATGGGAATGGGGCGTGATAAGAAAGCAGAAAATTTATTTGTTCGTTATATTCAAGCAATAATGGCAAAAGGCATTTCTGTGGTCATTGATGCAGATGGCCTATACCATTTAGCAGCGCTGCAAGCTGATAAGCATGAAGTCGTTACCCAGCTAAGAGAATATAGTAAGACGCATAAGGTTTGCTTAACCCCGCATAGTGGTGAGGCGGCGAAGTTGTTAAATAAAGAAATTAACGAGGTGGAGAGTGATCGATTATCAGCTATACAGCACTGCGCTGATATCTATGGCGGTGATTGGGTATTAAAAGGCGCAGGATCGCTGGTGTTGGAGCATGGGGAAATATACGTTTGCGGTGCTGGTAATGCTGGAATGGCGACAGCTGGCATGGGAGATGTATTATCTGGAGTAACTGCCGGACTATTGGCTCAGCAAGATTTGGATAGTACGCAGAGTAGCTTACGTCAGGCGGTACTTATTCATGCATCAGCAGGAGATATATTGACAAGAGATGTCTTAGTTAATCAGCAGCTAGGTAGTTCTAGAACACGTGATTATGCAAATAATAATCAGCTATTGATTGGACAGCGCGGCTTGCAGGCACAGGATATGCCTGCAGCCATTCGTCATATTATGCAAAATCTAACTGACTAAATAAATATTGATATGGTTAAAAGTGCTTCAAATATTAGTGTTTGTTTGGAAACCAGTAGGTTTTTAAGTTTCAGTACCTTTACAATATTGTCCAATCGCTTGCTGTACACGCTCACGCTTAAGTTCAATTTCGCGGCCGTCTAGATATTGGCGTTTACCATTTGCATCCATCTCATAAATACGGCCGCCAACATTCAAATTGGTTAAATTATTACGTAATGACTGACAACGTTGTGCGTTTGCCTGAGCTTCTTGATCTTTGATACGAGCCTCTAATTGCGCCACTCTTTGCTCTTCTGCATTCTGAGCGCCACTGTTCTGATTAACATCTGTTTTGCCTGCCATCTGACCTGCGTTAGCTTGTCTACCGTCACTACGGAACTCAATCACCTCAATATTCCGAGCATTTTGCGGAGCATGCTGACTATATTTAACTTCGCCATGTGCACCAATGGACTTATAAACTTGAATGGCATGACTAGAGTTCATTGACAGAGCAAGCAGACAAGTGGTGGCAACCCCGATGAGCAGTTTATTAGCAGTGTTGATCATGAGTGAATATGCCATGCTAGCAATCCTTTTAACAAATAAAAAACAAGTATTCATATTTGAGCGCGATGGCACTGTTGTATAAATTACAATGACAATACAATAGAGATTGATTCTAGCAAAAAATAATAGTAAATGTATATTATTTAATAACTAATAGTTAAGGTTGGGTTTCACAAGTTTTTCTTGACAATAGCGGTCAAACCATCGAATATAATAGCAGTTGATTGGTCAGTGAGCGGCTTTTATGATATTGCCGTAGCACTTGGGAATAATTACTACTTGCTGCTTATCAGTAGCATTTGCAGATTTATTCTCTTTGTGACAGTAACGCAGTGTAATATGAGTAATGGTTGCCAAAACCTTTATTCTAAGCTGAACTTACTGTCTCCGGACTCATCGGTCTACAATGACTAAGATAAACTTATTATTTTTAGATGTTAAAAGTTAAGTACAGTATCTGCAACCTTCAATAATGCATTATGTAAGGTAAAGTGCGACCGTTCTGTCGGTATGTTGCTCATACTATTGCAATTTGTGTTGTCACTAGGTTTGGCATTTATCTGACTATATCTAATTACTTTAATGTTTTTACATTTTTTACTAATAATAAGCTTCTTTTATAAATGCTTTAATCAGCATCTTGTCACTGTATATCGGTAAACTCCTATCAAAAACTGACCAGATAAATTGCTATGTTTGGGTAACCTGCTGTCTTGTAATACAGCTGTGCTCTGACATGGTGATCACATATTATTGATAAGGTGATGACAGTGACGCAAACTACGCAAAGTCCGAACATGACCGGACATACCCAAACGGGTAATGCTGCCAAGAATTTCGATGAAAAACAACAGTTAATCGCTGAAGGTAGCGCTCAGCCTGTGATGTTATCCGGTGCTGAAATGCTGGTGCAATCACTAACCGATGAAGGTGTCGAATATATTTTTGGCTATCCAGGCGGTGCTGTTCTGCACATTTATGATGCTCTGTTCCAGCAAGACAATATCGAACATATTCTAGTTCGCCATGAGCAAGCGGCAGGCCATATGGCAGATGCTTATTCGCGAGTAACTGGCAATACTGGGGTGGTACTAGCGACATCAGGACCTGGTGCTACCAATACGGTTACTGCTATTGCTACAGCTTTTATGGACTCAATACCGATGGTTGTTATTGCAGGGCAAGTACCGAGTAGCTTGATCGGTGAAGATGCCTTCCAAGAAACAGATATGGTTGGTGTTTCGCGTCCTATCGTTAAGCATAGCTTTCAAGTACGCCATGCCAGTGAGATTCCAACGATTGTAAAAAAGGCATTCCATATCGCAAGGTCAGGCCGTCCAGGTCCTGTCGTCATTGACGTACCTAAAGATATGACTGCACCTAACGAAAAGTACGCTTATGAATATCCAAGTGAAGTATTCATGCGTTCTTACCAGCCATCTGTGAAAGGGCATAGTGGTCAGATCAAAAAAGCTATTGAAACTCTATTAGCTGCTAAGCGTCCAATCATATATTCGGGTGGTGGTGTGGTTCTGGGTGATGCCCATAAAGAACTAACAAGCTTGGCTCATAAGCTAAACTTGCCAGTGACTAATACTCTTATGGGTCTTGGTGGTTTTCCAGGCTCTGATCGTCAATTTTTAGGCATGTTAGGGATGCATGGTACGTACGAAGCAAACATGACTATGCACCATTCAGATGTTATCTTGGCAGTTGGTGCACGTTTCGATGACCGTGTGACCAATAACGTTAAAAAATTCTGTCCAAACGCTACTATTATTCATATTGATATTGATCCAACGTCAATCTCTAAAACGATTATGGCGCATATTCCGATTGTTGGTGACGTCAAGTCAGTACTTACTGAAATGTTAGCAATGGTTGGCGACGATAAAGAGCTGGATCAACATGCGTTATTAGATTGGTGGGCACAAATTAATGAATGGCGTACGCGTCATGGTTTACGTTATGACACCAGTACAGAGCATGGCATCAAGCCACAAAGTGTCGTACAGGCCTTGTGTAAAATCACTGATGGTAATGCGATCATTACAAGTGATGTTGGGCAACATCAAATGTTCGCTGCACTCTACTATACTTATAAAGAACCTCGTCAGTGGCTTAACTCAGGTGGACTTGGTACTATGGGTGTTGGCTTGCCTTATGCGATGGCAGCTAAGCTTGTTAACCCTGAGCGCGATGTGGTCTGCATCACAGGTGAAGGCTCTATTCAGATGAATATTCAAGAGTTATCAACTTGCTTACAGTATAATCTGCCAGTAAAAATACTGAACTTGAATAATGCACAGTTGGGTATGGTTAAACAGTGGCAGGATATGCTTTATGAAGGTCGTCATGCGCAGTCTTATATGAACTCGCTACCAGATTTTGTAAAATTGGCCGAAAGCTATGGTCACGTGGGTATCAAAATCACTGATCCTGACAAAATGGAAGAGCAGTTGGCTGAAGCGATGGCCATCAAAGATAAGCTAGTATTTATTGACGTTTACGTTGATCGTAATGAGCATGTATATCCAATGCAAATCGCTGGTCAGACGATGCGCGACATGTGGTTATCAAAAGGGGAGCGTACCTAATGCAACAACATCTGATTTCGGTATTAATGGAAAACGAAGCGGGGTCGTTGTCGCGGTTAGTCGGCTTATTCTCCCAGCGTGGTTATAATATTGAGACTCTAAACGTCGCACCGACAGAAGACCCCTCTATCTCACGCTTGACGCTGACAACTATCACGTCACCCGAAAAAATTGAACAAATTACCAAGCAGTTGCATAAGCTGATTGAAGTCATTAAAGTATTGAACTTATCTGATAATGTGCACGTTGAACGTGAACTGATGCTGATTAAGGTTCGTGCTACTGGCAGTATACGTGAAGAAATCAAACGCAGTGCTGACATCTTCCGTGCACAGATTGTTGATGTGAATTCGAACTTATATACTATCCAAATCGTTGGTGATACCGCTAAGCTGGACGGTTTCATTGATACTATCGGTCGTGAGCGTGTATTAGAAGTAGTACGCTCAGGCGTGATTGGTATTGCTCGCGGTGAAAAAACACTAAGCATATAATATTACCTTGTTTAAAATTAATCTATTAACATTTACTACTAAGCTTATATCGCTGACTATTCCAAGAAAGTATTTGTGAAAGGTAACTGCGATATAAGTAACTACTACCCATGGCTTTCCATGATTGAGGAAAAGGACTCTACCTATGAACGTTTTTTACGATAAAGATTGTGATCTATCTATCATCCAAGGCAAAAAAGTTGCCATTATTGGTTATGGTTCACAAGGGCACGCCCATGCATTGAACTTGCAAGAATCTGGTGTGGATGTGACTGTTGGTCTACGCGCCAACTCTGGTTCATGGAAAAAAGCTGAAAATGCTGGCTTAAAAGTTTCTGAAGTAGAAGATGCGGTTAAAGCCGCTGACGTAGTCATGATTCTGACGCCTGATGAGTTCCAAAGACAACTGTATAGCGACGTGATTGAGCCTAATATTAAAGAAGGCGCTACGCTAGCTTTTGCTCATGGTTTCGCTATTCATTACAACCAAGTTGTACCACGTAAAGATCTTGACGTTATTATGGTTGCACCTAAAGCACCAGGTCATACGGTACGCTCTGAGTTTGTGAAAGGCGGCGGTATCCCTGACCTTATCGCTATCTATCAAGATGCTTCAGGTCAAGCCAAGCAGTTAGCACTATCTTACGCTGCTGGTGTTGGTGGTGGTCGTTCAGGTATTATCGAAACGACTTTCAAAGATGAGACTGAAACTGACTTATTTGGTGAGCAAGCAGTATTGTGTGGCGGCGCTGTTGAGCTAGTTAAAATGGGCTTTGAGACCCTAACCGAAGCTGGTTATGCACCAGAAATGGCTTACTTTGAGTGTTTACATGAGCTCAAGCTTATCGTCGACTTAATGTACGAAGGCGGCATAGCTGATATGAACTATTCAATCAGTAATAACGCTGAATATGGCGAGTATGTGACTGGTACGGAAGTAATTAATGAACAGTCACGCGAAGCTATGCGCAATGCCCTAAAACGCATCCAATCTGGTGAGTACGCGAAGATGTTCATCAATGAAGGCGCAACCAACTATCCATCTATGACTGCCCGTCGTCGTAATAACGCTGAGCATGAAATTGAGAAAACTGGTGCCAAACTTCGTGGCATGATGCCTTGGATCGGTGGTAACAAAATCATTGATAAAGACAAAAACTAAAAAGCTATATTTTAACTATTAGATCAGTTATTAAATAACAAAATTCTGAAGTTAATATTGATAGTAATTAAAACCCATGTTATCACTAGATAGCATGGGTTTTTTAATAATGGGTAATTGAGATGCGTGCTTTTAACAAGCTTGGATAATAACAGTAGTGCTCTTCACCATATGCATTCGAAAGCAACAAAAAATCCCGCTTGAAAATCTACGATAGCTGCCCAATATAGACAGCTGGCAGGCCATTTATCTAAAAATTGTTTGCTGTGGCTTAACAAGCTTAAACATAGTGGCGTCCAAGTTATCTTTTTTCTTTTCATTTATATTATAGGTTGTGTGCTGTGCAAATATCTTTTCCAGACTGGCTGACACCGCAATTAGCATATATCTTTTTCAGTGCCGTAGTTGCCGTTCTGATTTGGGTAGAGGGTGAAATGCTTAAGCGCACCAATGGCAAACTACCCAAATCTCTATTTTTCCAATTTAGCTCACTATTAGATACGTCTTGGTTCTTTGTCTCTGTAGTGATGATGTATGTCATTGATTTGACACCATTAGCAACTACGTTGCCTGCAGCTTATGGACTTTATACAATATTTGGTTGGATTTATGGTACGCGTTTACTTAAGCTTCGTGGTATCCCAGATTCTCCAGAAGACTTAGTGATACCTTCTAAATATATTGCTTACAGTCAATCATTTTCATTGATATTCTTTGGATTGTGTTTGTTAGTCTTGGTCTCTCCTTGGTTACCTGTTTTAAATCAATAATTAAATCAGAATAGTTTTCATGTTTAATTACATAAGTTCATCAAATTACCAACTTTACATTTACAAAACCTGCTAATTTAACACACCATTGACAATAAAAACTGCTATACTACAACTGTACTCAGGGAACTTTAGACAGAAATGGTTGGATATCATTAAGATATAATGCTATTTAGTCTGAGCTTTAGCTCATGATTCGACTGAGTATTTGTCAATTAATCGGTGATGACACAAGTCTCGCCAACAGTTAAAGAGTTAGGAAAATTTATGTCAGATAAAGTTGAAGGCACTGTAAAGTGGTTTAATGAAGCTAAAGGTTTTGGTTTTATCGCTCAAGACAATGGCGGACAAGACGTATTCGCTCACTACAGCGCTATCCAAGGTAACGGTTTTAAAACTCTAGCCGAAGGTCAAAAAGTGTCTTTCATCTTAGGTGATGGCAAGAAAGGCCCACAAGCTGAGCAAATCGAAGCTATCTAATCTTACTTATTGTTAATTTTGACCGATTTATCAGTCATTGTTAATACTAAAAGATTCTATATAAGCCAAGATTAATTTGTTGTATAACAACAAACATATTGTTTAGACTGTATATTAAAAGCAACCTCTTATCAGGTTGCTTTTTTTTGTCAAAAAAACGAGTCCATAGCTTTGTTTAAAGTGCTTAATAATCTATTTAATAATAAATATTAAATCATTAACTATCAGTAAAATAGTGCAATAAGGTGATATTATGAAATGGGAAGCGTGGTTTTCAATTGATTGGCAACAAGTATTCGGCATCTCTTTATCTGCCATAGGTTTTTATGTTGGCCTAATGATATTTACGCGCTTTATGGGACTACGTAGTTTCTCTAAGTTGTCAAGCCATGACTTTGCAATGACGGTAGGTATTGGTAGTATTTTGGCATCAACAGTATTGTCTGATTCGCCATCATTACTACAAGGGTTGTTTGCAGTTGGCGTACTGTTTATCATTCAAGGGCTTGTCTCAATTATAAGGCGCAAAATTAAACCGTTAAAAGCATTGATTGATAATCAACCGATTATCCTAATGGCGCATGGTGAGTACTTTTGGGATAATCTGAAAGAAGCCAATTTGAGTACTAGCGATGTACAACAGGTATTGCGCAAAAATAGTGTCAAGTCAAAATCACAGGTCTTTGTGGTGATTATGGAAACGACTGGCGATATGAGCGTGATTAAAAACGATGATGTAAGACCTGATTGGTCATTATTTGACGACGTGCGTGATAGTGAGATGCTAATTAATCCTGCTAAAACTGCACCAATAAAAGATGCTTTGAACAATGTTTAGCTAAACTATGTAATAATAAAATTTCAATAGAATAAAAGCCTAGGAATGCTACAAAGGTAAGAACTATTGAATTTTGAACAATAAAATCATGATATTTCACTAAAAACGCTATGTTTTAAATGAATAGTGACAAATTTATGACGCATTATTCACGGCGTTGTCTTGACCTTATCGAGATGCTCACGCAAGATAGTTAGGTCTAATAATCTAAGCCTGATGAGTAGTGGCTAGCAAACTCAGTCATGACTTTTAAGTAAGATTTTGAACCAAAATAAATCAATGGTTGTTGATTTATATTTTTTAATTCATAACATTAATAAACGAGGAACGTATGAAAGCATTAGTCGCGGTCAAGCGTGTCATTGATTACAACGTAAAAGTTCGTGTAAAAGCTGATAACTCTGGTGTAGATCTATCGAACACCAAAATGTCTATCAACCCATTTGATGAGATTGCAGTAGAAGAAGCAGTTCGTCTAAAAGAAGCTGGCGTGATCGATGAGATTATTGTAGCTTCAATTGGTCCAAAAGAATCACAAGAGCAGATTCGTGCGGCTCTAGCATTGGGTGCTGACCGTGGTGTTTTGGTACAAACTGATGCCAAGCCATATCCACTACAAGTCGCTAAGATTTTGAAGAGTATTGCTGAGCAAGAGAGTACTGATATTATCTTGTTGGGTAAACAGGCTATTGATGACGACAATAACCAAACAGGTCAGATGCTTGCTGCACTAATGGGTATCGGTCAAGGTACGTTTGCTTCAGAAGTGAAAGTTGAAGGCGACAAAGTAAACGTTACTCGTGAAGTCGATGGCGGCTTGCAAACAGTTGCGCTTTCACTACCTGCAGTTATCACTACTGACTTACGTCTGAACGAACCACGCTATGCAAAACTGCCTAACATTATGAAAGCGAAGAAAAAGCCGCTTGATGAAAAAACTCCAGCAGATTTTGGCGTAGACATGACCTCTAAGCAAGAAATCACTAAAGTTATGCCACCTGCTGAGCGTAAAGCTGGTATTACAGTGGCCTCAGTTGATGAATTGGTCGATAAGCTAAAAAATGAAGCAAAAGTAATTTAATATTTGCGATGGTGTTTATAGGGTTTCGATGTCCTAAACGCCGTATTTAAACAGCTATCTGACGACATGAACCAATAAATAAAGGACAAAAAAATGGCAATTTTGGTATATGCAGAACATGACAATGCCAGTCTAAAAAAGGCAACTTTGAATACAATTGCAGCTGCTAAGCAAATGGGTGACGACATTCATGTGTTGGTCGCTGGTAGCGGTAATCAAGCAGTCGCTGACGAAGCGGCAAAAGTTGAAGGCGTAAGCAAAGTACTACTAGCAGACAATGCAGCTTATGAGCATCAAATGGCAGAAAATATCTCGCTATTGGTTGCAGATATCGCTGGAGATTACAGCCATATCATCGCTCCTGCTACGACAACAGGCAAGAACTTCATGCCACGTACAGCGGCTTTACTAGATGTAAGCATGCTGTCGGAAATCTCTGCTGTCATAGATGCACAAACTTTTGAGCGTCCTATTTATGCTGGCAACGCGACTGCTACTGTTAAGACAACGGAAGACAAAGTGGTATTGACAGTACGTACGACTGCTTTTGATCCAGTCGCTGCTGAAGGCGGTTCTGCAACTGTTGAGACAATCGACAATGTACAGGAATCTGGCAAATCAAGCTTCGTCAACGAAGAGATGGCTAAATCTGACCGTCCTGAATTAACGTCAGCTTCAATCGTCGTATCTGGTGGTCGCGCCTTAGCAAATGGTGAAAACTTCACTAAATATATTGAGCCATTAGCAGATAAATTAGGCGCTGCTGTTGGTGCATCACGTGCCGCTGTTGATGCTGGCTACGTACCTAACGATATGCAGGTTGGTCAAACGGGTAAAATCGTCGCACCAGATCTATATATCGCTGCTGGTATCTCCGGTGCTATTCAGCATTTGGCAGGTATGAAAGACTCTAAGGTTATCGTTGCAATCAATAATGACCCAGAATCTCCAATCGCCAGTGTTGCTGATTATTTCTTAGAAGCTGATTTATTTGAAGCATTACCTGAGCTAACTAGCAAAATCTAAGTTAGACAGATAATCTATAAAAAATCCCGCTATCATCGCATCGATAGCGGGATTTTTTATGTTTAAACGCTAAGCTAATATAGCTATTTCACTTTAACTATATGTGAACTTAGTTGTAACGGCGCTGACGTAGCGTCTCATAAAGACATAGCGCCCCTGCAATCGCAACATTGAGGCTCTCTTGTCCATTGGGCTGTGGTAATGCAATAGGGGTGGCACATTGCATAAGCTCCTCGCAAACGCCTTGACCTTCATGTCCCATAATCCAAGCAGTAGGAGCTGTCAGATCATGCTCATAAATCAAAGTGTCAGTATGTGAGCTGGTCGCAAGCAATGGAGTTTGCACATAGTCTAAAATATCTTGACTACTCAAACCCTCATAAATAGTTAGCGCAAACTGCGCACCCATTCCTGCTCGTAGCGTCTTGGGTGACCATGCTTGTGCAGTTGCGCTAGTGCATAACACTGTATCAATACCAACCGCCGCTGCAGTGCGTAATAGCGTACCAACATTACCACTATCTTGTACATCGTTCAGGATCAGGCAGTCATAATCTATCATCGTTAAGCTTGGTGCTGGTATATTGATAATCGCCATGATATCAATGCCTGTACCTAGACTTCTAATGCTTTCATAAAGTGCATCTGACAAAGTTAAGATACTAGTGTAAGTCGGTAGGCGCGTTAAGATTTGCTGAACCTCAGGATGCTTGTGCGCTGATTCGGCTAGTAGTATTTGGACGAACGGATAGTCGCTACGTAGGGCCGCGTCAATAAGATGCACACCTTCAAGTACCGTCTGACCTTGTTTTTTACGCTGACGTGCCTGAGACAAAAGTGCTTTTACGAGCTTAACGGAAGTGTTTTTGTCTGAAGTGATTAGCTCGGTAGGTTCTAATGTCATAGTTGACTGCTTAAGAATAAAGGTAAAATTAACAACACCAAAAATGAGCCAGTCTAAGTTGTTTTTTTAACATTGGTCTGGCTACTTTTGATGTATAGGGCAAAGTCATGAAAAGTAATAAAAAAGTATTACTTATTTATCGCCATGCTTTAGATGTAAGTCTTTAATGTAGTCGACTTCGTTTTTACTACCAAGTACTACAGGGACACGTTGGTGAATATCAGTTGGGGCTATATCTAAAATACGATTTGTCGCATCAGTTGCACTACCGCCAGCACGTTCAATGAGTAGGCTCATTGGATTGGCTTCATACATCAAACGTAATTTGCCAGCTTTATTGGCATATTTGGTGTCAAAAGGATAAGTGAATAGCCCACCGCGGCATAAGATACGGTGTACATCACCAACCATGGCTGCCACCCAGCGCATGTTGAAATCACGACCACGTACTCCGGTATCGCCAGCGATTAGCTCATCAATATACTGCTGCATGGGTGCACGCCAATAACGATAGTTTGAACTATTGATAGCATATTCGCTGGTATCGGCATCGATCTGTACATTGTCTTCGACTAGCACGTAATCATTGTTATCTGGATCTAAGCTGAACATAACCACGTTATCAGCTACCGTCAATGCCAGCATGGTAGACGTACCATATAATAAATAACCTGCTGCAAGCTGTGCATTACCAGCCTGTAGGAAATCACTGTTCTCACTAGTTTGCCCTTGGCGCTGGTAGGGTAGAATAGAAAAAATCGTCCCTACTGCCATATTGATATCGATGTTCGATGAGCCATCAAGGGGGTCAAATAATACGAGCAAGCTACCATCGGCATTGGCAGGAGTAGCATCATCTAGCTCTTCTGAAGCGACGCCAGCACAATGCTTGTTTTGTGCTAAAGCATCTAGAAGTAAGTCATTAGCCAATACATCAAGCTTCTTTTGCTCTTCACCTTGGACGTTTTGATTACCTGCTTCCCCTAAAATATCTGCCAGTGCTCCTTTTCTGAGCAGCTGTGAGATGGTTTTGCCGACTTCAGTAATAGTCGTAATTACATCGCCAACAGCGGAGTCGGTTTTTCGTTCTTTTAGATAGTGTGCTAAGGTCGTCATAATACTTCCTAATAAATGAGATGAGTGGTAAAAGGTAGAGAAATAATAAGTTTTAAAATACAGTAGATTAAGCTTGTCACTTGGGTCATTCTAAATAAGCTAAGTATTCATTTAAATGAGTAAATATGCAAATAGCAGACACGTTATCTTTGTCCTGACTGCAAAATCAGCTACACTATATCTATTATTATTGATAATTTAGTTAGACTTGCCGCTTACTACTTGCCGTTTATTATAAGAAACATTAGTCTTTTTATAAAAGCGAATAAGGCCATGTATGCCAATGCGGTAAAGTGTAGCAAATAAGTGCCAATATGTCCTTGTGTCTGTACACATGGTGATGATTATAAATGAATAAACCGATATGATTGACTCGATATAAACCCATAATAAAGACTTACCATTATGCCAACTTCCAAGAAAAATATGCCTATCAATACTATATCACCATCCAAATATGCCAAATTCGATCACGATACTATTCACCAAAGACTCAACACTTCGCTTAGCCGCCCACAGCTAAATGAAGACGGTAGTCTGCGTCATTTCCTAGGGGTTGAAGGATTAAATAAAGCACAGCTACAAGCAATTATTGCTAAAGCAGAGACTTTTTTTGATGAAAATGGTCTGTTGGTTAATCGGCCTGAGCTTGATGGTTGTACAGTAATGAACCTGTTCTTTGAGCCGTCAACTCGTACTCGTACTACCTTTGAAGTAGCAGAAAAGCGTCTTGGGGCCAATGTATTAAACATCGATATTGCCCGCTCTAGTACAAAAAAAGGCGAGAGTTTACGCGATACGCTATGGAATTTGGAGGCAATGACAGCTGATATTTTTGTTGTACGTCATTCAGCATCAGGGGCTGCACATTTTATGGCGACTGAAGTGACACCGGATATCGCTATTATTAATGGCGGTGATGGCTGGCACGCACATCCGACTCAAGGTATGCTCGATATGTTGACTATCCATCGTGAAGCGCCGCGTCCATTTGAAGAGCTATCGGTGGCTATTATCGGTGATATTAAGCATTCTAGAGTAGCGCGCTCAGATATTAGCGCCTTAAAAACCCTTGGGGTTAAAGATATTCGTGTGATTGCCCCACGTACTTTATTGCCTAAAGGGATTGAGCGTTTTGGTGTTCAAGTCTACGAAGATATGAATAGCTGTGTGACTGACTGTGATGTCATTATGGGACTTAGAATTCAAAATGAACGTATTGGCTCACCGCTACTGGCATCATCAAGTGAATATTACAAACACTATGGTATTACACCTGAACGGGTGGCATTGGCTAAGCCTGACGCCCTAGTTATGCATCCAGGGCCGATGAATCGTGGTATTGAGATTGCATCAAATGTGGCCGATGGCGCGCAGTCTGTTATTTTAAAGCAAGTAAGCAATGGCGTTGCGATTCGAATGGCGGTGCTCTCACTAGCCATGGAAGGCCAACGTGCCCACCAAGCGGCCAGAAATTCACAAAAAAACGAATAATCAGTAAAGGTAAAATTAACACTTTATGGTTTACGTTCGCCTGTTAAGCCTTTCTATTTTATTCATTTAATTATTATTTATATGGTAAAAAAGCTCATGACTAATCCCGTCGCTACTGATGCGCAGATGACAGATTTACTTCCTAATGCTTTCAAAAAATCGTTACCGAGTGAGGCGATTGCTAAACTAGCAAATCTTGAGGCTGGTCGAGAGACTTGGCTGCTACCACCACTGGTGGATTTGTGTGCGCGTCTGCGAGAGCCTGGTCAGCAGCAGCATGGCACCCTAATTTCAGAAGGCCGTGCTGCCCGCGCTAATGGATTTTTGCATGTTATTACGCCACCCGATACAAGTCCTATCCTAGAAAATGGCTCGCTACTTAAAGGTCTTCGCGAACGTGCATTGCTCGATGGTGGTATCCATTTACATATTTTAGGCGCTTTGACTGAAGGCTTGCGAGGAGAGAATCCCTCGAATATCGCAGGCCTAAAAAAAGGTGGCTGTATCGCAGTCTCTAACGCGCGTAGGCCTTTTAGCAATGATTTGGTACTGCTACGCACCTTGGAGTATGCAGCAACCTTTGGCATGAAGGTATTCTTCTATCCTGATGAGGCAAGTCTGTCTGGTGATGGGGTAGCGCATGAAGGTTATATCGCCTCTTATCACGGACTACAAGGTATTCCTTGGATTGCTGAGACGGTAGCATTGTCCACCCAGTTACTGATGGTAGAAGAGACAGGCATTGCTGCGCATTTTAGTCAATTATCATGTAAGTCTTCAGTTGAGCTAATGCGCTGGGCGAAAGATAAAGGCCTGCCCGTGACTTGTGATGTGGCTATGCATCAGCTATATCTAACGGATGACAATCTAGAAGGCTTCAACGCCCAAGCTTATGTGCTACCGCCGTTGCGTAGTAACACGGATCAGCAAGCACTGCTTCGCGGGCTTAAAGATGGGACTATTGATGCAATTTGTAGTCATCACGAGCCTTTAAATTCTACAGCAAAAAAAGCCCCCTTTGCTGAGAGTACGCCTGGTATTTCAAACTTTGATACGTTTATGGCGCTAGCCTGTCAGTTAGTGAAAGATGAGGTGTTAACGCTAGAGCAGCTGGTAGACAAGATTTGCATTAACCCGGCACAAATTGCTGGTATAAGTAACAAATATGAAAGCATGGGCGGTGCAATATTGGTTGACCCTAACCTTGAATGGCAAGTGACGACAGATACTATGTTATCGAATGGCAAAAATACGCCATTCTTTAATCAGTACTTGCAAGGTCGAGTCGTGGAGACCTTCTTTGGCTAATTCGCCTCAGCAGAATGGTAACTTGCCACCATCTTCAGCCAGCAAAAACCATAAGTCTCTAGGAGATGATGACAATCTGCCGAGTAAAATGGATAGTGAGTCTAGTGAATCAATTAAGGCGGTGGCAATCTACGAGATTGTCAAAGGTACTGGTGCGCTGTCAGGTGCTTTTGCATTATGGTTTTGGCATACTGATCTAGGGCATTGGTTAGCCACGGCAACGGACTCATGGCAATATTATTTTGGAAACCTGCTGACCCCGCAGATTGACAGTGTTGTGCAACTGGCTCAGCAAGCAAGCAAAAATTGGCCACTTTTCATGCTATTGATTTTCGCTTACGTTAGTCTGCGTTTCATTGAAGCTTATGGATTATGGCAAGATAAGACCTGGGCATATTGGTTTAGTGTCATCGGTTATGGAATATTTATCCCTATCGAGTTGTACTACTTGATCGTTAGCCCGTTTGATTGGTTCAAATTGGGTATTTTGGTGTTAAATATTATTATTGTGGTTGTGGTCTATCGCAATATGAAGCGAAAGGGGTTGATATAAAATGACACACGAACTTTATAATCGTCCTTTTGTAATCACCATAAATTATAGCTATCATAGAAATTCTAGTGTGAAAACCAAAGAGCCAGCATTAAAGATAATATCTAGTGCTGGCCCTTTGTTTACATAGCTTAGCCATAAGTTGATTAAGCTTATAATCGATTTTGTTGCACAGGCTGGATCATTTTGGCAACTTTACCGATGCTTAGTCCTTGCACTAAGATTGAGAATACTACCACAGCATAAGTCAGTGCCAATAGAATGTCGCGCTCTGTTCCGGACGGCAGCTGTAATACTAAGGCAACTGAAATACCGCCACGCAGCCCGCCCCATGTCAGTACTTTCCAAGCACCTTCTGGTAGCTTCAATTGGCGGCTAAAGGTTTTAGTAGTCATGCCTACGACAATAAGGCGAGCAAGTAGGGCAATAATAATGGTCAAGCCACCAGCGATAAATAAATTACCTGAGTAGGCAATAACGACTACTTCAAGACCGATCAAGACGAATAAAATCGCGTTTAAAATTTCATCAATTAATTCCCAAAATAAATCAATATAATGGCGAGTCTTGTCGCTCATCGCCAGCTCACGACCACGATTTCCGACCATTAAGCCCATCATCACCATCGCTAGTGGTCCTGACAAATGCCAATGGCTGGCTAGCGCGTAACCACCTATCACGCCTGCAAGCGTCAATAGCACTTCTTCTTGATAGCTATCAATACTTTTAATCATGTAGTACAAAATGGCCCCGAGTATCAAACCAAAGATGATACCGCCACCCGCTTCAACAGCTAGAGTATGTGCCACATAATTAGCCGTTGGAATATCACCACTGGATAAAATACCGAGCAATAAGACGAATATAACGACACCAATGCCATCGTTAAATAATGATTCGCCAGCGATGACAGTTTCAATGCTTTTTGGGGCACCTGCAGACGCTAAAATACCCATAACCGCAATAGGATCTGTAGGCGATATCAACGCGCCAAACAATAAGCACCAAATAAAAGGTAGCCCGAAGCCAAGTAACGGCAGCACAAAGTAAAGAGCAGTGGCGATAAGTACTGCTGACACTACGGTACCAATACAGGCAAGGATGCCAATCGG
Organism: Psychrobacter sp. P11G5; assembly: GCF_001593305.1. NCBI lineage: Bacteria > Pseudomonadati > Pseudomonadota > Gammaproteobacteria > Moraxellales > Moraxellaceae > Psychrobacter > Psychrobacter sp. P11G5. Next base: position 719,823 of record NZ_CP012533.1, read on the forward strand.
TAGTCTATAACGCTTCAAATCGCCAATATTTACGTGTAGAGCACCGGCAAATAAGAGCATGGAGAGCATGCCATCAAGCAATACTTCAGTGAAATCTAGCTGATCTAATAAACTAACCTCATAATCAATAAGCTGATCAAAGCCTAAAAAACCTAAAAATATCGCTACCATAGATAATACGATAGAGATGACCATCACACCGATAGTGGTTGGTAAACCAATAAAGCGGTGATTGATATAGGTCAATAAAGCGGTAATCGATAAAAAGATGGCGCTGATTTCGAGTATGGTTAGGCTGGTCGCAGATGCCATAAAAGAGGTCTCAAGTGAGTATAAAAATTGTCGTAAGGCTAAAGGTTATTAAGCCCAGATACCGTGCTGGTTTAGTTGCTTTAACCTTCACTTATATTCGTAACTAATATATAACTAAACCTGTGCTTATATATTCGACTACACCATAACTATCTACCTTGATTGTGTCTGCAAGGCTTTATAAATATGCGCATCGAACTCGCTAATATATTCAAAATGTTGATGTTGAGCATTATCATTATGAATAAACTGCCGTGCTTGTTGACACATAGCCAGCAAATCCTCTACTAGCTCCCTATAACTTAGGTTGGCTTGACCCGCGTGTTCAATCAAAGTCAGCTCACGTAATAATGTTTGCCGCTGTGCGCTATTTACTCGAGCATAATTTAGATCAGTTACTGCCTGACAAAGTGCCTTTAACACCATTAAATCAGTAGTAGCATAACGACGTATTTCACCCAGCGAGGTTTCGATAAAATCAGATATTTTTGGCGTTCGGGTAACGAGAGCCAGTATTGCTATTCGTGGCTGATTAACCGTAATATCAGATTCATCCTTATCTTTTGGTGGCGTATAAAAATGATAAGGGCTAGGTGGCTGCCGACGCATCATTAAGCTCAAGCAAATAGTTAAGGATTGCACACAGTTTACCGCTGTCTTGGGATCATTAATGCCGGGAGATAAGGCTCGTACAGCGATTTCAGTTATCTGTCCTAAGCTTGAGCCAATATCATTAGAATATGCCGACTGGCGTTCAAAATGAAGACAAGTAGCAAAGCGTTGCCAAAATATTCCATCAGGTGCATGTGGGGAGATTGCTAGCTGAGAGGTTGTAGTCTTTTCTAGATTGCTTATATGACCTGCTGGGCGCTGATAAAAATGCCCTATGACATTTTTATCAGTGACAAAATCACCGAGATTGGTATGTAATTGCACCATGCCACCATAGTCTTTTGCTAGGGTAATGAGTGACTCAAAATACATCTGTTGTAGATAGCCTGAGCTTGGTGCATAGATAGGAGTAGCGCGCCAAGAATGATAATGTTCAATGTCACTATCCGCTACATCTTGCTGATGCTGAATATCGCAGTTATCGCTATACCAGTAATGAATGTTTTTGATAGTGTCATTACTGGCTCCTTGAATGACACGTGACGCTTGAATAGCATGCACCATATGTTGTACAAAATAAACCAACAACAATGCGCAAACAATTGCCATAAAGATAGCAAAGGTTACTGATAGGTGCGGCACACCAAAATCCACATCATACTTATGAATAGATTTTAAAACCAACAAGCTATAGCTAAACGTACCGATGAAGGCACCAAGCACGAACTGATTTGATTTATCAGTCAGAAAGTTACGTAAGAGTCGTGGCCCAAACTGTGACGAGGCCATAGAAAGGACGGCAATGGTAATCGAAAAAGTGGTACCAGCTACGCCTAATACCGCTCCTGCAATCGTGGTCATAATAGATCTTGCAGAGGAATCATCACCTGTAAAAGCAAAACTAATATCCCTAACGGTTGCACGATCAAATTGTTGATCGATAGCGATGAACAAAGGTGCTAACAGTAATCCTGTCAGCACACAAGCAGTTGGAATGAACCAATAAGAGCCAATCAGCTGCTGCCATAGATTTCTTAAGCGATCAGGTAAGTCCGTTAGTGTCTGTAGCGACCATAACTGCGCAAACTGCTTTAGCCAATAGAGACTTGCCGTTAGTACACGTTTGAGCAGATTATCTTTTGTGTCGTCAGTCACTGCCATAGGCTCCAAAGGGTTTGTAATAGATTTTTTAATGTTTTCTAATGAACGTTATTTAACAGCGTTACCTAATAAGGTTATAGCGCTTATCTATTTGCTTGTGGATTATCCGCTTCAGTAATGATATTGCCGCTAGTGTTGGCACTATTATTAGTTGTACCTTTATCGTCTTCCATACTGTCATTCGGAATTAAAATCTCGTTATTATTGTTATCGCATATTACATCACTGTCTTTATCATAAGCGGCTGCTTCAAAACGTAGTGCATCTCTATTGTCATCAACATGATGATTGGAAGTTTGTTCAGATGATTCTTTTTTATAATCTACTGGTGTTTTTTTGCGTGGCTGACTGTGAGAGAAAATCGCGGACAATGGTAAGTTAAGTTGTTCTTGAGCACAGGCTTCGGTATTCACAAATCGACGTACCAATAAGCTCAACCATGGTTGTTGATTTTCACTCTTCATCTCATCAAGCTCATCCTTGATTGGTAATGGATAAGGTAGGGTACGATAGAAGTCCCATAGCGTCATTCTGCTAAGGTCTTTTTTAAGTACGTAATCATCATCTTCAGTCATCGTAATGAGTTTGCTGTCCTTTAAGTAATTGATATAGGTATACCATTTGGGTAATTCTTTACGACCCAATACGTTACGTAGGTCTTGCTCGCTAACGGCATCGCCTTTTAGATGACTGGTGTACACCAAATTCAGCATATCAAGCAAGCTTAATAGTGGATGGCGTGGATAAACTTCCTCAGTCTCAAAAATGGTTAAGGTATAGCTAATCTCAACGCCTAATAGGATTAAATTCCACGATAAATATATCCATAGCAAGAAAATTGGCAAAGCAGCAAACGCACCATATATAGCTTCATAGCTGGTAAAGTTGCTCATCACTGTGCCGAAGATATGCTTTAGTAGCTCAAATACTACTGCAACAAATATACCAGCAATGGCCGCATTTTTTACGGGTACGCGTGCTTTAGGAATGAACCAATACATACCAATAAATCCTGCAATCGTGACGCCGATAGAGACCATTTGTACCCAAAATGACCAGTCAATACCATAGCCGCCAATTTGTTGATTCAAAAAGCTAAGGCTCTGTACTGTACTAGAGGCAATGAATGCAGTACCCAGTACTAAAGGTCCCAAAGTGACGATAGTCCAATAGCGCAGCATACTCTTAATGCCGCCCGAACGGTCTTCCACTCGCCAGATCTGATTAAACGCACGTTCAATAGTCGTCAAGGTTACGATGGTCGTGACAAATAAAATCATTGCCCCGATAGCCGTCAAGTTGGACGATTTTTCAGCGAAGCTATTGATATATTCACTGACTTGCATGCTTGATTGCGGTAGCAAGTTACTATAAATCACTTCATATATCTGCGCTCTGACTGAAGCAAGTGCGGGAACTGAAGATAAAATCATCAATAGTACGGTCAACATGGGTACAATTGATAGCATAGTGGTATAGGTAAGAGAGGCCGCTTTCTGTTGGCAATTATCTTCAAAAAAATGCCGTATTAAAAATCGTAAGAATTGAAACCAGCGTTGATGTGTAAACGGGATTTTTTTTAATAAGTTTTCCATGACGACCATTTAGCGAGGATAAGAGTGACAATAGTGTAACAAAAATATGGCATCAGCATCTGCCACTTAATTGTGTCAAAATGCACACTAGCAACCGTTACAGGGTTTTATCTATACAATGTAGGGTATGCTTTGTTTGCATGTCAGTGAATGACTCGGGCATAATGTGCACGTCTATCAACAATGTTAAACACCCAATGCATGCGTAGCTTTTAATCTGGTAAATTCACAACAGGATAAAAAGCCCGCATGGTACGTAAGCTATTGCATATCATAATGTTAACGATTTTATAAGGAAGCTCTGCTAATGAGTCAAGCCAACCCATATATTTTGGTGCTCTATTACTCTAACCATGGTACGACTAAGACATTAGCATATGCTATCGCTCAAGGTATTGAAGAGGCTGGCATGACGGCACGTATTCGTACTGTGCCGACAGTTGCACCTGAGACGACAGCAAGTAAACCTGCTATTCCTGATGAAGGCGATCTTTATTGCACGATGGATGACTTAAAAGAATGTATGGGTCTTGCGCTCGGTAGCCCAACGCACTTTGGTAATATGGCCGCGCCCATGAAGTATTTTTGGGATAATACCGTCACTGTTTGGTTGGCTGGCAATCTACAAAACAAACCAGCTTCGGTATTTACGGCGACGGGCTCAATGCACGGCGGTCAAGAAACGACCTTACTTACCATGATGTTGCCATTAATTCATCACGGTATGATGATTATGGGTGTGCCATATGCAGAGCCAGCGTTGAACCGTACTCATCGTGGCGGCACACCTTATGGTGCAAGTCACGTCAGCGGTGCGTTACATGATCAACCTGTCTCTGATGATGAGCGCGAATTGGGTATCGCTCAAGGCCGTCGTCTGGCTATTAGTGCAACCGCATTAGCACAAGCCAACTGGAATCGCTAAGCTGCTCTGGTCTATTGCAGCACAATGCTCTAACTAGGAAATAAACGTATCTGATGGCTACTAACCGCTCCGATGGTAACAATCAGGCTAAAGTACCAGTAAAAAATTCTGGCAAGCCTGCTAAACCTAACAAACCTATTGCGCCTATCCGTCAACGCTTAATGCTTACTTGGCTAGTCTGGTTAATTTATAGATTGTTTGGGCTGCCTATTTTTATCAGTGCTCTTAATCCAAGCAGTCCTGATATTATTGGTGGTATTGCATGGCAAGCATTGTGGCTGGTGCCAGCGTTCATCTTAACGCCATGGGTAATGCGTGGTCGTTCACCCTATGCACTATTGGTAGGTAGTATGTTTACTTTGGTTTATTTAGGTGCGAGTGGCGTAGTGCTATTTACTCGTGCTTACGGAAGCAGCTCAGCTGAGATAGCCGTTTATTTAATCGATTTTATATTACTGCTAACCATCAACGTCTGGTTATTTATTTTGTTGAAACGTCTGCCCTCGATGAACAATGTAGTCAAGCAACCTCGCTAGCTACGCAGCCAGCTTCATATTTCCATATAAATTCAAAGCCATAAAAAAGCGGCACTCTGAATCAGAGTGCCGCTTTTTTTACGAGATGATTTCGACGTCAGTTAAGCTAGACCTCAGTTAAACTATAAGGTAGCTAATATAGCGCTTAATTAACCTTAGTCAATTCTAAGTCCATTTTCTTACCATCGTTAATTTGGCTCACTTTTACTGGTAAGTAATCTAAGCTTGGCGCTAACCAAAAACTGGTAGAGCGACTATTGTCGTCATGGACACGGTCGACACGGACAGTATCAAAAGTGCCTGCTGGTACGGTGATTTTGGTATTGCCAGATTTCTTAAATGGTGTCTTTTCAACCTTGTCTTTTTTTGCCATGTAATAGTTGCCAGAGAATTTACCATTCAATAAATCTTGGCGAATTTGCACCTCTAAGCTCAGATCATCAAAGGCTTGCTGCGCCATATTCATGGTTGTTGTCTTACCTTTATAATTACTAGTGACCTTTTTGCTACTTGGATTAAAATCTAGCTTATGTGTACGGCCGATACCTAGGAGCTTGTAAGTCGTACTGGCCTGAGTTGGGCTAACGTTATTACCATTAATTGTGAACGCGCTATTTTGTGAGGCGCTAGCAACACCGGCCACGCGAGCTTTTACATTGTACTTCCAAGTATCGCCAGATTTGCTCAATATACGATTTGCTGTACCTTTATACTTATCTTCAACCGTAAAGCTATAATCAGCATTTGATGGCTGAACGGTTTTTGCGCTGGCAAGGGTAGGTGCAGTCATACTTAAAGCTCCAATAGCAGCAATACTAGCACCTGTGGTTAAGGCTGCTAAAAACTTAGATTTATTGCGTTTGATGTTAGTAGAATCAGTAGTTGCTAATTTTTTATGTGTTGATAAAAAACTCATGAATATTCCTTAATTAGTATATGCTTAATATGTTGGCTTTTACTTATTGCTATTATTATTTTCTCAAGTCTTATAATGGTTATATATTGTTACATTTTCAAGGGTAGCAATAGTATTTGATGTTTGGCTCTTGTAGCTGATGTTGCCATCAATCTTCAAACTCTCATTACAAGTAACGCTTTGTGAGTAAGGTTACTGGTCAACGCGTGCTAATAACCCATTTACTCTAGGGCGTGTTGAACATTCATAATTTTAGCCAGATATAAGCACAAGCAAGAGCGACCGTATTCTCATAACTCTGTCTTAGCTTATCAAATCTGGTGGCAACCGCTCTATACTGTTTTAGCTTAGCGAAAGCATTTTCTACTAAATGTCGTGCTTTGTACAACTCCCAATCCATATGGTCGTTAGAGGACTTGGTGTTTCGTTTCCGAGGGATATTATTACAAGTTGCTGTTTGTTCAATATACTCTCGTAGTGTGTCAGAGTCATAGCCTTTATCTGCACATACAACGTCTGTCTTGCTCAAATCAACCTTATCTACTAAGTCAGATGCGACTTTAACATCGTGGGTTGTGCCATCTGACAGAATAAAGGTAATCGGATTGCCATGAGCATCGACCGCTAGATGAATTTTAGTGGCACGTCCTGCGACACTCTTACTAATGGCTTGAGCAGCTTCATGACGACCACTACTGTGCTGATGTGCCTTGATATGAGTACCATCTATAAATACCCACTCAAGGTCAGGCTCTCTGATAACTAAAGCAAATAGTCCAATGAGCTTATTACTGCGAAACCAGCGTTGATAAGCCTTGTAGACAGTATTGGGCTTTCCAAAGTAAGCCGGTAAATCGCGCCAAGGACAGCCGGTTCGCATACGATAAAGGATGCCCTCAATGGTCAGTCTCAGATTTCCTTTGTCATAGATATTAAGTTCTAGTAATATAGGTCTTAGTCTTGTCCAGTGTTCATTTTTGAGCATAGTACGAGGCATAGCGAACGAGATCTTTTTTGTGTGAGAACTTAAAGATTACCCGTTCGCTATTTTTTTTGCCAGAAATTTATACTCAATGTTCAACACGCCCTAGTATTATTGTAAATTTTTTTGGTTTACACTTGAAGCTATCTTCCATTGCCCCCACTTTTTGATACAAGCTCAAAGCTTATCTTAGGAATGCCATTTTTATACAGCGCTTCTGATAGATATTGGTATTGAGACTATTAATTCAAATAAACCCTTAAATTCAAATAACCAACTTTTGGAGTCATATCGATGAACATTCGTCCTTTACATGACCGTATCGTCGTCCGCCGCATAGAAGAAGAAACAAAAACTGCTGGCGGTATTTTATTGCCTGGTTCAGCACAAGAAAAGCCATCACAAGGTGAAGTGCTAGCAACTGGTAACGGTCAGATTCGTGACAACGGTGAAACTCGCGCGTTAGATGTAAAAGCTGGCGACAAAGTCTTGTTCGGTCAATATGCTGGTCAAACTGTAAAAGTTGACGGCGAAGAACTACTTATTATGAAAGAATCTGATGTATTAGGTGTGTTAGAAGGCTAGTCCTTTTTGAGTATTTTTGTACTCAGCACATTTTTGACAATTGGTTTTGTCAATACTAGATCGAATCATTCAATTGTATTCTCATACTTATAATAGTGGAGTAATTTAACATGGCAAAAGACGTAAAATTCGGCATAGATGCCCGTAAACAAATGATGGACGGTGTAAACGTTCTAGCAAACGCAGTACGAGTGACATTAGGTCCTAAAGGTCGTAACGTGGTAATCGATAAATCATTCGGCGCGCCTACCATCACCAAAGATGGTGTTTCGGTTGCTAAAGAAATCGAGCTTGAAAACAAGTTTGAAAATATGGGCGCACAATTGGTACGTGAAGTAGCTAGCCGCACAAACGATGTTGCTGGCGATGGTACGACTACTGCAACGGTATTGGCTCAGTCAATCTTGCAAGAAGGCATGAAATCAGTTGCTGCTGGCATGAACCCAATGGATCTGAAACGCGGTATCGATAAAGCCGTTCGTGCTGCTGTTGAGCAAATTCATTTACTATCAACGCCAGCTGACGATTCAAAAGCAATCGCTCAAGTCGGTTCTATCTCTGCCAACTCAGACACCAAAATTGGTGAATTGATTGCCCAAGCGATGGAAAAAGTTGGTAAGCAAGGCGTGATTACCGTTGAAGAAGGTTCAAGCTTTGAAGATACCTTAGAAGTTGTCGAAGGTATGCAGTTTGACCGTGGTTATATCAGCCCATACTTTGCTAATAAGCAAGACAGCTTAACCGCTGAGTTTGAAAACCCATACATCTTGCTTGTTGACAAAAAAATCAGCAACATCCGTGAGATCGTGCCATTACTTGAGCAAGTTATGCAGCAAAGCAAACCGTTGCTAATCATTGCTGAAGACGTAGAAAACGAAGCATTAGCAACTCTAGTTGTGAACAACATGCGTGGCGGCTTAAAAACTTGTGCCGTTAAAGCACCAGGTTTTGGCGATCGTCGTAAAGCAATGCTAGAAGATATCGCAACGCTAACTGGCGGTACGGTTATCTCTGAAGAGATTGGTCTGAGCCTTGAGACTGCTACTCTAGAGCAACTTGGTACTGCTAAGAAAGTTACTGTCGGTAAAGAGAACACTGTCATCGTTGATGGCGCTGGTAACAAAGCAGATATCGAAAATCGTGTTGAGTCTATCAACCGTCAAATCGAAGAGTCTACTTCTGACTACGATAAAGAAAAGCTACAAGAGCGTGTTGCAAAACTGGCAGGCGGCGTAGCAGTTATTAAAGTAGGCGCTGCGACTGAAACTGAAATGAAAGAGAAGAAAGATCGCGTTGATGATGCGCTACATGCCACTCGTGCCGCAGTTGAAGAAGGTGTTGTCCCTGGTGGCGGTGTTGCGCTAGTTCGTGCGCTTAATGCATTGTCTGAGCTACGTGGCGATAACGACGACCAAGACGCGGGTATTAATATCTTACGTCGCGCGATGGAAGCACCACTACGTCAAATCGTTACCAACTCTGGTGAAGAAGCCTCAGTTGTGGTTAACGAAGTGAAGAGCGGTAGCGGCAACTATGGTTACAACGCGGCGACTGGCGAGTATGGCGATATGCTTGATATGGGTATTCTTGACCCAGCTAAAGTTGCTCGTTCAGCACTAGAAAATGCAGCATCTGTTGCAGGCCTCATGCTAACGACCGAAGTCATGATTACTGATTTACCGCAAGGTGATGATGGTATGGCTGGCATGGGTGCTGGCGGTGGAATGGGCGGTATGGGTGGAATGGGCGGCATGATGTAACTTATGCCTCGACTAAATTTGTACGACGTTGTTAACCTCGTTCGATGTACTATAAGTACAATCTTCACTTGGTTGCCTAGTCGTACTGCTTTAGTCAAACCATAAAATGCTTTTCATTAGAGTTGAATATATTTTTTCAAAGCGTTTGAACTACCGAAAGCTCTGCTATCGTTAAGATAGCAGGGCTTTTTTAATGAAGGTCTTTAGTCCAGATTTTTCCAAATAAAACCCCGATAGGCTGAGCTTATCGGGGTTTTTCTATGCAAGTTTAGTATATCTTAGCTAATAATTACGAGTCCGCTTCATTTCTTCTAAACACCCACGTCTTATCATCAGACAGCTCATCGACATAATAATATCCCGCTAAGTCAAACTTCTTTAACTCCTCAGCCTTGGTCAATTTATTGTTAGCAGCATATTTCACCATCAATCCACGGGCTTTTTTGGCGTAAAAGCTAATTACCTTATATTGACCGTTTTTTTCATCTTCAAATCGTGGCGTGATGATTTCAGCATTCAACGCTTTCTTTTTTACAGATTTAAAATATTCATTAGAAGCCAAATTAATTAATACCTTGTCATCGCTATCAGCCATACGGGCATTGATAACGTCAGTCACTTCCTCACCCCAAAACTCATATAAGTTATCACCGCGCTCATTTTTCAGCTTAGTGCCCATCTCTAAGCGATACGGCTGAATCAAATCAAGTGGTTTCAGCACACCATAAAGACCTGACAAAATGCCTAGATGTTCATTAACGTAAATGGCCGTTTCCTTATCCATGTTATACATATCAAGCCCAGTATAGACGTCACCATCGAATAAATAACCAGCAGGTTTGGCTGCGTTACCAGAAGCAGCATCAGTAAATGGCTGATCTTTGCTCCAACACCATTGTTGATTGCGTTCAGTATTCAGTTGGGCCAAATCGTCAGAAATGCTCATCATCTCTTGCAAATCAATCGGTTCTTTCGACTTCAATATTTTCATTAATGCTTGTGAGTGTTCGATAAGCTCAGGCTGACTGTAATAATTGCCTAGGTTTACGGGAACATCATCTTTTTCATTCAAAGACTTGGCAGGGGAGAGTACAAAATACATAGTCATTCCTTGTGATTTATGAGGTCGAAAAAAATAAAAATTTCAAATATAGCAATAAAGATTATATAAATGGTATAAATACATAACTTTTTATTTACTTATGGGTCATCATTAGACAATGAAAGTTAGCAAACGATGTCTCTATAATAAAAACACATGATGGAAAACAGTTAGTCATTTATTATATTGATAATATTGGTTCAGCTCTCTAATGTAAGCGTTGACCAAAATTTTCGCCCTATGCATCTCATCATTTAAATAATCTGTGCATAGGTCAGTAATGTATTCAGAGTAAGGAGACGGTATGAAAATCGGTGTTATCAGTGCAGATATCGCACAAGAAAGCCGCGTAGCGCTAACCCCAGATGCAGTCAAAAAGCTGCGTAAGCTTGGGTTTGAAGTCGTTATCCAGTCAGGTGCAGGTCAAGCAGCTTATTATGCTGATGAGTTGTATCAGGCTGCTGGTGCCGATATTGCAAATAGTAGCGCTGAGGTAGTCAACCAGTCTCAGATTATTACCACGGTCAATGACTTACCTGCTACAACTACTGACAGCTTAAAATCTGGTCAGATTGTCATTGGTATGCTCGATCCTTATCGCAATACGCAGCTGGATACTTATGCTGCCAAAGGGGCAACGGCATTTGCCATGGAGCTGTTACCACGTACCTTATCACGTGCACAGAATATGGATGTCTTGTCATCACAAGCCAACCTTGCCGGTTATAAAGCCGTACTACTGGCGGCCAATGAGTATTCCCGTCCTTTCCCAATGTTTATGACCTCAGCTGGGACAGTCAAGCCCGCCAAAGTTGTCGTCTTAGGCGTAGGGGTCGCAGGTTTGCAAGCCATTGCTACTGCCAAGCGCTTAGGTGCAGTCGTTGAAGCCAGTGACTTACGTCCTGCAGCTAAAGAGCAAGTCGAATCCTTAGGCGGTAAATGGCTTGATGTACCGATGAGTGCAGACGAAGCGCAAAAAGCTAAAGCAACTGGTGGCTATGCGTGGACACCCTCAGAGCAGTATATCAAAGACCAAGCAGCTGTGGTGGACAAAGCCTTAAGCAATGCCGATATCGTCATTACCACTGCGCAAATTCCGGGTCGTCAAGCACCGCGCTTGGTACATCAAGCGACCCTTGCGAAGATGAAGGCAGGCTCAGTGCTGATTGATATGGCTGCTGGAACGGGCGGTAACGTAGAAGGTAGTGTGCCAGATGAAACCATTACCACTGCCAATGGCGTGCGTATCGTCGGTGCGGCCAACATTCCATCGATGCTAGCGGCGCAGTCTTCAGATTTATATGCCAATAACCTTGTCAATTTTATCACGACCTTAATTGCTCCTGAAGAAACCGCGGAAGCGACAGACAATGCTACATCAAACAAGCTGGCACTGAACTTAGATATGGAAGATGAGATTCAGGGCGCACTGGCAGTGACGCATGAGAGTCAGGTACGTCTTGCTAAACGCTAGTTTTGACTGCCTATCACTACACACTTTGTCATCATACATTTGCCAGTAATGAATAAAATTTTAGGAGGATAAGATGATTGCCACTGTTTTAGCTGCGGCGCCAGCCGGTGCGGCCATGAGTAGCACACCATTTGTAGCGATTTTCACTGTATTTGTACTCGCTATTTTTGTTGGATATTACGTCGTTTGGGGCGTTACGCCTGCATTACACACACCATTAATGGCCGTAACCAACGCCTTATCAAGTATTGTCATCGTCGGTGCGATGCTACAGACGGTCACGATTGATGGCTCGATATTTACACCAACCAGTTTGCTTGGTGCATTTGCGGTATTTTTAGCCAGTATTAATATTTTCGGTGGTTTTGCCGTGACTGAGCGTATGCTCGCGATGTTTAAACCAAAACCGAAAAAAGCGCCAGTGGTAACGACTGAAAATGGAGGCGATGCATGAGCGATTTAACAAATATGATTTCTGCGAATGCTGACTGGTTCTATCTAATCGGTGCCATTCTTTTCGTTTTAACCCTTCGAGGTTTATCTAGCCCAAAGACCGCTATTCGCGGTAACCGCTTTGGTATGGTTGCGATGGCAATTGCAGTAGCAACGACATTCTTCTTAGCAGAAGGCCCGGTGCTGTGGTTGATTATTGGTGCGATGATATTGGGTGCACTTGTCGGCATGTGGAAGGCAAAAACGGTTGCGATGACCCAAATGCCAGAAACGGTCGCTTTAATGCACTCATTCGTTGGTTTGGCAGCGGTAGCGATTGCGTTGGCAACGGTACTGCATACTGAACAACAGCATGGTACGGTTGCTCGTGTCGAATTATTCATCGGTTGTTTCATCGGTGCGATTACTTTTTCTGCCTCGGTCTTTGCTTTTGGTAAATTGGCGGCAAAGAGTTGGGCGAAGACCTTGGTTGGCGGCTGGGTTAAACCTGTCCAAGCGCTATTGTTCATTGCGATGATTGGTTTCGGTGGGGTGTATTTCGTTACTGATTCATTACCCGCTTTTTATGCGATGGCAGTGATTGCAGTCATCTTTGGTTGGATGTGGATTGCCCCAATCGGTGGCGGTGATATGCCAGTAGTTGTATCACTATTGAACTCATTCTCAGGTTGGGCAGCAGCAGGCATTGGTTTTACGCTTGGCAACTCGATGCTCATTATCGCAGGTTCGCTAGTTGGTTCATCAGGTGCGATCTTGTCTTACATCATGTGTAAAGCCATGAACCGCTCACTGCTTAATGTGCTATTTGGTGGTATGGGTACGGCAGCAGTGGCGGCAGGTGGTGATGATGGCGCGCCAAAGAACTACAAAGCGGGTTCAGCAGAAGATGCTGGCTTCTTGATGGCCAACGCAAGTAGTGTCGTTATTGTACCGGGTTATGGTATGGCGCAAGGCCGTGCACAGAATGCGGTCAAAGAGTTATATGAGCTATTAAAAGAAGAGGGCGTGAATGTTCGCTTTGCTATTCATCCAGTGGCAGGTCGTATGCCAGGACACATGAACGTGCTATTGGCTGAAGCTGATGTGCCTTATGATGATATCCTTGAAATGGATGAGATTAACTCAGACTTTGCTAGTACGGACGTGGTCTTAGTCATCGGTGCCAACGACGTTGTAAACCCATCTGCGAAAGATGATCCATCGTCGCCAATTTTCGGTATGCCTATCCTAGAAGTCACCAAAGCCCAAACGATTATGGTTATCAAGCGTTCGATGAGTACCGGTTACGCTGGCCTCGACAACAGCTTGTTCTATATGGATAAAACCATGATGATCTTTGGTGATGCGAAGAAGATGGTAGAAGAGATGGTACGTAGTATTAACGGCGCAGGTCATTAATCTCTAAAATCGGTTTTTAAATATAATTTTTAAATATAAGTTTGCAAATAAAAAAGTCACTGAGGTGACTTTTTTTGCGTTAGAGTAAGCTGCCTTTATCTTCCCATTATAATAATTGACTTCAAATAAAAGAGATAGGCGTATCACAAGATGCTACTGGTATAAATTTTTCTGGCTTGCTGTGCCTATGCCGACAGAGGCTGCAAAAAATTCATTCCAGTAGCATTGTATCTTTTTTGAATGGTATTAACGGTATATCCTATTGCATAACCGCTAATGATAAATAATATTAAATAAGAGAATGCTTTATGAACATGTTGATACGTTTTTTTATTATGGCCAGTTTGCTAAAACAGCAACTCAAAAAGCAGTCAGTCAGCGAGCGTCTTAGTGTGGAGACATTGACCGCCCCAACTGTCCGTCATTATCGAATATTACCGCATGACATGGGCTTTCGGGATCATCTGCCTAATTATCGCTATTTATCTTTTATTGAGCTCAATGTTACCCGCTGGCTAATGGCATGCTGTCATCAAAAAGGTATCCAGCCTTTAAACTGGGTTATCGCCATGCAAGAGATGATTTACCTCAAAGAGATTAAGTTTTTAGATAAGATGACGGTAAATAGTGTGTTGGCAGGTTGGGATAAAAAATACGTTTATTTTGAAACGCGATTTTTTGTAAAAAGCCAACTAATGGGGGTTGGTATGACCAAATTTGTCTTGATGGATAAAAAGGTTAAGTGCACGCCAGATATATTGGATATGACAGGCGAGGAGCTGACCGATGTCATTGACTCGTGGAATAAGCATCAAGTCGCTGTTAAGTCTGCTAAGTCGACTAAAACAATAGAGACAGCATAACGAACTTGGCTATAATCATCTGGCGAAGTTTGGTAGGATAGGGGCTATTAAATCGACAATCAAGTTGATAAGATTTTTTCCTAAAATTATAAAAGTTAAGGAGCCATCATGACCCCGCAAAAATTAAAATGGACAGACAGCTTAGATATCGCTATTGAGCTTTATGAAAAATTCCCAGAAACTGATCCGCAGTACATACGCTTTACTGATTTGCATCGATGGGTGACCGAGCTTGAAGGCTTTGATGATGACCCGCAGCGTTCAAATGAAGGCATCTTGGAAGCCATTCAGATGAACTGGATTGATGAAGCCGACTAGTTCGACTCTCCTAACTTAAGTAAAATCTCAAATATAAAATTGAATAAATAAACAGGATAGGAAGCACATGACTTCACAAATCAAAGAGCTATCCGAAGTGATAGTTTGTAAAGGTATCAGTGTTCATACCACTAATAACGCAGAAATCAGCCATGACACGGCTAAATTGGGTCGATTATGGCAAAAATTTTATCAGAACCATGTGGAGCATCTCTCTGAAGGTGAGGATATTTATGGTGTTTATCATAACTATGAGAGCGATGATTTAGTAGGCGCTTTTGATGTAGTAGCGAGCTGGAAGGTAAAAAGCGAGCCAGTAGAAGGGCAGGATAGTGACGAAGACAGTAATGAAGACAGCAACGTTCTTAGTGCTGCAAACATCCTTAGCGCTGCTCATTCTAGCGATGTCGTAACAGCCACTATTCCTGCTGGTAAATATATGGTGTTTACCGAAGAAGGTAGAATGCCTAATACGGTGATGAATGCTTGGGAGAAGGCTTGGACATATTTCAATGACCCAAGCTCTGAGCATACACGCACTTATAATGTCGATTTTGAGCATTATATTGGTGGTAATTTAGAGTATGGACAAGTAGATCTATATATTGGTATTGAGTAGAGCTATTAGTTCGATAAGCCAGCAAAGTATAGCTATCACTCAAAAATTAGTGTCGAAAAACATGATGATACATGGGTTAACACTGTAGGTTAGTGAGCAAATTAAGTTGCTTTCGACCAAGAATTAATAATAAAAAAGCGCCAAATCTAAATGAGATGGCGCTTTTTTGCTTTTATCACTTATGACTAATCTAGCAATAAATTCTCCAAAATCCCTTCATATATCTGTGCCAATTTACCTAAATCATCCACTTCTACTTTTTCATCAACCTGATGAATCGTGGCATTACGCACACCCAGCTCAACGACTTGCGCACCTGTTGGCGCGATAAAGCGTCCATCTGATGTACCGCCAGAGGTTGATAAGATAGTGTCGATATCAGTAACTGATTTAATCGCTCGCTGGCATGCCGAGACCAATTTGCCTTCTGGCGTTAAAAACGGCTGACCAGATAATTTCCAATGAATGTCATAACTGGCTTTGCTACTAGCGAAATGCTTGTCAAAGATATCATGGGTTTTTGCTTTTAGTTCTTCTTCATTCGTTTCCGTTGAAAAGCGGAAGTTAAAGATAACTTCAAGCGTCTCAGGAATGACGTTAGTGGCGCCTGTGCCACTATTAATATTTGAAATTTGTAGAGAAGTCGCAGGGAAGTAATCGTTACCAGCATCCCATGTCGCAGCCGTTAATTCAGCCAATGCTGATGTTGCCGCATGAATAGGATTAGACGCGAGGTGCGGATAGGCGACGTGACCTTGCTTGCCAGTGACGGTGAGTACCGCACCCAACGAGCCACGGCGACCATTTTTGATAATATCGCCAAGGGTATCGGTACTTGATGGCTCGCCGACTAAGCAATACGTAATTTTTTCGTTACGTGCTTCTAAGGCTTCAATAACTTTAACCGTGCCATTAATAGACGGACCTTCTTCATCTGAGGTGATTAAGAAGGCGATAGAACCATTATGCTCAGGATGGTTAGCGACGAAACGCTCGGCTGCGATAGTAAAGGCGGCAATCCCCGTTTTCATGTCAGCAGCACCGCGAGCCCATAGATAGCCATCAGCGATGGTTGGGGTAAATGGCGGATAGGTCCAATTATTGACATCACCTGTTGGCACGACATCGGTATGACCAGCAAAACAAATAACTGGATCAGCTGTGCCACGGCGCGCCCAGAGGTTTTTGACTTCCGCGTGCTCGCCAGTCTTATCTCTATCGCCAAAATACATAAACTCGCAATCAAAGCCAGCTTGTGATAATCGTTTTGACAATATATCTTGGCAGCCGTCATCATCTGGCGTGACCGAAGGGCGCTCAAGAAGTGCAATGCTTAAGTTCAATGTTGCTTGTTGATGGCTTTCTTGTTGATGCGTCATGTTTTGATTATGAGAGTCAGACATTGATAAACCTTTTATTCTCTAGTTGAATTATTAATCTACTTCAAACCATATGGCTTTATTGGCGTAGGCTGGGTTTTTAACCCAGCTTTAGAACTAAACAAGATATTGTATTTATAAACAGTGAGTAATGATTGTAGTAAGTGGCATTAATTAGATAGCAATTTAACTGCCTTCTTCAACAAAAGGTATTAAACCATCTCGGCGCATCCACGTCGCAATCGAATAGCGCTGACGATGGGCGATTTGCACTTGATGTTGTAAGTCACTGTCAAATATTACCAGTCGATTGGCAACAGGCATCACATTATGATGGACACCGTGTTTATCAACAACTTCTAATGCGCCGCCGTCACTGGTTGCCCATTCATCATTCAAGTAAAACACCGCTGAAATAACGCGTTCATCACGACCAGCGGGATTGTCACTGTGCCATTGATAGCCGAAGCCCACCGGATAGCAGGCGTAATGTGCTTCACTATGGCGAATACCGGCAAACAAACTGCGATTAAACAGCATGCCAAGCGCATTGATACTTTGTATATAAAAATAGCCTGCAAAGAAGTTCTCAGTGATCCAGCGGATGCGATCACCACGTATATCACTGATACGCACACCCGCCGTTAGCTCTGCATCACGATAGTCAATAAAACCGCTTTCCGCTTGTAAGGCTAATAATGCTGTATGCTCAAATATGTCATCGATAACTATCCAACCATCATCCACGAACTTATCAAGTTGCGTATCCGTCAGCTTATCTTCCCAGCTCACATCAAAGTCGGACATTTGCAAGACATGTTGGGTTGCCAACTTATTGCTCGTTTTATCGCTTCCCATATCAGCGCATGGCGCAAGTAATGGCGGATTATCAGGACCTATCGGATGATCAACCACCAGCTCTGTCACATTTAGGTTGCTAATAATCTTCGTCATTTCACCTCGTTCTTTTGTTAATAATGAATCAATCATCAAATAACTATCAATTAGTCATTAATCATTTGGTGTTTATAGCCTTTTTGTTGAAGCTACTTACCAAAACCACATTATCTTTTACTCTGCCTATGCTACCATAGATGCAATTTTTCTTATTTAAACTTTTGAGATTATGAACTATAAACACGCCTACCACGCTGGTAACTTTGCTGATGTGGTTAAACACATTTTATTAGTACAACTACTTAATCAACTGGGTCAAAAAGACAAGCCTTTTTATGTGCTTGACGCTTATGGCGGTCGAGGACTGTATTCGCTTAGCAGTGAAGAGGCGCGCAAGACAGGGGAAGCCAAAGGCGGTATTCAGGCTTTGTTAAAAGCGGATACCGAAAAAGCACCAGCTGCTGTCAAAGATTATATGGAAGGCATCAAGCAAGCCAAATTCACTTACGACAGTAAAGTCTATCCTGGTTCGCCTTGGTGGATTGCTCATCATATCGAAAAGAACTCAGATGCTGGCGTTCGTGGTGAAGCATTTGAGGCGAAAGCCAGTGAATATGATGCGCTTAACTATCAATTGCATAAACTGCCAATCGGTATCCAGCATCGTGATGCCTTTGAAGGTATTACGGCGGTTATTCCGCCAAAAGAAAAGCGTGGTCTTATTTTTCTTGATCCTCCTTATGAGCAAGAGCATAAAGACTTCACGCGCCTTATCAATCTGCTAGTCGCTGCTTATAACAAGTGGCCACAAGGCACTTACGCATTATGGTTCCCAATCAAGAATGTCGAAGCGGTAGAGCTGTTTTATAAGAAGCTGAAGCGTACTGAGATGAGACGTCAGCTGGTCTGTGAGCTTAATATCTATCCTAATGATGTTGCGGTTGGTCTTAATGGTACAGGTATGCTCATTATCAATCCGCCATGGCAGTTTGATAACCAAGCGCGTGAGATATTGCGTTTCCTACAGCCTGCTCTAAAAGTAGCTGATGCTCCAGACTTAACTCCTGATAGTGCGACCAGTGTACGCTGGCTAGTTGGCGAATAAGGATAGCGTTATGACGACTGAGCAACCACCCCATAAGAGCCTAAATGATAGCGCAGCTACTCAGCCGCCTTTTGTTGACGAGCATGAATTCAACATTCGCTTAGCGGATAATGACAATTATGATGGTTTGACTTTTGAGGTGATTGAAACAGAAGTTGCAGAAGGTAAACCTGTGGTCAGTCGCGGTGTCTATTTGGCACCCAATTTGATTACAACCTTATCGCTATTGTCTGGTTTTTACTCGATTCTAGCCAGTACCCAAGGCGAATTTTATAAGGCATCTTTAGCGATTTTCTTATCGGCTATCCTCGATGGCGCTGATGGTAGAGTCGCGCGTATGCTGAATGCGCAAAGCCCTTTTGGTGAGCAGTATGATTCTCTCGCTGATATGTTAGCCTTTGGCGTTGCACCGGCTATCTTGATTTATAGCTTCGCTTTAGAGCCTTTGGGTCGTATTGGACTTGGTTGCGCTTTTGTCTTTACCGCTTGTGCCGCTTTCCGCCTCGCACGTTTTAATGTTCAGGTTGGAATTGTCGATAAAAAGTACTTTGTAGGTTTGGCAAGCCCACTTGCTGCGATTTTGGTAACAGCTGCTGTGATGGTTGCCGTCGATCACAACGAGTGGGTCGGGCAGTATGATACGCAGGTCATGTTATTATTTGCTGCTTGGGTAGTCATTTGCGGCTTGTTAATGGTTAGTAATATAAAGTACTACAGCTTTAAAGAGTTCGATAAAAGAAAAGTCCCGTTTGTGGTTCTTATTGTAGGTGTATTAGTCATGAGCATCGTGCTGTATGACATACCCGTAGGTATTTTAGCGATTGGTATCATTTATGCTTTGTCGGGTGTATTTACCACTCTAAAGGCCAAAGCCGGACATTAATATGATTGGAAGATTCTGCTGTATCTCTTATAAGAGTTAAGAATGTAAGACATAGACTCAAAAAAACCGCTTATTTTTAATAGGCGGTTTTTTTGTGCGTTTTATTTGGTAAGAGGGGTTTTTATACATGGCTATAAGTTTTGGTCTTTTCGGCTCTCAATAAATCTGCTTTAAGCCATGTTTCAATTCATCATATCCCGCCTACCGTTTATCTGCAAAATGGTGTTTTATCTTTACATATAAATAGTATTTTTGATACATTGGAAATATAAGTTTACAAATGTATACATACCTATTTTTTTATCTATCTCATAGCCTTTCTCTTTTTTTTAAAATTAATATTGTTAGTTAGCATCTTGAAAACGGTTTTACTTAATTTTAACAGCACAATCCATCCGTTATTTATTTGGTACAACAAAACATAGCTCTCCTTTATACGAAAATCTAATCAACCATCTTACCAATAATGCTACATACACATAGGATACATCGATGTTAAACCATGTCTACCGCGTTGTCTTTAATCGTTCTACAGGTTGCTATACAGCCGTTAGTGAAATCAGCAAGTCAGGTGGAAAATCCAGCAATGGTTCAGGTCACATTGGTACAATAGGTGCGTTGCCATCCGCGACCTTAGGTACGTTACTACGTCGAAGTGCTATAGGTATTGCCATTGCTGGAGTGCTGGGACTGACGGCGATGAGTAGTCAGGCAGAAGTGTGTTGGACAGATGGTCCTGTAGCAGAGAGTAGTTCAGCTCCATTACCTGATTCTATAGCTTGTGGTTTTTTGAACAAAGCATCAGGCGACCGCAGTACTGCGATAGGCTTTAATAATACATCTTCAGGTTTTTCTAGCTCAGCAATGGGCCATAAAAACGAAGCATCAAATCTATATAGCTCAGCGGTAGGCAACACTAATACTGCTTCTGGTGAAAGCAGCTCAGCCATGGGTGCTGGCAATAGCGCCTTAGGTAATGCTAGTTCGGCTATAGGGTCGCAAAACACTGTTGATAAGTTAGGAAGTTCAGCATTGGGCATACTAAACCATGTGAACAATACTTATAGTACGGCAGTAGGTTCTAGTAATACAGTAAATGGGCAAATGGCTTTGGGAGCGGGGCATAATAACATAGCTTCTGGCCGATTCAGTTCAGCAATAGGTTACTTCAATACCTCTGCAGGTGATTATAGTTTAGCAATAGGTAGTGACAACTCAACTGCTCAGGAGCGTAGTACAGCAGTAGGTAGTCTAAACGTAGCCTCTAAGCTGCATAGCTCGGCAGTAGGTAGCGAAAATACAGCCTCTGGAGATCGTAGCTCAGCCATGGGTAATCAGAACACAGCATCAAACTCCTTTAGCAACGCATTAGGTATTGGCAGTCAAGCCACAGGCGCTGGTGCAACGGCGATAGGTAGCGGTAAAGCAAATGGTATGGTTGCCAGAGTTGGCACTACCATCCAACAAGCCTTTACAGAAGCAACCACGCAGATTGAAACAGACACTTATGGTCGTCGATTTAAAAAAGACGGTTCTGGTGTTGCAATCTATGAATTTGTACTTACAGACTATGAATCTCTAGGATTAGGGGCTACAGCAAGTGGTATCCGAGCTGTTGCTATTGGTGGAAGCAGTACAGCTTCAGGTAATTCAAGCTTAGCATTGGGTACTGGAAACAGAGCTTTAGGTAATGACAGCTCAGCAATGGGTCGTGCCAACTTCGCTTCAGGTGTTAACAGCTCAGCGTCAGGCTACCTTAACCAAGCTTCTGGTAACAACAGCTCAGCTGTAGGTTATAGCAATATAGCATCAGGCTATACCAGCTCAGCACTAGGTGGTTATAGTAGAGCCACTGCTAGTGGGGCTACTGCAATAGGTAGTGGCAGTACATTTGCAGTAGCTGCTGTTGAAAATGCCACTGTGCAAGCAGAATTTACGGCTGCAGCTGCACCGATTGAGACAGATGCTCGAGGCCATAGATTTAAAGCAGATGGCTCTGGTGGGGCAATCTATGAATTTGCACCCACAGACTATGAAGCATTAGGTATTGGTGCTACGGCAAGTGGCATTCGAGCAGTTGCGCTTGGTACTAATGCAGTGGCTGATAAGCGTGATAGCATCGCTTTGGGTAGTAAAAGTGTCACTACCGTTGGTGCTGGCGTGGCAGGTTATTCAGCTAATGGCGATACCAATCCCATTTGGCAATCTACTCTTGGTGCCGTTAGTGTTGGTGATACGAGCAATGCTAACTCTAGCCAATGGCAGACCCGTCAAATTACAGGCGTTGCTGCAGGTACATCCGATACTGACGCTGTCAACATTGCTCAGCTAAAGAAGGTCGAAACAACAGGTTTGTCTCATTTCAGTAGTGTAGCAACTGCTCTAGGTGGGGGTGCGCAGCTTAACGGTATGGGTGTATTTCAAGCACCTAAATATCGAATAAATAATGCAGACTACAGCAATGTGGGTGCAGCGTTTAATGCGGTTGACGGTAAGCTGACTGACTTGCAAACACAGATAGATACTATTGAATTAACACCCGGATCTAAAGGTGATCAGGGTGAGAAGGGAGAGACTGGTTCACAAGGCCCAGCAGGCCAAAACGGTACTGATGGTTTAAATGGTATCAACGGTACAGACGGAGCTGATGGTGCTCAAGGTCCAGTTGGTCTACAAGGTCAAGTTGGTCCGCAAGGCTCGGCAGGTCAGGACGGTACAGACGGTTTAAACGGTTTAAACGGTTTAAACGGTTTAAACGGTTTAAACGGTACTGATGGTTTAAATGGTACTGATGGTGCTAAGGGAGACAAAGGTGATTCAGGTATCAGCGAAGAAGCTAGAGTTGAATTAGAAAACAAAATTGAAGAAAGCAAAGAGCGCTTTGTCAGTATCAACACTTCTGGTACTAAGATAGAAGTTGACTACAATAATGAAGGAGCTACAGGCAACGGTTCAATAGCAGTTGGTGTCAATGCCAAATCTGCTGGTCAGGATAGTATTGCAGTTGGTACAGATTCTAAGGTAACAGGCAATCAGTCTCTTAGTGTTGGCGTAGGTAATATCGTTTCAGGCGACAAGTCAGGTGCAATTGGTGATCCAAGTATTATCGGTGGCGATAGCAGTTATTCATTGGGCAACGACAATATTATTGGCGATACTTCTAACAACGTTTCTGTAATAGGTAGCAACATAAAAGTAGGTGCAACATCTGCTAGTATCGTAGATGGCAATCCAGTCTTCACTGGAGTAACTGATGCTTCAAACTCTGTCGCTATCGGTGAGTCAGTGAACGTTCAAGCCACAGACGCAGTAGCTATCGGTGCTAATAGCAGTGTAACTCATAGCAATGCCGTTGCATTAGGAGCAAACTCACAATCAACAGCAGACAATACGGTATCGGTAGGCAATGCAAACACTCAACGCCGAATCACCAATGTCGCCGCTGGTATCAACCCAAATGATGCGGTGAATGTATCTCAGCTCAACCAAAATCGTGCTGAAGCAATGGGCTATACAGACAGAAGAATAAATGATCTCGAAGGAGAGACTCATTCAGCAGTTGCAGGTGCACTCGCATTCGGTGCTCTACGTTATCCTAATGTTCCTGGCAAAGTTAGCGTAGGTCTTGGTGGAGGCACGTGGGAAGGCGAAACAGGATATGCTCTAGGCGTAGGCTACACCACATCAAACGGACTTTTCTCTATCAGTAGTGCTTTCGGTGGTAGCGGCAGTCAACAAGGTGGAAATGTCGGAGTAAGCTATACCTTTGATTAAAGCCAGTTTTTAATTGAGTATGCATATATTTGAGCCTACCTTCTTTATGATGGTAGGCTTTATCAATTGGTGTCATTGGCTAATGGTATTTGAAGAATAAAAAATAATTTTTAATATTAAGCTATTGATAAATATAGAGGTATTTCTTTAATGTTAATTGTGTAAAAATAAACTCATCAACCCCCTTGACCCCCATCTTAAACCGCGTATAATGCGTCCCAGTCGGAAGGGAAGGCAGTTTAATAAGTGGTTCACCACTTATTGAGAACGCTTCTAGGTAAATTACTTTTAATTCAGTTTAAAATAAAATAATTTACTGCTTGACACTTCGTTAAAAGGGTCTATAATACGCCCCTCAATGAGACAAACGGCAATGATTGCAGTGTATTATTACACAACAATAACCCAATTAACTTATTGAAACGAAACGAAATAAAAGCTTGACAAATCAAATCATTATGATATGATAGTCAGCTCGCTTCAAGGCATAACCCATATGGTTTAAGTTGATGAAGTGGAAAGCAATACCCTATATATCAACTACTGGACGACAGTAGATTGACACTATTTAAAAGCATAACTAAAGAACAACTTGTGTGGATTTTTGCTGATTCAGAATGCTAAAAAATAAAGTTGACTATCTTTTCTTTTCGGGAAGATTATTAACTATAAAAATTATCATTTAAGACAGCAGAAAAACTCAAAGTTAATTCATTACGAACATAATTTTTAGCGATTTGCCAGATTAAATGAGCCAAGTTTAGAAGTCTCTTTAAAGGACTTCATAGCAAGATTAAACTGAAGAGTTTGATCATGGCTCAGATTGAACGCTGGCGGCAGGCTTAACACATGCAAGTCGAGCGGTAACATTTCTAGCTTGCTAGAAGATGACGAGCGGCGGACGGGTGAGTAATACTTAGGAATCTACCTAGTAGTGGGGGATAGCTCGGGGAAACTCGAATTAATACCGCATACGACCTACGGGAGAAAGGGGGCAGTTTACTGCTCTCGCTATTAGATGAGCCTAAGTCGGATTAGCTAGATGGTGGGGTAAAGGCCTACCATGGCGACGATCTGTAGCTGGTCTGAGAGGATGATCAGCCACACCGGAACTGAGACACGGTCCGGACTCCTACGGGAGGCAGCAGTGGGGAATATTGGACAATGGGGGCAACCCTGATCCAGCCATGCCGCGTGTGTGAAGAAGGCCTTTTGGTTGTAAAGCACTTTAAGCAGTGAAGAAGACTCCGTGGTTAATACCCACGGACGATGACATTAGCTGCAGAATAAGCACCGGCTAACTCTGTGCCAGCAGCCGCGGTAATACAGAGGGTGCAAGCGTTAATCGGAATTACTGGGCGTAAAGCGAGCGTAGGTGGCTTGATAAGTCAGATGTGAAATCCCCGGGCTTAACCTGGGAACTGCATCTGATACTGTTAGGCTAGAGTAGGTGAGAGGAAGGTAGAATTCCAGGTGTAGCGGTGAAATGCGTAGAGATCTGGAGGAATACCGATGGCGAAGGCAGCCTTCTGGCATCATACTGACACTGAGGCTCGAAAGCGTGGGTAGCAAACAGGATTAGATACCCTGGTAGTCCACGCCGTAAACGATGTCTACTAGTCGTTGGGTCCCTTGAGGACTTAGTGACGCAGCTAACGCAATAAGTAGACCGCCTGGGGAGTACGGCCGCAAGGTTAAAACTCAAATGAATTGACGGGGGCCCGCACAAGCGGTGGAGCATGTGGTTTAATTCGATGCAACGCGAAGAACCTTACCTGGTCTTGACATATCTAGAATCCTGCAGAGATGCGGGAGTGCCTTCGGGAATTAGAATACAGGTGCTGCATGGCTGTCGTCAGCTCGTGTCGTGAGATGTTGGGTTAAGTCCCGCAACGAGCGCAACCCTTTTCCTTAGTTACCAGCGGGTTATGCCGGGAACTCTAAGGATACTGCCAGTGACAAACTGGAGGAAGGCGGGGACGACGTCAAGTCATCATGGCCCTTACGACCAGGGCTACACACGTGCTACAATGGTAGGTACAGAGGGCAGCTACACAGCGATGTGATGCGAATCTCAAAAAGCCTATCGTAGTCCAGATTGGAGTCTGCAACTCGACTCCATGAAGTAGGAATCGCTAGTAATCGCGGATCAGAATGCCGCGGTGAATACGTTCCCGGGCCTTGTACACACCGCCCGTCACACCATGGGAGTTGATTGCACCAGAAGTGGATAGCTTAACCTTCGGGGAGGCGTTCACCACGGTGTGGTTGATGACTGGGGTGAAGTCGTAACAAGGTAGCCGTAGGGGAACCTGCGGCTGGATCACCTCCTTATAGATGGCATTCGGTCAGCAAGAATTCACAACAAGTTGTTCTTTAGTTTAAGCTAGTTTATTAAAGCCTAGGCGTGATATATATGCGCTCTATAGGCCTGTAGCTCAGCTGGTTAGAGCACCGTGTTGATAACGCGGGGGTCGGCAGTTCAAGTCTGCCCAGGCCTACCATTATTTCAGGGGCCATAGCTCAGTTGGTAGAGCGCCTGCCTTGCACGCAGGAGGTCAACGGTTCGACTCCGTTTGGCTCCACCATATAATAAACTATTCTTTAGTATGCAAATAAATAAGTAGATGTATAAATAGAAACAAGTGATTCAGCCAATAGGCATTGATTACTTCTTTCTGTTTTATACAGAATCTGTGACTCGACGAGAGCACAGAGACTATTTAAAAACATAGATATGAGTCTGGGTTAGGAACACGTGTTCACGCGTTGTTTCTAACCTTAATAATCGACCTCTTAACGACATCAGTTGTTATCCCAGGGGTTGATTATTAAAAAAGTAAAGAGAACTGAATCAAGCGTATAAACATAGGTGATATCGTTATCATAATTAGATTGTAGAACACTTAGGAATCTAACTCTATTTATAGAGAAAGACTACTTGGGGTTGTATGGTCAAGTAATGAAGCGCACATGGTGGATGCCTTGGCAGTCAGAGGCGATGAAAGACGTGACAGCCTGCGATAAGCTTCGGGGAGGCGGCAATATCCTGTGATCCGGAGATTTCTGAATGGGGAAACCCACTTACCATAAGGTAGGTATCTTGTACTTGTACAAGAAGCGAACGAGGGGAAGTGAAACATCTCAGTACCCTTAGGAATAGACATCAAATGAGATTCCCCAAGTAGCGGCGAGCGAACGGGGAGAAGCCGATTAGTGCTAATGTAGAAGAACAGCGTGGGAAAGCTGACCGTAGTAGGTGATAGTCCTGTATTCGAAACATTAGCGTTAACATATTAAGTAGAGCGGGACACGAGAAATCCTGTTTGAAGATGGGGGGACCATCCTCCAAGGCTAAATACTCCTGACTGACCGATAGTGAACCAGTACCGTGAGGGAAAGGCGAAAAGAACCCCTGTGAGGGGAGTGAAATAGAACCTGAAACCGTGTGCGTACAAGCAGTGGGAGCCTTAATTTATTAGGGTGACCGCGTACCTTTTGTATAATGGGTCAGCGACTTATGTTCTGTAGCAAGGTTAACCGTTTAGGGGAGCCGTAGGGAAACCGAGTCTTAATAGGGCGTTTAGTTGCAGGGCATAGACCCGAAACCGAGTGATCTATCCATGAGCAGGTTGAAAGTGCCGTAACAGGCACCGGAGGACCGAACCCACTGTCGTTGAAAAGCCAGGGGATGACTTGTGGATAGGGGTGAAAGGCTAATCAAACTCGGTGATAGCTGGTTCTCCCCGAAAGCTATTTAGGTAGCGCCTCGGACGAACACCATTGGGGGTAGAGCACTGTTTCGGCTAGGGGGTCATACCGACTTACCAAACCGATGCAAACTCCGAATACCGATGAGTGATATCCGGGAGACACACAGTGGGTGCTAACGTCCATTGTGGAGAGGGAAACAACCCAGACCGCCAGCTAAGGCCCCAAATTCCTAGTTAAGTGGGAAACGAGGTGGGAAGGCATAGACAGCTAGGAGGTTGGCTTAGAAGCAGCCATCCTTTAAAGAAAGCGTAATAGCTCACTAGTCGAGTCGGCCCGCGCGGAAGATGTAACGGGGCTCAAACTAGGAGCCGAAGCTGCGGATTTGAATTTGTTTTCAAGTGGTAGGGGAGCGTTGT
Source organism: Psychrobacter sp. P11G5 (assembly GCF_001593305.1). Lineage (NCBI taxonomy): Bacteria > Pseudomonadati > Pseudomonadota > Gammaproteobacteria > Moraxellales > Moraxellaceae > Psychrobacter > Psychrobacter sp. P11G5. The sequence continues at coordinate 747,602 of NZ_CP012533.1, forward strand.
GTAAGCCTGTGAAGGTGTATCGTAAGGTATGCTGGAGGTATCACAAGAGCGAATGCTGACGTGAGTAACGATAATGCGAGTGAAAAGCTCGCACGCCGGAAGATCAAGGGTTCCAGTCCAACGTTAATCGGGGCTGGGTGAGTCGACCCCTAAGGCGAGGCCGAAAGGCGTAGTCGATGGGAAATCGGTTAATATTCCGATACTTGTTTATAATGCGATGGAGGGACGGAGAAGGTTATGTCAGCCTGGCGTTGGTTGTCCAGGTGAAAGGATGTAGGTTTATAGCTTAGGTAAATCCGGGCTATTTTATACCGAGATCTGATAGCAAGCTGTACTTGTACAGCGAAGTGGCAAATACCATGCTTCCAGGAAAAGCTTCTAAGCAATAGTTATAAACGAATCGTACCCTAAACCGACACAGGTGATCAGGTAGAGAATACCAAGGCGCTTGAGAGAACTCTGCTGAAGGAACTAGGCAAAATGGTACCGTAACTTCGGGAGAAGGTACGCTGTTGATGGTGATAGGACTTGCTCCTTGAGCTGTTGGCAGTCGCAGATACCAGGCTGCTGCAACTGTTTATTAAAAACACAGCACTCTGCAAACACGAAAGTGGACGTATAGGGTGTGATGCCTGCCCGGTGCTGGAAGGTTAATTGATGGGGTTAGCGTAAGCGAAGCTCTTGATCGAAGCCCCAGTAAACGGCGGCCGTAACTATAACGGTCCTAAGGTAGCGAAATTCCTTGTCGGGTAAGTTCCGACCTGCACGAATGGCATAATGATGGCAGCGCTGTCTCCAGCAGAGACTCAGTGAAATCGAAATCGCAGTGAAGATGCTGTGTACCCGCGGCTAGACGGAAAGACCCCGTGAACCTTTACTACAGCTTTACATTGAACTTTGACCTGACTTGTGCAGGATAGGTGGGAGGCTTTGAAGCCGAGACGCTAGTCTCGGTGGAGCCAATCTTGAAATACCACCCTGGTCATGTTGGGGTTCTAACTCAGGTATAACAATACCGAGGACAATGTATGGTGGGTAGTTTGACTGGGGCGGTCTCCTCCTAAAGAGTAACGGAGGAGTACGAAGGTGCGCTCAGACCGGTCGGAAATCGGTCGTAGAGTATAAAGGCAAAAGCGCGCTTAACTGCGAGACCCACAAGTCGAGCAGGTACGAAAGTAGGTCTTAGTGATCCGGTGGTTCTGTATGGAAGGGCCATCGCTCAACGGATAAAAGGTACTCTGGGGATAACAGGCTGATACCGCCCAAGAGTTCATATCGACGGCGGTGTTTGGCACCTCGATGTCGGCTCATCTCATCCTAGGGCTGAAGCAGGTCCTAAGGGTATGGCTGTTCGCCATTTAAAGAGGTACGCGAGCTGGGTTTAGAACGTCGTGAGACAGTTCGGTCCCTATCTACCGTGGGCGTTGGAAATTTGAGAGGATCTGCTCCTAGTACGAGAGGACCAGAGTGGACGAACCTCTGGTGTTCGGGTTGTCACGCCAGTGGCATTGCCCGGTAGCTACGTTCGGATGGGATAACCGCTGAAAGCATCTAAGCGGGAAGCCCACCTCAAGATTAGATTTCCCTAAAGAGCCGTTCAAGACTAGGACGTTGATAGGCAGGGTGTGGAAGCACAGCGATGTGTGTAGCTAACCTGTACTAATTGCTCGTTTGGCTTGACCATACAACACCCAAGTGGTTTGTATACAAGTCTAATTAATCTATCTTGTATGAGCTGTAGTGGCTTATAAAGTAAGAATATTTCGATATCACCTTAAACCTTGATTCAGTTAGGTTTATGTTGACAGGCCTCAAGTAATATTGAAGTCATAAGAACAACAACAGACTCATATCTAACCCCCTTTGCTGACGACAATAGCACGATGGCCCCACCTGATCCCTTCCCGAACTCAGAAGTGAAACATCGTTGCGCCAATGGTAGTGTGGGTCCGCCCATGTGAGAGTAGGTCATCGTCAGCTCTCTATTCCTGAAACCCCCCCAACGTTAATTCGTTGGGGGGTTTTCTTTGTGGGTGATTATCTGAGTTTTTAGCTACATCTATATGTTTAATACTTTACCTTTAACTCTATTCCGCTATTTCATCATCTACAGGTTCGAAAGAGTGCATGGTGCGACTTTTATTGTTATATTATTGTTCTGAGATAATGGTATAAATTTTAAGATAAAAAATTATTATATTTTCGGGAGAAATCATGGACAAAATGAAGCGATACGAACTAATTAACCAATTACTTATTCTAGAAAAGCTTTATCCAGAAGATACTGATTATTACGTTAAAAATAGAAAGGCGCTTGAAAATGGATATGAGCTTCATTATTCTTGGTTAACTGAGAACATCAGTGATGGTCTTTCTAAAGAACAGTGTAAGGAAGTTCTTGATATTCTCGACATGTACAGATCTTTCACTTTCTCTTGGCAAAGATTGCATGAGAATGAGAAGATACCTGATAAGTTGAAATTCATAGGGTTTGATGGTAACTACGAGACGGAGCTAATGGGGTACGTCCAATACTTTATAATCGAACTAGAAAGGTTTAATGAACTAACATATGGAAAAGAACATCCTTATTTTAATAGTCATACGCCAATGCTTGAAAAATATAGAAGAATGCTTGCTCTTTGGAAGCAATATGACTTCGATCTAACTGAAGATCAGATCGGCTTAATTTTGGAGGCGTAAATGGAAGTGGCAATGGCAATATTATCAATTGTTGGAACACTTGCTTCCTTTTACGGTGCGTGGATAGCATGGAAGCAAGCTGGAATATCAAAGTCAGCAGCTGAATTGGCTAGTAAGATAAAGAAGCAATTAATAAATCATAGAAGAACTTCAGAGCTTTCTGAATTGCAGGTTCATATAGAGTCAACAAAAAGAACGTTTTTAAAATATGGTTCAGCTGAGCCATCAAGCCTTACTGGTATAAAGCATAGTGCTGATGCTGAAGTCGCTTTGGAGTTCATTCATAATCTTAAATCATTACGAGAATATTTTTCTGCTTCAGAAGGAAATGCTGCAGATGATGCGTTCGATGAAATAAATGCAGAGCTAGGTAAATTTAAGTCGGCTAGAACTTCAAAAGACATATCAGATATTGGTGAATCTATTTTAAATAAAGTAGTTATGTTTTCGCCAATACTCAGAAAAGAGCTCACAGAGCAAAAGGAAAGCTCTGTTGAATAAATACAAGCAGGTAACACTGCTGTGTAGTCTTCACTGGGCTCTGAACTTAACTTATATATATATTTATTTATCTGAAATATTGAGTACATAAATGAGTGAGATTACAAAGTTAATTCGAATGGATTTCATGCAAAATGTAAAAGATAAAGTTGACAGGCAACATGAGAAAATTAAACCATCATTTACTGATTTGGAACTTTCAAAATTAATTTATAGAGAGCAACTAAACCCAAATAATGAGAAACTAATTGCTGCTCATATACAATCAATTAAAAGGCAGTTAGATAGACTTTATACCGAAGATTACTTCAAAACAGATGAAATATTTCTTGAGTTTGCAAAAAGTATTACCCTATTTAATCAATTTACTAAAACGCTTCAAATCGATGGCGGTACATATGGCGATAACTTTATTACCAGCCAAGATTTTTATCTAGATGCTGTTAGATCTTGCAAAAAACATGTGCCTAATTTTTATCAAGGAAGTATTGATTTTGCTTGTATCCCTTTGAAAATAAGGCTTTCAATAGAAATTTATTTTAAAAATATGATTGGCTATTTATCCTCTTCACAGAAGCTTCTAACTGGTAAGAGAAAGGGAGAAGTAACCTTATACCCTCTTTCAATTTCTAGTTTATTACTTTTTTTTTCGGACGAAAAATATAAGAAATACTGCAAGCTACCAATTGATATAGAAATTTTAAAAGATATAAATTTTTGGTCAAATAGCCTTGTTCATACTGGGGTCATTAGCTTTGCTTGGCAAAACTTAGAAGCCGTAGAAATTTTAAATTCATTATTCTATACTAAGCATGAAAATGGTAATATTAATCTTGAAGGTTTCAATTATCTATCACCAAATTATAGTCAAAATAGCTTAGAAAAAGATCTAAATAATTTTTTATCTGATAGAAAAAAAGAAGTTAGTGTTAAGCTATATCCATTTTCTGAAAAACCAATTGAAGGTGCTTTTTATTATCCTAGAAAAATAAAAATTTTATCTAAATGATGCTTATTGCTTATCCAATTAAGGCATCTAGCATGAAATCTTTTTTAAAAACTTCTAAGAATAAAGTCTAAATTTTGAGTAACTAGTCTGAATTATATATTATCTATCATTGAGATATTTAAAATATTTTGATAATTCTAATCCAATAACAATAACTAATAGAGAGAAAACAATGACAACTTCAAAAGTAACTTACCAAGGTGACCTGCGTACTACAGCTATTCATTTGCAGTCAAACAATGAAATTATCACTGATGCGCAAACAGTGATGCCTTTTTATCAACGGATCTATTAGCGACTATTTCAGTAAGTTGCATGCTGATGATTATTGGTATCAAAGCTCGTGATATCGATATTGCAGGCACTACTGCCTAGGTTACCAAAGTCGTGGCAGCTGAACCAAGAAGTGTCAGTGAGGTGCATGCAGTTAGTATTGAGGCAGCTTGTGATGTTTAAAACAAGCTTTGCCGTCAGCCTGTTTTAATTAGTTATATCTCACTTTTTTAAAGAGCTTTATGTTTGGTTTAATAGGCGGGATAGAGCTAGCTGAAAACAATAAAGCTTGCCAAAACTGAATTCTGGTAAGCTTTATTGCTGTTAAAATGACCTTCACATATGAGATGCTTCTATATATAAGATACTTTAAAAATCAATTAGCTAGACATAAAGCCTAAATCCCAATTATTGAACTTGTGTAGGTTAGGCGCTACCATTGTCAGATTGTTATCTGAGACGCCAAACCATTTAGCCAAAGTCGCTGAATACTGATCAATAGATGTCGTAGGTAACCATGCGCCTTCACCGACATCAATGGCTGTATCTAGACCTATCTCTGGTGCTTCACCATAAAAATCTCTGCCTTTCACTGCGCCACCCATAATGAAATGGTGGCCTCCCCAGCCATGCTCTGATCCGTCACCATGGCTATTAAAAGTTCGACCGAACTCTGACATAGTGAAAGTAGTGACATTCTGAGAAACTCCCAATTCCTCAGTGGCTTCATAAAAACTTCCTAATGCATCGTCAAGTAGACGCATCAACGTACTATGTCGTCCAAGTAGATCATTATGGGTATCGAATCCTTTAAGCTTTACAAAGAATATCTGACGTTTGACACCCAGCGTATCTCGTGCTTTGATAAGTGATGCTACTGTTTTTAGCTGTTGCGCTAATGCATTTTCAGTGGCAAATTCAGTTGAAATAGTTTTTGCGTCTTCTATAGCTGATAACATCATTGATTCGTTAGTAGAATCGGTAACTGCATTGTCGTCAGATGAAGTGAATAAATTACTCAGTGCTTCTGAAAAGCTCATTGCATCAGATCCCTGGGATCCTTCTTTATTACTCCCAGTACCTTTGATACCATAAGGAGTAACTTTCAATGGATTGGTATTTTCGCCTGTCAGAAATAAAGTATCATTATCGGTACCAACACAAGAAAATGCTCCATGCGAATTTTGTTTTAGTATTGCATCACCAATTTTTCCACCCCAGCCTTCTCTAAAAGAGTCCGAAGCTGTGCTTTGCCAATTTTGCTTTTGAGTAAAGTGAGAAAACAAACCTCTGGGTAACGCTACTGACCGATTTTTATACTGATCTAATGAAGTAGGCTGTACTAAAGACCCTACATTCTGTAAGACTGCCAATTTTCTTAGGTGAAATAAGCTGTTTAAACGCTTGAGATTGGGATTAAAACCCCATTTCAGACCGCCAGCTAGATTAGTTGCAGGTATTAAAGGTAATAAAGTGGATTGATCCAAAGCGATATCTTGACGTATCTTACGGTAAGTTGCATAGTTGGATGTGTCGATGGGAATCAAAGTGTTGGCTTGATCGTTACCTCCGTCTAATAGAACACAGACCAAGGCTTTATAATCTGAGTCTGTCGTTGCCGCTGTTGCTTTGTTCATAGCTGATAAGTTGATAGCCATAGGAGTAACAACACCAGCACCCGCTAAATAGCCTAAACGCTGTAAAAAGGCTCTTCTTGATAATTCATTCATGATAACTTTCCTATAATCTTTATTACTTTATGACTTGTTAAAACATTGACCTGCGATACTACTAAAGAAAGATATCATCAACTAACATTACTATTGCCTAATACATTTTCGACATTGATATTAGTTGAAGAGTTAATATTGAAATTTGTAATTTCATCGCCAACTTTAGTATCAATATTTCTGACAACACAATCTTTGCCAAGGGTAATTAGCCAGCTAAAAGCCTTTATAGTATCTAGTGTAATATTCTCAAACGTACAGTCTTCAAGTATCTTCTCATACTCTGATGTCATAATGACGCGGTTATTATATGTACCACCTTCAACATTAATACCTCTAAATACTTTCTGATCAGACTTTGATTTCAGACTGATGTACGGGGCATCTCCATTATGATTACCTTCCTTGATCATAAGACAGTTACGAACAGTAATATCAAAGTAATTGCGATTGTCACGATTGTTATCTTGTACTATGACCCGTCGGCCTCCAGATGAGTCGCTAGCATTGATAAACTCAATGTCTTCATATAGTACATTGCCCCATTGATGAGAAGAGGTAGGTGGTTCAATATCAGCAAGGTATAAACCGCCATAGGTCGGTTCAGAATCACTTCCTCTAGGGTTTGTAGAATAGACATACGCATCTTTTTCGAATCGAACGATGCCGTTCTTAAGTGTTATACCAAGGCCTGATGCGATAGTTAAACAGTTTCTGTTAGATGGACCTATTCTGAAATCACTAGCTTCGAAGTTCATTTCACCGTCGCCACGTATGTATAAGCTATCGTATATCGCTCCTTCAGACGTAAAGTTACTAAACTTACAATTTTTGCCCCATATCCACATGCAATAGATAGAGGTGGCCAGTGGGCTGTTAGTGTCAGAATGCTTTATGGTTTGGCCTCTAAAATGAACGCCAGTAGCTTGAAAGCCATTACCTTCTTCACGGACTTCAAGCACTGCTGATCTAGATTTAGCATAAAAGTAGGTTTCACCCGTACCGAACAGCCGAATATTGGGCACTCTAGGTTCTAGCGCTACCTCATATTTACCATCTGGGAATATAATATTGGCACCTCCGCGCTTAGCTGCATCCTCAAGCGCTTCTTCAGGCGTATTATAATTATTCTTATAATAGATGGTATCTTGATTAGGGTCAGGGTATACGCCCTCAAGATCTTGATAAGGCAGTACTTCGCCACCCTTTACAAACGTACGATTATGCTCGTAGGCATGGCCACCATTCATATTGAGGCGCGCATAGTAAGCATCTCTAGGGGTAATAATAGTTATACTTTCTGAATATCTGTCTATTGCGGATACCCGTTTGATAAACCTCTTGTTTCCATCGTAATAGGCAATACTATTAAACGTATCAAGACCTCTGCGTTGTTCGCTAAAGATGGTATATGCAGCATTTGGCTCTACTTTAATAAAGTCGGATACATCATAACTAGAAGTACTAATAATGCTACCATCGCTTTTGATAACCTTACCTTCTGTGACCGTATCTAAATTTAACAAATTCTGGCTAACACTCATAAACATTCCATTCATTAAGATAATTTCGTTTTGCATAAATTCGTTTTACATATGTTGAGGAATTAATGCTTAATTTTGACTGTAGTATCGGGATTGTGAGTATAGACTAGCTTTCTTTCTATAAAACCCATAACAACTAGGAAATTGTAGCAATCAAGTTTTGATAACCATACTTATTTGCATAAGTCTTATACCACTGTAAGATAGTGTAATGAGATCATTCTATATAAGCACTGCCACTAGCAGGTATAACAATTAAGACAAACAACTAGCAAAGAGAACCCTATGACAACCTCAAAAGTAACTTACCAAGGCGATCTACGAACCCAAGCTATTCACTTGCAATCAAATGATGAAATCATAACCGACGCGCCAACTGACAATCAGGGTAAAGGTGAAGCGTTTTCGCCAACGGATCTGCTAGCGACCAGTTTGGCCAGTTGTATGTTGACGATTATTGGTATCAAAGCTCGTGATATGGAGATTGATATTGCAGGCACTATCGCCGAAGTTACTAAGGTTATGGCAGCTGACCCAAGACGAGTCAGTGAAGTACATATTGCTATTAATTTTAACCAAGAGTTAGATGATAAAACGCGAAAAATATTCTATAACACCGCGCTAACTTGTCCGGTTGCTAAAAGCATCCATTCTGATATTATTCAGAAAGTGACTATTAATTCCAAAAACTAGTAACCTCTATAATGGTGATTAATATGGCTACCAAAACTTTACTTATCATTGCGCATGCACCGTCGCCCAATACCAAAAAATTGGCGCAAGCTGCCTACGACGGTGCTAATCATCCTGATATAGATATTAATGTCATCCTAAAATCGCCACAGGACACCCAGCCTGAAGATGTGTTGGCAGCAGATGCATTATTATTAGGAACGACTGAGAATCTAGCTTATATGGCAGGGCTGACCAAAGACTTCTTTGATCGATGTTATTACCCTGTACTAGAAGAAAAGCAAGGCATGCCATTTGCGTTATATATTCGAGCTGGACAGGATGGTACGGGTACCAAGCTTGCTATGAAGACGATTACCACTGGACTGCGTTGGGAATGGATTCAAGAGGCGCTAATCTTAAAAGGTGATTGGCAAGACGGCTTCACTGAGCAAGTAGAAGAGCTGGCGATGACGCTTGCAGCTGGAGTAGAAGCGGGTATTTATTAGTTTTAAAGCGTTTAGCTACTATTTGTGAATGTTCAACACGCTCTAATATCGCGATATCAATAGTATAAAAATTAGGATGTTAATAATGGATAATAATATTAATACTGATTCTATGTCTGCTGCTGCACTGCCATACTCTCAAGCTTGTGAGAATAACAAGCATCCAATTTTATCTGTTTTGCAAAAAGAGTTAAAAGACTCTTTGAATGTGCTGGAGATTGGCTCAGGTACTGGTCAACATAGTGTTTATTTTGCACCAAGATTAGCGCATCTAACATGGCAAACCAGTGATGTTGTCAATAATCATGTAAGTATCAAAGCTTGGCATGCTGAATATCCTGCGGCTAACTTATATGCACCTCTTGCTTTTAATTTAGCTCATGACTTAGTGCCAGTTAATAATGCTATTGATACGCCTTACGATGCAGTATTTACTGCTAACACCCTGCATATCATTGCTTGGTCTTTAGTTGAGCAGTTATTTACTTTGGTCGGAAATATACTACCTGCACACGGAAAGCTGATTGTATATGGACCATTCAACGAAAATGGACACTACACCAGTGCCAGTAATCAGCAGTTTGATATCAGCTTACGGCAGCGTGACGCACAGAGTGGCATTCGCAATTTAGAAGATATAACAGATTTAGCAGAACAAAATCATTTAACATTAAATGAGAAGTATGCGATGCCTGCGAATAACCAGCTATTGGTCTTTCAGAAAACAAGCTAAGACAAGGGTTGTATAGGAAGTTATGTTGCACCCGAAAAGTTGAAAAGGCATCAAGATAAAATCATTTAATTCTATCTTGATACTCTACATATGATAGATATCTTGTTGTTTGGACTGACACAATTTATTCTAATTATTTATATTCTTCTGCTAAAAAATCTAAATAACGCTTCCAAGAGCGTTCATCGGCACGTTTATCATATCTATCACTCCCGAATACACTAAAGGCATGTGGCGCACCACTATAAGTTACCATCTCATGTGGTACCTTAGCAGTCTCTAACGTCTTACCCAAAGTGGCAAAGCTCTCAAGGGATACAGATTCATCAGCAGAGCCGTGGAAAACTAAGATTTCTCCAGTGGTATTATCATAACTTTGTCCCGTTGGAATATCAAAAGCACCATGGAATGGTACAAACGCTTTTTGCGGGAAGCCTGAGCGTGCTAGCTCTAAAGCAACCGTACCGCCAAAACAATACCCCATTGTAGTGCCTTTACGCACATCGTTACCTTGTAGTCGTCCGGCATTCAGTGCACCTTGTAGCAAGCGGCGCATCTTGCTACGATCGTCATATAATGCTCCGGTTAAGCGTTTGTTTTCTTCAATAGAAGTAGGGTGAATGCCTTGCCCAAACATGTCTGCTGCCAACACGTTATAGCCTTCAGTTGCTAACATATCAGCGCGTTTACGCTCATAGTCTGTCAACCCATCCCAATCATGAATGAGTAAAATAAAAGGCGCATTAGGTTTATCGGCTTTAGCGTAATAACCTTCATATACTTGGTCATCAACCTTATAGGTAACGTTTTTGGTAGTAATGGCTGCAGCTGTTTGGCTAAAAGTGAGCGCCATCAAACCTAATGAAGTTCCCAGCATTAATGAGCGATAGAGGTTCTTAGAAGAAGAGTCAGATGTGGTTGATGATGTTGGTAACGGTGACATAATAGGTAGCCTCATAATTTGATAAGAGAGAGATAAATATGTGGCTAAGAATAATGTCCATTTATTTATCATCGGTGTGTAATCCTTCATAAAATCATACCTTAAAGAAGATCTACATTACAAGAATCGATTTCTAAGACGTAGGCTAAAGAAATAAGGTCTTTCTATTTAAAATGCATAAACTTTAACTAAATATCAACAAGGTTCACTATATACACCACTTAGTTTTTGGGTAATATAACTCGTAAGCTTATTATTTCTTTATCTTTTTAATAATCGGCAGTGCTAAAACACAGACAACTAATAGACATATGAAGTCAAAATTATCTCCAAGGATACTAAACCTGTGTAAGCACTTTATTAATGATTTCAAAAGAGGTCATTTTACTCATTAGCTAGGATATATTATGAATAAGAATCTAGATCATACCGACCCCGCTAAGAATATGAATACTGAACGTGGTACCGGGGGTGAGACTCATCAGCGCGCAGGTGATGACACTAAAGTTTTAACGACCCAGCAGGGCGTCGCTATTTCTGATAACCAAAATTCTCTAAAAGCAGGCGCTCGCGGGCCGACTCTATTAGAAGATTTTGTACTGCGTGAAAAGATTCATCATTTTGACCATGAGCGTATTCCTGAGCGTATTGTCCATGCGCGCGGTAGTGCAGCGCACGGTTATTTTGAACTAACAGAGTCATTAGAAGAATATACTACGGCGAAAATTTTAACTGAAACTGGTAAACAGACGCCATTGTTTACGCGCTTTTCTACGGTTGCTGGTAATAAGGGTTCAAAAGATACACCACGTGATGTACGTGGTTTTGCAGTGAAGATCTATACCGAAGAAGGTAACTGGGATATCGTTGGTAACAACATGCCAATCTTCTTTATTCAAGATGCGATGAAATTCCCAGACCTAATCCATGCGGTAAAACCAGAGCCTGATCGCGGTTTCCCGCAAGCGGCATCTGCCCATGATACGTTTTGGGACTTTGTGTCGTTAAGTCCTGAGACTATGCATAATCTAATTTGGCTGATGAGTGATCGTGCTTTACCGCGTAGCTTACGCATGATGGAAGGCTTTGGTATTCATAGCTATCGTTTGATTAACAAAGATGGTAAGAGTACCTTTGTGCGTTTTCATTGGAAGCCAGTACTTGGTGTACAGTCGACCACGTGGGATGAAGCAGTGAAAATTTCAGGTGCTGATCCTGATTATCATCGTCGTGATCTGTTTGAATCAATTAATAACAGCGACTATCCTGAGTGGGAGTTTGGTGTACAGCTATTTACCGAAGAAGAAGCCAATGAATTCCCATTTGACCATTTAGATGCTACCAAGCTGATTCCAGAAGAAATGGTGCCAGTTAAGGTAGTGGGTAAAATGGTACTTAATCGTTATCCGGATAATTTCTTTGCGGAAACGGAGCAAGTCGCATTCTGTCCATCACACTTGCCACCTGGTATCGATTTTAGTAATGACCCATTATTACAAGGTCGTCTATTTAGTTATTTAGATACCCAGCTCTCACGGTTAGGCTCACCAAACTTTGCACAAATTCCTATCAATGCGCCAAAATGTCCGTTTGCTAATAATCAACAAGACGGTCATATGCAAATGCAAGTACCTAAAACTCGCGTCCTTTATGAACCTCAGAGTTTAGATCCAACCAGACCGCGTGAAAGCGTTAAGCGTGGTTTTGAATCATTCCATGAGCAGTTGGATGATGGGGTGAAAGGTCGTGTACGTGCAGAGAGCTTCGCGGATCATTATAGTCAACCGCGTATGTTCTATCGCAGTCAAACGCCAGCTGAGCAAGCACATATTGCTTCTGCTTACGCGTTTGAGCTTGGTAAGGTAGATACGGCGCATGTACGTACTCGTACGCTTAGTCATCTCATTCATATCGATGAAGACTTGGCAAATCGTGTGGCAAAAGCGCTTGGTATGGAATTGCCAGAACCAGCCGACGCAGCAGCACCAGTACAAGATATGGCGACTTCCGACGCAGTACAAACGATTGGTCTTACTCCTAAGAGTTTAAAAGGACGTTTGATCGGTATCTTGGTCGCTGATGGCTCCAAACATAGTGAAATCCAAAAGTTTGAAGATGCGGCAAAAGAGCAGGGCGCTAGCGTAAAAATCGTTGCGCCCAACAAAGAAGTTGTGTTGGATGACGATACACGCATCCAAGCTGACGAGCGTCTCGCTGGCGGTCCTTCAGTGATGTTTGATGCAGTGGTTAGTATCATTATGCCTGATCAAGCTAAAAAGCTTGCCAAAGACAGCTCAGCATTAGATTGGTTCAACGATGCTTATGGGCATTGCAAAGCGATTGCTTATTGTGGTGCGACCGATGAATTTATCTTAAGTAAGCTACCTATCGAAAAAGATAGCTTTGTCACGCCATTGGCTGAGTTAGATACCTTTATCGAAAATGCCAAATCACGTCTGTGGGAACGTGAGCCCAAGGTTCGTGATCTTGCCTAGTTAAATCAGTAAAGGCTAGCTTAGCAAAGATCAATTTTGTTTAAACAACGCTAACTGCAATTTCAATTATTAAATGCTTTATCTTAAACTCAGCCTATGTGCTGAGTTTTTGCTTTTCTGATGACAAATTTATAAGTTTTTTGTTCAAGCGTTATTCAATATTAACTATTTATAGTCACAAGCGTTCACTCAAAGTCATTTATTTAAAAATGACGAACGCTATACTAAAGATTATTGCTTACACTGAAAGGAAGCCTCATAACAAGAATGACTAATGAGGCAGGGAATATAAATGAGTTTATGTGAAATTGTACGCTTAGATGGATATATTCAAAGTACGTATCTTGCGATATATCCATCTAAAATTATGCTATTAGATGGTGGCTGCCGCCCTGATATAGCGATGGTGTTAGACTATATTAGAGCGACTTTGCAGCGCCCGATAACGGATTTGAAAGTAGTGATAGTCACTCACATGCATCCAGATCATGCCGGCGGGGCACACAAATTCAGAGAAGCGACAGGCTGTGTTATTGTATCTGCGGATAAGAATAGCCAGTGGTATAGCGGTATCGGTGGGCGAACCATGCATTTTGTAGATATGGGTCTGGCTAATTATGTGGCGAGACGTCAAGGGCGCTCACCTAAAAACTTGTATTATCCAGCGCACCTTAAGCCTGATATTGTCGTTAAAGATGGAGATTGTGTGCCGGGGTTTGATGAATGGCAAGTCCTAGAGACGCCAGGCCATACAGATCGTGATTTATCTTTGTTCCATGTGCCAAGTAGGCAGGTATATACAGCTGATTTGATTATTAAGCTACGTCATAAATTCGTTGCACCTTTTCCCATTTATGATCCTAAAGTTTATATCCAGTCATTACAAAGAATAAAAGATTTAAAGCCATCAATAGTCATGATGGCGCATGGACGTGAGTTAGCTATAGATGAAGCGACTTTTGATATGTTAATAAAGCAAGCGCCTAAGCACCCACGTACGATTAAAGATACTATCAAGCATAAACTGCTGTGGCGAAAAGATGCTGACTTCAGTATTTTTAAAGGTAACCGTAAGAAATAAAGAAAAGCTTCAGACGAAAAAAAGCCCAGTCACTATATCGTATAGTGACTGGGCTTTTAGGAATATGGTGGGCCGTCCGCGATTCGAACGCGGGACCAATTGATTAAAAGTCAACTGCTCTACCAACTGAGCTAACGGCCCTGAGAAGCGTATAAAAAAAGCACTGCTTTTTTAGCTTCGCAAGAGAAAATCCTTTAAATAGGATTATCTAATACTTATGCATATAATCAATATATCTGATTGTATGCAAGAATAATTTCCTTAAAGGGAAATTATATAAAACTTGAAACCTAAATAAGGTCTTTCAAACTAATTTATTAAACAACTACCGGATAGGGCAGAACGCTTAATAAGGATTAAACTAAAAATGGTGGGCCGTCCGCGATTCGAACGCGGGACCAATTGATTAAAAGTCAACTGCTCTACCAACTGAGCTAACGGCCCTGAGAAGCGTATAAAAAGAGCACTGCTTTTTTAGCTTCGCAAGAGAAAATCCTTTAAATAGGATTTTCTAATACTTATGCATATAATCAATGTATCTGATTGTATGCAAGAATAATTTCCTTAAAAGGAGATTATTTCAAACTTAATTTCTTTATATATCGACTTATCAATATCAACAGAGACATCAAGTTTGTTCTCTCGTTTAAAGAATTTGTATCCCTAAACGTGAGAGCACATTATATATATTATTATGACAATTACAACCCCGCATTTTAAAAAAAGTGCAAATCTCACATAAAAATTTAGATTTCTTTCTTTTTTTACTGTTTTATCTATTCTTAACCCTTTATATCTTATATGTTGCTTCATAAATCATTAGCTAATCTCTAGAAAGTGCTTCAACGGGATCAAGTTTGGCGGCATTTCGTGCTGGCAAAAATCCGAAAACAACCCCAATCAGCGTTGAGCAAACAAAAGCAGCAATAATAGAAGTTGGCGAGTAAATAACTTTGAAGCTATCGCCGCCAACACGGTTGATTAATTCACCAATGGCGAATGCCAACCCAATACCCAGTAGACCACCTAAAATACAGACCAACACAGCCTCAATCAAAAACTGTTGCATAATGTCATTTTGACGCGCACCAACTGCCATACGCACCCCAATCTCGTTGGTACGCTCGGTAACTGATACCAACATAATATTCATCACGCCAATACCGCCAACTATCAGTGAGATAACGGCAACTGATGAGATTAGTAGCGTCAAAGCGCCTGTTGTTGACTCGATAGTTTGACGTATAGAGTCTGAGTTGCGAATTTGGAAATCCTCTTCACCATGACGGCTCTCTATTAAGTCAGAGATTGCAGACTCAGCCACACTGGAGGAGACATCATCACTTACCAAGGCCACAAATCGATCGATATTGGTACTGCCTCTAATACGTGACATTACGGTGGTATAAGGCATGTATATGGTAGGCGTAGTAAGATCTGCGCCAAAACCGCCATCATTTTCTTCAAGCACACCAATGATTCGCCCTGGAACGCTGCCAATTAATATTACCTCGCCAATAGGATTGTCATTATCTGCAAAAAAGGTTTGCTTGGCATTGTCATCTATAATGATATCTTGGCTACGCAAGTTAATACTTTGCTCGTCGAAACCTTGGCCGAGTGCTAAGGTCTCACCAGTGACTTGTAGGTAGTCTTTACCGACACCATTGACGGTAGATTCCTCTTGTATGTTGCGATAGCGAACACTGGAGTTGGCATTAACCTGCGGACTAACACTGGTAATATAGGGCTGATTACCAACCGCTTGTGCATCCTCTGGGGTCAGGTTGTCATCATTGTAACGACGTCTTGGATCGCCCCTAGGGTAACCATCACTAACGGTAATGGTGTTAGTACCCAGTGAGCTGATATTGGCAAGAATCTGCTGCTGGGAGCCTTGACCAAGACCTACAATAGAGACGACAGCAGCAATACCGATAATAATACCCAGCATGGTTAGCAAGGTGCGCATCTTATGGGCTCGCATAGCAAGCAAAGACATCTTAAATGCTTCGAACAGACGATCAATAAAACTAGCAAACGCGCTTTTGCGGTGATTGTCTAAAATGGGTTCGGGTTTAGCATCAGTTTGTTGATAATTGTCATTTTTATAATCAGCAATGACATAGCCGTCTTTGAGCTCAATTACTCGTTCAGCTTGTGCAGCAAGGTTTGGGTCATGAGTAACCATGATGATGGTATGACCTTTTGCATTTAGGTCGTGTAATATTGCCATCACATCTTCGCCAGACTTACTATCAAGCGCACCAGTTGGCTCATCGGCTAAGATGACATCACCACCATTCATCAAGGCCCTAGCGACAGAGACACGTTGTTGTTGTCCGCCTGAAAGCTGATTGGGGCGATTACCGACTTTATCCCCAAGCCCTAAGTCGGTAAGTAACTTTTCGGCACGGTTAATCCGAGCTTCCGTATCCATGCCAGCATATACGGCAGGGACAGCAACATTGTCTCTTGCACTGATATCACCAAGCAAATGATAGCGCTGAAAGATAAAGCCAAAGTGCTCACGGCGTAGCTTGGCAAGCTCATCAGCGTCTAACTTACGTGCTGACTTACCATAGATTTTATATTCACCAGCTGTTGCTTGATCGAGGCAGCCTAAGATATTCATCAAGGTGGACTTGCCAGAGCCGGATTGCCCGATGATAGCGACCATTTCGCCTTGATTAATAGTTAAATTAATATCGTGCAAGACGCGAATGGTTTGCTCACCTGCAGGAAACTCTCGAATAATACCAGACAGTTGCATGATAGGCTTGTCAGCTGCCGATTGAGTATGATTCTGTGAGTCAGGTTTTCTAGTGGCGTTAGCACTGTTGGCAGACGCTTGTTGCTCTAAGCCTTGGCTGGCTTCACTGTTAGACGATGGTTTAGAAGATTGAGATATAGTCATAGCAATGTCTTTAATCAAGGATGATGAACGTCGCTGCAGTAGGGCTATCGTGCTTAAGCCCCATTGCAACCAACATATACAAAGAGCAAGTTACATTCCTGGTGGGCCGCCACGCATACGACCGCTACCAGAACCTTTGGCACTACCTTCACTGATAATGACTTGTTCACCTTCTTTTAGACCACTTAGAACTTGTGCATTTACTCGGTTATCAATCCCTACAGTTACTGCGCGTTCTTCTACTGTTTCATCGTCATTTAATACACGTATGAATTTACTGGTTTTAGCTTTTTTATCGGCTTTATTTTTAGATGGTTTTTCTTGCACTGCAGCTGATGGTACGAGCAACGCGTCTTTGGCTTGGTCGATAACAATATAAATTTGCGCAGTCATATCAATGCGAAACAATCTGTCAAGGTTTGGCACTTCCACATAGC
Organism: Psychrobacter sp. P11G5; assembly: GCF_001593305.1. Lineage (NCBI taxonomy): Bacteria > Pseudomonadati > Pseudomonadota > Gammaproteobacteria > Moraxellales > Moraxellaceae > Psychrobacter > Psychrobacter sp. P11G5. Next base: position 765,149 of record NZ_CP012533.1, read on the forward strand.
CCACATAGTAGATAGCAGAGTCCGTTGAACTGGTCTCACTAATTTTCTCAGGTGCTGGTTCAATAGCAGTCAACACTGCATCATATTGCTGGTCGGGATTACCAATGATATTGAAATAGGCGGGCATACCAGCTTCGACATTGATAACATCGGCCTCAGAGATTTGTGCATTGATACGAACCGTTGATAAATCCGCTAAAGTGACCAGTGTCGGTGCGGTTTGATTGGCATTAACGGTCGTCCCTTGCTCGGTAGTAATAGAAACGACGGTACCTGATATAGGTGCGCGGATGGTGGTATAACTGAGATCTTCCTCTGCCGTACTCACATTAGTTTGCGCTTTACGTAATGCTGCCTGTTGGCCATTAATATTAGCCTGCGTAGTGGCAATAGCAGCCTTAGCAGTATCTATAGCAGCGCGCGCATTAGCAACCGCGGCTTTTGCTGTTTCAACGCTAGTCGCTTGAGTGTCATACTCTTGCTGCGAAATCGCATCGATAGCGACTAAGTCTTGCAAACGTGCGAAGTCTGACTTTGCTTGCTTAAGCTCAGACTGGCGGCTGGCAAGATCAGCATAGGCACTTTTTAGACCAGCTTGACGGCTTAATGCTTCTGCGCGTGCACTTTGTAATGCGGCCTCACTTTGCTCAAGGCTAGCTTGCTCATTGCTTAAGTTATTATTTTGAGTTACTTGATCGATTTGAGCAATAAGATCGCCTTCTTGTACTTCATCACCAACCTCAACGTAGAGACGTTTTACTTCACCAGATACCTGTGCACCGACATCAACGGTATTGAGGGCTTTGACTTTCCCTGAGGCCATGACATTGTTTTCGATATCACCAATCTCAGCAGTCGCTGTCAGATAGTTGGGTTTTTCTTCTTCTGGTTTTAGAGTAGTGTAAGCTAACGCCGCCAATGCTACGACAATCAGGACAATGACACCCCATTTAATAGCAGACTTTTTGCTCATTTTACGCATAACAACAATCCAATCACAGTGAACTCAAGTGTATGTATAGTAGAGACTTCATAGGTAAAAGGGAATGGCAATTAGTTTAAGAAAGGTTAAGGGAGTTTTGAAAAAACAAGAGTGTGGAAGGTAAGTTTAGCCTGAGTATAGATTATCTAGAGTGGGCTATATAAGGATCAGTCGAAAATAAGAAGGCTAATGGTAGTGATTGTTGATTTAATTGGTTTTACAATAATGATTATAGAGAGCGGGTAAAACATATTTCTAATACTTATTGCATAGCGAACAACCTTCGCCCTGATAGCTCTAACGCTGCTTGCAACAGTAATTCCCAAGCTGGCTGACGAACCAGTCCTTTGATCGCTTGGTCACAGCGATAAAGCAGGGCAGGCCATTCGGCAGTATAGGCTTTTGACTGACGGCGGCAAGCTTGTTGATATAAGCCTTGTTTGCTGCGCCATATGCCAAGAGCTTGTGGGTCTTGCCCATCCATCAATTGCATAATCTGACGCATGTCCTTGCTAATCGCCCAGAGCACTAAGGTCGTTGGCTCATCAGTGGCTTTAAGCTGAAAGATGATTTTTGCCACTTGTGGACTATTACCAGCAAGCATTGCATCCGATAAATCAAACACGCTAAATTGGGCATCACTGACTAAGGCGGCTTGTAAATCTTTTATATCCAAGGCGACATTGGTAGCAGGCTTTGCAGAATTTGTAGCAAGCTTTGCAGAATTTGTAGCAAGCTTTGCAGATGTACCATGCTCTTGACTGGCATCATCACCATTCGCCATTAGTTGTGGCGCAAACAGATAAGAGAGTCGCCACAGTGTTTGATAGGCACTTAACAGATGGTGCTCAGTATGTGACATAAGCAGTTGCCAAGCCTCTTGAGACAGCTTTAAGCCAAACTGTTGAGCTTGTATTTGCAATAGCTGTTGACGTTGTTGTTCGTTGTATAAGTTGCAATCAATAACGTGACCATATTGAGCAAACGGTGTAAACCATTTACTGCTTTGGGCACGCTTGTCTTGTTTGGATGTTAACCATAATAAACTATGACTATGTGCACCTGTTTGCGCGTCCTGAGCGAAGCGTTCTAGCTCAGCGATAACTCCCTTATCTGGCTTATGGTTGCCAGTCACGATGAGCGCACTTGCATCGTCAAATAAAGACTGGCTACCCAGCTCCGACAATACTTCTTGCCAGCTTTTCACCGATATCAGCTCGATACGCTTGATGGCATAGTTTTGCGCGCGCCAATGTGGGCGCATGGCATCGATAAGCCATTGACTCAGTAACGGCTCATCACCATGTGCCAGCCACAAGCCTGCCACTGCAACTGAAGGTTGTAGTAATTTTGGGTAAGCCTGTATAAAGGTATCTTGCATAACTATTGAGCTATAACCTTTTAGAATTAAAATAACACCAAAAGATGCTAATAATAAGCGTTAAGAGCTTGGCACAATTACAGCGGTCTTCTCTGGACTTTTAAGCGTTTGAGAAGACTTATTGGCACTAGCAGGCGCAACTTTAGGCAGAGAAATAGCGACGTATTGATCAGTAATACGGCGCGCTAAAGTATCATAAAGCCAGTCACGAATCTGATTGCCTTGCTGATCATCGGTACTGACAGATGCCTCATTATATTGATAGCTGCGCTCAACTTGAATAGGATTGCTTAGCGTCACAGGTTTGCCATTCTCTATGGTTTGGTAGCTAACATCTGCTGATAATACTAAACGAATCTCTGTTAATACACCGACTAATTCATAACGTTTAAAGCGTATGTTATTTACCGTAATAGCAGCAATGGGGTCAGCGCCCACATTGTTGCTGTTGTTAGCGATGTCAGACAAGGTCATGTTATCGATTACGTCGAGACCTAGAGCTTCTAAGCGTCGTGTTAATGGCAACTTGAGTGGAAATGCAGTGCGATTGTCTTCAATAATTACCGCTGTTTTGGCAATATCAAAAAGCATTGGTGTATCATAACCACGTAGCTGAAACCCGCAACCACTAAGACCTGCTGTCGCACTAAGCACCGTAAGCATTGGCAAAGTAGCGAGTAGTACTTTCGCTAGTTTTTGTCTGCTTGATTTCTTTTGATGTGACTGCACAGCTTGATGCTTATCTAACATAATCGCTATCCTTATTTTGATAAAAAGGCTTAAGGCACTAAGTGTTAAAAGGTTTAGCCTGCAACCACAATATTAACCAGTTTATTAGGCACGACGATCTCTTTTTTAATCTCACCGGTAAGGAATTTTGCCACACTTTCCATTGTCCGTGCTTGTACTTTTAGCTGCTCTGGATCGCTGTTAGGGGCTACATCCATCTTACCGCGCATTTTACCATTGACCTGCACCACCATCGTGATCATATCCTGCACAAGGGCACTTTCGTCAACCACTGGATAGTTTAGTGTTACTGTATCAAGCCCTAGCTGCTCAAGTAAGTGCTCACCGACGTGCGGTGCATATACTGATAACATGATAAGCAAATCAATCAGTGCTTCATGCTGTACTTGCAGATCTTGCTCACTATTGGCACTGAAGCTAGCAAGTTCGTTGGCAAGCTCCATAAGGCTTGATACTGGTGTATTTAATGCTAAACGATCACCCAAGTCACTATCAATCTTGGCTATCGTTGCATGAGTCTTACGGCGCAAACCTTTGGCAGCTTTACTTAAGTCGTTAGTGTTCAGGGCTTCTTTGTTTAGCGTATCAAGGTCTAAGTTCGCTGCAGTGAGTGCTTGCATGTGCTCGGTCGCAATACGCCACACTTTTTTAACGAAATTATAAGGACCTTTTAGCGCATCATCTGACCATTCTAGTGTTTGATCAGCAGGAGCGGTAAATAGCGTGTATAGACGAACCGTATCAGCACCGTATTTATCAATGGTTATCTGCGGGTCAACACCGTTATTTTTTGACTTAGACATTTTTTCAATTTTGCCAATTGTTACAGGCTGTCCATCTGATTTTAGGATAGCTTTAATCGGTTGTCCGCGCTCGTTATAATCAATGTCAATGTCTTCAGTGAAGTAATAAGTTGTACTACCATCCGCATTAACGCGATAGAAAGTGCCAGCAAGTACCATACCTTGAGTCATAAGGTTAGCAAATGGCTCATCGCCTGATACCAGTGACTCATCGCGCATTAGCTTGTGGAAGAAGCGTGCATAAAGCAGATGCATAACGGCGTGCTCTACACCGCCAACGTATTGATCGACAGGCAACCATTTGTTAGCAGCAGACTTATTGACCATGTTTTGCGAGTCGTTCGGGCTAGCAAAGCGCGCATAGTACCAGCTTGATTCAACGAAAGTATCAAAGGTATCGGTTTCACGCTCAGCAGGATTGCCACACTTAGGGCAAGTAGTATTAACAAATTCTGGAATGTTTTTAAGGGGATTACCACGTCCATCAGGTACGACATCAGTCGGTAAGACGACTGGTAAATCTTGCTCTTCAACAGGTACCGTGCCGCAATGCTCGCAGTTGACCATTGGAATAGGGCAGCCCCAATAGCGCTGGCGAGATACACCCCAATCACGCAGGCGATACTGAATCTTTTTATTAGCGAGACCTTGCGGTTCAAGCTTAGTTAGCATTGCTTCAAACGCTTGCTCAAAATCCATACCGTCAAATTCATCTGAATTGACTAGGGTATTGCGCTCAGTATAAGCAAGGTTTGGCTCAGAACCATCTGTTTTGGCTTCGGCGATAACGGACTCAGCATAACCATCAGGGGACTTGATAACTTGCTTGATAGGTAAGTTGTATTTAATAGCAAACTCGTAGTCGCGCTCATCATGCGCTGGCACTGCCATGACCGCACCTGAGCCATAGCTCATTAATACGTAGTTAGCAACCCAAACAGATACTTTTTCGCCTGTTAATGGATGGGTAACGGTTAGCCCAGTATCCATACCGATTTTTTCAGCTTTAGCTAGATCGGCTTCAGCAACTGAGCCTTTTTTACAAAGTGCACAAAATTCAGCAATCGCTTCACTATGTTCAGCAGCGTATTGCGCTAGCGGATGTTCAGCGGCGACCGCTACATAAGTGACGCCCATTAAGGTATCAGGGCGAGTAGTGAACACGTCTAAAGTGTTGTCTTCACCAGCAAGTTCATAAGGAAAATGCACTTCCATACCTGCACTACGACCAATCCAATTGCGCTGCATGGTTAGTACTTCAGATGGCCAATGACCCTCTAACTGATCTAAATCATCAAGCAACTCATCGGCATAATCGGTGATGTTAAAGTAATACATTGGGATGTCGCGTTTTTCGACCGCAGCGCCACTACGCCAACCTTTACCATCGATAACTTGCTCATTGGCTAAGACGGTATTATCAATCGGATCCCAGTTGACGGTAGCAAGCTTCTTATAAACCAAACCTTTTTTGTATAACTGTAAAAATAACCACTGCTCCCATTGATAATACTCAGGGCTACAGGTAGCAAATTCACGTGACCAATCAATGGATAAACCAAGCAGTTTAAGCTGCGCGCGCATGTTATCGATATTGGCAAACGTCCATTCGGCAGGTGGTGTTTGGTTAGCAATCGCTGCGTTTTCAGCTGGCAAGCCAAAACCATCCCAGCCCATTGGCTGCATGACTTCATAGCCTTTTAGGCGATAATAGCGGCTTAATACATCAGAGATCGTATAGTTACGCACGTGACCCATATGTAGCTTACCACTTGGGTAAGGGAACATAGACAGCATATAACGACTTGGCTTATCACTTGGCTCATTACTTACTTCAAAGCGCTTGTCGCTCGCCCACTTGGCCTGCTGCGCTGCTTCAATCAGCTGCGGCTGATATTGGGTGCTGTCAGTAGCAATATTATTAACGTTATTAGCGTTGGCATTAGCATTGTTAGTATTAGATTGGTCTGCTGTCACGGCGTTGCTCATAGTCGGCTCGGAATTGGTTAATACAGATAAAAATAGGTGAAATTTTACAATGCCATAGCATAGCGTAATTTGGTGAAAATTGCGATGATATGATGGTTTGCTTGCGTGATATGTTTGGCGTTTAAAAACTGATTATAGCTAAGGTTGCGGTCTACAACTAGCCAGTCTTGGGTATAATAAAGAGAATAACGATAATTAACTTGGAGTTCCAATGACCATCACTATTTACGGTATCAAATCTTGTAGCACGATGAAAAAAGCATTTACTAAGCTTGATGAGCTGAATGTAAGCTATGATTTTCACGATTATAAAAAGCAAGGTGCTGATAAAAAAGGTATTGATAAACAAAGCGTCCAGCGTTGGGTAGATGCGCTTGGTATTGATAAAGTATTGAATAAGCGCGGGACGACATGGCGCAAATTAGATGATGAGCAAAAGCAAGCAGCTGATGCCAATGTAGACAAGGCTATTGAATTGCTAGTAGAAAATACCAGCATGATTAAACGTCCAATCTTAGAAGGTAAGCTGGCAGATAAAAATAAAGGTCGACCGATATTGCTTTGCGGCTTTGATGAAGAAACGTTTGACATGACTTTTTCATAAAAAGGCTATTCTAAAGGTGATGATCGCATTAATGTTGCTTATGTCTCAGGGCCAAATGGTCGTTTAGATGGTGACCGTTATGACAATGAGACCTCATACTTTACTGAGCGTAAAGGTAATCACCGCATGAAAGTGTATGGTAATAGCAGTCATAGCTCCGTAGAGTTTTGCGCTTATTAAGAAATTAGCATTTTTAGGTAAAAAGAGGTAGCAAAACCTGAGCTTAGAATAATCTAAGTTCAGGTTTTATAACACCCAAGATAAACCAGATTAGGCTAGCTACCCAAATAATTAGCACGTACATCCGAATCTGTTCAGCATTCCAGTCAAGTGCAAACCATTCAATAAGAAAAAACGATTTCCAACCTTCTATCCATTTTGCGCCGCCGTAACCAATTATCCACCAGCAATATAGACTCTCTAAAATAAAAAGCAGACACCATAGCCACAATGCCATTACTTGCTCCTAGTCTCAGCTCATCGATGAACCCAAATCACGACTAATTAACGTGCCGACACCTTCGTTGGTGAAAATCTCTAATAGCGTGGCATGCGGGACGCGACCATCAACGATAACTGCACTTTTCACGCCGCTACGTACTGCATCAAGCGCACATTGAATCTTAGGAATCATACCGCCTGAAATCGTACCATCTTCAATTAAGCTATCGACTTTCTGTGGCGTTAAGCCAGTGACTACTTCACCGTCACGACCTAGTACCCCTTTAATATTGGTCAGCAGCATCAGTTTTTCCGCTTGTAAAAACTCTGCAACCTTACCCGCAACCAAATCTGCATTGATGTTATAAGTATTACCTTCTTCATCGACCCCAAGCGGTGCAATGACGGGGATGAAGTTAGAAGCAATAAGCATATTAATCACATCTTTATTGACGCTGACCACATCGCCGACATAGCCTAAGTCTACAGGTACCGCAATACCGTCTTCACCGATTTTTTCTACTAGTAGTTTTTTGGCTTGAATAAGATTGGCATCTTTACCAGTCAGTCCAATAGCGCTGCCACCATGCTTATTAATAAGGCTAACGATAGATTTGTTAACACTGCCACCAAGTACCATTTCAACGATATCCATGGTGCGCTTATCTGTCACGCGCATACCGTCAATACGATCAGACTGGCGACCAAGCTCTTTTAACAAATTATCGACTTGTGGACCGCCGCCATGGACGACTACTGGATGTAGGCCGACAGTCTTTAGAAGTACGATATCACGTGCAAATGAGCTTTCAAGTGCAGGATCGGTCATCGCGTTACCACCGTATTTGACGACAATCAATTTACCGACGAAGCGTTGAATATAAGGCAGCGCCGTGGTCAACACTTCAGCGGTGTTTTTTGCATCATCTAAATTAAGCGACATCATACTCTCCTAAAATACAATTATAAAACGGTCGTTACCCACGCATTTTTATACTAATTTTTATGCCAGTAATGGCAAAGAATTTATGTTTAAAGCTATTGTTAAATAAATATTGTTTTGAATGATTATTCGTTGCTGTTGCTGCTTTTACTCAGCAGAAATAGCGGCAATTTGCTCAGCTATTTGTGTATCAAAGGCCTCACACAATGTCACAAAGCGCGCTTGCACGTCTTTCATGTCGACCAAGTTGTCTCCTGCGAAACGTACTGTAAGGCTATGACTGGTATTTGATTGACGCAGTACACCAAAGCCATGAGAAAAGTCTAAACGTACACCATCGATGAAAGATAACAGCGTGCCTTTTGGTAAGAGCTGTTTAGCCTGTGTAGATGTTATCTGCTGTACATTATCGAAGCAACGACATGATGGCAAGGTCACTAAACCCTTTGTTTTTATACTGTCTGCTTGGAAGGTCGCTGCATCCATAACAGAAGACTCAACGTTAGTTTCTTCAACCAAGTGCTGTAGATAATGACAAAACGTAGTCAGATGCTTTACGATTGAACAATGATTAGAAGCATCATCCGACAGTGGTAAATAGTTGTCAGCAGTACTCACAAGTTTTGGCAAATATTGCGTAATATCAGTCAGCCGATACGGTAGGGTTGCTCTTCTAGGCGCGCCCCATTCATCATAATTTGGAGGCAGATTGCGGGTAGAGGTCTTAGTATCGATACCTCGCAGTGCGGTAATGTCAGATTTGACAACGGTCGATGCTAGCCAGTGTAGCAAGCGCAGTCCAGCATACATAGCATCATCATAAACAATAAAATAGTCGTCGTTAAAGATAAAGTGCCCTGATAATTCACCGGCAAATATAGCTTGGCTATTATGAGACTGGAGCTGTTGGCGCAGTAAGCTACTACCCGTTTTACTCATCACTGGTATCGCATCGAGCTGATCAAGTAAGCGTGGCAAATGATGAGAGCACTTTACATCAAACAGAACCTGCGGGGCGTTTGGTTTTTTGTTGAGCGTAGGACGTTCTATGATTGCCACTCGTGCTAATAAATACAGTAAATGATCAGGGGTGACGACCTTACCGCTATTATCAACGATCATCAATCTATCACCGTCACCATCAAAGGCCAGACCTATATCTGCCTCATTGATGATAACAGTTTGCTGGAGCTCAGCCAGACGGTTTGGTTCAGTAGGGTCAGGATTGCCTGTTGGAAAATTACCGTCAGGAATATCATTAAGCACAATAACTTGCTTACAAAAGCGTTCAAATAAAGGTTGAGCAATCCTACTGGTTGCACCATTTAGGCAATCAAGAACGATCTTTAAGTCCAGTTTGGTTGCAGTACCACGATTATGAGAGGGGGATTGATTAGTTTGTTTTTCGATACGAGCAAATACTTGCTCGATAGCACTTATATAAGTGGAGGCGACAGTATTAGTAGGCAAGCTAATAAGGTTGCTGGCAAGAATATTTGCATTACAGGCACTAGATGTATTTACTTGAAATTTGTTGTCTTGCTGGTTATTTTTGTTATGTTGAAAGCTAGAGTCATTTAAGGAATTATCACTCGTTAGGCTTTGGTGAATTACTTGAATGTCAGCGTCACTAGGGGAGGCATTATTTACCAGCCACTTTATCCCTAGGATGTTCTTTTCAGAATGGCTGGCGGTGACTATAATGCCATGCCCATCATATTGCTGCGCCCAAAATGCCATCATTGGAGTCGTGATAAGCCCCAACTGGATAACCGTTAATCCATGCTGACTTAAACTGCTGGTAAGCATGTGAGCTATGGTATCGCTATCACAGCGCACATCATAACCTATGACCACAGTATTAGTTTGAAAGTTGGCTTGAGGATTCGCTTTATTGATTTGATGATGTTTGCGCGCTGAATGCTTTTCCGCTGCGTGAATGTTTTTTGTATTGCAGTTTTCTAAATGGTTGTTTTTTGAGTGATTGCATTCTAGATCACTACTTTTTGAACGAAAAACTTGCGCTTTATATAGCTGCGCGAAAACCTCACCCAATGCCGCTATAAATTCAGTAGTAAAATACTGGCGCGCCCCGCGAATATCGTAAGCACGAAATAGGGGGAGCTGTGCGGCAAAAGTCGTCATGACTACAAACTCCTTATATCCCTATTAATAGTAAGATGGTGAACCTAGTTAAAAGTACACCGCCGCTGTATATATTTAAACGTTATATAGTCAGTTCAAAATAAAAAAGGTACAAAATTTTGGCATGCTACTGGTATAAATTTTCCTTGCGTGCTGTTTACACAGAGGCTGCGCAAAGTTCATCCCAGTAGCACTGTATTCTTTTCAAATTTAATCGACTATATCTATTTTAATTTAAACGTTTTATTTTAAGTACTGTAAGTTTAATGACGACCCGAATGCCCAAAGCCACCTGCGCCGCGAAGACTTTCATCACTAAAATCTGACACCACTTCGAATTCTGGGCGGGCAACTGGTACTACAATATATTGTGCCATACGCTCAGCAGGATTAAGTACGAAGTCTTCAGTGCTACGATTCCAAACACTGACCATCAGCTCACCTTGATAGTCTGCATCGATAAGACCCACCAAGTTGCCCAATACAATGCCATGCTTATGACCGAGTCCTGAACGCGGCAAAATCATTCCGGCATAATTAGGGTCTTGAATATAGACCGCTAAGCCAGTACCTACCAAATGCGTCGCATCGGCTTTGATGGTCAAAGGCTCATCAAGGCAAGCGCGTAAATCGATACCTGCTGATCCATCTGTTGCACGCGTTGGCATTGGAAAGTCAGGATGCGTACCAATTTTTGGATTTATGATTTTGACTTGTACAGCTTGCATAACACACTCACTTAAGTTTTTTGTAATTTTCATCATACTATTGTATTTGTAAGGCTAATATTAATAGCCATTTATAAACAGATAGCGATTATAGAGAACAACTACTCTCTGTCACGTTGTAATTTTGGACTGAAATTTTTGCTCGCACCTTGCAAAGAGTAACAACTACAGCAGCAACACACTTGCCAGCCCTAAAAATGACATAAAGCCGACAATATCAGTCACTGTCGTCAGAATAACTGAGGCTGATAGCGCAGGATCGATATTCATGCGCTTAAGCATCAGCGGAATACTAATGCCGGATACATTGGCAGCAGTCATATTAATGGCGATAGCAAAGCCAATCACTGCACTAATCTTAACATCATGAAACCACATTTGTGCAATAATCGCCATGATAATTGCCCAAATAAGTCCATTTATTGCTCCAACCCATAACTCTTTATTAAAAAGCCATAAACGGTTGGAACCACCGATTTGACCCATGGCCATACCGCGAATGACAATGGTTAGCGTCTGCGAGCCAGCTATACCGCCCATACTTGCCACTACTGGCATGAGTATCGCCAGCGCTACTACTTTTGCAAGTACCGCTTCAAACTGTCCAATAACTGCAGCGGCGAGTAGTGCAGTACATAAGTTAATTCCTAGCCAGATGCTACGACTTTTGGCACTGGTCAAGATAGGCGCAAATAGTTCCTCATCTTGACTAACACCAGCAAGGTTTTTCATGGTGCTATCGACATCATCTTGGATAATTTCCATGATATCTTCGCCATTTAACTGCCCAACCAACTCGCCATGGCTATTGATAACAGGTGCAAAGCGAATATCTTCCGAACGAAAAATCGCCGCGGCATCTTGAATATCTAAACGGTCGTTGATGGTAATGGCGTTGTCTGTAAAGCTTGAAACCAGTGATTTTTGATTATGTTTAATCAGATCAACCAGACTTAACAGCCCTAATAACTGCTGACTTTGATCGACCACTAATAACTCTTGGCTTTGATCATCAAGCAGATCCTCGTTTTCTCGTAGCCACTCTTGCACTTGTCCCAAACTAATATCATCTTGAACCTGAATAGTATCAGGATCCATATAGCTGCCAACTTCCCAATCTGCATAGGTATCGAGTTTGTTCACCTGAATGCGAACGTCTTCGTCCAAAGTTGCCATTACTGAGGTACGCACGGTTTCAGTAACCGTCTCTAAAATCTCTGAGATGTCTTGCGCATCAAGATCTTGGGTAAATAATGAGATCTCTTTTGAGGAGATGTTTTCCATCAATGGTTGACGCGTATCAACCTCTAGCTCAGCAAGAACCTCACCTTTGAGATGGTCAGGAACTTGTGCCCAGATAATCTGTCGATCTTGATTGGGGAACGATTCCAGTAGGTTAGCAATTTCATACTCAGACTGCTGCGCTAAGAATTCAGTAATCGCTGCATACGCATTATCAGCCACCAAACCTTGCAAATATAATAGTTTATATTCAGCGTTATATTCTAACGGATTATATTCTGCCTGCGGTTTGGCTGGTTGTTCTGAATTGGGCGTAGGGGCGGGCATAGGCGTTCCAAAAGATCAAAAATAAATGATAAAAGTAATAAAAATGCCAGCCAATGCTTATTAATAAACAAACATTAAACGCTATTGGCAGATCTTTAACTATAAGCATAGTTAATATTAAAAATAAACGTTAAAGCCAGTGTTAGCGATTACCAAGCAATGCACGAATATTAGCCAAGTATTCATCGGCCACTGCTTCTGGATCTTTAGTGGCTTTTTTCTTTTTCGCTTTGGCTGGCCAGTCAATATGATCCTCAGGCAACTCATCTAAGAATCTTGATTCTGAAGTGACACGCATCTGTCCACCGGCGCGGCGCTGGGTAGCCAAAGTCAGTGTCAGCTCGCGACGAGCCCGGGTTATACCCACATACATCAAACGCCGTTCTTCTTCGACTGTTTCACTCATGATAGAGTTGCGATGCGGTAGCATTTCTTCCTCAAGTCCCATGATATACACAAAATCAAATTCCAAGCCTTTTGCCGCATGCAAGGTCATCAAGTTTACTTTGTTAGTATTTTCTTCTTCTTGCTGCTGCTCAAGCATATCGAGCAAAACGAGCTTACGAATGATGGTATCAATTGTCCGATCTTCATCTTCTTCGGCACGATTAATTAAAGACTGAATGCTGGTGTAAAGCATGTCGATATTATCGATACGATTCTTTTCTTGTTGCGGCGTTTTGGCATCACTGCGTACAAAGTCAATATAACCAGTTTCATCGATCATTTGGCGTACGATTGGCACAGGGTCAGGATGTTGATCCAGCTCACGAGTATAATGCTCGATGAATTCACCAAACTCTTTTATCGTCCCATAAGCCTTAGACGGCAAGACATGAGCAAGACCGGCGTGAGTACAAGAGGCTAATAACGATATGCTATGCTCTTGCGAAAACAGACCAAGTTTTTCGAGGGTCGCAGGTCCCATGCCGCGTTTGGGCGTATTGATAATACGCAAAAATGCGCTGTCATCTTCAGGGTTTAGGATAAGACGCAGATAACCCATGATGTCTTTAATTTCACTACGGGCGAAGAACGACTGACCGCCGGATAATTTATAAGGAACTTGCAGCTGACGTAACTGTGCTTCTAACATCCGCGCCTGAAAGTTACTGCGATAAAGAACAGCGTACTGCTCCCACTCATTACCAAAGCGTAATTTATGAGTGACAATCTCTTTTGCCACGCGCTCGGACTCATCATCGTCATTACGGCAGTTGATAATACGGATTTTTTCGCCTTGACCTTTATCTGACCACAGCTTTTTTTCAAATAAATGCTCATTGTTGGTAATGACTGCGTTGGCAGAAGTCAAAATACGCGTGGTCGAACGATAGTTTTGTTCAAGCATAACGATTTTAAGCTTAGGGAAATCTTCTTTGAGCAGCGCCATGTTTTCAGGCTTGGCACCGCGCCATGCATAGATAGATTGGTCATCATCACCAACGACAGTAAAGCGCCCTTGCGGTCCTACCAGATATTTAATCATCTCATACTGTGCAGTATTGGTATCTTGATATTCATCGACCAATAGATAGCGAATACGGTTTTGCCATTTATCACGCAGCTCCCTATTTTCACGTAATATTTTAGTCGGCAGTACAATTAGATCATCAAAATCAACCGCATTATAAGCGCGCAAATTACGCTCATATAATGCATATAGGGTGGCAAAAATCATATCTTCTGGATCGTCTAAGGTTTCCATCGCCTTGTCAGGATCAATTAGATCGTTCTTCCAGTCAGAGATAAATTTGATGGCTTTACCAACCAGCTCGCGACTTTCAGCCCCGCTTAAATTGTCGCGCATCATAAGCTCCATGAGCAGGCGCTTACTGTCATCGCTGTCCATGATAGAGAAGTTGCCCTTTAGAGGCGTATGAATCAGCTCATAACGTAAAAACTGTAAGCCAAATTGGTGAAAGGTCGATACTGTCAGTCCACGCGTCTTTTCACTAGGCAGCAGTTTACTTACCCGAGCTTTCATCTCACGGGCGGCTTTATTGGTAAAGGTCACCGCTGTGATGCGTTCGGCTGGCATGTTGCATTCTTCAATAAGGTATGCAATTTTGCGCGTAATAACCGAAGTCTTACCGGAGCCGGCACCTGCTAGCACAAGCAATGGGCCGGATACGTAGAGCATAGCTTCTTGTTGTTTGGGATTAAGTTGACTCATAACGTGACCTGTAAGACAAAAGCAAAAAAGGGTAGGCGCTGATGTGCCCTAGCAAAAAAACGAGGCAGCGGGCGCAATAACGGCAATAAAATGTAGAGGTTAGCGTTGAGACGCCATGAAAATCAGGTGGGTTATTATAAAGCAAAAGCGTGGCTTTTTGGGAGGAGATGGATAAAGCGTTAAAGCGTATTATCCTTAAAACCTAACTACCTTATAGTTGTAGCGAAGAAGATACTAATCGCAGCAATAAAATCGCGCCAACAGGCATAGAGCTGTAGGCGCGAATAGAAGGTTTTAAAAAATCGAGATAAAATTATGCGTTATTCAACTGACGTGCTGCTTCCAATGCAAAATAAGTCAAGATACCGTCGGCACCGGCTCGGCGGAAACCAATTAGCGACTCTAGAATAACCGCGTCACTGAGCCAGCCGTTTTGAATGGCCGCCATATGCATAGCGTATTCACCAGAGACTTGATAGGCAAACGTCGGTATGCCAAAGGTGTTTTTGACTTCACGAATCAGATCAAGGTAGGGCTGACCCGGTTTAATCATAACCATATCTGCGCCTTCATTGATGTCCATGGCAACTTCGTGCAAAGCTTCCGCGCGGTTACCAAAATCCATCTGATATTGCTTTTTATGGCCACCTTTTAAGTTGCCTGCACTACCGACTGCATCGCGGAATGGCCCATAATAAGCAGAGGCATATTTTGCAGAGTAGGCCATGATAGCCGTATTCACAAAACCTTCTGCTTCAAAGGCGTCACGCATGGCTTTGATGCGACCATCCATCATGTCGCTAGGAGAGATGATATCGGCCCCAGCGCGAGCATGAACTAGCGCTTGTTTGACTAACACTTCGATGGTTGCATCATTGATAACATAACCGCTGTCATCGAGCAAACCGTCTTGACCATGTGAGGTATAAGGGTCCAAAGCCACATCTGTCATGACGACCATTTCTGGTACAGCATCTTTTACCGCAGCTACCGCACGCGCCGCAAGACCATTTGCGTCATAGGCCGCTTTGCCATCTGGCGTTTTTAATGAATTATCAATGACAGGAAAGATATCGATAGTCGTAACACCCTCCGCTAATAATTCTTTCGCATAATTAATGAGCAAATCAATTGATAAGCGTTCGACACCCGGCATACTAGCAATAGCCTCACGTTGATTTTCACCTTCTAGTACGAATACTGGCGCAATAAAATGCTTAGGATGTAGCTCAACTTCACGAATCATTGCCCGTACATTATCGTTGTAGCGTAAGCGGCGCAAACGAGTTTCAGGGTATTGGCGGTTAAAGGTATAAGACATAATCGTTCCTTATTATATTTTCAATAATTATCGTTTCAACAGCTTTTCTTTCATTAAAATCAGTTTTATTAAAGCGTGTCATTCTTTATAAAGTTGGTTTGTATAAAACGGTGTTAAATATGGTGAGACTACTATAACCAAAAGCAGCCTATGAAAGCAAAAAGCCCCACCAAGGCGGCAGGGCTAATTGTAAGGTAATCTGTCTACCTCTCACATTACAGCTATTTAAGGCTCAATAATCTGCGTTACCGGTACTTGCTCAACAGGTGTCTCTTGGGTCACGACACCGACGGCAGCATCATTTCTACCATCGTTATTAACATCGACGACAGCAGTAGGCTTAAAGGTAGATGTCGCTGGCGTTTTAGATTGTTTGATTGCCAGTGCTTCTTGTGGAGATGCGACGCGAGCTGAGCTTGCAGCATCTATGGCATAAGCAGCTTTAGCTTTGGCACTGTTCGCAGGCAGACTAGCGATTTGAGCTACGTTAGTATACTGCGGCACAGGAATAGCCGTTGGTATATCTAGATTAGCACCGCCGCCAAGCGCTTGGTATAGCTCGATTTGGCTAACGATTTTTTGTAGCTCTAAATCTAAAATACCTTGCTGGGTTGAGAACAATGAACGCTGAGCATCAAGGACATCTAGATAGTTTGAGATACCTGCTTTGAAGCGTGCATCTGCTATCTGATAGGTTTGTTCAAAGTTATCTTGCAGACGATATTGCGCTGCAAGTTGCTCACCTAGTGTGGCGCGTGTTGCCAGCACATCAGAGACTTCACGGAAGGCTGTCTGAATAGATTTCTCATAACTTGCAAGCGTCTGTTCACGTTCGATTTTAGCCACGTCATAATTAGCATCCAAGCGTCCTGCATCAAAGATAGGCACGCTAACGCTTGGACCAAATGACCATCCAACTGAACCACTCTTGAACAGATCGTCTAAGCTACCGCTACTTACACCGATGCTACTAGCAAGGCTGATAGAAGGGAAATAAGAGGCACGCGCTACTTCGATATTAGCACCAGCTGCTTTTAGATTATATTCCGCTTGCAGAACATCTGGACGGTAACGCAATAGCTCACTTGGTAAACCAGCACTAAAGATTTCATGCGTAGTGATGTTGCTGACCGCAGGCGTTGGAATAAGCTGGCTCGGAATAGGCGTACCAACTAAAAACTGCAAGGCATTACGTGATTTTAAAATACTGCTTTGCGCACGTAATACAGCAAGTTTGGCATTTTCAAGTGCCGCCGAAGACTGTAATGAAGGTAACTTAGGATCGATACCTGCCTCAAAACGTTTGCTAGCAATAAACAGTGAACGCTCACGACTTTCTACCGTTGCTTCTGCTAGTTTAAGTTGCGCTAGGCTATAGCTTAAATTGGCATAGCTTTGAGCAATATTACTAACAAGGCTAATCTGAGTAGAGTCTTTTGCCGCCGTTGTCGCTAAGAAATTCTGCAACGCTTGATCTTTTAGACTAGAAATCTTACCCCAAAAGTCTAGCTCATAATTAGCCAGACCCAGATTTACGTTATAGCTATCGCTTGTTGTACTTCTTTGGCGTTGGCGAGAATAGCCTGCACTACCATCAATCGTTGGTAGGTCACGAATATCAGTAATTTGATATTGCGCCCGTGCTTTTTCAATCGCTAAACGTGCACTTTCAAAGTCTTTGTTGTTTTCAAGACCTAACGCAATCAGCCCTTTTAGGCGCTCATCACTATAGAAGTTCTGCCAGCGTTGACTAGCGAGACTAGGCTGCTCAGCATTGCTAACCGTCTCACGATCGAAAGCACCATAGCTTTGTCCAACAGGTATATTGGGCTCAGCGAGCACAGGGCGCATATCAGCTTTTGGGATCGTGTTGCAGGCAGCCATGCTCATCGCTAGTACGGTTAAACCTATTAAACGACCGCTTTTTCTGCGCACCTGTGAAATAACCGGTCTCACAAATTTAGCAACTGACGCTGCTTGTTTGTTTGTCATTGGGCGCACATTAGCAGCAGTATTGACTACTGCTGTTGAGTTGGTTATTAAAGGTTGTGAACTCATTGTGTATTATCTCCAAAGCTTGCAGGCTGATAACTCTCTGAGGGAGTTGGGTTCTGCGGAGTAGGCGTACCATTGCCGCCATCGCCTTTATCATTTGGCTGATTGTTGTCATATTTGTATGGGAACACACTGCGTACCCAAATATAGAACATCGGGATAAAGAATATGCCTAAGAGAGTCGCCGTGACTACACCGCCTACAACACTAGTACCAATGGCATTTTGACTGCCTGAACCCGGACCAGTCGCCAAGAATAATGGCACAACACCTAGACCAAAGGCAAGTGAGGTCATGATAATTGGACGCAAACGTTGACGAGCTGCGGTCATGACAGCCTCTTTCAGACTATAACCTTCCTCTTGATGGTCTTTTGCAAACTCAATAATCAAGATGGCATTTTTGGCCGATAGACCAACCACCGTGAGTAGACCTACTTGCAAGTAAATATCGTTGGCAAAACCTCGTAGCCAAGTAAATATGACTGCCCCTAGAACCCCAAGTGGAATGACCAATAGTACGGAGAAAGGAATAGACCAGCTTTCATATAGGGCTGCTAAGCATAAGAAGACGACTAAGATTGAAAGCGCATAAAGCATTGGCGCTTGTGCACCTGATTTTTGCTCTTCCAATGACATACCTGTCCACTCATAACCAATACCTTCAGGTAGCTGTTCTATCATCGCTTCCATCGAGCTCATTGCTTCACCAGTACTCAAACCGGGTGCTGCACTACCTTGGATGTTCATCGAGGGCAAGCTGTTGTAACGGGTCAGACGCGGTGAGCCAGACTGCCACTCGCTGGATGAAAATGCATCGAATGAAATCATATCATTCATATCATTTCGCACATACCATTTGCCAATATCATCAGGATTGGTACGGCTACTTGCTTCACCTTGAACAAAGACACGTTTGATACGACCACGATCAATGAAGTCATTAACATAGCTTGAACCCCAAGCCGTTGAGATGACACTATTGATATTACTTAATGACAAGCCATAAGCGGCAGCTTGCTCTTGGTTGATGTTCACCTTAAGCTGCGGTGAATCTTCTTGACCGTTGGGACGTACACCAGCGACTTGGTCATTTTGTGCTGCCATACCTAAGAGCATATTACGTGCTTCAAGTAGCCCATCGTGTCCAAGGTTACCATTATCTTGAATCATTAAATCAAAACCACTGGCATTACCAAGTTCAGTAATCGCTGGAGGTACAATCGCAAAAACCTGCGCTTCATTTAATTGAGTGAAGAAGTAACCCATCGCACGACCAGCAACAGCCTGTGCAGTATTTTCATCGCCGGAACGCGACTCCCAATCAGACAAGCGAACGAATGCCAGTCCCATGTTTTGCCCTTGACCAGCAAAACTAAAGCCTGCAATGGTAAAGACAGAGGCAATGTTATCCGTCTCTTGAGTATCGTAATAGTTTCTTACTTTATCGAGGACATCTTGTGTCTCATCAAGCGTAGAGCCAGCAGGAAGCTGAACCAAGGTAAACATAATACCTTGATCTTCTTCTGGTAAAAATGAGCCAGGAATACGTAAGAAGACCACTGCCATGATGCCGATAATAGCCGCGTAGCCAATCAAATATAACCATTTAAAACGAATACTCTTACCCACAAAATTTTCGTAAGAGCGGCTAAGCTTGAAGAAACCACGGTTGAACCAGCCAAAAAAGCCTTTTTGCTTTTCGGTGCTACCTTTTTCATGGCTCTTACCACGTTTGAGTAAAGTGACACATAGAGCAGGGGTGAAGATAAGCGCAACCAGTGCTGAGAGTACCATAGCGGTAATCAGAGTAATGGAAAACTGACGATAAATTACGCCTGTTGAACCACCGAAGAAGGCCATCGGTACGAATACTGCTGATAGAATCAAAGCAATACCGATAACAATCTTACTAATTTCACCCATCGATTGAACGGTCGCGTCTTTAATAGAAATGTGAGGATCTTCTTCTAAGATACGTTCAACGTTCTCTACCACAACGATAGCATCATCGACCAGTAGACCGATGGAAAGTACCATCGCAAACATGGTCAGCACGTTGATACTAAAGCCCGCTACATAAAGCACTGCAAACGTGCCCAGTAATACAACAGGTACGGCAAGCGTCGGGATAATAGTTGCACGCCAGTTCTGTAAGAAAATGAACATGACAATAAATACCAACACAATCGCCTCAATGAGGGTCATGACGACTTGTTCAATAGATAAGCGTACAAAAGGCGTGGTGTCGTATGGTACGACCGAGATTAAACCAGCTGGGAAGTTTCTTTCCAGTTCAGCCATACGCGCGCCAACGGCTTCACGAGTCTCAAGCGCGTTAGCACCACCAGCGAGTGAAATACCCAACCCAGCAGCTTCTTGACCATTATATAAAGAAACAACGCTATAGTTCTCACTGCCAATTTCGACATCTGCAACATCACCTAAGCGGACTTGAGCGCCAGAGGTATCAGTTTTCAGCAGAATGTTTTGGAATTCTTCAGGCGTTTGTAAATAGCTTTGTACAGTGACCGTCGCGTTAATAACCTGTTGGTCTGTATCAGCAGGTGCTTGACCTAATTGTCCGGCAGATACCTGAGTGTTCTGTGCTCGTATGGCATTGACGACATCAGACGGTACCATGTTATAGCTACGGAGACGTGAAGGATCAAGCCAAACACGCATCGCATAGGTGGACCCGAAAACTTGAACTTCACCCACACCTTCAACACGGCTAAGCGAATCGACGACATTGGAGTTAATATAATCGGCAATATCAGCTCGATCCATAGAGTCATCTTCGGAAATAAAAGCTTGCACCATCAAAAAGCTGCTAGACGATTTATTAACGTTGACGCCTTGACGCTGAACAGACTCAGGTAGCGAGCTCATCGCCGCTTGAAGTTTGTTCTGCACCTGTACCTGAGCGGTATCAGAATCAGTACCATTTTCAAAGGTGAGTGTTACTGACGCGCTACCGTTTGAAGAGCTTGATGATGACATATACATCAAACCATCAAGGCCTTTCATACGTTGCTCAATGATCTGCACAACTGAGTTTTCGACGGTTTGTGCGTTAGCACCAGGATAGCTTGCACTGACCGAAATGGTCGGTGGCGCAATACGTGGATACTGTTCGATCGGTAAATTAATGACCGATATCACCCCGATGAGCATGACTAAAATAGCCATAACCCATGCAAAAATAGGGCGATTAATAAAAAAACGTGACATAGTATATCCCTAAGTCTTCCTATCTTTGAATGGAATTAGTTAGCAGCGGCTTCTGTAGGTTTTTTAGCGGAAGCAGGTTTATCCGCTTCTTTAGCAGCCTGCTGCGGTGTTTTAGCAGTAGGCGCACCTTGAGCGGATGGAGCAGGGTTTGGATTTTCTAACGGCTTGACGATGACCTCTTGTTCAGGCTTAACTTTCGCGCCACCGATGATAACGACCTGATCTCCTGCTTGTAGACCTTTAGTGACTACCCACTGTCCATCATAAGTACCATTAATAGTGACAGGACGTGCTTGAATCTTATTATTTTGATCAACGATATATACCTGCGTCTCACTCTTAGGTGTACGCATAACCGCACTCTGCGGTACTAAAGCCGCATTGGTAATAACGCTTTGAGTCAGACGTGCAGTTACGTACATGCCAGGCAATAAGATATTATTGCTATTAGGGAATATAGCCCGCAGGGTAACCGCGCCTGTTGATTCATCAACCTTTGCTTCAGATAAAGCAAGCTTACCGCGTACAGGATAGACTGAGCCGTCCTCTAACACCAATTCAACAGAATTCATCCCTGCCTGTGCTTTGCCTTCAGCTATTTGCTGACGCAACTTTAGCAGCTCAGAGGATGATTGACTGATATCGACATAGATAGGGTCTAAGCGCGAAATAGTAACTAATGGATCGGGCTGACCAGCGCTGACTAGCGTACCAGCGGTAACGCTAGAGCGATCAGTACGACCAGTCAACGGTGCGCGCACGATAGTACGGTTAAGATCTAAAGTACTAGCATTTAAGCCCGCTTTTGAGGTTTGAATGCCAGCTTTTGCGCTTTCAATACCTGCTTGTGTTTGCCCAACGGCGGCAGCGGCACTCTGAACAGCAGCTTGTGCCGTACGAACTTGTGTTTGAGCCTGCTCATATTGTTGCTTAGAGATAGCATCTATATCAACAAGTCCACGTAGACGTTGCAAGTCGTTTTGCGCTTGCGCAAGTGATGCTTGACGACTAGCGAGCTCAGCTTTGGCATTGGCATTATTTGCTAAAGCCGTTTGATAGTTGGCCTGTGCTTGCTGTACCGCAGCTTCACCGCTGGCAACAGAGGAGGTATAGTTATCAGTGTTAATGCGATAGAGAGGCTGACCTTGTTTGACGTTACCACCTTCACGGAATAGGATTTCTTCAATAACCCCATTCACCTGTGGACGGACGTCTGCAGTCTGATAAGCTGCAGTGCGTCCAGAAAAAGTCTGTACTTGGGGTACGCTATCAAAGGTCACGGTCTGGACGTTGACGACGGCTGGCGGCATCTGCTGCTGTGCGGCGGCATCAGCGGAGTCCTCGTTTTTGTCACAGCCAACCAGTACAGCTCCAGATAGTACAGATGCTATTACAAGCGCAAGATAAGAATGCTTCATCAATGTCCTCGTCAATAATGTAGATACGATATAAATAAAATTTTAGTAATAAACTTCAACGTTATATAGGTTCTAACGTCACAGATATGACTATCAACTGGTTCTTTAAGCCATCATAATGATTGATATATAGTAAATCTATAATCTAAATCCTGCCGCACAAAAAGCCGAACCAACTCATATTCTAAGTGGTTAGACCTAATCAGTATCTTATCAATTAAATAGTGAAATCATTCAGCGAGGTTTTAGTATTAAAAACAACCAAATGGTAAAGGTTGGTAAGTAAATTTAGTAGAGTATTATAAACTATAGGGTATACCCTACAGTCAAGCACAGAAAAACAGCTTTTACTTGTTGTAGAAGTTCTATTCTTTCTACAAGTTGGTAAAAACGTTGGAAATAAAAGCGTTACACTAAAAACCTGTAGAAGACTCTGTCTCAACTTGATAAGTAAAAAATTGTTAATTTTTGTTTTTTATACAAGATTAAGACGGATAAAGTAGACAATATCATGAATAAGAACAAGAAAATGAGGCTGTGATGAAAACGGCAACATTAGCAATGAGTAATTGCGATTGAACTGTAAAAGGTTGTTGTTAAACGATGGACAGTGGTAAAAAATACGATGACATAGGCTAGAAATTAAACATAAACTTTAGTAATTTATCAAAATTTGGTGTTGACGCTTATTAAGGTAGCTGGTGAGTTAGAGCTCCAGCATACCTTATGTGCCTATTGTTCTTATGTTTTTACAGTAGTTATTTTTCTATTATTTGCCAAATACAGTATGATGAACGAAGCTTTTTCAATACGATATAACGTTTATAGCAAACGTGCACTGGCAAGCTCAGTCAATTGATATAACCCTTGACGATAGCGATTGTCAGGTAGGGTGCTTAGTGCTTGTTGTGCTAGTTTAGTTTCTTCTAGGGCGCGCTTAGTACAGTAGGCGAGAGACCCAGAGTTTCTTACCAATTCAATAAGTTGCTCAGCATTCGGCGTTTTACCCGTCTGTACCGCAATACGTAGCTTCTCATAGCTGTCTTTATCGTTATCCTTAAGCAATTCAAGTGCTTTGATAGTGGGTAAAGTCGGTTTGCCTTCTGCGAGATCATCACCAAGATTCTTACCCATCAGCTCACTATCACCGCTGTAATCAAGTACATCATCAATAATCTGAAACGCATTACCAAAGTGTTGACCAAAGTCTGCCAATGCTGACAAATACTGGGTTTGCTCTTGCAAGATAGCTGCCCCTTGAGTCGCCATCATAAATAACCGTGACGTCTTACCGTCAATAATGCTTAGATAGTCTTCTTCAGTTGCCGCAGGGTTATGTTGATGCTGGAGCTGTAATACTTCCCCTTCAGCAATATCGCAAGTACCGTCTGAGAAAACTTGTAATAATGGCAAGCTTTGGAATCCGACCAATAAGTTAAAGGCGCGGGCAATCAAATAATCACCGACCAATACCGCCGTGGCATTGTCCCAAGTGGCATTCGCCGTTGGCTTACCTCGGCGCTGTCCTGACTCATCAATTACATCATCATGGACTAGAGTTGCTGTATGCAACATTTCGGTAATGGCCGCCAAATGCATAGCCTGTTGTGATGGCTCGTCATTGAGCATACGCGCACACAACAAAGTAATTAATGGACGCATACGTTTGCCACCCGCATTAATCACATGCTGAGAGACACTCATAACGAGTTGTACTTTCGAGTTAAGACTGCCAAAAACTTGCTTATCCATAATGTCAAAGTCATCAGCAACGATACTTTGAATATCGGCATAACTTGGCGTAGATACAGACGGGGTAGAAGCGTTCGATAAAGTGGTCGTCATAGTAAATAGTCGTATTAATAAAAGGTAGAAAGAATCGTCTAATAGTGGTCTCTTACGAGACTATTAGTGTGCTTATAGTAGCATAGCTACACTATCAAATCGGTGATTAAAGTAAAGTAGGTATTGATATCGCATTGTAAGCTACTGATTGCATGAGTTATAATAACTGCACTTAAGCTTAAATTAACAGCTATTATTATCGTCAAGCTCGCTCCATGGTTTACTTCGCAGAAAGTTTGCTTATATACTTGGTCAGTTAGATGTTAGAGTAAATAGTATTAATATATTAGGTAAGTATCACCAACTTTCAAAAACAAGAGGCGCGGCTTGCTTTTATGAGCAAAAAGCCGTAAAATCTTGCCTTTAATTTTTCCCTGTCGTGTTCGTCGTAAAAGCGTTGGTATGATATCAGCCACGGCACACGGGTTAAACGGAGTCATACAATGTACGCAGTAATCAAAACTGGTGGTAAACAGCACCGTGTAGTCGTCGATGAGCTTTTAAAAGTTGAATTACTAAAAGCAGAAACAGGCGAAACAATCAAATTTGAAGACGTGTTGATGGTTGTTGACGGCGATAACGTCAAAATCGGTCAGCCTGTCGTTGATGGCGCTAGCGTAGAAGTTGAAGTGGTTAAGCACGGTCGTGGTGACAAAATCCGTATCATCAAGCACAACCGTCGTAAGCATTATCACAAAGAACAAGGTCACCGCCAATGGTACACCTTGTTAAAAATCAAAGCCATTAATGCCTAATTGCCCATTTAGCAATTATTGCTAAAATAGCGCACTAAATGCTTAAGAGTTATCGCATCAGCGATAAGTCACATTAACAAGGAGATTTTCTCATGGCACATAAAAAAGCTGCCGGTTCGAGCCGTAACGGTCGTGATTCAAACCCAAAAATGCTAGGCGTTAAAATCTTTGGTGGCCAAGCTATCACAGCTGGTAACATCATCGTTCGTCAACGTGGTACAGAATTCCACGCAGGCGAAGGCGTTGGCATGGGTCGTGACCATACTTTATTTGCACTAAATGACGGTGTGGTAAAGTTTGCGACCAAAGGTAAATTTAACCGTCGTTATGTTATGGTTGAAGGCGAGTAGTTATCGCTTTTAAGCACAAGCTGCTTTATGTTATGTAATTAAAGCAGCTTGCTACATACTAAAGTCCCTATTACCGATTGGTGATAGGGACTTTTTTTATGACTAATACTATAATTAACTCTCTAATTATTGTTGATGATACAAAAATTTCAGAATGAAATATTGTAACTACTGTCGTTACAAGTGTGTATGGCAGGCGTAGTATTGATTGCAATTGAAGACTAGGCGCGTAATAAAAAAACTGGCACACTGTGGTCATTGGTTAATAGCACTATATTTGTTGAGAGTTAATTGAAATACTTTTAATAGATAAGCAGCTAACGACTAATGGTTAGATCAAAATAAGGAGTTTATATCTTTATCGCGATAACTCACAATGCACGTGATTTTATTTAGTGCAATAGATGAACACAACAAAAACGCAGTGATCTAACTTTTATAACCATTGATTGAAATTTTATTTTTATTACGAGAGGAAGAATTATGACTTTATCTACTACAGTAAAACAAAAAATGATGAGTGGCGCCTTGGCTGGTGTATTGATGACTACCCTTGGTGTTGCAGCGCCAATGATAGCGTTGACCCAATCGGCGACTGCTGCACCTGCTGATAATTTGGTAGCAGCCAAACGCTTGAACAAACTATTAACCAACACTAAAAGTATGACCGCCAACTTTACTCAAACTACTAAAGGCGCAACCAATGGTACTTTTAAGGGTTCGATGAGCGTTCAGCGTCCGAATAACTTTCGCTGGGAAACTAAGTCGCCATCAGAACAATTGATTGTGGCAAATGGTGACTCAATGTGGATTTACGATAAGGATTTGGAGCAAGCGACCAAACAAGGTGTGGATAGCCAAGTAGGCAACACGCCAGCACTATTACTATCAGGTGATCCAAGTAAAATCGACAAAAACTTTAAGATCACTCAGCCATATGAAAATAAAAACTACTATGTGCTGTATCCTAAATCAGGTGACGCCAGCTTTAAGAATCTATCGGTAAGTTTTAGTGGTGGTAAGCCAGTAATGATGGTACTTAATGATACATTGGGACAAACTACTTCAATTAAGTTCAACGGCATCAAACTTAATCCAAGTATCAGTAGTAATCAGTTCAAATTCACGCCACCAAAAGGTGTGGATGTGATTAATCAGTAATTAGTTGATAAATAACGAGTCAGTAAAATACAGTATAGTTTACTGATTAGCAGTCTCATGATTGACAAAAGGGCAGACCAATATTTGGATCTGCCCTTTTTTATGAGCTAAAATAAGTGACTAAAAGCTGCTGTACCTAGTAATATTTACTTAAAGTAGAATTAGGGATAGGTTGCAATTAGACATATTTGGTTTACAATATCCGCAGTCTTGCTATGCATGTTAAATGCTCCATCATATAATGCTAATATCTTGAAATAAGCCTACTAAAAATTTGATGTTTGACTCAATTGCTTGATATTTTTTAGTATAAATATCGAGCCGTTAATCAAATTGTCTATTTTATTGTGGTTTTGCCAATGTGTAGCACATTTTTCTTGATGAGATACATATTTTGTAGCATATAAAGTGACCACTCAATGCAGTTAAAAACTGGCTTTTGATTGGTGATATGCGTATAGTGAGCAAACAGTTTATGCCAGTTGTCACGCCATTGTTGATCACGCGTAATGAGTTATTAAATCAATTAAATGTCTAAATATGATATTGATTTAATAAATTTATCTTGCGTCTTTATTAGATGGATTTGATGACCAGCCTTTATCTAGGTATGCCACAGTTTTTACTGATAGGATAGCTGGAGATTGCCAGTCTTTCTGCTCTAGACTTTGTCGTCAGAGTTTAGTGGATTGTCTTAGTCATTCTCAGCAC
The DNA here is from genome assembly GCF_001593305.1 of Psychrobacter sp. P11G5. Classification (NCBI taxonomy): domain Bacteria; kingdom Pseudomonadati; phylum Pseudomonadota; class Gammaproteobacteria; order Moraxellales; family Moraxellaceae; genus Psychrobacter; species Psychrobacter sp. P11G5. The sequence continues at coordinate 792,509 of NZ_CP012533.1, forward strand.
TTAGATAAATTTACGGTTGGTATCATCTTATACCGTCGTCAATAATCTTGATAATTGGTCGTTACCAGCACAGCCTTTGTGTTTTCGTCTGCGTCAAGTACTGTCATTCCATTTTGCTCTATATAGTAATGGTCTGCAGTACTTATGACACTAGATTGGGTGAGGAGCACGTATTATCATGTCTGCCTATAATTGGTCAGCAGTTGCCTTTATTCTAGCCGCTATTGGGCTAGTTATTTTTATGCTGGCTGTTCCGCGCTTACTGGGCGGTCGCTCTCAGGGCTTACAAAAAGAAGAGATATTTGAAGCGGGTGTTGTCGGATCTGGCAACGCCCGTATTCGTTTGTCTGCTAAATTCTATTTAGTGGCTATCTTTTTCGTTATTTTTGATTTAGAAGCGCTGTATTTGTATGCTTACGCGGTTTCAGTTCGTGAGGCTGGCTGGCTTGGATTTGCAGCGGCTACGGTCTTTATTACTGTCTTAATCATTGGCTTGATATATGAGCTAAGTTTAGGCGCTATGAACTGGGCACCTGCTGATAAGCTGCGTAAAAGACCACGTCTCTATGCTGCACCAGCTGGCTTTAATTTAGCTGATATCACCAAGTTCGATGGCGTTGATGAGCTAATGGTGGACCCTACTGGCAAAATACCGGCGCAGTCTTCAGGTCAGATTAATGTCTCAAATAATATTGAGGCCAATCGTCGTCATTTACAAAGCATTGATCATATTAATACTACAGGTAATATTACCTCTGTGGATTTTGCGACGTCTGCACAACCGCCTAACATTGAACGTTAACCGTTTTTGCTCATAGCTATCTTTGCTTAGAAAGATCTGTAAATTGTTGATAGCAACGATATATATAATGACAATGTCAGTATGTTTATATTAATGGTCAATTATTAATCATAAAAGTTATGGCGATAGTGATAACAAGACAATTGCCACGCTTTGCTTAATAGAAAGGTTGTATGTTATGAAATACACATTAACAAAAGCCAATCCTGATGCAGATGTCTATCCTGCACAGTCTCGCCAAACGGTCAATGATCCTATTGAAGATGAAGTCAATAAAAACGTCTTTATGGGCCGTCTCGAAGACCTCGTTCATTCGACAGCAAACTGGGGGCGTAAGCACTCACTATGGCCATTCAACTTTGGTACTTCTTGCTGTTATGTTGAATATGCCACCACTTTAACTGCGGTTCATGATTTATCACGTTTTGGTGCAGAAGTTATTCGTGCTTCGCCTCGTCAGGCGGACGTGATGATTGTCGCCGGTACTTGCTTTGTCAAAATGGCCCCCGTTATTCAGCGCTTATATGAGCAAATGCTTGAGCCAAAATGGGTCATCTCAATGGGTGCTTGTGCCAACTCGGGCGGCATGTATGATATCTATTCGGTCGTGCAAGGCGTGGATAAAATTATTCCTGTCGATGTCTATGTACCAGGTTGTCCCCCGCGTCCAGAAGCGTTGATCCAAGGGCTTATGTTATTGCAAGAATCTATCACTAAAGAGCGTCGTCCGTTAGGTATTCATATGAATGATCAAGGTATTTATCAGCCACAAATGACGCCTGAGCGTGACCGTAAACAAGCAGATCGTATCGCTGTGAAAAACTTGCGTAGCCCAGATAGTATTTAGTCTGGATAGTGTTTAGTTTGGTAGCTTGGCTCAATAATTAGTAGTCTGTAAAAGTATGCATACGCTCATCATAGTTCAGTTATGATTAATATAGTTCGGTTATGATTAACATAGTTTAGTTATGATTAATGAAGGAATACATCATTCATGGTCACGGTAGTCGAAAACATAGATCCTAAGATTAAGCCTGTCCCAGCAGTTATTAAAGAGCTGGAACATAATTATGCCGGTAAGTTCGTCGTGCAGCAGACCGTTGATGATATTCCAACCGTTTGGGTGGCACGTGCTGATTTGCTCGATGTACTGTTATTTCTGCGTAAGCTACCAAAGCCTTATGTCATGTTATTTGACTTATCAGCGATAGATGAGCGCTTACGCCAACATCGCGAAGGCTTACCAGCCAGCGACTTTACGGTGTTTTATCATTTGATGTCACTCGAGCGTAATAGCGATGTGCGTATTAAAGTGGCACTGAGTGAAGATGATTTAAATGTACCTAGTGCTACCAATATTTGGCCAAATGCCAACTGGTATGAGCGCGAAGTGTGGGATATGTTCGGCATTGTCTTCAGCGGCCATCCGCACCTAACCCGTATCTTACTACCTAAATATTGGGAAGGTCATCCATTACGTAAAGAGTATCATGCGCGTGCGACTGAATTTACCCCTTATTTCTTGAATACTGCTAAACAGCAGTATGAGCAAGAAAATCTGCGCTTTGTCCCCGAAGAATGGGGCATGAAACGTTCAGGGCGCGATGAAGACTTTATGTTTTTGAACATCGGTCCCAACCATCCATCTGCTCACGGTGCTTTCCGTTTGGTGCTACAGCTTGATGGCGAAGAGGTGATTGACTGTATTCCAGATATTGGTTATCACCATCGTGGCGCAGAAAAAATGGCTGAGCGTCAGACATGGCACTCATTCATTCCTTATACCGACCGTATTGATTATCTCGGCGGGGTAATGAATGAGCTACCATACATCATGTCGGTCGAAAAGCTTGCCGGTATCACCATACCAGATCGCGCGCAAACCATTCGCGTGATGATGAGCGAGTTTTTCCGTATTACTAATAACTTACTATTTGTTGGTACCTTTATTCAGGATGCGGGCGGTATGACCCCTGTATTTTATATGTTTACCGATCGCCAAAAAGCGTATGACGTCATCGAAGCCGTGACTGGCTATCGTATGCATCCAGCTTGGTTCCGTATTGGCGGTACTGCTGCTGACCTGCCACGTGGCTGGCAGCGTTTGGTTCGTGAATTTTTAGACTGGATGCCTAAACGCTTGGATGAATATGTCAAAGCAGCGCTACAAAACAGCGTGCTTAAGGGCCGTACCCAAGGCGTTGCGCAATATAATGCCAAGCAAGCACTTGCTTGGGGTGTGACTGGTGCAGGTTTGCGTGCGACAGGCGTGGATTTTGATCTACGTAAAGCACGTCCATACATGGGCTATGAGAACTACGACTTTGAAGTTCCTGTCGGCTATAACGGTGACGCTTACGACCGTTGTATGATTAAAGTCGAAGAGATGCGTCAGTCATTACGAATTATTCGTCAGTGTATGGATCATATGCCGCAAGGCCCTTATAAAGCTGATCATCCGCTAGCTGTACCACCACCAAAAGACCGTACCTTAAACGATATTGAGACTTTGATTAATCACTTTATCTCAGTATCTTGGGGTCCTGTGATGCCAGCGGGGGAATGCACCACAATCGTCGAGGCGACCAAAGGTCTGAACAGCTATTACATAACCTCAGATAAAGCGACGATGAGCTATCGCACGCGTATTCGTACCCCGACATTTGCACATTTACAGCAGATGCCTTCGGTGATTAATGGCTCACTGGTGTCTGATGCCATTATGTATTTGGCATCGATTGATATTGTGATGGCAGATTGTGATCGCTAATGCTTTAATCTAAGAATTGTAGTTTTAGAAAAAGATACGTTAATCAATATATTATTGCCAAGTGGCACACCAAAATGCTGTCATATTTCTATATAACGATAGTCGCAATAAGGCTATCAGTAATGTGATAAAGCGTGATGAGTGAGGAAAGATAGAAGATGATGAAAATTGTTTCCGATAAAATGCCAAAAGTAGATGTGGCAAGTATCCTCACCGCTGAGGAAATTGCTGCCATTCATGAGTTTATGCATCATTACCCACAGGCACGTGCCGCCTCACTAGATGCGTTAAAAATTGTGCAAAAGCGTAATGGTTGGGTTGATGATGCGCAAGTGAATGCCATTGCCAATATTTTAGATATTCCGATGACAGATATGGATGGGGTTGCCACTTTCTTTAACCGTATTTATCGTCAACCTGTTGGCCGTCATGTGATTCTTATTTGTGATTCAGTCGCCTGTTATCTGACGGGCTATGAGGCGTTATCTGCTGAGCTACGCTCACAGTTAGGTATTGAATACGGTCAGACGACAACCGATGGTCGCTTTACGCTATTACCAATTTGCTGCTTAGGTAATTGTGATAAAGGTCCTGCCGTGTTGATTGACGAAGACACCTACGGTCCTGTCCAGCCTGAAGAAGTTGCCCAACTATTGGAGCTATACGCATGAGATTAACACTTTCAGAGCAGATCGCTCGTCGCGGTCAAGGCAAAGCACCAAGCCAGTTGAATGATCAGCGCGTTCCAATTTATGGTGACAAGGCAACAGCGACTAGCGAAACCAAACCTTTAACTTGGCGTTTGGCTCATCATGATGCAGTGCTTGACTTGGCAACTTATGAATCTCTAAAAGGCTTTACTGGTTTAAAAGAAGCGTTATCAAAGTCGCCTAAAGATGTCGGCAATATGATTAAAGCGGCCAACGTTAGAGGTCGCGGCGGTGCAGGCTTTAATGCCGGCCTTAAATGGTCCTTTATGTCACCTCCTGATGGCTTGCCACGTTACCTAATCTGTAATGCTGATGAGATGGAGCCGGGTACTTTCAAAGACCGTTTATTAATGGAGCGTCTACCGTTTCAGCTCATTGAAGGTATGCTCATCACTGCCCATGCTATCGGTGCGACTGATGGATATATCTTTATTCGCGGGGAGTATATTTTAGCCGCAGAGCGTTTGGTCACTGCTATTGAAGAATGTCTAGCCAATAACTTAATGGGCGACAACATCCTCGGCTCAGATTTTAGCTTCAATCTACATGTGCACACGGGCGCTGGGCGTTATATTTGTGGTGAAGAGACGGCATTGATTAACTGCTTGGAAGGTCGTCGAGCTAATCCACGTACCAAACCACCTTTTCCACAAATCTCTGGTGCATGGGGCAGACCTACCGTGGTCAATAACGTCGAGACCTTGTGTAATATGCCAGCCATCTTAAATCATGGCGTAGAATGGTATCAGTCACTGTCTGAGATTAAAGGCAAAAGTAAAACCCCAGGCACGAAACTGTTTGGTTGTTCAGGCTTAGTCAATGATCCCGGTCTGTGGGAGCTACCATTTGGCTATACCGCTCGTGAAATCATCGAAGATTTGGCGGGTGGTATGAAAGACGGCAAAAAGCTTAAAGCATGGTTGCCGGGCGGTGCATCGACCGACTTTTTGACGGCTGATCATTTAGATGTGGTCGTTGATTTTGACACGATTCAAGAAGCCGGTAGCCGTATGGGTACTGGGCTGATTATGGTTGTGGACGAAGAACAAGATATGGTGCCACTGCTTCGTAATCTTGAGATTTTCTTTCAGCGTGAATCATGCGGTTGGTGTACGCCATGCCGTGATGGTCTACCGTGGGGTGTTAAATTGCTCACCGCCATTAACGATGGTGAAGGGCAAGTCGGCGATGTGGAAAAACTAGAGGGCCTCACGCGTGACTTATGGATTGGTAAAACATTCTGTGCGCATGCGCCGGGTGCGATGGAACCACTGATGAGTGCGATTAAATATTTCCGTCCAGAGTTTGATCAAAAAATCGCGCAGGCGGTTGGTGTAGATGTTATTGATGCTGCAGCCAATCAACAGCCAGAAGTGAAATAAGGAGAGCGGCATGGCAGTCATACATATTGATGGGACCACCGTCGAGGTAGATAGCGCAGATAACTTGCTACAAGCCTGCTTATCACTCGGCATTGATGTGCCGTATTTTTGTTATCATCCAGCCCTTGGCTCAGTAGGCTCGTGCCGTCAGTGCGCGGTCAAGCAATTCCAAAACAAAGAAGATATGGAAGCGGGTCGCGGTCGTCTCGTGATGTCATGTATGGTTGCCCCTGGCGACGATATGTACATCTCGGTCACTGACGATGAAGCCAAAGCATTTCGTAAGTCGATGGTTGAGCTACTGATGACCAACCATCCGCATGACTGCCCAACCTGTGAAGAGGGCGGACATTGTCACTTGCAAGACATGACATATATGTCAGGCCACAGCCGTCGTCGCTATCGCTTTACCAAACGCACCCATCATAACCAAGAGCTTGGTCCATTTATCGCCCATGAGATGAACCGTTGTATCGCTTGCTATCGCTGTGTACGCTTCTATAAAGACTATGCGGGTGGCGAAGATTTGGGTGTTTATGGCTCAAATAACCGCGTTTATTTTGGCCGTGATAAAGATGGCCAGTTTGAAAGTGAGTTTTCAGGAAACTTAACCGAAGTTTGCCCAACCGGTGTATTTACCGATAAGACGCATTCTGAACGTTATAACCGTAAATGGGATATGCAGTATGCGCCAAGCATCTGTCATGGCTGCTCCGCAGGTTGTAACATCTCACCAGGTGAGCGTTATGGCGAATTGCGCCGTATTGAAAACCGCTATAATGGTGAAGTAAACCGTTACTTCCTATGTGACCGTGGTCGCTTTGGTTATGGCTATGTCAACCGTGCTGATCGTCCAACGCAAGCGCTTGAGCGTATCAATGACAAGCACGTCAAAATTAATATTGACTATGCATTAGATGAAACCATCAAACGTATTAAAGATAAAAAAGTCATTGGTATCGGCTCACCACGGGCCAGTTTAGAGACCAATTTTGCCCTAAAAAACCTCGTTGGCTTTGATAATTTCTCAACCGGTCTCAATCATCAGCAGCAAGCACTGGTCAATAAATGTATTGAAGTACTCAGCACCGAGGGTATTTATAACCCAGGCATGACGGATATTGAAAGCCACGATGCAGTATTAGTCTTGGGTGAAGATATTACCCAAACTTCGTCACGCGTCGCATTGTCAGTACGCCAAGCAGCAAAAAACGAAGGCCTAAAAATGGCGGCGGCATTACAGACGCAGCCTTGGCTTGCCGAACCTGTTAAACGTATCGCTCAAGATGCGTTAAGCCCAGTCTACGTCATTGATGTCATCCAAACTAAGCTAGAAGACATCAGTAAAGTGAGCGTGGTCGCAACGCCTGAAGATATTACTAAGCTTGGTTTTAAAGTGGCTGATGAGATTGCTAATTTTGCGGATGATTTATCAGAAATAACAGATCCACAAACAGTAGAACAAAATGATGATGTGGACGCTATGCAAGCGCTTGCTCAGCAAATCGCTTATGACTTAATACAAGCCGATAAGCCGCTAGTCATCTCAGGCAGCAGCTTATCATCTACTGCCTTGATAGAAGCGGCTGCACAAATTACCCAAGCACTAAGCCAAAAGCGTGCGGCGATTAAAGCCACTGAACAGCATCAGGTTGAAACGCATAATGCTATGGTTCGTGATAAACAGCTTCGCGCCGCTGAAAAACAAGCAGCAACCGCTCAGCAAAGTGAAGATAAAGATCTGTCTGCCAAACCGAATAAACCTGAAACAGGCGTTGATACAGAAGCACAAGACGATGTAGAGCGCGAGCCTGCAACTAAACTTGAGCTAAAAGAAGTGAATGACAGCTATCATGTGCAAGCTGGTATTTATTTAGCAGTTCCTGATGCTAACAGCATTGGCGTCTGTATGCTTGGCGGTCAATCAGTCGAAGAATTACTGGCGACTGATTTTGATGTGGTGATAGTTGCTGAAAATCAGCTCACTGATGCTATTGATGCCAATAAGTTAACCCAGCTGTTAGCAGATAAAACCGTCATTGCACTAGATCATCAGCTACTTGATTGGCATAAAGACGTCGACATTGTATTGCCAGCAGCAAGCTTTGCTGAAGCGGATGGTACTTTGGTATCTGCTGAAGGCCGTGCTCAGCGCTTCTTCCAAGTTTATGATAATAACTACTATCATCCGATGAGCAGTATCAAAGAAGGCTGGCGCTGGTTGCACGCGGTACATAGCAGCATTGAAGGTAGAGATGTCGATTGGACACAGCTAGATGACGTGATTAATGCCTTAATAGCGACACATCCTAAACTTGCTGGTATTAAAGGCGCTGCACCTGATGCCGATTACCGTATTACAGGTCTAAAAATTGCTCGTCAGCCGCGCCGTTATTCAGGTCGTACCGCTATGCGTGCCCCGATATCCGTACATGAGCCAATGCAGCCCAAAGATTGGGATACGGGCTTAACTTTTTCAATGGAAGGCTATAGTGGTAAACAAACACCAAGCTCGATGATTCCTTTTGCCAATGCGGCAGGCTGGAACTCACCGCAAGCATGGAACAAGTATCAAGATAAAGTGGGTGGTAGTCTCAAAAACGGTGATCCGGGTGTACGCTTATTCGATCAGTTAGAACGTCTAGCCACACGTCAGTATGTTGCACCAGAAGCCATGTCTGCGACCACGACTGACATGCAGCAAGGACAAGCGAAACTAGTGCCTATTTACAATATATATGCCAGCTCAATGATGGCTTCACGTAGCCCAATCGTTGCTGAGCAATTGCCTGTCGCGGCATGGCGTATTGGTATTGACGATGCCAAAGACTGGAATATTACTGCTGGCGATTACTTAGCCATTGAGATTGATAAACAACAAATTACCTTGCCCGTTCAGCTCGTCGGCTATTTAGCGGAAGGCTGTATTGGTTATCCCGTTGGGCAAGTGAGTATTATTCATCCGTCAATGCCAGCTTCGGTACGCAAAGTAGATGCACCAGTTACGATGATGGGTAGTATGGCTGATGATAGCTCTTTAACACGTAACAATGCTGGTGACGGTATTGATGACCATGGTGCAACTGTAGCTACTACAGCGCCGACCACCACACAGGAGATGTAATATGCAAGTTACCCGTATTATTCCTGATGTGCCAAGCTTTTTGGCCGGTAGCATGACCTTTGATACTTGGTCCATTCTATTTATGGTCGCACAGTCGCTGGTTATTTTTTTAGTAGTGGTTATGGTTGCCGCTATGATGATTGTCTATGAGCGCCGCATGTTGGCCTTATGGCAAGATCGTTACGGTCCAAACCGTGTCGGACCTTTTGGCTCTTTGCAGCTGGTGGCCGACATGCTCAAAATCTTCTTTAAAGAAGATTGGACACCAAACTTTACCGATAAGTTTATGTTCACTTTGGCGCCTGCGGTAGCGATGTTTACTGCATTGGCCTCATTTGCCATCATTCCTATCTCACCAACGCTTGGCGTAGCTGATTGGGATATCGGTATCTTGTTCTTCTTTGCAATGGCAGGTATTGCTGTCTATGCAGTGATGTTCGGTGGTTGGGCATCTGCAAACAAGTTCTCCCTATTAGGTGGCTTACGTTCAGCGGCACAAACGATCAGTTATGAAGTGTTCTTAGGTTTATCGTTGATGGGTGTTGTTGCGCTGACAGGTTCTTTTAATTTACGTGAGATTGTTGAGTCACAAATTGATGGCTGGTATATAATTCCGCAGTTTTTCGGATTTTTAACTTTTGTAGTGGCCGGTGTGGCGGTAACCCATAGACATCCTTTTGACCAGCCAGAAGCGGAGCAAGAGCTTGCCGAAGGTTACCATGTTGAATATTCGGGTATGAAGTTCGGTATGTTCTTCATTGGAGAGTATGTCAACGTTGTATTAATCTCTGCGCTAATGACCTGTCTATTCTTTGGTGGTTGGCTTGCGCCCTTTAATTTAGATATTCCATTTATTCCACCAGCTTTTTGGTTCATGATTAAGACGCTGTTCTTTATGACCATGTTTATTTTGGCTCGAGGCTCCCTCATGCGTCCGCGTTATGATCAGGTGATGAATTTCGGTTGGAAAGTCTGTCTGCCGGTTACTTTGATCAATTTGCTGATTACTGCTGCGGTTATTTTGATTTTTTCTCCAACGCTGTAATTTCGGTAATGATCTGAAGTAATGCTGATAAGGATAATAATCCCATGTTTACTACGATAAAAAAGACTGTCATTGGTATATTTACCATTGTCCGCAGCATGTGGATGGTTAATAGCCATGCGATCAGGCCACGCGATACAATATTATATCCTGAAGTGCCAGTGCCAGTACCGCCACGCTTTCGTGGGCGTATCATATTATCCCGCGACCCTGATGGTGATGAACGCTGCGTCGCTTGTAACTTGTGCGCTGTGGCATGTCCAGTCGGTTGCATCTCTCTACAAAAAGCTGAGCGTGAAGATGGACGCTGGTATCCAGAGTTTTTTCGGATTAACTTCTCACGCTGTATTTTTTGTGGTCTATGTGAAGAAGCTTGTCCAACGACAGCGATTCAAATGACCCCTGATTTTGAGATGGGTGAGTATGTGCGTCAAGACTTGGTCTACGAAAAAGAGCATTTGCTTATCTCAGGACCAGGTAAATACCCTGATTATAACTATTATCGCGTATCTGGTATGGCGGTGGCAGATAAACCAAAAGGGGCGGCGCAAAATGAAGCTGCACCTATTGATCTTAGGAGCTTGCTGCCATGATGAATATCTTAAATAACCCTGAATTGGCAGGATTCTATTCGCTCGCAGCGGTGGCTATCTTTGCTAGTCTACGAGTAATTACGAATGCCAATCCAGTACATGCTATTTTATCAATGATTGTATCGTTGCTAGCAATAGCAGGTATCTTTTTCGTACTAGGTGCTCCCTTTGCAGGGGCACTTGAGATTGTCGTATACGCTGGCGCAATTATGGTTCTTTTCGTCTTTGTGATTATGATGCTCAATCTTGGTATGGCTAATGATGCACGTGAAGAGCGCTGGCTTGATGCAAAGACATGGGCGGTACCTACTGGATTGACTGTCATTGTCGCGGTTGTGCTTTATGCGATGATTGGGCTTAATCATGACGAGGCCGCGGTAATTGGTGGCACCACTATTTCAGCCAAAGCAGTGGGTACGGCATTATTTACTAAATATATCATGCTGGTTGAAGTGGCGGCGTTGCTATTATTAGCTGCCTTGGTTGCTGCTTATCATTTAGGCAAAGAGTCTATAGATGATGAGATTATCGGCAACGATAGCCAAGACTTTCGCCCAAGCGTTGGTAGCATCATAGAATATGAGAATGATGGCAGCGATACAGTTGGCGATGCCGTTAAAATGGCTAAACCATACGAATATAAAGAAGTAGATCCACATGATTATGTGGGTATGCAGGTTGGTACGCAAAAAGCTACGCGCAAGGAGTCAGACTGATGGTACTAGCAGCGAGCGTGGCACAAGACGTGTCAAACGTGCCGTTCGCCCATGAGGTAGCAGGCTTTGTACAGCCTGTTGCTGAGGCACAGGGTGTATTGGGTATGATACCCATGAGCCACGGATTAATCCTAGCGGGTATTTTGTTCGCTATTGGTCTATGCGGTGTGATGGTTCGGCGCAATTTTTTGTTTATGCTAATGAGCCTTGAGATCATGATGAATGCAGCAGCACTAGCGTTTGTAGTGGCGGGTAGCCGTTGGGTTGATCCAGATGGACAAATTATGTTTATCTTTATTTTGACATTAGCAGCAGCTGAGGCAGCCATCGGTTTGGCAATATTACTACAGTTTTATCATAAGCGTGGGCATCTCGATGTCGATAGCGCCAATGAGATGAAAGGATGATGTCATGAGTTTATTACCATTAACCTTTATATTCCCGCTCATTGGCTTTTTAATTTTAGCCTTTATGCGTGACAAATTAAGCGAACAGGCAGCAGCGTTCGTCGGTGTCGGTAGTATGTTGCTATCAGCACTATGTACACTGGTTGCCAGTTATACTTTTTTGACGGCTAATCCAGCAGGTACGGTAGTCCAGATACCGCTGTGGACATGGTTTCAAGTTGGCGATTTTGCGCCAAGCTTTGGTCTTAGTTTTGATGGTTTGGCACTGACGATGACTGGAGTTATTACAGGCATCGGCTTTTTGATTCATCTGTTTGCCGCTTGGTATATGAAAGGTGATAAAGGCTTTGCACGTTTCTTTAGTTATATGAACTTGTTCGTGGCTAGTATGTTATTGCTGGTATTAGCAGACGACTTATTGTTGCTATATCTTGGTTGGGAAGGTGTGGGTATCTGCTCATACTTGCTTATTGGTTTTTACTTTGAAGATCGTGCCAATGGCCGCGCTGCAATGAAAGCCTTTACGGTGACACGTGTCGGTGATGTGTTTTTGGCATTTGGGCTGTTTTTACTATTTCGTGAATTTGGTACGCTTAATATTCAAGAGATTATCACTCGCGCTCCTGAAGTATTCGATGTTAATAATCCAACGATGATTTTGACAACGATGATGTTGGTTGGCGGTGCAATGGGTAAATCAGCACAGTTGCCGTTACATACATGGCTTGCTGATGCAATGGCAGGTCCGACACCGGTATCTGCATTGATTCACGCAGCAACGATGGTAACCGCGGGTGTCTATTTAATTGCCCGTATGCATCCGCTATTTATTTTGACCCCTGGCGTTTTATTGTATTGGGTTGGAGCAGTAGGTGCGTTGACACTGGTGGTCGCTGGACTTTGTGCACTGGTACAAACAGATATTAAGCGTATCTTAGCGTATTCGACCATGAGCCAAATCGGTTATATGTTTTTAGCGCTTGGCGTTGGTGCATGGCAAGGTGCAATTTTCCATTTGATGACGCATGCTTTCTTCAAAGCTCTGTTGTTCCTATCTTCAGGTGCGGTCATTTTAGCGGTTCATCATGAGCAAAATATCTTTAAGATGGGCGGCTTACGTAAAAAAATACCATTAGTATTTTGGTGCTATATTGTTGGTGGTGGTGCGCTCGCAGCCATACCTTGGGTAACGGTTGGTTTCTATTCAAAAGAAGCAATTCTGTGGGAAGCTTTTGCAACCGGTCATCAAGTCTTATTCTATATGGGTGTATTCGGTGCTTTCTTAACCGCGATTTATACTTTCCGTATGATTTGGATAATCTTTTTTGGCGAAGAAAAAACGCCAGCGCATAAACTATCTGGTGTGTCGTATTGGTTGCCACTCAGCGTGTTGTTAGTGCTATCAACTGCAGTTGGTGCATGGATAACGCCACCGTTACAAGGTGTGTTACCAGAGAGTGTTGGGCATTTATTAGAGGTCGCTAATCAAGCCGAAGGTAAACATACAGCAGAATATATTGCCATGGGTGCGATGCTTGCAGGACTGATATTAGCAGCACTATTATATGTGGTTGATAAAGGTCGCCTGCTTACGCGCTTTAAGCAATCAAGTATTGGTGGCGCGCTGTATTATTGGTGCTATAACGGTATGGGCTTTGATGCGCTATACGATTTAGTGTTTGTAAAACCCTTTTTATTCATTGGCCGCTTATTTAAAGCCGATCCTATTGATAAATCGTGGACGATATTACCTATGCTGGCATCAGCAGGTAACAAAGCTATGTCTGCAACGCAAACAGGGTCACTTCGAGGCTATGCTGCAAGCTTCGGCTTGGGCATGGCTGTGCTGTTGGTGCTGGTAATGATGACGGTGGTATAAAATGATAGAGTTACAACAAACGTGGATGCTACCAGCATTGATCGCAATTCCATTTATTGCAGGATTATTATGTTGGTTGGTTGAGCGGGTAAATAAGCGTCTGCCGCGCTGGATTGCCTTAATCGGGATGATGCTAACCTTTGGTTTGTCACTCGTATTATGGCAGTATGGCGACTTTTCGGGCATGAGTAAGCAAGTAATTGCGCCGCAGTCTGCAGTACCATGGGTTGCCGAATATAGTGTGCCATGGATACCAAGCTTTGGTATTAGCTTTCACTTGGCGATAGATGGTATGTCGCTGTTGATGATTGCATTGACAGGATTACTCGGTGTTGCGGCTGTTGCCTGTTCGTGGAATGAGATTCAACGCCGTGTCGGCTTCTTCCATCTAAACTTGTTATGGAGTTTAGGCGGTGTCATTGGTGTGTTCTTAGCGATTGATATGTTCCTGTTTTTCTTCTTTTGGGAGATGATGCTGGTTCCTATCTATTTCTTGATTGCCATTTGGGGTCATGACGTCGCTGGTGGTAAGACCAAAGAATATGCAGCAACCAAGTTCTTTATCTATACCCAAGCTTCTGGGCTTATCATGCTCATTGGTATTTTATTATTAGTACTATTTAGCTACGCCAATAGCGGTGTGGTTAGCTTTAACTATAATGACTTGCTCGGTACGCCACTTGGCGGCTGGGAATATCCGATCATGCTTTGCTTCTTTATCGGCTTTGCAGTCAAGCTACCTATTATTCCATTCCATGGCTGGTTACCTGATGCCCATGCGCAAGCGCCAACAGCAGGTTCGGTGGATTTGGCAGGGGTACTGATTAAGACCGCGGCTTATGGTCTGATCCGTTTTGTATTACCGTTATTTCCAGCAGCCTCGCAAGAGTTTGCGCCGATTGCCATTACATTAGGTACGATTGGTATCTTTTACGGGGCATGGCTTGCCTTTATGCAAACTGATATGAAGCGTTTGCTCGCTTATACCAGTATCTCGCATATGGGCTTTGTGGTCTTGGCGATTTATGCAGGTACGTTGCTCAGCTTACAAGGCTTAATGATTCAAATGCTTGCGCACGGTCTTAGCTCGGCAGCTCTATTCATCATGGCAGGCCAGCTCTATGAGCGCTTGCATACTCGTGATTTGACCTTGATGGGTGGTATGTGGGGACAATTCCGTTACTATGCACCGATATTGATGTTCTTTAGTGCTGCACTTCTCGGTATTCCTGGTACCGGTAACTTTATCGGTGAATTCATGATTCTGTTTGGCGCATTTGCGCAGTATCCAGTGTTTGTGGTACTAGCAACCTTTAGCTTAGTATTAGCAGGTCTATACTCATTAATCTTGATTTACCGCGCGCTATTTGGTGTCAATAATATCGAAGAGTTGGCGTTACATGAAACCAAATCACATGGTTTACCTGCTCGCAAGTTAAAAGATTTGGGCAAGCGTGAGCTGTCGTTATTACTTATGTTAGCAGCTGGATTGGTATGGCTCGGACTGTATCCGCAGCCAATACTTGATACATCAAGTCACGCTATGCAGTGGATTAACAATGCATATATCTATAGTGAGATTACTCAAGTAGATATGTCACAGTTACTTGATGCAATGGAGGCACGTTAAGTCATGAATGAATTTACGATGAATGATTTGATGGGGCTAATGCCTTATGCACCAATCATTGCAGTAGCAGTTACATCACTGTTAGTCATGATTGCGATTACTGTCAAGCGCTCGCATGTGGTCACCGGTACTATTACTGTAATCGGTCTAAACGTTGGCCTATTTACCTTACTTGCGCAAATAGGCGGCGTGATAAGTAGAAGGGGTGCACTACCAAACGCTGAGCAGCTGTTTGTAATTGATAACTTTGCTCAGTTTAATATGGTCATTATCTTTATTTGTGCATTGGCTTGCTGTACGTTAGCGTATGCGTATCTTGCCAATCTGAAAGACAATAAGGATGAGCTGTATTTGCTGATGCTAGTATCGACCACCGGTGCGCTATTGATGGTATCTGCGCAGCATATGGCCGCTTTCTTTATGAGCTTAGAGCTGCTTTCAATACCGCTATATGGTCTATTGTCTTATACTTTTTTACGTAACCGCTCGCTTGAGTCAGGGCTTAAGTATTTGGTGTTATCAGCGACAGCGTCTGCAACCTTACTGATGGGTATGGCCTTTATTTATGCGCAAGTTGGCTCGTTAGCCTTTAAGCCAATCAGTTTGGTACTAGGTGATATGTTTGAGTCACCGCTGCTGATATTAGGCGCAGCGCTAATGATGTTTGGTATTGCTTTTAAACTATCAGCAGCACCTTTTCATATATGGACACCCGATGTCTATGAAGGTGCACCAGCTCCTATTGCCACTTATCTGGCATCCGTATCTAAAGTTGCTATGATGGCACTTGCTGTTCGCTTTTTAATTGATACGGCTTTATTGGCATTGCCTTCAGTACAGATGTTATTAATGGTAATGGCCACACTATCTATCTTAGTTGGTAACCTATTGGCAGTACGTCAAACCAATCTGAAACGTCTGCTGGGTTATTCTTCTATTGCTCATATGGGTTATGTGCTGATTGTGATTGTTAGTATTGGTAGTGCGGCTGATAGCATATCTAGTATGTATATGGCCGCCTATGCCTTCACCTCTATTGGGGCCTTTGGTGTGGTGACATTAATGTCTAGCCCTTATCGGTTATCTGGTGAAGCTGACGAGTTGGTACATTATCAAGGACTGTTCTGGCGTCGTCCAGTGCTTACTGCGGTCATGACTATTATGATGTTATCGTTGGCCGGTATTCCACTGACCGCGGGCTTTATTACCAAGCTATTTGCGATACTGGCAGCTGTTCAAGGTGCTAATTGGTTCTTGGCTGCAATGATTATCTTAGGTAGTGCTATTGGTCTGTTCTATTACTTACGCGTCATGCTGACACTATTTAAACGTCCAAAACAGTTTATTGAGTTTGATGTAGCAGGGCAATGGGGTATCCGTATGGGCGGACTGATGGTTATTGGTGTTACCGTGGTAGTTATTTTCTTCGGTATATTACCAAACAGTATGATTGTGTGGTCAGGTATGGCGAGTATTTGGTAATCTAAGTTTAACGTGTGGCCTGTCAAATACAGGCTAAGTCGTTGCAATCCTTTACTGTTAGTCTGCCGTTACTGTTAGAAAACCAAGATGCGCCAAGTCTATGATAAGCTTGGCGCATCTTTTTTATTTGTTCGTTTTAATAAGCTTTATAAAAATAAATATTAATAAATTGTGAGTGACTAATTATTATGAGTGAAAATAATATTCAAACCGTTAAAGTGCTTAGCAAAACTACATGGACACCAAGTTTATTTAGTTTTACAGTCACCCGTCCAGATAGCTTTAAATTTACTGCAGGACAGTTTGTACGTTTGGGAGTTAACCCCAGCAAACTACAATACTACAAGCAGCAAAACGAAGAGTCTGATGCAGCATTGAATGAAGATATCTTTCGTGCCTATTCTATAGTATCTTCACCGTTTGATGAGGTACTGGAGTTTTTCTCCATTGTGATTCCTGATGGGGCATTTACCTCGCAGCTGCAGCACTTGCAAGTAGGAGATGAGCTCCTACTCAATACCATGCCATTTGGATTTTTGACCTTGGCACGTTATCAAAAACCGTTACCAAAAGACTTATGGCTGCTGGCAACAGGTACTGGTCTGGCACCCTTTTTATCTATGCTACAAGACCTGCAAACATGGCAAGACTACGATCATATCGTATTGGCTTATAGTGCGCGCTCGCAAGAGGAATTGGCTTACGTTGAGCAAATAAGACAGCTACAGGCAGACTTTGGCTCGTTGGTTGATAATCCTGCTGATTTAATATTTGTGCCGATCGTGACTCGTGAGCCAATGGAAGGAGCATTATCTGAGCGTCTGCCGAAACTATTGCTCAATGGAGAACTAGAGGAGCGCGCAGGTATAAAGCTGGACATCGATAATGCACATGTGATGCTATGTGGTAATCCAGAGATGGTAGAGGATACTAAGGAGACCTTGAAAGATATGGGTCTGGTCATGAATCGACGTGGTGAGGGTAATATTGCGGTAGAGAATTATTGGTAAGCCCATTAAGTCGTTAATTGCTTTAAGTTATTGACAAAAAAACGCCGCAATCTAATGATACGTGGCGTTTTTTATTAGTTAGCCAAAGCAGTAACGGTCTGTAAGAATTACTCTGTGATGCAAAAGCTACTCTGTGCTTGGTTCAGTGGCATCATCTATGGGATTAATAGGACCTTGCATTAACTCGGGTTCATCATCATCACTGATGATATCCTCACCACTACTACCGCCTAATAGGTCGCGATAGTTAATCTGTGCCTTTAGAATTAGCTGATCTTCTTCGACTTCACCGTAGTTCACCTGTACCTTATGTAAGGTACTCATGATTTTTTGGTTCTTTTTTAGCCAGCGATTAATATCGAGATAAATAATATCTTCTTTCGCGCGGGCGATATTGATATAAGTCAGGATAACGCCTAACGGGTCTTTCTTGAGCACACTATGATAGAACCAGATGGCAAGTTTGATACCTTGAAGCTTCAAAAATGACTCACAGCGTAAGTTGAGGACGTCTGTATAAGTCAGCTGGCCAAATACAAAGCGCTGTACATTGCGGTCAAGCTGGGCATGTACAAGGCTAAAGTTACTAGCTACTTCAGCGTAAACACCAGCGGCATTAACCGTACAATATAAACGAAACCAGTCATCATGCAGCTCAACTCGTAACTCTAAGATAGCTTTGACATTGTCTGTGACAAACTTTTGCAGGGCATCATTGACGTATTTTTGCGCAACGGGCAAAGCCAATTCATCATCAAGCTTATCAGCAGTTTTGTTGTACATATTTTTGATATTTTGGGTTAAGCTCTCCCAACCATCACTAAATGACTCGTTAAAACGATAGCCAAGATTATCAGAGAAGTCATCAAAGTTATCGAAGTTACTCAAACTTGTTATCCTTATGATTATAGTAGGATTATTTTAACCGTATAATTGGTTGTCAGCTGCTAATTGATATAATAAGTAATTGATAGACATGACCAGTAGCAATATGACAAGTGAAAATAGTATATAGCAAAATAGCATGGTACAAAACTTAAGGCCTTGTATTGTAGCAAATAACTTAAGAAATATAACGAAGATAGGCAGGCGTGCCTAAATAGCTTCTTCCTCAGCTCTTAAGCTTTATGGCTATTTTGAATAGCGATAAAATGACAGAATAGCGATATAATTGCTGCTCATGTTATGATAGCGCGGATATTATTATTGGTAGGCATAGTTATTGCTTGTATGATGGCTGCAAAAACATTACTGATGCAAAATAATCGTATCAATACGGTTATTACTGTTTTTATTCTTATAATTTGAGACTTACTGTGGCACATATTAAAGATTCTCAAAGCTATCATTTTTCTACTCAAGCTCCAACACGCAACTTTAGCTTACCGATAGCTATTACTATTGCGTTGTTGGTACATGGTGTTATTATCTTTGGTGTCAGCTTTTCTATGGGGCAAGATCCTGCGGCGCTGATGCAAGATGTGGCAAAGGCTTTGACAGACAATATGCAGCCGAATGAGGATGCTCACTATATCGCTAATGCTTCACAAGAAGGTGGAGGCTCGGTACGCCAGCAAGTACGGCAAGAAAGCGCGCAAACTAGCCCACTGAGCTCAGAGCAGATAAGCGAGACTCAAGATGTCATCAATCTGCAACGCCAAGTGCGTCAACAGCATTATCAAGAGAGCTATCTGCGCACGACTTTGAGTTGGCGTAAGGCTGATGTAGAAGCTGACAACGACAGTAAGCAAGCGCAAGATGATATGATGGCACAAGAGGAGCGTTTACGTAAACAGATTGCGACTTTAGAGGCACAGCTGTCTCAGCGTCAACAAGTCTATGCAACCAAGTCCAAAGTCGTAACCGTCGATAGCAACTCTACTACTCGCGGCGCTGCGGCAGATTATATCGAAACCTTCCGTGAGCATGTTGAGCGTGTTGGTAACTTGTATTATCCGGTGCAAGCGCGTGCGCAAGGTATCACTGGTGAAGTACGTCTCATGGTGATTATCAGTAATGATGGCAATATTAAAGCTATTCGTTTACTTGAAAGCTCAGGCTCGACGATATTGGATGAAGCGGCCAAGCAATCAGTACGGCAAGCGGCACCCTTTGGTAAGTTTACCGCAGATATGAGCGATATTGTAGAGCTACGTTTGATTCGTACTTATCGTTATAGTGATAAAGTAGAAGTAACTTATTAAAACGGAAAAATCTAAAACGTAAACTTTCAAAAAGTAATCTGTTAAAAAATACGGTATTCAAAAACCATTGGTTAAAATTACAAACAAACTGTAATTATGAATGGGTTAAAATAAATAATGAATTAGAATGAGTGCCAGTATCTGATTCTATTTTAATATGTCCTAATAAACAAACGAAGCTATAGAGTAAAGAGTCAGTATGGAATTTTTAGGTTTTACTATCGATGTTGCCACGTTAACGAGTAACGCACTAAGCTTAGCGCTTAAAGTCGTCTTAGCGATATTAATATTTGTAGTAGGGCGTTGGCTCGCCAAAAAAGCGGTTACCTTTGCTCATAGTATTATGCTGCGTAGCCGTTTAGATGATACCGTGGCTAGTTTTTTAGGTCGTCTAATATATGGCGTGTTGCTGGTTGTGGTTGCTCTAGCAGCCCTTAGCAAAGTTGGCGTACAGACTACATCAGTCGTTGCCATATTGGGTGGTGCCGCAGTAGCCATTGGTTTGTCATTAAAAGATCAGCTGTCAAACTTTGCGGCTGGTATTATGATTGTGACTTTTCGCCCGTTTGTACGTGGTGATTATGTGCAGATTAGTAGTTACACCGGTACAGTGACTGAAATTACTTTGGTCAATACCCATCTAACGACGATTAATAATCACGATATCATTATACCTAATAGCGATATTACCACTTCAGCGGTTATCAACTATACCGCGCTGCCCAACCGCCGTGTCGATATCACAGTAGGGATTGGCTATGATGCCGATATCAAAACTGCCAAAAATGTGATGCTGAGCTTAGCGAAAAACAATGCGATGGCCTTTACTGATCCTGAGCCTATTGTGCGTGTGACCAATCTTGGCGACAATTCAGTTGACCTCACTTTAAACGTTTGGACAACCAATGCTGATTGGTGGACAATGCAATGCGATTTGCTTGAACAGTTTAAACATGCGTTAGATGATGAGAAAATCGAGATTCCATTCCCGCAGCGCAGTGTCCATGTCAAAGGCTTAGATCAGATGATTAACCAAATGGGTCAATCACAAAAACTACCGATGACAAAAGACTAGCCGAGTTAAATTTATGAGTTTGGAGTTTATGAGTTTGGAGTTTATGAGTTTGAGAGGTTTGACGATTAAGGATTTGAAACATAAGGGTTTGGTAGGTTCAAACCTGCTAAAATCTCAATCTCAAAACGTTCCATCTCATCCTGCTCAGCTTGACCGAGCTCATGATCGAAGCCTAATAGATGCAACACGCCATGTACCAATAAGTGGCTAATGTGCTGTACTAGCGTTTTGTCTTGCTCTGTGGCTTCACGTATCATTACTTCATGACAGATAATTAGCTCACCAAGTGGCAATGTTGGCATCAGCTCAATAATATTAGCTGGCATCTCGCTTGGGTAAGACAGTATGTTGGTCGCATAATCCTTGTCACGCGCTTCTAGATTCAATTCACGACCTTCAGTCTCGTCAGTAATATATATATCTAATGCTTTAGGTTTCTGCTGCCACATCTCAATACTGATATCTGTAAAGTAGGGTAGCATCAGCCCATTCTGCTTACGCTTATCTATATAATCTAAAGTTGCCATCATGACTGGCAACAGGCTATCTTCACTATAGAAGCTATCAATCAAATTATCATCAATACTATCAATAGCGCTGACATTTAGCTCAGCACTGGTTAGACTATTTGACTCTATTTCATTCACATTATTATCATTAAATTGGTTCATTGTTCTATCCTATTAACAAATAGCACGCTTATTAATTATTACTATTTCAAACATTTTAACTGTTCCATAATGCTGCTATATAGACGGTTCCTTTGAAGCCGCTACGGCGTTGACCTCATTTACTGTACTAATATAGATGGTACTCAGTTTCGTAATATCGATATGCTTATCGACCTCAACTATGGACTGACTATAGCAGGTGAGGCAATATTAAGGTTAAACCTATTAAGTAATCAATTCATTAGGTACCTAATAAAAAACCGGAATACTATCTTTAGTAATCCGGTTTTTTATTTTAAGGCTAGGCGTGTCCTCATTTTGATAATGATAATAAAAATGAGGACACGCCCTAGATATTTAACAAGCTGAGTTATAATTTAGATGCCGCGTTGGCTATTACCTGTCTGCGCTCTTGCTCAGCAATACGCTCTTGTTTACGTTTTTCTTCCAATATTAACTGCTCACTGTCAAAGACATCATAAGCTTCAACGATTTGCTGTACCAATTGATGACGTACCACATCTTTTGAGTCAAACTTAGTGATATGAATCTCTTCAATACCGCTTAGGATTTCTAGCGCTTGCGTTAGTCCTGATTTAGTACCACGCGGCAAGTCGACCTGCGTAATATCACCAGTGATGACCGCACGTGAGCCAAAGCCTAAGCGTGTCAAAAACATTTTCATTTGCTCAGGTGTGGTGTTTTGTGCCTCATCCAAGATGACAAACGAGTTATTCAAGGTCCGGCCACGCATATAGGCAAGTGGAGCAACTTCAATAATCTGGCGCTCAATCATTTTGCCGACTTTTTCAAAGCCAAGCATTTCATATAAAGCGTCATATAACGGGCGTAAATACGGGTCAATTTTTTGCGCCAAGTCACCAGGTAAAAAGCCTAACTTTTCGCCTGCTTCTACGGCTGGACGTACGAGCAAAATGCGCTCAATCTCATTACGCTCTATCATATCGACTGCGCAAGCGACCGCCAGATAAGTCTTACCCGTACCGGCAGGGCCAATACCAAACGACACATCAGAGCTAAGCACGTTTTTTACATAACGCTGCTGGTTGCCACCGCGTGGAATGATTTTACCTTTACGTGTGCGCAGACTAATGGGTGTAAAGTCATTTGGCGAATCCAAATCGTTTTTATCTTCTTCGCTATCAGTGACTTGCTCATCATCTTCCGTATCTTGATCGCGTGAGATACTAGATTGGATGATGAGATGTAACTCTTCTGCACTGATATCTTTTGTGTTTTGAGCTTCATCGACTAGCTTATATATAATACGTTCGCCGCGCTCGACACCTGTGACATCGCCGCTCAGACAGAAGTCGCCTTGGCGTTGGCTGATTTTGATGTCGAGGCGGTCTTGAAGATATTTCATATGGTTGTTGTATTCGCCAAGCACGGTTTTAAGCTGTGCTGGGGTCAATGACTCAAACTTTATACGGCGGCTCATGGAATCAGTCAAGCGATTATCCTTATATTAGTTACCCGATACTATTGTTAATTCTCAATAGATTGATGGGCTTAATAGATAAAACAGTAGTAGGGTTTTATTACTTGTAGATAGTAGAAAAAATGACGGTAAAGTTATTATTGTTTATATGTATGGTAAGTGAAAGTCCTGTCTTCATTATGGTTGATAGTTTTTAAATTTCAAGCATTGTGTAGCAATGGACTGGGCTGTTTTTGTATGGTGATTGCAACCACTGCATATATCGACAAATTTTTGCTATGCTCATAAGCTTAGAAGTAGCTACTCAGCGTTAAGCATACCGGGAAGGACACAGAGATTTGGGCAATTTGTGGTAATCTATGAGTTGTCTAAAAATCGTTTGGTCATGACGCTTAAAACCATAAAATGCTGATAAATAACTCTTTATAATTAAGTATAAAAAGTCTTCCTAATCGTATATAACCGCTTTATCCAACAGATTCCAATAGGGATAACAATGATACAAAATACTCATTCAGATATGCCAACGATATCAAATTCTGCGCCATCGAACACTGTTAATAAGACATCTAATATGAAAAATAATAAAACGGCAATGACCGAGCAACAGGTGCTCATCGCTGGCGGCGGTCATGTGGGTTTATCCTTTGCATTGCTATTAGCACATCATGGTATTGCTAGTACTTTGCTAGAAAAAAACAGCTACCCAACTATTAGCCCAAAGGATGACAGTACGCGCAGTCATTATTTAGACAGCCGCAATACGGCATTATCTCGGCGCACCGTACAGATTTACCAAGAGATAGAGTTGTGGGACGAGCTACAAAGTCATGCTTGCCGCATTGATGCCGTGCAAATCAGTGAGCAGGGTAGCTTTGGACGTGCGCAATTAAATAAAGCTGAAGAGCAGGTAGAATCGTTCGGACAAGTCATGGAAAACGCTTGGCTTGGACGTAAGTTATTACTGGCTGCTCAGCAAGAACCGCTAATTACTTTGATTGATAATGCTAATGTCATCGCTGTGGAACAACAGAGCGACGCTGTGACGCTAAGCTTTAGCTATTATGGTGAAGAGGAGCATGAGCAGCAATTGCAAGCCAGCGTCTTAGTCGCTTGTGATGGTCGCGACTCTACGGTACGTCAGCTTTTAGATATTGGTACAACGACTTATGATTATCAGCAAACTGCTATCGTCGGTGTGGTAGAGACAGATAAGCCACATGCGCACGTTGCGATTGAACGTTTTAGTCCGGCAGGCCCACTCGCTGTGTTGCCATTGACCGATCCAGCAGGTGACGGCAATGATGAATATCAAAAGGGCTATAGACGCTCAGTAGTCTGGGTATGTCCAAACGGTGAAGAGCATAAATACCTAGAAGATGATGCGCATTTTCTGGCGACTTTACAGCAGGCATTTGGTCAGCGTGCTGGCAAGTTCATCGCTGCTGGTCGCCGCGGTGCCTATCCGTTGACACGCGTGCTAGCGGACAAACAAGCAGAGGGCCGCTGCGTCATCATGGGTAATGCTGCGCATACCTTGCATCCTGTGGCGGGTCAGGGCTTTAACCTTTGTATGCGTGATGCGCATGTACTGGCGCAAATGATGAGTGCGCAAGTCCTCAAAGGCGCAGATATCGGTGACCCAACACTACTCAAACGCTATGAAAAAGCCCGCCAGACCGACCAAAAACGAGTTATTCGTTTCTGTGATGCCGTTGTACATGGCTTTACTCATCCTAACCCAGCAGTGAAGCTGGCGCGTAATGTGGCCTTGGTTGCCTTTGACAAGCTGCCGAATATTAAACCACTAATTGCTAATTATGCGATGGGCTTAAAATCATAGTCTTATAATAAGCGTTCTAACATTGAGAGATAACTTATGAAAAATAACCATACGCTGATTATAGGCAGCGGTATCGTCGGTGCGACATTGGCGCTAAAGCTTGCGCAAGCCAAAATGCCAGTGACCTTGATTGATGCACGTCCTGCGCGTGATGAGTCAGATTGGCAAGAAGTATTGAGCGCGCGCGATGCACGTGTCTATGCGCTTAGCTTAGCTAGTATTAACTTACTCAAAGATGTTGGCGCTTGGCAAAAGACTGCCCTATCTGGGCGTAAGGCGGATTACTCGCAGATGCAGGTATGGCAACTGAACGGTATGGGCGAGTTATTATTTGGTGATAGCGAAAGCAGTGCGCCAAAACTACTGGGAAGTATGGTTGAGCCTGCCGTTATTGAGCACGCATTATGGCAGCGTTTATCTGAGGATGATGTCAGTGACTATCTGACCGTCATCGCTGGACATAAAGTCGTGGCAATGGATTGGTTAGGCGCACAGCAAGGCTACCGTGTGACTTTGGATAACGATACAGCTATCGATGCTCAACTGTTGATTGGTGCTGATGGTCGCGGCTCGTTTGTGCGTAAGCAAGCAGGAATTGAGCTGGATATGCTTGATTATAATCAAACCGCGATTTGCTGTGCGATTCAAACGACCAAGCCTCATCAAGCGACTGCTCGCCAAGCTATGCTACCCACTGGAACGCTGGCATTATTGCCGTTAGCGGATATCACTGATGCTGATAAGGCCAATCCGCAACACTGGCAGTCGATAGTTTGGACACTGCCACGCAATCAGGCATTGGCATTGATAGAGGAAGACGCGCGCGTGATTGCCGATAAGCTGGCTGCTGCAAGTAATTATGAGCTTGGTGCTATTAGTCAGATTGAATCAATCGCTAGCTTTCCACTGACCGCGCAACAAGCAAAGAGTTATGTCGCTGATAATTTAGTCTTGATAGGAGACGCTGCGCATGGCGTGCATCCACTTGCTGGACAAGGGCTTAATTTAGGCATGCTCGATGTACAGGCGTTAAGTGAACAGCTAATGCATGATTTTGCACGTAGTGGTGGCACGCTTTGGGGCAGCAATCAAACCCTGCGTACTTACGAGCGTCTGCGTCGTCCACATAATATTCTGATGATGCATAGCTTCTCGGCACTAAACTGGCTATTTGCAGGGTCACTTGCACAGATGCGTCCTATTCAACAAATCCGTAGCGAAGGTATGTACCGCGTGGGTAAGATGAAACCGCTTATGCGATTGTTTGCGAAGCAGGCGAGTGGGGTTTAGTGTTTTAACTTAAGGAAGAGTAGAGTATGAACGTTAAATTATGGACAATAGCGCCGATGATGATAGGTGTATTAGCACTGACAGGTTGTCAAACAGCTGACTTGTCTAATCGAACAAGTCAAACTATCAACATGCCAACGGTTGTGGTTAATGTAGATAGTGACGGTGATGGAGTGCCTGATAAGTTAGATCAATGTCCAGGCACTCCCTATAACGTGGTGATAGATGAAAGGGGCTGTCCGCATTCTTTACTTTTTGGTGAAAACGAATTTAGGATGGAAGCTAGAGCCTATTATGATGAAAATAGCAGTGAGATAAAAAGTGAGTATTATGAACAGCTAGATAACGCAGGCAAAAAAATGCAAGATCATTTGGACGCTGTCATGCTTGTTGAAGGGCATATATCAAAGAATGAAGACAATAGCGTCAATCAAACATTATCAAGGTATCGCGTGGAAGGAATTAAAAATTATATGACCATGACATATAATATTGATCCTGATCGTATTAAGACTTTTTACTATGGGTCAGAACGTCCAATTGCGCCAAATAATACCGAAAGCAGTTGGCTCAACCAGCGTATTTATGCGCTTATTAGCAATGTTGAATAATATATTGAACGTTTCAAAAAAAATGAAGATGATGACAAATAAAGCTGTAAGTAACTCTAGATGAAGAGAATGATAATGACAATTAGAAACCATAGCACTTTATTGCTATTAACAGCATCTATAACTCTAGCTGGTTGTCAAACCACTACAATTGCGCCGTCTAAAGATGTAGCTCAACATGAAATCATCAGGACGATGCAAGCAGAGATTGATTCAGATAGTGACGGTGTGCTTGATGCCATAGATGAATGCCCTGAAACGCCATCTAACGTAGTGGTCGATGCTAAAGGCTGTCCAGTAGTGGTTTATACAGGTTCGCTAGAAATGCAGTTGCAAGGATTTTTTGAACCGATGAGCAGTCAATTATCTGACGATTATGATCAAGCATTTGCAATCATTGAAGAAAACCTTCATGAGCAACCAGATGCCAAGGTTTTTATTTTTGGTCATGTAGCATCAAACGAGCTTGCGATAACGCTTAATAAAAATAATTTATCACGTAACCGTGCCATTAATATCAGGAATAGGTTAGTAGAAAAGCATCACATTACCTCTGATCTTATCTCCACTTATGATTGCTCAGATAGATACCCGTTTATAGCTACAGACTTTAGCGAAATTGATCTTGCAGGTATAGAGTCAAAAGATAGAAGGGTAACTGTCAAAGCAAGTACGCAAGTCAAAGACCTAGCGAATATAGAAAACGCAAGTGATTGGAAAAACTATGAACCATACCTAAAGCGCTGCGAGATGTTTAAATCTGAATAATGACATCAAAAAAACGATTGGTTTTTAAAAAGCCGAAAACAACACCATCAGCACTGGCGAGACAATATTAATAATAAAGCCAAAGCTAATCGCTAGTGGCACAACTTTTAGACCACCTGACTGTTGAATAATCGGTAAAGTAAAATCTAAACTGGTCGCGCCGCCAAGCCCAACTGCCGCTGATGGATATTTACGCATAAAGACAGGAATAAATAATAACGCAAAAAACTCACGTATTAAGTCATTAAACAGCGCCACACTGCCCCAAATCGCCCCATAAGCATCGGTCATGATAATCGCTGACAGTGAATACCAACCAAACCCTGATGCCAGTGCCAAACCTTTCGTCCATGACACATCGCTAAACATCAGCGCAAAAACAAGCCCGCCAACCAATATCGATAGCGTAAAGATAATACTCATCTCAACGCCGCGTTTATTTAGTAGCACTTCTTTAAGGGTAATTCCTGAGCCTTTTAACCCAATGCCGACCAGTAAAATTAATATCATTAGCATGACGGTCATGGAGTTTTCAGGCGGCATATAATCTACTGGCAAGAAATAGCCAATCACCATGCCAATCACTACACAAATCACTTGCGCCAAGCTGCCACGAATACTGACGCGATGTTCTTTGGATTTGACGCTTGGCTTTTTGGCATGCCATGGACGCACACGATCGAATAGCATGAGCGCAAACAAACCACTGCCAATCGTCAAGATCGATAGGATAGTGACATATAGGGCGATTTCGCCTATTTGGCTACCCAGCCCTTCTACTTGTGACAGCTCAATACCGATAAGGGTTAAGATGACATAAACCAAGTACGACAAGCCTTTATCAGCAAGCTTAGTCATTTTGGGATTAGAGGGAATGGCAAAGCCAATAAACATTGGCATTAATACCAAAACAAGGGTAACTAGGCTTTGCATGATGATGTGCTCGCAGCTTTTTGAAGGCGTTTTTAGGAAGCTGGAGATTGTATCATATTAGGCTATAAATGCTGGAACGAGCGGACAAAAATTACCATATTCTTGCCAGTTTACAGGGTGCTAACGGCTGATCGCGAATGCTTATCTTGTTGGCTATATTTTTCACTGACTATAGCAAATTTATCAGATGCATAAATTTGGCTAGGCAGACTGTCCAATAAAGGTGCAATTACACTCACTTTAGATTTGCTCGCTAAGTTTGGATAATCTTTTCGGTAATGCCCGCCGCGACTCTCATGCCGCTGATAAGCCGACTGTATAATCAATGCCGCTAATTGCAACTGTCTTGCTAATTGAAAGTAGGGTAACTCATTCAGAACAGTGGCGTTATCTTTGTTACCGATATCCGTTTGATTGGAGTTATAACAGTTAAGTTGCTGTTGCCACTGCTGAATTTGTACCAGCGCTTGTGTTAATTGTTTAGCTTCACGGGTAATACCCATATGAGACGTCATTAAAGCTTTTAATTCTGCGGTTATTGCAGTGATGTCAGCATTCGTATTAATGTTGACGTTGTGATTGTCGTTAGAGTTGCTTTCACACTCAATAAACAATGGTACAGTAATGCACTGACAATCTCGAAGCGTTGGCAATGTCCAAATATCATGGATTGATTGATCTGAATTAGCATAAATCGACGTTGTATCTAGCTTTTCTATTGCTTTCAAATAGCGCGGCAAGTCAGCGGCGATATTCCGTCCAACCACCACACATTCCAATAGTGAATTACTTGCCAAGCGGTTTGCCCCATGCAGACCTGTATAAGCAACTTCACCTGCGGCATAAAGCCCTAGCACGTCAGTCAGGCCATTGGCAGACGTCACTACGCCACCGCAGCTATAATGAGCGGTAGGCGCGACTGGAATAGGGTCGGTAGTAATATCGATACCGAGGTCTAACAGCGTTTGATAAATCTGTGGGAAATGCTCGCGTAAAAATTCCGTTGGCAAGTGACTGACATCAAGATTGACGTAGCCAAATTCATTCATGCTAATTTGCTCCGCGATGGCACGGGCGACGATGTCTCTTGGTGCTAACTCTGCACGAGTATCGACGTCTAACATAAAGCGTTTACCAGTTTGCGGACAATATAACCGTCCACCTTCGCCGCGTAATGCCTCAGATATCAAAAAACTACTATCGCTAAATGCTAATCCGGTTGGATGAAATTGGATAAATTCTAGATTTGCTAAGCGACAGCCCGATTGCCATGCCATCATAACTCCATCACCGACACAGACATTGGGTGCGCTGGCACGTTTAAACAGCTGCCCTAGACCGCCACTCGCCATTACGACTGCGCGACTATGAAAAGTGAGTTTACGTTGACTGACGTGATCAAAAACAAGCGCACCTTGGCATTGATTATCATTATTTTTTAAAAGGCTGAGTGCTTCATGGTAAGGCAGAATAGTGATATTGGACGCAGCTTGCGCTTTTAAGGTCAAGGCTTCCATGATATGTCGACCAGTTGCATCATCAGCATGGGCAACTCGTCTACAGCCATGCCCACCTTCTTTGGTTAGGTGTAGTTGAGAGAGGTCGAAACCCGCTTTTATGTGACTTTTTGATTTTTGCTGGGGAATTTGAGTAAAGGGGACGCCTTGTTCGCATAGCCATTGTACGGCTTGTTGACCAGCATTTAGGATGTTAGTCGTATTATTAGCTTCACATAATCCTGCGCCAGCGATGAGCGTATCGGCGATATGATCAGCGACACAGTCATTTTTACCCAAACTAGCCGCGATACCGCCTTGGGCGTAATGGCTTGAGCAAACATCCATTGCTGCTTTGCTTAATACTGTAACAGTTAACGATTTTGGCAAAGCGAGAGCAGTACTTAGTCCCGCTAAGCCAGCACCAATGATAAGTACGTCTGTTTGCCTAACATCATTAACATCAGCAATAGCGTTATTGTTTGCTCTATCCAATACGCGCGCCTCACTCATATTAGGCAGCTCCAACGTTAGCAAATAGTGCACGGTCTTTGACAATATCACCGCTCGCTGCCACACGTTGATTTTGCGCTTCGGCAAAATCAAGCATACGTTGTAAAGGTTTTTTTGCAGATGCTGCCAGCTCAGGCGTCATCAATACTTCGCCGCTGCGCTGGGTTAAGCACTGTTCAATACCTTGCAAGCCATTCATCGCCATCCACGGGCAAAAAGCACAGCTTTTACAACTGGCGCTCTCACCAGCGGTAGGGGCAGCTAAGAAACGCTTATTTGGTGAGCGCTTTTGCATCTCGTGCAAGATGCCTAAATCGGTAGCAACGATAAAGGTATCGGCATCCATCTCATAAGTTGATTGTAATAGCTTGCTGGTTGAGCCAACCACATCGGCAAGCGCAACTACACTATCAGGTGATTCAGGATGCACCAATACTTTGGCGTCTGGGTGTTCTTCTTTTAATTGCATCAGTTCAGTCGCTTTAAACTCATTATGTACCAAGCACGACCCTTGCCAGAGCAGCATATCTGCGCCAGTCTCTTGTGCAATATATTTACCCAAATGACGGTCAGGCCCCCAAATGATTTTCTCACCTTGCTCATGCAAATGACGGATAATCTCGATACCAACGGACGAAGTCACGACCCAATCAGCTCGCGCTTTAACCGCAGCGCTGGTATTGGCATAGACCACCACCGTACGCTCAGGATGGGCATCACAAAATGCAGAAAACTCATCAGCAGGACAGCCCAAGTCAAGCGAACACTCAGCCTCCAAGTCTGGCATAAGTACCGTTTTTTCCATGCTTAGTATTTTTGCCGATTCGCCCATAAAGCGCACGCCAGCGACCACCAAAGTTTGTGCGCTATGGGCCTGTCCAAAGCGTGCCATCTCAAGCGAATCACCAACACACCCACCAGTTGCTAATGCCAAATCTTGAATAAAAGGATCAACATAATAGTGTGCGACCAATACCGCATTATGCTCTTTTAGCAACTGTTTAATATTATCTTCAACCGCGAGACGTTCTGCACGCGGTAAGTCTGTTGGAATTTTAGCTTTAGCATATTCAATGTTCATTTGAGTAGCAATACGATTATCAGTACTCATGATGGGTGCGTCATAAGGATAAGTTTTCATAAGTGCAAGCCTTTGGTGCGTTAACGACAAGCAATATGCCGTTAAAATAGGATCATTAAAAACAGCTAATAAATAGAACTATATTAATTATGCTCATTTTGAGCATAAAAACAAGATGTTTTTGTATGTTCTATAATTAAAATAATAAGTTTGGACTATATTACTGTTCTCATTAATCTTGAATTAAGCGGTATTCTCAGTTAATAATTACAACCGTTTTCTACGATAAATTGTGATTCACGCTATACTGAGTCCTATCTAAAGAAAATTGCACATCATCACTCATCAAGGATAATAATAAAGAACTATGACGTTGTCTTATTCACATGCGCATCAACAGGGTAGTGGCACTACAGAAGTAGTGGCTGTATTGATTGCTATTACCGACCATACAGCGCGGGTTTTGACGGTTGATCAAGGTAAGTTGTTGCCCAATGGTCCGCTCATGCCATTGCATCGTTCATTGCAAGCTGGTGTGCGCCAATGGGTTGAAGAACAGACACAGCAGCCACTCGGTTATCTAGAACAGCTATATACTTTTGTAGATACCAATAGGCGCAACATCGACGGTCATGCGTTGGTTTATGTTAGCTATTTAGGGTTGGTACAAGAGACGCAAACGCAAGAGTTACAGAGCCAAGCTTTGTGGCGAGATTGGTATGATTATTTCCCTTGGGAAAATCATTTGGATGGTGTACCAAGCATCATTATGGATTTTATTGTGCCAGCGCTATTGGAATGGGCCAATACTGCGGAAGATGGAGTCACCCAGCAGCGTCGACGTCAGCGTATTCGCTTATGTTGGGGGCTGAGTGAGAGGTTTTTAGCGCGTGAAGTGCTTACTAATGAAAACACTGACAATAAGGTAACTGCAGATATAGAGGATGAGAGTAGTGAGTGGGTAGCAGAGCATGCGCTCTTGCGTTATGAGATGCTCTATGAGACCGGGCTTATTCCTGAAGCACCCAATTATTTACCTAGCTATGAGCCTAGTAATTCAGCAACTAATAGATCACCTACTAATTGGACGAAAATGATGGGTGTCCCTATGTATTACGATCATCGTCGTGTGATTGCTACCGCCATCTCCAGACTGCGAGCCAAAATAGAATATCGCCCGTTGATTTTTGGTTTGATGCCTGAAGTATTCACATTGCTACAGTTGCAACAAAGTGTTGAGGCTTTATCAGGAGTACGGCTACATAAGCAAAACTTTCGCCGCTTGCTCGATTCACAGAACCTTGTAATGGAGACTGGGCAGAGTAGTAGTGCCCAGCGTGGTCGCCCTGCCAAGCTCTATCGCTTCCGTCATGATATTGAACTCCAAAGCTTACTGATGGATAGTAAGCTGCCTAAACGTAAATAGCTTGCAGATTTGATTTTTCATTTTGCATTAATGTTGAGCACTTACAGCGTTTCATTGAACTAACGAAAGTTACTACCTTGTCTTGCGAGCCTATTAATTTTAAGTTATATTTATGCTCATTTTGAGTTTAATTAAATTGATGTTATATCAACCACTGCGTATAAAAAGGACTAAAGATGACAGTCATAAAAGAACCAGCATTGGATGAGGTATTGCTTAAACCCTTAGTGGAAGCTGCTTTGACTGAAGATTTGGGTAGACGTGGCGATGTCACATCTCAAGCAACTATTCCAGCCGATATGCAAGCGCAATTACAGATTAAAGCGCGGCAAGCAGGTGTGATATGCGGGATGGATTTGGCACGACTGTCTTTTTTTCTAATTGACGCACAGATTGAGTTTACTGCTCAGGTCATTGATGGTGAGATGGTTGATGCTAATACGGTATTGGCAACTGTTCGCGGTAATGCGCGTCATCTACTGACTGCAGAGCGCACCGCATTGAATTTTATGACTCATCTAAGTGGTATTGCAACAGCAACACGGCAGATCGTTGATAGTGTGGCAGATTATCCAGCGCAAATTACTTGTACGCGTAAAACCATTCCAGGCTTACGTACTGTGCAGAAATATGCGGTACGCTGCGGTGGCGGGCGTAATCATCGCTTAGGATTAGATGATGCAATTTTAATCAAAGACAATCATATTGCCATTGCAGGTGATATAAAAACAGCGATTCAACAAGCACAAGATTTCGCTGGCCATCTGATTCCAATTGAAGTTGAAGTCGATACGTTAGACCAGTTAAAGCAAGCTTTGGACGCTGGTGTAACTTTAGTACTTTTAGATAATATGTCGCCTGAAATACTGTCACAGGCGGTAGCAATGTGTAACGGTCGTGCAAAAACGGAGGCGTCAGGCGGTATTACACCTGAAACCGTGCAAGCAGTAGCAGAAACAGGCGTTGATTTTATTGCGATGGGTTATTTGACTCACAGTACGACTGCGCTCGATATCGGGCTTGATTTTAGCGCTTAATTACCGCTCAATTAGTGATAATTTGCTCATTACTGGGGCGTGCAAGTATTAACCAAAGTTAATGATTTAATTAGGTTATCTGCCTATGCTACAATGCCGCTGCTAACCGACTATTGGGATATCGTTGCACTCGCACGATAGCCTTATCTTTTTGCCCGAGTTTTATCGATAGACAAGCGAGCGCTCAGTGAATACTGAAATTATCAAGATTATCTTAGCCTTTGTGGTATTGATTAATCCATTTAGTGCGTTGACACTGTTCTTAGATTTGACCCGTGGCTACTCGATGATCAATCGACGTAAAGTTGCACGAATTGCTTGTCTGACTATTTTTATCACCATAAGCTTTTTTACCGTAGCAGGTGAGACGTTACTTAAGTTGCTTGGAATTTCTATTGGCTCGTTT
Source organism: Psychrobacter sp. P11G5 (assembly GCF_001593305.1). Lineage (NCBI taxonomy): Bacteria > Pseudomonadati > Pseudomonadota > Gammaproteobacteria > Moraxellales > Moraxellaceae > Psychrobacter > Psychrobacter sp. P11G5. The sequence continues at coordinate 826,875 of NZ_CP012533.1, forward strand.
CAGCTGGCAGGTGGCATACTGGTATTTTTGATTGCCCTCAATATGATGAATGGTGATGGCAATCCAGTGAAGCCTGATCAAGAAAACTTCGATGTCGATCATGTACAGAGTTCACCACCCAGCACTGCCTCAGCTGTCGTACCACTTGCTATACCAATGATGATTGGGCCGGGTGGTATCTCAACAGTTATCATTTATTCTTCACAAATCTCAGGTATATTACGAGTCTCAGCGGTTCTAATCGCAGGCTTATTAATCAGTCTATTTTGTTACTTAGCATTAATGGCAGCCGGTCGTATTAGCCGTTTATTAGGTGATACTGGACTGAATATTATGAGCCGAATCATGGGAATGTTGCTTGCAGCGGTTTCTATTGAAATTATCGTTAGTGGCTTGCGCACCCTGTTCCCTGATTTGATATAGTCTTTTTATCCCTGTTATTTCTCTTATTTGTTGTTTTTCCTATCAATTATTGCTCCATAATATTAGCTGTTTAAACCCCAATTAGACCTTTAAACAGTTAAGTCCTGCAAGTCCCTACCTTTACTAAAAATCTTACCAAAAACTTTCTGTAGAACAGGTACAGTCATGAGTTCTTTTTGTCTCTTTCAAAAGTACTTTAAGGCTCTGATTAGTCTATTGATAACCAATGAACCCCTCTGATAAACGCCATTCATAAAAATATGTTATAGTAATTGCCCACTATTTCTAGCAGGAGTTAATCTTGAGTAAGACAAAAATTGCTATTTTAGGTGCAGGTCCAAGCGGTTTAGCGCAATTACGTGCTTTTGAAGCAGCTCGTTTAGCTGGTGCCACAGACTTACCTGAAATAGTTTGTTATGAGAAGCAAAATGCTATTGGCGGTATGTGGAACTACAGTTGGCGCACAGGTCTAGATAGAAACGGTGAACCCGTTCACGGTAGTATGTATCGCTATTTATGGTCAAATGGTCCCAAAGAATGCTTAGAGTTTGCAGATTATTCGTTTGACGAGCACTTTGGTGAAGCTATCCCATCATATCCACCACGTGAAGTCTTAAAAGACTACATCATGGGCCGTATTGATAAGCAAGATATTCAAAAATACATCCGCTTCGAGTGCCCAGTACGTTGGGTGTCATTTGATGATGAAACGCGAAAATTCACCGTGACGGTGATGAATCATAAAACCAATGAGCAAGAAGTTGAAGAGTTTGATTATGTCGTGGTTGCAACGGGTCATTTCTCCACACCAAACATGCCATACTTTGAAGGCTTAGAAGCATTCCCTGGTCGTATCCTACACGCCCATGACTTTCGCGATGCGTTAGAATTTAAAGATGAAGATATCTTACTCATTGGCAGTAGTTATTCTGCTGAAGACATTGGTACGCAGTGCTATAAGTATGGTACCAAATCAGTCACTATCAGCTATCGCACACAAGCGCTTGGTTATGACTGGCCGGATGGTATTAAAGAAGTGCCATTAGTGACTCACTTCGAAGATGATGTGGCACATTTTGCAGACGGTACTAGCCAAAGCTTTGATGCCATCATTATGTGTACAGGTTATTTATTCCACTTCCCATTCATGCCTGATGAGCTGCGTTTGCAAACGCATAACTGCTTATATCCAGCCAATCTGTACAAAGGTATCTTTTGGCAGCCCAATCCAAAGCTGATATACCTAGGTATGCAGGATCAATATTTTACCTTCAACATGTTTGATGCGCAAGCGTGGTATGCTCGCGACGTAATGATGGGTGATATCGAAGTGCCTGACTTGGTGACACGTGAAGCAGATGAGCAAAAGTGGCTGACAACTTACGATAAATGTACTACGGTCAGTGATTCAATCGACTTTCAAGCCGCTTATATCCGTGATTTGACCAATGCGACCGATTACCCAGAGTTCGCTGTAGAAAAGCAGGGTGAGATTTTAAAGCAATGGCAAGAAGATAAAGCTGAAAATATCATGACCTTTAGAGAAAAGGCCTATCGTTCTACGTTGACAGGTACGTTATCGCCTGAGTTGCCAGAGCCTTGGTTAGATGTTCTTGATGATTCGTTAGAGCACTTTTTGAATTTAACCTTTGTTAAGCCCAAGAAGCGCAAAAAAGCATCATAGATAGTAAATAATCGCCAATTATTCTGACCAAACATGCTTCACAAGCGTGTTTGGTTTTTTCGTTTTTGCCGCCTTCTTTTATAGTTGGATTTGCCCACTGTTGTAGCTGTGCTTTTTTAATTTTGATAGCATTTTTAACTTTGATATAGATGCAAAGCTAAGTACAGCATAAGTATGCCTACTAGAGCATCGAGTATATTCCATGCTTTTGGTTTGGCAAATAGTGGTCTGAGTAGCCGTGCGCCATATCCAAGTGCAAAGAAGAAAAAGAACGAGGCGCTTACTGCACCAGCTGCAAATACCAATTTGCTATTCGCACCGGTTGAAACCATACCAACTAGCACCAATGTATCTAGATAGACATGCGGATTGAGCCAAGTAAAACCAAAACATAGTAATAATGCTTTTTTTAAACTGGTGACGACTTGTCCGTCGACATTGAGAGCATGCGATAGACGCACACTGGCATATAAGCTTTGTAAACCATAGCCAAGTAAGAATACGACGCCAGCGAATTTTGCAATGTCTACGACTTGTGGATAGCGTGCTGTTACTGCCCCAAACCCTGCCACACCGGCAGATATTAAAATTGCATCGCTGACTGCACAAAATAAACAGACAAAAAATATGTGCTCGCGTTTAAGTCCTTGTTTTAGCACAAAGGCATTTTGTGAGCCAATGGCTATAATTAGTGATAATCCAAGCAAGAAGCCAGAAATATAATCGGGAGCATTCATAATGATTGACTTATTTTTAATGACCAAAATGTTGACGTTTGCTTACTGGCAGACTGACAAAAAGCTGTTAAGATAAGTCATTGAATGCAGCACAGTCAACCATAATAATAGTCATTTAAGCAAACCGAGTGCAAATGTATAAATCGTATTTTAATTAGGTTGGTGCTGCGGTTATTATTTTGTGGATAAGGTTTAATAATGAATGGGTGAGGGGCAAACTAGGTCATGGTCGTAAGTTTGACAAGAATGCTACAGTCATTTGGGCAAGCTCAAGATGATCTGCCGACATTAGCTGCTCAAAATGCTCAGCAAATGGTTGTCAGTCAGAGTACAAAGGTCAATGATAATAACGATCAAGGAAATAGTAGGCCCTCTGTTCTTACACCTCCTGAGCGTGCAGACCGTATCTGTGCTGCGTTAGCACAGGTTAATGATATTCGCTCGTCAACGCCATTGACTGATCGCTATTTGTCCAATCGCTCTCAGATGCGCCCGATTAATAGACCACCTTTTGATCCAGATAGTTTATGGTATCTCAAACATGGAAGCTGTCCGATTATGACTGAGCTTGTTGATGTGGTTGATGAAGCCACCCTAAACGCGATGCCTATTGAGGCTGTTGCGATACTAGACCGAATTAATGGTAAGCTTAAGCGCTATCGTGAATGGAGTAGTGAGCTCAACGAGCAACAACAGCAGCAACATAATGAGCGTCAGTTTGTCATCGATAAGCTCGTGTCAGAGAGTATTCCAGAAGCGCTACATCATTATGAGCAATTACAACGCTTTAGCCCGCATCGCACTAAGAATAATATGGTGCAAGGAAAAATGACTGCAGGTGACATGCTGACTGATCTATTCTTAGAGATTGATTACGAGCTTGATGAGCTACTAGATGAGTTGCATCAAATGGTTATGAATCGTCTTGCTTCAACGCACCGTTATGTTAAAAGCCGTACGCAAAGTTAATATCTATTTAGATGAGTTAGCATCATTAAACATAATCAGCTCAATACATAACAATATAAGGCTTCAATACAGCCTTATTTTTTTGTTTAATGTTTATTTATAATAATAAGAAGTTTCTAAATCATTCTGCTAAACAATGAGGACAATCCAATGACCCAAGTAACTGCGATGTTAGTCATGTTTATTTTATACGGTGTGCTACCAGCAGCTGGGTTATATCTAGGGTATCGTGGCATCAAAAAAGTCACTGCGCCTAAAATGCTGGAATATGAAGCGATGCCGCAGCTCGGTTATATTCCCGAAAAAAGCTTACCGCAAGACGTAAAAACAGCGCTTGCTCAAATTAATCAAAAAGGTGAAAAGCTGCGTGCTATCTATGGTGATACTAATAATGATGGCAAAATAGATGACAAAGATACCGTCAACGAAACATACATCATGATTCAAAATTTGATGGATAGACATGTTCCGCTAGCAGTAGCTGACTATCGCCGCTTGCATGACTTGGACGGTGCACTTGCTGAAAATACTAAGATTAAGCACTCTGATGTCACTGGTAAAGAGGCATTGCTTGAGGTACTTGAAACGATTAATACACAGTTTGATGATTTGCTCAATGCTTCATATCATCAGGACGGTCAAAAGCTGCTAGCGACCAATCGATATTTACAGAAGCGTTTTGATAATCCAAAGGTTGAATCAGCAAACGCTCAACAGCTTGATAAACTTGATAGTCTTGAAAACAAAGAAACTACGGTCAAAGTCATTGAAAACCCTAGTAGCGAAAGCCCTAAAGCTGAAGATATTAAACTGTAAATGATAGGTTATATATACTAAAAGGAAATTGCCTGACTGATATATAAAGAGTGAATGGATATGAGTATAGTATTGGGAGTTAGTATAGCAGTTACCACGATTACGACCATCTACTTAGGTAAAAAAGGTTGGCAAGCGCTGCATAACGCAGTTGGTATCACGCCAGGTGTACTTATTTATCAGGACTCTAACGCGCCATTGTCATTGTCTACTATAAGTTGGCAACAACTTAATTTAGACAACAATCATCTAAAATGTTTGTCCGATCACCAGTTACGCCAACTGCAACGTATTGATGAAAAGGTATTTGACTATCAAACCTACCAAAAAGAGTTACAAGCGCAGAAAATGACTTCTGTAGTCAATGAACAGCAGTTTGTGTTAAATAAGATGCTTCAAGTTAGGTTGCCTGAAATGCTAGCCAGTCATCACTTAGCGAATATTAGTACAAGCTCTAAAAATATAAATAGTGAAAAGAAAGCAGAGGCTAGTGAGTTATTGCAACAGGTGTTAAATAATATTGAGCAGCGTTTAGATGTATTGTTAGATGAAATGGAAGCGCAGCATTTGCAAGATTTACGAGTAATGAAGAACTATATCGATAGCCACGACAGCTAAATACCTAGACATCTGAACATCCAAGTTGGTAATCACGTTTTGACCAATCTGTATACAAACTGCATAAAAAAGCTGCCAATGATTATTCATCATTGGCAGCTTTTTTATGGTTTACTCCGAATCTATAGAAGATTCAAAGTGGCGTTACATTAACGCTTATCGTTGCGGTCACGAGTATTGCGTGAACCACGACTAGCAGGGCTAGCACTACTCTTAGGTTTTGCGCTGGTAGTGCGATTATCAGTACGACGCGCTTTAAGCGGTTTATTTTTGATACGTTCTTGCTTTTCTTTAGCAGCACCATGCAGACCAGTACCATAACGCGGGCGTAAGCTCACCAAATCGGTCAAAGTATTGATGTCTTTTTTATCTAGCTCTAAAAAGCGACCAGTACGCAGCTCTTTTGGTAGTGCAATCGTACCATAGCGAGTACGTAGTAGACGGCTAACCTTAAGACCTTGCGATTCAAACAAACGTCTTACTTCACGATTACGGCCTTCTGTTAGCCTGACGTGATACCACTTGTTAACGCCTTCACCGCCCCCTTCTTTGATATCTTCAAACTGTGCCATACCATCTTCTAGCATAACGCCAGCAGTAAGGTTGCGGGCAATGTCAGGGGTGACTTCACCCAGTACACGTACTGCATATTCGCGAGTAACTTCATTCGATGGATGCATCAAGCGATGTGCCATCTCGCCATCATTGGTAAATAATAATAGCCCAGTTGAATTGATATCTAGGCGTCCCACCATTACCCAGCGGTCATGAGTTAGCTTTGGTAAGCGTTCAAAGACCGTTGGACGACCTTCTGGATCTTTGGCAGAGCAAACTTCACCTTCAGGCTTATAATAAGCCAATACACGGCGACGCTTCTCATTTTCGGCAGTATATTTAATTTGACGACCATCAACGCGAATCTCATCACCTTGCTCAACGCGATCACCAATAGTTGCAGGTCCATTATTAACAGATACTCGACCTGCTTTAATAACTTCTTCCATTTGTCTACGTGAACCAAGACCCATACGGGCGAGGGCTTTTTGTAGTTTTTCATCTTTCATAATCGTGTCCTTGAGTCGGTTAGGTTACATTTCGCAATGTATCAACATCATTGAGTGAGTTTCACCGTGTATTCTACGCTATTTTAAAGTGTTTAGCGCGTAAATTGCTTTATTAACAATTCTTTAATTTCATAAAGACTATTTATAAATGCATTATTTATTGGCAATCATTCATACCTATAATGTTGCGTTCATACTTTGCTAATCAAGTTTGGCAAAAAATTTACCACCGTTTAGGCCGTTAAAAGTAATATAAATACCGTTCGTACTATTAAATGATATTTCTATTTCTCTTATGTTATGTCGGTTGTTACTATCTAAGTTGTAAGAGAAGAAAGTTGTAGAGTGGTAATACTCAACAATACTGCACGGCAATTGATTATTCTTCCATTACAAAAGTTTATAGAATATTGCGTTGTATTTAATTTGAGTGTATATTCAGCGATAATTAATCCGCTTTTTCGAATATATGTATTTTTTTAATCCGTTTTTGCGAATATATGTAACAAATATACTCGTTTTGAAGGATATAAGGTTGAGTAGACATCATGGTCAATAAGCATTCCACCCCTATGCATAACTCCTCAAAGTTGCTAAACGCATTCTATTTATCAGCTGCTGTGTTTCTAACTGGTTGTACAACCATTAATGCAGGGCTGCAATCTGGAGATTTGCCTCCTAACGGTACTTTTGTAGCAGAAAACGGTATTCGGTTTAATGTTCAGCCATTAAATTTGGCTACTCTACCGCCTAAACAAGTTGCTGTTCGTAATAATGATGTGTCTCGTCTGATTCAATCTTCTAGACCAGTAGATTATCGTATCGCTGATGGAGATATCTTAAGCATTGTATTGGTGGGTTATCCAGATATCGCCCCTTCCTCATCAGCTGGAAGCTCTAATCCTTACGCTGCAGGTTATCCTGTTGATCAACAAGGCTTTATTCAATTTCCTATGATAGGTCGTATTAAGGCGAGTGGTTTAAGTGTGCCTCAGTTTACGAACAACCTACGCGGAAGATTGCAAAAATATCTTAAATACTCGGATCCACAAGTCAAAGTGGTTAATTACCGTGGCAATAAGTTCTTTATCGATGGTGAAGTTAGACAGCCTGGTGAGTTTAATATTGAGGATGCGCCAGTATCGCTATATGGAGCTATTTCTATGGCAGGCGGAGCAACCACAATTGGTGATTCAAACAATATTATATTGAATCGTAAAGGTCAAAGCTATTCATTAGGTTTGCAGTCATTGCGCGAAATGGGTTCTTCAGCCAATCAGATATATTTGCAAGACGGTGATTCTGTACACGTCAACAGTCAGAGTCGTAACAGAGTCTTTGTTTTAGGTGAATTTGGAAGAATTGAGCCTATACCTATTTTGGAGCAAGGACTTAGCCTATCTAGCGTATTAGGAGAGTCAAGAGGCCTGAATGCTAGTACCGCTGATGCTGCCAAGATATACATCGTGCGTGATAATAAAGAAGCTCAATTTACCAATATCTATTATGTCGATATGCAGACCATTACTAGTTTTGCATTGGCCAATCGTTTTGAGATGCAGCCCAATGATATCGTCTATGTCGACCCAACTGGTCTAACTCGTTGGAACCGTGTTATCAGCGCATTGCTACCATCTACCTCTGCGGCCAGATTAATTTCAGGTATATAGAAAGAAGTATAGGTTATGGCGTTTGATAACATCTTAGTTGTTTGCGTAGGCAATATATGCCGTAGTCCGATGGCAGCTGCAATATTAGCTAAGCGTTATCCGCAAAAACATATTGACTCTGCTGGCCTATCAGCACTGATAGACCATCCTGCTGATACAAAAGCAATTGAAGTAATGGCAGTTGACGATATAGATATCAGCACACATGTCGCTAAGCAAATTAGTGAAGAGTTAGTAGGAAAAGCAGATTTAATTTTGACCATGTCAACAAGCCAGACCAAATGGATTGAAGAAAAATGGCCACATTGCCGAGGTAAAACGTTTCGGATTGGCCATTGGATTGATAAAGATATTACAGACCCTTATCGGTCTCCTAAATCGGTGTTTGAGGCTGCTAAAAGCAATATTGTTAAAAGTCTTGAACAATGGAATGAAAAAATCACTTAAGTAGCGGATATAAATATGAATACAGACTCAAAAAATCTATCAACATCCGTCAGTGATCGGGACAATGACGACATCACTCTGTCAAGCCTACTTGGCTCATTGTTACGTGGCTGGAAAACTTTGCTTTTTTTCACTCTATTAGGCTTGATAGCAGGCATATTGTATAGCCGCTACGTAATGCCTACTTATGAGTCAGATGCAGTGGTGCAAATTGATGCCAGTCCTCAAGGTGTCTCTGCGCTTGGTGAAAATATCTCTAATTTGGTTGGGTCAGAAGCTAGTATGGCTCAAGCGGAAGCAGAGCTAATAAAGTCGCGCATGATACTGGGGCCAGTCGCAGATTCATTACACTTACAAATTCGCTTGAGCAACCCTGAAATTGGGGTTATTGAGAGAATAACAAAAGATCGAATCAATACACCAATTCATTCCGAAGAGGGAGTGTCATTACAGACTGACAGCGGACAAGTCACAGTCAGTCAGTTCGACGTATCAAAAGATTATTTAGATCGCGGCTTCACTTTAGCGAGATCTGATACAGGTTTTGTACTCAGTAATGGTACTGATAGTTTTAAAGGTCAGTTAAACCAGCCGCATCAGTTTAAAGGGGTAGATGGTGATATCCAGATTACAGTAGAAGAGCTGCCTAACAATAATCAGCCTATCAATATCACTAAACAATCATTACAAATTACGACAGATACTATAAATGGCAATCTAACAGTAATGGAAGTGGGTGTATTGACCGGTATTATTCAGCTGTCTTTGACTGGACCTAACCAACAACAAACCACTTTAATCTTAAACGAAATTGTTCTGTCATATATAAATCAAAATAAATCTCGTAGTTCTGAAGAGACAACTAAAACTTTGGATTTCATGGAAACACAGATTCCTGTGTTGAAGCAAAAGCTTGAAGGCTCTGAGTCACTGTTTAATGATTTCCGTAAAAAATACGGCACTATTGATGTGGCCCAAGAAGCACAGCTACTGTTGGCAGAGGACTCTAGAATTGACGGTCAACTCAATGATCTAAAGCTTCAACAAGCTGAGTTGTCTACTTACTATACAAATGAGCATCCATTAGTTATTCAAATCAATGATCAGTTAAGAGTATTGAACAGCAGAAAGCAAGAGATTAGTAATACTATCGCAGGCTTACCTGAGATTCAAAGAGAGTTTTTGAAACTATCAGAAGATGTTGACATCAATAGAGAGATTTATCTCACTATGCTCACCAACTATGAGCAATTAAAAATCGTTAAAGCAGGTCAAATTGGTTATGCACGTATCGTTGACTTACCTGTTAGTACTTACAACGCTATTGAACCAAAAGAAAAGCTAATCATTCTGTTAGCAACCATTCTAGGAACAATAATAGGTACAGTATTAGTACTACTTAGAAGCTCAATGAGAAACGTCGTTCGAGACCCTGAAAACCTTGAATCTAAAATAGGCGTCCCTGTTATAGCGACGGTTCCTCGCTCAAAAGCATTGCAACGTCTGAGCAAGAACAGCCGTGCCACTAATCGACTGCTATCTTACGCTGATCACAATAGTCCAAGTTATGAGGCGATAAAGAGCTTAAGAACGTATCTAATGTTTGGTATGCCGAGCATTGCTAAGACCAATCAACGCGGTCGTGTAATAGTCGTCACTGGCGAAAGTCCAAATGTTGGCAAGTCTTTCATCGTCGCAAATTTGGCAGAAGTATTTGCCCAGCTAGATAAGAAAGTTCTAGTTATCGATGCAGATATGCGTTTAGGTAGTCTTCACAGCATATTTAACATGGAACAAGATGACGGTCTTGCAGACTTCTTTACGCAAGATCAAAGTACTGCTGTCAGTATTACTCATCCTACTAATATAGGTAACCTTGACTTTATTCCACGTGGTAATAATTCGCGTAACCCTTCTTCAATGCTAGCTGGTGAGAAGTTTGGTGGTTTGATGAATGAGCTAGCGGCTCATTATGATTACATCATTATTGATACACCACCTGTGCTAGCAGCGACAGATGCCGTAATACTTTCTAAATATGCTGACCAAGTAGTGATGGTGACTCGCCATAATGATTCATTAGAGGGTCAGTTAGCTTATGCTGTCAAGCAGATGAACAAAGCGAACATTCAGGTAGACGGCATTGTTATCAACGATATGCAGCAAGGAATTATGAGTAAGAATAGCTATCATCACACTTACACTTATGGCAACACCCAATAATAGCGGTAACACAACCAGTTGAGTCTTATGTCTATGAAGCCAGAGCCTAATAAAACGTATTCTGCAAATAACAACGCTGGTAACGGGTTATATGGTACTGCCCAGCGATTGTTAGAGATGCCACGCGTAGCAAAGCGCGGGTTCTTTCTGACCACAGATATGCTGATGTCAATGGTTTGTTTATTCCTTGCTTTGGCATTGCGATATGGTGATATCGATAACCATATTAGTCCTTTGTTACTGTTTCTTTATGCGCTGCCTCCTGTCATTGGTCTTTATTACATTGGCTTTTATAGAGGTGTTGCTCGTATATTTTCTGATAGGGTTATGCGCAACGTACTACAGCTATTTATCGTACTCATTATTGCCTACGAAGTCATGAATTTTTTCGAAATATTAACTGATATACCGCGTTCAGTTCCTATTTTGTACCTATTCTTATTCTTTGTTTGGTTGTGGAGCAGTCGTTTAAGTATACGAGAAATATTAGAGCGTAGCAGCGGTATCCAAAAGAATCATGTTAAAAATGAAGATACTCAGGAAAATGTCATCATTTATGGGGCAGGTGCAGCAGGTAGAGAGTTGTTTGATGCATTAGAACGATCTCATAAATATAGTACAGTTGCTTTTGTGGATGACAATCTGCAATTGGCAGGCGGGTACTTACTAGGTGTAAAAATACATGATGCTGCTGAAACGGTAGAACTTGTAGACAAGTTAGATGTCTCCCAAGTGTTCTTAGCAATGCCTTCGATTAGTCGCGCTCGTCGTAGACAGATTATTGAAGAGTTTGCAGAAGTATCAGTCAAAATTAAACAGCTACCAAGCTTGCATGAGATTGCTGATGGGCAAGTTACAGTCAGCACTATGCGTCCTGTTGATATTTTAGATGTATTAGATCGGCAGACGGTTGAGCCTGACGCCATGTTATTGAGCAAAAATATCGCAGGTAAAAACATTCTAGTCACTGGTGCTGGTGGATCTATCGGTAGTGAGCTGTGCCGACAGATAATCAAAAACAAACCTCAGTGCTTGATACTGTATGAGTTGTCCGAATATGCTTTATATAGCATTCATCAAGAGCTAAAAAACCAGCAAGTTCTTAATCCTGATTATAGTGATATTCAAATCATTGCCATGATTGGTAATGTGACCAATGAAGATAAGCTCATTAGAGTATTCAAAAAATATAGTATCCATACGGTATATCACGCAGCTGCATATAAGCATGTACCTATTGTTGAACATAATCCCTTTGAAGGCGTTATCAATAATTCTAAAGGTACTTACCATTGCGCTTACGCAGCCCTGCAGGCCAAAGTTGAAACTTTTGTACTTATCTCTACTGATAAAGCGGTAAGACCGACCAATATTATGGGCGCTTCTAAACGTTTGGCTGAGCTGGTATGTCAAGGGTTGAGCCAAGTAAATAGTAAAACTTGCTTTAGCATGGTGCGCTTTGGGAATGTACTTGGTTCATCAGGTTCGGTCATTCCTTTATTCACCAAACAAATCGAGCAGGGTGGTCCTATTACTGTAACGCACGAAGATGTTACACGCTATTTTATGACCATTCCAGAAGCAGCAAGCTTAGTCATACAAGCAGGTGCAATGGCAACAGGTGGTGAAGTATTTGTCTTAGATATGGGAGAGCCGGTCAAAATCGTAGATCTGGCCAAACGTATGATTTATCTAACAGGCTGTAAGCTTAAAGACAAGAATAATCCTGATGGCGACATGGAGATTGTCGTTAGTGGATTAAGACCAGGTGAGAAGCTCTACGAAGAGCTTATTATCGGCGACGATAATGTAGAGCCTACGCAACATCCACTAATTAGGCAGGCAATGGAACAAAGCTTCCCACTAATGGATATCGAAAACATGCTGTCTCAGCTAACACGTAGAGCCCAGCCACATGATGTTGAATGGCTAAAAGAAGAATTTAAATACTTTGTAGAGGGCTACCATGAAGGTTCAGCACCTTCGTAGACCTCTTTCACTATAGTGCTCATTAATTTGGGTTATCGAAAATACTTTATTTAGAAAGGAATGTTATGAGAGATATCAATAATATAAAGATAGCAGTTATCGGCCTTGGTTATGTGGGTCTACCTCTAGCTGTTGAGTTTGGTAAAAAAGTCTCTGTAATGGGCTTTGATATCAATGCTACTCGTATTGCCGACTTGCAAGCAGGTACGGATCATACATTAGAAGTTAGTGATGAGGAGTTATCTCAAGCGACGCATCTGAGCTATACCTCAGATATTCAAGCGCTTAAAGATTGTAACTTCTTTATCGTTACTGTACCGACACCAATTGATGATTTCAAACAGCCAGATCTAACTCCTTTAATCAAGGCGTCACAATCTATAGGCGGTATTCTCAAAAAAGATGATATCGTTGTTTATGAGTCTACCGTTTATCCAGGCGCTACAGAAGAAGTATGTATTCCTGTGCTTGAAGAAGTGTCTGGTCTAACTTTTAACCAAGACTTTTATGCAGGATATAGTCCTGAGCGTATTAACCCAGGTGATAAAGAGCACAGAGTAGTTAATATCTTGAAAGTCACTGCAGGCTCTACACCTGAAATAGCAGACTTTATTGATGATGTTTACAATCTAATCATTATCGCTGGCACGCATAAAGCGCCAAGTATCAAGGTCGCAGAAGCAGCTAAAGTTATTGAGAATACACAAAGAGATGTGAATATTGCTCTAATTAATGAATTGGCCGTTATTTTCAACAAAATGGATATCGATACCGAAGCGGTGCTAACAGCCGCAGGTACTAAATGGAACTTTTTACCATTCCGTCCAGGCCTAGTAGGTGGACATTGTATCGGTGTCGATCCTTACTATTTAACGCATAAGGCACAAGCCATTGGTTATAACCCTGAGATTATTCTTGCTGGTCGTCGTTTAAACGATGGTATGGGAGAGTATGTCACTACTCAGCTTATTAAGAACATGATCAAAAAACGTATTCAAGTAGAAGGCGCAAAAGTGCTCATACTTGGGCTGAGTTTTAAAGAAAACTGTCCTGATGTGCGTAATACTAAAGTTATCGATATCGTTCACGAATTGCAAGAATATAACATCGAAGTCGATATCTATGATCCTTGGGTAGATGCTAAAGAAGCTCATCGTGAGTATGGCATCACACCGATCAGTAAACCTCAAGCAGAGCAATACGACGGTATTATTTTAGCAGTTGCACACTCAGAATTTACAGATATGGGTGTCAGTAATATCAGAGAATTAGGTAAAGAGAAACACGTGCTTTATGACCTAAAATATGTATTTGCAAAAGAAGAAACTGATATTCGCCTGTAAATATAAGATATATAGCTAATAAGGACATACCATGACGCAATATGAACAGACAACGCAGACACTAGCAAACAATCCAAAGCAATGGCTGATTACTGGAGTAGCAGGCTTTATCGGCTCAAACTTACTTGAGACTTTGTTGAAGCTCGATCAAACCGTCGTAGGTTTAGATAACTTTGCGACAGGTCATCAAAAGAACTTAGATGAAGTACAGTCGTTAGTATCTGCAGATCAGTGGCAACGTTTCAGATTTATCGAAGGCGATATAAGAAAAGTAGATGATTGCCATCAAGCATGCAAAGGTGCAGATTATGTCTTGCATCAAGCTGCACTAGGCTCTGTACCTCGTTCTTTAGCAGATCCTATTGCTACCAATGAAACCAATATTTCAGGGTTTCTGAATATGTTAGTGGCTGCGCGTGATGCGGAAGTATCAAGCTTTACTTATGCAGCGAGTAGTTCAACATATGGTGACCATCCTGCATTACCTAAAGTCGAAGACGCTATCGGCAAGCCACTATCTCCATACGCCGTGACTAAATATGTCAACGAGTTGTATGCAGAAGTATTTGCACGCAGCTATGGTTTTGAATCTATCGGTCTTCGTTATTTCAATGTGTTTGGCAGACGTCAAGATCCAGACGGTGCTTATGCAGCAGTTATTCCAAAATGGACAGCTGCCATGATTGAGAACGATGATGTGTATATCAATGGTGATGGCGAAACCAGCCGTGATTTTTGTTATATCGACAATACGGTACAGGCAAATATATTGGCAGCGACAACTACCAATAACGATGCCAGAAATCAAGTCTATAACGTGGCAGTAGGTGACAGGACGACACTAAATGAGCTGTTTAATTCAATTAAATCAGCACTAGCAGACAATGAGGTTGTTTATAACAAGCAGCCTGTGTATCGCGAATTTAGAGAAGGCGATGTGAGACATTCTCAAGCAGACGTAAGCAAAGCAAACAACTTATTAGGATATGCGCCTCAGTTTGACATTGGTCAAGGTATCGATAAAGCAATGCCTTGGTATGTCACGTCATTAAACAGTAAATAGTAGAGTTTTATGATTAATAAAGTTCGCACCATGCTAAGTAACAAAGACACTAGCCAACTTTTAAAAAACTTTTTTTCATTAGCTCTCTTAAAATTAGTTAACTCTATTTTGCCTTTTGTTACGCTACCTTATTTAATCAAGGTATTGGGAATAGAGCAGTATGGTGCGATTGTATTAGGGCTAGCTTTGATCGCCTACTTTCAGGCAATAACAGACTATGGTTTCAATCTATCAGCCACGCGAGAAATTGCAAAACATCGGACAAACGCAAAGCAGTTGAGCTTTATTTATAGTAAGACAATAATTACCAAGGTCTGCTTACTGCTGTTCTGTTTAGCTATTTTGATACCGATAATTTTGTTTGTACCACAGTTTAAAGAAGATTTAGTTGTTTACTTATTGATGTGTTTGACATTTATAGGCCAAACCTTATTCCCTGAGTGGTTCTTTCGAGGAGTCGAAAAAATGGGGTATATAGCAGGTCTAAATTTTGTGGTCAAAATGTCATTCACTATCGGTGTCTTTACCCTAATTAAAGCGCCAGAAGACTATTGGCTTTACCCGTTTTTGTTAGGTGTAAGCTACATTATCGTATCGATTGTTTCACACTACATTATTGTGAAAAATTTTAAAGTGCATTTATTTTTCATTAATCCAGCTAGAATTAAAAAGACGTTAAAGATAGGCTACCCATTGTTTGTTAATCAATTTGTCCCGAATCTTTTTAATAATACAACCAACTTTCTTATAGGGATAATCTTAGGTAAGTCTTCTGCAGGTTATTTTAGTGCAACAAGAAAAGTGGTGCAAATATTATCAGTTTTTGATTCTGTGGTATCGAACGTGGCTTTTCCATATTTGATTAGGTACAAAGAGAAGTTTAGTATTTTTAGTAAATACTATTTGTTGTTCATTGGTGGCGTTTCAGTTTTTGTGGCTCTGTTACATCCGTACGTTTTTGATATCATTGGAATAGATTATCAGTATGACTCAGAAGTTTTTTATATTCTCTTACTGGGGTTTCTATCTATAGTTTTCTATAGTGTGTATTCTACTAACTACCTCATTTCTAGAGGACATGATAAGGTGGTGATGAGGCTTACTATAGTGACATCTGTACTAGGTTTTATATTGTCTTTCCCACTCATTTACCAATTTGGTCTACTTGGTGGTGCTTTAAATATATTTATAGCTCAGTTTATTTTAGGTTTTGGTTCTTACTTCTATTCTAAGAAAGTTAGTAAACAGGTGAATTATGCAAATTAAAAAATTAATAAGAAACAAGACCTCCGAAACTTGGAAGTTTTTATCAGTGTATTCTGCATTTTATAAGAGTCATAAAAAAATATACAATTCTCCTGACTTTAAAAAAATAAGTCTGACTAAAGAGGAGAAAAGAGAATATCGAGATTATTGGAAAACGATCTCACCGATCATGAGCTTTAAGACAGTAGAGATATCAAAGTCATTGTCAGGAATATTTAATAAGCACGTTATTCCTGAGGAGTTTTTTCCTCTATATGTAGAATACTCATTAAATACTGATAGGAGTACTAACTTTTTAACTAATAAAAGTATTTATAACAAATGGTTTGGTAAAGGGGTTTTTCCAAAGGATTTCTTTCACAAGTTTGATGATAGCTACTATACGTATGAATTCGGTATCATAGAAAATATTGAAGAGTTCGTTGATAAGACAATTAGTGAAGCTGATTTTCCTATCGTAATTAAACCCAATAAAGGTAGTTATGGTGGCAAAGATATATACTTCGTGAATAATAAAGAAGAGATTAAAAGTATTATTAAACAACATCCTAATTTAGTTGTTCAAGAAAAGATAGAGCAGTCTGAGTCGATTAATTTGTTCAATAAGGATAGTGTGAACACGGTTCGTGCCTGCTTATATAAAGACGATAATGGTGTCATGCATATGTTGAATGCCAGCCTACGTATGGGAAAAGATGGTAGTTTAGATAACATGACGGCTGGCGGAATTGTTTGTAGTATAAACTCAAAAGGAATGCTAAATAAGTACGCAAACGATATACGAGCAAAAAAATATTTAGAGCATCCTAATTCAGGTTTTGTCTTTGAAAATCACGAGTTTCCACTTTATCAGGATTTAGTCGAAGTGAGCAAAAGCGTCGCTAATGCTGTAATAGGAGCGCGCTTAATTAGTCTCGATATGGCTTTAGATTCTAATGAGAAATGGCGCTGTATAGAGTTAAACGTAAATGGTCAAACTATAGAATTTCCACAGAACGCAGGTGAAGCATTCTTGGGTGAGTACACTGACGAAGTTATGAATAAAATATCTAATCGAAATCATAAAATAGCCATTCGCTGACAGGTATGAGTCAACTCATGTAATTCAATTCAATATTAATCAATGTGTCAATAGAGCTATATTTTAGTATTTTGATTCCTCAACAAGCAAGTGATTAAGTTTATGATTAATAAATTTCGCACCATGCTACGTAATAAAGATACAAGTCAACTGTTTAAAAACTTTTTTTCTTTATCTCTATTAAAGCTTATTAATTCAATTTTACCTTTTGTTACTTTACCTTATTTAATTAAAGTATTGGGAATAGAACAGTATGGTGCGATCGTATTAGGAACAGCTTTAATTGCTTATTTTCAAGCAGTAACGGATTATGGTTTTAATTTATCAGCCACTAGGGAGATTGCAAAGAGTAGAAGCAGCCAGAAAAGTTTAAGTTACATATACAGTAAAACTATGGTAACCAAATTCTATTTATTGGTTCTTTCTTTAAGTATATTAATACCAGTAATTTTTATCGTACCACAGTTCAAAGAAGATTTAGTAATATATTTATTAATGTGTTTAATACTAATAGGTCATACACTATTTCCAGAATGGTTTTTCCGAGGTGTAGAAAAAATGGGCTATATAGCCATTTTAAATTTAATAGTTAAGATGTCGTTTACCATAGGTGTGTTCGCATTCATTAGAAAACCAGAAGATTACTGGCTATATCCATTTTTACTAGGTATTAGCTATATTATCGTAACCTGTATTTCGCATTATATATTAATAAGGGATTTCAAATTAAGAGTAGTGCCAATAAAATTTAAAAGAGTTAAGAAAACTTTAAAACTTGGTTTTCCTTTATTTGTCAACCAATTCCTTCCAAATCTTTATAATAATACTACCAACTTTTTAGTAGGCTTAATGCTGGGTAAGTCATTTGCAGGATATTTTGGAGCTACAAGACAAGTAGTCACGATATTGGGAGTTTTCAACTCTGTAGTGTCAGGTGTGGCTTTCCCATATCTAATTAGACACAAAGAAAAATTTAAAATGTATAGAAAGTATTACTTGATGTTGATTATTTCTATCATAGCTTTCCTTCTATTAATACATCAATTTATCTTTGATATTATCGGTATAGAGTATGCTAATGATTCGGAAGTTTATTATATTCTTATGTTAGGAATGTTATCTATCGTTATCTACAATATACATTCTACAAATTATCTAATTTCAAGAGGGTATGACAAAGTAGTAATGAAAATTACCATAATTACATCAATAATAGGGTTCGCATTATCTTTCCCTCTTATTCATAATTTTGGATTAATAGGTGGTGCTACAAATATATTTATCTCTCAGCTTATATTAGCAATTGGCGCTTACTACTTTTACAGGAAAATAGATAAACAAGTGCAAAATGCAAATTAAAAAAACTATAAGAAATACAAATTTCGAAAATTGAAAGTTTTTATCAATATAATTCGTTTTTTATAAGCACTGTAATTTAGTATGCAGATAATGTATTTTTAGGCAATCGTATAGACGAAATCATGAGATGTTCAATAATTATCAATAACTAGATATGTCAGTAAGTATTTCATTAAATTGAAGAATGCATTTATTAGAGCTATATTTAATATATTCTATTAGGCTATTTAAAAAAATGATGATGTTGACAAGATTTAAACCTTTAGCGACATGATTGGCTTTGAATTTTCTTTAAGAAAAACAAACTAGTGAGTAAGATATGGACACTAAAAAATTGATCAGAAACAAAGCCGCGGGAACTTGGAAGTTTTCTTCAGTGTACTCAGCGTTCTTTAAACGTAATAAAATTATATACAGTTCTCCACATTTCAAAAGATCGAAGTTAACAAGCGACGAGAAGAAGGAGTATCGTGACTATTGGAAGGTGTTATCACCAATCGTTAACCTTAAGACAGTTGAGATAACCAAGTCGGTATCAGGAGTCTTTGAAAAAAGAATCGTTCCTGAAGAGTTTTTATCTTTATATATTGAGTCTAGATTGAACTATGATAAAAAAATTCATTTTTTAGAAAATAAAAGTATCTATAACAAATGGTTTGGTATGGGAACTTTCCCTAAAGATTTTTTTCATAAGATGGATAATAGCTACTATACATATGATTTCAAAATTATTGAAGATATAGAGAAATTTATTGAAGATAATATAACTGAAACTGATTTCCCTATGGTTATTAAACCCAATAAAGATTCTTATGGTGGTAAAGACATATATTTTGTTAATAACAAAAATGAAATTAAGGATGTTATTAATCAATATGTAAATCTAGTAGTGCAAGAAAAGCTAGATCAATCTGATTTAATTAATATTTTTAATGAAGACAGTATCAATACTGTACGTGTATGTATATATAAAGATGATACAGGTGAATATCACATCATTAATACCAATATACGTATGGGAGTAGACGGAAGCTTGGACAACTTATCAGATGGTGGAATCGTTTGTAATATTAAATCGGATGGAATGCTAAACGATTATGCAAATGATAGATATGCCAAAAAATTCTTTAGTCATCCTAATTCAAATTTCGTCTTTAAAGGTAAAAAATTCCCACTGTACAATGACATGGTTGATACGAGTCTCAAAGTGGCAAAAGATATTGTAGGTGCTCGCCTAATCAGCCTTGATATGGCTTTAGACTCTACTGATAAATGGCGTTGTATAGAAGTAAACTTAAATGGACAAACTATGTTGTTTGCACAGTATGCAGGTGAGCCATTTTTAGGCGAATACACAGATGAAATCATAAACAACTTAAAAGCTTAAATATAAAAACTCCATTGTTTTGTAACAGATAATTAATGTATATATTCATATTTATTCATATATTTTACTAAAACAACCATTCGTACGAGTATTAATACCTTATATCTTGAATTAAGATAATAAAAAATTAATCGGTTATTATAATAGGTACCTATCGATATTAACGATTATATGAACAAACAATAGTTAATGAACGTTTGTGATTAACATGATATTCTTAATATTTATATAATGGAAATATGAATTACAGAAGGTTCAAGATATGAAGATATATATAGCAACTTTACCTAATGGTTTTTTTGGTAGTACAGGCCAAAGCTGGCGAAGCCTAGATGTCAATAAATTGGCTGCTCTGTTAAATTATGACACCGAAATAGTAACAATAAATGACCTAATGAGTATTAAGTTTCAAGAAACAGATACAGTGGTTTATACCTCAAGTGATGAAAAGCATATAAGATTTTATTTACAGGATATTATGTATTTTGTTAATAAAAAATGCAGAATTTTACCTAATTACGATATCCTTATGAGCCATGAGAACAAGGGTTTTCAAGAATTAATGAGAACTGAACTAGGCTTCGGTAATCTAAAGGGTAATTATTTTTTTGATATTGATGATTCGGCGCTTTCAATTCCAAAAGTTCTGAAGACGGTCAATGGTGCAGGCAGTAGTGGAGTATTCTTAGTAAAAGAAGAAAATGATTTACTAGACATAAGACAGAAACATTTCAGTAACTGTAATAGAAGAAAAGTAATAAAACTACAAAGAAGAATTAGATCAAAAGGTAACAAATTTTCAATCTATAACTATAGGCATAAGGGATTTAATAGATTTGTTGAACAGGATTTTATACCTAATTTGACCTACGATTTTAAAGTTTTGGTATTTGGTGATAGATATTACAGTCTGAAAAGAAATATAAGAAAGGGTGATTTTAGAGCTAGTGGAAGCAATCTTTTTGAACATGTTAAACCTTCAGTAGAGGTCTTAGATTATGCAAAAAGTATATTTAGTCAAATAAATAACCCTTATGCCTCATTGGATATTGCACAATCACCTAATGGTTGTCACTTAATAGAGTTTCAAGGGACCAATTTTTCACCAGGTACTTTACTGAAGGCTCCTAGCAGATATTTATGTATAGATGGAGAGTGGGTCAGAGAGGATAACGATAAAGACCTTGAAGCAAATTATGCTCATGCTTTGAATCTATTTATGAAAAGTAGTGAAATACCTTGTACATCAGTTCCATCTTGTACATCAGTTCCATTGAGTATAATGACTCAAAACGATTGCTCTAAAGTTATGTAACTAATTAATAAAATTGGATGAAGATGATATTTACTATTGCTTATGCTTTACTAAACAATCTTTAGAATAAGTGTCAAATATCATTTTAGGAATTTAATATGAAGATATATATCGCTACATTGCCAAATGGTTTTTTTGGCAGCGCTGGTTGTAGTTGGCAAAGTTTAGATGTTGATAAGCTATCCGCTCTTTTGGATTACGATGTTGAAATAATAACAATAAATGACTTAATGAATATTGAGTTTGATCCAGATGATACTGTTATTTACACCTCTAGTGATGAAGAAAATATTAGACTTTATCTAAGAGATGTTATGCATTTTATAAACAAGAAATGTAGGATACTCCCTAACTATAATATGCTTTTAGCTCATGAGAACAAGGGTTTTCAGGAATTGTTTAGAACCGAGTTAGGTTTTGGTAATTTGCGTGGTAACTATTTTTTCGACATTGATGACTCTAAACTCACAATGCCGAAGGTTTTAAAGACTATATCTGGTGCAGGAGGTAGTGGTGAATATCTAGCAAAAAATAAAAGCGATATTTCTACTATAAAAAATAAGTATTTTGAAGTTTCGAGTAAAAGAAAAATAATAAAATTACAAAGAAGGATTAAGTTAAAAAGCAGTGAGTTTTCAATCTATAGTTATAGGCACAAAGGATTTAGTCTTTTCGTTGAGCAAGAGTTTGTACCCAATTTATCGAATGATTTTAAAGTTCTGGTATTTGGTGATAGGTATTATGGATTGAAAAGGACGGTTGGGAAAAATGAATTTAGAGCTAGTGGTAGCGGTTTATTTGAATGTGTTAAGCCACCTAAAGAAGTTTTGGATTTTGCAAGAAGTGTAGTTGATAAAATAGATAATCCTTATGTTTCTTTGGATATTGCTCAATCAGATGATGGCTGCTATTTGATAGAGTTTCAGGGTACCAATTTTAGTCCACTTGCTTTATTGAAATGTTCTAGTAGATATGTTTATTTCAACAATAAATGGGTGGAAGAAGAAAATAATAAAGATCTTGAAGAAAACTTTGCTTACGCTTTGAATACATTCTTAAGCTATAATTGATTTACTATCTACCGATAAGCTTCGGTAGATATGACTTCTATACTTAACAGTTCCTGTTTTAATAAGAACGTAGATGGAAGAATAGACACAAGTTTATTTAAAAATTATTGGGGTTTTTAAGAGATATCTCAAATTCAATAATTCTAACTACTTCTTAAAGGGGAAATTATGAAAAGGAAAGTCTATTTAGCTTCACTACCAAACGGTTATTTTGGAAGTGCAAAGAATAGCTGGGGTACATTAAGCGTCGAGCGTTTGACAAGCTCATTTCCTACAGATGTCTACGATATCAACTTTATAAGTATCACTGATATACCTGAAATTGAGTTCAATTCAGATGATACTTTAATTTATACCTCTTTATATAATAATGAGGTAAGGTCATATTTAAAAGATATACTCTACTACGTAAAAGATCAATGTTTAATAATCCCTAGTTATGAGATATTGTTAGCTCATGAAAATAAAGGATTTCAGGAGGTAATGAGAAGTCAATTTAATAATGTGGATTTCTCTGGTCAATATGTTTTTGACTTAGATCAAATAAAAATACCTGTTCCTTTTGTATTAAAGACGGTAGATGGCTCAGGCAGTTCTGGCGTGCAATTAATTAAGACTGCAAAAGATTTGGCAACTGTCAAGAAAAACGCTAATCAATTGCCTCTTAAACGAGCCATGAAGAAAATCATACGTTCAAAACAATTATCAACTGAAAGTTATTCATTATATTCTTACTTTTATAAACCTTTCAAAAGATTTGTTGCACAACCTTTCCTTGAAAAGTTAAATTGCGATTATCGCGTGTTAGTCATAGAACAGCGTTTTTATGCCATGCGTAGAGATGTGAGAAAAGGTGATTTTAGAGCTAGCGGTAGCAAGAAATTCCATCACAATAAAGTACCTAGTGAATTACTAGACTATGCAAAAGAGATTTTCGAAGAGTTAGATAATCCTTTTATTTCGATGGACTTAGCTCTTAAAGATGGTAAGCCATATCTGATTGAGTTTCAGGGGACAAATTTTGGTTCTTCTGTTATAAGACGGTCTGTTGGCTATTACTGTAAAACCAATGAGGGTTGGGAGTTTCTAGAAAAAGAGTCATTGCATGAAGAAACTTTGTCTTATGGTCTGTTGAGTTATGTGGAACGTAAAAATGCCTAAGAGAGTAGTGCACGTTATTATTGGATTGAATGTAGGTGGTGCTGAGCTAATGCTTAAGCGTCTAGTACTTCATAGTCAAAAGACTGGTCAATTTGAACATTCTGTTATATCTCTAACTGATTTAGGGGTTATTGGTTCAGATTTACAGGATCAAGGAATAGAGGTATATAGTCTGGGTATGAAGTCTATAGCATCAGTACCTAAGGTTTTTTTACGACTCAAGAAACTACTTAAAGAGCTTAAACCTGATGTAGTGCAGACTTGGATGTATCATGCTGATTTTTTAGGTGGTTTAGCTGCAAGGAGTGTGGGTATTGATAATATTATTTGGGGTATCCGTACTACAGACGTATCGCAAGGTGCTTCTAAACAAACGGTTCATCTTAGTAAGTTATGTGCAAAATTGTCTTATTACATTCCCGATTCTATCGTTTGCGCGGCTCATGTATCTAAAGACTATCATGTAGGTATCGGCTACGATGAGTCCAAGATGATGGTTATCCCTAATGGTTTCGATTTGGAGGCGCTTTCTTCCACAGAAGAAGATGGACTCGATATTCGTAGGCAGTTTGACTTGTCACCCGATGATATTTTAATTGGATCGGTAGGAAGGTTTAATCCAGTCAAGAACCAAAAGCTTTTTGTGGAAGTTGCCTCTACGTTAATAAAAGATTTCCCAGATTTGAAGTTTATGCTAGTAGGTAGAGACAATGACTCAGAAAACAAAGAGCTAATGTCTTGGGTCAAACAGCACAACCTT
This sequence comes from Psychrobacter sp. P11G5, assembly GCF_001593305.1. NCBI lineage: Bacteria > Pseudomonadati > Pseudomonadota > Gammaproteobacteria > Moraxellales > Moraxellaceae > Psychrobacter > Psychrobacter sp. P11G5. The sequence continues at coordinate 851,320 of NZ_CP012533.1, forward strand.
GTAGATAATTTTAGATTGTTGGGTCAGAGGAATGATGTGCCTAAATGTCTAAAAGCTATGGATATTTTTTGTCTACACTCCAGAACGGAAGGGTTTCCGAATGTAGTTGGAGAAGCCGTGTTATCAGACACTACATGTGTAGCAGTAAATGTCGGTGATGTCGGTGTTTTATTAGATAAAGAGTCAATTTCATTAAGTAATGATGCGCTTGGAATCAGTAATGCTATAAAAAACTACCTTGCCTATCCAAAAGACAAGTTACTCAAGAAAGCTAATGAGAACAAAGACAATATTATTACTAAATACTCTATGGAAGTGATCATAGATAAGTTCCACAGTTTATATTAAAAAATAAAAATTAATAGACGATACTGTAGCGAATAATATGAATATAAAATCTCCTAATTTCATTAGTTTAAATTCCTTTGTATTGACCTCAATACTTGTAATTTTTATTGTAAGTTTTTCAGCTCTAGCTCCATTGAGAGCGCCTTTGATAGTTATACATTTTGCTTTATTTTATTTTCTTGTAATGTATAAGCATCAAATAGTAATAATGAATAAAAGTTTGATTGCTATATTCTCTCTTGTATTCTTTGTCGTTATACAAAGTATTATCTTCCAAGGTAGTATGTTGATCATAGTTCAGTCTATAGCTTTGGTCCTATTTTTATTTTTTACATCTCAGATAGCTTTAGCTGAAGGTAAGTCTTTCTATCATAAGGAACAATATAAAACACTATCTAAAATCTTACTTATATTGCTCCCTTTTTTCCTTGTAAGCTTTACGCGTTGGTCTGACTTTCGCCAACCTGGGTTATTTATGAACCCAAACATTACCAGCCATCTGGCAGTGATGTTATTACCTTTTATCTTATTGGGTTTGGATCGTAAGAAATACAAATTTCTAGCAGTAATGTTAGTAGCTGTAATCACCGTTATTACTGCGTCTAGAAGTGCAACGTTAGCATTCATATTGAGTTTGTTGTCTTATATCTTTGTCACAAAATTCCCGAGAAGTAATTTTTTCACGTTGTTTTTATTACTAGCAACAGTACTAGGTATATCTATTTATTCGGTCGAAATTGCAGATTGGGTAGCTGGTCATGTTTCTGGTTTAGCAAGTTCGTCTGATTCACGTCTATTGGACACTGGTTATAACGGGCGTGATGTATTAATGCAGTTAGCGCTCGAAAGGTTTCAAAGTCAACCTATAATAGGATTGGGTTTTGATGGTGTTAAATTTGATAGAGGTGGTGGACGTGAGCTTGGCACACACAACGGACTGATAGAAACTTTGATAAAGTTTGGAATTATTGGCACTGTTATTTTCGCTCTGTTTTGCTTGTCTTTAATATGGATGACATCCAAACATAATCCTAGATTCAAAGCTGTTACGGTAATGTCACTTGCAGCAATATTTTCTTTATCTACCAATAGTTCAACTTTCTTTGTACTTAATTACCTGTTTATTTATTCAGTTATCTTGGTTTATTTAGGTTATAGAGCACAAGATGAAAATGAGAAAGAGATTTCTGTCGAACACTAATATATTTTAATAGAGTTATTTATGAAATTTTTACTTGTAGCTAGTTTTGCCAGTTCTTTAATTGGTTTTCGCAAACCCCTTATAGTTGCGCTATTAGAGAGAGGGTTAGAAGTTCATGTGGCTGCTCCAGAACTATTAGATAATCAAGTGGTAATGACAGAGCTAACACGATTGGGCGTCATACCTCATAGTATTTCGATGCAACGAACAGGCATCAACCCTGTAGCAGATACACAAGCTTTGATTTCTCTCTATGCTTTGATGAGAAAAATCAAGCCAGACTATATGATGGGATACACTATCAAGCCTGTCATTTACGGAACGCTTGCAGCTTGGCTGGCTCGTGTGCCTAAGCGTTTTGCTCTAATTACAGGTTTAGGCTTTGCTTTTACCGGAGAGGATGATAATAAGCGCAAACGTGTACGTGCTGTCGCTCAAGGTTTATACCGTTCAGCGTTGCGTCATTGCCAAGTGGTATTCTTCCAAAATCACGATGACGAGGCTTTGTTTCGTCAGTTGAATATTGTGTCTTCAAAAACACGTACATGTGTAGTCAGTGGCTCAGGTGTAGATGTAGAGGAATTTGATGTTGTACCTTTTGATACGCAAAAGCCATTACGCTTTTTATTGATTGCTCGATTATTAGGCGATAAAGGGGTGCGAGAATACAATCAGGCCGCTCAACAAGTTAAAAAGCTATACCCTAAAGTGCAGTTTGATTTAGTCGGAGGCCTTGATGCTAATCCAACCAGCATTACCCAAGCTGAATTAGATGAATGGATTAAAGCGAATACGGTTAACTTCTTAGGTCGCTTAAACGATGTACGCCCAGCGATTCAAGCATCTTCAGTCTATGTGTTGCCGTCTTATCGTGAAGGCACACCACGTACAGTACTAGAAGCGATGGCAATGGGACGTGCAATTATCACTACTGATGCACCAGGCTGTCGTGAAACGGTTGTAGATGGTGACAACGGTTTCTTAGTTCCTGTAAAAGACGTAGATGCTTTAGCACAAGCGATGCTACGCTTTATTGAGCAGCCAGCATTGATTGCACAGATGGGCCGACGTGCACGCATAATAGCCGAAGAAAAGTACGATGTGCATAAAGTAAATGCCCATATGATTTCGGAAATGGAACTGGAGTAACAACACATGATAAAGCGAATCTTTGATATTACAGCCGCTACTACGGCGCTAGTGGTTTTATCTCCGGTATACGCGGTTATAGCATATAAAGTTAAGAAGAATCTCGGCTCGCCAGTATTGTTTCGACAGATACGTCCCGGTATTAATGGTGAGCCTTTTGAGATGGTTAAGTTCCGTTCTATGAAGGATGCTAAAGACGCTGACGGTAACCTTTTACCTAGCAACGAGAGACTGACACCATTCGGTAAAAAATTACGCGCTAGTAGTTTGGATGAATTGCCTGAACTCTGGAACGTAGTAAAAGGTGATATGAGCCTTGTTGGCCCTCGTCCTCTACTAATGGAATACTTGCCACTTTATAGTGAAGAGCAAGCCCGTCGCCACTTAGTTCGCCCTGGCGTTACTGGTTTTGCCCAAGTCAATGGCCGCAATTCAATTGCTTGGGATGAAAAATTCAATCTTGATACATGGTACGTCGATAATCAATCCCTATGGCTAGATATCAAGATTCTATTCAAAACAGTAAAAAAAGTACTGATAAAAGATGGGATTAATGCTGATGGTGAGAAAATCATGGGCAAATTTAAGGGCAATACTGGAGAGTAATGATGAACATTTTGATAACTTCTGCTGGACAGAGAGTTTCCCTCGTTAAATCCTTCCAAAAGGAGTTGACTGACATCGATGAGAAAGCAAAGGTCTTTACTGCTGATTTTAATCCAATGTTAGCACCAGCTTGCCATATTTCAGATGGGTTTTTTTCTGTACCGAAAGTGACTGATGAAGAATACATTAGTCAATTGCTAAAGAATTGCTTAGACAATGACATAAAGTTAATCATTCCGACCATCGATACTGAATTAAATATTCTTAGTACCAATATCTCAGAGTTTGAAAAAAATGATATTCAAGTAGTGGTTAGTGATGCTTCCTTTATAAAGAAATGCCGTGATAAAAGAAAAACCAATGAGCTGTTTGAAAAGTATGGAATAGATACGCCCACACAGTTTGATCAAGATAACCTTGAGTTTCCTGTATTCGTAAAACCATACGATGGAAGTCGAAGTGAAGGCATATTTACAGCTTTTGAACCGAGCGATATAAAAGATGAGCATATCGATAATAAAAAACTAATGTATATGGAATACATCTCGGATGAGGACTACGACGAATTTACCATAGATTGTTACTATGATAAAAATTCTACTTTGAAATGTGTGGTTCCACGTAAGCGTATCTTAGTGAGGGCAGGCGAGGTAAACAAAGGCGTTACTAAGAAAAATATTATCGTAGATGAGTTTACAAAGAAGCTTGCCAAATTAGAAGGCGCTAAAGGATGCTTAACCATTCAAGTATTTCTACATAAAACTAAAGATATTATGAAAGGTATTGAAATCAATCCAAGATTTGGTGGTGGTTATCCTTTGACTTATTTGTCAGGTGCGAACTATACGAAATGGGTGATTGAAGAATATCTACTGAATAAAGAAGTCACAGACTTTAGTGATTGGGAAGGTGATTTACTCATGCTACGTTATGACGCAGAAGTTTTGGTCAGTAATTACGATAAGTAGAGTAATAGTTTTGGTTTGTATAATCTCTAGTTGTATATGATTCAGCTAGAATGTTAATCGATTAAGTAAAAGATTTTTGACTTTTCGTTTAACACAAATAATAGAGTAGATTACAAATGGCTTTTACACCAGCTCATATGGCAGCAGCATTGCCGTTTTATCCTATTAGACGTTGGTTGCAATTTGAGGCATTACTCATTGGCACCATGATGCCAGATTTACATTATTATTTGAATATTCCTGACTCGTTTTCTCGTCAATCCCATGAGTGGGCAGGTTTACTTACGTATTGTTTACCATGGGGCTTATTGGTATTTGCACTATGGTATTGGTTATTGAAACCTGCTGCTTTTGCACTTATTCAACCGTTTATAAAAGGGTTTAGAGAAGACCCTTATGAGCAAAGATATGAAGAGCTAGGGACGAATTTATCTAGTAGGGAACGACAAATTACTGGTTATACTCCTAGATATTGGTCTTTTGCAGGACTAAAGAAGCGTACTAACCATTTGTTAAGCTCATTTTGGCCAACCGTAGTATTTGGGTTGATCTTAGGTGCAGCTACCCATCTAGTTTGGGATGGTATTACTCATGCCGATGGATTTATTGCACAGCGTATAGATTGGTTACAGTATCCTTTATATTTTTATCCCTTTAAAGGAACAACTATTTCTCGGCTGCTGCAGTACTTAAGTTCGATGGCAGGGTTGTTGGCACTGTTTTGGTTTGCCGTAGTACATTTTAAGTCTTGGCAGCGTAGTAATCATGGATTGAAGAGTAGTAATCAAGTCTTAGATAGACAAGCAGAAGATAGTGTAACAAAGCCAGTATTAGCAAGAAAGCATAGCCTATTAATAGTTAGTTCCATTGCCATTTTGTCAATACTATGGAATATGGATACTTTTTTAAGATGGTATCCGTCATTAACTAGTAGTCCATATACTTTCGCTGCAAAAGTATTGGTAAGTTTGCTTCAAGATGTCGCAATACTATGTATTGGTTACGCTGTGATTTATCATTTAATTTATTTATCTAGATACGCATTTCGGAAGAAATAAAAATTTGCTATAAAAAATGTTACTTCAGGTTTTTGCTATATTAAAAATTGGATAGAACTTTGTAAACAGCACTTTAACAAAAATGGCTGACTTATCTAGTTTTTGTGTGAATAGACTGAGTATTGAAAATTTTCTCAATACTTTATAATTCAATAGTCATTGTTAGAGCATTTAATATGTATTTGCTCTGATTTTAGTTGGCTTAGTTAATTTAATGTTTGATATGGCTAGAAGTTTGTATTATATTCGGATTAAAGAATATATAGAAAAATCCCACTAAATTATTTATATATCAACACTTGGAAATATCATGATTCTTATACACAATGCGCTTATTAATAATATCAAACGCTCTGAAGCGGCTTATAAGGTCTACCAACAGGGCTTGACCTATCATCAGGCTTTGCATATTTTTCATGCGAATGAAAAAATTTATGAAGAACTTAATTTTTTGTTGAACAATAACAATATAGATATGGCTATGAGTAAAAAAATATTTAATTATATTTTTTATCTCGAAGATTGGTTTTTACAGTTTTCAAAGCTTGAGAGTGAGATTGATGATATTGAAGATCGCTTTTCTTTTGTGTCATTAAAACATAGTATAGTTTATCCATCGAGCTTCTTAGATGATGTTATACAATAGGGTGTGTTATTAACTGGTCGTTATTGTTGTTTCGATATTAGCAATACTCTTGAAGGGTTTTTAACAATTACTATTTCTCGCACACTGCATATAAAATAACAAAGATAGAATAAAATCAAAAATTATTAATAATTAATTTCCAATACTACAATGAGGAAGTCACATGCTAAATTCACCTTTTTCACCTTGGCCAAGTTTTACCCAAGAAGAGGCTGATGCTGTCAGTAAAGTGCTACTGTCTAATAAAGTAAATTACTGGACAGGCCAAGAGTGTCGTCAATTTGAGCAAGAATTCGCTGATTGGTCAGATAGTAAGTATGCTATAGCGTTGGGCAATGGTACTTTAGCATTGGATGTGGCTTTACAAGCGCTAGAAATCGGCGTAGGTGATGAAGTTATTGTTACTCCGCGTACTTTTATTGCTAGTATTTCTAGTGTAGTAAATGCGGGCGCTACGCCTGTGTTTGCGGATGTTGATGAGTCTACTGGTAACATTACTCCAGAAACGATTGCTGCCGTTATAACAGGCAAAACCAAAGGTATCGTGTGCGTGCATCTAGCCGGCTGGCCATGCGATATGGATGGCATGATGGCGCTTGCAGACAAGCATAATCTATACGTCATTGAAGACTGTGCACAAGCGCATGGCGCTCACTATAAAGGCCGTAGTGTTGGTAGTATTGGTCATATTGGCGCATGGAGCTTTTGCCAAGATAAGATTATGACGACTGGTGGCGAAGGCGGGATGGTTACTACTAATGACGAAAATCTATGGCGTAAGATGTGGGCGTATAAAGATCATGGTAAGAGCTACGCTGCTGTATATGAAAAAGAGCACCCACCTGGCTATCGTTGGTTACATGAGAGCTTCGGTACTAACTGGCGAATGACTGAGATGCAAGCAGTAATAGGACGTATTCAGCTTGAGAGAATGTCGGATTGGACCGCTAAGCGTACTGCAAATGCGCAAGCAATTTTGCAAGCGTGTACCCAATGGGAAGATAAAGGTTATTTGCATGCGCCAAAGTTAGAAGAAACCCCAGCATTTGCAGATTCTAAGCATGCATACTATAAGCTATATGTTTATGTAAATGCTGATAACCTGCCTGAGGGTTGGTCACGGGACCGTATTATCGAGGAAATCAGTCAGCTAGAAGTGCCTTGTTTTTCTGGATCGGCATCTGAGGTTTATTTAGAAAAAGCATTCGATGGCACAGGGCTGCGTCCTGAGACTAGATTGCCTGTTGCAAAGGAGCTTGGAGAGACTAGCTTAATGTTCTTAGTACACCCAACACTTACCGAAGCCGAAATCGAAAAAACGGTTCAGGCAATAAATACGGTATTTGCTAAAATAGACAGCTCAATTCAAGCATAATATTTGCCATTGTATTAATTAGAACTTAAGATTCGCCACCAATAGCTGATATATCCGGCATTGGTGGCAACTCGTCTAAATTAGTCAGTCCAAATGCATCTAAGAATTGCGCTGTAGTATGTAACAATGCTGGACGACCCAACGTTTCTTTATAGCCATCTTCCTTTATCCAGCCTTTATCAAATAGCTGACGCAATATATTGCTAGATAGGGTCACACCGCGTACATATTCGATGTCGCTGCGTGTCACTGGTTGTTTGTAAGCAATGACGCTCAGAGTCTCAAGCAACGCTTGGCTCAGGCGTTCTTGACGTTGCGGAAAAACGCGTTGTATCAACGCACTATAACTATCTGCTATTTGTAGGCGATAACCGCTGGCAGTCTCATGCAATCTCATAACACCAGCGTCTAAGCGTAGCTGTAATAACTCTAAAGCTTGCTTTAACTCTTTATTAGATAAAGATAAATGCTTCTTGATGGCGTTCGTAGTGAGTGGTGCTTCTGACGCATGCAACAGTACTTCAATATGTTTGCTCAAATCTTCAAGATAATGATGATGCTCTTCAACAGAAGAAGGTAACATTGCCGATACCGGTTTTTGTCCTTTAGCACTGTGCTTTGTATCGTCAATATCTGTCATTAGAAAACGGCTCTTTTTGAAATTATAGTTCGTACAAATAAATAAGTAAAAAACGATTAAGCCAGCCACTGTAACGTTAACTGCCCGATTTGATTGTCTGTTGCAGAATGATTAACAACAGCCGTACTTGCTACGGTAGTATCTATGTCTGAATCTGCATTTACTACACCAACTAACTGACGCTTCATCAACTCTAACACCGCGACAAAGCTAACCACAATACCTATCTTACCCTGTGCTTTATCTAATAGCTCATAAAAGGAACGCATGCCATCAGTGCTTAATTGCCTACTAATACTGGCAATACGGTCAGCAAGTGGTACCGCATCGATCTTGATGGTATGCATTTGATAGTCTGGCTGTAGCTGCATTTTAAACAAGCTATCGATTAATAAGGTAGGTGAGTAGTTCGGTAATTCAGCATTCATAATGTCTTGGCTAGGCATACTCACCATCGCTAAAAACACATCGCGTTCAAGACGGACTAGATTGTCCAAGCGCTGGCTGGCTGCTTTTATTTGCGCATACTCTTCCAAACGCTCAATCAGCTCTGCTTTTGGATCACGCTCATCGCTAGGTGTTTCAGACGAAGGTAGCAGAAGCTCCGTTTTGATCGCAATCAATGTCGAGGCCATCAGTAGATAGTCACCCGCTAACTCAAAATGCTCTGTATCCAACTCACTAATATAAGCCAAGTACTGCTCTGTAATAGGCAATATCGGCATTTGCGTCAAGTCGACGTTGTTTTTTTTGACCAAATATAATAAAAAATCTAATGGCCCAGCAAACTGTTCTAGCCAAATAGCAAACGCTTGCGGTGGCACATAGAGATCTTCAGGCAGCTGCTGCACTGGTGTCTGATAAATGCGCAGAGACATGTCGTGGATAACTGAGCCATCATGTTCGTTGTCATCAGATAGTGACTCAGAGGCTCGATTCACGGCTGCAGACAAGACAGCTTTTGGCAAAGCCGATTGTTTGTTTTCTAGCTCAGTCTGCACGTTTAATATCCGCCTTGATTACGACAAGTTATGATAATCAAATGGTTGTTTGAGCCATATGACTATTCATACAAAATAATTGTTTATATTAAGCCACTATTTAAGTTTGGCAAGCGGACGGATACCAATGGCACGGCGAGTTTTGTCTAGTTGTTTACGGCTATGGCGACGAGCTTTGTCTGCGCCCATTTGTAAGATTTCTTCCAACTCTTTTGGATTGGCCATTAGTTCTTCATAACGAGCACGGAATGGCGCAATCTCGTTATTAATTTTGTCAAACAACACTTGCTTGGCATCACCCCAGCCGATACCTGCGGCATACTGCGCACGCATATCAGCAATCTCTTCAGAAGTAGCAAAGGCTTTGTAAATCTCAAAGATAGCAGAGTCATCAGGATCTTTTGGCTCGGAAGGAAGCTGTGAGTTGGTCACAATTTTCATAATAGCTTTATGCATCTGCTTTTCAGGACTGACTTGCGGATTAGGTTCACCAAATAGAGGAATAGTATTGCTATAGCTCTTACTCATTTTGCGACCATCAAGCCCTGTTAGTAGCGGGATGTCTTCATCAACGACCGCTGAGGGTAGCGTAAAGAGGGTTTTATAACGATGGTTAAAGGTACCGGCAATATCACGTGCCATCTCAATATGCTGTACTTGGTCGCGACCTACTGGCACATGGGTAGCATTAAACATCAAGATATCTGCTGCCATAAGGACGGGATAACCAAACAGGCCCATCGTAACCCCTTGATCTGGATCGACGTCTGCCTTTTCTGTATTGATATCGACTGCAGCCTTATAAGCATGCGCCCGGTTCATTAACCCTTTGGCACATGAGCAATTTAAAATCCAAGCTAACTCAGAAATCTCAGGTACATCTGACTGACGATAGAAAGTTACGCGCTCAGGATCAAGGCCACATGCAATCCAAGTCGCAGCAATCGCTTTGGTTGACTCATGAATGATAGCAGGGTCATAACAGCCGATAATACCATGATAATCTGCCAAAAAGAAAAATGCTTCATGATCACTATTTTGAATGGATTCAATTGCTGGACGAATCGCACCAACGTAATTACCCAAGTGTGGAATGCCCGTTGGTTTAATGCCCGTTAGAATACGTTTGGTTTCTTTTTTAGGTATATCTATAGGTGCGTCAGTTTGATTGCTCATGAAAAATCCGTTGTTGGTTTAATTTTTGGTTTATTCGATTATCGTTAATATGATATCAATCACTTGAGTAAACGACTCGATTTAATGGGGCAAAGTATAGCAAATTTTCCCAGTCATTTTCTTAGGAATAAAAGCCTACTTATAGATATCGGTACGACCTTCAGGGCTATTTTTAAAGCGACGGTGAAACCACATCCACTGAGTTGGATCAATACGAACTAATCCTTCTAGCACTTCATTGACGCGTGTAGCATCAGCGACCTCATCATTACTGGGATAGTTATCCAGTTCTGGTGTAATCGTGAGATGATAATGTGGCCTTTTACCGCTTGGTAGATTATCTGGCGTTTGCCGATAGGTATGCAGTGCCATTAGCGCTGGTGGATGCTGCTTGTCGCCTAACTTGGCCATACGCCGCGAAGCCGTGATAGTGGCTGCTGGCACGCCAAAAAATGGTGCCATCACGCCTTGCTTAAGACCGTAGTCTTGATCGGGAGAGTACCAAATCACATGTCCAGCTTTGATAGAACTGACTAAACTGCGCATATCACGACTGGAGATTTGCTTACCAAAAATATTGGTACGACCATTATAAATAAACCAATCGAGTAGAGGATTATTTTGTGTACGATACATACAGTCTAAGGGAAAAAATTGGGCACAAAACAAGCCACCTAAGTCGAGCATCGTATAATGTGCGCCCAATAAAATAACAGGACGATTTTCATTTTGAGCATTAACTAAATGCTGTAAGCCCGAAATAGAGACAGTGCGGGTAAAGACATTAGGGCGAAACCAAGCGCATAAGGTTTCAAATACACCAATACCTTGATTGACGAAGACTTGCTTGGCCATCAATTCACGCTCGGCTTCCGGCTTCTCTGGAAAAGCCAGCCTTAAGTTAATCAGCGTATCACGTCGCCGCGAGCCTGCAACTTTATAAATCAAAATACCGAGCTTACGACCTAACCAAAACTGCCAACGTAGCGGTAGATATATCATCGGTAAAAAAATAACCAATAATAACCAAATCCCCCAGTATTTAGGCAATAAAAATTGCCACTGAAACGGCTTTTTTTCTGCTTGCGCAGTACGTTTATGAGTTTGCGTAATTGTTGGCGTACCAATAGGTATTGCTGGCGATTTAGCAGACTGCTGCATGCTCTGCGGCGGCGTGCTACTCTTTAAGGATGGTTTACTCGGATCGTATTGTTCGGGCGCTTTCATAGTGTCCTTTTGCAGCACAGGTTTATAGCATCGGGGCTAATGATGAAAAGTTATTATTATGATGGGGTAGCGGTAGCCTGTTTGCAAGTTAGTTTTATCAAAGCGCATTTATAGAAAGGTAAATATTTAACAGCTTTTTCCAACACGCATAAAAAAACCTTATAAGCTGTGACCAGCTTATAAGGTTTTGCAAATCTATTCTTTTACTTGCTGCTGTTACTGTAACTCTGAGATAAAGACAATAATAGCAAGAAAATAAGAGATAGCTTTGATTAACGTTTTGAGAATTGTGGACGTTTACGTGCTTTACGTAGGCCCAATTTCTTACGTTCAACTTGACGTGAATCACGAGTAACAAAGCCAGCTGCTTTTAGCGCAGGCTTGTTAGTATCGTCAAGCTCGATTAGTGCACGAGTGATACCGTGGCGAATAGCGCCCGCTTGACCACTAATACCACCACCTTTAACAGTAATAAAAAAATCATATGCGTTAGAAGAATCAAGTAGCTCTAATGGCTGACGAACAACCATACGTGAAGTTTCACGGCTAAAATATTCATCAAGTGGCTTGCCGTTAACGACAATGCTACCAGTACCTTTCGCTAAAAAGACACGAGCAGTAGACGTCTTGCGGCGACCAGTTCCGTAATTGCGTTCCATAAGTGACTCCTTAGATGTCTAGTTCTTTAGGTTGCTGTGCAGTATGTGGATGTTCAGTACCTGCATATAGCTTTAGCTTCTTAATCATCGCATAGCCAAGAGGACCTTTTGGAAGCATACCCTTAACTGCTTTGTGTAGAACATCTTCAGGCTTATGTGCAATCAGCTTTGTGAAGTTGGTTTCTTTAATACCGCCTGGGTAGCCACTGTGACGATAATACTTTTTATCTTGTGCTTTTTTACCCGTTACCGCGATTTTTTCTGCGTTGATGACAACAATAAAGTCACCAGTATCTACGTGCGGAGTATAAGAAGTCTTATGCTTGCCACGTAAGCGAGTAGCAATTTGAGTGGCTAAGCGACCAAGGGTTTTGCCGTCAGCATCTACGACATACCAGTCATGGGTCACTTCAGCTGGTTTTGCACTAAGTGTTTTCATGATAAAACCTTAAAATTAGAATTCGTTGAGAGTTTAGCTGGGAACGGGGCTCTCAAAAAACAGACTGCACATTATAAGCAGTAGCGCCTACGCTTGCAAGCTGCATTGGGGTTTATTTTCGCCTTATATACATTAAACTGCAGCGTTGGCCAGTTTTTTAGCGGTTTTAAACATTTGTAAAATTTGTTAATCGTTTTTATTAACCAGACAATTATGACGATGATAGACGATAAAGTCCAGCGACAACTTGTCCGACTTTGGTCTGCTTGAGACATTCAAACCTTTTCAAGCCTTGCATTGCAGGTAATAAGCTAAGAGACTCGATCAATTCAGCTAATTGTTTATTTAAATCTTTATCAGCTTCTAAATAAATCAGCGTTTCTGTCGTAATTAATAACTGTTCAATTAAGGCAGTTAAAATGGGTTGCCATAAATCCTTTGCATAGGGTGGGTCAATAAAAACGATATCGAACGGATGCTTGAAATTACTATTCTGAGATAAGACCTGCTCAGCGTTACCGTGAAAAACTTGATAGCTATCAGTATCGATGTTCAACTGCTGCGCGCTTTGCAGTAGCATTTGGTATTGGGCTTGATTGGTTTCAATGAAGGTGCAATGCGCCGCGCCGCGAGATAACGCCTCAAAGCCCAACACCCCGCTACCTGCACAGCTATCTAGTACACGTGCGCCATGCATGTCGGCAAGTAGCCAGTTAAACAGCGTCTCCCGCAAGCGATCTGGGGTCGGTCGCAAGCCATCAGCATCGATAAAATTTATGCTACGACGTTTAAACTGCCCGCCGATAATACGCACATTACCAGCAGAAACTGGTTTTTTATGAGTCGCATTACGCTTGGTGCTACGCGATGCTGATGCTTTTGTCGTTGTTTTTTTCATAATTGTTATTCTTTATTCGGTCGCTGTAGTGGTTGCTGCTTCCGCTTCTGTCTGTTCTTTTAATTTTTCTGCCCGTGCTTGTTCTTGGTCGCGGATGGCATCACGAGCGGCTTTGTCCAATGCCTTTTGGCGTTTAATAGCTTTTAACTCATCAGGAGTTGGTGGCAAGATGGGGTCGCTTTTGCGCTGTAATACCCAATAATCGAATAGAGCACGTCCGATGGGAGCCGCTACTGCGCTACCGCCGCCACCATTCTCAACCAATACAGCGAGAGCGATTTGTGGGTCTTCAACAGGGGCAAAACCATTAAACCAAGCATGATCCCAATGGCGCTTGTCTATCGCAGATTTATCGTAGCGTTTACCTTGAGCGATAGATTTAACCTGTGCCGTACCAGTCTTGCCAGCGATACGGTAGCGCGGCGTGTAAATACCGCGAGCAGTACCAGCTTTGACCGTCTCTTCCATCGCATCATGCATACGCGTCCAGTCAGAGGGCTTGCCATTATAATCAATTTTACCATCGGGCTTGGTAATGACGTTGACCTCTGCTGCACCATCACTGTCTTTTAACAAATGCGGCGTTATGTGATTGCCCTTGTTAGCCGTCATAGCAGTCGCATTAGCAATCTGTAGCGGTGTGACTAGAAAGTAACCTTGTCCAATACTGACAGAGATAGTCTCGCCTGGTAGCCAGCCTTTATCGTAGGTGTCTTTTTTCCACTTCGGTGAGGGCATAATGCCAGACTTCTCATTGGGCAAATCAATTCCCGTCTCTTCACCAAAACCAAAGCGCACCATCCAATCATGTAAACGCTGGATACCCATCTCATAAGCGAGTTTATAATAATAAGTATCGACTGACATGACGATAGATTTCTTTAAATCTACCGAGCCATGACCGCCACGTTTCCAATCACGAAAACGATGCGAGTCACCAGGTAAGCTAAAATAACCGGGATCATAGATAGTCGTATTCCAATCTCGCAATCCATAGTGTAGCGCACCTAAACCTTCAAATGGTTTAATGGTAGAGGCAGGTGGGTACATACCTTGTAGAGCGCGATTATAGAGGGGCTGATCAAGATCATCTTGTAGCGCCCCATAATCTTTAAAGGAAATGCCAGAAATAAAAGGGTTGGGGTCGTAACTTGGATTACTCACGAATGCGAGTACGTCACCGTTTTTTGGATCTATCGCTACAATGGCACCGCGGCGACCGTCAAGCTGCTGCTGGGCGATCGTTTGCAAGCCATAATCTAAGCTCAAGGTAATATCGTTACCAGAAACTGGCGGCTTGGTATCTAATTGACGCAGAATATTACCATGGACATCGGTTTCTACCGATTGGTAGCCCGGTTGGCCAAGCAAGATATCTTCATAAAAGTCTTCAATACCAATTTTGCCGATAAGGTCAGTACCAGCATAACGATCTTTATCGATACGCTTAGTTTCTTTGTCGTTGATACGCCCAACATAGCCGATAACGTGTGCGAATAGCTCATCGTAGGGGTAGGAGCGGGTCAGTTTACTCTGAATGGTAACGCCACGGAAAAACGGTTTACGCTCACTAAACTGTGCCAGTTGCTTATCTGTTAAATCAATCTTGACGGTCACCGGATCATTTTTGCTTTTACTCAACCGCGCCAAAATATCAGTAATATCAGTATCCGTTAAGTCAAAAATAGGGGCAAGCAAGTTTAAAGTACGCTCTGGGTCTTCTACTTCATCGGGGCTGAGCATGGCAGTGAATACAGGCTGATTGTCAGCGAGCAAAATACCATTACGATCATAGATATAGCCACGGCTTGGCGGTGCAGATATGAGCTTGATACGATTATTGTCTGCCTGAGTCTTGTATTTGTCATGCGCATACACTTGCAGGTATCCATAACGCAGTAATAACACACACATACCCAAAAAAATTAACAAACCAAAAATGAGAATACGGCGCGTAAAAATGCGGTTAACATTTTCGGCATCTGGGATAAGCGATTTATTCATGTAAAGTTAGTACCAATGAGCGCAGTGGATAAAGAAGGAATTACCCTAATAGAGAGAATAATGTTACCAGTCATTAGGTCAAGTGCTAGTCATATAAAAATGATAAAATCAACAATTTCAATTACATAGCATAGGTAGTCTGACAATAATTAAGCATAAGTTTGAGTATATATTGACGTTGTCACTATAGGACAAATTATAACAGAATGAAATAAGTTACGCTGAATTTGCCAACTTATTTCTTATGTGCTTCTTACATGCTAGTGACAGCATTGCTCATAGGCCATTGTATGCACTCGATAATTGGTATCAGACACAAATTGGACAGATGATATTGTCATCTCTAGTCACAACTTGACTAGGGTGGATATGTGCTAATAAATGGCAAGTATGCTAAAATCAGGCGATTTATTTTATAGTGTTTAATTGTCATTAAAGCGCTATTTTTATCAGGATCTGTTGCACATTCAAATGTGGTACTGGCAGTCCTAATACTTGAATGTGTAACAGACCCTAAGCGTTTCTTAATAACTCTAACAAAAGACAACAGATTAACGATAATCGTTACGTCAGAGGTAAAAAGAGTCATGGTCGCAACCTCAATATGGCAGACGCTCGCTGAGCATCCAGAATTTTTTGCCATGCTGACCATTCCACCAGTGACCGCATTTGTCACATGGTTGCATGTATGGATGGCATTGAAAATGCTGTTTTACCCCATTAAGTTTTGGGGTATTCGTATACCTAATTTCCCTTTTTTTGGGTTACCTGGAATTGGCTGGCAAGGTATTGTCCCGCGTAAAGCTGGCAAGATATCTGGGGTTATCGTTGATCAGACGCTCTCAAAGCTTGGCTCACTAGACGAGTTTGTTCAAGCGATGGAACCTGAGCAAATGGCTGTTTTTATTACTGATACAGTAGATAAAAATATTGAGCCGCTCATCGACGAGATTATGCTCGAGCATTCAGGGGCGCTATGGGGCAACCTGCCTTATGCTCTAAAGCGCCGTATTTATGCCCAAGCGCATCAAGAGCTGCCAGAGATTATGCAGTCGTTGGTGACTGATTTGACTTACCATGTCGAAGATTTGGTCGATATGCGTCAGATGATCGTCAATAAGATGGAAAGCGATCGACGTTTAATGGTCAATATGTTTTTAAAGGTTGGCCAACGTGAGATCAACTTTATTTGGCATATCAGTGCTTTGATCGGGTTGATTTTTGGCATTATTCAGATGTTTATTTTCTTAGTTGTACCGCAGCATTGGACGGTACCGTTTTTCGCGGCTGTTTGGGGCTTGTTGACTAACTGGATTGCAATTTGGATGGTATTTAATCCAGTAGAGCCGCATTTTATCCCTTATATAAAGGTTTTTGAACGTTGTGCTGGTTTTCCGTTTATTAAGCCAAGGCTGCCACATATCGCTCAGTTCCGTTTCCAAGGCGGCTTTATGAAGCGTCAAGAAGAAGTGTCTGAGGTTTTCGCTGAGATTGTTGTTACTGATTTAGTGACTCTAGAGAACATTATGAATGAGATGATGTATGGTGATCGTGCTGCGCAAACGCGTGAGCTGATGAAGTCGCATCTTTATCAAGTGTTAGAGTCGCCAGTGGTCAGAACGACCTTGCGTATGGGGCTGGGTCGCCGTGAATATGGTCAATTAAAGAATACGATCATTGATAAGTCGATTACTGCTACCATGGTGCCGCTACGAGATCCTGAACTTAATGAGAGTCGTGCCAGTAAAATATTCGGTCTGTTTCGCGATCGTATCAGAGCCTTGTCACCTTATGAGTTTCAAAACTTATTACGTCCAGCGTTTCGTGAAGATGAGATGACACTAATTGTATTAGGCGGCTTGACTGGATTTTTGGCAGGTTGGTTACACCTTGTTTTGGTGTTCTTTCCGGCTGTGCAATAGCAGATAACTTGATAATAATAAAAGAGAAAGAGAAAAATAATAAAAAAGATATCAAGAGAAAATATGCTTTACAATTATAGACTTAGAATAATATAAGACTTGAACTAACATGAAAAAAAACAGCATTAAGTTATAAAACAATATTAAGTTATATAGTCAATCCAAGATAATGTCGTTACAAGGAAGCTGAGCGCAAGCCATACATTGTTGTGGTTAGCGAGGTTACCGTTGTAGCGATTTTTAATGGGCAGGCTATAGGTGCTTTTAAACCAATAAAAAGCCCAATCCGCCACAGTAAACTATGACCGTATTAGGGTAAACAGGGTTAGATTGTATGTTAATCACAGAATTGGGTTATTTTGCCTTACTGGCCGCCTTTGTGTTGGCTATTTTACAGGTAGTATTACCAACTATTGGCGTTATGCGCAACCAAGTCGCTTGGCAGCGTCTGGCCCCAAGTTTGGCTTGGGCGCAGTTTGCCGCGATGATAGTATCGTTTTCAGCGTTGATGGCAGGCTTTTATTATAATGATTTTAGCCTTGTCTATGTCGCGCAGCACTCCAACACTTTGTTGCCTTGGTATTACAAATTATCGGCAACTTGGGGCGGGCATGAAGGGTCTCTACTGCTGTGGATGACCATCATGGCGACATGGTGCGCGCTAGTATCTTACTTTAGCCGCGGTTTGCCGTTATCGATGCGAGCACGAGTATTAGTCATCTTGGCAGCGGTACAGATGATGATGCTAGCGATGTTGATTTTTACCTCATCACCATTTAATCGTACCTTACCGAACATACCTGTTGATGGTGCAGATCTAAACCCTGTGCTGCAAGATTTTGGTCTGATTATTCATCCGCCTATGCTGTATATGGGCTATGTGGGCATGGTCGTGCCGTTTGCCTTTTGTATGGCAGCATTGTGGGAAGGGCGCTTGGATGCGGTGTGGACACGTTGGTCACGTCCGTGGGCACTAGCTGCTTGGGGGTTTTTAACCATCGGTATCGCCTTAGGCTCATGGTGGGCTTATTATGAGCTTGGCTGGGGCGGTTGGTGGTTTTGGGATCCAGTAGAGAACGCATCATTGATGCCGTGGCTCGCTGGTACTGCGCTGCTACATTCGTTAGCGGTTACTGAAAAGCGCGGTGTATTCAAAGCATGGACGATCATGCTAGCGATTTTCGCTTTTGCGCTGAGTTTACTAGGAACGTTTTTGGTACGTTCAGGGGTCATTACTTCGGTGCATTCGTTCGCCGCCGATCCGACACGTGGTTTAGTCATTCTAGTCATCCTTGGCATTATCGTGGGTGGTGGTCTATTAATGTTTGCAATACGTGGTTGGCGCTTGACGGTTGAGAGTCAATATCAGCTGATTTCACGTGAGTCATTTTTGGTTATCAATAACGCCATTATTTTAATTGCCACATTAGTCGTGCTGCTTGGTACTCTCTATCCGATCATTGCAGACGCTTTCAATTTAGGTCAGGTATCAGTCGGCCCTCCTTACTTTAATGCATTATTTGTACCTCTGACTTGGTTGCTACTAGTCGCAATGGGTATGGGCTCTAATATTCGCTGGAAAAAAGACAAGCGTCCATTGTTGGGCGTCGGTATGGTTATCGCAGTCAGCAGTCTGGTATTAGCAGCGATTATTGCTTATTTTGTCCATCCATCATCTATGCTTAATATCGGCGTAACCTTAGCTGTAAGCTTTTGGGTACTACTATGGATGATTATCGATTTTAGAGATAAGACTAAGAATGCGCCAAATGTAATGAATGGTCTACGTCAATTACGTCTTAGCTATTGGGGCCAGCAAACTGCTCATATTGGGGTTTTAATCGCAGTAATTGGGGTTGCCTTTACCAGTAGCTTAAGTATCGAGCGTGATGTGGCATTAGGGCCAAATGATACCGTCAACGTCCAAGGTTATGATTTTACCGTGAGAGACTTCCGTGAGGTCAAAGGTAGCAACTTTGATGCTATTCAAGCCGAGGTTGAGATAACTAAAGACGGACGTGCTGTCACGACTTTATATCCTGAAAAACGTACCTATATCATTAGTATGATGCCGATGACTGAAGCGGCCATTGATGCCAGTCTCATGCGCGATTTATATGTAGCGCTTGGTGAGCCGATCGCTGAAGATAGTAATCAATGGGCTGTACGTATCTACGTGAAACCTTTGATTCGCTGGATATGGCTAGGTTCGATTATCATGGCTTTAGGTGCACTGATCAGCATGTTTGATAAACGCTATCGCATTAAAAAAGCCAAATCACCGCATCAAGTTGCTGATGATACTGTAGTTAGTACGGCGACACCTGTTGCAACGCTTGGGGAGAAGTAAGATGAATGAATCAGACAACACCACTAATCCCAATAAGCAGAATGACAATGAACGCCGTCATAAAACTATCAAAAAAAAGCAATTAAAAGTATGGTTTCTGATTCCACTTATCGTGTTTTTAGGACTGATGGTAATGCTTTATATGCGTTTAGGTAAGCCTACCGATATTGTAGCGAATATGGCTCTTGAGCGTCCTGTTCCTACTTTTGAGCTGCCATTATTAGCAGATACTAGCCGTATCATGACTAATGATAATTTACCTGATGAGCCGTTTTTGATGAACATTTGGGGCTCTTGGTGTCCAACTTGTATCATTGAGCATCCGTTTCTTATGCAGCTAGAGGAGCGTGGTGTTAATTTGGTAGGTATTAATTATAAAGATGATATTGGTGATGCATTCAGCTATTTGAACCGAGGTGGCGATCCTTTTTCAATGTCTATTCAAGATCTGTCAGGTCAGTTTGCTTTAGACTTAGGTCTGACAGGCGCACCTGAAACTTTTACAGTCGATGGGGACGGCATCATCCGTCAGCATATCATTGGTGAAGTTAATGAAGCCAATTGGCAAGAACGCATTAAGCCTTGTTTGACAGTACTCAATGAGGCTAACAAAAATGGTAATCGTCCAGATCCAAGTCAGGTTGGGGAGGCATGCAAATGAAGGCTGCTCAGATAAGAACCGCTACAGTGTTAAGGCTAGTAAGCTTTGTACTGGCATGTCTACTCAGCATGACCGCTTATGCGGCAATCGATGTTTATGACTTTGACTCAGTGCAGCAAGAAGCTCAGTATCGTGGTCTCATCGAGGAGCTGCGTTGCCCTAAATGTCAAAACCAGAACCTTGCAGGGTCTGATGCACCTATTGCGCAGGACTTAAAGCAAAAAGTTTACGATTCTGTTAAAGATGGGCGCAGTGATGCTGAAATACGCAGCTATATGCAAGAGCGTTACGGTGATTTTATTACCTATAAGCCACCTGTACGTCCGTCAACATGGATATTATGGTTTTTTCCGCCACTATTATTGATCGTTTTGATTACTGGCTGGTTTTGGCAGAGCAAACGTCGACAGCTGGTTGCAAGTGGTGATAGCGGTACGATAGTAGATAGTACTGTCGCTGCTTTAACCCCTGCAGAAAAGGCTGAACTGGATCGTCTATTATCACGTACTAATAGCACTGATTATGACATCACAAGCACAGAGGACAAAAAATGACCGTATTTTCTACTGCTGGCTTATTTATTGCCCTAAGCTTACTCATCGCATTGATACTTGCTGTCATCGTTATTACACCATGGCTACGCGCTACGCGCATAAAAAATAAGCCCGTAGATAACCAACTATTAGATATTAACGTGGCAGTATTCCGTGAACGTTTAGCGGAGCTTAAAACCGACAAAGACAGCGGCACCATTGATGATAACCATTACCAAAACCAAAAGCTTGAGCTTGAGCGCCAGCTATTAGATGCCCAGCGTGAAGCAGCTCCGATGGTGAACCCTGGTATCAAAAGCCGTTTAATAATTACTATCTGGGTACCCGTATTGGCAGCGATGGCGTATTTATTGATTAGCGATCGCACACCAGTATTTGAGCTATGGCAAGCAGAAGATAAAGTTGGCCAAGTAGCTGACGACTTATTGACTGGTAAGATTGATCAGCCACCAGAGTGGGCTATTGAAGATGGCCGTCAGCTGATTACAGCTATGCAGACCAACGTCCATCGTCATGCTGATGACCCTAATCGCTGGATGCGCTTGTCAGAGCTGTTTTTATCGCTTGAAGTGACTGACTCTGCATTAGAAGCTTTATCTAGGGCATATCGTCTATCTCCTGATAATGAAGAGATTGCGACCACTTATGCGCAGATTAGCTTTTTTGCGAACGAAGGCCAGCTAGATGCTACTAGTCGTCGCGTACTACAAGATGTATTAGCCAACAACCCACAGCATGAGGGCGCACAGATGCTGATGGCAATGGGTGAAGCACGTGCTAGTAACTTTGAGCAGGCAGAAGGCTGGATTCAGAGATTACGTGCTAGTATTGCTGCCAAGCCGGGTGATCATACAAAAGCGTTGACCAGCCTAGATGAGCTAAGTGCCAATGTGAAAGCACAGCAGCAACAAGCGGCTGAGGGTGTTAATGTAACGGTGAAGGTCAATTCTAGCTTATTACCATTAGTCAAAGGCGATGACGTACTATTTGTTGCCATTCGTGATGTTAATGGCGGCCCACCATTTGCAGCCAAGCGTTTGCCTATTAGTGTGATTCAGCAAGGTGAGGCCAGTATTAGCTTAAGTGATCTTGATGCTATGATGCCTGAGCGGACGATACAATCGGCACGTGCGGCAAAAACTCAACTGGCTGTTATTGCTCGTATTAGCCAT
Organism: Psychrobacter sp. P11G5; assembly: GCF_001593305.1. Lineage (NCBI taxonomy): Bacteria > Pseudomonadati > Pseudomonadota > Gammaproteobacteria > Moraxellales > Moraxellaceae > Psychrobacter > Psychrobacter sp. P11G5. The sequence goes on from NZ_CP012533.1 coordinate 873,374, forward strand.
AGTGGTAATGCAAGTGCAGAGTCAGGGGACTTATCTGGCAACCCAGTCGTGATTAGTGCCGATCAAAAACAAGTTAACGTTGAAATAAATCAGCAGATACCGTAACTTTTGAAAAGCCTCATGACATAAGCGCTGTAGCGTATTACTGCGGCGCGCAATTGCGTTACATGAACAGATAAGTCATATCTACAGGCGACACTAGTACTAAAAATACTTGAGCTTTATAAAGCCACAAGGTAAGGTATATCCGGCATTCACGCAATTAACCAATCCCCAAATCCCATCCATCAAGGAGAGACGTATTATGATGCGTATTATTTTGCTAGGTCCACCTGGCGCCGGTAAAGGCACCCAAGCACAGTTTATCTCTAAAGAATTTGATATCCCGCAAATCTCGACTGGCGATATGCTACGTGCAGCGATTAAAGAAGGTAGCGAGCTTGGTAAACAAGCTGAAGGCATTATGAATGCAGGTGGACTGGTCTCTGATGATCTTATCATCAACCTAGTAAAAGAGCGTATCTCTAAGCCTGATTGTGCTAATGGCTGCATTCTTGATGGTTTCCCGCGTACCATTCCCCAAGCTCAAGCGCTTGCAGACGCTGATGTTGCCATCGATCATGTAGTTGAGATCAGTGTACCTGATGATGAGATCGTAAAGCGCCTATCTGGTCGTCGCCAGCATCCAGGTTCAGGCCGTGTATATCATGTCGATCATAATCCACCGAAGCAAAATGGTATCGACGATGTGACCGGTGAAGTACTTATCCAACGTGAAGATGACAAAGAATCTACTATTCGTGAGCGCCTTGCAACTTATCATCAGCAGACGTCAACCTTGGTTGGTTTTTATCAAGATAAAGCCAAAGAGGGCGAGAATGCGCCTAAATATGACAAGTTCGATGGCACGCAAGCTATTGATGATGTTAAGCAGCAGATATTGTCAGCGTTAAAAGGTTAATTCGTTTTAGGGATATTCTGTATACTGAATTATACTAACGAAGACCCTGCTTATTGGCAGGGTTTTTTAATGTCTTGTAGTAGATATAAATAGTAGCTATAAAAATCCAACTACAATAAATAATGTCATTAGAAAAATGATAGGAATTTATTAAAAGCAATACATAAAAAAGCCATCTACCTAAGTTAGGAGATGGCTTTTTTAAAATATAAACTTTATTTTAAAGTTTAAGCATTACCTTCAGCATCAATTTGCGCTTGCTGTTGGCTCTGTGCATATGCTTGGTCAAAGTTGACTGGAGCAAGCAGTAATTGCGGGAAGCTACCACGAGTCACGATGTCGCTGATGACTTCACGAGCGTAAGGGAACAAAACGTTAGGGCAATAAGCACCTAAAATTTGCCCGATTTGATCTTCAGGAATATTTTTTAGTAAGAAAATACCAGCTTGATGAACTTCAGCAATAAAAGCAGGTTCTTCAGCATTTTTAGCGGTAACGCTCACAGTCAAGATTACTTGATAATGATCGTCATCTAGCTTTTCGGCATTGCTTGATAGGTTAATATCAAGCTCAGGGTTCCACTCTTTGGTGAATACGCCAGCGCCCGGCACTTCAAGTGACATGTCTTTTACGTAGATACGTTCTAGTGCTAATTGTGGTTGTGCTTGTTCTTCAGCCATGATAATTCCTCAAATAAGTAATGCAATGTGTCGTTGATGTCCTGGTAGCAAGGTTAAGTTGCAAGCTACATTATTACAAGCTAGTGCAGGAATGACAATAGCCAGCTATCGATTGGTCAATATCATATTTATATTAACTAGGGCCAGCTAATGTCACTATTATATAAGCTGCTTAATGTAGCAGATTAACCAGCTAATAGCTCGTCAAGCTTGCCTTGCTGGTTCATTTGATTGAGCTCGTCAAAACCACCAACGAAAGTATCACCGACGAAAATTTGTGGCACAGTGCGATAGTTATTGGTTTTTTGCATCAATGCGCGGCGCTCATCGCTACTCATATCATGCATACCAATTTCTTCATACTCAATGCCTTTATTTTTTAGTAATTGTTTAGCGTTTGAGCAGTAAGGGCAGATAGGCGTAGTATAAACTTTAACTGAGGCAGTCATAAGATATCCTTAATTGATTTTATGTCGTGTAGTTTGTCTATTATCCTGATTTAGATAGGTTAATGACTAGTGTGTATTTGATTATGCTCATTATAAAGTGGGGATGAGGGTGATAAATTCAAGCTAGTTCGCTGCAAAAGGTTATATAAGTTCTTAAGTGACTTATTATCAATTAAGAGTTTTCCATAAAAAAAGACACAACTGAGAGTCATGTCTTTTTATTAATAATGCATTTTATTAAGGCGTGTTGATGTAGAACTATTTGTGCAAGCTAGGTTTTGCTTTGCCCTTGTTCTTAGGCTTAGCATCTTTTAATCCTACTAATGGCATGCCAGCACCTTGCCAGCCACCAACACCGCCTTCTAGACGATAAACACTGTCTTTACCAATCATCTGAATAGCCGCGCCTGCTTGTACACCCATATCACAAATGATAATCACAGGCTGTTCAATTGCACGAATTTCATCTAAATGATCTTTGAGCTCTGTAAAAGGGATGTTACGACTGCCTTGGATATAGCCGGTGGTAAACTTCTTTTTGGCGCGAATATCGATAAGCTGCGCGTTTTGAGAGTTGACCATCATGCCGAGGGTATTGGGCGACACTTTTTTGCCGCTACGTTTATTTTCAATGGCAAAGAACAGTACGGCAAGTACTGCTAAGATACCAAATAAAAACGGGTGGTTGCCCACAAATTCAAGCGCACGATCCAAACCAAACCTCCAAAAAATTAGTGTTCCACTAAACTGCGAATACAGCCCAGCATTACCGAACAAGGCGCTATTATACCGATTAGGACATCCATAGTAAACGTGCGATGGCTAACCTAAGTTTTAATAGTAAGCAATACCTAGTAAGGCTTGGTATCAGCCTCTATTCGTAACGTGATGAGGTTTTCAACACGGCGCTGCAGTACTTCACCGTCAGCAACGGCTCTCCATAACGCACAGCCTTTACTGTTATGAGTATGACGACAATCACGGAATTGGCAATCACCAGCCAGTGGCGCAAGTTCAACGAAGCCTGAAATCACATCATCAGGGGTCAAATGCCAAATACCATATTCACGAATACCAGGGGTATCGACAATACCGCCTTGGGTAAGATCATCTGGATTAAATGGCAATAGGCGGCTGGTCGTCGTGGTATGCTGACCAAGTTTTGAGTTTTCAGAAATAATATTTACGCTCTGTGCCGATTCTGGTAGCAGGGCGTTAATTAAGCTACTTTTACCGACACCAGACTGACCCGCAAAGATAACCAGTTTTTTATCTATGTAACGCTTTAACTCGCCAAGCCCTTGCTGCTCAGTACTATCAGCGATATTCTCAGGACAGTCGACCGAAGTAAGTACGCTTTCATAACCAAGAGCAGCATACTGTACGAGCAAGTCATTGGTGTCTGCATAACTCTCTTGTACCAACAAATCCGCCTTATTCAATACTAATAAGGGCTTCACGCCAGCATGATGGCAAACGACCAAATAGCGATCGATGAGTGTCGGCGCAGCAGCAGGTAGCGGCGCAAATACAATGGCCAAAATATCGACATTGGCTGCAACAGGCTTAAGCTTATGGTAACGATCTGGACGCGAGACAAGAGAAGTGCGTGGTTGTACGGACTCAATACGACCAAAGCCAGTATTGGGATCGGCACTCCAGCGCACGTGATCACCAGTTGATAGCATTGGCAAGTTAGTGCGCACATGACAACGCCATATATCCCCTAAAGCAAGCGTTTGCCAAAATGGCTCAGGGTCATCGGGTGCGACTTCAGGCTGCACTGGTATGTCGGCTGGCAAGCTGGTCACCTGTACCTCTAATTGCTTGCCATAATGCGCCATGACCACGCCATCCATCAAGCTATCATCTATGCTGTCTTGACTTGCCAGCTGTTGTTTGTCAATGCGACGAATCTGTTGTTTAGTCAGCTTGCGTTGCCGGATTAATGCCATGGGTTTTGAACCTATTAAAAAAATATCTCTAAGTGTAGCGTGAAAATTTGCTAACATACAGCCTAAAGCGCCTGTACCAGACAGTGGTTTTGTAATGTTTTGGTTTTTTTAGACATTATGAATGACTAAGCGCAAAAAAATTATTTAAGCATGACCATTTATATGTCATTTATTTAGTTAACATTGCTCCAAAGTTGTTTCAAACTTTATTGACCATAGGACAAAATATGAGTACCGATGACCATCCCAATAAGATTAGAATCAGAAACCAAGGCAAAAAAGGGCTGGTATGGATTGACCTAGAAATGACCGGACTTGATACTTTAAACGATGAGATTATCGAGATTGCTACTGTCGTTACTGATGAAGATTTAAATGTCCTTGCCGAAGGGCCAGTGTTTGCTATCAAAGTATCGGATCAAACCTTAAATAAAATGGATGACTGGAATACCAAGCAACATGGCCAGTCAGGATTGGTTGATCGTGTACGCCGTAGCACAGTGACATTGGCAGAGGCCGAAGCTGAAACTATTAAGTTTTTGAACAAGTGGGTCGATAGTGGCAAATCACCAATGTGTGGCAACTCAATTTGCCAAGATCGCCGTTTTATGGCGCGTCAAATGCCCGAACTGGAAAAGTTCTTTCATTATCGCAACCTTGATGTGTCATCAATCAAAGAGCTATGCTTCCGCTGGCGCCCTGATATCTTAAAGAACTTTGAAAAAGGTGGCAGTCACTTAGCGTTAGACGATATTCGCGACTCTATTCGTGAGCTAAAGCATTATCGTCAGCATTTCTTTAAATTAATCCCTTAGAATCAAGTGATTTTAGATAGTCAAAAAAAGGGTCTGTTATTTTAACAGACCCTTTTTTTATCGTAAATAAGAGACGTTCACATAGATATCATGAAATTAGAAATTTAAATTCAATCAAGTTAAATTTATCATTATCTGAGTTTTCATCTGTGGTTACTGCGCCAATCACCGCGCTGACTTTTGGCTGGCGTGTATCGCCATCTAGCAGTCGCCAGTCACCCAGCACGTAGCGTTTTTTATTACTGGTCGCTTGATGAATATCTGGACGGTGAGTATGACCATGTAGTAAAGCATCGCTATCAGCCACTGCATGTATCACTGCATCTTTATTGACATCCATGATGTAAGCAGCTTTATTGGCATTATTCTGCTGGCTTTTTTTGCGCATTTTATCTGCGATAGCCAAGCGTTTTTCTAATGATTTATTCAGCAAGTACCACTGGGTTAACCGATTGCGCATGATTTTGCGAAAAAACTGATATTTCTTATCATCAATGCATAACGCATCGCCGTGTTCTAAGCGATAATTCTGCTGTCCAACGGTTAAAGTGTATGGCTCATAAATAAGCTCACCACCGAATAAATTGCAAAATGGCTGACCTAACAAAAAATCACGATTCCCATGCATGACCAAAATCTCACAGCCAGCTACCCGTAGCTTTTTTAATTTAACGATAAGCGGAGTTAGCCAATGGGTTTGGCGCTCATCTTCTGATAACGATAAGTAAACATCGTCACCTAGCCATACTTCAAACCAATCACCTAGGATAAATAAGCGCTTTAGCGCAGGCAAGGCAAGGCAATCATCAAGCAGCGCCAAAAAAGCCTGCACTAAGGCAGGCTCTTCAGGCGATAAATGCAAATCGCTAATCAATACTTGCCGCACCTCATGAGGGCGGGTGGTAATTAGATGGTCAAAACTTTGCATTTATCCTTATCCTCGTAATTTTAAACAGTAACGACTCATAAGTTTTTACTGACTCATCGCTACTGAGTAATAACTATTGAATAATGATTACTGAGAAACAGTTATTGAGTAATAATTACTTAGTGATAATAGTCGCTGAGTTGATAACGACTGGCTCTTTAGGCACATCAGCATGCATGCCGAAACGACCTGTTGGTACACCGCGCATTTTTTCGATGACGTCCATACCGCTGGTTACTTTACCAAATACCGTGTAACCCCAACCCTGCATGTTTTTGCCAGAATGGTTTAGAAAGTCGTTATCTTTTACGTTAACGAAAAACTGGCTGGTTGCTGAATGCGGGTCTTGCGTACGTGCCATCGCAATCGTACCTTTGTCATTCTTTAGACCGTTATCAGCTTCGTTCTCAACTGGAGCATTGGTCGCTTTTTCATTCATTTCAGCGTCCATTCCGCCGCCTTGAATCATAAAGCCGTCAATGATGCGATGGAAAATCGTACCGTCATAATGACCAGATTTTACATAGTTTAAAAAGTTTTCTACCGTTTTTGGCGCTTTTTCTTCATTGAGTTCGATAACGATCGCACCCATACTGGTGTCAAGTTCTACTACTGGTGGCATGTCTACCATGTGATATTCCTTTTTGATTGCAGCGCCTTAATTAGCACTGTCGTGAGTGATTGATAAAAAGTCATGGCTAGTCTAACGGCTTTTTTATCTCGTGTCATGTATCAGGCTGTTAATGCGTTTATGAAACCTGATAGAATAACGCAACTTTAACTTTTTATTATAATTTTTGATAACCTATTTTTTTTTAATGGTTTGGTTTGAATTTTCCATGATGCGTGATGGCACGTAGCATGAAATGACAATTTGCGTTAGGAGCAATGCCCGATGAGTGAGCACTCAAGCAACAATGCACAAAAAGACGAACAAAAAAACGATTTTATTCGTAATATCATTCGTGATGATGTCAATGCGCAAAAATACCCACAAATTGTGACACGCTTTCCGCCTGAGCCAAATGGTTACTTGCATCTTGGTCATGTCAAATCCATTTGCCTAAACTTTGGCGTGGCCAAAGAGTTTGGCGGTGTGTGTAACTTGCGTTTTGATGACACCAACCCAACCGCAGAAAAGCAAGATTTCATTGATAACATCGAGAACGATGTCAGATGGCTTGGATTTGAGTGGGCAGGGGACGCGCACCATGCGTCAGGTTACTTCGACCAATTACATGCGTGGGCCGTGCAGTTGATTGAGCAGGGTGATGCCTATGTAGACTTGCAGTCGCCTGAGCAGATTAAAGAAAACCGTGGCTCATTTAATGAGGCTGGCACGCCATCACCACATCGTGATGCCAGTGTTGAAGAAAACTTAACGCTCTTTAATGATATGAAAGAGGGCAAGTTTGCTGAGGGTAAAGCGGTTTTGCGTGCCAAGATTGATATGGCAAGCCCAAATATGAATATGCGCGACCCTGTTATTTACCGCGTCATGCATCAAGCGCATCATCAAACGGGTGATAAATGGTGTATCTATCCCATGTATGATTTTGCCCATCCGCTTTCTGATGCACTCGAAGGTATTACTCATTCATTATGTACGCTAGAGTTTGAAGATCACCGTCCATTTTATGATTGGGCGGTTGAAAAAGTCGGTTTTGATGTACCGCCACATCAGTACGAGTTCAGCCGCTTGAATGTTGACCATACTATGACCAGTAAGCGTAAACTCAAGCAATTGGTTGATGAAGGTATTGTCAGTGGTTGGGATGATCCGCGTATGCCGACTATCGCTGGCATGCGTCGTCGTGGTTATACGCCAGAGGGCTTACGTGACTTCTGTGAACGTGTTGGCGTGACTAAAGTGGACAGTGTTGTTGATTTTCGTTTATTAGAATTTAGCATTCGTCAATCATTGGAAACCACCACTGCACGTGGTATGGCAGTGCTAAAGCCATTAAAAGTGACCATTACTAACTTTGCGGAAGCAGTTAGTAGTTGGGAAGCGCAAAAAGCTGATAGTGTCAATGCGCGCTTTGACGATGCCACGCAAACTTTATGGCTAACTCAACCGAACCATCCTAACGTCGATATGGGTGAGCGTGAAATTCCGTTTACTGAAACTTTGTATATCGATCAAGGCGATTACGAGATTGAGCCGCCAGCAGGCTATAAGCGCTTATCACCAGAAAAGCCAGAAATTCGTCTGCGCAATACCTATGTATTGGCAGTGACTGAGCATATTACTGATGATAGTGGCAACGTCGTTGAGCTAAAAGCAACGATTGATCCGGCAACGCTAGGCAACAACCCTGAAGGTCGTAAGGTTAAAGGCGTCATTCATTGGGTATCGGCCAGCCAAGGCGTTCCAGCAACGGTACGCATGTATGAGCAGTTATTTAGTGTCGAAGACCCAAGTAGCGTCGCTGATGTACATCAAGTATTGAATCCGGACTCGTTGACTGAACTTAATGCGGTAGTTGAGCCATCATTGGCTAATGCTGAAGCTGGTACGCGTTTCCAGTTTGAGCGTGAAGGTTACTTTATCGCGGATAGCGAAGAACATACTAGTGATAAGCCTATATTTAATCAAATCGTCAGCTTACGTGATAGTTATAAACCGGCTTAGTTACTGTCTGCCAAACTCTTGAAGATGCAATGCTCAGATTAGAGTTACCAGCTAATATTGAGCAATTGCATCGCGCTGATACTTTATCAGTATCGAATTTAGGCGGGCTGCTATTGGCTGCTGAACGCGCAACAAATAATTATTAGTTGGCTTTATCTATCAGAAAACCAGACAGGCAAGCTCAACGATACATCTAAGGGAGTGTAAAGAGATTATGGTTAAAAAATCGATCAATCTAGCACTGCAAGGTGGCGGTTCTCATGGCGCCTTTACCTGGGGCGTACTGGACTACTTCATGGAAGATGGTCGGGTCAGTGTAGAAGGTATTACTGGGACGAGTGCTGGTGCTATGAATGCAGCAGTATTAGCACAAGGCTATATGGATGGTGGCGCAGATGGTGCACGTGAGGCGCTTGAGCAGTTTTGGCGCCAAGTGGCATACATGGGCAGGATGAGCCCTATTAAGCGCAGCCCTTTGAGTATTCTGACAGGTAGATGGGATGTGGATGACTCACCGGCTTACCTAATGCTTGATCTATTTAGTCGAGTTGCTTCGCCTTATGACACCAACCCGCTGAATATTAACCCATTACGTGATTTGGTTGAGTCTACTATTGACTTTGAAAAGGTCAGAGCATGTAATGAGTTAAAACTGTTTGTTGCGGCAACCAACGTGCATACGGGCAAAATAAAAGTATTCAACCGTGAAGAGCTAACCGCAGACATGATCTTAGCTTCGGCATGTTTACCGTCTTATTTCCAAGCCGTTGAAATTGATGGCGTACCCTATTGGGACGGTGGTTATGTTGGCAACCCACCTCTGTATCCCTTGTTTCGCACCACTAAGTCCAAGGATATTGCCATCGTTCAAATTAACCCAGTTGAACGCAATGAAACCCCGAAAAGTGCCATAGAAATACAGAATCGCATTAATGAGATTTCGTTCAATTCATCTTTGCTAAGAGAGTTGCGAGCTATCGAGTTTGTGACCCGTCAGTTACGTGAGAACAATCTGGATAGAGAACATTATTCTGAAGTATTCGTGCACCGTATTGAAGCTACTGAGCAAATCAATCCATTGTCAGCGTCTAGTAAAATAAATTCCGAATGGGCATTTTTAACCCACCTGCGCGATATTGGTCGTGAGTCTGCTAAGGCATTCCTTGATAAGCACTATGCAACTCTAGGTGAAGAATCTACTCTAGATTTGCGTAATGAATTTTTATAAACGAATGATGTATAAGCTAGAGCTCTAATATTATAGATTAAACTCAACAATAGTAGTTTGCAATTGTGCCCGTTTCTAGTACGCTAGAGATGGGCTTTTTTATGAATAAATATGAATTTTAATAGTAGATGTTGAGGGCATTAGAATGGCAAAGTTTTTAAACAGTAGTGGTACAACCTATCATTTAGAAGAATTGATTAAAAATGCTTCTGATAGATTGATTATTATTAGCCCGTATTTAAAGCTTAATGAGCGTATTAAAGAGCTACTAGAGGACCGTAACCGTCTCAAAATCGATATTAGAATTGTTTATGGCAAAAATGACTTACACCCTGAAGAGATAAATTGGCTCAAAAATCTAACCTTTATTCGTACCAGCTTTTGTAAAAACTTACATGCTAAGTGCTATCTCAATGAAAACGAATGCATTATTACCAGTTTGAACCTTTATGAGTTTAGCCAAGTAAATAATAATGAAATGGGGGTACTGATTTACCGTAACGAAGACACTAAGCTCTATGCCGATACTTACGAGGAAGCCCAACGCATCATTCGTATCAGTGATGAAGTGCGGATGTCACTTGAAAAGGTGACCGAATCGGATGGTGGGGTTGATAGTACAGCCACTACTAATAATACAACGGTTGGCACTAATGCAACTGCAAAATCCATTACGGAATCAGCGCAGCCTACTTACTCTAAGCTGACGACTGCGAAACTTGCTAAAGAGCTAGGTTTTAAGACTCAAGAATTAAATGATAAGTTGCTGGCAGTTGGGTATTTACAAGAACAAGAAGGTGAATTGGTATTAACAGACACTGGGCGTGCCGCTGGCGGTACAAGCAAACGCGGTAAGTTTGGCGAGTTTTGCTTGTGGGATTCAGGAATGGTTGTTTAACCATTGCATAAATTGATACTAAATTATCATTAGGACAATAATAATGCTCAATCTAATTATGGGTCAAAAAGCCAAGTTCACTGAGGTTGGTGTTATGCAGCAATTTACATTGATTGCAGAGCTATCAGCAGGCGCTACCGTTATTGATGTGGCTTGCTTTGGTTTGAGTGGGCAGCAGAAGTTAATAAATGATGATTATATGACCTTTTATAACCAGCCAAGAACGCCTTGTGGCGCTATCAGTTGGCAGTCAACAGCGACTCAACAGCGCTTCGATATTGATCTCAGTAAACTACCAGATTCCGTAGATTATTTGGTATTGACGGCAACAATCGATGGTCAAGCGACCATGCGTGAGCTTGGTGCTAGTAGCGTGACGTTAGAGCAAGCAGGGCAGATATTAGCAACTTATCAATTTGACGGTAGTGCATTTGATAGTGAGCGCGCCATGATGTTGTTTCAAGTCTATCGTAAAAATAATATTTGGCGTATTAACGCCATTGGACAAGGTTTTAACGGTGGTTTAGATGCATTGGTGACCCATTTCGGTGGGGATGTCGCAGATGAGCCTACTGATCAATTATCTACTATAAATACTACCTCTGCCGCACCGTTGGTTAATGCGACAAAAACAGAGCAGCCAACGGCTGTTAGTCTGAAAAAGGTCATCTTAGACAAACCTGGTAGTGAACATCGAATTAACCTCACGAAAGGCAGTCATGACTATCTAACAGTAGAAGCCATATGGATAGACAATGGTGATGCTAGTGCCGATAACGATGATTTAGATTTGCGTGTTGGAATATTGGCTCAGAGCAGTAAAGACATGAGCTATGTCCATGCTCCCAAGCAAATAGGCAACTTAAATAGCATGCCTTATGTGCATCATCAAGGTGATGTACAAGTCGCTAGTGCTAATGAGCCTGGAAAAGAGACGGTGTTGGTCAATCCTGCTATTGCTGAATATTATGGTGGTAAAGTTGCCTTGGTCTTTTCAGTATATTCTGCAGTTTCGAATGGTGTGGTGTCCATTGCTTCTTTACAGCCAAAAATGCGTATGCAGTATCAGGACCAAATTGTAGAATGTACCTTTAATATAAAGGCCTCACCCAAAGCCAAAAGTCGTTTTGTTTATACTTATGTGATTGGTATTGCCATTATTGATGAACAAGGTATTACCTTGCGGCACTCAGGCGAGACGAGCAAGCGCATGAGTGAGGCGACCCCTAAACTCACATGGAAAGCCGATACCGTTCAATTGAAAATGGATGGTGCCGCTATGTTTAAATCTTAACAACCATTAAGCTCTCTACTTAGTGATAAATGGAATAATCGAATTACAATCCGTCACAAGACATTCGTAACCAGTTTGTTAATATAAAATAGGATTCTTACTGACGTTAGCCGAGTTATTAGTTAATAGCTGAGCGCGTCAATGATAATAACAGAGCGCAAGGATACTTTTTAGTGTTAGCGCTCATCAATATAAACAAGGAATTAGGTATGGCACATTTACGTCTAGGTGATACTGCACCAAACTTTGACGCGAGCACCACAGAAGGCGATATAAATTTCCACGAGTGGGCAGGGGATGGCTGGGTTGTTTTCTTCTCACATCCTGCAGACTATACTCCAGTATGTACGACTGAGCTTGGACGCACCGCAGCATTAGGTGGTGAGTTCCAAAAACGTAATGTCAAACCTATCGCATTGTCGGTTGATGGCTTAGAAGATCATAAAGGTTGGGTGAGTGATATCGAAGAAACCCAAGGCACTGCTGTCAACTTCCCTATCATTGCTGATCCTGATCGCAAAGTCGCGAATCTTTACGACATGATTCATCCAAATGCTGATAATACGGCAACGGTCAGAAGTGTGTTTATTATCGATCCTAACAAAAAAGTACGCTTAACGCTTACTTATCCTGCCAGCTGTGGACGTAACTTTGATGAGATTGTTCGTGTTATTGATGCGATGCAATTGTCTGATGAGTATAACGTTGCAACACCTGTTGACTGGCAAGAAGGCGACGACGTTATCATTCCGCCAAGCGTGAAAAACGAAGATATCGCTGCTAATTATCCTAAAGGTCATACCGAAATTAAGCCTTATTTGCGTACGACACCTGCGCCTAATAAATAAATAGCATGTTTATAGATAAGTAAGATTAATTAAAGCCTCATAACTTAAAGTTATGGGGCTTTTTATTATTCTTTTGACAAGCACTAATAAGGCTTTGCTATGATGACTGGAGTAGGCTATAACTATTGTACAGATTATCGATAAAAATGATCTGTATACATGAATGTAACAACCACAATAAAGCGTATCAGCGCTGAGCCGCTGCTTGATTATCCTTACAGGGAGTTTGCCATGAAAAAATTATATGTAACCCGTACTGCCCCTAACCCGCGTAAAGCCCTTATTTTGTTAGCATCAAAAGGTATTGATGTTGATGATATGGACGATATCGATGTAATAGATATCGACTTTGCCGCTAATGAACAGATGTCAGATGCTTTTACCCAAATGAACCCGATGCAAACAGTCCCGGTATTAACGTTGGATGATGGTACGGTACTCAATGACTCACAAGCAGTGTGTGAGTATCTAGATCGAGTATATGGTGAGCGCTCAGTAATGGGTAACGATGTGGTACAACGTGCGCAAGTCTGTTCTATGCGCCGTATTGCTGAATTTGAAGTATTGTACAACTTAATGTTGGCATTTCAGCACAGTCATCCCTTAAAGGCTCAGCGTGTTGAGCAAGTACCAGAATTTGTAGCGCCTTCTATCGCGCGTGCGGTTAAAGCGTTACCTTATTTTGAAAAAGCGTTGGAAGGCCATGACTATTTAGTAGGCGATCAACTTAGCTTTGCTGATATCGTATTATACTTGGGGTTAGATTTTGGCAAAATACTCAAGGTTAATCCTAATGAGCAAGGAGAAAACCTAGCGCGTTTTTATCAGATGATGAATGAGCGTTTTAGTATCAAAAAAATTGCTAAGGCGAAATCTACACAAGCTAGCGATTAGATAAAGGTTTTTTACAGGTATTGAACTCATCCGATATTTAGTGAGGGACAGTTGAGAAATCAGCTGTCCATCATTTTTTTGAAAATATGAAGTATTAACAAACTACTGTCTAGCGGACTTCAAAGGTTTCATGCAATAAAACTAAACATTTTATTACATAAGACAATATGGTCAAGTCTATAGTAGTTATACTAATTTTATATTCGCCATACCGACTTGAATACTAGAAATACTCACCATCTAAGACAGAAAAACTTAATTAAAGGAATGTTTATTGCAAGACTACTTCGATAAAGCAGAGCTAGTATTTTGAATGGTCGTAAACAAGCTGTCTATAAATTAGATTGAGCAATCGAAACGCTATATTAATATGGCAATCTCGTTAAAAAAATACATTGAAGAAAGAAATTTTAGGTGAGTGCCCTAAGAGAGATGTAACATGGTAAGTGCAAATTTAAAACCAATTCTAAAAACATTATTATTGCCAAGCCTACTAATAGCTAGTTCGGCTTTAGTGGCATGTAATAATGCTTCAACTAGTAATGAGCCTAATGCAGAGGGTACGACTATCAATACTACTGTCCAATCGTCATCTGCCCCTGAAATTTTGAGCACCGAAGACAAGTTAATTGCTAATCTTGCCCGCTATCGTTGGACATTGGTAACTGCAACCGATGAAAGTAACCAACCAGTAACGTCGTTAATGGACATAAATGAGCAAGTTGTTCTGAGCTTCAGCAAGTATCAAGGTCAGAACAGTATTAGCTATAGTGTTGGTTGTAATACAATAAATGCTGCTTATCAACTGCAAGATAACATGTTGATGACCGAAGATGGTATGAGTACCAAAATGCTATGTGATGATTTAAATATAGCTGAAAATGAACTAAATGAGCTTATGCAGGGAGAGAGTCAGATAAGCTTGGCAGATGGCACACCGCCGACCCTTACTCAGGTTGCTAGCAATAATACAACTTTGGTTTGGAGAGGTAAAATGACGGCGCAGGCAAAATATAATAGCAAAGGTGAAACTATATTTTGGGCAGTGAGTGCAAAAACTACACCTTGTGCTGATGATAGTACACAAGCTTGTTTACAAATAAAACCCATCACTTACGATGATCAAGGTATAAAGACTGACGAGGGTGAATGGACGGATTTCATGGGTAGTATTGATGGTTATGAACATGATGGTAAGCATAATGAAATACTACGTTTACAGCGTCATAAGCTCAAGGCTGACGACGCTTCAAATGCAGAATACGCTTATGTACTAGATATGGTTATCGAAAGTTCAGTTGTTAACTAAATAGCAGTGTGCTAAAAGAGAAACACTTCAATAAAAAAACACGCGCCATTTGGACACGTGTTTTTTATGGTCATGTATTTTAACGTAAATTGCCTAAATCTTCTTCCGTTAGGCGCCAACGGCCTTTTTTCTTAGAACCGCCGCGTCCACGCATCGAGCTGTTGAGTAGTAGTTTATTCATAGAGTGACTTGAATGCGCATGACAGATAGCGCAGGCAAGCCCATCAGCAGCATCTTGTTGTGGTACCACATCTAAAGACAATATGCGGCAGACCATCTCTTGCACTTGCTCTTTGGCAGCAGCACCATAACCACATACGGCTTGTTTGATCTGACGTGCCGTATATTCTGACACCTCTAAGTCTAATGCCACCATTGCTGCAATGGCTGCACCTCGTGCTTGCCCAAGTTTAAGCGCAGAATCAGGGTTTTCTGCCATAAATACTTGCTCAATAGCAGTATAAATAGGCTCATCAGCATACTTTAGGTGATGCTGAGTAATACGAGTCAAGCCGTTGAAAATACGTTTAAGGCGTTCAGGCATCTCTTTGGTGTCAGTACGAATGGTGCCTGCATCAATATAGGTTAACTTATCGCCTGTTTGTTGAACGATGCCATAACCCGTCATACGTGAGCCAGGATCAATTCCTATAATAATTGCCATAGTATTCCGTCTTACTTTCATTTTATTTTATGGCTTAAAAATCAGCCTTAAGTTTGATAGTATAGCAATCAATCCCCATATACATCATATGTTAGCCATTTTAATTTCATGGCGCTCAATTTTTTAGTTTTTATTTGATAGGACGACGCCTTATGGGTCAGATAGTTGGTATTGCCATCGTTTGGTTTATTATCGAGATGCTCTTGTGGTATTTGCTTGCTCAATTTATGAGTGGCTGGGTAGTATTTATGTGGTTCATTATTGCCGCTGTCATTGGTATCTCTCTGATTCGTAAGGGTATGGTTGCCCTTAATCCAATGGCGCAGCAAATGAAAGCTGGGGGCATGATGAATCCCGCGATGCGTCCGCAAGAATCTACTATGCTAAAGAGTGTCGCTATGGCAGCGGCCGGTATTTTGCTATTGATTCCAGGAGTTATTAGCGATCTATTGGCATTGCTTGTGGTGTTGCCACCAGTACAAAAGAAGCTTAAAGATATGGCTAATAACTATGTCATGAATAATCAGCAAAAAATGATGGAGATGATGGCCAAACAAATGGGTGGGCAAATGGGCGGAGGTCAAAATCCGTTTGGTAGTATGGGTGGTCAAAACCCGTTTGGCGGTGCAGGAGGCATGAATGGGCAAAACCCATTCGGGCAACAACAGCAAAATCCGTTCGGTGACACCTTTAAACAACATACCACGGTTGATGGTACTGCAAAAACCATTCCGAAAGATGTGAAGAAAATTACTAAATCTGCCAACGATGAATAATAGATGGTTTGATAGTCGAACATAAAAAAGCCCCTTTCGTCGATGACAAAAGGGGCTTTTAATGGTCGTAACCGAATATAACAACCAGAGTGCCGCCGTAAAATGGTGACCCATGAACCGTGAAGTTCAGGGCGGATGCGTCATTACCTCGGCAGGTTTCCTGATACACCGCAAGCGGTGCAGGCATACACAATGAAGCAATAGATAGCACATCCAGGTAAAGCATTATCGGCTCAGGGAATAAACATCTACTAGCCAACACTCTAGAATAATTTTATCTTAACCAATGGAATAACTGATTGCAAGTCTGATTTACAGATTAATACTTTGCATCAATAATTGTTTTACTTATTAAGGATGCCATATTGGAAAAAATGGCTTAGAAATTGTGTAAATTAGTTAAAAAATGTCGAGTTTTCAGCTATTTTGAGATATGTGTTAATATAGAGTGCTTTCAACACCCTAATACAAAATTATAGGCGTTCATTCACTTGAGGAGCGGTAATATATGACCAGTAACCAGCAGCCATTAGAATCTATTGATGACAATCAGGCGCAGCTTAATAGTAAGCAAGGCAGCGTGCAAAATAAAAAAACACCGCACGTTTTGATGATATTGGATGGCTTTGGGCATCGTGAAGATGAGAAAGATAATGCTATTGCTGCCGCAAACATGCCGAACCTTGATAAGATTTATCAGCAGTATCCGCATGGGTTGATATCGGCTTCGGGAGAAGATGTTGGGTTACCAGACGGTCAATTTGGTAATTCAGAAGTAGGGCATATGAACCTAGGTGCTGGTCGTGTCCTTTACCAAGATTCAACTCGGATCTCAAATGAGCTTGCCAACCGCGAATTTTATAAAAATGAAGCGTTAGTTGACGCTGTAAAAGCTGCAAACGAGCTTGGCGGTAATGTACACATTATGGGATTGTTATCTGATGGTGGCGTGCATTCGAATCAAGATCATATCGAAGCGATGTGCCACTCTGCACTGGTTCATGGGGCCAAAAATGTCTTTGTCCATTGTTTTTTAGATGGTCGTGACACACCTCCTAAATCTGCTGACAAATATATCAATCGTCTACGCGATCATATTAATAAACTGAATGCTCACTATGAGGGTGGCCGAGTACAAATTGCTAGTATCATCGGGCGCTATTATGCGATGGATCGTGATAATCGTTGGGATCGTGTCCAAAAAGCCTATGAGCTAATCACTGAGGGTAAGGCTGATCGTCTAGCAACGCGTGCAGATGGTGCAGTGCAGGCAGCTTATAAAGCACGTGAGACCGATGAGTTTATCAGCCCGACGACTGTGATTGGACGTGATGAGGTGCCATATACGGTCGAAGATAATGATGCGCTAATCTTTATGAATTTCCGTGCTGACCGCGCTCGCGAACTTGCGCAAGCATTTGTACTACCAGATCATGAGTTCTCGGGTTTTGCTCGTCATAAGCAACCAAGACTTGCTGCTTTTGTGATGTTGACTAAATATTCAGATATCTTGGCAGATAATGCAAAAACCAGTATTGCTTATTATCCGACGTCATTGACCAATACATTAGGCGAGTATTTACAGGATCAAGGCAAAACTCAGCTACGTATCGCCGAGACTGAAAAATATGCACATGTTACTTTCTTTTTTAGTGGTGGCCGTGAAGCAGAATACGAAGGTGAAGAACGTATTTTAGTGCCATCGCCAGATGTAGCCACTTATGACTTGCAGCCTGAAATGAGCGCTCCTGAGGTGACTGATAAGCTGGTAGCTGCTATTGAGTCAGGTAAATATGATGTGCTCGTAGTAAATTATGCTAATGGTGACATGGTCGGCCATACTGGTATTTTTGATGCTGCCGTACAAGCCGTAGAAGCACTCGATGTATGCGTTGGTCGTATTGAATCAGCGGTACGTGCAGCTGGTGGTGATATGCTAATCACTGCAGATCATGGTAACTGCGAGCAGATGCAAGACTACGAAAGCGGACAGGTACATACTCAACATACTACAGAACATGTGCCTCTAATTTATGTTGGTGAGCAAAACGTACGAGTACGTAATGGCGGTAAACTTAGTGATGTAGCACCTACCATCTTGGCATTAATGGATATTGAGCTACCAGCTGAGATGACAGGTAAAAGTTTGTTGATTCCTACATTATAGTTTTAAACAGTCACTATAGGTTCAATGATTAGGTTCGATAATTTTTATTAGCTGGCAAAAGGGGAGAGATAGCGCTTATCTTTCCCTTTTTATTTGCAATAATATCCTATTTTTCAGTAGGGTCTTAATGCTATCTTATAGTCCTCTAGCTCGTTTATATCAGTTAACTATTTTGTAATCAAACGACAATAATAAAGTTGTATGTACTTTTTATTTTATGTGAGTCCTCTTATGCTTTTATCAGCCTCAAAACTATCGGTCGAACCAGTTAAATTAGGATGGACACAACGTGCTATCTTCAAGCCTGTGCTTAAGATTGGCTTGCTTGGGCTACTAGGGATAGGCAGTATCAATCTACACGCACAAGCAGCTAATGTGGAGCCTACTGGTAAAAGTGCGACCAATGGTAATAGCCTTACAGCAGGCTTGCAACTTATTAGCTTAAATGTTGATGATGACCTAATAGATAATGAAGCATCAGAATCAGGAATGCTGAGGGTCGCAGATGAAACAGATAGCCGGACAGATGATGATATAGATGCGTTAGGAGACAATGCCGTAGCGGATTTAACGGATGATAACTTGACTGATATACCAGCCGAAGTCGCGCAAGTATCGTTAAATGCAATCTCTCCTGAAACCTTAAAAACTTTTGTCGCAGTAGTAGACTTAGTGCGCCGTCAATATGTTGATCCTGTCAATGATGAAGAGTTATTTGACAATGCGATGAGTGGTATGTTGACCAAGCTTGATAGTCATGCTGAGTTTTTGGATGCTGAAGCGTACGAGAATCTACGCGCATTTACCGAAGGCGATGTGGGAAATGTCGGTTTAAAGGCGGAGTATCAACCGGCCGAAGGGTATTGGGTTGTAACTGATATTGTAGATGAGTCGCCTGCCGATAAAAAAGGAATTACCGTTGGTGATTATATCCATCAAATCGGCCAGTTTAAAATTGATGGTGATAGACAGTCTAATGATGTTGAACAGCTGCTTAATGGCATTGCAGGTACGCAAGTCGATGTCACAGTGTCTAAAGCTGGCCGGCGCAAGCGTGTCATCACATTACAACGTAATAATACTCATCTGCAAACCATCGAGACGCGGCTTGTTGATGGAATTGCTGTTATTAAATTACCGGCTTTTCAAAACAATACACGTGAACGAATCCTGCAAAGCTTAACCAATCTTGATGCGCCTGTTACTGGAATACTGCTTGATTTACGTGATAATCCAGGTGGTGTATTAATCTCAGCGGTCAAAGTAGCCAGTTTGTTTATGAGTGATACTGATGTAGTACAGGTAAAGAGTAGACAAAGTAAGTTGCGTACCTTGTCCACGCAAGAGGCTGCACTACTTAAGCCTTTACCAGTAGTCATCTTGCAAAACCGCTATTCTGCTTCGGCAGCAGAAGTGTTGGCAAGCAGTCTACAGACACAGCAACGCGCAACCATCGTCGGCGAAGTAAGCTATGGCAAAGGTTCAGTACAATCGGTTATACCACTCAATAATGAGCAAGCAGTCAAGTTAACGGTAGCTCACTACTTGACAGCAACAGGAAAGAAGATTGATAAGATAGGCGTGCAGCCTGATGTGTCTTTATCTGGTAATGAGCGTACGTGGGAGCAGCAAGCACTTGATGTGTTGCGACAGCAAGTACGCTCTTCAGGGCTTCGCTTTGTAAAAAAAGATAATGTTGATAGTGTTGCTGATAACGATAAAGAAAGTATCTAAAAAATATGAGGTACAAGCTTAGGGCATGTCCTCAATCTGAACGAGTGGACCTCTAATGGGCTAAAAATGGCTATATTTCCGTCACTCTTTGAAAATTTCTAGACAATATGTCCATATTCTCTGCAAAATTTCCTTTGACCGACAAAAATCTATCTCATTTTTATTACCATTATCAAAATGAGGACAGGCCCTAGTTAGTTCTAATCAGTAACTTTTAAGAGAACTAATCACTATCAGCTTTATTCACCCTAGTAGTATCGAGCTATTCTAAGTTATCGTCCTGATCTTCATCGATTTCAAGCTTTTTCATGCGATAGCGTAGAGAGCGGAAGGTAGTACCCAATAATTCAGCTGCCTGAGTCTTGTTCCAATCTGTCTGCTTAAGCGCTTTAATAATCAAGCGCTTTTCTTGATCTTGAAGATAGGCCTCTAGCCCTTTTTGGGGTAATTCAGCCTCAGAAACACTAACTATTGAGGGCTGAGTATTTATATCATCAACAAATTGCTCTGGTTTACGTCGGTCTTGATTATATACAGATGAAGTGCCGATATTATTAGATTTAGGAGTAGACATGCGGATAGCAGAGGAATAATTTTGGCTGTGAGTGCGATACGGATGTAAGTTATTAATTACCATTCTGCTATTAACATTCCTGCCACTCTGTTTAGGAGAGTCTTTTGTCTGTAGAGGCATAGGTTTATCATTTACAGCGGATACAGCAGTCATATCTTCGTTACTGGTCATATCTTTAGGATTGGCTTCATCATAATAATTATCAGTGAGCTTAGGTAATCCCAAATGATCATCGTCTATGATTGTGGTATCTGCTAACGTGACTGCGCGCTCCAGTATATTGCGAAGCTCACGAACATTACCAGCAAATTCATGATGTTGGAGTCGATCACAGGCATTCTCAGTCAGCTGTGCTGGAGTATCTAGTTGCCACTCTTCAGATATCAATGCTAAAAAATGCTTAGCGAGTAAAGGTATGTCATCGCGTCGCGTTTTAAGCGTGGGTAATTTAAGTTCGATAACGTTAATTCGATAATACAAATCTTGCCGAAAATCGCTATCTTTTACCAATTGATTCAAGTCTTTATGAGTGGCTGATAAAATACGAATGTCAACGGGAATCTCTTTGGTATCACCAATAGCACGTACTGTTTTTTCTTGAATAGCGCGTAATAGCTTAACTTGCATAGCGAGCGGTAAATCCGCAACTTCATCCAAAAATAGCGTACCACCGCTGGCTTGTTGAAACAAACCCTGCTTGTCTGCAACTGCACCGGTAAAACTGCCTTTCTTATGCCCAAAAAACTCTGATTCCATCAGCTCAGATGGAATTGCGCCACAGTTGACTGGTACAAAGCTACCATCACGGCGCGGACTTAAGTCATGAATGAGTCTGGCAACGACTTCTTTACCTGTACCAGAGTCACCGGATAAGAACACTGGCGCCTGTGAACGCGCTAGTTTGACAATGGTGGTTTTCAAGGTTTGCATCACGGCAGAATTACCTATTAGACGACTATCTAATAGCTGCTGCTCCGGCGTAATCTCATTGGTTGCTTGTGTGCTTTCGTCTTGATGGATGACTTTAAGTGCATTTTCGACCAGCTGTCGTAAACGAGGTAACTCAAGCGGCTTATTTACAAAGTCAAAAGCACCCATTTTAAGCGCTTCAATAGCCAGATCCATGCTGCCGTGTGCCGTAATCACAGCAACCGGCGTATTGGAGCTGCTACTAATCTGCTTCACCAGTTCTAGTCCTGAGCCATCGGGTAGCTGTAGATCAGTTAGACAAAAATCATAGTGGTTATTTTCCAGATAAGATTTTGCTTGTGACAGGCTATAGGCGACATCACTTCTGATGCCCATTTTTGTTAGCGTGATTTGCATAAGTCGGCATAAATCTACTTCATCATCGACGACTAGCGCGATTGCTGTCATACATAACCTCATGTTTGTTCAATTGGTACAAGTTACTAAATAAACGCTCATATAAAGGGTTATCATCAATAAATAGAGAACCTTTAACCTTTTTTATCTTTATTAACTGTACAGGTTAACTATCTTGATCGATTATGGAAATCAATATTTTATCAGTGTGGGCGTTATTGAAAACTATTAATAATAGTCTTAAACATCCCAAGCATCTTCTGGGCAGGAGCCCAATGGTATAATCAATCGAAAACAGGTTTTTTCATGTTCAGCTACATACAGTAGCCGTGCATGATTGGCTTCGCTAAATGCTTGTGATAAATATAATCCCAGTCCGGTACCTGCTTTATCAGTAGTAAAAAATGGATCAAATAGGTGCTCTACATCAGTTTCAGCAACCTTATCACCTTCGTTTAAAACATCGATTATAACATCGTTCTGCACACAATATATCTCGACCTCAGCATAAGCGTGTGGATGCACAAGACCACAATAGCGCAAACCGTTGTTGATTAAATTAATGAGTATTTGCTCTAATTGATGGTTATCAAACTGTACCACGGGATGTGAATCATCACGTAAAAAAATATCATTACCGCGAAAATAGTTTTCTAAAAATTGTGGCATCCATGTCGCAAGTTCTATTGTCTGCTTATTGGAACGTTGCTGACGTGATAACTTTAATACGTCTTCAATAATACGATTAACACGCTTAGTCTGTGCAAATATCATCTTGTACAGCTCATTATTGCCATGTGTGTCGATGGCAGCTTGGTTCTTTATCAGTGAGGATGTGTTTTCGCCTACGTCACGGTTATCGTCTATATCTTCTAGCAATAGCTGACTGGCCTGTGAGATAGCAGCAAGTGGATTACGAATCTCGTGAGCGATACTGGCCGTTAGCTGTCCTAAAGAAGCCAGTTTTAGCTGTTGAGCGTTGGCTTGTTCGCGACGCAAATCTTCAAACAATACCAGCTGGCTACTATCCTCTAAGGGAATGATTTGTACGCGCAGCTTGTTTGTAACAGAAGCGCTAGCTGCCTCAGGTAACTCATAAATAAAGTTTCTTGATTGATTGGCGGGAACAGAGAGGCAGCTATTGAGTAGGGCTCTATGTTGATGAGCCAAAGCCTGCTGAAAAGCATACAATGGATTATGATGATTCTTAAAATTACGCTGTTGTTGTCTGAGAGTAGACTTTGTATTATCGTTATTAGGGGGTGCTTTTCTAAATGGCGATGCTGGTATCTCAGAAATACCTAGAAGCTGGTAAGTTGCATGATTGGCTAAAACAATATGCTGCTGATCGATAACCATCACGCCATTAAGCATTTGGCTAATAACTTCTTGATTGATTGTATTAAGACGTTCTACTTCTTCTGCTTGCCGTGCTATAAATCGTTCGACATGTACTAAGCGCTGCGAGATCGACCAGCTCAAAAAACCAACGGCTAAAAAACTGGCTGACATTAATAAGGCGTCACCTAGGTTGGCTAGACTCATACTATTGACAATCGCATGGAAAAATTGCTGATAAATGACGAATAAAATTGCTAGTAAAGTGATAATCAGGGCTTGTGAGCTGCGTAACAACATAAAGCTCGCTGCTACGACGACCATATATAGCATAGTCAATTGTAAGTCTGGCGCACCATTGGTATACAACAGCAAACTTAAAACGATTATATCAATACCCAAACCAAATACTAACTGGCGTTGCAGCTGCTTAGTTGCCACCAAAAATAAACTCAGTAAAATCAGACTAAGAATGACATAAAACCCAAGGGCAGTTTGCTGCAATAAGCTTGGTAATAGCAGATTGGTATCTGCTTTGATATTGGCGTACACCATTAACAATAGAAACGCACTGACTACTAAACGATAACTATTATAAATTAGCCCAAGCTTGCGTAACTGTGATGCAGGTAGGGTATTGTCCTGCTTTAGAGATCGGACAACAGCGTTAATAGTTCTAGAAGCAGGTTTCATAAATGGACCGAAGCGAAGGAATAGATATAAATATATTAGTTAAAGAAGCAGACTAACCCTGAAATTAAGGTTGAATCAACCCATGACGAATGGCTAGATGAGTCAATTTAACATCACTATCAACACCGACTTTTTCATAGATACGGTAGCGATAGGTATTAATGGTTTTTACGCTTACGAATAATTGATCGGCAATTTGCTGTGGGCTTTGACAGTTGACTACCATCATGGCGACTTGTTTTTCACGATCGCTAAGCAAATCGAAAGGTGAGGAGGCATTATCTGATAATAATACTTCGGCCAACTGCTCTGCAACGTCATGGCTAAAATAACGCCCACCTTGGTATATTTTTTTGATACCACGTATCATCTCATCGAGTGGCGTACCCTTAGTAATGTAACCATTAACTCCAGCTTTGAGGAGCATTGATGGATACGGCTGCGCTGACATACTACTCACTGCCAATATTTTGATACCCATGTCCAATTGTACCAAACGCTTAGTCGCTTCAAGACCACCGATATTTGGCATGTTTACATCTAGTAGAACCACATCTGGACTGAGCTGCTTAGCCATTTTTAATGCCATATCACCGCTATCAGCTTCACCTACTACTTCAATATCTGCACTGTCAGACAGCATACGACTGATGCCCATTCGTACTAAATCGTGATCATCTACTACTAATACTCGAATCATAGTTATACTCTTTACTATTTAATAGATTGAGGCGAATTAGGGATAGCCTAACATTGGTTAAGATTGGCTATGCTATAAATATATTACTTAACAGTGACTTATCCAATACAATACAAGTACTTTATTTTATATCGATGTTGCTATTTATAATAATCTTGCTTTATAGTTACTTATCTATAGAATTACTTTGCAGTAATAATAAAACAAATATTTCTCTAATGTTAATCAATATTACATGAACCCAAAGCAACTGTAGTAATCTTCGTACATGTACAAAAAAATCTCATGAAGTCAGGCCGATACATTAAACTTAAATGCAAACCATGATACACTAAAAGTACAAAAACTCTATACGAGTGTCTACAAACACAATCAGAAACGCTACGTTTATCAATTGCATATGATAATCTGCAATTGACGCGATACCAACAGCAGGGGGAATAATGAAACATTTACCATTAACCAAACAGCAATTAGTCGCTGCCATGATTTCGTTAAGCTTAGGCAGTGCTGCACAAGCTGCGCTTAGTATTAATGGTAGCCCTGAGTCTAGCGCACGCGTCAGTTGGGGTGGGGCGGATAGCTTATCAGAAGCCCGCAACATTATGTATAGCTCTAAAAGCTCTACTACTCCTATCAAAAAAGTGGATAACGGCTACGGCACTACTAATATTACTAATGCTAACAGTTATGGCAGTAGCAGTAATAGCTATAACAATACTTATAACACTACCTACCGTGGCGGTTTTGGTAGCAGCGATATGCTACCAATCAGCACAGACTCGCGTAGTGTCGCAGTCATAGATGTCGAGACTGGAAAGTCTATATACGAAAAAGATGCAGATATCGCGCGTCCTATGGCAAGTATTACTAAAGTAATGACAGCCATGGTTGTCTTAGATGCTGGTCTTGATATGCGTGAAGAAATTACACTTGATCCAGAAGACTTTGTAGGTCCTAAGCGTGCAAGCTCACGTTTGAAATCAGGCGATCGCATGAATCGCGCTGAGATGCTACTCATGGCTTTGATGAAATCTGAAAATCCTGCTGCTAAAAGCCTAGCACGTAACTATCCAGGTGGCTATGATGCCTTTATGCGGGCGATGAACCGTAAAGCTCAAGAGTTGGGTATGACCACAGCATACTTTGGAGATCCAACAGGTCTTGATAAGCGTAATGTTGCCTCATCAAATGACTTAGTAAAAATGGTACGTGCTGCGGGTAACTATGATGTTATTCGTCGTTTTTCTACTACCAAAAGCTACGACTTTTACGTTGCCAACTATTCAAGTGGTAACCGCACCTATAAAGCCAGCAATACGAGCAGCCTTGTGCGCTCAGGAGATTATCCAATTGGTATCTCTAAAACAGGTTTTATTAACGAAGCTGGTCGTTGTGTAGTTATGGAGACTCGTGTCAACAACCGCCCTGCTATTATCGTGATTTTAGGTGCTAACAGCTCCGCAACTCGTTGGGGTGATGCTAAAAATATTCTAACCAGTTTAGCCACGCGCCGTACAGTATAAAATACTTATTTAAACTGCTGTAAACCATAGTTTGTAGACAAAAAAGGCTGTTATTTAATATAACAGTCTTTTTTTTGGCTTAATTAAGCTTAAGGATGATTTATGACTGAACAATCAACTGTAACTTCAGAGCGAGCAGCGCCTATGCTGTATCTGCTTACTAATGATGATGAATTTGATTTGCTTTATGCTAAGTTAGAGGTAGCTCTAGCGACAGGCGTAATAGGGTTGCTACAAATCAGACGCAAGCAAGTATTGGCTCAGACTCATGGTCAAAAAAAGTTATATGACGAGGCGCTAAAGATAGTAGCACTAGCAAATCTATACGAAGTACCAGTAGTTATAAATGATGATATCGCTTTAGCAGTCAAGCTTGGAGTAGGGGTGCATCTTGGACAACAAGATGGTGCTATTAGTGAGGCTAAACAGCAATTGGAGTCTAATCAGATTATTGGCCGCACTTGTCATGGAGATGTAGCGTTAGTAGAAGAAGCAAGGTCTGCAGGCGCAACTTATGCGGCAATGGGTGCTATATTTGCATCATCTACTAAACCTAATGCCGACACTATCTCTCGTCAACAGCTTATAGATGGCTGCCAACAGACTATTCATAACGACATTGAACTTTGTGTCATTGGTGGTTTGACAGTCGAAAATATTGTTCAACTAAAAGGGTTGCCCATCGCTTATATTGCGGTAGTTGGTGACATTTTAGACTTGCCAGTAGATTCAATTGCGCAGCGCTGTCAAGAGTGGCAACAGGCGCTTACCGATTGGTAAATACCTGCCCATAAGATTGATGATTTATGATGTATGGAGAAAAGTTTTACACAGCATGATCCATACACAAGGTAGCGTAAGGCAAGGCTTCTAAGCGCTTTTCTTCTATTGGTTTACCGCAAACTTCACATTCACCATAAGTGCCGTTCTCGATACGACTCAGGGCATTCTCGACATAAACAAGACTTTGCCGTGCTTCAGCCATCAAATTTTTACGCATATCATTTTGACGATATGATATTGCCTGATCATCCCAATGTTCGTTCAAATCATCTTGTGGATGCTGGATATGATCTTCTATTTTATCAATGCGAGTTTCATACTCTTCTTTTAATTTTAGTAAATTTTGTTTGGCAACATCAAAGTCAATGCTCATTATAATCTCCTAATAGGTTATTGTTATTTTCTACCGAGTTATCATTTATCAAGTGATCGAAAGTCAGATAGTGCTTTATAGTAAAATGAACCGTTACTAAGTGCCACCACGAAATGTTAATGGGCTTCTAAAAAATGTCTCTAAATTATGATGGTATCCTGAATAGCAGGCGCCAAATATTATGCATCTGAGATTTTTATTAAAAATTTACTGTAATACTTGTTTCTTGCCTAGAATGAGCAAGCTCTATTGTATAAACTACGGCTCATATGATATTGGCGGTTAATTTAACTTCATAAAACGATAGACAAAATAATCCATATAGCCTAGGAGCGGTAATGAATTTTTTACGTATGAGTGAGCTGACGTTAACGGACAAAGTAGTATTGATTCGTGAAGACCTAAATGTTCCTATCAAAGATGGTAAAGTGACAAGCGATGCACGTCTGCAGGCCAGCATGCCAACTATCAAAATGGCGTTAGATAAAGGGGCGGCAGTAATTGTATGCTCACATCTAGGACGTCCAACAGAAGGTGAACCTGAGTCCAAGTATTCTCTCGCTCCAGTTGCTGATTACTTGACAGACAAGCTGGCTGGGCAGATAAAAAAGCCTGTAATGCTTAATAATAATTATCTTGGTAAAGGCGTCACTATTAAAGCTGGTGAAGTGGTTTTATTGGAAAATGTCCGTTTCAATAAAGGTGAAAAAAAGAATGATGCTGGGCTGGCAGAAGCTTATGCAAGCTTGTGTGACGTGTTTGTGATGGACGCATTTGGTACTGCTCACCGTGCACAAGCCTCCACTGAAGGGGTGACTAAAGCAATGCGCCAAGCAGGTAAGACTGTGTGCGCTGGACCATTGCTCGCAGCTGAACTCGATGCATTGAGTCTAGCCCTTGAGACTCCAGCACAACCGATGTTAGCGATTGTTGGTGGCTCAAAAGTATCTACTAAACTTGAAGTTCTTCATAGCTTAGCAGAAGTTTGTACCCAAATCATCGTTGGTGGAGGTATTGCCAATACTTTCTTGGCCGCACAAGGTCATAGTGTAGGTGCATCGCTACATGAAGCTGACTTGGTCGATACTGCTCGTCAAATTATGACCAAGACTGATATTCTGCTGCCTGAATTTGTAGTCGTCGCTGATAAAAACGATATTGATTTTGATGACTTTGTAGGCTCATTGCAACAAGCGAAAGCTACTGTTAAAGCGGTAGATAATATTGGTGCCGATGATATGATATTGGACATTGCGCCGCAAAGTGCTAAACAATTAGCCAAGGCTATTATTGATGCTAAAACTATCCTTTGGAACGGTCCAGTTGGAGTGTTTGAAGTGGATGCTTTTGGTGCTGGTACTGAAATTTTGGCAACAGCAGTACAAGTTAGTAACGGGTTTTCGATAGCTGGCGGTGGTGATACTCTAGCTGCAATTGATAAATACCAAGTTGCTGATGGCGTAAGCTACATGTCTACAGGCGGCGGTGCATTTTTAGAATTTGTCGAAGGTAAAGTTTTGCCTGCGGTAGCTGCATTACAGGTTGAAGAAAAAAAATAGTTATTCGAACAAAACAACAGTTCTGAAAAGTAACAGGATTATTACAGGTTAATAACTAATTATTAATATAAGTAACAACAATAGTAACATTACGCGTACAAATGAAATTCAACATTTAGGGTAGGCTGTAGGGATATTGTCAGCTTAGGGTATACCAATGAGTATGCAGCACTGACGATTGAGGATTTTTATTAAGCAGTTATTATTTGTTAATATACTGAAAATTGTTATTGCATGTCTTATTTGCTATCTATAAAATAGCGCAATCATGTATTCTGACATGCACCATTTACAAGAGGTTTATTATGTTAAAACGTCATTTGTTACTTGCTAGCGTACTTGCTGGTACTTTTGCAGTCACTGCATGTAGCCAACAAACTGAAGACCAAACCGAAGCTGCTGTTGAGTCTGCTGGCGACGATGCCGCTGCTAATACTGAAGCTGCTGCTCAAGAAGCTGAAGTTGCTGCTCAAGAAGCTGGTACTGAAGTTGCTGAGAGTGCTGAAACTGCTGGTGCTGCCGCTACAAATGCGCTAGAAAATACCGGTGATGCTATCGCTGAAGGTACTAACAAAGCTGTTGAAGGTACTGCTTCAGCTGTTGCTGATGGTGCTAACGCTGTTGCTGATGGCGCGAACGACATTGCTGTTGATGCAGAGCAACAATACTAAGCAAATTAGCAGCTAGTTTATTGATGGATTATTCATTGATAAGTAAGCCATTAAACTAGTAATTGCTTTATAAGCCTCCAGAATATTAAAAAGCCTTGATAATAATCAGGGCTTTTTTGCGTTTGCTATTTTAATTGTATCTTGCACAGTAGCTTAGCGTGGACGTTAACTGCTTATAGAACCTGCCAGACAGATAAATACTAATGCAACCGCTACGAGATGTAGGTAAATTTTGCTATAATCACCCCGCTATGATTTTGATTGCTATACATAGTTGTCATGATCTATACGCAAAGTCTATGTTTAATGCTAAATAACCATTAAGTCGACATTCACTTTTCGAAGCTAAATCTATTTTGTGACCTGCACATGCTTTTAGTAGCATGATGTTTTTGACAGTATTCAATAATAGTATCATTTTTTAAAAACCAACCAGAGAGCGTTTTATGGCCTTAATTTCGTTACGTCAACTTTTAGATCATGCTGCTGAGCACAACTATGGTGTTCCCGCATTTAACGTAAATAACTTAGAGCAGATGCGAGCGATTATGATGGCGGCGGATGCTTGTGATTCACCTGTCATTGTACAAGCCAGTGCCGGTGCACGCAGTTATGCAGGGTCAGCTTTTCTACGTCATTTAATTATTGCTGCTATTGAAGAGTGGCCACATATCCCAGTTGTCATGCACCAAGATCATGGTATGTCACCAGCTATTTGCCAACGCTCAATCCAGCTTGGATTTTCATCAGTAATGATGGACGGCTCTTTAGGTGAAGATGGTAAAACGCCAATGGACTATGACTATAATGCTAGCGTTACGCGCGAAGTAGTCAAACTTGCACATGCTTGTGGTGTGTCTGTAGAAGGGGAAATTGGTTGCCTGGGCAGTCTCGAGACAGGTATGGCTGGTGAAGAAGACGGTTCTGGTGCAGAGGGAATTCTCGATCATGAGCAGCTGCTGACCAGTGCTGACGAAGCTGAGCATTTCGTAAAAGACACCAATGTCGATGCTTTGGCGATTGCGATTGGTACCAGTCATGGTGCTTATAAATTCACGCGTCCACCAACAGGCGATATCTTATCTATTGAGCGGGTGAAAGAGATTCACGCGCGTATTCCTAATACGCATCTTGTCATGCATGGTTCTTCATCAGTACCCCAAGAGTGGCTAAAAGTCATTAATGAGCATGGTGGTGATATTGGCGAAACTTATGGTGTACCAGTTGAGCAAATCGTTGAAGCGATTAAGCATGGTGTACGCAAAGTAAACATCGATACTGATCTGCGTTTGGCATCAACAGGAGCTATCCGTCAATTTTTAGCAGAGAATCCTAGCGAGTTTGATCCACGTAAATATTTCAAAGCTTCTATGGTGGCGATGTCAGATATCTGTACCAATCGCTTTGAAGCCTTCGGTTCTGCTGGACAAGCGCATAAGATTCGTCCGATTAGCCTTGAAGGCATGGTTGATTTTTATCAGTAAGCGAACCTAATAAATAGTTTGGCTTAGGCTTCGTTTAAAGGGCATTAGGAATACTGTTTAGAATAATGCCTTTTGAGCGAAAGTCGCTTATTCGATTGTTAATGACAGGTGATGGATTATGATTGGACTGATTACTGGACAGGTACAATATTTAATGGCACCAACAGCTTGTATCATGACCACCTCCGGTGTAGGTTATGATATTGAGCTACCATTGCCATCATTTTGTCAGCTGCAGGTAGAGCAGCAAGCAAGTATTTGGACGCATTTTCATGTGCGTGAAGATGCTCAGCTGCTGTACGGGTTTATAGATCGTAAAGAGCGTGATGTCTTTCGGCAACTCATTAAAATTAATGGTGTTGGTGCTAAAATGGCGCTAGCGATGCTATCTGCTATGTCAGCGGCTGAGTTAAAAATGCATGTCGAGCAGGACTCGGAGGCAGCACTTACTCGTATACCGGGTATCGGCAAAAAAACAGCACAACGCTTATTAATTGAGCTTAAAGATAAGCTGAAAAATATCGAAGTCGATAATAGTAATTTAGAGTTTGCTATTCAGCCAGTTGCTGTATCTCACGAAGGCAGTATCATTGCCGAAGTGGAAGGCGCATTGATAAGCTTGGGTTATAAAGAAAAAGAAGCTCAGCAAGCGATTAAAGCTGCTAAAAGTAATGGTGATGTTTTTGCTGACACGCAAGGCTTATTAAAGGCGACCCTGCAGCAATTATCTGGTTTCTAAGCTAATTTGTTCAGATTTAATATTATTATAGTTAATCTATAAACACTTTTAAGTAAGCGACACTAGTTGTCGCTTACTTTTGTTTTAATGCTTAGTTTAAGACGTTTTGCATGACTTATCCGCTAGGTTTGGTTATGCTGTTTATTGGGGCGTGTTGAACATTCGACCGTGGCACTGACAGAGACTATTTTTTAGTCGATTCTAGATTAAAAATATCTAGTTTAGTCATTCTAAGCGGATCTTTTTAATGACGAATTGGCAAAAAAGAGTCCTGTCCTTACAGGCTGATGCCAAAATTGCTCCATACTGTGTTGCAAATCTAGCTAAGGCACCTGCATTATCTTCGATTTGCGCCTTGTCTGAAACAATTTTAGCTATCAGCAGTGCCGACTTGCGAATGTTCAACACGCCCTGATTTTACATTGTTTATTTCCTTAATATAATGATAAAACCTATGATGCAAGACCGCTTAATTAATCCGCTACAAGGAGCCGATGATGCTCCGGATAGCAATATTCGCCCTGCATTGCTGTCTGAATATATTGGTCAGCCAGTGGTGCGTGAGCAGATGGAAGTTTTTATTGGTGCAGCGCGAGGTCGTGATGAGGCGCTGGATCACACTTTAATTTTTGGTCCACCCGGCTTGGGTAAGACTACGCTTGCCAATATTATTGCTCGCGAAATGGGCGGTAATCTACGTTCAACATCAGGGCCTGTGCTTGAGCGTCCAGGTGATTTGGCGGCCATGCTGACTAATTTAGAAGCGGGTGATGTGTTATTTATCGATGAAATTCACCGCTTGAGTTCGGTCATCGAAGAGATACTTTATCCAGCAATGGAAGATTTTCAGCTCGATATTATGATTGGCGAAGGGCCCGCAGCGCGTTCCATTAAGCTTGATTTGCCACCGTTCACTTTGGTTGCGGCAACCACGCGAGCAGGATTATTGACCTCGCCACTGCGGGATCGTTTTGGTATCGTCCAGCGTCTTGAGTTCTATAATATTGCTGATTTGACGACCATTGTTACGAGAGCAGCGCGTCTAATGCGAGTGCCAATGAGTGGAGATGGCGCTATCGAGATTGCTCGCCGGGCTCGAGGTACACCAAGGATTGCTAACCGTTTGCTACGCCGAGTCCGTGACTATGCTGAAGTTAGAGGGGATGGAAGTATAGATGGGATGATTGCTGCCAGTGCACTTGATATGCTGGCAGTCGATAGACGCGGCCTAGATCATCTTGATAGACGTTATATTGAAATCTTGCATGAACGTTTTGATGGTGGTCCAGCTGGCGTTGAAGCGATAGCGGCAGCGATGGCCGAAGATCGTGGCACACTTGAAGATGTGATTGAGCCATATTTGATTCAGCAAGGCTATGTATTACGCACAGCGCGTGGTCGCGTATTAACGCAAATGGCGATTGATCAGATGTAATGTTTAATTAGATGTAATATAGTTAATTTGGCTTGCTCAGTTAAAAATGCGCCTACTTTATCAATTTAAAGTAGGCGCATTTTTTTGTCCTAGTTTATTTATGCTTCTACTACTTCTTGTGTTTCTACTATTAAAGGCTGAGGCCATATTTTACCGGGATTTAGGATGTTATTGGGATCAAGAGCGGATTTTATGGCTTGCATTAGCGGTATGGCGTTGCCGTGTTCTTGATCCATATATTTCTGCTTACCTTGCCCGATTCCATGCTCACCAGTGCAGGTGCCATCCATCTCGATAGCACGCGTGGCTAGACGTCCGATAATATCTTCAGCCTTTGCAACTTCTACTGGATCATCGGCATTAACCAATAATAAGACATGGAAATTGCCATCACCGACATGACCGACCATAGGGCCAATCATCCCAGCGTCTTCAATATCTTTTGCGGTGGCGCTGACGCATTCAGCTAAGCGTGAAATAGGGACACAGGCATCAGTAGACAGAGCTTTGGCTTCTGGGCGTAAAGCTGAGCTGGCATGATAGGCGTTATGACGCGCTTGCCACAGACGTTTGCGCTCAGCTTCATTGGTATCCCAAACAAAGTCCGTACCACCGAACTCTTCGATAATATCGTTAAAGGTTTGTGCTTGTTCGCGTACGCCCGCTTCAGTACCATGGAACTCTACAAATAGCGTTGGCGTCTCAAGCAGATCAAGATTTGCATATTGATTACAGGCTTTTATCTGCAAGGCATCAAGTAATTCAATCCGAGCGATAGGCAAGCACATCTGGATGGTGAGCATCACGGCCTGACAGGCGTCTTCAATCGTGGGAAAATGACAGAGTCCGCTACCGATACTTTCACTAAGCCCAAACAATTTGAGCGTGACTTCAGTGACGATACCAAGTGTACCTTCAGAGCCTATCATCAAGCGTGTCAAGTCATAACCTGCGGCAGATTTTTTAGCACGCGTGCCTGTTCGAACAATCTCTCCAGTCGCCGTAACGACTTCAAGCGCGAGCACTACATCTTTCATCGTGCCATAGCGTACTGCGTTAGTACCTGAGGCGCGGGTCGCCACCATACCACCAATACTAGCATTGGCACCTGGATCTATAGGAAAAAACAAACCTGTATCACGCAAATAATGATTCAGCTGCTCACGCGTGACCCCAGGCTGTACAGTAACGGTCAAATCTTCATTATTGACTTGCAAGATAGCATCCAGCGCATGCATATCGATGGAGAGTCCGCCATAAGGAGCGTTTAATTGACCCTCAAGTGAAGATCCAATACCAAAAGCGATTACTGGCATTTTATGTTGATTGCAAATCGCTACTGCTTTGGCAACGTCGTGCTTATCTTGTGCTGTTAGCACGGCATCTGGTGGCTGATTAGCAAGCCATGTCATCGTATGACCATGTTGTTCACGCACAGTCAGATTGACGCTAAGCTGCTCACCAAACTGAGCTTGTAGCTCAGCAATAGCCGCGCTGTGATCCGGTTTAGTCGGTATGGTATTAACTTGAGAGTGGGGCATAGATAATCCCTATCAATAGAGCAGATTGAATTAAATAAGGTTTTGAATAAAAGATGTGAAAATCAGCTAAGCAAGCCATCTAAGCAAATAAGCTAAGACGAATGCTCAATAGCTGAGTAACTGCATACTCATGCTATAAGCATACGTCTAATTAACTGTGGTTGTATAGGGTAATATTTTTTTAATAGCTTTAGCTAAGATGCATAGCTTTAAGCTAGGATGCGCCAAACGACTGCTAGCATTGCTAAAATATAAAAGACAGGTGACAACCAGCCGACTACTTGCGTTGCAATAGCGATAAATAGGCCAAATCCTGCTAATGCTAGCCAGTCACGGCGGCGATCATTGAGCATATCTGCACGTATCTGCTGAATCTCACGCAATTGACTGTCTTGACGTGAGCCTTGTGAAGCCAGACTTTGCAAGCCTTGATCTAGTAGTTTTGGAATATCAGTACTGGATAATAAAATCTCTGGTAGCTGGGCGCGGAGCTGTTGGAAGTTGCGCATGGGATCAAGCTGTTCTTTAATCCAGCTGCTCAGGATAGGCTTAGCCAGTGACCAAATATCCAAATCTGGATACAAATCACGACCAAGGCCTTCAACGTGAACTAACGTTTTTAGAAGGAGCATGAGCTGAGGCGGGATGCTCATATGATGGCGGCGGGCGATATCTAAAATTTGCATCAAGACGCCAGCAAAATCGATCTCATTGATAGACTTTTGCAGCATTGGGCCAACGGTGCGCTTCATGTCACGCATCAAGGCGTGTTTATCAGTATTTGGAGGGATCCATCCAGCACGGCTGACGATGTCCACCATAGCAGTGAAGTTGTTATTCATCACTGCTAACAGCATGCGCGCTACAATTAGTTGATCATCTTTTGATAAAGTGCCCATAATGGCGCAATCAAGACCAATATAGCGGGGCTCATGGCCGAGATTGACCGCTTGCGTATGACTGCCTAGCGTCTTAACAGGCGGGGTCTCTACGAATACATTACCCGGATGCATATCGGCATGAAAGAAGTTATCACGAAAGACTTGGGTGAAAAATATCGTGAGGCCTTTTTCTGCTAATGCTGCTCGATCATAGCCTAGCTGATCAAATATATGAATTTGTGAGATCGGTACGCCTTGAATGCGCTCCATGACCATGACGTTTTTGGCCGCGTCATAGACCTCAGGCACATACATCAATGCAGAACCCAAAAAGTTGTTACGCATTTGGGTGGTATTATCTGCCTCTAAAGTTAAATCCAGCTCGTTGAGCATGACTTGCCGATAGTCTTCAACGATATCGATGATATGTATCGCACGTGCCGCTTCAATTCGTGCCGATGCCCAATTAGCAAGTTCACGCAGCAGCTCAAAGTCTGAAATGATAGTAGTGCGGATATCAGGGCGGACGACCTTTACCACGACTTCACGGCCATCTGTCAGTGCAGCGGTATGCACTTGAGCAATGGAGGCAGCAGCTAAGGGCTTGACATCAAAGCGCGCAAATAGCGCCTCAATAGACTGACCAAGACCATGTTTTGTATCTTGAATTTGAGCGATGGCAGTATCAGCGTCAAAGGGTTTTACTTTATCTTGCAATTGAACAAGTTGTTCGATAATTTCAGGTGGCACTAAATCGCGACGAGTAGAGAGGAGCTGACCGAGTTTTAAAAATAGCGTACCCATATCCTCTAGCGCATATTTCACCGCATTTGGCTGGTGCTTTTTGCCCCAAGCAGCTGGATGCATACGAATTAAGCGCACAAGAGGCTGTAATTGCGGAGACTCTTCAACGGTAAAATGAGTATCTATGCGGTAGCTTGCAGCGATACGCCAAAGCTCAAGTAAACGGGCGCGATGAGATAATAGCATGGGTGATAATTACTCTAAATAGTTACTCTAAATAATCAGGCTAGATAAGGATACTGATGGATAAATGAGGCAAGATAAATCATGCTCATCTATTGGTTAAGCGTGCTTGTTCAGCTTTAATCGCTGCTAGCCGTGCCTCTTCGCGCTCGACATCAGCACGCAGCTTAAGGATTTGCTGCTTAAGACTATCTGCTTCTGCTTTTTCAGCAAGGTCAGGGGCGCTATTGCCCGCCACATCATTTGCCCAATCACTTACATCATCAAAGGCACGCTTGGCAGTATGGCGAAAGCTGCCTTTAAGATGAGATATAAGTAGCTGTAACTGGCTGGCCATTGGTTTGCCAATGAAAGGCTCGAGCTGACCGGCGATATCAGGATCAAATCCAGCAACCAGTTGTTTGAGCTGCATCAAAACCTTGTAGTCGCCATCAATGGGCAGATTGCCTTCAGCGCCGCGCATCAAGTTGAGTAGTTGTGCAGGATTTTCAACGTTGATAGTGCAGTCTGGGCTACTATGACCAATACGCCTCATATGTATATCTGCTTGCTGACGCTCGTCAGAATTTCTGCCAACGCTTTGTCCACGTGGTTCAAACACACTATTAGCAGTAATAGGTTCAAAACGCAGATGCTCATGGTTGAATAGAATATCTAATTGTATCTTAGGCATCACCATATTTAACCGCAGCACTTTACCATCAAGCGGTACAAGACCAGCTTGAGTAATCTCATCGCTAGCAATAGCCATATTAATGAGCTTTTCGGCACTTGCCAAAAGTAATACCGTTAGCATAATACTCTCACATATTTAAAATGATTATAGTCATGTTGCAGCATTGTCAGCACTGGTTTTAGTGTTGAGTTCTATTGAATAGCATTTGCTATGCCTTGAAACCTCTATGCACAGCAACGATACCGGCCGTTAAATTGTGGTAATCACAATTTTCAAAGCCAGCTTGTTCCATCATCTGCTTTAAGGTTTGCTGGTCAGGATGCATACGAATTGACTCTGCTAAGTACTGATAGCTTTCAGCATCGTTAGCCACAAGCTTGCCCATAAGAGGTAAGGCAGTAAAAGAGTACAAATCATAAGCTTTAGATAATGGCTCAAAGATAGGCTTTGAGAACTCTAAAATTAATAAACGACCGCCTGGCTTTAGGACACGGTACATTGAACGTAATGCCGCATCTTTATCGGTGACATTGCGTAGACCGAAGCTGATCGTCAATAAATCAAAGCTCTCATCTTCGAATGGAGCAAGCGTCTCGGCATTGGCAAGGACGAAGTCAACGTTGTTGCAACCAGCGTTAATTAAGCGCTCACGACCAACTTCAAGCATGGCTGCGTTGATATCTGATAAGACCACATGACCATTACGACCGACTTCGCGGCTAAAGACTTTGGCCAAATCACCAGTACCACCAGCAATATCGAGTACATGCTGACCAGCACGTACGCCAGACAAGCTAATGGCAAAGCGCTTCCAAAGACGATGAATACCAAAAGACATCAAATCGTTCATGATGTCGTATTTTTTGGCAACCGAAGTGAACACGTCAGCCACGCGCGCTTGTTTTTCAGCTTTATTAACAGTTTTATAACCGAAGTGAGTCTCTTCTGCACCATCGGTATCAGGCGTGTGTGGGTTATTAATATCATCACGTTGGTTAAAGGCAGCTTGCTTTGCCGCTTGTGTATTTGAGGACTGCGCTGAAGTTTTACTCATTTCATTATTGTTTGGCATAGTAGTTTGCTGACCTTGCGGCGTTCCTGTCGGTAAATCTTGTACTTGCGTGAAGTCGCTATTATTGGTATTTGCTGTGACTGTACTATTTGATACTGAATTAATAATCGATGTATTGTGAGTAGGGTTCTGGCGAGCTTGAGCCTTCGAGCTAATGTTTTTAGTATGAGCAATACTATCTTTAACTAATTTATCTTGGATATGGCCGTTTGTAGTGAACTTGTGATTGGTCTTTTTTAAGGTGTCGGTCATAGAATTATCCTGTGGCTTATTTTTATGTCTATTTGGTAGTGACAATTATTTAATAATAATTATTATCTTTCCAAATGTAAAAGCATTTTGCTAGCACTTAAATGATCAATAGTTATTGACCAATATTGTGCGCGCAAAATGCCCAATTCAGTGCCTATTTTAGCCTATGATACAGCAAATACGTCAACGTTGCCGTCACTATCAGCATTGTGAACTTGATCGATAATTTTCAGTTCGCGCTCGCAGAAT
Source organism: Psychrobacter sp. P11G5 (assembly GCF_001593305.1). NCBI lineage: Bacteria > Pseudomonadati > Pseudomonadota > Gammaproteobacteria > Moraxellales > Moraxellaceae > Psychrobacter > Psychrobacter sp. P11G5. The sequence continues at coordinate 912,468 of NZ_CP012533.1, forward strand.
GGTTCAATAAAACTAGCCACACTTTTGAGAGGTTTCATCGCTGTAAAACCTGCATCGATAAAGTCGTATAACGGCTGATAGCCACGACTATATGCCGTGCCTTTAGCAAAAGAAAAAGCCTTACGTAACATAAATGAGTTGAGATATTTGTCGGTACGGTAACAGACTTCTTTAAGATTGTTAATCTGAACACGGCGTTCATCTGCTTCATTAACAGCGCGGTAAGCTTTAAGCATATTCTCTTCATTGACTGGTAGATCTTGCTCTAGCAACCATTGCGCCAAGTGCATATCCAGCTCAATCGCCAAAATAGCTGCCTGTACCGCCATAGTACCAGTCTCTAAGACGGACTCTTTGGCAAGTCGCTCAAGCTTTTTCGCTTTTGGAAGAATACGCTCTAGTTGTTTGGCCAATAGCTTAAACTCCTCACCCCCATATAGTTTAGTGAGAAAATAGCTTGCCATTGGCTTGTTGTTTGGCTGCTCAAATAGCTCTGAATGGGTGCGTTGAATACGCGCGCGTTGCCATGCTTGTACGTCATTAAGCTTAGCATGTAATGCTTCATCATCGTGATAAGGTAATGCCCAATAGCGCGTTAAATGCTGTTGTAATTCAGATAAAGCAGACATAGCAATCCGTCCTGTATAGGTAAATGTGTATTTTTTAAATGGAAATGGCTTTTATTTTAAAGTTATAAATAGTCGTAAATAGCATCGCTAACGTAATATATTACCTTAAAAGAAATTAACACAGAATACAAATGTCAAACTGTTACATAGCACTGTTATTTCCTGCTCAAACGGATGCTATTATTATTAAACAGTAATAATTAATAAAAGCGCTTATAAAGATAAAATGGAATTAAGATATGTCTAATAATAAACAAGATCCTGTTCAGCATAAAGAGCAATCTAAAGATCAGAAGCTAAAAACGGTAAACAATCAAATGAGCAAGCAAGTGATAGATCAGCGTTTGACTCTCAATCCCCTGAGTCAGTTTTCGATGGATAAGGATGCGCTTAGGTTGGCATTGGTGACTGCACAATATGCCTTGCGAGCGACCCGACAACAAACGCCGCCAACCGTCAATAAACCAACCGGGCTTCTGGTGCTGGTCAATGGGATGGAGCAGGCAGGCAAGGGCACTGCTGTCAAGCAATTGCGCCAGTGGGTCGATCCGCGATTATTGAAAGTAGAAGCAACGATTGGTCACCCGCCTCTCAAATACCAACCTATTTGGCAAGCTCATACAAAGGCCATGCCGCGTCATGGTGATGTCATGGTTTATTTTGGCAACTGGTATGCTGACCTGCTATATAACGTGATGCATATGGCAACCGTAGCCATTCAGGATGAGGATTGTAAAAAATCAAAGCGTAATAAAAGTAAACATTCCAAAGATAAGTGCTCTAAGCATAAAGCTATTAACTACAATGATTCAGATAAACATCAAATGCTACCTATTGCTAAATGGCAAGATTATTTGCAGCAGCAGCTGATTAAGTTGCAGATATTTGAGCGTGATTTAGCGGCGAACCAAACCAAGATACTGAAGTGCTGGTTTCATGTTGATGTGGATACCTTGCAGGCACGTCTAAAGGATAAAGAGGCCGACCCACAATTTTTATATCAAATTGATTGGAGTGATACCGAGATATTAGCGCAGTTTAATCATGTTGCAGCGGCGTTATTAAGGCAACAAGATGACTGGGTAATTATTGATGGTAGTGATAAGTCGCAGGCCGCGACTGAATTTTGTCATGAAGTATTGCAAGCTATGCAGATGGCGCTTGCGAGTAACGTGCCTGCAGATGATGACAAGGCTACTGACGAAATTACCGATGGAATGGCTGATAAAGCCACTAATGCTAGCGAAAACAACACTAATAACATTAATAACAATAGCGATAACAGCAATCAGAACTTTGCATCTAAAAACCCTGAATCTAGGAATTTTGTACCTGTAAAGATACCTGAGAAGCTTATAGAGATTGATGCTCCAGATGTAGATAAGTCAGATTATAATAAGCAACTTGCGAAGAAGCAGGCCAAGCTTGCAGAGTTACTACGTGCACGCAAGGGTCGTCATGTGGTATTTGCCTTTGAAGGAATGGATGCTGCTGGCAAGGGCGGTGCTATTAAACGGCTTGTCGCACCACTCGATCCACGTGAGTACCAAGTTTATAATATTGGCGCACCGATGTTATATGAGTTGCAGCACCCATATTTGTGGCGATTTTGGACGAGTCTGCCAAATGAGCAGACTGATCGTATAAGCCGTATCGCTATCTTTGATCGTACTTGGTATGGACGAGTATTGGTGGAGCGTGTCGAGGCGTTAACAGACAAGGCAGTTTGGCAGCGCGCCTATGATGAAATCAATCGTTTTGAAGCAGATCTAACAGCAGCAGGAACGATTGTTATAAAGTACTGGCTTGCTATCGATAAAAAAGAGCAGTTAAAACGTTTTGAAGATCGCCGCGAGACCCCGCATAAGCAATTTAAACTAACTGATGATGATTGGCGCAACCGTGATAAATGGCCAGACTATGTGCAAGCAGCGGCTGATATGCTGGCACGTACTGATACAATCGATACACCGTGGTGCGTAATTGCAACTAACGAAAAGCGTCGTGCACGTTTAGAGGTACTAGACCATGCTATTGCACAACTAAAATTCCGCTCATAGATATTACATTAAGTACGATAGCATTATTACAAAGCAACTGAAAAGAGATTGGGTTTAAAACGTCTTGATATTAATACCTTATATGTTTTCTTTGACAATTCGCCGTGAATATTGATAATAGGGCCAACAATAACTAAAGGTTCTATATATATACTTATTTAGCCTAAGCAAAAGTAAGCAGTATAAAGACAGCTGATGCAGATATCTTCAGTTACAAATCTTATAGTATCATTATGCATTATGTTCAATTATTTAATATAATAGGCACGTGCTCGCAATGGCTGAATAAGCAATCTGCTAATTTCAGCGCAAAGTTATATTACAAATGGGTTATTAGCCTTATTTAATAGCAATAATTGAGTTGTTAAAATTGACAGTATCATGAACATAGCTATCATGAGTGAATATTTAAGCCGCAAGATGCTTTAATCAAATGATTTAGCGTTATACCTTGCGGCTTAGTAGTATGTTAGACGCTCTAATTTCTATCGCACGTTTATAACGTGAAAAAGTCAATATAATGACAAAAAATCGATAAAAATCTACAAGCCAATAAATTTCTAAAAAAGTACTTAAAGCAGTGCTTTAAAACAGTATTCAAAAGAACCATGTCGCGCATATGATGTCATGATTTTAATCCTCCTCTGACATAGATAGTGTTATGCGTTGCAATGTTATCAATCGCAAGTATTTTCAATCAGCTTACGCAAGGCGTATTAATTTATGGGTATTAGCAGCAGTTCTACAGAGCCGACCAAACCAGTTGGCAATATGAGAATCAATCTATTTTTTGCTATTTTACTGATTGCGATGACCAGCTATTTTTTATGGTGGGGATTCGATTACACCCTGCGTCAACAGACAACGCTATTCATTGTTGCGACGGCTTTTGGTGTCTTCATGGCATTCAATATCGGTGGTAATGATGTCGCCAACTCTTTTGGTACCTCAGTAGGTTCTGGCACCTTGACTATCCCGCAAGCGTTATGTGTGGCAGCGATATTTGAAGTGTCGGGGGCAGTACTGGCTGGCGGTGAAGTGACCGATACTATTCGAAGCGGGATTGTCGATTTAGATGGTCTGAGTGTCACGCCCAATCAGTTCATCTATGTCATGCTTTCAGCTTTGATTGCTGCTGCATTTTGGCTGTTGTTTGCTACGCGTAAAGGCTTACCAGTTTCAACGACGCACTCCATTATCGGTGGGGTTGTTGGTAGTTCCATTGTCCTTGGCATCACTCTGGGCGGTACTGAGATGGCGCTATCAACGGTAGATTGGGGAACCGTTGGAACTATTGCTATCTCTTGGGTATTGTCGCCGCTACTAGGTGGTGTTCTGTCCTACCTCCTATATGGACGGATTAAGAAAAACATCATTGAATATAATGATAAAACAGAGGCGCACATTGCGACACTCAAAGGCAACAAAAAAACCTTAAAGCAAAATCATAAAGAGTTTTTAGACGCTCTAACAGAGTCAGAGCAACTCGCTTATACTTCAGCGATGTTACGTGACCAAGAAATCTACAAAGATGATGATTGTATCGTTGAAGAATTAGAAACCGATTATTATAAACGGCTTTATGAAATTGAAAACGAGCGCAGTAACCTTGACACGCTAAAAGCACTCAAACAATGGGTACCTATTATTGCCGCTGCAGGTGGCGCAGTAATGACTTCTCTAGTCGTCTTTAAAGGCTTGAAAAACGTCAATAACGGCTTGACGACCCTGCAGGGTTTTTTAATCATGGGGATGATAGCGGCGTTGGTGTGGCTCGCGACCTTTATCTATACCAAGAGTATCCGTGGTAAACATAAAGAAGACTTGACCAAAGCGACGTTTATTATGTTTAGCTGGATGCAGGTCTTTACCGCATCAGCCTTTGCATTTAGTCATGGTTCAAATGATATCGCTAACGCTGTCGGTCCATTTGCAGCGATCATGGATGTGATTCGTACTAATAGCATTTCCACAGAAGCTGCGGTACCACCTGCTGTGATGCTGACCTTTGGTGTTGCACTTATTGTTGGTCTTTGGTTCATTGGTAAAGAAGTTATCCAAACAGTGGGTACAAATTTGGCAAAAATGCATCCTGCTTCTGGTTTCTCAGCTGAATTGGCTGCCGCTGCTGTGGTTATGGGTGCATCGACGATGGGTCTGCCAGTATCGAGCACCCATACCTTAGTAGGTGCGGTACTGGGTATTGGTATTGTTAATAGAGATACCAACTGGAAACTCATGAAGCCAATTGGTCTGGCTTGGATCGTTACTCTTCCTGCAGCGGCTTCAATGTCTGCAATCAGTTATATCGTATTGGTCAACATCTTTTAATGCTAAGGTTGTAAAGTTGGTAAATCAGACTTTATGAGTTAGGTAAACACAATAAAAAACGCTTATCCGTATTTTGCAGATAAGCGTTTTTTTGTATTCAAGTTAAAGCTGAGTATTTAGAGCGTGACATCAATTAGCCATTTTAAGCCTCACGATCTAGATGATGACATACCCTAGATTTAAGCAGTACCGAATTGCTGGCGTTTTTTGGCAAAGAAGCGATCTAAGCGATCCATAGCGTCTTCTAAATCATGCAGGTTGGGCAAGAACACCACGCGGAAATGATCAGGTGCATCCCAGTTAAAGCCAGTACCTTGCACCATTAATACTTTTTCCTCTAGTAGCAGCTCCATCATAAACTGCATGTCATCCTCTATAGGATAAACGGCAGGATCCATCTTTGGAAAGCAGTAAAATGCGCCTTGAGGCATGGTGCAAGAAATGCCTTTGATAGCATTAAGACGTGAAACAGCCATTTCGCGTTGCTTATGTAAACGTCCTTTTTCTGAAGTTAATTCTTTCATACTTTGATAGCCACCCATCGCGGTCTGAATTGCATACTGTCCTGTGACGTTTGAGCATAGGCGCATGGACGCAAGCATGTCCAAGCCTTCAATAAAATCGCTGGCATGTTGTTTTTTACCAGAAACCATCATCCAGCCAGCGCGAAAGCCTGCAATCCGATGCGATTTAGATAGTCCGTTATACGATAAAATAAGAACCTCATCAGACAAGGTGCTCATTGGCGTATGCACCATGTCGTCATAAAGCACGCGATCATAAATCTCATCTGCCATAATGACCAAGTCATGCTCAATGGCAACTTCAATGATTTGTTTGAGGACTTCATCTGAATAAAGCGCACCCGTAGGGTTATTAGGATTGATGACGACAATGCCTTTGGTCTTGCTAGTAATCTTTGATTTGATATCTTCAATATCAGGATGCCAGTTGTCTTCTTCATTACAGCGATAATGCACTGCTGTACCGCCAGCGAGATTGGTTGCTGCTGTCCATAATGGATAATCTGGCATCGGAATCAAAACCTCATCACCATCATTCATCAACGCCTGCATAGTCATGACGATCAGCTCAGAAACGCCATTACCTAAATAGACATCACGCACGTCTACGGCAGATAGCAGGCCTTTTGATTGGTAATATTGCAGTACAGCTTTACGTGCCGAAAAAATACCTTGCGAGTCTGAATATCCAGTGGCTTCAGGCAAGTTCATTGCTACATCACGCAGGATTTCATGTGGTGCGCTAAGTCCGAATGGAGCAGGGTTACCAATGTTTAGTTTTAAAATACGCTGACCTTCTGCTTCCATCTTAGTCGCTGTTTGTAGCAATGGCCCACGGATGTCGTAGCAAACGTTTTGTAATTTAGTAGATTTTTTTAGTGATGTCATAGTATTACTACCTGTAGTTATTTTATTTTTTGAGTCTGCTTGCTGGTCTGTTGATTGTATTGCGCTGTTAGCTTGCTTACTGACAGTTTTTTCTTGGGAATTATAAGATGGCTGATGAATGGCTTGAGTATCTGATGGGCTAGCTAGTCTATCGTTGTTAATAGCGTCTTGATTCTTGTCGTCACTCTTTAGGTCGCCACGAAGTAAGTAACCTTCGCTACATCCCAAGATACGTGCGAGAGTTGGCAGTTTGGATGAGACGATACCGTTAGTACCACGCTCCCAATTGGAGATCGCGCCGCGACTAACTTTTGCACCAGCTTCAGTCATCGCTTGAGCCAATTGCTCAGCAGTAAGACCCTTATCTCGACGCAACTGTACTAAACGTTCGGCTTGTGTCAGCTTGTCCTTAGTATCACTCATAATCGTCCCAGCCTTCTATTTCGTTAGAGCTGTTTTAATGACTCTAATTAGGTGTTTTTAATAAATTAAGATTTTAATTGGTATGGAATTATATTTTCACTGTGTCTATTGCAAGATATTATTGCATTATTTACATGGATGCAAGTTTTTTAACAATTGATAATGCAAGTTATTCTTGCATTAAGTTAAGTGATAATGTAATGGTAGTTTCAATAAGATTATAAATATCATCATAGCTGACATAAGAATTAGTAATCTGCATTAAATAAACTGGAAATGACACAGGTTCTAATCGTCACATAGTGTTGTTATATTCTTTATAATCATGATGTTATTAAAGTCTTAACTAGCTTATTAGTGTTTACCTCACAGCTCGCATTTTTACGTGTAGATTTGGTAAATGTAGAGAAGGATTTATTGTGTAATCATGGTGAATTGCTATATCTTATTTATCTACTATGCTGAGTACTACATACATTCATTAACAAATACGGGCAGCGGGTTTTAGATACTGGCCTTGAATAACTGGCTTATAACCAAAAGATAAAGAACGTTAGATTAGTCTCTTAAAGTGTTCGCAATAGTACTTTATTAACAGGCTAGGTAATAATTGGCAGACTAGATAATAAATACTCAAATTAAGGATAGACCATGCAAGACAATCAACTTAGCAAAGAAGAGATCAGCCAGTTAACTGAAGCTGACTGGAAAGAACGCCTGAGCGCCGATGAATATCACGTAATGCGCGAGAAGGGCACAGAACGTCCATTTACTGGTATTTACAATGATACTGAGGATAAGGGTATCTATCGTTGTAAAGGCTGCGGTGCCAATTTGTTTGACTCTGCGAGCAAGTTTGATGCTAGCTGCGGTTGGCCAAGTTTCGATCAAGGGATCGATAACAGTGCTATTGAAGAGCATGTTGATAATTCATTGGGCATGACTCGTACAGAAGTCACATGTAGCAACTGCGGTGCACATTTAGGTCACGTATTCCCAGATGGGCCAAGTGAAACGACAGGCATGCGCTATTGCATCAACTCAGTTGCTATCGATTTGGACGAAGCAGACAAGTAGAATAAGTACTGTTAAGACGACTACATTTTGCACTATTCAAGTAAGTGATTAAAACAAGGATAGCTGATGAGCACTATTTATGATTTTACGGCTGAGCGTGTAGATGGTACGCAGCAAGCGTTTTCTGACTACCAAGGTAAAGTGCTGCTGCTGGTTAATACTGCTAGCAAGTGTGGCTTTACGCCTCAATTTGAGGGTTTAGAAGCACTTTACCAGCAGTATAAAGATCAGGGGTTAATGATCATCGGTTTTCCTTGTAATCAATTTGGTAGTCAAGATCCAGGCACTAATGACGAAATTGGTGCGTTCTGTCAAAAGAACTATGGCGTGACCTTCCCTATGATGGCCAAAATCGTTGTCAATGGTGACAATGCTCATCCTATTTTTGAATGGCTAAAAGAGCAAAAGGGCGGGGTACTCACAGATGGTATCAAATGGAACTTTACTAAGTTTTTAATCGGTCATAACGGACAAGTAATTGATCGCTATGCACCAACGACCAAGCCTGAAGCAATGAAAACCGATATTGAGCGTGCATTAGTAGCCGCTAAATAGTTTGAATAACTAAAATAGCTTTATATTGCTAAAAATATAAAGCTAATTAAAACAATTGCTTGTCGAATTATTAAGTAATAATGCAAAAAATATGGAATAAAAGGTCAAATAGTATTTGACAGGCAGTTGTAAATCTATATAATACACACCCACAGCAAGGGGCTTTAATTAATAAGTTCTGAGTTGTTAGAAATTATCGTTAAGGTATTTCGATATTAACTAGAGCGTGACTACTTTAGTTAATAAAAGCTTTAGAAAATTCTATTTAAAGAATTTTCTCTTGTAGTAAGATATAGGAAACGAGTTTTATAGAATTTTCAGATACGAAAATTCTCTTGCGCTCGGATGAAGCAGTGCTTCATTTATTCCTCGCTCAGGGTGATTAGCTCAGTTGGTAGAGCGTCTGCCTTACACGCAGAATGTCGGCGGTTCGAATCCGTCATCACCCACCACTTATTAGCAAGTGGACCTGTAGAAAGGTTAAATGCTAAAACGACCTAAGCAGCGGTAGTTCAGTTGGTTAGAATACCGGCCTGTCACGCCGGGGGTCGCGGGTTCGAGTCCCGTCCGCTGCGCCATATTTAAAACGAATTTAGACTCTCGAGTTTATCCAAGTTTTGCCCCAAGTATTCATTTACTTGGGGTTTTTTTGTGCTTGATTACTTTGTATAAAATATTGATTTATAAGATTATTTTTTTTATAACTTAATACTTGTCAAAAACTTCTCTCTTGTTATATTCAGTATGTTTTCTCGAAAATTATTTTGTTGTTTTTTATCTTATTAGAGGATTATATTGGCAGATTATGTAATAAAAGATGGTGAAATATTGATATGTATTTATTAACTAAATGTTTTTAGTTATAGCTTATATCGAAAAATTCAGCTTGCGTCGTCTTTGCAAGAAGGTTACTGTTATAGATAATTTATGTATGCCGTTGCTAATTTTCATCTAAATATATCCATATATGCGGATATATTTATCAGATTGTAATAATTGTTCCTCATGCGTCTGACAAAAGTATTTTAGTCAACTGAGCTTATAATAATAATTTTAAATCCAGTGTCGGATTTATTCGGCAGTGAACCAATGATCCATGCTTTTGCAATGTGTAAAAAAACAATTGTACTAAACATCTAAATGGAGAAATTGAAATGATTGAGAATAACAAACCTACCTCAGACAAGAAGTATCCCAAATCCACAGAATATAAAGGACGGAAAATTAAGTTTTCTGATCTGCCAAGCTCTGACTTACCAAGCTCTGACCTAAAGGACAAGGCGGCACTTGAAGTCGAGAAACGCATCGATAAAAGCCAAAAGCACTTACGAAAATTAAAGGTTGAAATCGATGACAAAGCATTTGAAGTCGTAGAGTTAAATGAAGGGATATTTGAGTCCGGTTTACTGCCGTATTCTTCGTACTCATCGCCGGTTGAGTTGGCACAAGACGTGATTGACTACATAACAGAATTTAAAAAATAAACTCTCTTAAAAATACAGTTTATCCAAATTCACACTGCCTGGACCTTTGCTTCAAGCATCTAATTCCAAGCATCTAATTCCAAGCATCTTATAAAGGAATTTTCACTCATGACTTGTAGAAAAAATGTGAATGCTCTGACGACAGAGGAAAAGGCAGCTTTCATCACCGCTATTAAACTTATGAAGGCCGAGGAGTACGTGTACGTCGACAACCCAAACGATGAACCACACGTACGTGCCAGATATCCTAATATAACCAACACCTATGACAAGTATGTACTCGACCATCATATCGCTATGTATACAGGGACCCCAGGAGGGTGGGGGAATGGTTTTTTGACTCGCAATGCAGTGTACCGTGGTCCAGCGTTTTTGCCATGGCAACGTGAGTTTATACGCCGTTTCGAGCTGGACTTGGACAGATTGGTGCCCGGGGTGACTTTGCCATATTGGGACTGGGCGTCAGATGCGGCGGACCCTATGAATGCGGTGGTCTGGACGAATGACCTTATGGGCGGTAACGGATCTGGCGCGAGTAGAGTGGTTCGAAGTGGTCCATTTGCTTATGATGATGCAGATCCGGATAACAGTTGGGTTATTATTAATTATCTTGGACTACCGGACGGCGGATTGGTTCGGAATTTTGGCTCGCGCCGTAACACTCCGAACTTGCCCACTCAAGCGGACATTGACGAAATACAGCAGATTTCCACATATGATAGCGGTAATTTTGATACTAGTAGCGTGGGTTATCGCGGCGCGAACGAAGGACGCATACCTGTCAATGGAAAAACACCTCCGCCTAGTAATACCCATGCTCTCGTACATGAATGGATAGCTGGCTCTATGATGCTTGGCACGTCGCCCAATGACCCGGTGTTTTTTCTGCATCATTGCTTTGTGGATAAATTGTGGGCTGATTGGCAAGCGCTGCATCCAACAGTACCTTATGTACCGGGCAACACGGCAAGCAATAATCTTAACGGTCACCGCTTGAATGACGAGCTTGTTGGTTTGGGTACGCTGATATCTGCAACGTTGGATCACCATGCTATGGGGTACTCATATGATACGGATACGCCGCCTATAGTGACCCCGGTCAACACGACGTTAGTATTTAACGACACCCCTGTGGGTAGCACCGCTGTGCAGGCTGTAACTTTTAACATTAGCACTCCAACTCCTGATAACAGTTTTTGTAGAGATTTGATATTCACTATCACAGCCGGCCCGACAGGCACGGGGTTCGGAACTCCTAACGGCGATAGGGTCGTCGTTAATAGAGACAATACGAATACGGCGCAGGTTTGGTTTTCTTACACGGCTACCAGTGACACTGATCCAGTTACGGGAGAAGCAGAAATTACCAGTGTGCAAACAGGGCAGACGTGGCACATTAGTTTGTCTGCCACTACTATCACCAAACCAACGGTCGCCACCGTTTTGGTGCTGGATAAATCTGGTAGCATGGCCTGGGACGCAGGCGATGGTCGGTCGCGTATTGAAGTGCTCAAGGATAGCGCGCCTATATTCGTCGATCTATTGGGCGACGATGACGGTATTGGTGTGGTGTATTTCGACAGTAATGCAACGCCGGGGACTCCGATCGCGGTTGCGGGCGCTGCTGGGACTGGCTCTGGGCGTATAGCTGCAAATGAAGCAATCACGAACCAACCATCACCTCCTGGCGGTTCAACGTCTATTGGTAGTGGGATTGAGTTGGCCAGTAGCGAGTTAGATGATTTGACATCTGGCAGCTATAATCATACTGCCATGGTGGTACTCACGGATGGTCGTGAAAACCGAACGCCTTACATTAGCCAACTTATAGATGATGGCATCATCAATGACAGCGTCTTTGCTATTGGCTTGGGAACGACACAGCAGATCCGCCCTGCTGCTTTGGAAGCATTGACTGGTAGTACAAATGGTTACGTCTTAATGACCGGCACATTGGACTCCAATGATTACTTTACGCTTCAAAAGTACTTCTTGCAGATATTGTCAGGAGTTAAAAATACGGAGGTAGTGATGGATCCTGAGGGTTGGATTCAACCTGACCGTGAGATACGTATTCCGTTTGATCTTAACGAAGCAGATATCACAGCGGATGCAATCTTGTTGACGGGAGACGTTCTACCAGATGTTTTTGACTATGTGCTTGAAACTCCGAGTGGCAAAATTATCGACCCAAGCATTGCCAACGCTTCTGTTGAGTTAGTGTTTTCAGCAAACGAACATATGCAGTTTTATCGCATGACTTTGCCGACCGCTGTTGCAGGTTTCGAAGAACGTGAAGGTCAATGGCATGCAGTCCTTAATCTGAATGAAAAAGTATTCGCTAAATACTTAGCCAGCCTTGAAAATGACCGTAAAAAATACGATGAGGTCAAAACACATGGGCTACGCTATTCTTTTAATGTGCATTCTAGTTCTGATCTACGCCTTAGAGCGCAGCTTGAGCAGGCTACCCGAGAACCAGGTGGCATGATAACGTTATCAGCACAATTAACCCAATACGAGCGCCCCTTGGACAATGGTGCGTCTGTCCGAGTGGAGTTGGAAAGACCTAACGGCACTAAAGCAAACCTAACCCTATCGGAGGTGGAACCTGGTGTTTTCAATGTCACATTCAATGCTGGGTCAGCCGGTGTCTATAAGGTGCGGGTTTTGGCTAAAGGTCAGTCAATACAAAACAACCCTTTCACAAGGGAGCAGCTCTTAAGTGCTTCTGTCTGGATAGGCGGTGATGATCCGTTGCCAAGCAGCAGCACGGATGGAGGTGAACAGCAACTCTGCCACCTGCTCATGTGTTTGCTAGAGAAAGATAGTATTCGCAGCTTTCTCAAACGACAAAAAATCGAGCCTGAAGAAGTGAGCGAATGCCTTAAAAAAGTTTGTGAAGATGACGATAAACCAGAGTTTTGATCTGACATCGCCAGAAATAAACAATTGGTCAACATCTTACTCGCGTTTGCTAAGACCCCAAGCCTCATAGCAAAGTTGCTTAAAGCTGCGAAAAATATGTCGTAGTTTTATGGACATATGAAAAGCCAAAGGGATGAAATAATTTTTCCCTTTGGTTTTTAATTTAACGTATAAATGATCTTTAGAAACTTCTATTCATAGAAACCTCTATAACATTATTTAGATAATTAGCTGATACAACTAATTCGGTCTCAAGTATTCGTTTATTCGGGTTTTTTTGTGTGCCCTTAATTTGTAACATTGAAATGTTAGATTAAAGACACGTTTACATAATAGTTATTAGCTTATAGAACCTGATTTCTGATAGAGTAAGATCTGCAGGTTTTTACTCTTCATTAGTTTATTAATGATAATCGGTCCTCATTTGGTATTAAACCCTTACAAATAACAATGATTTATTACCAACATAGGATAACTATCACGAGATAACTATGTTATATTCTGAAAAAAGAATACAGCTGTACACTAATTATTCATTAACGAACAAGGAAGTTTTTTATGCCAAAATCAAATATGTCAGATAAAAAAGTTGCTTTAGTAACCGGCGCGCTTGGTGGCATCGGTACGGCTATTTGTGAAAAGTTAGTGGCTAGTGGCTACCATGTTATTGCAACTTTAAGTAAAGACGATCCAGAACGTACGAAGAAGTGGTGCGATGACAATGGATTTGACTCGAGTAACTTTGAGTTTCTGGCTGTTGATGTGAGTAATCACGAAACCGCGATGGCAGCGATTCAACAGACAATTGATAAGTATGACAGTATTTACGCCTTGATAAATGGGGCAGGTATTACTCGTGATAGTAGCTTCAAAAAAATGAGCTTTGCGCAGTGGAAGGAGGTAATTGATACCAACTTGACGTCTCTTTATACCATTGTTCATCCAGTTTTTGTAAAAATGCTAGAACAAAAAACAGGCCGCATTGTCAATATCAGCTCGATAAATGGTTTACGTGGTCAGTATGGACAGACGAACTATTCGGCCGCTAAAGCAGGTATTATTGGATTTACTAAGGCTCTAGCATATGAAGGTGCTACTTCTTCAGTTACCGCCAATGTCGTCGCTCCCGGTTATACATATACGCCCATGGTAGAAAGTGTACCTGAACATATCATGGATAAAATCAAAGAAACTATACCAATGAATCGTTTAGCTAGTGCAAATGAAATCGCTGCTGCTTGTATGTATCTTATTAGTGATGACGCAATATTCGTCACAGGTGAAACCATATCAGTTAATGGTGGTCAATATATGTCTTAACTCTAATGTTAAATAAATTATATTTGTTACATTACTAAATAATGTCACAAACTTAATAACATTATAATGTTTTCTTAACAACCAACACGCATAATTCTTTTAGCCATCAATCCCCGGAGTAGTAATATGTCACAGCAAACCCCTCAAGATTATATGAATCAGTTTAACGAGAGCGCAAAAAAAATGTTCGAGCCTTGGACAAAGCTAAATCAATCATTCGATACACGGAGTAATAATATGTCACAACAGACCCCGCAAGATTACGTGAACCAGTTCAATGAGAGTACACAGAAAATGTTCGAGCCTTGGACAAAGCTAAACCAAGCTTTTTTGAAAAATGCTGAAATGATGACCGAGTTTTCACTTAATACTATTAAGACCTACGCAGAAATGGGTCTAGAGAATATGCGTCAAGTTTCAGAAATAGACTCTCCAGAAGCTGCCAAAGACTTTAGCAGCAAGCAAGCAGAAATGCTTAATACAATTAGTCAAAAAATGCTATCAGATGCTCAGCGCATGACAGAGCTTGGCAGTAATATGCATGATGACGTTATGAAAGTTTTGGGTGAAGTTCAGGGTCAAACCAGTGAAAAAATGCAGGAAAATATGCAAAAAACTGCTGACCAAGCAACCAAGACAGGTCAAGAATACGCAGCAAATATGAATAAGATGGCTGAGCAGTTTAGTGAGCAAGCCACAAAGGCTGCAAAAACTGCTACCGGCACAAATACACAAGCAGATACCAAAGCCGATACTAAAGCTGATGCTAAAGCTGATGCTAAAGCTGATGCTAATACAAATTCCAATGCTAAGACAAATGCAAAGACTGGTACTAGTAATACTAGCAGCACTGGAAAATCAACAAATAAGTAATTGTAATTACTAATGAATTTAATTATCTTATTAGTAGTTAATAATGAGATATCATGTAATTATCACACCTAAAAGGTGGGTTAGATAGCTCTATCCCATCTTTTTTCTATTGTGTTAGCAGTGTAAAGTTATTGTGCTTGCACTTTCGTACAAATTAGATGTAGTTTATAGCTAGATATCGTTTATAAACAGGAACATGGGTAAAGATATGGATAATCAGCAGTCCGATAGGGATAACCAGCAGTCCGATGAACAATCAAACAAGTCATCGCACGAGTCAAATACACAAGATAATCAAAATAACCAAGACAACACTAATGATGCCTTTAATTTTAGTGGCTTTGGTCAACAATATTTAGATCAGTTAAACCAAGTTAGTCAATTCAACCAATCTTTATTTAATCAATCTGGTCAAACTTCAAATCCATTTGAAGCCAATATGAAGCTATGGCAAGATTCAATGAAGAGTTTTGGCAACTTTATGATGCCGAATGCCACTGGAAACGCGGGTTCTCAGAAATCAGACTCATGGCAAAATGATCAAAATACTGACAACGATGCGGGTGACTTTAACGAATCGACCCAAAAGTTATTTAGCGAAATGTTAAAACGAGTCGGTCAGGACGATAATATAAGCCAGTCCCTAATGCTTAATTTGATAGACGGATGGCAGCAGTTCAATACTGGCGTCACAGACAAAAGCCCCACTGCGTTAATTGAACAGCAAACAAATCTGTGGAAACAGCAGTTCCAACTGTATCAAAACACCCTAATGAAGGGATCAGAAAATCAACCACAACCTCTCGTTACCCCAGAAAAAGGCGATAGACGCTTTGAAGATGATGAATGGACCAACAATCCTGTTTTTGACTTGCTAAAACAAAGTTATCTGCTAACGGTTAACGGCATGATGGACACCATTGATAATACTGAAGGTGTTGATGAAAAAACTCGCCAGCGTTTATCCTTTTTTACTCGTCAATGGCTAAATGCAATGGCACCAAGTAACTTCTTATGGAGTAATCCTGAAATACTGCGATTGACCATGGAGTCAAAGGGACAGAATCTAGTAAGGGGACTCAAGCAGCTAACAGAAGACATGGAAAAAAGCTCTAAAATGCTGAGCATTCGCATGACTGATAATGATGCTTTTAAGCTGGGTGAAAACATCGCTACAACGACGGGCAAAGTGGTGTTCCGCAATCGGTTGTTTGAGTTGATACAATATAATCCAACTACAGCCAAAGTTAATAAACGCCCTTTATTGATTGTACCGCCATGGATTAATAAGTTTTATATCATGGATTTAAAGGAGAAAAACTCATATATCCGTTGGGCACTTAATGAAGGTCATAGTGTATTTGTTATGTCGTGGGCCAATCCAACGCGGGCTTATAAAGACGTCGATATGAAAGACTATATGCACGAAGGGTTGCTGACTGCTTTAGATGTCATTAAAGAGATTACTGATGAGCCGGATGCCAACGTCATCGGTTATTGCATCGGTGGTATGTTACTGGCGTTGACCCTGTCTTGGTTAACTGAAAATGAGCAGGCAGATCGCATCGCCAGTGCGACTTTCTGGGCCACGATATTTGACTTTAGCGATCCTGGGGATTTAGGCGTATTTATTGATGAACGTACGGTGAGTGCTCTTGAACAAGAAGGAGATCAACAAGGTGTATTCGACGGACGATTAATGGGCGCCGCCTTTAGTCTGTTACGTGAAAACAGCCTTTATTGGAATTATTATGTGCAAAATTACCTAAAAGGTGAGCGTCCTATTCCTTTTGATCTCTTATATTGGAACTCTGATGCCACCAACGTGACGGCCGCATTGCACAGTTTTGTACTACGTGAGCTGTACCTAGCTAATAAGATGATTAAAAAAGGCGAACTAGAATATGACGGTGTGAAGATTGATTTGTCAAAAGTGACTATCCCAACCTATGTCGTGGCAACATTGCAAGATCATATCGCCAAATGGAAAGGGAGCTACGCGTCTACACAAGTGCTCGGTGGAGATGTTACTTTTGTACTCGGTGAGTCAGGACATATCGCTGGCATTATTAACCCGCCAACGGGAAAATACGGCTTTTATATACATGAAGATTATGTCGCCGATCCTGATGAATGGTATGCCAAAGCAGAAAAACAGGATAAGAGCTGGTGGCTGCATTGGGGAGAGTGGATCAAGAAGCACAGCGCAGGCGAAGTAGATAGCAGACAACCGGGTGTGAAGCACACAGGTAAAGAGTGGCAGGTAATATGTGATGCTCCGGGAGAATATGTACACGTTAGAGCGGATGAAGCTTTACGCCCGATTAACACCTAATTGACAGTTCTTATATTTTGGTTAATAGCTAACTTTACCGGATAGTAAATAGGGGCGGTATACAGCTCCTATTGAACTTAAGACTTAGTATCAAGATTTCAGTATCGAGATTCAGTATTAAAATCAATATATACAATGTATGAAAAAACATGATCGTTAACTCAAAATTGGAACCAGCTATGTCAGACATTATTGAAGAAAATATTGAAAATCCAGACAAAGCCGAAGTATGGTTAAGTCGTAGCAACCCACATCATAGAGCTACAGGTTTGATACCAAACTTTCAAGATATGGTAAACCATCAATTTTACAAAAATGAAAGTACCTTAGACGAACTCAACCTACAAAATCACTATAGGACAGATAGTGCTGGTTTGCTAATAGAAGTTACTTGTAAACATCTACAACAAAATCATCAACAAATTCAAGAAAACATACGGACACTGAGTCAAGACAAGAATGCCATCATGAACAGTTGGCAAAAGACGTATACCCCAAAAAGGCTATGGCAAGAATGGTTAAGCTACAGCACTGACAGTAGTAAACGATTTTTACAAACGGTCGATGTACTCAAGGAGCGTGGCGATATTTTTCTTGAGCATGAGCTGGCTGGCTGTCCACCGGTTTTAGATTATGATTATCAAGTAATCATGGATGCAAGCAAGTTTGAACGCCCGTGCAACTATGTCTTACTGAGAATAGAGCCGCCTGAAGGGATTGTCACCAATGACAATGAACGCCCTTATATTATTATCGATCCTAGAGCTGGGCATGGTGCTGGTATCGGCGGCTTTAAACATGAGAGTCAAGTCGGTGTCGCACTTAATCAGGGGCATCCTGTATATTTTGTGGCGTTTAAGCGTCTTCCAGAGCCGACACAAACCATTGCCGATATTACTTATGCAGAAGGAAAGTTTGTCCGTGAGGTAGAAAAGAGACATCCAAATGCAGAGTCACCAGTAATCATTGGTAACTGTCAGGGTGGATGGGCAGCGCTCATTTTAGCTGCAACCAATTCAGATATTAAAGGCCCTATCGTCTTAAATGGTGCGCCTATCTCAGCTTGGAGCGGAGAGGTTGGGATCAATCCAATGCGTTACAAAGCAGGTGTCAACGGTGGCACTTGGCTATCCATGCTTAGTGCTGATATGAATAACGGGGTGTTCGATGGGGCAGCACTGGTCGATAATTTTGAAAAAATGACCCCCTATCGCAACTATGTGGGAAAATATTACGACTTATACAAAAACCCACAGGCTAATCGTCAGCGCTTTCTTGATTTTGAACGCTGGTGGGGTGGATTTTTCTTGATGAATGATAAAGAAATTCAGTGGATTGTAGAAAATATCTTTATTGGTAATCGTCTTGCTCGCAATACCGCACAGCTAGAAAAAGGGACAAATATTGACCTGCGTAATGTCAAAGCACCGATTATAGCTTTTGCCTCACGTGGTGATGATATTACTCCTCCACAACAGGCATTAACGTGGATTTTGGATGCTTATAGTGATGAGAGAGATGTTGAAGTATGCGGTCAACGTATCATCTATATGATTCATGAACAAGTAGGTCATTTGGGTATCTTTGTGAGCTCAAAAATAG
This sequence comes from Psychrobacter sp. P11G5, assembly GCF_001593305.1. Lineage (NCBI taxonomy): Bacteria > Pseudomonadati > Pseudomonadota > Gammaproteobacteria > Moraxellales > Moraxellaceae > Psychrobacter > Psychrobacter sp. P11G5. Next base: position 931,497 of record NZ_CP012533.1, read on the forward strand.
CCAACCATGAACATACAGGTATTGCCTCGATAATGGATATGATCGAAGTTTTACCTCCTGGACTCTATGAGTTGGATATTGACCGTATTGAAGGATCTGGGCAAGAAAAAACGTTTACCGTTGATTTGAAGCGTCGTACTTTTGAAGATTTAAGTCAGGCGATAGGGGATAATCGAACGGATGAAGAGTTATTTAAGGCAGTACATCGCTATTCGATGACTCAAACCCAAGCTTATGAGCATAATTTGCGCCCACTAGTGAAGGCTATGAGCAATGAGACTTCTGCTCAATTTATGCGTACTATGCACCCACTGAGACTGCAAAGAAGCATATGGAGTAGTAAAAATCCGCTAGCAGTAGCTGCCTGTAATTTGAGTAAAGCAATTACTACTACAACCGATCATCAACAAAGTGAAGACTTCGTTCCTACACAAAAAACGCAAAAAACGCATCAGCCTTCTGATGTTTATGCCAGAGTAAAACTGCCAGCTATTGAATCTATGCAGCAGGATAACCTTTTCTTGCAAGTAGAAAAAATGTTTATGGATAGTGTTAGAGTGACGCTAGACTTTTGGAGAGATTGGCAAGGTAGGTATACAGAGAGTATGTTCTTTGGCATTTGGTCAATGCCTTGGTTTCGTGAGTATGGAGAATCAGTAGGCTCACGCCGTCTTTTGAATAAAGACGAATTGCATGAATTGCCAAAGGTAGAGGAGGCACTGACCAAAATCGCTGAAGGTGGTTTTAATGAGGCGGTTGTGCGTATGATGATCTTATGCAATATTGTTGCTGATAATAACATAGACCGTGACCAGCTGATGCGTTTGACCGAAGTGCTTACTGAGCAAGAACCTTTTACTCACTTGTCGCACACTGATTTGGCGGCTATGATACATACTCAGACGCTTATCGTTCGTTTTGCTGAAGATGCCTCTATCAAGTCATTAAGCACACTAATAAGAACCAAGCCAGAACGCATCGACGCCTTCAAATTGGTTTATTATGTGGTTGGCGATAAATCAGAAGACAAGAACCCTGATACCTTGTCAATGATGAATGATATTAAAACAGTATTAGATTTGACGGATGCTGATATCAAGTAGTAGTTTTCACAAGCACAAAAACCTCAAGTATTCGTTTACTTGGGGTTTTTTTGTCTGTTAATTTATTTAATAACACCAAGAGTTTTATGAATAAGTCGTTAATATGCCAAATATCTAGGCAAGATTTAAAAATAGCTTCTTTTACTACTTTTGGTAGTGTGCTATTAATATAAGTTAAATAACAACCTATGAATAACTATTATCAATGGATAAGGTTTAACATCATCCATAATTTTCTTATTATAAAATGGACAAAACATGGAATATAACAATATAGCTAGACAGTCGCTAGGGTTTTTCCCAACACCATTAATTGAACTCACCAGATTAAGCAAAGAGCTTGCTGGCCCTAAGATTTTCATGAAAAGAGATGACAATACAGGACTAGCACTAGGCGGTAACAAAACCCGCAAGCTTGAGTTTATCATCGGTGATGCGCTTGCCAAAGGCGCAGATACGATTATTACCGCAGGTGCTGCACAATCAAACCATTGTCGCCAAACGGCAGCCGCTGCAGCGAGCTTGGGTCTTGAATGTCACTTAGTGTTAGGAGGAGAAGAGCCTGAGCAAGTAAGTGGCAATCTGTTGCTGGATAAAATATTCGGTTGTCATATTCATTGGGCAGGAGCCAACCGTAAAGGTGAAGACATTCCTAAAATCGTTGAGCAATTAACCAAAGCAGGCAGGAATGTCTATGTGGTGCCTTATGGTGGCTCAAGCGAGCTAGGTACTTTAGCATTTGTAGAAGCCTTTAAAGAGCTAGAGTCGCAACGTGAAAGCATCAACGAAACATTTACTCATATCGTCTTTGCCTCCAGCTCTGGTGGCACACAAGCAGGCTTAATGCTTGGTAATAGAATATTCAACTCGCCTTATAAGATAGTAGGTATCAACATTGATAAAGGCGAAACCGATAAAGTGCCATTTGATCAATATACTATCTCTCTTGCTAACAGTACGGCAAAACTCATCAATGCAGATTACGAGTTTTCAGAGTCTGATTTAATTCTTAATTCTGATTATGTTGGCGAGGGTTATGGAGTGGTTGGCACACTCGAAAATGAAGCCATTGAGTTGACGGCGCAAACAGAGGGAATATTATTAGATCCTGTTTATACGGGTCGTGCGATGGGCGGGCTCATAGATATGATTCGTACGGGAAAAATTAAGAAAACCGACCGTGTTTTATTTTGGCATACTGGCGGTGCGCCTGCCTTATTTGCCTATTCAAGTGATTTGGATGTCACTCAAAGACACTAATAAAACTACGTTTAAACTTTAAAAAAAGAGGCTGTCCATGATTATGAGAATAATCTTAGGCAGCCTTTTTAGTATGCGAATGCTCATCTATTTACTATAGTCGATACTAAATAAAATGGATACGTTATTTGATAACACGAAACTGGTATAAATTTTTCTGGCTTGCTGTGCCTACGCAGATAGATGCTGCTAAAAATTCATACCAGTAGTCCTGTATCTTGTTATCATCGCTTGTCTATTTATGATAACTGCTCGCGACCATGTGGCGTATTAAAGTCAATATAAGGACCGACAGGTACGATGCCAGTTGGATTAATATTGGCATGACTGGTGTAATAATGGCCCTTGATATGATCCATATTTACGGTCTCGGCTATACCCAGTACTTGGTATAAGTCTCGCAGGTAGCCCCAAAGGCTAGGGTAGTCGACGATACGGCGCAGGTTACATTTAAAATGACCTACATAAACGGCATCGAAACGCACAAGCGTGGTAAAAAAACGCCAATCAGCTTCAGTAATGGTATTACCGACCAAATAACGCTGGTCTTTCAAACGCTTCTCTAGTACATCTAGCGCATCAAATAGCTCATTAACGGCTTCTTCGTAAGCTTCTTGCGTGGTTGCAAAGCCAGATTTGTAAACCCCATTATTGACAGCAGAATATACAAATTCATTAATCTCGTCGATCTGCGCTAATAGCTCTGACGGTATAAAGTTACCTGATAGCGCACCAACCTCATCGAAGGCTGAATTGAACATACGAATGATTTCGGATGACTCATTACTGACGATAGTGTTGGTTTTTTTGTCCCATAGGATAGGAACGGTGACGCGTCCTGTATAATCTGATTTTGCCCTAGTGTATATCTCATAAGCGTAGTTAGCGTGCGAGATAGGGTCAGCAATTACTCCAGCGCCATCTGCAAACGTCCAGCCGTGATCACCCATATAAGGATGAACGACAGATAGTGAAATCATATCTTCCAAACCTTTGAGCTTACGATAAATGGTCGTACGATGTGCCCAAGGGCAGGCCAAAGACACATATAAATGATAGCGATTAGGCTCGGCTTTGAAGCCGCCTACACCTGTTGGTCCTGCGCTACCATCTTTAGTAATCCAATTTCTAAAGCCTGACTCTTCACGTTTAAAATGACCACCACTAGCGTCGGTATCGTACCATTTGTCCTGCCATTTGCCATCGACTAATAAGCCCATACCGATCTCCCATTTATTTTGATTTAAGTATTAATTTTTAATTTAAGTTCGAATTAAAAACGACTATAACGAGGATTGATAAAGATAGGTGATAGTTCAGCTTGAGTATCTATTAAAAAAGGTATGCAAAGAGGGACTGTATTCTTATGATTTTGTAGTTATGGCAAAGCGTTCGTCTCTATCTTAATTAATCTTACCGTTATCAATCTTACCGTTATACTGTCATTACAGTTTATTAGTTATTTAGAAGTAGATAAATAGCCATAATCACAAATCAAAGTTCTTATTTGAAGAACAATGATGAAACGGATAAATTGTTTTCATTTTTACGCTATGTAAGCCATTTAGTGAGGCTTACAGTGAGTCGAAGGCGTATCTTTGGGCGGGAAGCCGAAGTGTTTTTTGTAGATACGCGAGAAATAACTTTGATCGGTAAAGCCAACCTGATAGCCAACTTCTGCAACAGAGCTACAATTAGCTTTAGTCAATAGCTTGTTGGCGGCTAGCAGTCTGGTTAGTTTGACCCATTCCGAAAACGAGTAAGGCAGGTCTTGAAATAAAAGATGTATATAGCGCTCAGAGATATGACAGGATTGTGAAACTAGCTTGGGAGAAATCTGGGGGTTGGCCAAGTTAAAATGTATAAAATTTTCGATACGTTGCAAGTGAGCTGCTTTTATCGTTGAGACTTGGCTGTCTGCTAGAGATAGGGTAGGACGGTGCAAAGTATGTATGATTAAATCTAGTAGTTGTTGCTCTAATAATTGCGACTCTACAGATGATAATTCAAAATTAGTGGCTAAGTGCAGGGCATGATTGATTTGATGATTAAGTAGTCTGCCAGAGCCTTTTTCAGTAGTGATAGGCTGGGCAAAATATTGCTCTATTAAACGCTGGTGGTTTTCTAACTTGGCGATAGGCACTTTGAGGACTTGTAGCTTTACAGTTTCAGAATGGTAAAATTGATAAGGTTCGTGAGACAGCTCGATAAAGAATTGACCTGGGTGACAAGTTAACTGCCGTTTTTGTTGTTGGAAACATACTGAGCCATTGAGTGGAAACGTCAGCAAAATACTATCGCTGGCCTTGGATAAATCCTGACCACTACGCTGATAATGGACAGAATCAGCAACATAGTCTGAGATACCCATTTGATCCAAAACTGCTTGTTGAATTTGTCCAGTGAACTGATTGGGTCTTTTGACTTGTACTTTTAAGTCAAAATAGGTTTCATTAACAACACGTTGCCAACCGTTTGCATTGAGCAGCGGTTTACTTTCTGATTGAAGCCCCTGAGTGCTACTAATTTTCTCAAAACCAGTGTGCTCATCGTGTTCTTTGTTTATTACTTGACTAGGTTCCATTTGCATTCATCCTTAAATGCTTGGCAATGAATTTACAGCTCTTTATTCTTTCTCCACTTGTTTTTCAAATTTATCTTGTTTTTCATGTTTGTCTTAATAAAAACGATAAATACCCTTCTCCCATAAAGAGAGAAAGGCGAAGGTTTAACTAATACCTATAAAGAGTATTATATTCACATTATTAAATTTTACTCAACTTATATGTTCCAGATTGATGCAAATCAGCTTGCCAATTAGGTTTAATCACAATAGTTGTGGTTGGCTCTTCAATCAAAGCTGGACCAGTAACGACTGCTCCTGCGCCCAATTTGTTGCCATCATAAATAGGCGTTTGAATCCACTGGTAAGTATGATCATGTATCATCTGGCGCTCATCCACTTTAGCACTTTCTACAGATCCAACTTGAGCATCTAGCGTCGGTAGCTCAGGTTTAACCACTTTACCAATGATTGAAACTTCTACATTGACAAGCTCTACAGCACTGTCTCGTTCATCATAAGTATATAATTCTTTATGACGCTTATGAAAGGCTTGTAGGATATCTGCGGCAGCATTACTATCTATGTTGCCGTTTGGCACGATGACATTGCATTCATGGACTTGTCCAACATAGCGCATCTCCATAGCGCGTTCAACTTCTATATCGTCGTCACTAAATCCGTCCTCTTTAAGCTTTTCAATACCATCTTTCTCTAGCCTTGTAAGAGTGGCATTCAAAGATTCAAGGTTAGCATCTGCAGACATAATCATAATCTGAGTGGCTAGATATGAGTATTTGACATCAGAGATAATCTGGCCAAAAGCACATAGGCAAGAGGCTGACTTGGGCACAAGTATGGTATTGATGCCCATCTCTTCTGCTAAAGGAATAATGTGCATACCAGCAGCACCGCCTGCACAGACTAAGGCAAAGTCGCGAGGGTCATAGCCTTTTTCGATAGTGATGCGGCGAATACCATTGGCCATATTTTGATTGACAATAGTGCTGATGCCATAAGCCGCATGCGGCAAATCAATATCTAATGGGCGAGCGATATGCTCTTCGATAGCAGCCCTTGCTTTGTCTTCATCTAAGGTGACAATACCGCCTAATACCGCGCCAGGACGCAGATAACCCAGAATCAAGTTGGCATCGGTGACCGTCGGTAGCGTGCCACCTTTACCATAACACGCAGGACCTGGGGTCGCGCCTGCACTTTGTGGTCCTACCTCTAGCATGCCAAAGGTATTGATATGGCCGATAGAGCCACCACCTGCACCTAAGGTTTCGACATGAATCATAGGTACGCCAATACGATTTCGTAAAAAATCAATATCACGATTCAGACTGGTTTTGCCGTCTTTTGCTAACGTAATATCAAACGAGGTACCACCCATATCGACAGTAATCACATTATTGATACCGAAAGGTTCAGCGATATACAATCCAGCTTGCGGGGCAGAAGCAGGTCCTGAGTTAATGGCGTTAACCGCACGCTCCTTCATCACTTCGCCCAATGCAAGACCGCCATTAGATTGGAAGTAACGTACCGGTTGATCAGCGCCCAGCTGTTTGAAGTAGTCATCAATCTTATAGACATAAGATGACATGATCGGACTCAAATAAGCATTAACTAGGGTCGTCGAGGTACGCGTATATTCTTTAATCTGCGGATAGACCTCACTGCCGCAGCATACAAATGCATCAGGCATGTGCTGCTGTACCAGCTCTTTTGCGCGCTGTTCGTGCTTAGTATCGCGTATTGACCACACAAAAGAGATGGCCACACTTTTGATATTTTGGCGTTTAAGCTCTTCTATGGCTGCTAGAATATCGTCTTCATTAAGCTCTTCACGCTCTGTCCCATCGGCAAGTATCCGTCCGCGAATAGGGAAGCGCAAATCTCGCGGTGCTATCTGCGGCGCTGGGGGATAGCTGGCATCATAACGGTGGCCTTCTTCTTTATGACCCAAACGAATTTCGATACTGTCTTCATGTCCCTTAGTACAGAGTAATCCTACCTTCACGCCTTTCATTTGAATCAGAGCATTTAGGGCGACAGTGGTACCGTTAATACATAAGTCACAAGCTTGGATAATATCTGTGATTGAGCGATTAAACTTCTCTGAAATTTGTTGCAGTCCGTTAGCAATCGCTTTAGTACCATCTTCTGGGGTAGAAGGGGCTTTAAACAGATGTATGTCTCCGCCTTTTTCAGCCAACACGAAATCGGTAAAAGTACCACCAGCATCTACGCCTAAACGAAATTCATAACTCATAAGTCATCCTTAAACTTCTTTATATTATATGTAGAGTCAATACATCCCTGTACTAACTAAGCCGCTTCTGCACGTAAGGCTTTAGTGGCTTTTTCATCTAGTTGCAAGGTCTCGCTATCGATAACGACACCGTACTCCTTGGCAGCAGCATTTATAGAGACAATGCCTTCTATAACGTCACGTAGCACCGCTTCAGGCTCACGCTCAAAGGAGCTGCCAAAACCACCGCCACCAGGATTGGTATTACGCGCGCGTTCTCCAGCCTTTATCTCAATCACAGTATTATGAAGATGTAAATCAGTCTGGCCGCCTTCACGGAACACTTCTAGCTTACCTAATTTGAGCTCTGGTGAGATTTGCTCAGCACCGCCTGCACCCATGGTTGGGATATGACGTCCTTCACCGAAGGCAACAACCGTCATGGTATGATCGAGTGGTTCAACTTCCCAGACCGTACCGCAGCCGCCCCGCAATCGCCCCGCACCGCCACTGTCTTCTGCCAATCCATACTTATGAATGACGATAGGGTATTGGTATTCTAATAACTCGATATCGCCTGAACTTAATGCGCCAAAGCAACATAAAGGCCCGCAAGCATGCCAGCCATCCATTTGTTGAGTCGCTCCTGCACCTGAAATAATTGACGCGAGTACCATGGTGACATATTGCTCACCCGTTTTTGGATCAATACCGGCGATGTTGACTCCTGATGAATGTCCCCACGATGCCGTTACGCGCTCAGGTGCGGCGTCCTCTAACGCTTTACGAACTGCATCTGTCAGTGTCTCCATTGGTGTGGTGGTACAATTCACATGAGGCGCGGGTTCCTTTGCATTACATAGCGTGCCATGCTCGCCTAAATCTACCGTGACGCAGCGATACAGACCTTCGTTATAAGGAGGGTCTACTTGTGCGAACATCATGAGGCCGAGTAGGACGCCTGACATTGAGTTGCCGGCATAAGAGTTGATAAAATAAGGCACTTGTGGCGGGCTATCTATCTTGATATGTACATCGCTACCCTTGATAGTAATGTCTGCACTGATAGTCAAATCGCCAAGACCATGCCCTGAATCTTCCAGAACGGCCTCGCCATGATACTCACCATCATTCAGCGATTCGATGAGCGAGCGCATATGCTTATCAGCCATGTTTTTCAGCTCTTCGATCGCTGCACGAACCGTCTCTACGCCATATTTGTCTAGCAACGCAATCATGTTGCGCTCACCAACCGCGCAAGCACCGTACTGGGCATTCAAATCGCCTTCTTGATTTCGACGTGAACGCATATTGCTATGAATCAGGTTAATAACGTCATCACGTCTAACGCCTTTTTCCCATATTTTGATGGGTGGAATGCGTAAGCCTTCGGCATAAATCTCTTTAGCGTCTGGATTATAACCAGCAGGGACAGGGCCACCAATATCGGTGACATGACCTTTACATACCGTCCAAAATACTAGCTCACCTTCATAAAATACGGGCTTATACATACAGCAATCTAAAATATGACTGCCCATGACGACAGGATCATTATGATAAATAATATCGCCTTCGTGAATGTCGTCACCATAAAATCCTGCCACCGCTTTCATGGCTGGCATCAATGAGCCTAAATGAATAGGGATATCTTGACCTTGCAGTATCATCTCAGGTAGATGATCAAACAGCGCGTTACTATAATCATGCGCTAGGTTAAACACACTAGAGCGTGCTGTTTTTTCTAAGGTAAGTGTCATCTCGCGCTGCGCGGTTTCTAATGCGCCGCGGACAACAGATAAGGTGATAGGATCGAGGGTCGTAGTTGAAGCGGTGGTCGAGGTGTTTGTAGCTTGATTCATGATTCACTCCTTGTAATCTTATTATCGCACTGACTTTACTATAGCAACGCGCACTGTAAATAAATGGATTGTGCAGGTACAGTATTTGACTGTGAGCGCACTTTTTATCTCATTTATTTAGCCAGTCGTTGTTTTTGGTGAGAGTTGCAAAACGTGTTGCTGAGTTTTGGGCATCAATATCGCGTACAGGACAGTCGCTGTAATAAAGGTCAAGGTCGCATACCAATTGACCCAGCTACCACCTAAATTCATAAGCACGATTCCGACGATTGAGGCTGCTATCCAAGCGACTAATCCTGACTTATCAAATGCTGGCAAGCGCTGCGGGTCGATGACGGGAACAGCACCAAAGATATCTTCACGTTTAGGATAGAGAATGTGGGTAAGGGCAATAGCCACCCAAGCCACCACAAACACGCCTTGATAAGCAAGCGCTTGTAACAGATAGGCAAATACATCGAGTAGCATGAGAACGAAAATAAAAGTACCAATCAACAATGCACCAACAAATTTTGGAATTTGAATATTGATGGTATCTTTAAGGAAGGCTTGTAAATTGGTCGTTGCTAATAAGTAGTTAGCGGTATTAATACGAGTTTGAGTAATGACCACAAAGATGAGGCCGAACACACCCATTAATTTTACCAGTCCTAAAGTGATGGACACTTCCGATAACGCGCCTTCTAATGGAATAGTGCTCACTAAATAAATCCCTGCTAATCCGCTTAAGAAAAAAGCGACGAGATAGAAGGGGATACCGAAATTGAACCAAGATAAGAATTTACTGTCTTCTTGCTTGCCATAACGCGCATAATCAAAGGTATACATCATCAATACCCATATGCCCATGTAATATACGGCAACGTTCCACCAGCCAAAAGGCAGTGCTTCTTTAGGTCCTAAAGACAGCCAAGCACTACTATAACCATACTCATTGGTCGCCATAACGACTGCTGCGATGAGTCCGATAATGTAAAACGGCAAGAGCACACCATTTAGTTTGTCTAGCCAGTTTTGTACACTGCCCATAATCATAGGCACACTATAAGCCACCACGATTAAAGCGGCGATCCAGTAAGGGATAGAGGGGTAAGTTTGGCTAAAGGTGACGGCAATGACAGAGCCTTCAAATACCGCATAATACATAGCCGTGGCAAAAAATATGAGTGTCGCTAAAGCTGCGCCTTTATGACCGAATAATACGCGAGAAAACAAAGCCACTGACATGCCTGTACGAATGGCATAACGAGTGATGATTCCATTGATGATTCCGTAAGCGACGCAGCTTATCAATAAGCCAATAATCGCGTTTTTGGTCCCATAATTCTCTGCCATCGCAATACCAATGACCAGATAGAACATGGCGCTACAAACGCCCCACCACGCCATAGTTAAAGAGCCTTTGGTAGCTCGATCTTCGTTTGACACCAACTCTTGGTTAGGATCAGAAGGGGTGGCAGAAATGTCATGCCCTTTATTCTTTGGTTGTATTACACCCGCCATATCACACTCCTTATGATAGTCTATTGGTTGTACCGTCGTCATAATCGCCTATCGGCTAAACATAGTTAGCGGCAAAGACTTTTGCTTCGTTGACAGTACTCACACCATGCCTTTTATGTCCTGTAAAAAGCCGTTATTCCTACAATATCTCTATAGCTAAAAAGATAAATATAGTCATTTAACTATAGACAATACTTTAAGAAATAAAATGACTGGAGATGCAGTATTTTTGATTGAGGGTGCAGGTTTGTTAGAATTTGTCGGTTGGTGGTTTTTGAGACTTACTAATTCTGAGACTGGCTAATAATGCTTGTTTGGCCTGCAGAAAATGGCATCATCGTTTCATAGCTAAATATACGGTAGCCATTCCTGCTTTTCGCTGCTATCTTGACTGTCCACAGGAGCAGGCACTAAAGCCTGAGCCGTTCCTGCTCGGCGATAATGCCTCAGTCTAAGTGCCTGCAATCCTGTGATGAGCCAAGGATATCCGCTACACTCAGGGCTAGCGGTAAGATCAGATAGTTGCAGAGGGTGGTCGTAGTCAAGGCTGTTACATTAGGCAATAATTAAAGGTTTATCTTGAACTCAACTCTCTAAGTTTTAGTTACTTATTATCCTACTAAGAACAGAAAAACCAACCGGAGGTGGTTAAATCAAATAGCAAACTTATATAGCGTTGAATAAAAGTGACATAGCTGCTGTCCGACGGACTACCGAGCAGAGTGTATGGCTTGGTTTGAGGGGTCTTGTTTTCTTGTTCTGAGACGATATTTTCTAGCTGCGTCTTAATCGCTTTATGGTCTTTTGTATTACGACCAAGTCCCGTTGCCAGTTGGGTTTCTTCAGCATAGCTAATATTGTTTTATGAACGATAAAAACCACCCGAAGGTGGCGCGAATAAAAGAGTAGACTAAATCATCCTTTGTTACCATCAAACTGCCAGATTACCTCGCCCCATTGGTTGTTAGGGTAATCAGGCATAATATCACCTTGTTTAAAGTAAGCTCGGCTATTCTCTTTAGCTAAGGTAAACCAGTAGCCTGATTTAGGGCAGGGCTGATTTGCTGGACAACGTCCTCGAGCTTGACTGGTCATTTCAGGTTTAGCTGTAGGCTGGTTCTCGTAGTAAGGCGCCATGTCTTCGCCAGCTTCCTGACGCTTTATAAACTCTTCGTAAGTTATTTTGTAGGGGTCGATGGATACAAACTTACCAGTGTCGATACCTGTCTTCTCTAACACAAGGGGTAGGGTGTAGTCGGGCTGATCTTGTTGTATATCTAATCCTATTTCTAAAGCTTCAGTTTCTGATTGTAACCTGCCTAGCGGTAAATCTGGATAAGCCTTTGTAAAGAGTGATTCCATAGTATCGTTTGGATTATCATAACTGATATAACTATTAATATAATTTTCTTCAGAGCTAAAATCTAAGCTGACCATATATGCGTAATTGTTAATCTCTTCTTCAAAGTTGTATTGCATAGTAATATCTAAGAACACATCAGTACCATGTCGCAGATCCCAAAATTGCAAGCTAGGTAGTTTTTTGAACTGATCAAAACTTAATGGGTATTGATAGTTAAGAAAGCTAGATAAGACATTCTCACTAGTGCCATAAGCATAACTATCTTGGACAGATATACGAGCATTAGTGACACGGCGATCGTTTTGCCAACCTTGCTCTTCTAACTGTTTAAATAATTTTTGCATGGCGAGATACGCATCATTCTGAGTGACACCATAACTGCCTTGCGTATTTTCAATGAAAAAGCGGATAGCAGTAGATTGTATTCCTCTTTCTGCTTTATCGTGATCGAAGTAGCCTGAGGTGCTACTAACATTCTCAATGGTAAGCGACGGAATATTAGGGTAAGTAAAAGTGACAGTAGCATAGTTGTCACTAGGGAATCTTAGTTTATAAAAAGTAACCCCTAGGCTGCCAATATTGAGTGGATTATCGTCAAAACTCCAATACTGTTTGATATCCTCATTATTCTTTTTAAAAGATTCAGGACTTTCTTCTACTGAAACATAAGCATGAGGCGGCATAGTATTTCCTTTATTATTTTCACTACAGGTTACTGTAGAGAGTGATAATGAAATTGCTAATAATACTGTTTTGATAAGTTGACGTCTAAACATAGCTATTCCTAAGTTTTATTAATCCATCCTGCTATTTTCACTATTTCTCCTTCAACTTTACCTCTTTTCTCACCGTTCATAAGTTCAATAAATTGTTCAGCAACATCTTCAATCCAATCCATCCTCTTTGTAATATCAGCTAGTTTAATGTCATCAGGAGCGATATTTTTTAAATCTGGATCATCAGTATCTACTTCAGAGGTATATATCATTTGAAGTTCGGGAATAGACATTTTTCCTCTTCCAATTTCAGCCAACGCTAATCCTGCTTTAAAATTACTTTTTTGATAAATTATCTTTTGTAGTACTTCACGTTGCTCATGGTTAGCAAGTTGCATAAGATTTATTTTTTGCTGTACTTTTCTTTCATTTTTCTTAGTAGAACCAAGCTTCTCAAATTTTTTAGTCGCGTTAAAAGCAGGTCTAATATACTGACTTGCACCAAGATTGCGTATTTTGGGCAACACATCGTATGCGCCATGTGAATCATAGACCATAGACTTTACTTCTTTGATATAATTATTTGAATTACGTTGTGTAATACATTCAAAGAAGTTTGGACTACATTGATTGTATTCAAAATGCCACCCACCGATGTCTTGATATAACCAAAAGTTGCCGAGTTTAAAGTTATACTCAACACCAAATACCCCACCATCTGCTGAAGTAGACCAATGACTTAGAGCATCAGCCACGGTTTTACTGGCAAAAGCACCAAGTCCCATCCAAAAATGACGTCCCTTGTAATCTTTATTAGTACTACCATTTACATCGCTATGTTCCAAATAAAATTTGGCATATACCGCTGCGATCCGTCTGGCTCTTGCTTCACCGTCTTGTACTACTCGTAAATGGATTGTAGAGGAGGTTTTGTCTGAGCTTGTCGTTAGCTTTTCAAAACATTGGTACTGAGCAATAGACCATGTAAAACTGCAATCCATCGTTTGGTTAGCACAGCTGTTTTTTACAGTATTCGTATCAAAATTGAGTTTTGCCATCTCATACTCGCTATATTTCTTTTAAACCTTCAATAGGCTTAAATATTATTTTAGTTTCTAGCTTTTCTGATTCTGTGTCAGTATCTGCTCTTACTGTTTTACCTTCATCATCTACTCTTCCTTTGATACGTAACTTTCTACCCAACAATTCATAATCAATATTCTTTATAGGTATTCCTGCTGCATTCAAAAACTGAACCTGCTCATCAAAGAACTCTTTTTCAATAAACTTATCGAAAGGTAAACGCGATAAATAACTACTATCAACCCCACCCCCAGCCTTACCATGCTTACCGCCTTTCTCGACCACCTCTTTTGCCGCAATCGTAATATCAGCACCATCAAGGGTGATACTCGCACCTCCTGCGGTTATCGTCACTTTATTGGTTGCGACAACTTCAACCTCTTTGGTTGAGGAAGCGATGTTCACATCTTGCTTGGCCGTCGCTTCCAGCTTCCCCGTATGGGCGGAGAGGGTAATGTTATCTTTAGCGTTGGTCATACTAAATTGACCATCGGCGACTATATTGAGTGACTCGCTGCTGATCTGGTTATGAGTCTTGCCACTACTGATCATCATATCTTCTTGCGTAGTGCTGATCATCTCGCCCATAGAGCGTTGGATAAGGGTATCGCTACTCACATAGCTGCTATCTGCTGCGCTATCGATCAGGGTGAATGGCGTCTGTTGGTGAGTCTTAGTTTGTTGTTCTTTAGCGATCGTCTCAAGCTGAGTCTTAATCACTTTATGATCATTTACATTACGTCCCAGTCCCAGTCCCGTTGCTAATTGCGTGAGGCGTTCTGCTAAGTGCTGACCACCTAGTGCGGTTTGGGTCAAAGTAGGGGTATGATGTTGGTAATTGTGCTTTTGGACTTGCGCATTGGTTTGTGGCTGGGTTGAGAGCACCAGCGCTTCGCCTGATTTAATGCTTATTTGGGCATTGGTTGTCGCATTGATACCTTGACGTTTGGCTGTGTCTGATGGATTGATAATGCCCATTTTTAGACTGGCGGAAATGTCTCCTGCATCGACGTTAAGTTGTGAATAGGCTTGCTCACTTCTATGATCGCTGATCCATTCGGATAAACCGTTATCCGTGTTGCGATAGCCGCTCTCGACCGCTTGCTCATTATTTGTGGCAAACAGGCTAGGGCGACTTGATGATAATAAGCTACCGGTATTAATCAGATGCTCACCATCACCGATAGCTTGCATCAGAGTTTGATCACCTTCTCTATGGGTAAAGTGGCTGCCATAGTTAGCGCCTGCTTGGGCTTCTAATCGATTGATAGATTGAGTAGGGCTATCTAATAAATAGTTGCGTGTCGGCGTCATATGATTGCGACTGTCCGCATCGCTTTGAGCGTCTGTGATCCCTGTCATCGGAGGGAGTACTTGTCTGCTATACAAAGGACCGACCCAAGGGGTGTCGGTGGTGATTAGTCTGAGCTGGGTTAAATGAATACCTGCTTCTAGACTGGAGGCATGACGCTCGTGATGACGACGACTATTGGTCAACCCTGTTACATGAGTGAGGCTATTGCGTGCTAAATGCACGATATGAGTGGCACGGTAATGCTGATTAAGATGGCTATGACCCACTAGGGTAAAGGTGTCCGCAACGTTTAAATCAGTGCAGTGAGCAAGCGCATGGTAAACGCTGTAGCGGCTGTGATGACTGTTTGCCATGATAATAGCGTCATCGATAGACTCAGTATTTGTCACAGGAGCAAATGCGGCTGGAGTGTCTAAGGTTAGGGCGTTTTGTCCTGCTTCACTACTATCACCGCCAATAGCAATCTCTGCTGACTGAGTTGGGTGCGCCACGCTAGCGCTATTAAAACGCTGCATTGTAATCGTGTTTGGTTGGCTATTGATCTGCTCACTGAGGGCTAGGATAGGGGCGTCGACACGGTCATGTAGGACTTGACCGAAGCATAGGGCACCAATATTAGAGCTAATACCGTCCTCAATGCTTGGATAGGCTGAGGTGATGATAAGCTTGGGCGGGGCATGCTCCTCAGTTTGAGCATGACGCAGGTAAGCGGTGAGTCCTTGTCTTGAAAGGCGCTCACAGATATGACTCCAGTCACTGCTTTGCCACTGGGTCATGCGTGCTGGGGTCCAACTGGCGTTTTCCTCACTACTGCCATCAGTGCCACTGTCATCGACCACGTCTATCTCTTGCATGGCGACGCGTTCTGATACCATGGCTTGTACCGACAGGTCAGTATCTATCTGGCTGCGTAGATGCTGATGCAAGCGATAAGTGACGGGCTGTGCGATGAGTCGATAGTAGCCATAGCTACCATCATGATCTAATTGTCGCGTTGCAGTGATATATAGATGACGATAGGTAAGCCCACTTGGGGTATCAAAGCTTAGGGTTAAGGGGCGACCAATCAAGGGGGTCAGTGGCGTAAAAGAAGGGTGATTGAGCTCATGGATATAGACGTGTAGCACGTAGGTGTCGATGCCGTGCTGGTGCTGCTCTGACGATGACGGACTACTTGGGTTGAGCTGGGCGATGATATCAGCTTCACAGGATCCATGGATCAGCTTATGTAGCCATACTTGATGCGCACTAATATCTTGATGGCTACTGGCATAGGATGCTTGAGTGCTGCACACGCTAGCATAGAGCCTATCAGGATGCATGGGGAGCACGGTATTGGTCAAGCGTAGCATAATAAATATCCCTATTGTTAAGCAATGGCATCATAAACATGGTCATTTATCTGCTGTCATCGTCATGGACAGCAACGTTATTCGCCGAGGGTGAACTCGATACGGCGATTACGGGTGCGACCCTCGGAAGTGTCATTGCTGGCGATAGGATCAGCGTCACCTTTGCCGGCAGTACTTAGACGAGCAGCATCTATGTTACGACCGATTAGATATTGCTTGACCGCTTCTGCACGCTCATTTGATAAAGCCAAGTTGGAAGCAGGGTTACCCACATTATCGGTATGACCGATGATAATTACTGGCTTATCACCTACACTTTGAATGACACCTGCCATGTCGTCTAAGATACCAAGACCTAATGAGGTAAGGTTGGCACTGCCTGATTCAAACTCAACGATACGATCCCCTAAGGTATCATCTATTAGACGTTGTTCGCCTTCTATTACGACTAGCTGGTTCTCCAATTGATAGAGGTCGGTCAAACGCGTATGAATACGGTTTTGAATCGCTTGCTTTTGTTCAAGGCTGCTGACCTTGCCGTGTAAGCTAATGGTAGTACCATGAATATCAATACGACCTTGGCGAATATTGGAGATATCGCTATCGATAATGGCCGTTGCTATCTGCTGCCAATTGGTCGGTATACTGATATTTGAGCGGACTTCAATCTCGTCTCTTACCTGCTTATCAGGGTATTGTGCTTTCAGTTTTTCGAGGAGTTGCTGCTTATCTGAGCTGGTAGCGACGACACCTTTGATAACGACAGGCACATTTTGCGAGCCATTTGTAACATGGGTGTCATTGTGCTCTGCAAAGACAACTGCACTCATAGAAAGTGTCATAGCAGCAGCCAATATTAGACCTTTTTTGCGATGTGTTAGCTTAGGTATTGTCATTATTGAGAGGACTTTCATTAAAGTACCTTTTTTAATATTAAACATAGTCATTAATGCTATTGAGCTAAGAAAGTTTTTTTGAACAGCTGTCTAGTGTCGTACAGATAAATATTGTCTTGTAATAACACTTTATTAAAGCGAGTCAGACCGATATCTTCTTCGATGTAACCTTCCGTCCAGTCACTATTAGCGATCCAGACCCAGTCATCAGGTTTTGTATCTCCGCTACTTGTTAGTTGGCTAAGTACGCGTCCGTCAGGTTTGGTAAAGCTCAACAACAAACGATAATGATTAGATGTACGGTATAGATAAGTGTTAAGACAGATTTGATGTGGCTGGTAAAAGCCACTTATCAAGTCATGCCAAAAAGTCGCCATATGTATAGCGCTGGCTTTATCGGAAGTTAGTGTCCAGCATATGGATTTATTGAGACCGTTGAAGCCTTTAGTGAAAGTAGGTAAAAATAACAAGCCTATTGCAATAATCTGCTGTACCAGTTGCTGCTTATTGATACCCATTAATACCGAAATGTCTTGTAGAGTCATGGTATTAATAAAATCATAATAGTGTGTGCTGGCGTTGTTATCGATAGTCAGCAGGCAGTCGTTTAAATTATCAGTCACTTGTGTATTATCGCTCTGAGCCTTCGCCGCACTCAACGTTGCATAAATATCATCCCAAAGTGTAAGCGATTTGATAGGAAGGTAGTTCGTCCAGCTTTTGGGTTTATCCAAATGGATGACACCAAAGCCGATAAGAGGATACTTTCTATCACTACTATCATGACTGGGTATAAGCACTCCAGTAATGATTTGATTCGTAGCAGTATCGACATGACTAAAATTTAAAAAGTCTGGCTCTTGAAAGGATTCATCACTTACTGCCGACTCGTTCAATATAGAGCTTGAGGTAGTCAGCGCTTGACTTACCCATTGGTCAATGATGTTGGTTTCGTTGATATGAGTGCGCGCACGCACGAAGTCTCCGCGAGCAGGCAGCTTGCCAAAATAAACTAAAGGTAGTGTTTCAGGTATCATGGCGTTTGCTCCTGCTGCTCAGATGCTGCAGAAGTATTGGTAGTAGTAAGCGTGTTATCTTGCGTACTATTATTAGTATCATCATTGGTACTGGGGGTTAAATTTGAAGCGTTTACCGGTTGTGAGCTGGTTGTACTACCTTGTTCACTATTCTGATTGGTTGAATTAGCTGCCGAATCGTTAGCAGCAGTAGAAGGACTATTATGGTTAGCGTTGACATCAGTAACTGGCTTTGCAGTACGCGTAACCCCAAGTGCGATAATATCGTCAGGTAACTTCATACCAGTGAATGGATTGTTGGAGCGACCTTGAGTGGCATTATTACTATTGCCACTGATGACTCTAAAGCGCACAGAGATAGTTGTGCCATCACCTGACCATGCCATCTCAAAAATATCGTCGCCAAGCTCGGTTCGGCGCGCACTATTGATGAGGCGTTCTACCCCGAAGCTTCCGGCTTCCTCAAAGACAGTAAAGTCTCTGCCATCATAGTCCTTGGCTCTAATACTAGCGCCAGGCTGACTGCTCGGGTTTGGCCATACAAAAGTCGTCCATGCTTGAGTGCCCATACGATAACGCAGCTGCTGGCCGTCGACTACGATTGTATACTCTGTCAAGCCGCTCACTGGTAATGGCATAATCTGGAACGTTGTTTGATTGGAAGCGCCACTAGCACCAGCTGCACCGGAAGGGCTCGTACTATTGCTACCAGTATAGTTGACAAAGTAACGACCAAAGTCAGCGACAAACTGTGGGTTCAAACCCAAACCTGCACCATTCCAAATCTTACTTGAGATTTGATCACCGCGACGAATGATAAAGGGTGACAAGGTCTCGTTCACGAATCTTGCCACGTAGCCATCTTCCCCAAAGAATTGACCAATCTCTGCTGGTGTCGCCTCTAAATTAGCATTAGAAGTAAATGGGTATTTTTTCTCTAAATTATCGATGAAAGGTTTGCGTACTTGCGCTTTCCAGACTTTATTAATCTCCGCCTTAGTAGGCGTCAGCAACATATTGAAGGAGCGAGTCAGCGGCTCACTTAATAATGGGCGAACAAGCTGTTTTATCTCCGAATTGGCTTGACTCAATATCTGCTCATCGAGAATCTGTAGAGACTTGGTTAGCTCTGAGCCATCAGGACTGAGGGTCTGCGAAGCAAACAATAAAGCATCAGGACCGATATCGTCACTACGCGCAATATTATTAAAACGCGTTCTAATGTTTCCTAAGCTTGCTAGGTAATTGTCTAATAGCGATAGGTCTTGATTGTCCTCTCTTGGTGTAACTAAGACATGTATAGAGGAGAACTCTTGGGCGATCACACCTGAATTGGCTTGTGGAGCGGGGGTTGTATCACTAGAGCTACTACCATTGTTCATTGCGGCTTCTGCTTGACGAAGCTCAGCTGGACTTTGACGTAATATAGTTTGCTTAAACCAATTTACAAATGAGCGTCGAGACTGGCTACCATTGCCAGAGGCTTGATTAGCCGCTTGGTTGTCCCACTGGGTCTGGCGATCAACCGTCTCAAATAAAGTTTTTAACGGTGACTCTGTCGCATTAGACAGCTGATTTAATAAGACAGCATGGTCATCGAAGCCTTCACTATCACGAACGTAAATTTGTGATAAAAAGCGTTTCCATTCAGCGATGTACTCTTGCTTATAGCGATTGACCAGATATTGTCGTATTTGTTCAGGACTACCAGTCAAAGTGAGATCATCTTGGCTATTGGTTGCTAGCACCCAGTCATCTGCTACTACTCTAGTAGTGGCGGCTTTATCAATCTCATCACTGACAAAAGAGTCCCATGCTTGCTTGGTAAAAGTGCCTGAGATCACATAGCTGCCAAGTAGCGCCTCATTAGTATTGTTTTGGATAATCTGTGCGACTGTAATAGAAGGAAAGCGGGCAGATGAGCGCATTTTAATTTCAGAGTAGACGCGTTCACGAGCAGGCTGACCTTTGCTAACTTTAGATAGATTGCTGCGAGTTTCATCTATCAACCCTAAGTCGTTTTGGATAAGCGGGAAAGCAGGGTCATCGACATGAGCCAGCGTAAAGCTCAAAATACGCTCAGCTTGGCGAATCATTTTATCACGCGGCATATCTGCACGATTGGCTTCAAGCCAGTTACGCCAAAATCGCGTCATTTGATCACTTAAATGGCTGGTTTCTAGATTGTCACGATTGCCAAGCATGAGATAAGCTTTTAACGCATTATAAGCATCTTCAACGTCGGTAGGATCAGACTGAATATAGGCATCATTAGTTGCGGTCTCAGCCGTATCTTCAGTTAGAGCTTCCTCTGTGCGTACTTCTAACTGTGCCGCGTTAGTATTTACTTCTGTCAGGAACTTTTCTATATTTTGTTTTGTAGGCGCCAAGACAATGATGCCGATACCGTTATAGTATTCTGTCAGCAGTTTTTGTTTGAGCTTGTCACCTTGATAGAGACCAAAGCTTAAAGACAGTGGTTTATCTTCTTCGTAGCCCTCAAGCTGCTTTATCCGGCTTTGCAAGATGCTAAGCGATTCAAGCTGAGACTGCAGATCACCATTAGAATTTTTTTGTAGCTCGGTGACTTGTTGTAAATCGGCTACTACGCGTTCAATTAATTGTTTATTATTGGTATATGACCATGTCCAAAGACCGACAGCCGCGCACAAAGCTATGACAGCAGCCAATGTCGCCAGAGCGCGATGACTGCGTTTGTTACGGTTTTTGTGTTGTTTGACCAAATGCTTGTCTTTTAGGATAACTTTAGAGAATAAATCTTGTAAGAAATATGGCTTGTCTGCGGCTTCTTGCTGGGCATTTAGTGGTACAGCTGGCGGATGCAAGTCGTAGTTTTGCACCATTTGCAAAGTCATCTGACTGCTAACCTGTCCGTCTTGTAAAGCACTAGTGAAGTAAAATCCGCGCAATATGGGCTTAAATTGAAAAGGGTTGTCCTCAAATAAAGCGTGCATGAGCGTCCTTATCATCGGACGTAGCGACTGGAATTCCATAGGAAAAGTCATCAGACTGGGAGATACAGTACGCTGATGACGCAAAGACAATTTAGTCGTACTCAAATCCTTTAGACCGTTGACCAATACGCCAAAATGATCTTCGAATACGTCGGTAATATTGATATTTTCAGGATCTTCAGGGTAGGGAATGGTTGCGCCCCATACTTGACTGCGCTCTTCTTGTTCATAATCATTAAAGAAATCACGAAAGCCTGAGACCAAATCCATCTTAGTAAAGACCACGTAGACAGGTGCATAGACTTCTAACTGTTCGGTCAAATCTTGGACGCGGCTGCGTAAGTTTTTGGCTAAGTCTAATGCATAGTTTGGATCGTTTTTGGTAAGTTCTGCAATACTGACAGCGATGATAATGCCGTTAATTGGTGCTTTAGGTCGGTTCTTTTTGAGCAGGTTTAAAAAGGATAGCCATTCTGAGCGATCTTCTTCATAGACAGAGTAACGTCCCGCAGTATCGAGTAAAATACCTTCGGTTGAAAAGAACCAATCACAGTTACGCGTACCGCCAATCCCTTTTACCGATAGCTTATTGGTTTTTTCCATAAATGGAAACTTTAACCCAGAGTGCAGTACTGCTGAGCTTTTACCTGCTGCTGGATTACCAATAACCATATACCAAGGTAGCTCGTATAACGCTGCCTTACCGGTTTGATCGCCAATCTTTGATTTGCGTATGGTTTTAATAGCATCTTGCATTTGTTGACGTAGGGCTTGGACTTCTTGGGCATTTTCATCTTTTGCTACGTGAGCGTCATCATCTAAGCTTTCATTATTATCTTCAACCAAGTCGGCTAGTTCATTTGAAGCCTTCTTGCGCTTTTTCCACAGATAATAGCCAAACACTCCCAACACCGTGCTTATTATTAAAATGCCAATAATGATGGTAAAGGTTTTGATTGTCACATAGTCGTATAACAAGACTAGAGCGACTATGATACCCAAAACTAATAATACTCTTGGGTTGTAGATAAGATGAAAAAACCTTGAAAACATGCGTGCTACCTAATGTGATCTTAAGATAATAAAATGAGTATTTACAACAATGAAGCATTATCGTGTGATCAAAAGATTTGATCAAGGCGTTTGGTCGTAGTCTGCCAACCAAAGCATAGAGCATTGCTTATGTTGGGTAATTAAAAATATACTATCTGACTCTTGTTGGCCTTCAGAAGCTAAGTTAATCAATAGAGATAGGCTGATAAATGGCTTTAACCAAGTACTTAATGGCATATAATGCCCTAAATGGCGTTCATTTACTAGAGCGCCATGCGCTATAAATGCATCAATGAAGTTCATGAGTAACGACATATCATAGGGCTGATTTAATGGATTAATGTCTGAAAGTACAGTAATACTGATATCAGATGGCAAAACTTTAGTTGTGAAATATTTACTAGCTGTATCTGTTATAACGGCAGTCGTTTTTTTTGTGGCTTGTAACTCTGTTTTGTTTGTCGGTGCTAGTGAAAGCGAGTTATCAATTAATAGGTTTTTGATCACTGTTAAATTATTAAGATAACTACGTTTATTAGTGAGACTATTATTGAAATTGCTATTGGCATTGACATCGTTGTTTTCTGCCATACTTTTTTTGGAAATACTGTCTTTAGGGTCACTGTTTTTGACATCCTCGTCTTTGACATTAGGCGTGCAAATTTCAGTTAACAAAAAGCTAGCGTTGGTATCGATATCGAGTACGTCTTGAGCAGCTTGATTGCAGAATACTAGTAGCACACCTGCTTCAGTAGGGATGACGTTGGAAGTATTACTTGAGTGCAGCTGCGATTCTAGCCACGCATCATTAATCTGTGAGTCTACGATAATCAATAAACAAAGCTCAGGGGACGCCGATTGAGACAATGGCATCACATGTTCATTGATAAAATTAATAGGGTCATAAATTTCGTGATTATTAGCATTATCGTCTGCTGCATCAGTATCATTAGTAATAATAGGTGTTATAGAGATCAATGATTCAGAGATACCATAGGTCGCCAACTGCTCTTTTATAGCAACAATAAGTAAGGATGAGTCTGCGCCATCAGGTATGCATAAATAGATGGGCAACTTAGAGAGTGAAGCATCAGGGAAGGTAGTGGTGGGTTCGTCATTATTTTCGTTGTCTGCACTAATGAGGTAATGCTGTTGCCACTCAGGATGAATATTAATAGCTGAGTTAGGCCCTTGACTGTCTGGCTGATAGTGACTGTTGAAGTGTTCAGCAATGCTAGACAAGATCTCATCGCTTAAAGATAGCTGTTCATGAATTAATGAGCACAAACGCAAAGTGATGCTGTTTAGATCTGTTACACGTCTCGTATGAGACTCCTCATCAAATGTTTCATTGTCAAAGGCTTGATTTAAACTATCATCGTCAAAATCTGAGTCTTCTAGGAAATCTGAGTTTTCTAGTGAATTTTCTAGATAGACATCATGCATATATTCATATGGTAAAGATGCAGCATCAGCTAACTTTGTAATAGGCTTTATCAGTATCGGCAACCCATCAAAATCTGTCAGATCTTCACTTAATAAGGTAAGGTCTGCATCATTATCAATCACCTCAGACCAGCTATCCCCTTCAGGCAAACAAACACTGCTATACATAAACAATCTATAAGAATTAGGCAGTTTAGTATTCTCTTGTTCAACAGCAATGTCTGGTATGTTGCCAGTTTTATTTTCCATTTTTTTCTGCATCCATCGAATCGCCATAATAGAGCCAAGTAGCATCAATGGGACAACGACAAACCAGAGTAATAAGTTGGACGAGGTAAGCTGTAGCGCATTGTCTTTAAAGTACATCCAGACCAGTATGAGATAAACCACTAAGAGCATCACTAAAATATAGCGACTGTATGACATTATTTTTGTTGCACTCACTTACCTAAACTCCCTCTTTGTTGACCAGTAATTATTTTTTTAGCATATTATTATGTTTTATAAGCGATATTTTATGGTATTAACATCATTCTTGCTAATTATTTCATTACTTTATTTCACTAATATATTTTTAGTTTAAAAATAAAAACTGTATCTTAAGGGTTGCGTTTTTTCAAGCAGTTAAAGAAAATACCAGATATAAAGAGGTTAAGATGGATTATTTTGATAAAAATATTATTTTATATAAGAGGTTAGCTATAAAGGTTTTAATAAATTAGCTTAATTAAGTCAGCTTTATTTTAAAGATAGGAGGTTTGCCTATATAATACCTAGAAAATAATAATCATCAACGCCTGTTTGCTATTTTCTTGTGATAACTTATTGCTTATGATTTATGTGACTGTCTCTATATTTACGCTCATCTCCGTCATCATGATCATTATGCTTTTTGATCGTCAGCTATGTGGGCGACTGTTAGATAAGCTAAAAAACAGTGTCCAGCAATTATTTAGCTTTAAACTTAATCTTCTGTTAATCAGAGCACAAGTAAAGCCAATTCGTTTAAAGCCAATTCGTTCTCATGTTAGGGATTTTGGTAGCTTTACTTCGCGTATAGATATTGCTCGAATTCCTGTTATATCTGCCCTGTCAGTATTGATTATTACGGCTACCGCTGGGTTGTGTTATGCCCTTATTACAAATAACTCTCTTGAGGTTTATCATGCTCAAGATGCTATGCCCAGCAAGGCTAATTCACAAATCAATCAATTACTTGTAGGTGAGCGTCTGCGACCGCCACCGCCGCCGCCAGAGGAGTTGTTCGCTGAGCTTGAAGCTGAGATTGCAAGTTATCAAGCCACACAGACTGAAAAGGGTTATTGGCCCGACACAGAGATAGTAACGCCTCAAGCTGAAAGACCACTGATGCTACCTGAGCCTGACTTATCAGATCTAGATGCTCAAGATCTTACTACTGGCTATTCAGGAGATATATTGGCTTCGCATCTACACAATGGCCATATAAATATCAAAAACGCTGACCGTAATTGGAAAAAAATGAATTCAGAGTTTGTTCAACGTCTGTTGACTGTGTATAAGGTAATGAGTGACCAGTATGGCTATGATATGGTGCTTCTAGAAGGCTATCGTAGCCCTGCAAGACAAGCGAGACTGCTCAAAAAAGGCACTCACGTGACTAAGGCAGGATCATACAAGAGCTATCATCAGTTTGGTTTGGCAGGAGATAGTGCTTTTATTAGAAATGGTAAGATTGTTATAACTGAAAAGGATCCTTGGGCAATGCGAGGCTATAAAATATATGGTAAAGTAGCCAAATCAGCCGGACTTGTGTGGGGTGGTGACTGGCGAATGATGGATCTTGGACATGTTGAGCTGCGTAAAAAAGGGGTGCTTGGTCGCCCAGAAATGGCAGAGATTTTGACCAGTCAATAATGACAATAATATTTCAGGGTAAGTTGAAAATATGAACAGATGTATGACGTTACCGATAGCATTGATAGCGACTGGTTGTTTGCTCAGTAGCGTGCTAGCAGGATGTAGCACTGATAAATTAAGCAAACCAAATAACAGAGTCTCTGCGCTGGCAGGTGAGTCTACTATTACTGATAATATAAAAAGTATTATTGATGATGGTAAAAGTAGTGTAAATAACAATGACGATTTACAAAATCTAAAAGCTCAGCTGGAAAAGCAGCAACAGCAGCTTGAAAGTATGAACACCGAGCAGCAGGCCTTGCAAGAGCAACTAAAACGGCAACAGGTTACGCTAAATATTAAACCTATGGTCAACGCTAATGCTGGACGTGCCAAGCAAGGTACTGCGAGTATCGCTTATATTGCGTTTTTGGAAGAAGAAAGTCAGTTCACTGAAGTTGAGGAGCTGGCTGCTAAAGAAGTCAGTGTTATCCCTAATCGTGAGACTAATCTGACTCTAAGTATTCCGCAAAATGCACGCTTTATGGCGGTCAAGGTGGGACTAAGGTATACCAAAAAACGCTCACAGCTTCTTATTCCGCTTGATAGTCTCAATTTTGATAAGCCATTTGCTCTTAATATAGGCGCATGTGATGTGAATATTGCAGAGGGTATCAATCCAGAGCTGACGCCTACATTTACTACCAAACTTAAATATTATCAGCAGCCATTAGTGAGCTGTTCGTAGGAGATTGTCTTGAGTAAAAACAGAGTACTATGGGGAGAGGGGTTGTTTTTAAGACCTCAGCATTTTCAGATTCAAGACACCTATCATAACTCGCAGCGAGCATTGAGTATGATGCTAATGCATCCTTATGCCTATGGGATATCTGATGTTCAGATAGATAAACAGCTTTTGGAAAGTAATTTATTAAGTTTTCAAAGTATTCATGGTGTATTGCCAGATAGTACGATATATCAGGCACCTCGTACAGATGTATTGCCTAAGGCCATCGCGCTAGATACTCAAGATAATGGCGATGAGGTTTTTGTATTTTTAAGCTTAGAGATTGTCCATAATGGCGGCAGTAATATACAGACAGACCATAGTGATAATCCAGCACGTTATGTAAGGGGCGCTATTGAAGCCCACGATTTATATAGTCAGGCAGCTGAAGCAGTCATTGATGTTATCAAACTGTCACCGAGCTTGCAGCTGAGCCATTCTGCGCAAGCGCCTAGTCAAGATACGGTGTCTCTGTTGGTTGCCAAACTGGTGCGTACAACCCAAGGCGTCTACCAAGTGGATGAAGATTACATCGTACCTAGTGTGCATATTACGAGTAACTCTGCGCTCGTTGGTCAAGTCTATCGTTTGATGACCATGATTAATACCAAGTCGACTTCACTGTATGATCATCATCGTCAGTCTAATAATGACCTACTAGAGTTTCGCTCATCAGACATCGCTTCTTTTTGGCTGTTGCATACTCTCAATACCGCATACTCTCAGTTAAGTCACTTATATAACAACGCTAAACTACATCCAGAGCGCCTTTATGAGGCACTATTAAATGTAGCCAGTCAGTTGGCCACTTTTAGCTCATTATACAAGGTGGGTGATTTGCCTTCTTATCATCATGATAATGCTAATGAGTCGTTTGTTAATATTATTCTGATTATTCGTGAGCTACTCAATACCGTCATTGCGAGTAACTTTATCTCGATTCCATTACGTCAGAATAAATCATCTTACTATACAGGCGAGCTGAGTAGTGACAAGATTACGCGGAGCTCACAGCTATATCTATCTATTAGCTCCTCATTGCCAATGCATGAATTAATCGATATTGTCCCACGCCGCTTTAAAGTTGCTACCCCTGACTCCGTAGAGAAGCGTGTATTGTCAGCGCTACCAGGATCACCTGTCTCACATGTTACTCAAGTACCCAGTGCGATACCTGTGCGACCAGGATTTAGTTATTTCACCATTGAGCCTGTAGGTGAGTTGTACGATGAGATGATAAAGTCAGAATCTATTTGCATCTACGTGCCAAATGGCTTTGACGACTTAAAAATAGAGCTGATGGCTATCGTACAGTAGCTGTTTTCAGAAGCTGATCTCAGTAGTTATTGTAAAGTTGACGTTATAAAGCTCACCGTTGAATGAAGCTTATATCAAGCAGTTTTACCAATCGCTGCTTATGCATAAATTTTAATTGAACACTGTCATTAATCAGTATTTCAAAAATCAGTATTTCCAAAAATCAAGCATTAGGAACAGTCATGTCAGGGAATAATTCAATTGGTTCTGCGCCCTCATTATTAGATTCAGGTGAGGTAGCCTCAAAGGTCTCAGCAATCGGTCTTGATAAACGCATCAGCAGCCAATCGCTGGTTGATATCATGTATGACGGCTTTTATTTAGTGTTCTTACTACGCAACCACTACTTTAGTACCGAACCAAGTAAGTTTCGTCAAAAGATATATGACTTCCTAGACAAGTTCGAAGTTAATGCGCGCAAAAAAGGCTTTTTGTCAGAAGATATTCATGAAGCTAAGTACGCTTACTGTGCGCTGATTGATGAGACTATCATGACCTCGCAGGAGCCAGAGTTTCAAACGCTAAAAGACGCGTGGGAAATGAACCCTTTGCAACTGGATTTATTTGGTTCGCAAATCGCTGGTAATGAATTTTTTGAACGCTTAGATGGCTTACGTGAGCAAGGGGAGAAGCGTTTAGCTGCTCTAGAAGTCTATCACTATGCAATGTTGCTTGGCTTTCAAGGGAAGTATCGCCTTGAAGCACCGGAAAAGATTCGCTATCTAATCTCGCGCTTAGGCGATGAGATTGAACACCTTCGCGGTAATAAAAACGAATTTTCACCGTTTTGGGCGATTCCTGATCAGATTAAGCATACTCTCACTAGCGAAACACCGCTGTGGGTTATTCTCGCGGTAATGGCGGTATTATTGACTGCAATATTTGCAACCATGTGGCAGTTTACGAATAGCTTCTCTGACAATCAGCTCTCAGCGTATGACAATGTAATTCAAGAAAACAAAGAGCAAGCACATATTTCAATTTTCTTACCGTAAATGCTATCTAAATATATAGTATTGAGCCTATAGAGTTCATGCTTCATTCAGTCTAATGAGAAAACAAGCTGTTTCATTTGTACAATGGAATGGCTTTTTTATTGCACGGATTTATTGCCTGAAAATTGACATATTATATAGCTATTAAGAACACTCAGCTCTGTCGTTCATAGCTCGTCAATGTTACGTTTTTAACTTCACCAAGCCATATCTGTTATAGTTATTTATAGTAATATCAGTGAATATATTTAACTCAATTTTCATAACCAACACCATCATAATAATTATTAAAAATAGGGCTTAAAAAGATGGATACCTTAAATATCCTATACTTAGTAGGGGCATTGTTAATTTTCGCCAGTATCATGGCAAGTACGCTATCAGCACGCTTGGGTGTTCCATTATTGTTGTTGTTTTTAGCAGTAGGCATGTTGGCGGGCGAGCAGGGTATCTTGGGGATTGAGTTTTCACAATATAACATTGCCAACTTCGTCGGGCAGGCAGCCTTAGCCTGTATCCTGCTAGACGGCGGATTACGTACCTCTTTTAAGTCATTTCGAGTCGGTCTAAAGCCTGCGGTCACTTTAGCAACTTGGGGCGTACTTGCTACCGTCATGGTGCTAGGGGTCTTTGTTACTTGGTTGCTCGATGTTGATTGGCGCTTTGGTTTGCTAATGGCAGCGATCGTTGGTTCGACCGATGCGGCAGCGGTATTTTCTCTATTACGTAATGGCGGCGTCAAGCTCAATGATCGCGTTCAAGCCACGCTTGAGTTGGAATCTGGTGCTAACGATCCTTTGGCTATTCTGTTGGTTACTGGTTTAATCGCTCTAAATGTTGATCCTACTGGGCAGACGGTATTCGGATTTTTAGGTTTACTATTACAGCAGTTAAGCTTTGGCCTAGGAATGGGCTTACTCTTTGGTTATCTACTATCTAGGCTACTACCCAAAGTTCTTTTGGCAGAGGGCATGTATGCAATTTTGATACTATCTGCTGGCTTGTCAGTCTTTGCGGCAACTAATTTAATTGGCGGTAGTGGCTTTTTGGCCGTCTACCTCACTGGTGTGCTAATCGGCAACCATAAGGTACGCTCAACTGAGCATGTCATGCGAGTGATGGATAGCTTTGCATGGTTATCCCAAGCGGTGCTTTTCGTCGTTTTAGGACTATTAGTCACCCCATCTAACGTCATCAATGTCTGGCATTATTCAGTGGCAATTGCAGCCTTTATGATTTTGGTTGCCCGTCCTATTGCCGTCTATACCAGTGTTAAGCCTTTTAAGTTTAAAGACAGAGAAATCGGTTTTATCTCTTGGGTTGGTTTGCGCGGTGCTGTCCCTATTACCCTTGCTATTTTGCCAGTCATGGCGGGGATAGATGGTGCCTTTATGCTGTTCGATATTGCATTTGGGGTGGTGGTCTTATCGTTGATTTTACAAGGAACGACCATTCCTATTATGGCGAATTTATTTAAGGTGCGTATTCCGACTAATAAAGACCCAAAAGAGGAGCATGAAGTTTGGGTGTCAGACAAAGCAAGCATCACTTTGTACGAGTTCGAAGTTCAATCAGGGGCGTTTGCTATCGGTCGTCATCCTAAAGGTATCTCTAACCGGGTGAGTCCTGATGAAATTAGTATTTTTGCGCTAGTGCGCGGACAACAAATCGTCATTGTCGATGAAAATACCAAGCTAAAATTTGGTGATAGTGTCTGGTACGCCATGAGGGGCAACCATGCCAGTAAAATTGCTAAGATTTTTAATGACACAACGTTAGACCGTAAAGCAATTGATGACTTCTACGGAGATTGGTTATTATCACCCAGTGTAAAGCTTGGAGATTTACCGTTTTTTACCGGTGTTATGGCGTCCGAAACGCTCGCAGATAAGCTCAAGTCTAAAGCTGACGACCCATCAGTAAACATGTGGCAGCAGACCGTGGCTGAGTATGTAAAAGAAAGTTTGGACATGGCTCCAGTGTCGGGTGATACTGTTGCGATAAACGACGAATGGTCGTTGGTTATTAAAGAGGTCGATGACAAAGGAGCGTTGAGAACCATTGGCTTAAAACATAAAGAGTTGCCAACGGTGGTCTAATACGATAGTGAAGCTTTGATACTGTTAAAAAACCAAGCTATGAAAAATCAGGCCATATCTGATAAAGAGTAATGCTCCTGAACGTACTTGATACACAACTCATAAAAGGCTTGCGCTGATGGTGAGATAGTTTTATTCGCCAGCTTAAAAATACCAATTTGTCTATCCAAAGATGGCTCAAGTAAGTCAATCCAAACCAGCTCTGGCTCATTAGAGGGGAAGGCGAGCTTGGGCAAAGTCGTGATACCCAAATCATTGCGCAGTAGTGAAAATAAGGACGTGATGTTTTCGACCGTGTAGCGTGCATTGCGATTGAGCACCTCAGCTGGCGTGTTTTCAAGCAAGCGGCAAGTCCCGTTATAAATGAAAGGCTGCGTGATTAGCTGTTGCCATTTAAGCCCTTTTTTCCGTTGATTTTTTAGCTGGCTATTTAATTGGTTTAACGAATTGCTCTTTAAGCAAACGACGCCTATTGGGTCCGAGATGAGCGGGGTAAAATCTATATCCGCCTGATCCATACTGGTACAGTTACCCAATGCTAAATCTACTTCACCTGCCAATAGTCGATTGGCTACACCAACAGAATTATCATCTATTAATACAATTTCGATATCAGGATATTTTTTCGAGTACTCAACCAACACGCTAGGCAACAGCTTGGTCACTAGCGATGGCACGCTGGCAATTCTTATTTTACCTTTGTCGCCAGACGCAGATGCTTTGAGATCATCTTCTAGTGCCTTATAAATTGTGAGGAACTGCTCAATCTTCGGCAAACAGGTTTCGCCAAAAGAAGTGAGCGTGGCCTTGTTACCACTTTCAAACAAACGCTGACCGAGCGTCTTTTCTAATTCTTTGATGGATGCTGACAACGCGGCTTGCGACCGATTGGCTCGATCAGCTGCGGCACGAAAGCCACCTTCTTCTACCACAAATAAAAAATGCCGTAATTGCTGTAATTTCATATTTTCTCCTGCCTGAGTTTATTGATAGATGAAATAAACTCTACGATAGATTAAATCTATCGTTATTAATATTTAATTAGTTAGATTTGTCACTATTAACAAGGTAGCATGGATGCAACATAGCAATACAGGCTATCAAGTAAATAATTGATGCCACCATCTATTTAAGGGATATCACTACATGACGACTCACACCGCCAAGCAACCCGTTAAAACCTCACTTTACGCTTCTAAGTCACCGTTAGAGTGGGCAATCACTAATAATGGCACGCTGTATACCGCGCAGATTCCTATCGATGAGAACGGTGAAGTGGTTGCAGGTGGTATTGAGGCGCAAACTCGGCAAACGCTAGATAATCTAAAACATACTTTGGAATGTGCCAATGTTGGCATGGATTCGGTATTGCAGGTACTTATCTATGTGACCGATCGCGAGTACTTAAAAACCGTTAACCAAGTCTACGCTGAATATTTCGCAGCACCTTATCCAAATCGTGCAGCGCTGGTGATATCAGGACTTGCTCGTGAAGAGATGCTGGTTGAGCTGGTTGTTTATGCCGCTGTGCCTTAAGCTTCTCATAGATTCTCTAATAAATAATCATTGTACGTTTTCAGTATTTTAATTATTCAAATAAATTTTCTAAGCATTTGATTTTAATCGTTTTACTAAGGATGTTCTTATGTCAGCCCAAACCACACAAAAAGTATTGCAACAAGACCCAACCAAATCACTTTATATCAATGGTGAATGGCAAGCGGGCGCTGATACCATTGCCAATATCAACCCATCTGATACCAGCGAAACCATTGGTGAGTTCGCACAAGCAAGTAAAGACCAAGTAAAAGATGCCATTGCCGCTGCTCGTCAGGCGCAGCCAAAGTGGGAAGCAACGCCACTTGAAAAGAAGCAGTCTATCCTGCAAGCGATTGGTGATGAGATGATTGCCCGCTGTGATGAACTAGGTACTTTGTTGTCACGTGAAGAAGGCAAACCTTTTGCTGAAGGTCGCGGTGAGATTTATCGTGCTGGTCAGTTCTTTCATTATTATGCCGCTGAAGTCTTACGTCAAATGGGCGACCTTGCTGACTCTGTACGCCCTGGGGTCAAAGTCGAAGTCACCCGTGAAGCTGTCGGTGTGGTCGCGATTATTTCGCCTTGGAACTTCCCAACGGCCACTGCCGTATGGAAAATCGCGCCAGCTTTAGCATTTGGTAACAGTGTCATTTGGAAGCCTGCGAATTTAACGCCTGCCAGTGCGGTCGCGTTAGCGGAAATTATTCACCGTCAAGGTATGCCTGAAGGTACGTTTAACCTGCTATTAGGTGGCGGCTCTAGCGTAGGTGATGCGCTTATCAATTCTAAAGACATCGATGCAGTCAGCTTTACAGGTTCTGTACCAACAGGGCGCAAAGTTGCTGCTGCTACGGCACCGAATTTCATCCGCTGCCAGCTTGAGATGGGTAGTAAAAACGCCTTGGTCATCGCTGATGATGCCGATTTACAAGTCGCTATTGATGCGGCGGTTGCTGGTGCGTTTGGTGGTTCAGGACAAAAATGTACCGCGTCTTCACGCTTAATCGTTATGGACAGTATCCATGATGCTTTCGTCGAAGGTGTGGTCGCAAAAATGAAAACTTTAAAAGTCGGTCATGCGCTTGATGACGGTATCTTTATGGGTCCTGTGGTCGATGATAAGCAACTGGCGTCAAACATGGATTGGATCGAAAAAGCCAAGCAAGCGGGCGCCAATTTAGCCTACGGTGGTGAGCGTTTAGAAATGCCACATGATGGCTACTATATGTCGCCGACCTTGTTTACTGAAACCGATAACAGCTGGGACATCAATCAAGAAGAGGTATTTGCTCCGCTCGCTTGTGTCATGCGCGTCAAGGACTTGGAAGAGGCGATTGCCATGACCAATGACACCCGCTTTGGTTTGACTGGCGGCATCATCACCCAAAGTCTGCGTAGTAGTGCGATGTTTAAAGAGCAAGTACAAGCGGGCTGCGTGATGGTGAACTTAGCGACAGCGGGTACCGATTATCATGTGCCGTTCGGTGGTCGTAAAGAGTCGAGCTTTGGCCCACGCGAGCAAGGTCAGTATGCCAAAGAGTTCTATACCATCGTCAAGACTGCTTATCAAAAAGCGTATTAACTTGTATTAAAAATCGTATTTGTAAAAGCATAAAAAGGGAATGGATATGTATCAAGATCATATCGTCATTGACGGATTACAGTATAGCCATTGGGATCGTGACTACTTCAAGATGCTAAAAGATAGTGGTATCAATGCGGTACATGCCACCTTGGTCTATCACGAAGATGCGCGTCAGACCATGACCCGCTTCGCTGAATGGCACACGCGCTTTGAACAAAACAGCGATTTGATTATGCCCGTGTATTCGACCAGTGATATCAAAACCGCAAAAGAGCAGGGTAAAGTCAGTATCTTTTTTGGCGCGCAAAACTGCTCACCAATTGATGACGAAATCGGCCTGATTAGCGTCATGCGCCGCTTGGGTCTACTGATTATGCAGCTGACTTATAACAACCAAAGCTTGCTTGCGACTGGCTGTTATGAGCAGAACGATAGCGGTGTTACGCGCTTTGGTCAGCAGGCGATAGCTGAGATGAATCGCGTCGGGATGATTATCGACATGTCACACAGCGCTGAGCAGTCTACGCTTGAGGCGATAGAAGTCTCCTCACGTCCGATATGTATCAGTCACGCCAACCCGACCACGGCTCATGATGCTCTGCGTAATAAGTCAGATACGGTCATCAGCGCCTTAACCAAAGCGGGTGGGCTATTAGGCTTTAGTTTATATCCGTTCCATTTGCCCAATGGTAGCGCATGTACGCTTGATGACTTCTGCACCATGATCGCCAATTGTGCTGATAAATATGGCGTCGAGCATTTAGCGATTGGTAGTGACTTATGTCTCAACCAGCCGCAATCGGTGCTTGAGTGGATGCGTAATGGGCGTTGGTCAAAAGCGATGGATTATGGTGAAGGCAATGCCAATAATTCAGGTTGGCCAGATACTTTGCCGTGGTTCGCTGGCAAGGACGGTATGGAAAATATCTATAACGGTCTGCTAAAGCATGGCTTTAATGAGACTGATGCTGGAAAGATCATCGGTCAAAACTGGTTTGATTTTCTTGAGATTGGCTTGAAGCCTTTGGCTTAGTGATTAATGCTTTAAAGCTCAGTTTCAAAATCTTATTTTAGAAGTTTAGGTTTGCAAGCTCTCACTCGAAAGCGCTATAAGACAAACGATGTTTTATAGCGTTAAACCCCTTCAATTTTTTATAGTGGATTGACTATATACCCTTGATTTAAATAACGCAACGTTAGCATATGGAGCCACATCATGGCCGATTTAAAGGGATTTAACAACGATGAGCAAGGACGCTCAAACGCCAATAAAACCGTGGGTAACTTGACTCATGTAGAGGGGCCTTCCGATACTTTAGGACTTAAAAACCCAGCGTTTTGGTACAGTGGCGGTTTTCTAGTTGCCTTTGTTTTGATGGCTATCTTTGCAGAAGAGCGCTTGGCAAAAATAGTTGAAGTGGGCTTTGCTTGGTCGGTCAACATCTTTGGTCCTTTTTGGCAAATACTGCTATTGGCGACCTTTGTGATTGCTTTAGCTGTTGGTGCTGGTCGCACGGGACGTGTCATTTTAGGTAATTTACCAGTGCCTGAGATGGATAGTTTTAAATGGATGGCCATTCTTTTCTGTACGCTACTTGCTGGCGGTGGGGTATTTTGGGCAGCCGCTGAACCTATTGCACATTTCGTTTCAGCCCCGCCTTTATATGGTGAGTCACCAGACTTGCAACAACGCGCGTTTAACGCTTTGTCACAATCCTTTATGCATTGGGGCTTTTTGGCATGGGCTATTGTGGGCAGCTTGACGGCTATCGTTGTGATGCATTTGCACTATGACAAAGGTTTACCACTTAAACCACGTACGCTACTTTACCCTATGTTTGGCGAGCGTGTGCTCACTGGTCAAACAGGCGCAATCATTGATGCTTGTTGTATCGTCGCGGTTGCTGCTGGCACGATCGGCCCTATCGGCTTTTTGGGTTTACAAACCAGCTATGCTCTTAATGTCTTGTTCGGCATTCCTGATACTTTTACCACCCAGCTGATTATTATCCTATTTGCAATTGCACTTTATACCATTTCAGCGATTAGTGGACTGACCCGCGGTATGCAACTGCTTAGCCGCTTTAACGTCATGCTGGCTTTTGCGCTGATGGTCTTTATTTTAATTTTTGGACCGACCAATTTTATTATCAATGGCTATATTCAAGGTGTCGGTAGTTTGGTTGATAACTTCATTCCGATGGCAACTTATCGCGGTGATGAAGGCTGGCTGAGCTGGTGGACGGTGTTCTTTTGGGGTTGGTTCTTAGGTTACGGCCCGATGATGGCTATCTTTATTGCCCGTATTTCACGTGGCCGTACGATTCGCCAATTAATCACCACCGTTTGTATTATTGCGCCATTGGTTACCTGTTTTTGGTTCACCGTCGTTGGTGGTTCAGGGCTGGCGTTTGAGATTGCCAATCCCGGTAGTGTTAGTAGCGCTTTTGAAGGTTTTAACTTACCTGGCGCGCTATTGGCGGTCACGCAGCAATTGCCGTTTCCATTGATTACCTCGATACTGTTTTTGATTTTGACCACGGTCTTTATCGTGACGACAGGGGATTCGATGACTTATACCATCAGTGTCGTTATCAGTGGCGAGCATGAGCCAAATGCTATGATTCGTACATTTTGGGGCGTTATGATGGGGGTTACCGCTATCGTATTAATCTCGCTTGGTTCAGGCGGGGTAACGGCGTTGCAATCATTCATCGTGATTACCGCTGTTCCGGTTTCGTTTGTTTTATTGCCGTCACTATGGAACGGACCACAAATCGCACAGCAAATGGCACGCGATCAAGATTTGTATCGTCCGAATCGAGTTGAAGTCAACCATCGAATGGCGGAAGAAAAACTCGCTAAAGAAAGGTTTATTAAAGAAAATAAATAGTTGGTGAATTATCGTCATTGGTAAATCATTAGTGAGTAGCTTATTAAGCCTAGTCTAGTAGTCTAATTGAATGGTTCGTTAAAGTTGTTCGTTGAAATTGTTAGCCAGTTAATTGGTCTGACACATTATGTAAGGTAGTGGAATTATGAATTTGGTTCACGCAAGCAATGAGAGCATTGACGTAGCGACACTGTCTTTACGCAGCCCCGATGTGGTTATGAATGCTGAAAGATTGGGCGCCATGCACCAGACGCGTATCAGCTTTGTGCGCACATTATTGCGTAAAATTGATAGAGAAAAATGGACGCTAAGCAGGCATCTTTGGGATTTAGATGACAATGGTTATGGACAAGTCATTTATCGCCTGCAAACACCAGAGCACAAGTATCATCTGGTTGTATTCTGTAATGAGCTGGCGGATGACGAGCGTAATGATCGGGTGATAGCACAAAAGTGGGATGTCACCTTTGGTCTCGTTTTTGGGGAGATTGGTCAGGAGCTGCTCGATAATCTCAAAGCCAATGTGCCATTACAAGAGGCAGGTCGCAACTCCAATATGGTGATGGTGCTGGCACGTGCTAATAAAAGCGTGCGGGTCTTTGATCATATCGTCAGTGCGCTAGCTGATGGCAAGCAGCCAGACCTTGATGTACTAGCACAAGTAGGTTATATCCTGCGTACCACGGCAGTCTATGGCAATGGCAAATTTGGTATTTATGACTTTAAGCCATTAGATCATAGTGAAGACTTTAATCAGTCGTTTCGTGCGCAGATGTGTGCAGTTTATTTGCTACGCGAATTTAGCCTTGATTGGGTTGATTTTTTAGCTAAGAAAAAGGGCGGTAGCAAAGCG
Source organism: Psychrobacter sp. P11G5 (assembly GCF_001593305.1). NCBI lineage: Bacteria > Pseudomonadati > Pseudomonadota > Gammaproteobacteria > Moraxellales > Moraxellaceae > Psychrobacter > Psychrobacter sp. P11G5. The sequence goes on from NZ_CP012533.1 coordinate 969,230, forward strand.
GTCGCGCTCCATCCAGAGATTAAGCATTATCTCGGTATCGGTAATGCGACTGGTCTGGGTATGGCGCCATATCTCATCAATCATCCTTGCATTGTTGATCAGTGGCTCACCACTCGTGAAGAAGCCGTACAAGCGACTTTGGTCTGCGATATTGAAGCTGAAAAGACTGAGTACTTTGAAAGCTTACTTAAGCGTGCCATTCAGCACTTTACCGAAATCGTTACCATCAATGAGCAGCAAGCTACATTAAATGCGACCGTGGTTGCAGAGTTGACAACATTACAAAGTAATTTGATGACAATTATTCAAGATTACACGACATGGGCAGAGTTCCTGCAAGCTCATGATCATTTAAGTTTTGAGAGCCAAGAAGTTATCATTTCTTGCTTGATGGAGCTATATCCTGAACGTGTGGATTCGTTTCAAGAAAAGGTCAACGCCGATGAAAACTTAATATTACCTAAAGGCAAAGTGATTCAAGATTTGCTTAACGTATTAGAATCATGTTATCAATGGGCGATTACTATTGATTTTAATGAGCCTGAAAATAGCTATTGGTTTTGGTATCGCTCAGTGGATAAAGAAGAACCACGCATGGGCGTACGCGGACAAGAGCCTGGCGACGATCGAGAGCTGACATTAGACATCGCACGGCAAGCGAAAAATCTGTACTTGGCATTACAGCAAGCCGATCCACAGCAGCTCATATCCGAGTTTATGTTAAGCAAACCTAAGTACCGCTCTATCGCGCGCCGTGTATGGACCATGGGCCATAAAAAAATGGGCGATATCCAGATGAATGTCTTACATAAGAACGCACCGCCGATGCATCTGCTACGGTGTAAGCTATCGATGTTTGGCGCGACTAAGTTTGATCCCAGATCTGATCGCTGGGTGCGAATCACTTTGTTCCAAGGTGCGCCTTTATTTAGCGAGGTGCATAGTGATGAATGGCTGTTTCCTTTATTGCCCAATTTGTCAAAAGAAGAGTCGTCAATAAAAGAGTCATCCACACAGTAGGGAGGTTTAGACATGATTGTATCGCATAATGAAATCGTAGCAATGGTGTATAAAGCCTTTACTGGTATGCACCGTGAAGTAGGCGAAGCTGATATGATCGCCTCTATGGTGGCTGAGCTAGAGATGGCGGGATTGGACGGTGTTCGTCACTTCAATAATGCCAGTCCATATATCTTAACTGAGCAAGATACGCCCATTGATATCGTTCATCAAGAAACGGGCGCAATACGTTTAGATTTGCATGGCAGCAGTTTGATTTGTCACTTGCCTGCTATCATGGACTATGCACTAGAAAAGATGGGCGATTTGGATCATTTTCAGATTTACTTAATGAACTGTCATAATCGCTGGTTGGCTTATAGTGAGCTGGTCAAACTTGCTGATAATGGCATTGCTTGTCTGGCAAAATGGGATAATGGCACGGTGCCCAAGCATACCTTGTTAACCTTAAACCAAGGCTTTGTCTATCCTGATTTATACTTTTTTAATGAACCACAAGACAATTACAATACCAACGATATGATCATTGAGCTGGCTACTGCTAACTTCGACATTGAGCAAGAAATCGAGCATTTCGATCATAAAATATCGACGGATGAGCTATTTGCAATGCATCAGCGCTCATGGAAGGAAGGTATCCATGTCGATGATGAACAGTGGGCAATACTCAAAAAAACAGCGGGCGCTATACTGGTAGAAAATAGCGAGGCGTCAAGCAAAAAAGGCGCGGGCGGGGTGTAGATTTTATAGCCTTTAACACTTTTAAAACTTAGGTTCTAAAGTTTGAGCCTCTTGTACACACCCTATCTAAAAACTAAGATTGCGTTAATCAGTTTTACCCTAAGTATTTGTTTACTTAGGGTTTTTTTATGTTTAATGCTTTTATGAATGTTAGGTAGGTTTGTTAGTATAAATACTTTTTTGGGACACAGTACAAAGGCTATTAATTGTACTAAAACTGTAATAAGCTAATTTTTCCCTTATAAATATAAATATTTGTAAATATATTAATGCTTAGACTGACTAATATTATAATTTCAAAATTGAGTTTAAATCTCTAATAGATTTTAGTAAAGTCAATAGAGACATGCCTATCGACGGTCTCAACTGGTTCTTTGATCACGCCGAGACAATCTCACAACGCAATATTGATCGTATTGCGGAGCTTGGCGGTGGTATTGCGGTACAGCATCGTATGGCCTATCAAGGTGAGTATTTCGCTGAGCGTTATGGTACAGCTGCTGCTGCAAACACGCCACCGGTTAAGCAAATGCTCGATAGCGGCGTCAACGTATCTGCCGGTACCGATGCGACGCGTGTTGCGTCTTACAATCCATGGGTGTCTTTAGCATGGCTTATCACTGGCAAAACTGTTGGCGGTATGAAGCTGTATGATCAAGACAATCTGGTCGATCGCGAAACCGCGCTACGGATGTGGACTGAAAAAGTCGCTTGGTTCTCTAACCAAGTAGGCGAACGTGGTCGCATTGAAGTGGGACATTTGGCTGACTTTATTGTGCCAAGTAAAGACTTCTTTAGCGTCGCAGAAAATGAAATTCCATATTTGACGTCGAATATGACGGTGGTTGGCGGAAAAGTCGTCTATGCTGATGGTGAGTTCTCTGATTATGATACGCCGCTACCGCCTGCTATGCCAGATTGGTCACCAGTCAATCAATATGGGGGCTACGGCGCATGGGGCGAGCCTGAGGGTGCGGGTAAAAATTCACTAGAGCCATTGATGAATCAAGCAGCGATGGCTTGTGGTTGTGCCAGCGCTTGTACGCTGCACGGTCATAACCATGCCAAAGCTTGGACTTCGAAAGCGCCGGTGTCTAACTTTAAAGACTTCTTCGGTGCCTTTGGTTGCTCTTGTTGGGCAGTGTAAGCTAACTTATTTTGTAGCCTGTTAGTTGATAACCTGACTTGTTTATTGACATTAGAAACCCGCTAAATTATTTTTAGCGGGTTTTTTGCTGTGTGTTGTATTACCAATTACAAATAAAAAAATGCGTTAAAAATAATGTTCTGCTGGTATAAATTTTCCTCACTTACTGTACGCTTTGCACTTTTCGATGCTTCGATAAATTTACCCAAATGACATTATGTTCTTTTTAAATTAAATCGCCTTTATATTGCTAGAAATTAGATTATCAAAAGCTCTAAGTCATCACTTATCAAAACTTCTGTTTTATTATCTATTGAATTATTTCAATATGTCTGTATTATTGGACATATGGAAATAACAAATGCTATCGCAAGCTTTGCTGCGCTCTCTCAAGATACTCGTCTTAAAGCTTTTAGGTTACTTGTCAGTCAAGAGCCCGAGGGTTTACCTGCGGGTGAAATAGCCCGTCAGCTGTCTGTGCCGCATAACACTATGTCGGCGCATTTATCAGTGCTGGCACGAGCAGGGTGGGTGGTGTCAAAACGCCAAAGTCGGCAGATAATCTATCGCGCTTCGTTGTTGCATATGGAGGCCGTTGTTCAGTTTTTATTGCAAGATTGCTGTGCGGGCCATCCAGAATTGTGTGCCTCGCTCATGGACAGTTTGAGCGGATGTGAGAGTGCTAAACCTAATAAACAAGACAGTCTTTAAAGCAAGCGCTAAGCCGATAGCTGATTCAATAACTATTTCTTAATAAACGTCTTCTTAACAAATATATTCTTAATAAATATACTTATAAAATAGGTGAGATTGCTATGAAACCATTAATTTTTCATAATCCTAACTGCGGTACTTCTCGTAATACGTTAGCCATCATGAAGGCATCAGGTGAGCAGCCAGAAGTAGTGGAGTATCTAAAAAATCCTCCAACCCGTGATTACTTGGTTGAGCTATTGGCAAAAATGAACCTCTCGCCAAGAGAGTTGCTACGCAGTAAAGAAGCCATTAATGATGAGTTGGGCTTAGATAATCCTGAGCTATCTGATGATGAGATTATCGATGCCATGATTGCCCATCCTATCTTAATCAACCGTCCTATTGTGGTCACAAATAAAGGCGCAGCCTTGTGCCGACCTTCAGAGCGAGTGTTTGAATTGTTAGAAAATCCAGTGAGCAGCTTTACTAAAGAAGATGGAGAGGTTCTATATCATGGTCAAGGTTAATACATGTCAACCTGATGTAGATGACTTAGCCAATCTAGATGACTTGCCTAATATTGATGCCAGTAAATTACAACCGATTGATATTGAGTCATTGATTGCGCCAAATGACCCACGTCATCCGCCTAAGATACTAGTGCTATATGGGTCGTTACGTGAGCGCTCATTTTCACGGCTGGCAAGTGAGGAGGCAAGTCGGCTATTGCGTTGGTATGGCTGCGAGGTACGGATTTTTAATCCATCGGGGTTGCCACTGCCTGATGATGCTGATGTCGATCACCCTAAAGTGCAAGAGTTACGCGAGCTGGCGCAGTGGTCAGAGGGCATGCTGTGGGTGAGTCCAGAGCGTCATGGCAGCATCACCAGTATTATGAAAGCACAAATCGATTGGATTCCATTATCACTGGGCGGCGTACGTCCAACCCAAGGCAAAACCTTAGCGGTGATGCAAGTGAGCGGTGGCAGCCAAAGCTTTAATACCGTCAATCAGCTGCGTATTCTTGGACGTTGGATGCGCATGATTACTATCCCGAATCAATCGTCTATCCCTAAAGCCTTTTTAGAGTTTAACGACGATAACCGCATGGACAAGTCGCCCCTATATCTGCGCCTCGTTGATGTCTGTGAGGAATTAGTAAAGTTCACTTGGCTTACTCGTGGACGCTCAGCCTATCTGACTAATCGCTATTCAGAACGTGTTGAAAACGCTGAAGCAGTATCGCAACGTGTCAATCAAAAATCGCTCTAATCTTTTATATATTAAGTCGGCTAAACCAAACCAGCTAAATAAAATCGATTAAACTAATTCGGTTAAAACAAGCCGGTTAAAACAAGCCGGTTAAAACAAGCCAGCTCAAATAAGGTTGCTCCATGCTCGCATTAATTATCTTTATCGTGACTTTAGTTTTGGTGATATGGCAGCCTAAAGGATTGGGCATTGGTTGGAGCGCGATGGGCGGTGCATTGGTCGCCTTAGCTTTTGGTGTGGTGCATTTATCTGATGTTGGTATCGTCTGGGACATTGTTTGGGATGCAACCTTTACTTTTGTGGCGCTTATCATCATCTCAATTATATTAGATAAAGCGGGATTCTTTGGTTGGGCGGCCCTACATGTGGCTAGACTTGGCAATGGGCAAGGACGGTTGTTGTTTCCTATGATTGTGATATTGGGCGCGTTTATCTCCGCGTTTTTTGCCAATGATGGCGCTGCATTACTTCTGACACCGATTGTCATCGCTATCTTGCTACGGCTTAATTTCTCACCGCCATCGGCATTGGCTTTTATCATCGCCACGGGCTTTATCGCTGATACTGCCAGTCTGCCGTTAGTGACTTCTAATCTGGTCAATATCGTCAGCGCCAATTATTTTGATATTGGCTTTGGACGTTATGCGGCAGTCATGGTGCCGGTAAATATCGTTTCTGTCATCGCGACATTAGCAGTGCTATGGGTGGTCTATGCGCGCCAAATTCCAAAACACTATTCCATCGCCAATCTTAGCGCACCTGTATCCGCTATTGAAGATTCGCTGGTTTTTAAGGCAGCTTTTCCGCTATTAGCATTATTACTTGTTGCTTATTTTGCGACTGAATCACTAGGTATTCCTATTTCCCTCGTCACTGGCGCTGCTGCGCTGGTGCTGATGGCTATTGCAGGGCGCTGGTGGCAGGGTGGTCGGGGAGCTGTTGTTTCTGTATCTGATGTTGTACGTAAAGCACCTTGGCAAATTGTATTGTTTTCAATCGGTATGTACTTGGTCGTTTATGGGTTGGGTAATGCAGGGTTAACGGCTTATGGTGCTCAAATACTGAATTGGTTAGGACAGCAGGGCAATATCATCGCTACAGTAGGGACTGGATTCCTTTCGGCGATAGTGGCTTCTATCATGAACAACATGCCATCCACCTTAGTAGGTGCACTGGCTATTGATAGCGCGCAAGTACCCGCAGCGACTCGCGAGCTGATGATATATGCTAATGTGATTGGCAATGATTTGGGGCCAAAGTTTACGCCCATCGGTAGCCTTGCAACCTTGTTATGGCTACATGTATTGGCAGAAAAGGATTATAAAATCAGTTGGGGGCAGTATATGAAAATCGGGCTGCTCATCACGCCGCCAGTATTATTAGCCACGCTGTTGGCCTTGGTGTTTTGGTTGCCGATGCTACCGAGTTATTGAAATTAGTTTTAATTATCCGTTGACTCTTATCTATATATCGGGATATTATGATTTATGAATATTGAAAATGTAATCTCCGCCCTTAACAACCCTATGCGGCGTAAAATTCTTGAATGGTTGAAAGATAGGTCGAACTTTCCGCCTTCGCTACCAGAGCATGCTGATTTGGACGGTGTTTGTGTTGCGTACATTCAAGAAAAAGCAGGGTTGTCACAATCGACAATCTCAACCTATATGAGTCTTTTAAAGCAGGCTGGTTTGGTCATTGCTGAGCGTCATGGACAATGGACCTTTTATCGACGCAATGAGGTCAATATCCAAGCGTTCATTGATGAGGTTGAGAAAGAGTTGTTAAAGCCTTAATCATTAACATAAGTAATTAGCATATAGGTAAATCACTTTAAAACCGATACAGCGCTACTGGGATGAATTTTTCGCAGCCTCTGTGTTAGCAGCAAGCAATGAAAGTTTATACCAGTAACACGTGGTTATTAACGTCTCGATTCTATTTCGTACTGATAAAACTAAAGACAATGCATTTAACAGAACCACAGCATTTAACAAAAACTCAATATCTAAATATTTCGATATAACGATGGAGAAAGTCGATGACACAATTACAGACTAAGCATGAACTTTCAAGTTCAGCCAATGTATTAGCCGCTTCACTTGAACTGCCATGTGGTGTGGCGCTCAAAAACCGATTAGCAAAGGCCGCAATGTCAGACTCACTTGGTGATGGAAAAGGCAACGCCACTACAGCACAGTCACGTCTCTATGAGCGCTGGGCGGAAGGCGGTACAGCCTTGTCCCTGATTGGCGAAGTACAGGGCGATCCTCGACATCCTGAAAAACCTGGCAATCTAGTATTAGGACCAACTACTGATCAAAACGCATTGCAATCTTTGGCACGTCGAGGATCTAACGATGGAGCGCATATTTGGCCGCAACTCGGACATGCTGGAGCGTTATCCTATTTGCCTGTCAGTCGGCCTAAGGGTCCATCTGCGTTAGACCTTGAAGGATTGAAGTGTGAGAGCATGTCAGTCGAAGATATTAAGGAGTTACCAAGTATCTACGCAAAGGCTGCGTTAATTGCCAAGGATGCAGGATTTGGTGGTGTGCAGATTCATGCTGGACATGGCTTCCTTTTGAGCCAGTTTTTATCTCCGTTATTCAATCGACGTACGGATGAATATGGCGGATCAATCAAGTCGAGATTTCGCATTGTTCAAGAGATTATAGATACGGTTCGGCAAGCTGTTGGAGACGCGTTTCCGATTGGTATTAAAATCAATTCAACCGATAAGTTGGAAGGTGGATTGACGGAAGACGACGCTATGGAGATGGTTCGATTGCTTGATCAGACGTCTATTGATCTAATCGATATCAGTGGCGGAACTTATTTTCCAGGGGCAGTTGCAAGCTCAGACAGTAATTCAGGTGTTGGGCCTTATTTCCTTGATTTTGCAAGCCGTGCGAAAAAAATAACTGTGATTCCAATCATGGCGACTGGTGGCTTTAAGACACGTCAGCAAGCAATTGATGCTGTCGAAAGCGGTGCTGTAGACATGGTAAGTATAGGACGTGCTATGGCGCTTAATCCACATCTTGCACATGATTGGCTAAGTATTGATGGGGGCGATCCAGAGTTTCCAAGATTCGATACCAATCCTCCAGGCGGTGTGACTGCTTGGTATTCGATGCGACTGACAGCACTTGCAGAAGATAAGGAGGATGAATTCAATTTGAATCTCGAATCTGCTATGAGCATATATGACAAGCGTGATGCAGAACGCTGTGAGGGCTGGTGTAAAACCTTTGATTACTTAAGAGAATAAACTTGGAACCTCTAACTTTGAGTGCTACAAAACCACCTCAACTTGGAAGTAATTATCATCTTTGATAGTAATGCTGACTTTGCCGTTATGGGCGTTGACGATAGCTTGCACAATGGATAATCCCAGACCTGATCCTGCATGCATAGTTGTCGTTCTATGATGACGATGGAAGCGCTCAAATAATTTGTTCGCCTCAGTTTGAGTCAAGGGTTCGTCCAAGCGATTGGTGATGGTTATTTTTAAAGGTGATGGTTTAGAGGTTTGTTTTATTGTTTGCCCTAGATTTTGGATGTCATTATTTTTTACATTGCTTGCTACATTGCTTGCTACATTGCTTGCTACATTGACTTTTGCGCTATTTACCACGTGATGAGAGGCAATAGAAGTAGTGGCAATCGCAGATGCTGCAATAGTAATGACGCTATCACTAGCCGCATAATAGATGGCATTTGACATTAGATTGGCAAACAATCTTTGCAACAAGCCTTCATCGCCTAATACTGCGCCAAAGTTGCCCGTTTTTTCAAAAGCTATCTCACGATCTTCCGCTATCATTTCATAGTAGGAGATAAGCTTTGTGATTAGTGACTCGGTATCGACAACGTTGAGTTGAGAGTCATAAAGCCCTTTTTGAGTTTTAGCTAGCAGGAGCATGTTATTAATCAGCGCAGATAACTGCTCAAGCGTGTCATGCTGATGATGCAATTGCTCGATATATTCATTCGTATTCCTAGTCTTGCTAAGCATGACCTGAGTCTGAGTGCCAAGAGTTGCCAGCGGGGTACGCAGCTCATGCGCGATGTTATCCGAGAAGCGCGATAGTGATTCAAAGTTACCCTCAAGCTTACTCATCATTAAGTTATAAGACTCAGCAAGCGGTCGTAGCTCGCGCGGCATATCACTAACGATGACTCGTTCATCCAGCTTTTCAGGGTTAATTCCTTTCATCTTTTGTACAATAGTAGATAAAGGCGCAAAACCCCAATAGACACTCAATGCAGCGACTGACACCAATAGCAGGGTAATCGCTATCAATATCATACTGAGCTGCCGATTAAACTGTAATAAATACTGATGATGGACATCAATAGGCAACGCGATAAGTGCGAGCATTTGATTGTCTTGAATGATAACGGCTCGATAACTTCTATTATTTATCTCGACGATAAACTGCTGTTCATGATTGACTTGCCATAAAGACAATAGATTAAAATCTGCGGGCAACTCAGCGGAAAAACTACTAGGAGCACTAGACAATAAGCGTCCGTTTTTATCAGCTACGAGCGTCTTTAAATCGTAATCAAGCCAAGAGGAATGCAGATGGTCAGCTCCAATTGGTGCTGGCGCTTGTGCTGGTAAAGTGGACGAGTTCAGCGAAGTTGGTGAAGATATTGAAGAAGGTGAAGTCGATGAAGCCGTTTCTTCATCGAGATGAGTTACTCGCTTGCGCAAATTAAAGGCGGCATGAGTAATAATCTCTGAGTCCATTTGCTCAAAGTGACCGTTCACAGAGCGCTGAACCCAGATATAAATAACGACTTGAGAGATAACAACGAATATCGTCAGTAAAAAAACCGTCCGCCATAGTAGGGGCAAGCGTCGATTTTCAAAGTTATATTTCATTTTATTTGGCTTCAGCACTATTGATTACACTATCAATTACATTGCTATTGATTGTCGCGCTATCAGCACTCGTGTCCGAAGTATTTAAAGCATCTAATCGATAACCCATTCCACGCACAGTATGAATCAGTTTTACATCAAATTCATCATCAATTTTTAGTCGCAGACGCCTTATAGCGACGTCAATGACATTGGTATCACTATCAAAATTCATATCCCATACTTGCGATGCGATGACTGAGCGCGGTAGTACCTCACCTTGGCGCTCTAACAAAAACTGCAATAAAGAGAACTCTTTTGCAGTCAGTTTAATAGCGTTATCACCTCTATATACGGTGCGTTTGGCCATGTCCATTTTTAAATCCGCTATCTGCATGATGGTACTTTTATAATCTGTTTGATTGGCACGGCGCAACAGGCTTTTTATTCTGACTATCAGCTCAGCAAAGGCAAAAGGCTTAGTCAGATAATCATCTCCACCAATTTCAATGCCTTTGATTTTATCACTCAAATCATCTTTTGCAGTCAGAAATAAGACGGGCGTATGCTTCCCAGCAGCGCGGTAATTGCGTACCAACTCAAAGCCACTGACATCAGGTAGCATCACATCCATTAATACCACGCTGAACTCATCTGTCATCAAAGCATGATAGCCATCTAGACCAGTCGTATGGTGATCAACGATGAAGCCAGCTTCGGTTAGCCCCTTTTTTATATACTCTCCAAGCTTTATCTCATCTTCTACTAGTAATACTTTCATAGCCTATCCTTTTTAATAGCACTTCTTATATTAAGAGCATTTTTTACCGAACTTTAATGATTGATAGCTTAACAGAAGATACTTGATATAACTGCGCGGGCAAAAGAGCCTAGATGCCGCCATTGGTTTTAGCATTTGGTCTTATTGGAGAGTATGACAAGATTGATTTATTTCTAACAAACATGTCATGTCTTCGTCATTAAGCTGTCAGTGTCAATTTAGTATTCTAAATCAACGCTACATAGAAGACCTCTTTTAATAAAGATGACCTCTATAAACGGCTTTACCAATCATCATTCTATTTGAATGTCCAATTATTTATTTTTGAGAGTATTATATGAAAAATTACGGTCTAAAAAATGCAGCTCTATTATCACTGTCGATGCTTATTGGCATGTCAGCAGCAAATGCTCATACTACCAACCTAAGTACTTCGATTATCGAAAACTGCGATGCGGTTACTGAATTTGCAAAAAACGCTGATCATAATGATGCAAAGATATCTGATGCTCAAATGAAAAACTATATCGATGCTAGAGTGGCTTGCGAAGTTCAGCATCAAGATCAACATCTACAATCTGAAAAGCATTTTGTGAACAAATATGGTAGTGGTAAGTGATATTAGCTTTGATGCAATACTAAAGGATTACGCTCAGCATTAAAATCTATAGATACGAAGATGACAGAATTGTCATCTTGGTGTCATCTATCAGTCAGAATGAGTAAGTTATCATTTATACTGATTTAATAGCCTTAGTCTTTGACAACTTTGAGTGGCAATATATTCTTTAAGTTTCAATACATTAAAGCTGAATTCAACCCAAACCTACGCTCTATTAGCTGTTAATCAAATAAGGAATTATTATGTCATTATTCAAATCAATGCCTAAATCAATCATTATTACTGCTGTTGCTCTAGTCGTTTCAACGTCGGCTATGGCTCATGATCCTAAAATGCATGCTGAAAAAGACCAAATGAACTGTGAAAAAATGGAAAAGCATGTGCAAATGATGGGAAAAATGGACCATAGCAAAATGGATATGAACGACCCTGCCATGAAAGCAATGATGGCTAATATGGGAAAAATGAAGCAGATGTATCAAAAACACTGTGTGAGCAGTGACAGTAAGTCTTAAGAGTTTCAAATCTAGTCCTGTTAAATATACATCACTATTATGCAGTTTTACTGAATAAGCAGCTATATTAAACAAGCAGTTTAGTTAAATGATAGTGATGTATTAACAAAAATGGATTTTTAGGATAAGTATATGAAATTCTTACTGGGGATACTTTTTACCGTTGTTGTAGCAATTGCAGGTATCTTCGCTGTTGTTATGAGTGGCATCTCAAATGTTGGGGCTGATCAAGAGCATAGTCCAATGATGTATAGTTTCTTAGAAACCGCTCGCAATCGTTCAATAGAAAATGCCAGTCAAGATATCGTTGTTCCAGATTTAGAACAAGTAGATATGATTAGCACTGGTGGTGCAGACTACAAAGATATGTGTGCAGGCTGTCATTTGTCTCCTGGGGTAGAAAAGACTGATTTCAGTGAAAGTTTATATCCTAAACCGCCTAACTTTACCAAGACTGATGTTGTTGAACGTTATAAAACGAAAGCAGGTGCACAGCAAAGTTTTTGGGCGATTAAACATGGCATCATGGCATCTGGAATGCCAGCATGGGGCGCTTCTCATGATGATGAGAGGATGTGGGCAATGGTTGCTTTTATCAGATCATTACCTGAATTAAATGAAAATCAATACACCATGCTAACGACTAGGTTAGACGACGATATGTTGGATATGTCATTTGATGGTGATATGGATATGGATATGTCGGGTGACGAATCTGGAATGCAGCATTAATTATTTTTAATATCATGGTTTTTAACACATAATTTTCAAGGTCAAGAACGCAGTACTGAATAGTGCTGCGCTTAACATTTTATATTAAACGTATGGTAGTTTAGATGTAAGATAAAGTTTTAGAATATCGAATACGTAAATAAACGCTTAGGAGTGGCTTTATGAGACGCTATACCAATATATTTTCTAGTGAACACAACCGGTTATCTGGTCGTGTTCTTTTAGTGATGGTGACATCTTCACTATTATTAGCGGCTTGTAGCCAATCAAATACGAGCGCTTCTGATTCAAAGCCTGTACAACCTGAGCCAACGGTTGCTACACAAACGGCTCAGGTAGTAGAACCACAAGCTGAGCTTACAGCGGTGACGGCTCCTTTGATAAACCAATCAGAGGTTCTTAAAAACGTTTCTGCCACTGTTTATAAAGATGCCAATTGTGGCTGTTGTAAAGAATGGGTAGGTTATGCAGAAGATAATGGTCTAAACGCAACGGCGAACGATGTTGCAGACTTGTCTTTATTCAAAGAGCGTTATGGCGTACCGCCGCAAATGCAGTCTTGCCATACCGCAGTCACCACCGATGGTTATGTCTTTGAAGGCCATGTCCCCGCCAAGCACATGGCCCAATTCTTAAAAAATCCGCCTAGCGATGCTATCGGTCTTGCCGTACCCGGTATGCCAGTAGGTAGCCCTGGTATGGAGTATCAAAACCAATTTATGCCGTATCAAATTATGCAAATCAATAAAGACGGTACGACAAGCGTTTATGCTGACGTTGAGTCGCCGCAGCAGCAATTGTAGTTTTGGTTTGAATAGAGTTAACCACCATCTCGCAGATTAAGTTAGGTCATCATTATGAATAATAAAAACATGCTTAACCGTCGACGTTTTTTGACAGGGTCATCTACGCTACTTGGCGCGTCTATGTTATCGACGTTACCAACCATTGCCAATAGTGCGTTGGGTGCAAATCAAAAAAACGCCGTCATTAACAGTGATAAACCCGAGCATAAAGTACCCATACTGACAGGCAAAGAGTTTGATCTTTATGTCAGCAAAAAACCCATTATTGTTAATGGAAAATCGAGCACGGCGACACTCATTAATGACTCATTACCAGCGCCGACGCTAAAAATGCGCGAGGGTGATACGGTAGTGATACGCGTCCATAACCAGATGAATGAGTCAACCTCCATTCATTGGCATGGTCTGCTAGTGCCATTCGAGATGGATGGCGTGCCAGGTATTAGTTTTGATGGTATCCCAGCGAATAGCACCTTTACGTATAAATTTACGCTAAAACAATCTGGCACTTATTGGTATCACTCGCACACTGGATTCCAAGAACAAACTGGTATGCGCGGGGCCATTGTCATTGAGCCAAAAGGACGCGAACGTCATCCTATCGAGGAAGACCATGTCATTTTACTCAGTGATTGGACGCACCGCGATCCGCATAACTTACTGAAACTATTAAAGCAACGCGCCGACTTTGATAATTATCATTTACCAGATTTCAAAAAGCTACTGTCCGATATTGCCGCAACAGATCTAGAAGCAGCTTTTGATAAGCGCAAAATGTGGAATCAGATGCGGATGATGCCGACAGATTTTACTGATCTGTCCGGTGAAAAGACCTTTACCTATTTGATGAATGGTAAAACGACAGCGGCTAACTGGACGCAACTTGTCAAGGCTGGACAGCCGGTCAAACTACGTTTTATTAATGGTTCAGCGCAGACAATATTTGATGTACGCATCCCCGGTCTCAAAATGAAAGTCGTCGCGACGGATGGGATTGATGTCAGTCCTGTCGATATCGATGATTTCCGTATTGGGGTGGCCGAGACTTATGATGTCATCGTGACGCCGATTAAAGATGCGCATACCATATTTGCCCAAAACATTGACCGGTCAGGCTATGTTGCGACAACGCTTGCGACTAAAAAAGGCGCTCGTCCTGCGATACCTGCTATGGACAAAATCGAATGGCTGACGATGGCCGACATGATGGGTGCTATGGGCGCTGATGGCTATAAAGCCAAGCATGCTAAGACAGAATATGACTTTAAGTCCGATATGCGCGTTGATAGTCCGCGTATGAACCTTGATGACCCTGGTATTAATCTACGTAACATTGATAGAAAGGTTTTGAATTATAGTCAGTTGCGCTCTGTCGGTGATGAGATAATGGCAGAGCAGCGCAAACCTACCAGAGAGATTGAAATACATCTGACGGGAAACATGGAGCGCTATATTTGGGCTCTAGACGGGGTTATGTTCAAAGATGCCGCACCGGTCAATATTAAGCCCAACGAGCGCGTACGTATTACCTTAGTCAATGACACCATGATGAATCATCCCATGCATTTGCATGGTATGTGGAGCGATCTGCGGATGCCTTCAGGTGAGTTTCAAGTACGTAAGCATACGATAATGGTACAGCCTGCACAAAAGATAAGCTTTGATGTCACCGGAGAAGCTGGCAGATGGGCATGGCATTGCCACTTGCTCTATCACATGGAAGCAGGGATGTTTAGAGAAGTTGCCGTTGTTTAATAAACCTTCGAATATGAGCCTTATTATGAAAATATATAAAGTAGGTCTACCGTTTATTGGCATGTCATCTTTGATGTTATTAATGTCACCTTTAGCAAATGCTGCTGAGATGTCGCACATGGATCATGGCAGTATGGACATGTCTGGTATGGATATGTCTGGTATGGATCACAGCAGCATGGATATGTCGGGCAATATGTCAGATATGGACCATAGTAGTATGGATATGTCAGGCGATATGTCAGATATGGATCATAGCGGCACGGATATGTCGGGCGATATGTCAGATATGGATCACAGTGGCATGGATATGTCAGGCGATATGTCTGATATGGATCACAGTGGCATGGATATGTCGGGCGATATGTCAGGTATGGATCATAGTGGCATGGATATGTCGGGCATGGATCATGGCAGTATGGACATGTCAGGGATGCAAGGTGGGGAAGCACCAGCCGATGCTCGAAGCCCTGACTACTCGAACGGTGTTCCCTATGGTCGCTTTGGTAAGCCTGTGATGATGGGTAGCTTACCGTTATGGGGCGTATCAGTAGACGATCTGGGCTATCAATTTGACGATGATCAAATCAATTATGAGTTTGATACGTGGTACGGTACAGACAGCAACCGCGTAACGCTACGTAGCGAAGGTAGTATCCAAACTAAAGACGATAAAGAAATTGATAGTTTAACCTCACTCGCTTACTGGAAGCCGCTTAGCATTTTTTGGAATGGGGAAGCCGGTGTTGCTTATGATACCGAAAATGATAAATCTGCCGTGATGGCTGGTATCACAGGCACTGCGCCATACTTCATCGAGACCGATGCTAGAGCTTATTTATATACTGATGGGCAAGTTCGTCTAGATCTAGGTGCGGAGTACGAGTGGCGCTTAGATCAGCATTGGGTAGTGATTCCAGAAGTAGAGCTGACGGCATTTAGCAAAGATGATACGGATAACCATATTACTAAAGGCTTTAATGAGTTTGGGGCTGACGTTAGGCTTACTTACGAGATGTTAAGTCGTCAGCTCGCGCCTTATGTGGGTATCAGCTATGAGACCGCTTTAGGCAACGCAAGAGATTTGCGACGTCAAGAAGACGAAGCTGTTGATTCTAGTAGCGTTACAGCTGGTGTGAAATTTTGGTTCTAGTGTTAACCATGTAAGCAAAAAACAGTTTATAACACTAGCTCCAAAAAAAGGCACCTCTTCATTTAGGTGCCTTTTTTACTAAATTAAGGACAAGAATATGAATAACCATATGGATAATAAACAGAAGCAAATGAACCCTTATGTAAAGTTCACAATCATGATTTTAACATCGACAGTGGTGATGTTTATCATGATGTATTTTAATACTTATCAATGGGATCACGTTTATTTTAGCGAAACTAGAGCTTATATGGCGTTATATATGGGCGCTATGATGGCTATTATCATGCTCGCCTTTATGACCAATATGTATAAAAAGACCAAGGTCAACCTAATGGTTTATGGGATTAGTGTCGTGCTATTTGCCTTTGGTTTATGGGGCGTTAGATCACAACAAACGGTCGATCAAGTGGATTGGATGCAAGCGATGATACCGCATCACTCGATTGCTATTTTGACCAGTTCGCGTGCTGATATCGAAGATCCGCGTGTACGCCAGCTTGCTGATGACATTATCGAAGCACAAAAGCGTGAAATCGGTGAGATGCAAGCGCTTATTGATGAGTTGGAATAGACAGTCACAAATTTTGAGCACTTTGTATTAGGTGTCATTAAGTAAGCAGCCTATTGAAAGGTATACGTTCACACGCCAGTACTATATCATTACTTATACTAAGGAAATAACAAATAAGGAGTACTTATAATGGTTATTATGATGCACGGTATGATGAATGGGCCTATGGGTGGCATGATGAATGGATCGATGATGCATGGTATGAGCTGGGGAATGATGGTTGTCTGTTTAGTATTTGCCCTACTGTTTTTTGCCATATTAGTATTAATAATTATGTCGCTGCTCAAATATCTGCGTAAACGAGATTGAGTCTTACGCTTAACTAAGTTGTTAAGCGTGTAAAGCAAGAGTAGAAACAACGGCTATCAGCGGTTGATATAACTGATTCAAGATCTCTACTCATGGTCTTCAAGGAGTGGTTTTATGAAACATATTGACGATACAAAGTCTATAGAAGGTGGACAGTACGATAAAGTACCTGCTGGCTATAGTGGCACAATCTATACCTGCCCAATGCATCCCGAAGTCCGAGATATTGAGGATAGTGGCTGTCCAATATGCAACATGGCACTCAAACCTGAAGACCAAGTTGTTAAAGAGGTCGCTGATTCCAAAGACAATGAAGACAGTCATGCGCATTGTCATGGTACGGATACTACTGATAATAGTGCTGAGGTAAAGTCTATCAAAGGCAGCAAGTACGACAAAGTACCCGAAAATTATAACGGTACGGTCTATATTTGTCCTATGCATCCAGAAGTTAGAGATGTTGAAAAGAGCGACTGTCCGATATGCGGTATGTTCCTTAAACCTGAAGACCAAATTGTTAAAGAGGTCGCTGATTCCAAAGACAATGAAGACAGTCATGCGCATTGTCATGGCACAAAAACTACTACTAACAGCACCGATGTAAAATCTATCAAAGGCGGGAAATACGACAAAGTACCAGACGATTATAAGGGTACAGTCTATATCTGCCCGATGCATCCCGAAGTCCGAGACGTTGAAAATAGTGGCTGTCCAATATGCGGCATGGCACTTGAACCAGAAACGGTTACTATTGGCGAAGAAGATACGTCTGAGCTTGACGATATGACCCGTCGATTTTGGGTTTGTACCGTACTCACCATACCGCTATTTTTATACGCGATGAGCGATATGTTCGGGATAAACTTAGATAATATTGGTCAATATGATATCTCAGGCCCCGTCTCGCAGTGGTTGCAATTAGTGCTTGCTACTCCCGTTGTACTGTGGGGCGCCGCGCCGTTCTTCGTTCGAGGCTGGCAGTCTATAAAAAGCCGCAATCTAAATATGTTTACTTTGATTGCGATAGGCGTAGGCGCTGCTTATATTTTTAGTATTATCGCGACCTTTTTCCCGCATATTTTTCCAGACAGTTTCAGAGATAGCGCTGGTCAAGTCGGTGTGTATTATGAAGCGGCAGCTGTCATCGTAACCTTGGTGCTACTTGGTCAAGTGCTGGAGCTAAAAGCCAGAAGTCAGACCTCGGGCGCAATCCGTGCTTTACTTGAGCTCGCACCGCCGACTGCAAGACGTGTCGATGAAAACGGCAACGAAGTCGAAGTCTCACTTGATGAAGTCATCAGTGGTGACCAGCTAAGAGTTAGACCTGGAGAGAAGCTGCCAGTAGACGGTACTGTGCTCGATGGTAATAGCAATGTTGACGAATCAATGGTTACGGGCGAACCCATTCCTGTCTCAAAAGTGCAAGGTGATACGGTCACCGGCGGTACGGTGAACGGCACTGGCACGCTATTGGTCGAAGCGGTCAATGTCGGAGCAGATTCGGTATTATCCAAAATTGTGCAAATGGTCGCCGAAGCCCAGCGCAGCCGTGCCCCTATCCAGCGCCTAGTAGACCAAGTAGCGGGTTGGTTTGTGCCCATTGTCATTGTCAGCTCTATCATAACCTTTATTGTATGGGCGACATTCGGACCTGAGCCGGCTATGGCCTATGCACTGGTCAACGCTATCGCGGTACTCATTATCGCTTGTCCTTGTGCGCTCGGACTTGCAACGCCGATGTCAATCATGGTCGGTACGGGAAAAGGCGCACAAAATGGCGTACTGATCAAAAACGCCGAAGCACTAGAGACGATGGAAAAGGTTGACACTATTGTCATTGATAAGACTGGAACGCTCACCGCTGGTAAGCCCGAGCTTACCGCAATTGATGCGCTCGCAGGTCAAGATGAAGACGAGTTCCTCGCACTGGTAGCGGCAGTAGAAAGCGCGAGCGAGCATCCTTTAGCAGAAGCTATCGTGAGAGCCGCGCAAGATAGATCACTCATTATTCCTAAAGCTACTGACTTTAATTCGACCACCGGTGAGGGCGTACAAGCCGTAGTCAATGGTAAAAAAGTCGCTATTGGTAACTCAAAGCTTATGGAGAGTTTAAACAGCTTCGATCAGGATTTATCTACTAAAGCCGACGTCCGTAGAAAGGACGGTGAAACAGTAATGTTCGTGGCGATAGATAGTAAAGCTGCTGGTATTATTTCAGTTGCTGATCCTATTAAACTAAGCACCAAAGAAGCTATTTCACTGCTTCATGACGCGGGACTAAAAGTCGTTATGCTAACGGGCGATAACGAAAAAACCGCGCAGGCAGTCGCCAATAAATTAGGTATCGATGAAGTCCATGCCGACGTCTCGCCAGAGGACAAAAACCGCATCGTTAAAGAGATGCAAGACAGCGGTAAATTGGTGGCGATGGCAGGTGACGGTATTAACGACGCGCCCGCACTAGCGCAAGCGAATGTTGGTATCGCTATGGGTACCGGCACTGATGTAGCAATGGAGAGTGCAGGGATTACCCTACTAAAAGGTGATTTGATGGGTATTGCAAAAGCCTATAAGCTTAGCCACGCAACTATGCGCAATATCAGACAGAACCTGTTCTTCGCCTTCATTTACAATGCGCTTGGTGTTCCAATTGCCGCAGGTGTGCTCTATCCCGTATTTGGGCTTCTTCTTAGTCCTATGATAGCAGCGGCAGCTATGAGCTTATCGTCAGTTTCGGTGATTGGTAACGCGCTGAGATTGCGTCGTTTGGAGCTGTGATAGGCGCTCATACTAAAGCTTGGTCATAGACCTGTTTAAGCTCACTAAATTTAGCGGCTTGTTCTAGGTGGTTTAAGGTAGTGAGCTTTATTGATTCTGTAAAAGAAACGCCCGAAACATCATGGATGATATCTTTTAGAGTTAATGGCTTACCCAGCTCAAATAAGTAATAAAGGTCAACTGAATCCGATGATTTGCCTGACTGTTCTTCATTAATGGCACGTCTCGATTTAAGAGTCACGTTTTTGATAGGCCAAAGCATGGTAATTTGCTTGCTATTGGTATTTTGCTCAGATGTGATTGCCAATGCCAAATAGCGTATTTCATTCACAATGTGTTGTTTGTATTTACCTAAAAATGTACTTTGAGGCAGATGATACCAAGTAGCCAATCCATTTTTAAAATTATCAAAATAGGCCGAATGGCGTCCTTTTCCCCCTCCCAAAGCAATAGTCATAATCAGATCAGGATATAGCACTTGCTCCATACCTGAATAGGGAATACGTGCAGCATCTTGTAGATAAAGACTCTCTTCAAGATTATGGGTATGTTGTATTAGTTTATCTGCGTGAGAGTCGTAGTCGTTTACTCGGTAAGCTACAGCGGTACTATTTACAGCACTGCTATTTTTGATTTCGCTGCTATTTTTGCCACTATTATACGTTGGGTTAGTAGCAAGGTTATTCCCCAATTGCTGACGCAAAAAACTCAATAGCCACTGATGCCCATTATTACTATTTGAATCTGTTTTAAAGGGGTTTGGCAGTAATGCGAATGCACCAATCCCGACCTCGTTGATCTCATCAAGATAAGGATTCGTAGTAACTGCTTGATTAAAGTAACCGGGATATAAAGCAAAAGCACCGAATACTGGACGGCTTTTTTGGAATTCAGTCGTATCTTTGCTTTCTTTATCCTTTGTCAGACGAATTAAAGCATCACGGTAACGGTGCATCTGATTTATCGCATCATCTGGCACGTAGTCGGTAGTATCGATATTTATATCAGTATCATCGTAGCGATTTTTAATGGTCTTAATACGGTACTTAGCGTCAAATAGCCAAATAAAGCGCTTGTTGCTAGGTTTAGGTAGCGTTATCTCTAATACAATATCAGGCTTCTGGCTGATGAGATATGAGCGAATATCTGCCCCTGCTTTAGTGAAAATTGGCTCGTGAGCGAGCCTTGCTGTAACCCCATCGCTACGCTTAAATTCAAATGCACCAGCGAAGCCATCCTTTAACTGATATTCAAAAAAGTCATTCAACTTTAGTGACTGTTTTTCAGTAGTTATTTCTTCAAAGCCAAGCTCATCTAGCAAGATGTTTCTGAGGGTTAAAAAACACCACACCTCATAAATTTCAGCGACCGACTTCATAGAGATATTAGATTGATTGTCAAAGACATCTAGGTAAAATTTTAACTCTTGCCAAATTCGATATACCGAGCTGTAGCCGACCTTTTGCTGCAATACCAATGACTCGTGGTTACGTCCATTATAAGCACCGACATCAGTCATAAAGCCTTGTTTCAGGGTTTTCTGTAGAGGCTGTTGCCAGTGGTGTAGCTCATCTAAAAACGTGTTAGACAGCCGTTGTTTATCCGGTGCTGCGTTGTTTCGTCTAAGCTTATGTTCAAAGTCAGCCAGTCGCTTCTTGGAGGTAGAGACCACCATCTTAACAAAGCGGTTCTCTGGAGTATCTACGCTCAGCTGTTTTTTGGTGACTTGATAGCGCTTTTCATACAGACCATTAGCAAAATCTTCTTTTATTTTTGCACCCAGTCGCGCTGGTAGCTTACCTTTTAGCCGTGATGCTTTATTATAAGAGGTATGTGCTTGTAGGCGGCTATGCGGTGCTTGGTTTATGACTTTAAGACCTTGCTCAAGTTGGCTACGCAGATGGCTAAAATTAGCTAACCATAACAATGGAAAGTAGTTACGCTGTTGGCTGTTCGCGGCATCCTGCTCGGTTTTTTCTACTAAGCTAAAGCGCCATAGCGGAAAGACGCTATCAATCGACCGATACATCGCTGGCAAGTCATCGTGCAAGCTCATCTTGGTGGGCAGCACTTCAAAGGCAATATGGCTTTGATGGGTTTGACCGTTTGTGACATATTCGAGAGGAAGGCGCATCCAGCCGACATGGTTAGAGGTATTAATAGATCCTGTCAAACGTGCTGGTATTGAGCGATGTGCTTCAACGAATCGAAAGCTTTCATTCACTAAATGACTGCGATGGGTTAAATAAGCGTTTTCAGTTTTCGCTTGTTCATCAAAGCCCTTTTTATCAAAAAATACCCATTCAAATTGATATTGGATATTTTCAAAGAAGATAGGCTCATTAATCTCAATTTGGTTAAGCAGAGTAGACTGGTTAATTGCATCATCTATGTCGATTCGCTGACCCATAAAGGTAGCATCAATGATAGATAATGGCGGAGAAAAGCGGATAACGGGTATCTGGTAATGAGTAAGGTCATTAGGCGCATGGCGTTTTTCTACAGTTGCCTGATAAGCAGCTTGCCGTTTGCTAATATCGCTACACCAAATGGACAGCTCAAAATCAGGAGTTTGTATCCGTAACAGTTCTGGCATTATTGCTCCATTAATTTTGCTGTATCAGTGCTAAATGCCAAAGGCTAAGAGCAGCTACTCAGTTTAGATGTGCTTACGCATTTTAGCGATTAAGGCCAGAAACTGGTGAATCCTGAACGCTCTAAACGTCCTTTCATCCATGCCAGTTTAGCTCTACTGCGACAAGTGATACGCAATACTTTATCATCCTCTTTTGCTACTAACTTCTCGCGATATAAGTCAGGACGAGCATTAGAAGAATTCTTTGATTCATGCCAAATATCAGTAAGCTCTCGTGCTAATACGAGCGATAGCTCATCAAACAATGAATCGTTGTTAGTAGTACTATTATGAATAGTCAGTTTATCGTGATCACCTTCGATACGTGGTAATACCTTACACATCAAGAAGTCATCCCATACCGCTTTTAGCTGCTGCTCATCTGTAGGTTGGGTACTAATCACTGCTAGCAATAGCTCGTTGAGTGCTCTAAAAGCCAGTTGGAATGGAGTATTGTCCAATACCTGATTAATTGCCTTTAAAAACTCGATACTTTTGCGACCGTCACTATCTATCACTGGTAGATCGTCAACAGTGGCGTGAGAATAAATAGGATAGCTAAGGATGTTATGAGTGACCTCTGACTTAAAGAAATGATCAAAGTCATTGGGGAAAAACTCACCAAAATCAAAACTTAAGGCACGATCGATAACTTTGCGTGAGAAGCCATGGGTAGTCTCATCCATATTTACCGTACCAGCGACGATTAGATTAAAGGGTAGGCTTAAACCATGCTCACAAAACAATTCCCACTCTCTATCGTATTTACTATCTATAAAACCCAAATCGCTACGCAGTTTGTTTGTGTCCGCTAATTGTTTAATAGTTGCTGATTTCAAAAGAGGATCACAGCAATAATCAAATTGCTCAGCATCCCATTGCCATACGCGTGTCTCTAACACTGATAAATAATCAGCAAAATACTGCTCAACAGGCGCTAAGTTCATCTCATCTAAGCATAGCCAATAGGGCAGTACTCTATCTAATTGAGCTTTATCGCCAGTCACAGTGAGCCTTGTATCAAGGCCGTTAGAGTCACTGACGCTTAGCTTAAGCCCAGCATCGATAATCGCCCGCCACGACTTAGCAATGAATTGCAGCACATCAGTGGTGATATATTCAGCGTTACCATCTCCACCCAAGCGTGATATATAACCCAATATGTCACTAGGCTCATGCCAATCAGGGCGTACGGAAGTTAGGCAGTAAGTATCGCTAAGGCTGCCTGTGGCTTTGGCTTGCTCACGGACAAAGCGAGTTTTACCAGTGCCAGAGATACCAGCTAGGAGTAGGAAGGGTTTGGATAGGGGAGTTACATCATCAGGGAGAGATTTTTGCTTTTTTTGGAGAGGTTTAGTTCTTTCTTCTGGCTTATTCATAGTAAATTTCTGCAACTCTACTTCAATATCTAAGGTTTCTATCTTCCGATAATAAAACAATAGCTTTCGTAGATCTTGCTTTAAAGATTCACTGTCTAGCTCTATATCTAGGCTATAGTACTTAGCAACGATATTTGCAGTCTCATAAGACTTACCTAATGGTGTATTCGCATTTAAATCTATTCTTTGCTCGCCCCAGTCTTTTAATTCAGGAAACTTTTCAAGTATATACTTCTTAATAAGCTCTGCCCTGATATCAGCTTTAACTTTACCTAGCTCTTCCTTAGGTGTTGTTGTACCTTGGTTTAAAGATAAGTAAAAACCTAAGCCATCGGTACTGAATAAGTACACAGGGTATATACCATCTTGGATTGCTGTCGTTATTTTGGGATTAAGTATTGCAAGCCATGGAATATTAGCCCAATTTCCAGCTCCCACGCTAGCTTTTATTAAATAGTTATTATCAAAATCTTTAACGATAGCTGCTATTTCTTCTTTTAAGTCGTTTCTCAAAAAGTTGGCGGTTGGATGGTTTGTAAAAGACTCATTAGTTGCTTGAACCCAACTAGAAGTAAATTTCTTTAATTTTTCTGCAAGGTTCATGTCAGCCATTTATTCATCCAAAAGGTCAGCTTAAGTTTGTTGATTAGTGTACACAATACTAATAAGTTAGGCCAGACAAGGTAATAGATTCTGTATCGTGAGAATATAAAAACTATTGATCTCAGTTATTTTTCTAATCTATATAGTCTAAGCAATTAACCAAACATTAATATTTCTCAGAGTTTGTGCTGGGCTAAAGCCTCAGCCTACGGACGAATCGCTTATAAAATAGCCTTCTGCTAAAGTAGGCTGTATATCTAAAAGTTACTGAATAAGGGATAATACCCGTCATGGATTCTGCGACACTATAATAGCTAAAATGAGCCGAAACTTATAGCCGTAGACATTCAATACCGCAAACTCATATAACAAGGCAGTTCTGAATGACCAACAATAACCCATATAATCTTGTGCCCCTGCAACCTACCGGCAGAAACGAAGAAGACAACGTAAACACCTATTCTCCTGATGACATGATAACCATATACGAGCAACAGTTTCTCACGCAAGTACCCGAAGACAAACTAACCGAGTTTTTACCAGCTCTAAAAGCCTTTTATGATATCGATGATAATACTTTAGATATCAGCGCGGTTATTTTTGACGCCATCGCTGATTTTTGTATTATCTATAATCACAAGGTAAAAGTAGGTGATTATCAGATATTAGGAAGCTTAGTAGAAGAGCAGATTGAAGTAGATGCAGACAATGCAAACGATGAAAGTAGTGATAGCCAAGCCTACACGATAGACTGTATGCGTACTTTCTTCATTAATGATGTAGAGTTGCCTTATCACTTTAATCTATTCATCCAAGGCGAGGGTTATTCTACTTTAACTGAAAAAGATACGTTATTAGAAAAAATATATTGGTTCGTCCATGCTGGATTTGACGAGCACCTATTAGGTAATCCTGAGGATGCCGTCAGCTTAGAGTCTATCAACGAAGAGCTAGCTAGTTTGGGTATCAGAGAGCTGGATCTGACCACCATCTATGAATTAGTCGATTATGTTGAAGACAGTATCATAGATGATGACATGGTAGATACGCTAAATAAGCTAATAGATGACGCTGAGTAGGGTCTGGTTTTAGTCGTAGGGTACATTACACATACTCTACGAGCTAGGGCCAATATATTAGAACGAATATATTGTAGGTTTTTAAAAGCATTTTATAAACTAACACGCAAAAAAATACCGCTAACAATAAATCGTTAGCGGTATTTTAGTATTGGTACCGGTGGTCGGACTTGAACCGACACGCTTTTAAAGGCAACGGATTTTGAATCCGTCATGTCTACCAATTCCATCACACCGGCGTGTTAGGTGATAAAGTCTGTTTAAAAACTAAACATTATCGAATTGGGCTACAGGGTTAACTGTATAGGCTGCGTATTATAACAGCCTATTTTTAGCCGTCAAGAATTATTTATGATAATTGCGTATTAATTAACTCAGTACTAATTAACTTACCCGACAAAGGCACGTTCAACCGCATAATCTGCCTGTACGCCCATGCGTGGTGAGACAGTAAGACCGAAGTCATCTAAAATCGCTGAAACTTCCGCATTGAATGGCATGCTACCGCAAATCATCACACGGTCATCTTCTTTATTCATCGGTGGTAAACCAATATCTTCAAACAGTTTGCCTGATTTCATCAAATCAGTGACACGCCCAGTATTTCTAAACTCTTCACGCGTGACAGTCGGATAGTAGATGAACTTTTCGCGGTACCATTCGCCAAAGATTTCATCATTTGGCAGCTCATTTTCGAACATATCTTGATAAGCCAAATCATCGATGTAACGTACGCCATGTACCAAAATGATTTTATCAAAGCGCTCATAAACTTCAGGGTCACGCGCTAATGCTAAGAACGGCGCAAGTCCAGTACCAGTTGATAGCATATAAAGGTGTTTACCTGGCAATAAATCGTCAAGCACTAATGTACCTGTCGGTTTTTTACTGACCAATAGCTCGTCACCAACTTTGATATGCTGCAAGCGTGAAGTTAATGGGCCGTCTTGAACCTTGATAGAAAAGAATTCTAGATGCTCTTCATAGTTAGGGCTAGCAATCGAGTAAGCGCGTAGTAATGGTCTGCCATCGATAGCGAGACCAATCATCGCAAACTCACCATTACGAAAACGTAAACCGTCATCGCGTGTGGTTTTGATGCTGAATAGAGCGTCATTCCAGTGATGAACCTCTGTGACCGTTTCGGTGCGAAGTTTTGACATAAAGTCCTCGTTAATAGATTACTGACTACATTATTAGGTTTAAATGAGTGTTAAATTAAAATTTTCAACGGTGAATCCAATATTCTAAAAGTACCTGCTGTTTTCAATCATTATCAAAATTATGATAAAGACAGTTATAAAAACAGCTATCGCAACTGCTCATGATCCAAAATATTAAACTTATTAAGCTTTGAGGATATGAGTTCAATATAAACTGTTGTTTTAACATTATTATAAGCGTTATAAGGGGCTGGGAATGCCTGCAAAGTCTATGTATAGAGACGCTAGCATATGAATGCAAGCGATTCTCAACAAATTCACCGCTCATAATACCAAACTTTAAAATAAAAATCCGCTAAGTGGCTCTGAGCGGGCATGATAAAATAGAATATCGTTAGTAAATAATTTTGTATGATTGGATGAGACCGTTTTATAGTCAGTCTGTTTTATTGTATAAATCTGTTTTGAATAGATAGATTGTCACTAGTGGAAAGTTTTTTGGAGAGTTTTTATGTCAGGTGACAATGCGTTAGAGGGCGATAAGTCAAAGGGCAATGCGTTAGAGGACAATGTGTCAGAAAGCTATGCGTCAGAGGGCTTTCACCATGCGCCAATTATTGGCTATCATCGTGCGCCACTATCACAGAAGTTTGGGGCGCCAAGACAGCCAAATTTGGTGGCACTGACTAGCGTGATTGAAATGCTAGCGCCTTACGATACACCAGCGGCATTTGTCGGATTAGAAGCGTTTAGTCATATTTGGCTTAGCTGGCAGTTTCATCATAACTATATAAATAAAAACGGCCATGTAAATAAAGCGGATAGCAATTTTCGTGCGCAAGTACGACCACCACGGCTAGGCGGTAATGAGAAGATAGGCGTGTTTGCCAGTCGTAGTATGTATCGACCTTCAGGTTTAGGGCTGTCTGTGGTTAAACTTGAACGGGTTGAGGTAGTAGAAGGTCGCGTATTACTTATCATTAGCGGTGCTGATATGATTGATGGTACGCCAATTATCGATATCAAACCCTATGTGGCTTATAGCGATGCTGTTGATGATGCAGAGAGTGGCTTTGCGCCAACTGCACCAACACTGCTGGATGTGACAATGACTGAATCTGCTTACAAGCAGTTTATGACTCTGATTAATGTAGAGCAGGTTAATGTAGAGCAATCTGATAAAGCTAATAATAAAAATAATAACACAAATAGTGGTACGGAAAATGCTGCATTACTTTTTATAAATTCAATGAATTTAACAAACTTAACAAATTCGCTAAACTCAAGAGATGGGCTTGTCCACAAGGTGCAAAAGCAATTGCTGGAATCTGATATCGACTCTATAAAAGCCTTAATCGCGCAAGATCCACGTCCAGCCTATCGCCGTACGGAGATAAATACACCTTTTATCATGCGCTATAAGTCTGTGGATGTGAGTTTTCAGCTGATAGAATCAGGGCAGCTACAAATAATGGCAGTTGTAGAAGTGAATGAGACCTTGTAGGGTGCTTTTTAAGCACCACTTACCGATAATAAAAGAAGAAAAATATGTCCGCTCAGCAGTATTCGATAGTGATTGATTTACGTTGGTGTCTTGATGAACTATTGGCAGATAGGGTGATTGACCAGCGTGGCTATAATTTGGTGATTACCAGTCGCCGTGATAAGGCGCAGCATCCGCTACTGACGATTAGTGAGTTCGGCTTGCCTAATGGTCATGCGCTTGATAATAAGCCTGAGAATAAATTAACGCTAGCATGGCTCAACCAATGGCTGGCAGCCAAAGCAGATATGCCAATCGTGCGTATTGATCCGTTAAAGGTTGATGTGCCGGCAGTGACGCAGCTGATGTCTTTTGAGTATGCGCGCTCGCAGCATATTTTGCCAATTGAAGTGACGCTTGATGAGGTGGTCATCGGTACCGATCAGCCGTTTTATACGGATTGGCACTCAAATATCGAAAAAATCATCAAATCTAAAAGCTATCGTACGGTCTATATTAATCCTGAGCAGATTAATCGTTATCGGCAAGAGTTCTATCAAGTCACGCAAGCGATTGCCGGGGCGAATAGTATCCATAAGCGTGCGGCAGCTGATGTTACCAATGTTGAAGCCTTATTACAACTGGGCGACAATACCAATCCAGATGCCAACGATCAACATATCGTCAAAGTCGTCGATTGGTTGCTGCAGTATGCCTTTGAGCAGCGCGCGAGTGATATTCATTTAGAGCCGCGCCGTGAGACGGGCAAAGTACGCTTTCGAATTGATGGCGTATTGCATACTGTTTATGAGATGCCACTCGCGATTATAGTAGCGGTGACCGCACGTATTAAAATTTTAGGACGTCTTAATGTTGCAGAAAAGCGCAAACCGCAAGATGGTCGCCTAAAAACGCGTACGCATAATGGGATGGAAACCGAGCTGCGTCTTTCTACCATGCCGACTGCCTTTGGCGAAAAGCTGGTCATGCGGGTATTCGACCCTGAAGTGCTGGTACGCTCGTTTGCTCAGCTTGGCTTGTCGGGTAAACAGCTTGAGACTTGGCATGAGCTGACGGCGCATCCAAATGGCATTATTTTGGTCACCGGTCCGACGGGTTCTGGTAAAACTACCACCTTATATAGTACGCTCAAGCAGCTAGCAACTGAGCAAGTCAATGTCTGTACTATTGAAGATCCTATCGAGATGATTGAGCCAGCCTTTAACCAAATGCAGGTCAATGCGGGCGTGGATTTGCACTTCGCTGATGGTATCCGCTCCTTGATGCGTCAAGACCCAGACATCATTATGGTTGGTGAGATTCGTGATGCTGAAACCGCCAATATGGCAGTGCAGGCATCCTTAACTGGACACTTGGTGCTCTCGACGTTGCATACCAATGATGCGCCCAGCTCAATCACTCGCTTGCACGATTTAGGAATTCAGCCGTTTTTGACTTCGGCAACTATCTTGGGCGTGATGGCGCAGCGCTTGTTACGTACATTATGTCCGCATTGCAAGCAGGCAGCTGATGTTACGCCAGATAGCGAGATAGCTATCCAGTGGCAGGAGTTGGTACAGCCTTGGCGCGCTACTGTGCCAGCACAAATTTATACGGCGCAGGGCTGTGAGCACTGTCGCCATACAGGTTATCAAGGCCGTGTCGGTCTGTACGAGATCATGCCATTGTCGAATGAACTAAAAAAGCTGGTAGCCGCCGATGCCAATTTGGATACGCTCAAACAGCAAGCATACCGCGAAGGCGTGCAACCACTGCGTCTATCTGGGGCAAAGCGTATCAGTGAAGGGGTGACAACTATAGAAGAGGTGATGCGCGTGGTGCCGTTGCATTGATTACATTAAAAATCAGCTTTGATCAGTACGTGTCTAAAGCACACTTGAAAAATACTCTTTTCACTGCAATTAACACTAGTACAACTTGAATGCTTTATCCGAATATTTTTTGTCTGCAAAATTACTATAACTTATCTAAAAAATTACTATAACGAGATTGTTTATGTTTACTGATAGTCACTGCCATCTAAACCGTCTGGATTTAACAAAGTATGATGGTCAATTATCCGGCGCGATAGCTGCTATGAAAGAGGCCAATGTCACCCGTGCGATGGCAATTATGTGTGATTTTGCTGAATATGATGAGATTGCCAATATCGTCAGTACCTACAGTGATGAGACCTTAAATTTAGGCATGAGCGTCGGTATCCATCCTTGCGAAGATATTGGCGTATTGCAATCAGCGACGGTCGAGCGTTTGATAGAGACCGCTGACGCTGAGCACGTATGGGCAATAGGCGAGACGGGGCTGGACTATTACTGGTCAACAGAAAATAAAAAAGAGCAACAAGCCAGCCTTGCGCGTCATATTCATGCCAGTCAAAGTTTGAAGAAACCGCTGGTCGTACATATGCGTGATGCCAAAGAGGACACTATCGATATCTTAAAAGCGGAAGGTGCAGAACATGGCATTATTCACTGCTTTACCGAAGATTGGGACACGGCAAAACGTGCGCTGGATTTAGGGTTTTATATCTCATTCTCAGGTATTGTTAGCTTTAAGAGCGCGCAAAATATTAAAGAGGCTGCGCAAAATATGCCTAGGGATAGAATACTTATCGAAACTGATAGTCCGTATCTAGCTCCTGTGCCAAAACGTGGCCGACCTAATGAGCCAGCATATGTTCCTTATGTCGCTAGCTGTATTGCCGATATGTATGGCTGTAGTAGCGATGAAGTCGGTGCACTGACTGCAAAAAACTTTGAAAATTTACTGGCACAGTATCATTAAAATCGTTATGCTATGACCAGTCAGTCATTAATTGTATAGTCCTATTACTGCGTAAAGAGCTATTAAGCTCTAAAACGTAAGCGTATGATTATCAATGACTATTAAGCAAACGTAAGCAATGTAAGCATAGCCACTATTTATATCATAGTCCCTTATAGCCCTTTATAGTCTTCGTGCAGTTCTCATACCGTCATTGCCGACTCACTATCTATCGCACTGTCATAGCAATAGGGTCATATGCTTAGTCTTGTCAGGTTTTAGGAGAGGTTATGAGTCGTCAACATCAGTTTAAAGCTCGCGAAGAGAATATCTTAGCGATGGCTGAACAATTATTACTTGAGTCAGGCGACGGTGATATCACTTTAGACAGTTTGGCCGATCAATTGGATTTGGCAAAAGGTACGCTATATAAGCATTTTTCGAGTAAAGATGAGCTTTATTTACGTATTATCATTCGTTATGAAGAGCAACTTTTTGAGATAAATCGTATTGATGATTGCCCGTCAGCAGGGATTGCGCGAATGATATTTCAGCAACTGTTCAATCCCCAAAAAGCCATGCTGCTCAATCAAATAGAGGAACGTTTGGCTGCTTCGGTGACCGGTCTCAACCGTCTATTCGGTGAGCTATACGATATTCGCCGCCAGCGTATGAAGCGTTTGCTCGATATAATCAGTATTTATCTAAAAGATGAGCGTAGCAGCTTAAGCACCCGTGATTATCTGTCCTCCATTTGGGCGATGGGTCAAGGTGGAGCAGGACTGTTGAATTCCAGTTTCTATCAGCGTTATTTAGGTCATCGTGATACTTTACGTTATGTTTTTGTGCAGCAAATGCTTGAATTGCCCAGTCATTACCCAGCTGATGAGATAGATCAACATGCATTGGATGAGGACATGCAAGAGTTGGTTGAGCAAATTGAAACTGAATCAGAAGAACATCGTAATGCGACTTACTGATAGGGTGTACTTTTACTGATAGCATAGATTAAGATTGGTAGGTTGTAAGAATTGCTTTTATAATTTTTAAAAGTAACTTGCCAATTTTTAATCATGTTGATTTGATCTTTTTATGATTATGCTGAAAAATGACCTAGGTTTATAATAATTACTTCTTACTCCCATTCTACGTATTATATTGTTGATAGTAGGTACACCATGCCGATCACTGCCAAGACTCAGTCCAGCTCAGTGGTCGAGCACGCTTTTTGCCCCACAAAAAGTAAGCTAACTAATCTAAATAATGACACAGCTATAAAATTCAGTCATCGCTGTTGTCAGACTCCTAAGCATTTTCAAGAAAGCTGTTCGCAAAAAAAACAGCTCCAAGAAAACCATCACCGAGCACTTTCTAATCGAGTAATACCTAGTCGAATACTTCCCACAAAGTTCGCATTATCAAACTTACCACGTTCGCAGACAGGCTTTACCTTGGTTGAAATCATGGTGGTCATGGTTATTTTGTCTATATTCGCTGGCATGATTGCTGTGTCAGTCGGTAGTAGCGAGTCCAGAAAAAACCGCGCCTTTTACGAGCATCTTACTGACTCATTAAGCTATGTCAGACTACTGGCAGCTGAGCGTATGCAGCCGATGGGATTAAGCTTGCAAGCAGACAAGCAAGGTCAAGTAACGCCCGTCATTATGAGTTTATCAAACCCTTATATTAGCTATCAGACCCAATCAGTAACGCCAAGTAACGGTGATAGTACGCCCAAAAACTCAATGGAGTTGTCTGCAGACTTGTCCGGTATGTCAGGGGCTAATGGAGAAAGTCAACCAACTCCTAGCTGGGAGCTGGAATCGGAAGTCACGTTGCCAGAAATGCCAGCTGGGGTCAGCTTAAGCATTCAAAGTCTGCAGGCGAATAATGCGTCAGGGCTAGAGTCTACCCAAACTTTACAACCTTGGTTTAATGGGCAAGCAGTGCCGCAAGTATTGTGGTTTGGTACTGGGCAGGCAACTCCTGTCACAATTGAGGTGCGCCATCAGTCGCGATTAGTCGGAGAAGTCATCACTATTATGCCGGATGGCAGTATGACGATAGGGCAGGGGCTGTAGCAGATGACGAAGAAATATAAGCCAACAACGCATATTACAAATCGTAGCGCATGCCAAACCACACTATCAAAGCGTGAGGGTGGGTTTACACTGATTGAAGTGATGGTGGCACTCGCCATATTAGCAGTGGTCGCCGTTGCCGCTAGTCGTGCCAGCAGTGCATATCTGAACTCGGTTGAGGTATTACGTACGCGTACACTTGCACACTTTGTGGCACAAAACGCCGCGGCTGATTTGCGGATTCAAGAGTCGTGGTTGACGGCCAATAGCACGCAAACGATGGATGCCCAAGGTCGCGCGTGGCAAGTAGCCATGACCGTCAATAGTACTTTGACGCCAGCGTTAAAAGAGGTAAATATCAGTGTTGCCCCTATTATTGATGGGCAAGTGCGCTCAGCGGTGACGGATATCAATGTGATCCTAGGCAATGCAGAGCAAGACGTCGGTAGTTTAGATTTGAGTAGCTTAAATCCAAGTGGAGGCAACCCGTGAGGCAGCAGCACGGCTTTACCTTACTTGAGCTCATGGTGGCGATGGCGATATTTGCGATGCTTGCGGTCGCAGGGTGGCAAGTGTTTGATGGAGTCAACCGTGCTCGCGAACGGGCGCAGTTCCATGCCGATCAGCTGGCGGTCTTACAGTATGCGTATTTGCAATTGCAACAAGATATGGGTCAAGTCCTTGCTTATCAAGCACCTTCTACGCAAAATAGTAGCGCGAACGGCTCCAACCTGAACGCCAATACCAATGGCAACACTAATGGCAATGATACTAATAGCGCTCAAGACTCTATAGCTGCTGAACCCTTTATGAGCTTAGATGGTGAGCAGCTTAGCTTTGTGCGTTTTGCTGATCCTGATCCACGCTACCAAACCAGTCCAAGCTTGCAGCGTGTTGACTATATCTTTGCAGATGAGCGTCTTATCCGTCGACAATACAACAGTATCCAAGGTGGGGCTGATAGCGTCAGCTTAGATACGGTGCTTCTTAACGGTGTTACAGCAGGGCGCTGGCAGGCCTACCTACCTGAGGTGAGTAATAATTTCCCTAGCGCAGATAACCAATTTGGTAATAATGAGAACAATAATAACGATAACTCTGCTATTGACGAGACGGAGACTATCTTACTTCCTAAAGGAGTAGGGATGAGTTTTACTTATCAAGATATGCCGATTACATGGCAATGGGCGCTTGCGCCGCAACCTCTACCAAATAATAGCAATAGCGCTGCTGGTAATGAGAATAACAACGGCAATAATGAAAATAACTCTGATAACATGACAAATGGTCAATAATAGGAGGCGCTTATGACAATGACAGCAGACTCCCAGCGCGGTGTGGCACTATTGACCATTTTACTTTTGGTTGTCAGTATTACAGTAGTAGCAGGTGCAATGCTTGCTAGTCAGAAAATCGCCATTCGCCGCAGTGGCTTATTGTTTAATCAAGATCAACTACTACAAGACATCGAGGCCGGTCAGCAGTTAGCAATTACCATTATTCGCGCTGATGATAAGCTGAATGATACCGATAGCGCACAAGATATTTGGGCACAGCCGATGCCGCCTTATACTTTAGGGGTGCATAGCATCACTATGGAGCTACGTGATGAGGCTAGCCGCTTTAACATCAATAATCTTTATCATGATGGCACAGCCGATACCAATGCATTAGCGGTGTTTCAGCGTTTATTGACACAGTTAAATCTAGAGCCTGAAATTGCTATTGCGGTGCTTGATTGGCAAGATGCAGACAACGAAGTCTATAACGATGGCGGTGATGAGAGTGTCTTATATAGCCAGTCAGCAAGTAGCAGTGCCAATAAAACTCTGCCCAATCAGCCATTGGTTAGTATAGACCAGCTCCAAGAAGTACGCGGGGTCAGCGCTGAGACCTTGGCAATCTTACGACCGTATATTACCGCAGTGCCTTACTTTTTACCTATCAATGTCAATACGGCAAGCCCTGTATTGCTCGCTGCGCTGATGGATGAGGTGACCCCAAAACAAATGCAAACGCTGACAGATCTGCGTGCACAACAAGTATTAGCATCTGTTGATGATCTATGGCAATTGCCACCGTTTATTAGTATGGGCACTGAAGAGCGTAAAGGAATGGAATCATTATTAGCGGTGGATACTCGAGCATTCAGAGCTCTTATCACCGCCACTGATAGCACCGGTGTAGGTGCAGCACGGCAACGTTTTGCGACAGTATTAATTAGCAAAACGAGCGCTAGCAGCGACGATGATAGGGATGATAATAACAATGGCAACAATAACAATGCTAGTGAAAGCAATAATAATGAGGCTAAGACAGTAGAAGTAATATCACAGCGCTTATGGACATTCCGTCCTAGCTTTTAATGACTAATACCATTAATGAGAAGCAGCTAATGCATTATCAATCATTTAATGCACTATCAATCATTAAGCTGAGTTTCTTCGCTCGATTTCCAGTTATAAGCACCATAAAATAGCATTTGTGCTTGACGGGTACAATTGTGTAGCATCAGCTGTTTTTTATCTTCAATTTCTGCTGAATCAACTTCATCGTCATGCTCTTCAGAATAAGTCAGCTCTAACCAATCGATAATCCAAGAGAAAAACATATTAACCCCCGCCTCAGCGAGCAACCGGCGGTCATAAGCATTGATATGAGTAAAAGCAGGCTGTAAAGCTAGATCTTCTCCTAGTATTTTCCCATGCATCTTTATCAGATCGCTAATAGCTTTACGGACAGCTTCTGAGCCACCAAAGCGTTCACTGACCAAAAACTGCCAATAACGTGGCTGCGCGCTCACGGTTTGTAAAAATAGCTGAATACTCTTTGCAATTTGACGATCAAAACTGCGTTTGCGGCCAATCTGTAGGCCATCACGCAACGTAGCAAGCGTACCACCTAATTCTTCAACAACTAATGCCTCGCCCAATGATTCCATACCATCAAAATGGCGATAAAATGCGGTCGGCACCACGCCAACCTCACGAGTTACTTGTCTAAGACTGATAGAGCTAAAAGATTGCCCAGTAATACATAAGTCTAGCACTGCATTAAAAAATGCGCGCCGAGTTTGAAGCTTTTTTTGTTCGCGACTGCTCATAATATTTCAAAATTACCTAATAGATGTTTATCATACTCATTTCAACGCAAAAATACGAATGAAATCCCTAGTTATGATGGATAAGATGGGTATTGGATGGTGAATTTACTAGACCATCGTACCCCAATGACCTTGCAACTCCTGCGCCAACCTATAAGCTTCATGATCGTTCATGCCAGTAATAAAATCTAAAATATTTAGAATGTTATGATAAATATTATCGGATAGTACCCGCCGATGCTCATCAAGATGCGGCTGTAGCAAGCTTAAGAGGCGCTGCTGCTCAAACGGTTTTGGTGCGTCCGCAAGGGCTGTCCAAGCCAGTGGCATAAATGCATCAAGGAGACGATGCAAGCATTGATTGGCCATCAGCTCCATACGTACTTTACTGGGATGATTAAATATTTGTTCGCGGGCCAACTGCTTGGCTTGGGTAATGCCATTTTGTACAGTGGGCTCGCAATGATTAAATAAGCTACCTGTGAGTGTGCCAGCAAGCATAGCACTAGAGTTGGCAACAAAGGCATCGGTTACCGTATTAACCAAGCGCATCATGGCCCGAGCACGTAGAGCTGCTAGCTGTTGTCTGACGGAAACTTGCGGTGGCAAAGCGATAGGCAATGCAATGGTATCAGAGCGTTCACCGATCAGCTCATAAAGGATGGCTGCTACATCGCTATAACTCAGCATGTTTAGATGAATACCATCCTCTAAGTCTATCAATGCATAGCAAATATCGTCTGCCGCTTCGAGTAGATAAGCGAGTGGATGACGCGCAAAGCCATCATGCTGCTGCGAGCGCGGCAAATGCAAACAGTCCGCCAATTGCTCCAACTGCGCAGCTTCACTATAAAAGCAGCCAAATTTTTGCACTTTGGTCGTCGATAAGTTTTTATTAACGTCCTCGTTCTTCTGGTCGCTGTTTATTGAATTGCTATGCGTTGCTAGCCACGGATACTTCATAAACGCGCCCAAAGTCGCGCAGGTCAGACGCATACCGCCCTTATCTGGATGATGCTCATTACGCGCTAGCAGTCGAAACCCTTGTGCATTACCTTCGTAAGCCAGCAAGTCTAATTGCTCATTGCTGCTCAAACGCTGCAAGATTGGTTGACGATTAGGATAAGTAAACCAATCACGGATAGCATACTCACCAGCGTGACCGAAAGGCGGGTTGCCGATATCATGCGCGAGGCATGCTGCTTGTACAATTACCCCGACATCAGCTGGTGACACGCCTGCTGGTAGTCCGTTATCCAGTTTGTCATGAAGCTTTTCTGCTGCCATTATTCCCAGAGAGCGCCCAATACAAGAAACCTCCAGTGAATGAGTCAAGCGTGTATGGATACCCAATTGATTGGTTAGTGGATGAACTTGGGTTTTTTGATTCAGCTGACGAAAAGAATGTGAGAACACCAAGCGATCATAGTCCTTATGAAAGGAGGAGCGAGCACTATCTTGGATAGGTGCTTTTTTTACACTGCCTAAACGCTGTGCGGTAAATAATTGCGCCCAATGATCGGCTGGAGTCTGTGGCTTCTTAAAATGAGCGACCATAATCTATAATCCATTATTTATTATCGTTTTTGAAATATGCATTGTAAAAATGTGTGATATTTTTCAGCGCTGGTTAAATCAGTATAATAAAAAAAGCCAGCACAAAGGCTGACTTTTGGTTGTTCTATGCTAAGACTATGTAAGCAAGGTATCAAGTAAGCGAAATACTTAAACCATCAGAAGGCTTATACGTTAAAGCGGAAATGCATCACATCGCCATCTTGTACAATATAAGTCTTACCTTCTAGACGTGATTTGCCTGCAGCAGCTGCGCCTTTTTCACCGTTATATTCGATAAAGTCATCATAAGCGATTACTTCAGCGCGAATAAAACCACGCTCAAAGTCTGTATGAATCACGCCAGCTGCTTGAGGAGCTGTAGCGCCCACTTCAACGGTCCAAGCGCGTACTTCTTTAACGCCAGCGGTGAAGTAAGTCTGCATATCAAGCAAGTCATAACCACCGCGAATCACTTGATCTAAACCAGCCTCTTCCATATTCATCTCGGCCAGAAAGTCTTTTTTATCATCTTCATCAAGCTGTGCGATTTCAGATTCAATTTGGTTGCATAGAGCGATAACGATAGAATCTTCGCCAGTGGCATAGTTGCGCACGGCATCTAGATAAGGATTGTTCTCAAAACCATCTTCGCTGACATTAGCGATATACATAGTTGGTTTCAAGGTAATTAAACCATAACTTCTAATAAGCTTTTGCTCATCTCTGTCAAGATTGGCGGCGCGCGCGGCTTTACCTTCTGCTAATAATGGTTCGATTTTTTTGAACACATCAAGCATGGCCCCAGCATCTTTATCACCACCTTTGGCTTTTTTGGTTAAGTTAAATACCGCGCGCTCAACGGCTTCGAGATCAGCAAGTGCCAATTCAGTATTGATGGTTTCGATATCATCAATAGGGCTGACGCGACCATCGACGTGTACGACGTTGTCATCATCGAAACAACGTACCACGTGAGCAATCGCATCGGTCTCACGGATATTGGCTAGGAACTGGTTGCCCATGCCTTCGCCTTTTGAAGCACCAGCGACCAGACCAGCGATATCGACAAACTCCATCGTCGTTGGCAATACACGTTCAGGATTGACGATGTCAGCCAATTTCTTTAGGCGTGGATCTGGTACTGGCACGATACCAGTGTTGGGATCTTTGGTACAAAATGGAAAGTTTTCAGCGGCGATTCCCGCTTTAGTTAAGGCATTAAATAAAGTGGACTTACCCACGTTTGGTAGGCCGACGATGCCGCAGTTAAAACCCATAGTAGTTTCTCAATATAGTAATAAGACTGAATCCAACTCTTAAGCTAGTTTAGGCTATGGTTTTAGCCCAGCATTTTGCTTTCGCAAAGATTTAAGCTGAGCTAAAACGGTAGCCTATGATAATGATAGCTAGAAAGCTAAGAGTCAGATAGTTAATTGGTTTAATATGAAATAAAAATTGGCGCTATTGTAGCAAAAATTACCTGCCAACGGGCGTATAGATGTGCTAATTTTACTTCAACTCAACCACTCCAATCATGACACCCATCTCTTTTTTATCGTGTTTATCGATACTGGGTGCATATAATGCCGAAGCAATCCCGCCATCTAAAAATAGTGCATTCGGACAGCTTAAGTCATTTTTAAACAGCGATGCAAACTGATAAAACGTCACAGGCTCATTACTATTAACGAGACGTATACTGCCATCACTGCAAACACCTGCACCATTACGAAACTTGATTGAGTTGCTATCAAGGTTAAACTGCGGGTGTATCTCATCGTTGATGACTAGCATCGGCCCTGATTGCGTGGCATACCAAGGCTTAGCTTCGTCATTCTTAATCTGTTCATCTAAAGCATTGCTTTCGGTAATTTGTACATTTCCAGATTTATCCCACCACATGACTCCATTAGGCAGTAAATGGAAATTGCCACCACCTTCGTTTAGGTTTAAGGCGCGAATCTCTTTACCTTTAATGACTGTATAACCAATCGGCGCGTAACTTTCGTTATACATGCCTGCATTCATAGCAAAATTAAGCGTTTGGTTAGTTGGTAATGTCGCTAATAAGTTATCAAAAGTAAGCAATGGCTGCGTATCGCCGGGCTGTTGCCAAAAAAGCTGTAGTGAATAACGTTCGCTATTTAACGCGTCAGCGTTAACGCTACAAATACTATAAGTAAATGGCGTATCTTGCGACTGACATGACCAGTTTTCTGTGTCGCTGTCAGACGCATCAGCGCCTATTGGTTGGCAAGCACTGACGCTTAACGCTAGCAGTGCTAATGATAAGGGTAAGGCAAAAACGAAACTTGGCATCAATTACTTATCTTTTGTAATATGGATATAATTTATAGACTTTTATTGCTGAGCACTTTTTAGCTACTGTTCAATCGCTAGTAGATGGAAATTCGCGAAAAGTATTGTTGACGTTGCCGATTAACTGTCCACCGCCAGTGATGCTAGCAAAGTTCCCAAGGCTCTGTTCCGTTGATGTGGTGGTTTCTCTACCTTTATCTCGTGAATCTTTATTATAAGCAATTAGGGCATCGTTATTTGCTAAAAAGCTATCAGGATTTGCCATGACCCACATCTGATTAAACACGTCCGCGCGGGCGCTACTATTAAGTAGGGCGCCTCTATCAGTGAAATAAAAGAATTTCGATAAAAGTTTTATCTGCCCGTCATCTAGACGACGCGCAATATGATAAGGCTGCAACTGACTCGGATGTTGTAGACCAACGGCACCGACGATATTAGAAAGTGATTTGAGCGTATTCTTATGAAAGCTTGCGACGCGCTCAGCTTTACTAGGCACATCGAGCGCCTTTTGACGATAGGGGTCTTGGGTCGCAACGCCTGTCGGGCAGGTGTTGGTATGACAAGAGCGCGACTGAATACAGCCAACGGCAAACATAAAGCCACGTGCTGAGTTACACCAATCTGCACCCAGTGCGATTAGGCGAGCAATGTCGAAGCCGGATACGATCTTACCACTGACGCCAAGCTTGATTTTGTCACGGATGCCAGCGCCAACTAAGGTGTTGTGTACCAATAAAAACCCTTCAACCATTGGCATGCCAACGTTATCCATAAATTCAACTGGTGCTGCGCCTGTGCCGCCTTCTGCGCCATCAATGACAATAAAGTCAGGATAGTTATCAGCTTCTATCATGGCTTTGACAATCGCCATAAACTGCCAAGGCTGTCCAATACATAGCTTAAAGCCGACTGGTTTGCCGCCCGACAACTCACGTAGCTGCTGCCAAAAAGTAACTAGCTCGCGCGGAGTGCTAAATGCCGTATGGGAAGAGGGCGAGACGCAATCTTGACCAGTAGGCACTTGACGCGTATCAGCAATCTCTTGGGTGATTTTCTCCGCTGGAAGCACGCCACCTTTACCAGGCTTCGCCCCTTGAGATAGCTTAATCTCAATCATTTTTACTTGAGGGTCGACGGCTTTTTCGGCAAAAGACTGTGGATCAAAATTGCCATCATCATCACGGCAACCAAAATAACCGGTACCCAACTCCCAAATCAAATCACCACCGAATTTACGGTGATAGGGGCTAATCGCACCTTCACCGGTATCATGGGTGAATCCGCCCATCTTAGCGCCTTGATTAAGCGCCATAATGGCGTTGGCAGATAAGCTCCCAAAGCTCATCGCTGAGATATTGAATACTGACATATCATGCGGCTGCTGACAACGTTCGCCACCGACCATGATGCGAAAATCTTGGTTTTCTAGAGGCTGGCTGACCGCCGACTGCAAAAACCATTCTTTACCGGGCGTATATAAATTATCCAACGTACCAAAGGCATTGGTATCACTGACGTTCTTGGCGCGTTGATAAACAAGGGCGCGCTGCTGGCGTGAAAACGGCACTTGCTCTTTATCGTTTTCTAACAAATACTGACGAATCTCAGGACGAAAGTCTTCAAGTACGTAGCGAATATGCCCCGCCACTGGATAGTTTCTCAAGATGGCATGCTTTGACTGTATGACGTCATAAATCCCCAAACATACCCCAAACCCGCCAAGAATAATCAGCCACCAGTTCATCAATAATAGCCCTGCTAAAAACAGCAAGACAGCAGCGGCAAAAGTGCTGTAACGTAACAGCACACCGACTAAATAAGGCGAATTGGTTTTGGGTTCTGGGTTTAGATTGGTACGAGATTGGGGCATAACGACGCTCAACAGTAATATGTAAAGATTAAAAAGGCGAAGATGATTGAAAGAGAAAGTAGGTCAAAAATCCACTCTTTCATCATAATTATCAAACGCAGATAACGCGCTCAGATTTATCGCCTACATCATACACATATGATATCACTGCATAGCGGTATTTGAGTAACAATGTGCTAATGTTGGTATTCTGACATTGATGCTACTAGGTAGTTTCAACAGACGACCTGCACCAGTATTTTATCGTCATCAATAGCATTAAACTTAATTTCAACGGGCAAAAATTGTTCAATCAACCACGCTTGCGTCTTAGTATGCCCGCTAATCACGCGCGCTGTAAATTCGCCGCCACCTGACAAGGCTAAAGGTAATAGTAGCTGATCGGTTAAGTATTCATCGACCAGCGCATCCGTTTGAAATAGATAACGTTTCACCAGTCCTGCTAAGCGGCTACCCACATTTTCCGCTGAGCTGCGTTTCTCTCCTAACAACGTAAAAGCTTCTTGGTGCAACTGCTCATAATTATCTGGAGAATCAGCTTTGTGAGTGGTTTTATGAGTGACGAGTGCATAGCAAGTATTGCCTTCACCGATTCCATGTAGCTTATTGCCTTGACTCTTGATAAGCGCTTCATCAATGCATGACTCAATGAGCGCGGTTCTTGCGCTGGCAAGCTCGCGTTTGCAGATATCGTATTCTAGATTTAGCGTACTGGCGACCAGCTCTATGCCGATAAGGTCTCCACGCTTTGTTAGCTGTAATGGTTTTGAATCAGCACGGCGCATAAATGGTGTGATAGTTGCTTGAATCACGCCGCCACCAATAGGTGCAAAGCCTGCTTGTTGCAGTTCAATATCAACTTGCATGTCCAGCTTCGCCAGTGCAGGTATAAAGGCCTGCTGTAAGAAGTCCGTGGTCGGTGCCATCGGATTATGTGTACCGCCTTTAAAAGTGACAGTAGATTTTGAACTGACATCAGTATTAGCAAATAGTAGGGCAGGGAGCAGGGTTTGTAGCACTAGACTGGTACTGCCTGCCGAGCCAATATCAAAGCTATAGTCACCAGACTTAATAGCATGGGGCGAAAAGCTAAAAGCCGTACTGCCTAAATAAGCGCCTGATACGGTGGCATCTGATATCTGTTGCGAGGCTTGCAAGCAGACTAAATGTTGGCGCATGAGTCCGGGTTTCGCACGCCCCGCGCGAATGTTGATGATCTCAACAGGGATGCCTGTTAGCATCGATAAGGACAAAGCGGTACGGATGATTTGTCCGCCGCCTTCGCCTGTGCTACCGTCTATTTTTAGGGGTTTGGTTTTTGGCATAGGGTTTTCTTTTTAGCGGATGAGTAGGGCTTCGGCAAGTTTAATTTTGGTTCTCTCTTATTTGCTAATTTTATTTTTTAAGTATATTTCTTTCGCTCGATAAACTTGTCCTGAATTAAAATATTAGGAATATTTTCAAGAGCTTCTTTCTCAGCTTTGATCCTAGCTGCAAAGACGAAAGAGAAAATAGCTGAACGCGTCAATTGCAAAACATGCTCTGCGCTTTCAACAAATTCGGACTCAGAAATAAAAACTGGTTCTTCATAATAGGTTAACGAGGCTTCAATGCTTTCAGGTTTTTCATTCTCGTAAACAAATACGAAGCTATGTTCCAAGGCGTTTCGCCACTGCTTGTAAAAACTAAGCTCGCCTTCTAACTTATGGTTTAAATCACAAGCTATACTATATAAACCAATCAAACCTTCATTATCATAAGCTTCGAACTTTTGAAGTCTTTCTTCATTTTCAAGTTCCCAGAAAGTATGAAAATATGAAGGTCTGACTTTACCTTTACTGTTTTTGAGTTGTAAATCAAACAACAAGGCTACAGCATTACCTATCTTATCTAATATACCAAAGCAAATTCTAAAAGCAGTACGGAGCTTTTCGATATTTGTTCCTAGCAACTCGTTGTCATATAGCTCTGCATAGCAAGCATCGTCGTCGATATCGTTATCGCTCTTAGCAACTTTGTATTCATACAGCATCAATCTAGCAAGTCCGAATTCCGATTTAAGCCTATTTAGTACCTTTTCCATTGGCAATATGAAATCCCTAGATATAGCTCTAGTAGTTAAAGGAATAGTTAAATTATCACGGGCACTTCCATAGCATTTACAATATAAGCCATGTTCACTAAGGCTTAAGAAGCTATCTAAGCACCACTTCCGATACTCTGAAAAAGATTGATATTCCTGCTCATCTAAATGGCTGTCATCTTCTATAGCTATTCCCATATCCAAGCATTTTTTTTCGATATCACTATCTATTCTCTCAGCTCTTAGGAGATAGTGTTTTGCCCAGTCAGGAGGTATGCACTTTGATGCACTTGCTTTTCTGTAACCTAAAGCTATTTCTTTACCCTGCTGAACAGTATGCATTTTAGTAATGCTATTCAGTAAAATTAAACATTCACTACGGTTTACCCAA
Organism: Psychrobacter sp. P11G5; assembly: GCF_001593305.1. Taxonomy (NCBI): domain Bacteria; kingdom Pseudomonadati; phylum Pseudomonadota; class Gammaproteobacteria; order Moraxellales; family Moraxellaceae; genus Psychrobacter; species Psychrobacter sp. P11G5. The sequence continues at coordinate 1,013,540 of NZ_CP012533.1, forward strand.
GCTTGAGCGATATCCAAATTCATTGCGATAACTTGATCGTATAGAGCTAATGCCTCGGAAAATCTGTATTGTTGTTTAAGGTTATTTCCTAGATTCACTAAGTATTGTGGTTGAGCTTCTATTTCTTGTTCTCTACAATTTAAAATAGCTTTAAGGAAAAGTGAATTAACTTTTGACAACTCTGGAATAGATTTGATATCTGAAGCTAAAGAATTGCCATATTTATGCTGAATTATATTTCGGTTAGCATTTGCTAAACAGTAATAATAACTATCACGAGTTAAACAGTTTTCAAAGCTATCAGATTCCATTATTTCTAAGCCTATATAGGTGGCTTCTGCCTTAGAAGCCATATGACCTATATCGACAAATATACCAGCGAGTCTAAAAAGTGCTAAAGATAAACTTGGTTCATTAATATCATTAACCTCTTCTAGAAGCTCCTTCAAATATAAGCATAACTTATAGCTTTCCTCAAACTGTCCTTCATCAATCATTTCAGATGCATTGTCTAGCTGCAAGTTTGTATATAGAACCCTAGATTGAATAGAATCTTCCATAAAATTTTTCCTGTTTGTTATAAAATTGCAGTTCCTATTTAGCCTTTAACACAAACCACTTGCCGCAAAGTATGTACCACTTCCACCAAGTCGCTCTGCGCTTTCATTACATCATCAATATCCTTGTACGCTGCTGGAATCTCATCGATAACCGCGGCATCTTTGCGGCATTCCACGCCCTCAGTCTGCGCGATTTGATCATCTACCGTAAAGGTCTTTTTGGCTTCAGTACGTGACATGATGCGACCTGCGCCATGCGAGCAAGAGTGAAACGACTCTGCGTTACCTTTTCCGCGCACGATAAAGGATTTTGCGCCCATTGACCCTGGAATAATACCGTATTCACCGACACGCGCACGTACCGCGCCTTTGCGAGTGACGAATACTTCCTCGCCGTAGTGCTCTTCTTTATCCACGTAGTTATGGTGACAGTTCACCGCTTTCATTTTGGCATCAAAGGGCTTGGTGATAATATTACGTAGTGCCTTAATTGCGTTCTCCATCATGATTTCACGGTTTTTAAAAGCAAAACGCTGTGCCCAACCGACCGCAAACCAATAGTCGTCAAAATGCTCAGTCCCTTCAGCAAAGTACGCCAAATCTTTATCCGGCAAATTAATAAACCACTTACGCATATCCTCACGTGCAAGCTCGATAAAGTAGCGACCGATGGCATTACCCACGCCGCGAGATCCTGAATGCAGCATAATCCACACCTGATTGGTCTCATCCAAGCACACTTCTACAAAGTGGTTGCCGGTACCAAGCGTTCCCAAGTGCTTAAGGTTATTGGTGTTTTTAAGCTTAGGGTGCTTTTGGGTTATATAATTAAAATCATCAACCAGCGTTGTCCAGCCGTCTTTAACCGTGTCATCAGGATTTGACCATGCGCCGACATCACGGTTTGAGCCGCGGCCACGAGACTTACTGCGACCATGAGGAATCACTTTTTCTAGCTCGCTGCGCAGACCGCGCAAGTTGTCGGGCAAATCATCAGCCGTCAGGGTAGTTTGTACCGCCATCATGCCGCAGCCGATATCGACGCCAACGGCGGCAGGGATGATCGCTTCTTTGGTCGGCAGTACCGTGCCGATAGTCGCGCCAATCCCAACATGCACGTCAGGCATTACCGCGAGCCACTTATATATAAACGGCATCTGCGAGGCTTTGATTAGCTGATCGTGCGCTTTTGGATCGACAGGGACGCCCTTTGTCCAAAGTCTGATCGGGGTTCCACCGTCTTGAATGATATTATGGGTCATCGGTTGCATAGTTATTTTCCTTAATTGCTGTAAAGCATAATTTGTTATTCAATGATTTGTCGTTTTTCTTATTAACTACGATGCCAAGAGTGTGCCAATTTTTTATACTCTATCAGATATATGGGTTAAGTTATTGATAATTATAAATAAAGTAATAAATTAAAAATGATTAGGGATATCAGCTATAATCTAACAATGATTGTTGAGTATAATATTTTCTAAAAATATAGAAAATAAACTATGAATAAATATTGTAAGGTCAATAGGATGGATAAAAGATATCAAGTTTTTGTAAGTTCTACATTCGCAGATTTAAAGAATGAGCGCAGCAATGTCATCCAGACACTTATGGAAATGGACTGTATACCAGCTGGGATGGAATTATTTCCTGCTTTAGATGAAGAACAGTTTGAGTTCATAAAGAAAGTCATTGACGATAGTGATTACTACCTACTTATTATTGGTGGTCGATATGGAAGTTTGTCTGATGAAGGTATCAGCTATACGGAGATGGAGTACGACTATGCAATTGGTAAAGGTATTAAAGTCATTGCGTTAGTTCACGGTAGCCCTGAAAAGTTAGCGGTCGAAAAAGTAGAGTTAGATTCTGAAGCACAGCGAAAACTACAATCATTCAGACAAAAAGTAACAACAAATCGCTTAGTGAAATTTTGGGATGATGCAAAAGAGTTATCTGGTTTAGTCGCACTTAGCTTACCCAAAACAATCAAAACTTATCCAGCTGTAGGCTGGATAAGAGGAAATGAAGCAACTGAAAATACTGAATTATTAAAGCAGCTAAATGAACTTAGACAAGAAAACAATAAGCTTGAAAAACAGATTCAAGAGTTTCAGAAAAATCAAAACAATATGTCGGATTTGGCTCAAGGTGATGACGAGGTTTCAATACTAGTGAACTGTAAGGTTACAGAAGGTGGGCAAGAAAAACTTAAATCTTGGGAACAAGAGGTAACTTGGAATAATCTATTCAAATGTATTGGTCCAAAAATACTTAAGAAACAGGGAGAAAATATAGTTTTTAACACTTTGAGCAACTATGTAGTTTCGAGAAAATATGAAAGCTTTAAATCATCACAAATAGATTTTACTGATTTTGAGAAAATAAAAATTCAATTTTTAACTTTAGGTTATATTGAATTCACTGGAGTAGGTCTTACTAACTATTGGGAAATAACACCCGAAGGACAAAAGTATCTACTGGAAATAATGTCAATTAGACGTGAGATTGATGAAACAGACGATTAACAAAACAGCAGTCATCGGCTTACTTGGTACTACCTTAGATAACGGCTTAAACGATAAACGTTGGCAGCGCTGGCGACCCACGGTGAGTCTATGTCTACATGATGAATTAATAGTCGATGAGCTGCATATCTTATATAGCAAACGCGATAAAAGGCTGTTTAAAATAATCGTCGATGACGTGGCGCAGGTCAGCCCGGAGACGCAAGTGATTGGCCATCATGTAACATTATCTAGTCCTTGGGACTTCGCTGACGTTTATGCCGAGCTGTATGACTTTGCCGCAGGGTTTGATTTTCAAGATAATATCGACTACTTGCTGCATTTGACCACGGGTACGCACGTGGCGCAAATTTGCTGGTTTTTATTGGTAGAGGCGGGCTTTATTCCTGCTGATTTGATTCAAACCTCGCCTTGCCCGAGACCTGGTCAAACCGATCCGCAAGGTCGCTATCAAGTGATTGATTTAGATGTTTCGCGTTATGATGGTTTACGTGAGCGTTTTGAGGCCGAAAAACAGCAACATTGGCAAACCTTGCAAGCCAATCTAGTCACCCAAAACGCCGCTTATCAAAAACTCATTTCAGATATCGAAAAGGTCGCCACTCGCTCAACTGCACCCATACTACTGATGGGTGCAACAGGAGCGGGCAAGTCGCAACTGGCCAGCCAAATCTATGCGCTGAAAAGAGCCAAAGCCAGTAGCAGCGTTCAAAGCAAATATACTCTCGATAAATTCGTTGAAGTTAACTGTGCCACCTTACGCGGTGATACCGCTATGAGTGTATTGTTTGGTCATGTCAAAGGCGCATTTACGGGCGCAGCTTCCAATCGTGATGGACTGCTAAAATCAGTCGATGGTGGTTTGCTATTCTTAGATGAGATAGGCGAGCTGGGACTTGATGAGCAAGCGATGTTATTGACCGCACTTGAGGAACAGCGCTTTTATCCGCTCGGTAGTGATACGCCAATTAACGTTTCGTTTCAGCTGATGGCAGGAACCAATAAGGACCTGCGTAAGGCGGTTGTGGATGGTGAGTTTCGCGCTGATTTATTTGCACGGCTCAATACGTGGACGTTTTTTTTGCCGTCACTCAAAGATAGGTTGGAGGATTTGCCTGCCAATATTGACTATGAGCTGGCACGTTTGGGTAGCGAGCAACAGCAGCACTATCGCTTTGAGCCAAGCGCAAGGCAGACTTATGAAGACTTTGCCACTAGCGCTGATGCGACATGGCAGGGTAACTTTCGCGATTTGACCGCCAGTATGACACGCCTAACGACTTTGGCTGAAAGTAAAGTCATTCGGACAGCCGATGTGCAAGCGGAGATTGAGCGTTTGATGCATCTTTGGGGATTGGTAGATGGTTTGCATGGCTCAAATAATTTAAAACATAACATGCCTAAAAATAGCCTAAGTAATGATAATATTCAAGCAAGTTTTAACAGTGAGTTAGTCGAGCAAGGTAGCCATGACCTTTTAGCTAACTATATTGACAAAGAAACCTTTGCGACTATTGATCCGTTTGATGCGGTGCAATTGGCATATGTGATTAAGATTTGTATGAGGCATAAAAACCAGGCGTCGGCGGGGCGTTATCTTTATGCGAACTCTAGGGATAAGCTTAAAAGCCCCAATGATAGCGATAGATTGCGTAAGTATTTGCTGAAGTTTAATTTGAAGTTTGATGAGTTGGGTATTTGAGCTGAGAAATTTTTGTGTTCTTTATATCTCGTATATTCCGATTTAGGAGCAGCCTTCCCCTAACCTTAATGCAGACTCGAGGCCGATACTGATGCTAGTTACGATGCCATTATCAACTTGATATTTAGTGCCAACTCTTTGCTCACTGCTTTGATCATTATCTTCATACCAATAGTAGAGAATAATATTCTCGTTTGGATTGCCGTAAGGGCTGTCTTCGACTTCAGGTTGTTGAGCTTGATGCTTATCGTATAGTTGCTCTAAACTGTTGCCTACCATAACGCCATAGGCAGATAAAATGTCTGTACTTGATGTACCTATTTCAACCACAGTGTTGTCTATGATCATATAACCAGCAGCAGGATGAGCGGTGCTTTGCGCGCCAAAGCAGCCGTCTAAGTCTTCGGTATTTTGAGTTAGTAATTTCGAGTCAAATTCAGAACCGAGCTTTATATTGTCGAAGCTGTTTTTAGTAAACGAACCAGAAGGTGTGATATCAGTAGTCGTGCGGTCATCGACTTTAACTTTGGTATCTATATCAGTGGTAGTATCTGGCTGTGGCGCACAGCTGGTTAAACCTAGGAGTAGAGCGGTCATCACTACTATCATTCGGTGCGAGCTAGCATATAGAGTCATCGTTATATCCTTATTCACTAACATCAGTCACTAATATCAGTTACCAACGTCATATTCTGTAATCATAGTCAGATCTGTAGTGACATCAATTTGATAATTATAAGTATGTTTTTCACATTAATAATACCATTAGTAACGCTATCTGACTGAGCAGTAAAGTAGTAGCGTAATAGTTAAAAAGTGTTGAACACAGGCTCATATTTTTTATCAGTGATTTCTTATATTCTAAGCACCATTTCCAATCCGCTCAGCCAATTCCTGCAACTTAGGCACAATTACCGCTGCATAGTCGTCGCTTTGCCAATTAGCACTCGGAACGCTGGCATTGAGTGAATAGGCATACTGTCCAGTGGCAACATCAAATACCCCAACGGCTACTGCTAATATATCACTAGAAAACTCGCCGTCAGACAACGTATAACTGTACTTCTTATAATATTCTGCTGACTGATTTAACGCTGTTTGCGCATGGCTGTAATCTGTGTCAGATAAATTATTTTGCAAGTGAGAGCTAATGACCGCTTGTCTGGTTGGTAAGCTTGCCGCATAGAACGCACGTCCAATAGCGGTTCGTGCGACGGGGACCGCTGAGCCTACTTGTAGATTCACGGATAGGCGAGCAGGGCTACGGCAGCAAGCTAAGTAGCGCATTTCACCTTCGATTTCTGTCGCCAAGTTTACTGAGACTTCATTTTGGGCAGCAAACTGACGGAGTAATGGCTCGGCAAATGCGACCACATCATGACGACTCCATGCCGTCGCACTTAGTCGTACCGCGCTACTACCCAATTCATACTGACCGTGTATCGTCGTACGCAAAAACCCAAGCGTAGTTAAGGTATAAATTAAGCGTGTAACGGTCGCCTTTGGTAATGCTGTCATTTGACATAATTGCTGGTGACTTAGCTGATCTTGATGTTCAAATGCAGCAAGTAGGGTTAAGCCACGGCCAAGGGCAGTGACGAATTGCCGATCATCATCTTCTTTGCTTTGAATAAGGGTCGCACCCATTCGATCTAGTAAAGGCATAGTTGCTAGTGATTTTCTTATCATTTTTTGACCATATATATTTAAAAGGGTTTACAAGAAGAATAAATTTTGCTTAAATGGTTTATATTATGAAACTAAGTTTCGCATAGCGGAACATGTAAGTCAATTACTAGTTGCATTAACCAAATCAATCATTATCGTCGGTCAGGATGACTGACACCAAGGAGATCCACATGGCAACATCTACTCGCCCAAGTTTTGATTGGGAAGATCCTTTTTTATTACGTGGTCAGTTAACCGATGAAGAGCGTATGGTCAATGACAGCTCACGTCAGTTTTTTCAAAAAGAGCTAATGCCTGGCATTATTGAAGCCAATCGCCATGAGAACTTTGATCGCAACATTATGCGCCAAATGGGCGAGATGGGCTTGCTTGGTGTGACGATCGAGGGTTACGGCTGTGCTGGCTTGTCAAGCGTGGCTTATGGTTTGATTGCCAAAGAAGTTGAAGCAGTAGATTCTGGTTATCGTTCAGCGATGAGTGTGCAGTCAAGTTTGGTTATGCATCCTATCCATGCCTACGGTACTGAAGAGCAAAGAGAGAAGTACCTACCTAAGCTTGCAACTGGCGAGTATGTCGGTTGCTTTGGTCTGACCGAGCCAGACTCAGGTTCAGATCCTGCGTCAATGTCGACTCGTGCGCGCGCTGTCGATGGCGGTTATGAGCTGACTGGTAATAAAATGTGGATTACTAACAGTCCTATCGCTGATGTGTTTGTCGTTTGGGCAAAAGATGATGCAGGCGACATTCGTGGCTTTATCTTAGATAAAGGTATGAAAGGCTTATCAGCACCGAAGATCGAAGGTAAGTTCTCACTTCGTGCTTCAGTCACTGGTGAAATCGTCATGGATAAAGTATTTGTCCCTGAAGCCAATGCTTTCCCAGATATCCGTGGTCTTAAAGGTCCGTTTGGCTGTTTAAACAAAGCCCGTTATGGTATCGCATGGGGTGCAATGGGCGCAGCTGAGTTTTGCTGGAAAGGCGCACGTCAGTACACGCTAGATCGTAAGCAGTTTGGACGTCCACTAGCAGCAACGCAGTTGGTACAGTTAAAGCTTGCTAATATGCAAACTGAGATTGCTCTTGGTTTACAAGCGGCACTACGTGTGGGTCGTTTGATGGACGAAGACAATGCAGCGCCTGAGATGATTTCACTAATTAAGCGTAATAACTGCGGCAAGGCATTAGATATCGCTCGTGTTTCTCGTGATATGCACGGTGGTAATGGTATCTCTGATGAGTTTCATATCATTCGCCATGTTATGAACTTAGAAGCGGTCAATACTTATGAGGGTACGCATGATATCCATGCCCTTATACTAGGTCGTTCGCAGACTGGCATTCAAGCGTTTTATTAATCTAAAGCATTCAATAGTTTTTGATTAAAGTACAACTCAGTATAGATTTTCAACGACTAACGTACGTTACTGTTTAGCCTTTAATATAGCGCTTAACATTAGCGTGCGTTTTTTTATAAGTTGAAATAATGGTATATGAGCAAGCTTAAAATAATAGATATCTCAATGTTTCTAAAAGGTAAGGGAATATCATGAGTACAACATTACAACCTTCTAATGCACAAGTCGATATCGATAATGCACCTCAGGCAGCATTACAGGGTATCAAGGTATTAGATTTATCGAGAGTATTGGCAGGTCCATCTTGTACGCAAGTTTTAGCAGATCTTGGGGCGGAAGTTATCAAGGTTGAACGTCCTGGCATCGGCGATGAAACTCGCCACTGGGCCCCGCCAAAATTCAGCGATGACACTTCTGCCTATTATGCGACTATTAACCGCAATAAAAAATCGCTCACCGTTGATATTACTAAACCTGCAGGACAAGTCATTATCAAGCAGTTAATCGCTGATAGCGATATCGTGGTGGAAAACTTTAAGGTTGGCGGTCTTAAGAAATATGGCTTGGACTACGATAGCTTGAAACAAGACAATCCGCGCCTGATTTATGCGTCATTGACAGGTTTTGGACAAACGGGACCAGATGCTAAGCGTCCAGGTTACGATTATATTATTCAGGGCTTATCAGGACTGATGAGTATCACTGGTCCTAGTGATGGTGAACCGCATAAGGTTGGCGTTGCTGTTGTCGATTTATTTGCAGGCTTGCAGCTCACGATTGGTATCCAAGCGGCACTATTAGCGCGTCAACATAACGGACTTGGGCAGCACGTTGATGTGGCGCTACTCGATAGTGCGCTGGCCATGTTAGCCAATGTCGGTATGAATCATTTAGCGTCAGGAACTGTACCGCCAAGACTGGGTAACCAGCATCCTAATATCGTGCCTTATCAAGTGTTTGCAGGTCAGAGTGAAGAGCATTTCATTTTAGCATGTGGTAATGACAGTCAATTTGCCAAACTTTGTGAAGTGCTAGGAGTCGATTGGCATACCGATATTCGTTTTATGACCAATCCTGCACGAGTTGCAGAGCGTAAATTGCTATGTGATGAGTTAGCTAAAAAGTTTGCCGAGCATCCGCGTGCGTATTGGTTGGAGGTTTTAGATCAGGTAGGTATTCCGTGCGGTGCTATTCATAATATCGCCGAAGCACTAGCGATGCCGCAAGCGCAAGCACGTGAGATGATTGTTGATTTCGCTGTGCAAGGCAGCCCTGTAAAAGCACTTGGTAGTCCTATTAAGCTTTCAGGGTCTCCCGTCACTTATCGTACACCACCACCAAAATTAAGCGAGCATACTGACAGCACGCTTGCAGATCTTGGTTATGATAGTGAGATGATAGCGAAGCTTAAAGCTGATGGAATTGTTTAGTCAAAATAGTAAACAGGAAGTTGCTGGATACTATTTTAAGGGTTCTGTTTTTGGGGCATTTTTAGTTTAAAAGCTTATAAACCAAGGCCTTTAGGTAAAAGCTGTTGGAAAAACTAGGCTGAATGCGAAGGTATAAAGCCTAAGCGCTGTTCAATTTGTTTAGCTAATTCAATAAGGACGGCACTAACTTCGGCACGCTTAGATTCATACTCTACCTGCAAAAAGCTGACCGCCATGCCAGCGACTGCAGTGCCAGATGCGTTGCGAATATAAGTACCCAAGCAATACATACCCTCGCGTAGTTGCCCATCATCCAATGAGATACGACTGCTATGAATAGCGGTCAGCTCGTCAGATAGACTAGCAAAATTATCTACACCATTTGGGGTTATTGGTTTAGGAAAGTCGCCTTCGTATAGTGTCTCGATGGTGTCCATAGATAAGGTTGAGAGCATAGCCTTGCCGGTCGCTGAAAATACCGCTGGTACGCGCACCCCAGCACGGAAGGTAAAACCGAGTGGGGCAGGCGCTTCATGACAGGCCAAGAATACGACTTCGCCTAAGTCTAGCTTGGATAGGGTGACAGTATGTTGTAGGAGCGCCGGATATTGTACGATTAGATCTTTAAATAACTGTATGACTCCCTGCTGCTGCTCATATTTGCCCGCCCAATACATTAAGTATGATCCTAGATGAAAGCGATTCTCAGTATCTTTATAAATGACATGCTTGGTCAGTAGACTTTGTAGAATATTATGAGTTGAGCTACGAGGAAGCTCTAGTTCTTTAGCGATATGTGCTGCTGTTAAAGGCTGAGAGCTGGCCGTAATCAAGTCTAAAATCTGGAAGGTTTTATCTAATGCAGGAACGGCGGTCGAGCTCATAAGTAACCTATAAAAGTAAGTAGAAGTAAAAGGATATAAAAATAAAGCTTTAAATAGTCAGGAAAATGATAATAGGGGTTGCAAAGTGTATCCTATCATTCTTATAATGATGTCTCATATATAGAATTTATGTTCAGTATATTGAACAACGTAACAGTTATCAATAATTATTTATAGATAGAAAGTCGTATCCAAACGATGCCTTTATTTATTATTACAAACACGCAATCAGCCTAATCGACAAGGAGTGTCAACATGTCACAACTGCCGCAGTCTACGCTAAAGCTATCAAACCCAGACCTACTCAAACAGCAGTGCTTCATTAAAGATGGCTGGCATATCGCTAGTGACGAAGCGACTCTTGATGTGAGCAATCCTTTTAGCGGAGACATTATTGGTACCGTGCCAAGCCTGACGACCGATGATGTCAACGATGCGGTTGCTGCTTCTCATGAAGCGCAAATCACTTGGGCGGCCAAAACCCCAAAAGAGCGTGCTGAGCTACTACAAAAGTGGGCCGACCTCATCGATGCCAATAAAGAAGATTTGGCTATCATTATGACCGCCGAGCAAGGCAAGCCTTTAAACGAATCACGCGGTGAAGTTGGCTATGCCAATAGCTTTATCCGCTGGTTTGCCGAAGAAGGCAAGCGTGTTTACGGCGATGTTATCCCTGCCAATCAATCACAACTGCGCCATGTCATCTTAAAACAGCCCGTTGGTGTCTGCGCGGCTATCACGCCTTGGAACTTTCCAGCGGCGATGATTACTCGTAAAGCAGCGCCTGCATTAGCGGCAGGCTGTACGATGATTATTAAACCTGCGACCGAAACCCCATTTTCTGCGTTAGCGCTTGGCGCTTTGGCGGAGCAAGCTGGTATTCCGGTAGGCGTTATCCAAGTGGTCACTGGTAAATCATCTGTCATCGGCGACATCCTAACCGGTGATGCTCGCATTCATAAGCTATCGTTCACAGGCTCTACCGAAGTCGGTCGTACTTTGATGGCTCAATGTGCGCCAACTATCAAAAAACTGTCATTAGAGCTAGGTGGTAATGCGCCCTTCATCGTCTTTGATGATGCCGATCTTGAAAAAGCCGCTGAAGGCTTGATTGCTTCTAAATATCGTAACGCTGGTCAAACCTGTGTTTGCGCCAACCGTGTCTATGTTCAAGACAGTATCAAAGATGCATTTTTAGATGTATTCGTCAAAAAAGTGGCTGAGTTGAAAGTGGGTAACGGCTTGGAAGAGGGCGTTGATATTGGCCCTCTGATTAACAAAAAAGCGTTAGAAAAAGTGCAAGCACTACTCAAAGATGCATTAGATAAAGGCGCGACGCTCATTGCTGGAGGCAGCACTAACAGCGCATCGGAGCTGACCTACAATCCAACGGTCATCACTGATCTTAGTAGTGATATGGATATTGCTCACGAAGAAATCTTTGGTCCTATCGCAACTATCTTTACCTTTAAAGATGAAGAAGACGTCATTCGTAAGGCCAACGACACTATCTACGGCTTGGCCGCTTACTTCTATAGTGGCGACTATGCACGCTCATGGCGTGTGACTGAAGGCCTTGAGTACGGCATCATCGGCCATAATACGGGTTTAATTTCTACCGAAGTCGCACCATTTGGTGGCGTCAAGCAATCTGGATTTGGTCGTGAAGGATCAAAATATGGCATCGAAGAATATGTTGTAACCAAATACTGGTGCTCTGATATTAGCTAATAGCCTAGCTAATTGGTTCAATATTTAGTTTTAAGCCTTCAGTTGATCAAATAAGTTGTTCGACTGAAGGTTAATTAGATAAATCACTACTCAATAACCGCCACTTAATAACTGGCACTTATGTTAAAAATAAAGAAAAGGACATTTCTATGACTACTACCAATCAATCATTGTTTGAGCGCCGTAAAACTGTTTTACCAACAGGGCTTGGGGTTGCGTTTCCTATTTTTGCAGAAAAAGCAAAGAACTCAGAAGTTTGGGACGTTGAAGGCAATCGTTATATCGACTTCGTTGGTGGTATTTCAGTATTGAATACTGGTCACAGCCATCCAAAAATCACTCAGCGTGTGCATGAGCAACTAGATAAGTTCACCCATACTGCGGCGCAAATGATCAACTACGAATGCTACGTGGATCTTGCTGAAAAACTTTGTGAAAAAGCCCCTATCAGCGGTGAGAAAAAAGCTTTCTTCTTAACCACTGGTGCTGAAGCGGTTGAAAACTGTATCAAGATTGCACGTGCTAAGACGCGTCGTCCAGGTGTGATTTCTTTCGTTGGCGGTTGGCATGGTCGCACCTTAATGTGCATGAGCCTAACGGGTAAAGTATTGCCATACAAAAAGAACTTTGGTCCTATGCCAGGTCCTGTGTTTCATGCGCTATTCCCTGCTGAAGAGCTAAATGTTACAGAAGCTCAAGCATTGCATAGCCTTGAGATGATCTTCCAAGCGGATATTGATCCTAGTGAAGTGGCTGCGATGATTATCGAGCCAGTACAAGGCGAGGGTGGCTTCCATCAAGTGACGCCTTCATTTGCTAAATCTTTACGCGACATCTGTGATGAGCACGGCATCGTCCTAATTTTTGATGAAGTACAGTGTGGTTTTGCTAGAACAGGTACTTTATTTGCAAGTGAGCAGTTAGGCGTTGAGCCTGATTTGATGACCAGTGCCAAGAGCTTGGCTGGTGGTTATCCTATCTCTGCGGTCATTGGTCGTGCTGATATTATGGATGCCCCGCAAGTAGGCGGCTTGGGTGGTACTTATGCTGGTAACCCACTTGCTTGTGTAGCAGCGTTAGCGGTTATGGAAGTGATTGAAGAAGAAAACTTACTTGAGCGTAGTGTGGAGATTGGCGACAAAATTGAAGCATTCTTAAAGGGCTTAAACCTTAGCAGTATTGGTCATATCCGCCATAAAGGCGCGATGCTAGCTTTTGAGCTAATCGACAGCGAAGGCAAGCCTGATACTGATGCAACGGCTAACCTAAAAACCAAATCTTTCGAGCAAGGATTATTATTAGCATCTTGTGGAATGCACGGCAACGCCATTCGTGTGATGGTACCGCTAACAGTTGAAGATGAAGTCCTACAAGAAGGTCTTGATATTATTAAGGGTATTCTAACTGCTTAATTTTTATTAAGTCTTAGCTATTTTACATTAGACAATATATTATGCGTTGTAGCACTATTAATTAGACTTATTAGTTTGATTAAAATTTAAGATGTCAATGTAGTAGTCAAGGTCTACCTCGACTTCGGAGCACTAGCTCTGAGTATAAGCTCTGCAACGGCGTCTTGTAAATCAAGACGCCGTTGCTGTTTTTGAGGTTTGAGAAACTTCAATAATCAAAAATGTTTGTTGGAGACGGTACTCAATAAGTACGTTGTTTGAATAGAATAATAGGTAGGTTTAACCTATAAATCAAAGTCAGCTTAACCCTAAAAAGGTTAACACGGATGACACACGGACAAGGAGTAAATTATGTCTGGATTAAAGAAATCGTTGGGGACGTTCGATATTATTGCCCTAGCATTTGGTGCTATGGTAGGTTGGGGCTGGGTCGTCTTAGCTGGTGGCTGGATTTTATCTGCGGGCACATGGGGCGCTATGCTAGCGTTCTTAATTGGCGGTATAGCAGTGATACTGATTGGCGTTACTTACGCTGAGCTGGCATCATCAATGCCGATTACAGGCGGTGAGCATACTTATACCCACCGAGCATTGGGGGTCAATGTCTCTTTTATTTGCTCGTGGAGTATTTTGTTTGGTTACTTCTCAGTAGTCGCATTTGAGGCAGTAGCCCTACCAACAGTCGTTGAATACTTTATACCCAATTATAACCAAGGTTACCTATGGACCATTGCCGGTTGGGAAGTTTATGCCACGTGGGTAGGCGTCGGTATGCTAGGGTCGGTCGTTGTAACTTGGCTTAATATTCGTGGTATGGAAGTCAGTGCTTGGTTCCAGAAGACAGCAGTATTAGGTATCTTGTTTGTTGGTACGCTGCTAATTATCGGTGCAATACTATACAATCCTGAGACTTCAAATGCAGTGCAATCGCCAGCCTTTATCGGTGGAGTCGGTGGCATGATGGCGGTTATCGTGATGGTACCGTTTATGTTTGTAGGCTTTGACGTTATTCCGCAAGCGGCAGAAGAGATTGATCTGACACGTCCTAATATTGGTAAGTTTTTGATTGTCTCTATCGTCGTTGCTGTGATGTGGTATGTGGGCATCGCATGGAGCGTTGGTACGACATTGCCACTTTTGCAAGCGGAAAACTCAACGCTTGCTACTGCTGATGCAATGACTAACGCATGGCAAGGCAAATGGGCAGGTATCTTACTAGTTATTGGCGGTGTACTCGGTATTCTATCTAGCTGGAATGCGTTCCTAATCGGTGGCAGTCGTCTACTATATGCCATGTCAAAAGCGCATATGTTGCCAGCATTCTTAGGTAAATTACATCCAAAATACAACACACCTGTTAATGCGATTTTACTGATTGGTGGTCTTGCAACGCTAGCGCCATTGTTCGGTCGCAAGATGCTGGTGTGGATCGTTGATGCAGGTGGTTTTGGTATTGTTATCGCTTATACCTGTGTTGCTATCTCGTTCTTAGTGCTACGCTACCGCGAGCCTGATATGGTACGCCCGTTTAGAGTACCAGCTGGAAAGCTGGTAGGCATAATCACAATTGTTTTATGTTTTGGCCTACTTATTCTATATATGCCAGGTATGCCTTCGGCGCTTATAGGTGTTGAGTGGTGGATCTTCCTTGGTTGGACAGTGTTAGGTATTGCATTGTATGGCTATGCATCAGTTAAATATCCAGGTCAAAGTGAAGCAATCATGTCAGAAGAATTACGTCAATTGAAGATTGTGAATCAGTTGTGGTTAAAAGACAATCCGCCCAAAAGATAATATTTTAGATAAAATATTATCTTCCAATAAAAAAGCCTAACATTGAATGTTAGGCTTTTTTTCTAAAAAATTAATTAATTAATTACGATTTATCACGAATTAACTTATAGTTTAAAAATTCAGTGATACCAAGGGTACCAAGCTCGCGACCAAAACCTGAGCGTTTGACGCCGCCGAATGGGGTATTGGCTTCAGAACCAGAAGGTGAGTTGATCGTAACCATACCGACTTCCAATTGCTCAGCGATCTCTGCTGCTAATGCTGAGTCTTGAGTCTGAATAGAAGCACCAAGACCAAATGGGACATCGTTGGCAATCTTGATAGCATGTGCAACATCACGCGCCTTGTAGATGACTGCGACAGGACCAAATAGCTCTTGGCTATAGACATCCATTGAATCATCAACGTCTGCAAGTACGGCAGGAGCAAACCAAGCACCGGGCTTGTCTTTGACAATGCCGCCTTCAACCAATACAGTTGCGCCCGCTTTAATAGCACCGTCTAATTGCTCTTGCAAATTCTCCGCTGCACTCTGTGATGACATCGGTCCAATAAACGTTTTCTGATCTAACGGATCAGACAAAGTCATTCCACGTACGGCATCGGTGAAGCCTTTTACAAACTGGTCGTACACGCTTTCGACGATGATTAAGCGTTTAGCAGCATTACAAGCTTGTCCCGTGTTACCAAAGCGACCTTCGATTGCACCTTTAACGGCTTGTTCAATATCAGCATCTGCTGCAACGATAAAGGCATCTGAGCCACCAAGCTCTAAAACGACCTTTTTAAGAGCGCCGCCCGCTATTTTGGCAACCGCTTGTCCTGCACGCTCAGAACCCGTCAACGATACACCTTGCACTCTGCTGTCTTCAATAATAGTCGCTGCTTGATCGTTGGTAGCAAAGATATTGTTATAAACGCCATCGGGTAAACCGGCGTCTTTTAGGATCTCAACGACGACTTCTGCGGTATTAGGACACTGCGGTGCATGTTTTAGGATAATGGTATTACCCGCTACCACGTTTGGTGCCACAAAGCGTGCTACCTGATAATGCGGGTAGTTCCATGGCATAATGCCAAATAATACGCCAACTGGTAGCTTTTCTACCGAGGCTGAGCCTTGATCTACATCAATGGTATTTGGTGCTAATAGCTGCTCAGCATTGTCCGCATAATAGCGATAAATTTCAGCAACTAGGCCAATTTCACCCTTTGCTTGGGCAACTGGCTTGCCCATTTCTGTAGCAACCCTATCTGCCAGCTCATCCTGACGATCAATATAGATGTCAGCGACTTTATTTAATATTGCACTACGTTCGCTAAGAGACGTTTTTTGCCAGTCTTGATAAGCCGTATCAGCTTGCTCAATAGCATTCTGAATATCTTGTTCGTTTGCAGTAGGGTAAGTGGCTTCAACTTCGCCAGTAGCTGGGTTGGTTACTTGATATTCGCTCATAAATATTCCTTAGGTTCAAAATCCATTTCTGGTTGTTATTTAAAAAGGTGCTTACTCTGTTAAATTAATTTAAATCTTAGAATAAAGTCTTAAACTAAACAGCCCTTAACAGGTTTGTTGTTAATTAATCACAATTTGGCTGCTGGTTGCTGCTGGGTAATACAATGTATATTACCGCCGCCAAAGACAATCTCTTTCGTCCGTACTCCCACTACCTGATGGCTAGGAAAGACTTTTTCAAGCTGCGCAATTGCTAAACTGTCATTAATATCATCATATTGCGGTACGATAATGGCATCATTACAGATTAAAAAATTGGCATACGAGGCGATGCATACATCACCTGTACGACGTGCTTTAGCATCATCAGACTGCTCAACGTCGTAATGTTCAGGCAAAGTTACGGGGTCTTTAGTACAACAAAGCTTATGAACTTTCAAACGTCTACCTTTAGCATCTGTCATAGCAGATAACTGCTGATATGCTTTTTGCGTAGCGTCAAAAAACGGATGACTAGGATCATCAGTGAATAAGCAAACCACTTCACCGGGGCGCGCAAAACAAGCGATATCATCAATATGCCCCGTTGTCTCATCAGGATCAATACCATCATCGATCCATAATACTTTTTGGACATTAAGATAAGCTTTAAGCTGGTCTTCAATTTGGCGCTCGGTAAGATGCGGATTACGCCCAGGACTGAGCAGACACATACGCGTAGTCAATACTGTGCCTTCACCATCGACATGAAACGCGCCACCTTCCATCACAAAACTTTCAGTACGGTAGCGTTTAATGTCTAAATAATCGCACAGGCGTGCAGCCAACTTATCATCGTCATCCCAAGGCGCATAGAGACCGTCATAGTCTCCGCCCCACGCATTGAAAGTCCAATCACAGCCGCGTAGCTCACCTGCATCATTGATTAAAAAGGTTGGAACGATGTCACGCGCCCATGCATCATTGCTCGGCATAGAGATGACTTCGATCTCATCAGGTAGGCTATCACGACATTGTTGATAGTCGTTAGGGTTGACTAAGACTGCGACCTCACAAAAGCGTCTGATAGCCATAGCTACCGCCGCGTAAGCTGCTTTGGCAGGTATCGCTTGCTGACGCCAGTTATCCGCTCGATAGGGCCATACCATCCATACTTTCTGTAATGGCTCAAATTCCGCTGGCATATAAAAGCCGTCATCGGACGGAGTTGAGTCTTGAATGAGTTCAGACATATGAGTCACCTTGTTAGCAGTATTATTTTAAGAAACGATTTTGTATGGCCTATATCAGTCACAGTTTGACATTATTTGCAGTTTAGCCATGGGTAAGCAAAGTGCCATACATAGATGGACGACGATCGCGGAAAACACCCCACTGATGACGCTCACTGGCAAGCTTATCCAAATCAAAGGTTGCGCTAATCACTTCAGTTTTATCTGCTGAGGCTTCTTCGATAATCTCACCTCTTCCATCAGTGATAAATGAGCTACCGTAGAACGCCATAACGCTATCAACGCCGTTCTGCGTTATCGTCTCGGAGCCGATACGATTAGACGCCACCACTGGCATTAGGTTGGCTGCTGCATGACCTTGCATACAACGCTGCCAATGGCCTTTTGAATTGATACCCAATGTTGGCTCATCACCAATCGCTGTCGGGTAAAATAATATCTCAGCACCCATAAGTGCCATACTACGCGCGCATTCAGGGAACCACTGATCCCAGCAGATACCTACACCAATCTTGGCATATTTGGTTTCCCAAACCTTGAATCCAGTATCGCCTGGGGTAAAATAAAACTTTTCGGCGTAAGGAATACCATCTGGTATGTGGGTTTTACGATAAGTGCCCAGTATTTCGCCATCGGCATCAATCACGGTGACACTATTAAAAAAAGTATTACCTGATTTTTCATAAAAGCTAATCGGTAGTACCACTGCTAGCTCTTTGGCCAAGTTTCTAAAGTGTTTGATAGCAGCGTTGTCTGCTACTGAGGTAGCAAGCTTAAAATAATCGAAGTCATGAACTTGGCAAAAGTAGGGGGTCTCAAACAACTCTTGTAGCAAGATAATATTGGCGCCAGCCTTGGCAGCTTTAGTGACTAAATCAGTAGCGATATCAATATTTTGTTGTTTATCCCAGCTACAAGCCATCTGAGTGGTAGCAACGGTTACAGTGCGCATAATCTAATTCCTTTTATAGGCGGATAAGTAATGTCGGACAAAAAGATGATGTTGGACAGTTAATAATGGGCAACTACCAATCAGTAATTGCCCATGGTTTAACGGTTAATAATAACGCTAATCAATACTTAAGCCATCATATAACCTAAGCCTAAGAAGGTTACGACGGACAATACTGCACCAAGCATCGCATAGGGGAACTGCGTAAAGGCATGCTGCATCGGTGAACAGCCAGCTCCTTGTGCTGCTAGTAATGATGAATCACTAAAGAAACAAGCATGGCTACCAAATGAAGAGGCAGATAATAATGCGCCGATCATCAATGGTGTACTAACACCTAATGCTAATGAGATTGGAAATACAATTGGCATTGCTAGAACGTATAGACCCCAGCTTGATGAAGTCGCGAATGTTAAGAAAGCCATGACAGCAAAAATAACTGCTGGGAAAATGATAATAGTCATATAAGGCGTGATGGATTCGATCACATACATGGTCATACCAAGCTCATCATTGATTGCTTTTAGGAAAAAGCCACCAATTACGGTTGAGAGTGGGTATAACATCACTTTAAAGCCTTTAAAGATAGCTTCAACTTGAGTCTCAAAGCTTAAGATACCCTGTACCCAGTATACAAGAACGGTTACAAAACAAGTGAGTAACGCGCCTCTTAATAGATCGATTTCAAAGTAAATAGTTGAAACGATCAATAGGATCATAGGGAAAGCAAAGTTAAGGATATTGGCTTTAAATGATAACTTACGTTTAGCTTTAACGTTTGAAACCAACTGTTCTTCTACAAATGCTTCAGGGACTGGGTTACCTGCCTTTGCACGTGCTTCTGCTCTTTTCATAGGGCCCCAGTCACCGAATATTCCCATTGCGACCAAGAATACAATAATAAGGGCAAACCAAGCATAGGCCATATAAGGGATAGCACTAATATAAAGTCCTAGACCAGCGCCATCTCCTGCGACGTTATTCTCTTCTAGCAAACCTGCAAAATAGACGGCCCAAGTAGAAATAGGAACAATCACACACATAGGTGCTGCGGTTGAGTCAACGATATAAGCAAGCTTTTCACGTGACACGCCATAAGTGTCAGTTAGTTTTTTGACAGACGTTGAGACTGCTAAACAGTTTAGATAGTCATCAATGAAAACCACAACGCCCAAAGCAAATGTAGCCAATAGTGACTGTCTACGCGACTTGATTATTTTTTGTAGCCATTCGCTAAAGCCGTCTAGACAACCGCTAATCTCGAGCAATTGAATAAGACCACCCATTAGGCCACAAACTAAAACAATCCAGATAATAGTCTCATTACCTAGAACCATAGAAATATTGTCAGCAAAAGGTGAGACCAAATTAAAGGGGTTGAGCATCACTAGACCAGCGACACAGCCCGCTATCATCGACTCAAATGGACGTCTAGAGATAATAGCAGTGACTAATACTAGTAGCGTTGGTAATAATGATAAAGCGCCCCATGATTCAGATGCATCACGAGTGGTTGAGAGCCAAACAAAAGCAAGATAAATGGCTATACCCACTACCAGTGTTAGAAAAACTCGCTTGTTATGATACTGTCCTTCAACAGCATCATTGAGCTTCATATTCATATTTACACTCCTTGTAAAACCTCATTGTTTTTGTAGAACAAAATTCGTTCTTTAATTAGTTCTTAATAGGAGTGGCGAATCGACTTCCTATCAAGCCCATCACAACACTCCATTGTTATGATGGTGTAATGTAACAACGATCCTCAAAATAAAGCTTTTAAAACTGGACTATTATCTATTAATAAACCTAGCCAGTCTACATTCCAGTACTATCTTTTAGGGCGTACCACCATGATCCCATCATAGAATAAGGAACCCTTAATGCACGGCCACCTGGGAAAGGTATCCACGGAATCTTGGTAAAAGTATCGAACTCTGTGGTCTTCCCATTAATAGCATCAGCTAGTATCTGTCCAAATAAATGTGATCCTGTTATACCATGACCACTATAGCCATGAGCAAAAAATACTCGATCATGTAGCTTACCTAGTTGTGGCACACGAGAAAAAGACAAGGCAAAATTACCACTCCATGCATAGTCTATTTTGACATCACGCAACTCTGGAAAGATTTTATTCATATTAGGTCTGATCTTGGCAGTGATGTCGGCTGGGTCTTGACCACCGTAAACAGTACCACCACCGAATAACATACGTTTGTCGGCAGAAAGACGGTAGTAATCAAGAATATAGCGTACATCTTCAACACAGACATCAGTTGGAAGTAGTTGGTCTGCTAGATCCCCTAGAGGTTCGGTGGCGATGATCTGAGTGGATACTGGCATCACACGGTCAGTCAGTTTTGGAATGACTTTATTTAAATAAGCATTGCCACAAATAACCGCTTGCTTACAAGTAACCGTGCCAAACTCGGTAATGATTTTGATAGAGTCATCAGCATACTCAATATCAACCATGAGCGTATTTTCATAAATGATACCGCCGCCTTGTTCAACAGCAACAGCTTCACCAAGCGCAAGATTTAACGGGTGAAAATGCCCACCCGAGTGATCAATGACTCCGCCTACATAAGCATCTGTTTTTATATGCTCTTGAATACCATGCTTGTCTAACATCTCTCGATCATGCATACCATGGCTTTCCCACAGTGCATGCGTTTCTTGTAAATCTTTTAATTGACCGTTATTTAAAGCGGCAAAGATATTTTTTTCTTTTAGGTCACAGTCAATATTGTAGTCGCTGATGAAACGGCGAATGATTTTGCCACCGCGAGTCACTAGCTGACCGACAAAGTCTGCATTCTGTTGACCATAAGACTTTTTAATCTTTTGTAGACTAGCGTTGAGTCCGTTGACAATCTGACCGCCATTACGTCCTGATGCGCCCCAGCCAATCTGTGCCCCTTCAAGAACGACGACCTCGTGATCAGTCTCAACAAGATGTAATGCTGTTGATAAGCCACTATAGCCGCCACCAACCACACAAATCTCAGTTTGAATGTCGTTTTTCAAAGCAGGTCTGTCGGGCTTAGGATTACGACTGGCAGCATAATAACTATCAGGGTATTGACCTTTGTCTGAATAATGCGGGATATTGCGCTTGTTATTAGACTGAAGGTTTTGATCCATAGGCGGAGTAGCATTGCTATTTGACATATTAGACATCCTGTAAATAGGTGAGGTATTCAAGGTTAGTGACTTGCTGAGCAAAGCGCTTGGCTTCTTGCTTTTTGACTGCGATTAACAGCTCAATCATCTCGCTTGGGAATAAAGAGTCAATTAAATCGCTGCTTTCAAACTTACGGATGGCTGAGAGCCAATCTAAAGGCAAGGTTTTAAGCTCAGCTTCGTTATAAGTAATGCTGTTAATTGGTTCTGGAGCTTCAAGCTTGTTTTCGATGCCATATAACATGCCTGCTAAAACTGCGCTACAGACTAGATATGGGTTAGCATCTGCACCAGATACACGGTGCTCAATGCGGCGTGCTCTAGAATCGCCACCAGGGATACGAACTGCCGCTGTACGATTCTCATAACCCCATGAAATGTTGTTTGGTGCCAGTGTACCAGGGGTAAAACGGCGATAAGAGTTAACATGTGGGGCAAATAATAAGGTGCAATCTGACATAGTCTTTAGCAGACCTGCGACCGCATGACGTAACATGTCTGAGCCTTCATCTGACCCATCATCAAACACATTATTGCCGTCTTTATCAAGCAAGCTACAGTGGACATGAAAGCCATTGCCCGACTGTAGACCAAAAGGTTTTGCCATAAAGGTGGCAGTTAACTTGCGACGTGCAGCGACAGCTTTAACAACTTGTTTGAACAAAATAGCATCATCAGCTGCTTTTAACGGATCGTCAACGTGTAATAAATTAATCTCAAACTGACCGCAACCGTTCTCAGCTAAAGCTGCATCAACGGGAATATCAAGTTTTTCGCATTGAGCATAGACTTCATCTAAAAATTCATCGAATTGTAGCAAGTCATTGATACTTAAAATTGAAGTTTTATTTAATCTCAAACCGCTTTTTGGACGGATAGGTGGTTTTGGAGTTTCACCTTCAATGTAGTCAACCAGATAAAACTCAAGTTCAGTTGCCATCACTGGCGTGAGTCCAAGCGCTTTGAATTTTTTACTGATGTAATCTAAAACGTGTCTAGCATCACCGTAATAAGGCTCATTGTCTTCGGTATATAGCCAAACGGGTAGCAAGGATGATGGTGCACTAGTGTTAAGAAGTGGATATGCTGCGCGGCCTGTAGGACGGGCAATGGCATCTATATCACCATTACATTGAGATGACTCGATGACATCAGCGCCCCAAATATCGACTCCTAAGATTGACAAAGGTAATCGTATCGCACCGTTTTCTGCTTTTTCCATCTGATTAAAAGGGATGCGCTTACCACGAAGTAAGCCATTAATATCACCTGCTGCAACATATACATATTCGGTGTTGTTTGCAGATTCGACCATTCCATTGGTTGTCGTCATGTCTATAATTCCTATTAATTTTGATGATTTCTTGGGTTGTTGTTACTACGTTTTTAATAGCTGTCATTTATAACCTTTTAGTAGAGGTTATAAATGGTTTTAAATAAAACAGTGGCTATAAGTGATGCAAAAGATAAGAGCTGATTTACTTGCTACGAGTCATTATCAACGTTAATTAATTTATTTTTTACAATAATATTAACTACTTAACGTTATTTCATAACCACATTTATCAATTTGTTTAATGTATAAAATGTGTCTTTTGTCTTACTGATGTCCTCCAATATATGACTGAAATTTATATATGTCAATTTTTATTTAAAACTATTGAAAAGTAATTTATTACATTCATATTTATTAATGGATATTAATAATGAAGTTTATAGTTTACATTTTAGGAGTGAATATGTTAAATTTTAGTCCATGAGAAGCTCATACTAGGCTTTTAGGTTTAGATGTCACATTCAGGGAAGACTAACATGCATACTTTCAGACCAATTATCGCTATTGTCTCTTGTCACAAAATGGTTGATGGTCAGCCAGCACAAGCGGTTTATCAAAAATATATCGATGCAGTAAACTTCTATGGCGGTAATCCCATATTGCTGCCAAACACTGCTGCTGATAGTGAAAATTTTGATGCACTGCTAGAAATTGCTGATGGCATATTATTAACTGGCAGCTATAGTAACGTCGCACCGACACGCTATGGAGCAACGCATATTGAAGAAAAGCAAGATTTGGGTCGTGACGATCTCAGTTTTAAGTTATTGGCATATGCTGATAAAACTGGCACGCCCTTATTAGCGGTTTGCCGAGGTTTACAAGAGATGAATGTCCATTTTGATGGAACGTTGCATCCGGATTGGCGTGACATAGATGGATTTTATGAGCCGCATTTAGAAGACAATACACAACCACTTGAAGTGCAGTATCAGCCAGTACATGACGTTATCATTCAGCCGAAGGGAAGGTTAGCGGCGTTTGGCAAAGAGTGGCATGTTAACTCGCTACACAAGCAAGCTATCAGTGAAGTAGGCGAGCGCTTATTTGTTGAAGCAATGGCCCCTGATGGGCTAGTAGAAGCTATAAGCTTAGTACAACATCCATTTATGATTGGTGTACAATGGCATCCTGAGTTAAATTATGCGCAAGATAACTTGTCCAAATTTCTATTCACGGAATTCATTCAATATGCCAGCAAAAAACTCTCTAGATAATATTACTGATACTGATACTGATACTGATACTGATACTGATACTGATACTGATACTGATACTGATACTGATACTGATATCGACGATGAATTGATACTTGACAAAGTGTCGGCAGTGCTCGAAACAGATGAACAACCAGAAGAAGATATTGGCAAAAAGATTAATCAGCTGCGCCTTGCTAAAAGTTACTCACAACGTAAACTAGCAAGGATGGCAGGACTGACCAATACTTCAATTAGTGCTATTGAACGCAATAAAGTTAGTCCAGCAGTCAATACATTAAAAGCAATATTAGAGGTGTTAGGTTCTGATCTCACCACCTTTTTTAGTGATGAATGGAAAGAGCCTAAGGCGAGAGTAGTGGTTACCCCTAAGGATTTGATTGAGCTCAGTGAATCTAATAGTAGAGTTTCACTCAAGCAGGTATATAACTGCAGCACAACAAAGAATCTAGGATTCCTGATTGAGACTTATCAACCGAATAGCTCTACTGAAGAGAAGATCGCTCATGAAGGAGAAGAGATTGGCACGGTCATCGAAGGCAAAATTCTTATCCGCATCGAAGAGACCACGTATTTGCTAAATCAGGGTGATAGCTATGT
This sequence comes from Psychrobacter sp. P11G5, assembly GCF_001593305.1. Classification (NCBI taxonomy): domain Bacteria; kingdom Pseudomonadati; phylum Pseudomonadota; class Gammaproteobacteria; order Moraxellales; family Moraxellaceae; genus Psychrobacter; species Psychrobacter sp. P11G5. Next base: position 1,038,607 of record NZ_CP012533.1, read on the forward strand.
GATTGATACTATGAAGCCGCATACTTTTATCAATCCTAGCGATACTGTCACTCGTATCGTTAGTGCGCATACACCAACGACTTATTAAATTAGAATCTTAGTAAATCTTGTTTAGTAGTATGTTATAGAGTGATATGTCGATAAATTTCGCTGTCTATTTTTATCGATTATTATCAACTTCCTTCTTATTCGTGTTGTCTGTCTTTTTGATAACTACCTTAGAGTCGCCCATCGCTTTTGGCGACTTTTTTAATAGCTCAACCTTAGTACCTTCTGGCCTTTTGTGAATGGATTCGATAACAGGTTTGTTAATAGCTTTCAGATGCTTTTTAGATCTCTTTAATGAGTGAGCCTTCAATAGTGCTTGTTCTTCCGCTTGTAGCTCGTCATATAGACTTTGATAGACCTCAATCGTCTCTTTAATCATCTCACGCATGGTGAATTTATCTGTCATCTCAGGACGAGTGACGCTCTCTAGTTGACTTTTAACGACTTTGCACAGTGCTTGAGCACTGTATTTTTTGACCAATCCTTGCGGGTATAGAGGTTGCAAAATTTCACTAAATGCGGCTTGATCCCAACCTACTACTGGTGTGCCCAAATGAATCGCTTGTAGTGCATTAATACCAATAGATTCAGGCTCATTAGCAAGTGCCATCACGATATTTGCTGCTGATAACCACTCACGCATATCATTACGCTTACTGCCAACATAGGTGATGCGGTCCGCAAGCTCAAGAGCGTGAGTACGTTGCCGAAAATCCTCGTGTGCTACATCGCCATCTCTATGATCTTCGTCCATTATAATCGCGTGGATATTGGGAAATTGTTCCTGCAAATTTCCCAAAATATCAATCAGCCATTCTTGACCATACTCATTACCGATTACCGTTGGGAATACCAGCCACTTTTTATGTTCAAGCTCAGGGTATTCTGCAAAAGTCCGTCGTAACCAGTATACGGATGGGTTATGGCGATAGGGATAACGACGCGTATCAACACCGCGGTAAATGCGTTTGATTGCTTTAGAGTCGATATCTTCGCGTTGTAGTCCTTTTCTTAAATAATTCGTCACACTGTCTGATACCGTAATAATGGTATCGACATCGAGTAACGCTTGTGAGTATTTATTAATAGAATAAAAGCCATACATGGTTGAGACTAATTTTGGCCGACGTTTTACGCGTGCGCGACGTAAGGCTAAATGTAATATCCAAGCAGGCGTGCGTGAATGCACATGGATAATATCAGGATTGTATTGTTCAATAAGATGACGTAACGGTGCGACTTGTAATAAGGATAACCACGACTTTTTATACATATGTAGCTGATGGTATATATTGCCATCACGCTCTAAACGTTTGACCAAATCGTTATCATCATTAGCGCTAGAGATAATAATGGAGGTATGTCCATTTTTGACCAAGGCACGCCCAAGATGAAAAATACCGCGTTCGGATTCATCATGCTTTAAAGACGACAGTAAGCGCATAACTTTCATAATAGCGTTGGTCACCAGTTAAAATATCAAGCTGCTATTGTCAGTTAAAAGCGCTAAAAACTCAACCATGAAGGCTAATTAGAGGTTACAAATAATTTTGGCAGTTATCTTTTTATAATAAATGCAATTATAGAATGTTTGATCCAAAGTCAGCGCCGTTTTTGCAGGTGCTCAGCATTAGGCAATATTTGTTTTTCACTTAAATATTTCCAGTAGCGCTGCGGTAAATATTGCTTATGCAGACGCGGGTTTTTACGCTCTTTGATATTGACGTTGGTAAAGTAACCTTGCCAAAATTTCTGATAGCGCTGTTCATCCTCACTATGAATACTGGCAGGATTACGTAGTACGGCATCATCAAGGTCAGTAATAGTCTGCAAGGCTGCAGGGCGCGAAGGTGTACTTTGGCTCTTGTCATAATAAATACCATAACCACGGGCCAAATCATAAATCGCCCAGTGTTGGTCTTGATAGCGCTGACGAAAATGCTCACCAATCAATGGCAAAACATTAAAATCAGGCTCAACGCGGGCAAAGTAGATGTCATCATTTGTATGCTCAAAGCGCACAAAGGCTTCCATACGATGCTTCTCACGACCGACAGACTTTACCGTCTGTACCAGCTCCAGCACATCTAAATTACCCAAATCTTCCATAATATGGCGGCTAGGGTAGTCAATGGCGTACTTCACCACTTGAAATAAAGTAGTGCCTATGTTGTCTTTCTCAGACAAAAATCCCCATAAGATATTGCGCATACCTGAACGACCTAATAGCTTATTTAGTTTTATCAGTACGCGTTCGGCTTTATCTTCATCAATACTAACACTCGTCGCCTCAGCTATTAGTGAGGGTACGTAACAGTCCTGAGCGGTCAGTTGTAGCGAGTCGTCGTCTTGTAATCGGTTGGCATATACGTAAAATACGGCGCTTAGCCAACCCTCAAAACTTGGCTCATAAAGCACAATACTGGGCGTTAATTGACCGATAGCGTACGTTGTGTGTTGCGCAAGTTGCGACATCGTCTATCCTAAGATAACTCTAAAATGTTATAGATAATTTAAAGATGGTTTTTCTAAACATCTCATCTAAAACGTTGGTGTAAAAAGGTTTTAAAATAATGCCAACTGCCCACTGCGCTGATCTTTAAACTTGGTCTGCGTCTGTGCAAGTACATATTGACGGAAGTTGTCACGAGTTAGATGCGCCAGGTGCTCATTCTTGCCTGTCGTAGCGATAAAATATTTGGCACGGTTGACCGCAGCGCCCATTTTTTTTAAATGATATAAGGTTAATTGATTAAATTTACGCGCTTTCACTATCTTTTTAGCCGTCTTAGTACCGATACCGGGAATACGTACAATCATCTCGTAGCTCGCCGTTTGAATATTGACCGGAAAATGCTCACGATGACGAATGGCCCAAGCTAATTTTGGGTCACAGTCCAAATCCAAAAAGGGTGATTCAGGTTCAACAATTTCATGTGCGCCAAAACCATAAAAACGCATCAGCCAATCGGCTTGATATAGGCGGTTTTCACGTACCATCGGTACTGGTGTGCCAATCGCTGGCAGGCGACTATCGGATAGCATTGGTACGTAACCAGAATAGTAAACGCGCTTAAGGTCATACTGTTTATAAAAATGACTCGATAACTGGATCACCTGTAAGTCGGTTTCGTTACTAGCACCGACTATCATCTGGCTGGTTTGACCAGCAGGTACAAACTTAGGGGCTTTTTTATGAGTTTTACGGCTTTCACGAATAGTGATGATTTCTTCTTTTACCGTTTCCATCGGTGCTTTTAATTGCTCGTGCGACTTCTCTGGTGCGAGCAAAGCTAGACCAGACTTGGTGGGAATCTCGATATTAACGCTGAGACGGTCTGCATATAATCCAGCTTCTAACAGTAATTCTTTTGAAGCACCCGGAATGGTTTTTAAGTGAATATAACCGTTAAAGCGCTCACGGGTACGTAATATCTTAGCGACTTCTACCAAGCGCTCCATCGTATGGTCGCCACTTTTAAAGATACCTGAGCTAAGAAACAGCCCTTCGATATAATTACGACGATAAAACTGCATGGTTAGATCAACGACTTCCTCGACACTAAAAGCCGCGCGCGGGGTGTCATTGCTTTTGCGGGAGGTGCAGTACGCGCAATCATAGATACAGTGATTGGTCAGCAGAATTTTAAGCAAGCTGACACAGCGACCATCTTCGGTATAGCTGTGACAGATACCTGTTGCTGAGGCGTCACCGAGACCACCGCCTTGGTTTTTGCGAGTGCCAGCGGATGAGGAGCAAGAGACATCATACTTAGCGGCATCCGCTAAAATGTTGAGCTTACCTTGCAGTCGTTCATAATTGATGGTTGCCATAAGTGGTAGTTACCAATGAATTAATGAAAGACTATTTTATCAAATTTGTAATTAAGTCATTGTATTTATAGGATTATTTATAAAACAACACGACAGGTAGTGTCGTACTGCAAATAAATGATATTACTGGTAAAAACTGCTCAAATGATTGTATGAAAAATTAATTAAAAAATTTCACCAACTAAAAAAGGCCTTGCCAACTAGAAAACTAGCCCACAAGACCTTTTATCAATTTTAATATCTATTAAATAACAATACTCTAGAATCTAACTTTTATTGTACCTTGGCGCGTATAACCACGGTTTGTGGAGTATTAGCATCAAGATTGACCAAATTCCATTTTAGACCAGAATAGTTCTCTTTAATAACAACAGTGTTGCCAACTTGTTGAATGGTTTGATAGCTGTCACCGCCAGTAGTAGCGAGCGTCGGTAGTGGGCTATTTAGCGATACTAATTTGACGCCAGTTGGTAATGAAACCATGGCATTAATATCATTCACCGGTTGTGCAGTAGTATTAGTATAAGTGGTGTGATATTCAATGACATCACCGGGTGCAACATGATTAGCAGGCACCGCAAGCTCACGACCATCACTGTTTTTTAGAATTTTCATAATTTTGGTTTGCGCGCCAACGATATCAGGCGTACTAAAAGTCGGTTGTAATTGCAAGGTATCCAAAGATGTCGTTGCAGAGACTATTTGGCTGGTCATCGGTTGGCTGCTAATCACTTGGTTCGTTGCTGTTTGATTGATAACAGGCAGCGATACATTGGTAGCGACAGGCAGCACTTGGGCCACTGTATTTACAGGAGTGGTCAACACACCTGCTCGGGTAACTTGGTTGGTCACCGGTATGGTATTGAGGGGTATGGTATTAACTGGGACTGTAGTGATAGTTGTACTGCCCTGAGTAGTGCCTTGATGAATAGTATAACGTGGCACATTAGAGATTTGAGTGACTGCAAACGGTAGGCCGTCTTGCATCGTAATACTATTAGGCGTGGCAGTGATGGTAGCGGTTTTGCCATCAGAGTACTGCTCAACGACGGTAGTACTACCAGTCGTAGGCTGGCTAATCACAATTTCAGGAGCAGCATTTGCTGTAGAAGTAGCAAGAATACAACCAGTAAGAACACCAATAATAGCAGTGCTAATGCACACCGGTTGAGTTTTGTTAAGTATTTTTGGCATATTAAGATTGATGGTCATAACAGAGTCCTTTCAGATAATGATAAATGAAGCTAAGATAATTAAACACATAGATATAAAAAACCCTCGTGGGTTGACAATCTAAATCATGTCAACCCACGAGGGTAGGAACCTTAATGGAAACCAGCAATTCGACCGACACCATTTACAAGATACGTATTAATTTAAACCCAAACAATTATGCACTAAAAAAATTATATTAGAAAAGCACAATTGTGTAATTTATAAAATATTAAGTAGCTGTAAGAAGGTTCTATAGTCAGTAGCTATAAATATCTATACTAACCGTAGATGATTTTCATCACTTCATACTCAACCACACCTTTTGGTGTTTCAATACGGGCTTCATCACCTTCAAACTTACCGATGAGACCACGAGCGATAGGCGAGTTGACAGAGATTTTGCCTGCTTTAAAGTCAGCCTCGTCATCACCAACGATCTGGTAATGTTTTTCTTCTTCAGTTTCCATGTTTTCAATAACGACAGTAACGCCAAATACTACACGACCTTCTTGTTTTAAAGTCGCAGTATCAATCACTTGTGCTCCGCCAAGTTTTGCTTCGATATCACGAATACGTGCTTCACAAAACCCTTGCTGCTCACGGGCGGCATGGTATTCAGCGTTCTCTTTTAGGTCACCGTGTTCGCGAGCTTCAGCAATAGAAGCAGTGATGCGCGGACGGTCGATACTTTTTAACTGTTTTAATTCGGCTTCTAAAGCCGCATGTCCTTGCGGAGTCATGGGATAACGTTGCATGTTTTTTTCCTTAAACCAATAACATCACACCACCTCATAAGAGATGGTGTCAGCGTTATTGCAATGAATGTGAATATAAAAAAGGCGGTGTTTGCGTTATGTGATCTTTAGATCGTCAATAATTTATTGGTTTGTTCAGTAGCTCACGATAAGCTTACGTAATAAAAAGCATAGTCGCAGGTAGGCCACTATGCTTTTCAAAATGATTACGACATTAAGGTTACGACTATAATTCTAAACACTGTAATTTTGAACTAAGAACTATGTGTTAAGTCGTCATTACTATTATGCTTAATCTACTGAAGTTATTCAACCAAGTCAATAGACTTTGCTTGCTCATGCAAATCTTGTAGCTTATACACATCAAACGGTAAGTCGATAGCATAAGATTTACAGACTGCATCTGCTGCACCTAAGGTAGTAACGTAGAATACTTTACCTTGTAGCGCACTACGGCGAATAGAGAATGAATCCTCTTGCGCCTGTTTGCCTTCGGTCGTATTGATAATAAGGTCGATTTTGCCGTTTTTCAAGGCATCAACGATATGCGGGCGACCTTCAGTGACTTTGTTGATTTTCTTACATTCAATACCGTTATCGCTCAGTACTTTTTGCGTACCAGTGGTAGCGACAATGTTAAAGCCAAAATCGACCAATTGACGAGCGATGGGAGTAACTTGTTCTTTATCGCTATCACGTACTGAGATAAAGACCGTTTTGGTTTCGCCTTCAGTTGGTAAGCCAGGCAAGCGCTCATTGCTACCGATAACCGCTTTATAGAAGGCTTCGCCAAAGGTTTTGCCAACGCCCATGACTTCACCAGTTGATTTCATCTCAGGGCTCAAGATTGGATCGACGCCAGGGAATTTAGCAAATGGGAATACCGCTTCTTTTACGGCATAAAATGCAGGAACAATCTCTTTAGTAAAGCCTTGATCTTTTAGCGAGGTTCCAGCCATACAGCGCGCCGCAATTTGTGCTAATGACGTACCGATACATTTGGAGACAAAAGGCACGGTACGGGCAGCACGAGGGTTGACCTCAAGAATATAAACCGTTTTACCTTTTACCGCGAACTGTACGTTCATCAGACCGATAACGCCAAGCTCTTTTGCCATGGCAACGGTTTGAGCGCGCATCACATCACATAATTCTTTAGATAGTGAGTAAGGTGGTAATGAACACGCTGAGTCACCAGAGTGGACGCCTGCCTGTTCAATATGCTGCATGATACCGCCAATCACAACGTCAGTACCATCGCAGACACAGTCAACATCGACTTCGATGGCATCATCCAAAAAGCGATCAAGGAGTACTGGCGCTTCGTTTGAAGCTTGTACCGCTGTGCGCAAGTAATGTCTGAGCTCGTCTTCGTTATAGACGATTTCCATCGCACGGCCACCTAAGACGTATGATGGGCGCACTACCAATGGATAACCAACGTCTTTTGCTTTAACCAAGCCGTCTTCCAAACTAGTTGCTAGAGCGTTTGAAGGTTGAATTAGGTCTAATTGATGAATCATATGCTGGAAGCGTTCGCGGTCTTCAGCACGGTCAATCGCATCTGGGCTAGTACCGATGATTTTAACGCCGGCAGCTTCAAGCGCGCGCGCCAGTTTCAATGGCGTTTGACCACCGAACTGTACAATCACACCATCAGGATTTTCGATACGGACAATCTCTAATACGTCTTCTAAGGTGATTGGCTCAAAGTAGAGACGGTCAGAAGTATCATAATCGGTAGAAACCGTTTCAGGGTTACAGTTAACCATGATGGTCTCGTAGCCATCTTCGCGCATGGCAAGAGCTGCGTGTACGCAGCAATAGTCAAACTCAATACCTTGACCGATACGGTTAGGACCACCGCCGATAACCATGATTTTCTTATTATCGGTAGGATTGGCTTCACATTCGCTGTCGTACGTTGAGTACATATAAGCGGTGCTGGTGGCAAACTCTGCGGCACAGGTATCGACGCGTTTATAGACTGGATAAACGTTTAAATCCCAACGCTTGGTGCGTAGCTGCTTCTGTGAGACACCAAGCAGTTTCGCCAAACGTAAATCTGACAAACCTTTACGCTTAAAGCTGCGTAAATTATGCTCAGTTAAGCCGCCAAAGCCTAACGCTTTAACTTGTGCTTCGGTTTTGACGATATCTTCGATTTGTACCAAGAACCATGGGTCGATTTTGGTTAAGTTAAACACTTCATCGACGCTCATACCGATACGGAAAGCATCGGCAATATAATAAATGCGTTCAGGGGTTGGAATGGTTAAGCGATTGTTAATCTCGCTACGGGCTTTTTCAATACTTACTTTTGATAAGTCGATTTGCTCATCAAAACCATCATTGCCAGTTTCCATACCGCGTAATGCTTTTTGCATCGACTCTTGGAAGTTACGACCGATTGCCATCACTTCGCCAACCGATTTCATCTGCGTTGATAAAACATTATCGGCTTGCGGGAATTTTTCAAAGTTAAAACGAGGGATTTTCGTCACAACATAATCAAGCGCAGGCTCAAAGCTCGCTGGGGTTTTGCCACCAGTGATATCATTTTGCAATTCATCTAGCGTATAACCAATCGCTAATTTTGCTGCGATTTTAGCAATCGGAAAGCCAGTGGCTTTTGATGCCAATGCTGATGAGCGTGATACGCGTGGGTTCATCTCGATGACGACCATACGACCAGTCTCAGGGTTGATACCGAACTGCACGTTTGAGCCGCCCGTTTCAACGCCGATTTCACGCAGTACTGCTAATGAAGCATTACGCATGATTTGGTATTCTTTATCGGTCAGCGTTTGCGCTGGGGCGACTGTGATTGAGTCGCCAGTATGCACACCCATTGGGTCAAAGTTCTCAATCGCACAGATGATGATACAGTTGTCGTTTTTGTCACGGACCACTTCCATCTCATATTCTTTCCAACCGATTAATGATTCATCGATAAGTAATTGATGGTTTGGTGATAAGTCAAAACCGCGCTCACAGATTTCGATAAACTCATCACGGTTATAAGCGATACCGCCGCCTGAACCACCCATGGTAAATGATGGGCGAATGATACAGGGATAGCCCATTTTCTCTTGGGTCGCAAATGCTTCTTCCATGGTCTCAGCAGTTTCAGCGCGTGGACATTCAAGGCCGATGCGCTTCATGGCTTTATCAAACAAGTTGCGATCTTCTGCCATCTCGATTGAGTCTTTGGTCGCGCCAATCAATTCGCAGTTGTACTTGGTCAAGACGCCGTGTTTGTCTAGGTCTAAAGCACAGTTTAGCGCCGTCTGTCCGCCCATCGTTGGCAAAATGGCATCAGGACGTTCTTTGGCAATGATTTGCTCAACCGTCTGCCACGTAATCGGCTCGATATAGGTCGCATCAGCCATGACAGGGTCAGTCATGATGGTTGCAGGGTTTGAGTTGACCAAGATGACGCGGTAGCCTTCTTCTTTTAGCGCTTTACACGCCTGCGCGCCTGAGTAGTCAAACTCACATGCTTGGCCGATGACGATAGGGCCTGCGCCAATGATAAGAATGCTTTTTATGTCGGTACGTTTTGGCATAGTTAGGGCTACCTTCGTTTGGGTGATATTTTGAGTAATCTGTATTTTAACGATATGTTCAATAACGCTTATAATATTTGGTATGCTGCAGCTTGAACCACCGCTAGTGATTCAAGCTTTATATTGATTATTTGCTTGCGGTTAATCATGGATAACTTAAGCTTTCACTGCTGCCATCATTTCTGCAAACTTATCAAATAATGGCGCAGCATCATGCGGGCCAGGGCTGGCTTCTGGGTGACCTTGGAAGCTAAAGACGGGCTTATTGGTCAGCTCAATCCCTTGGTTAGTACCATCGAACAATGAACGATGGGTAGATTTAACGTTGTCAGGCAGTGTGTCTTCGTCAACTGCAAAACCATGGTTTTGACTGGTAATCATGACCGTACCAGTGGCTAAATCTTGTACTGGATGGTTAGCACCATGATGTCCAGTTTTCATTTTAATGGTGTTTGCACCGCTGGCAAGACCAATCAGCTGATGACCTAGGCAAATACCAAAAGTTGGAATCTCTGTTTGTTCAATGATATGACGTACCGCGTCGATAGCGTAATCACAGGCAGCAGGGTCACCAGGGCCATTTGATAAGAAAATACCGTCTGGGTTCATCGCGAGCACGTCTGCGATAGGCGTTTGCGCTGGGACAACGGTCACATGACAGCCACGGTCTACTAGCATACGCAAGATATTGGTCTTGCTACCAAAGTCGTAGGCAACAACGTTAAATTTTGCTTCGACATGCGTACCTAAGTGCTTAAAGAAGCCGCCCGTGCCGCTATCATGGCTTCCTGGTATATCACGGTTAAGTAGGGTGTCTGATAAATCCCAGCTGCCCACTGTCCATTCAAACGTCGTCGGCGTACAGCATTCTTTTGCCAAGTCCATGCCTTCAATACCAGCAAATTCTTGCGCCAATTTAATCGCTTGCTGCTCGTCGTCGCTGCTAATCGTTGCGCCGTTAGAGGCCGTCATGATACAACCGTTTTGAGCGCCTTTATCACGTAATAGGCGGGTCAACTGGCGCGTATCAATCTCAGCGATGGCAACGGTATCGTGGTTCTGTAGGTAATCGCTTAATGATTCAGAGTTGCGGAAGTTTGAAGTAACCAGCGTTGCATCACGAATGATAAGGCCTTCTGCCCATACTTGATGTCCATTACCAGACTCAGTATCTTCAGCGTTGGTACCGGTATTGCCAATGTGCGGATAGGTTAGAGTCACTAGCTGGCGGGCGTAGCTTGGGTCGGTCAGGATTTCTTGATACCCTGTCATGGCTGTATTAAAGACCACCTCACCGACACGATGACCTTCACTACCGATACTAACACCGCGAAAAATCGTACCGTCTGCTAGTGCCAAAATTGCTTGTATTTCTGCCGATGAATTCAAGGGTTGCCTCCGCTATTATTTGTGAGTGCCACGATAATGTGATGGTTCAAATATTGACCTATAATCGCCATCTATACTGTTATAACTGCCGTCAAAACCAGAATAAAAAAGGCTAAAGCCAAAATTTTTCCACAAAAAAGCGAGAAGACATTATTGATGGAAACTACAAAACTCACTAGGTAGTGAATAGGTAACTTGCATCATGTCCGCTCGCTTAGGCACAGATTTTGCGCATTATATACAATATACGCCGATATAGCCAGCCGATTTTCTAGGTTAATGACTACACTATAAATTAACTACTAAAACGGCTGGATTTTAATATATAGCTTTGCAACAATGGATGGCACTCAATTATATCTACTAAATAATAAAGTTAACACGTACAACTAAAACAAGGATTCGTTATGATTTATCAATATTTAGACAAAGTGCCTGAGTTTGCTAGTCCTTTTAACGGGTGGGTCGCAGATTCAGCGCGCGTCATCGGTGATGTTTATTTGGGTCATCAAGCCAGCGTTTGGTTTGGTGCTGTGCTGCGCGGTGACAATGAGCGCATTCATATTGGTGATTACAGCAACGTGCAAGAAAACAGCGTCATTCATACCGATGAAGGCATTGATGTCAAAATCGGTAATCATGTCACTATTGGTCATTTAGCCATGTTACATGGCTGCGAAGTGGGTGATAATAGTCTCATTGGCATTGGCGCCGTTATTTTAAATAATGCCAAAATTGGTAAAAATTGCATCATTGGTGCTAAAGCCTTAGTCACTGAAGGCAAAGAGATTCCAGATAATTCGCTCGTGATGGGCGCACCGGCAAAAGTGGTCAAAACTCTGACTGATGAGCAAGCGGCTATGATAAAAGAGTCTGCTATGCATTATGCGGCGCGTTGCCAGAAGTTTAAAACTGGTCTAAAAGAGATTAAGCAGCCAGAATAAGATAACTTTAACAACACTGAGTTAATAGCGATAAAAAGCATAGTGAGTTCAATATAAAAAAGATACAGCGGGACTGGGATGCTTAGTTTTTAATGTTGGTTTTTGCATCCTCTGTCGGCGTCGGCACAGTAAGCCAGAAAAACTTATACCAGTCCCGCGTCATAACCTAACGTATCCATTTTATTTAGTATCGGCTATATCAACCAATTCAACGATATAAAAATATCTTAACCAACACTTATTTTCAATGAGTAATTTAATATGAGCACCATAAACATCGACACTGCTTCCGTAGCACGTACCCTAGCGTTATTTGACTTAGACCATACTTTACTCGATGTCGATAGCGATTACCTATGGGGCGAATATATCGTCAAGCATGACCTCGTCGATGAAGCCGAATATCGTACTGCCAACCAAAAGTTTTATCAAGACTATATCGAAGGCACACTTGATGCGACGGAGTATAATGAATTTGTCGCGCAGTTTTTGAGCAGCTTACCGATGGATAGACTGCATGAATTGCGAGAAGATTATATTAAAAGTGAAATCGAGCCTCATATCCGCCCCAAAGCGATGGAAGTACTGTGTCAGCATATTGAACAGGGTCATGATGTCGTAATTATTTCTGCGACCAATGACTTTGTAGTGTCTGCTATTGCTAAGCGGTTTGGCATTACAGAGGCCAATGTGCTTGCTACACCGCTTGAAATTAAAGATGAACGTTATACTGGCAAGTTGACTGATAAGCCAAACTTCCAAGCGGGTAAGATTTATCATCTTGATAAGTGGCTCGATAAGCAGCAAGTAGCAGGGGTTAAGTTTGAGAAAACTTACGCGTATTCAGACTCAAAAAATGATATACCACTATTAAATTGGGCAGATGTGGCTATCTGTGTGTCGCCTGATGATGCACTGCATGCGCATGCGCTTGCCCATCGCTGGGCAGTAGAGGATTGGTCGATTTAATAGCATCTCTAATCTATTCAGACATGCGTCATATATAGACGATTGGCTCTAAAATGAATACAGTATGGCTAGGATGAATTTTTCAAAGCATCTGTCTGGCTTGCGCACAGCAAGCTAGAAACATTTATTCCAGTTATGCATGAATAATATTAAGCGTAAACATTATCGTTTATTAACTTAGCTTTTATTAACTTAGGAAAACCTATGGAAATCAATCCGTATCAAGAACAAATCAAAGATCTATCTGAGCGTGGGCATGACTTGCGGAGGTATCTTTGACTTCGATGGTAAGCAAGAACGCTTAGAAGAAGTCAATTTAGAATTAGAAAACCCCGAGCTATGGAATGATCCAGAGCGTGCAACAAAGATTAATAAAGAAAAAAGCCAACTTGATGGGGTCATCGATGTAGTCGTCTCACTTGAGACCACTTTAGAAGATGCGTCTGCCATGCTGGAGCTGGCGGTAGAGGCAGAAGACGAATCGTTGCTTGCTGATGTACAAGCCGAGCTCGACGATGCGGAAAAGCGCGTTGCGGACTTAGAGTTTCGTCGCATGTTTAGCGGTGAGATGGATCCAAATAACTGCTACTTGGATATTCAATCGGGCAGCGGCGGCACAGAAGCGCAAGATTGGGCAGAAATGCTGCTGCGTATGTATACGCGCTGGGCAGAAGCGCATGGTTTCAAAGTTGAAGTGATTGAAGTATCATCAGGTAGCGTCGCTGGTATCAAATCGGCCACGATTGAGATTAAGGGTGACTATGCTTTTGGCTGGTTACGTACCGAAATTGGTGTGCATCGCCTAGTCCGTAAATCGCCATTTGATAGTAATAATGGCCGTCATACCTCATTTGCGGCCGTTTTTGTCTCGCCTGAAATTGATGATAATATTGAGATTGATATCAATCCAGCGGATTTGCGTATCGATACTTATCGCTCATCGGGCGCAGGTGGTCAGCACGTTAACACCACCGATTCTGCCGTACGTATCACCCACGAACCAAGTGGCGTGGTAGTGACTTGTCAGAACGAGCGTAGCCAACATGGTAACAAAGCGACCGCGATGAAAATGCTACGTGCCAAGCTCTACGAGCTTGAGATGCAAAAACGTATGGAATCCCAGCAAGCGGTTGAAGATGGTAAATCTGATGTCGGTTGGGGCAGTCAAATCCGCTCTTATGTACTCGATGATTCACGTATCAAAGACTTACGTACCGGCGTTGAGACCTTTAACACGGGTGCGGTGCTAGATGGTGATCTCGATCAATTTATCGAGGCAAGCCTAAAAGCGGGACTGTAGGGGTGCTTTTAAGAATAAATCCCTACTCTTAATTCTTCAATCTTTTTGAAGTAGGCTGTGGTTTTAGCCCAGCTTAAACCTTTGCCGAAGCAAAATGCTGGGCTAAAGCCACAGCCTACAGTAGTCCATAAGGTTGATAGTTGGGTAACAAAGCAAAAATTACTTAAGGAAAAATTATGCTAAGCGTGAATAATTATTTTGATGATAAAGTGACCTCAATTGCCTTTCAAACGGCGACTAAGCCAGCTACTGTCGGTGTCATGAGCATTGGTGAATATGAGTTTGGTACCAGCGAATTTGAAACCATGACAGTCGTTAGTGGGGCATTAACTGTCAAGCTACCAGAAAGTGATGAATGGCAAACCTTTAATGCTGGCGAGCAATTTACTATTGAAGCCAATAAGAAGTTTAATGTCAAAGTTGAAGTAGAAACCGCTTATTTATGTACTTATGGTAAATAGTGGCTTTTAGATTAGTATTAGAACGATTAACGCCAAGTGTTTAACGCTTGGCGTTTTTTTATGGGTGTTCAATAAGCTAGATTTTACACAGCATTACACTTTATCTGTGGCAAGTAAACAGCAAAAATAATCACAGTTAATTATGCTAAAACAATAACTTTCAATAGGCGTACTGTTTTATGGCAAAGGCAAACCAGCAAGCAATTACGGAAGATACGCGTCATGATTACGAGCATTTAGCGCGCTGTGCTAATCTGCGTTATGTAAACGACGATGAACCTGGATTTACACGTAGACGTTGGGGGCGCGGGTTTACTTACCGTGATGCAACTGGCAATACTGTGAAAGATAAAGCTTTGCGCAAGCGTTTTGATGCTTTGGTTATTCCACCGATGTGGTCAGAGGTTTGGATATGCCAAGATGACAAAGGCCACTTGCAGTCGACGGGTCGCGATGACAAAGCACGTAAGCAGTATTTGTATCATCCATCATGGAACAATATCCGTGATCAGGCTAAGTTTGATGCCATGATAGGTTTTGCAGAAGCGCTACCAAACCTACGCGCACAAGTCGAAAAAGATTTAGAAGCTGAGCCATTGTCACGCGCCAATGTATTGGCTGCAGTTGTTAAACTGCTTGAGACGACCTTGATTCGTATTGGTAACAGCCGCTATGCTAAACTCAATAAAAGCTACGGCCTTAGCACTTTAAGAAGCAAACATGTCAGCGAAACAGACAACGGTTTGGCTTTTGATTTTGTCGGTAAAAGTGCGAAAGCGCATCATATAGAATTGCAAGACGAGCGTTTAATTGACATTGTGCAGGCATGTAGTGAGCTGCCCGGTTATCAGATTTTCAAATATTTGGATGAAAATGGCGATAAGCAAGTTATTGATAGTGCAAATATTAATGACTATTTGCGGACGCATACTTGCGGCAACGATTGCGAGAGCAAGATGTATAGTGCAAAGGATTTTCGTACATGGATGGCGAGTGTGCTGGCGGCCAGCTACCTTTATGATGAATTGCAAACGTCAGCAGGGCAGCAAGTGCTGGCGAGTGCACCTGACAGCGATGAGCGCCAGCAATTGGTCGCGGATATGGTCAAAGAAGTGGCAAATGATCTGGGCAATACACCTGCCGTGTGCCGAGCCTCCTATATTCACCCCGTTATTATTGAGAAGTTCTTAGTAGGTGAGTTTTTTGAGCCTTACAAACAAGCACGTCGTGGACGTACTAAAGAATATCAACGCTGTGAAGAGAAAGCGTTACTTGGGTTTTTAAGCACATTAGAATGAGTTTATAGCTATTAGAAGATTTGCATTTAACTATAAAAATGATACGTTATGTATTGAAATAAATATGGAAATGCGTTACTAATAGATTATCTTAAATATAAGAATCTTAAACGGTCTATAGGATATGACTGTTTTGCTATTAAAACTAACACATATCCGACTTGAGCCGTTGCTCTCTATTTATAAATTGCTAAAGGATTAGCTCATGACTATCTCATCTTCAAATACCAACTTATCTCAAAACACCACGCAAACTGCTTCCGATAATTCAAATACTCTAACAAGCTATGCCGATTACTATAATAATTTCGATATGGATGCATTGTTAACAGAGATCTTTGGTGCGCATTTAGATGATCGCCTTAACGCTTATATGGCTTGCTGTGGCCGTCATGTGCGTGATGGTCGTGCTGATAATATCGCACTGGTACACGAAGATACTGCGGGCAATGTAACGCGTATGAGTTTTGGTGAATTAGATAAAGCCAGCGCACAGGTAGCCAGGTTATTACAGTCTTATGGTGTAAAAGTCGGTGACCAAGTAGCGACCATGCTACCGCGTACACCTGAGTTATTAATAGTTGTGTTAGCAACGTGGCGATTAGGGGCAGTTTATCAACCGTTATTTACCGCTTTTGGCTATGATTCAATCAAGTACCGAATGGATAAAGCCAATACCAAAGTCGTTTTTACCAATAAAGAGAATCGTAGCAAGTTTGAAGATTTGGCCGAGCAAACCAAAATGGTCTTAATTGGTAGTGCAGTTGATAGTAGGGCTTGGGGTGACGACAATTATGACGATATGATAGCAACACAGCCGCAGACTATAGAGCCCGTCTTGTTAGATACGGATGCGTCATTTTTGCAAATGTTTACCTCAGGAACGGTTGGCAAGTCAAAAGGCGTCAGTGTTCCATTAGCTGCGTTGCCAGCTTTTTATCTATATATGCGCTATGCAATTGATCTACGCCAGAGTGATAATTATTGGAATATGGCAGATCCAGGCTGGGCGTACGGTTTGTATTATGCGATTACCGGACCTCTATTATTAGGTGTCACGACTTATTTTAATGAAGCGGGGTTTGATGCTCCCAATACGCGCGACTTTATGGTGCGTCATAAGATTACCAATTTGGCTTCTTCGCCAACGGCATTTCGCATGATGAAATCCAGCGGTGTCTTTGAAGAAATCTCCGAAAATAACTCTTCAAAATTATCATTGCGCTGTGCTAATTCAGCAGGTGAAACTTTGAATACTGAAGTAGTAAGCTGGATTGAAAGTCACTTAGGTTGCAAAGTCTGTGATCAGTATGGACAGACAGAGACCGGAATGACCTGCTGTGAGCATCATGCGTTAGAACATGAATGTCCCGTCGGCTCGATGGGCATGGCGTTACCAGGGCACACCCTCGTCGTATTGGGTGATGATATGCAAGTATTGCCTGATGGCGAGCAAGGCCAGCTGGCAGTTGTAGTCAATCAATCGCCAGCGTTTTATTTCCGTGGTTATAGCTGGAACGAAAAACAGGCTTTCTTTGAAGATTATTATCTGACAGGAGATGTGGTTGAGCGCCATAGTGACGGCAGTTATTGGTTCTCAGGTCGTGATGATGACATCATTACTACGGCAGGTTACCGTGTCGGTCCAACTGATGTTGAAAACACTGTATTAGAACATGAGGCTGTTGCTGAATCGGCTGCCGTCGGTGTCCCTGACGAGGTGCGCGGACATAATATCAAATCTTATGTGGTGCTAAAAGATGGCATCGAAGGCAGTGACGAGATTGCCCAGCAAATTAAAGACTTGGTACGTAAGCGTTTATCGACCCATGCTTATCCACGCGAGATTGAGTTTGTTGCAGCATTACCAAAGACGCCAAGTGGCAAGATTCAACGCTTTTTATTACGAAGTCTGACTGCTGAATAAATAAGCTTGATTGTCAAAATTTTTAATGCTTTCAACTAAAAATTTTCCAACATTTTAACTAAAAATACTAAATCTTAAATGGTTAAGGAATAATCATGCAAATTCAACAACACAGCTTTTTGGTTACCGGTGGTGCATCAGGATTGGGTGAGTCAGTCGTTCGTGCCATCGTTAGTGAAGGCGGCAAAGTCGTCATCGCTGATTTGAATGAGTCAACTGGACAAGCATTGGTCGATGAACTGGGTGACAATGCTCGCTTTGTACGCTGTGATGTTACCAGTGGCGAAGAGGTACAAGCGGCTGTTGATAAGGCCGAAAAAGAGTTTGGCGGTTTGCAAGGTTCAATTAACTGCGCAGGCATCGCTGTCGTACAAAAGCTACTCGATCGCGAAAACAATCCAGCGGACCTTGATGCCTTTAGTCGCGGGGTTAATATCAATCTCGTTGGTTCTTTTAACGTAGCGCGTTTGGTCGCAGCTTCCATAGCTAAACGAGTTGCTAATGACAGTAATACAGAGAGCGCCGCAGAGAAGAACGCTGATAATGGTGTCATTATTAACACTGCTTCTATCGCTGCTTTTGATGGGCAAGTAGGACAGGGAAGCTATGCATCGTCCAAAGCTGGCGTGGTCGGTCTCACTTTGCCACTAGCGCGTGAGCTGGCACGTCATGGTATACGCGTCATGACTATCGCACCTGGGGTGTTTGCTACTCCAATGATGGAGACTATCCCTGAAAAAGCTCGTGAGCAGTTAGAGGCTAGCGTTCCTTATCCTAAGCGTTTGGGCAATCCTGATGAATTTGCCAAATTGGTGACTCAGATTATTGATAATGCCTACTTAAATGGAGAAGTCATTCGCCTAGATGGTGCCATTCGTATGGTCTAACTTATACCAGCTAGTTGGAAAATATCTTTAACAATTGAGTCTTATTCATAAAATTCTCACAAAATTTGGCATAGCGCTTTGATACATTAGGCAGATTCATTATCAGATTGGTACATTGTGGTTCAGTTCTCCAATAGCCAATCATAAGGATCAAGGCCTATGTCGTTTTCTCCCATGAATATCAGCAAACATTGGCTAATTATTTCTATTGGACTTGCGATTGCTGTCGTTAGTACAAGTGCGATAGCTCATATAAAAAAAGTATCGGTCGATACGCAAGCTCTCTTTCATAACCCCAAAGCCATTCCTAATACGGTAATTATTGATAAAGTCTTTGTCGATAAATCTGCGCGCACCCTACAATTACTCAGCAATAACGAAGTGATTAAATCCTATCGTATTGCGCTAGGAGATAGTCCAGTAGGTCATAAGCAGCAAGAAGGCGATCAGCGTACGCCAGTAGGCATCTATAATCTAGATTGTAGGAATGAAAATTCTATCGCCCATCGTTCTATCCATATTAGTTATCCTAATGCCGCTAATAAGGCTCAAGCTGAAGCGCTCGGCGTGAATCCTGGTGGGGATATTATGATTCATGGGCAAATGAATGGCTTTGGTCATCTAGCGTGGATTAATCAAAAAAGCGACTGGACCGATGGTTGTATCGCTGTCGCCAACGATGAGATGGATGAAATTATGGATACCGTTGCGCTTGGTATTCCGATTGAAATAGTAGAGTAATGAGCACTTTTCTTTTCTGTTGCATTAATAATGAACGTTAATTATAATTTTTCACTCTCAAGCACTAGGGCGTGTCCTCAATTTGAAGGAACCTCTTTACCTATAAAAAGTGAATTGAATATTATTACTAGGTTATAACAACACCGTATATCGTGGTTATAAGACCGTATATCAATTATGTTTTATGTTGCTAGTTTTCTTTTAATATTTCTATGCTATTGTCTATAATCGCTTATACGAATGTAAGGGGAAAATTGTGTTTGATAAATATACTCACCATGAGTATAGAAATGACATCCAAGGATTAAGAGCGGTAGGCGCCATTATTATTATGGTTTTCCATATATGGTTCAATAAGGTATCAGGCGGGGTTGATGTCTTTTTCGTCGTTTCTGGGTTTTTGATGGCTTCAATTGTATTGAAGGGTTATTTTTTAAACGGTACATTTAGCCCATTTCCTTTCTGGGGAGGGGTGATAAAGAGAGTGGCACCATCAGCATATATCGTGCTTGCAGCCACATTAATTGCTAGCTACTTTATTTCATCTCCAGTCCTTATATATACTGTGCTACATGAGATAATTGCCAGCGCCTTACATCTTGAAAATATACAACTGATCAGACTTTCTGTCGATTATTTATCTTCTGGTAGTCCGCCTAGTCCTGTACAACAGTTTTGGGCGCTATCTATCCAGATGCAGTTTTATGTGGTTTTCCCGCTAATTCTAATTCCTCTAGCTTATATTGCTAAGAAAAAACAAACCTCAGCGCCTTTATTTTTAGGAGTAATTTTCGTCATATTGGCGTCTTTTGCATATGCTACGGTGTTGGTTAAAGACGATCCAGCGATGAGTTACTTTAATCCGCTATCAAGGATTTGGGAGTTTTTCTTTGGATCACTCGCATTTCTTTTAATCTCAAATGCTAAAAAAATAAAATATAGACAAGCATTGGGGATTGTAGGTATTGCTCTGATTGTTGGTGGAGCTATATTGATTCCTAGAGGGGCAAGTTTTTCAGGTCCTGTATCATTGATTCCGGTACTTGGTGCAGTTTTTATTATCATGTCTGGCGTTGGTGGTAAGGGCGTAGTAAACAACCTATTATCAAATAAATTCTTAGTGTTTTTAGGCGGTATATCTTTTACTATTTACCTTTGGCACTGGCCTATCTTAGTATTTTATAAAGAATATTTTGGTTATGAATCTGTTAGTCTGTTGCAAGGACTAATGATTATGATTGCCTCTACAGTTTTGGCATACTTCACCAGTAAAAAAATAGAATCTCCTTTTAGAAAAATACCAAGAGAAAAAGTACTTGTTAACTTCTCAATCGGAGTCCTGTTTTTCTTACCGGTGATGGTAGCGGCTTTCGCATTTAGACATGAAGTAGTATCTACCACCGAAAGTGCAAAGACAGCGTTGGAAAGTAAGTCTGTTGAACCCTTTAAGGGCGACAGTATCTACGTAGAAGATCAAGCCTTCAAGCCAGATCGCGATCGGCTGCTTACGATAAAACAAAGAGTTCCTGCTGCCTATGCTCCTGGCTGTAATCAATCTATGGATGGAGAGGAGGTCACTACTTGCGAATTTGGAGACCTGAGTTCTGATAAAGAAATTGTACTAGCAGGAGGATCTCATGCCGTACAATGGATTACAGCGCTAGATACCATTGGACAAGATAATAATTTTAAAGTTATCAATATGACTAAGGCCGGATGCCCTTTAGGAGCACTTGAAGAGTCGAATGAATCTTGTCATAAATGGAACGAAGCTGCTATTGAAAAAATTATAGATATAAACCCTTATGCAGTCATTACAAACTCTACTAGAGTGAACTTAGAGAAAGGCGAATTTATTCCTACATCATACGTTGATAGCTGGAAAGTGCTTGCTGATAACAAAATCGATGTTATCGGTATAAGAGATAATCCACGTTTCGACTTTGATGTACCGGACTGTCTACATAGGAATAGAAACGGGTCAGACGCAGATGCTTGTACCATAGATCGTGCAGATGCTTTACTACCGACTGATCCTACTTTAGAGTATCAAGACATTATTACGGGCATTGATATGTCAGATATGTTCTGTACCGCCGAAAAATGTCTGACTACTTTTTCTGAAAAAATAATGTACCGTGATGCTGAACATATCAGCATAGAGTATGCTCATTTTATAAAAGATAAATTTGAGGATAAGCTAAAAGGCGCATTATCCACTCTCAGTTAAATAGAGTTTATAGTCGTATATAAGCAAATCAAGATAGCACCAAAATTAGGAAGTAGGGTAATGGATATACGACAAGTATAACTGTTAGCCTACTTCCTTTTTTGCTTAAAAATATTGTCTTTTGTCTTGAGATTTTGCACTTGAAATATATTCTAAAAATACCAATTAATAGTCAATATTAATATCAATACTAGTGGTAAGGTTTAATCTTTGCAGAGGTTGTAATCAGTCTGTCTTATGTATATACCAGAAAGTCATTATCTATTATTGACACGGTATACTTTTTAGTTGAAATACAATTCAACATACCGCATATATATAACAGTTGAACAAAAGGGTTACACTATAAATCCACTACAAAGACTATTGATAAATACTAATTATAAAAGGTGAGAATATGAGGTTTGAAAAATTTACGCAGAAGCTACAGGCCGCCATTCAAGAGGCGCAAAGTCTAGCGCTAGGTCGTGATAATACTGGGATTGATCCGGTGCATTTACTGGCAGTTTTATTACAGGATGAGTCTAACTTGTCTATCTGTCAGCAAGCAGGTGCATCTATTCCAGCATTAAAGAATGGCGTGGCGAAGGCATTGGACAATCAAGCTAAGATTGCTGAACCTACCGGTGATGTAAATCTAAATCCAAACGCAGTTAAAATTCTAAATTTGGCCGATCGCCAAGCGCAAAAAGCTGGTGATGATTTTATTGCAACAGAATGGGTCATATTGGCACTGGCTGAACAAGGCGAGACCAAAAAAATATTTGAAAGTGCAGGAGTGACTGCTGCTAAGTTAAAAGTAGTAATCGAGCAGCTACGTGGTAATGAGAAGGTAGACAATCAAAACGCTGAAGATCAGCGTGATGCACTGAATAAGTATACGATTAACTTAACTGAGCAAGCAGAACTCGGTAAGCTTGATCCAGTCATTGGCCGTGATGAAGAGATTCGCCGTACCATTCAGGTACTGTCACGTCGTACTAAGAATAACCCAGTACTAATTGGTGAGCCGGGTGTTGGTAAGACTGCTATTGTCGAAGGCTTGGCGCAAAAAATTATCAACGGTGATGTACCAGAAGGTCTACGCCGCAAAGAAGTTCTATCGCTAGATTTAGGTGCATTGATTGCCGGTGCAAAATTCCGTGGCGAGTTTGAAGAGCGTCTCAAAAGTGTGCTTAGTGATTTAGCCAAGCAAGAAGGTAATGTCATCTTATTCATTGATGAGCTGCATACCATGGTTGGGGCGGGTAAATCGGAAGGTGCGATGGATGCAGGTAACATGTTAAAACCTGCGCTGGCACGTGGTGAGCTACATTGCGTCGGTGCCACTACTTTGGATGAGTATCGTCAGTATATCGAAAAGGATGCGGCGCTTGAGCGTCGTTTCCAAAAAGTCTTGGTCGATGAGCCGACAGTTGAAGATACTATTGCTATTCTGCGTGGTCTCAAAGACCGTTATGAGCTGCATCATGGGGTCGTTATTCAAGATAGCGCTATCATTGCGGCTGCGCGTATGAGTCATCGCTATATTACTGATCGTAAACTGCCGGATAAGGCGATTGATCTCATTGACGAAGCAGCCAGTCGTCTGCGGATGGAGATGGACAGTAAGCCTGAGGCATTAGGTAAGCTCGATAGCCGTCTGATTCAGTTAAAAATGCAGCGCGAAGTGTTGAAAAACGAAGAAGATGCGGGTGCGAAAGCAGAGCTCAAAATACTAGATACACAGATTGAAGAAGTTGAAAAAGAGTCTGCTGACCTCAATGAGATTTGGCAGGCTGAAAAGGCTTTAGTTGAAGGTAGTAAACAACATAAAGAAAACTTGGATAAAGCACGTATTCAGCTAGAAAAAGCCTCGCGTGATGGCGATTATGCAGAAATGTCTCGATTACAATATGGTGTGATACCCGAACTTGAAAAACAAATTGCCGAGATTGATTTGGCTGAGCAAAAGGAGCAAGCAGGCGAGCCAATATCCGTCAAATTATTGCGGAATAAAGTAACTGATAATGAGGTTGCTGAAGTAGTCGCAGCGGCAACCGGTATTCCTGTCAGTAAAATGATGCAAGGTGAGCGCGATAAGATGCTGGCAATGGAAGACAAGCTCCACGAACGCGTCATTGGTCAAGATGAAGCAGTTGAGTCGGTTGCCAATGCGGTGCGCCGTAGTCGTGCAGGCTTATCTGACCCGAATCGTCCTTCTGGCTCGTTCTTATTTCTAGGGCCAACAGGTGTAGGTAAGACTGAGCTGACCAAATCTTTGGCAAACTTCTTGTTTGATAGTGAAGATGCGATGGTGCGTATCGACATGAGTGAGTTCATGGAAAAGCACAGTGTCAGTCGCTTGGTAGGTGCGCCTCCTGGTTATGTCGGCTACGAAGAGGGTGGTACATTGACAGAAGCGGTACGTCGCAAACCTTATAGTGTCGTGCTGTTCGATGAGGTAGAAAAAGCACACCCTGATGTGTTCAATATCTTGTTGCAAGTATTGGACGATGGGCGCTTGACTGACTCGCAAGGTCGCGTAGTAGACTTTAAGAATACCGTTATCATCATGACCAGTAACTTGGGTTCACATAAAATCCAAGAAATGGTTGGCGAAGATTACAAAGACATCAAAGCGGCAGTGATGGATTCAGTTGGCGAGCATTTCCGTCCTGAGTTTGTGAACCGTATTGATGAGATTGTGGTGTTCCATGCGTTGGGTCAAGAACAAATGGCTGGTATTGCTGATATTCAGCTGGAGCGTCTGCGCCATCGCTTGCAAGAGCGTGAGCTAGACATTACGCTCTCTGATGAAGCAATGAGTCAGCTGGTCGCAGTTGGTTATGATCCTGTATACGGTGCGCGTCCGCTCAAACGTGCTATCCAACAAGAGATTGAAAACCCACTATCAATGAAATTGCTGGCAGGTGACTTTGTCGCGGGTGACATCATTAAAGTCGATGTTGGTCTAGATGATAAGCTGACTTTCGATAAACTTAGAATGAGCTAATAAAGTCA
The DNA here is from genome assembly GCF_001593305.1 of Psychrobacter sp. P11G5. Taxonomy (NCBI): domain Bacteria; kingdom Pseudomonadati; phylum Pseudomonadota; class Gammaproteobacteria; order Moraxellales; family Moraxellaceae; genus Psychrobacter; species Psychrobacter sp. P11G5. Next base: position 1,063,177 of record NZ_CP012533.1, read on the forward strand.
ATTCAATGATCCTACATTAGGATATTAGTTTGACAATAAACCAACCCCTTATTTGCAATAGCAGGTAAGGGGTTTTTCTATACAAAAACATAATCTGTACCAGAGCGTGCGTTATGCTTGTTATATTAGAGGAAAGCGGACTTAAAGGAATAATATTATGATAACGAATACTAAGTGTATAAAAGTACCTTTGACCATAATAGCGTTATTATTTAGCGCCTCTGCTTGCTCCAATCCATCTACAGTGAATAATGACACAGCCACTGTGCAATCAGAAGCGTCCGACAGCTCTGCTACCGAAATAAAAGCCGATGGCGACAAACCTGAATTCACGACTAAGACTCTAACCAGCTTTGATGAGCCATGGGCGATGACAGCGCTACCTAAAAGCGATAATGAGTCACGTAAACTACTAGTGACTCAAAAAGCAGGTGAGCTGTTCATTGTCGATACCGCAACAGGGAACAAGACAAAAGTAAGCGGTGTACCCAAGGTCGCTTATGGCGGGCAGGGCGGACTCGGTGATTTAATTCTTGCGCCAGACTTTGCTACTACCAACATGGTATATCTTAGCTACGTTGAAGCAGGAAGTGGCGCAGATAGCAATCAATTTGGGGCTAAGGTTATCAAAGCCAAACTTTCAGGATTAGATACTGATGCGCCAAGCTTGCAAGAGATTACGCCAATTTGGCAGCAAACGCCAAAAGTTAAAGGTCAAGGCCATTATAGCCATCGTTTACTATTCTCTCCTGATGGACAGTACTTATATATCAGCTCAGGTGAACGTCAGAAAAAAGACCCTGCACAAGATATGACGGTCAATTTGGGCAAGATAATACGGCTAAACGCTGATGGCTCTGTACCAAAAGACAATCCATTTGTAGGCAATGCTAACGATATCGCCTCGCAGTTTTGGACGATAGGTCATCGTAACGTACTCGGTATGACGTTTGATGATAGTGGTAGACTCTGGGCGCACGAGATGGGTCCAAAAGGCGGTGATGAATTTAACCTGATTAAAAGAGGCAATAATTATGGTTGGCCTATCGTCTCTAATGGGCGTAACTATTCAGGCACTGATATTCCTGATCATAATACTCGTCATGAATTTGAAGCGCCTAAAATCACTTGGACACCAGTGATATCACCGTCGTCTATGAGTATATATTCTTCTGGTACTCAAAACGATTTTCCAGCATGGCAAAGCAGTGCACTTATCAGTGGTCTATCATCCAAAGCATTAATAGTGGTAAGTTTGGATGAAAATGACGCAGCTCATGAACGTTACCGTTATGATATGGGTGAGCGTATTCGTAGCGTGCTGGCAGTAGATGGAGAAGTATGGCTACTAGAAGATGGTGATAATGGTAAGTTGCTAAAATTGCTACCTTAATAGGGTGATTACATTAGACAGCATTGATAGATGACTTGATTAATTATTCTATATCTCAACCTCACATTTGTACGAAATGTGAGGTTTTTTAACATTTGACTATTAAGAATATTGAGTAAAAATATTGGTTTTTTTAGATCAATTTGGATTAGAGCGAGTGGTTTATCTAACGATACATTGGCATTAAGACAAACTTAGTAGTAGTTAAACACAGAGATAACAGCAGTATTTTTATTGAGTTTTATTTTGTAATTAATTGATAATTAAGGATTAGTTTGTTAAGGTGACATTCCTTAGATTACGAGATTTTAACCCATGAACGAAGTAAAAGTAGAAAGATTGGGTCCATTCCCAAGGGTTAATAAGCCTGTTTTTATTACCTCAGGTGTTTTAATTGTTGGTTTCATTATTTTTGGTGCTTTTTTCACTGAAACTGCATCCGCACTTTTTAGTTTTTTACAAAGTTTTATTGCTGATAAGTTTGGCTGGCTGTTCATTATATTAATGAACGTGGCATTAGTCTTTTGTATCTATCTAGCAGCGAGTCGCTACGGTGACATTCGTTTAGGTAAACAGACAGAGCGACCACAATATAGCCTTGTCTCTTGGATAGGTATGCTGTTCTCAGCAGGTATTGGTATTGGGCTGGTATACTGGGGCACAGCGGAGCCTTTGTACCATTTCATGGCACCACCAATGGGTGAACCAGAAACAGTAGAAGCCGCCAAACAAGCGATGAATATCTCATTTGTACATTGGGGATTGCATGCTTGGGCAATTTATACCATCGTAGCACTCTCCTTAGCTTATTTTCATTTTCGCCGTGGTCTGCCTCTATCCATTCGCTCAACACTGTATCCATTATTGGGTCAAAGAATTTATGGCGGCTGGGGACATACTGTCGATATTTTGGCGGTATTTGGTACGATGTTTGGCGTCGTAACTTCGCTAGGTTTGGGGGTTATGCAGATCAACTCAGGCCTTGAGGGTTTGTTTGGCATACCAAACAGCTTACCTGTACAGTTTCTCATTATTGCCTTTGTGACTGCCTTAGCCTGCGTATCTCTTATGTTGGGTCTTGATAAAGGTATCAAGCGCTTAAGTGATATCAATATGGGCCTTACTGGTGTGCTGTTAGCCTTTATAGTGATTTTAGGTCCAACATTATTTATTTTTGATAGTTTCATTGAAAATATTGGTAACTATCTAATGTCTGTTATTCCATTAGGTTTTTGGGGTGAGGCTTACAGTAATACCGATTGGCAGTCGTCATGGACAATTTTCTATTGGGCATGGTGGGTAAGTTGGGCGCCATTTGTAGGTGTATTTATTGCCCGTATTAGCCGTGGTCGTACCATCCGTGAGTTTGTATTGGGTGTACTATTAATTCCAATGACCATTTTATTCTTCTGGTTTACTGCCTTCGGTGGCGTTGCTATTCATATGGAGCTGTTGGCAGCTCTTGATCCAGCCTTGGTTAGTCCAGGATTGGTCGAAGCCGTACAAGCAGATACTGGTAGCGCAATCTTTAAATTGGTCGAGTACTATCCACTTACCAAACCTATTACTTTGTTAATCGTCATTATGATTGTACTTTGGTTTGTGACCTCATCAGACTCCGCAAGCTTTGTTATCGATATGTTGACGGCTGGTGGTGATACCAATCCACCAAAGATTCAGCGTTTATTTTGGGCAACGATGGAGGGTCTGATTGCGGCTATATTATTAGCAGCAGGTGGCTTAGGTGCACTGCAAGCAGCAGCTATTGTGGCAGGGCTACCGTTTGCCTTAGTGATATTTGTAATGATGTATGCACTTTTACGTGGTCTGGGTCGAGATCGTTTGATACTTTATCGCGCTCAACAACAATTTATTACTGATGAATCTGCGGATCATAACTCAGCCAATGAATTTATTGATGAAAAACTGCTAAAGGGACCACCTAAAATTGTAAAAGGTGACTAATTTTTAGTGTTTAAGTTCTAGTGTTTAAGTTCTATAAGAAAGCCCAACTCTGTATGAGTTGGGCTTTTTTTGAGAGCGAGTTTGTAATGATAAAGGCTTAACGATATATGTACGCTGAAGGTAGCTGTTTAATCATTCATATTTAAAATCAATACGTTACTTAAGCAAAAAATAAACTATAACTTAAATCAATAACTCCTTTTTTATTGCAAACTTTTTTTACAATAAAATCCCATTAAATTGATAATTGGGTAACATCTTGTTATGGTAGCAACCCCTTAGATTTTGGAAAGCATAATGAGCGAACTCAAAATTGGCCGTTTAGGGCCTTTTCCACGAGTAAACAAACCTGTATTTATTGCTTCAGCAGTACTGATCTTAGGTTTTATTATATTTGGTGCTTTGTTTCAAGAGCTGGCAAGCACTCTATTTAGTACCATGCAGACTTTTATTACCCAACGTTTTGGCTGGCTATTTGTCATACTGATGAACGTTGCCGTATTTTTATGTTTGTATTTAATATTTAGTAAATACGGCGATATCCGTTTAGGTCATCAAACCGAAACGCCGCAATACAGTTTGCCCTCTTGGATTGGCATGTTGTTTTCAGCCGGTATTGGTATTGGCATTATGTATTGGGGTACAGCTGAGCCTGTTTATCACTTTATGTCACCGCCATTGGGCGAAGCGGAAACAGTAGAAGCTGCCAAACAAGCGATGAATATCTCCTTTTTACATTATGGGATTCACGCTTGGGCAATTTATGCTGTGGTTGCATTGTCATTAGCCTATTTTCATTTTCGCCGTGGCTTACCTCTCGCTATTCGTTCTAGCCTATATCCGATATTAGGTCAGAAGATTTATGGCAAATGGGGACATACTGTTGATACGTTGGCAGTATTTGGTACGATGTTTGGTGTGGTGACCACGTTAGGTTTTGGCGTGTTGCAGATTAACTCTGGATTAGAAGGGTTGTTTGGACTGCCTAATACAGTAACGATGCAAGTTATCTTAATCGCTTTGATTACTATGCTTGCGTGTGGCTCATTAATGATGGGTTTAGATAAAGGTATCAAGCGCTTAAGTGATACTAATATTATTTTGACATTTGTGTTGTTGGGCTTTGCCTTTATCATGGGTCCTACTCAATACATCATGGATAGTTTGGTAGAAAATACTGGTAACTATCTACAAAACCTTGTCCAGCTTGGTTTTTGGAGTGAGGCTTATAGCAAAGGTGATTGGCAGTCATCATGGACGATATTTTACTGGGCATGGTGGGTCAGTTGGTCACCATTTGTAGGCGTATTCATCGCCCGCATTAGCCGTGGTCGTACTATCCGTGAATTTTTGCTAGGTGTTTTATTTGTACCTATGATTATTCTGTTTTTCTGGTTCACGACCTTTGGTGGTGTGGCAGTAAATATGGAATTAATTGGTAATCCTGGATTTATCGAAGTAGTACAGAATGATTATGGTAGTGCTATCTTTAAGTTGATGGAATTCTATCCATTTACCAAAGCGACTACGATGTTGATTGTCATTATGATTGTACTATGGTTTGTGACTTCATCAGATTCAGCCAGTTTTGTTATCGATATGTTGACGTCTGGCGGTGAAACCAACCCACCTAAAATTCAGCGTTTATTTTGGGCTATTCTGCAGGGTCTTGTTGCAGCTATCTTGTTGGCGGCTGGTGGCTTAGGTGCTCTACAGGCGGCAGCTATCGTCGCTGGATTTCCATTCGCTATCGTTGTCTTCGTCATGCTATACGCTATGTTGCGAGGGTTTAGTCGTGATGAGCTGATACTGTATCGAGCAGAACAACGATTTATCACTGATGAGTCAGTTCAGCATAATACGGCTAATGAATTCACTGATGAAGAGTTTTTAGAAGGCCCACCTGAAGTTGCCAAAGGTGACTAAAAAACAGCGTTAAATCTATGGTTGATAAAAGAAACCCCAGTCTCTTCGTAGACTGGGGTTTTACTTATTAAGCTAATTAATAAAGTAACGAATGTAAAAAAGCTATTCCAAAGAAGTACTTATAAACAAAAAATAATCCCAAAATTTTTAGGTTCGTTTCTTATATTAGAGTTAAGCATAACGACTTTATATTTGATAATTGATTGATATCTTGATATTGTGACGCTATTTTGTCTCTAGGAAGCTCTATGGATCATGTCAAAGTTGGCAGAGTGGGCCCTTTTCCACGGGTAAGTAAACCGGTTTTTTTAACCTCGGTAATTTTGATTACCTTATTTATTATCTTTGGCGCTTTTTTTAATGAACAAGCAGAAATAGTATTTGGCCAAGCAAAAGAATTTGTTTCTTTGCGCTTTGGCTGGTTCTTTATTGTGGTTATTAATGCCACCGTGATGATGAGTATCTATATGATATTTAGTCGTTACGGCGATATCAGGCTTGGTCATCAGACAGAAAAACCTGAATACAAATTGCTTTCTTGGATTGGTATGCTGTTCTCCGCTGGTATCGGTATCGGACTACTGTACTGGGGAACGGCTGAGCCGCTTTATCACTATATGGCACCGCCACTTGGTGAGGGAGAGACTGTCGCATCTGCTAAGCTTGCGATGAACATCTCATTCTTGCATTATGGTTTTCATGTGTGGGCATTGTATGGCATGGTGGCTTTGGCTTTGGCCTACTTTCACTATCGCCGTGGTTTACCACTAGCTATTCGCTCAACGCTATATCCCATATTAGGTAAAAAGATATACGGTGGTTGGGGTCATACGGTCGATACGCTAGCGGTATTTGGTACGATGTTTGGGGTGGTGACCACCTTAGGTCTTGGGGTGTTACAGATTAACTCTGGTCTTGAGAGTGTATTTGGTATCCCTAACAATATTACCGTGCAGATTATCTTGATTGCATTTATCACTGTGCTGGCAGGATTATCGTTGTTTATGGGACTAGATAAAGGTATCAAGCGCTTAAGCGATATCAATATCTTTCTGACTATTGTGCTATTGAGCTTTGTGATTATTTTGGGCCCTACGCAGTTTATTTTTAATAGCTTTGTAGAAAACATTGGTAATTATCTACATCAAGTGATTCCTTTAGGTACGTGGACAGAGTCTTATGAAGGTCAAGAAAACTGGCAGTCATCGTGGACTATTTTCTATTGGGCATGGTGGATTAGCTGGTCACCATTCGTTGGGGTATTCGTGGCCCGTATCTCTCGTGGTCGTACCATTCGTGAGTTCACGTTAGGGGTGTTATTAATCCCTATTACGATTTTGTTCTTATGGTTTACTGCTTTTGGTGGCTCAGCGGTACATATGGAGCTAATGGCTGCGGCTGATCCTAATATGGCAAGTCCTGGGCTGGTTGAGGCCGTTAGGGCAGATACTGGTAGTGCTATCTTTAAGCTGATGGAGTCTTATCCATTAACGACCGTATTCAACTTGCTGATTGTGCTGATGATTGTGCTTTGGTTCGTCACCTCATCAGATTCTGCAAGCTTTGTTATTGATATGCTGACCTCAGGTGGCGATACTGATCCACCAAAGATTCAGCGTCTATTCTGGGCAGGAACTGAAGGCGTCATTGCTGCAGTACTATTAGCAGCAGGCGGGTTAGGGGCATTGCAGGCAGCTTCTATTGTGTCGGGCTTTCCCTTCGCTGTTGTGATACTAGTGATGATGTATTCACTATTACGAGGTTTGAGTCGAGATCACTTGATTCTTTACCGTCAGCAGCAGTGGTTTACGACTGAAGAGTCAGCAGAGCATAACTCAGCAAACGAGTTCCGCGATGAGGATCTGTTAGAGGGTCCGCCTGATATCGTTGTAAAACCTAACAAGTAAAAACCTAGTAAGTAAATAGACAGAATATCTTTAAAAAGCAATATTGATAAAAACCCCAACTGATATCAAGTTGGGGTTTTTTATTATTAGGATATTAAATGTTTTTGGTTCGAGCTATTGAAAGATTAGATACATTTGCCTGGTACATAACCTATTGCTGCAGTGGTGCCACAGGCTGAGCAGGCATTACCCGCCGTACGATAACTCACTACCGAACCAACTTTAGTAGTAACGCAAACAGGGTCATATTGCATAGTACACATGTTTTGCTCTGGGTTGTGAGGTGGGCACTTAGTAAACAAATTATCACTGGGTGCTGGTTGATTAGTGGCTGGTGTGTGAATCGGAGTGGTATCAGGCTCGGTACCACTCGGTATATTACTACAGCCTGCTAACGTCATTGCTACGGATATTCCTAGTAACGACAAGCATGAACGCCAAGATGTCCAAAAATTATTGTTAAACATAAGATGTCCTTATCTATTAGAGTCACGATTTATGAAGGTCGCAATTTATGAAAACTATAACGTCCTATTGTAGGGGATGAGCTAATAATCGGTTGCGTAGCAGACTCTTCTGCTATATCTGCTTTTATAAGTTAATGATAGCCTAAGCTCGAAGAGCTTGAATTTCTTTTAATATCAATCTAATTGTAGTCAGTCATCTGCTAAAAAGATAGCCAATAAAAAACCCCAGTCTATGAATAGGCTGAGGTTTTGTTTTAAGACTGAATAATAAAGCACTTATTTAGCCGGTTTATCATCTTGATTAAGCTGAACATATTTATCGAAGTTCTGTGCATAATCGGTTAAATTGTCACTCAGCATCTGACGGTACTGCTTAACGTAAAACTCTACGATATCGTCTTTTTCTTTTGCAAAGTCATCACCCTTTATGAAGCCAATAGAGGCAACCGAAGCGCTATAACGAGCTGCAGCATAAAGTAGTGAAGCACCGACTTGCCCTGAATGAGCATCAGGACCTAGTTGGCTGTTAGCGACACCAATGATAGCATCGGCACGCTGATAAAACGCCTGCATTTCAGGGGTGATTTCAGCCATTGCTTCAGTATTGTCGTTGTCATTTACATTGGCGTTAACATTGTTATCGATATTGTCTTGAGACATAAGCTACTCCTATTGAGTGTATTTGAATATAGATTTATAGACCTGCATCTGCTTTTAAAATCTCAGCTTTGTCTGTTTTTTCCCAAGTAAAGGCAGTTTCAGAACCTTCGCGACCAAAGTGTCCAAAGGTCGCCGTTCGTTGATACATAGGCTGGAGTAAGTTTAGCATTTGCGTAATGCCATAAGGACGCAAATCGAAATGAGTGCGAATCAGGCGAATGATTTCTTCAGAGCTGATTTTACTCGTACCAAAAGTATTGACCGAAATAGAGGTTGGTTCAGCGACCCCAATTGCGTAGCTAACTTGCACTTCACAGCGCTCAGCCAATCCAGCTGCGACGATATTTTTGGCGACATAACGTACCGCGTAAGCAGCGCTACGGTCAACTTTTGAGGGATCTTTACCACTGAATGCGCCGCCACCATGACGAGCCATACCGCCGTAAGTGTCAACGATGATTTTACGTCCGGTTAAGCCTGCATCACCAACGGGACCACCAATGACGAACTTGCCAGTTGGGTTGATGTGGTAGCGAGTACCAGCATGTAACAGATCGGCCGGCAGTACTTCTTTAATGATAGATTCCATAATCGCTTCTTGCAGATCTTTCTGCGAGATACTTGGATCATGCTGAGTAGAGAGCACCACTGCATCAATCGCAGTTGGACGATTGCCATCATATCTTAGTGTCACTTGCGCTTTGGCATCTGGACGTAACCAAGGTAGATCGCCTGCACGGCGCAGCTCAGATTGGCGCTCCATAAGACGATGTGCAAACTCGATAGGGGCAGGCATTAAGACTTCTGTCTCATTACTAGCATAGCCAAACATCAATCCTTGGTCACCAGCGCCTTGTTCTTCTGGGCTACTGCGATCAACGCCTTGAGCAATCTCAGGTGATTGTTTGCCAAGCATATTAATAACCGCGCAAGTCTCGCCATCAAAGCCAAGATCTGAATGATGATAGCCGATACCGTTGACTGTATCACGTACGATGCGTTCTACGTCGATGTTAGCAGTAGTTGTCACTTCGCCTGCTAGTATGACTGCACCAGTTTTAACCAGCGTTTCACACGCTACACGTGCTTGTAGGTCTTCACGTAAGATGGCATCAAGGATAGCGTCTGAGATTTGGTCAGCCATTTTATCAGGATGGCCTTCGCTCACGGATTCAGATGTAAATAAGTTGTATTCACGCATAGTTGGATCGCTTAATTGCAAGGACTGTTATTAATAAAATCAGTCATAATTGAATGTTAACGGAAAATAAGAGGCAAAAGTGAATCAAAAAATTAGCACATTTTACCGTGAATCGAGTTAAAACTCTAGTGTCAGCTATTGTTGCTAACAATCGTAGAAATCATCAAGCTGGCTATCTTCTTGCCAGCGATACTCTGTATAGTTAGCGATTTGTCGCACAGTAGCAATATCATGTCTATCAGCAATAAAACCAAGCGTCATATCTATTCCAGCACTGACGCCTGAGGAAGTATAGAACTTGCCGTCTACTACCCAGCGTGCTTGCTGTACCCAATTAACTTTGTCTGATTGCTCAATAACCCATTGCCAAGAAAGCTTATTAGAAGTGGCGCGCTTACCATCCAAGATATTAGCCTTGGCTAATAACGCACTGCCAGTACAGACGCTGAGCACCCAGTCGGCGTTATCAGAGAGTTTGGTAAGAGTCTGCAAAAACTGGCTGTCCTCGATTACTTGACGCGTACCTTTACCGCCGACAATTAATAAAATATTAGTTTGATGCTCTAACTCTGCTACTGCAACAGTTTGCAACGCGACACCATGATGATTATGAATAATACCACCTGCTATAGAAGCAAATTGGATACTATAATGCTCAGGTAGGCAGCCGAACATCTCTATTGGTCCAAACAGGTCTAGCGTCTCAAAATTATCAAATACTAGGGCAGTGAGCGTTTGCATTATTTTTCCTTGAGTTGAGACAGCTATAATCAGATAGCTATTAAGGTAGCTATAAAAGGTCGTGCTAACTGTATAGAATTTTTAAATCTCTACAAACGCTGCTTTATCTTTAAACATGCATTCTTCATAGACTGGACAGGCACCGCATTTGGGGGTGCGCGCTTGACAAGTATAGCGCCCATGCAAAATTAGATAGTGATGAGCGTCAACTAAGAGATCTTCTGGAATACGCTCGACCAAATTTTTTTCTACTATTAATACGTTCTTACCAGTGGCCAGCCCCGTGCGATTGCCTACACGGAAGATATGCGTATCAACAGCCATTGTTGGTTGTCCAAAGGCAGTGTTCAAGACCACATTAGCGGTTTTGCGTCCGACCCCAGCGAGCGACTCTAAGTCTTTACGGTTATCGGGTACGATGCTATCAAACTTTTCTATTAAGTCGCGACAGGTTTTGATTACATTTTTGGCTTTGGCATTATATAAGCCAATATTTTTGATATAGGATTTCAGCCCTTCTTCACCCAATGCCAATATAGCCTCAGGGGTGTTCGCGACTGGATACAGCTGCTGAGTGGCAATGTTGACGCTCACATCAGTCGCTTGTGCCGAGAGTATTACTGCAATAAGCAGCTCAAAGTTACTACTATAGTTTAATTCAGTGACAGGCTCGTCAATAGTAGCAGCCAGCTTTTCAAAGAACGGTCGCACGTCACGATTGGGCATGCGTCTTGATGGTGGCGTATTGGCAGTTTTATGTTTAACAGTTTTACTCATGGTATTCAGGTAATCATTATTATCTGTTGATGTTAATAAGAGTGGATATTGAGTTAGATTGAATCAAACAGTGAAGCATTCTCTAAAACTATATCTGAGACAGTTGTGCTTGTAATGCGGCTAACTCAGCGCTTTTTTCTGGATTAGGACGGACGCTTAGCTGTTTTTCTAGCTTTTTAATTTTACTACGTAGTTTGGCGGCAGCAATAGTATCTTTTGCTTGTTGCTCATTGATGTCAATAGTTTGGGTGCTGGCATTATTCAGCTTGGCTTCTACCATACTCACGACAGGTCTGCTATTGCTGCTATCTGCTAGCTGTTCAGTGACCCGTCTAAGGTGAGTATGATAACGCTGGCGTAGCTCGTTTTGCTCTTGAACGCGCTCAGCGGCTGACAGTTCACGCTCAATAGGAACAAGATCAATGCAATCAACAGGGCAAGGCGCAATGCATAGCTCACAACCTGTACATAGGTCGGTAAAAATCGTATGCATATGCTTGCCCGTACCGACGATGGCATCGACTGGGCAGGCTGGGATACATTTTGTGCAACCAATACAATCATCTTCCCGAATAATAGCACGTACTTCATGCGGACGTTCGGTCACAGGGTCTATCGACCACTTTGATGGTACGGCAATCAACCCTCCATGATCATTACTGGATGCTATACTTTCTGAGAAAACATTATCTAAAGTGACATTATCTGCGCTCAAAATAAGGGCAATCGCATCACTGACAGGTTGACCACCAGGCACACACTTATTATACGGCTCACCGTCTACAACGATAGCAGTGGCGTAGGGTAAACAACCATCTGGATGCTCGCAGAGACCACATTGAGTCTGAGGCAGGCACGAATCGACATATGCAATCCGCTGTTGTATATCAGCAGATTGCGTCTCTAAGGTTAACGTATCAAATAGTATAGGCAGATTCGTTAAACGGGCATGGGTAAGGGAATGGACATTACTGGGCATTTAATTCATGGCCTTAAAACTGGCTTAAAAATTGGAGATAAATAATAGTCGGTGTAAAAAGTTATATATAGCGGAAAACTATACTTTAAACGTTAACATATCATATAAAGCTAAAGTATTATGCCTTGCTCATGAGCAATCTGTGCGATTAAATCGTAAGCAATACTGCCTTTAAAAGGTATCTTCGGTAAGTTTGAGATATCAAAAAAGTCAGCGTGTGATAACTCATCTTCTTGTATGACTATCTCGCCGCTTGCATAAGAGGCTCGAAATCCTAACATCAAATTAGAGGGAAATGGCCATGGCTGACTACTAACATAGCGAATATCAGTCAAACGAATACCGACTTCCTCTTCTACTTCACGCACTACCGCATGCTCCAAGCTTTCACCTACTTCTACAAAGCCTGCAATCAGTCCATATAGTAGCTGCGTGCTTGGCTGACCATAGCGATGGTGATGCGCTAATAGTATTTGCATCTCACCTGTTTGCGGGTTTGGGCGGGTGATCGCTGTGATGACACAAGGTTGCACACGTGGATATTGACGCAAACGGCAGACCGGACAGACCATCGCTCGCTCACCGAATTTAGCAGTGGTCACTGATGCACTGCAACGACTACAAAACTGAGTATCTGCCTGCCAGCGCAGCAATTGAATAGCTTGGCTCAGCTGCGTGGAGAGGGCAGCAGGAAGTTGTGTTATAAGCTGTCGATAAGTGATGAAATCAACGTTTTCAGTATGTTCGGATGATGAAAGTAACGTGGCTAACTCATGAGAGTTTTTAGTCAACTCAGGGGTAGCAATGCCATGAGTTTGTGCATAATGATAAGTGATAGCATTGTTAACTGGTACATCATCATTGTTTGTAGGCTCCTGATTGGTAGCAAATGCTTGCGACTCATCAGGCTTCCAATGGCTTGCTGCTAAGCTTGCCAGCAACTTAACACGTCCGACTTGATACATATCATCTGATAAGTCTTCTTCCGCTACGCCTTGCTCAACTATATTATTTTCAATAGCTGGAAGGGAGACTTGTAAGGGCCACCAGCCCTTTGCTGTATAGCGGCAGAGTATCGTTTCATTATCAAGTACAAACGCGGTGGTCATAAATGGCTATCCAAAGCAGCAATAAGCTTGCTTAAAAGTTGTTTATATTAATCTTATTTAAGCGGCAATTAATTGACTTAGACTATGTTGACCGGCATCAAGTGACTGTTTGCTTACAGGGTGATTATTCTCAAAACCCTCTAAGCGATAGTCTACTGCCATTAACACATCAGCAATATGAGCAAGCGTACGATCATCTATATTTCGACCACTTGCAAGGCGCTCTTGCATATTAGTAGTCAATTGGCTAAGCATATTGGCAGCGGTAGGTAATTGTAAAAAACGGACTGCCCCAGCGACTTGGTGCATCATATCAGGTATGTTCTGAATATTGAGTAGGTCGCGCTTGTCATCTGCTAAATAGTCGTTAATCGCTTGCTCTGCACTCGATATCGCCATACGGCTTTCTTGTACTAAAGTGTTGTAGGCAGTATCAATTTGGTGTAGCGAGATATGTTGACTATGCGCAGATAGATGAATGGCACCTGGGGTATGCATTTTTGCCATCGCAATTGAAGCGTTCTCTGCATGCATAAGTGCTAATAATAGACTATCGAATTCTTCAGGTGTTGGGGTCTGCCAAGTCAATACGGCATTTGCTGCAGTTTTTAATGACGCTGCAGCATCCGTTAAGCATAATAACCGTAATACTGAGCTAAGTTCTGTGAGGTCAGCGGCTATTGAGCTCACTTGCAGAGCAGTAGAGCTAAGCGTATCACCACGTGCATAACTATCGACTTTTTCTTTAATTGTGCTAATTTGATTTTGAATAATATCGTTTAGAGTATCAGTAATGGCGCGGTTTGGACCAAATAAGAAGCGTTGCATTTGTTCGCGTTGTGGCGAATCTATCTGATTGCTCGCATATTGGATGCGTAGCTTTTGCGCTTGTTCGTTATCACGCTGGCAGGCAAAACTCACTAAGTCAGCAAAACGTGCATCCATCACTGGAAGGTAGCTATGGAACTGCTGTTCTAAGTAAATAAGGGTATGCTTTTGACTAAGGCTCAATGGCAAAATAGTTTGGATATCTGTAACAGCGGCGGTTGCTGCTTGCCAAAATAGGCTACTAGTATGCGCGGCAATCATCGCACAGGCAGCACTCATAGCATCAAGCTTCTGCTGATCATCTGCTGTTAGTGGGGCATTTTGTTGGGTAAGTACCACACTCAGACCACTACGGTAAGCATTGGTCAGTAACTTACTATCCAGATTTAACTCACTTAATGGCTGAAAGTTTTGTTCAGGATTAGCGATAATCACGCTGCTGCTACCAAAATCGGAGAAGTAACTGGCATCGATTGCATCTTGCTGACTATAAGCATGCAGTTTATTAATGATTGGCAGTAGCAGTGTAGGCTCTACCGTCTCAGTTAATAGTACGAATTCAATATAGCGATCAAGGGTCATGATTGCTTCTGATAAATCCATAATCAGCGCTGTATCATTATTATTGCTATCATCATGAAGCTGTTGTAAGCCTTGTGCGATAGCGGCGCTCAATAATTGGCCACCAGCCAATGCAATTAGCTCAAAAATACGAGACAGTTGGGTCAAGACGCTGATGGAATCTAATAATAAAGGTGCTTGCTCTTTATCGTCGTTGAATTCACTCAGATGGTTTTCAGTATCTTTGAGAATAACAGTGATTTCATTATGAAGCAGATGCAAAGAAGGTAGTTTAAAGTTAGTAATACTAAGGGTAGGGGTGGTTAACGTTGTTTGCTCAGATTGGCTCATAGTTATTTTTCCATAAATAAAGTATTGATAGAGTCGACTCTAACAGCAGATATTGATTTATAAAAGTTGGTATTTTAATATATTGTTAGACTTTTCAATGTATTACACTAAGTTAAGTCAACTTAGTTATACACTTTAATGTGTTTTACCACTGCGATAGTCTGGTTTTCAAATCAGGATAATCTTCTGCTAAACCTGCGAACCAATTTTGATTGGCTTGGTTATCTACGGTTGACTCTAGCAATAAAGATGCCAAATTAGCAAAATTAGCATGAGCGGTATGCCCGCCATCTGCTTGGCTGTCCTCTTCGATCGCTAGCGTTACCTGTCCACCGGTCATTGCCAGATAAACTTCCGCTAAGATCTCCGAATCTAGTAATGCTCCGTGAAAAGTACGATCTTGTTTACCGACATCTAATCGGCGAACCAAAGCATCCAAGGTATTCTTTTGCCCAGGATATTGCTGCTTTGCCATTACTAATGAGTCGGTGACTTGAACACGTTCCGCAAAGTCTGTCATACCAACTTTGCTAAATTCCATATTTAAAAAGTTCATATCAAACGTGGCGTTGTGAGCGATGATTTCTGCACCATCCATGAACTCATATAGCGACTGAGCAACCTGATCAAAGGTAGGTTTGTCTGTCAAAAAAGCTTCAGAGATACCGTGAATACGGATGACTTCTTCATCCATGCCGCGCTGCGGGTTGATATAAACGTGCAGCTTTTCACCGGTGAATTTACGACCGATCATCTCAACGATACCGACTTCAATGATTCGATCGCCTTTTAGTGGATCAAGTCCTGTAGTCTCCGTATCCATAATCAGCTGGCGATTAGGTTCATGCCGATGGATAGGCTTGGGTAGCAGAGGACGAAAGTGCGGGTTCGCACGACTGGTATCGCCATCGAATTTTGGTAATTCCGTAGATGCGTCTAGTGTATTGCTGTCTGCCGTCGTCTCGTTTACTGTCATGTCATCTGATATCATGGCATTGGTACTCATAGGGTGTGTAGCATTATTCGGTTTGCTGCTGACTTGAATAGGAATTGAATCATCATTATTTGGCGTTTCATCTAAATCGCTTTCATCTAATAACTCTTCATCCAATGACTCTTCATCGAAATCTTCATCCATCATGTTAAAGCCTAATGGATCGTCATTTAGCCAGTCATTAGCGGCTATTTTATCTTTTTTTTTAGCAATATCAGTGTTAATAGTGGCAGGACTATCTACAGAGTTAGATGCAGATAGATGCTCGCTACTAGAGGTCACGCCTAGATTGGCCAGCTCATCAGCTTTTTCGTTGCCTGCGTGCCCAGCATGACCTTTAACCCAATGCCAATCAACGTCGCGTGCTTGACGAAGCTCATCCAACTGTTGCCATAAGTCTTGATTGGCAACAGGCTTTTTACTGGCAGTTTTCCAGCCACGTTTTTTCCAATTGGCAATCCATTCGGTAATGCCGTTTTTAACGTAGCTGGAGTCAGTCCAAATCTCAAGCTTCAAGTCGCGTGGACTGTACTCTAGGGCTTTTATTGCGCCCATTAGCTCCATACGATTATTGGTGGTTTCTTTATCACCACCGTACAAATCTTGCGTACGTCCATCACTAAAGATAAGGTGGGCGCCCCAACCACCAGCGCCAGGATTACCTTTACAAGCACCATCAGTATAAGCGACGGTAGTATTTGCTTTCACTGCTAGCGGATCAGCCGCATTTTGCTGACTTGCGCCAAAAACGTTTGCAGTTGTGCCAACAGATGCACTAGAAGTATGGAACGATAGAGCAGGGTTGTCTGACATAAAAATCTAATAGCCTAATAGATAGTTAACGTACGATAAACAGATATATTGTTCGCCTCACAAGCTCATTTCTGTAGAGCCTCTGCGCTATTTATTTATATCTATACTATCGAGCTTGACTATAGTGTAACTGAAAGTGTAACTGGAATTAATGCGCTTGATTATAGCAAATCCATTGGCAACATGCGCCATCGCTAAGCACAAAACTGTAAAACTAAATATCAAAACAGAAAGGGGATTGTTTTCTGTTAAAATGAGCCTGATGAGAGCACAGCTTTTCAGGTGAAGCTGATTTTCACATGCCTCAGTCCCTTTTAACGCAGGATGACATTATCATGCTCAAGCGCTCAGACGTTATTTGCAAAAGACTTACCTTGTTAGCAGTTAGCGGTATCACTTGTAGTGCGCTATTGCTAGCAGGTTGTAACGATAACAGTACGACCGCGGTAGAAGATGTGGCGAAGACCGAGACGGATTTATCCATATTTGAAGGTTGCTATACGGTTAGTAATGACGAGCCTGCGCAGATCAAAGTTAGTCAGCAGGCAGGTAAGTGGGTCATGCAGATGAAAGAGCCTGCAAGTGCCAAGCGTGTCTGGGACACTGCTGAGCCATTAGAAGTGCTTGATAACAGTGAGATACCCAAGTTTTTCTCTATCAATCCTGACAATGTCGATGCAGTTATTGGACGTCCTGATAGAGTGCTGGTCATGGCGCATGTCAAACCTGTTTACGCCAATATCGATCCACTACTCGATAGTGAGTATTTGTCTTATATCTATAAAGGCGCAAATACTATTTATCGGGTAGAGTGTGATGAGGTCAATACTGATATTTTGGCCAATCCACATGCCAGTATTATTATTGATAATGTTGGGCCGAGTAATGAAAGTCTTTAATGGCAAACAGTATTTATTATAGATTTATTAGGTAGCAGCATATTTTGTCAGTCATTTAGTAATAGAGTCAGATAATATGAATTTTTTGAGTTATGTCGTGTTAGGCGGATTATCCTATGCAGCTGGTTGGGCCATACGTATGTACGTGCTCGACAAGCAACCTGCACCAGAGCAACCTTATAACTTAAAGCATCCTGCCATCCTAGGATATTTAGGCGCATTTTTCATTATTATGCTCATTATCTCATGGCTGATTGGACGCTATTTACTTGGACACGTGGCTATTGATTTACCGTTTATTATCATTAACAGTGTCGTTGCGACCTTTGTCTACTCATTCGGTCTGAACCCAGAAAAAGCGCGTTATGATGTGCCTGATTGATTGCTAGTTATCATTTACTAATGATGGTTTACTAATTTTGAGCTTAATACGCACAAAAACACGGTCAATGATGAACTCATTGACCGTGTTTTTGTGCGATTAAAGACATCATTAATCACTATTTCAATAATAGGGATTTTTTCTTAGCCTTTGCATTTTTACTTTCAGTATCAGAAGCTTTATCTTCAGACTTTGCATCATCTTTAGACGTTGACTGCTCGTTTTTCCAAGTTTTATATTTGTTTAAGTCTTTCTCCATCAGTTTTAAGCAAAATCCTAGTACCAAGGCATCATCAACTTGACCAATAAAAGGTATAAAATCTGGAATAATATCAATAGGGTTTAGTACGTACAACAACCCAACCACTGCCGCTGAAATGGTTTTGTAAGGTATATTGCGATAATTACCTTGGTAATAATCTTTTACCAAACTCATAAGCAACATCAAGTCTTTAGCGTAACGCTCAAGACCGCGATCCTTGTCGACTTGATTCTTTATTCTGTCTTCTTTGCTTAAGATGAGTTTGATATTGTCTAGAAGAGACTTATCATCTTTTTCTTTATCAGCCATACTAGCGTTCCTTTCATTATTAGTGAATCATTCATTACTATTTACTATAACAAGAGTAATGGTAAGTACCAAACATGGTTGTTTAACAATTTGTTGTCGTTGTAATAAGCAATAGTTATAAGGTTATGCAATCATTATTGAACCGCCCCGGGATTGTCGGAGACTCAACATTCTGAGAGAATACGACAATGAAAAAACAAACCTACACTCCTGAGATTAAAGAACGCGCCGTTCGCATGCTGATAGAAGCGTTGGGCGACTATCCCTCCACATGGTCAGCGATTCAAGCCATTGCCCCTAAGATTGGCTGTACGCCTGAAACCCTGCGGTCGTGGCATAAAAAACACATCGATCAAACTATTCCTGCATCGGTGCAAGCGCAAAGTGATAAAGAGCG
The DNA here is from genome assembly GCF_001593305.1 of Psychrobacter sp. P11G5. Lineage (NCBI taxonomy): Bacteria > Pseudomonadati > Pseudomonadota > Gammaproteobacteria > Moraxellales > Moraxellaceae > Psychrobacter > Psychrobacter sp. P11G5. Next base: position 1,082,098 of record NZ_CP012533.1, read on the forward strand.
CATCAAGGAGCTTGAACGCGAATGCAGAGAGCTCAAGCAAGCCAATGAGATCATACGTAAGGCTGCCGCTTTTTTCGCCCAGGCGGAGCTCGACCGCTGACTAAAATCATGATTCAATTCATCGACGATCATAAGAATAATTATGGGGTCGAGCTGATCTGTAGAGTATTACCGATTGCCCCATCAACCTATCACCGTGCTAAAGACTTGGAGAGCTACCCTGAAAAACGCTCACTGCGCAGTCAGCATGACGACTACTATCTCAGCGAGATTAAACGCATCTGGCAGGACAGCAAATGCCGTTACGGTGCGCGTAAAGTATGGCAGCAGATGAAAGCTGACGGGTTAAAGGTTGCTCGGTGTACCGTAGAGCGATTAATGAAGCAGTATGGCCTACAAGGCGTCTGGCGTGGCAAAGGCAAGATTACCACCAACAGCCGTGACGACCAAAAGCGCGCTGATGACTTAGTCAATCGTAACTTTAGCGCTTATCGTCCTAACCAGCTGTGGGTTGCAGATTTTACCTATATCAAGACGACAAGCGGCTGGGTCTATACCGCTTTTATTATTGATGTGTTTGCCCGTGCTATCGTTGGTTGGAAGGTATCTAATCGTATGAACACCGATATGGTGATGGCGGCTTTAAATCAAGCAATAGCAGATAGAAACCATCCCAAAGATGTCATTCATCACAGTGATCGAGGGGTTCAGTACTTATCCATTCGCTATACTGATAAAATGACGGATTCTGGCGTGATTGCCTCTGTTGGTACAACAGGCGACTCTTATGACAACGCATTGGCTGAAACGGTCAATGGGCTTTATAAGTCTGAGGTGATTCATTATTTAAAGCAAAACTGGACTGGTGTGAACGATGTTGAACTGGCAACCCTTGAGTGGGTGGACTGGTTTAATAAAACACGACTGCATAGTACGATTGGTTATGTGTCACCTTTTGATTTTGAAAAGCGGTATTATGATAATTTAACCCTGTCAGGCATCGCTGCCTGACTCAAGTAAATCACTCTCCGATAAAGTCGGGGCGGTTCATTATCGTAATAGAAGGCGAAACACTGTGATGTCTCTATCAAACTACGATGCTTGTATAAAGTTAATGTTAAAAACGTTGATAATTAAATCATTATTCTAAAATAAGTTTTGAGGTAATAGTTCAGTATGCTTACAAAAAATCCGACTCTTTTACAACAAGCTGATATAACCACCGCGACTAATAAGGAACTTAATCGTCGCCAATTCTTATGTCGATTAGGGGTGAGTACAGGTGCTGGACTACTTGCGACTCAAGGTATCGCTCAAGGCTTGACGGTCAAAACGAACGATAAAACGAGCGATAAAAATGACAGCATGCAGCTGACCAAAGATGATTTACCAACGGCGCTGCCAGATGTTAATCAGTCAATAGCGTCCAAATCACGTTGTATCAATCCTACTATTGAGACACGTCTATTTGCCAGCTCCAACGTTGGCGGTAGTAACGAGCGTAACCAATTGGCATTAGAGCGTATGGCTTGCGCAGGTTTTGAAGTGCACAATCCTGCTATCACCGAGCGACAATACTTGCGCTTTGCAGGTACGGACACGCAGCGGGCGAGTGATCTACAAAATATCGCGACTGGGGCGATTGCTGCACCCAAACTGCTCATGGGTGTACGCGGTGGCTACGGCGCAATGCGTCTGCTGCCGCTGATTGATTGGCAAACGCTGGGACGCATTATGAAAGAGCGGGGCACGATATTGACAGGCTTTAGTGACGTCACTGCCATTCAATGTGCACTGCTGGCGAAAGGGCAAATGAGTTCGCTCGCTGGCCCCATGCTCTATAGCGAATTTGGTAAAACGACCCCTGATGAGATTAGTTGTAGGCAGTTTGCAGAAGCGCTTACTAACCCTAATTTGAGCATTACTGTTCAAAATGCCGATTTGACTAGTAAGCAATTACCAGCGATTCTAGCGACTAATAAGACTCAAACAGTTACGGGAACGATTTGGGGCGGTAATCTGAGTGTGGTATCGGCGCTGGCAGGTAGCGAGTATCTGCCGCGTATTGATGGTGGCATTGTATTTTTAGAAGACGTGGGTGAGCAGGCTTATCGTATTGAGCGCATGCTTTATGATTTATATTTGGCAGGTGTGTTCAAGCGTCAGCAAGCGATTGTGTTTGGCTCATTATCTGGCACGGGTGAAGATAGCTACGATAAGCGTTACGATGTCGCGATGGTCATTCGCCAATTGCATAAGCTGACTGGATTACCTATCTATAATGGCATGAGCTTTGGGCATATCAGTAAAAAACATAGCTTTCCACTGGGTGCGACCTGTCAGATTACACCAGCCAGTAATGCAACAGGCGGCTATACATTGAACTTTACGGACTATCCGACTATTGAGGCAAATAAGATTAATGTCGAAGGGTTGTGGCAGGCATAATGTAGGTTAATTAAAATGCTTTAAGCTATTGAATTAACAATTAAATTACGGAAGATATAATTAATATCTGCCAAGATTGATTCTTAATCGTTCTATCATGAATAAGGATTTATTATGATGTTGACCTCTAAAAAAACGAAATTATCATTACCTTCCATTCATTATAATTCTAGCTGCAGCTGCAAGAAATGTGGATGTACGAGCCCTTCCACTTGTAAAAAATGTGACATGTGCTCAAAGTGTTGCCAATGCAATTAAACTTAATAAGACCAAGCTTAATAAACAGCTGCTAGTTAATTAATAGTTACTTAAAAGAAGTCTTCTAAATTTTTCTAGAAGGCTTCTTTTTTGGTTCTGATATATCGATGCGCGTTTAATACATTGGTCTCAGTAATTTTGATAGTACCTTCCTCATTATTAGATCGTGACTTATCAAGTAGTTGAGCATTATTCCCATAATAATTTTTTGCATAGCAAGTATGCTTATAAACATGGTGCTGAAGGCGCGAATATTAACTTTAATGAAGATGGTTCACTGATGTTCATTATGGACTCAGGGTGGATTGAACAAACGCTATATGCAGTAGCGAAAGCCACTGGTCAAAAGATGCCTCGCTATATCAAACCCAACGCCAATAATAACTTTAGTGAGAAAGCCAGTAATAATCCTACGGTTTAACATTGAGTTTATGTTATTTTAAAATCAATTCAGACAAACTCAAAGGTTTGTCTGAATTGATAATTCTTATTATTCACAGCCGTAGCAGGTGCTTGGCATTCAATGATACTTTAAATAAGAATAATCTTACTTTTAAATAAATACAGGGAATGTATTATGTTAGGAAAAATGATGTATCAGCCCTTGCTGATTAGTAGCCTCATCGAGCATGCTGCTCGCTATCATGGCGACACCGCTGTGTTGTCTAAAGAAGTCGATGGACAAATCACCCATAGTGACTGGCTTACCATCTCTAACAATTCAAAACGTTTGGCAAATGCATTAGCATCTCTAGGTTTAAAATCATCAGAGCGTATAGCTACATTGGCTTGGAATAACCGTCGCCATCTAGAAGCTTGGTATGCTATTTCAGGCAGTGGCATGATTTGCCATACCATCAATCCGCGTTTGTTTCCTGAACAGCTCAGCTACATTATTAATGATGCTGACGATCGAGTATTATTTTTTGATGTGACCTTCCTACCACTGATTATGGCGATTAAAGATCAAATCGATAATATTAAGCATTTCATCTGTTTGGGCGCTCGAGAAGATAAAGTACTAGAACAACTGCCTGAGGTTTTGTTCTTTGATGAATTACTAGCAGATCATTCTACTGATTTTGAATGGCCTCAATTTGATGAAACGACGGCCAGCTCCTTATGCTATACCTCGGGCACGACAGGCAACCCCAAAGGAATTTTATACACTCATCGTTCCTCTGTGCTTCATGCTATTGCATTATCCATGCCTGACATCTCAGCACTATCCGCAAAAGACGTTTTGCTACCTGTAGTGCCTATGTTCCATGTCAATGCGTGGGGTACGCCCTATGCTGCTGCCCTGACAGGTTGCTCTTTGATATTACCTGGCCCTAATCTTGATGGTGACAGCTTAGTGTCTTTAATTGATGATTATAAGGTCACTGTTGCTTTAGGTGTTCCTACGATTTGGCAAAGCTTGCTAACGGCTGCCAAAGCTCGTGGCAGTAAACTTGAGAGCATGACTCGAACCATTGTCGGTGGCGCTGCTTGTCCGCCATCGGTGATCAAAACCTTTAGAGAGGATTTTGATTGCGATGCGATACACGGTTGGGGTATGACGGAGACCAGTCCGCTTGGCACGATGAATCAGATCAAAGCCAAGCACAAATCGCTTAGCAAGGACGAGATTAACGAATTGCGCAAATCTCAAGGTCGTCCACCTTACGGCGTTGAGATACGGCTTATGGACACCGATCAACCACTGGAGCCAGTTGAAGAGGATGGGGTATCTCAGGGACGTCTACAAATTCGGGGTCACTGGATTATTAACGACTATTACAATCATAATCCTGACGCTATTACTGAAGACGGTTGGTTTGATACCGGTGATATAGCCACCATCGATTCAGATGGCTATATGAATATTCGTGATCGCTCAAAAGACTTGATTAAATCTGGCGGCGAATGGATATCTTCAGTGGAGCTTGAGAATATTGCCGCCGCGCATCCACAGATAAAAATGGCAGCTGCCATTGCTGCAGCCCATAAGAAATGGGGCGAGCGCCCAGTGTTGATTGTGGTTAAAGAGCAAAATTCAGAACTGACTGAGGCACAAGTGCTTGCATTTTACGAAGAGAAAATTGCCAGTTGGCAAATACCTGATAAAGTTATTTTTGTAGAAAGTATCTTGTTAAATGGGGCGGGGAAAATGGTGAAAAAGGATTTACGTGATGAATATGGCGATGTGCTGCTGAGTGCCTGATATTATATTTGAAAATGAGTACCACACCTTACTTAAAGCAAGCAAAAGCAAACAGCATCCTAGGGCGTGTCCTCAATCTGACCATTAAACTTTTAATGGGCTAAAAATGGCTAAATCTTTGCCAAACTGCGTCAAATAGCTTGGTAATATCTCGATATTAACTGTACTATTTTCCTTGTTTGGCTGCAATTTATCTCATTTTTATCACCATTCTCAAAATGAGGACACGCCCTAGATTGGTACTGATATCTTCCATGGCTGGATTAATGGGGTGCTACGGATACGCAGGATATTGTGCTTCCAAGTTTGGTGTTGTTGGTTTAGCAGATGTACTTGGGATAGATAGAACAGGACAGAATATGAGACATAAAAAAACCGCAAATCATTATGATTTGCGGTTTTTCGTACTACTGTAATGGTACCCGGAGCCGGAACGGTTAATTGTTGTTAAGTGTTTGATGTATATAGATAAATATTTAAATATATATTTTAGTACACTTGTGAGTATACTTTAGATTTGTTTTTCAGTTTTATAATTTAATAGTAACTAAATATTATCGCTTGACTAGTTTTTAGTATAACAGAAGCTATAAACGTAATCTGGAAAGGCAGAAGCCGTTGCTAGACTTACAACAAGTGTGAGGTTAACCTGAAGCATCGTCCTTATCTACGAGACCATCCCAGATTCTGTGTAACTGCCATTTAGATTAAATGCTTACTAATACGATCATCAAACATAATCATAAAGCGATTAAGAGCAGACGTCCAGTTACGGATCGGCATTGACCACTTTTTGGATGCCTGCTGGGTGGCTAAGTACACCACCTTGAATGCCGCCTGATCAGACGGGAACACCTTACGCTTATTCACCGCCGTTCGAATCACACTGTTTAGCGACTCTATCGCATTGGTGGTATAAATCACTTTTCTGATGTCTTTCGGGTACTCAAAGAACACCGTTAAGCCCTCCCAGTTATTGCGCCAAGACTTGATGACATGCGGGTACTCTTTGCCCCATACTTCATCAAAGTGCTCAAGGTTGGCCTCTGCCATATCAAGCGTATCAGCGCCGTAGATGGCCTTTAAATCAGCCGCTACAGCCTTTTTATCCGTCCACGGCACAAACTTCATTGAGTAACGCACCATGTGTACGATACACAGCTGAACCTGAGCATTGGGATAAACGGTGTTAATGGCATCAGGGAAGCCCTTTAGGCCGTCTACACAGGCAATGAGTATGTCTTGTACGCCGCGGTTTTGTAGTTCAGTGAGAACACCCAGCCAGAACTTAGCGCCTTCATTCTCTGAGAGCCACATACCAAGCAGCTCTTTTTTACCGTCAAGCCCCACGCCTAGCGCCAGATAGATAGCCTTGTTGATGATCTGCTTATCTTGACGTACCTTAACGACAATGCAGTCCAGATAGACGATAGGATAGACGCTGCTCAGTGGCCGGTTCTGCCAAGCGGTGATGTCATCCAAGATGTTGTCAGTGACTCTGGAAACCAAGCTGCTTGAGATGTCGACGTCGTAGATGTCCTTGATGGTTTCGACAATCTCAGTAGTGGTTTGACCTTTGGCGTATGAGCGAGGATCAGCAAGTGTCTGGGAGACACTTGCCCGAAGCGCAAGACGTAAGGCTATGCCTGTAGTGAAATATGATTTTGTCATCAAGACCTGAAATACGGGTTTGATGCTTACTGACAAGTACAGGCTCAAAGCTACTGTCGCGGTCTCTGGGGGTGGAGATCTCAAGCTCGCCTGTGTCGCTACGGACTCTCTTTTTAGTGTGCCCATTGCGCTTATTAGGCCTGTCTGCCTTTTCATGCTTGGGGTAGCCGAGATGCTCTTCCATTTCTGCTTCTAGGGCAGTGTCGATGAAGGACTGCATGAGCTGCTTTTGAAAGTCTTTGATGTCATCGAAGCTTTTCATGCTGCTGGCCATTTGCTCAGCCAGTTTCTTGATGTCAGATTGGTTAGTCATTGCTTATTCTCCTGTTAGTGGATTATAAGCAGTTACACAAAGTTTGGGAAACTCTCATGGAAAATTGCCTTTTGAGTTTGAAGCAATGTACAATGATAAGATTAACCCGTTAGGTCAGGTGGCCTAACTTAAATAAAAAGTCTCCGACAAACCCGGTACGGTTCACTATCTATTGTTATTCTTACCTGAAATTGATGTGAGCTTATAGAGACAAGGTAAATTTGCAAAAGTGCCGGCTATTCAGTGTTCATTGAATGTTTAATTTAATTTATTAAGCTTGACCTTGGAGTGGCTCTAAGCCTTATACTTGGTACAAATTTTTCGGTTGTTATGATGATGCGTTCTACTACATGGATTACAGTCTTGGTTGGATTGTTCATGTTCCAAAGCTTTTGGAATGTGGCGGCGGCCTTTTGTGTCCATGAACAACAGCCTCAATCACAGCAGAGTTATCATTTTGGTCATCACCAAAATACCTTGTGTGCCAGCGATAGTCGTCAACACGATCATAATGGACAGTCAGAAAACATAAAAACATTCAGTAGCGATTTAGAAATCGGTGAAGATCATCAAGATCATCTACCATCGATGATGCATTTGATTGTACAAAATGAAAAAGTAGATGTGTTTCATCCAAGCTCTGAAGTTAAAGTGAATCCACAATTTCATTGGAAAAACAGCTATCAGGCTCCTGACCTGTTTCAACAAAGCCCACCTCCCGAATTTTCCCCGCTCATGGTGGGGTAGCCTAAAACATTCCCACCACTTTTATTATTTAAATAAGTGGGAAAAATCATGTCTTCACAATCAATTATACTCTTGCGTCATAGCTTGGTTGCTTGTATATGTGCAGCGGCTATGCAATATAGCTATGCTGAAAACGTTACCAGCTTTGAATCCGCTTTAGCAAAAGTACAAAGTTACCAGACTCAAGACAAGCCGTGGCAACAAGTTCAGCAAATATCTGAATTGAATATTCAGCAAAGTCGGTTATGGCAGAATCCAAGTATAAGTTTAGAACAGTCTGGCTTTGGCTCAGGTCAAGAACAGGAATTCAATGTTGGCGTTAGTCAACCTCTAGATCTATTTGGTCAGCGTAAGCTGAACCGGGTGATTGCCAATACCTCGAATCAACAAATCCAATTGCAACAGCAATTATGGAAGGCACAAAGCCAACTGATTGTTAAATTTGCATGGTCGCAATTTGCACTTGCTGAGGTTGAGCAGTCTGCTTATTCAGTACAGTTAAAAACAAGTAAAGTCAATCTGGACAGTGCCCAGAAACGCTATCAGGCAGGCAGTATTGCCCTGGTTGATTTTGAGCGTGCCCAAATTGAAGCGCTAGAAATCCAACGACTTTATCAGCAAGCGATGCTGAATAAACAAGCTGCCGGTCGTCAGCTGTCTAATTTGTGGGGGGGAGAAACATCTTCACATCTTCAATTGAATAAAACCGCTATCCCTTGGCCAGAGCAAAGTCTCCAAACTGTGCAACGGTATATTGCTGAAGGGTGGCTAGAAAAATTCTATGCCTTGAACATTCAGCAATCGGATCATCAAATTGAAAATTTAAGAATTCAGGCACGTCCCAATCCGACTTTAAATGTAGGCATGAAACGTAGCAAAACCCCTAATGAAAGCAACGATACGACTTTAGCAATCGGCGTGGCTATTCCACTGAATATTTTCAATCGCCAGCAATATGCGATCCCGATGGTCCAGCAACAGCAAATATTGCTGAACCAACAGCAGCAGCGTGAGCTGAAGCAACAAATACTCGATATTGCCAACAGCATGCATCAGCTCAAAGGTTTACGTAGCCAGTTCGATGCCACAACAGCACAAGTTACTTTGGCGACCAAAGTTCAGAGCCGTACTTTACTAGGGTTTCAGGCAGGGAAACTGTCCATTACCGACGTTCAGCAAGCAACCACCCAACTGCAGAATCTTCGATTGGGTCAATTACAAACTCTACGTCAAGCTTGGCAAACTGCCCTAGCAGCTGAGGCACTCAGTATTGGCACAAGTTATGAAGAAATTAGCCGTTCGGATGCCTATACACAACTGAATAAAAAGGCAGTCGAAGCATCGCAAAATTTAATCAATGGGGGAGCACGATAAAATGAACGCCAAGCAAAACGGAAAAATATCCCAGTCTCTCATGATTGCAATTTTGATTCTGATTACGGTCTTGGTCAGTCTGGCTATTTGGTTAAGTTCAAAAAAAACTGAATCTGAGGGGCGTGGTTATGATGAGGGAAATGCCGAATATTCTGATGAAGATAGTTCTGAAGAAGGACATGCTGAAGAAGGCGAAATACAACTGACCAGCCAACAAATGGTTGAACAAGGTTTAAAAGTTGCTGTTGCATCCACAGGATTGGTTGAAAAGCTGACAACCCTGCCAGGTAAATTGGTGGTGAATACCGATCAACAAGCGCATATATCGCCTAATTTTAGTGGTTATGTCGAGCAGATCAATGTGGCTTTAGGACAGAGCGTGCAAAAAGGACAAACGCTGGCTGTACTAACCGTGCCTGAACTGATCGACCAACAGGCAAATCTGCGTATGGCACAGGTGAATCTGGATTTGGCCCGTAAAGATTACCAGCGCGAACAGCAACTCTGGTCACAGGGGGTTTCTGCCAAACAGGATTACCAGCGTGCCGAAAATGCCTACCGTCAAGCGCAGATTACTGTCCAGTCCTCACAAGCACGTTTAAATGCATTAGGTGCAAGTGGCAATAACAATGGGCGTTTTCTGATTAAAGCACCGATCTCTGGGGTGATCAGTCAAAAAGATATTGTGGTCGGTGAAAATGTGCAACTGGCTAATCAGCTCTTTGTCATTGAACAGCTGAAAGATTTATGGCTTGAGTTTAATTTGCCGAATCAATTCTCAGGTCAACTGCAAGCCGGGCAAAAAATTGACTTTAAAGTGAATGATTCAGATCAAAGCTATAAAGCTACTGTACAAAGCTTAACCTCTCAGGCAGATGTACAAACAGGGCGTCTGGTGGTGCGCGCAAAACTCGATGCGCAAGCTACTGAGTTGCGTTCTAATGTGTTAGTGAGAGTGTTGATTCCGGAAGCTACAGCAAAATCAGCCCTTCGGATTCAAAAGTCTGCGCTGCAAAGTATTGAAGGTGAAGACAGTATTTTCATCGTAGATTCAGAACAAAAAGGTCAAGTCCACTTAAAAGCACAGAAAGTGCAATTGGGGCAGGCTTCAAGTGATGGACAATGGCTTGAAGTGATTTCTGGGCTGACTGAAGGGCAGAAGTATATCGCTCAAGGCAGTTTCTTGTTGAAATCTGAATTAGAAAAAGACGAGGCAGGCCATGGACATTAATTCTGATCTACCAAAACCAGAAGGTTTATTCGAACGAATCATTCAGTTTTCCATACAAAATGCGATTTGGGTGTTGCTCTTTGTCTGTACCTGGATTGCGGTCGGGGTGTATAGCTATCAGAAACTCCCGATTGATGCTGTACCCGATATTACCAATACCCAAGTCCAGATTAATACTCAAGCCAAGGGTTTTACTGCGCTTGAAGTCGAACAGCTGATTACCTATCCCATTGAAAATGCCATGGCTGGCATTCCGGATCTGGAGCTTACCCGTTCCATATCCCGTTATGGACTCTCTCAAGTCACCATTATCTTTAAAGATGGGACTGATATTTATTGGGCCCGTCAGCAGATTAACCAACGGATACAGGAGGCGCAATCTGAGTTGCCTGCACAAATCGCACCGACGATGTCCCCCGTTTCTACGGGTCTCGGTGAGATTTATCAATGGGTACTGAAGGCAGATCCGAATGCGAAAAAGCCGGATGGAACTGCATACACGCCGATGGATTTGCGTGAGATTCAGGACTGGATTGTGCGTCCTCAACTGCAACGTGTTAAGGGAGTTGCAGAGGTCAACAGTATTGGTGGTTTTGAAAAAACCTATGTGGTCTCTCCCGATTTAAACCGGATGCAGCAACTGAATATCTCATTAGAACAACTGCAACAGGCTTTAGCGCAAAATAATGAGAACCGAGGTGCAGGTTATATTGAAGACAATGGTCAGCAACTGACGGTACGTGTACCGGGTGCATTCAATGGGCTTTCTGATATTGAGAACACCATGCTGGGTAGCCCAAATGGCAGCCCAATTCGGGTTGGTGATATTGCGCAAGTCTCTATTGGGCATGATTTAAGAACCGGTGGGGCAACCTATAACGGCAAAGAAACCGTTTTAGGGATTGTCATGATGGCGATGGGTGGAAATAGCCAGACTGTTTCTAAAGCTGTGGATGCCAAGCTTCAAGATATTCAGAATAGTTTGCCTAAAGGGGTAGTGATTGAAACGGTGTACGACCGTACTATCTTGGTTGAGAAGGCGATTAAAACCGTTCAGAAAAACTTGGTAGAGGGAGCAATCCTGGTCATCATCATTCTGTTCCTGTTTTTAGGGAATATCCGTGCTGCCTTGATTACTGCCTGTGTCATTCCACTCTCTATGCTGTTTACCTTAACCGGGATGGCACAGCAAAATATCAGTGCCAATCTGATGAGTTTAGGTGCACTCGATTTCGGCATCATTGTCGATGGTGCTGTGGTGATTGTCGAAAACTGTATCCGGCGTTTAGCCCATACACAGCAACTGTTAAAACGACCTCTCACACAAAGTGAACGCTTTAAGGAAGTTTTTCTGGCTGCCCGCCAAGCACGTCGTCCTCTTATTTTTGGTCAGCTTATTATTTTGGTGGTGTATTTGCCGATTTTTGCTTTAAGTGGTGTGGAAGCAAAAATGTTCCATCCGATGGCATTGGCAGTGGTACTCGCCCTTGTTGCAGCCATTATTTTATCGATCACCTTTGTGCCTGCTGCTGTGGCATTGTGGGTCAAAGGCGATATTCAAGAAAAAGAAAGTCGTTGGATGTTATGGCTAAAAGCTAAATATCAGCAAACTCTTGATATTTCGTATCAATACAAAGCAGTTGTGCTGACTTTTGCACTGTGTTTATTAGTGATTACGGGATTTATCAGTACCAAACTCGGCAGTGAATTTGCACCACAGCTCAGTGAAGGAGACTTTGCGATACAACAGTTACGTTCACCAAGTACAGGCTTAGAAGAGTCTTTACGTATTCAGGAGAATACTGAAAAACTTCTTTTAAAGAGTTTCCCTGAAATTAAGGCAGTATTTGCCAGAACGGGTACAGCCGAGGTTGCAACAGATGTCATGCCACCCAATATTTCAGATGGCTATATCATGTTAAAGCCTCGTTCAGAATGGCCAAATCCTAAAGAAAGTTTAGATGAATTACGTGGCCGTATGGTGACGTATTTAGCCACGATTCCAGGCAATAATAGTGAATTTTCACAACCGATTGAACTCCGATTTAATGAATTGATCTCAGGTGTGCGTAGTGATGTTGGTGTGAAAATCTTCGGTGATGATATGAATGTCCTCAATACTGAGGCGACTAAAATCTCCAAAATCATTCAGCAAATATCGGGTAGCAGTGCCGTGAAAGTTGAGCAGACCTCAGGTTTGCCATTACTGAATGTCGAGGTAAATAAAACTTTGGCTGCACAATATGGTTTGAGTGTGCGTTCAATTCAAGACCTTGTGGCAACCAGTATTGGTGGACAAAGCGTGGGAGAGATTTTAGAAGGCGATCGTCGTTTTGATTTTGTTATCCGTCTTGGAGAGCAAGACCGTAGTGTCGCATCTGTTTCCCAGTTACCTATTCAGCTTCCAAATGGTGGCAGTATTTTATTGTCGGATGTCGCGCAAGTCTCGACCATTGAAGGAATCAACCAAGTCAGTCGAGAAAATGGTAAACGCCGAGTTGTGGTTACAACGAATGTTGAAGGGCGTGATTTAGGGTCTTTTGTTTCTGATGTACAGACACAGCTCAAAGCATACACTTTGCCAAGTGGTTATTGGATAGAATATGGCGGTCAGTTTGAAAATTTGGCTTCAGCCAAAGCACGGATGCAAATCGTGATTCCACTGACTTTAATCACTATCTTTATTTTACTGATGGCGGTCTTTCACAATGTCAAAGAAAGTCTATTGGTCTTTACCGGGATACCCTTTGCCTTGACCGGTGGTGTGCTGTTCCTTTGGCTAAGGGATATTCCATTATCGATGTCAGCTGGAATTGGCTTTATTGCCTTATCTGGTGTTGCAGTCCTCAATGGACTGGTAATGCTGACCTTTATTAAGGAATTAAGGGACAAATATCCAGTGCATAAAGCCGTGTGGCAAGGGGCTATTTTGCGCTTAAGACCAGTGTTGATGACAGCTTGTGTGGCTTCACTGGGTTTTGTACCAATGGCGCTGTCAACCGGAACAGGGGCTGAGGTTCAACGGCCACTGGCAACCGTAGTGATTGGCGGGATTATCTCTTCAACATTACTAACTTTGGTGCTGTTACCCGTGCTTTATCGTTGGATAAATGAAAAAAAAGTTTCTTAATCCAATAGATTAGTCGATTTACAGCAGAGATATTGGCTGTTATCCAATATCTCTGCTCATCATAAATAGAATAAGGAAAATATTTTATGTCAGAACATCATGATCATAGCCATGCGGTTGTTACTGAAGAAAATAGTAAGAAGTTAATGGTTGCCTTAGGTTTAACGACTACTTTTTTAATAGTAGAAGTTGTCGCTGCTTTTGAGACCATCCCGAATTCTGTGTAACTGCCGTTTAGATTAAATGCTTGCTGATACGGTCATCAAACATAATCATAAAACGATTAAGAGCAGACGTCCAGTTACGGATCGGCATTGACCACTTTTTGGATGCCTGCTGGGTTGCTAAGTACACCACTTTGAATGCTGCCTGATCAGATGGGAACACCTTACGCTTATTCACCGCTGTCCGAATCACGCTGTTTAGCGACTCTATCGCATTGGTGGTATAGATCACTCTTCTGATGTCTTTAGGATACTCGAAGAACACCGTTAAGCCCTCCCAGTTATTGCGCCAAGACTTGATGACATGCGGGTACTCTTTGCCCCATACTTCATCAAAGTGCTCAAGGTTGGCCTCTGCTATCTCAAGCGTATCAGCGCCGTAGATGGCCTTTAAATCAGCCGCTATTGCCTTCTTATCTGTCCAAGGTACAAACTTCATCGAATAGCGCACCATATGCACGATACACAGCTGAACCTGAGCGTTAGGGTAGACCGTATTGATGGCATCAGGGAAGCCTTTTAGGCCGTCTACACAGGCAATAAGAATATCTTGAACCCCGCGGTTTTGTAGCTCAGTGAGAACACCAAGCCAGAATTTAGCGCCCTCGTTCTCTGACAGCCACATACCAAGCAGCTCTTTTCTACCATCAAGAGCAACGCCTAAGGCCAGATAGATAGCTTTGTTGATGATCTGCTTGTCCTGACGAACTTTGACGACAATGCAGTCTAAGTAGACGATAGGATAGACGCTGCTCAGTGGCCGGTTCTGCCAAGCGGTGATGTCATCCAAGATGTTGTCAGTGACTCTGGAAACCAAGCTGCTTGAGATGTCGACGTCGTAGATGTCCTTGATGGTTTCGACAATCTCAGTAGTGGTTTGACCTTTGGCGTATGAGCGAGGATCAGCAAGTGTCTGGGAGACACTTGCCCGAAGCGCAAGACGTAAGGCTATGCCTGTAGTGAAATATGATTTTGTCATCAAGACCTGAAATACGGGTTTGATGCTTACTGACAAGTACAGGCTCAAAGCTACTGTCGCGGTCTCTGGGGGTGGAGATCTCAAGCTCGCCTGTGTCGCTACGGACTCTCTTTTTAGTGTGCCCATTGCGCTTATTAGGCCTGTCTGCCTTTTCATGCTTGGGGTAGCCGAGATGCTCTTCCATTTCTGCTTCTAGGGCAGTGTCGATGAAGGACTGCATGAGCTGCTTTTGAAAGTCTTTGATGTCATCGAAGCTTTTCATGCTGCTGGCCATTTGCTCAGCCAGTTTCTTGATGTCAGATTGGTTAGTCATTGCTTATTCTCCTGTTAGTGGATTATAAGCAGTTACACACTTTTTAGGAAAGGCTCTTATCTACTGCTTCAGTATCATCTTTAATAAGCTGATCATACATCTGTTCGATAGAATTGTTTATCATTTTCTGAGCGGTAAAGCCACTAAAGGCTATAAGTTTTTCTAACTTAGTCTGATTTTTCTTATATATTTTTATAATGCCATCGCCTTCTTCGTTTTTAGAGCTATAATTTTTTCGACCATCCCAAGCTTTTCTCATTTTGTATAACATATAGCTACGCTCAGAGTAACCTTTATTCTTTTCAGTTCCTATGTTAGGGCTTTCAATGTTTGATAGTGTGTCTAAATGGGCTAGTACCAGCTCATATTTCTCTTCAAAAGTCTCTGGGAAAAATACATCCTTGAGGATTATAGGCTGATCCTTGTCATTATCTATATAGCTATATACCCATTCAATTTGATTATGGTTAGCAACATCAAGCCATTTTAATTCTTTATCAGGTGTACGGCCTTTCAAATACGTGGATTTTATCGAGAGTAAATTCGAAACTTTCCAATCATCTATTATCTGTACTCTATTGAAATAACCAAATTCGTTATTTACATGGCTATTAAAATAAATAATGTTATATGGCAAAAAACTTGTAATTGCTGTTATTAGCTCATCCTTACCTTTAAAAGCTGAGTTTTTAAAAACATTATAGATAAGATTGGTGATAAAAAGTGAGCATCGTAGATCATTTTTAAACCAGTCAAGATAACTTTTTGGTAAAACCTTCGTTGCTCTAACATCCAATAACTCATTAAATTTATCAATGGGTGAACTCCAGGTTTTAAGCTCTTTGATCAATAAGTTTTTATAATCATCATTGTCATAATTTATATTTTCCCAACTTTTATTAAGTAAAATATTATACGTATATAGTAGGGATTTTGCATCCGTAACACTCATTTTATCTAATTCTTTGAAGTAATCTTCAATACGCTTAGTCCCAGATCTTATACTTTTTATGTACAAGTCTGACATAGTTCTCAAGTATTGAGAATTATGATACTCCATTGATCCTTGATCAAATGGATAGTGCTGGTTGTCAGGAAGCCTAGTTAATTGTCCATCCACCATGTCATTTCCTCATAAAAGATTATAGAAAAACACAATACAAAAACTAGTTTTTATAAGGTTTTACATTGTTTTTTTTATAGTTTATTTCTAGCAATAAATACATGCAGGCCTTGTTATTAGGCGATATAATTTACCTATAGTTAATATATACCAGCTTACAGTAAGAGTCTATATTTTTATTACGTATTAAACGATGGGCTGATTAGCTAAAGCGATGGATGTCGCGAGTCTATACTAAACTGGCGTAGACGAAGCCAAGCAACTATTGAGTTAGGATTTGCTAGAGATAATGATGAGCAGCTTTAATCGGAAGTGGTAGTTTAATAGCGAAAATATGCTTATCAAACCTAGTTCTAAGTCAGAGTAGATAGCTTTAAAAATTTGTGATATCCACCTGTTTCTAAAATATTATAGCGAAAAATTGTTCAGACTAATTGGTAGTGCCGTTCAGCTAACTCCACTTTAACCATTTGTCTTTAAAGTCCTATAATCCACTGCTACCTATCACCATAATTTCTAGAGCTCGCCTACACAAAGCTGCACTACGGCAGCTCGTCCTTAGTGGGTTATTTATATTATTATCTAAACACAGCAGCTACTTGTTCTACTGCTGAGGGCATAACTCTCAGCGACCATCATTATAAAAATACGGACTGATCCCACCCTATGAAACTAACTTCATAGGAATACCATAATGTCTTACTCACACCTAAACCAACCGCTAGCTGCTGCAAACGTCCATAGTCTTGTTACAGATATACTAGCGAACACTATCTGTTTTAATGAGGTCTTAAATAAACTGAACGGATTTTATTATCCGTTCATGACTCACTTCGATAGTGAGCTATTTTATTCACGGCCAGTCTTATCATTTTTTAGTAGCACTCAAGCGATCGTTGGTGATACTTATCCAGAAAACGTGATTTGGGATCATGATAAAACTCAGCGTTTTATCGACATGCTGCCATGCTATAAAAATGATATTGAAAATGAACGTAATGCGTTCATTTACCAAGAATCTCAAAATAAAAATAAACTAGGGTGCTATATTAATAATCTAATCAGGCATTATTCAAGACTGCTCTTTATACGTATCGACCTAAAATACGCAAAAGAAACCAGCCACCATGTGACCATTGAAGACTTCAATTATCACATGAGCAAGTTTCGAGAGCTTATCGGTAAAGCAAAAAACTGCAAGCCAAAGAGTTGCTTTGAGCATTTGCAAGGCAATGCTTGGGCTATTGAGCAAGGTGGGGAAGAAGGTGGGCTGCACTGTCATTTACTGCTTATGTATGATGGTTCAGAGCGACAGAATGATTGGTATATTGCTAAAGAGGTGGGTGAGAAATGGAAGGAGGTAACCGCTGGTCTAGGCGAATATTATAGCTACCATGATAAAGAACGTAAGCAGCAGTATAAGCAACATGACAAACTAGGTATCGGCATGATACATCAAAATAATCCTATTGAAGTTGAAAATGCTCTAGCTTCAGCTCTATACCTAACGAAGCCAAGCAAGAATGAGCAGCAACTTAAACTTTGGTTACCAAACATGCGTACCTTTGGTCATGGTATTTATCGTACAAAAAAACGTAGAGGCTTGCCTGAATAACAAAATATTTTTAGATATATAGTATTCCTATGAGATCAGTCAGGAAGCATCGCTCTCCTGACTGTTTAACCCCAAACTATCCTAATTAAAGGTCTGCTTAATCGCAGGCCTTTTTTATGCGCAATCGAAAAAGGAGCTATTCATGAGACCCATCTGCCCACACTGTCATTCAGCGAACGTCAGAAGCACTGCCGATACTGACAGTCCCTTTAATCTCTTCGAGCAACTGTGTTCACAATCTGCCCTATCAGGTCTTGGTGTAAGCATCTGTAGGTACTACAAAATCAATTCAGCAATCGGTGTAGTGGTAGGTACTGCACTGGCTTCTGCGATTAGCTTGGCTAAAGACAAGCTACAACAGCCACCCTTACTCGTTTTAGCAGCAAAGCCCAGTTATACCTGCAATACCTGCTCAAGAACTTTCAGCATTTAACCTATCTACATAACCCATAATTCTAATCAAATCTAAAAGGACAATGATCATGGCACATTTAATAGACACAATGGCATACGTTGGCGAAACCCCTTGGCATGGCTTAGGTAATGAGCTGGCTCCCAAGCAGCCTATCGAGATCTGGGCAAAGCAAGCGGGTATGGATTGGCGTATAGAATCCTCAGACGTTAGCTACATGGCAAACAATGACAAAGGTCACAATCTGATCCTGCCCTTTGCTGAGCAAAAGGTGTTGTACCGCTCTGATAACTTCGAGCCGTTATCGGTGGTCAGTCAACGCTATCAGGAAGTACAGCCGCGTGAGATTCTAGAGTTCTATCGTGATCTTACGGAACAGTCTGACTTTGAGCTTGAAACGGCAGGCATCTTAAAGGGCGGTCGTAAGCTATGGGCATTGGCTCGTACAGGCCAGTCAGCAACGCTCAAGGGTAAAGATGTCAGTAATGGCTACTTACTGCTTGCAACCGCTTGTGACGGCACGTTAGCGACTACTGCTCAGTTCACATCGATCCGTGTGGTCTGCAATAACACGCTAGCAATTAGCTTAGCGAATGGTTCAGGAGGCGTAGTAAAAGTACCGCACTCCACCTCCTTTGATGCCGATAAGGTTAAGCAGCAATTGGGCGTGTCGGTGAAACAATGGGATGAGCATAGCTATGAGATGAAGCAGTTATCAGAGCGCCGTGTGACCCAAGCAGAAGCAGCCAACTATCTTAGCCGTGTATTTAATGATCAGGACAATGACATCATTCTGTTTAACAGTGCTAAAAAAGAGAAAGACGCGGTGCCCAATGCCAAGGCGATGAATCAGGTGATGAACATGTTTAACGGTCAAGGTCGCGGAGCCGATCTTGATGCTGCCAAAGATACCGCTTACGGCTTGCTATGTAGTATCACTGAATACGTCGATCATGAACGCAGGGCGATGTCGAGAGACCATCGATTAGATGGCGCTTGGTTTGGCTCTGGCGCTAAGCTTAAACAAAAGGGTTTAGAAGAATCGCTACTGATGCTGGCTTAACCAGCCACATTTAAAACCTGAAAATACAATCAACCACGCCTTCGAGCGTGGTTTTTTATGCCGCTTATTTCATTTAATACCAATAATCAATTTATCGAAGGAGTTTGTCATGAACATGATCGCACTAAACAGCACGACTCAGCCGAGACAAACCAAACGTGCAACCGTTAGGCTTAAACCATCAGTAGTGAAAACCAAGCAAAATGATACTGCTGATAAACCTGCCCAATCTAATACTTCAAAGACTGCCAAGCGTTTAATTAATACTAAAGATTTAAGCCGTGAGGACTGGCTACAAGTACGCAAGCAAGGCATTGGCAGCTCTGACGCAGCAGCTGCTTGTGGTATTCATCCGTATCTCTCTATGCTGGAATTATGGATGATTAAGACAGGACGCATGAGCTCCGACATCGATGAGAGCATTGAGGGTTATTCACCCCTCTATTGGGGCAATACCTTAGAGCCGATGGTCGCTAAATACTATCAAGAACATACCGGCAATAAGGTACGCCGCGTGAATGCTATCTTACAGCATCCTGAGCAGCCATTCATGCTAGCAAATTTAGACTATGCCATTACTGGTAGTGGTGAGGTACAGATTTTAGAGTGCAAAACCGCTGGTGAACATGGTGCCAAGCTCTGGAAGCATGGCGTGCCGTTATACGTCACCTGCCAAGTGCAGCATCAGCTGGCGGTCACTGGTAAAACTGCGGCGCATATCTGTGTGCTACTTTGTGGACATGAAGCCAAGATATACAAGGTTGAGCGTGATGAGCGCTTGATTGAGTCCATCATGGAGCATGAGCGTCAGTTCTGGCAATACGTGCAGACCGACACCCCACCAACGCCTGATCATAGCGAGTCAGCTGCCAAAGCCTTAAAGCTGCTTTATCCAACGCCTAAGCCGTCAAGCAAGGTTGATCTACGAGATGACGATGGTGCCAATAAGTTATTTGAGCAACTGCTGAGTTATCGTGATTACATGCAAGAGCTAGAGCAGCGCCATGATCAGGTAAAGCATCAGCTGCAAACACTGATTGCAGCTAATGAAGTCGCTGTGTTTGAAAAAGGCACTATTTCTTGGAAACGCTCGAAAGATAGTATCGGTCTTGATAGCAAGGCCGTTATCAAAGCGCATCCTGAGCTGTTGGCTAAATTTAGTAAAACCAAGCAAGGTAGTCGCCGCTTCGTCATTTTGAACGATTAAGCAGAAACCTACTACACTTAACCAAAACAAGCGCATAACTGCCCACCCTAATCGGTGGGCTTTTTTATGGCTAAACACATTTTATTAAAACTATAAGGAATATCATCATGATTAAAGGTCTAACCATAACCCCACCAGTTCTAGGTCGTATCAGTATTGGACGTGTCATTCAAAAAGATGGTAAGCGTTTGCCTGCTAAAGACGATCAATTCACCATTACCAGTCAAGTGCAGAACAAGGATGGCTGGATCAATCATCCACTAGATGAAAAGCTACGCGAGCACAGTAACGGTAAGCTGAGACACATACCGGTACGCATGTTGTTTAACGATCCTGAGCTAAACCTGCGAGCTGAGTACACCTTGTTCGATAGACAAACCGGACGGCCACTATGCGTGGGTGACGGTGAGCAGTGTCAACGCCGTACAAACAATGGCGTGGAAACACTGCCTTGCCCATCACCTGATCGTTGCCCATTAGCGCAAGGCGGTGCTTGTAAACCATATGGTCGCTTGTACGTTAATCTCAGTGAAGACGACGAGTTAGGCACGTTTATCTTTCGCACCACAGGCTTTAATAGTATTCGCACGCTTGCCGCACGGCTGAGCTACTTTGCTGCGGTATCAGGCAATAAGCTGTCCTGCTTACCACTGCAATTAACCCTAAGAGGCAAAAGCACCACGCAAAGCTATCGTACGCCGATTTACTTTGTGGATTTGACACTACGTGATGGGGTGACACTAAAGCAAGCAGTGCAAGATGCGCAGGCAATTGATGCGGAGCTTAGCGAACACGGCTTTGATCAAGCAGCGCTAGAAGAGGCTGCAAAACAGGGTTACGTCAATTCATCCTTTGAAATTGATAACGATGGCTTACTTGATGTGGCTGAGGAGTTTTATCCCATGGAGACAGATGACGTAAGCAATAGCCAGCAGGGGAATTATCAGAACGGGTTAGCCACTCATAACGTGACTAGCATCGAGCAAGGGCTACGGCAAAGTGTAACAGCGGTAAGCTAAAGCAATCAAGTGAGGTATACGGCATAAATTAGTTAGGTTGAAACAAGCGACCTAGAGTCGCTTGTTTTACTTTTTATCGGTTTATTTTTAGTGGCTTAATACCTGAATTAAGTTTTACAATGTGCTAGTTCTTCATAGCAGCATATTAAAAATAGATTATTATTCTTTAACGTAAGGGTAGCTAAAATGGATTTAGAAAAGATAATGGCATTAAGTATTTCAGTACAACTGTCTAAGAAAATATCTAAAAGAATTACCAATCAAACTCAACGTTATTTACAGAGATCTAGTGAGTCTACAGTAACAACAAAACCTCTTGAAAATGTATGGGACGATATTTGCTATAAGTTCCAAACAGAAGGATTTTGCGGCAAGGTTTACGAGCTCATGGTTGTAGAATATGTTGGTTCACTGGTCGATGCTTTAGAAGACTATGAATTTAATGCTCTCTACCTTCAAATTGAAAGCCTGCGTACGATCCTAGCTGATTCAGCTAAGAGTACGCCATCAGATATAGATGAACAAAGTTCTATTAGGATGCGTTTATTCAAAGATCGAGTTATTTTATATCTCATTGAAGAGTATGTTTATAAATGGGCTAAAGGTTACACAAACAAAAGGCTTAGACAAGCTCTAAATAGTTAAGATAGTCATGTATGAAACTTATTATTAAAAGTGTTTTTGACACAAAAAAAGGAGCTGAATCATCAGCTCCTTTTTATTACTCTATGTTATTACTCTATGCATAAGGTCTATCGGACGATATAAGTCTCATAAAAAAATACAGGACTCCCTGACTGTATGAGAACAGATGTTCCCATACAATAATTCGGAGATAATCATGGAAAATTTAAACGCAGCACAGCCAGTAATCGAGCAATGTAATCACATACCACAACTACTGAGTATTAAAGATGTTGGTAGCTATACTGGTCTTAGTCGTTCTACGATTTATGAGATGGTTAATGAAAATTCTGATCGTTATGACCCAACATTCCCTAAGAAGGTACAACTGACACAGGTAAGAGTAGTGTGGGTAGCAAGCGAGATTGCAGAATGGATTAATACGAAGATTGCAGAACGTTCAGTATAGATTTATCTGACCGCCCTAACTTTAAAAGTAGGGCGGTTTATTTTTTTGTATTATGAGAGGTTTCTTAATCTAATACACTAAGTAATATACTTTAGGCAGAAGAAAAGGCCTCAGCCACTTTGTGTTTACAATTAAAGTTTTATCGCAATTAAAAGGCTATTTCATGCGCAAAATCTTGTTAGGAAAAAATTGTGTAGGGTGGTACTTGGCGTTCATAGAAATAGGCAAATAGTCTTTCGAATAAAAGACTATTTAAACAGGCTAAAAGACTATTTAAAGATTCTTCAAAGACTATTTTTCACTATTAAACATATATAAAACAAGGGTTTAAGGGTCTCTCTAGAGAGGTGATAAAAATATTTATCTTATTAATAATCATCTATCACTATCTTGATCAAAAGCAGCCGCTAGTAGGGCGCTGTAAGGGGTCGCCTCATTCTCATGCATATAGATTTAATAGGATGACGATGAATGGCTACTTCTTAGGTGTGCCGAGTTATTGAATGCACATAAACTAAGCTATTTACGTATATCTTACTTCAATAAAAAAGCCACCTTAGCATTACGCAAGGTGGCTTGGTTTTTTACTAGGTCATGGATACTTTATCCAACCAGCTTTAATAACTCATCAAAGCTGTCAATCACACCATACTTTACAGCTTGACCTGCAAGGCTGTTGTCCTCACTGGCTTTTAAATTTAATGCATCAAAGAAACATTTAGCACTCTCTATCCGATACTTTTCTTTTTCACGCAAGTCTGCATCGACCATTGAACCTTTAGTTTCAGCGACAAAATAAATATGCCGCACTTTGCCTTCGTTGAAAGCAATGGCCCAGTCAGGATTATAGTCGCCTACAGGAGTCGGAATTTTAAATCTATCAGGCAGCTTAGCGTATACAGCAACATCCTCAATCGCACCTTCTAGCTCCTGAGCAAAGCGTTGTTCGATGCTCGAGTCAGTCGCTACATAGTCAAAGACATGTCGGCTAACTTTTAGTGAGTCACTAGGAACTTTTTGATTGGACACAAAAATCTCATTAAGTGGGTAGGTCTGGTCGATCGTATAATAAGTCAGTCCTTGAATGACCATCCTGATACGTGCTTCGTTAACAAGGCGCGCCACTTCACGTATAAAGGCTTCAGGGTTATTTTTAAACTGCGCAAAAATAGCGTTATTAATGCCTTTCAAAATAGCCACGATACTACGACGGGTAAGATCCGTCTGTTCACTGAGTGAGCCTATCAAGTCATATTTCACTTGTGAACGTATAGAAATATCTGCTGATTCAGTTGAGGTAGTAGGGCTATCAAATGACTGCCTAGCGGTCAATTCTTCATGAGAGATAGTATCGCGCTGAGTAGATTGAGCGAGCTTATAGCTAAGTGATTCTACAAAGTTATTATTCCTTTGCTTTGCTGCTGCTTCAACGGATTGAATGCTCTGCGCTATAAGTTTTGCACTATCTATCTTAATCTCAAATACTGCCTTGTGATTAATACGATTCCATAACTCTAAGAATTCTTTTCTCTTAAAATTATTCTCATTGATAGGATTGGGTGTTGTCTTGTTATCATTTTCGGTCATACCTTCAAGGTCTTTGGGATTAAAGATACCGCCGATTAGTTTTACTATTTGATTTGTTAAAGGTACAAGTGCCTCTGGTAGCGGTGCTAAGCTATCGTTGTTAACGGCTTCATGATAGCTATCCGTGATATGTTTATCAAAATCTATGTAATCATTTTTAATAAGATAATGGACAATCATATCAGCGTCACGATCGCTTACCTCATGCTTGCTACCATCATCTAGCGTTAGTACTTTATTATAAAAATAGTCTTTTGTGGCTTTAGTAGGTCGGCTAGACAAAGCTGCTGCCAGCTCTTTTTGCAAGTTAGTCACAAAGTCGGTGTAGCTTTCATTGGTGACTACAGTAAGGTTGTTTATAAGATGAATATCACCTTTGGACAAGTGATTGGCATCCATACGCATACCGTCTTTGCGTACTGCCAAACGCAAGCCTCGTCCTACTTCTTGTCGGCGAGAAATGGTGTTTTCAGAATGCTTTAGGGTACATATAACAAACACGTTTGGATTATCCCAGCCTTCTCTTAGAGCAGAATGTGAGAAGATAAAGCGAACGTTTTTCTTATGGCGTGTCTCTTCTGAGTCATGTGGCTCAGGGAATGAGAGTAGGGTCTCTTTATCCTTTAGAATAAGGTCATAAGCATCGATATCATCGGCTAAATTGACTTTACCGCCCAGCTCTTCGTCATCGAACTTCTTGGTTTTAGGGTCAATCATCTGTTGGCTTTTTTTATCGACTGAGAAATAGCCATTATGAGTATGATCGACATCAATATTGCGTAGGTAGTCGATGTAAGGATCATTGTCTATATTTAGCCCTATCATATCCTCAACGATTTGATTGTACTGTTCAACGAAGATTTGAGCATACTCACCATCTGTGCGATTGCCCTTATCGTCGTATTGACGGTACTTAGCCACTTCATCAATAAAAAATAAGCTCAATACCTTCAATCCTTGATTGAACAGCACTCGTTCTTTTTCTAGATGGGCGCGAATGGTCTCTCGTATCTGAATAGTACGCATAAGCGTTTCATCGATTTGACCGAGTGCTTGACCAACATAAATCTTGATACCATTAGTAAAGGTCAATGATTGCTCACGTGCATCAATCTCAGCGACCACATAACGGTCTTTATACTGCTCAGCTTGCTTGGACAGTGCGTAGAGGTCGTCACCTTTTTTGACACGGCGGATACGGCGTTTGACGCCTGATTTGGTCTTCTCTTCTATATCAAGTCTGGCAGTAGGGTCGGATGAAGACACTTCTATATCTTGCAGATATAAGTAGCCATGAGCACCTGACAAACCTTTAACTTCAACCCCTTTGACGGTAATCTTTTTGACCAGCTTTTGATTGTAGGCGTCTAACGCATCTAAGCGATAAACAAGATTGTAGTCTCGCTTATGTGTTGCTGAGTAGCGCATGATGAACAATGGATTAAAATAACTCAGACTCTCTAAGGTATTCTTAGACTGCATCTTCTGAGGTTCATCAAGAATAAGAATAGGGCTGTTGCGGCGTATCACATCGATAGGACGACGTGAGCCAAAGTCATCCATTTCAGCATAAATCTTACGGGCAGCTTTATTGTTAGCGCCTTGCTTTATAGTGTTAAAAGCTTGCACGTTAATAATCATTGCCCAAACATCTGAGCTTGAGCTAAACACTTCAAGATCATGTAGATTATCGGAATTATAAACAAAATGCCGAGGCCTTTTTTTGTATCTATCTAACTGTTGAAAGTGCGTAGCGGTCATCTCAAAGGTCTTTGCCACGCCTTCACGGATAGCAATACTTGGTACGACGATAATGAATTTTGACCAACCGTAGCGCTTATTTAGCTCCATCATAGAGCGGATATAGCAGTACGTTTTACCCGTACCAGTCTCCATCTCAATGTTCAGATTAATAGGGCTGGACGTTAGATTCTCACCCTTACCGCTTTTTTTGGAACTATCATCAGTTACTAACTCATTCGACTGAGTTAAGCCTTGGCTTGCCTGCACACTTTGAATATTTTGTAATACCGCTGATAAGTCGTTAATCGGGGCATTGGCATAGCCGATATGTAGCTCATCGAATAATGAAGATTGCCCAGTGTTAGCCAGCTCGTCATTGGTGAATAAGGATAAGTTTTCGCCTTTTGGTTTAGCTGGTACTTTCTGTTTACCTTGGTCAATAGTATATCGTTGAGCGACTTCTTTCGGTTGCCCCTTGAAGCAATCTGCAACGGCGTTGACGGCGTCTAGCTGATACTGGAGCTCTTTGAATTTAATTTCCATGTTTTAGCCCCTTAGATGAACTTCACTTGCGTGTCAGGTGACAACTGCGCAAAACGTGCTTTGATATTGGTCTTGTCTTGATCATGGGCTATCGCCAGCTCACTTGAGACAAATTTAAGCGGCTTATCCCTTGATATCTCATCTATTAAGTCAGTCGTTAGCGTATCAAAACAAGCGACTAAGCTATCGATGCCTACGTAATAGACCGAGCTGCCTTGAATCTTTTTGACTTCAATAGGCAAGGATAAAGGCACGCCCCAATCAAGCATGACTTGGAACAACAAGTCTTCGCCAGTGCGATCTTCTTTAATATGTGACTCTAGGCTACCAAGGTCTGCTTGCAAGTATTCATCGGGCGTATAGTAGACGTCTTTCATATTGGTACTGTCAATTTTTAGCACGCGAAAACCAATGTCTAGGTTTTCTATACCGTCTTTGTCTTTATTATCGGCTAAGATT
This sequence comes from Psychrobacter sp. P11G5, assembly GCF_001593305.1. Taxonomy (NCBI): domain Bacteria; kingdom Pseudomonadati; phylum Pseudomonadota; class Gammaproteobacteria; order Moraxellales; family Moraxellaceae; genus Psychrobacter; species Psychrobacter sp. P11G5. The sequence goes on from NZ_CP012533.1 coordinate 1,108,856, forward strand.
TTTTGACCAGCACGGCGAATACGTTCTTTAGATATCTCAGAAATGTTCGTAGGTAGATTGTGGGACATACAAAAAAATCTAGCGTTCTGAATAGTTTTTTTAGCTTCTGATGAACCTGCATTTTTAATATCTAAAATCTCAGGAATCTGCACCATGATGAATTTACGATTGCCAGAATCTTGGGCGTTTAGTTGAAGTATCGCATGAGCAGTAGTAGAGCTACCTGCAAAAAAATCTAAAATTAAGCAATCTTTTTCAGGCAGTAGTGTAATAAGGAGATTTAGCATTCCAATGTTTTTAGGAGCATTAAATATACTCTTATCAGTTTTGAAAAGACTTTTAACTTGAGAGCCAGCTCCTGTGGTAGTAAGCTCAAGACTAAAATTTTCCTTTTTTCCTTTTATAATCGCTTCATACTCTCGGTTAGTTACCAAGCTTTTTATCCTAATAGTATCATTAAAGTTTTTTTCATAAATCTTTCCATTGGAAAAATCTAAAGCTTTATTGTTAAACAATTCAATGAGCTTTTTCAAAGAATAAGTATTTTCAACGATCTCATTACCATCATATGAATAATATTTTTGGTAACCTGATTTTATTAAATTTTCATCACTTTCTCCAAACAATTCTCTTTTTGTAATTGTTTTTTCTTTATTTTTATGATGGTATACTGAGTAGTTTTTATCTGAATTAAAATTAGTTACCTTAGGGTTAAATTTATTCTCACCCACTAAAACTCTTTTTCCGCTATTATGTACAAAATTACCATCTTTGTCTTTAGTCATATCTTTAGAGTTTTTTGGTATATTTTCAATAAAATGTGATTGTTTTTTATCTTTAGCAAAAACGAGGATATACTCACTGCTAACTGAAATAAACTTTGAATTTTTTCTGCCTTTTGGGTTGTTTTCAATGCTCAAAGTACCAATGAAGTTATCATTACCAAAGACTTCATCACAAATTTTCTTAAGATTATCTTTTTCATTATCATCGATAGAAATAAAAATAACTCCATCGTCTTTAAGCATATTTCTAGCCAACTTTAAGCGACTATACATCATCGTTAGCCAATCAGAATGAAAGCGCCCATTACTTTCGGTATTGGTGACTAATCGGTTACCTTCTTCATCAACTTGCTCTGAGCGCTCTAAAAAGCTTGTAGTATCTTCTGCAAAGTCATCTTCATAGATAAAATCATTACCCGTGTTGTATGGCGGGTCAATATAAATCATCTTGACCTGCCCTAGATAGCTCTCTTGCAATAGCTTTAACGCATCTAGGTTATCGCCTTCTATGAATAGGTTTTCAGTGGTATCAAAGTTGACGCTCTCCTCACGCGCAGGACGTAGCGTCTTAGCAATAGGTGAGTTGGCCTCTAGTATTGCCTGACGTTTACCTGGCCAGTCTAAGCGGTAGCGCTCTTGACCGCCTTCGACTAATGACTGTGACAGCTCTTGACGTAGTAAGTCAAAATCTACGGCTTTTTTTAGATTGCCACTTTCATCTTTTGACTCAGTAATACAGTTGGGAAACAGCGCCATGATCTTTTGGACATTATCATCGACTAAATTAGGGCTGTGCATGTCAAGATAGTCGCTTGCGTCAGTAGCTTGTTGGTTTGATTGAGCTGAGTTAGTCATTCAAGTATTCCTAAATTTATTAAAGATGGATCAATTGTGATGATTACTTACATTAATTATTTATCGATAAGCAGATCAAGCTCATCTTTGAGCTTGTGCAAGCGCATGTTTAGTTCAACTTTACGGTTGAATTGAGTCTCTTTTTTAACCTTTTTTTGTAGCTTTTCAACCTGCTTCGTTAGGCTCTCTATTTGTTGAACATGCTTAAGCTTCGCTTCTATATCTACTGCTGTATTTATAGAAGCGGAGGCCGTAGGATTTAGCTCTGCCTTTGCCACTATACTTACAGCAGTAGAAGGAGTATTAGCGTCGATGGCTTTTGGGTGAATAGCTTGACTAGGAGGCTTTAGCTGGTCTAAAGGCACATAGTTAGTAATACTAGGTAGCAACTGCTCGATCAAATGAGTATATAAGTCAGATAGATTGAGCACAAAGGGTAGAGGCTCACGCTGATCATCAGCGAGCCACTCTGAGCTATAGTATTTATTTAGCACGATTTTTGACTTATCTGCTTGGCTCACACGTTTATAGGTGGCAACGACCTGAACTTTATCATTATAAACAACCTCAAAAATAACGGGTGTCGGTATGAGCTTATCAATGTATTTTATGATTTTGGTATCGATGTCAGCGGTGCGTGCGACAATCCTAAATATCTGCACTTCTTGAAATAAAGTATCAGTTTGAATGTTTAGTGTGCCAGCCGATAGTTTATACGCCCATGTAATTTTTGCCACTTCATCGATAAACTTCTGCTTAAGCTTACTATTAGCAGCACCCTGTTCATAGAGCTTTTTTTTAGGTATAGGTCTATCGACGATAGCTGATTGAGGGTATTGGTATAAAATCATAATTCGCTAGTTGTGTTGGTCTGTTGAACGTTGGATGAAGTAAGCTCTTCTACTACGATAAAACCAATGAGCTCAAAATCATTCAGCTCATTTAAGTCGTTTTTTAAAGCGGTAGTCGTCATGCCACTAAATAGACTGTCGATGTCTTTATCCGCTTTAACGTTCTTTATCGCTTCAATGGTTAAGTCGAGGAGCAAACTATAATGGCTCATATCTTGACCGTCAGCGGTGCGCTGATTGAAGGTCTCGCATACTGCTAGTATAGGCTCAGGCTGTCCACGGCATGCTTGCCGCGCTGAACTCAGTAGATGCTTCGCTTGTGTATAGTCAGCTATTATATTGCCGTCATTATCGATATACATCAGATAATAAGGATAGAGCTGGTTGGTTTTTTCACCATCGGTTTTATTATTGGTGCGTCCACTAACTTGAGCAAGCTCACGTGCTTTTAGGGCAAAAATGACACCAGCAGGTAGTCCTAATCTGTCATTAGCAGGAACGACGGCATGTAGTCCATTAGGCAGTCGCTTTAAGTTAGGATTGGCTTCTATGTAGCTCAATAAATCCATACGAAAGTCATTAAGGCCTAAGTCTGTAATAGACACACCAGTATTAGCGTCTTCTAAATCAAGCACTTCAGTCTGCATACGTTTTAGCTGTTCGTGACGATACGCAATGTCATTGGCCTTAGAACTCAGTACGTTATCATCGCCTGTGCTAGACATGTCTACGATAACCATACGGTTTTCGACTCGCTCTCGTAAATTAATATACTCATCTAGACTGATATCTGGCCAGTAGTTCACCAGTTGAATCTGATCATTGGTAGAGCCGATACGGTCTATTCGCCCAAAACGCTGGATGATACGTACGGGATTCCAGTGAATATCATAGTTGATAAGATAATCACAGTCTTGTAAGTTTTGACCTTCAGAAATACAGTCTGTTGCTATCAAGATATCAATCTCTCTAGTTTCGTCAGGAAAGATATCATTCTTTTGTTTAGATCTAGGCGAGAAAAGTGTCAATAACCCTTGCATGTCGTAGCCCTTACGGCTGCTTACCATGCTCTTTATCGTGGTATGGTTTTCGCTACCCGTAATCTTAGCGGTGTGTAAACTGAAATCATGCAATAGCTCTGGCGCTATATGCTCGTATAAATAATTAGCAGTATCCGCAAAAGCAGTGAATATCAGTACCTTTTGGTTACCAGGATTTATAGGGTTGTTAATCTTATCGATCAAATGTTTTTTGAGGTGTTGGAGCTTATGGTCACGCTCTGGCGTAACTGTACTAATAGTACTTATTAATCGTCTAACGACAGCGTAGTCCGCCTCTAAATCTGTGTGCCACTTTAATATATCCATGTCATCAAGATGAACTTTGAGTTTACCGCCTACCCAATCGTTAGGGCTAGTCGGTCCATCTAGCCCTTCGTCATAGGCATCATCATCGTATCCTGTGCCAATATCGATAGATAGCAGGTCATTACTTTTTCGAGCCTGATACTCAGCTATGCTAGATAAGGCTTGTTCTAAACGGTTCTTTAGATTATGCAATGTTAAACGGAAGGCATGAACAGAGCTTTCTAGTCGTTTAAGTAAATTCACTGTCATCAATGCTTGTAGGCTTTTTTCTCGATCTTGTTGTTTGAATCGTCCTTTGCCTTCGACCTCAGTGTCATATAGGTCTTCGTATTTCTCTAAAGCGCTAGGAAATATGTATGTAAGCGGTGCATACACAACCATTCTAATGGATGCCAACTCTTTATAAATCTGATTAAAGGTAATGCTTTCATCTGCTGTAATAGAGCAGCGGTATGATAGCGGTCTTAAGCGTGTAGGAAACTGTCCAACCTCTTTGGTATCATAAAATCGCTGAATATGCTTGCGTGAGCGTGCAATAGTAACGCTATCTAATAGCTTGAAAAAGTCAAAATCTAACATATCCAATATGGCTTTAGTGGTTCGATTCTCTACGGGCAGTTTTGACCAGTTGTTGAAACTAGCCTGAGCATTTCGGAAGATAGTGTCAATGTCTCGCTTAGTATCGAGCTTATCATCTAGGTTCTTACTATCTCCTTCGTATGCTAGCGCCAGCTGATTTTTTAGATCATTAAAGCGGTTGTTCACAGGCGTTGCTGAAAGCATCAGCACTTTGGTTTTTACACCTTGTTGTATGACTTGCTCCATTAATCGATCATAGCGAGTTTTCTTATCCTTGAAGTTATCGCGATTACGAAAGTTGTGTGATTCATCGATAACCACTAAGTCGTAATTACCCCAGTTTATTTTTGCTAAGTCTATTCCAAGGGTTTCACCACTATTTCTAGATAGATCAGTATGAAAGAGGACGTCGTAATTGAAACGATCTTTAGCAAAAATATTGGTCGTCAAGTTGGCATTATAGTTAGTCCAGTTAGCACCGAGCTTTTTAGGACAAAGTACTAAGACACTTTTGTTGCGTAGCTCATAATACTTAACGACCGCAAGAGCAGTGAATGTTTTACCTAAACCTACGCTATCCGCTAGGATACAACCGTTATAGGTCTCAAGTTTATTAATAATGCCGACCGCTGCATCTGTTTGGAAGTTGTAAAGCTTCTGCCAAATAAGCGTGTCATGATAGCCTGTCAAATCGTTAGGCATGACATCTTCGTTCAGATCTTCAAGAAACTCTTTAAAAATATTGTAGAGTATTAAAAAGTAAATACGTTCAGGATCGTTCTCTTGGTAGACCGATTCAATATGACGAACAATCTCGTCAGTGATATCAGTGACCTTTTGCTGATCTTGCCATATTTGATTAAACAGGTTCAAGTAGGGCAGCGCATAGTCTGAATCAAATCGATTAACCATGTTTGAGACGGCATCACCTTTCTCATAGCCAAGCCCAACAGGGGTAAAGCCTTGGATAGGCATATAAGTAAGTAGTGATGTTTTGTCCTTAACACACACAAACTCTTGCATTGGTGCGTTAGTAGTATTTGACTTAAAGACAGCTTTATTACGTATCCATTCAGCACATTCTTTAGCGATGGCTTTCTGAGTCAGTTTGTTTCTAAGATGTATCTCAAACTCAGTACCATATAGGCTGTCCTCTCTATTGAGCTGGGGTATGACGAACTCACGCTTTTCTTTTTTAAACTTATCAGTAACATCATTAGCTACAAAGGTGGGAGAGGTGAATAAAAATTGCATTCCATCGATATTCTTAAGCTCCTGCTTTAAAGCAGCATAAGCATAGATAGAGAAAAAGGAGGCTGCTATCTGTAGCTTAGAGCCAGCATGTAGGTTTTCTTTTATGTCATCGCCAAATCTGTGATTTAAGTTGTCTATAAGTTTCATAATTCAGCTTTTAATTGTGTGATAAATTGGTAGGATAAGAGCTATAACTGTTTTATAAGTAAAACTAAGTTTTTAATAGATACTATATTACTCAATATTATTTCAAATTTCAGTCTCAGGATTTACTCTTAAGCATTTCAAGCACTTTATCTTCTCCCAGCTGATCAATCAATATTTGCAGTTGCGCGTTAGAGTCAGCTTTGGTTTGCGCATCTGCTTTAAACTCTGCTGTATCTCTACCTTCTCTCAAAGCATCTAAATAGTCAGCCCATTTTTGCATCATTTCCGCACGATCATCAATGTACTCAAATCGACCGTAAGCCGTTCCATTAGGATCTTTCGTTGTATGACCCAGTGCCATCTCTACAAGCACTAGAGGGTACTTCAACTGCTCTTGCAGTATGGTCTTAGCCGTCGCTCTAAAGCCATGAGCACAATGTATATCTTTATAACCTAAATCCTTTAGACGCTTATTAGCAGTCGCATCAGAGATAATCTGATGCTTTTTTGCCGTCTGGCTAAAAAAGACATATTCAGTATGGCCATTAATCTTTTGCTGTTCGCGCAATATAGCCACAGCTTGACGAGGTAGGGGAACCACCATGTCCTTGACCATATTTACCTTGCCTTGACCCTTCAATGGCTTTAATTGCCACCTACCAGCCTCTAGGTCTAGATCTGCCCAGCGCATGCGCCTTAGGTCACCGTTACGCACAAAGAGTAAAGCTAATAGCCTAAGGGAATTTATGGTGTTTGGGTCACCTTCTATTGTCTCGATAGCTTTAAGTAATTTAGCCAAGTCCTTCGGTTTAGTAACCGCAGGACGATGACCGTAATTTGACTTAGCCAACTGGCTCTTAATGAGCGCCGCAGGATCGCTCGTACAGAAGCCTCGTGCTCCAGCATAGACAAACACATCACTGGCAATGCCAGCACAGCGTTCAGCCTTGTCTGTGGGCTTACCATCCTTGTTCAATGAGTTTGCTTGAATGTCTAACAGCACTTCAAGCATTTTAGGTGAGGTGATATCGCTGATTGGCTCGTCACCAATATATTTGCATATAAGCTCAAGACGACCTTTCTTACGAATGAGGGTATTGCTCTTCTGAGTCTGATCTAGACTGTCAAAATACTCCCAAGCAAAATGATTAAAAGAGTTTTTAGTTTTACTAATAATACTTTTCTTAATTTCTTCACGATGGAGTTTTGGGTCAATACCTTTGCTCAACAGATTTTCATACTCACGCCAAACTTCACAGGCACGAGCATACGAGATATTTGGATATATACCGATGGAGATAATGCTTTGTTTAGGATTGGAAGGTGGGTAGTATCGATACATCCATGACTTAGTCTCAGTAGGACGTACCATTAGGAAGAGTTTAGGATGATTTTTGACAGCAACGAAGTACTTTCTATCTTCAGGCTTATGGCTGCTGATGCTTCTGTCTGAACTGATCGCTTTTCTTTCCATATCCTAGATCTCCATGAGTAGACTCAAAACTCGGTATACTTGACAGTATACTCAAAGTGCATGGATTAGGATAGATTCATAGGACAGTATGGAACGTCAGATACAACAAAGCCCCTGATATCAGGGGCTTTAGCGACTTCAAAAAGAAGTATAGAACTATATAATGGTACCCGGAGCCGGACTTGAACCGGCACGCTATTGCTAGCGAGGGATTTTAAATCCCTTGTGTCTACCAATTTCACCACCCGGGCAAAACTTGTAATATCTATTCAGTAAGCTTTCTACTTCTTAGATAAGTGGTCGCATTATAAACGGTTGTACTAATAATGCAAGCCAAAATTAACATAAAGTTAATAAATAATTGGAGGCTGGAGTCGGAATCGAACCGGCGTTAACGGAGTTGCAGTCCGCTGCATGACCACTCTGCCATCCAGCCAATCAAGGAGGACTATATTAGCAAAAATATTTTAAATTACAAGACATTTTTTAACCAAACTGATTTTAATTCATTTAATGATGGTGTTTTACAAGATTTGGCTGAGTATGTAGGCGTAAAATCATTAAGCCCTACCTATTATTAAGCCTGATTTATAGAGTCATCGCTGATCTTATTTGATGACAATAAAAAAGCCACACCGTTTTTACTAAGTGCGGCCTTTCATTAATGATATCACCATCAAGACTAAGCTTAATGATGACAATTATTTAAAATTAGATAATTGAACGGAAAGTTTATACGATATCTTTGTTATTACGGCGTGATTTTTTCAGATCGCGATAAGTCGCAGTACAGATCAGTACGAGCACTGCAAGGGTAATCACGGGCCAAATTAAAATATATAAGCCGTAGATAAATGTATTGTCCATAATAGCTCCTTAAAGTAATTATTAAGTCGTGTACTTAAGCGTCTGTTACCGGTTTTACGTTTACTTTAGGCTTGTCATAATCACCAACTCGTTGTTTGATTAAATCAAAGTCAAAGTGTTCATTGCCCATCAAGCTAATCGCTATACAGACCACAGTACTCACACCGTAAGCCGTTAATGAAGCGACCAATATCATATATTGACGTAGGAAGCCTGTTGCATATATAAGCATCAGTATGAGCGTAATAACGGCAGCACCCATACCCATCTTACGGCCTAAGAAACCAAAGACCATAAGACCGATCACCACTGCACCCCCGACACTTGCCATCACTTCAAAGAAGAGCGCAGTCACGCCAGTAATCGGTATTAGCTCAAAGCGCGCAATACAGAAGAAAATAAGCGCGGCAATGACAGAAGTGGTGAAGGCAACATTAGTCACGCGATTCCAGAACACACTGGCAATCACAGGGAATACTATCGCACCCCATAGCGCCCCAACGAAGACGAGCATCACGAGGATATCAAGCTTAAAGCTGGCAAAGATAAGTCCTGCTGCCGTGGCAACAATCATCGTCGAACGACCAACAAGCATCATTGTTTTTGGCTTTACGCGACCTTTGGCGATATTCTTTGCATAAATATCGGCCATCATAATAGTCGATAACGCTGACAAATCAGAATCGGCAGTCGAGGACAATGCGCCAATAACCAAAATGAAGAACAGTGCAATAAATACTGGATGCAGATACATACTAACCATCTGCGGAATTAAGTTATTCATGTTGCCATCTAATGGCTCAACACCAACGGTTAGCGCCATAAGTCCAATCATACCCAGACCAATGACAATACCGGCATAACCAACAGTGGCAGTAATAAAGGTCGCTTTAATCTTAGTCTTATCAATTGCAAATAGCCGCTGAGTAATCGTTTGATTACCAATGGCATAAGCTAACACTGCTACAAAATAAGGCGCACCTTGCTGAAAAAACGCTTCAGATGAAAATATATCTTGCTGCTGTAAAGTCAGGTTTGATAATCCGCTGACCATTGCCTCGGGCCCACCCATTGAAAATAGTATCGCAGGAATAATAACGACACCAATCGCCATTAACGCGATTAATTGGGCAAAATCAGTAAAGACCGATGCTCGAAACCCTGAGGTTAAAGTGTAGCTTAGGACACCGACACCAGCGATCATTACACCTGTCTGAAAGGACAGTGGTGACAATACTGATACTAATGCACCGGCTGCCGTGAAGTTGACCATCAAGCTAATTAAGCTGCCCATAAGGTTAGATATGGCTAAAATTAATTGGCTTGATGCGCCATGACGGGCATTAATAAGCTCGCCTAAAGTGTGTCCATTGGGCGCCAGTTCACGAAAGCGCATACCAAAGGGGTAGATGAACAAAATCATTAATGCGCCCCAAAAGCCATAATGTAGTGGCCCTGATATGCCATATTTATAGCCGGATGTAGCAGCGGCATAAAACGATGCCGCCCAAATCCACGTGGCGGTCATACTTGCCGCGCCCATCCCGAAGCCAACACCGTGGCCTGCAACCATAAATCCTGTGGTAGATTCTTTGTCTTTCTTAATCAACAAAGACAGCAGATACGTACCACCATAAAACGCCACCAATAATAAAATGATGGTAAGTGCCGAAAATTGGAACAATGACTCAGTTTTCAAATTCATACCTCGCAATTGTTTTAGATAAAAAAAAGTTGGTACTATAATTTATAGTCCCAACTATGATGAATTTAATAAGCAGCCCAACAACATTCGTGCTATTGATACATAGGGCCGTTGCTTTATTAACAGTCGGTCAGCAGAACATACTACGAAAGCGTTATATACGAAGAGTAGAGGCGTAACTCATGACTTGCGTCTGATAATGGAATCACGCTAATAGCGTATCAACTTGCATTTCTTAGTAGTTACTACGAATAAGTATTTATTAGATAAGCACTTATTATTTGTGATAGGCAAGTTGGTAGCATAGAAATACTAACCAATTGCATGTGATACATAGAAAATAGTAGAGTTGTTATTTAGCGTAACGTATGTTTTACATGCATATGCATCATAGTATTGATAAATAAAACTACATCTAAGTTAAGGATAATTAACATTTCCGTGTCAACAGAGTAACACTATTAAGTATTGAATCCCAAATTTTCGAGAGATTTAACAATTAAAAGTCGATAATTAACTGTTTTTAATCGCTAATATTAATAGTGTTTACATTAGTTTTTTTATAAAAAAATCTTTAGATTTTGTATTAATTTTGACCTAAGTTATGTTGGTGGCTGGGCTTTTGGTCGCGAAATAGGTACAATGCCCAGCTTAATACAGTCGCTATTTTTTGATATGTTTATCAGCATGATTATCACCTCAATATTGTATAAAGCGTGAGACACATATGCTTACAGTTTGCGAGCGCTAATCTACGGTTACCGAGCAAAATAGTGGCCGACGCTGTTATCATCTTCCTTATTGCTTTATCTATTGGAGTTACTATGTCAAATGCCTCGCCAACTGAAACGACGATGACGTCTGATCACGAGTCTGCCATATTATTAGACGGCAAAGCACTTGCTAAACAAATAGAGCAAGAACTGCGTACTCGTGTCGATGCTATTAAAGAAAAGACTGGGCGTACGCCAAGCTTAGCGACGATATTGGTCGGTGATGATCCTGCTTCTGCCACTTACGTGCGCATGAAAGGCAATGCCTGTAAGCGTGTTGGCATGGATTCTATCCGAGTAGAGATGCCAAGTGTGACTACCACATCTCAGCTTATGGCTAAGATAGACGAGCTCAATAGCAACCCAGATGTACATGGCATCTTACTGCAACATCCTGTACCTAGCCATATTGATGAGCGTGCATGTTTTGAGCAGATAGATCTTGCGAAGGATGTGGATGGGGTGACATGTCTTGGCTTTGGACGTATGAGTATGCAAGAGTCAGCCTATGGCTCATGTACACCGCAAGGTATCATGCACTTGTTAAGCCATTATGATATTGAGCTTGCAGGCAAAGAAGCGGTGGTAGTAGGGCGTAGTGCTATCTTGGGTAAGCCGATGGCGATGATGCTATTGAATGCCAACTGTACGGTGACTATTTGCCATTCAAAGACAGAAAATCTAGCTGCTCATATTAATCGTGCTGATATTGTCGTTGGCGCAGTAGGCGTGCCTGAGCTGATCAAAGCGGAATGGATAAAGAAGGGTGCTGTTGTAATTGATGCAGGCTTTCATCCCACTGACAATGGCGGCGTAGGGGATATCGAGATGCACGGCGTCGAGAATATTGCTAGTGCTTATACGCCAGTACCGGGTGGTGTTGGTCCGATGACTATCAATACGCTCATCCGTCAAACAGTCGATGCTGCTGAAAAGTCAGCTGGTTTAGTATCAGCTGATGCGTGAATCTTCCGAGCCACAACCGTCATTAAGCAAAGATCCTGAACCTAAAATGGCGAAGACGAATGTAGATATTCATGAGCGTCTGCAATATATCGGTAGAGAGTTTGTTGATATTTGCCACTACATTATCCTATTTTTAATCAGTGTGGTGGTAGTTTGGACGGCTGGTAAAGAGTTCTTGGTGATTGTGCAAAAAGGCTCAGCAGATTTAAAAGATATCTTGATGCTGTTTATCTATCTTGAACTACTGGCGATGATTGGTATTTATTTTAAGACTCATCGTCTGCCAGTACAGTTTTTGATATTTATTGCCATTACCGCGCTGTCACGACATTTGGTCGTTGATGTACAGGCGGTATCAGACTATTTTCATCTATGGTTATTGGCGACTATTTCTGTCGCTATCATGGTTTTAAGTGCCTCTGTTGTTATCCTTACTTGGACGGCAAAAATGTTTGGTCGTCCTGAAGATTATTTAGATGATCATCAGAGCACCAGTACCGAGCATCACTTGCCTAGTGTTGAGAGTGCAAAAAATCGTCGTAAATAGTCATTGATAGATGATTCATCAATAAAAAAAGGCTAACCTCGTTAGCCCTTTTTTATGCTTAAAATTCTTGTGCCTGCCATTCGTGTACTTGGCAGTGCAAGCTATAACCATTTTAATCTTTTAAAGTTATAGTATAGATAACTACATAATGACAGGATAAATAGCATAATTATTAAATAAGAGTACTGCCAGTGTAGCTCAGGCATAAAGTCAAAGTTCATCCCATATATACCAGCGATTGCCGTTGGTACTGCCAAAATACCTGCCCATGCAGCAAGCTTACGTACGACCTCGTTCTGTCCCATATTGACCATAGCTAAATAGGTGTTCATCACTACATTAAGCATCTCGTTCAGACCGTTGATGGCATCTAAAGAGTGTAATAAATGGTCATTAACGTCGCGGAAATAGGGTTTAGCCGCTTGAGAAAATGCTGAAACTAAATCGCTTTTTTTATGATTAATAAAGAAGCTACAGATATCTTGTACTGGCAAAATAACTGCACGCATATGGACCAGTTGCGACTTAAGCTCATATAGGTTTTTTAGGGTGCTTTTATTAAATTCATAGGTAAATACATAGCGTTCTTGCTCACGCAAATAACTGCCTAAGCGATCAGTGACCGGCATATAGTTATCAACGATAAAATCGAGGACAGCATGGAGTACAAATATGGGTCCCATCCGTAGCTTTTCAGGCCGACGGTTACAGTGTTCACGTACCGGCGCATAAGAATTAGAAGGGCCGTTACGAATGGTAATCAGATAGTTTTTGCCCATGAATATTGCTGTAGTGCCGTAGCGAATAATATTGTTTTCAAGTTTAGCCGTACGTAGCACTACAAAGATCATATCGTTATCGTAGTTTTCGACTTTGGCGCGCTGATGGTCTGCAAAGGCATCTTCAATCGCCAACTCATGCAAGTCAAAGGCATTTTGGACTTTTACCATGGTTTCTAAGCTTGGATCATAAAGACCAAGCCAAATAAACTGACCACTGTTACTCAGGGATTTATTGACATCATTAAGTGCTACCTGATCAAGCTGCTCGCCCGTTTTACGAGAATAGGCATAGCAATTGACTACCTCGTCAGCACTAGATAAATCTATATCCTCATAGCGTTCAGAGTCAGGATCGTAAACAGTCATCGTTTCAATAGTATCTTCGGCAGTCGCATCGACATCACCGTAGATATAGCTGTCATAACTATTTAGATAAGGATGCTCGTCGCTGACATCAGAATAAATACGGCTGACATTAGAGTCAGGTGTGATACGAGTATTCGTCCTGACTAGTAGATCGTCATTGCGGTTCATACACCCTCCCTTAATATCGTCATAAGAACCCAGTAGAAAATTAACAATAAAGACTATGTTTATAAAACGCTTATAAAATTTTCATAACAATATCTTGATTAAAGAATGTCTAGAATATGACGTAACGACGTAAATTAGTCGGCCTAAACAAACTTAATCAGTCTCAATAGATAATGTTGAATTTATAGTGCGTAGCGTTTTAAGGTTTCAATATCGACTAGGGTCAATAGACTTTCATGACAGCCTTCTAGTTTTAATTTTGGCGCGATATCAAAATCTAATGCCTCAACCCAACGTAGCGCACAGATACACCAGTAATCACCAGGTTTTAGGCCAGGAAAATTATACTCTGGTAGAGGCGTAATCAAGTCATTGCCCCGACTCGAGGAAAAGTTAAGAAATTCACTGGTCATTTTGGCACAAACAGTATGCTGACCGACATCATGATTGCCAGTATGACAAAATCCATTACGATAGTAGCCAGTAATAGGGTCAAAGCAGCAGCTGGCGAGGGCAGTACCTAATACATTGGTTTGATTAATAGCAGGGTTAGGATGGTAGTCAGATGACATAAGGTCTCCGAAATTAAGTGGTTTTATAGGGGTTGGTAAATTGCTTTTTTGCAATGAGTTGCTTGTGCAGTTGGTTATTCATTGCAAAAATACTTTATAAAGTGGCCTTTTATTGATAACCAATTATATATAGCGTATTGCCAAATCGTAGTAATGCTATCAGTGGCTGTTATTCATGAATAAACTGTAGTATTACAATGCTTACTGACAGCATCGAACATGCGCCAGTGTAACATGAGTCTATCAAGAAGACGTCAATCAAATAACCCGTATAATGACGTGTAGAGCATAGATGATAACTTTTTCTTACTATTTATCAGTAGCGGAAACCATAAAAAATGACGACTATAGCTTAGAGTAAATGGTATCGAGACTACCAGATATTTATGACCATTCAGAACACATTGATTTGAATTGTGACTAGGCGAACCCTAGCTGCTATGATAAACTAAAACATAAAGTGCCCTGATGATTTATCATATTTTATTAGCGCACAAAGATACTCGTCTTATCATCCTAACTAATACTTATTACTCACCCTTTTTGCGGTTACCTAGTTTGTTTATAAATAATTGGGTCAATGATGTTGCGCGTTAAAAAACTGTCAAAAATTTACAGTATTCATCGTTGATATGTTCGTAAATATAACCTTATCATGCCGCGTTTTTTGGTAAGCGATACGCCAAACAAGGATTTATTGTGTCTGCCAGTTCTGATTCAGCTGTACCCGTCCAATCACGCCCTGAAAATAATGCCACTACTCAGCATGCTGATAACAGTAGCGTACCCAATCATCTACCTTATCTAAGTAATTTTACTGCAGAAGTCGCCAATAGCTGGCTGCTACCTGACGGTGTGGTTGATGTGTTATTTGAGGATGCACAAAAGCAAGAAGTGCTTCGCCATCAACTAACCCAGCAGCTCATCACTCATGGCTATCAGCTCGTATGTCCGCCGATGATTGAGTTCACTGAGTCACTACTTAGTGATGCATCAGAAGATCTGAAGCGCCAGACGTTTAAGATTATCGACCAGCTCACAGGTCGTTTGATGGGAGTACGTGCGGATATCACGCCGCAGATTTTGCGTATTGATGCGCATCATGGTGGCAACGGTATTGCGCGTTATTGTTATGCAGGCGATGTCATCCATACGTTGCCATCAGGACTATTTGGGTCGCGTACGCCATTACAATTAGGTGCTGAGATATTTGGTTGTGCCTCACTCAGTGCAGATTTTGAGCTGATAGACGTTCTGTTTACGATGATTAATGATTTAAACATGAGTGCAGCCTTGCATATTGATTTAGGTCATGTAGCCATATTTAAACGTTTAGCCGTATTAGCAGATCTGCCAGAGAATGATACCAAGCAGCTGATGGACCTATATGCAAATAAGAATTTGCCAGAGCTCAAGCGCGTCTGCCAAGCACTGCCAATGGGTAGTGACTTTTATGCATTAGCGCGCTTTGGTCATGATATGACACAGCTATTGGCTAAGCTTTCAGATACCGCTCAACAAGATGTTGATATTGCTACGGCGGTCGATGAGCTTCAACGCTTAAAAACACATCTGCAAGAGCAATGGAATTGCGATGTCAGTATCGATGTCACTGAACTTTCAGGCTATCATTATCATACAGGTATCGTATTCAACGGCTACATCAATAGTGAAACCCAACCATTAGTACGCGGTGGGCGTTTTGATGGTATGCAGAGCGGTGATCACTTAACAGGTAGCCAGCTGCGCGAAGCCACTGGCTTTAGTATGGATGTCAGCCGCTTATTAGCACATGTTCAACTAGACGCTCCGATGGTCGTTATCGTTGATTATGATACCGTCAGTAATACGGACAGCGCACAAAAACAGACACTACAACAGCAAGTTGATAGCTTGCGTCAGCAGGGTTATCGCGTGACTGTACCGCTAGATGCGCACGATTGTCCTCAGGGTATCACGCATCGCTTAAGCATCGTTAATAACCAATGGCAATTAACCGCTATTTAATTAAGCTGTTCGTCAAAAAATAATTTTATCAAAAGATAATGTTGTCAAAAAAAGCACTACTTTTCGCTTAGTTTTTTAAATTGTTACCGTATAGCTGTTCGATAATAGACAGGCTATGCATCTAATAAATCATTGTAAGGATTAATCATGGGTCAGAATGTCGTAGTTTTAGGTAGCCAATGGGGCGATGAAGGTAAGGGTAAAATCGTTGATTTACTTACTGAAAAAGCCTCAGCAGTAGCGCGTTTTCAAGGTGGCCACAATGCAGGTCATACCTTGGTTGTCGATGGCAAAACCACTATCTTGCACTTGATTCCATCAGGTATCCTACGCGAAGGTGTCACTTGCTTTATTGGTAATGGCGTAGTGCTAGCACCTGATGCTTTGCTAAAAGAGATGAAAGAGCTTGAGAGTAATGGCGTACCTGTACGTGAACGTCTGCGTATCTCACCGAATTGCCCACTAATCATGCCTTACCATGTGGCTCTAGATCAAGCTCGTGAAGCCAAGCGCGGCACGGGTAAAATCGGTACTACTGGTCGTGGTATCGGTCCTGCTTACGAAGATAAAGTGGCACGTCGTGCTATTAAGCTTGCTGACTTATTCCGTGATGACCTAGAAGAGAAACTACGTAACTTAATCGAATATCATAACTTCCAATTGACTCAATATTATAAAGTTGATGCGATTGATTTTGATGAGACGTTCAAGCTTTGCCAAGAGTGGAAAGAAGAGATTAGAGGTATGGTTACTGATGTGACCGAAGACCTTAATCAATTGCGTTTGGCTGGCAAAAACTTAATGTTTGAAGGTGCACAAGGTACGCTACTTGATATCGACCATGGTACTTATCCGTTCGTGACCAGCTCAAGCGTCACGGCAGGCGGCGTATCTACTGGTACGGGTATCGGTCCATTATATTTAGATTATGTACTTGGTATCACTAAAGCCTACACCACACGTGTTGGTAGCGGTCCGTTCCCAACCGAACTTTTTGATGATGTTGGTGCCCACTTAGCCAAAGTTGGTCATGAGTTTGGCGCAACCACTGGTCGTGCGCGTCGCTGTGGTTGGTTCGATGCAGAAGCGCTACGCCGTGCTGTCGTACTGAACTCTATGTCAGGTATTTGCTTGACCAAGCTTGACGTATTAGACGGTTTAGAAGAGCTATTAATTGGTGTGGGTTATAACTTACCTGAGACTGAATGTGCAGGCGCGCATGATGCTGAATTCTACGAGTCAGTCACGCCTAAGTACGAAACCCTACAAGGTTGGAGTGAGTCAACGGTTGGTATTACTAACTATGACGACTTACCAGAGAACGCTAAAAAATACATCAAGCGTATCGAAGCATTAATTGACTGTCCTATCGATATTATCTCAACCGGTCCTGACCGAGAAGAGACTATCGTATTACGTGATCCGTATGATGCGTAGATAAATAGACTGAATTATTGAACAATAAAACCCTGATGCATAAGTGTTGGGGTTTTTTATTTATAAGAAATTAAAGATATAGGTAAATTTTTGGCACACCATGCAAGTGTTAACGTTTAATGAATGCTAAGTTTACGTTTAAGTAAGCTGCATTCATCAATTGCCCCTATCATTTATAGCGTCAATCATTATAATAGTTAGCAATCCTGTGTTGACGCTTGTGTTTTTGTATTGATAAACCATGAGTAATCTAAGTCAGACCAAGTCAACGTTGTGATCAAAGAATAAATTAATTGCGATTTCATTTTTATTTAACTTATCATTTATTAGGAGCTTTTCATGGCTAACGAACGTACTTTATCTATCATCAAACCTGACGCTGTTGCTGGCAACCACATCGGCGCTATCTATGACCGTTTTGAACAAGCTGGTCTAAAAATTGTTGCTGCTAAAATGATGCAACTTGATGATGAAAAAGCAGGCGGTTTCTACGCTGAGCATGCTGAGCGTCCATTTTACAATGATCTAAAATCTTTCATGATGTCAGGTCCAGTATTGGTATCAGTACTAGAAGGCGAAAATGCTATCGCTAAACATCGTGAAATCATGGGTGCAACTAACCCAAAAGATGCAGACAAAGGTACTATCCGTGCTGATTTTGCTAGCAGCATCGATGAAAACGCGGTTCATGGTTCAGATTCAGCTGAATCAGCAGCACGTGAAATCAGCTATTTTTTCAATGATAATGAAGTTTGTGCACGTACGCGTTAATATAGTAAACCAACTATAAACTGCTACGTTGTCAGACTCGCTTAATGTACTAAATGTACAATTTGCTCTCGTCTTTCTAGTGTCAGTCTTATATTAGATTCACTATAGCTGTGATTGTTAAGCTGTAAGCTATTAACAATGAGCATTATTAACTAGTAGTGTAGCAAAGCGGCTTATACTCAATAGGGTATAAGCCGTTTCATCTATTATCAATAATTTAGATATTTTATTAACTGCGCTGTTATTTATCGAAGCATTATTAAGCTTATCGGTTGTTTTTATTGAAATTTATCACTATGTCCCTCATTATTGATACTTAATCATTTAATTAGCGTTATCAATCCCTTATCAGCACATTGTCGCTATAGATAATTATTTGCATTCTATATAGGACAGGTTTTGCGCTCATAACGGATTGCTCAATGCATCATTTAATTGTAAAACTACGCTCATGGCTTATGCCAAAAGGTTACCTATTATGTCAACGATTCAAACACCCACTCAGCATGTGCCCAACAAGCTTACTGGTAGCATCAAGCTAGTAGATGAAGCGCAGGCAAGAACCAATTTATTGGGAATGACGCAAGCCCAACTTGCTGATTATTTTAAGAGCATCGGTGAAAAGCCTTTCCGTGCCACTCAAGTGGTTAAGTGGATATATCAGCAAGGTGTTACTGACTTTGAGCAGATGACTAATCTGAGTAAATCATTGCGCGATAAGCTGTCTATGCATGCCTGTGTGACCCCACCAAAAGTTATTCATCGTCAATATAGTGAGGATGGTACGCGTAAATGGGTCTTTGAAGTGACAGGTGGCTCATTGGTTGAGACGGTGCTAATTCCAGCGGATGATAGCAAGGTAAATGGGCGCAAGACTTTATGTGTATCTTCACAAGTGGGCTGCGCACTTGACTGTAGCTTTTGTAGTACCGGTAAACAGGGCTTTGAGCGTGATTTAAGCGCTGCTGAGATTATCGGACAGCTATGGGTGGCCAATGCTTCTTATATGACTGATGACAATGATAGTTTAGAAAATGTTGACCATAGCTTGTGGGAAAACAACGTGACCAACGTAGTCATGATGGGCATGGGTGAGCCATTATTAAATTATAAACCAGTGGTTAGCTCAATGGAGCTAATGCTCAGCGACCACGCTTATGGTTTATCAAAACGTCGAGTGACTTTGTCAACCTCAGGCGTGGTACCTAAAATGTACCAATTAGCACAAGATATTGACGTAGCACTGGCTATCTCGTTACATGCGCCAAATGATGAGCTGCGTAATGAGCTTGTGCCAATCAATAAAAAGTATCCTTTGAGTGAGCTAATCGCTGCTGCAAAAAACTATGTTTATGATGTTAATCCGCGTCATAAAAAACACGTGACCATCGAATACGTCATGTTAGATGGTGTTAACGATAGCAATGAGCACGCTGAGCAAATGGTTAAGCTATTAGAAGGCTTGCCAAGTAAGATTAATCTTATTCCGTTCAATCCGTTCCCGCATGCGCCTTATGATAAATCTAGTAACAATCGCATTCATGCTTTTAGCAATATTCTTAGCGAAGCGGGTTTTGTCTGTACTATTCGCCAGACGCGTGGTGATGATATTGATGCGGCCTGTGGTCAGTTAGTGGGACAAGTGGCAGATCGAACTAGACGCTCGGCAGCATGGCAGCAAAGTATTAAAGATCGCGGTATTAAAGACGATGCAACTGTTTGATAAATAGCAGATATATGGCGAATGAAGGCTTAACCGCAGATAAGGGCTAAGCTTTCTTTTCATTTTATAGATCGTATTAGATAGCCTTCATAGCAATAAAAATGTAGTCATAGTAACTAAATTGTACTTAAGGGGTCTAAATCCATTAAACTAATGGCTGTTTGAAACCCTAGTGCTAAACTCACAGTACTGAAACTTAGTTTTATGATGGCGGCTATGATGATTTCTAAATACTCTTGTCAACTCAAGACTCAGCGCAAAATTCCTTTATCAATGAATGAGTCCGCAACAGTGATCACGTATCAAGAAACACTTCATACTGCGCTTAGCAGACCAAAATGTCTGCTAGTTGCTAGTGCCGTTATTACGTTATTGCTAGCAGGTTGCCAAAGTACGCCAACAAATGGTTTGAGTGGCAGTACCCGTTATCAAACTTCAACGCAGCCAAGTGATAACCGCAATCTTGATAAGCAAGAGATTGCTCGCGTGCGCACTTCACTTGCCGCACAATATATTCGTAAAAATGAGCTTGATACTGCTCAGCGTCAACTTGAAAAAGCTTTTGCTGCTGATAGCCGATATGCGCCAGCCTATGATATGATGGGCGTTTTGTTGCAGCAAGAAGGCAGCCGCCTTAACCTTGAAAAAGCCGATCAATACTTCAAAAAAGCGATTGCGCTTGATAAAGATTTTGATCAAGTGCGTAATAACTATGGCGTATATCTATCACAGATGAAGCGTTATACTGAGGCCGCAGAACAGTTTGAAATTGCAGGTGCAGCACTTGGTTATGAAGGGCGTATTGGCGCACTTGAGAACCTAGGACGTACTTACTTACAGCTTAATAATAATCCAGCCGCAGCCAAAGCATTTTTACGTGCCTTAGATGGTAATCGTAATAGCTTGATTGCTCATATTGAGCTGGTTGACTTATTGCTTGAGCAGCAACGTGTGCAGCAAGCACAAAGACTCTATGATGAGACTTTATTGCTTGTGCAAGGCCAAGGTATTAGCCCGCGTTTGTTATTGCAAGGCATCAAACTTGCTGCCGCTCAAAATGACAGAACCACGCGCCAACAATTGGCACAGCAGCTGCTATCCGCTTATCCATTAAGTGATGAAGCAAAACAACTTAAGACTTGGCTTAACAATCCAGAGGCACCATGGAAATGAACAACCCATCATCAAATCATCAATCTAACGCTCAGGGATCATTTGGTGCCATGTTGCAGCAAGCCCGTAAAGCTAAGCAAATTAGTTTAAAAGAAGTAGCAAGTGAGTTGTTCATCTTAGAGCGTCATCTGCAAGCGCTAGAAGACGAAAACTTTGCCGCTTTACCACAGGTGACTTTTGCACGTGGTTTTGCAATCAACTATGCAAAATTTTTAGATCTAGACCCTACAAAAATTGCGACAAGTTTTGATGCTTCTTATCCAAACGACCTTAAAGCCCGATCGGTCAATAATATTGATACTCCATTGCGCCCAATGGGAACGTTGCAGCGTGATAGTCGTAGCCGTATTCGCTTTAACCCATTACTTATTCTTGCAGTAATAGGTCTTATTATCTTAGCGGTATTTTTATTCCGCATGGTGACCAATGCCAGCCAAGATAACCGCACGCCTGTGACGGAAGTTGAGGACTTATCTGCATCGGAACAAGCGCAAGGGGCAGCGGTTAATAGCCAGTTCGATAGTACTGGTCTAGATGATGTCGGGGCGTCAGGTTCAGCACTTAATTTAGATAGTGCTAATGATATGAGTAAAGTCTCATTAGACGTTGACATCACAGATGATGCTAATGTAACCATTACTGATGCGTCTGGGAACAGTCTCATGACAGGTAGCCAAGCTCGTGGCAATTATAAGCTGCTAGGTACACCGCCATTCAATATTCAAATTGATAACACTGATAATGTAAGCTTATTACTTAATCAAGAATCTGTTGCGTTAAATGAATATGCCACTAACAAGCAAGCAAGTTTTGCACTGTCGCCTTAATAGGTGACTTACTATCAGTTTTTAGCGCTATTATTAGTTTTTTATAACAAGTTTATTAAAAGTTTAGACTGCTAATATTCTCTTATCTTTTGCTCTGATTGAAGGATTTTATATGTCAACGTCATCGCCTATTACTCGCCGTCCTACCAAAAAGATTTATGTCGGTGATGTCGCGATTGGCGGCGATGCACCGATTAGTGTGCAAAGCATGACCAATACTGACACTTGTGATGTAGCAGCGACAGTCGCACAGATTGAGCGCTGTGTTGAGGCAGGCGCCGATTTTATGCGGGTATCTACTCCGACGATGGAGACGGTCGAAGCATTTGGTAAGATTCGCAAGCTAGTTAGCGTACCATTGGTCGCTGATGTGCATTTTGATCATAAGATTGCACTTGCGGTTGCTGAAGCTGGCGCAGATTGTCTGCGTATCAATCCGGGTAATATCGGTAGTGATGCTAAAGTGCGCGAAGTGGTAGCCTGTGCTAAGCATCATAATATTCCTATTCGTATTGGGGTCAATGCAGGTTCTTTAGAGAAAGATATTCAGCGCAAATATACTGAACCAACTGGTGCGGCGATGCTTGAATCTGCCATGCGTCATATTGACATATTAGAGCGTTTAAACTTCGACCAATATAAAGTATCAGTCAAAGCGAGCAATGTGTTTTTAACTTTAGATGCCTATCGCTTAATATCAGCACAAATTGATAATCCGCTACATTTGGGTGTGACTGAAGCTGGTGTATACCGTACTGGCGCAGTCAAATCTGCTATTGCGCTTGGTGGTTTATTATTAGACGGCATTGGCGATACTATTCGTATCTCCTTGGCAGCAGAGCCAGAAGAAGAGATTAAAATCGGCTTTGATATCTTAAAGTCGCTTAATATTCGCTCGAATGGCGTAAACTTTATTGCTTGTCCAAGCTGCTCACGTCAAGAGTTTGATGTGATTAGAGTAATGACTGCTTTAGAAGCGCGTTTAGAAGATGTACGCGAGCCGATGAATTTGTCAGTAATTGGCTGTAAAGTGAATGGTCCAGGAGAGGCAAAAGAGTCTGATATTGGTATCGTCGGCGCATCACCAAAGTCATTAGTATACCGCATGGGTCAAAAGAGCCATCTTATCGATACCGACAATCTCGTTGATGAAATAGAAAGCATGGTACGCGCTCATGCAAGAGAGCTTGAGAAATCGCGTGAGAATGAGATTATTAGAGTAAAGTAAGGCGAAGCGTAAAATACTTACTATTGTAAATGGCGGTAAATAGTAACGACAAGAATAACAATAAAGACAATTGTTGTAATATTTAAGGATATAACCGAATCATGATCAAAGCTATTAAAGGTTTTAATGATATTCTGCCGGAACAGGCAGCAAAATGGCTTCAATTAGAAGCAGTGTTGGCAAACGTGTTGGCTAGATACGGTTACGAGAATATTCGATTACCTATCGTTGAACAGACTGATTTATTTGCTCGTGCTATTGGCGGTGCTACGGATATCGTCGAAAAAGAGATGTATAGCTTTGCTGATAAGTCCGAGCCACCAACACCTTTGACCTTGCGCCCAGAAGGTACAGCGGGTGCAGTACGTGCAGTCATTGAACACAATTTGCTGCGCGGTGATACACCAAAGCTTTGGTATATCGGTCCTATGTTTCGCTATGAGCGCCCGCAAAAAGGTCGCTACCGTCAGTTTCATCAGATAGGGGTCGAGAGCTTTGGCAGTGCATTACCAGATGCTGATGCTGAGCTGATTGCGATGACGCAGCTGATGTGGCAAGAGCTGGGTCTTAAAGATGAGATGCGCTTGCAGCTAAATAGTTTGGGTGAGATTGATGAGCGTCACGCTTATCGCGATGCTCTGGTTGCTTATTTAACAGACAAGCAAGATCAGCTTGATGATGATAGTAAGCGCCGCTTGACCACCAATCCGCTACGAATTTTAGATAGTAAAGAAGCAAGCACACAGGCGCTGCTCACTGACGCACCCAAACTTGCTGATTTTTTGGGAGCTGAGAGTAAAGCGCACTTTGAGCAGGTTCAAGCTTATTTGACGACGCTAGGCATAGATTATGAAATCAATCCGCATTTAGTACGCGGTCTCGATTACTATAACAAAACAGTTTTTGAATGGGTGACTGATAAGCTTGGTAGTCAAGCGACTGTCTGTGCAGGTGGACGTTATGACGGCTTAGTCGGTCAGCTAAAATCAATAGATGCTCGTGATGACAAGGATAATAAAAAACCTGTTAAATCTGAACCTGCTGTTGGTTTTGCGATGGGGCTTGAGCGCTTATTGCTACTCATTGATGCTGTTAACCCTATGCCACCTACATCAGCATGCGATGTTTTTGTCGTTGCCCATCCAGAAGTATATAGCTCGGGTCTCAGTTATGCACAAGACTTACGCCATAGCCGTCCAGATTTACGAGTTAAGATGGCGAGTGCGACCAGTATGAAAGCACAAATGAAAAAGGCTGATAAGTCAGGTGCAGCATTGACTGTTATTATTGCGCAGCAGGAGCTTGACGATAATACGATTAGCATTAAAAATATGCAGACCGGTGATCAGCAATCAGTGGCACAGGATTGGCTGGCAATAACAGAGAATTTTACGCGTCTGTAATAGTTTCAATAATAAAGTGCAGCGATGTAATAGACAACCACTTGCTGTTATGCAATTAGATTTTAGCAACTAGATTTTAGCAACTAGATTTTATCAGGTAAATAAACATGGCTCAGAATACCCAGTCGCCAAATACAGACAACTCGATGCAAGCGCTTAAGCAATATGGTAGCTATATCTTCACAGCTATATTATTAGCATTAGCAGGCTATTTTGGCTGGACATACTGGCAAGATAACCATGCACGGGTAGATACCGTTGCCGCTGATCATTATGCGGATATTCAAAGGCTCAATGAAGAAGTTAGTCTAGCAGCACAAAACCCAGATTTAGAGGCTGAGGCATTGACTGCACTTGCTGCTAGTCGTACCCAGCTCAATAAAGATATCGATGCACTAGTTAGCACGCATGGGGACTCAGTCTATGCTTGGCAAGCATTAATGATTAAAGCTCGTCAGCAGGTCGATAGCGATGATTTTACTGGTGCTACCGAAACTTTGAAAAAAGCTCTAGCAATAGATTTGGGTGATGCAGGCTTAAGTGCAATTACACGTCTGCGTTATGCAGAGACGCTATTATCTGCAGGTGATGCAGATGCAGCTTTAGCAGAAGCTAATAATGATATGCCAAGCTCCTTTGAGGCCAGCCAACAAGAGTTGCTAGGTGATATTTACTTAGCAAAAAATGATGAAGATGCTGCTATCAAAGCTTATACTAATGCTTGGAATCTCATCAGTAAACGTCAAGAAACTCGAGCAGTATTGGCATTAAAGATGGAGAGTCTTGGTATTGTTCCTGAGCCAATTAGCGAGCCAGCTAGTCTTATTCAAGCAGCTGCTATACCTGAGACAGCAACACAAAATCCTAATGTTAACGTTAATGATAGCGTTAACAATAGTAACGTTTCTGACCAAGCAGCGCAGTAAATCAGCAGTATAATAAATAGTAATGTATATTACAGACAATTATGGTGCTATTTATTCGCAGCTTCTCAATTTATAGCCCGTTTATCGATAGTTAATTTATTCGTAGTGAGAACATACAATGACCCGATCTATTCGCTTCAGCAAAACGATAAAAAATAAGACTATAAAGTCGACTGTCATGAATGTGGCAGTCTTGGCGCTGATGACGACTGCTGTCGTTGGGTGTAACCGTGGTATCAAGCCAGTGGTACATGATCCAGTCAAACTGGTGCAAATTGCACAACCTGTTAGTGTGCTTCAGCCTGTATTTAGCGTTGATGTTGGTAATAAAAAAGCCAATAAAAAAGACCCTCTTGCTCTACAAGTTGGCTATAGCAATGCACAGATTATCACGGCATCACGTGGTGGTGAGGTGACAGGTTTTGATAGTACTGGTCAGCGTTTATGGTCAATGAATGTTGGCAATCAAATCACGGGCGGTGTGGCACTAGATCCATTAAGTCAAACTGCTATTGTTAGTACACGTAATGGTTTAGTAATGGCGTTCGATAGCGCTACGGGTGCTAAGCGCTGGGAGCATCAATTATCGGGTTCTGTGCTCACGCCTGCACTGATTAGTAATAACCGTGTGGTATTATCTGCTAATGATGGCTTTTTACATGGCTTATCTTTACAGACTGGTCAATCGATATGGCAGTTTGCGACTCAAGTCCCAGCTATTAGTGTCCGCGGTAGCGCAGCGCCAACCTTATTGGATGACAAAACGGCATTACTGGCTACTGCTGATGGCCGCCTGCACGCTATCACGACCGATAGTGGTTTACCACAGTGGTCAAGACGTGTCGGTGTAGGTACTGGTAGTAGTGAAGTTGAACGTATGAGCGATGTCGATGGCATGCCTATCGTTGATAATAATCAGTTATATGCAATTAGCTATAGTGGTCAGTTGCTTGGGATTGATTTAGCGTCACGTCAGGTCATGTTTGTTAACGAACTTGCTAGCCTAAAAGCACTTGCTGTGAATAACAAACAAGTCATTGCAACCAGCTTAGAAGGTAAGGTCGTTGCATACGATCGTATTAATGGTAACGTATTATGGGAAAGTGAAGCCCTTGCTTATCGCGATTTGACCAACCCTGTCATGATTGGAAACTATATCGCTGTTGGTGACCTTGAAGGGGTAGTGCATTTATTTAATCCTGCAACTGGCGATATTGTTAGCCGAGTACAGACTAAAGGTGCGTTAACTAACTTGCAAGTACAGGGTAGTCGTTTAATGACTCAAAGTGTCTCTGGTCAAGTAGCAATATGGCAGTTAGCACGTTAAATACTTAAATCTATTGTTGTTTTAACTTATTGTTTGTGAATTATTAGATTGCGTTACTCGGTTATTTTTCTTAGTAAGAGTATTTAATAATAGCTTTATATAATTTGAACGCTGCCTTGTCAGCGTTTAATGCCTTGTATAGACAGTACGTTTCGCGTAATCTATGCGCCCTTATATAGGTGCAGTTATTTATAACTAGCGGACTGTCTCATACGATTAATGCATTATCTATCCAATCACAGACTGTTATCCCTTATTATTATTTTTTATCTTTATCATTCATTTAAGTTTGCGGTAATATGACACGTATTTGTTGTCATTATTGTCCGTCATTGAGAGTAACGCATGAGTATCAAGCCCGTGGTCGCCCTAATTGGCCGTCCCAATGTAGGTAAATCTACTTTATTTAATCAATTTACCAAGAGTCGTCAGGCTTTGGTTGCCGACCTATCAGGTCTGACTCGTGATCGCCAGTATGGTGATGCTGCCTATGAAGGCAAGTCATTTATCGTTGTGGACACTGGTGGTATCGGTGAAGCAGACGATGGAAGAGGTGATATTGATGACTATATGTCTGAGCAGTCACATACCGCGATCCATGAAGCTGACATTATTGTCTTTGTAGTTGATGCGCGCGTAGGCATGATTGGTGCCGATGCAGAAATCGGTAAGTTCTTGCATAGCTTAGGCAAGCCTGTATATGTTGTCGCCAATAAAGTCGATGGCGCTCATGATGCTGCGCCTGCAGAATTTTATGCACTAGGATTGGGTGAACCTTATCCAATGGCTGCCAGCCATGGTCGCGGTGTCGGCAATCTTTTAGAAGTAATTACTGCTGATATGCCTGAAGACGTAGATGCTAGAGAGCCAGATGGTCTAAAGCTCGCTATTATTGGTCGTCCAAATGTAGGTAAATCTACGCTTGTGAATCGTCTATTAGGTGAGGATCGGGTCGTTGTATTCGATATGCCTGGTACCACGCGAGATAGTATCTATATTCCTTATAAGCGCGATGGTAAAAACTACGTATTGATTGATACTGCTGGTGTACGTCGCCGTGGCCGTATTGATGAAAAAGTAGAAAAATTCTCTGTTATTAAAACCTTACAAGCTATCGAAGACTCTAACGTTACTGTCATCGTTATCGATGCGCAAGAAGGTATCGTGGATCAAGATCTGCATATGATTGGTTATGCACTTGATGCAGGCCGAGCATTAGTAGTCGCCATTAATAAGTGGGATGGTTTAACTCATGATCAAAGAGACTATATAAAAATTGAGATGGATCGTCGTTTTAATTTCATACCGTATGTAAAAGTGCATTTGATATCAGCATTGCATGGTACGGGTGTGGGTAATCTTTATCCATCCATTTTACGTGCTTATCAGTCTTCTATGTTTGAAGTGTCTACCAATCGTTTGACGCAGATTTTAGAAGATGCTGTTACTGCGAACCCGCCACCAACCGTTGCAGGCCGCCGTATTAAACTGCGTTATGCTCATATTGGTGGCCATAATCCACCGGTAATTGTTATTCATGGTAATCAAACTGGCTCGTTACCTAAGAGTTATCAGCGCTACCTCGAAAACCAATTCCGTGAAGTGTTTAAACTTGAAGGTACACCGCTTAACGTGGTCTTTAAGCTCAACGAAAATCCATATGCTAATAAGAGTGATACGCCAACCAAGGCTAAAGCACAACAATTGCTTCAGCGCCAGCGTAATCGCAAGCAAAAGTATTCAAAGAATAATAAAAGCACTGATAAAAAACGATAAGAAATACGTTTAGAGACCTCTGCAATAGAGGTCTTTAGGCCAAATAAATTGAGAAGATGGTACTAGTATAAGTACTTTCTATCCTTACCACGCATCCTAAAACAAACGATCCATACACTTATGAGGTACTATAAGTAATAGCCGCCATGAGTTGATTGATTAACATGAGTACAAGTCTTCCTACAAACATACCCACGATTATACGTCGTTCCGTATTGCAAGCTATCATTGTGGCAGTTTTGGCAGGATTCTTATTGTCTTTCGTCTATGCCTTTGTTTATAGCTATCAACAAAAACGTCTCCATGTTCAGCAATTGGGTGAGATGCTTGCAAATAGTGCTTCAATCCCTGATGGTGCTAATCTTGTTGCCAGACAAGTAAGTACATTGTTAGATAGTGACCCGACTCTACAAAGTATTCTGTTTTATTCGACTGATGATCCTATTGATTCCTTGGGTCAAGATGATATCGATAGCGTGAGCAACAATTGGTATAACGCCTTGATTGCTGATACGGTCAGCTTTAACTATCCAGTTACTAGTCGCTACCTTAGTGGCAATAGTATTCAGCGTGCTAACTCCAGTCAACAACTTGCTAGTACATTATCTGTTGAAGCTGAAGATACAACTATGTCAACGACTCAACTGGCAGCTCGTAATACCTTAGTTGGCTATATCAATATTACCTTAGATATCAATAAGCTGCGTTGGTACTGGATACGCATTAATCTGTTATCGTGGTTTGCGACCATTGTTCTGGCTATCTCTATTGTTTGGTTTGTCTTGCGTAAACTTAATTGGCCGACCAAAGATATTATTGAGCTGGCAAAAGTATGCGAAACGGCAGCCAACAACCCTGAGCTTGAACAACTACCAACTATTCAACAGCGTTTTGGATTTGAAGAGCTGATACGCATAAAAAAAGCCTTTATTATTTTATTTGATCGACTAAGAGCCGCACAGCAAGACTACCGCGACCTTGCAGATTTTGAGCAGCAGTTACATAACAAGGATTTGTCTCTTGATATGCAGCGCTCCAATTTTCAAAACATGATTACTCATGAGCTAAAGACGTCACTGAATGCTATTACAGGTGGTTTACAGTTATTGGATAATCAATATCTCAACGATGAACAAAAAGACACCTTAGCCATCATTCATAAAGGAAGTCATCACTTAGAGTTAACGCTTGAGCAGATTATCCAGCTAAATAGGATAGAAAAAGGCCAAATGATCGTCAGTTTAAGTGAGTTTAATCCATTACAAATGATTGCCGACTTAATAGAAAAATTCGAGCCCGCAGCGAGGCAAAAAGATCTAGAGTTAATTAGCCGTATTCATCACGTAGAATATACCCTTGAAGGGGACGTGACTAAGATTCAGCAAATCTTAACCACTTTGATAGACAATGCGATTAAATTTACTTATACAGGCCAAGTTGTTATTGATTCTCAGCTGACACATTTTAATGAGAGTATTCGCTGGCAAATTAAAGTTACTGATACAGGTATTGGTATTGATAAAACTTACTTAGAAGATATTTTCACTCCATTTTTCCAAGTTGATTCGTCAGATACTCGTGAGCATGAAGGGGTAGGAATAGGGCTGTCAGTTATCAAGCAAATTATCCAACTACTTGGTGCAGAAATTGAAGTTGATAGTGAGCTCGGTACAGGTAGTAAGTTCATTGTTACCATGCCCCTGCGTTATAGAAGTCAGACTCAACACCAGAATCTCTTAAAAGGAATGGATATTGTTTACTACCATCACGATGAAGCGGGCTTTACGGTACAAACGTTGAAGCAGCTTGGGGCTAACGTCAAATCCCAGCGTAACGGACAATCGATGATGGATTATATTTTGAAAGCAAAAGTAAATACGATCATGTTTGCAGAAGAGGTATTACCCGAACAGGTCGCTCAATTAGCCAAGTGTATTCGTGAACGGGAAACTACTTGTCGCTCACTATTAATTTATTGGTATCCGCCACATAAAGAGCGTTATGTAGAAAGTTTTGAATACGATTTAAAAGCCGCAGGGGTAGATTACTGTCATAGTACGGTACAAGATCCTAAAGTATTAACTATTTTATTGAAAAAATGGTTAGCCTAGTTTTTAACTATTAACTATCAAGTTTTGCAGTAACAAGTTTGATATCTAGAATAAAAAAAGACGCTTGATTAGAAGCGTCTTTTTTATGTTTATAAGCTTATCAAAAATAATTGACTGGCTATTATTCTAATAAACTTAGAACAAGTTCTGTGCCCAGCGTACCACATGCTGCCACATCCGGCTCATAAAGCCTGATTGTTCGACATCATTGGTCGCTACGATAGGCACTGAAGCTACTGCTTTACCATCAATTACTGCCAACATTTTACCGATTTGTTGACCCTTTTTGATAGGTGCTTCTATGCTGTCAGGAATATCAACAACAGTAGTGATTTTGTTTTTTTGAGTTTTGCTGGTTAGAATTTGTAGAGTATCGCCTGTTGCCAACTCTACCTCATCTGCCTCTCCAAACCATACTGGTAGCTTGCTAACAAACTGACCAGACGGTGCTTTAGTCACGGTAGTAAAGTGTCCAAAACCCCAGTTAAGCAGCTCTCGCGACTGATCAGCACGCGCTTGCTGGCTTTCTGTACCCATAATGACAGAAATCAGACGCATATCATCACGGTTACTTGAGGCAACCAGACAGTAGCCTGCTGCATCAGTATGACCCGTTTTTAAACCATCTACGGTAGGATCGGTGGCAAGTAAAGCATTACGATTGCCTTGAGTGATACCATTGTAGGTGAATTCTTTTTCAGCATAGATGTCATAGTACTCACCGCTATTTTTAATGATAGCGCGCGCAAGCTTTGCTAAATCAAGTGCTGATGCTTGGTGACCTTCATCAGGCATGCCCGTTGCATTCACAAAGTGCGTATTATCCATTCCAAGCTTTTTGGCTTGTTCATTCATTAATATTGCAAATGACGCTTCGCTACCTGCAATATGCTCAGCCATTGCTTTTGATGCGTCATTACCTGACTGAATGATGATACCGCGTAGCATGTCGATGACACTGGCGGTTTTGTTCACTGGCACATACATACAAGACTGGCTACTGCTACCGCGACACCACGCGTTTTTGCTCATCAGTACTTGCTCATCTTCGGTCAAGTCGCCTGAGCTTAAACGCTGCTCGATGATATAACTGGTCATCATTTTGGTTAATGAGGCTGGTGGTAGAGGCTGGTTAGCGTTTTTTTGCGCTAGTATTTCACCAGTATTATAGTCCATCAATACATAGGCGGTATTATCCATCTCCGGTGGTTGAATGGCGGCATTTGCCATTACTGCACTTAAAGATAAGCTAACACCAACTACCAGCTGTACGAGCTGTTGTTTTACAAGCTTTACTGTCATAGATTGTTACACCACATCATGAAACCCAATGCGTCTACCGCCAACTATACTGATACAAGCATTTGAAGCTGACGGTGGACATAAAATTAAGGCCTTATCTTAGCAAAATGCTACCCGATGGGGAAACAATAAATACGATAAAATAAGACGTCGACAATGTGGGCAAGAATAGTCTAAAAAACAGTCTACAGCAACAGCTATGATGACTATCATTTAGATTTAATTTGTTAAAAGATGCGAGAAACTATTTAGGATAGTGATGGCTTTACTATACGCAGGTTATATAGAGGTTTTAAACTTGTACAAATGTCTTATAAAGGTTTAATACAAAAAAGCTTGCTACCCTTTACTCTTAGCTTTCAGAGTGAGGGGTAGCAAGCTCAGTTTGGGTTAAAGCGATTATGCAGTGAGTTATTATGTATAAAAAAGCTCTTATAATTGTTTTATTAGTAGCTTACTTATAGCTAAATTACCATTAAAACTTGTTTTTGCTAGGTTGGCAGTATGCCAGTCATTAGTACTCTGCGTTCGCTAAGTCTTCACAAAGCGCTTTGTTGTCTTGTTTGGAGAATCCAAGAGTCCAACTACGAATGCTTTGTAGAATTTGACGATAATCTTGCTGCGTTGACAAATACTGTATAGCCGCTTTAGGGTCTTCTAAAGAAGGCATAAGTTCATGTAGCTGTGTATTATAAGATTTGTAAAACCGTTGTTTTTGTCTTTTGTTTAGCATCGGTGGGCAAATCTCAGACAGTACCTGCATAACAGCAATCTCATGTTTAGTAATACTAACACCAGACATATCAAGAGGAATGGTAGAGACATTACCATTAGCTGCATTAGACGTTTGTGCTAACATGGCAACAGAGGCTATCAATCCAACAAGGCCAACTTTTGAGGCTATTTTCGAAACTGTTTTTGTCGTTATAGAAATCATAGCTAATATCGATT
Source organism: Psychrobacter sp. P11G5 (assembly GCF_001593305.1). Lineage (NCBI taxonomy): Bacteria > Pseudomonadati > Pseudomonadota > Gammaproteobacteria > Moraxellales > Moraxellaceae > Psychrobacter > Psychrobacter sp. P11G5. Next base: position 1,141,876 of record NZ_CP012533.1, read on the forward strand.
GATTCTTCATTCGGTATCACACTCGCTTTGCGTTATTTAATGGTGTTATGGTAATCGGAAAAAAAATAAAAGTCACATAAAATATTGGCTTATGTGTAGATGTCTTGTGACCTGATGGCGATTCGTAGCAACATATCAGTAGCATCTGCCCATAAGTTACATCAGCCTTAATAGATAATTGTCTATTGTTGTTCGTTGTTGCCTATTGTAACGAAAAAATACGCTAAATGGTGACCAATCAGTATCAGTATATACATCCACAAAGGTGGATTTTGTAATGTTAAAGGAGTCATCAAGCATTCGTAGGTACAATTGCAACTGATTGATTATACTTGACTTTAAGGTAATAAGTTAAGCGTTAGTTTATGAATGTCCACTATTAAGTTATAATCGCTTTCAAGGTTATATAGTAGTTCTATATATCAAGTGATTCTATGCACATAGACTCGCTATTGACTTACTTATCTATGAATAGGTATTCATTAAAGTATAACTATTATTACGCTGACAACTGTATTTCAAATGACATTGTATTTATACGACGTTTTTATTTTTTACTTTTTTATATCTATATTTATCTGCTGCGCTTTAGCTCACAAAAACTATCTTTTACATCAAAGCATTGCTACATTGTGCTGTCTATATTGATAAGTCATATGAACAGTAGCAATGAAACTATAGTAAGCGAGTAAGCGGCTAGAAAATAATAAGCAGCCAGAAAATAAGATATGATTATATTGAGCTGATATGAAGTTTTTAATTAGTAACGATGATGGGATACATGCGCCAGGATTATTAGCGTTATATCAAGCACTCTCTAAAGTAGGAGAGGTAATGGTCGTTGCACCAAATGCAGAAGAGAGCGGTAGCGCAAGCTCGCTCCATATCTCACAGCCATTATATACCCACAAGCTGCCATCAGGGTTTATTGCCGTTAATGGCTCACCTGCAGATTGTGTTTATCTTGCGTTACATCAGCTTTATTCAGATGTTCAGTTTGACTGTGTGATTACAGGTATTAATTCTGGAGACAATTTAGGGCAAAAGGTATTTTTTTCAGGTACTTTTGGTGCGGCGTTGACTGCCCAACTCTTTGGCGTACCAGCGATTGCAACCTCGTTAGTAGGCGGTAAAATCAAGGGTAACGGAGAGGATAAAATCAGTCATTATCAAATGGCAGCAGAAGAAATCGTTAAACTATTGACTGAAACCCCTATATTGGAAGAAATCACGCGTTTGCCCTATCATGTACTAAACGTCAATATTCCTAATGTAGACACGGCTGAGGCTATTAAGGGACGTAAGGTCACGACTCTAGAACATAGTCTACTGGCAAACCCTGTACATCAGATAGTGGATCCACGTGGCCGTGATGCCTATTGGTTGTGTTTAAAAAACTGCCAAAATCCGCAAACCGAAGAGTATAGCGGCGCTTCTATCGATACGTTTAATGATGATTCTATAAATGGATATAAGCCTCTAGGTATAAACAGCCTTGAGCTTAAAAATCAATCGATAACAGATAATAACGATAGCGTAGTTGTCTATACTGATGCTCAAGCCGTCGCAGCAGGCTACATTAGCTTATCACCTGTTCGTCTGCATCATACGCCGACTTATGCGCTTGATCGACTCTCGACCTTAGCTTTGTAAGGCGCTCATATATTGATATTTAATATTAGAAGTACTGTTTTTATAAATAGAGTCAAATTCTATAAATAGAGCCATATTATGGTTATAATAGCGGCGGTATAACTCTATAAACTGTAAAGATAACAACACGATAATCGTGAGTAATATAAAGAATAGGAAACCTTGTATGAAAAAGCTTATTTCTAAGTCGCAGCTGGCGACTGCTGCTTTAGTCGGAACTCTAGCGGTTGCGATGACAGGCTGTGCGACTAAGCCTACTTATCAAAATTCTGCACAATCAGGTCCTAAAATCATCACCAATAGCCAAGGTGTACCTAACTATCATCTTGTCAGACGTGGCGATACTGTTAGTCAAATTGCTTCACGTTATCGCTTAAATTATCGTCAAATCGGTGCACTTAACGGTCTTGATAGTAAATATACTATCTATAGTGGTCAATGGCTCAAGCTTTGGCACGGTGAGCAAAGCGCGTCTGTACGTCCTACTAGTAACAACAACTATAACGTTGCTGCTACACCATCGACTCCGCAGCCGCAGTACACACCACCGCCTACGACTGGCTCAACTCCTGCTTATGAGGTAACTGCTAACTCGACAGCAGGTTACGAGTATCCTAGCCGTAACCAAGTAATCCGCAATTTTGATGCCTCATCTGGCAACATGGGCATGTGGTTTGCTGGTAAAGAAGGTGATCCAGTACTTGCTAGCCAAAGTGGAACGGTACTGTATTCTGGCGATGGGCTAACAGAATATGGCAATCTTATTATGATTCGTCATAGTGGCAATTACATTACCGCTTATGCGCACAACAGCCAGCTACTCGTCAAAGAAGGCGAAGCAGTACAGCTCGGTCAACGTATTGCCAGTATGGGTAGCAGCGGCCAGACCAACCAAGTAGCACTGCAATTCCAAGTGCGCTTGAATGGTAATCCTATCGATCCGCGTGCAGTCTTAGGTCGTTAAATATTGCTTAACTTAGGTGTCATTTAGTCTAAGCTGAGTAATAGGAGCTCAAAGCCTATTGCATATCTATAACCTGTCACTACTTTTCATATCGTTGCAAAGCCTTATGAAAAATAGTGACAGGTTTTTTTATAGGTCGTTAAAAGTGACTTAATATACAACCTATTAACGAAGTACCATTTTTAATTCAATAATTTTAAATAGACAGTTTTTACCCAAAATTAAAGGCAATATCCTGCAATGACTACCACGATTTTTGATACTCACCGCTATAATTATCCGCAGAACTTTATGGAGATTAAGCCTAAGCTTACGCGTCTTGAAAAGGCGATAAAGAAGCTCGAGGCCAATCTAATCGACGCTGATAACGATGCAAATATCGAGCTGCTGAAGCAAAGATTGAATGGTGAATTAGGGTTAAAAGTAGACTATGCCAGTGAGCTAAATCCTGACCAATTGTTAGCAGCCACTACTATCGATGGCAAGGTATTGGTCATCGCAGGTGCTGGCTCTGGTAAGACCAAAACGTTGACTTATCGCACCAGCTATTTGTTAGAAAATGGGGTGACACCCAAAAGCATTTTGCTACTAACCTTTACTCGTAAAGCGGCGAATGAGATTAAGAGTCGCGCTAAGACGCTGCTAAATAATACTTTGTCTGATGATGAATTATCAGAAGATATACTACCGACCAGCAAAGCGTTAAACGATATCACCAGTGGAACCTTTCACTCATTCTGCAATATGCTATTGCGCCAGTATTCAGGGCTGCTTGGTATTAATCCAAGATTTACTATCTTGGATACAGGCGATAGCGAGGATGCGATCGATTTAATTCATAAAGAAAAAAAGTATCCTGCGCAAACCAAAAGCCAAGCCTTTCCGCGTAAAAAGACCTTGCAAAATATCATCTCTACTTCTAGAAATAGACGCATTCATATCCGCGACTTAATCGAAAGTAATTATCCTGATATCGCCGTACATATTCCCATTATCGAGCAGTTAGCAATTGATTTTCATGAGTATAAGCGCGCCAATCATCTTTACGACTTTGACGATATTATTAGCCAAGTCGTGCGCCATTTAAAGACCAATGACACATTTAGACAATTACTACAAAATCAATATTGCTACATCATGGTTGATGAATATCAAGACACCAATATCCCGCAAAAGCAGCTGATAGATTTGATTTGTGAGCCTAAATCGGTATCACTGATGGTGGTCGGTGATGACAATCAAAGTATTTATGCTTTTCGCGGCGCAAACTACGAAAATATTCTACTGTTCGGTGAGACCTATCCTGAGGCGAGTCTCATTAAGCTGGAGCAAAACTATCGCAGTACGCCTGCTGTTTTAAATTATATCAATGCCTTGTCCGCACAAATCACCTTGGGGTATCAAAAACAGCTCTATTCAAACGCTACTATAACGGGCGAAAAGCCGATATTTAGCCGCCTGAGTGATGAAACAAAAGAAGCTAAGTTTATTGCCGATAAGATTATCGAATTAAAGCCAGATCAGGATTACAATGATTTTGCGGTACTGTGCCGTACGTCTTTTCAGTCCAATTATGTACAGTTAGAATTTATGGAGCGTCATATTCCATTTATCGTGGTAGGGGGTATTAAGTTCGTTGAGCGCCGTCATATCAAGGATGTGTTGGCCTTTATTAAAATTCTTTATAATCCCAATGATACGATTGCATGGCACCGAATTTTGACCTTGTTCCAAGGAGTTGGGGCAGTCACTGCGACGCGTTTGACTCAAGCAATTAATGCTGATAATAATTCTTTTGAGCCATTGCTGACGGCAAAGTTTGCCAAAAAAAGTGAGCAACTTGAGCTTTTGTATCATACTCTGACTAAGGCAAGTCAGGAAGAATCAGTCGAGACTATTATTGAGCGTATTTTAGAGTTTTATATTCCTGTTTTAAAAACGATTGAAGAGAACTGGCGTGAGCGTAGCGAGGACTTTCGCGTTCTCAAAAACTTGGTAACAGAGCATAGCAGTCTTGATAATTTCTTAGAAAATTTGGCATTAGATCCTCCCAATGACTCAGTGGCAACGACCAGTCAGCCTGAGGAAAACGATAAAGACAAAGTCACTATCTCGACCATTCATAGTGCCAAAGGGCTAGAGTGGCCAGTGGTGTTTGTCAATTCATTAGTCGATGGTATCACGCCGCATCATCGCTCTTTAGATGACTTTGAGGAATTAGAAGAGGAGCGAAAATTATTCTATGTCGCCTGTAGCCGTGCTAAGAGCAGACTGTATCTAACCGCGCCAGATTATTTTGCCAGTTATTCAGGGTATTTTGACAAGCCCTCACGATTTATCGCTGAGTTGTCTGCAGATGAAGTTGAGGTTAAGCGCTCTAGGAAGTCCTTAGAGATGCTGGCGAGTGATGATCCGGTGTGGTGGTGACTGTTTAAGGTTATACAGCCACCATTTTTAATATTTTAACTAAGCATCAGCTTCGATATCAATGATTGGTTCTTCAACAGTAGTGACGACTCTAGATTCAACATATGAGCTACTATATAAAGAATCAGTAGCGATTGGATAAATCTCTAAACGCTCCAACTCTGCTAATAAGTCTTGTATGACTTCATCTTTACGGGTTACAAAAGTGGAAGCAAAGCAGCGCCAAAATTTCCAGCCAGCACGTTCAAGAATACGCTGACGCTGCATATCACTATCCCATTTATCAGGCCCATGATATCTATCACCATCACATTCGATAGCTAAGCTATTGTCGTTTTCGCCTTCGACAACCATATCAATTCGGTAAGCACCTGCTTTAACCTGAGGAACCACTCGATAGCCTCTTTCAACCAGAAGGTCAAAGACTTCTGTTTCAAAAGGCGACTCACACTTATCGCGCAAATCAACGACTTCTTCTTCATGTTGCATAAATGGTGCTTGAAAGTGTTTGATGAGTTCTGCTCGATAATGATCAGCTTGGCTAAGCTCATCCAACTCAATACTGCGTACCAAATACATTCTATCGCGCGCCCTCGATGCAGCAACATTCATCCGCTGGGCAAAAGTGTCTCTCGTTTGTGCATGGGCAGCTCCGGGTGCCACTACCAACGACAAAAACATGATATCGCGCTCTTTACCCTGAAAGGTTCTCGCATCACCGCAGGCAATATCAAAAGTGGTCATGAGAGTCTCATCCAATTCTTTATTGAGTATCTCCATAATACTATGCGCTTGCTTATTGCCTAATAATGAGACGACGCCGATGGTTTTACCTTTGTAAGCTGGGTCAGAAACGATGGTTTTGATTTCATCGAAAATAAACCTGACTTCTGAAGGGTTGATATTAGAGCCTTCAATGCGATAGCCGTCGGTAACGTATACATCAATCAGTGGTGGATCTAAGCGCTCTGAAGGTTTGGCTTTACGTAACGGTATCAGATCATGATTATAAAATTCACGCTTTGAGAACTCAATAATAGGCGCAACACTACGAAAGTGCTCTTTTAGCATGACGCTGCTATCAGCAAAAACGACTTTAAATAAATCATATATTGAACGATCAGGTGACATCTGTGAGCGATAGACAGGGACTTGATTGCTCAAATACTGTGCCATCAAATTACGAATTTTTTCGATATCGAGACCAACGCCTTCTGGTGACACTTGCTTATCGTCACCAACGATTAGAACTTTCTTCGCTCTCATGATGGCTGGTAACGCTGTTAAATCAGATTGGGACGCTTCATCAATGATAACCAAGTCAAAACTTCCGAACTCTGCTGGCAAGGATTCAGAAATACGATAATGCGGCATAATCCAACATGGAATAGCAGCACTTGCTCCCGCAGAGGCTTCTCGCGCTTCACGGCGATAATAATGTGCGCCTTTGCCTGTCCCTTTACCAATACGCATAATGGCAGAGCGGTATTTCTCTAAAGACGCCCTAACGTTTGGCGTCGCATTCTCAGCGACTTTTAGCCATGCTCTTTTGGTGATTGCTTCTTGATAGAGTCTTGCCAAATCTGACTCTAAGTGGCTACGAGTTTTGGTGAGATCAACCAACTCTTTGCGACCATCTATACTGTCTATAAAGCCCATCAATCGGCTAAGACGCCAAATCTGCTGCCAGTTATCAGGCAGCAAGTCATCAGATGACAGTGTATCAAATGACAACGTATCTTGAGAATTAAGACAAGGCTCATGGCGTAATTGATTTGCCCAGAGTAGCGCGCCACTGTCGTCGATAAGCTGAGTAACGGCAGTGACCGTCTGTAAGTCTGTTGCAAGATTATTTACTCGCTGTAGCTCATTGAGTAGCTCTTCCCACTCCGTACTTAAGGCCTCATCTGACAACGACAAATTACCGATTTTCTGATTTAAAAAGAGCGTTATTTGTTCACTAATGACGCCATTACAGTCAGCAAGCTTATTAAGTAAATTTTCTTTTAGCGTGAGACTTTCTGCTAAACCATGTCTCTTCAAATGTTGTTTAAGAATACCTTCAATTTTAACTAAAACATCCTTATTATAAGGTGCGGTAGAAATAATATCCCAGTCCAAGAAAATAGCATGTAACGCTTGTTTAATAATGTGTTGTAGGTTGTTGCTATCGACAATGTCTCTATATAAATGAACGGCTGAATTTAAATTAGACAAGTTATCAGGTGCTACATCGAATATTGGTAGGGGTAGGTCATTCGATAATGCATTCCAACGAATAATGAGCGCCTGAGATTTTTTTCTAAAGTCTATATAGCTAGATATATATTGCCAGTCTTCTACAGTTGAGGGTTGCGAAGAGACAATCGTGATAGCTTCAAGGATTTTCTTCTCAGCAGACTTACCAAAAATCCCAGCGATACCAAATGGTTTCTTGCCTTCGGATAAGTTTTTGACCGCGTCAACAAGCTCTGGATTTTTATCAAAACTATCAGCCATCGTGATAGGTTTGGTTAAATAAATGGTTCTCTCATTAAAAAGCGACTTAATCTCATCGTTGAGTACAGTTAGATGAGCGATGATGTCTTGCTTAGTCTCATCAGCTAAGTGCTGCTGAATATGAGTCGTCCAATCCTGCCCAGCCGTTACAATCTTTTGAAGAAGATCAATTAAACGAGAGGTATTAGAAGCAGCATCGTGAGCCATGCTGATAGTGCTATCGTTTTCGTTTGCTAAGCTTGGTAGCGCTCCTTGCTTTTCAGCCTCCTGCGACTCATTGAGATAACTCAAATCCTTGTGCAGTTGTTTTATGGTATTGATAGAAGGGAAGTCTGCAACAGCAGGTGTTTTTTTATCAAGATAATCCAAATCGCTTCCGAGCTTTATTCTTATTTTTCTTAGTTCAGTCATATCGGCATGAGTAAATCTAGGCCTAAACGTCTCTTCTATGCCTAATGTATCTAGAAAGCTTTCGATAAGCTGCCTGTTTTGAGCAACCTCAGTCGCTGCATCTATTGGCTTGATGGTTTCGCTATCTATAACGATATCATCAAGATTTAACCGCGCCCAAGCCGTAATCTTATTGTCAGTACTGGCCAGTTGCGCATGAATGGTATCGATTTGGTTATCAAGCATGACGATTTCTTTTTTGTAGGCATCTCGATTGATACTAGATACTTCACTTGATATTTTTTTAATCGTATATTCGAACTGCTTTAAACCTTCGTTTTCACTGGTCAGTAGACTAACCGCTAGTGGGCGAATGGATTCAGGCAGTTTTTCTTGCAGCACCTTTAATGCAGGATCTTTCATCGACGTGACTAACACGCGTTTACCCAGCGCTAAGTAATGACAAATAACGTTGGCAATGGTATGAGTCTTGCCTGTGCCAGGAGGACCTTGAACGACAACGCCGTCATGGACATTTAGTTGCTGTACGATTTGTACTTGTTCATCATTGAATGCTTTAGGAAAATATAGCTCAGCTGGCGTGCCTGTATAATTTTCACTGCCGCTGACCATAGATAAACCACGATAAGCAGGTAGTATAATTTCTTTATTTTCTGTAGCAGGTTCGGTCAACATTGCTATAAGCGCACTTGGTAAAGGAAGGTCATCGCTATTTTCAAGCTGAATGGCAAACTTGTCTAAATCTTGCAAAAATATATTATTGCTTCTAGGACGCGCCATAATGACCCATGTATCAGTGACGATAAGGTGATTTTGCGCCTTAGGTATTTTTCGCTCATCTGCAATGGTATGGTCAGGCCAATAAACGCCGGAAGCATCAAGCAAGGTCACTGCTGATTTTAAAATAGGCTCATAGCTACTTGGCAAAAACGGATTTAGTAAAACATCCTCTGATTCATAAAACGCTTTACTGTCTTTTAATAGATTGGCCAAACCTTGGTTCTCATCAATAGAAAAAGGTTCAGTCTCAAGCGTAGAAGGAGAGGGGTTGGGCTTTATAAGTAGAGCCATTGTCTTTTGATCTAAGTCGATTTCAACAGATTGTGTTAATAATGGATACTTTATTTGCCCGCTATTCTGCTCATTATTAGCGTTTTGTCTTACAGCAACACCGACACCCCAAACCAGCTCAAGCGATTCATCAGCTAGGTTGCCTTGTAGCATTTGATTGAGCTTAAATAACTTTGCATATAAAGCAATACTTTGGCGTACAAGCTTCTCTTGCACTAGCCAAGGCTTCCAAATATTTTTGAGATAATCGTTAAATTCATTTTTTAAAGATTCTCTTTCAGGAAAATCTTTTAGATAAACTTCTTTTTCTGATAATTTTTCTTCTACCTCTAATGTCTTATCCTGATGGCTATCCTCGACTTCAAACGGGGTGAATACTTCTTCATAAGCGATAACACCATCATCTATTAAATTTTGTACATTGATTTTTTCTTTCAATAAAGGCTGATCGCTAAATTTGATTGGAAATGTTAACCAATGTGCTAATAGTGAGCTGTTGGGTTTAGGTGCTGAGTTTTCACGCAATCGCTCTAAACGCAACCAAACATCATCGGAGGTATCGTCGGTGATGTTCAGACTGATACCTGGCAAACCTATTATTTGTTCTTCAGTACAAGTGAAATCACTGTGTTTAGCAAAATCTTGAGTAGGCGCTTTTTTCATTAAAGCACACTGTTTAATGAATTCAATTTGAGAGGCCAGTCTTTGTGCGTAAATACTCATTTATTAAATCTTCCAAATCATCAAAAATATTAGCGATTACTTCACTGAAAACACAAAGACCAAACTATAGCATAGAAATTAAAATCAAACTTTTATGTCCTAATAAGTGTGTCCATAGTTACTAATACTTGACAATATTTCAATAAACCCTATAATTTTCTTATAGGATAGTTTAGTAACTTTTGTTGGTAATCTATCGGTTTTGCTTTTAATGTCGTAATGATGAGAATCCCTTTTATGCCCTCACAAACTGCCCGTCTACACCAACTCAGCGTTGGCAGTGACATTTTAGCAACTACCTCCCTTTATCCAAGTGCCTTTTTCTGGACAAGTAGCCTCAATCAAAGCTCCTTTAGTCACATACTAGTGTTCAGTTATGATTTCTCAGATATCGACGCATGTTTATCTTTAATCAGCACACCTGTCTGCTTAACCACGCTATCTGTAGATCGGATGCCTACTTGTCGGACAGGCGTCATTCAGGCAATTCGTTATCAGCATTCTGATGGGGCCATGCACTTTTACACCCTTGATATCGTCACCCCTGACTGGCAATTGACCCAGTCCATTCATACCCGCAGCTTTACCCGTCAATCTACCTTGGATATCCTCACCAGCATCCTTAGCGATTACGACTTTGACTGGCAGCTCTCAGAGCAACTACTCTCATCAGAGCAATTAACCACACAGCTTGCTATGCGTATGCAGTCTGATGTCAGCGATTATGACTTTATTACCGGCTTGCTTGCCGACATCGGGGTCTCTACATTATGGGTATCAGGTGACTCTGTGGATGAGCTTGGCTATTGGTCTTTAGTCAGTGCGCTAGACGAGAATGAGTTATCACCACTTGACTATAGCTACGAGAAGTCTTCAGTACAGTCTGGTACAGACTCTGTTGACGAGCTACAGATGATCGCCAAGCAATTAGGCACTCGCACAGTGGTGGTACGTGCCGATGGACTCGCCACTGATACTATCTATGAAGGCGTGGCAGATGACGACTCTCAGCTGGCACTAGATGATACTGCTGTCTTATTAGGGGCACCATCTCGGGTATATAGCGACGAATCTGCCAGCCGCTTAGCTGAGCAATGGGTACGCGCCAATGGTTGCAATAGAGAATACTATAGCGCCACAGGTGCCATGCGTGGCCTAAGTATCGGTAGCCGGGTTAGCATCAATAACCTACCTTCTATTAGTCGTTTATCTACATACTGTACCAGCATGACCATCGTCGGTATCGAACCTAACAGTGATAGCGTCTCTTACCACAACCAAGCGCTGATAAAAGACTGGCTTACGCACAGTGCAACGCAAACAGCACTTAGCGCCATACCCGAGCACGGCTACGACATCGCTCGAGACACCGGCATCTGGGTAACCGCCACGCTATTAGACTCCGCTATTCCTTACTGTCCCTATCCAAGCCAGCAGTCCTTTGTCAGCAGTAGCTACACAGGTCTGACCCAAGCTCGTACCGGCGATATCAGCACTTCATCCTCGCCAAGTTACGACTCTAGTGTCACAGATGACGGTCTACAACAAACCATCACCACCCCTGTCTGGGCAGGTATCAGCCCACATGACGATGGGCTAACACCGCCGCTACGCTCATTACAACTGTCCTCAGGCGCCACTCACGGCTGGCAGTTCGCCCCTAGGCTTGGACAGTTCGTCCTTTTAAACCATTGGTATGGCGACATCGACAGTCCCGTGATTAGCCGCGCCCTCTATGACGGGATCGGCATGGGCGACACCGATGATAAAGACGTCACTACCCGTGATGCCGGACTATCCAACAGATATAACCTACAAGGGGGATCCTCGCCAAGATGGCATGGTGGTGGTCTGGGTCACTCGCAAATCCGTGAGGATGATACTCATAGTGGCTGGCTATCAGGAATAGCTCAATACGGACTGACTTCTGACTCTGAGGTTGCACTAAGCTTTGATGACACCCCAAATAAGATTGGCCTGCAGTGGTCGGTCAATACCGCTAGTCGTGCCAATGCGCAAAACCCAACGATAACAGACAAAGCGACCTTTGCTCCTGATGAGCATGTGCTTGAATTAGGCGTATTGCGTCATCGCTATAGCAACCATCAATCGACAACCAGCGGACAGGGTATTAACCTTGGCAGTGATCATGGTTTGCAAGCAACAGCAGACGAAGGGGTTCTACTTTCCACCTTTGGTATCCGGCACACACAGTCTGAGCACGAGTCGGCTTGGGTTAATGACGTGGGGCAACGACAGCTGAAACTGGGATCTGAGCTAACCGAGACCCTAGCAGAGGCTAAGCACGTGCATCTGCAGTCGACGAAAGCTATGAAGACTGCTAATCAATCGATAGACGCTTTTAAAACAGCAGCACAAGTCATCGATGACACGCTACAAACCGAAGTAATTGGTGCGCCCGATGTGATGCTGGTCAGTAAAGACAGCATCCTTGCCTCCGCAAGCAATACCCTATGGACAGCAAAGACGATCATACGGCAATCAGGCAGCACGCAGTCGGATGTGGTGGCAGGTAACTATAATCTGAGCGCAGACAGTATCGAGTCATTAGCAGGAGTTGGTGGTCAAGCTCAACTATCGGGTTTACATATCAGTGCCAATACAGGGCCTGTGGCAATACAGGCACAAGGTGGTGAGTTGCAATTGCACAGTCAGCAGTCGATGACGATTGGTAGTGAGTCAGGTCAGGTAAATATCTCAAGTCCTAAGCGCATTAAGTTTCAGACCTCTGCAGGAGCGTCACTGACCATTGATGAGAGTGGTATTAAGCTGGTGTGTCCTGGGACGATTAAGATTCAGGCGGTGAAGAAGGCGCTCGTCTCTGGAGCAAGGGCTAATTACTCTGTACCTATGATGCCGGAGACCGTTCCGCTGTTTAGTAACAAGCTGGATGTTTATGATTTGTTTTATCAGCACAACTTTAAGGACATTGAGTTTCAAATGCTACGTCCTGATGGGCAATTGATAGAAGGAGTGTTAGACGCGCATGGACGTACTGCTCCTGTAATTAGCGATAAAGAAGAAGAGGTTAAGGTTTTAATCGGCTTTAAAGATGCAGAGTGGGGAGTTAAATTTGAACCTGATGAAGAGGATGGAATAGAAGAGCCCAATAAAGACGATAACAACGGATCAGACTATCTTCTAAATCAAAACGCTTATCAGGAGAATAATGATGAGTCAACCTAAAAGCATTCTATTTCAACTCCGCTTTGTTGATTTAATGAATAGACCTTTATCTAATCTGTACCATGAAATTAGAGAGCTAAGACAGCTTATTAGTAGTGCTCGCTCTGATAGTGATGGTCTTGGTACTTGGATAAGCCGATCGTCTGGTACGGTACTAAATATCAGTATCCGTCATCCGCTGACTAATGAGATGGTTGATATTCAACGTTCTATTCCTGTACCTACTCGAAAAGGTAATATCAGAATTCAAGCGCCCTTTTCTATTCAAACGATTAAACTTCGAGAACTTGCAGAAACTGGTGGTTCATATACCAGAAAACCTCATAAAGTGTTGCCCGGTGAGACGCTATATAGTATTGCTAAGCAGTACGATACGACATGGCAAATACTGCTTAATTTAAATAAAGACAAAATAGATAACGCCGACGAGATACTCCCTGATCAATGGATAAAAATTCCACCAGAAAACAGCGGTTTACGTGGACGTACCAATGACGAGCCTGACTCTTTAAAATCTCAAACCGACTATACGGTAAAAAGAGGTGAAACGCTCTTAGGCATATCACAAAGAAGTGGCGTATCGGTCGAAGAGCTACAACGTATAAATGGTATTACTGATCCTACTAAGTTACAGATAGGACAAACGATTAGGCTACGGGGTAGTGATTCACAGACAGTGCAACCTACATCTAGACCCACGGTAACCCCGCCGCTTGAGGATGATGAAAGACTATTTGATAGATTCCAAGATACAGTGATGGATGCTGTTGATACTGTAGAAGATGCTGCAAAAAGTACCATTGATTGGATCAATGAAGTAGCTAGAGAAGGGTTTGAAGATTTAAATGATGCTGTACGTAGAGATCATGAGGCTACTGAGCAAACGCCTAAAACTAGTGATAGTTCAAATAATAATGATTTGTCTGCAAGTGAATCTTCTGAAGCAAGTAGAAATAAAAACCGTGTTGATACAGAACAAAAATCAAATGCAGGAGATGATGGATCGCCAAAAGAGGTAACTACTAAACTAGGTGATTGTAGTTGTAATAGAGAGCTAACTCTTAGTGAATTAGAAGACATATTCCAGGCGCTACATGGACAAAATAATACAGCGTTATTTGCGCATAGTAAATGTGTGTTGAATCCAGCTGAACGAAACTTTGAAAGTTTTACTTTATATTTAAACCAGATATTGGAAAAGTATGATATTAATACATGTATAAGACGCATTCATTTCTTAGCACAAGCACATCATGAATCAGCTTATTTTACAACAACAACAGAGTTTTCAGATGGAACCAAATATAACCCTGGCAAACATAAAGATGCGATTAAAAACGGCAATACTATAATGGGTGATGGTCCAAAATATAAAGGTCGTGGACTAATACAATTGACTTGGAAGAACAACTATAAGCTATATAAAAGTTATTCTGGTTTAGATGTGATATCTGATCCTAGTCTCGTTGACGAATCTTTAGAAGTGTCGTGTGATGTTTCAGGCTGGTTTTGGAAACAAGGCAAAGTATTAAGTAACTCTTCAAGATGGACAGGACCGTCAGGTGGAAGGCCTGCAAGTATAGAGGACGAGGATATAGACTACCCAAAAACTGAAACCATAGAAGGTAGCGTTACATATGGAACTGTAGATATGAATCTTGTAGCAGATAATGATAAAGTTAATTTGCTGACATATCTAATCAATGGTTGGGAAAATGGTATAGAACATCGAAGAACAAATGTTAGACTTCTAAAAGAGTTATTTAACTATCCTTCTAAATGCGTAAGTACTGGAGTACACAGGCCAGAGGTAGAACAAACGAATATTGAAATTGCTCCATGGATGGAAATAGCTATTCGTGAAGGAAAGCAGTGGATTGATACACCTGAACATAGAATTGATGACACAGATAATTATTTTAAACTTATTAATTTTACACCCTCTGGCTATAATACAATGAACACAAGTAGCCAAGCTTGGTGTGCTGTATTTATTAATTACTGTTTGCAAGAAACGAATTTTACAAAGGTTAGTGGCACGGGCGATTCATATGATGTTGTAAGAGCAGATGGGTTTAGAAGGGATACAGTAAACTTTACAGAAATTGATAAACCTATATATGGAGCTATCGCTTGTTATATGAGTAGATCAAATCATTCAAGTCATGTGGCTTTGGTCATTGCAACTCATCCCAATGGAACCCATTTTTATAGGCTTGGTGGTAATCAGAGCAATCATCTAAGTATTGATGTTCGTCCAATCAGTCAATATGAATTCTATGTTCCAACAGCATATTCACCTATTGCAAACACTCAAAAAAACGCACCTCAGAAAAGTGAGGCTAATATGGAAGCACTAGGGATCACTTGGCATGGATGGGCACAAGGATCAACTAGATAGTTAAACATCATTTATTTTTTAGAGTATCAACTTATGAGCCGTCTTATAAAGTGTTTTTTATTAATAGTACCGATTTTTATGGTTAGTTGTAATGCACAATCATTCTCTCCAGAATCTCAACAAAGTAATGAAGAAACTATAAATACGGCTGATGTACATAGTATTAATAATAACAGCAACGGCAAAAAAAAGATCATCTTGTATATGGGTGTTCACGATCTATGGGGTCTTGAAAAATCTTCTAAGTCTGATGCGTACTATTATCGAGTTCTCATTAAAGAGCTACCGAATGACAGTTATTTAGTGCAAGACTTTTTTATCTCAGGAGTCAAATTTACTGATCCGTACATTTTGACAGATGGCCATCTTGAGTATACCGATAACGAGGACGTCGCTCATCCTGATAATTATTATCCAAGAGAGGGGGCGAGAACCGTATGGTTTGAGTCTGGCAATAAAAAAATAGAATCACACTATAAAGATAATATGCCGATAGGGATTTGGATGGAGTATTTTGAAAATGGACAGAAAAGAAGCGAAGATCCTTATTCTAATGGAGTTTTGCACGGTATAACTAAGAGTTGGAATGAGCAGGGTGATCTGACAGGCGAATGCACTTATAGCCACGGCGTCGAAAATGGTCGTTGTTATGTTAAATATTCGTTACATCCTAATATTTATATCTATGATATTACATATAAGAACGGTAAAAAAATTGGTATTTCTAAATCGTGGAATATAGATGGCACAATTGAAGAATTCACCTTTAATGGATCGCTATCTTTACAGGAAATCAAAAAGGGCTTGGCAGAAGATCAGTTTGAAATATTTACTTTCGATGTTAATGCAGATGGTATGGACGACTTGATCATTAGTCGTATTAATGATGCTAGCAATGATTTAAACCTACATCAAGGTGATGAACTTTTCGTTCTGATTGGAGATAAAAATGGTAAATATAAGTTAAGTCTGAATACATCAAACTATACCGACGATGGAGGTTGGTTTTTTTATGATATATATCCTCGTACCAACCGTTCTGGATTTATATTAAAGAATTATTTCTCTAACCGTGGAAACGCTAATCGATCATACTATTTTAACCGTATAGACAATAAATGGATAATCTCAAAATATGTCTCTGACGGTACACTTATCACAGGAGAAGATTACTACTGTGTCGAGAATAATAAACTTGCTCTATCTGAATTTAAATATGGCAAGTCATCAAACTACTCTCAAGCACAGTTTAAAGAGAAGTGTCCTCCGTTACCAATAAAATATCACGTTAAAACAGACAGAGCTGAAATACTGTCCAAGAGCTTTAAATCAATGTCTCCACCAAACTATTATATCAAAGGTGATTCGATCGAAGCTTTTGATCAAAATGAAGACTGGGTAAAAGTCTCTTATAAAAACGGCACTAAATTTGGTTGGATCGATAAGCGTAATTTGAGTCCAGTTTTAAACTAATTTTCTATTCTAAGAATGTCTATATCCGCGCTTCTGGCTTGGCTATAGTCGAGGCACTCTAAAACGGTAGAGTGTTGCAAGGATAAATTTTGCGTAAGCTCTGTGAAGTATACACAAGCAGCCAGCAAGGAAAATTTATACCAGTAGCACGTTGAAATACATATAACAGTTTTATTTCCAGCTGACTATATATAGATTATGTCTTGCTCAACCATTGGTATGGTGATAAAGACAGTCCGGTGATTAGCCGCGCCCTCTATGACGGTATCGGCATGGGTGATCTAGATGACAAAGACATCACCACCCGTGACGCCGGACTACCCAACAGACATAACCTACAAGGGGGATCATCGTCAAGATGACATGGCGGCGGTCTGGGACACTCTCAAATCAACGCAAATGACATTCACAGTGGCTGGATCTCTGGTGTCACTCAATATGGAATGACCTCTGATACCGAGGAAGTAATAAGAAAGGCGCAATTAGTTAACTAACTTCATAGTTTGAAAGTCTAATTCCGTATTAAATGTTCTTTTAATGTCCCTATTATTCCTACCAATTTACCTCTTATTAGATGCCTATAACCAAAAGTATCTGATAACGAAAAAATCCGTCAGATATGGGTTTATTAATTGTCAGGTTCGCGTTATTATCACCCCCTATTAAGCAAGACTCTACTACCTATCAGGAAAGGATATTCTATGCGCTATGAGGTTATTGTTATTGGTGCTGGTATGGTTGGCACATCGATTGCGTGGCATCTACAAAATAACGGTTCGCAGGTGTTGTTGTTAGATAAAAAACTACCAGGGTCAGAGACCTCATATGGTAATGCTGGCTTGATCCAGCGCGAAGCAATTCATACGCATCCTTTCCCGCGCCAAATTACTGAAATGATTAGAGTATTGCCTAATCAAGGTACTGATATTCGCTATCGTATACCAGCAATTTTGCGTTATCATCAAGCGCTATTACAGTATTGGAAGTACTCTGCGCCTGCGACTGTTAAGCAGATCGAAGCAGAGTGGCAAACGCTGATTGCGCATTGTACCAGTGAGCATCAGAACATGATTACAGCGTCTGGCGCTGATGAGCTTATCACTCGTGATGGTTGGTTGCAGCTGCATCGTTCTGAAGACACCTTTAAAGAAGCTATTGCTTCAGCTATCGCTGCACGTGAGCAAGGCGTTGAGCATAATGTATTGAACGTTGAAGAGCTAAAAGCGATGGAACCTAGCGCTAATTTTGATGGTTTCGTCGGTGCGATTCATTGGTTAAACTCGTGGCAAGTATCAAACCCAAGCGCCTTGGTAAAAGCATATGCAAAAAACTTCCAAGATATGCAGGGTACGATCAAAGAGAGCGATGTAAAAGAAATCGTGCAAGATGGAGAAGGCTGGAAAGTCATCACGGATAACGATACTTATTATAGTGACAAGCTGGTCATCGCTGCCGGACCTTGGTCTAATGATTTGATCAGACCACTTGGCTATAATTTGCCGTTGTTCCCGATGCGCGGCTATCATCAGCACTTTAAAGTAACTGATAAAAATAATATCAATCACAGTATGTTTGATATGGATAAAGGCTTTGTCATGGGGCCAATGCAGCAAGGTATCCGTATTACCACTGGTGCTGAGATGACGACGATGGATGCGCCAAAGAATTTTGGACAATTAAAAACAGTACTAAAATTTGCTAGAAAAATTCTACCATTAGAAGATGCGGTAGAGAGTGAAGCGTGGGCAGGATCACGTCCTTGTATGCCTGATATGAAGCCGGTCATTGGGCCTGCACATAAACATGAAAAACTATGGTTTGCATTTGGTCACAGTCATCAAGGCTTCACTCTAGGGCCTATGACGGGGCGTATCGTTGAAGAGCTGATACATAACAAACCTGTCGTGGTTGATGTTGAGCCGTTTAGCGCCCAGCGTTTTTCTAACTAAGCTATTGTTTCTTAACTGAGTCATCACTGATTCAAATATTTTAATAAATTAAGGATTAAATACGATGAAAAAGCTACATAGCAATCAACGTATGAGTAAAATTGTTGTTCATAACCAGACTGTTTATTTATGCGGTCAAGTGGGCAATGCGGAAGATGATATCAAAGCGCAAACACTGACTTGTTTAGAGAAAATACAAACACTGTTAGAAGAGGTGGGCAGTGATAAATCAAAGTTACTATCAGTGACGGTCTGGATAAAAGATATGTCAGACTTTGCCGCGATGAATGAAGTATGGGATAAATGGTTTGAAGGCATACAGCCACCAGCTCGTGCTTGTGGTGAGTCCGCATTGGCACGTCCTGAGCTATTGGTTGAGATGATAGCCATCGCAGCTGAATAATTGACTGGTTATGAAGTTTGTATAAAAAAAGGAGATGATAATAATATCGTCTCCTTTTTCTATGGGCTTTTATGCGTCAAGTTTTTATAAAACGATAGGTTTATCGAAGGAGTTTTAACGAAAGCGAGCTCACTAAACTAATGTGTTTGCTCAGTTAATAGCCTAAGCATTTGTTCCAGAAAATCAGCCACGTGTTTATGCAGGTTTTCTCGATAGGCCCAGTGATGCTTAACTTCGTAACTTGCTTCATCGGGCAGTAATATTCTCATCAGGCCCATCTCTTCATAGCGCATTGCTAGATCACGAGGCAAGTAGCCAACATGATGACCTGCAAGGATAAGCTGCGCAGTCGCTTCCATTTGATAGGTAGTAGCGCTTAATATTTTTGGGCGAATATGATTGATACTGACATCGGTAATATATCCTCTTTTAATCCATGGGTAGTTTTGTTCTAAAGACTTGAAAGTCAGGCCCTCTGATTCATGAAATAATATATGCTCGCGTCCACAGCAGACTACTTGCTCTTCAATAAAGGCATGTTTAAAAGTTAATAAAGGCGGAAAACTGCCAAAATAGCCCACGCCAATATCACTTTCATTACCCAAGAGCTTTTCTAACATGCTCTCAGGGCTTTGTACATCGATAGAGAAGTGTATCAATGGATTATCACGATAGCTGGCAGCGAGACACTGGCGTAAGGCGTCATAAAAAATCGTTGGCATCTGATCTATCAAACATAAGCGAATATGGCCACCACGAACGGAATCTAATTGACGAATATAATGCAATTGATGTTGGAAGCTGGCAACTGCTTCAGTAAAGCTCAAGCACGCCTCGTAGACGGCAATACCATCTTCTGTAAGCTTAAATCCAGCACGGCCACGATGACAGAGTTTCATCTCCAGTCTGTCTTCTAGATGTGCCAAGTGACCGCTAATAACAGAGGGGGTAACGTTTAACCGTGATTGAGCGGCCGTCACACCCTGACACTCTACGATAGCCATAAAGCTACGTAGGGTTTTTATGTCTATTTTTATAAGTTCATCGAGCATTTATATTCACGCTATATAAAAATTAAGTGTATAGGAATGGGAGTATTTTAAAGGTCAGGTAGTTTTCGAACACCTATTACATATTACTGTTGCTCACTGCACATTAACGAATAAATGGTATTCTTATCAAATGTTTAGATTTTATTATCGTTTTTAAAAGTAATTTTATATTCACCAAACTTCTAATAATAACGGTTAAATCTTCTTTACTACGAAATTTTAGAAGTTTACTTCTGAATTTTACCATGGTCTACGCTGCTATATTTAGGTATTGTCGAAGCATATAAAAAATTGCCTATTCTAAACAAACTGAAACAAGGATGTGATTTATGAAATTCAATCAACCACTAAGTGGCAATGATATGCCAAGATTTGGCGGCTTTGCTTCTATGATGCGCCTGCCGACTCAAGCTGATGCTGAAGGGCTGGATGTGGCTTTTGTTGGGGTGCCTTTAGACATTGGCGCATCAAACCGCAGCGGTGCAAGATTAGGTCCTAGACAAATTCGTGATGAATCACGCATGATTCGCCCTTATAATGTTGCCACTCGCGCTGCTCCTTTTGAATCTTTGCAAGTCGCTGACATTGGCGATGTGCCTATCAACACCTTTAACCTGCTAAAAAGCGTCGATATTATCGAAAAGTTCTATACAGAAAAAGTGGTGAATCATGGCGCTATTCCATTAACCTTGGGCGGCGATCATACGATTGCACTGCCTATTTTACGTGCGCTTGCCAAAAAACATGGCCCTGTCGGTATGGTGCATATCGATGCTCATGCTGATATCAATGATGATATGTTTGGCGAAAAAATTGCTCATGGTACACCGTTCCGCCGTGCTGTTGAGGAAAACTTAATCGATGGCAACCGTGTGGTACAGATTGGCTTGCGAGGTACTGGCTATAGTGCCGAAGAGTTCGACTGGTCAACCCAACAAGGCTTTCGTGTTGTGCCTGCTGAAGAATGCTGGTATAAGTCGCTGACGCCATTGATGGCAGAAGTGCGTGAAAAATTGGGTGATGGTCCTGTCTACTTAAGTTTCGATATCGATGGTATTGACCCAGCATTTGCGCCTGGTACGGGAACGGCTGAAATCGGTGGTCTGACATCAACTCAAGGTATCGAGATTATTCGGGGTATGCGTGGTCTTGATGTGGTTGGTGGAGATTTAGTAGAAGTATCACCACCATATGATCCGTTTGGTAACACCTCTGTATTAGCAGCGAACTTGTTATTCGAGATGTTATGTATCCTGCCGGGCGTGCGTTATGATGACAAAGTCAAAGCAGTCTATTAATCGCAACTCAAGATATAGATAATAAATCACCCTTTATGAGAATAAAGGGGAGTTTTGCTATGCCGCTGAACGACTTATTTAACTGCTATTGAACTTTTTTAGGATGATCTACTCATGACGCAATCAACGCAAGCGCCTTCTTCATTGCCAATCACTTCGCCTCTGACCTGCGGTGAGCTACTGGTGCAATGGCTAGAGTATTATGGAGTTGAGACCGTATTTGGTATTCCAGGTGTACACACGGTAGAGTTATATCGTGGTCTGCCTAATACCAATATTCGCCACGTGACACCGCGTCACGAGCAAGGTGCAGGTTTTATGGCCGACGGCTATTACCGTGCCTCTGGTAAAGTCGGGGTGTGCTTTATTATTACCGGCCCTGGTATGACCAACATCATGACTGCTATGGCGCAAGCGTTAGCAGATTCTATACCGATGCTAGTAATATCTAGTGTCAATAAAGTTAAAGATACGGGTAGCGGTGAAGGGCACTTGCATGAATTGCACGACCAACAAGGTATGGTTAGCAAGGTTGCGCTCATGAGTAAAACTATTTGGCAACCTGAAGCGTTACCTAAGGTCATTGCCGAAGCCTTTGCGTTATTTAATGGCGCGCGTCCGGGACCAGTTCATATTCAGCTGCCTATCGATATCATTACCGCTGATGCTAGCCATGTCGCTAAGCCGTCTGATTTAACCTCTAATTTTAACAGCACCAAAAATTTAAATGACACTGCAAAAAGCCAAGCTGATGATGGTTTAGCACTACCGCAAGTCATGAGACCGCTGCCTAATCCTGCGCAGCTTGATTTGATTGTTGAGCAGCTAAAAAGTGCAAAAAATCCAGTTGTATTGTACGGTGGCGGCTGCGTTGATGTTGATCATGAGGCGCAAAAATTGGCAGAGCTTATCGATGCACCGACATTTTTGACCATTAATGCCAAAGGTTTATTGCCACCTGGTCATCCTTTGAGTTTGGGTAGCAATCAGTCATTAGACGCCGGTCGCGCCGTTATTAGCGAGGCGGACTTGGTATTGGCGATTGGTACTGAGCTTGGTGAGACCGATTACGATGTCTTCTTTAATGGCGAGTTCCAAATCAACGGCACACTCATTCGTATTGACTGCGATGCTCAGCAGCTGCAACGTCCTTTTAGAGCGGATATCGCTGTATTATCTGATGCGCAAATGGCTATTAGCGGTCTTTGTACGCGTTTAGAAAGTCATCAGCTTAATCATCAAGCAGCGTCACGAGTAGCTGAGGCAAAGCAGGCGTTAATAGAAGCTATGACGCCAGACTTTGCTGGACAAAATGCACTGCTTCAACTAATTAGAGATGAAGTAAAAGACGTCATCTTCGTTGGTGATTCGACCCAACCGGTCTATAGTGGCAATCTTGGCTTTGAGGCGCTGGCGACCCGTAAGTGGTTTAACTCATCGACTGGGTTTGGCACGTTAGGTTATGGCTTGCCTGCCGCGATTGGCGCAATGATTGGATCGAAGCTTCCTGTCATTAGCCTAATCGGCGATGGTGGTATTCAATTTACCATTGCAGAACTCATCTGCGCGGCTGAGCTTGAGCTACCGTTGATTGTCTTATTATGGAACAACCAAGGTTATGGGGAGATTCGCCGCTATATGGAAGAAGGCGGTTTGCCATTGATTGGGGTGAATATTAAGACACCTAACTTCGAGCCGCTAGCAGCAGGATTTGGCGCTGGCTATCGTAGAATTACCGATAAGCAGCAGCTACTAGATGCATTGCAAACGGACATAAAAGGTAAACAACCGATTATTTATGAAGTTGATGAAGCCGATGAATTTCTGCTTGAAATGGGCAAGAGCTTTACTTGTTTTAGTTAGCAGGACGCTGAAGCTGGATATAGTTAAAGCTAGTCGCTCAAGGAAGAACGTCTATGGTGTCACATTCTAACCGCTTGTCTGGTAAATTGTCTGAGCTGTTAGATAGTTTATTAGCTGATTTGACGGCTGTTGTTGGGGCGACTAATGTACTGACCAAGCCCAGCCAGCAGCAAGCCTACGTGCACGGAGCGATTAAGTCTGTTGCTTCTACTACAGTAGCAGTAGTGACACCGGATTCTTTAATCGCACTATGGCGTGTCATCAACCTTTGCGCGGCGGCAGATGTCATTATTATTGCTCAAGCTGCTAATACCGGACTGACTGGAGGATCAACGCCATACGGTGAGTATGATCGGCCTGTGGTAGTGATTTCGATGCAGTCGCTCAGTGGTATTTATCTACTCAATGATGCGACGGAGGTTATTGCCTTACCAGCTGCGACCCTTCAACAACTGGAGTCTAATCTTGCACCGTTAGGGCGTGAACCACATTCAGTATTAGGCTCTAGCTGTGTTGGTGCTTCGGTCATCGGCGGTATTTGTAATAGTTCTGGTGGGATGTTGGTGCAGCGTGGCCCTGCTTATACTGAGATGGCACTGTTTGCTAAACGCAATGCCTTAGATGAGTTTGAGTTAATCAATCACTTAGGCGTTGATTTAGGCACGCATCCAGAAGAGATGCTTAATAATTTACAAGCTGGCACGTTCGATAAAAATATGGTTAATGCTAGCATTAACAAAGCATGCGCAAACCATCAGTATCAAACCAAAGTACGCGATTGTGAGGCTAAGACGCCTGCTAGGTTTAACAATGATCCTAATGGATTATATGAAGCGTCAGGTTCAGCAGGTAAAGTAATTGTATTTGCTGTAAGAGTAGCGACTTATCCTAAACCTAAGCAAGAGCAAGCGTTTTATATCTCGACCGATGATGCTGATACCTTGACCACGCTGAGACAGCATTGGCTTAAAAGTGAATTACATCTGCCCATCTTGGCAGAGTATATGCATAAAGATTATAATGACATCACGCTACGCTACGGCCGTGATACTTGTTTAAGTATGCAAAAGTTGCCTGCTAGTAAGATAGGAGCGTTGTATCGACTACAAGCAAAGATTGGCTATTATCTGGATAAATGGCGATTGCCAAAAACTTTGCCAGATCGCGTGCTACAGATAGCATCTACCTTTATGCCAGCATCATTACCGAAAGTTTTAGCCGAGCAAGCAGTATCATACCGTTATCATTTAGTTATAAAAGTAGCGAATGTTTGTGCAAGTGACAGTCATATCGCATCTGCTCAAGAATTTTTGCAGTCTCATATGCAGCAGCATCAAGGTGTACTACATACATGCACAGAAGAAGAAGCACAGGCATTATTAGTATTTCGCAGTGCGGCAACGGCTGCTATGTTTCGTTATCACAATCTAAATCATAGTGAATTTGGCGAGCTAGTATCTACAGATATCGCCTTGCCAAGGAACGCTGTAGATTGGGATGAATCGCTACCTCTTAACTTGCAAAGACAAGTAAGCAAAACCTTTTATTTGGGACATTTTTTTTGTTATGTCATGCATCAAGACTACTTACTAAATCCTACTATTGACTCAAAAACGTTCAAGGATGAATTGTTGGCATTTTATGATCAGCGTCATATTGAATATCCCGCTGAACACAATGTGGGTCATGTTTATACCGCTAAGTCTGAATTACATTCGTTTTATAAAAAACTAGACCCGACTAATTCGCTAAATCCGGGAATTGGTCAGACAGCGAAATGGAAAAATTGGCGATTGTCGCCCATCATGGAGGAATTAAATGACGGTTAATATAAATAAGTCGCAGCAGCCTGTTCTAGGCAACAATGCTGTCGATCCAAAAACGCCGCAAGGAGAGCAATGGCGCGCGTCATTGTGGAAATTTTTATTATTTTCAGCGCTTGGTATTGCGCTATTTATCATTCCATTTCAATGGGATGGTAAAGTTACTATTTTACTTGGCGTATTAACCGATGCTTTGCAAGCCATTTTAGGTGGTTACGTCGCTTATATTACACTGGCGATAGTTACGACCTCTTTTATCGGGGCACTGGCAGTAAAAGTGTTGCGACCTGACTTGCATGCAGACTCTTTATTAAGAAAACTATTCGATGTCGATTGGTTTTGGCTCGCTGCACGTTTTTTAGGCGCCTTGTTCATTTGGATGATTTTTTTACAGATAGGCCCTGAGTTTATTATCAACCGTAATACTGGCGGCGTTATTTTTGAAGATCTTATCCCAATTCTGATTCCTTTGTTTTTCTTTGCCATCTTGTCCTTACCATTTTTGACTGATTTTGGCTTGATGGAATTTTTGGGAACGTTAGCCAGTAAAGTATTTATCAAACTATTTAAACTCCCAGGACGCTCGGCAGTAGATGCCATGTCCTCTTGGTTTGGTGCGGCTTCCATTGGCCTGCTAGTCACTATGCAAGAGTACGATAAAAGTTATTATAGCCAGCGTGAAGCGGCGATTATTGCCACAACCTTTTCGGTAACTTCAATCGCTTTTACTTACGTCGTCGCCAAGACTATTGGCGTAGACAATAACTTTGTTTTCTTTTATTTGACCATCGCTTTGACGGGTTTTATAGCTGCTATTATTATGCCGCGTATACCACCGTTGTCATTGAAGCCTGATACTTACCATTCTGGCAAATGTATGTTAGATGAAGAAATTCCTGCTCAATATAGTATGCCGCAGTGGGCACTGAACCGTGCTGTGACTCGTGCGCATTCTATGCCGAGCTTGGGTAGCGTGTTTAAGCATAGCGTCAAGAATTTATTTGATATCTATCTTGGACTCATTCCGGTTATTTTTGCTATCGGCACCATTGGTCTTGGCTTAGCAGAGTACACGCCAGTATTTGATTGGCTTGCAACCCCACTGGTGCCAGTGCTTGAGTTATTACAGATTCCAGAAGCCGCAAAGGCTGCTCCTGCTATGATTATGGGCTTTGCTGATATGTATCTACCAGCGTTGGTCGGTAAGAGTATTGAAAGTGAGATGACGCGCTTTATCGTCGGTGCTGCATCTATTACCCAGATTATTTATATGTCTGAAGTTGGTGCACTAATTTTGAAGTCAAATATTAAGCTCAACGTTTTAGAGCTGTTTATGATCTTCATTATTCGCACACTTATTAGCTTAGTGGTTATCACGTCAGTAGCACATTTGCTGTATTAGCAGTCTACTTATAGCATCAATAAAGCCGATTTGATTTAAAGTCAGGTCGGCTTTTTGTTTTCTGCTCTTTGTTAAGCCCTCATATAATCGGTCCTGAAAAAATAAGTGCAAACACTATAACGCGCTACTGGGATAAATCTTTCTTGCTTGCTTGCTGTGCCTACGCAGACAGAGGCTGCGCAAAATTTACCCCAGTAGCGCTGTATTTATTTTCTAGTAGATCGACTATACAAAAGTACTATTAAGAAACATTACTAAATCGCCAACCGCGAAAACTTATCTTGATATTCTTTCGGTGTCAGCTCGGTGGCGCGCTTAAACAAACGTGTGAATGACGAGATATCCTCGTAGCCGACTTGCTCGGCCAGCGATTTTATCGTCACATCTCCTGATTCTAATAGACGCTTTGCTTGTTCAATTCTAACCGCTTGAATATACTCAATCGGACGCATCGCGACGCAGGATTGAAAACGTCTATTTAGAGTGCGTGGAGTGATATTGACCATGGCAGCCAAACGGCTGATTTGGATAGGTTGCTTAAAGTTTTCCTCGATAAACTCTTGTACTTGCTTAACCAGCTGGTCTGAATGCGGCTTATGCAAAGTCACATTGGTATAGCTATTTTGATTACCCCGTTTACTATCAATAATCTGGGTTTTCGCCACTTGGGTAGAAATCTCGCGCCCACAAAATCGCTCTATCAATAATAATCCCAAGTCATAAAACGCGCTACCGCCCGCTGCACAAAATATATCGCCCGATTTGTGTGCTAAATCACTTTCCGACTGGTTTTTTGATTGAATCTTTGATTGAGTGACAAACTGGTTCTCTTGCAAATCAACCAGTGGAAAATCTGCCTTAAACTTACTGGCATAGCCCCAATGGGTTGTCGCTACTTTGCCATCGAGCAAGCCCGCCTTTGCTAAAAAGAAAGCCCCGCTACAGTTGCTTGCAATATCCGCTTTAGTATTCGCCAGTCGCTGTAAATGCGGAATTAAATTACTATTTTGACTCAACACTTTATCGATTGAATCGCCAATCGTTGGAATTAATAGTAAGTCGCACTCAATCACGTCTTGAATGTCGCAATGCGCTTGCATGATTAAGCGATTGCTACATCTGATATCGACGCCGCCTAGACTGGCAATCTGTACATTAAACCTTGGCTCAACGCGCTCATCCAAAAAGCGTTGCCAACTGACCCCAGTAAACGAAAACAAATCTAGCGCCCCAGCTAGCACGCTGCCGAGCACACCATCGAAACCAACAATAATGACTTTAAAAGGTTTGGAGTAGGGCAAAATTTAGCTCCCTTTAGGTGTATGAGAATGTATATTTGATGTTTACGTGCAGCTGGTAAAGATTTTCTTGCGTGCTGTGCGCTTCGCCAGACAGAGGCTGCAAAAATCTACACCAGCTGCACTATGCGTAATTTGAAGTTCACTCAGCATAGGTTAGAGGAAATGTCTTGTTTGACCATAATTATGTCATAAATGACAATACGGCAAGACGTTAAATTAGATTAATATCAATTGATTACCAAATTTAATGAGTTAACGAGAATACTATGGCAGCAGATACGCTTATCAACGACTTTGAATTACCATTCCAATTATATGATGTATTGGGCACTGAAACGCTAACCGAGCATCCAAAATTTGCAGAGCACAGCCGCGAAACCTTCAATGCGGTATTAGACACCGCCAATAAAATCGCGACTCAGTTGTTCTTGCCCCACAACCATTTAGCAGATAAAAACGAGCCGCAGTTTGACGGCAAAAAAGTCAGCATGATAGACGATGTCAAAGTCGCTTTTGATGCGTTTCGTGAGTCAGGCTTTATCGCGGGTCGTTATAGCTTTGACGATGGCGGTATGCAATTGCCTGAAACAGTGATGACAGCTGTGGCAGGCTATTTTATGGCTGCCAATCCCTCAACCACGGCTTATCCATTTTTAACCACTGCCGCGATTAATGTTATCTCACATTTCGCCAGTGATGAGATTAAAGATGCCTTTATGCCGCGTATGCTGACCGGTGAATTTACTGGCACCATGGCCCTAACTGAGCCACATGCAGGTTCGTCGCTTGCCGACATTAAAACCATTGCAATAAAGCAGGACGACGGCAGCTATCGTGTCAAAGGTAGCAAAATTTATATCTCAGCAGGCGATCACGAATTGTCTGATAACATCGTGCATTTGGTATTGGCCAAAGTGCCGGGCGGTCCTGGTGGCGTCAAAGGCATCTCGTTATTTGCCGTGCCCAAGTATCGACTCAATGACGATTTATCAGTAGGCGAGCGTAATGATGTTCATTTAACCGGACTCATTCATAAGTTGGGTTATCGAGGTGCGACTTCTACCGCATTAAGCTTTGGCGATGAGGGCGAGTGTTATGGCTATCTTATAGGCGAAGAGCATTTTGGTCTGCGCTACATGTTTAAAATGATGAATGAGGCGCGTATCGCGGTTGGTTTTGGCGCAGCGATGATTGGATATCGCGGTTATCAGTATTCGCTCGATTATGCCAAAGACAGAACGCAGGGCAGAATCGCACCGAATAATAAACCTGAAGATGCAGCAACGGCTATTATCAATCATGGTGATGTGAAGCGTATGCTACTTGCGCAAAAAGCTTATAGCGAGGGCGGCATATCACTGTGCTTATATGGCTCAAACCTGATTGACCGTATCAATACGTGTGAAGATACAACACTGAAAAACGAGCTATCAGAATTATTGGATTTACTAACGCCAGTGTTAAAAGCATGGCCGTCTGAATATGGTCCAAAGGCCAATGACTTGGGTATTCAAGTATTGGGCGGTGCGGGTTATACGCGTGAGTATCAGGCCGAACAGTTTTGGCGTGACAACCGTCTCAATCCCATTCATGAAGGCACAAATGGCGTGCAAGCGTTAGATTTGTCATTCCGAAAGTTATGGCAAAATAAAGGGCTTGGTATTCAAATTCTAAAACGTGAAATCACCAAAGATTTAGAGAATATCAATACACCAGAAACCGCCAAACTTGCGGGTAAATTGATGCCTTATATGGGTCATTTGCATGAAGTGTTGGTGCATTTAAGCAAAATCCTGCAAACGGAAAAAGCCATCACGTTGACTGGCAATGCACAAGCATTGATGAATATCTTTGCCTCTATCGTGGTCAGTTGGATTTGGATTCGCCAAGCCAGCAAAGCTGAGCAATTATTAAGTGAGACCATGGACAGTAATTCACAAGATACGGAAAAACAAAACTTCTATCACGGTAAACTGCAAGCAGCAAAATATTTTATCGATTGGGAATTGCCCTTAATCAATCGTGATATCGAGCTGTTAAATAACGACAATGCTGTATGTACCGATATGCAAGCAGAATGGTTCTAACCAATGAGAAGTTAGTCGCATCGTGTTGAAAAAACTTGCACCATATAAAATAAAACTCTTTTAAAGGAATAAAGTATGACGTTAAACACAAATGGAGTTGCATCAGACGTAACTGGTAAACGCATTTTAATCACCGGCGGGGCGTCTGGTATTGGAGCCGCAAGTGCGTTATTGCTAGCCAGTCGCGGGGCCAAAGTAGTGATTGGCGATTTGGCAGAAGAGATGGGCGCAGCCGTTGCTAAGCAAGCACAAGACGCTGGCAATAGTATCGTCTTTAAAAAGGTCGATGTCACCAGCGGTGATGATGTACGTGCGCTATTTGCTTTTGCCATGGAGACGCTTGGTGGTCTTGATGTGGTAATAAATAATGCCGGCATCGATCACAATCCAGCACCCATGCATGAGCTGAGCGATGAAGATTTCGATCGTAATATCGCCGTCAATCTAAAAGGCGTCTGGCATTGTATGAGGGCCGCTATCACTTGTATGGCGACCAATGGCGGTGGACATGTAATCAATGTGGCGTCTATCGCAGGCCTGCGTTCTGCGCCGCTATTATCAGCTTATAGCGCTGCTAAGCATGGGGTAATGGGATTGACTAAATCTGCTGCTCACGAGTATGCGCGCGTTAATATTCGTTTTAACGCGGTATGTCCGAGCTTTATCGATACGCCGATGGTGCGTAATACCATGGCAAACATGGACGAGCGTGCCCAACAAGCAACCATCAAAGCCGGCCCAATGCGCCGTTTAGGTGACGTCGATGAAGTGTCTGGTGCGATTGCATGGCTGGCTAGTGATGAAAGCAGCTTTATGAATGGCCATGCTTTTACCCTTGATGGTGGCATGTTAGCTTAATGGTTTTATACCAATCCCAAAAATATGATTAGCGGTGTCAAACTCGCTTAGTCTACTAATTGTAGTATTTGCACTCGTCTTCCTTGCTGCTCAAATTTTTGGAGATGGTATTAAGTTTCGCAGAGATGATAAAAATTTAAAAATAATATATTTAAAATATAAGGAATAATGATGAAAGATTTATTTGATTTAACCGGTAAGATTGCTTTAGTTACTGGTGCCAGCCGCGGTATTGGTGAGTCTATCGCTCGTCTATTGGCATCTAGAGGCGCACATGTGATTGTCTCTAGCCGTAAGATTGATGCTTGCCAAGCTGTAGCCGATAGCATCGTCGCTGATGGTCACAAAGCCAGTGCCTTTGCCTGTCATGTGGGCGAGATGGAGCAGATTGAGGCGATCTTTGAGCATATCAAAAGCGAATTTGGTCAAATTGATATCTTAGTGAATAACGCCGCAGCAAACCCTTACTATGGGCATATCTTAGATACAGATTTGGCAGCTTTTGATAAAACCGTAGAGGTCAATATTCGCGGTTATTTCTTTATGTCGACAGCGGCGGGAAAAATGATGCGCGAGCAGGGCGGCGGGGTGATTTTAAATACTGCGTCGGTTAATGGCTTGGTCGCGGGTGACAAGCAAGGCATCTATTCAATCACCAAAGCTGCAGTTATTAGCATGACCAAAGCCTTTGCCAAAGAATGTGGCCCATTAAACATTCGTGTCAATGCATTATTGCCGGGTCTGACCGATACTAAGTTTGCCTCAGCATTGACCACCAATGATAAAGTTTTAAAGATGGCACTACATGCGATTCCACTAGGGCGTGTAGCTGACCCTGACGAGATGGCAGGTACGGTATTGTACCTAGTGTCTGATGCGTCAAGCTATACGACAGGCGCGACGGTCGTTGTCGATGGCGGTATGCTTGCTTAGTAATGAATGATTGTTTTTAAAAATACAGGCAGTAATTAAAGTAGAGAAACCGTGTGATGCTAATATCATGCGGTTTTTTTGTATTTGCTTTCTGCTATAAGCTCATATTATCTACACTAAAAAATAAATTCACTTTGAAGTATATTTAATAAAAATAAAAAAATAGAAGGGTCGTTGTCGTGTAATATAACTATTGTGATAGTAAATGATGGTTGTATCAAAAGTGATATATAGTCAATCTTTTATAAAAGAACTACAGCGTTAACCTTGCTTGAAGTATTACATATACATCTGCACTCGGTTTCCTTGATCCTCTTTTAAATTGAATCGTCTATAGAGTATGTACTACGTTTTTTACTATCTATCTGTCACAACCAAGCACGAAATGGAATTCATCACATAGTTAGCATACGCTATCTCTACGCCTCAATACGATAAGGAAATCGTCTATGATACATTCTCATATCACTATTTATAATAAGCAAAAATCCAATAATAAAATTAACCAAAAGTCCACTACTAGTAGGATACTGAAGTCAACTCTTACCGCCTTAGTGGCTAGTCTAACGCTTGTATATAGCGCGCAGACATTTGCTCATGGCGGCAAAGTAAATATGGTTCCGATAGAAGAAGCGATGACCACAGCAGGGGCAGATGTCAAATACGATAGCTACGCTAATATGTATACCATTACCAAGAATTCCACACGGGTACAAATCAAACCCAATAGCAAAACAGCCATGGTTAACGGGAAGTCTCTTGCAATTACGAGTCCCCTAGTCATGAAAGATGGTCAAGCTTTAGTGCCTGATTCGTTAGCAAATGAGATTTTGCAATCAGGTTTAGATCAGACTTTTAAGATAGAGCAAAGCCCGCATCCACTCAATGTTTTAAGTAGTAAGGAGATTGAGCAAACGTTGGCTATTATTAAGAAAGCCAAACCTACCGAGACTAATTTACGGTTTTCTGATATACGCTTAAAACAACCTGATAAAGATGCAGTATGGCGTAATGTCACTGAAAACAAGCCTTATAAAGGTGATCGTGTAGCAACTTTTAGTATTTTGAAAGGCAATACGGTCATTGAAGGCGAGGCAAATTTAAATAAAAATTCCTTGACCAGTTGGGATGCGATAGAAAATACCTTTGGTATGGTGCTGGTAGATGATTTTTTTGCCATACAGGACATCATTCAAAACAGCCCAGAATATAAAGTAGCGTTAAAAAAGCATGGTATCGATGATGTGACTAAAGTCGTAGGCACACCATTAACGGTTGGCTATTTTGGTGATCAGGACAATTTAGATCAGCAGCTACGAGTCCTTAAGATCGTCTCTTATCTAGACGTAGGCGATGGCAATTATTGGGCACATCCCATCGAAAATTTGGTAGCAGTTGTTGATCTAGATAAGCAAAAAATTATTAAAATTGAAGAGGGCAGTGTTATTCCGGTACCGATGACTCCGCGCCCGATTGATGGTCGTGATAAAAAAGTCGTCAATAGCAAGCCGTTGAATATTATTGAACCAGAAGGAAAGAATTATACCATCACTGGCCGAGACGTTGAGTGGAACAATTGGAAGTTCCATATTGGTTTAGATAGTCGTACTGGCTTGCAACTCAGTACCGTTACCTTTAACGATAAAGGTGTTGATCGCAAAATCATGTATCAAGGCAATTTAGGTGGTATGGTTGTTCCTTATGGTGATCCTGATATGGGTTGGTACTTTAAGTCTTATTTAGATGCTGGTGAATACGGCATGGGAACTTTAACCTCTCCGCTAGAAAAAAATATCGACGCACCAGAAAATGCTGTACTCCTTGACGCTGTTCTTCCAGATTATCAAGGCAAACCTTATACCATTCCGAATGCTATCGCAGTATTTGAGCGTTATGCAGGCCCTGAGTTTAAGCATCAAGAAATGGGACAAAAGAACGTCAGTACTGAGCGCCGTGAGCTGGTAGTACGCTGGATAAGTACAATAGGCAACTATGATTATATTTTTGACTGGGTATTTCAGCCAAACGGAACGATTGGTATTGACGCTGGAGCCACTGGTATCGAGGCCGTCAAAGGTGTCCTTGCAAAAACCATGCATGATCCGACGGCTAAAGAAGACACTCGCTTTGGTACGTTGATTGATCATAATATCGTCGGCACAACTCATCAGCATATCTATAATTTCCGCTTGGATATGGATGTCGATGGCGAAACTAATCATATTAAACGCATAGATCCAGTTGTAGCTGACAATACACGAGGCGGCCCGCGTACCAGTACCATGGAGACTCGCGAAACTACAGTGGTGACAGAGATGGCCGCCAAAGAAAACTTTGATCCCGCATCTGTGCGTCTAATCAGTAATGCTAGCAAAGAGAACCGTATGGGAAATCCAGTATCTTATCAAATGATTCCGTTTGCAGGCGGCACTCATCCTATTGCAAAAGGAGCCAACTTTGCAGATGATGAGTGGATATACAATCGTCTTAATTTTATGGATAAGCAGATTTGGGTGACCAATTATGATGCAAATGAGTTATATCCAGAAGGCAAATACCCTAATCGCTCTGACAAAGATACAGGCTTAGGGCAGTTTACGAAAAACAATGAAAACATCCACAATAAAGATTTGGTAGTGTGGCTAACGACGGGCACAACCCATATTGCACGAGCTGAGGAATGGCCTATCATGCCGACAGAATGGGTAAATGTCCTATTGAAGCCATGGAATTTCTTTGACGAGACACCTTCGTTAAACATGAATCAGAGTGAAAGCGAGAGCAAATAAGCATCTGTAAAATATGAGATTATTAATGTGGCAATTGTATTGTCGCATTAATATCAATTATTGCTAATCAGACTGACGCTCTAGCTGATTTGATTTTATGGCTCGGTTTCAGTATTTTCATTTAATCCTATAGGTAATAATCCTAATAATAAGAGTTAAGAAAATGAGAGAATTTAATTTAATTATCAACGGCAATAGCGTTGGCACTGCTGACTATTTTGACGTTATCAATCCAGCTGACAAATCTATCATTGCTCGCTGTCCAAAAGCGAGTGTCGAGCAGTTGAATGACGCGGTAGCTGCTGCTAAAACAGCATTCCCTGCTTGGTCAGCGCTGACTTATGAGCAGCGCCGAGATCATTTGATGCAGCTTGCTGATGCCGTCGAAGACCATGGTGAGGAGCTGATGACGCTACTGACCAAAGAGCAAGGTAAGCCTACTAAAGGTTTTGCTGATCTAGGCGCAGGCTTTGAGTTTGGCGGTACATTGGCTTGGATACGTGCTACAGCCAGCATGGATTTAGAACCAGAAACTATTCAGGATAATGATATAGCGCGTATAGAACTGCATCGCAAGCCGCTTGGGGTTGTAGGTTCGATTACTCCGTGGAATTACCCCTTATTGATAGGTATTTGGCACATTATTCCTGCTCTATTGACAGGTAATACAGTCGTCATGAAACCCTCCGAGATGACGCCATTAACCGTATTGCGTTTTGGTGAAATCGCCAAAGATATTTTGCCAGATGGTGTCTTGAATGTAGTAACTGGTGAAGGTGATATTGGTGCGGCGATGACCTCACACAAAGATATTCAAAAAATCGTATTTACAGGCTCAACGCCCACTGGCAAAGCCATTATGAAAAGTGCAGCTGACAATCTAACCCGCTTAACGTTAGAGCTTGGTGGTAATGATGCTGGTATTGTCTTAGCGGATGCCGATATTGCAGCTTGTGCGCCAAAGATATTTGCAACCTCTTTTATTAATAATGGACAAACTTGTGCTGCGTTAAAACGGCTTTATGTCCATGAGTCGGTGCATGACGAGCTTTGTGAAGCACTAACTAACATGGCCAAAAGCATGAAAACCGGCAATGGCTTCGATGAAGATACAGACTTTGGACCACTACAGAATCAAAAACAGCTAGATATCGTCAAAGCACTTGCCGAAGATGCGAAAGATCGGGGTGCGAATTTCTTATGCGGTGGCGAAGTCACTGATGAGAGTGGTTATTTTTACCCTATTACGCTTGTGAGCAACATTAACGATGGCGCAAGGTTAGTCGATGAAGAGCAGTTTGGGCCTATTTTACCTATTATTAAATTTAGCGATGTGGAAGAAGCAATTGCTAGCGCAAATCGTTTGCAAGTTGGACTAGGTGGTTCGGTCTGGTCGCAAGATATTAAAGAGGCGCAAAGTATTGCTTCTCGTTTAGAGTGCGGTACGGTCTGGATAAATAACCATGCTATGGTTCAGCCTGATGCCCCATTTGGCGGTGTGAAAGATTCAGGGTTTGGGGTGGAGTTTGGAGAAGCGGGCCTGAAAGAATTCACCTTTATTCAAACCGTACAAATTTTTAAGTCTTAATACCTGCTGTTATTTATAGAAAGATTTATTAAAGAGTCTGTGATGCAAGAAAGACTGCAACGCAGACTCTTTATTGACATCTGATAACTGGTTATATCATTTGACTCTGACTAGGCACTGGCATATATTCAATGGTTGCTATCAGCAAGTATTGTACGTTTGACTATGGTTTCGAGCTGTATTCAAAGCTGTAATAGTTGCATTATAGAAAATGGAATGCGCCACAACCAATGGAGTGTACAGAGTGAAAATATATAGTCATGAAAACCTAAGTCTGCATAGACCACTGCCTTACTTTTCTTATGGAAAGATGCATGAGCCGTTAGAGATACCGGAGCGTATGGTTGAGATGTTAAAAGCACCAGCGGCATTAGGGCTAAAGGTTACGAATGCTAAAGAAATCGGAATCGGGCCTATCTTAGCGGTACACGACTTTGGTTATGTTGAGTTTTTAAAGCATGGCTATGACGAATGGATGGCGGTAGATGAGGACCTAGGAGCGCAAGTACAGACGGGGATTTTTGTGCCGTATGACAATCCTGGACTGGGCATCATGGCAAAAGCGGCAAAATATCAGGCGGATGATAGCGCGCCAATCAGTGAGCATTCGTGGACATCAATCTATTGGTCAGCGCAAACGGCGCTTAATGCTGCTGAAGCCCTACTCAACGATGACAGTGGCGACAGCAATGTACAACTCTGCTTTTCACGACCTCCTGGTCATCATGCACGCAAGAGCGCCGCAGGTGGTTTTTGTTATCTAAACAATGCTGCCATCATCGCTGAACATTTAAGGAAAAAATACGCAAAAATAGCGATCATAGATACGGATATGCATCATGGTCAAGGTATTCAAGAGATATTCTACGACCGTAAAGATGTCCTTTATACCTCGGTACACGGTGACCCTGTTAATTTTTATCCTGCTGTTACCGGTCATAAATTTGAGAAAGGTGAGGGCGAAGGTTATGGCTATAACGTCAACTTCCCAATGCCGCATGGGACTGATGAAGAAGGGTTTTTTGATTACGTCGACCAATCAATCGAGACCATGAAGACATTTGATGCTGATGTCATCGTCCATGTCTTAGGTTTCGATGTCTATCAAGATGATCCAGAAGCAAGATGTAAAGTCAGCACAGAAGGCTTTAAGGTATTAGCGCAAAAGATGAAGGCGTTAAATAAACCTTTGATTGTGCTAGTAGAGGGTGGCTATTACATCCAAAAACTCAATGATAACTTGCAGGCGTTTTTATCGGGATTGATAGAAGAAGATAGTTAAATAGGTATTTGATAGATAGTTATTTAATCGAAAAATTGACTTAAAAATGAAAAGGACACGATATCAGTTATCGTGTCCTTTAAT
Source organism: Psychrobacter sp. P11G5 (assembly GCF_001593305.1). Lineage (NCBI taxonomy): Bacteria > Pseudomonadati > Pseudomonadota > Gammaproteobacteria > Moraxellales > Moraxellaceae > Psychrobacter > Psychrobacter sp. P11G5. The sequence goes on from NZ_CP012533.1 coordinate 1,179,417, forward strand.
GTACTATTTAAGCTGTAACCTACACACTAGTTATACTTTCTACGATACAAATGCTAAGCACCCGTCATAACTCTTATCCAGTACGCCAATTTAAGCTATAATCATCAGCAATTTTCCAATTCAGTCGCATAAAAAGGCCACGAGTAATGATTAATACCAAAATATATAAATCCATTTATGTTTTAGCTGAAAAGCTATTAGAAGCTGATAGTAAAAACGATCAAAAAACATTTGATTTGCTTTATGGGCAGCTAAAAGATCTTTGCATTGAAAATGAAAAGAGTGATAAAGACCACCCAGAACAGTGGGAGACACTTGCTGACTTCACTGAGGATTTGGATGCAGCGCTAGTCATTTATGAGAAAGCGCTCAAAAAAGCCACGGCAATTAATTCAAAAGATCACATGTCATCGATTGCCTTTTCTATGGCAGTATTGCAAATTGAATTGGGTCAAAAAGACGCTGCTATCAACAATCTACAGAATGCCAAAATCAGCGCTAATAAAATTGAAGATAAAGAGTTTAAAGTCGAGATAGACGAACTACTTGCCACATTATTGGCAGAATAAATTTAACAAGCATTGATTCATTATAAGCTGCATTGGTTCTATCAAATTGAATATACTTAGGCTCATCTACTTGCCTTTTGTAGAAAAATTGTCCAAAATGCTGCAACGAAATCGTATTAACGGATTCGTTGCAAGTTTACCTCATTGTAGTGTTCGTTTTAGTATTCATTGTATTGAGGTCTGATTTTAATAGGGAAGTTAATAGGAAGAATGTTATGGGTTCAATTAACCACGAAGAGCGCGTTCAACATGAAGGCTTGCGTGAAAAAATCATGTCTGCTGAACAAGCAGCTTCATTTGTACAAAACGGAATGACGCTTGGTGTTGCAGGGTTTACGGGTGCAGGCTACCCAAAATTCGTACCAACGGCTATCGCTAATCGTGCTAAAGATGCTCACGCTCGTGGCGAAAAATTCGGCATCGGTATGTTAACGGGTGCGTCAACCGCTCATGATTGTGATGGTGTGTTGGCAGAAGCCAACTGTATTAATTTCCGTGCGCCATTCCAATCTGATCCTGCCATGCGTAACCACATCAATGCTGGTAACACTCACTACGTTGATATGCACTTATCACACTTTGAGCAGCAAGTTCGTTTTGGCTTCTATGGCGATATGGATATTGCATTGATTGAAGCGACTGGCATCACGCCAGAAGGTAAAATCATTCCTTCGATGGGTATTGGTACCAATAACCAGTGGCTAAAAACTGCCAAAAAAGTCATCATCGAAGTAAACTCGCGTCAGAGCATGATGTTAGAAGGCATGCATGATATCCCAGCAGACCTTGGTGAGCCGCCGTTCCGTCAGCCTATTCCTATTGTCAAACCAGATGACCGCATCGGTACGCCGTACCTAGAGTGTGATCTCGATAAGATCATCGGTATCGTTATGACCGATGCACCAGATCGTAATAGCAAGTTTGCTGATCCAGATGATAACTCTAAAACGATTGCTTCACAGATCATTGAATTCTTAGATCATGAAGTCAAAAAAGGCCGTTTGCCAAAAAACCTATTACCACTACAGTCTGGTGTGGGTAACGTTGCAAACGCAGTATTAATGGGTCTACAAGATAGCCCGTTTGATGATTTGATGGGGTACACCGAAGTCTTGCAGGACGGTATGCTTGATCTGGTACTTAGCGGCAAAATGAAGTCAGCGTCGGCAACGGCATTGTCGTTTAGCCCAGATGCGCTACAGCGTTTCAATGATAACATCGAGTTTTTGAGTGACAAACTCGTCCTACGCCCGCAAGAATTCACCAACCATCCAGAGGTTATCCGTCGTCTTGGTATTATCGCTATGAATGCGATGATCGAAGCCGATATTTACGGTAACGTCAACTCAACCCATATTATGGGTACCAAAATGATGAACGGTATTGGTGGTTCAGGCGACTTCACTCGTAACTCACATTTCTCGTTCTTTGTCAGCCCATCAACAGCGAAAGGTGGGGCTATCTCTACTATCGTGCCGATGGTATCGCATCACGACCACTCTGAGCATGATGTGATGTTCTTGGTGACTGAGCAAGGATTTGCAGATTTGCGTGGTAAGTCGCCGCGTCAACGCGCCAAGCTTATCATCGATAACTGTGCGCACCCAGACTATCGCCCAATGCTGCAAGATTACTATGACCGTGCTGCTAAGGCCAGTGGCCTACAAACGCCGCATCTCTTAAATGAAGCATTGTCATGGCATCAGCGTTTTGTTGAGACGGGAGATATGCGCATAAATAAGATGCGTATAGCTGTATAGGCGACTCGTAGCAGTAACACAAAACCAGTAATACATTAGTCATAAAACAGTATTAACGCCTCTTATCTGTCATCAGGTAAGAGGCGTTTTTTTATATCTAAAAATAGTTTCTAAACTGCTAGTCTTCAAACTGCTATAGTCAGTTCACAATAAAAGAGATACGTTCAAAACAGCGTTCTGCTGGTATAAACTTTCCTCGCTTGCTGTACGCTTTGCACCCCAGAGGCTTCGAAAAATTTATCCCAGCAGCCCTATGCTATTTTTGAATTGAACCTACTATATGATACGTTCTACGCACTGGTATTTATGTCAGTGGTGCTTGAAAAGCTGTCATCAGATAAGAGGCTTTTTCTTATGTTCAAAATTAGCTTTCAGGCTCCTATTCTTCAAAATCAGCTAACATCTTGGTGATGCGCTCATCTTTTTGTCGCCATATCTGCTCAACCCAGTCGAACATTCTCGCTTTGACGGCAGCATCATCTTCATAACCGCCATTTTGAACAGCCACAGACAAACCATCCGGTATGTCAATATAGCGGACATCGACGCCTAAGCGCTTGATATTGCCTTTCCACAAGTCACTATAGCTCGGTACGCCATCAGGATAGACAATCGTCATATCCAATATGCCGTCTACCTCTGCACCCAAGGCGTTGATAGCCAGCGCCAAACCGCCTGCTCGTGGCTTGAGCAGATGCGTGTAGGGCGACTGCTGCTTGTCGCGTTTGACAGGTGTAAAACGCGTTCCTTCTAGATAATTGAGCAAGGTGAAAGGCTTGTCTTTGAGCAGTGCGCAGGCCCGTTGTGCTTCTTTAAGATCTTGACCCTTTAAGGCAGGGTTTTTGGCAATATCAGCTCTAGAATGCCGACGCATCATAGGAAAGTCTAAAAAGTAAAAGGTTTGACCCACGATAGGAATGTATATCAATTCAAACTTGGTAAAAAAGCGCGTCAAAGGCAAGCGATCTTGGCTAATATACTGGACAATACTGGTGTCAACCCATGATTGATGATTGCTAATCAGTAGATATTTGCCGTCTGTATACACGTCATCAGGTAGGCTAATTCGCCAGTCCTTTTGCGGTAAGACCATGTCAATCACAGCGTTATTACTATTAATCCAATGATTGGCGATTTTAATCACAGCCTTGTCAGCGATAGCTGCGCCAGTAATCATTTTGGTCGCACCCATAAGCCACACAGGGATGCTACCAGCAAAGCTATTTCCTACAATGACGCCCGTAGCCGTTGCTAGTGATACTGCTTTGGCAAGTTTGGGCTTACGGTCGTGCATTTTTTGAAAAACTGATGCCAAGCGCATGTTAAATCCCTTCCGTTTGTCTATTATTAATTGTTATTAGCGTTATGGCATAATTTTAGCAGATATAAATATTTGTGCACCAATAGTGGTGTGACTGGTCATTACATATAACGAATATATCAGTAGAAGGTGAATTGGGACGCGTTATAGTTGCATTTCAACTGTTATCATAATCAAGTGTTAGAATTACTGTATGAAGTAAAAAACTATTTTGAGTGAAATACTATTTTAGGAGCGTTACTTGGAAATTATAGGAATTATTTTATTTATTATCGGTGTCATCATCTCTTTTATCTATGGGATTAAGCTAATTATTATTGCCTTTCAAGAATCCATACTTTGGGGTCTGTTATATTTGTTTCTTCCATTTGCCAACTTATATTTTATTATTACGCGCTGGGAAAAATGCAGAGATTCCGTTTTTAAAATACTGATGTCAATTCCGTTTTTATTGATAGGCGCTATGCTTGGTTCAATGCAATAAGTTGTTAGGTGATAGTTTGCTTCTAAAACACTGCATAGTTTAAAATACGAAGTAGTTTTGTAGAAAGTAGTTTTGTAGAAAGTAGTTTTGTAGATAATAGGATGCGTAGAATTCACCCTAAGCCTATAACTCTCTATTTATAAATGCTTAACCACGCCCCATATAGAAGAGAACCATTTAAAAGCCAATTATTTAAAAGAAATAAAAGACAACTATGATTTTTATAAGTAATACCATTAGCCTAAGCGATAGTGAGGTAGAGATTAGCGCCATCCGCGCGCAAGGGGCAGGCGGGCAAAACGTCAATAAAGTCTCCTCCGCTATCCATCTGCGCTTTGATATCAACGCCTCAAGTCTGAGTGACGTGCAAAAGCAGCGCTTGCTTGACAGCAAGGACAGCCGTATCACTAAAGAGGGGATATTCGTCCTCAAAGCTCAGCAATTCCGTACCCAAGAGCGCAACAAGATTGACGCTTTTGAACGTCTTAAAGCTTTTATCTTGCAATCTACCCAAGTCGCTAAAGCTCGCAGAGTTACTAAGCCGAGCAGGAATGCTAAGCGCAAACGTGTCGATCAAAAGACACAGCGCGGCAAAACCAAGGCATTACGCGGTAAGGTTGATTATTAAGCTGGCTACTCTCAAACCGAATTTGGACAATATCCCATGCTAATTAATGCAGATTTTTCACGTCGTGCTGAGCTAACGGCTGAGCAACATCAATGGATTAAATCACCGCAGAATGGCGTCGAGCGCGTCATGCTTGATCGCGTAGGTGCAGAAAAGGCACGAGCGACTAGCCTTGTGCGTTATGCGCCTAACTCGCATTTTCCGCATCATCAGCATCCGGGTGGCGAGGAGATTTTGGTATTGTCAGGTACTTTTTCTGCTGATGATAAGCATTATCCAGCTGGCTGGTATTTACGCAACCCGCCAGCATCAGGCCATACGCCTTATAGCGATGAAGGTGCGGTTATCTTTGTTAAGCTGCGACAGATGTCACCGTCCGAAGAGCGTCATGTCGCTATCGATACGCACGATAGCGCCAACTGGCAACTAGTCGGCAACCGTGAGGTTTGTACTTTGTTTTCGGACGATAGCGAACAGGTAAGCTTACAGCGTCTGAGCGCAGGTGATGCATTATTCACAGAAGATCTTATGACTCAAACAGTGGCAGGTGGCGCAGAGCTGTTAGTAGTAGAAGGCACTCTGATAGAAGGCGATCAAACCTATAAACAAGGTAGCTGGCTACGCTTGCCCGTAGGTGCGCAGCCACAGTTAAAATCAGGCGAGGAAGGCGCTACCGTCTACCTTAAGACCGGACATCTTGCTCAAATCATTGGCGCGGATGTTGAAGCTCTAGACGTTTAATTAGCTAGGCGCAGTTATCCATAATTTAAGATTAAGATGTTAAGCGCTTTCAACGCACCATAAAAAGAAAAATCCTATGCAAAAAGTAGATATAACAAGTGTACCCGTAGCAATTATCGGTGGTGGTTTAAGCGGTCTGTATGCGGCTTATTTATTAGAGCAAAAAGGCATTGATTATATATTGCTAGAAGCGCGTGATAGTTTGGGCGGTCGCATTCTCGCTAGTAATTTTTCAAAAGATTCAGCATTAGAGCAACCGATTTCACAACATCTTGGCTCTGATAGTGTACAAGAGGTAGATAGCTTTGATTTAGGACCTTCTTGGTTTTGGCCTGATTATCAGCCGCAGTTGGGCGATCTGGTCAATGAATTGCAGCTAGAGACTTTTGCACAGTTTGAAGAGGGCGATATGATGGTTGAGCGCGTTCCTAACGAGCCTGCTGTGCGTATGCAAGGCTATAAAAGCTCGCCACCTTCGATGCGTCTAGTCGGTGGTATGGCTGCATTAATTGATGCTTTATATCGTCGTCTTGATTCCTCACGTGTTTTTAACAGTCAAATTGTTCATCGCTTGCATAAAGTAGATGAGCACATAGAGATAACTAGCGAAGACACGTCTGGGCAATTCACCACTTGGCGAGCGCAGCATGTATTGCTGGCGCTACCGCCTCGGTTGGTGGAAGACAGTATAACGTTTGAGCCGATTTTACCGTCCGATATGATAACCCAATGGCGCAACACAGCGACTTGGATGGCGCCTCATGCCAAGTATTTTGCAGTTTACGATACGCCTTTTTGGCGCGAGCAAGGTCTCTCAGGAGCCGCGCGTAGCTCGCAAGGGCCAATGGTTGAGATTCATGATGCCTCTAGCATGGGTGGCAGGGGTGCGTTGTTTGGCTTTATAGGAGTACCTGCCTCAGTACGCCAAAGCGTCTCTGACGGAGTGTTAAAAGCACATTGCCGTGCACAATTGGTACGTCTATTTGGTGAGCAGGCAGACACGCCCAAAGCTGAGTACCTGAAAGACTGGTCACAAGATAAGTTCACCGCAACGACTGCCGACGCAAGTAGTGATGGTCAGCATGCAGTGGCACCTGTTTCTAAGGCAACATCAGGTGTATGGAGTGATTGCCTAATGGGGATAGGCAGTGAGTGGTCGCCACAGTTTTCTGGTTATATTGCTGGTGCTATTGAAGCGGCAAGCCTTGCGGTAAAAAGCTTGCCTGAAAATATGTAGTTTTTTAATTTAATTAATAGTATTGTTTTTAAGTAGTGTTCTTCTAAATAGTGGAGCTATTAACGCCCCGTCCATACTGCGTGGCGCTTTTCGATAAAGGCGTCAATGCCCTCGCTGACATCGTCTGCCATCATATTACAGGTCATCACTTTACCAGCATATTCATAAGCATCCGCTAAGTCCATGTCCAACTGTTTATAGAACATATCTTTGCCCGTTTTAACCGCGACAGAGGATTTAGCGGTAATGGCATCGATTAAAGACTGTAGCGTTGCATCCAACTGATCCGCTGGCGCGACACGATTAATCAGTCCTTGTTGTAGGGCCATATTTGCATCGATAAACTCACCCGTGATAAGCATCTCAAATGCTTGCTTGCGAGATAGATTGCGGCTGACTGCAACGGCAGGTGTCGAGCAAAACAATCCAACATTGATCCCAGAAGTCGCAAACTTAGCGTCATCAGAGGCCACTGCTAAGTCGCAGGCTGCGACCAATTGACAGCCAGCGGCGGTAGCGATGCCTTGTACTTTGGCAATCACAACTTGCGGCATTTGATTGATGGTTAGCATCATTTGACTACATTGTTTGAATAATGCGCTGTGGAATGCCTCGTCTGAGTTTGCGCGCATCTCTTTTAGGTTGTGACCTGCACAAAATGCCTTGCCATTCGCGGCAATGACGACCACGCGAATACTGCTATCTTGGGCGATCTTGTCTAGCTCTGTTTGCATAGCGGATAGCATATCTACTGATAGAGCGTTGAATTGTTTAGGGCGGTTTAAATTAAGAGTGACGACGCCGCTTGCATCTTTACTGTCTTCTCTGATGACTAATGGTTCGCTGGTGTCAGTAGTAGGGGCGTCTGTATTTGTAGTATGCATTTATCATCCTTGATATAGTTGATTCACTCTAGAAACGGTATAGTGCTGCTGGGGTAAATTTTGTGCAGCCTCTGTCGGCGTAGGCACAGCAAGCAAGTAAAATTTATACCAGTAGCACGTGACTATCAATAATGTATCGTAATAATGTATCGGTTTTATTTAGTATTAACTATAGTTGGTGTTCTGTTCATTCACTTAAATGATAGCACGGCATGCAAGTTATACAATAGAGTGCTGATATTGAAATTGCACATATGAAAATAGCGCACTCATATTATGAGTGCGCTATTGGTATCTTTATTAAGAATAAATCGACATGTAGAGATAAGTCCGATTTTTTAACTTTCATAACGAAGCGTTATTTTACTCTTAAGCGCTACACCTAATACGCGCCTTCACTATAAATAAGCTCATAGCTGTGGCTGTATATTTCAACGATATTGCCAAACGGGTCTTCCATATAAATCATACGGTAAGGTTTTTCGCCAGGGTAGTAATAACGTGGTTTTTCCATACGCTTTTTCCCGCCAGCCGCGACGATACGTTCAGCGAGTTCTTCAACATTTGGATCTTGAACACAGAAGTGAAAAATACCTGTTTTCCAGTATTCAAAGTTGTTTTCAGGATTTTCTTGATTTTTGAATTCAAAGATTTCAACACCGATACGGTCACCAGTAGAGAGATGAGCGATACGGAAACTACCCCAACCTGAGCCAAAGACTTCAGTACACATCTCACCAATAGGGCTGTTATCTTCAACGATTTCGGTCGGCTCCATGATGGTGTACCAACCCATCACTTCAGTATAGAATTTTACTGCTGCTTCTAAGTCAGGAACGGAAAGACCAATGTGCGAAAAGCTTCTTGGATAAACGTTATTCATAATTCGTACTCCTGTTTTGATATGGGAGTAGTTTACAAAGTTAAGTCTATTACGTAAAATTATCATCTATTATAAAGTTAAGTATGTATTGTAATGATAAATATCACGTGGCTACGTACATTCTGTACCCTTGTTGAAGTAGGGCATTTTACTCGCACTGCCGAGCGCCTACATATGACTCAGTCAGGTGTGAGTCAACACATACGCAAGCTTGAAAGTCAGTTAGATGTTGACTTACTCATCCGTCAAGGTAAACAGTTTTCATTGACGGATGCAGGCGAGGAGCTGTATAGGGAAGCGGGTGATATCTTGCAGCGCTTAGCAAATCTAGAACAGCGTATCGGTGAGGATCCCGCTTATGCAGGGCTAGTGCGATTGATGTCTCCTGGCAGCGTGGGCTTAAAGTTGTATCCGCAGCTTTTGACCTTACAACAGCAGTATCCGCAACTAGTGATTGATTATCGCTTTGCGCCAAATTCTGATATAGAGCGGGCGCTTGCGAATCACGACATTGATATTGGGTTTATGACTGATGTCTCAGATGATGAGGGAATAAGTTGCCAGTCAATAGCTCAAGAAGCGTTAATACTGGTGACGCCTGCGACTACTAATGAACCAAGCTGGGAGACACTCATAGCGCTTGGGTTTATCGATCATCCTGACGGTGCCCATCATGCCAGTATGCTGCTGAGCGCCAATTATAGCGAGTTCCAACATATCAATGACTTTAAGAAAAAGGGCTTTTCTAATCAAATTGGCTTGATTTTAGAGCCTGTCAGTAGGGGGCTAGGCTTTACCGTATTACCAGCACACGCGGTTGCAGCGTACGCAAACCCTGAGCTTATTAGCAGTCATCGCTTGCCAACGGCAGTGAGTGAAACGCTATATCTTGCCGTACGGCGGCAGCAAGCCCTACCTAATAGAGTGCAAACGGTCATTAATAAGGTAAAGAAGTGGTTATAAGTGCTTGTTAAAACTTTATAAAATAGCTGTTTTGTAAAGTAATTGTCTTATAGTTAGTCCTAAATAAAAGAAGTACAAAAGTTATAATGCGCTACTGAGATGATTTTTCCTTGCTTGCTGTGCCTACGCAGACAGAGGCTGCGCAAAATTTATCTCAGTAGCGCTATATTTATTTTATAGTGGATCGAATATATAAAGTAACCAGTTTCGAAAAGGATTTGAAGTTACACACTTAAAAATTGCACATACAAAAATAGCGCATTCATAATATGAGAGCGCTATTTTTATTTATCAACCTGTTAATCAATATCAATCTATTAAACAATGCCAGCCTGTTAATCAATACCAGCCAAATCACTATTTAACCGCTATAACGGCTATTAAGTTGATACTGGTGCATCTAAAGTCACTGGTGCTACGTTACTTTTTTTACCATCAACTGCGGCGCTTAGGTTCACTAAGAAGATAGCGACGGCGGCGATAATACCAGGTATGGCGATAAACAAGAAGTTCGTTTGGTGGCTTAGCTCAAGCGTGAGTAGCGCCCCAGTCAAGATAGGACCTACGATAGCACCAATGCGACCGATACCCGATGCCCAGCCCATAGCGGTCGTACGTACAGCAGTCGGATAATACTGAGCGACAAAGGTGTAGAGCAGTATCTGTGAGCCAATAGTAGTCGCACCTGCAATTGCGATAAGGGTATAGAGCACTACTTGAGGGCTGTTGTAGCCGAGTAATATCAATGCAGCAGCACCAGCGACAAACATAATGGTTAATACTGGTTTTAGATGGAATCTATCAGCTAGCACACCGCCACCAATAGCACCAATCATCCCGCCAATATTAAGAGCAAATAAAAACAGCATACTAGCGCCTAGCGAGTAGCCTGCTTGAATCATAAGCTTCGGCAACCAGCTGGCGAGAGCATATACCATCAACAAGCACATAAAGAAGGCTACCCAAAACATAATAGTAGTAAAGCCACGATTTTTTAGGAATAACGCTTTAATAGGAGCGTCATCGCCTTTGGTTGGTTCATCTAATATTAAGGTAGTAGAGGCGGTGACAGTTTCTTGTGGTGCAAGTCTGCGGACGATTTTTTTGGCGTCGTCATGTCTTTTTTCTTTGACGAGATACATCAAAGACTCAGGCAGCATTTTCCAAATGATGGGTAATAGCAAGGTAGGAATGCCTGCGATATAAAACATAATCTCCCAACCATAATCTACCACCAAAAATGATCCCAGCAATGCAGATGCCATTCCGCCTATCGCGTAACCACTAAACATAATGGCGACTAGAGTACTACGCATACGTTTTGGGGCGTATTCAGAGGTCAGCGCCACACAGATGGGCATTACGCCACCGATACCAAGACCAGCAATAAAGCGTAAAGCAGCAAACTGCATCGGACCATTAGCAAAAGCGCCAAAAAAGGTAAAGCTACTGAATAAGCCGACACAGATCATGATGGTCTTTTTTCGGCCGATCTTGTCAGACAAAGTACCAAAGATCATGGCACCAAACATCATGCCAAAAAGTGCTGCGCTGGCAAGAAAGCCTGCTTGTACCGCGGTCAATGACCACTCTTCCATGAGTAACGGTAGCGCCACGCCATAAATGATGAGATCATAACCATCAAAAATAATGATCAGTAAACACCAAAACAGCACCTTCCAATGAAAGGGCGCAAACTTGGCTTCATCAATAACTTTATTGATGTTTAAGGTTGGTGATTCCATTCGTGTTTCTCCATGGGTAATATCCTTATAAGTATCTAACAAGTTATTGTTTTCTGATGATCAAGTCAAAAACTATCTAAGTATAAAGATATACCTATAAAGTATGGGTTTTGATTTTATAGAGTATGAAAAAGTATAAGTGCGTGTAGATAACTTAAGTAAAACCAGTGGAGGTTTTCTAAAATGATATCTAAACAATTCGTAAGGCTATGAATATCCATGATATTTATTTTTTTGAAGAAAGTTATGTGCTTATTAATAATAGATATTATTTCTTAAAAGACGGATAAAAAAACAGCTCATATATCTTTTAAATATATGAGCTGTTTTGATTTTTATCAAAATATGTCGGCTATAAAATACTAATTAACGGCGAAAATTGTGGAGCATTTATCTTTAAGTATTTATTTCTAAACACTTATCTTTAAGTACGAATTTAATCCATTACTTATACCAACAGGTACCGTTCGCTTAGAGAGTTATTTTTTCATAGCTAAATAATCTATTGCTAGCTGGCTAAGCGCTTTAGTACCCACCTTAAATGATGCTTCGTCTACAGAGAAGTAGGGAGAGTGGTTATAGGGTGCCTTACTTGCGTCTTGCCCTACGGGTGTACCGCCTAAAAAGAAAAATAAACTAGGTACTTCTTGGGCATAAAACGAGAAATCTTCAGATGCCGTTAGCTTAGGCACCTCAAGTACATTGTCTTTACCTGCTACGTTCTTAATCGTCGGTAACATTTGCGCGGTGAGCGCTGGGTTGTTAATCGTAACTGGATAACCTTTATTAATTTTGACGTCAGCTTTCGCACCTGATGCCATTGCTATATGAGTCGCTGTCGTCTTTATATTACTAAAAATTTGGTCGCGATTATTCATATCAAAGTTACGGATAGTGCCAATCATATTGACACTATCTGGAATAATGTTATCGCGTACACCGCCGTCTATTTTACCAAAGGAGACAATGGCAGGCTCTTTAGTGATATCAATTTGACGGCTCACTATATGATTAACTCCGGTAACGATTTGCGCCGCAGCTGAGATAGGATCGACCCCATTCCAAGGTGCTGAGCCATGAGTTTGCTTACCGTTTACTGTTATGTCAAAGGTATCAGCACTAGCCATAATAGGGCCGCTTCGGTAGCCAATTTGACCACTATTTAAGCTCGACATAACATGTAGCCCAAACGCAACCTCGGGCTTATACTTTTTAAATATGCCCTCTTTTAACATAAGCTCAGCACCGCCTTCTTCACCTTCAGGGGCACCTTCTTCAGCAGGCTGAAACACAAACATAATATTGCCGTGCAATTCATTTTTAACCGCAGCTAGTACTTCAGCCGTGCCCATAAGCATAGCGACATGAGTATCGTGCCCGCAGGCATGCATTACGCCAACTTCTTCACCCATGTACTTAGTCACAATAGTAGATTTAAAAGGTACGTCCGCCTTTTCGGTAACGGGTAGGGCATCCATGTCTGCGCGTAGCATCACTGTAGGGCCAGGTTTCGCACCCTTCAAAAATCCAACAACGCCTGTATGTGCGATATCAGTTTCGACCTGCATACCTAGTGATTTTAGGTGCTTGGCAACAATAGCGGCAGTACGGGTTTCTCTATTGCCCAGCTCAGGATGCTTGTGAATATCCCGACGCCATTCAATCACTTTGTTTTCAACACTTTTGACTTCTTTATCGATGTTGATGTTGGCATGAGCGCTAAAGGTGCTGCAGGCTATAATACCGACAGCCAGTGATAATAATGATCGTTTCATAGTCTCTTCCTTGAATGATGGTTTCTTAGTTAGTGTGTCTTCCTTGTTATTACTTTCCTATTCTATTCTCACATCTCGCGTTTTATAGAGAGTTTTAATGAGCAATAGAATTATTGATCATGAAGATACTGCCTTACTAGCTGATTAAAGGCGTCAGGCTGTTCAATATTTGAGATATGTGAGGCATCGATAGTCGCAAGCGTAGCGTTGGGGATATGCTCGACCATGTATTGACCATCGGCAACCGTCGTCACTGGATCCTCGATACCTGCTAGCACTGTGACAGGTACGCGAATATTTTTTAGCTGTTCGCGAGTATCAGCGACAGATAATGCCTCGCAGCAGCTGGCATAACCCTCGCTACTGCCAGCCGCAAGCGTGCTAGACAATGCTGCGACTACATCAGGATAACTATCGATAAAATCCGCTGTGAACCAACGCGGAGCAGCGGTAGCCGCGATAGGAGCTAGACCCTGCTCACGTACCAATTGCGCGCGATCTCTCCATGCCGCCTCATTACCAATCTTTGCAGCGGTATTGCATAACATCAAGTGATGGAAGCGGTCGGGGTAATTGATAGCTAGCCATTGACCAGTCATCCCGCCCATAGAGATGCCACAAAAAAACGCTTTATCGATACTTAGATGATCTAACAAATCAATGACGTCTTGCCCAAGCTGATCCAAACGATAAGGACCTGTTGGTGCGGAGGATTTACCATGACCACGGGTGTCGTAGCAGATAATAAAGTAATCGGTTTGCAAGACATCGATTTGCGGCTGCCACATATGATAGCTGGTACCCAAAGAGTTGGAGAATAGTAGAGCAGGGTTGCTGCTATCGCCAAAAGTGGCATAGTTTAGCGTTATGTCTTTATTTTTGAATACTGGCATAAATAGTTACCTCGCTTATTTATAATTATAAGGTTAAAAAACACTGCAAGCGTTATTCACTATCCACACGCTCAATGATCATCGCGATACCTTGTCCAACGCCAATACACATCGAGCATATAGCATAACGCTTACCTGTTTTTTCCAGTTGATTAAGGGCGGTTAAGATCAAACGTGCACCTGATGCGCCGAGTGGATGACCAAGGGCAATCGCACCGCCGTTAGGATTGACGCGCTCGCTATCATCAGCTAACCCTAAGTCACGTGTGCAAGCTAGAGCTTGGGCGGCAAAGGCTTCGTTTAATTCAATGACATCCATCTCATCGAGAGACAGTCCGGTTTGCTTAAGCAGTTTTTTCATTGCGGGTGCTGGGGCAAAACCCATGATACGCGGCTCAACGCCTACCGTAGTTGAGGCCACAATACGTGCACGCGGCTTTAGATTGAACTCTTTAACCGCTTGCTCTGACGCTACTAGGAAGGCTGCTGCGCCATCATTGATCCCAGAGGCATTACCAGCAGTCACCGTACCATCTGCGGTAACGATAGGACGCAGTTTGGTCAACTTCTCAAGGGTGGTGTCAGCACGAGGATGCTCATCGTTATCGACGGTGACAGGCTCGCCTTTACGCTGCGGAATGACGACAGGGGTAATCTCGTCTTTAAAGAATTCTGACGCTTGCGCCGCTGCGGTACGTTGTTGGCTACGTAGCGCAAATGCATCTTGGTCGGCACGGTTGATATCGAATTGCTCTGCGACATTTTCGGCGGTTTGCGGCATGGTCTCCGTGCCATATAGCTCATCAAGCTTTGGATTGATAAAGCGCCAACCCATAGTAGTATCTTCCAGCTTTTGACTACGACCAAATGCCTGACCTGATTTGCCCATCACAAATGGCGCACGGCTCATGCTCTCAACACCACCTGCGATAATTAAATTGGCTTCACCAGCTTTAATCGCACGCGCCGCTATCGCTAACGCATCCATTGACGAGCCGCACAAGCGATTAACCGTGGTCGCAGGCACTTGATAAGGTAGGCCAGCTAGCAATGATGACATGCGACCGACGTTGCGATTATCTTCACCGCTTTGGTTGGCACAGCCATAGATGACGTCATCTACTTTTACCCAATCGACATTAGCATTACGTTCCATTAATGCCTTGATAGGGATAGCGCCTAAGTCATCTGCACGTACGGGTGCCAGACCGCCGCCATAGCGACCAAAAGGGGTGCGAATGGCATCGATAATATAAGCATTATTTAAATTAGTGGTTGCATCAGTCATAGTGATTATCCTGAGTTTTGATTATCTTAAATTCTGATTAAGAGGGTTTTTTATTTAGTAGCGTCAATTAACGTTGCGCCAGTCAATGCTTGCAAGTCCGCAAAGCTCATGCCATCGACCATTTCAGTGACGGCTAAGCCTTTATCAGTGACATCAATGACACATAGATCAGTATAAATTCGATCAACGCAGTTTTTGCCAGTCACAGGGTAGGTAAGCTCGCTGACGATTTTAGGGTCGCCAGTCTTGGTGGTGTGATTGGTCATGACAAAGACTTTTTTGGCACCGACGGCTAAGTCCATCGCGCCGCCAACGGCAGGTATTGCATCCTCTGCACCGGTACTCCAGTTGGCTAAGTCGCCATTGGCCGCCACTTGAAATGCGCCCAATACGCAAATATCGATATGACCACCGCGCATCATCGCAAAAGAGTCGCCATGATGAAAAAAGCTACCGCCATCGAGCATGGTGACGTACTCTTTTCCAGCATTAATCAGCTCGGGATCCTCCTCGCCTTTAACAGGTGGTGGTCCAAAAGCTAGTAAGCCGTTTTCTGAATGCAAAAATACATCTTTATCATCCGGTAAGTATTGGGCAATTTTGGTCGGTAGTCCGATGCCTAAATTGACATAGGCACCATCTGGAATATCTTGTGCAGCGCGCTCGGCGATTTGATCGCGGGTCAAAACAGTGTAGGAAGTATGGCTCATGATGACGCTCCTTATAATTGGCAGTATTAAGCGGTGGCTGTCGTTGCTGTGCTAGCAGATTCATCACTAGCAGGTTCAGTACTAGCAGGCTGAATTTGTACCACATGCTGCACAAAGATACCCGGTGTAATAACGTGCTCAGGATCAAGCTCCCCAAGATCCACCGTTGCAGAGACTTGAGCAATAGTTACGTCAGCTGCCATTGCCATGATTGGACCGAAATTACGTGCAGACTTGCGATAGACCAGGTTGCCCCAGCGATCGCCTTTAGACGCTTTAATTAAAGCAAAATCAGCCTTGAGCGGATATTCTAAGACATAGTCTTTGCCATCGATATGACGAGTCTCTTTACCTTCTGCGAGCAAAGTACCAAAGCCTGTTGGCGTATATACCGCGCCGAGTCCCATACCTGCTGCTTGAATACGACAAGCCAAATTACCTTGTGGTACTAGCTCCAGCTCAATCTTGCCAGCATGATAAAGCTCATCAAATACCCAAGAGTCCGATTGACGCGGGAAAGAGCAAATTATCTTACGCACAGCACCCGTTTTTAAGAGCTTGGCAAGGCCATGGTCGCCGTTACCAGCATTATTATTAATGATGACCAAATCCTTTACGCCCAAATTAATCAGCCCATCAATGAGTTCAGCTGGTTGCCCTGCGGTACCGAAGCCACCAATCATGATGGTGGCTCCGTCTTTAATTTGGCTGAGTACGTCAGTTATACTTTTATCCGCTTTATTAATCATATTCATATCCTATGAAAAGTAATATTAGAGATCGTTTCTGCTGTGATATTTATTAGTGCTTTAATGGTTGAAATGCTTTAGAAATTGAAATAGTTTAGATTGCTTGTGGGTAATTGTTTTAAACCATAAAGACTTTACAATCAGGCTTATTAGGCAAATGACAATAAACGTTTTTTATTTAAAACATAATGAGCAATCATGCCGATAAGAATACCCCAGAATACAGAGCTAAGACCCAAAAAGCTCATGCCGGATGCCGTCGCCAAAAAGGTAATTAATGCGGCGTCTCTTTGCTCATCGTTTTTCATAGCAATGGTGATATTGGCAGAAATAGCCCCGATAAGTGCGAGTCCAGCTAAGGCGGCGACCAATTCCTTTGGTAGTAAGCTGAACACCATCACAATACTACCAGCAAACAAGCCACCTAATAGATAAAAAATACCATTGGCTACTCCGGCGATATAGCGCTTTTCCTTCAGCTCGTGCGCATCTTTGCCCGTACATAGGGCAGCGGTGATGGCTGCTAGCACAATGGTAATACCACCAACACATGCGACTGCTAATGAGGCGAGGCTTGCGACACTCACAATAGGCTTGGCTGGCGTGTCATAACCGCTGAGATTTAAGATAGCCATACCGGGTAAAAATTGTCCGGTTAAGCTGACAAGGATAAGAGGGATAGCAAGGTTAAAGGTGGCGTTCCATGACCATTCAGGCCAAATAAGCGTAGGTATGGTGATGGCCAAATTCATGTCGACGGGGTTCATCTTGCCGAAGATAACACTTAAAATGACCCCGCAGAACAGTACCCAAATCATGGTATAACGCGGCGAAAAGCGTTTGGCTAATAAGTAGCAACCAAGCATGCTAAAGACGATAAATGGCATGGTATCAGTTGCAACAAATAACTCTAAGCCAAATTGAAACAAAATGCCAGCCATCATGCCAGCAGCAATGCCGTTCGGAATCCATTTTAAAATCTTATCAAATGAGCCCGTTGCACCGACCAAAAATATAACAATCGCTGAGATAATATAAGCGGATATAGCCTCATTAATACTCATCTCTGGAAACACGGTCACTAGTAGAGCCGTACCGGGTGCTGACCAAGCGGTGATGATAGGGGTTTTGTATTTAATAGATAGGAAGATACCAGATACGGCTGCCCCAATTGAGACGCCCCAAATCCAAGAGGCCATCATCGCATCTGAGACTTGCGCCGCTTGTGCTGCCTGAAAAAAGATAATCAAAGGCCCAGCATAAGAGATAAGGACGGCTAGAAACCCTGCAACGGACGCGGAGAGCGACCAGTCTTCTTTCAAGGTTTGAATTACAGTTGCCATATTGCTTCCTTGCAAATCAGCACTAGTCAGATAACATAGTCTGTTCAAAAAAAAGAGATACGTTTACTGCTGGTATAAATTTTCCTCGCTTGCTGTGCGCTTTGCCAGACAGAGGCTTCGTAAAATTCATCCCAGCAGCTTTTTGCTCTTCTTAAATTTAATTAACTATAGTAGCTTAAACGCTGTGTTGCCTAACTTAAAAGCTCAATTGATATGGTTAGCCTTCGTCACCGCCGCCCACAGGAATGGTACTCCCAGTGATATATGACGATTCATCTGATGCTAAAAATGCAATGGCATTGACTTGCTCATCTATCGTACCGTAGCGTTTCATAAAGGTGCGGTCAATGGTCTGGTCAACGACTGCATTCATCCATGATTTTTCATCATCAGTTAAAGGCTTTGCATTACGTGGAATCTTTCTAGGCGGCGCTTCAGTGCCACCAGTCGCTACTGCATTTACTCGGATACCATCGTTTGCGTACTCAAAAGCGAGCGATGCGGTCATGGCATTGACGCCGCCTTTCGCTGTCGAGTAGGGTATGCGGTTGATACCGCGTGTGGCGATAGAAGATACATTAACGATAGTACCAGATCGCTGCTCAATCATCGTTGGTAATACCGCACGGCAACACCACAATGTCGGAAATAATGAGCGACTGACTTCTTTATTAATCTCTTCTTCTGAGAAATTGACAAAAGGCTTCATCCATATCGCGCCGCCAACATTATTGACCAGCACATCAATACGCTCATAAGTATCAAGCGCTTTATTAATAGCCTCTTGTGCACCTTGATAGGTCTCAAGATCAGCTTGGATAGTCGTCGCGTGCCCGCCATTTGCAATGATTTCTGCTAACACATCTTCTACCAAAGGTGAGAAATCTGCCATCACTATCTTGCCGCCTTCACTTGCTAAGCGTAATGCGACCCCGCGACCGATACCTTGTGCGGCACCAGTTACGATACATACTTTATTATCAAAGCGCTTACTCATTGCTATTCCTTAAAAACGAAACTGTATTTCTAGAGCATATCTGTATGTATTTAATTCAAATTAAATATACTAATTAGCAGGTGTTACTGGCAAAAACTTTCTTGCTTGCTGTGCCTATCCAGACAGAGGCTGCAAAAATTTGTTGCCAGTAACACTTTGTCGGTTTCAATACTAATTGGCAGTACTATCAATTTCTACTAGTATTGGCTAATAATCTACTACTGCTCACTAGGGGTGAATTTTTCATAATAAAAATTGCTAGGTTTTAGGCTGCTCGTATCTAACCAGTTACTAACGGCATCGACCATTGCTAGAGGACCACATAGATAGACATCAACATCGCCATCATTTAACCAATCAGCTTCGACATGGCTGGTCACATAGCCTTTGCGCTCGTGGCCACTTTCCTCACTTGCTACACAGGTATAATAGTCAAACCAAGCGTGGTTTTTCTTCACCTCTTCCAGTTTTTCAATCTCTATCAAATCAGCGTAATTAGTAACACCGTAGACCATCTTGACAGGATGATGAGCGCCCGATACTTCTAAGCTTTTTAGCATCGATAAGAAAGGTGCGATACCTGTACCACCCGCTAAAAACAAGGTAGGGCGTACAAGGGGGCGCAAATAAAAACTACCAAATGGCCCTTCAAAATCAATATCTTGACCTATCTGCGCAATATCGGATAAAAAGGTGCTCATTTTGCCATTAGGAATGTTGCGGACGACGAATTCGGCCTGCTTAGCACTAGGTATAGAGCTAAACGAGTAGGAGCGTGTCTCGTCAGAGTCAGGAATGCTGATATTGACATACTGTCCTGGCAAAAATACCAATGCATCTGGATTGTCGACTTCGACGCCAAAGTGAATGGTAGACTCCGAAAGCACATTTAACTGTTGTAGCTTGCCTTTGAACACAGACTTGCTAACTTTGCAGGCTTCAGAGGAGGTTGGTACTTTGATAACGCAGTCGCTTTCAGGAATCATCTGACAGGTCAAAACGTAGCCTTCTTTGGCCTCAGCTTCAGTCAGCGCTTCTTCGATATACATGTCAGGGTGCATATCGTAGCTGCCTGATTCACAATGACAGCGGCAAGTACCGCAAGCACCATCGAGACAGTCAACAGGAATGTTATATTTTTGGCGATAGGCTGCTTCGGCGACGGTTTCGTCTGCTTCACATTTGATGAATCCTGTGACACCGTCTTCGAACTGTAGAGCAATGTTATATTCCATGAGAAATATCCCTTTTCAACATATGGTTACCAACTAATCTAGCTGTATTTTTAATCAACTCATTGATAACGATAGGTTGATAATGGCTGCGCTATCAATGAGTTAGTATCAGAAATTTAACTGTGCATATTGGCTGTTACGCATAACTAGAAACACGCAGAATTTAGACGTGATATACATCCATAATTTGATGCACATAATCATCTTTTAACACGACATATTTATCCAAAATCTTTGGGCTGTCTTGAGTCATGTCTATTTTGTACTTGGAGAATCCCCAATAAGTATTGGTCTCCTGATAACGATAGGATTTATTAATCCAGTTAAAGCGGACGCTAATGATACCGTCGTTATCTTCAAGCAATTCAATATTAGATAAATTGTGCGTGGTACGGGTATCAGGAATGGTCGCAGAAGAACGTTCAGTCTCGACACGGAAAATGCGGTCTTCAAGGCCACGACGATCAGGGTAATAGATAAGTGAGATTTCTCGTTGCGGGTCGCTGATCAGCTCGCCATCATCATCCCAGCTGGGCATCCAAAACGGACAGTCTTCGTCATAACAAGCCAACCATTCTTCCCATCTTTTTTCATCAAGCAGTCGTGCTTCACGGTACAGAAACTGCCGCACATCTTCGATGTTAACCGTTGCATTTTTCATTAGCGATATCCTTTTATATTTGTTAGTCCTGCAATAACCAGCAAGTGAGGGGCTTCAGTATTTAGGGGCAATATTTAAATTGAATAATTGCCCTAAATACTTAGCTAATATTAGCCTGCGCCATGTAGTTGCTGCTCTTGCTCTAGGGCTTTTTTCATCTCTTCATGCCAGTAGCGATGCTGTACGGTGTACAAGCCTTCATCTTCGGTCTTGACCCCACTTAATAACGGTTTAAGGTCAATGGCTTTTGCACCTTCGTCAGCGCCTTCTATCCAATGCTCAGAACCGCGGCACATATCGTTCCATTCAAGCTTGATACCGTTATAACCTTGCTGGCACGAGCGAAATTCTTCTAAGTCATCTGGCGTTGCCATGCCGGTCACGTTAAAGAAGTCTTCGTACTGGCGGATACGGCGAGTACGTGCTTCATCGCTTTCGCCCTTCGGAGCGATACACCAGATGGTGACTTCGGTTTTATCAACGGCTAGGGGACGTAACATGCGAATCTGTGAGCTGAATTGATCCATGATATAGACGTTTGGATAGAGGCATAAGTTGCGCGAGCGTCCAATCATCCAGTCGGCCATTGCTTCACCATATTGGGCAACATAATCATCGCGATAGGCAAAGTTAGGACGATCTTGCGGATTTTCCCATTGGGTCCACAGCAGTAGGTGACCATTTTCAAAGGAATAGAATCCGCCACCTTGACGACCCCATTTACCAGCGTTCATGGCTTTAATATTGTCTTCTTTCACGGCTTCTTGCTCTTTACGGCGTGCCGTCGTAGCAGCATAGTTCCAATGTACGGCTGAGACGTGGTAACCATCAGCGCCATTTTCAGCTTGCAGCTTCCAGTTACCATCAAAGGTATAAGTTGAAGTGCCGCGTAATACTTCTAGGCCTTCTGGTGATTGGTTGACAATCATGTCAAGGATTTTGGTTGAGCCACCAAGCCAGTCTTCAATTGGTTCGACATCATCATTAAGGCTAGCAAATAAGAAGCCTTTATAATTGGCAAGTTTGACTTGCTTTAAGTCATGCGAGCCATCTTTATTAAAGGCGTCAGGATAACCAGCACCGCGTGGGTCTTTAACTTTAAGCAGCTTACCTGAGTTGTTATAAGTCCAACCATGGAAGGGGCAAGTATAAGTGGCTTTGTTGCCTTTTTTATGACGGCACAACTGGGCACCGCGATGAGAACAGGCATTAATCATACAATGCAGCTCACCTTCTTTATTACGGGCAACGATGACCGGCTGACGGCCGATGTATGTTGTATAGTAGTCGTTGTTATCAGGGATTTGAGTCTCATGAGCCAGATAAACCCAGTTGCCTTCAAAGATATGCTTCATCTCAAGCTCAAACAGCTCTTCGTTGGTAAAGGCACTGCGATGTAGGCGATAAATCCCTTTTTCTGCATTCTCTTCTAAAAAATCGTCAATGGCGATATCTGATCCTTCAGGTACTAGATTAATGCGCTCGCTCATGGCTGTCTTCCTTGTAAATAACGGTGTTAAACGATGTTAGGGTATGACGCTTGATACGACAACTGAGTGCATATCAAGCGAAAATCTATAATATTTAGTGGTTGCTAACAGTAGCTAGCGATACTCAATAATTAAGCTTGAGCACGGCGACGTTCAACTTCACTGCCTTGTACTGGCTTATCAATGTCTTTCACTAAATGAAAGTCAAAATCGATACTGGCATACGGCGCGTCCAGCCCTTTTTCTTGTAGCTTGTCAGCATCTTCAACCATCGTCACTTCTGGTACCAAGCCTTCACGGCTAGCAAAGGCAAAGTCATCCCACAGATACTCATCACCATCGATGTTAATCTGCGTGGTCAATTTGCGATGACCGTTAGCACTCGCGAAGAAGTGAATATGAGCTGGGCGATGACCATGACGTCCTAGCGCGCCCAATATTTTTTGGGTCATACCTTCTGGCGGCACTGAGTAACCTAATGGGACGATACTGCGAAAAGCATAATGGCCGTTTTCATCAGTGATAATGCTACGACGCAAGTTAAAGTGCGACTGCGACTCATCAAAGAAAGAGTAATTGCCTAAGCTATTGGCATGCCATACTTCAACCTTGGCATTTGGCAATGGCTTGTCATCTTCGCCATAAACGGTCCCTTGCATGAATAGCACGGTGCCATTGTCAAGATCAGTGCCATCATCTAGACGCGCAAAGCCTTTTTCTTCTGGCGCACCAGCGACATAGAGTGGACCTTCGATGGTACGTACAGTGCCACCGTCAAGACCAGCTGCTTTTAAGTCTTCTTCAATCATTAAATCCATAAAGTGATCAAAACCTAGACCCGGTGATAGTAGACCGGCTTCTTTGCCTAGATCGCCGATATATTCAACCCCCGCCCAATATTCATCTGCGCTGATTTTTAAATCATTAATGGTTTGCATCAGGTCGGTCACGATGCGTAGGACAATTTCTTGTACGCGTGGATTGACTTGATCTGGAAAGTCAATCTTGCCTTTGATGAACTGGTTGGCTAGCGCTTCAATTTGAGTACGTTCCATGTCTCTCTCCTAGTTGAGGAATTATTTAGATAACTATGTAGATAATTAAGATGGTATCAAGCAACCTTGCTCAATATGTTGGTACATTTAAAAAGTAGTCTTACGGGTTTAGATATTATTACTTCTTAACTGTCATCACTACGCACAGAAGAGGGATGACGCAACAATGGCGTGACCTCAACCTTCATATACGGATAAAGGGGTAGCGACATCATGATATCGTGTAGCTCTTCGTTGCTGTCCACATCAAAGATACTAAAGTTGGAATACTCTCCAGCCAAACGCCAAATATGACGCCATTTGCCTTGCTCTTGTAGCTTTTGCGAGAGGGCTTTTTCAGTGGCTTTTAGTTCGTTAACCTTATCAGCATCCATATCTGTGGGTATTAAAACATCCATTCTCACGTGATATAACATTGCTATTTCCTTATTAATTGTTAGGGGCTGTATTTAAGATTCAGCAGTATATTTCTTTGACTCTGAAAGCTTGGGTAAGGCGATGCCACCCTGTTCAGCATAGTGATAAACCTTGTCTTTATCTACTTCGATACCAAGTCCAGGGCCTGTCGGAACAGTTAAGCCAAAGTTTTGATAATCCAGTGGCTGCGCTAGCACATCATCCGTCAGTAAGAGTGGGCCAAAGAGTTCTGTATCAAAATTTAAGCTAGGATAAGTCGAAAACACATGCGCCGATGCAGCGGTACCGATAGGACCTTCTAACATCGTGCCACCATACAGCTCAATACCGGCTAGATGTGCCATTTGACCGATAAGACAAGCTGCTTTGAGTCCGCCTGCTTGATTGATCTTTACGGCAAAGACATCAGCACAGTGATTGGCTGCTAAATGAAAAGCGTTCTGTGGATCATGGACAATTTCATCTGCCATAATAGCCACATCAAAGCGCTCTTTTAAACGTTTTAAACCCGCTTGATTGCGCATAGAGATAGGTTGTTCTATCAAATCAACACCGCCCGCTTGCAATAGGCTAATACCTTGCATCGCGTCAAGCTCCGTCCATGCCTGATTGACATCGACGGTAATACGGCAATTAGGTAGGGCTTTCTTAATAGCCAATACATGCGCAACATCATCAAGGATAGGATTGCTACCGATTTTTAATTTAAAGATGCGGTGTTTCTTTTGCTCGACCATTTGCTTGGCCTCGCTGATATCAGTTGCGGTATTACCACTGGCCAATGTCCAAGCCACTTCAATGCGATCACGTACACGTCCACCGATGAGCTCACTAACCGGTAGGTTTAGGCGTTTGCCTTCAATGTCGAGTAGGGCGGTTTCAATGGCACATTTTGCAAAGCGGTTGCCACTGATGTGTAGGCTGAGCAGCTGCATGGCTTTTGCCGTGCTCGCTGGCTGCTCTTTTAACAGAAGGGGAGTAAAGTAGGTATCGATATTAGTCTTGATACTGTGAGGGCTTTCTTCAGCGTAGCTTAGACCACCGATAGTGGTGGCTTCGCCCCAGCCTTCATAGCCATCTTCTGTTTGAATATGCACTAAGACTAATACTTGCTCTCTCATGACCGTACAAGCGAGCTTATGCTCTCGAATAGTCGGTATCGGTACTAGCAAGGTGTTAATTGAGCGAATCATAGTTGTCCTTAACATAAGAGTTATCTTTAATTTATCAGTCGTACTTCCTTATGCTTAATAAGAACTATAGATGCTAAATAAAGCCATGTCTAAGACCTATTTAGTTCATTTTTAATACCTTTTAGGTATTTTGTTGTTTAACCTTTATCATGTTATGTTCCTATAGGTATAAAGCTTAGGTATAAAGTTCACCCACTATCATTAACTTTTAAAATGTTTAGTTGAAACACGTTTATCGCCCAATCAAGGAAGAGAAAAAATGGAACTTAGGCATTTACGCTACTTTGTGGCAGTAGCAGAAGAAAAAAGTTTCAATAAGGCAGCCCAACGTTTATTTATTTCACAACCTCCACTTAGTCGGCAGATAAAACAATTGGAAGAAGAGATAGGAGTGACGCTCATTGATAGAGAAAATCGACCTTTGAAGCTTACTGAAGCGGGGGAGTTTTTTTACGATCATGCTATTCAAATATTGACGAAAGCAGACAACCTGCGTGCTATGACGATGCGTAAAGGCAATTTTGATAGCTCATTATCTATAGGCTTTGTATCATCAATACTATATGGCATATTACCAAAAGTGATTGCACGCTTTCGCGAGATTTACCCAAATATAAATATTAAGTTATATGAGCTGAATTCTTGGCAGCAAACACAAGCGCTGACAGATGGCAAAATAGATGTGGGTTTTGGTCGGCTTTTATTTGAAGATGCCTCTATAAGAAGGTTGTTATTAAGAGAAGAAAGCTTGGTCGTCGCCGTTCCTTCTGGCCATCGTTTGGCACAAGAACGACAAGCTAGCGTTCGCCTAATGGATTTAACAAACGAAAATTTATTACTATATCCAACCGCGCCGCGTCCTAGTTTTATTGATTATGTGCTGGAGTTGTTTGAAGCGCGTAATTTAAAGGCGAATTATTTCACCGAAGTCCGTGAGTTACATATCGCTTTAGGTCTAGTAGCGGCAGGAGAAGGGCTGACGATCGTACCAAAGACGCTTGAGCATCTGCGTAGTCAGGAGGTAACTTATATTCCATTTGAAGATGGGCTGTTAACCTCACCGATTGTGATGAGTGTGAGGCACTTTGATAAATCAGAGCTATTAAAAACCTTATTAGCAGTGACTTACCAAATCTATGATGCTGAAGGCTTCAATTATAAACGTGAAGAGATATAAGAGTTAAGAATAGTTATTTCATGCTTTGCCCTAGCCTAATGGCAGCAGCAATATTGACCGCGGTAGTCTCAATATTTTTATAAGCATTGCTTAATACGTTATCAAGGGTGTCCAGCTTTTGGATACTAGGCATGACGACGTCAAATTGAGTGGTCTGAGCAGGATTTAAGCCGTCAACGCTACCGCAAATAGCGATCACAGGCTTGTGACTGGCTTTGGCAAGTTGACTGATACCGCCAGCGACTTTACCCATTAAGGTTTGTGCATCAAGCTTGCCTTCACCAGTAATCACCAAGTCAGCGCTAGCAATGTGCTCTTCTAGACTGACAGCCTCAGCGACGGTATCAAAACCTGATTTGAGCGTAGCATCGCAAAAGGTCATTAAGGCATAGCCGAGCCCGCCTGCTGCACCTGCGCCTGCTATATTTTGGTAATCCTGATAGCCTTGCTGTCCAGATACCATCGCAAAGTGACTCAAGGCTTTGTCTAATAGTGCGACTTGCTCGGGACTGGCACCTTTTTGTGGTCCATAGATAGCACTAGCTCCTGATGATCCGCATAATGGATTGGTCACATCACACGCCACTTCAAAGACTGTGTCTCGCAGCTTTGGATAAAGCTTTGCGCCTTCTATCTGTTTTAAGTTGGCAAGCTCACTTCCGCCTTGAGCTAAAGGCTTGCCTTCATCGTCATAAAAAATCATTCCTAAGGCCGTCAACATACCAAGACCAGCATCGTTAGTGGCACTACCGCCCAGACCGATAATGATACGTTTAACGCCTTCGTCCAAAGCATCTGCAATAAGCTCTCCGACACCGTAGCTACTCGTAATTAACGGGTTTCTTTCTTCACTCGTCAATAAATGCAGACCGCAGGCTTGAGCGATTTCAATCACGGCCGTCTCATTTTCTAGTAGCAGATACTTGGCATTAATTGGTCGCATCAATGGATCATTTACAATCGCGTTTTTCCAGCGTCCGCCTAGCACATAAGATAATACGGCTGATGTGCCTTCGCCGCCATCTGCCATGGGCAATAATGTATAGTCTGCATCAGGAAAAACCTGATTAAATCCAGATTGGATGGCGCGACAAACCTCTATCGCTTCTAAGCTTTCTTTAAACGAGTCGGGGGCGATTAAAATTTTCATGAAGTGCTCTTATAATTATGCAAGTTTGGGTCGTGCAATTAGGCTAATCATATCATTATAAATTGGATAATCTGCTACCATAGTCTCCTGTTTCATTTATAACCTTTAGGATGCTTCCCTTGACCACTTTTACCGCACCAACCATTGCCAATATAGAAAATAATGATCTACGTCAGCAGCTGCAACAAATTATAGACCTGAAGACCAAACCACTTGGTGCACTTGGTCGCTTAGAGACACTGGCACTGCAATTGGGCATGATTCAAGGGACGCTCACACCGCATATTAATCAGCCACAGATTCGAGTATTTGCTGCCGATCATGGTTTAACCAAACATGGCACCTCAGCGTATCCGAGTGCAGTCACTGCGCAAATGGTTTATAACTTCTTGCAAGGTGGCGCTGCTATCAATGTCTTGGCACGCCAGCACAATATCGAGCTAAAAGTAGTCGACGCTGGTGTGAATGCAGACTTTGCCAATTCTCCTTTTAAAGACCATCCACAATTGCTCGATTATAAAGTTCGTCATGGTAGCCGAGACGCGCTAGCAGAACCTGCTATGACTGAAGCAGAATGCTTAGCAGCGCTAGAGAACGGTATGAAAGTGGTTGAGAACTTAACGGGTAATTTGCTTATCGTCGGTGAGATGGGCATTGGTAATACATCAGCGGCGAGTCTTTTGCTGGCGAGATTAGGTGGTGTGCCGATTGCTGATTGTATTGGTCGTGGTACGGGGCTTGATGATGCAGGGCTACAGCATAAGACGGATATTTTAACGCAAGTATCGCAGCGTCATAGCGAGGCACAGTCTCCACTGGACGTGCTTGCTGCATTAGGCGGGCTTGAGATAGCCATGATGGCAGGTGCGCTGATTCAGGCCGCCAGTGAACGCCGTATTTTATTAATCGACGGCTTTATTGCCAGCAGTGCTTTACTGGTTGCGGAGCGATTAACGCCAGGTGTCGCTCAATACGCTATATTCGCCCATCATTCAGTTGAGCCGGGGCACGCGCATTTATTAAAATTACTTAATGCTGAGCCATTACTCGATATGGGTATGCGCTTGGGTGAGGGTAGCGGCGCGGCGCTTGCTTACCCGCTATTGCAGTCAGCTTGTGCCATTATCAATGAGATGGCAAGCTTTAGTGATGCTGGAATCAGTGAGCAAAACAGCTAATGTCACAGTTATCAAAAAAGCCATCAAAGCAATTATCAAAACAGGCGTTAAATCAGCCAGAGCCGTTACAGCAGTCTTCGTCTAAACTAAGTGTTGGGCAATTTATAAAGAATGAATGGATATTGTTACTGGTCGCTGTTCAATTTTTGACCCGATTGCCAGTCCCGCCATTCAAAAATTATAATCCACAATGGCTACACCAGAGCAGCCGTCATTTTCCCGCAGTCGGTTTGCTGGTTGGACTACTTTGCGCTGGCGTGTTTTGGCTCGGCAGTATTTTATTTACGCCCTTAGTGGCTGCAGTGCTGAGTACGGTATTCGGGATTAAGCTTACGGGCGCTTTTCACGAAGATGGTCTTGCGGATAGTTGCGATGGTTTGGGCGGCGGTCTGACTCGCGAGCGTACCTTAACCATTATGAAAGACTCGCGCTTAGGAACATACGGCGTGTTAGGGTTAGTCTCTGCGCTATTGCTAAAGATTTCCTTGTTAGCCACCATGCCGTTATCGGTATCTATTGTCGCGCTGATTATTGGCCATACTGCTTCGCGCTTGCTGTGTATTAGCCTACTTGCTCTGCTGCCTTATGGCGGTGAGATAGAACACGCTAAAGCCAAACCCATGGCGCAGCAGCTGACACCGTTACAAGGATTGTTCAGTAGTGGCTGGTTGCTAGTAGCAGGAGTTTTAGTGATGATTATATTTCCTAATGCCATACAGCAGATTAGCATCGGTCAGTGGTTAATGGCTTTGATACTGGCGTTAATTGCCACTGAATATATGCGGCGCTTATTACGTAGGCGTCTTGATGGCTATACGGGTGATGGACTAGGAGCGACACAGCAGCTTAGTGAAGTTGCGATATATGCTGGAATTGCTGCCTCTATACCTTTTATCTAAAGTGTATAGTCAGTCCCAAATGAAATGAGTACAAGTATTATAACGCGCTACTGGTATAAATTTTCTTTGCTTGCTGTGCCTGCGCAGACAGAGGCTACGAAAAATTTATCCCAGTAGCATTGTGTTTATTTTATAGTGAATTGACTATAGAAAAATAGGAGGCTAATCAATCAATGACTCTTTACATTTGGCGCCATCCTAAACCTATTGCTGCTGAGGGTATCTGTATTGGGCAAACGGACATAGGAGTAGATAGACGTAAGTTAAAACGTCTTGCCAATCAGATCGAGCGCTTTGTGCGTCTGTACCAATTGCCTAAAGTCATTTGTGTAAGTCCATTACAACGCTCATTGAAAGTCGGACAGATACTGGCGCACCGTGGCTTTCAATGGCGAGTCGCACCTGAGCTTGCTGAGATTGATTTTGGCGAATGGGATGGTCGCCCTTGGGAGCAAATCGCTAAGCAAGAGATTGATGACTGGTGTGATAACTTTGCGCACTTTGCACCCAATAATGGGGAAAGTTTACAGCAGCTATTTGACCGTGTTGAGGGTTGGTTGAATAAGGTTTTGGCTGAACAAGACAACACCCCAATACTAGCAATTGGTCATGCTGGCTGGATTAATGCTGCCAAGATGATTGATGCTGGGCAAGATGTACCGAAGATAGCAGCTGATTGGCCCTCTTCAGTTGCATATGGGGAATGTAGTTGTTTGGAGCTTTCAGGAATCTAGCTATCGCTCATTTACTTTTAAACGGCATTACGAGCAATCCCCATAGTGAGGCGTTTTGCTTGGGTGATGGATATTCTTTTAAGCCAATATCTAGCTCGTTATCAGACTTCTGCGCAGCGCCTTTATAACTACCAAAAATCCAATCCCACCAAATGACGCTAAAACCATAGTTTGAGTTAGTCTCACTGACGCGTTGGCTGTGGTGAATACGGTGCAAAATCTGCGTCATTAATATTAAGCGCAGTGGCTTTTCAACTGCAGGCGGCAGACGAATATTGGCATGGTTAAACATCGCTAAGCCATTTAGCGCAATCTCAAAAATCAGTACTGCGATGGCAGGGACGCCCAATAAGCTGACGGCAACGAGCTTCACTAGAATGCTTAAGACAATTTCAATCGGATGAAACCTAAGCCCTGTACTGGCATCAACATGCGCATCAGCGTGATGGACTTTATGCAGACGCCATAGAATAGGCACACGATGGAATAATCGATGTTGCCAGTAAATAATGATATCGAGCAATATTAAGCTTAATATGATGACAACAATGCTTGGCAAGTCGATAATATTAAATAAACCAATCCCATGCTGCTGATTATAAAGCGCTACAGCCGTTAGACCGACAGGCACCGCTAGACGAGCAATAACGGATGACGCAAACACCAAGCCAAAGTTAGCGAACCAGCGTTTACGGCTTTTGATCGGCGCTTTACGGGCAGGCATGCGCCATTCAATCAGCATCATAATCACTAAAATGCTCAAAAAGAACCCAAGCCGCCACCATATTTCATTAGTCATTGCTTACCTCTTGAGGGTTTAAACCAGCAGGATATTGTGACCATTTTCTTTTATTTTGAACCGACTATAGCATCAGCCTCTAACTGTCTAAGGGTATGATAACCGCCATGGATACGGGTAAAAATCGTAATCGCGCAGGCAGTTGCAAAAATGCTAGCGAGTAGTACAAAGTGCTGTGGCCAAATGCAAAAGGCAACAAACAGCGCAATGGTTTCGGTGCCTTCCGTCAAGCCGTTTAAATAATAAAAGCTTTTATATTTGAACTGTGGTTTATCCAGTTTAAACTTTTCCGCCGCGATGGCAAACGCTAAAAAGCTAGAGCCTGTACCAATAAAAGCGGCGAGCAATAAAGCACCTGCAATGGCATTCTGTTCAGGATTTGCCAAGATAAATCCCAGCGGAACTGCTGCATAAAATAAAAAGTCGAGCGTAATATCTAAGTAGCCGCCTGCGCTTGAACTTTGCTGTGCATGGCGAGCTAGAGCGCCATCAAGACCATCAAAAATGCGATTCAGCGCAATCGCTGCAAGTGCACTATACCAAAGCTCAAACGCCAGTAATGGCAACGCTAACATGCCGATTAAAAAGCCCGCTACCGTGAGTTGATCAGCCGTGATGCCGCGTTTGTGCAATATAATTACCACAGGGGCTAGCATCGGCTTAATCATGGGCGTAAGAAATTTGTCTAGCATGCGCTTGCCTTTTGTATTTCGCTTCAATGTTTAAGGTTATAATTCTAAGACTACAGGTCTAAATGAATAACTTTACCCTTTGCGGCCTCAGCATCGCTATGATCGTGTGTGACCATGATGGCGGGGAGTTTATGAGTGCGAATTTGCTCAAATACCAGTTGGCGTGTATCTACTCTTAGCTGGGTATCGAGCTTGCTAAAAGGCTCGTCTAGTAGTATCGCTTTTGGCTCGCTGAGCAAGGTTCGTAGGAGCGCCACTCGTGCTTGTTGTCCGCCCGATAAATTGTCAGGATGGCGACTTCCCATGCCTGCTAATCCCACTTGTGCCAGCGCCTGTTCTATTTTTTCACTACGCTGTTTTCTATCTCCCGTCTTATTGCTTTTAGGCATCGCAAAAGCAATATTACCCGCTACCGATAAATGTGAGAACAGTAGGGCTTCTTGATACAGTACTCCAATGTGACGCAGGTGCGTAGGTAAGTGGCTTACATTTTCATCATTCAACCAGACCTCACCAGTAGCGGTGAAACCATTTGGTAAGGTACCTGTCAGCCAATTCAATAAGCTCGATTTACCACTGCCAGATGGGCCCATGACAGTCAATATTTCACCACCAGCAATCTGCTCGTCTAGGCTGAGTAGTAGCTTGCGTTGTCGATATAACTGTAAGTTTTTTATCTGTAAAGATGGTTGCATCAAGGACCCTTTAGTTACTTTTAAAATAAGTTGATAGATGTTATTCCTAACGAGTGCCACTTTTAAAGAAATATTTGGGCAATACCCACGCCAATATAAAGCCAATTAACGGCAGTGCCATTTGGATGATGGCATACACCGCACTGGTGCGCCTACTGGCACCATTTGCGAGAGTCACAGCTTCGGTAGTGATAGTGGCTATACGTCCGCCGCCTGCTAACAACGTCGGCAAGTATTGACCAAAGCTAATAGCCAAACCAAGGGCGATAGCAATTAACAGCGGCGCAAATAATTGCGGTAATTTCACCTGCAAAAATACTTTAGCAGGAGTTGCACCAAGGCTCGCGGCTACATGAGCAAAACGAGGGTCTAGACGCCTGTAACTACTGGCAAGCGATAAAAACACATAAGGCAGTACAAAAAGCAAATGGGTAAACGCCACATTAAAAAACGCCGTTTGGTTATTCACCAGTTGCTGTAGCCACACCAAACCAAATAAAAAGGCAATACTGGGTACTAACAGCGGCAAATAGATAATTAAACTGGTAAATTTTGAGAGTGGTTTTTTACTTAATTGTTCAGCTTCCAAACATAATAAAGTCAGCACAATGGCAAATATGGTACTCACGATACCGATAGCAAGAGTATTAAATAATGGCGTACCCATTTGCGTAAAGGCACTTTGAAAATGTAATAACACCAATTGCTCTGGCAATACGGCGGGAAAGCGCCAAAAACCAGCTACTGACCACATTACCAGACCAACGAGCGCCAGCAAGATAAAGCCAATCACCACAGTGGTCAACGCGGCGGTGATTTTTTGCCATAATGCATCGGCATAGTGGCGCTTGCCATTTATCAACGTGCCATTAAAACAAGTTTTTATCGTTCTCTCGCTACCAAGCCACAAGGCGATTAAACCACCCGTCAAAACTAGCTGTAATAATGCACCCGCCGAGGCTTTTATACGTAAGTTCAAATCCACATCGTTAAACCATTGCATGATAGTAACCGCCAGCGTTGGCGGCGTGTTTGGACCCAATATCAATGGCATCTCTACGCTGGCACTGGCATAGGCCAGCACGGCTAAGATAGGCAAACGTAAAAAAGGATAGAGGATAGGGAGCACGGCTTTAAAAAAGGCAGTAATGGGGTAATAGCCGAGATTTAGCGCGACTTTATATTGTTGACGCAGCTTTCTACCAAGCTCTGGTTGAGCCAAAGCGCCTAATGCCATGAGTAATAGAAACGGCAGCTCTTTTAAGGTTAAACCCAAAATGATACTGATGCCGTATGGGTCATGTGGAAACATACCGCCTGGTGCCAACTCCCAGCCGCTTAGCCACGGTGAGATAAGGCGTGAAAACATACCAGAAGGCGCAATTAAAAAACCAACCGCGATAGCTGCTGCTGCATGAGGAATGACCAAGATTGGACTCAACAAACGCTCAATACGGGTCAGCCAAATGCTATTAAAAAATGCCGCCAATATCATTAAGGTCATGACAAAAGCGAATAGCGTGCTGATTAATCCAGTAGCGATGCTTAATGCTACCATTTGGGTAAGACCGGGCGTCTGCCAAAGATCGTTAAAGCCTTGTAGACCAAAAGTTGTTTGCTCAAGTGCAGGCACCCAGCTAAAGGCAGGTAACAGCACGCTGAGTAAACCACCGAGTACCGGTAATATCAACAGTAGCAGTAAAAATTTCGGACTCAAGGATACAATGTGCGTAAATAGGTCTGTTTTATAAGGATCTATCGTTCTAGTGCTTGCATCAGCCGTTTTATTATTAGAATCTTTACTCATGGGCTGACCCCATAACGTGTTTGCCAGCCTTGCATAATGGCATCAACCCAGCTCGGATGTGGTTCATTCACGGTCCGTTTTATAGCGTCAACAGGTAGGGCGCTCGGATGGGGTTTGTTAGTCTTGAATAGCGCTTGTTGCTCAGGGTCGAGCGTTGATTGGACGAGTACGGTTTTATCACCCCACACAGCAGGCGTTTGCTTTTTAGCCTGTGCTTCTGGACTCATCAGAAAGTTTGCCACCAACTGCGCGGCTTGCGGATGGCTGGCGTTATAAGGAATGGCCACAAAATGGGTGTTACTTAAGCTGCCATCGCTCATGGCATAGCTACGAATGCTCTTGGGTAAGTCATAACGCTGCACGGCCGCAGGAATTTCGGGAGCGGAAAAGCTAAATGCCAAGCTAAGCTCGGTATCATCGACCAAACGGCGCATGTGCGCGCCCGTTTGCACAAATTGCTCACCCTTACGCCATAAGGTGGGATGAAAGTCATCGAGAAACGTCCATAAATGGGCTAATATAATATCTGTATTTTGCTCAGTGGCTGGCAGGTTGAGCTGTGCTTTGATATTTTCGCCTGTTTTAGCATCTTGCTTTTCGTGCAGCATGACTAAAGCGTATTTTAAAAAGCTCATTCCTAAAAAGTCAGGCGGCTTTGGATAACTAAAACGCCCGGGGTTTTGCGCCGTCCAATTGACCAGCTCATTTAAAGTGGTTGGTGGCTTGTCAGTTGATAAGCTGTCGTAATAAAAGGTCAGCGAGGCTTGTCCCCATGGCGCTTCCATACCATCGGTTGGCACACCAAAATCAAAGTTAACGGCAGGATTATTCTCTGGATCGGTCAGCGCGAAGTTAGGCAGCTTGTTCGCCCATTGTTTCAGTAATAATGAATTCTCACTCATGGTGGCAAAGTTGGCGCCATTTATCCAGATGAGATCAACGCTACCTTCATCATTATTGTTGGCAGATTTTTCTGCAAGTACACGGCTAACGGCTTCACTGGTATTGCTCAATTTGACATGAACCAAATTGATATCATATTTATCATCCACTTCTTCGGCGGCCCACTGTAGATAGGCATTTATTTGCGGGTCACCGCCCCATGCATAAAAGTAAACGTCTTGGTTTTTACCTTGGGCTTCTATCTGCTGCCAAGATGATAAATTTTGATTAAGGTTACTGATAGTGGGTGAGGCAGTGCTTGCTGATATACCAATACAAACGCTAAGCGCCATAGCATAGGCGCTATAGCGGCTTAGATTTTTTAACATTGTCAAAGCTGGTAAAGATTTAATAACGTACATTTATGTTCTCGTTATAACCTGTATTAAATGTCATTCAATCATAGATTCTGAAGCGTGTTGTTGGTACAAATTTTCTTCGCTTGCTGTGTGACTTCGTCACTCCAGAGGCTTCAAAAAAATTATCCCAACAGCACTTATTTCTAAAAAAATCGATCGTCTAAAAGACGATGAAATTAATGAATTGCAACAGCATCGAGTTTCACTGGAAGGCTAATTAACCTCGACGCCATGTTTGATATTTCTCAAGCCAGTTTAATACCGTTTCAGGTGCATGATTGCGTTTCCATTCACCAGCCGCGTATTTATTACCCTCCGCCCACGTTGGATACATATGAATGGTGCCGAGTATTTTATTCAGCCCTAAGCCATGTTTCATTGCTAATATAAATTCCGGCATTAAATCACCAGCATGCTCAGCGACGATGGTCACGCCGAGTATTTTATCTTTACCTTTTGGCGTAATGACTTTGATAAAGCCATAGTTGGCGCTTTCCGTCACCGCACGATCTAAGTCTTTAAAGTCGTAACGGGTAATTTCAAAATCGATGCCTTTTTCAATAGCCTCTTGCTCATTTAAGCCAACGCGTGCGATTTCTGGATCAATAAAAGTCGTCCACGGAATCACGCGGTAATCTACTTTAAACTTCTTTAGATGCCCAAACAAACCATTTACGGCTGCGTACCATGCCTGATGGGAGGCCACATGAGTAAATTGATAAGGACCAACGACATCACCAGCAGCGTAAATATTGGGGTAGAGGGTTTCTAAATAGTCATCGGTCTCGATGGTACGTTCAGTTTCAATCCCTAATGTTTCTAAGCCATAGCCTTCTAAGCGCGCACTGCGTCCAACGGCACAAAGCAATTCGTCATATTCAATAGCGATTTCTTGTTTGTTTTGACTGTCTTGCTTATCGGTACTGCTTTGCTTATCGGTACTGTCGCCTTGCGGTTCAACGATAATGAACTTTTTACCATCGCGAGCTTCACAGCGAATTGCTTGATGCGAGGTTAAGACATTTACGCCACTCTCGACGAGTACTTTGTGTGCAAATTCAGAGACTTCCACGTCTTCTTTTTTCATGAGACGCGCGCCTCTTTCGATTTGGGTCACATTTGAGCCTAAGCGTGCAAAAGCTTGTGCCAGCTCAGAGCCGATTGGCCCGCCGCCAAGGACGACCAGTTTTTTCGGCGCTTCTTCTAATTCGGTAAACTTATTCCATATGGTATCGCTGGTCACATAGCCGGTTTCTTCCAAGCCTGGCAAGTCTGGTACAAATGGACGCGCGCCAGTAGCGATAACAATGGAACGTGCGGTTAGTGTTTGCGTGCCACCATCGTTTAGCGCAATCTCTACCGTCCACGGGTCGATGAATTTAGCGTAGCCTTTTAACACTTCGACACCCAAGTCCGTATAACGCTCGACGCTGTCATTTGGCGCGATATCAGCGATGACTTTATGGATGCGTATCATAACGTTTTTGAATGAAAACTCTAGTGGTGTGTTTTCCAAGCCATAACGCTCACCATTGCGCATTTGTTCTGCGACTTTCGCGCTTTTAATCAAAGCTTTGCTGGGTACACAGCCATAGTTTAAGCAGTCGCCACCCATCTCACCCGCTTCGATTAATGTTACTTTTGCTCGGACGGTCGCCGCGATATAGCTGGTGACTAGCCCGCCAGCACCTGCGCCAATCACAATCATATTACGGTCGAATTTTTTAGGTTTGCTATAGTTTTTATAGACGCGGCGTTTTTTTAGCATATTTAATATCCCTTTTGCTATTAATGGGAAAAAACCTAACAACGCAAATGAGACAATCAAATTAAACGATAAAATCCCTGACAAACTGTCAATTTGCGCCAGTTGCGTACCGGCATTAACGAATACAAAAGTACCCGCGAGCATACCAACTTGGCTTACCCAGTAGAATGTCCTCGCTTTAATCGCGGTGACGCCCATGAGTAAATTAATCAAAAAGAACGGAAATATCGGCACTAAGCGCAGGGTAAATAAGTAAAATCCGCCTTCTTTTTCAACGCCAGCATCAATGGCTGCTAAGCGTTCAGGAAAACGCTGCTTAATCGTATCACGCAGTAAATAACGTGAGGTTAAAAACGCTAGTGTCGCACCAATACTAGAGGCAAACGAGGCAACCAATAAGCCTTGCCATAAGCCAAATAGCGCCCCAGCTGCCAAGGTCAAAATAGCAGCTCCCGGTAAGGATAGAGCGGTGACGACCACATAAAGTAAAAAGAACCCACCGATAATCAATAGCGGTGATTGCGCTTTGTAGTCGTTAAATTGCGCCATCGACCCTTTTAAGCCGTCAAGCGTCAATAATTGATTTAGGTCAAAATAAAAAAAGCTTGCCGCTAATATCAATATTAACAGTATTAAAAATATTCTTTTAATCATGAAATGTCCGGCTAAATAGTGGGGCAAAGGTTAAAAATCACAGTGATTTTTTTGGTTGAGCATCTTCATTGTTTTAATAGCAGCAGCCATTCCATTGAATGGTTCGAATGGTCTATTAGTTTATCTACTATAAAATAGCTAACTTATCAGTATTAACAGTATATAGCCTGTGTTCTGCTGACTGGCATTTTTATTACCATTATCAAAATGAGGATAGGCTCTAGTCTAACAGTAGGCACGATTTAATAAGCCCTATTGAATAGGCACTATCTGATTTTGCGTAAAAGAGGTTCTTTTGCCTAATGTTAACGTGTCCCAATCTCGCATTAAGAATAACGCGACACAGGCAGC
This sequence comes from Psychrobacter sp. P11G5, assembly GCF_001593305.1. Lineage (NCBI taxonomy): Bacteria > Pseudomonadati > Pseudomonadota > Gammaproteobacteria > Moraxellales > Moraxellaceae > Psychrobacter > Psychrobacter sp. P11G5. Next base: position 1,217,643 of record NZ_CP012533.1, read on the forward strand.
CAACATTGGCCATGCGGCAAAAAACAGTAAGTTATCAAAAGGCGTTAGGTAGAGACCAAAGGTTGCAAAAGTAGAGGCTGCGTGTAGCAATAAAATGATGCCGTATGTCCACTTTTTGAACAAACCTGCCACAAACAAAAAGATGAGTATAATTTGCAAGCTACCAACAACGTAAACAATGCTGGTGCCTAAATTTTCTAGTGCATAAAATTTAGCAAACACACTTGCAGCATGTTCAGGGTTTACAAATTTGTCGAGTGTCCAAAAGAAGAACACAATGAAGATACCAAGTCGAAGCAATAATAGTGAAAGTGGTAAATGTTTTGGCATAACTTTTTGCATAAGTTTTCGCTTTTGAAAAGTTTTAAAAATGGGTTCAAAAAATTAATGAATGAAATGAGTATCGATACTTTCTATCATTATAAAATAAACATAAAGAAAAATATTTACCATATTGAGTGATTGCTCAAAAATGAATACAATATTGCTGCTAGATGCTATAAAGAAACTTATTGTAGTTGTTCTTGAATGATTGTTCAAGTTCGTATTGTCTTGTATATTATGGTTACAAGAATTCGTTACACTCTTTCAATAAATCAGCAATGCTAGCTTAAAGGTGATTGTTTTATATACAATCGACGTTGTATATGATTAGCTTTTTGAGCAGCACATATCGTAATGGGAAATGTTTTTCCTAAATATTTTCAGAAGAATGCATTTTTAAGTAGGAGCGGGTAGAATAAATAGACAAATAAAAAAGGCTGAGTCAATGCTCAACCTTTTTATCAAAATAGCTTTGTTAAAGACTTTTTAAATGATTAGTTCTTTAATACTTCAACCATCGCATTAGCAACATAGTCGATATTACTACTGTTTAAGCCCGCGACGCACATACGTGAGTTAGATACCATATAGATACCAAATTTGCTTTGTAGCTGCTCAACTTGTTCAGGGGTTAATCCTGTAAAGCTAAACATGCCGTTTTGAGCAGTTAGGTAGTCAAAGCTACGACCAGGGACTTTAGCTTCTAGCACAGATTTTAGCTTCATGCGCATAGCTTTGATACGATCACGCATCGTATAAACTTCGCCAACCCATTGCTCGTGCAAGGCTTCATCATTCATAACAATATCGACGACGCGTCCGCCATGTGATGGTGGGCTTGAGTAGATACGACGTACCGTAGAGGTCAGCTGACCGAATACACGCTCAGTCTCATCGGTAGTTGGGCAAACGACTGATAGGCCGCCGACACGCTCACCGTATAGTGATAGGTTTTTGGAGAATGAGTTGCTCACAAACAATGGCAGACCCATATCGACCGCTTTACGAATAGGATAAGCGTCGCTGTCCATGTCTTCGCCAAAACCTTGATAAGCGATATCCATAAACGGAATCAGCTCGCGCTCTTGAACAACGTTTAATACTTTATCCCACTGCTCTTTAGTCAAATCCACACCCGTTGGGTTATGACAGCAAGGGTGTAATAACAGCACATCATCTTTATTCAACGTTTCAAAAAACGCAATCATCTCATCAAATTTGATGCCGCCAGTGGCCTTATCGTAGTACGGGTATTTGCCAACTTCGACATCAGACCCTTCAAAAATAGCAATGTGATTGCCCCATGTAGGGTCACTCACGTAGCATTTAGATTGCGGGAACCATTGATTGATAAACTCAGCGCCTACTTTCAACGCGCCAGAGCCACCAATAGTGGCAATAGTCGCAACCAGACCGTCTTTCAATACTTGAGCATCTTTGCCAAATAACAGTTCTTGACAGCCTTTACGGTGTCCAGGCAACCCTGCCATTGGTAGGTATGGACGAGGAGAAATTGGGTCTGCAATGCGCTGTTCAGCAGTTTTTACACACTCAAGTACTGGCATTTTGCCGTCTTCGTCGTAATAAACACCCACGCCCAAATTCACTTTATCGGGATTGCTATCTTCTGCAAACTTGTCCATCAAACCTAAGATTGGATCACCAGCATAATAGTCGATACGTTCAAACATTTTTTTTCCTTACTAGAATAGAAACAAAGCCGCCAAAAAGCATAAACTAGATTGGCTATTAACTCAACGAGAGATTCATCGATATTGATTAATTAACTGATTAGATGAGCTATTTGATAATCCAAATGCTTTTTAAGCTGATTAGACTATTAATAACCATTTAGAATATAGCATTTAAGAACAGCTATAGAATAGTACCTACTTACTCTAGCTACTCTGCAAGTCGTTGAAGTGAGAGGCAAAATAAGTCTGCAAAAACTGTTTAAAGGCAATGCTGGCAGGCGACAGTGCTCTTGAGGAGCGTTGATAAATAAAGAATCTACGCATCTTAACAGGCTGTGCGAGCGACCGCATTTGTAAGCCATTGGCACTCACCCAATCAATGACCTCAGGCATATAAGGCAGACATAAGGTAATACCGAAGCCTTGGCGCGTCATCTCAAGCGCTGTGGACATAAAGTTCACTTTGTAGCGCGCTTGCTGGATATGAGTGGCAACGGTCTCATCCAGCTCAGCGGTCACTTGCTCAATAAAAGGCCCTTGTAAGGTAATGAGCGGGATATCTATCAAATCCTGCCACGTTACCTCAGTTTTTTGAGCCAGCGCATGGTTATCTGGCATCACTACACAAAACGGTAACTCATATAACAAATCAGCGCTAATGTCGTCTTCACTTTCCATAAAACCAAGCTCGGTACCAACGCCCAAATCTACTTCGATATCCTGAATGTGTTGCAGGACGTTTTCTGCAGAGCAATCTAACAAAGACACGCTGATATCAGGATAGTCTTTTGAAAATTGGGCGATGACTGCAGGCATGGAGGAGGCGGCAAACTGCGATACTGCTAGTCGCACTTGACCTTGCGCTAAGCTCATCAGACTGCTCGCTTCGTTTTCAAATAACTGCATCTCATTAAGCACTCGGCGCGCTTGTGGCAATAAATGTCTGCCTACTACCGACAAAGATAGCTGGCGGGTGGTACGGTCAAATAAGACGATACCAAGACTTGACTCCAATTCTTTTATCAGTCCACTGACGGCAGATTGGGTTAAATGCATCTGGTCGCTAGCACGGGTAAAGCTACCGTTGTCAGCGACTTTGATAAAAGCGGTCAATTGGCGAATGCTGATATTCATAAGTAAACCTGATAAATAAATCAAAAAATACGATTAGTCTTATAAATCAAGCTAATCTAAGATGAATACATCGTCAACAATATTTATTGTTATATACAACTTTTTACACTGATTTATACCACCAATTGAAATTAAGGATGATTATAATGGCAGATTTATTCGAAAACCCAATAGGATTGCAAGGGTTTGATTTTGTTGAATTCGCCTCGCCTGAACCGAAAGCGGTAGAAGCACTTTTTGAGCAGCTTGGTTTTACCCATGTTGCCAATCACCGATCAAAAGATGTCTCTTTATACCGTCAAGGTGACATCAACCTCATATTGAACCGTGAACCAAAAAGCCAAGCCAGCTACTTTGTGGAAGAGCATGGAGCAGGGGTCTGTAGCATGGGCTTTCGTGTTAAAGATTCCAAAAAAGCCTACGAGCTTGCGATTGAAAACGGCGCACAGCCAGTAGAGGTGCCGACAGGGGTAATGGAGCTGAGACTTCCTGCTATTAAAGGTATCGGCGGCTCATTGATTTATCTGATTGACCGTTTTAAAGACGGTGAATCTATCTATGATGTCGACTTTGAGTTCTTCCCAGATGTAGATAAGTATCCTGTTGGACATGGCTTCAAAGTTATTGACCATCTTACCCATAACGTCTACCGTGGTCGCATGGCTTACTGGGCAAACTTCTATGAGCGCATCTTTAACTTCCGTGAAATTCGCTATTTCGATATCAAAGGCGAATACACTGGGCTGACCAGTAAAGCCATGACCGCGCCTGATGGCAAAATCCGTATTCCTTTAAATGAAGAATCTAAGCAGGGCGGCGGACAAATCGAAGAGTATCTAATGAGCTTCAATGGTGAAGGCATTCAACATATTGCTTTAGCCAGTGATGACTTATTGGCCAGTATCGATAAACTAAAAGAGGCGGGTATACCACTCATGACAGCGCCAACCGCTGCTTATTACGAAATGCTGAGTGAGCGCTTACCAAATCATGGCGAAAACGTCTCTGAATTGCAGACTCGTGGCATCTTATTAGATGGCACCACGGAAGGCGGCACACCGCGTCTGCTATTACAAATTTTCTCTGAAACTATCTTAGGTAGCCCCGTATTTTTTGAATTCATCCAACGTAAAGGCGATTACGATGAAGGCTTTGGTGAAGGTAACTTTAAAGCGCTATTCGAATCAATAGAGCGCGATCAAGTGCGACGCGGCGCTATCGGACAATCTGAAACAGAGACAGAAACAGAGTAAATTTATTAATAAGTTAAACAAACATGGCAGGACAAAAAGGAATTTGTCTTGCTATTATTAATACTATAATGATTGATATAGTAAATCTGAAATACTGGTCCAAATAGAATGGACTAATGGCAAAAGGAATACCGGCATGGAACGCCAAAGCAAACAACCTTATCTTTCGCATCAACCTGATGCCAATGGTCATATTCATTATAGTGATAATGAGAATGCCATGTGGCAAGCGCTTCTTGAGCGTCAAGCCAAGCAAATACCCAATCGTGCCTGCTCGGCATATCTAGATGGGCTCAAAAAGCTAAATCTACCGCCAGATCGTATTCCGCAATTACATGATATCGATGAAGTGCTGCAAGCGACCACAGGTTGGCAAACAGCTGCGGTGCCAGCTTTAATTAGCTTTGGTAAATTCTTTAAGCTGTTGGCCAATAAATCCTTCCCCGTTGCGACCTTTATCCGCCGCTTTGATGACATGGATTACATCGAAGAGCCTGATATCTTTCATGAGATTGTCGGACACTGTCCGCTACTGACTCATCCTGCCTTTGCTACCTTTAATGAGACTTACGGCAAGCTTGGTCTTAATGCCAGTAAAGAAGAAAGGTTATTTTTAGCACGGCTGTATTGGTTTACCATCGAGTTTGGTTTGGTCGGGCAAACGAAAGATACTCGCCGAATTTATGGTGGTGGCATCTTAAGCTCACCTTCTGAAACTATTTATGCACTCAATGATGAGACTCAAAATCAATCGCACGATCAATCAAATCATCAGTCACATCATCAACCTAAACATCGGGCCTTCGATTTGCTAGATGTGTTACGTACCCCTTATCGAATTGATCATATTCAGCCTATCTATTATGTCATTGATAATTTAGATACGCTGTTTGACATCGTGAATAGCGACATCATGGGGGTGGTCAAGCAAGCGATGTCACTCGGAATGTTTGAGCCAACCTATAAAGTTGAAACCAGTTGATTGCTTAATCAATTGACTGTTTAATCAACTGATCATTAAAGCAAGTGATAGCTTAATTAAGAACACTTAAACATTGGCTGCTTAAATAGACAATCACGTCAACATGGACGTACATTTAATAAAAACTCAATAGTTAAAATAAAAGGAATTTACTATGACTGAGCATTTACAAACCCTATCTCAAGCCAGCTGCGAAGCCTGCCGTGTCGGCGCGCCAAAAGTCGACGATACTGAGGCACGCGAGCTGTTACAACAACTTCCTAACTGGTCGCTTATCGAAGTCGACGGCATCAATCAATTACAACGTCAATATAAGTTTAAAAACTTCGTCACCGCTATGGCGTTTGCTAATCGGCTTGCAGATATCGCGGAAGAGGAAGGGCATCATCCCGGCATATTGGTAGAGTGGGGCAAAGCGACAGTGACATGGTGGTCGCACAGCATCAAAGGTCTGCATCGTAATGATTTTATTATGGCAGCAAAGACTGATAGTCTATTCAGTAAGTAATGAAGGTAGCTATAATTAAAGCAACTCATTAAACTTGCCATACTCAAAGCCAACCCTAAACCAAAATTCACTGGTCATCTAAGGATGTGTGATGCCTCCAAAAATACTAACCCAGTTCTCACCCAAACTGGCATTTATTATTGCTACCACTGTCATCGCCATTATGGGTGTCACCATGATTGGCCTTGGCTGGGTGCCACATTTATCATTGATACTCGCTATCTGCGTGTTATTGGCTATCGGTCTATTTAAGGGCCTTAGCTTTAATGATATGCAAGCGCAAATGGCCTCTGGAGTGATGAGCGGTATCGGTGCGATTTACTTATTCTTCTTTATTGGCTTGATGGTTGCCGCTCTAATGATGTCGGGAGCTATACCGACACTGATGTATTTTGGCTTCGAGCTAATATCACCGGAGTTTTATTACATATCAGCCTTTGTACTTACTTCGATTATTGGTATTGCATTGGGCAGTAGTTTGACTACCGCGGCGACCTTGGGCGTAGCTTTTATTGGTATGAGTAATGCGTTTGATGCCAATGTCGCTATCGCTGCTGGCGCTGTCGTATCGGGTGCGTTTTTCGGTGATAAAATGTCGCCATTATCTGATACTTGTACCATTGCTTCATCGGTCGTGGGTATTGATTTATTTGAGCATATTCGCAATATGATGTACACCACGGTGCCTGCGTGGATACTGACTGTCATACTTTTTTGGTTCTTCTCTGGACAGACTGTTAGTGGTGACTTAAGTCAAGTAACTGTTTTACAAGGTCAGTTGATTGAAAGTGGTTTGGTACATAGTTATGCAGTATTGCCTTTTGTAGTGCTTATTGGACTGGCTGTATTTCGAGTCAACGCCATCTATACTATTATCTGTACCATTATTACCGCTCTGATTGTCACCTACTTGCATAGCTCGCCAAGCTTTGGACAATTGGGTGGGTATTTCTTTGCAGGTTATGCGCCCGCTGAATCGCTAGATCTTGGGGAAGTAGGCGGTATGCTCTCGCGCGGTGGCGTACAAAGCATGTTCTTTACTCAAATGATTGTGATATTGGCACTTAGCCTTGGTGGATTGCTGAGCGCTTTAGGTATTTTGCCAGCGTTGCTATCAGGGATAAGAGATACTCTAACCAGTCCAGGACGCGCAATATTCGCAACTGCCATGTCAGCACTAAGTATTAACGTGCTTATCGGTGAGCAGTATTTGAGTATCTTACTGTCAGGCACAGCGTTTCGTCCGATATTTGAGCGCTTAAACTTACATCCAAAAAACTTATCTCGTACCATTGAAGATGCAGGAACGGTAATCAATCCGCTCGTACCTTGGAGTGTGTGCGGGGTGTTTATTAGTCAAGCCTTAGGCGTGCCAGTACTGGATTATCTGCCTTATGCGTTCTTCTGTTATCTGTCATTATTATTAACGATACTATTTGGCTTTACAGGACTGACAATTAGTCGTAAAGATGGAACTAAAGTATCAGCTCGATAGTTAGGTTAGACTTAAGTTACGATTCTCTATTTTTATAAATATCGCATAAAGTAAAGCCGTCACGATTCATGCGTGACGGCTTTTTTAATTTCATTATCTAACAATCCCGCTATCCAAGGCCTTCGCCCAACTTTCACATTCACAGCGTACGCATTGCTGATCTGGCTTCGCAATATAATCGACATAGCCGCAATGCATACAAGCATAGCAATGCTTTGGATTTATCTCTTTAACTGGCTGATACTGCTTGGGAAAAAGTGGCAAACCATAACGCGTTTCATCAGGTGGAAATAGCAATAAGCTAAATGAGCCATCCGTCTCTAATAAGCCCACACGTACTTGACCCAAGTGTTCAACACCTTGTTGGCGCATTTCAGCAAAAAACTCATCATGCGACATCTTGCCTCTTTTAATCTTATCTATTACTAAGGCGCCGTCTTCTACAATATAAATCGACTTTCCTTCCAAAAGATCTTCAAAGGGCTGGTATTTCATCATTACCCAAGTGCAGAGCCGATACATGATAATCACGATACTCATGATGAGTACCGCTTGTATAATCGGTAAATCCTCGGTGAACATCGGATCACCAGCGATAGAACCCAGTGACAAAATAATGGTCAGCTCAAAAATAGACAGCTGCCGGACGCCGCGTTTACCAGTGAAACGTAAAAATATGATAATCATGCTAAACATAACAATCACGCGTATGACGATTTCGGCAGCAAACGCCCAAGTTGTGTCATGAATAAAGATACTTGCCAAATCCATGTATGTCTTTCCTTTTAAAGTGTGGCTATCAAAACACGTTATAGCTATTTCTATTGTGGTTAATACAGGCACTTACTTTGCGTGAAATGTCAGATATTAGATGTTAAGCAATGGGGCTTGTGCCGAGTCGCTGCCGAATTTCTCCATTGCTGCAGCATTATAAATTAATAAATTCATTACCTTACAAAACAAATCAAAATTGAGACTAAAATAGGAAGCAGTAAACCACAAAATAGCTTTTATACCTTATTAAATTACTCAGTAATCGCTTGCAATGTAAATTGATATAAATTACATTATATGTAAGATGTTAATCTATACGTAATTTACTATTTTTTATAAACTGTTTTCCATAAAACTATATTCATAAGACTCATTGACCAGCAAGGAGCTAACCATGTCAACGATTGACACAAACCTCTCTTCATTTCTCGATATCGCTAGCGACTCTGATTTTTCTATTCACAATTTGCCTTATGGCATCTTTAGTGAAACTGCCGATGGCAAGCGCCGCGCTGGTGTCGCCATTGGTGAACACGTTTTGGACTTAGCGGTACTTGAAACCGAAGGTCTAATTAAATTAGAAGGTGGTCGCTATTTTGACCAGCCGACACTTAATGCCTTTATTGATTCTGGTCGAGATAATTGGACTACCGCGCGTAGCACTATTCAAACACTGTTAGCTGCCGACACTGACACTCTACGTGATAACCAAGACTTGCAAGGTAAGGCGTTATTTAAGCAAGCAGATGTCACGATGCATCTACCTGTCCATGTCCCTGGTTATACTGACTTTTATTCGTCGAAAGAGCATGCTACTAACGTCGGTACGCTATTCCGTGATCCTGCTAATGCGCTATTGCCGAACTGGAAGGAAATGCCAGTCGGTTATAACGGCCGTGCCAGTACGGTCTTTGTGACGGGCTCCACAGATATCATTCGTCCGTCAGGTCAGCTAAAACCCAATCCAGATGAGCGTCCTATTTTTGCGCCTTGTAAGCGTCTTGATTTTGAGCTTGAAACTGCATTTATCGTAGGTCAACCTAATAAAATCGGAGAGCCAATTTCTATCAAAAACGCATGGGATCATATTTTTGGTATGGTGCTGTTCAACGATTGGTCAGCTCGTGATATTCAAAAATGGGAATACGTTCCTTTAGGCCCTTTTAATGCTAAAACTTTTGCTTCTGAGATATCTCCTTGGATTGTCACTTTAGATGCGCTAGAACCTTTTAAAACCTCAATCCCAACTCAGGATCCGGAGCCACTGGCTTATCTACGTGAGAAAAAATCCGATAACAGCTTTGATATTAATTTGTCAGTGGAATTGCTTCCAGAAAATGCTGATAGCGCTACCGTCATCTCTGAAACCAATTTTAAATACATGTACTGGTCGATGGCTCAGCAATTGACGCATCACACTATTACTGGCTGTAAAGTCGAAGTCGGCGATATGATGGGCTCGGGTACCATCTCAGGGCCAACGCCAGACTCTTATGGCTCAATGCTCGAGATCGCTTGGAACGCGACCAAACCTGTTGAGCTTAAAGGCGGGGGCACACGTACTTTTATCGACGACGGTGATACCGTTATCATGAAAGGCTATAGCGAAAAAGGTGGCATTCGTGTTGGGTTTGGTGAAGTGCGCGGTAAAGTATTGCCTGCTTTAAACTTTGATTTTGACGCATAAACTTTTATAAAGAACAGGCGTAAAACAATCGATTGGCATTATTAAGATTAGGAGCTATACGACTTAGGTTAGATCGACACAAAAACCTTATAGCGGTAGCAACCTCAGGTTTTACGCCTTATCAAAAGGATATTGATATGAGTTTTAAAATAGAACAAATTCATCATGTGGCTTATCGCTGCAAAGATGCTAAAGAAACCGTAGAGTGGTACAAAAAACACTTGAATATGGATTTCATTTTAGCTTTTGCCGAAGACCACGTACCTTCTACTAAAGCCTTTGATCCCTACATGCATATCTTTTTGGATGCAGGTAACGGTAATGTGTTGGCGTTTTTTGAATTACCCAATCAACCTGAAATGGGTTCTGATCCTAATACGCCAGACTGGGTACAGCATCTGGCAATGAAAGTAAAAGATCGCGATACTTTAATGGCTGCGAAGAAGCATTTAGAGGATGGCGGGATTGACGTCATTGGTGTGACCAATCACGGTATTTTCCATTCTATCTACTTCTTCGATCCTAATGGTCATCGTATGGAACTCACTTACGATGATATTACCTCAGAAGAAAAAGTCTCGATGATTACTGAAGAGATAAAACACGACATGTTAGAAGAATGGTCACGTACTAAACGTGCGCCCGCTCATACACATTTTTTGCATGCCGAAGAATTGAAAGAAGCTAAAGAACAGGTGCCTGTAGGGGAGTAGGCATTGCTTCATGCTAAGCTTTAATAGTGAGAACTCAATCATCAAGAAAGGACTCTACGATGAAAACCAAACTATCTACTGGAATCGCTCTGGCTACCGTACTTGCAATGTCTGGGCTAGCATTATCTGGCTGCTCTGATAATAATCAAGCTACATCTGCTAATGGCGACTCAGACGATGTGACAACGCTTAGATTCTCACATTTTATGACGGCTAATGACAATATGAATACTGAAGGCTTTGAGCCTTGGGCGCAAAAAATTGAAGAAGACTCGAATGGACGCCTAAAGATTGAGATTTATCCTTCCGCTACTCTAAGCAAACCAGGCGCCACTTATGATGCTGCGGCAAAAGGCACTGTAGATATTGGTATGCAAGTGCAAGGCTATACCGCTGGGCGCTTTCCTCTAACCCAAGTGGTAGAGCTACCGGGTATATCCAATACCGCAGAGCAACAGACCTGCATACTATATAAGCTCTATGACGATGGGGTTATTTCAGATGAATATGAGGACACCCATCTGCTCGCTTTGATGGGTTCAGGACAGGGGGCGCTGCATACCGTTGATAAGCCCATTCGTACGCCAGCAGATATGAAGGGTATGCGAATTCGTCAACCATCTGTAGTTGCCAGCCACATTATTGAAGCTACTGGTGCTGCTCCCGTGGGGATGCCTGCTAGTGATACTTATACTTCGCTACAGCGCGGCGTCATCGATGGTCTAGCGTTTACTTGGCAGCCTATTCAAGCGTTCCGTCTCGATGAGCTACTTAGCGCGCACACCAACATACCTTTTTATAACTCTACCTTTGTGGTCACTATGAACAAGGATAAATATAATAGTCTGCCTGATGATCTCAAAAAAGTTATTGATGATAATTCAGGGCTAGTTATGTCAGATCGTATCGCTAAAATATTTGATAGAAGTAATGATGAAGCAATGGCTGCCGCTCGTGCCAAAGGCGATACGATGATCGACATTCCAGACCCTCTAAATGACCCTGATTGGCAAGGCCCGTTACTTGAGGGTACGCAGAGATATCTGGATGAGTTAGCGGCTAAAGGCTTGGATGGTCAAACCGTCTATGAAAAAACCAAAGCGGCCAGCGCAGCCTGTCTGTAAGGTTTAAATTATTTAACAGGTTAGATGAGCGTTTTGTGCAAAATAAACTAGTTAATAAGACAGCTAATAAAATAGCTAGGCAATCTGATAACGCTTAGCTATTGATAGTATTTTATCCATTACTTGCTGGTTATCCAGCGGCAGTTGTTCAGCAGTACCGATAATGGTGAGCGCGTATTCTAATAGCCCACCCTTAGCAGATGCACTGATATCGTTAACGTCTTTAGACTGCGGTAAAATAACGGGTATGCTAATAGCATTAATCCCCATTAGCATATCTCCGGTAACCGTGGCATATCCTTGCGCCCGGATACCAGTTTGCAGCTTTGTAAACGCTTGCCATTTAACGGATAGCTCGGCTTTATCGGCTTTAGCAGTAGAGGTGGATGTAGGAGCTGAGGACAAAATATCAATATCTCCTTGCCACTCTGCAAGCACTAAAGGTTTGATAATAGTATCAGGTTGATAGCTGGCAAACAGCCTACCTGTTGCAGAAGACGTCAAAGGCATGCGTGAGCCTATACGAGTAATGATACTAATTGGACTGTCCGGCTCAAATGAATGAATAACGATGGGCCCTTCACTAAACCACTTGGCGATTTGCACCCCGCAATTAACGGCATTTTTAATTTCAGTAGCAGCATTAGTAAGTCGCTGCAAAATATTGTTTTGATCGAAACTGGTGTGACCTAGTGCATTGACTCGAGCACCTAATCCGTAGCGCCCATCGCTCAGCTTGCGCGCATAATCTTTACGAATGAGACTGACCAAATAACGATGTACTTTTGCAGGGTGCATTTGTATTGCTTGAGCAATATCTTTTAGCATCATAGGTTCGTGATACTCTATAAGTACATCTAATACAGAGAGACCAATCTCAAGTGACTGTATGCCACCTTGGTTTTTATTTGCTGTTGTTTCTGTTGATGACATTGATAGTCCGGTTGAATAAAAAGAACAATTTGACGGTTATGTTTGATAGCTATATTCGATAGTTCGAATTTAGCAGGTTTATCACTGTGACTAATTATATAGGTAATAATGAGCGTTTGATATATATAGAAAAACTCCCTTTAACGGCTAATATGATTATAAGCTTGACCTAGTTTTTTGAATGGAATCACCTATGGCTTAGTATTTATAACGAAGCATTCATAACTAAGTGTTTACAACTAAGCACTTATAACTAAGCACCTATAACAAGATATGCAGGAGAAAAACTATGATGAAACTTTATGGCTACTTTCGTAGTGGTACGTCACACCGTACTCGTATCGCGTTGAATCTAAAGGGCTTAGATTATGATGCTATCTCTATCAATTTGGCACAGGATGAGCAGTCTGAGCCATCATTTAAAGCCATTAATCCGCAAGGTTTAGTACCCGCGTTGCAGACGGACGATTTACTGCTTTATCAAAGCCCAGCTATCCTAGAATGGTTGGAAGAGGTTTATCCCCATAACCAACTATTGCCCAAAGACGCTGCTGGTCGTATGCAAGTGCGAGCGCTAAGCGCGATGATTGGTTGTGACATTCATCCGATTAATAACCGCCGTATCCTACAATATTTACGCAATGAGTTGTCAGTCGATGAAGATGAGGTTTTGGCATGGTGTCAACGCTGGATAGAGGAAGGCTTTGCTGCGTTAGAGACGTTACTAGCAAAAGATGAGTCACGCGGCAAATTTTGCTACGGTAATAGTCCGACTTTTGCAGATTGCTATTTAATCCCGCAAGTCTATTCAGCTCGCCGCTTCAAAGTGGATTTGACGCCTTATCCAAACATTATGGCCATTGATGAGCATTGTCGTACGCTTCAAGAATTTTTTGATGCGGATCCTATGAATCAACCTGATGCACCGCATTAAAAAGGCAATAATGTTCAAATAAGTTAACCGCTTATTTAACTGTTACTTCCTTCACTGTCACTCAATTTACTAAGCCGATAGCTATTTTGCTATCGGCTTTTTGGTGTCGTTTTATGACTGATAGAATGTTTTTTGAAGTAATACTTTTGATTAGACTATCAAAGAGAGTGAATCATTAGGCTTAATATCAGTACCTGCTGTCCAGTACCTCAATTTGAGATATAATCCTAATACTTGAACAAATGCTTTTATTAATAAGACTATCAGTACAGCGTTACTAACGTCTAAACAATCTCCCAGTTTTGATAAACTAGCTACTATCAGCAGTGCCTATTTGTAAATATTTAACACGCCCTACATGAGATAATAAATATAAATGATGAAAACCGAAACCAATAAGCCTCTTGCGTTTAGAAGATATCCATCGACGACTGCCTTGCAGTGCTTTGAGACGGCTGCGCGCCATCTGAGTTTTACCAATGCCGCGCAAGAGATGCATATGACGCAAAGCGCCATCAGTAAGCAGGTCGCTCAGTTAGAAGAGATGTTAAACATTTCGCTCTTTTATCGTACGCCGCACCGGATTTCATTGACGCCAGCTGGCAAGACTTATTATCTTGAAGTGTTGGAAATTCTCAAACACATCGAGGTAGCGACCACTAGTTTGATGTCACACAGTGACAATACAGAAGTGCTGAAGATTGCTTCACACCCGACTTTTTGTTCACGCTGGCTGATCCCTGCGCTAAGTGGCTTTAGTCAAGCTCATCCATTGATTAATTTAGATATAAAAGAGCAAGTTGGGCCATTTTTTACTGAAGACCAAAATGTCGATATTGCCTTTTTATATGGCGATGGTATTTGGGGCGGAATGGAGGCGATTAAGCTGTTTGATGAGTATTGCGTGGCGGTCTGCCAGCCTGAGTATTTAAGGGATAAAAACCCCTGTACGAGCAATGTAGATAACTGTACGTTACTACAGTTGAGCTCACGTCCAAGTGCTTGGTATGAGTATTTTAAGCAACAAGGCATCAGTATTGATGGGACGTTTGTAGGCCCGCGCTTCGATACTTTTCATGCTTGTATTTCTGCCGCCTTGCTCGGCTATGGTATCGCACTCGTACCCCTGCGTTTGGTCGCTCCTGAGCTGCAGTCAGGGACGCTGGTGACAGCATGGAATTATGCGTCAAAAGGGCGGGGCTCTTACTATATAACTTACCCCTTGTCCTTGGGCCGATCGCATAAGGTAAAAGTCATTTTAGAATGGGTCTCAGCGTATCTTGAAACCTCTAATCAGCATGAGGATGCGATAGATTTTGTTTTCTAAATCTCAAATTGGTTCCAGTATTTAAGTTCATCAATAAGTCTGTGCCGGACTTCATTTAAAGACCATTTTTTATCCAAAATCTATTCTTAATCTAAAACCCATTGCTGAATCTAAAACCCATTTTTAAACATATATTTCTTGGCAAATAGAGCTATCTTCTATTTTGCTAAGTCATTTTTAAGTCTGTTGTTCTAATGGCAATGACAAAAAGGAATGAGCGCACAACTATTATTCGTTTGCTGAGTAGGCAGGGTTTTGCTGAAATGAGAGCCACACTCAAGGAAGATGAGAGACGCTCAATGGATATGCACTATAACGTCACGGATGCTTTTACGATGGTGCATCCTGTGACTCTTACCAAAGGCAAAAACGCAAAAGTTTGGGACAGTGATGACCGCTGCTACATCGACTTTGTCGGTGGTATCGGTGTCTTAAATTTTGGTCATTGTCATCCTCATATCGTCTCCGCGATTATCAATCAAGCACAATCTCTTATTCATTATGCCTACAATGCGGCCGCCCATCAGCCGTATCAAACCCTTATGCCACGGCTTTGTGAGCTGATTCCAATCAGTGGTGAGCTATCAGGCATGCTGACTAATTGCGGTGCAGAAGCTACCGAAAATGCTATAAAAATCGCCCGCCTAAAGACAGGTCGTCTGGGTGTGATTGCCTTTGATGGTGGTTTTCATGGGCGCACGCTGGCTGCGGTAAATCTAAACGGTAAAGTCGCTCCTTATAAGCGCGGGCTCGGGCCTTTGGCAGGTGGCGTTTACCATATTCCTTTCCCTAGCCCAGATAATGAAGTGAGCAATCAGCAGGCTATCGATGCGCTTGAACGTCTATTTGCGGTAGAGACCGATGTCGATAATATCGGCGCCATCATCGTAGAGCCAGTACAAGGCGAGGGTGGATTTCAGATAATGTCGGCCACATTCGCCAAATATTTGCGCGCCTTTTGTGATGAGCAGGGCATTTTGCTCATTATGGACGAAATTCAATCCGGCTATGGTCGTACGGGTACACCTTTTGCCTTTACACATTTAGGGATTGAGCCTGACATGATATTGCTAGGCAAAAGCATCGCAGGTGGTTTGCCGTTAGGGGCGGTGATAGGCAAAGCGAGCGTCATGAATGGCTTGCCTAAAGGTAGCCTCGGCGGCACTTACTCAGGTAATCCCGTCGCGTGTGCCGCCGCCAATGCCACGTTAGATATTATGCAAGAAGATGCGGTATGGGAATCTGCCAGACATTATGCCCACACCATTGAGCAGACGGTGAACCAATGGCAGCAAGAGGGCGTATCGCCTTGGCTGTTTGGCCTTACTGGTATCGGTGCGATGCGTGGTATCGAGCTTCGCTATCCTGAACATGATGTCGATCCAAGCGTGATGACATATGTGTTAACGCAAGCGCGGGAGCGTGGTCTGCTATTGATGCCTAGCGGTAAATATCGCCATATTATTCGCCTGCTACCGCCTCTAACGATCGAGCCTGAAACCCTGCAAGCTGGCCTTGATATTCTGAAAGAAGTTTTAAGTACTATTCCTGATGAAATAGCAGTGAATAAAAATTCTACTATTGAAAATTCAGCGAATCAAGTGTCAGCAACCAAAGCGTCAGCGTTTCAAACATCAATGACTCAAGCACCAGCAAATTATTTTTCTGCCACGTAACTCTCTGTGTATAACGCTTTGCCATATAGTTTTTATGGTTATTTGCCGTACTAGTATATTTAATTAGCAACTTGTATTTAACAACTTAGTATTAATAAAAATTTTCGAGATTTTAACAAGGATATCTATCTGTGAATCATACGTTTATAAGTAGCGATGCTATTCGCCATGAGTTCTCTATGGCAATGTCAGCCATGTACCAAACCGAAGTCCCGCTATACGGTGACTTACTCGATCTAGTTACTGAAGTGAATACTGAGGTGTTAACCAAACATCCTGAGATTAAGGAGCAATTGGAGCACACCGGAGAGATTGATAGACTCAGTATGGAGCGCCATGGCGCGATTAGATTGGGCACAGCGGACGAGCTTAGCATGATGCGTCGGCTTTTTGCCGTAATGGGTATGCATCCTGTTGGCTATTATGATTTAGCACCCGCTGGCGTGCCCGTTCACTCTACGGCTTTTCGAGCCATTGATGCGCAAGCATTAAATCAAAGCCCATTTCGAGTTTTCACCTCTTTATTGCGTCTAGATTTAATTGGTGATGAAGTATTAAAACAAGAAGCGTCAAACGCATTGTTCAACCGTAATATCTTTACCGATAATGTCGTCAGCCTGATTAAGCGCTTTGAAGAGCAGGGTGGTTTGACGTCAGAGGAAGGTGAGCAGTTTATAAAAGAGGCTTTAGAGACCTTTCGCTGGCATGATAAAACGCCAGTCTCAAAAGAGCTATATCAGCGCTTATTAGAGCAGCACGGCCTCATAGCTGACGTGGTTGGCTTTAAAGGCCCGCATATCAATCATTTGACCCCTAGAACGCTGGATATAGATACCGTACAGCAAGGCATGCAGGAAAAAGGCATCCCACCAAAAGCTATTATCGAAGGGCCGCCAAAACGGGATTGTCCTATTTTATTAAGGCAAACGAGCTTTAAGGCATTAGAGGAAGCCGTTAGTTTTAAAAATCCAAATGGTGAGTATGAACAGGGGCATCATACTGCGCGGTTTGGTGAGATTGAGCAGCGCGGTGTGGCATTAACGCCAAAGGGTAGAGCATTATATGATCAACTACTTAGTCAAGCACGCAATCAATTAGGCGCAACTCCGAATGAAGACAATGCTTCACAGTATTATCAAATTTTAGAGAGTGCATTTGAAGCGTTCCCCGATGATTATCATGCGATGCATAATGAGGAGCTCGCTTACTTTTATTATCAACCAGTCGATAATGCTGCAGATATAAGTAGTGCTATGCTTGGTTTGGAAAGAGTTGATGTACAAACGGTTGATTCAAAACAAGTAGTAAATGCTTTGATTGAGAAAGGCGCTATCCGGATTGAGCCTATCGTTTATGAAGATTTCCTGCCCGTTAGTGCCGCTGGTATTTTTCAATCCAATCTTCAGCAAGATAAGCAGAGCAACTATGATGGCAATTCAAATAAACATGAATTTGAGCAAGCACTTGGTGCTAGTATTCATGATGAGCTCGCTTTATATAAAGATATACAAGCTCAAAGCTTAGAGAAATGCCTGATGTCTTTAGGCAATTATGTATAGAAAATTAATTATGTATAAAAATGCACATAGCCGTTTTATTTATACACTATTCCAAAATGGAATGACCGTAAGAAATTTATTATTTTGCAACTTAACTGGTTGCAAGGTAGCTTAAAGGTCTATTAAGGACGTTATAAATTAATATACAAGGGATTGAATATGATTAAGCAATACATGTCTGCCATGGGTGTCAAAGAAGAACAATATCAACATGGCGATTTTGAAGTCAATACGCCTATAGACGGTACAGTTATTGGCAAGATAACCTTAGATAGCGTTGATGAAGTCAATAATAAAATCCAAAACGCCAAAAAAGCGTTTAAGGAATGGCGCGTCGTTCCTGCCCCCAAGCGTGGTGAGTTGATTCGTCTGCTGGGTGAAGTGCTGCGCGAGCATAAAGAAGATTTGGGCATGCTGGTGTCGTTTGAGGCAGGCAAGATCAAAGAAGAGGGCCTAGGTGAAGTTCAAGAAATGATCGATATCTGTGACTTCGCTGTCGGCGTTTCGCGTCAGCTTTATGGCTTGACGATTGCCTCAGAGCGCCCAGGTCACCATATGCGTGAGACATGGCATCCGCTTGGTGTTATCGGTGTCATCTCTGCTTTCAACTTCCCTGTAGCAGTGTGGTCTTGGAATACAGCGCTGGCCATCGTTTGTGGTAACCCCGTAGTTTGGAAACCGTCAGAGAAGGCGCCTTTGGTTGCTTTGGCCTGTCAGGCCATGTTCGAAAAAGCCTTAGCAAAGTTTGGTGATGCACCAGATCATTTGTCTCAAGTGATATTGGGTAAGACAGATATCGGTAATGCCCTAGTTGAAAACAAAGACGTAGCTTTGGTGAGCGCGACTGGAAGCACGCGCATGGGTAGAGCTGTCGGGCCAAAAGTTGCAGATCGTTTCGGTAAATGCTTGCTTGAGCTTGGTGGTAATAACGCTATGATCTTGGCGCCAACGGCTGACTTAGATCTTGCGCTACGTGGCATTATATTTTCAGCAGTTGGTACAGCGGGTCAGCGTTGCACCACCTTGCGCCGTCTTTTCGTCCATGAATCTATCAAAGACGATATTTTACCACGCGTAAAATCAGCTTATGAGACTGTCAGTATTGGTCATCCGCTAGAAGGCAATTTGGTCGGCCCACTGATTGATGAAGACAGCTTTAACAACATGCAAACAGCGTTAGAAAAGGCTCGGGAAGCGGGCGGTACAGTAACAGGTGGCGAGCGCGTATTAGCAGACAAATACCCTGATGCCTATTATGTAACACCTGCTATTGTAGAGTTTGATGAGCAAAACGACGTTGCTAGAAGTGAGACTTTTGCGCCTATTTTATATGTCATGACCTATAAAGACTTTGATGATGCAATTGAGATGCAAAACGATGTTCCGCAAGGGCTCTCGTCATGTATCTTTACCAATGACTTACGTGAAGCTGAAACTTTCCTCAGCGATCGTGGTAGTGATTGTGGCATCGCTAACGTCAATATCGGTACTAGTGGCGCTGAAATTGGCGGTGCATTTGGTGGCGAAAAAGAAACTGGCGGTGGACGTGAGTCAGGATCAGACGCATGGAAAGCCTATATGCGTCGTCAAACCAACACCATCAACTATTCAACAGAGCTACCACTTGCACAAGGTATTAGCTTCGGTTAATACCATTCTGTTTAAGCGCTTGATGTTTGAGCATTTGGTTTTTTAGCTTTTAATTCGATTTGTATTTAGTAAGCATAAATCGCTGAGTACAAATTACTGAGTACAAATTGTTGGACATAAACTACCAAGCATACTCTGCGTATGCTTGGTAGGCTAATAATTATAAGCAATCAAGGATTGGTTGCAATACCCATTGACGGCTACTAAGGAAGGTAGAATTATCATGATCGATGACAAACCGCATGACCCCGCTAATGATGGCTATGGTCCATCTTCTAGCTTCTTACTTGATATTGCCCCTCTAGTATTGACTGCCATGATTCTCATGGTGCAGTTTTTCGTATTTAAAGACTTTACTCCGCATATACCGTTGGCCTGTGGCATATTAATCACTGGCTTATTTATGAAGATGCGTGGCCGTGACTGGCAGGGTATGGAGGAGCGGTTCTTAAAGGTTATTAAAATAGGCCTGCCAGCGATGATTATTCTAATGGGCGTCGGTATGCTCATTGGCTCATGGATTATTGCAGGGACAGTTCCGACCATTCTTTATTACGGTTTTAGTATTTTTTCTCCTTCCTCATTTTTATTTTCAGTTTGTATTATTTGCGCCATTATTTCTGTCGCAACTGGCACTTCTTGGGGCACAGTTGGTACGGTTGGACTCGCGATGATGGGCATCGGCATGGGGCTTGGTATTCCAGCCCACTTTACAGGCGGTGCTATCGTCTCCGGTGCTTTTTTTGGAGACAAAATGTCGCCATTGTCGGATACTACCAACCTAACTCCTGCTGCTGCAGGCGTTGAGCTTTGGGATCATATTAGGGGTATGCTGCCGACGACCGTCCCAGCAATGGTTACCGCCTTAGCACTCTATGCATGGATTGGCATGGGTTATGGCGATGACAGTATTGATTTATCTTCTATCCGAGCCTTACAAACAAGCCTAGCTGACAACTACAACTTAAGCATTATTACCTTATTACCTGCGCTTGTGGTTGTTATCGCGGCTGTTATGAAAATGCCAGCGATACCGACTGTCTTAGGCGGCGTTGTCGTGGCATCAGTTATTGCGTTTTTTCTACAAGGCGTTGGGGTCAGTGATATTTTTAACGTTTTACAAAACGGCTTTGTCAGCGAAACGGGTTTTGAGGTGGTTGATAAATTGTTATCAAAAGGCGGCGTCATGTCAATGACATGGGTTATTACCTTGACCATCTTTGCACTCGCTTTTGTTGGCTCACTTGAGCATTACGGTACACTGAAAGCCATCATGGCGAAAATAGATAAGGCCGTAAAGTCGCGTATTGGTTTAATTCTAACGACTTATGCCAGTGTCCTTGGCGTGGGTACTCTGATCGGCGACGTTTATACCACTTTGGTATTGCCAGGACGTTTATTAAAAGAGAAATATAAAGAGATGGGCTATAAGCGTACGACGCTAACGCGCTCTATCGAAGACAGTGGTACGCTATTGTCACCGCTTATTCCTTGGAACATGGGCGGTAGCTTTGTCGCAGCGACACTGGGCATAGCAACACTGACTTATGCACCTTTTGCTTTTGCGTGTTGGTTGTCGCCTTTATTTGGCTTGTTATGGGCGTTCCTTGACAAGTTTATACCGCGTGAAGAGCCCACTGTAGAAAAGCTCGACACAGCTACTTCAACTTCAATTAGTGACGTGTGATACGAAGGGAGTATGAGATGTTGCAAGAGCAATGTTTGTGGAACATAACTGCGCCCAATATTGACACCTACAGCCAGATGAGTAGCGATACTCAAGCGACTATTTGTATCATTGGAGGCGGTTATACAGGGTTATCGGCTGCGATTCATCTGGCCGAAAAAGGCGTCAAGGTTATCTTGCTAGAGAGTCAAACGATCGGTAGTGGCGGCTCAGGGAAAAGCGTAGGGCTAGTCAATGCAGGAACTTGGGCACGGCCTGATGACTTGAATATTGCTTTAGGTGAAGCGGCAGGTGAGCGTCTGACAGAAGCCCTTGGACAAGCGCCAAGCTTAGTATTTGACTTAATCAAGCGTTATAATATTGATGCACAAGCCACTCAAGCCGGTAATATCCACATGGCACATAATGCCAAAGGTGAAGTCGATGTCGATATCAGATACGAGCAACTAAGCCGTCGCGGTGCGAATATTGAGGTATTGACCGGAAGCAAATGCCATGAATATTGCGGTACCAAAAGTATCAATAAAGCACTACTAGATCATCGTGCTGGTACCATAAACCCGTTGGCTTATGTCAGAGGACTCGCAAAAGTAGCAACCAGTCTTGGTGTCACTATCTACGAGCATTCAGCTGTTGAAGCACTAGAAAAAGTAGATGGCCATTGGTACACAAGGACTGCTAAAGCCCGCGTAAAGTCTGAGCGTGTCATTATTGCGACTAATGCCTATACCGAAGGCGAATGGACAGAAATTACCAAGACGTTTTATCTGGTTTATTACTATCAGATTGCGTCTGAGCCACTCAGCGGAGAGGCTGCAGATCGTATTTTGCCATACAGAACAGGTGCATGGGATACGCGCTTAGCATTATCTAGCTTTCGTCGTGATGACGATGATCGCCTGTTATTAGGAACGGTCGGTGGTACGCAGCTTAAACCAAAATCCTTTTACCAATCATGGGCCAACGCTGTACAAAAGAGCTATTATCCAGATTTGCCAGCATTTAAATGGCAGTATGAATGGACTGGTAGCTTTGGCTTTACGCAAGATCATATCTTTCGAGTAATGGAGCCCGATGAAGGCTTACTGACAGCAACAGCTTATAACGGACGCGGTATTACCACAGGCACGCTAATGGGCAAGTGCTTTGCAGACTATATACTGACGGGCAATAGAGACAGTATTCCATTACCATTTAAGACTTTAGAAGAAGCAAAAGTCTCTTTTGGAGGACTCAAATCTGGATTTACTGAAGTAGGATTGACGCTGTATCATGCGGGACAATGTTTAAAAATCATCAGATAAATTGATGAGCATTCTTGCAAGCTATATAAATCAGTAAAGTATTGATTAATAACCGTATTACTATTATGGTTAAAGCCAGACAGCATTTATGTTGTCTGGCTTTTTTCTTCTATTTTCATCACTCAGAAGACAATTATATTTAAAAAAATGGACACTAACATGCAAGCACCTAGCAATAAAAATTTCACTCATATGGCTAACGTGGCAAATACCAAGACATGGTTATTCGTCCCAGCGACTCGAATAGATAGAGTAAGCAAAGCCTTTGCCAGTGGTGCAGATGCAGTGATTGTTGATTTAGAGGATGCAGTTGCTCAAGCAGATAAGGCACAAGCCCGCGACAGTTTAAAAAATTATCATGATAGTGCCGATTACCAAGGCGTTTGGGTGCGCATAAACAAAGCAGGGAGTGATGAGTTTGCCAAAGACGTGCAGCTTTGTCAGCAGCTGCCCAATCTGGCAGGCGTGATACTGTCTAAAGCCGAGCAAGCCGCAGATATTGAACAGTTTTATGAGCGTACAGGTTTGCCAGTGATTGCATTAATAGAAAATGCCATAGGTTTGCATCAAGTCGATGCTATGGCAAAAGCATCAGGACTAATCGCGTTCAGTTATGGCTTTCTAGATTTATGCAATGATCTGGGAGTCCAAGTAGGGACGCCTGCGGCAGATATCATCGCCAATCAGATTCGCTATCAATTAATCCTTACTTCAAAAATCAATCAGCTATTGCCGCCTATTGATACCGTGTATCCCGATTTTAATGACACTGAGGGATTAAGCGCTCGCGTACAGCTGTGGTCACAAATGGGAATGTCCGGCATGCTCTGTATTCATCCTAAGCAAGTGGCTATTGTGCAAAATGCGCTGCAACCGACAGATGTTGAAATTGAGTTTGCTAGGCGTGTGGTAGAAGAATATGAGCGCAGTGGACAAGCTGTATTTAAAGTAGATGGTGAAATGGTCGATGCACCAGTGATTCAGCGCTATGTGCAGCTGTTAGCTAAGTAGGTTAAGAAGAAAATTTGCGTTTTGACACACTTGTTATGTACAAAATTAGATTTACAATGTTTATGTATAAGCTACTTTGCCTATCGATATAACCACTTTTAATTTGAACTGGAGAAACCTATTGCGCGCTGTCAACTATAAGTATGTGATTGTTATCGTACTGCTGATACTTGCCGTTGGTTTTGTGATATTCCGTTGGTGGCGAGGGCCGTTGTTGCCTAGTTACAGCGTCTCATCCATGCCACTGGTACAGACGGTGGTAGCAAGCGGACGTGTAGTGACTACGTCACGTACTCAAGTGGGCAGTGAAGTAACTGGTGTGGTACTTGAGCGCTTGGTACAAGAAGGTGACCAAGTTGCAAAAGGAGATCTATTACTGGTATTAAGTTCAGATGGCGTTGCTGCTCAAGTGCGTCAAGCTGAAGCTGAGCTGGCTGAACTTGTGACTAGTACACGACCACAAGCCGTAGTGGATCTGTCCAAAGCAGAAGTGCAGCTAGCACAAGCTCGTCGTAACGTAGCACGTCGCCGCGAGCTGGCAGCGATTTCGGCAATTTCAGATGAAGAAATGGAGCAAGCAGAGCAAGCGGAGGATCAGGCTCGTAATGATCTCGAAGTAGCACGTTTGCGAGCAGAAGCATTAGCATCTGGCGGCGTTGAGGAGGTTTTACTACGTGAGCGAATAGCGGCCTTGCAGGCGCAACTTGATAAAACTGAAGTACGTAGCGAGGTATCAGGGACGGTATTGACCCGTGATGTAGAGCCTGGTGATTTGGTGCAGCCTGGTCGAACTTTATTTACCATTGCGCTCGATGGAAGTACGGAGATTGAGGTGCCGCTTGATGAGCGCAACTTGTCACGGCTAGCATTGCAGCAAAGTGCGATAGGCGTCACTGATGCTTATCCAGACAAACCTTTTGCTGCTCGTATCAACTTCATTGCACCAAGCATTGACTCACAGCGCGGTACAGTCGAGGTTAGATTAAACGTTGATCCAGTGCCTCAATTCTTGCGCCAAGACATGACGGTATCGGTAAACATCGAAACAGGTCGCCGCGAGCAAGCGCTAGTGATTCCAAACGATGCTTTAGCGAATGTCCAAGAAGATAATGCCCAAGTACTGCTATTGCATAATGGCAAAGTACAACGGCAGAAGGTAACTTTAGGCCTGCGTGGCTTGGCAATGTCCGAAGTTATCGAGGGTTTAAACGTTGGCGATCAAGTATTAGTTGATGCAACTTCATCATTGGCTGATGGCGCGCGAGTACGCACTGAAGTACAAGCAATGCCATTCTCTGAAAGTAGCAATTATTTAAATAGCATTGACTCAAATAGCAGTGCTCCAACTGACAATGATAATTCAGCTACCCGTAATGAACCAGCGGTGAAATTAAATTGAAAAATTTCTTCGGGCGACTATGGATTGAAGCAACCATTGCGATGAGTTTTTTGCGCGAGGGGCGTGCGCAGTCGTTAATGATTACCGTAGGCGTAGCAGTGGGTGTGGCTGTTATCATCTTTATTACGGCTCTGGTTCAAGGGTTACAGTCTAATCTTATCGAAAACACCTTGGGCACTCAGGCGCATATCCATTTGTTGTCACCGGATGAAGTCAATCGGGTGATTCCGCCTAAAGCTGGTACTGTACAGCTGGTACAAGAAGATAAACGCCCACAGCGACTACGATCAATCAATAACTGGCAGCAGGTAACGACGACTTTGGATCAGCTGCCATTATTGACGGCAGTATCACCGACGGTATCAGGGCCAGCATTTGTCCGTCGCGGTGATGCATTAGAGTCGGTAGCACTTGTTGGTACCGACCTTGAACGTTACCAGAAGATCATTCCGCTGGAAGATTATCTCATTAGTGGCGAGCTGCGAGTAGGCGCTGATGATGTGCTGATTGGCAGTGAATTGGCAAAAAACCTAGGGGTACAAGTAGGTAGTAAGCTGCGCATAGAAACTGGACAGCAGAATAGTGCAGTGGTAAATATCGTCGGTATATTTGACTTAGGTGTACGTGAGTTAGATGCACGCCATGTCTACTTAGATCTGAAGCAGGCACAATCACTACTCAGTCTCCCAGGCGGGATCACCGTAATTGATTTAACCGTCGCAGATATTTTTGCGGCAGAAGACATCGCAGCGCAGGTAGGTCGCTTGACCTCATTGCAAGCAGAGAGCTGGATTGAGACCAACTCGCAACTGATGAATGCGCTTTCCGCACAAAGCCTATCTACCAATATGATTATTGTCTTCGTTGCTATCTCGGTAGCCTTTGGCATTGCGAGTGTGCTGTCCGTCAGCGTTGTGCAGCGTACTCGAGAGATCGGTATTTTACGTGCAACTGGCGCTACCCGTCAGCAAATCTTACGAATTTTTCTGATTCAGGGTGCAGTCTTTGGTTTACTTGGATCAATGCTAGGTAGCGTGGCCAGTTACGCTCTAGTATGGGTGTTTAATACTTTTGGGCCAGGTTTATTTTATATTCCAGTGTCTGCAAATTTGATCATGCTAGCCATGTTACTAGCGACGCTCACTGGTGTTCTGGCTGCTGCGATACCATCACGCCGAGCCGCTGCTCTGGATCCAGTAGTGGCTATTCGCTATGTTTAATCACATGCCCAATCATGAGCCTAATACTATGTCTAACAATACATCTAATAACTTTCATAATTCTCCTAACATTCATAACTCTGATAACCCTCATGAAGTCCTGCGTTTAGAGGCGTTGAAAAAATCTTATAATATTGGTCAGGCTAACGAGATTGAGGTATTACATGGTATTGACTTGCGCATTGATAAACATGACTTTGCTGCGCTGATTGGTCCCTCTGGTTCAGGGAAAAGTACGTTGCTAAACGTGCTTGGTTTGCTCGATAAGCCGACCAGTGGCGAGATCTATCTGTTAGGACAGGCCACTAGTAATATGGATGATGCTGGACGTACTGCTTTGCGAGGCCATAGTATTGGTTTTGTCTTTCAGTTTCATCACCTTATTCAGGCATTTACAGCGTTAGACAATGTATTGATACCATTAATGCTGACTCAAGGTCGCCCAGATAAACTGGCGATACAAAAAGCACGTGACTTACTGGCTGCGATTGGGCTGGAGAAGTTTGCTGATACTAAGCCGAATGAGCTCTCAGGTGGTCAACAACAGCGAGTGGCCATTGCTCGGGCGCTTATCACTGACCCTGCATTACTATTAGCGGATGAACCGACTGGCAATTTGGATACAGTGACGGCTGCTGAAGTGTTTGAGCTGTTCCGTAAGGTCAATCGTGAGCGCGACTGTGGTGTGCTTTTGGTCACACATGATCCACGATTGTCAGCTTCCTGTGATCGCACCATCAATCTGGTAGATGGACTGATTGAAAGTGATGCTTTGAATGGATAAACGCTAAATAAGATTAGTGGATATATTATTAGAAAATACCTTATTAAAGAATACCTTCAAATATACCATCAATGTACTTTTCTACCGCATCCGTATCACTGCTGACTTGCGCATAAGTTCTTAAACCCATTACCTGAATTTGAAAGTAGCGAGCCAGTTCAGCTGGATCTTTATTACTACTAATTTCACCATTATCAATGGCTTGTTGAAAAGTCTTAACAAAAGAGGATTCAACACGTTCCAAAATGCTTGTTGCGTGATTAAGCAAATCTGGACTATCGTTTTGTGTGAGCTCACCGATAGTTTTGACCACCATACACATGCCGCTAGGTGCAGTGCCTTTACTACAGACAGTGACGCTATGAATGAAGCGCTTTAGGCCAGCAAGCACTGTTTTTTCTTGGGCAATACTATTGGCGAGATTCGCAGCACCTTCTTCCGCATATCGATTTAATGCCTCTTTAAACAAATTGTCTTTATTACCAAAAGCGGCATAGATACTACCGGGGCGCATATCAACGACATCTTGCAGATTTCTCATAGAGGTAGCGTGATAGCCCTTTTCCCAATAGAGGTTTTTGGCTTTTTCGATGACATCATCACGATTAAACTTCGCTTGTGCACTCATAATTTTCACCTTAAAAGCTAGTATCTTATTAAAGATATGAGCTTATTAAAAATATGTTCTTAAAATCTGGAAATCTAAGCTAAAGTATTGTTATTGGCAGAGTTAATACTAAACAACAAAAGCATAACCATTATAACGTGCTGTTAGGATAATTTTTTCTTGCGTGCTGTAGCTAGTCGCTGCAAAAAACTTATCCTAGCAGCCCTGTATTGGTGAGAACCAGTTACTCTGGTTTTAGTGCCAACACTTTATCGATATCTGTCGCACTATGGCGATTTTCCAACTGTTCCCATTCTTCACCGTGAGTACGGTTAACAATACGGCCACGTTGTACGGCTGGTCGCGCTAAGATGGCTTTTGCCCAACGCTGCACATGGGTGTAGTCATCGACTTGCAAAAAGTCCTTTGCATCATACTGATTACCCAACACCAAATTGCCATACCAAGGCCAAGTGGCAATATCAGCAATACTATACTCATCACCAGCAATAAATTCATTTTTTGCTAATTGCTTATCGAGTACGTCCAACTGACGCTTGGTTTCCATTGTAAAGCGATTGATGGCATATTCAAACTTTTCGGGTGCATAAGCGTAAAAATGCCCGAATCCGCCACCTAAGTACGGCGCAGAACCATGTAACCAAAATAACCAATTAAAGACTTGGGTACGTTTGCTGCCTTTTTCAGGCAGTAGTACGTCAAACTTTTCAGCAAGATAAACTAAAATAGAAGCAGATTCAAATACCGCTTCAGGCTCAGTGCTAGAGTAATCAACGAAAGCTGGAATTTTAGAGTTAGGATTGATATCTACAAAGCCTGATGAAAACTGATCGCCTTCGCCAATATTAATCATATGGGCGTCATATTCTGCGTCTTTGCCTAATGCTAATAACTCTTCTAGCATGATAGTGACTTTTTGACCGTTAGGCGTGCCCATTGAGTACAGTTGCAAAGCATGTTTGCCTACTGGTAATTCTTTCTCATGGGTAGCACCTGAAACGGGGCGATTCACACTGGCCCACTTACCGCCACTCTCTGCATCATGCGTCCAAATTTTTGGGGGTACATATTGGTTTTCCATTATTATTCCTATTTTTATGTTCGGGGTTATTGCTGTAGTTAGGTCTCTTAAAAGAGATGCAGCGAGACTGGAATAAATTTTTCGCAGCCTCTGTCGGCATAGGCACAGCACGCAAGAAAAATTTGTACCAGTATCGCGTATTCTTCCAGTGTATCTATTTTATTTATTAACTATTATATTCAGTTTTTTTCGCAAAGTTTTGTGGATAGAGGGCGCGTGCAGCTGCGTCATCAAAATCAGATTTGAACGCAATATCCTTAGCAATATTGCGTGCCTTATTTACCGCAGGACGAGCATTGATACTAGCAAACCAACGTTTGAGGTTTGGATAATTATCTAATCCTTCTTCGCCCAATACAAACGTTGCCTTATCGACCCAGCCCCAAGCGGAGATATCCGCAATAGAATAGTCGTTACCAACCACATATTCACGGCCTTCCATGTGCTTATCTAGCACTTCGTAATGACGCTCAGCCTCACGAAGATAGCGATTGATCGCATAAGGTATTTTTTCGGGCACTTTATGTCTAAAGTGCACGGATTGACCGGAAAATGGGCCTAAGCCGGTCGCGACAAACATTAGCCATGAGAGCATTTCACCTCGATCTTCGGCCTTTCCTGCAAGCTGGCCTGTTTTTTCAGCTAAGTACATCAAAATAGCCGTCGAATCAAAGACACGGTTTCCATCATCTTCGATAGCTGGGGTTTTACCATTTGGGTTAATCGCACGATATTCAGGCGTATGTTGCTCACCTTTCATCGTATCTATTGGTATTAATTCGTACGCTAAACCCGTCTCCATTAAGTAAAGAGCCACTTTCATAGGGTTTGGGGTTTGGTGAAAATAAAACTTAAGCATGTTGGTATCCTTAAAGGGCTCAAAAGGTTTAGGTGTTAATCTTACAACCACTATAAACAAAAATGAACGACCGTTCAAGTATAGTTTGAGTAGTTGTTTATATCATTGAAGTCAAATACAAAAGGACTCTTACTAAGCAGACTAAGCAGATTTTTGTGGCTTTAATAATAAAGCAAGTCCAATCGCTATAAAGGCTGCGATGCCAGACACCATATAACTGATGCTAAAGTCTCCAGTAATTTCTGCAAGATAGCCTGCTGCCACTGGCCCAAGAGCCTGTCCGCCTGAAAAGGCAAAAGTCAGCGCCGCAAGTGCACTTGCCGCCGCTGCAGGTCCAAAGTAATCGCCAGCGGAGGCAGCCATAATGACAGGAACGCTCCAAACTACTAAGCCAAACAGGATAATGGACAAATACAGACCTAAAGTCCAATCGGTCAGTCCGACCAGAAGATAAGCAATAGCAAGGAAGAAAAAAGCCAGCGCGAGCCCAAGGCGTCTGCCAATATGGTCAGAAATCCAGCCAAAGAGCATGCCTGAAAAGACACTAAGCAGACCAATCCACGCCCAAATACCACCCGCAGTCGCTTCACTTAGTTGATACGATCCAACCATGCTAGTCACGATAAAGGTCACGTAAACCATATAAGTGGCGCCATAAATGGCAAAAATGATACCCAAATGTACGAGCAGTTTGACGTTACTACGTTCTAGCTTTTTCTTATTTTTTACAGGTGAGGTGGGTACACGTCCAAAAGGGTTTTGATTGACATCGTCTGGATGATTGCGAATCAAAGTGAAAGTAAGCCAAGCTACCACGATATTGATAACGGCAAAAATCAGCCAACCCGTTTGCCAAGATAGTAGACCGGAGGTGGGTAAGAGTTTTGGAACCACAAAGCCCGATAGAATAATGCCAAAGCCAGGGCCTGCCATGACCAGTCCTAAGGCGAGCCCACGATGTGAAGGGAAGAACCAATGTGACATCACGCTCATCATCGGTAAGACCACGCCGCCGCTACCAATACCAGTCAATACGTAAAGTGCGCAGAGTAGGGGAAAGCTTGTGGTAAAAGCCATACCAAGCATAGAGACAGCGATTAAGAGAAGACTGGCCGTCGCCGTAGCTCGAGTACCAAATCGAGGTATAATGAGCGGGCTTAGAAGAACGGCAACGAGATATCCTATCAAGTTAGTGAATCCCAATATTCCGCTTTGAGTGTAATTTAATCCCAAAGAAGAAGACATCGACGGTAGCAACATACCAAATGCAAATCGTCCTAAGCCAAGTCCACAGAACATCGCTATAGAGCCTGTAGCGGCTACAATCCAAGCATAATTTAACCCGCCTAGTCTGAGAGGAGGAGTGCTATCTTGGTCTTTTCGTTGAGTAATTTCATCATGCATCACGAATCTCCGACAAGTCGAAGAATTCGAAAGTTCATGATGCCTATAATAATTGTATTTAGACCTAAGAAAAATACTTCCCTGTTTTGAATCTTATCCATTTTACACTCATCCTTTTGTGCTTAATTCTTATAGGTCTTTCATCGACTGTTGCATGATATTGACATAAATAGCTTTCGCTCCTTGCTTAGTTACTTATGTCAGTTAGGCTATTCCAATCAGCTTTTTTGATATGGCAATCGATTATATTTCTATCCAATAGAAACGAGTATAACTTTACCTGAACGTTCGTTCAACCCGTATCTAAGTAATAAGTAAATAGTATTTAGGTAGATATAGTCAGTTCAATATAAAAACGATACAGCGGGACTGGTATAAGTTTTTCTTGCTTGCTGTGCCTATGCAGACAGAGGCTACAAAAAATTGTACCAGTCCTGTATCATAACCTAACGTCTCTATTTTATTTGATATCAACTATAGTTGAAGTGATTTTATAAGCAGGTCTATTAAAGAAAATGCCAGCCCATCTAAGTGGCTGGCATTTTGACTGTTACTTTTTAACATCGTCTTTTTATCTAGCCGAGTCTTCTACTTAACTCAGGAAAGCGTTTTATCATAAATAGCATCAGTAATAAGGCCATAACAGCAATAGCTGCCCCAACATATCCTACGCTTGATAGCGAGAGGTGCGTCACCGCATAACCTCCAAATAGAGCACCCGTACCAATCCCTAAATTGATAATACCTGAAAACATCGACATCAGCATGTCTTGCGCATTAACATCGACCATGATGACTTTAGCCTGCATGGAGATAATAAGCAGCATAAGTGCAGCTCCCCAGAGTAACGCATTCATACTGAGCGCCCATATCGACGTTACTACAAGCGACAAAGTGAGCATAGACAGTAGCATCAGTATCGTCGATATCAGCATTAGCCTAGTATTAAATCTATCACCCCAACGACTGAATATCACACTACCTGCAATCCCTGCGACACCGAATAAGAGCAGGACAAAAGTAGCCGAGTTTTCACTGACTGAACCGACCTGACGCATGAAAGGCTCAATATAAGAGTAGGCGGTATAATGCGCTGTAAAGACCAGTAGGATGAGTAAATACAGGCAGACCAATAACGGGTTTTTAAGTAGTTCTGGAATTTTTCTAAAAGAGCCTTCAAACATACTAGGCAATGTTGGCAACAGTCTCATTTGCAGCACAAATACTATAAAGGCGATACCACCAATACCGCCAAATGTCGCGCGCCAGCCAAACCATTGACCGACCAAACGTCCCAAAGGCACACCTAGCACCATCGCTAATGAGGTACCCGTCGCAAGTACGCTAAGTGCCAGTGCTTTTTTGCCTTCAGGTGCCACACGTATGGCAATCGCCGCCGTGATGGACCAAAATATCGCATGTGATAGTGCAATCCCAACTCGGCTAATGAGCAGCACATCAAAGCTCCATGCAAATACGGACAATACATGACTGGCAATAAATACCGCAAACAAGCCTAAGAGTAAGCTTTTACGCTCAAAGCGACTGGTCAGCAGCATCAGTGGCAATGACATGGCAGCGACGATCCAAGCATACAGCGTCAACATCCAGCCAGTCTCAGCTGTAGTAATAGAAAAGTCTTGAGCAATGTCGCTTAATAAGGCGACAGGGACAAATTCTGTGGTATTCATGATAAAGGCACTGACGCCCATCAAAAACACTTGAAAATACTGAGTCCGGCGAGCATTTGAGCTCGCCTTAAGGTTGTGTTTCATAAGATCCAATACAAAAAAGGTATTAATATAAAAGGAGGGTTAGCCAATAGTAGGGTCAAACATATTTGGTAATAAAAGTCTTTAACGATATAAGAGTGGCGAGGCAAGATACCAAGTCAAGGGCATTAGTGAAAGGGCTTTTTTGATAATGATTGTTAATAAGTGGTTTAGCGTTAGATGGTCAGTTCGAAATAAAATTGATACATCAATAATGTCGTGCTACTGGTATAAATTTTACTTGCTTGCTATGTCGTTGCAGCCAGAGGCTGCGCAAAATATATCCCAGCAGCACTGTATCGGTTTTAAAGCAAATCGGCTATATGTTACGGACTAACAATAATTCTAAAAAAGAAGCACACATATTAGTATTTATTTACTCTCATCTGATATGCTATCATCATTCAACAAACTATCGTGGGTTTAACAGCTTTGTCATTGCCAACCGCTATTGCAAGTTATCATAATTGCAATTAATGGTGACGTACAAACCTTGCAACTTCCAGCACGATATAAAACAATCCTGGTAAAGCGCATGAGCCTGTACTCCGACATCCTCATTTGTGCCTGATTTTATACTTTTTTGTCGGAGTTATAGGAATCTAAGGTGTTCAATATCATGAGCCACTCTACTAATCAATCCAAATATACTCGCCGTTATCATCCGCGTCATCCTTTAGCACAATATGCTATTACTCAAATAGACACGCTTGAACTGCGTGCGCAAGATATTGTAAAAATTATGGGTTACCCTCTAAAGCATACCATACCCGCCTGTGAGCGCCTGCGTCATGTATTGTCGAATAAACATCTTGGGCTTGATGGTAGTTATATTGATAAATGCTTTACGGCTGAGGAGTTTCTAGTAAAGCTTTTCTTAATACTTGATATACCTTATGAGCCATTCGTAGAAGATATCGCCCAGATTAAATATCAGTTGGCGCATTTACCTAATTATTCACCCAAATATAGCTTACCGTCAGACGTTGGTTTTAGGTTTAATAGTGTACATTGGATGTCTCGTGATGCTACTAAGGATTATAAGTTGATTGTTGAGCAGAAGAGTGCGGAGATTGATAAAGTGGAGCGTAAACTGGCAAAAGCCAGCGGTGCTTAAGAAGAAGTACTTAAAGTTTTTTTAGTCGTAAACAGCGAATTTTTAAACATATCAACATAGCATAGCCTCACTATTATAGTGGGGCTTTTTTTTACCAACTGCTTTCTAATATATTATGATTAATGGCTTACTACTAGCTTGGCTTCGGGTCTTCGATTGCAATTTACTAGAGCTTAACCTGTTAGAGTTTGGATAGAGCAAAGGAGTTCTAACATGGGGGTAATATAATCATCATTGAAGGCAAGTGTTCGCGTTGTTATCATGAGCAGTAAAGGTGTTGTCTCTATGATTTAGCATAGAATATGGTAAATAGTAAGATAATAGCCTTCATTTCTGACGTCACTCATCTCGATTCAACTGAGAAAAACATCTATGACTGCTTCATTACCTCTTTTGTACTCTTTTCGCCGCTGCCCATACGCCATACGTGCTAGGCTTGGCATCTTGTTTGCTGAGCAGCAAGTAGAGCTGCGGGAGATAGTACTAAAGAACAAGCCATCACAGATGGTAGCGATTAGCCCAAAAGGTACTGTACCTGTTCTACAGCTTACTGATGGTAAAGTGATTGAAGAAAGTAGAGAGATAATGGAGTGGGCACTTGAACAAAAAGATCCGCAAGGATTGCTTGATGCTGAGATTTTATCTCAGGCCAATGCGCTGATCGATAAAAATGATAATGACTTTAAGCATTGGCTGGATCGTTATAAATATGCAGACCGTCATCTTGAGATGACTCAAGAAGAGTATCGGCTACAGGGTGAAGAGTTTTTACAGATTTTAGAGAAACTGCTAACTAAAAATTTCTACTTACTTGGGGACACTATAACCATTGCTGATATAGCTATCATGCCTTTTGTGCGTCAATTCGCTCATGTGGATCGCGATGTTTTTTACAGTCTGTCTTACCCAAATTTGCAGCGTTGGCTACAACACTGGCTGGAGCATCCACTCTTTTTGCAAGCGATGTCCAAGTTTCAACCTTGGCAAGAAGAAGATGAGGAAGTGGTTTTTTCAGCTTAGCAATTAGCGCTTAAACCTTAGTAGTCCTTATTATGATTTAGTATCGCATTGAGTGTACTATTCCAAGCCTTAGTCAGATTATAATGTATTTAAATCACTGCTTATTTAAACGCTATTTATGTAAGATCCGCTATCAAAGAACATTTATATAAAACTATTGATATAATGCCCATCGCTATGAAATAAAGACTATAAATTATGGAACAAAGTAAAAACGCTGTAGAGCAAAAACCCGTATTTATGCCTAGAGTCAACAGTGACAATCTGGTAAAAACGGACATGGTTAGGTTTGAGCGGCATGTGGGGTTTGCAAGTCGCCAAAAGAAAAAGTCCATTAATGACCTACATCAAGTCATTCGCAAAAAGTATGGATTTAATAATGTCTTGGAGCTATCTAGTAAGTCTGGCAATAAGTTAAGCTTTTTGCTGAGTCCACTCAGCTTACAGCTCACTGATGAGCATAGCGGCGGGCAGTATAGTGTCGAAAACATCTTTCAGGCCAGTAAGGTTTTTGAACAGGGTGGTCCCTATACTGACTTGCTAACGGCGCCGCCAAGACAAGCCAAAAAAGATGAGCGCTTACACGACTCAGGTCAGCTTGTTGGCTACAATGATTTTGGTGTAGAGTGGGGTCTTGAGCCACTAACCGCGTTTTATGATTGGCTTTATATCAATGCACTAAAGCAAAACTCTCAGCTACATGAGGAGGTTATGCAATATCAAGCCTTTACCGATATTGAGTTTAATCCAAAAAAGTCTATCCATTGTGCGGCTTATTCGCTGGCGATGTTTGTGGCACTCAATAAACGAGAGTTGCTCGGTAATGTTGAAGATCCAGGAACGTTTTACGATCTACATACTGAGTTTAAACTGAGTAATACAGAGCATCTTTTGGAGCAGGGTTGGTTTTGATAGTGAACCGTCCCAGGATTGTCGAAGACGAAACATTCTGAGTTAATACGAAAATATTGGGGCGGTTCAAATTGAAAGCTCTGCTTTCACCGCCGTTTTTCGATTAGAGAGTGGCTTCGTTTGTCCGTCCTACGTCTTTTAATTCGTATAAGCTTTTTGATCTTTTAACATCATGAAGAAGCTCTTTCAACGCCATCTCGATTTATACGATTCTGGATACATTTCTAGGTTTTTGCCCATCTCTCCTGAAATAGGTATTGAATCTCCTATATAATGTGAGCCATCTCGTTGTTAATTATCCATTCAATTTAGGCTTTTTTCTTAGCAAGAAAGGCTTTTTATTAAGTAAAAACGGTGCTTTATGTTTAATGCTTCCTCGACTCGTTTAAATAAATACATCAGCGAAAGCGGTATTTGCTCTCGAAGAGACGCTGACCGCTTTATTGAACAAGGTAATGTGTATGTCAATGGCAAGCGTGCTTCAGTGGGCGATCAGGTGGTTGCTGGAGATACGGTAAAAGTCAACGGGCAGCTCATTGAGCCGAAAGAAGCTGATGACTTTGTTTTTATTGTATTAAATAAGCCAGTCGGCATTGTAAGCACCACGGAAAGCTCCGAGAAAAATAACATTGTTGATTTTGTCAGACATAGCGTACGTATTTTCCCGATTGGCCGTTTGGATAAAGATTCTCAGGGTTTAATCTTTTTGACCAGTAATGGCGATCTGGTTAATAAGGTATTACGTGCTGGCAATAACCATGAAAAAGAATATTTGGTGACGGTGAATAAGCCGATAACGGATAGTTTTATTGAAGGTTTAGCCGGTGGCGTGCCAATGCTTGGCAAGATGACGAAAAAGTGCCCGGTTACTAAGGTGGCGCCTAACGTATTTAACATCACGCTAGTACAAGGTTTGAATCGTCAAATTCGTCGCATGTGTGAGCATTTTGGCTATGAAGTCGTGAAGCTTGAGCGTACGCGGATTATGAATGTGAATCTTAAGGGTCTTCCAGTTGGAGATTGGCGAGATTTAACCCCAAAAGAGTTGTCTGTACTACTTAAATCTATAGAAGATTCTTCTGCCAATGCTAGTGCTCCGGCCAAGAAATCTCGTAATGCGCCACGAAAAAAACCTCGCATTGATACCTCTTCAAAGTCAAAGGCGTCTTCAAAACCAAGGGGCGCAGCAAAGGGGAATAGTAAACACCCTAAAGACGGTGCTGGAAAACCAGCGGGTTCTAAAGGTGGGCGTCCTTCTGGTTATGGTAAGAAGGCTGGGGGCAATGGCAAACCTGCTGCAAATGGCAAGCGCCCTGCAAAAGGTCGAGGTTCTCAGCGGTCTTCAAAACGATAGATTGATATGTAGTGCTCAGTTAATTAGGACGCCTGATTAGAGACGCTGTATAAAAATCCAGACAACTTAAGCTATCTTAGGTTTGGGATGATTACATTCGATGCGGGATAAAATAGAGTCTAGTATTAGACGCGTAAGTGGTACAAAAAACCTATCTTATTATCCACTGCAAAAATTTAAAGTGTGATTGCTTTGTTCATTTTTGAAATGGCAATAAGCTAAATAACTTCAACCTTGACGAGATAATATTATATTTAAAATAAAAGTAGAACGTATTGTCAAAAAACCGATTGACGATGTCTTTGAAGCACTAAACGACCATGCCAGTTATGCGTTATTTAAATCTGTAGGTGTTGCTGAGTTGTTGACTGAAGGTGATGAAGAGCGCAATGGCACTGGCGCTTTACGAACAGTACAAACCGGAGCCTTTAAAGTATGGGAGCCAATTACTGCGTTTGAGCGTCCTATTCATATGCAATATCAAATCGAAAAAGCCAAGCCTATAAAAATGGAACACTACAAAGGCATTATTGATTTAAAAGATTTAGGGGATGGAACCACACACGTGACTTGGGTGTCTGAAGGCCGACTGGTTGTGCCACTGATCGGAAGGGTTTTTGATCGTAAAATGCAGAAACAAGGCATGATAGTTTTTAATAGTATGCTTAAATCTTTAGAAAGCCGCTAAGTTAGCGGCAATGTTTACTTTCTATCTCAGTCTTTTAGTAGTGACTTTTATGGTTTGATCTAAGCATAGCTCGTGGAGTGCGGGCAACTACTGTTATTCTTGATCAGTCTTGTTCTTGGCAGCTTCAATTTCATTAAAGCGCGCTAATTGCTCCGGTGTGGCTTGTTGTTGATACTTCTCTTTCCACTCAGAATAAGGCATACCATAAACAAGTTCGCGCGCATCTTCATAGTCGATTTCGATACCACGCTCTTCACCAGCCGCTTTATACCATTTGGATAAACAGTTACGACAAAAGTCTGCAAGGTTCATCAGATCAATATTTTGTACATCTTTGCGCTCGTCTAAGTGAGCTAATAAGCGACGAAATGCCGCGGCTTCTAATTCGATGTTTGATTCTAATTTTGCCATAAATTTTGCCTCAGCGTTAATGCGTGTTTGTGGTTATGTATGATGTCTTAAAAGCAATGGTAACCTATATACTGGTTGCCCGCCTATTACAGATGTAATAATATCAGATGATTCTCTTCTATATTTACAGTTTATCTATACTTACAACTTACTCTTCTAAGGGCTGCCCACGGGTTTGAGAGGCCATTCTTTTAAAAACCATAAAAAAACTGCGTAGCCTTTATCTTTAAAGACGACGCAGTTCTACAGTTTTTGAATATCAGTATTTGAGCATCTATAGATGCCTGATAACACTTAATAACAACAGTCAAGCGTCAATGTGGTTAAGCATTACTTTTCAAATACTCTAACATGGTGTCTGCATCTGATACTTCAAAGGGGTCTATTGGGCAGTTGTCGCCAAAATCAGGTTCCTTAAACACTTTTTTGATGGCTTTATTGTCGATATACATCGAATAACGCCATGAGCGCATACCAAAGCCAAGATTACTCTTATCAACAAGCATACCCATTTTACGAGTGAACTCACCATTACCATCGGGAAGCAAAAAAACGTTTTCACGGTTTTGTTTTAGGCCCCATTGGTACATGACGAACGCATCATTGACAGAAATGCAAACTATTTCATCTATACCTAACGCCTTAAACTCATCATAAAGCTCTTCGTAACGAGGGAGATGGCTGGTCGAACAAGTTGGCGTAAAGGCACCTGGTAGTGAGAATACGACCACTTTTTTATTGGCAAATAACTCATCCGTGGTTAGGTCATACCATGTGAATGGGTTGTCTCCTCCGATAGATTCATCACGAACACGAGTTTTAAAAGTTACATCAGGTACATGGGTAATCATTATTTACTCCGATTTAGGTTATTGTCTTTTTGTTTTCAAAATCCAGCATTTATATGATAATAGTTATAGTAGTTCATAAGCAAATCTTTAAGCTGATATTCACTATATAAGCTATCAAAATATATGGGAAGAGAAGCCAAAGAGTGGTTTATCCTAAAGGACTGATCTTTATTGACGATATGATCTATCTCACAGGCTTTAATTCTACTGATGACCATATTTATAATGGGATAATACTATAGGGCGCTTCACACTACTTTTTTTTATCTGGTTTTATTGCTATGTATCAAAATTAAGAGTAGTTGAGCACAGTAATAAAACCAAGGTAAGCCATATCTCTACATAGCTTGGACTATCAGTGACTGATAAAGGTTTAGAAAGATTAATGGAAGGCTTGTTAAAAAAACTAGGAAAGCGGAAAGCGCTCATAAGACTCAGTAACTGAGTATGAGAAAAAGTATTGAGAAGTATAAAGTTCGGAAGCGATTGACTAGAAGTAGTCATAAAGAAATCTCCTGTTGCTCTGTCTGTGCCAAATTGAAACGACACAGTCACCTTACAGAGCTTACAGAGCGAAAAGGAGTTGTGCGTTTTACCAGTCTTTGTTTTTCATCGCGCTGGAAGTAGCCTTAAACCCACGATGTTTTTTTATCATAACAAGCTG
The DNA here is from genome assembly GCF_001593305.1 of Psychrobacter sp. P11G5. Lineage (NCBI taxonomy): Bacteria > Pseudomonadati > Pseudomonadota > Gammaproteobacteria > Moraxellales > Moraxellaceae > Psychrobacter > Psychrobacter sp. P11G5. The sequence continues at coordinate 1,257,576 of NZ_CP012533.1, forward strand.
TTTATAATTTGTCAAAAGTGACATTGAGCTATGCTGAAGAAGCCGTACAATTGAAATTGGTAAACTAATGACTCTATGAGGAGCTTATCATGACCAAGAAAAATCAACGCTACAGTGCAGCTTTTAAAGCTGAAACCGTGAACTAGATAGCAGATAACAACGGTAAAGTTTCAGCGACTGCAAAGCAGCTAGGTATAGCCATGCAGACATTATCTAACTAACAAAATACAGCGAATGGAGGTTGTCGTATTCTCTCAGCATATTGAGTCTCCGACAGTACTGGGGTGCCGATGCGATTCACTTTGAAGTAATGAGTTGCATCAGCATTATAAAGCCTATGGTGTAGTGTCAGCGACACTCAAAAGGCACCGATTCTCCTCCAAAGAGTAGCGCTTGTGTAGATAATGGTTTTTAATAAAGTAGAGTATATGAATGAGTTTAGCAACCAAGGTAAGTAGTGATATAATGCCCCGATAATCGATATTTTATAAAAGGTTTATATTATGGCTCGTACAGCTAGCGCATTACATATTTTAGTAAAAGATAAAGAACTGGCTGAGGACATTATTAGTAAGCTTAAAAAAGGCGCCCAGTTTGATGTGTTGGCCAAGAAACACTCAACCTGCCCATCAGGTAAAAAAGGTGGTAACTTAGGTGAGTTTAAACAAGGCGACATGGTACCGGCATTTGATAAAGTCTGCTTCAACGGCGAACTATTTACCCCACATTTAGTAAAAACCAAATTTGGCTGGCATGTGATTAAAGTGCTTTACAGGACATAAGAGTTAGAGTCTGTAGGGGCATAAGAGCTTTGAACTGTTTTTAATAGATGATGCACACAACAAAGCCAGACAATTAAGCTGTCTGGCTTAGCAAAAAACTATCAATCTATTTTAGGACGGGACATAGGTGGCCAAAATCACCGTACCACTACAGTTAGGAAACCCCAACCTTGGCAATGTTAACTGATCGATTTTCATTGGAATGTGTAATTCTACATTAACCTGTATATACTGATATGTAAGGGATTAGGTTTGGTAAATGAATTATAGCTTTAAGGGTGGATTAAGTAAACGTATTTTTTAGTCTGAAGATGGTCACCCCAATATTAGGGTATTTTGACTACTTACCCCTACTCGAGGGGTAAGCGAAATTTGCTGCAATATTAGTTATATCTGATGACTTGATTAGTCTTTCTCTAAAAAGTAGTGAGTCTTTGATTTCTTTTACCTGCCATTTCTGTCCTTAATTGCATCGAAATATATTTAATATATAACGGTTATACAAATATACTCCTGTCTAACTGAGTATCACATGGCTGTATACCTACCATATTTTCCCATGGAATAGTTATCAGGCCTCATCATCTACTATCATAAAAAGATGTACTAAAAACCTCAGCAAGCCAGAAAAGGCTTTGCCATTTGATATTTGATCGTCAGCAATACAAATGCCAAATCTGATAGTGCTAGAGTTGTAAGGTTTGAAGATTGCTTTTGATGCCTCTGGTTTTTTATCAGTAGTTCTATAGGTATCATTCAGAGTAGCTTTTATATCTTTATTACCTGCAATCATCCACGACTGTGCAGGTAAAAGTCTTAAGCTAATCTGTGCAAACCTTAGAAACTCATCTATATCTTTTACCGGAAATGAAAGATAGGCATTATTAATAGTGATTTTTTGTCTAACTATCTGTAGAAACCATAGGTAGTCCGTATGTTGTTGATCACGTAAGATCCAAACTGATTTTAGTATGATGGGTAGGAGCTCATAATTTTCTCTACTTTTCATACTTTTTGGTTGTCGTTGATTCGTTGTTTCAATAAAGCGATATTTTCCCTGGTTAGTAGTAATCTGTGCTATTTTCTCAGCGCGCTCAGCGAATACTTGTGCATCCTCGAGCTTTATGAATGAATGGTTTGCCGATAGTCTGACATCGCCGCTTTCCTCTAAAAGCTGTAAGAATTTGATGAGTTGGTTGATACCATAGCGGTGAACTCTATCGTCTGCCACATTAGCAGTGAACACCTCACTTTCCTTGAACTGATTAGCAATATCAATAGTAAGGTTTACTGGAATATCTCGACTTTGATTTAAGGTTAGTTTTTTTGTCAACTTGCGCGTATCGGAGATAGATATCTTGTTATCGATAATTGGGATGCTATTGGACTTGAGCCTGTCTTTACTAATATCAGTAATGTTTTTAAAGATAACGTAATCTAACTGCATTTCTGTATTGGCAATAGCGTATGTAGTCATAAGCATTGCTGAATGAATATAATACTCAAAGCTTCGGTTAGGAGACACATGCCCAGCTATTCCTGAAATGGCATACCATTTATCTTGAGCATCATGATTAACTCCTAACAGCCCAGTTTTTATCTTGGCAATATGTTGATCACTGTAACCAGTTAATGTTTTCACAAGCTGATCGTCAGCATTCAAAATCAGTGATAAATTGGTAATTGCTGTATGTCTAAATGCATGAAATGTATAGTCCTTCGCTTCGAATAAGCACAGTATTCTTCTCAGTACTGCAAGAGGTTCGGTGTCATCAATTGGATATTTGTCATATGAGGGACTAAATATATAATCTGTCTTATGAAGCTCATTCAACTGTACATATTGATTAAAAAAATTCAATTCCTCGTCAGATAGTAGTGAAAAAGCTGCTACTCGGCGGATACTACCTTGAGTTTTTGTGCTGCGGTAAATATTTGGACGAATAACTAGCGACGGTTCGCCAAGGGTGAATCCCTCAATATCTGCATACCTTAATCCAAGCAATTCTTTCTTCCGCATGCCTGTACGATATGCGAGAACAAACAACAGCTTGTACATATCGACTTCGAGTGAATCAACAAGCTTTGGTATGTTTAACAGGATTGCTTGATAAGCTAGCGGTGAAATCCATTCGCTACGTACCACTCTTTGTGTTTGAGCTTCTTTAATACTTACTTTAGGGAAATGATAGTACTTAACCCCTATGTCATGTAGACGCTGCAGCAGCTTTGCTGAGTATTGAGTATCTTTGTTATTACGATAGACAGATTTATGCTCTAAAATCTCTTCGTAGCATTCTTCAAAATCCTCACTACTATAAGTATTTAAAGGCTGTCCTGATAAGAAATAAAGCCATTCATAAGCTACCGAGCTCAAATAGCCTTGAATAGTTTCTTTTTTGGGACGAGGCGTTGCATTAGATCTAGATAATACAAACTTTATTAAAATATTTTCAGCAATATCACGTTCTTCATTTAACATGTTCGTTAAAGAGTAGTTGATATCATATTCGTTGTCTTTGATTCTTTCTTTTTGCTTACGAGTGCTGTAATGATTGTCTAATTCTTTATAAATACGTTTAACGATATCTATCTTGCGGACTTCGGCCAGCTCAGCATACCTTACGGTATTTTTGCTGACTTTGGATAGAGGTGCCTCGACTGATAAAGATGGTTTGTTAGTTTTATACTCTTTATTTATCAAGGTGGAAAAATCATCTGTGAGTAGACCTGTGGTTTTACGCTTGCCTTGTGCAACTCCTATTAGTGCTTGATCAACAAAGACATTGGGCATCATTTCCCAATGATAACTTGCATAACTTAGCAACCATGGTAGAGAAGGAACCTTGTTTTTAGATACTTGCAAAACCTCACTTAAATGGTTCCTTATTAATCTTTCAATATCCGTGCTTGTCCTAAACTGATAAGGCTCGTTAAATTTTCTACATCGGTATAACCAGCATTGGCTGATGACGTCTAGAGAGACTTGCTGAGTAATGTATAAAGAACTCTTTTTTACATTAGTAGATTCTACTCTTTCATTACCATAATTTTTTGTAGGGTAACGTACAGAAACAATGACATGATGATCATTGAAAGCAGTTAAGACTGGTTGATCTAACAGAGTATTGACTAAAGCAGCCAGTAGTTCTTTATCGTTAATCCCGCCAAAAGCTATTAGTGAAAACACAAGCGAAACTAAGGACTGATTTTGATCTTTACTTGCCGCTGCCCAGTCTGCCATCACCGCTTTAGTTATTTTATTAAAAAGCTTGCCATTTTTTACCCAGTTTTCATCAATTGAAAGTGGACTCTCTTTTACTAAAACAGGCTCGCTAGGTAAAGGGTAGTGATACTCTGATTGCATATAAAACGTATTGTAGTAGCTGACAAATTTAGACAAAACCTCCCAAGCATATCGAAATTGAGCCATTGAAGTATAAATTTTAGAACAGACTTGATGAATCAGCTTGTGTGCTTGTTTTAAAAAACCTTCGAAATACTGTTCATCAAGTGGGTATGTCATTAATGCTAATTGTTCTAAATAATCAGTATAAGTTACTTCCCATTGCTTTAGTTTGATATCGTTAGTTGGCTTAGGATGTTTTTCTAGGTAGATCTTTTTGTATTTCTCTGTTGAAAGTATCTTGTATTCGTAAAATCTTTTGTCTACATCTGCTTGATTGACTAAAGCCTGAAAGTCTTGGAATGCTTGTTTTTGAATATCTTCCCATAGAGTTTGAAATATATTCAGCAACTCGTACTTTTGATAGGTACGTATTGATACGTCATTCTGGTTTACATTCAAGGCGTTTCTATCACCTTTTTTTTCGGTGAAGCCAGCAATGATTTTAGGTGGAAAAATATTTTTATTTACGATTGACGGATTAATAGGATGTTTTTTTACCTCACGAGCCTTACCTTTTTTCTTGCGTTTAGATTTTTGAGTTTGATGCGGCTTTGCTAGTTCTTTACGCGACTGATTGCTATCGTTATTCGATTTATTTTTTGATGGTTTCATTTGCTATCACATTTTTAGATTCATTTGTTGTGCGATTTCTTCAAAGGTATCACGCACTTGCCAAATTTGTTGCTTATTTACTGATGAGAACTGTCCCAATGCCTCTTGTCGGTTTTTCTCATGCCCAATCACTGTATTGATCAAGATCATTGAAACGCCAAGCTTTTCAAGCTGGGTACGTAAGAAGTGCCGTGTCCAATAAGAATCATCAAAAGGCATGTAGTCTGCTAATAATTTTGAGATATGGCTTCGCTTGATTTGAATAAGTTTATCGTAACTATCTGATAGCATATTAAGTAGGGTTAGCTCATCTTGTTCTTGTTTGATCTGATGAATCATTTTATCGACCTTGGCAGTCGCATAAGGCTGATAATCGACAAGAAATAATTGGTACTTTTTTAAAATTGCCAAAAGAGTAGGGCACAACGGGATTAGTCGATGGTTTTTGACAGCCTTATTAGGTTTATCTGCCACTTCGTACCAACCCACCTCTAAGTCAATATCTTTAACATTAGTCAGTCCATTATTTGGACGAGTACCAGTCAACAAACAAAACTGGATCCAAACAAGAGCGCTATACCTGTTGAAGTGCTCCTCTCTATTGTCGTCATTATCAACCCACACCGATAGATCCTGTAAGAAAATATTGACGTATTCTAATGTCAATGCAAATCCAGAGCCTGTAGTAAAATCTGTTCTAGTACTTGGTTTGCTAATAAAACTATCGTCTAATTGGTTGTCATAGTTAAGCAGCTCTATTGCTTGATGATAACGCTTAATAAGAAATTCGTTATTATGACTGCTGTAGTAAGTAGAGGGTGCAAGAGATGCTGGTATTCGGCAAATCAGATCGGCAATATGTTGGTTACCACCTTGAATATATCTGTGTAAAATAATATGCAAAGCGGTTTCAATACGTACTACTGATAGATAGGGCAGGTCTATCTCTTCTTTTATAGTGCGAATATAGTCTAGAATATCCTCTTTATTTGGTAAGTTTCTTTCATGAGAAAGGAATTTTATTAACCTCATTGGCATGGGTAGACGTATGATACGCTTTTGATTTTCGTGAATATTTGCATCATATTCATGCTTACGATCAGTGATTTGTAGTTGATACTGCAAATATGCAGCATCTCCCAAAACGGTGAATAACCCAGAGTTTGAAATGAAACCAGTTGTCATTAAAAACTCTACAGGAACGGCTGTTATCATTGATAGGAGTAAGATAAGAGAGGCTTTATTGTGTTTATAGTCGTGTTGATGTGAATCTATCGCTAATCTGCCAAAAACCTGTTTTAAGCCTGCTACAGAAAGCGTTCTGACATTAGAGTTAAGCTCTAACTCTCTCTGGCTAATATAGCTGTGATGAACGTTTTTTTCTATCCTATGTAACGGTTGCATGTAACGAACTTTCTTATCAGGCAAATCTAAACTGACAATCAGTGGACGTTCTAAAGTATCCATGTACTCTTCAATATTTTTGGGCTTTCTGGAGTTTGGTGAATACAGTTCATAATCAAAATCTGGTATTGCAGGATACTGGTAGTATAAATGCGGAGCATCGCTCTCAATATCATATTTATTTTGATTCCAATAGCTATTTTCTACCCAAGTTGAACCATCCACAAAATCAGCCAATTGTTCGGTGGCTTCACTTTCAAAAGGATCCAAGTATTTATCTTTCTTTTTGCGCTGGCGAGTGATTTTCTTGTTAGGATAGTAGGCTTGCTCAAAGCATTTAACAATCGCGTTAAGCTGTTTAAATTTTTTACTGCGGAACTTGAGGGTTGCTTCACTTTCCTCAGTGTTTATTAGCAGTTCTATTCGTGCTTCTTGTTCGTACGCTACTATTCCTAACTGTTCTACAAAGAATACATAGATGAAATCCACTGTATTTGATAACTCTTCTAGGTCGTCAAGTCTTGGTAAAACTTTCCAAATCCATCGGTTATTTTTAGAGTTAGAGAATACAGGCAATTTAAATCGGTTAATTATATTCGTTAAATGCGTCTTTGCTTTTTTATGATGAGATAATAATAAGTACGTATGAATGGATATACATAGCCATATTATTTCTTTATGCTCATCATCGGTTAAGTTAGCTAACAAGAAAAGTGGTTGTATAATCGGAGGTAATACATTAAGTGTCTTCTTACTGACATCTTCTTGAAAAAATAAACCGTTTTTTATAGCTATTAACTGTTCTATTGAAGGTGGCGATTGTTGTTGAATACCTAAATTAATTGAAGTGGCAATTTCCTCTAGTGCAGCTATCCAGTTCTTACTGTAGTTATATGGATATTCAACACTTAAAAGATCAACTTGTTCAATAAGTTGGTCATCAGTCAACAGAACAATTTGATCACTATCATCAGGCATTATATTTCTCGCGATTTTTTGACTTATTCCGTGCGTTATCGTATGTATTTTGATGGATGTTCATATGTGAGCAAAAGAGTATTATGGGATAATTGTTAAGACCAAATAAGTGTTGGCATTGCTTTTCAGTTAGAGCTTTTTTTAGATCTTGATGGACTTTATAATAATTTAAATTTTCTTGACTACGAATGGCTCTATTGAGAAAGTTAATAAGTTCATAAAAAATAGTTTCCAGCCTATTAAATTTAAGGGATTCGTTGTTATTAACACAGATACATTCTAATTGCTTATCTATAGCCTGATTTATATATTTTTTACAAAAAAATGCCAAAATATAGTTGTTTAAAAAGATGAAATCTTGATCTATGATTGTGATCAGTGTAGTAGCCGCTAGAGCTCTTTCGATCTCTATCTCAAGAAAATCATTTTCTAGTTTTGATGATACTTCATGAGTAATTATATAGAGTTGCTTAAACTCGTCGTGGTAATTAATAAACTGTTGGGAGATATAACTGAGGGAGTATTGTTTAAGTTTCACTTTATAATCCATAATCTGATAGTGTTTCAGGATACATGCCAAGTAATTAAGATAAGGGTACAGTCGAAGCAAGATTTTATATTTGAAGCCATCAAATATTTAATGGTCAATGTATTCCTTTTAAAAAGGCTTACAGCATAAGCGTGGTAGCTTCATAGAGGCTGGCATCGGTAAGGCTAAACTATCACTATAGTAAGAAGATAAAACTTGTCTCATATGTTGGATCTGGTTGTTATATTTCTTTGCATGAATTATGGCTTCATGTTCACTGCGCAGTTTCACAATATAGAATACTGAGTTATCTTTCTTCTTTCGAAAACATAAGGCATAAATAGTTTCCTGAAAAAGTCTTTTGTTTTTAATGCCATCATCAATTTTTTCATATAGTACTGGGTTTTTTAGAAAATCCTTAATATTTATTTCAAAATCATCTAAATAGAAATCTATCGATGTTTTAAATAAGGTTTTGCGTTTAGTTGTTAAGTGTTCACTAATATAAAGTGCTTGGACCCATATTTTATAGTCACGTTTAGTTGTAGTTACTGTACGATAGTGATTTGATGGTTGGCTTTTTTTGTCAAATAGAGGTCTATTATCCTCTGCTTTTTTCATAGACTTTCTTACTAAAGCCAACTCTGAGCATCGTTCATAGCGTTCTTTAGCTAATAAACATTGTTCAGGAGTGATTTTCCATGCTGAATTTTTATGATAAGCAGGAGGTAGGATAGTAATAATTTTGCCATTACGTTCATCTTGGATAGCCACATAATAGAATTTATCTTCTGGACTAAAAAATAGTAAATGACGACGATATGAACCTGAGCTTTGCCCGATGTTTACACACGCTCCATTATCAAGAAGCTTCATTAACTCTAAACTATCCATCGATGTACGCTGGAAGATACGTTTAGCGGCATGAGAAGATGGGTAGGCAAAACGTTGTTCGCGGAAACTAAATTCTTTTAGTTCTTTACTGCTCATAACCTCACCCCCGCTATAAGAATACTAAACACATACCTTGTCGAGCGTAACTTGTAATACCTTTAGCTCTCAGAAATTATAGTCGATTCAATTTAAAAGTAGTACAAGGCAACCGAGTGTAGACGTATATTAAATACTTCAAGCGAGGTCAACGTAGTAATATTTTCATAGTGGAATGACTATAGTAATTTATTTTGTATTTCTGAAACAGGTTGGAGTTTTTCATCTAATATATTCTTAAAATCAGAGTAATTAATATTTTTATATGTTTCTATATCTCCGATTAACTCACCGAAGCTACTGAAGAAGTCTTTATGTGGTTTAGACTTGAGTATATTTTTGTTAGAATCACCAAACTGTTTAGTGAACTCTGCAATAAATTTCTTGATAAAAGGACTAGCATTTTTTCTATTTTCAGGACTGAGTTCTGAGTATATTTTTAAAGCTAAATTCTTTATCTTATCTGATTCTGATTGGGTCACTTTCTCTAAGTCATTCTCATCATCAGACTTGCTATCGATTACTGATTCAGTAGTAGCTCCATATTTATCTGAACTATCTATTGGATTTTTTTTGTCAGAGGGGTCAAGTTGTGTATCTAAAGAAAGTTCCAAGTTGTCATTATGTTCATTAAAGTCTTTATTTTTAGTAGCAATCCTACTGATAATATACTCAGACTCTTCTGAGTTAACTAATTTTTCAGCATCTGAAAGAGGCTGAATAGAGTCGTCATTGGTTGTATTGTTAGGAGTATCTAACTCTTCAGTCGGAGGAATGTTATTAGTTTTAATATTGTCGTTGTCTTTCATTGGTTTTTGAGACTGGGTAGGTTGATTTGAATCGCCATCTCTTTCTTCTATAGCGTCGGACCCTAATGCAGAGTCCTGTTCGTTACTTGCTTCTTTACTATAAGCGAGCTGTATCTCTTCAACTTTAAGATTCACCTGATTGATCATATCTTGAAGCTGAGCTTGATCGATATTACATAACTTAAGCTCTTTGTTTTTCAGATTTGAGAAAAAATTAGGATTAAACATACCTGGCTTTTTTTGATCAATGTTTTTTGCTATATATAAATGGTTTAAATAAACTTCATTTAGTCTTTTGCCAATGAAGTAGGCGATGAGTTGAGGTATATTATTTTTAGAATATACTTCACCTAAAAAGGCTAGGTCAGTTTCTAAAAATTGAAGATTAATCTCATAGTCATTGTCTAATAAATTATAATAATGAACCAAGAAAGAGGTTGCTAAAAGATAATCTCTTTGTTCATACATACCTTCAAAGAATATCTTTTCAGCTATGAGAGAGTGTTGATCTACTAAGCATTCATCATCAGTTGCAAGATACTTTGACATTTTCTCATTATATATAGCGCTTAATTCACTACTATTGCGCCACTTCTTATACTGGTTATATATACTCTTATCTACGATTTCACTAAATTTATAATTACTCACAAGCCAAGAAAAAACATTCTTTTTATTATGCTTTTGGAGTTCTTGGGGTAGCTCTCTACGATTATAATTCTTCAGTAATTTACTAAATAGAGTATTATTATCAAGTTCTGGCTCAACTTCAAATCTTGGATATCCCAGTATCTCAAGAAATTTATTGCCTTTGTCGTGACTTCTTAGCTTAAGTTGATTATTTTTCCATTCACTCCATAGGTTTTCAATTTTACTATCATAATTTAGGATAGAGTGAGATTGTTCTGCCTCATATTCTAGAAGGTCACGACCTTTGATACTTAAGGAGTAAAATCCTTGCACAGCTTGGATGGTGATATAGTCTGAAAAAGGAGTGCGTTTTACGTGGAGATCTTTACTACTATATTCATCAACTAAAGAGGCTAATAAGTAAGCATCCTCTTCATCAAGTGCATTATCGACACTATAGCTCATTAATATTTCGAAACTAGATTCAGAGCCATCAAAATAGCTAATGCGTGACGTTGAGACGCGCAAGTATCCAAAAGCTAACCAATTAAGCCATTCTTTGTGGGTAATAATTATACAGTTACTATTTTCCATTAGAATACATCCCAGTCGTCATTTTCGTCATCATCTACTAAGTGAGGATTCTCAATTTTTTCATAACTACCATTCGGCAAGTCACTTATAAACTTATGCGGGTGTTTACCGCTATACGTTAAGAATAAGTCCTTGCGACTACGTGTTACTGCTACAAACAAAAGTCTTTGATCAAGCTCTGGATATTTTTCTAGAACATACTTGAAAACAATTTGCTTACTTGAATTTAGTTGAGGGACATATACAGTATCAAAATCTAAGCCTTTAGAACTATGGTATGTCATGATATAAACAATTGGCTGTCTATCACTCTCATTCAACTCACCATCGTTATTACCTAGATATCTATATGGTAGTTTATGATATTTAAAATAGCCGTTTACTTGTTTATAATCTAATCTAGCAGAGAAGTCCTTGAGGTCTATATTTTCAAAGGGACCAGGTGGTGATATGTTGTTAGATATATAGATTTGATAAAAAAAACTCTTGATGTTTGAGTGATGAGTGAAAAGTATACAACTGGGACTTCCTGGAGCTGCTCTCTGATGAGCGTTTTCTGCTACCCAGTTTAATTCGGAGGCTTCATTATCAAACTCAATAATCAAAGGCGTATTATCTCCATATGTGTTTTCTGGAGAACCTTCATTAATTTTACTATTGGGTAATATATTTTTTGCTAAATCTCTCATGGATTTAGTTAGTCTTAAAATCTCAGTAAAAAAGAGCTTATTGGGTTTAAAAATGTTGTCTATCTGATGTTCTTTAGCACTTCCTTCATAAATACTTTGCTCACAATCTCCTGCTATAAATAAGAATTTTGAAAGACTTTTAATTCTATTTAGGTCGTTAGGACTAATATCTTGTACCTCATCAAGAAATACAAAGTCATAAATAAGATTGTCTCTTAAAAACTTGGTATGTGTTTGAATGTTTATAAAACCTTTATTCTCAGCCACAAAGGTCTTTTTGATGAGTTCTTTCATGGCATTTGTATAGGTAATAAAGCAATAACGTTCTTGAACGCCTAGAGATTTTCTGTCAGCTCTTAGCTTGACAGCCAAGTTAGCTAGAACTGTTGTTTTGCCAGTTCCTGCAAAGCCTTGAACCCAGTAAACTGTCTTATTATCCTCTCGAACAGATTTTAGCATTTCGTTAATATAACGAGTTTGTCTGTCTCTAAGTTTGTTAAACGGTATCCACCAAGCCATAAACGCCTCTATTCTTTATTAAGTAGATTGTTATTATTTTTTGTTTGGACTAGGTTTGTATCAGAATATACCGAAGACTTTTCTTTACTACTGATTTCTTCAATCAAACCTTTTGCTTTACGCTTTGTAACTTCATCATCTAACATATCTGCAATACTTAAAAGGTCTTGAGCGTCACTATTATCAGTAACTCCAAACTCATAGTCAGACATTATATTACTCTTAGCTCTTTCAAGTAGCTGACTTCCCTCTTTATCATTTCTAAAGTAAAGAATACGACCAAGCGCCATCAAAGCTTTCGTATAAAAAGAATCGTGCTCAAGAGCCAATCTTAGGTATTTTTCTTGTTTTTCACCTGAGTGTTTGCATGATAAGTTGTAGGCATTAATTGCATTAGGTTTTCGTTTATATGCTAAGTCTCCCCATTCATTAGAAAGCTTTGATCTACCAGCTCTAGAATATGCATAGCATATTTGTGTTGAGTAATCATAGCTATCATCCATTCTCTCAATACCTTGGTATAGCTCTGCGGCTAGCTCGTACGCGCCAGCTTCTAATGCCGCATCAGCATATTTTTTTACGACATGTATTCTTGGTCTACCTTTGTAATCTAGTAAATCTTGATTGAATACTTGCTTAGCCTTTAATAGCTTAGACTCGGTTTCGGTAAGCTCTTCGTTTGAAAGGGGGTTTAGAATACTTGATGAAACAGTTTTTCCAGCAACTTGAGCAGTAATACTTAAAAGTTTTTCTTGGTTTATAGAAGCTTTAACTTGAACTTCATCACCTATATTGAAATACTTACTATCAGAATCAATCGTTATGATTCCAAGAAGTTTATTTTTATTTCCAACGCAAATAGGCAGATCAATACTAGATTGCTCTCTGTTAGCAACAATTAAAGTCGTTTCAAAAGCTGATGGATTTGGTACTGGTGAAGACGATGGTATGATAGTTTCTAGAATTTCATTTTTAGTAATAATATAAATAGTCTCTGATGTAATAGGTTGGATAAAGTCCACATCTAAACCGTGATAACTAAAACTATGTATTGCAGCACCTAAGGATACATGAGAACGTAGGTCACTAGGGATAATTGCCTGAGCGTTAACACTATATTCGTTTACATAATCCATCACACATTCTTGAACTAGGGGGTTTTGCGAGCTTCCACCAATAAATAACACCGCATCAACATCTGCTCTGTGTAGCTTTGATTTATCTAGTGCATCGGCGACAGGCGATACTATATGAAGGGGGGTATGTAATCCATCATAGTCCCCAACAAAATCTTCCATAATATTTCTAAATGCTTTGATTTTGAGACTCGGCTCATCTAGGTATAAGTTGTGTTTCTTTTTTATCGTGATCGAGTTTAATGGCAAATCTGTAAATTCAATATCTGAATAATTGCTAAGTTCATTCAATGAGTTGATCTGATTTTCTACCATCCATTTAATGACATAAATTTTTAGTCTTTCAGCTGTAGCTTGCAAACTTGGTATTAATGTTTCTTCTTTATCTCTTAGACTAGGATCGTATTCTGGGCAAGAGCGCAGCAGTTGAGGCATTAAGACATGTTCGGCAATAGCTCTATCTATATTATCTCCACCCAGTGCTGTAAATTTGGAAATCGCCAAATTTCTAGATTGAAAGCTATCTTCAGTTAAGCCAACTTTAAGTATGGAAATGTCACAGGTGCCAGCGCCAAAATCATAAACCAGAATATTAGCATCATCAGACTTTAGTTTTCTTAAAAAATCAGGTTCTTGTTTCTTATGTGTGCATTCATATAAAAAGCTTAAAAAAGCAGCGTTAGGCTCATCGATAAGGCATAGCTGATTTTCAGAAATATTATTTGCTTCGAGGCTTTGAACTAAATCACGGCGTTGATTAGCTTCAAATGAGGCGGGAACTGTAAATGTAAATCTATAATTACTTAAGTCTTTTGCTTTAAGTTCATCTGTTAAGCCAGCTAAGACCCCTTTGAAAAACTCTCTAGTGGCATCTTCAGCAGTTTCAATGGTGGGTGTATTTTCACGAGAGGAAGCCAGAGATGTTCTAGGGTAGGTCGGTCCAATGGCGAGACCCAACTTCATTTTAAAAGAAGAAAAAACATTAACTCCTTCATGAAGTGTGGGTTTTAAGCGGTAAGCATCTTGCCCCCAGATTAGTTTTTTGTTTTTCCAAGCAAGAACGCTATTAATTAAGTAATGTTTTATAAATCCACCTAACTCTTTGGGTTGCGTAATGGGTACTTCAGAAATATTCACTCTGCCTTCTTCAAGGTGTGCTTGACTAATCACGGTAGTAGAAGTTCCAAAATCAATACCCACATAAATATTGTTATCAGTAGAGAGATTATTATTAGTATCAATATTGGTTGATACTATCCAATCCTTATTATTAGGCATTAAACGTTATTCCTTCAAGTTAAAAGCGTTCTTTAGAAAATTCATTGATTTATATGAAAAATGCTTAGTTTTGTTCTAACAGATCTCTATTTATTTGATATGATTTTTATTGCTAATCAAGATTCTAGAGCAGCTTATACGATGAAGGCTAAGTCCAATGACGTTAAGCGTTTTATAATTTATAAGTAAATCTGTATGAACAGGAGTATTAGGCTTTGCATTATCTTTAAGAGGAACTAAGGTTATGATACATGCTTAGACTTCAAGCTTGCAATTAATACTATAATTTAGTTGACTAATCTAGTGATAATACCGTTAAAACTATAGTTTTTAAGATAGATAAGTGGGCAGATGAAATATTTAAATAGTCTTACGTTTACCCTAACATCAACCTAAAAGACTAAATATACTCTAATTTTATGTCTACGGATTTGACGAAAGGGTCAAAAACGTTAGAAAAGATATGATTGGACTATTATCGTTGGGCTGTATCAATGCTACCTCCTAGGTTAATTCCTATAGGGTTGCCAGTAGAAGTCATTACCTACACTGCACATTGAATTGAACATAAGGCACAATCAGATAATGACTACTCTCATTGCCATAATAACCAGCTCTTTCATACCAAGAGATATCCTGCTGATAAAACAGGGTAGTTGTAAAGCCAGCCATCAATAGATGTTGATTACCTTGCCCTTGAGAGGAATATTCTTTAGAAAAAGCTGTTGAAAACTGAGCAATTTGTTGACCTTTAGCCGAGTAAAAGCCATCGCTTTTCCTATCTTGTTTATAGCAAGCGACATCAAATAATTCTAGAATATCATCTCGTGTTTTCGTCCAGCTATCATGGCAAAACGTCTGTTCTACAAACTTGCGACCTGAGTCGTTGACCAGTGCGCGCGGCGTCAATACCAGCTCATCCAAACGCATAAATCGATGAAAAGTTAGCATTGAAGGTGGACTAACTGCAGGTAAATCAATTTGCTCAGCATGAGTAAGCAATATGTTAGCTAAGGTAGGGTGATGCGTTTTATGATGAAGTAGTAAGCTCAACGTTTGCTTCGATCGCGTCAGTGCTACATATAACGGTCTATCATGACTATGATCTGCCTGAGCGTTTGAAGATGAGTTTGAGAGTTGATCATCAATGACATAAACATGATCAAACTCCATCCCTTTCGCACTATGATAAGTGATTAATATAACCTGTGTTTTATCATCGTATAGAATAGACTCTATCGCTTGTAATACCTGCTCATAAGTCACGTTTTCCATATCTTGAGTGCAACTGATAATTGCATCCCAAGCTTTATCTAAATGGTTTAAGCCTTGCTTGACCCGCCAGTACTCCAAAAATTCAGCAACATTACCCTCAATAAAGTCTAAACGTTTCGCGCTCAAATCTTTAAATAGCGCTTGTCCTATAAAACTATTGATGGGAGTAACTTGCTCATTTTCATTATACCGCTGACTACTGATATTTAGAGCTTCAAGGTAATGCTGTATGGCATCGAAATATGACCATTTAGGAGCGAGCACTGCTATGGTTTCTGGCGGTCCATTTTTTTGTTCATTACCTGCTAAGTGCTGTTCAATATCAGACGCAACCCATGCTGCCATGTCAACGCCTTTGGTCTGCTGGTAGTACCCATAGCGAATAGGACTACTAGGATAGGGTTTAGTCGCCTTGATGCTATGCTCAGCCTGCTTTAGACGCTCACTACTTGGCAATGTAGTAGCTATAAATTCATTGGCAAGCTCGACTATATTATTAGCACTACGATAGTTATTGAGCAGATAGTATTTTTGCTCAGTATTAACATGGTAGTTATCTGCAAACTGCTGGATATATTGAATGCTAGCGCCACGAAAGGCGTATAGGTTCTGGTCGTCGTCACCAACCACCATCAAATAGCCGCGCTGCTCAAAGTTATCATCAGTAGCATCACTATCAGCGTCTATGGCAATGTAGCTATCATTGGTGTCGCTATTATTGTCATCTTGTGTTTGTAGATCTGCTAATAGTCCAATCATTTGATACTGATATTCATCGATATCTTGAAACTCATCGACCATAATGTACTGAAAGTGTTGCGGCCGCTCTTGTAGTTGACTGATGGCCTGCTCAATCATCCACTGATAGCGAGCATTATCACGGCGCTTTTGTAAGTTTTTCTCTTGGTTTAAATGCTCAATGCGCGTGGCAATCTCATCAAGCGCGGCATCGGGTGCGTCTTTTTCACTCAGTCCTGTGATTTGCCGTGCCAGCCCATGGAATGTCTGAATGGTAACATTGATCGCATGATAACCAATCAAAGCCAGTAAGCGCGATCTTAGTTCGGCTACTGCCAAACGGTTATAAGCCAATATCAAAATTTTCTCAGGTTTGATTTCTTCTATCATTAATAGATAAGCGACTCTATGTACCACCACGGTGGTTTTTCCAGATCCTGGACCAGCCAGTACCATGGCCGCACGGCTTGTTTCTTTGATAATTTGTACTTGAGTGTCACTAAAATATTTAGGCAAAATCTCTTTTTCATAATCTTTGATATAAGGTTTATGCACATCGATATCGTTGTTAATATAGGTTTTGATGACTTCCGATAGAGGCTTAGTAAAGTAGTCCTCAATCAACGCTTTTTGGACATCAGTATCTGCCTGTAGCCAAAAGCTCAGCATATGAATACGAGCGCAGCGGTCCTGATAATGGCTTTGTAAATACTGATAGGCGTTTTCATGATACTTTGAAGTGGATTTTCGGTGTTTACCAATAAAGAAAATAGCATCTTGCGTATCGTCTAAGCGGCTAAGCTCAATCAGCTCTAAGCGCTGTAACTGCTCAAGTTGGGTCAAGATAGTATCAGGATCACGCTGTAGCTTCTGGGCTAAAGTATCTAGATTAAATTCTTTACCATCACCATCTTTTTTATCAGGTAGGGCAGGTAGCAGATGCTCTTCATATAAAGGTGTCAAATTTGCTACGAGCAATTTTGCATAGCGAACCCAGCTCTCCCAATTGTCTGGCAGATCCTCATCAATTTGCCATAACTTAGTCCTATTTGTAGAGGAGACAAACACTTGGGTTGTACCATGATTGCGCGTTTTTAAGATACCTAATGCTCGAAACATAGGTAGAATATGACGTTTACTAGATAAATTATGGCGCTGCTGAATCAGCCAGTTGTCGAGTGCTTTGGTATTGAGCTGGGTGGTGCCTTGCATTTCTATCGCGTCAGTGCCACTTAGCGCGCCATAACTGCTATTTAGACATTCCTCTAGAGCAGTAATAATACGGCTTAAGCGATTAAATTCACCTTTTAAATAGCGGTGTGTATATTTTAGTCGTATACGCACCACAATTTGCCACTGAGCATGACCTTGATTGACTAACTCACGTAGCCCTTTTAATAGTGACTTAACAGAATAGCCAAGCGCCAGTGCCAATTCAGGCAAATGATAGCGAGTCAGACCAGTATTGTTATCGTTGTTAGAGCCTTCGTCACTACTATTCTTAGCATTAACTATATTTGTTATCACCGTGTTTAAGGTGTCATCCGCAAGCTGCTGTAATTGAGCATAGAGCTTAGACATATTAGTATGTTGGCTAGCAGGCGGTTGGCTTGAGAGTTTGATACTGATCCAAGCCGGTTGCTGGTCTTTTTCAGTCAGCAATCCGTAACGCTCGAGTGCCAATAAAGCTACTCTTACTTGGGTATTAAGTTGTTCATTCTCGTCATCTGGTGCAAGTATGGGCGCTAGTACACTGCTAGGGAACCATTGATCTTGCATGGGTTTACTGAGAGCTGGACGTATGGCTGTCCAACAGTCTCTCAAGGTATTTGTATTTGGTATGCGTGACTCACGCTCTTGGAAAAACAAAGCTTCAATATCTCTTTGACCCCATAGCATATATGCTGCGCCGACCTCGTACGACTTACGTGCTGCACGGCCAATCTCTTGAATATAAGACTCAAGGTTATTCGGCGGCCCGCTATGGATAACGGTATGGATGCCCTCTTTATCAATGCCCATGCCAAAAGCATTGGTACAGACCACTACGTCTAGTTCATCATTTTTAAATTTTTCAAGTACACTCTTTTTCTGCCCCTCATTTAATTTAGAATGATAGGCGGCGGACATTAAGCCTTTTTGGGCGAAATCGTCAGCATATTGATCACAGCCTTTACGGTTACGCAGATAAACTATAGCCACGCCTTTTTCAGGATGTTCTGGATATTGGTTTTCGTACCAAACTTTGCGCTCATTTATAATGTTATAGATATGTGCTTCACGCTCGTCCTTGGTTGCTTCTATAAAATGCGCAGTAATATCGTCACGCCGAATCTTAAGGCTTTCGATAGGGGTGCCATACTGTACCAAAGGTTTATTGTCAGTTAAGGCAGTAAGCTTATTTACCAGCTCACTCTCTAAATCATCTTTGACACGTGTGGAGGCTGTGGCGGTCACTAAGCTTATGGTGGGTGGTAAGAATTCCGACGCGTTACTGCTAATATTTGTTCTAGATGCGTTAGTATTGTCCTGATCAGATATCACTTCTAACATATCAAGCTGAAGTTTACCCTCTTTAATGTCTTTTTGGCGCTCAAGCTGCTTTGTAAAGTGTTCTCGAAGCTCGTCGCTATAACACGCCATCATGTGATCGGCGATACGCAAAAAGTCTGGCCGAAAATCAGTGCCCCATTGGCTAAGCGTATGCGCCTCATCTAACACCCAAAATGCTGGTGGGCGATTTTTGAGTAGTTGACGAATACTATGTGTACGTAGCCGCTCTGGACTCATATAAATAATATCAATATCGCCTTGCCAAATACCGTCTAAGATGTCTTTTTGGGTTTCTATGGACTGCCCTGAAGTCAGATAAGCAATACGGTTGGCGTAGTCTGGCAAATCAGTATGCAAGTTGACAACTTGGTCTTCGATTAATGCCTTTAAAGGCGATATCACTACGGTCAGCTGACGTTGGTACCTACTTAATATCAGTGCAGGTAGCTGGAAGGTCAAGCTTTTACCGCCACCTGTTGGTAATATGCCAAGAGGAATGTCTTTATTCATCAGCACTGCTTTGACAATAGACATCTGTCCTTCGCGCAAATGCTCAAATCCAAAAAAGTGATGACACTGTTGATTAATCCAATCTTCACTCGGCTCATGCAAATGCCAAAAAGTATTTTCAGCTTGGCTAAAACTATGTCTGTGGAAAGGATGCTTGATAAGCCATACTGGACGGCGTGCTTGTGGCTTATCAAAATATCTTAGCCAGTTAATAAAGGTGGCTAAACCAAGATGTTGCCATAGTGTTGAGTGCGCTTTGTCATTATTGCTCACATGATTATTGCCCATACAACCCTCTAATAGGTTGATAAGATCAGTTCGATTTCCTGCGGGCAAGTTGTCAAAGATAGCCTCTATATCAAAGATATTGTCTTCATCTATAGCAAAGTAGTTTTGACGGCTGAGCGTATGCAAATGCAAAAGCTGTGGTAATAGCTTGTGCAGTAGTATTTGCATATTGGTAGGTAGGATTTGCCACGCTTGTGTGCAAAGCCCAAATACACAGCGACTTTCTAAGCAGTCAAGGACTGGGTTATTATAATCGACATTGGCTTTGTAGAGCTTAGCTAAGGCGTGGCTAGGCTGGTGCGGAATAAATAGGCAGCTCAGTATCAGTGTATCCCAAGCTTTCGCTTGCCAGCCACGCAGTTTGTCAGAACCGTCAAGCTGGTTTGTTGATAATGTATGTTTATAGCTAGTGGTCGATAATGCGTCGTTTAATAGCGAATATAGGTGAGGTAAATCAAACTCAATTAGATGATGGCCACCTAAAAAATCAGCTTTATTTAATAGCTCATAAACGACATCTGACTGCTGTCGAAATTGCTGAGCATTAAAGTGCCAATAGTAGTCGTTGATTAAGAAAGCACCATCTATTAATGTCTCATTTTCGGGGTTGATTTCCAAATCAAGCCAGAGAGTTTGTTGTGGGTTCAACTTTGAGAGTAGTTCAGAGGCACTCTGAACGGCTGTCAAATCCTCTATATACTTCGTTGCATTGAGACGTAGAAACTCCGGTAGGCTGTTTGGCTTTGATGTTTGTATATCTACCGGAGATGGAAGTGCGCTATTGATGGGATCAGAGATATTGTTATGACTGTTTTGAGGACTCATCTGCCCAAATATTTTAGAAGGTGAAAAAGAAGTAGGCTGGATAAAATCTGGTAGGTCTGACATGCTTTCAGCTTCTAAGTAGTAGGTAAATAAACGAACTATAGTATACAATTTTCTTTATCTTAGCCAGAGTCATAGTGGGCGAGCACTTGCAAGTATTACCATCTTCTTAATAAACCCTAACATTGATAACAGCAACTAAGTAAAAACCAAAGCACTAAATATAGTACTAGTACTATATAGGGTTAGTTCTATATTTTTTCGGTTATTAAAAATATACTTACTATTAATGCTTAATCCGAGAGTCCGAGCGTTAGCTGCGCCTCTAAATAAGCTTTTTGATAAGAAATTATTGCGTTCAAACTTACATAGGTATCCATCAATGAGATATGTAAAACTATCAATTTTAGTTTATTATTATTCATAACTTATATATTACATACCATTTGCACAAGGACAGATGATGAATTTTGTGGCTATCGATGTAGAAACTGCCAACTCAGACGTTGGCTCTATTTGTCAAATAGGTATGGCGAAATACATAAAAGGTAAGCTGATAGATACCTACTGTAGTTTTATAAGACCACAGTCTAGCTTTAGTAGAATGAATATAGATATTCATGGTATTGATAATAACCAAGTGAAAGATGCACCTACCATATTTGATATCTATGGAAATATTATTCAATTTATCGGTAATAATGTTGTGGTCAGTTATACCGATTTTGATCAAAGAGCGATAACGAAGTGTTTATTAGATCATGACTTGCCACTACCGTCTTGGCAATGGGCAGATGCCTCTGTCATGGTACGCGATACCTGCCAGCGGTTTAGTACATCAGGATATAATCTTGCCAATGTATGTAAAGAATGGCGGTATGCGTTTGATCATCATGATGCACTAGAAGACGCCAAAGCGTGTGGATTTGTGACGACCACCATTCTTAGAGAAAATAATGCTTCAATCACAAAATGGTTAAATGCTCAGCCATCTCTTCCAAGAAATAGCAATAATCGGACACAGCGCTTCACTCAAAACCGATCTATAGAAGGTAATGAGCAAGGGCGGTTTTTCGGATTAAACATTTGCTTTACAGGCGAGCTGTCTATAAAACGCGCAGAAATTGCTGATATCGCAGCAAGGCAAGGCTTTCATGTTAAAGCTGGTGTATCTAAAAAGCTCAATTATTTAGTTGTAGGTACACCAGATTTAACATTATTGAATGGACATGATAAAAGCAGTAAACAACGTAAGTCAGAGACGCTGATTGCAGAAGGTATCGACATCGATATTATTACAGAACATGATTTTCTTAAAATGCTCAAACTCTAATCTTGCTGTACAGCTTTTTTAGCTAATTCTCTTGGAATGGGTTTTATAGATAATGAAAAACTTTATCGAAAATGTATTGGCGCTATTTAGAGAGAAATATGACGACAAAAAAGATGAGGCGAAAACTCATTTTATAGATTTGCCGCCTGATATAAAGCCGTCTAAAATTGTTGTAGAGACCGAAGTTGATTCAGACGTTGCAAACCATAATAACTTTACTAATCCTAGCACCCAAAATCGTTATGCGAAACAAAGCCAGACGAGTAGGTATCGTGATGAGCATTTAGATGATGTGGGTGAGCTGGCAACCTTTGTTATCTCGTCAAATAAGCAAAAACATGATACTACTTCATCAAATCGCAAACTAGGGCGCTGGGTATCAAGGTATGAGTCTCTAAAGATACAGGGACGTATCATTGATAAGGGCTTTTTTTATTTTGGTGGTAAGCTTGAAACTTTGATTGGGTACGGTACTGAGCCTTCGTTAATAAATGATAGCTTATCGGTCGGATCGCCAAAAGTTATTTATAACACCTCACACATCTATAGTGATGAGTCACTTGGTTACTGGCCAAGTTATGCAGCTCTATCACCCTCGTGCCGCGGGGCTTATTTGGATTGGTTGGCCTCGGATCGGGCGAATCCCAATACACCAATTGGATATGTTTTCATTTACTTTGGTGGGTTTGAACGTAGAGTGATTGAAGGTATTAATGACGATAGCGTGTCTGATGATGAGTTCGTTAACATTTATAATGAGGTGTTACGACTGCATGATATTTATGGCAAACAGTCCTCATTCAGTAACTACTCAGCGAATTTTTTAGAGTTTATGACGCTAGTACGCTCGCCACTATTTGAAGAAAAAATACAAACAGCACAGCTTTTGCCGCCGCCAGCCAGTAGTCAAAACCTAACCTTTAAAATGCAATTAGCAAAAATGGCAACCTTAAAGTTACCTATTCCTGCTACCTTAGCATGGGAATGGCTCATTTTTTCTAATGAATATAATTTCAAAACACCTGCAAGGCGCTGTGAATCAGAGTTTAGAGATCTGTTTGAGATTCTATATCAAAAAGCTTATCCAAATGGATTTATCGTCCCTCCTAATAAAACCAAATTAAAAATTAGCTATCATGCTGCAAGCCAATCAATTGTGAGTGTTGACCTTACCCTTGATGATTTGCAAGACCCAAGCGCCTTAAGATCGCCTATCAAAAAACTGATCGCTATTGCCGAACAATGTAATGAGGCTTTGGATGCTTACAGTCGTTATCTAGGTAGAGAAGGTAACTCTGCAACAGGCATAGACGCTATTATGTTACTGCCAAAAGTACTGATTCAGCAGCAGGCGTATCGAGAAAAATATCCAGTCATACAAAACTTTAAGGCATGGGCAGAATCTGTTACTCAAAATGATGAAGGGCTGACAACGGTTAAAGAGCTATGGGGGTATTTAGTTGAGCCGTCATCTCAGTCGTCACATGATATGCCTAAGTCATTTGCTAAAAAACATAGTGAGATGATTACTAATTTAGCTGAGTTGGCTAGCTTCGGTGTTGTACCAGATCAGCGTTATCATCAGACCAGTCTTAAACCGGATGGATATGTGGTTTTATTTGATGGTGGTCATGGTCAAGACTTTGAGCCGAGTACGTCATTTTACCAAATCAGTTTGGCGCTTAGATTGGGTGCCATGGTGGCAACCATTAATGGCTATGTCGATAAAAGAGAAGTAGATACGCTACTGACGATCATTGAGCAAGACCCTCAGCTTACTGCTATTGAAAAGGCGTCGCTAAAGGCTTATCTGTTATGGCGCTTAAATAGTCCTTCTAATATGGCGGGTCTAAAGGCAAAGCTAGCAGTACTTGATGAAAAGTACATTAGCTTTATCAGTCGTTTTATCATCTCAGTTGCCTTGGCTAATGGTAATATCGAACCCAGTCAAATTAAACAAATTGAAAAGTTGTACCAGGCTCTAGGTCTTGATAAAAACTCAGTAGTTAGTGATATTCATCATTTAACCAGTACTAAAAAGAGCATGACAACGTTTAGTGATGCAACACAGCAAAAGACGACCAATGACAATAGTATTGGAGCTAATGCTAATATCTCAGATCGTAATAGTAAGCCGTTTATTTTTAATGCGGAATTATTAGCTGCGTATGAAAGTGAGGCAGGCGACGCTAAAGCAATGCTGGCAAGTATATTTGCAGCAGATGATGACGATATGGAAGTGGATAATGAGTCACTATCAGGTGAGCAAGTGAATAATGAAGCTGAAGCTGATAGGGCTAAAGAATCTGTTGCTAAAGGTTTAGATACTATTCATAGTAAGCTGTATCAGCAGCTTATTAGTAAAGAGGTATGGCAACGAGAAGAAGCTGAAGTGTTATGTGAGTCCTTAAATTTAATGATAAATGGGGCTATCGAGACTATCAATGATTGGTCGTATGATAATGTCGATGCCCCAGTGTTGGAAGCTGAGGATGATATAGTGATTGACTATGAGATTGTCGAAGAGTTAAAAGTATTGGACTAAATATAAGAATCAGTAAGGATGAATAATGACCAGTAAAAAAATTAGAGCAAAAGAGCGTGATGCTATTATTCAATCATTGAAGGCGGGAGTCACGCCCAAGGTAGGGATTCAGCATATCCAAGTGGGGCGTATGAATGAGCTCAAAGCGCTCATAAGCGATATTGAGCGCGTCGCTGATGGCGGTTCGGCGTTTCGTCTTATTATTGGTGAATATGGTTCAGGCAAGACCTTTTTTTTGAGTGTGGTAAGGGCGATTGCGCTTGAGCGTAAACTGGTCACTGTTAATGCTGATTTGTCACCTGACAGGCGTATCCAAGCATCGTCAGGACAAGCAAGAAATTTATATTCTGAGCTCATGCGTAATTTGTCTACTCGTAATAAACCAGATGGTAATGGTTTGGCCAGTGTAGTAGAGCGTTTCATTACAGAAGCACGCAAACAAGCTGACAGTACTGATGAGGCTATTAACGAGGTTATCCAGCACAAGCTGGCTGAATTAACAGAATTGGTTGGCGGCTATGATTTTGCCAAGGTTATTGAAGCTTATTGGCAAGGTCACGAAGAAGGTAATGATGAGCTGAAAGTCAATGCGATTAGATGGTTACGTGCAGAGTACTCAACAAAGACCGACGCTAGACGTGATTTAGGCGTGCGTACTATCATATCTGATGCCTCTTTTTATGATGCGCTTAAAATAATGAGTTTATTCGTACGGCAAGCAGGCTATCAAGGATTGTTAGTCAATCTTGATGAGATGGTCAACTTGTATAAGCTTAATAGTACACAAGCACGCCAAGCCAATTATGAGCAGATTCTACGTATACTAAATGACTGTTTACAAGGTACCGCTGAGCATCTAGGGTTTTTATTAGGCGGTACGCCAGAGTTTTTACTCGATCCGCGTAAAGGGTTGTATAGCTATGATGCCTTGCAAACGCGATTAGCAGATAATAGCTTTGCCAAGCGGGCAGGTGTCATTGACTATTCCTCACCTGCATTGCATTTGGCGAGCCTCACACCAGAAGAGTTATATATCTTACTTAAAAACCTACGTCATGTTTATGCAGGTGGTGATGAAGCTGAGTATCTGGTACCTGATGAATCCTTACAAGCTTTTTTACAGCATTGTAGTCAAACGATAGGTGATGCTTACTTTAGAACGCCTCGTAATACCATTAAAGCGTTTTTGGATATGTTAGCTGTCATTGACCAAAACCCAGATATTTCATGGGATCAACTTATTGAGTCAGTAACTATTGAATCTGAAATGCCATCCGATATGGATATTGACATGAGTGGTATGGATGAAGAAGACGAGCTTACTGATTTTAGGTTATAGGTCACTAATAATATTAATAAAAAATATGAGAAACTACCTTTGAGAGACGCTCATCTCCAGCTTGACTTCCGTATACAGCGTTGGATATTTAACCAAGGTTGGAGTGGATTGCGCGAAGTACAGGCTAAGGCGATCGCGCCAATTTTGTCTGGAAAAACTGATGTGCTTATTAGTGCGGCAACTGCTGCTGGTAAAACAGAAGCGTTCTTTTTGCCAGCATGTAGCGCCCTTGTCAAGTCATATGATGGCCAAAATGTAGACAGGTATGAAAAAGATGGTCAAGGTAACGGAGTAGGCATTCTATATATAAGCCCACTAAAAGCGCTAATTAATGATCAATATCGAAGGCTTGAGAGTTTAGCAGACCTGCTCGATATGCAAGTGACGCCATGGCATGGCGATAGTCCACAGAGTAAAAAGAATAAACAAAAGAAGTCGCCATCCGGAATTATTTTGATCACGCCTGAGTCGCTTGAATCTTTATTGGTTCGGGATGCGGGTTGGGTCAAACAAGCTTTTAGTAATCTAAAATATATTGTGATTGATGAGTTTCATGCTTTTTTAGGTAGTGAGCGTGGTCAGCATTTACTATCACTTTTGACTCGGCTTGAACATGTTACTGAACGTTTAAATTCACCTATCCCAAGAGTAGCGTTGAGTGCAACGTTGGGAGAACTTAAAAGCGTACCGCAGTCACTAAGACCTAATCAGGCACTGCCTTGCGTCATTATTGAAGAGGACGAGGCAACAGCTAGCATTAAGGTGCAAATAAAAGGTTATATAGAGCCTAGTCAGTTAGCGCTTAGATCAAATGATGAAAACGTTAATTCTGAAAGTCTTGGCTCTAAAAATTCTCTTTCTAAAGATACTGACTCTGAAAACATGGGTATTCAGCATCCTTATACTGCCGAAGCACAAGTCTGTGCTGACTTATACCGTTTATGTCGTGGCGGTAGCCATCTGGTATTTGCTAATAGCCGCAATCGTACAGAAATGATTGCTACAGAGCTGAGCGAGCTATGTGAGCGTAACATCGTGCCCAATGAGTTTTTCCCTCATCATGGCTCACTCTCAAAAGAGCTTAGAGAAAGCTTGGAAACACGACTACAGAAAGAAGCGCTACCAACCACTGCCATATGTACCATGACCTTAGAGCTAGGAATTGATATCGGTAAGGTTGATACGGTGGTACAAGTGACAGCTCCGCATTCTGTAGCCAGTCTTAGGCAGCGGCTAGGGCGCTCGGGTAGGCGTGGTGGTTCAGCCATACTTAGAATGCTCATTACCGAAAAAGAAATCAGTAAAGATACCAGTCTCATTGATGATCTACGTCTTGAGCTAATACAGTCACTCGCGATGATAAGACTGTTGATTGTCGATAAGTGGTTTGAACCGGCGGACACTTCGTTATATCACTTCTCAACGCTATTGCATCAAGTACTAGCTACTATCGGTCAATGGGGCGGTATTCGTGCTGACCAGCTTTATATCCTGTTATGCAAGCAAGGACCTTTCCAAAAAATACAACCGATTCATTTTAAGTCGCTGCTTAGCCAAATGGGGAGTACTCAACTGCTTACCCAACTTGGTAATAATCAATTAGTGTTAGGTATTGTTGGTGAGCGTATTGTTGGTCATTACACTTTTTATGCAGTATTCAAAACCCCAGAAGAATATCGTATTGTGGCGGGTAATAGGACGCTTGGAACGCTACCAATCGAGACTATGTTGCTACCTGAGCAGTACATCATTTTTGGAGGTAGACGCTGGCAAGTTAAAGATGTTGATATAGACAAAAAAGTAGTGGATGTTATCTCTGTTAAAGGCGGTGGTAAGCCTCCAGCTTTTGGTGACAGTAGTATGTCTATACATGACCGAGTACGCCGAGAAATGTATGAGATATTGAACAACGGCGATTATCGTATTGCAGTTGGCAAGCAATATCTAGATTTTGCTGATACGACGGCCAGACACTTATTTTTAGAAAGTATTGATACTTTTAACAGGTACGATTTAAGCAATCGACCGGTTATAGATAAAGATGGTCATAGCTACATATTTATGTGGCGTGGCGATAAGATAGTGAACACTTTAAAAATGCTGCTTATACGAGATGACTTTGTCGTTGAAGATTATGCAGGTGTCATCCGTATTCATAAAGTAGATTCGATTCAGGTTTCTCAATTTTTAAAAAGGCTTTCCAATCAGACTTTGCCCACCGCCACTGAGCTTGCAGAAACTGTACCTAACAAAATGATCGAAAAATTCGATGAATATTTACCTGATGATTTGCTCAATATTGGTTACGGTGCCCAAATGTTTGATATCGTTGGATTGAAAGAGTGGTTGGAGCATTTTAAAAATAAACTCAGCTTTTCAGTATGACTCAGAAGTTAAGCTAAAAACTAATCATTTAAAAATGTTTGTCCTGAAGGGTCTAAGTATGGATATAAAGACTATAGAAAAAAAGCTACAGAAGTTTTCTCATGAAAGAGAGTGGAATAAGTTCCATTCGCCAAAGAACATCTCAATGGCGATGTCAGTAGAGGTTGCTGAGTTGGTTGAAATATTCCAGTGGCTTAGTGAAGATGAATCACGTGACTTAGATAGTGATCAAATTCGATGCGTAAAGGAAGAGATAGCTGATATCTCTATATACATACTCACAATGTGTATGAAGCTGGATATAGACTTGGAGGAAGCTATTTTGAGTAAAATACAGCTCAATGAAAAAAAGCATCCTTCCTTTGGTAATAAAAAAAAGTGAGCTGAGTAAATGTTTGACCATGCCATCGGAGTTTTTCAAGCTAGTTGTCACCATCAAGCCCAATTAAGCAGCTTGTAATCTCATCTTTTCTGGCTCTTTTGCAGGATTCAATGTCGTCGGACCCACAGGCTCGCAATCTCTCACCTCTTGACTGCCCCAACGTATTGGATTTTGAGCTTTAGCTTGCTGCATCGTCAGCTTACGTTTTGCCAGTATTTCCTTATCCTCACCCGTATGGCGCTGACTCGGCGTCACAAAGTTCAGCTGACTGTGTTTGTGCTCATTATTGTACCAGCGCGTGAAGCTCAGCACCCAGTCACGAGCCGCCTCTAAGCTTTTAAAGCCTTGGGTGGGCCAACTAGGACGATACTTGCACGTCTTAAACAAAGACTCTGCAAAGGGGTTGTCATTACTCACACGCGGTCTGCTATATGACGTCACAACGCCTAATTCATAGGCCTTCATCCTCATAGTTTGCGCCTTCATCGGTGCCCCATTGTCTGAGTGTAATACCACACCGCTATGTAGCGCCTTTTCACGGATGAGGGTACGCTCAAGCAGCTGAGCTGCTAATACTCCTGACTCACAATCATACACCTCCTGACCGACAATCTTACGGCTATAGACATCCTCTATCATGTACAGGTAATAGAACTGCCCCCGTACGGGACTTGGCAAATAAGTGATGTCCCAGCACAGCACCTGACCTGGAGCGGTCGCAGTAAAGGTTTGTGGTGCCTTTGATGCGCTAGGGGCTAAGCGACGACCTCGATGGTTGAGCTGATTATGCTGCTTAAGTAGTCGGTAAAAGGTAGACTCTGAGCCATGATATATGCCTTCATCAAGTAAGGTGGGTACGATTTGGGTGGGCGGTAGACTGGCAAAGCGGGGCTGATTGCAGACGGCTATAATGGCGGCTTGTTCCGCTACGCTCATCTTGTTAGCCGGTACAGGGCGGATAGCTTCAGCACGCTTATCTTGCTGCACTTGAGAATCTTTATACCAGCGCCGATAGGTACGCACGCTGATGCCAACCTCACAACAGGCAGGGTTGAGCCTAGCGCCTGCTTGGGTGGCGTCTTGTATCCATTCTATATATTGGATGCGCTCTGGGAGTGAGGTTAGTCGTCCTCGGGTTCGGTCTCCCAAAACGCATCCAGCTTTTTTCTGAGCACCAGTAAGGCGGCGGTCTCAGCCAAGGCTTTTTCTTTTCGAGCAAGCTCTCGGGTGAGTTGCTTAATCTGCTTGCGGTCTGTCTGCTGTTGACGCTTGTCTTTAAGGCTCTGTTGTTTGCTGCTGCTAAAGCCCTTAAGAGCGTCAGTGCGCCACGCTTTTATTTGCTCAACATAGAGACCTTTACTACGGCAGTATTCGCTAAGCTCGGTCTCGGATAAGCCGCCTGTTTCGATGACGGTGGCAAGTTTGGTCTCGCTTGACCAGTTATCAGGAGTACGTTTATTTGTCGGCATGGGCTGACCTTGTTCTCTGGCGTGATTGCGCCAATTATACAGGGTCTGAAGACCGATGCCTTCCTCTCTTGATACTTGAGCCACGCTTAGGTTTAATGGGGGTTGCAGTTTGCTGAGTATGGCTTGTTTACGTTCATTACTATATCTTGGCATGATTGGTCCTTGTGCCCCCCATTTGGATTAATATTTAGGGGTGACAACTATCCTGCCATAGGGGGCCATGAAAGATTTCCCATTCTCTATTAAAGACTTTCCTTTTGATTACAGTACCGTCAGCTCAATACGAAAAAAAGCACCAGTCAGTTATGACTATCCTGCGGTCTACATCATTTACAGTAAAAAATCTAAAAAAGCTTATGTTGGTGAGACGACTAATATTACTAGTCGAATTAGTCAGCACTTAGCGAACGAAGAAAAAAGAGAGCTACAGAGTATTAGAGTAGTGTTTAGTGGTTATTTTAATAAGTCTACCGTATTAGATATTGAGTCCAATCTTATACAGTATATGCAAGCAGATAAGCAGTTCAAACTACTAAACGGCAATGCTGGCATCTCTAACCATAAGTACTATCAAAAACATCTATATCATAAAACATTCGAAGCTATTTGGGATGAACTGAAAAGCGAAAAAATAGTAAAAAGTGATTTACTGGATATTCAAAACTCTGATCTCTTTAAGTTTTCTCCATACAAGTCTCTGTCAGAAGATCAGATGAATGCTATAGAGCAGTATCTGCATATAATAGGCAAAGAAGACATTCCTAAAAGTACTGTCTTTGTCCAAGGTAGTGCTGGTACTGGCAAGACAATACTGGCTGTTTATCTTATAAAGCTATTGTTATCACAAGTTAGCGCAGATGACTTATCAGAGTATGCTAACAATAAGCATTTGATTGACTTAGCAGATAAAGTGAAGAGTAAGATTAAAACTACTGGCACTTTAAAGGTAGATATGAAGATAGCTTTGGTCGTGCCTATGACATCTCTCAGAGATACCTTAAAAAAGGTTTTTAGAAGCATACATGGTTTATCAGCGAATATGGTTATTGGCCCTAACGAAGCAGCGAAAAGCCACTTTGATTTGCTAATCATTGATGAAGCACATCGATTAAGAAGAAGGAAAAATATTTCTGGTTATGGTGCTTTTGATCAAACCTGTAGGGATCTCAAATTGGATATCAATAGTAAAAACAGTGATGAGCTTGAGTGGATAATGCGCTCGAGTGATAATCAACTGTTCTTCTATGATGAGGACCAGTCTGTTAGACCCTCTGATATTGAAAAAGAGCGCTTTTTATCAATAAAAAGCACTTCTACCGTCCTTGAGCTTAAGTCGCAAATGAGAGTAGCAGGTGGCGATGATTATATTGATTTTGTTGATCGTTTATTAAAGGCAGATAAAAGCTTGCAGCCTTGGAAGTCAAATAACTATGACTTAGAGGTTTTTACAGATATGCCTGCCTTTATTCAGGCGCTTAAGATCAAGGAAAATAAGTTTGGTTTATGTAGAGTTATTTCAGGCTACTCATGGGAATGGGTGTCCAGAAAGGGCACTGAGCCTGATGCTGAAATCGATGGGGTAGAGTTATATTGGAATAGAACCAATAAAGACTGGGTTAATTCAACGACAGATATGACTGAAATGGGCTGCATTCACACCACGCAAGGCTATGATCTTAACTACGCAGGAATAATATTTGGAAGTGATATTATCTATAACAAAGAACTTCAAAAAATCGAAGTCGTCAAAGGTAATTATTACGATAGGAATGGTAGAGTAGGGATTACGGATGACCAACTACATGATTATATTATTAATATCTATAAAACCATTATGTATAGAGGGATAAAGGGGACTTATATTTACTGTTACGATGAAAATCTTCGGGAATACTTTCGAGGCTTTATTGGCTAGCTATTAGAAAAAATTATGAGTAATTTCAAAAACTAATTAAATAATTTGAGGGAGTAGCTGTATGGATATAACAAAAATAGATAGTGATTTAGTATCGAAGATTATTGAGTTAAGCCAAGACGATGCGATTACAAGTAGACCAGAAGGCGTTGAAGAGCTTTATGAAGAGTTTTTAAGCAAGTTTCCAAAAAATAAAACAACGGAATTAACTCAGGAGCAATACTGCTTAGGTCATGGATCTATCACAGATAATTATTGTCGATGGATAGAGCGCGGGCTACAGCCTATATTTGGTCGTTATATGCCGGGCACTGCAAAAGGGCATCTACTTTATCTACAAAAAGATGGAACACTATATAAACATCAAAGCTTGAGCGACCTAAGTGACGATGATGCATTAAGTTATGTTCTTAAGATACATCAAGTGATAATCGATGCTGACGTAAACACTGATATCACTTGGATTGATCAAGATAATGAGGTATATGATCGCGCAGGTGTAGAGCCTAGATGTGTTATGGGAGCAGGGCGTCGTGCTCGTTTAGTATCTATATACAATCCAAACATTATCCTACCTATTTCCTCTACTGTTCATATCAAACATTTTATGAAAGCGTTCGGTCTTCCAGAATCGGAAATACCTCCTTACAAAAATGTGATCCAACGCTTATTAATGCTCACTGATATATATCAATCTATCAAAAAACACCATGATTTGGAGATAACACCGCATCAGTTTATGTCAGTTCTTTATAGTGATAAGTTGGGCATTAAACCAAAGAAAGTGACGATTGAGGCTAGTTCCAATGATGAATTAAATGATAGGTTGATCACAAATATTTCTAATTATAGTTCTCCTAATCAGATTCTTTACGGACCACCAGGTACAGGTAAAACCTACTCAACCACATGGCGAGCTGTCAGCTTAGCAGATCCCGAATGGTATTTTGAGCTGGAAGAACAAGATTTAGATCCTGACGATCAGAGGAACGTTATTAAGGAAAGGTACGATGAGCTCGTATCAGAACAGCGTATAGCTTTTACTACCTTTCATCAAAGCTTTGCTTACGAGGACTTCGTTGAGGGAATTAGAGCAAAAACCGATGATGACACAAAGCAAATTTCCTATGATATAGAAGACGGGATATTCAAACAGATTGCAGACCGTGCGGCTAACATAGTTACTAGAAATAAAATAGAAGGATTAGCAGAAAAACCAAAATTTTGGAAGATATCGTTAGGTGATGTATGGCAGAAAGAGCTACGTGAGTATTGTTTTGATAATGATGAAGCTCGTATAGGTTGGGGGTATACGGGTGATTTAAGTACTAATTTATCAGAGCGTAGTCAACAAGAGAAAGACTATTTAAAAGGTATGGGTAGTAATGACAGGTCTTCTATTAAAGATTTTTCTGAAAATATTGAAATTGGAGATGTGTTGCTTTGCCTTAAGGATCAGAAAACCATACGAGCTGTTGGTATCGTCACGTCAGACTATGTCTTTGATACAAGCTTCAAGGGTCTCGCAGAGTTTCACCATACTCGCAAGGTGAACTGGATTCTACGAGACATTAATTTTGATATATATACCTTAAATAACAATACAAACTTAACTCAGAAAACTTGTTATAAAATTAATAGATTTACGTGGGATGATTTAGCTAAAGGTTTGGAGCATCAAGGTTACTCACTAGATAGTCAGTCTATAAGTAACTCGCCAAAAGCTTCAAAAAATCACGTACTGATTATTGACGAAATCAACCGCGGTAACATATCTCGTATCTTCGGTGAGCTTATTACATTACTTGAGCCTGATAAGCGTAAAGACGGTACAGATGCGCGCGAAGTCATACTGCCTTATTCTAAAGAGAAATTCTCAGTGCCCTCAAATCTTTACGTACTAGGAACTATGAATACCGCTGATAAATCTCTTGCACAGCTAGATTTAGCATTAAGGCGTCGATTTGATTTTATTGAGCTATTACCTAAGCCTGAACTATTAGATGGCATAACAGTTCATGGCATTGCTGTATCTGAAGTATTAACAGTAATAAATCAGCGTATTGAAGTGCTGTTAGATCGTGAGCACACCATAGGGCAATCATATTTCTGGTCTTTGAAAGACTTGGATTCAGACGAAGAACAGGAAAAGGAACTAGGTAATATTTTCAAGAGACGGATTATCCCGTTACTGCAGGAGTATTTCTTTTCAGATTGGGAGCGTATTGGCTGGGTGTTGAATGATCCTAGTAAACATACATCAGAACAGTTTGTTCAAACTGGGGAGATAACTCCGACCGTTAGCGAGTTATTCCATAGTAGTATCAAAGGTCTAAAAGATCGTCGTTACCTTATCAATGAGACTGCTTTTAACAACCCTGAATCCTATAGGAAGATTCTAAATCAGACTCAGCCTGAATCTTCGGATGTCAAAGCATGATTCAAGTCAGAGAATATGCTCAGCTGACTACCGATCAGACAGCATTATCTAGCTTAGATTTAGCTATTATCAAGCAAGAAACATTTGATTGGTTAGTGGAATTGAGTGCAAAAGAGAATTATGGGCGGTTTATTACTTATAAGCGTTCACAATACTTACAGCTGCACTCTTATGTAGGTTATTTAGAAAGTCCTTGTGGTGAAGGTATTGAGATCCTACCAAAGACAGGTTTAGGTGCTCAGGAATCAGATAAGAGCAGAGCTGTCTTATGCAAAATACTAAGCTCCTTCTTAAACTTATCTCATAAAGAAGCCCAATCCGCCAATCTCAATCGAATGAATCTACCTATTAACGAATGGATATACTCACAGTTTTTATATCTGTTAAAGGATTTGGTAGCATCTGGACTCAGATTTGACTATCAAAGAATCGAAGAAGAAAGTAGATTTATTCGTGGCCAGCTTGATATTGCAGTTCAACAAAGACAAACGGTTGGTAGAGCTCATCTTTTTCATATTCGTCACGATGTCTATCATCCCAATCGGCTTGAGAACCAATTAATTAAAACGGCATTGGATTACGTAAAGCAGCACTGTAGGAGTTCTGAGAACTGGCGACTGGCTAATGAGCTATCACACATCTTAGAGCCTATAACGAGTCTTAGAGAGCCTCTAAACTCAATGCATAAATGGTCAGACATTAAAATATTGCAATCTTACCGCGCTGTAAAGCCATGGTGCCAACTAATACTTGAAAAGCTTAATCCAAACTTTCAAAAGGGAGAGCAC
The DNA here is from genome assembly GCF_001593305.1 of Psychrobacter sp. P11G5. NCBI lineage: Bacteria > Pseudomonadati > Pseudomonadota > Gammaproteobacteria > Moraxellales > Moraxellaceae > Psychrobacter > Psychrobacter sp. P11G5. Next base: position 1,292,720 of record NZ_CP012533.1, read on the forward strand.
CGAGGTATTGCACTGTTATTCCCAATGGAAATTTTGTTCGAAAAGTATGTAGCAAGCTGCCTACGAAGAGATATCGAAGCTCCTTGGCAACTAACAACACAAGCTTCTGATAAGCATATGGTGAATGACCAAGAAAATTTAAAATCGCGCTTTCAATTAAGGCCTGATCTAGTAATCAGTAAAGAAAGGAAAAATTACCATGTACTCGATACCAAATGGAAGTTAATAAGCTTCAATGACAGTGATAACAATTTCAATATCAGTCAGTCGGATATTTATCAGTTATTTGCTTATGGTCATAAATATTTGAACGGGTATGGGGACATGATGCTTATTTATCCTAAGCATCATCAGTTCGAAACACCTTTGGAATGCTTTTATTTAGCAGAAGAGTTGAGACTGTGGGCCATACCATTTTGTATTGAAACTGATAAAGTCATCACGGGTAAATGGATAGAAAGGTTCCCGTCTTTATCTCAAGTTTGAAATTGTAGTTCATACTGATTTCCTTCATAAATCTGCTTAAGTCGTTTTTAGCATCTTTTCCCACGCTGCTAAAAGAATAATAAATGATGACTGACTTCGAACCACCAACATGCTGTATGCAAGGTATCAGCTCCACCAACTGAGCTAATTAAATATTACTATAAGCGCTGTTATGTATAAGAAGAATAATTTAGGACAGGCATCTCCAAAAACTATTGTTTGATAAGGTTCTATCAATTTGATATAAAAATTTTTGATAGCATAAGTACTAATTTTATTAGAATGAGCTACTGTGTTTTAGAGGATTATTATAGTGCCCACGGCAGAATTCCAGCTCAGCTTTTTAAGACGTATTCAGTGGCTGCTTGAATCTAGCTCCTATACCTCGACCTATAAATTTGCCTTATTAATGGCAATGGTTAATATGTCTATAGAGTCTGGAATTAATGATGACAGTGAGCACAGTATTTCTTATGAGCAGTTAGCAGAGCAGTTTATACAGCTTTATTGGACACAAGCATTACCATACTCGGATCAAAGTAGTGATTCTGTACTCAGACAAAGCAGTACAACAGGGCAGGCTAGTGTTATTAATAGCATCCTAGATTTGCAGTATAAAACTAAAACAAACAGTCTAGCTATAGCCCGCACACAAAACATCAAACTATGGCAATCGACTATAAAAGATATCGCTTCAACTATCAAAAAGTACCCTGCAAGATATCTGCAAAGTGCGGAGGACAAAGTTAGTCGTGAGTTCTTATATGTTTATGACTCAAAATTAAAGGTAGTAACTTTAAAGCCTGGCATTACATACTGTTTTACACGCTTTAGTAAAATAATTAACAAGCTGTGCCAGCAATACTGGACAGAGTTCGTACGTAAGAACAGTCGTAACCAAATACATTTTAGTGATGATATTGATTTGCAGCAGTTCTTGTTCAATCAATCGCGCCAAAGTCTAAAAGTATTAATACCTATACTGGTGGATACTCAACAGGGACAGTGCTTCTATTGTCATAAACCCTTGAGAAACAATATCGAAGTTGATCATTTTATTCCTTGGTCAAAATATCCTATTGATACGACTCATAACTTCGTACTTACGGATCATAGCTGCAATAATAGTAAGCGTGATTATCTGGCTGAAGAGCTATTTTATGAAAAGTGGCTAGAACGCAATCAACAACACGGCCATATGATTGAACAGGAAGCAAAAATTATTGGTTTTACGACCAATCAACTTCGCTCTGAAACAATCAGCCAGTGGGCTTATCAAATAGCAGTGGAACATGAGGACCTAGTCTGGTCACCAGAACCAAGTATAAAACTACGAACTATTAACTCTAGTTTACTGCCTAGGCTTAGGGGCTAGTAAGTAAACTTATTATTATCTACTGGACTAAAATGAAGACTATAGAAGTTGTTGCCGCCGTTATTTTTAATGATGGGGAAATACTGTGTGCTCAACGTGGCAAAAATAAGCTGGATTATCTTTCTGAGAAATTTGAGTTCCCGGGAGGTAAGTTGGAAAGTGATGAAACGCTAGAACAAGCATTAGCTCGTGAGATAAGGGAAGAGCTTAATATGTCGATCAGCGTTGATCGCCTATTACTAACAGTTGAGCATGTGTATCCAGACTTTAAAATTATTATGCACAGCTTTATTTGTTATACGCAAAGCCGTGCTTTGTTGTTGAATGAACATTTACAAGTGCTTTGGCTAGGTGTGAACGAGCTTGATTCGCTGGATTGGGCTGTTGCTGATCTTCCAATTGTAGACCAGCTTATTAAGGAATTAGAGAGATGAATGAGGTATGTTTACTTAATCAAAGTTTGAGACAAAGCTTTATAGATAAAGAACACAGTTCTAGTACGAACTATCAAGCCACTTTACTAATTAATGACAAACTGGAAGGCAAGGAATTTCTTTCTACTTTACTAAAAGAATTAAATAACTGTAATGAGTTTTTTATTTGTGTTGCGTTTGTTACAAACAGTGGTATAGCGACAATCATTAACTGTCTGGAACATCTTGAAAAAAATAACATTAAAGGTAAAGTTCTTGTTTCGCAATATCTTAATTTTACTCAGCCAGACGCATTAAGAAAGTTGTTAAAGTTCCAAAATATCGATTTGAAGATTGCTTCTAATAATCTTCATTCGAAAGGCTATTTATTTAAAAGTAAATATACTAATAATATAATTATTGGTAGCAGCAACCTTACTGCGAGTGCATTGCGTTCCAACAAAGAATGGAACTTAAAAGTTTCCACCACTGAGAATGGATTGCTTTGTGAGCAAGTTATTAATGAGTTTGATAAAGAGCTCTTTAATGCAACGTCTGTTACAACCGAGTTTATTAATGCATATTCAGAAGTTTGGAATAAGACTAAGTCACTCAGAAGCCAAATTTGTAAAATTGAAAATGCTTTAGATGACAATATTGAACCAAATAAAATGCAAGGTGAAGCTTTAAAGAGTCTAAGTGATTTACGACGAAGTGGGAGAAACAAGGCATTAGTTATATCTGCTACTGGAACTGGAAAAACTTACTTATCAGCTTTTGACGTTCAAATTTATAAACCTAAAAGGTTCTTATTTATAGTCCACAGACGAACTATTGCAGAAAAGGCTTTGGAAACCTTTAGTAAACTATTAGATCCTAATATATCTATGGGCTTATTTTCTGGTCAGAAAAAAGAGCTGAATTGTGATTATTTATTTTGTACTATTCAAACTTTATCTAAACGAAATAATCTTGATTTATTTGACCAAAATTACTTTGATTATATAGTGATAGATGAAACGCACAGAGCCGCCGCACAATCTTATAAGACCATATTAGATTATTTTACGCCTGGTTTTTTATTGGGAATGACAGCTACGCCTGAGCGTACAGATGGTACTAATATTTTTGAGTTGTTTGATTATAACTTAGCTTATGAAATTAGACTGCATCGCGCTTTAGATGAAGGTATGTTGTCGCCATTTCATTATTATGGCGTGACAGATATCACAGTCAACAATGAAATGATTGATGAATATTCAGATTTTAATAAACTAACTAGCGATGAGAGAGTTAATCATATAATTGCTAAATCTAACTTTTATGGTACTGACTCTGGAGAAGTTAGAGGTTTGGTGTTTTGTGCTTCCAATAAAATATCTTCACAGCTATCTTACGAGTTTAATAAAAGAGGTTGCAAATCTATAGCTTTATCAGGTGCAAGTTCTGAAGAAGTAAGATTAGAGACTATTAGAAAATTAGAGAGTCATGAAGATGAAAAAATTGACTATATTTTTACAGTAGATATTTTTAATGAAGGTATCGATATACCAAGCGTCAATCAAATCATAATGCTCAGACCCACGCAGTCGGCAATCATTTTCGTTCAACAGCTAGGTAGGGGCTTAAGAAAGGCAGAAGGTAAAGAGTATGTAACCATTATAGACTTTATAGGTAACTACAATAACAATTATCTTGTGCCTATAGCCTTATATGGTGACAGGTCCTTTAATAAAGATACTATTAGAAAGCTCATGAGAAGTGGTAGCAATCTTATACCTGGTACCTCTACAGTAAATTTTGATGAAGTCGCGCGTGAAAAAATTTTTGAATCTATTAAGAACACCAGTATGCATAAGCTGGCGGACTTAAAGAAGGATTATGAAGGTTTAAAGCGTAAGATTGGTAAAGTTCCGATGATGATGGATTTTATTAAGTATGGCTCGAGAGATCCTTGGTTGTTCGTATCGAACCAAAAGTCTTATTTAAACTTTATTAATAAGGTAGAAAATAATTATAGAGATACGATTTCACCAGATTTATTGGAGCTTTTAGAGCTGTTTACACTCAATGTTAATAACGGTAAGAGAGTTGATGAGAGTTTACTACTGCAACAATTACTGGAGACAAGTAGCTTAAATAAAAATGATTTTATAGAAAAAATGAAAAGTAATTATAACTACTGGATTAATGAGGAGGCTATTCAATCTCTACTGATTAACATAAACTTTAATTTTATCAAAAAAGAATGCGATAATATCAGACTGGAGAATGATACCTTTGTATTAGGAAAAAAATTAAGAGATGCGTTAGAAAATGATACATTCAATACGTTTTTTGCTGATTCAGTTGACTATTCTATTACTACTTTTGATGAATGCTTCTCAGAAGAGAAGTATATAGATGGTTTAATAAGATATAAAAAATATAGTAGAAAGGATGTTTGCAGACTATTAAACTGGGATCAGGACATCAGTAGTACTGTTTATGGCTATAGAACAAGAAATAATGTTACCCCTTGCTTTGTTACTTATCATAAGTCTGACGAATTAGAAGGTGACATTAACTATAATGATTACTTTATTAGTTCTTCTGAGTTTGCATGGGATTCAAGGTCAAATCGTAAAATAAATAGTAAAGAGATAGAAAATATAATTAACTCTAAGCGAATTCTTTTATTTGTGAAAAAAGAAGATGGTGAAGGGTTTGATTTTTATTATTTAGGTGATGTTATGATAATACCTGACTCAGTAGAACAAGGCACTACTGATAAAGGTTCACCAGTAGTGCATTTTAGATTCTTACTGGATAAGCCTGTTGAAGATACCCTTTACGACTATTTAATTCAGGAATAAATCTTGAGAATATCTAAAGTCCTGTGTAACTATCAATTATGTTATATGCCTATGCTGTTTACAGCGTAGCTCAATATAGACGTCATTTTATATTAAAATAATAGCTAAAATTAACTAAATAATATGAGTAAAAATATGCTTAAACTATTGGTAGCCACCCTAATAGCCTTAACAGCTGCCAATACAATGGCAGGCAATATGTATATATACAAAGATAAAGAAGGAAAAACACTACTTGTTAATGTCAATCCAAGTGAAAAAAATAAAAGAAGCAAAGATACTTATATTCCAGTAGCTCAAAAATCTACTAATAGTAGCGTGCAGTCAGAATTTGAAGTGCCTTATGAATATAGGCTGCCAACTAAGGCTGATAATGTTGGTGATTGGAAGCGATTCAAAGGACCTAATCATTTAAAAGCTGATTTTAACGGTGATGGTATTAAAGATGAGGCTTACATTCTTCCTAAAAAAGGTTCAAAGTTAGGTTATGGTGTGTTTGTCTCGATTAATAAGGCAAATGGTGGCATACAGACTGGACGTAAGTTTCAGATGTTTAAGCTTACTTCGCGCGATGATATGCAACCACAGTCATTCGCTATCGAACTAGAAAATCCTTCTAATGAAATATGGGAAACTGCTTGCGGAAAAGGCTATTGGGAATGTGAGATCGGAGAACCAGCTGAATTCCAAATCAAGAACCCGTCAATAATGTTTTGTTATATTGAGTCTGCTTGCACAATGTATATGTGGGATAGTGATAAGTTATCCTTTAAAGAAATACAGTTCAGTGATTAGTGGAAATATGTATATTTAGGAACAGCATTTTCTACTGAAATAGTAGCTAAATTCAATCAACTGAAAGTGAGTGTAAATAATGATAAGACTACTAGTAGGAGCTGTATTAGCCTTAACAACTGTTAATGTAATAGCTGGTAATATGTATATTTATAAAGACAAAGGTGGGCAGGTACTGCTTACTAATGTTAATCCAAGCGGTAATTTTGATAAATTTACTAAGACAGTAAAAGTGACTTATCCCGTAGACCAAAATAACGAAGACAACAAATCCAATAAAAAACAAATAAGCTCAGAAATGCAAAATGTTTCATATGGTACAAGTTCAGATATTAACGGTGCTAGTTATTCAAACTCCGCTTATGACGCACTCAGATAAATAAGTGTATCCCATATTTCGTGTAAGTATCGACATAAGATAAACAGCGTTTGGATGGTCTTGGTTTTTCATGACTTAGGTTTGGTATTTTAATAAATTCTAATTATTATTATTTGTAGGGATAATATTATCTTGAGCAGGTCCCAATTTTTCTAGGAATCTAAAAATCATAAAGTTCATTGTTAAGGTGATGGTAAATAAATGGTAAATGATATGCTTGATAAATTAGCAAAAATTATTTTGCGTATCTTTGCTTGGATGTTTGGTACTATTTTCATGCTAAGCGCTATCATTTCATTGTTTAGTGGTAACTTTTTATTTGCTGTTTTTCTAGCAATAGGCGCTATATTAATTTTGCCTCCATTTAAGAAGCGGATCGTACAAAGACTGCCTAAGACTAATGGGGTGATGCTTACAACAATTGGTTGTGTCATCGTTTTCTTCTCTTTTATAATATTTCCTTCTCCACCTAGTACTGAAAGTACTATAGTAGAAAACAGTAACGAGCAAATTATTGAGCAAGTAGATAACGATAGTGAAACAGCATGGGACAAACCAATTGTTCCAGTAGAAGAATTATATACAGAAACATCTGAATTCACTGGTGTACTAGATGATGAGTCAGAAAATTTATTTGAGAATGACACTGAATCGAATGATGTTGAAAAGCAAAAACTTATAGTAAAATCTATTCCAGAGCCAGAGCCAGAGCCAGAGCCAGAGCCAGAGCCAGAGCCAGAGCCAGAGCCAGAGCCAGAGCCAGAGCCTACAAGAATAGCAGAGATATCAGATGATAACGATTGTTCAGGAATGTATAAGACGTGTAGTCAAATGGTGAATTGTGCTGAAGCACAAAGGGCTTTAGCATGTGGTAATGGCAGATTGGATAGAGATAATGACGGCATACCATGTGAAAGTATTTGCCAGTAGCTTTGAGAGGACATCCTATATTATAACAGTCTATTTTGAGTGGTCTATTAATAGGTTTAAAGGGCGAAATAACTGCTTCCGCTACGGTATACGCTATTCATACAAGATGATTCGACAAAGAAGCCCCTATATAAACAATATCAGTTTATATAGGGGCTTTTTATTTTAGTAAATATAAACTATAGCCTTTTGGATCAATAAATTTTTTTACTTGAGTTACATACCTGCATAGTTTTTTAAAGCCAACCATCTATCGCTACACCCTTCATAGCTTCATTTTCTAAGAATTCTTTTAATAAAGAATATATCTGTTTGCTTGATAGCTTAGGCAACTCTATTTCTTCGTGTTCACTTTCCATTTCTACATCAATAGCTTCAGGCTCAATATTTGTACTTTCTATACTCGTTTTTGATTTATTACCCTTGTACCTTGATAAGGCGGCTAGGGCTAGAGGTGTTGCTACACTTGCTATTCCCATACTCAATAATGCTGCCGGCGCTACTGCTAATATTGCAGCGACTCCTGCTGCTCCGGCACCTAGCGACAATAAAGAGTTATCAGTGTCTACGACCACTGTATGTTCTTTAATTTTTAAAGTTTCAGATTCAGATTTCTCTAAATATATAAAAACTTTTTCTTTCTGTAGTTCCAATACAGCTAGTTCAACAACTTGAGCAAAATCTCTCAATGATATCTTATAAGTACCGCACAGTATAAAAATATGTTCTATCGTTATATTTGCAGAACCAGATTCTAGCTTAGAGATAGTTGAAGCGGGCAGATTGGATATTTTTGCAGCAGTAGCTTGGTCCATATCATTTATGTGTCTAAAGTGCTTAAAAATACAGCCGGCTGTCATATTAAGGGATGCTGACCAAATATAAGAAGCCATTTCCTCTCCAAAATTATTGTTTATGGCTAGAATATAAACCAAAATGGAATATTTGTCAAATTTTATGTGTAATCAATTTAATGTATAAATTCAATATTTGACTTATTTTCAAAAAAAGAATATATTGTCGTTATTGCATCAGCGGTCGCTGGGCAAATACCACCCTAATACTAAAAAGAGATGCTGTTATGGAAAAAATTTTACACGCAATCATCAAAGCTGTTGTTACCGAATTGGCTAAAGTCGTCGTTACACGCTTAAATAACTTTTTATCCAGCTACTTTGCAAGAGATAAAGGGCAAACAGCATGAAAGTACTAATTTCTGCTGAGGCTAATGTAACTACGGGAGCTCTAGCAAAATATATCAGGAAGGGGCCAACACCATGAATTATTCTACCAACCTGAAATCTACAACACATCTGGACAAAAGAATGAATGTCCGCGGTATAAGCAAAGCCATGATTGAATTCGCAGTAAAGTATGGCGAATTACATTCAGATAAACTGATGGTAAATAGAAAATTGCTAAGACAGATGGTTGAATCTATAAATGTTCAAGCTATCAGACTTGGCCGTCTAAGAAAAAAGTTCGGAGAGTTTGGTGTTATTAGATTGATTGATAAGGCATTGAACAAACTGAAGGAGCAGAAAAAAATTGCTCTTAAGATTGTAGCTAAAGGGGGGATCGTAGTTGTAGTTGCTAATAATACTCTAATCACAACCTATGATTTAGATAGCTATCGAAAATATTAAGTTACACTAAACTGAGGATAATACCTTGCAAAATTTAGCGATTGGCTCACATATCAAAACGTCTCGGACAGGCTACTCACACCATGGAATTTACTGTGGAAGTGGTCAAGTAGTTCACTATAGTGGATTTGCTCAGGCTCTCAAAAAAGGAGCGCTTGAAATTACTACCCTACAGAGGTTTTTAGGTAGTGAAACTCAATACGATATAGTCAATTACCCTTATGATAAGGTAATGTTTTCTTCTGAAGAAATTGTTAAACGAGCATTGAGCCGTGTTGGTGAGGATAGTTACAACCTTGTATTCAACAACTGCGAGCATTTTGCGGCCTGGTGCGTGACGGGCAAAAGTGAAAGCAAACAAGTTAAAGCCGTTTTATCGCTTACCACCACCACCGCTGTGGTCTACAGATCGATTAGTACAGCATCATCAGCGACACAAATAATTGGACTCACTGCAGGTTCTGCAAATATTTTCACAGGGACTACAGCAACGTCTAGCTTAGCTGTTGGTAAATTAACTGGTTGCGCTACTGGCGCATTGGGTGGAGCAGCACTAGGTACATCAAGTGTTTTAGTTGGAAGTGCTGCAATAGGTTCATCTGGCATGCTAGTCGGCTCATCAACGGCACTAGGTTTGTCAGCAGCGCTAGGTGGAGGTGCTCTTACCGTAGCAGCAGCCCCTGTTATTGTTCCTGTTGCATTAGCAGCAGGTACTTGTGCAATTGTAGGCGGATTGTTGGGCGGTTTCTTTGACTAAGTGCCAAAAACTCATATCAGCCACCGTTTATGGTGAGTGTATATCATTGATAGATATGCATTCACTATTGGTTCGCTAATCATATGAAGACATACTTTAAGGGTGGTTATGGACAACAGAACTAAAGATCAGAAGGAACTGGTAGTAAATTGGCATATTACGGAAGCTTGTAATTATCATTGTAACTACTGCTTTGCGAAGTGGGACAAACAAAAGAACGAGCTGATAAACGATGATAAAGCCATTAGTAAGCTGATGGACGAAATCCAAAAACTACCGTCAATTTTAAATGATAAATATCTGACCGATTTTGAGAGTATTCGCCTAAACCTAGTCGGGGGCGAAACCTTTCTAAATATTAGAAAGGTTTTAAGGATTACTCATCAGGCAAAACAGCGACAATTTAGCTTATCTGCAATCACGAATGGTAGTCGGCTAAATAATGAGTTAGTAACACTCATAGCAAGTAACTTCGATAGTATCGGCTTCAGTGTCGATTCATTAGATAGTTCTACCAATATAAAAATCGGTAGGACAGAAAAAACTGGGGTAATGGATACCGACAAAGTATTGAGGGACATCAGCCTGATTAAAGAGCTTAATCCAAGCATCGATATAAAGATAAATACTGTAGTCAGCAGTTTGAATCGATTAGAAGATTTGTCAGCATTCATTGATCAAGTGGCTCCTAGAAAATGGAAAATCTTCAAAGTATTACCAGTCATAACTCGAGAAAATGAGGTGTCTCAAGACGACTTTATTGAGTTCTTAGAGCGCCATAGCAGTTTCGGAAATATTATTTCCTCTGAGGATAATGACGAGATGACCGATTCTTATCTAATGATTGACCCTATAGGAAGGTTTTTTCAGAACTCTATCCTTGGCAGTGGATATAGCTATAGCGCTCCAATTGTAGACACCAGTATCAAGGAAGCGCTCAATGAAATTAATTTTGAACCTCAAAAGTTTCATGGGCGTTATAAAACCAACCTAATTACCATGCAAGAAGTTTTCTAGAGCAGTATATATTCTATTAATTTAAGCAAGAAAAATCTCTTTTTAATCAACAACTAGGAACAAGAGTTATGAGCATATTTACTGATTTTCTAACTGATGTTGTATATCTAGTAGAAGATGCAGCCGATTTCGTAATAGATAATCCTGTTAAGGTAACAGCAGTTGTAGCTACAACCGTAGCTACGGGTGGCTTATCTTTGGTAGCTGCGCCTGCGATAGCTGCTGCAGCTGGCAGTGCAGGCTTATTAGGGGCAACTAGCACAGGTGTAGCGATTAGTGGTTTATCAGGTGCTGCTTTAACTAATGCATCTCTGGCCGCATTAGGTGGAGGCGCAATAGCTGCTGGTGGTGCTGGTGTAGCTGGGGGTACGGCTGCAGTTACTGCGGCTGGAGCTACAGCCGGAGCTATTGTTGGTGGTGTTGGAGTAGCGGCAACTAAATAGCAGCAACTATTAGAACAGATAAACTATATAGGCGAAAGTTGCCACCTCTACAAAGCCTTCGCCTGTATCTTTTATAAAATAAAGATTCCATTGAAATACTTTGATATTACAGATATGGTTGGATATTATTCCCATCACGAACTTATATCTGCCATTGGCGAAAGAATATGGTTTGACTGAATTTGCGTTTTTTCTTATCGATGATGATTGGGATGCGCAATCACTGATTGACCTAAAAAACACAACAGGAGCATCGTTCTTATTCGGCTTGCAAACTACTAGAAAGCGTATTGATAAGCTAGATGTGATAGACGGTATTATTGTTTGCCAACCTGATGAAGCCTAAAAAGTAATGAAAGTATTTGAGGTTGCATCTAATAGACGTGGAAAACTGCTTACCACAGATTCTAATGATCTTAAAAAAGCACTTCAATTCACAAGGCCTGCTCATTTTATACAGGCAACTGTAATATCTACAGATCGAGCAGAAAGAGCGATTAACCAAACCCTCAATCAGATTCCCAAAGATATTAATGTGGATGTTCTTATACTTAGGATCAAAACTGACAACAATGTATCGCTCGAAGAGTACTTTGTTATAAGTAGCGCTATAGAGGACAGAGTCAGTAAAGACATAAGTCTTTGGTAAGGTAACGAGGTTGCTGATGTGTCTAATTACCTTTGTATAGAAGCTATATATGGTTGAGTAGAACATCACCCTGAACCGCCCCGGGATTGTCGGAGACTCAACATTCTGAGAGAATACGACAATGAAAAAACAAACCTACACTCCTGAGATTAAAGAACGCGCCGTTCGCATGCTGATAGAAGCGTTGGGCGACTATCCCTCCACATGGTCAGCGATTCAAGCCATTGCCCCTAAGATTGGCTGTACGCCTGAAACCCTGCGGTCGTGGCATAAAAAACACATCGATCAAACTATTCCTGCATCGGTGCAAGCGCAAAGTGATAAAGAGCGCATCAAGGAGCTTGAACGCGAATGCAGAGAGCTCAAGCAAGCCAATGAGATCATACGTAAGGCTGCCGCTTTTTTCGCCCAGGCGGAGCTCGACCGCTGACTAAAATCATGATTCAATTCATCGACGATCATAAGAATAATTATGGGGTCGAGCTGATCTGTAGAGTATTACCGATTGCCCCATCAACCTATCACCGTGCTAAAGACTTGGAGAGCTACCCTGAAAAACGCTCACTGCGCAGTCAGCATGACGACTACTATCTCAGCGAGATTAAACGCATCTGGCAGGACAGCAAATGCCGTTACGGTGCGCGTAAAGTATGGCAGCAGATGAAAGCTGACGGGTTAAAGGTTGCTCGGTGTACCGTAGAGCGATTAATGAAGCAGTATGGCCTACAAGGCGTCTGGCGTGGCAAAGGCAAGATTACCACCAACAGCCGTGACGACCAAAAGCGCGCTGATGACTTAGTCAATCGTAACTTTAGCGCTTATCGTCCTAACCAGCTGTGGGTTGCAGATTTTACCTATATCAAGACGACAAGCGGCTGGGTCTATACCGCTTTTATTATTGATGTGTTTGCCCGTGCTATCGTTGGTTGGAAGGTATCTAATCGTATGAACACCGATATGGTGATGGCGGCTTTAAATCAAGCAATAGCAGATAGAAACCATCCCAAAGATGTCATTCATCACAGTGATCGAGGGGTTCAGTACTTATCCATTCGCTATACTGATAAAATGACGGATTCTGGCGTGATTGCCTCTGTTGGTACAACAGGCGACTCTTATGACAACGCATTGGCTGAAACGGTCAATGGGCTTTATAAGTCTGAGGTGATTCATTATTTAAAGCAAAACTGGACTGGTGTGAACGATGTTGAACTGGCAACCCTTGAGTGGGTGGACTGGTTTAATAAAACACGACTGCATAGTACGATTGGTTATGTGTCACCTTTTGATTTTGAAAAGCGGTATTATGATAATTTAACCCTGTCAGGCATCGCTGCCTGACTCAAGTAAATCACTCTCCGATAAAGTCGGGGCGGTTCACCCTGAAGTTATCTTTTTCTCTTAGAATACTGAGTCTCTTGACGATCCTGAAGCAGTTCAGCTTTCTAGCGTGACACAGTCTTTAAAAGATTAATACTATCTACACTATACCGACTTTAAATTGGTTCAACCATACAGATTTTCGATCAATTTCTTATCTTTTTTAAATAAAAAATAAGAAATAAAAAAAAATAATTAAATCAAGTACTTGTAAAATAAAGAAAAATTAGTAGTGCTTCTATCCATTGATTAGCATACAATTATATTTTCTGTATTATAAAACAAAGAAGTTAACTTGAGAGGCCCTACAATGCAAGTTGTCAAAAAGCAAGTTTCCATGAAAACCCCTAGTTCTCCTGTGTTAAATAGTGCTGTTCTTGAAAGGCTGATTAAAGAAGTGAAGCAAGTAAACTCAGTGCAAGGCAGTTACGATCGCGTCCACAATCGTCATAATCGTTAGTTAGTATATTTTGAATAAACTCGATACTATCCTAATTAAGGTAGCAAGCCGATGCAATCTCGACTGTAGCTATTGCTATGTTTATAACGGTCAAGACACCAGTTGGATGGACCAGCCTAAACTTATAAGTACAGAAACAGTCAATAACTTATGCAGAGAGTTAAGTATAGTATCGAACCGTCAACCAAGCGGTTTCGCTATTGTTTTACACGGTGGGGAGCCATTTCTGTTAGGAGAGGTTAAGCTTTCTAACCTCTTAGCCCATCTTAGAGACGTATTACCTAATCATGAGCAATACCCTATAGCTATACAAACAAATGCAATATTATTGAATAATAAGATACTCGATATTTGTCACAAATATCGAGTATCTGTTTCAGCTAGTGTGGACGGAATTAGAGAAGCGAATGATATAGGTAGGTTTACTCATAAGGGTAAAAGTTCGTTTGACAAAACAGTGGATGGAATAAAGCTACTAGTATCTCATGATCAAAGTGATTTTCTATTCTCGGGGACTTTGTCAGTAATACAACCTACAACTAATCCTATTGATAATTACAACTACCTAAAGCGTTTAGGAAGTAAAAGCATTGACATTCTTCTACAGGATGGTAACCATACCTTTCTTCCCGCAGGAAAAGCGAGTTTTAATAGTACCGAATATGGAGATTGGCTAGTAGAGTTATTCCAATACTATGTGAATGATCCTGATCCAGTACCTATAAGGTTTTTTGATGATATTATAAAAATAGCTTTAGGTGGTAATCCAGAAAAAGAAGGTAAAGGCGAACAAGGGTTTGGGATAATTGTTATTGAAACGGATGGTGAAATAAGAAAAAATGACACCTTAAGGGCGACATTTGAAGGCGTTGACTACTTTGATGGAAGACCTAATATAAAGAGTGAATACTCCTTGTTTAATGTACTAAAGTCGAAAGAATTTGCAGAAGCTTCTAGTGTTCAACATCCTACTTCTAAAGAATGTCAAGCATGTGAAATAGGCCATATATGTGGTGGTGGTATGCCACTGTCAAGATGGAGCCAAGAGAAAGGGTTTGATAATCCGTCCATATATTGCAAAGACCACAAGCTATACATTGGCAAAATGCTAGAAACTCTAAGAAGGTATGCTTTATGATTTACTTGCCTGAAGAAGTTTCTTTAGAAAAAGATCCTTATAAGCATTTTTTTTCAGAATATATTGTAGATGATGTTCTGCATCAACGAATGATAAATTGGTTAAGAGCAGACGCTCCATGGAAATTAGTTGAAGCAGACTTTTACACACAGTTTGAATTCAGCTTAAAGCATACCGTCTTACCCTATTTCATGAATTTTCTGGTTAAAGAGAGCTATTTAAACTATCTAAAAAAATACATGGAATCTATGTATGAGACTAGATTGTTGAGCAAGTTCGATGTAGTCGGGCATTTATTAACTGAAGGACATATCATAAAAATACACAACGACTATATCCACGAAACTACTAGTCAAGTTCGTGAAAGTCATCGTTTACTAATGCATTTTAATGAAAATTGGGATGTAGAGAACGGTGGGTTATGTATGGTATTTACAGATTCTGATTCTTCAAGTATCTCAAATATAGTTATACCCAATGATAAGCTCCTAAACGGCTTCGAGATATCACAAGACTCTTATCATGCTGTAAGTCAAGTTCATTCGGGAAATCGTATAACATTGATATTTACCTTTTACTCTGAAGACAAATCTAATGTTTGAGTATTATCCTAGAAGTAGTTGGTCTGAAGAAGATATACAAAATCTCGTAAAAGATTCTCAAGTTTATCCAACATATAGCACTATAAACTATCTTATAAATCGATATTTTAATGATATTGAAACTATTATTGATACAGAAGATTCAATATTACAAAAGCTGCCTCCCGCAGTTTCTGCTCTATGGGAAGATATCGGTTTAACTTTAGACTATACATACAATGCAGATGTAGCTTTAAAACAATTAAATCTTGTTTTGCAATATATTAAGGATTTCGATCCAAATTCACTTTATAAGTCAGTTAAAACTTTAGTGAAGTCTATACATCTT
Organism: Psychrobacter sp. P11G5; assembly: GCF_001593305.1. Lineage (NCBI taxonomy): Bacteria > Pseudomonadati > Pseudomonadota > Gammaproteobacteria > Moraxellales > Moraxellaceae > Psychrobacter > Psychrobacter sp. P11G5. Next base: position 1,308,373 of record NZ_CP012533.1, read on the forward strand.
TTAGAAACCGACGATATTGACACTGACACTAGCGGAGTTTTTCAAGCTAGTTGTCACCATCAAGCCCAATTAAGCAGCTTGTAATCTCATCTTTTCTGGCTCTTTTGCAGGATTCAATGTCGTCGGACCCACAGGCTCGCAATCTCTCACCTCTTGACTGCCCCAACGTATTGGATTTTGAGCTTTAGCTTGCTGCATCGTCAGCTTACGTTTTGCCAGTATTTCCTTATCCTCACCCGTATGGCGCTGACTCGGCGTCACAAAGTTCAGCTGACTGTGTTTGTGCTCATTATTGTACCAGCGCGTGAAGCTCAGCACCCAGTCACGAGCCGCCTCTAAGCTTTTAAAGCCTTGGGTGGGCCAACTAGGACGATACTTGCACGTCTTAAACAAAGACTCTGCAAAGGGGTTGTCATTACTCACACGCGGTCTGCTATATGACGTCACAACGCCTAATTCATAGGCCTTCATCCTCATAGTTTGCGCCTTCATCGGTGCCCCATTGTCTGAGTGTAATACCACACCGCTATGTAGCGCCTTTTCACGGATGAGGGTACGCTCAAGCAGCTGAGCTGCTAATACTCCTGACTCACAATCATACACCTCCTGACCGACAATCTTACGGCTATAGACATCCTCTATCATGTACAGGTAATAGAACTGCCCCCGTACGGGACTTGGCAAATAAGTGATGTCCCAGCACAGCACCTGACCTGGAGCGGTCGCAGTAAAGGTTTGTGGTGCCTTTGATGCGCTAGGGGCTAAGCGACGACCTCGATGGTTGAGCTGATTATGCTGCTTAAGTAGTCGGTAAAAGGTAGACTCTGAGCCATGATATATGCCTTCATCAAGTAAGGTGGGTACGATTTGGGTGGGCGGTAGACTGGCAAAGCGGGGCTGATTGCAGACGGCTATAATGGCGGCTTGTTCCGCTACGCTCATCTTGTTAGCCGGTACAGGGCGGATAGCTTCAGCACGCTTATCTTGCTGCACTTGAGAATCTTTATACCAGCGCCGATAGGTACGCACGCTGATGCCAACCTCACAACAGGCAGGGTTGAGCCTAGCGCCTGCTTGGGTGGCGTCTTGTATCCATTCTATATATTGGATGCGCTCTGGGAGTGAGGTTAGTCGTCCTCGGGTTCGGTCTCCCAAAACGCATCCAGCTTTTTTCTGAGCACCAGTAAGGCGGCGGTCTCAGCCAAGGCTTTTTCTTTTCGAGCAAGCTCTCGGGTGAGTTGCTTAATCTGCTTGCGGTCTGTCTGCTGTTGACGCTTGTCTTTAAGGCTCTGTTGTTTGCTGCTGCTAAAGCCCTTAAGAGCGTCAGTGCGCCACGCTTTTATTTGCTCAACATAGAGACCTTTACTACGGCAGTATTCGCTAAGCTCGGTCTCGGATAAGCCGCCTGTTTCGATGACGGTGGCAAGTTTGGTCTCGCTTGACCAGTTATCAGGAGTACGTTTATTTGTCGGCATGGGCTGACCTTGTTCTCTGGCGTGATTGCGCCAATTATACAGGGTCTGAAGACCGATGCCTTCCTCTCTTGATACTTGAGCCACGCTTAGGTTTAATGGGGGTTGCAGTTTGCTGAGTATGGCTTGTTTACGTTCATTACTATATCTTGGCATGATTGGTCCTTGTGCCCCCCATTTGGATTAATATTTAGGGGTGACAACTATCCTGCCATAGGGGGCTAGTTATACTGATCCTGACTTACCTTTTACAATATTTATAAACGTACCTCTTTATGAGCATGAAAACTGGCTAGAAAGAACAGTTGAAAATGTAGTTCATGAAACAATGCATTTGCAACTCTCTCTAATTGAGAAAAAACATAAACTATATTCAGATAGCTCTCATAAAGCTTACTCACCATGGAAGGATGAATTTAGAGATAGTAAAGGATTACTACATGCCTTATATGTCTTCGCAAACCTACAACATTTTTGGCAAGGAGTTTATAATAAGAAAAAATGTATGTTTGCTGCTGCAAGGATAAAAGACATTGAAATAAAAAAATGCCTTATTGATTACGAATTGATTGAACCGCTCTATACTCAAAAAGGTGTAAAACTACTTAGATCATGTCTCATACTAGAATAGAAATCTAATAAATATAAATTTCGTTGTAGCGCTTGACATCGATCTTCTAGAATACTAAATACCTTCTACTCCAAAAGAACCGCCCTCAAATAGGAGTGACAAAAACCCAGCTGCTATTAGCAGTTGGGTTTTTCGTTTAGATCCACATATTGAACGGCAACTGCTTCGACAACGCACCTATAGAGAGCTTCTAAATCGTGTTAAAGAATAGACCCCTTGCAAAAGTAGCAGAGGATTTTATAATAACTAATACACTCACAACTGGCTAGGAACCATGCCAAACATAGATAAGCTATCTCAAGCACCAGTTATAGAATATATCTCCATTGATATTTTTCTCGAAGTAATCAAGTGCAAATAATGCTTTTCCGTATAGGGCACCAATGACGTTGGTACGTTTTTTACCTTGCCAATTGTAGCGATCGATACAAGGTTTACCTATCGGTGCATAGTGTAGTGGCATACTAAATTTGGACTGTGTTTAATAGAGGGTAGGCGGTACGCAAAAAGCCAGACAACCTAAGCTGTCTAGCTTTAAAATTTTGAACAACTTATCTATGATTATGTTCCCGCCATACGGCATGCTCACATACCTCACAGCACCAACTCTCTTTTGAGCGCATATAAGGGATATCTGCTGGTATCTGTAAAGGGCACACATAACCACAGTACTCACAAAGTACATCATCTAAATAAGCAAAACACTCACCGATTGTCTCGAATAGTACTTGTGCGCTAATCTCATACTTCTCACAGATGGTTTGTACATGTGCGATATAATCACTTTCGTCATCATATGACCAGTAATCCTCACAGATCTTTAGATCTTGTGCGTTCTGCATCATATTCGGCTGAAGCTTCACACTCATCATATTCTCCTTAATAGCCAGAGTGCGGTAATAGCTCATAAAGCTCGCTCTGAAGCTGATAACGCATATCGTCAATCACATAGTCAAGAATCGCATCCAAGCGCTTCTGCACCCACACACGCATCGCCATATCATTATTAAAACACCGTTTCACTCCTAAGAAGCGTGCTAGGTTATGACCAGATGAAATATACAACTCACGCATCAATGCATTGGCGATAACATTCGCGTCTTCACTGATCGCACCGTCAGGTTTAAACTCACCAAACAGCTCCTCATAATTGATGATTTTCATTGCGACGTCTCCTTTTCAGTTAGTGCATTAGAGCTATTCGATGCACTGGTTAGCTTCTCCTTGCTAGCCAGTAGCAAGTTATCCATCGCTGAGCCATCTTGACGTGTGATATCAGGCACATAACGGCTATATACTCGAAACAGCATTTCTGTACTGCTGTGACCCATTTGCCGGGCTATCCACTCAGGATTCTCACCAGCAGCGAGCCAAAGCGTTGCTGCGGTATGCCGAGTCTGATAAGCACGCCGGTGTTTTAGACCGAGTAGGGCAAGCGTGGGTTTCCATACCCGTCTATTCACATTACGGTACTCCATCGGATTGCCCTGTGAGTTGCAAAATACAAACTCTGACTTGCCATAAGTGCGTACCTTCTGCTCCAGTAGGGCGTCATATACTAACTGTGACATAGCAATATCACGTTGTGAGCCTAGTGTCTTCGTTGGACCCATCTCACCATTAACTAATGCACCTTTGATACTGATCTCACGACGATCAAAGTTAATGCACTCCCACTTAAGCCCATCAATCTCACTGGTACGCATCCCTGTAAAAAAGCGAATGGTGTAGTATGGCTTATAGTCAGGTCGAACATGCTTTAAAATCAGCCATACCTCAGCCAGCGTAAAGGGATTTACATCCGGACGAGCTTGTTTAAGATTCTTAATATTTTTATAAGGCATCTCAAACTCATGGCGATCTGACGCTTCTTCTAGTATCATACGAAGTAGTATCATAATCTGATTGATTCGTGCTACTGACAGACTTGACTGACCATCTTTACCGTAACGAACTTTGGCGAGGGAGCTACGGAAGGTCAGCAAGTCTGATTTTTTTATGGCATGTACCGCTTTACCACCAAACTCAGGTAATAAGTACTTATCAAGAATAATCTTTATCTTTTGCCGATAGCTCGGTCGCCATTCAATCTTCTTCTCATCATACCAAATATCGACAAACTGCTTAAAGGTCGGGTTACGACTGATACAAGCTTCGGCTCTATCAGCTAGCGCCATCATTTCCTGTGCTCGTTCACTCTTTGGGAAGTAAGCAGCATAGTCGAAAATACCTAGAGTGATTTCTGCTTCCATTTTTTCGATAATTTTAGCCAGCTTCTTTCGATTAGCTGGAGTGTCTGTGAGATTAGTCGTCTCACGGCAACGCATATTCATATATCGAAAATCTACGAATAGCTTGCCACGTCTCGATCTTATTGAGGCCATTGCTTAGCTCCTTGTTCATGTGAAATTTACTGTAAAGCCATACCGTTGATGGCACTCATAACCGGCTTGCACATATCCTCTTCGATACGTTCCCATACGTACAAAATCTTGCGACCGCCAAAAGGGCGTATGTAGTGAATGTTTTCAATCAAAACAGTGTCCTTAAGTTGGTTACGGATAGTACGTGCGTCATACTTGATACGTTCGGCTAATTCTTGAGTAGTGAGATAAGTTTGTGACATAATAGTTCTCCATATGAAATAAATTTACTATTAGTGAATGATTAATTATCACTAATGAGTACATATTATCTATAAATATTATCACTTGCAAGCACTTTTTTATCACTTTGGGGATTTTATGTATGATTAAGCTCAATTTACCTGTTTTATTTGCACAAAGAGGCATCCGTGTAGCTGATGCTGACAGGATGTCTAAACTAGGAAGATCTACTTTGTATCGAATGTACAATAATGAAGTCACTAGAATAGACTTTGATTCATTAAATGAGCTTTGTAAGCTTTTGGATTGCACACCTGGCGATATTATCCTCTATGAAGAAGATGAAGTTTGCGAGGGAAGGGGTTCAGAAGGAAGTTAGAATGTTTAATAGAATGGCTCTTTGAGGTGTCTTGAAAATCATCAAGCTTAGCGCCGATAAATATTCTACTCGTGCTAATTGTTTTCAGATATTAGGTTGTGGTTATGACTGTTTAAACGACAATTAATTTTAGATGTTATAAAACTAAAATGCATTTCAGAAAAATTAGACCTCTGAGAAACACGTTTTTTGCTGAATTGAGGTTGGGTTCAAAAATTAGCATAGGGCTAAATTTACTAGGTTAGGTGTCATGATGATTTTTGAACCAAAAATAGCTAGGTTGTGGTCAGTTATGTATGTGATGTTTTAGGGCAGGGCACAGTTTGGGCACCACATGGGCACCGGCATGAAAATGGGTTTTTTGTTTGAGTAGTTAGACTTAACTATATTCAAAAAAGATATGTCGAGAATTTCTCTATAGGCCCCGAAAATTGGACAAAAAAAAGCCTCACTGTTAAGTGAGGCTTTTTAAGTATTTGGAGCGGGAAAAGAGATTCGAACTCTCGACCCCAACCTTGGCAAGGTTATGCTCTACCACTGAGCTATTCCCGCTGAATCATCGTTTAAGTAACATCAGATGATGAAGGCGTATTATACGCAGTTTTTTTGGTCTGTCAATAACCATCATCAAAAAAATCAAAATTTAGCAAAATAGGCATGTCATCATGCTATGAATGTATGATATAACAGATTTTTATAATATGTATTCCAAAAGCTTTATGTTTTATAAATAAGCTAGATATACAACTTTATAATTATCTCCAACCATTTGAAAAACCATTATGACTTACACAGATAATTCTTAAGGATAAGAGCTATGAGCCAACAATACACCATCGCTGACTATTTGTTTGATCGCATTGCTGAAGCAGGGGCGACCGAGATATTTGGCGTACCAGGTGATTTTAATTTAACCTTTTTAGACAATATTATCGATTCTGATAAATTGCGTTGGGTAGGCAATACTAACGAGCTCAATGCAGGCTACGCAGCCGACGGTTATGCACGTGAGCGTGGGTTTGCAGCGATGGTGACGACTTTTGGTGTAGGGGAGCTGTCGGCAATCAATGCCACCGCAGGCTCCTATGCTGAGTATGCGCCTGTATTGCATGTCGTCGGCGCGCCTAGTACCGCTCTGCAAGATTCCAAACGCCGCATCCACCATACGCTTGGTGATGGCGTGTTTAACCACTTTATTAAGATGGTAGAGCCAGTAACGGTAGCACGTGCGCAGCTTACCGCTGAAAATGCTGCTTCCGAGATTGATAGAGTCATTCGTGTGACCCTCAAAAAACATCGCCCAGGCTACTTGTTGCTATCGCCAGATGTCGCACGTCAGCCCATTTATCCACCTTCTACTAAGCTTGTCGATAGTGCAGAGAATATAACCAGCCAAGCAGCATTGGTCGATTTTAAGAAAGCGCTGATAGAGTTTTTACCGAATAAGACTACCACTTTAATGGCAGATTTGATGGTGCATCGCTTGGGACTACAAGACCAGCTCAAAGCATTAATTGCTGATACTGAAATTCCTTATACGACTTTATCATGGGGTAAAACCCTTCTAGATGAACAAAGCGAGCGCTGGGCAGGCACTTATGCAGGTGTGGCATCACGTCCAGTAGTGAAAGATGCAGTAGAAAACTGTGAATGCCTAATTAAAATTGGAGTGCAGTATACCGATACGACGACGGCAGGATTCAGCCAAGATATTGATGAAAAAGTCGTTGTTGACTTGCATTATGAGCGTGCGACTATTAGCGGTAAGAATTTTGCTCCTATCGCATTAGAAGATGCCTTACAAGCGTTGCATGAAGTAATGACTTCGGGTATCAATATTGTACCCAAGCCTTTTTGTAAAGAGATCAAGCCGCATGAGCAACATGGTACTGATGAAGAAGCTATCCGTCAAGATGACTTGTGGCATGTCATCGCAGATCATTTAGACCATAATAATCTGGTGTTTGCTGACCAAGGAACCGCTTACTTTGGTATCAGTGATGTGCGTCTGCCAGAGGGCGTGACCTGCTACGGTCAGCCAATGTGGGGTTCAATCGGCTATACCTTGCCAGCAAGTTTAGGTGCTGCCATTGCATCGCCTGATAAGCGTAGTGTCTTACTCATTGGTGATGGCTCAGCATTATTGACCATTCAAGAAATAGCAGTGATGATCCAAGAGCGTATCAATCCAGTTATTGTGTTGGTTAACAATGACGGCTATACCGTTGAGCGCGCAATTCATGGTGAAAATCAACGCTACAATGATATTCCTAAGTGCAACTGGCACTTAATGCCGCAGGCTTTTGGTGCTGATGAGCATAATAGCTTGGTACTCAAAGCAGAAACGATGGGAGAATTAAAATCTGCTCTCAAGACAGCCGCAGCAACGACAGATAAAATGGTATTTTTAGAGGTGATGACTGACAAGCATGATATTCCGCCTTTGTTAGCAGATATCAGCGCGGCGCTTAAGCCAAAGGCAGACTAAGTTTAATTAGCTTTTGAGCAACTGGGCTTAATAGATGTCAGCAATCCCGTTTAGTATGGTTACTAAATGGGATTGTTTTTTTAAGCCGTTAAGCTTTTTCATTATTTTAAAATACCGCAATACCATCTTAGAAAAATAGAAGATAGTAATTACATTCAAAGGAGATTTTAATATGACACGTGAAGTGATTAATCCAAGCTCTATATATGACAGTTTGCAATATGGCTTTTCTCACGCCGTTAAATCACAGGGGAAAACAGATATCCACTGTGCAGGGCAATTGGCATGGGATGAAAGCGGAAACTTAGTCGGCGCTGACGACTTGGCCAAACAGACACAGCAAGTATTTAAGAATCTGACAACGGTACTGCGTGAAGCCGGGGCGAGACCAGCGGATGTGGTGAGAATGAGAACGTATATAGTGAACTTGAAGCCGCAAGATTTAGAAGTTATCGGTCATGCCATTGCTGAATTTTATGGAGATGTATTACCTGCAGCCAATACATTAATTGGCGTTCAATCTCTTGCACAACCGGATTTACTGATTGAGATTGAAGTTACTGCTACTATTGAATAGATAACTATGGACAACTCAGTAATTTAAAAATACTAAATAACCATTATGCATGAATAAGCCCCTTTCATATACTAATGTTGAAAGGGGCTTGTTAACTTTTGATCAATTATTATGCAAACTCACAACTATTTACTTAAAAATGAAATTTCACTAGAGCACTAGGTACGCTCTGATTCACTCCATCAACACCAAACTTGTTTTTCCAATAGCTGTATTCCATACCGACTTCGATGCTGTTATCAATACCAAGCAATTCTTGCAAGTTGTACTTAATCTGCGGGTTAATATGCAACTGATTTGCCTTATCATCGTTATTAAAAGAATAATCAACATAGCCGTCAACGACGAAGTTATTTTTCTCCCAACCATAAGTCAAAGTAATTTGTTGATCATCAGCGTCACTGAAAGTGTCATCGTTAAAAGCATGATATAAAGTAGCTGAAGCATACTTCATACCATCAATAGGTATATTTAAATCAGCACCAATACCTACTAAGAAGTTATCTTGCTCAAAACCGCTACTATTCGAGCCGAACTCATAAGTACCAGCTAAGTTTACCTGCTTAATAAAGCCATTATTGTAGTCTGAAATCTTGAACTTTGGAGACAGCTCGCCATAAATATCTTTGGCTCGGCTACCTTCAGCATTACTGACGCCTTGCAAACGATCAACGAAGAAGAATATGCCACCCCAACTATGAGCGGACGCATGCTCTAAGGTAACTGTCGTCAGCTCTCCATCTTCTGCTAGTTCATAATCAGTACCGTAAAGTACAGAAACGCTCGTATCAGTAAAAAAAGTCTTAGCTTGAGCAGAGGTTAGACTGCCTAAAGCACCGATAGTAGCTGCTGCTATAAACAATGGTTTTAGATAGTAGAGCCTGTTTTTAGCTGAATGGATATGAGTTGTTGCTATTAAGTTTAAACGCACAGTATTACTCCCTTAAGTACAGTCGTTAATTTCCCTTAAAAGCGCAATTATAGGACCATGCAAAGTCCGGTTTTAACATCCTATCCAAACGCGCTGTTATCTCTAAGGAAAGACAATTTTTAACATAGTTGACCATTTGGTCAGGATTTATATTACTATAAAGAAATTAAAATAAGTAGTATTAATTACTCAGGAATTAACGAGAGAGTTTTAAAGATGTTAAGTATTTATGAATGCCATCTTACTGTGGGAATGGTGGCTGACTCTTTTTTATTGCAGGGCTTATATATCTGACCATGATTTGTGGTATAACAATAATTTGTAATGTTCGAAACGTGAAGAACTCTGTGTCTGTTCTAAGTTATTTTGAAAACTGACTACTAAAAGTTGGATATAAAAAAAGGCTTACAATTTAATGTAAGCCTTTTATGCCTTAAAGAGTGCAGTTTTACTATCGACTATATTTCATTTACATACACATAGTAGTTAGGCATATTCTAAAATCAACTGGTTATATACCAATGATAAGCTTCAATAATTCTTAGTCAGCTTTCATTCAGATATTGCAGTTAAATCTCTCGTCTAAATATAGCAGTTAAATACAGTATCTAGATATAGTAGGCTTGGATTTTTGCTGCACAATCACGTAGTATTGGTAAAAACTGTTCGATTAATACGTCATGAGAGATACGAAGTGCATTGGTACTAATATTAATAGCACCAATAAGTTCATTATTTGCTTTATAGACTGGCAGTGCTAGCGATAGAAGGCCTGTATCCAACTCTTGATTTACAACGACGTACTGCTGATCTTTAGCTTCTTTGAGCGCCTGACTAAGCTGATTACGATCAGTAATACTGTATGGCGTATGAGCGCATAGTTCAACGTTATTAATATAATCTTTAAGCTGTTCATCAGGAAGGCTGGCAAGAATCGCACGACCCATAGAGGTATAAGCTGCAGGTAGTCTCGTGCCAATCGCTAAGGTAATAGACATCAAGCGATGTTCAGCCGCAGAGCGAGCGATATATACCACTTCATCATCATCTAATACTGCAAACGAGCAAGATTCACCTGTTTTTTCAGTGACGCGTTCTAAATAAAACTGAATAATATCGTGATGGTGGACGCCACTTAAATAACTGGCGCCAAGGCTTAGCGTTTTCGGGGTCAAACTAAACTGACGCTTACTTTTATGAACGTAACCGAGGGCATGCAAGGTTAATAAATAACGTCTAGCCTTTGCTCTATCTATCTTGGCGCGCTCGGCTACTTCGCTCAACGTCATACTAGAGTGGTTTTCATCAAAAGTCAGTAATACGCTCATCCCTGCCGCAAGCGATGCAACAAAATCTGGACTATCTACAGGTATTTTCTCATCTTGTTCTTTATACATGCTATTCAATGATTACCAAAATTAGAGATTTTAAATGAAAATTACTCAATTAATCAATCAGCCTTTTATCCATTCTGATATTGCAAAGAGCTTTTCTGATCGTTTGTTTGTGCAGGCCATGTTAGATTTTGAACTGGCCATCATAGCAGTCAGAGAGCATCATAGCCTTATTCCTTCAGGCATTCTACAGCAAACTAAAGAAGCGTTAGCGATAGATTTGTTTGATATTGATAAGATTGGGGCGCAAACTTACCTTGGTGGCAACGCGGCTATTCCTTTCATAGCACAAGCCAAAGCCTTATTACCTCAAGAAATAAAACCGTATTTTCATCAGACCGTTACCAGTCAAGATGTCATTGATACAGCGATGATGATGATGCTCAAGCCAGCTCTAAAACTTATCAATAATGACTTGTTTGATGTGCTTCAAGCTTGCGCTATATTAATTGAGAGTCATCGTACAACACCGATGGCAGGTAGAACATTGTTGCAACAAGCTTTACCGATTACTTTTGGAGTAAAGGCCTCGCAATGGGCAGCATCGCTAATCGCTGTTATGCAAAATTTAACGCAATTAGAGCATTCTCGCTTTTATTTACAATGGGGTGGTCCTGTTGGAGTTAGTAATGAAGAGAATGAACGTTATGAGTTGCCTCAGCAGGTGGCGACATTACTCGGACTATCGTTGCCATTGCTGCCTTGGCATACGAATAGACAACCTATTCACGCGCTCGCTTCTGGATTGGATGCTTGTGCTGGCGCTATGGAAAATATCGTTGAAGATATAGCCTTGATGTGTCAGTCTGAATTGGGAGAGTTGGCTGAACCTACTATTGAAGGGATGGGCGGCTCATCATCGATGCCGCATAAACGTAACCCTGTGTTGTGTGCTTTAATTAAGACCGCTACGTTAAGAATGCACGGGCATCTAAGTGTGATTAGCAACACAACCGCTCAGCCTTTTGAGCGTGCGTTGGGCCAGTGGCATGCGAGCTGGATGCCTTTAATGGAAGGCGTCGCTTTGGTCGCTGGTGCCGCAGATTATCTAAAGACTTTATTACAAGGGTTGCAAGTGTATCCCGAGCGCATGGCGGCCAATCTTGATTTAAATAGTGATGCGTATCTCGTTGAACCTTTAAAACGTCATTTTCTAGACCGTCAAGAGCGAATCTATCCTTTAATAGAACAAGCTAGCCAGCAAGCACATAGAGAGCATAAAGGCTTTGTGCAAACTTTCTTTGAGATAACAACAGAGTTTGAGTTCACAACAGAGTTATTGGTAGATGATAGCGATAATGACTCAAATGAGCTTGCAATACTTCTATCTCCTTTGACTTACTGCGGTGCAGCAGATAGACAATGTCAGCTCACATTACGAGCAATCGAAACAATAGTTTTAAATTCATCCAGCAAAAACAAATAACCACATTGACAGAAGCTTAGAAAAGGGTTACGTTAATTCACTATACGAACAAGAATTCTTATATAGAACAAATTATAAAGATTTTATTAGGATTATTTTAGACCATCAAAAAAAGGAATTTATGATGAAGAAAACCCTCCCTACTAGTATGGCGTTTAGTATGGCATTGGCAGCCTTAATTGGTTTTACTGGCTGCTCACAATCAAACGATACCGCTAATGATGCGGCTAACGGCGATGCTGCAAGTTCTAAAGAGACGACGACATTACGTTTCGCGCATTTTTGGCCAGCGACTTCAGCGACGCATACCGATGTTTTTGAGCCTTGGGCAAAAAAGGTTGAAGAAGAGTCAAATGGACGATTGAAAGTTGAAATCTTTCCTTCTGCAACACTCACCAAGGCTGATGCTGCCTATGACGCAGCTGCTAAAGGCACTGTCGATATCGGATCTCAACTTCAAGGTTATACCAACGGCCGCTTCCCATTAACTCAAATCACAGAGCTTCCCGGTCTCTCCAATTCAGCCACTCAAATGAACTGCATGCTCCAGACATTGTATGATGATGGGGTGATTTCGAGCGAATATGAAGATACGCATTTGCTATTTATGATGGGTACTGGTCCTGGAGGCATTCATACTATTGATAAGCCTATTCGCAAACCAGAGGATTTAAAAGGTTTACGTATTCGTCGTCCTTCAGCCATCGCGGGTGACATTATTGAAGCGGCAGGAGGAACGCCTGTCGGCTTACCAGCTCCTGATCTTTATACTTCGCTGCAACGCGGTGTACTGGACGGCTTAAGTCTGCCATGGGATGCGACTGGCTCATTTAAACTTATCGAGCTTGTAAACACCCATACCAATATGCCTTTTTATAGTTCCGCTATTATGGTTACTATGAATAAAGACAAGTATGAAAGCCTGCCTGATGATCTCAAAAAAATCATCGATGACAATTCTGGTAAGGCGATGGCTGCTATTGCCGGTGAAGTGTTTGACGGTGAGGACGCCAAATTTATGGCTGAGGCAAAAGCCAAAGGCGACGTTATGATAGACATTCCTGATCCATTGAATGATCCTGCATGGAAAGCACCGTTAGAAGCAGGGACGCAAAAGTACTTAAAAGACACTGAAGCGCTGGGATTAGATGCTCAAACAGTCTATCAAAAAGCAAAAGAAGCCAGTGCGGCTTGTCAGTCTTAATTCGTACGCTAACATTGCCTCTTACAGATGATATGTTTTGTGATTTATAAATATTGTGATTTCAATTTTGAACTATGCTAATTATATAGTTAATGGTAATGATTTCTAATTTATCTACAAGGAAGAGATAAAGATGTTTATTAAAATTAAAAGAAGCGCCATCCCTTTATCTGTAGTAATGGCATTGAGTATGTCAGGTTGCTCCAATCAATCTGAGCAGGATGTCGATACTAATTCAGCCGCAAAAGATGTAACGACGCAGGAAGTTACGACACTAAGGTTCTCACACTTTTGGCCATCTACAGCAGCTTTGCATACCGATGTTTTTGAGCCTTGGGCAAAACAGATTGAAGCCGACTCAGACGGCAGAATTAAAGTTGAGATTTACCCCTCAGCCACTCTAAGTAAACCTGATATCACTTATGATTCGACTGCTAAGGGTACTGTTGATATAGGGGCGCAAGTTCAGGGCTATATCAGTGGCCGTTTTCCATTGACTGAGATTACCCAGCTACCCGGTCTTTCAAGCTCAGGTGCTCAATTAAGCTGTATGCTACAAACCTTGTATAATGATGATGTGATAGCAAGTGAGTATGAGGATACCCATCCGCTATTTATGATGGCTTCAGGACCTGGCGTTTTTCATACTATTGATAAACCTATTCGCAAACCAGAAGACCTCAAAGGCATGCGTATTCGCCGCCCGTTAGAGATAGCGGCTAATATTATCGAAGCGGCAGGAGGTACCCCTGTTGGTATGCCAGCATCTGATCAATATACTTCCTTGCAACGCGGTGTAATAGATGGAGTGAGCACGCCTTGGGATGCGGCAGGCGCCTTTAAGTTAGCGGAATTGACTAATACGCATACGACCATGCCTTTATACAGCTCAGCATTATTAGTGACCATGAATAAAGATAAGTATGAGAGCTTGCCTGATGATCTCAAAAAAGTCATCGATGACAATTCAGGTATGGATATGGCAAAGATTGCTGGCGGTTTATTCGATAGTGAAGATGTTAGAGTTAAAGCTGAGTCCAAAGCTCGCGGCGATACGATGATAGAGATTCCTGACCCATTAAATGACCCTGCTTGGAGCGGTATACTTAAGACAGAAATTGAAAAATATCTTAATGATGTGGAAGCGCTTGGATTAGATGCACAAGGCGTTTATAAAAAAGCCCAAGAAGCTGGCGTTGCTTGTAAATCTTAGCTTATAGATAGATGTTGCACCAGAGTAAACTGTGCATATTAGATAATAAGTGCTAAGTAATCATACTTTTAATTTATCTACAAGGAAGAGATAAATATGTCTATCAGAGTTAAAGCGAGTGTTCTGCCATTATTAATAACAGTAGCAATGGGCATGTCAGCTTGTTCCCAGTCTGGACAAACTGAGCAACCTGAACAAGTTACGAATACGAAATCTTCAGCAGCGGATGCTACGATTTTACGATTCTCACATTTTTGGCCGGCAACTTCTGCCATGCAGACTGAAGTGTTTGAGCCATGGGCTAAAAAGCTTGAGACAGAGTCAAATGGTCTGCTAAAAGTTGAGATTTATCCTTCAGCCACCTTAAGTAAGCCCGATGTGACTTACGATTCTGCTGCTAAAGGTACTATTGATATCGGAGCACAAGCTCACGGATATACTGCTGGACGTTTTCCATTAACTCAAATCGCAGAATTACCAGGCTTATCCAATTCAGCTGTGCAAATGAGCTGTATGCTACAAACTCTGTATGATAATGGCACTATTGCTAGCGAATACGAAGATACTCATCTATTGTTTTTGATGGGTGCAGGCCCTTCGGCTCTACATACCGTTGATAAAGTTATTCGCGTGCCAGAAGATATGAAAGGGATGCGTATACGCCGTCCTTCAGCAATTGCAGGGGATATTATTGAAGCTTCCGGCGGCTCTCCGGTAGGCTTGCCTGCTCCTGATATTTATACATCGTTACAACGAGGAGTGATTGATGGGCTAAGCTTCCCTTGGCAGCCTACTGGTGATTTTAGAATTACAGAATTAACAAATGCCCATACTAATATCCCATTTTACAACTCAGCATTATTAGTCACGATGAATAAAGATAGGTATGAAGCTTTGTCTGATGATTTGAAGAAAATAATCGACGACAATTCAGGTAGAGTGATGGCCGACATCGCAGGCGAGATGACTGATAGAGAAGACTCCAAGTTTATGGAAGAGGCTCGTGCAAAAGGAGATGTGATGGTCGATATACCTGATCCACTTAACGATCCTGATTGGAAAGGCCCTTTGACAGAGGGTACACAGAAGTATCTTAGTGACGTTAGAGCTTTAGGTTTAGATGCTGATAGTGTCTATGAAAAAGTTAAAGTCGCCAGTGCTGCCTGTAAAGTGTAGTTTTTATAAAGAATAGGTTTTTACAAATGCATACGTTTTACAAATGCGTAGGTCATTTAGAAAAACCTGCTCTAAAGATATATAGTCGATACTAAATAAATTGGATACGTTATTTGATAACGCGAAACTGGCATAAATTTTCCTTGCTTGCTGTACTGGCATAAATTTTCCTTGCTTGCTGTGCCTACGCAGACAGAGGCTGCGCAAAATTTATCTCATTAGCGTTGTATTTGTTTATCGCGAATCAACTATGTTAATTTTAGAATTGGTAAATTTATTAAATTAACGTTTTCAGTTTTCAGTTGATGTAGTAAAACTCAATCTTAATAATTTTTAAGGGATTAAAAATGGTTAATAGCGTTCACCCCACAGGACTTTTTGATAATAGTGCAAAAGATTATCAGCATATTACTGCCCATCCTTTAGCGTCAGCTATGGGAGCAGAAATCAGAGGCGTAGATTTAAGCAATGTCAGTAATGATACTATGGCTGAAATCGAAGATGCTCTCTATCGACATAAAATGATTTTTTTTAGAGATCAGGAAATATCTTTTACTGATCATGAAAACTTAATCCTTCAGCTTGGCGAGTTCGGAACGGATGCTTATACGACTGGAGTTCCTGGTCATCCAAATATTCAACCACTCATTAAAGAAGCGAGTGTCGCCACCAAAAGCGTGTTTGGCAGTGGCTGGCACGTGGATTCAGCTTTTTTAGAATGCCCACCTTCTATTGCTATTAATTATGGTGTAGATATACCGCCATATGGTGGCGATACGATGTTCGCCAATGCTGTATTGGCTTATAACTCTTTAAGCCCAGCGATGCAGGAGATGATAGCGCCGCTAAAAGTATGGATGAGTGGTAAAAACGTCCTTGCCAATATGCAAGCAGAAAAGCAATCTCAAGAATCAGGAAAAGTAGGAGCTATCGGTAATATCGAGCTTGATTTAAATACCCAGCAGATGCTAGAAGGCTTTTATCATCCAATGGTCAGAACCCATCCTGTCTCAGGTGAGAAGTCACTGTATGTCGACAAGATTTATGCTTGCGGGATAGAAGGCATGACGGACGATGAGGCGCGACCTTTGCTTGATTTTTTATCGAGCCTTGCCACTCAAGAGTCTTTTACCTGCCGATTAAGATGGGAAAATAATACCGTTATTATGTGGGATAACAGGATTTGCTTGCATCAAGCGTTTAACGACTATGATGGTTATAGACGTGAGATGTATCGTGCGATTGTCATGGGCGAGAGACCAGTATAATAGAATTATAGTAATAGGATTGTATTATGGAAGATATTTTTGCATCTACAGTAACCCCGCCAGGCTATAGTGACGTTGAGTGGCAAGCTCGAGTCGACTTGGCGCTGTGTTATAGAATGGTTGATTACTACGGCTGGACGACTCAAGTCTATAATCATATCTCCTATAGGATACCCGGCACCGAGCATTTACTCATCAATGCTTTTGGACTCTTATATAGTGAAATAAAACCTTCAAATTTAGTAAAAATCGACTTTGATGGTAATAAGGTCGACGACTCGCCTTATCCTATCAATCAAGCAGGCAATGTGATTCATACTGCTCTTCATAAGGGTAGGCCAGATGTACACTGCGTCATGCATACTCATAATACTGATATCCAAGCGGTCAGCGCTTTAAAGTGCGGATTTATTCCTTTATACCAAGAAGCGTTTATGTTCTACGATCGCATTGGATATCATAATTTTGAAGGTATTGTATTAGATGAGAGCGAACAGCAACGATTGATAGCTTCACTTGGACCGACCAATCATACTTTAATGCTGAATAATCATGGGGTTATCACGACTGGCCCTGACGTATCTTGGGCTTTTATGAGGATGTATCAAATCATCCAAGGCTGTCAAGTGCAGCTCAAGGCTATGGCGTCAGGAGGAGAGTTGATTAAAGTAAGTGATGATGCGATGAGAAAAACAAGAGAGCAATTTGAAGGTGGTGATGCTCAAGCTGGTGCCGAAGTGAGACTGCCTGAATGGCCCGCTTACTATCGCTTAATGAATAGATTGGATCCAAATTGGGATAAGTAATCGCTCTTTGAAAGTTACACGCGCAGGAGAACAAGCATGGCATTTTTTGCAACCGACGTACATCTTATTGCTTATCAAGATAGTGGTGAGGCTTATCTACCAGCATTATTCATGGCGCATCCACTAGGGATGAGTCGTGACGTTTGGGATAAGATCTGTGACCAATTACATGGGTATTATCGTTGTATCCGCTGGGACTTACCGGGGCACGGTAGTAGTGGGGTCGCAGCAGATGGTGTCTCAGCAGAAATGCTGGCTCACGATGTACTTGCCTTAGCCGATACTCTAGAGATTGAGAGCTTTAATTTTATCGGTACGTCGATTGGCGGTGTCATCGGTCAAAGCTTATGTCAGATAGCGCCTGAGCGTTTAGAGCAAATGTGGCTTACCAATACTGGAGCTGTAATCGGTACCAAAGCAGCATGGGCAGAACGCGCTGAAAATGTCCGTCATTTAGGCTTAGCTGAGATGGCTGAAGGCATTGTGCAGCGTTGGTTTTCACCGACTTTTGTTAAACAGAACCCTGAGACATTACAAGGCTGGCAAGTACAATTGTCACGCAGCGATGATGAGAGCTATGCCAAGCTTTGTGAAGCTTTAGCACAAGTCGATAACCGCGACAAACTAGCAAGCTATGCTAGAAACGTTGCCTTACTTGCTGGATCGGACGATGTGTCTACACCTCCTGCTACTTTAGAAGCATTGCAGTCAGCTTTTTCTGATGCACACTTGACCGTATTTGCAGGAGTGGGTCATGTCCCATCGATTGAAACACCGAATCAGTTGGTGGACTATATTCAAACGAATGCTGCTCGTGCGACTGTCGGTCAAGCAGGTATCAGCTATGAGCAAGGGCTTGTACAGCGTAAGCGGATTCTTGGTGACGCGCATGTTGAAAAAGCGTCTAAAAACGCGACAACATTAGACAGTCCGTTCCAGCAGTTTATTACTCGTAATGCTTGGGGCGAGCTATGGGGAGATCCTAGTTTGACCTTCCAGCAGCGCAGTATGATTACGACCGCTATATTGGCAGCACTGGGGCGTGATGGTGAGTTAGGATTGCATTTGCGCACCGCGCAGCGTTTGGGCATCAACGAAGCTCAGCTGCGTCAAGTACTGATGCATGTGTCTATCTATGCTGGGGTGCCAGCGGCCAATCATGCATTTTCTTTAGCTAAGGAGAATGGCTGGGGTGATGCAATTTCTTAATATTAAAGTATTGAATGCTCTAAGCCTTTTATAAAAATGGAGATACTCCTAATGAATCAGAACATCAGCAAAATGAGTCAAAATTATCCTTATTTTGTCGCTCGTGATCGTGCGTGGCAACCTGCACAGTATACGCCGGGTTATAAAACTTCAGTTTCTCGTTCACCGCGTCAAGCATTAGTCAGTATTCAAAATGCTAGCCCTTCAGAGCGCAGTGGCCCTGTCTTTCATAATTTAGACATGGGCCAACATGATAATGATTTATTGATGAACTTTCGCACTGAAGGCTCGCAGGCAGGTTTACCTATTGGTGAGCGCATTGTGGTGCATGGCCGTGTGATTGATCAGTTTGGCAAACCAGTCCCCAATACACTAGTTGAGATGTGGCAAGCCAATGCTGGGGGCCGTTATCGTCATAAAAAAGACAGCTATCTTGCGCCTCTTGATCCAAACTTCGGTGGGGTCGGTCGTTGTATGACGGATGCTGATGGTCGTTATCGTTTTCGCACCGTGCGCCCAGGTCCTTATCCTTGGCCAAATGGTATTAATACGTGGCGTCCTGCGCATATTCACGTCTCAGTCATGGGCCCCTCGATCTCAACACGTTTAATCACCCAGATGTACTTTGAAGGTGATCCACTGGTTCCGCTGTGTCCAATCGTGCAGGTATTAAAAGATCCAGAAGCGGTTGAAACGATGATTGCTCGCTTAGATATGTCTATGAGCAAACCCATGGATTATTTAGCATATCGTTTCGATGTGGTCGTTCGCGGCGCATTACAAACCTATTTTGAGGAGTAAAACATGTATAGCCAATACAAATTACAAGACGAGACGGGTCTATTACGCGAAACAGCCTCACAAACGGCAGGGCCTTTTGTCCATATCGGTTTAGCATTGGAAATAGCTGGCTTTGAGTCAAGATCAGATGAAATATGGCAGGATTTGGCTAAGGAAAATGCCGAAGGTGAGCATATTGAACTGGTCGGCTCTGTCTATGACGGCAATGATGACTTAGTCCACGATGCCTTAATTGAGATTTGGCAAGCCGATAGTCACGGTAACTATATTGCTGATTTCGATAATAAAAAACCCTTTAGCGGTTTTGGTCGTAGTGCCTGCGCAATGGATGGTGACTTTTATTTTAAGACGATTAAACCTGGGCAAGTAGATTTTGATGGTAAATCAATGGCGCCTCATATCAATATTGTCATCTTTGCACGTGGTATCAATCTTCATTTGCAAACTAGAGCGTACTTTGATGATGAGCAGGACGCCAATGAAAATTGCCCAGTCTTAAATAAAGTTCCGTCACCCGTGCGCCGTAAAACATTGATAGCAGTAAAAGAAGCAGGTGCTGGAAAACCGCGATATCGGTTTGATATACGCTTACAAGGTGACGATGAAACGGTCTTTTTTGACTTTTAATTTGACTCTTAACATTGGGGTGGCATAGAACTCTAAACGGACTTTATTAAATATAGAGAGGGATTTCATGACTAAGACTCAGGCAACTTCAAATGCACAAGTAACGACCAAAACCCAAGTTGCCATCATTGGTGCAGGTCCATCTGGCTTATTACTCGGACAGTTATTAACCAAAGCTGGTATCGACAATATTATTTTAGAACGCCAGACAGGTGAGTATGTGTTAGGCCGGATTCGTGCTGGTGTATTAGAGCAAGGCACGGCAGACTTAATCCGTGAAGCGGGTGCTGGCACGCGTATGGATGAAGAGGGCTTAATTCATACTCACACAGACTTTAGTTTTCAAGGTGAGCATTATCAGTTAGACCTCGAAAAATACAGCGGTGGCAAACATGTGATTGTGTATGGTCAAACAGAAGTTACTCGCGATTTGATGGCTGAACGTGAAAAAGCGGGCGCTATTACAGTGTATCAAGCGGATAACGTCAAGCTACACGATATTGAATCAGACAGCCCTTATGTGACTTACCAGCATAAAGATGAAATATTTCGTATAGATTGCGATTATATTGCTGGGTGTGATGGCTTTCACGGAGTTTCACGCAAATCTATTCCTGCTAATAAATTAGAGGAATACGAAAAAACCTATCCATTTGGTTGGTTGGGTTTGATGAGTGATACGCCGCCAGTCAATGACGAATTGGTTTATTGCGCCCATGAGCGCGGCTTTGCACTGTGTTCAATGCGTTCCCCAACCAGAAGTCGTTATTATATCCAAGTACCTGATACGGATAAAATCGAGAACTGGAATGAAGAAAAATTCTGGGAGGAGTTAAAGCGCCGTATACCACCAGAAATGGCTGAGCGCTTAGTTACTGGCCCAGCATTAGAGATGAGTATCGCTCCATTGCGCTCTTACGTATGTGAAACCATGCAATATGGCAAAGTGTTTCTGTTGGGAGATGCCGCGCACATCGTACCTCCGACCGGTGCGAAAGGCTTGAACCTTGCTGCCAGTGATGTAGAAACCGCGTTCCGTCTGTTTGTAAAAATCTACGAAGAGGGGCGTACTGATCTGATTCCACGCTATCAAGAGATATGCTTGGCACGGGTCTGGAAAGCAGTGCGTTTCTCATGGTGGATGACTATGTTATTGCATCGCTTTCAAAGTGCAGGCCGTTTTGATTTCCGTGTACAGCAGGCTGAGTTTGACTACTTTATTAACTCAGAAGCTGGCAAGACGACCATTGCGGAGAATTATGTGGGCTTGCCATGTGAGGCATTGGAATAGTAGATAAATACTGAATTATAATTAAAACGAAAAGGCCTTTAATGCTATGTTTATTATAGTATTAAAGGCCTTTTTGTTATTTAAAAACTCATATGTTTTCTCAAGATCTTATAACACATAACTGCTACGATTGAGTACAGCGGTTGTGCTACGGTTAAACGTAATCATTCAATATATTCAAATAAAGTAATGGTGTTCTTTTCACTCTAATGGACTAGATAATAATATGAATATTAATTTCCCTGACCTCGAAAAGCTGATAAAGATAGCTGAACGCTCTAACATAAATTCCTTAGAAATAACGGATGGTGACGCGCGTATCTCTATAATATGCCGATCTGATGGCAACGAGGGTATCAGTGATAACAACAATAACAACAATAACAACAATAACAACAAGCGCGATCTTGCTAGCACCTCCGGCTCAAAACAGCGAGCGAATATAAGCGCTGAGAGTAATCAAAACGATGTTGATAATAACGATGCAATTCTCAATGAAAAAGAGGCAAGTGAAGATACCCAAAAACAAGTAACAGCACCCATGCTAGGTACTTTTTATCGACGCTCAGATCCTACTGCTGACGAGTTTGTTAAAGTAGGGGATAAAGTGGATAAGGGACAGACGCTATGTATTATTGAGGCTATGAAAATGATGCACGAGGTCAAAGCCGAGTTTCCATGCACTATCAAAGAGACATTAGTGGATGAAGGTGAGGTCGTAGAATATGGACAACCCTTGCTTGTCATTGAACCTGCCAGCTAAGATTAGCTTAGATTGCTCACTTATTGTAATTTTAAGAAGACCAGCTTAGGAAGACCGACATGTTCTCAAAAATCTTAATTGCTAACCGTGGCGAGATTGCCTTACGCATTGTTCGAGCTTGTAAACAGTTGGGTATACAATCAGTCATAGCCCATTCGGAGTCGGATAGAGACTCGCTACCAGTACGTTTAGCTGATGAGAGAATATGTATTGGCCCTGCTAATGCGACACACAGCTATCTTAACCAAAGAGCGATTGTTTCCGCGGCAAAAATGACCAACGCCGACGCCATCCACCCAGGCTATGGGTTTTTATCCGAAAATGCAGAATTTGCGGATTTAATTGAAAAGTCTGGTCTCGTTTTTATCGGGCCGACCGCAGATAATATCAGACAAATGGGAGACAAGGTCGCTGCCAAAAAACAGATGATTGCCGCGAGTGTGCCTTGTGTACCTGGCTCCGAAGGTGCTTTGCCCGCAGATAGCGCTCAGATAATCAAGATTGCAAGTGATGTTGGCTATCCTGTCATTATCAAAGCTGCGAGTGGTGGCGGTGGCCGCGGTATGCGAGTCGTGGAACAAGAGGTTGATTTATTATCCGCTATTTCTATGACGCAGACAGAAGCTAAAGCCAATTTTGGTAGTGCTATCGTTTATCTTGAAAAATATCTACAAGCCCCGCGCCATATCGAAATCCAAGTGCTGTCTGATACCCACGGCAATGCTATCTATCTAGGTGAGCGCGATTGCTCTATGCAGCGCCGCCACCAAAAAGTAATAGAGGAAGCGCCAGCACCAGGTATTACGGATGAACAAAGACAGCGGATAGGTCAAGCTTGCGCGACTGCCTGCCAGCAAATGAAATATAGAGGGGCGGGCACGTTTGAGTTTTTATATGAAAATGGTGAGTTCTTTTTTATCGAGATGAATACTCGCATTCAGGTTGAGCATCCTATTACCGAGATGGTCACTGGGGTCGATATCGTTCAAGAACAAATACGAGTAGCCGCAGGGCTCAAGCTTGCGCATAAACAAAGTGATATTGTTATCACTGGACACGCTTTTGAGTGCCGTATTAATGCTGAAAATCCGGATACCTTTCTGCCTAATGCAGGCCGTATAGACTACTGTCATATGCCGGCAGGGCTTGGTATTCGAGTTGATAGCCATATCGAATCAAACTATATCGTTCCGCCCTCTTATGACAGTTTGATAGCGAAAATATGCGTGCATGACCATTCAAGGGAAGCGGCGATTAAGAAGATGCAAGCAGCCTTATCAGAAGCGCAAATTACAGGCATTGATACCAATATTAGCCTTCACGAGCGACTGTTTAAAGATGAAGCGTTTTGTCAGGGTCAAGTAAGTATTCATTATCTGACCGAATGGATAAAAGAGAATATCTAAGTTAAGTTTTAATATCTAAAAATAGATCTGAAGCCGACATGAAAGACAAAGATAACGGAGCGTGTGCTAATGGAATTACAATGGCAGCTATGCAGTGAGACCAATCTAACTTTGTTTTTTCCTAAACCTATAACGTTAGAGAAGCAGCAACAGTGCTGGGCGCTCGCCGACAGCATACAGCAAATGCCAGAAGTCTTAGAAGTCGTCATCGGCATGAACACGCTAAGTGTATTTACCGTCTCCTTAACATGGGTCGAGCTTGAAACGCTTAAAGATAACCTATCAGCTCTGCTTGATGACATTCCTTCAAAAACCATAAACGGTAAGCATGTTGAAATCCCCGTACATTATGGCGGCAAATATGGCCCTGATTTAAAAACACTGGCCACTGAATTGGGTCTCTCTGTTGAAACGGTTGTTAATTTACACACCGAGGCGACTTATACGGTTTATTTCATTGGTTTTCAGCCCGGATTTCCTTATCTTGGCGGCTTATCTGAATCCTTATATTTTCCAAGACATGCGACACCCAGAACGAAAGTGCCTGCAGGTTCGGTCGGTATTGGGGGTGAACAAACCGGTGTCTATCCCTTTGAATCTCCAGGTGGTTGGCAGCTATTAGGCCAAACTGATATACCTTTATTTGATTTAACAAAAGCGTCTCCTACTTTGCTTAACGCAGGCGATACCCTGAAATTTACCGCTATTGATATTTATGAATAAAACACCTTTAAATCAGGTATCTGCTAATACCAATAAATAAGGGCTATCAATGAAGATTTTAACCACTAGTGCGCTTGCTAGCATCCAAGACTCGGGACGATTCGGCTACCGAAGCATGGGCGTGGATAGAAGCGGGGTAATGGATAGCTGGGCTTTGCAAGCGGGAAATGCGTTGCTAAAGAATGATCTTAACGAGCCTGCTATTGAAATAGCTGTCGGTAGTCTCACGATACAGTTTGAAGAAGACGTCAGTTTTTGCTTAACGGGTGCGCTGTACGAGGCATATATAGATGATAAACGCATTCCTTGCTATTGGCGTATTAATGCACAGGCGGGGCAAACGCTCAAACTACTGCGTCCATTACAAGGTATGTATAGCTATCTGTGTGTACATGGCGGTTTTGATATCGAACCGGTACTGCAATCGTCCAGCACCAATCTAAAAGCCAGTTTTGGCGGTTTTAAAGGTAGATATCTTAAAGCAGATGACATTCTAAAAGTTAGAATAGCCTCAAGCTTACCCGTTATAGGGGTGGCTCGCCTTGAGCCAACCAATATGATTAGAGTGATAAAAAACAGTGAGTACGAGTATTTTACCTCTGCCTCAAAAGCAGCGTTTGAATCACAGCAATGGCAACTACAAAGCAGTAGCAACCGTATGGGTTATCGCTTGGATGGTACCGCACTTGAGTTTAATGAAGCTACGCAAATGAGCTCGCACGGTGTCGATATCGGCATGATTCAAGTACCGCCACAAGGACAGCCGATTGTTCTGATGGCTGATGCGCAAACGACGGGTGGCTATCCTAAGATTGCGACGGTGATTAACGCTGATATAGGGTTAATGGCGCAAATTCGGTTTGGTAAAACTTGTCAATTTGTCGTCGTAGAGGTAGAGCAAGCATTACATGAACAGCAAAAAAGACAACACTATATCGAGCAAATTAAGGAGTACGCCCATGAAAGTTGATTTAAATGCCGACGTTGCTGAAGGCTGCGGACAAGACGATAAACTATTGACCATAATAAGCTCGGCTAACGTGTGCTGTGGTTTACACGCCGGTTCTTATGCCGAGATGCTAAAGACATTACAGTTGGCAAAGAAAAATAACGTCAGGGTAGGGGCTCATCCTAGTCTAGACGATAGAGAGAACTTTGGTCGTACCGATCAAGTTTTGGACGAAGAGGGCTATCGTGCCTTAATGCGGTATCAGTTGGGAGCGACCAAAGCGCTTTGTGACTTGGTTGGTGTGCCTTTAGAGTATGTGAAACCGCATGGCGCTCTATACAACCAAGCCGCTGCCAATGAATCATTAGCAGATATTCTGGTCAGTGAAATTAAGAATTTTGATTCCAATTTAAAAGTGATGGGTTTGTCAGGTGGCTATCTGGTCAAGTCAGCAAAAAATCATGGTCTAGAGGCGATATCTGAAGTATTCGCTGATAGAAACTATGAGAAAGATGGTTCTCTGGTCTCGCGTAGCAAAGACAATGCCCTAATAACGGACACGGATGAAGCGACCAATCATGTCATGCAAATGATTACTGAAGGCTCTGTTACCAGCGTATGCGGTGAAAAGGTGCCGGTAGATGCCCAAAGCGTCTGCTTACATGGCGACGGCGAACATGCCATTCTTTTTGCTCGTGAAATAAAAAAACAGTTAGAACTGAAAGGTATTGAGATATCAGCTTAATATTAGATTAATAATAGTTTGAACGACCTACTCTGTATAAAACAAGGATGTTTATGAGTACCTTAAAAAAACACAATACAGCTATTTTAGGTGCCGCTTTTTTGATGGCAACCTCAGCAGTAGGGCCAGGGTTTTTGACACAAACCGCCACTTTTACCGAAAGCTTGATGGCAAGTTTCGGTTTTGTTATTTTAATCTCTATTGTCATGGATATTGGCGTCCAGCTTAACGTTTGGCGAGTAGTAGCAGTATCCAAAAAGCGCGCGCAGGAAATTGCTAATTTAGTGTTTCCTGGTGTTGGTTATTTGCTCGCTTTTTTGATCATTGCTGGAGGCTTAGCATTTAATATCGGTAATATTGGCGGCGCTGGTCTTGGTATGCAGTCGATGTTCAATATCTCGCCCATTACTGGCGCACTGATCAGTGGGGTAATCGCTGTTGCTATATTTCTAGGCCGCGAAACCGGGCCTATCATGGATAAGTTCACTCAGCTAATGGGTTTTATTTTAATTGTGTTAATTATCTATGTAATGTTTAAGTCTGATCCACCATTAGCCGAAGCAGTTACCAAAACCATTATGCCAGATAAGATTGATGCGGTAGCTATTGTGACTTTAGTGGGCGGTACGGTTGGTGGTTATATTACTTTCTCCGGTGCTCATCGATTGTTAGAAGCAGGCGTAAGCGGGGAAGAAAACCTAGACTCTGTGACCAAAAGCTCGGTCTCTGGTATTTTGATTGCCTCTGTTATTCGCGTCTTTTTATTCCTTGCCGTCTTGGGCGTGGTCTCCAAAGGTATTGCGTTAGACCCATCAAATCCAGCAATGTCGCCTTTTCAGTATATCCTAGGCAATACTGGTAAAGTTGTTTTTGGTATGGTGATTTGGGCGGCCTCTGTCACTTCAGTGATTGGTGCCGCTTATACGTCGGTATCCTTTATGACGAATTTTCATCCCTTCATTGAGAGACACAAGCGCTATTTTATTATTGGTTTTATTGTCATCTCGACATTCGTCTTTGCCACTATCGGCAAGCCAGCTCAGGTACTCGTATTAGTCGGAACGTTAAATGGCTTAGTATTACCTATTGCTATGGTGATTATACTTATTGCCGCTTATAGAAAAAATATCGTTGGCAATTACAAGCACCCTATTTGGATCGCTGTCTTTGGTTGGATAATTGCCATTGCGATGAGTATCCTAAGTGTGATGACTATCGCTCAATATCTCGGCATCAGTTAAGGAGTTTATTATGGATATAGAACAAGTGGCACGGGTGGTTAAACTCGTTGAAAGCAGCCAATTATATAAAGTAACGATTGAAAATAACGGGCAGTCAGTTACAGTAGTGAATAACGTAAACCAGCATGAGATTGCCAGCCCTGTAAAATCAAAGACTATTCAAAATGGCGCAGATAGAAATAGTGTAGACATCGACAGTGCTCTATCGCAGGTGCGCGCGACTCATGTTGGTCAGGTTTATTTAAGTAAAGATGGCGCAACAGATCGTTTAGTTAGCAAAGGTGACCACATCGAAAAAGGTCAAACGATTTGCTTTATTGAAGAGTTGACTCGACTGCTACCTGTGGTCAGTGACAAAGAAGGGGTTGTGAGCGATATATTAGTTGAGGATGGACAAAGTGTCGAATACGGGCAGCCTATTTTAGCTTTGGAAGTGTAAAAAAATTAAAGTGAGAAAATAGTCTTTATTAAGGCTATTTTTTATATGTGGCTTAACTCTTTTTGTTGGGCTGCTTGATAGGAAATATTCTAAGTTATGTAGTACATTTTGAGCTAGGGGATTAAAATCTCTTAAGTTTAAATGTGTGGATTTGACAGTAAGGATCCATCACGGAGGCAGGTAGTATTATGTATAGTTGATATACATAAGTGTCATAGTTTTTACCCTGTTAGTTTTATAAGGTGGATGACGGATTTATCAATAGTATCTAAAACAGGGATGTATGACATCATGGAAAACGAAACGATATCAGATGTAAAAGGAGTGGTAACCCAACAAGAATGGGATATGCGAGTCAACCTTGCCGCTTGCTATCGACTGATTGCCTTATATAGTTGGGATGATTTGGTCTTCACACACATCTCAGCGCGAGTGCCAGATACCGAGGATGAGTTTTTAATCAACCCTTATGGTTTATTATTTGAAGAGATTACTGCCTCAAACCTTGTCAAAGTGAATCAAGCTGGCGAAAAGATATTATCATCAGCCTACGATATCAATCCAGCAGGATTCACCATTCATAGTGCGGTACATGATGCTCGCGCCGATGCTCACTGTGTCATTCATCTACATACCAGTGATGGGGTCGCCGTTTCTACTCAAGTGCAGGGCTTACTGCCTATTTCTCAGCAATCATTATTTCCGTTATCTAACTTGGCCTATCATGATTATGAAGGGATAGCACTAAACCCTGCAGAAAAAGTGCGACTAGTCGATGACCTTGGCGATGCCAACTTTATGATTTTGCGTAATCATGGCCTGCTAACTTGTGCGAGCACCGTTGCCGATGCGTTTTTATTCATGTACATCATGCAAAGAGCGTGCGAAGTACAAATCAAAGCCCAAAGCGGCGGCAGCGAGTTGACACATATACCACCGCAAATACTAGCTGGTATTCAAGCGGCATCAAAAGCAGTCACTAAAGAGGCTAATGGTGATATCGCTTGGCCCGCGTTATTAAGGAAACTACGCCGTACCGATCCATCATTTGAGGAGTAATGATTGATGATCACTCTGAATGAATGGCAGCAGCAGGGACAGCTTGAATCTATCAATGGTCAGCAAATCTTTACTCGACAGGGTGGGGATAAAAGTGCGCCGGTATTATTATTGATTCACGGCTATCCTAGTGCGAGCTGGGATTGGGAAGGTATGTGGGAGGCTCTAACTGAGTGTTATTATGTTATCACCCTCGATATGTTGGGCTTTGGTTTATCGGCTAAGCCCAAAAATGCATGCTATCTTATTACTGAGCAAGCAGATATTTTTCAGAGTTATTTAAATAAGCTAAAGGTCAGCGACTATCATATTTTGGCTCATGATTATGGTGATACAGTCGCTCAAGAGCTGCTGGCAAGACAGGTCAACAGCAATGACGGTAGTGGTAGTCACGAGCCGCGTATTGCTAGTGTCTGTTTTCTAAATGGTGGCTTATTTCCTGAAACTCATAAACCGGTATTAATCCAAAAGTTACTACTATCACCACTAGGACCTTTAGTAGCCAAACTTATCAATAAGCAGAAGTTCGCGGACAATTTACAACGAATATTTGGGCCAGAAACCCCGCCAACTCAAGAGGTGGTTGATACGCTATGGCCGCTACTAAACCATAATAATGGTCTAGCAGTGATGCAGAAATTGATAGATTATATTCCTCAGCGCAAGCAGCATCGTGAACGCTGGGTAGGAGCTGTTATCAATAGTGATGTTCCGATAAAATTAATCGACGGCGCTAAAGATCCTATCTCAGGTCAGCATATGATCTGAGCTATGCTGAAGAAACCGTACAACTAAACTTGGTAAACTAAGCGTATTGACAGGAGTTTACCATGACCAAGAAAGTAAGAACCTACAGTGACGAATTTAAAGCAGAAGCTGTTAAAAAGATAGCAGACAATAACGGTAATGTTTCAGCCACAGCCAAGCAACTTGGCATAGCGATGCAAACGTTATCTAACTGGCAGAACAAAGCCAATCAAGGCAAGCTTATCGGCACAGAACAATATGATCCCGATCTTATGAGTGCTCTTCAAGAAATAAAGCAGCTCAAGCGGCAGCTTAAAGTAGCCGAAGAGGAGCGCGAAATTCTAAAAAAGGCGACGGCGTACTTTGCAAGGCACAGCTAGTCAGGTACGCCTTCATCAAAGATAACCAGCACCTCTTTCGCATCACCACTATGTGCCGCGTGCTAAGTGTTAAGTTATCAAGCTATTACGACTGGCTGGGTCGTGATCTCAGCGACCAACAGATACATCGCAATCAGTGTGAACTACTGGTTAAAGTCGCTCATACTCAGACCAAGCAGTGCTATGGCGTAGATCGACTGCATGCCCACCTAAGAGCGCAAGGGTACGATATCAGCCAATATATGGTTAGAAGCATCAAAGAAGAATACGGCATTAAATGCCGTCGTCACAAGCGCTTTAAAGTCACCACTGACTCCGATCATAACAAGCTGGTTTATCCAAACGTGCTGGATCAGAAGTTTGATGCAAACCGTCCTAATGATGCATGGGTAAGCGATATTACTTATATCTGGACTGCTGAGGGCTGGTTGTATTTGGCAGGCGTTAAAGATTTATATACCAAAGAGCTTGTCGGCTATGCTATCAACAAACGCATGACTGCTGACTTGGTTTGCCGTGCACTCAATATGGCAATCAAAAACAAACGACCTAATAAAGGATTAATTGTGCATTCAGACAGAGGCAGTCAGTACTGTAGCCATGCCTACCACAAAATCATTAAGCAGCATCACTTTATAGGCTCTATGAGTGGTCGTGGCAATTGTTATGACAATGCGCCAATAGAAAGCTTCTGGGGCATATTAAAGAATGAGCTAATATATCATAAGGACTATAAAACACGATTCACAGCCATTACTGACATCATCAAATATATCGAGCTGTATTACAATCAGACTAGGATTCAAAAGGGTTTGGGCTATAAATCGCCAAGACAGGTGTGGTTTGACTTTTATCGTCAGGCTGCGTAACTAAAATCTCCCAAGTTTAGTTCTACGGGATTGACAGCAGGGGTCAATCGATCGTTATCGCGAATTAATTCCCAATGCCGATGTGACTGAAATGCCAGATCTAGGCCACTATCCACAGATTGAGGATGCTGATGCTATTACTGCTGCGTATCTACAATTTAGAGAGCATATTAGCTAAAGAGTTATATAAAAAAAGGGTGCAGAATATAATGAGATGGTATGTAAGACTAGGTTTTGAAGAGAGGTATAATGGCGTCAAATTATAAAGATAATATTGGATATTTTTTATAGTATATTTTCTAGAATTTAAGCAATAAAAACAATAATAGTCTTCAATAGATTGGCTCAGATTAGGCTTGTTATGCATGTTGATTTGGCGCAATATACAATTTGACTTGTATCATTATTCATTATTCATTGCTCAGTAAGGTATGGGCTATAGACCCCACCACTGTTTTTAGTGTCAATCAGGGCGACAAGGCATTACTTATATTTTGTAGCTATTACTCGATTTATCACTCTAATCAAACTATAAACATAGTTACTTTTAATGGGTTATCTTATAAATTATTATGATATCGAATCCATTTACTCGCCTTATCAATGTTTGGATTGCTATTCTTGTTATAGTATTACATGGTGTTACTGTATGGGCTATGGTATCTATGGATAGTCCTGAACGTCCTATGATAAATGCTCCCGAGCCTAAGACAATTCAATTAGAGTTAATAACATTATCAGCACTATCCAACGAAAAACCTGACGTAAGACCAAAACTCAAGTCCGTTTCTCAACCTCAAAAATCATTGCCACCAGTACAAGAAGTAACTGAGCAAACTGAAAACATCAAACTTACCAAATCTGCCAAGCTAGCACCAATATTAGAATCTGAACCAAAAGCAGAACTATCAAATCCAGTAGAAGACTCTGTAATAGCTATAGAAGAACCTCAGTTAAATCAAGAGACCAAGGATTCTTCATCAGAGCAAAAACTAGTAATAACAGAATCAAGAAAAATATCGAATGCCACAGATGAGGCAGAGTCAGATCTATCCGCGATGATTCTGGCCGTGACAAAACAGTTCAATCGCGAACAAGCTATGCAGCAGCAATCCGTTCAAAGTCAGTCTAATAGGAAACGTATCGAACAAGATAAATTACAGCTGCAAGCTGTTAATGATGCCGTCGCCAAAGTGTTAGCAGCAGACCAAGCGAACGAAAAAAAACCTGAACAACCAGCTCTAGAGGATAAGATTGATGAGAGTAGTGAAGTAGTACCGTTTTTGGAAGAGCAAGCCAATTGGCTTGACGAATACCAACCTAATACAAGCCTTCCGCTGCTAGTATGGCGCAATACTACTGCCCGATCGGGTGATATCTTTAATGTATTATTGGAGCTATATGTCGATAAAAATGGTCACATTACTGAGGTGCAACTGCTCCAGTCATCCGGTAATGTAATCATCGATGCGGTAGCAATGATCCAAATAAGAGAAGGACAGTTCAATCCATTTCAAAAAAACGGTGTGCCAGTAAATGCTACTGTACCTATGCAATTAAGTTATGAGATGCCTTAGCAATAAAGAATATTCTGCTTTAGACATTTTTATAAATGGCTCTTTTTAGTTGAGATAATTAAGCTCTAACACTTGAGCGCTACACTGATAAGTTGGTAGCGCCAATAACTAGTAGCGCCTATAAGTTTTAGAACCCGATTAAAATGCCCGCTGAAAAAACCACCATAATGCAATTAAAATACTAGCTAGCGAACCTGCATAAAATATGACTGTTTTATAAAAACGTGTATGACGTAGTAACAGCGCTATCGGGAATACTAAGGCGATAAATACAAGTTGGCCTAGCTCTATCCCTATATTGAAACTCAATAATGCTAGTACGCGCTCGCTTGTAGCTAGTGGCAAATCTACGAGTACATTAGCAAAACCAAAACCGTGAATCAGTCCAAAAACGAATGCCAGATAGACGGCGCGTACGCGTAGCAGGGGCACTAAATTGTTTAATGCTGCGAATGCTATGGATAGAGCAATTAAGGATTCGATGAAGCGGGCAGGTATACTGACAATTTGAAGCGCTGCTAAACTCAAGGTAATTGAATGCGCTAACGTGAATGAAGTTGCAATCCAAAAGACTTCAAGTAATGCCGCTTGCGGTTTAGTGACGGCAATCAAGGCTTTTTGCTTACGTAAGTATACTGCAGGGATCAGCAGTACAAATAAGAATAATAGATGATCCCAACCAATCAACAAGTGATGTATGCCACTTTTCAAAAAATTCGTTGCCGTGAATAGCCAGCCAGATTCAGTCCCCGAACCTAAAGGGGTTTCTCCTACAGCCAGCACTTGAAGAGGTGTTTCATCACTAGCCCCCGTTAGGATCAAGCGATGATTGGCATCGATACCTGCTAAGATCTGATAGTTAAGATTATCGATTGGGGTCGCACAGTTTATCTCAAAGTTTGTGTATAGGTAGTTAAACCCACCGCGTGTATTAATCGCCAATGGTGCAAAGCTTGTTATATCACAGGTTTGAGTACCAGCTTCTAACTTTACTTGGGATTCGATTAGCTGCTTTATGAGTGGCGTTTGCGATTTTACCTCTAGCCAACTTACTTTATGATCTTGGTTTGAATCTATATCTATTAGCAAAGCAAGGTCGCGTAGTGACAACTCATATTTAGCATTATAATTAATATTTGCTGTGTCTGTGGAATCGCTCGTCTGAAGGTTCAAGTAAGCTGTGCTAGATTCGTGCGCCTGTAGTGCCGTGCTAGTCATCGCTAGTAAAAGCAGCGTCAAGTAACGATAACTATGACTCCAAATGCGTCTGCTAAGTGCGCTCATAAAGGCTTATCCTTGCTTGAAGTTTGCATGCCTGAGGTTGGGCAGTTCAAACAGTCACTAATTTTACCCAAACGTAGATCGCGCTCAAGTGCTGGATATTCAAACTGAGTGTCTTTGATGAATTGGCGTATAACTTCAATGTCTTTTTGGCTGCCAGCTCGGATAGCTGTTTTTGTATAAATCTCAATATCAGCTGTTTCGCGTTGCTGTTGCCAGTTGTTTCGAACCAACTGTAGTGCCGAGTCGATTTGATTAGCAAGCATGGCGTAAGTAGCTTGTTCACGCATATGTGCATTTTCTTTGCGTATTTGCCATACCTCAATACGTTCTTCCATGAGCGCTAAGTTTTGTTTAGATTTAGGGTCACGCAGTTTGATTTGAGCCGTGATGAGTCGCAACAACAACGCATCTTTATCAGTATGAGTTTTAAGCAGTTGAATTACTTCTTGATACTCTCCGTTACTCAATAACCAGTCAGCGCGAGCCATGAGTGCAGGTACAGTTTGAGCATCTATAACGCTAAAAACTTCATCAGCAAGAGCAGTATCTTGGCTTCTTAATGCCGCGTCCGCTTGAATGAGATATATCCAGCGTGCTGTAGATGCATCAAGTTGAGGGGCAATAGCAGCTAGATTATTTAGAGTTTGTTTTGCCTGTGTGATCTGACCAGTCATGCTCTGTATTTGAGCCTCGCATGCTGCACGGTAGACACTGAGTGATGAATCATTAAGCTTTTTGCAGTAACCCATGGCTTCCTCAAACTGACCTTGAACAACTAACAGAGAGGAGAGAGTCAAAAGGGCATCTGGATTAGCAGTATCTTTACTTAGTATCTGTTTTAACAATTCTTTTGCTTCAGAGAACTTATGATCTGATTGTAAAGCCCGCGCTCGTAGCATGAGTGTCTCTATGCTTTGATCTGTTGTTTGATCAAGTTGCGCTCTTGCTTGGCCTAGTGCGCGTGGGTCGCCTTGCAAGTAAGCACGTTCTAATAGCTGGCTAGTCTGTTCAGGATCATTTGTATTTTTGCTAGACGAAAAATCGTCTGAGCTGAGATAGCGTGCAGGCGGTGAATCTGAAGGTAAGGTTTCAAGAATCTGTTGGTCATCTTTAGGAATAAAAGGGGTGGCATAAAGTAATTGGCTGCTTATGATTAATAAACATAGTAATCCGATAAGTTGCTTAATCCATTGCATAAATTCTGTCCGTTCAAAACATAAAGAAACACCTGAACAGTAGCCTGATCAGGTGCTCGATTTACCTCATATCAGACTACAGTGAGGCGTTGGCGCCCGTCACAGCGACAGGTTCTGCCAAGTTGGCTTCGGGAAGTATAATCCGATCGATGTCTTGCGGCTCATCGGTGTTTACATCTCTACTGACGTCAATTACGGTAGATGTCCTGCTAACCGCCAATTTTGCCTTAGCTTGATCTATCGCTACTTTGCTATCAGTCCGATCCTGTGAGTTAGAGTTGTTATTATCGTTAAAGCAACCAGAAAGAGCGGCCGATCCGGTGACTAATACTGCTAAAAGTACATAGCGCATCGTATTTCTCCTTGAGTTAGATTCAACTTATCGGCTACCTGGATTAGGGGTGGTTAGATAAGGAAAGACTGAGTCAAACTCGGTAGCGGGTTTAAGTGCACCATCAGTAAATAGAGCTTTTCCGGCCTTGGCATCAGCAGGGACACAGGTAACATCTGCTGGTAAGCCTGCGTGACATAATGCACCCATAGATACTCTTAAGGCGATATCGGTCACATCATCTCCAGGTCTTCTGCCATTCGGAAATCCTGCAACATCTTTGCTATTGGCACTAGGTCGACCATCGTTTTGACCAGGAATGATACTAATGACACCTAAGTCGTTTTGATTAGCAGCTGCTACTGCAGGTGTGCTGGTATTCAAACGCAACATATCCGCTGGTACAACTTTGGCAGGTTTATTGATAGTCGGAACACCTGTCAAAAAGGCAGTGACTAAATCTTGACGTGGAAAATTAGTTGGCGCTGGTGCTTGTGGGTACAAAGTCTGAATCAATGCAGGAAGCGTAGGATAAAAGACATAAGGCGCAAACTTAGCCACATCATCTTTTGGTTCTGAGGCATTAAATTTGTCTTTGTCCTTAAGACCGATTACAACTTCGTTGACCAGTGGCATACCGAGTCTTGAAACCTGAGTCCATGCACCGCCTTTTTTTGCTGTGGTACTAATACCAGATTCAGGAGAAGGATTTACTAAAGTCGCCTGACGGACACTAGCGGTCGTCCAAGCTCCAATTACTGGATCGTTACCAGCTGAGTTGACTAAGCACGCTTTAGGAACTTCCAACGCAATTGAGGTAATGTTTTTACCTGCCAACACATTCGTACCGGCATTACGTGCACCCAATGGGTTTAGGTTAATCAGATCAAACACCTTACCTAAATCGATAGCAAAGCTTTCAGCACGTTGACCGACGAACACTTTACCTTGCCCACAGCTACCCATGTTCAAAGTTTTGATAAAGCCTTTTGCATACGTTGGGTAGTCTGCAAAAGATTTAGTACCGATATAGTCAAATGGCTTGTTAAAATTCCCCAGCGAAGTACGCGAGCCGCTGCGGCGATCGCCTTTAACCATCGTCACTTCGTAACTCTCGCTAGTTTGTACATTAGCGGGGTTTGAAGCATCACCAGCATTAGACAAAGGAATCGCAACGTTTGGCGTTGATGGGTTACCGTCTGAGTCAATTTCAATGCTATTTAACTTTTGGTTAAAGTCAAACTGGAATGTGAGATCTTCGACCGCATCGCCATTGTTGTCGATATGAATCTCATACAGTGCATCGGCGTCTAGGGCGAAGTAATTGGGTCCGCCGTAAGCGTCTTGAAGTGGTAAGTAGTTAGCAATAATCGTGACATAATCTGCACGATTATTCTCATAACTATTAGGGCGTGTTGAACATTGAGTATAAATTTCTGGCAAAAAAAATAGCGAACGGGTAATCTTTAAGTTCTCACACAAAAAAGATCTCGTTCGCTATGCCTCGTACTATGCTCAAAAATGAACACTGGACAAGACTAAGACCTATATTACTAGAACTTAATATCTATGACAAAGGAAATCTGAGACTGACCATTGAGGGCATCCTTTATCGTATGCGAACCGGCTGTCCTTGGCGCGATTTACCGGCTTACTTTGGAAAGCCCAATACTGTCTACAAGGCTTATCAACGCTGGTTTCGCAGTAATAAGCTCATTGGACTATTTGCTTTAGTTATCAGAGAGCCTGACCTTGAGTGGGTATTTATAGATGGTACTCATATCAAGGCACATCAGCACAGTAGTGGTCGTCATGAAGCTGCTCAAGCCATTAGTAAGAGTGTCGCAGGACGTGCCACTAAAATTCATCTAGCGGTCGATGCTCATGGCAATCCGATTACCTTTATTCTGTCAGATGGCACAACCCACGATGTTAAAGTCGCATCTGACTTAGTAGATAAGGTTGATTTGAGCAAGACAGACGTTGTATGTGCAGATAAAGGCTATGACTCTGACACACTACGAGAGTATATTGAACAAACAGCAACTTGTAATAATATCCCTCGGAAACGAAACACCAAGTCCTCTAACGACCATATGGATTGGGAGTTGTACAAAGCACGACATTTAGTAGAAAATGCTTTCGCTAAGCTAAAACAGTATAGAGCGGTTGCCACCAGATTTGATAAGCTAAGACAGAGTTATGAGAATACGGTCGCTCTTGCTTGTGCTTATATCTGGCTAAAATTATGAATGTTCAACACGCCCTAAACATATAAAAGTCAGTGGCATCGACTTTAGGAGTTTTAGTGATAGAAGGGGCTTCACGGTGGCTAGATGCCACAGCGCTTGCGCTAATGCACAATGCCATCGCTGCTATTAGAGCCTTAGTAGTATGTTTCATACGAAATCCTTGTAGAGAAACTTGAGGGGTACTGGCTGCTAAAATAACTTAGTATTACGTATAATTTATAAGTAACTTAAACTAAACTATTCTTACGACAAATTAAACTAAACTATACGTATAAGCAAGATTTTAGTTAGGAGGGTGTGTACAAGATAATTAAGAATAACAGCCGAAAAAACACTCGTTACATTGTAATTTGTTCATCATAATCCAAAAATATATGCTCTTTACGATCTATAGATTTCTCAGAAGTTAATAATAAAAAATTTTCTGATCCTATAAAAATTAGGGGATGGTAGATTTTTACAGATAGTAGAGTTTAATCAATACTTTAATTTTAATAATAAGTCCAATATAAATAATTCGTTATTAATGAAACGTTTAGTATCTTCTATATTGTTGTTTAAAGTGAATTTTATTCAATTATTTTTATATAACATGAAAAATTAAACCGATGATAAGCGCTAATTTATCATCAATTTGTTCTCAGTTTTGATTGAAAGAGGTAAGGATGTACACAAGTACTATCATTAACCGTCTAGTAGATTAATAACAGTATGGAATAATAGGTATTGTTCTTTTATTAGATCTTAACAAGTTGATAAGTAGAAATTACTGAAGGATTGATCTTTCAAAAATATCACATGTAAATTGATGAGCTATGCTGTCAAATCCGTAAATATTAACTTAGGAGATTTTGATTAAGCAGCCTGACGATAAGAGTCAAACCACATTTGTCTTGGCACTTTATAGCTTAGAACCTTTTGGACCTTAGTACCACTGCGAGCATAGCCCGCATTTTGCGTTGGGGCAAAGCAATGCCTCGCTTTATCCCTCCTCATTTAATATCTCTCGTTCCTCTTCAGCTATTTTTAATTGCGGTTTAAGTTACTTGATTCCTTCAAGAGCTGCCATAACTTCAGTATAATGTGGTTCTATACTATATCTCTGGATTTTCTTAGTCATGGTAAACTACTCGTCGAGTGGTCAGTTTACCAGGTTCATCTTTACGATTTTTTCAGCATGGCTCAATCTCTAAGTGATTAAAAATTACTTATTTAATTAAGCAAACACAATAAAGCAGCCATTTCATTAACTTTGTACCACCATACGCCTTTAATAAGAAGAGTTTATTATGCCAAACCAACGTCCGTTGTATATTCCCTTTGCAGGTCCTGCACTGTTAGAAACCCCTTTACTAAATAAGGGTAGCGCTTTTTCATCAGAAGAACGTGACAGCTTTAATTTAACAGGTTTATTACCTCACAACATTGAGACGATTGAAGAACAATCATTACGTGCTTATCATCAACTTCGCTCATTTACTAGTGATATGGATAAGCATATTTACTTGCGTAATATACAAGATACCAATGAAACCTTATTTCATCATTTGATTGAGCAGCATATTGAGGAAGTTATGCCGCTCATATATACACCAACGGTTGGGCAAGCTTGCGAAAAATTCTCACAAATTTATCGCCGTAAACGTGGTTTGTTTATCTCTTATCCTGAGCGCCATAAAATCGATGACATGCTGCAAAATGCCACCAAACAAAAAGTAAAAGTGATTGTTGTCACTGATGGTGAACGTATCTTGGGCTTAGGAGATCAAGGCATTGGAGGAATGGGCATTCCAATTGGCAAACTGTCGTTATATACGGCCTGTGGTGGTATTAGCCCGGCATATTGTCTACCAATTTTGTTAGACGTAGGTACTAATAATCAACAGTTACTTGACGACCCTATGTACATGGGTTGGAGAAATCCACGCATCTCTGGTGATGAATATAATGAATTTGTAGACTTATTTATTCAAGCGGTTAAACGTCGTTGGCCAGAGGTATTATTACAATTTGAAGATTTTGCTCAGGAAAATGCGACACCATTATTGAATAAATATCGTGATCAGCTATGTTGCTTCAATGATGATATTCAAGGGACCGCTGCTGTTTCAGTCGGTACATTGATTGCAGCGTGCTTGAATAAAGGTCAGAAACTTAGTCAACAAAAAATAGCATTCTTAGGTGCAGGATCGGCAGGTTGCGGTATCGCCGAACACATTATTCGCCAAATGCAGCGTGAAGGATTAACGGAAGAACAAGCCCGCAGCCAAGTATTTATGGTTGACCGTTATGGCCTGCTCACTGATAGCATGACAGAGCTACAAAAATTCCAAGAACCGTTGGTACAAAAAGAATCAGATATTGAAAGTTGGGATAAAAGTAAGAAACTCGGTTTAGCGCAAGTGGTTAAACAAGCAAAAATAACGGTATTATTCGGCGTAAGTGGACAAAAAGGTTTGTTTACCCAAGAGGTGATCGAAACGTTATGTGCTAATACTGAACATCCAATTGTATTACCGCTTTCAAACCCAACGTCTCGTGTTGAAGCAACACCGCAAGAAGTCACTAATTGGAGCAAAGGTAAGGCAATTGTTGCAACCGGTAGTCCTTTTCCTCATACAACTTTTGAAGGTCAGACTTTCGAGGTCTCACAGTGTAATAACAGCTATATTTTCCCCGGTATTGGCCTAGGTGTTTTGGCATCGCGTGCGACGGGCATCAGCGATAATATGTTAATGGCTGCAAGCCAAGCACTTGCAGATATATCGATGGAATATGAAAAAGCACCAGGTGCAGTATTACCTCCAATTAAAGTAATTAGAGAGATAAGTGAAAAAATAGCCTATGCAGTCGCACGACAAGCGATTGAAGATAAGTTAGCATTACCTGTCACGGCAGAAAACCTAGAGCGTCGATTAAAAGCTAATTTTTGGTTACCTAAATACCGTAACTATCGTCGTACCTCTTTCTAGCGGTTAAAAAGTAACTGCTAGAAAGCACATAAAAGAAGTACCTATAAAAAAGCCGAATGTTATTGAAAATAGCATTCGGTTTTTTAGTACTTATATTAGTATTAATCTTTAGATAATAAAAAACCCTTACAAGCCAATGACTGTAAGGGTTTGAATTTGGTGGGCCCAGTAGGACTTGAACCTACGACCAAAGGATTATGAGTCCTCTGCTCTAACCAACTGAGCTATGGGCCCTAACGTTAGACGCACAATGATACCTGATTTTTTTAATTTTTCAAGTAAAAGATAACAACTAAACGATATTATTTAGCTATCGTCACTTGCTTACTAAATATTACCACCAGCTAGGGTCAAACTACGACCACCATCTACGTTAATAATCTCTCCTGTGACATAGCTGGCCTTTGCCAAATACAACACGCTTTGGGCAATATCATCTGGCGTACCAAT
Source organism: Psychrobacter sp. P11G5 (assembly GCF_001593305.1). Lineage (NCBI taxonomy): Bacteria > Pseudomonadati > Pseudomonadota > Gammaproteobacteria > Moraxellales > Moraxellaceae > Psychrobacter > Psychrobacter sp. P11G5. The sequence continues at coordinate 1,349,255 of NZ_CP012533.1, forward strand.
CCGCTGCATAGGAATAGAGTCGATGATACTGTGCTGCTGTGTGTCATCAAGTGCTTGGTCGCTATCGGCATCAGGCAATACGTTTACCCCAGGTGCAACGCCATTAACGCGAACATAAGGCGCCATATCTAGCGCAAGAGACTGTACCATCATCCGGTGTGCTGCCTTTGCCATATTATAGACAGTGTAGTGCTTAAACGGCTTATTATGAGCGTGAATATCAAGTAAGCTAATGATGCATCCATGCTGCTTTTGTAAGTAAGGTAAAAAAGCTTGGCTAAGTAATAATGGCGCTTTGGCATTGGTCAAAAACAGCTCATCCCATTGGTTATTGTTAATATCACTGAACGGAGTAGGATAAAACCTTGATGCGTTATGTACTAGCACATCAAGCTGTCCAAAATTATCTATAACGGATTGGACGAACTGAGTTAATAAACTGCCATCGTTGACAACTGCTAAATCTGCAACGATAACCGTAGCGCTATTATTACGGATTTCATTAAGCTGAGCTGCTAGGGTCTTTGCTTCTTGTTTACTACGATGACAATGAATAACGACACGATAGCCTTGATGATGCGCTGCTCGAATAATAGCTGCGCCAATACGCTTGGCGCTACCAGTAACGAGCATTACAGGGCCACCATCATCAGATCTTACTGTAGATTCAACTGTCATAAAATAAAGTTTCCATCATCTAATCGTATTTCGTTTAATCAAAACGGTTGTGAGCTATGATTATTAGATTGCTCTATAGTAACCAAATGCGCAACACGTGCCTCATTTAATGCTCTGCCAATTGCAGCGCCTTTAATATCTGGAGCAATGGCTTCCATACCGATGGCATGAAAGCTGTTTAATGCGAGCATCATTTGGCGGTGCTGACAGGCTAACTGCAATACGTGACTGGTTACCAATAGCTGTGAGAGCTTATTAGGTTCTTTGTGGGCGCTACAGGCTTGGATAAGGTCGATTTTCTCAGCTGCAGTCAAGCCATCTATGGTGTTCAGTTTGCTGGCTTGTTGAATGAATAGGGTTGCAAACTGAGTGGGTGCTTTAGGTACTTTGGCGCTGTTACCTATAGAAGTAATGGCTGTTAGAGCAGCTTTTTTCTCATCATCCGTAACACTAATATTTAGATGAGATGATGGAGTTTTAGGGTCAGGTTTGGAATCGAATAACGATAGATTAAGGCTAGCCATCAATAGCGCCCAACGCTGGGATAAGTTCAATTGCATTTGACCAGCAAAGTACAGCGCCGTCTGCACTGTTTCTCGTATATGTACATTGCTCCAAGCATGATGTAATGGCGCAAAGTACTCAGCTAAAGCACCGATTGCATACAGCTGCTCCCAATAAACCTGAGGAGAGCTCTGCATCGTTGCACGGCTTGATTCTTGCCAAATGCGTTCAGCACTTAAATGCGCAAGCTCACCTGAATCGACCAATTGGCGCATGAGTGTGATGGTTTCCTCAGCAACCTGAAAACCTAAGCTGTAATAACGTCCATAAAAGCGCGCGACTCGCAGCACCCGTAGTGGATCTTCGCTAAAAGCCTCCGATATATGACGTAAGGTCTTGCTTTGGATATCATCGAGTCCTCCGTGATAATCGATCACTGCACCTGTGAGAGGCGTGTCGTCGGTTAAACTGGTGACTTCAATTGCCATCGCATTGATAGTTAAGTCGCGGCGCTGCAAGTCTTCCTCTAAGCTGACATCAGGGCTGGCATGCACACTAAAACCTTGATAGCCATGACCAAGTTTGCGCTCAGTACGTGCTAATGCATACTCTTCCTGAGTAGTTGGATGCAGAAATACCGGAAAGTCTGCACCTACTTGCTGAAAGCCCGCTGTTAGCATCTCGTTGACAGTTGTACCAACCACCACAAAGTCTTTATCTATAATAGGACGACCTAACAGCTGATCACGAACTGCACCACCGACGAGATAGACTTGCATTGGAGCCTCTTTTATTTGCTAGATAAATTTTAATAACATGAATTTTGACAATGTTTTTATTGGATCAAAAAAAACCAGTCAATACCATTTATTACAACGGCATTGACTGGTTTTAGTATAGCAGACTGCTACTAATGATGATTAATAGTAGTAAGCCGGCTTTAGCGATATTATTACAGTTATCGACCGTTTTCTAAGTCTTGAGCTTCGGTTACAGCAAGGGCTGTCATATTTACCACACGGCGAGCAGTCACTGATGGAGTCAGGATATGTACAGGCTTGTTAGCACCTAACAAGATAGGACCAATAGAAGCACTGCTTGTTGCTGTTTTGAGCAAGTTAAAGGCAATATTTGCTGCATCAAGCGTTGGCAAGATGAGCAAGTTGGCAGCGCCTTTTAGAGGGCTTGATGGCATATCTTCTAAGCGGATATGCTCGTTAAGAGCGGCATCACCTTGCATTTCACCATCAAAGTCAAAGTCTACATTCATCTCACTCAGTAGCTCATAAACTTTGCGCATTTTAACAGCACTGGCACGATTAGAGGTACCGAAGTTTGAATGTGAAACTAAAGCAACACGAGGTGTAATACCGAAACGGCGTAATTGATCAGCAGCCAACACTGTCATTTCAGCTAATTGATCGGCAGTAGGATCTTCATGGATATAAGTATCAGCAATAAAGATATTGCGGTCTTGCATTAAGACAGCATTCATCGCATAAAAGTCTTTAACGCCTTCTTTTTTACCGATAACGTTTTGAACATACTCTAAATGCAGTTGATAGTGGCTAAACGTACCACAAATCATACCTTCAGCATCACCATTTTCAACTAACAATGAGCCAATTAAAGTGGTTTTGCGACGGACATCGCGACGTGCAAGCTCGATACTAACACCGCGGCGTTTGTTTTTCTCGTAATAGCCCTGCCAGTAGTCTTTATAGCGCGGATCATCATCTTGGTTGATAATAGTCATGTTTACGCCATCTTGTAGACGTAAGCCAAGCCTTTTGATATTGGCTTCGATCACTGAAGGACGTCCGACCAAGATAGGTTTTGCCAGCTTCTCATCGACGACGACCTGTACGGCAAGAAGGACATTATTGTCTTCACCTTCACAGTAAACAATACGTTTTGGATCTGATTTGGCGCGAGAGAAGATAGGCTTCATTACAAACGCTGAGTTATAAACAAACTCAGATAAGCGCTGACGGTAAGCATCAAGATCATCAATCGGTAGAGTCGCAACACCTGAGTCCATAGCAGCTTTGGCTACTGCAGAGGCAATCTCAATGATTAAGTTTGGCTCTAGCGGTCCTGGAATGAGGTATTCACGACCGAAGCTTCTCATGCTTTCGATGTCTCTGACGTTTTTAGTTGGTGTCGCTTCGACATGTGCCATCGCTGCAATTGCACGTACGCAAGCGATTTTCATCTCTTCGTTAACAGTCGTTGCACCTACATCTAATGCACCGCGGAAGATATAAGGGAAGCATAACGCGTTGTTAACTTGGTTTGGATAATCTGAGCGTCCGGTTGCCATGATGACATCTGGACGTACTGAATGCGCCAATTCTGGCATAATTTCAGGCGTTGGGTTGGCTAGGGCAAAGATGATAGGGTCTTTGGCCATACGGCGAACCATATCGGTGCTCAAGATACCAGGCATTGACAAGCCTATGAACATGTCCACATTGTCCATCACATCATCAATGCTACTGGCGTCAGTGTCACGAGCATAACGTTGTTTTGACTCGTCAAGGTTTTCGCGACTAGTGGTAATAATTCCGCGTGAGTCAGAGACAAATATATTGTTCTGATCCACACCAAGTGCACAGATAATGTCTAAGCAAGAGATTGCTGCAGCACCAGCGCCTGAACAGACAATTTTGATCTCTTCAATCTTTTTGCCAGTCAGAATTAATGCGTTAAGCATGGCAGCCGCAACAATAATTGAAGTACCGTGTTGATCATCATGGAAGACCGGAATGTTCATACGCTTGCGCAATTCGCGCTCGATTTTGAAACACTCAGGCGCCTTAATGTCTTCTAAGTTGATACCACCAAACGTTGGCTCAAGAGAGGCAACTGCTTCGATAAATTTGTCAGGATCATTTTGATCAATCTCAAGATCGAAAACATCAATACCAGCGAATTTTTTGAATAATACCCCTTTACCTTCCATCACTGGTTTTGAAGCCAATGGACCGATATTACCTAAACCCAGTACAGCAGTACCGTTGGTAATAACACCAACCAAATTGCTACGTGCAGTATATCTAGCGGCTGCTGTTGGGTCTTTTTGAATTTCAAGGCAAGGAACTGCAACACCTGGCGAATAGGCCAAAGCTAGGTCGCGCTGATTAGCGAGCTGCTTGATAGGAGTTACCGAAATTTTACCAGGTCTTGGAAATTCATGATAATGCAAAGCAGCTTGTTCGAACTGCTCTTGATCTGTATTGGGATTATCCATATTCAAATTGGTATCGTCATTCATAATAATGGCCATTGTTGGAATAAATTGAAATAAAACAAAGTGTGATAAACAAAATAAGTTAACGCTTGACCCTAAAAAAATCGTTGAATATGAGCTCCAGCAATTACTAGATTGAGGAACTACTAACAAATTATTAAAAGGCGATGCACAGTCGAAAGAGCGTTAATCTGTGATTAGATGGCATCGTAAAATAGAAAGCTAGTAAACATAGCTATTCTAGCATTATTGACAATTAGCTGCCTAGGGCGTGCCCTCAATCTGAACGAACGAACTTTTAATGGGCTAAAAATGGCTATATTTTCGTCAATCTTTGAAAATTTCTAGACAATATGTTCATATTCTCTGCAAAACTTCCTTTGATTGACAAAAATCTATCTCATTTTTATCACCATTATCAAAATGAGGACACGCCCTAGTCAACCATAGCGAAATGCATAACTTATATAATAAATTGATAACGAACATTTAGCCAGTTGATAGTGATAAATAAAGTAAAATTTACAATATATATGCAAGATTGTGACTATTGTTTTTCAAAACCAGTTTGGTTGTTGATTATTAACCAAACTGGCTATGATTATTGGCTTTAAATTTATCAAAAAAATATGATTATTTATGACGAACAGCTAATTGGCATTTGCGGCGCATGAGGCGCAGGGGGACTGCTATCAAGTGCTGTCGCGATATCCTGTACGGTATAAGGGCTGGCGAGCAGGTCATATAACCGCGCTACCTCCCCAAACTGGCCTTGTTCAGCAGCAGTAATAGCCCGCTGAGCCATACTATTACGTAATACATAAACTGGATTAGTCGTTTGCATCTCATTAACAACTTGTTCAGTAGACAGTGCTTGCGATTGCTCTAAATAGCGCGCAGACCAGTCTTGCCAAACTTGTAATGCTTCACCTTGCAATTCATGCGTCAAGGTAGCTAATAATTGCTTCTCATAAGGGTGATTCTCTGGAGATACTAAACCTAAGAGTGCACGGAAGCTATTGGTATAATCAAGTAAGTTGTCCTCTAACAAGGTTAGCCACTCAAAAGCTAAGCTTAAACTTTCTTTTTGATGCGCTAAGCCTAACTTGCGGCATAATCCTTGTTGATAGTGCTGCATAAAAGTGGCTTCATAAGGTGCTAAGCAATCTGATAAAGCCTCACGCGTCACTCCTTCTAATCGCATAAAGTGTGGCAACCAGATGTTGAGGTTCCAATGTCCAATAGCGGGCTGGTTTTGATAGGCGTAGCGTCCGGTATGGTCAGAGTGATTGTTAATCCAAGCAGGATCAAAACGTTCCATAAAGCCAAATGGCCCAAAGTCTAAGGTGCTACCAGTGATGGATAAGTTATCAGTATTCATCACCCCGTGAGCAAAACCAATCAGCTGCCAGTCAGCTATCATACGTGCGGTACGCTCAACGACGGCTTGCAAAAATGCTAGCACTGGCGTTTCGCTATCACGGCATTTTGGATAATAAGTATCAATCATATAATCGGTAAATTCACCGAGCAAATCAGGGGCAAAGCTTGCAATCCATTCTATGTGACCTAAGCGAATATGACTATCCGCTACCCGCATCAAGGCAGCACCTGCTTCCATACGTTCGCGGCGTACAGGCGTATCGGATACGACAAAGCCCAGCGCATTAGAGGAGGGGATACTGATCTGGTTGAGGGCATGACCACATAAATACTCACGAATAGTACTGCGTAAGACTGCACGTCCATCACCCATCCGTGAATAAGGTGTCAGACCAGAGCCTTTAAGGTGCAAGTCTTGCAATTGGTTATCATTGTCTAGTACTTGTGCCACGAGCAAGCCGCGTCCATCACCCAATTGACCTGCCCATTGTCCAAACTGATGACCTGCGTAGGCCATTGCTAAAGGCTGAAACTGAGCAGGTACATACCGACCCCCGAGAATCTCAACCCAGCGTGCCATTAAATCTTTGTCATCTATCCAACCAAGCTGCTCTGCCACTTGGGTATTAAAATGCCCAGCACGCGGATTTTCTAGCGCTGTTGGTGGCTGCTTGTGATATAAACGTGGGTCTAAATTGACATAGGTATTTTGATAGCGCATACGTGCTTTTCCTATTGAGACTGACTAAATATGAATAATAATGGTGATATAAAAAAACAATAAATCTACTATAACATAGCCCTAGTGCTACACCTGTGCACTCTGTCCATGTCTTGTAATTTATCTTGAATTAATCACTGTTATAGAATGGCAAATTACTTTGATGATTTGCAATTGTAGCTTTTGCTTAAAATCCAATTTCCAATAAAATATTTGACTCGCTGTACTCATATTGAATAAGTCTATATTGGCTGAGCTTATATCAAATTTTGATAAAAATTCACAAAAAAATCCCCCTATCTTTTGCAGAGAGGGGGATGAGGTAGCATTATCATGAATACGCTAATTAATAATTAGCTAGCCCATTTTAGGCGGCTTTTTTATTATATCCAATCGAGCGAAAGGCAATCTTCAAGTTGTCATTATGCTCATGGATTTTCTGTTCAATCTTAGCATACTCAAGTTTGAGCTTGTCATCGACTTCATGCAAGCGATCTGCAAATTCAGTCTTTTTCATCTCAACGGCTTTGGCCTTTAGTGCCTGCCATTCTTCTACAGTTTGCGTAAAGGCATCGTATTCAAACTTGATGCGATCTTGGAAGCTTTGCATGACATGCGGAATATCAATGCCGCTTGCACTTACTGTATCGATCTGCTGTTGAGCTTGTTTAAACTGCATTTGAACTTCAGCGTGCTTAATCGTCGTATCATCAACTGTACGAAGCTCAGTCGTCAGACCAAATTTAGATAAGCCAGCAATCAACCATTTAGTAGGGTCATACTGCCACCATTTCACACCGTTACGATAATCGTATTGGAAGAAGTGATGATAGTTGTGATAACCCTCACCCCACGTAAAGATAGCTAAAATGAAGTTATCACGAGCAGTGTTGGTATCAGTATAAGGACGCGAACCAAACATATGGCATAACGAGTTGATAAAGAAAGTAAAGTGATGAGTCAATACTAAGCGTAGCAAACCTGCTAGTACTAAAGTCCCCCAAACATCACCCAATAACCAACCAACAGCTGCTACTAAACCGACGTTCGTCGCTAGCACCCAAAGACCATAATATTTATGCTGAATTTGAAGTACTTTATCTTTGGTCAAATCTGGAATGTTTTTGTAGTCAAACTTACCGCTTGGATAGTTACGTAGCATCCAACCGATATGACTAAACCAAAAACCACGCTTAGGTGAGTACGGATCTTCCATACGGTCATCAACATGGCGATGATGGCTACGGTGACCAGAAACCCAATCAAATGCAGAACCCTGTACTGCCAATGTCGAACCAAGCAATAAGAAATTTTTGACTACTGGATGTGCTTTATAGGCACGATGCGAGAGTAGACGATGATAACCTGCAGTGATACTGATACCTGTCCATACCATAAAGGCACCAAACACCCCCCAAACAGGTGCACTGACTTGATGGGTAAACAAGTACCATGGAGTAATGATAGCAGCAGCAATAGGCGTTGCTACTAGTATGGTCGCCGGTATCCAGTTGATTGGCGCCTTTTTAAACTCAAGTTCACGTAAATCGATGGTTTGGTCATTCATGGAGACATCGCTTTGCTCAGCAACGTTTGAATAGTTGCGTTTAGCGGTAGGCTGCTCATCGAGCGCAGCTTTTGCTTTAGCATTATCAAACCAAGTCTTAAAACGCGTCACCTGCGTGGTTGCGTTATCCAAAATGCTGTCACCAGATTTGATAGCGAAACGTAAGCCTTTAAGCGGTAAGCCCATTGCTTTTTTTGCAATCATATAATATTCCTAGCGGTATTAGTTTCAGCCCCTATATTAACCTAAAAAGAGACGAAAGTGAACGATTATGCACTAGAAAAATCTTAATAAATAACAATAACTTGTATGAGTTATTAGATATTATATTGTAAATACCCTGCTAACTATCAGGAATTAGGTGAAAGTGTAAGTTCTGCTAAGATTATGTTAAGTCGCTATATGGCATAGAGTTATATCAGTAAGTGTAAAGAGTGGTTTTTGATAGCTTTATATCAATTATGTTGGCATGTCATAGCAATTGTGTTGGAATATCTGTGATAATCACATCAACCTGCCATTTTATAAGTTGCTTCGCTACTTCAATGTCATTTACTGTCCATGCACTCACTGGTAAACCGTGCCGATGAGAGTTTTGGATAACCGACTGCGTAATGAGCGGATAATATATACCAAGCCGGGTACAGCCCAATTGCAAGGCAGTATTAGGTGCTGATGCAAGTAATTGTGGCATACGTACTAATAAGCCCCGCGGGATATGTGCGAGTGATTTATTACGTTGAAGCTGGGCGAGAAGTTGGACATCAAAGGTGGTTAGAACGATAGGTAAACTGGCAAGTGGCGTATCTACTAGATAACGTGTCAGTGCCTGTATTAATTTGGAATAATTTGTGCGGTCATGGGTTTTAATCTCTAGCTCAATATGAGTAAATTGAGTCAAAGTAGGGATGAGTATTTTGGGCTTTTGAGTAACAGGTATTAAATACTTAGATAAACTTGATTGAAAAAGAACAGCTTTAGAGGGATAAATCATTGATTGAGCTAACATATCTAAAGTAATGATTTTATGACCTGATTGTAGTTGGCGTTGAATCTCAACCAAACTGAGCTGATCTACTCGTGACTGCAAGCCACATAATCGTTGTAACGTTTCATCATGAAATATTATCAAATGACCATCTGCAGTCAGCTGTACGTCAAACTCTACCCCTGCCAAGCCACGTGGCTGTAAACCATACGCATGCTCAAAACCATGTAGTGTATTTTCTAATGCTTCACTACGTGCGCCTCGATGACCTAAAAGCAGCGTATTATCAAGTTTTATCATAAATGCCTGTTATCAATTATTTCTTAGATCAATAATATGATGCCTCGTAAAATTTTGCCAAAAAATATAAAAACTGTGTGGTACGAATTTAAACAGTTCAATTTTAGAGGGCTTAGCAAAAATAGCAATTATCATCAACTCAGTTAAGATAATAAGCCAGTTAAGCTATGAATATCTTAATGAATGTTTGTTGCGTTTTTGCAACTAAAAACGTCTTTTATGGTCCTTGATAGATTTTATTTGTATATCAATGGTCTACATTACTGACCAACCGCTGTAAACCTCGTATAATGGCCTGATTTTAATATTGGTCTTACATAGCTATCATGGCTGTATGACAATCTAGATAGCAATACTGTCCATCGTTGACGGTGCAAATGAGTAAATCGGGAGCAAAATAGATATGAGCGTAGCGAATAAAAAATGGATGAAATGGCAGAAAGCTGCTGGTATTAGTGTGATATGTGGTTTAGCTATTGCTGGGTGTGATCGTTCGGATAAAGAAGACGATACTGCCGAGACAGCAGAGGTGACAACTGAGCAACCGGCAGCCAATGATGGCACAGTTGTTCCTGCTATTAGCTGTGATAACCCAATGGTACAAGATCGTTTGAAAATCTCCCTAAAAAATATGCTCAATCAGCAGGCACAGACATTGGCTGCTAATTATGCAAACGATGCAGAAGTAAGTGTAAACACTGGTGCTATCAGTGATAAGGTTAACAGTATTTTAATTGATGTACAAAATGCTGCAATTTTACAAGAAGCCAATGCTAATGGTATGACGACCTGTCAAGCAAGTGTCAGCATGACGTTGCCAAGTGAGGATTTATATCAAGCTAGCCAAATGCGTGCTGCTAATAACCAGCCAAGTTTGCAGACTAGTCTCGCGCAAGACAATATTCGCATTAATAATAATATGCTAGTCGATGATACGTTTACTTATGTCGTTGGTGCTCAAAGTGGTCAGATACAAGTACGTATCGCCGGACAGCCAGCCTTAATTACCGTAGTATCTGATGTGATGGCAGGCTCTGTCTTAAAATCAGTTGTGGATGAGCAAATAGCTAAGCGTCAAGCACAAGAAGCTGCTCGTCGCCGTGAAGCTGCGCGCAAAAACAGTGAAAACCAAGTAAATCGCCAGCCTAAAGCTGTAACCCCAGTTGAGCCAGTGCGTCCAGCTAAACCTGCTACGCCACCTAAACCTGCTACGCCGCCTACTATTAATCAAGGTAATAGCCAAAGTAGTGCTCAAGCAGTAGAGCTACCTAGTGTTGACGCTAAAGCACCAGTAACGCCAGAAGTACCAAAGATCGTTCCTAAAGATGAAAGCATTGATATGGTTATCGTTGAAGATGAAAACGCTACTTATTAACAGTTAGCACTACTTTTGAGCTAGATGATAATTATTTCAAAGTTAGTTATTTAAAAGCTTAGATAAGAAAACGCCCGCAACCATGATAAGTTGCGGGCGTTTTACGTATTGAAGAGTAGTGATGAAACGAAATGAAGTTAGATGATTAAACAAATTATATGCTAGCCATCATTATTCTAGCTGTTTTGTTTCTAGTTATCGTTCTATCCATTAGTTTACTTATTGTTAGTTGTAAAAGCCTCTAGTACCTTACTATTCCATAGTACCTCAGAGACTTGTTCGGGGTCAGTGCAGAAGCGTGCGGCGACAAACAGCCAATCAGATAAGCGATTGATAAAGCTCACCGCAGTACCACGAATTGCTTGTGAACGCTCTTGCTGTAATAGCACTGCTTGACGCTCAGCACGGCGACAAACCGTACGCGCTACATGCAGTTGGCTGACCAAAACCGAACCTGTCGGTAAAATAAAATCTTTTAACGGTGGCAGGGTGGTATTCATCGCATCAATCTGTTGTTCTAACCATTCAATATGGGTTGCACTCACACCTTCATATTCTGGCATGGCAAGCTCGCCACCGATATTGAATAATAAATGTTGAATAATGATTAAGGCTTGTACAAAGCCCAACTCTTTTTGTTGCAAACGCTCAGGTAACTGTTGTTTATTTGGCGTCTCGTTATCAGTTATCGCTTGTGTGAGATGTGCCCGTACTAGGCCGATATGTGAGTTAAGCTCATCGATATCGCCCATTACGCTAAATAGGTTATCAGCTTTACTAGCGCGACTACCATCTGCCATGCCAGTACTGCCGTCATCTCCAGTACGTGTATATATTTTGCTTAAGCGATTACCCATGTTTAAATCCTTAGATGTTTTTATCGTTGAATACGGTTAGTTATGCGCTCATTGTAGTATTTTACAGTCGTTTTCGCTAAGATAATGGGTTAAGTTTTATATTGTAGTAATTTTTGGAATGATAAGCGGAATTTCAGGCTTGCTAATAAGCTTAATACTGCCAATATGTTCCTTTTATCTCAATTTATCTATCTTGTTTTAATTAAAAGGCTTTTATACCATGAACACACCACTTGCCGACGCTATGTCTCAGCTTGCCATTTATGATTCACTGACTGGCGGTAAACGCCAGTTTGAACCACTCAAAGCCGGGCAGGTAGGCATGTATGTATGCGGTATGACTGTTTATGACTATTGTCATATTGGTCATGCCCGAGTGATGGTTGGTTTTGATATGGCGGTACGCTGGCTTAAGCAATTGGGTTATGACGTTAATTATGTACGCAATATTACCGATATTGATAACAAAATCATCGCTCGCGCTAACGAGAACGGTGAAGATATTAGTGTACTGACTCAGCGCTTTATCGAAGCGATGCACGAGGATGCGACTGCTCTTGGCTGTGAGATGCCAGATTCCGAGCCACGTGCCACTGACCATATTGATGAGATGCAGCAAATGATTGAGACGCTGGTCACGGGCGACTATGCTTATGCTGGCGATAATGGTGATGTTTATTATGCGGTGGATAGCTTCGCAGATTATGGCAAATTATCGAAGCGTAATCTTGATGATATGCAGGCAGGCTCGCGAGTCGATGTCGAAAATGATAAGCGTAATCCGTTTGATTTTGTACTTTGGAAAGCGGCAAAACCTGATGAGCCGCAGTGGGCATCACCATGGGGCCAAGGGCGTCCAGGTTGGCACATTGAGTGCTCGGCGATGTCGACCAAATGCCTAGGCAATACCTTTGATATTCATGGTGGTGGTCATGACTTACAGTTTCCACATCATGAAAACGAGATAGCCCAGTCTGAAGCAGCGACTGGATGCGAGTATGCGCGTAACTGGATGCACGTTGGTTTTATCAATGTCGATGGCGAAAAAATGTCTAAGTCATTAGGTAACTTCTTTACCATTCGTGATGTAACCGCGCAGTATTTGCCTGAAACGGTGCGCTTCTTTTTATTATCGAGCCATTATCGTAGCCAAGTGAACTTCTCTGATAGTGCCTTAGATGAGTCGCACAATAGCCTAAGCAGATTATACAATGCGTTAAAGCTAGCCGAGCAGCAAAAAGGGCAGGCTTTGACAGTCACTGACGAGTTGATAAATGATGCTTACAGGAGCACTGCTGGGCAAGATTTCATTAAAGCGATGAATGATGACTTTAATAGCTCAACGGCGATTAGCGTATTATTTGGGCTGGCACGTGATATTAATAAAGCTGTGAAAGCTGAAGAGGTAGATACTGCATGGCAGTTAGCGCAGCAGCTAAAAGCGTTGGCACAGGTGCTGAACATTTTACAGCAGCCAGTCCAGCAGTTTTTGCAAGCAGTGATTGGCGAACAAGCGGATGACGGATTGATCGATACTGCTATTGATAGGTTAATCATTGAGCGTGCAGATGCCAAAACCAATAAAAACTTTGCTCGTGCTGATGAAATACGTGAGCAGCTCAAAGAGGCGGGTATTGAGCTTGAAGACAGCCGTGCTGGTACGACATGGCGCCGTGCTTAACCTAAAATCTAGCTTTCGTATATACGTATACTAACAAATTAAGTCAGCTTTACGCTGGCTTTTTTTTGCCGCCTGCATTAGCTTATTATCAATCCAAAGCCAAGATTGTTTTGTATGCAAACTCCTTATAACCAACGATTTTTTAAAAATATGAATACTCTTAGAAGTGATGATGTTAAAGGTAATAAAACTGCAAATCGTCTTAAGGGCTCTCACTCTTATGAAGCTACGCGGTGCACTGTGCTTCAATTGATATTTGGTTTTCTAGTCATTGCACTGAGTACTATTTACACTCCTGTTTATGCTGCAACCAGTGATAATGAAGCTAGCACTAGTGAACAGAGCGCTGGTATTCAAGATAATTCAAAATCACAGGTGGCGACCAAAGCAGAGAACTTGGTCGATTATGCTGCCCAAAAGATTGAAACAATCAAGAAGGAAGGTGTCAGCGTCTCCGGTGTAGCAGAAGAGATTTTTGATCCTACTGAACGCAATGCAGTACAACAAGCTGGAAACTTACAAGGCGATACGGGACTTAAGGGAGAGTATAACGAAGGCTACTATCTTTTAGACAAAATCAACACTGGTCTACCTCCATTGTCTGAGCCACCAAACCTATCAACACCGTTGGCTACTTTAGAGTTTTTCCAATCAGCAGTGATGAAGCAGCAATTTGACTTGGCAGCCTATGCGCTTAATATGAACCTGATTGATAGTGAGGTTCAGCGTAGTCGTTCACTTGAATTGGCCAAACGTCTTGATTTTTTGTTATCTGAAAGAGAGCTCTACTTATTTGATGACCTGCCAGATCGTCCTGATGGTTTAATCGAGCCTCCACTTGGTAATACCAGTAGTATAATGGGTATTCCGCGACGCTCTATTCAACTCGGTTACATCGAGTACCGTGAACGCCGTGTACCTGTCTATCTGGAGCGAGTACAAGTTGATGACAAGGCCCCAATTTGGGTGTTCTCAGCGCAAACGGTTGGCAATATTGACAATCTTTATGAGCAATATCATCCAGCAGAGTTTGAACGCTATCTACCTACATGGATGAAAATACAGTTTTTTAACATTGCTTTATGGGAGTTTTTAGCATTATTTTCATTTTTCTTAGTGACTATGGGAGTAGGTTGGCTACTTAGTAAGGGTACTGAAAAAATTATCAGCCATTATATTGATGATGATCAAAAGTACAGCTCTTACGTCGGCAGTACTAACGGTATGGCAGACTTGGTTAGCAAGCTAACCGTACCGCTAACCTTTAGCATTAGCTTTTTATTAGTCTTTACTTTAGTGTCAGGTGGTTTTCCTTATTTGGATGCAGTAGCATCATCGACTCGTCCAATCATTTGGATTGGGTTAGTGTTTAGTACCATGTGGTTGGGTATACGCGTTATTAACTTTTTTGCCAATCGCTATCAAGACATGCAAATTGAGAATTTGGCTGAAGAGCACTTTGATAAGGAGCGTCGCCGCCGCACTTATGTGTCGGTATTTCGTCGCGTTTTTATCTTTGCCATGATTCTCGGCAGTATTTGGATTGGTCTTAGTGAATTCACTAATATGGAAGGCCTTGGCACGACGTTATTAACATCGGCTGGTATTGCTGGTGTGGTCATTGGTATTGCCGCCCAACCTATACTAGGTAATATTATTGCTGGTGTACAGGTGGCCGTCACTCAGCCAGTACGTATCGGCGATACAGTGATGATGGAAGGTGATTGGACAACGATTGAGGATTTACGTTATACCTATGCGGTGCTAAAAACATGGGATGAACGCCGCTTGATTGTACCGATGCGTAGACTAATTACTGAAATTGTAGAAAACTGGTCACATACGGAAGTTCATCAAACTTGTGTGGTTTACCTATATGTTGACTACGGCGCAGATATTAAAGCTATTAGAGAGAAATTTGTGGAACTAGTGAAAGCGAATGAGTTGTGGGACGGCGAAACTGAACCTGAGCTGCTCACTGTATCACTAAGCGAAAACACGATTAAATTACGTGGAAGTTTGGCTTCTGACGGTCCTATGAGTGCTTTCGACTTGGAATGTCAGGTACGTGAACAGATGCTCAATTATCTGTACCATGAACAAAAAGAACATCTACCAGCTGAACGCTTGATATTCAAGGATAGAGATGAATAAGTAGTCATAGGTTAAGTCTTTTACCCATAAAAAAGTGATGAACATAATTAGACAGATATCAGTAAAATAATCTGATAAATATAGCATGCGATTTGCACGCTTATTTGTTATAATATGGCGTTATTTTTAAGGGATAACTGAGCTATTAAGAGTAAGACTGCGCTATATTTGCGCTAACTTACAACTGATAAATCAATTGCAATTTTCGAGTGTCTCCATTTGTTTAATGACAAATAACTACTGGTTTATTGCTAATTATCTAAAGCTCTATGATTGTAAGTCTTTGCCACATAAGACTTAAATGTCGTAAGGTCATACCGGTATCTTGGTTCATTGTCTTAATATGAAAATCCCACCCATCAAAATAACCACCACTAGGGGTCTGTATGTTGCGAATTGTCGATGAAGCCTTAACCTTTGATGACGTCTTGTTGTTACCAGCCTATTCTGAAGTCCTGCCAAAAACTGCCAATCTGTCTACTCGTTTGACCAAAAATATCACTCTGAATCTGCCGCTAATTTCTGCTGCTATGGATACTGTGACTGAGTCAGAGATGGCTATTACTATGGCACAGCTGGGCGGCATGGGTATTTTGCATAAGAGTATGGATATCGTTAAACAAGCCATGCAAGTACGCCGCGTCAAAAAGTTTGAAGCAGGTACGGTCGTTGATCCTATTACGGTACATCCAGAGATGACGATCGGTAACTTATTACAGCTAACTCAAGATAATAATATTTCAGGTGTGCCTGTAGTAGAGAAGGGTACAGATAAAGTCGTTGGTATCGTTACCCATCGTGATTGGCGCTTTGAGACCAATTTATCGTTACCAGTTAGCCATATCATGACGCCAAAAGAGCAGTTAGTCACCGTTCATGAAGGCGAAAGTAACGAAAATATCAAAAAATTGCTGCATGAGCACCGTATTGAAAAAGTCATCGTCATTGATGATGATTTCCGTCTGCGCGGCCTGATTACAGTTAATGACTTTGCCAAAGCTGAAAACAACCCTAATGCTTGTAAAGATGAGCATGGTCGTCTGCGTGTTGGCGCTGCTGTTGGTACGGGTGCAGATACACAAGCGCGCGTTGAGGCTTTGATTGAGGCTGACGTGGATATTATTGTAGTCGATACAGCTCATGGTCACTCAAAGGGTGTCATTGATAAAGTCTCTTGGATTAAGAAAAAACACCCAAATGTGCAAGTTATTGGTGGTAACATTGCGACAGGCGACGCTGCTAAAGCCTTACGTGATGCGGGTGCTGATGCGGTAAAAGTCGGTATTGGCCCTGGGTCTATTTGTACCACGCGTATTGTCGCTGGTATTGGTGTACCACAAATCTCCGCTATCGATAATGTTGCCAGTGCATTGAAAGACAGCATTCCATTGATTGCAGATGGCGGTATTCGCTATTCAGGCGATATAGCAAAAGCAATCGCTGCTGGTGCGTCATGCATCATGGTAGGTTCGCTCATGGCTGGTACTGAAGAAGCACCGGGTGAAGTTGAATTGTTCCAAGGTCGTTACTATAAAGCCTACCGCGGTATGGGTAGCTTAGGCGCGATGTCAGGTTCGAACGGTTCATCAGACCGCTACTTCCAAGATGCCAAAGATGGTGTAGAAAAACTCGTACCAGAAGGTATCGAAGGTCGCGTTCCTTATAAAGGACCAGTTGCTGGTATTGTTAACCAATTGGTTGGCGGTTTGCGCTCATCAATGGGCTATACCGGTTGTGCTACTATCGAAGATATGCGTAGCAAACCACAGTTTATCAAAGTCACATCAGCAGGCATGAAAGAATCTCATGTCCATGATGTACAAATTACCAAAGAAGCACCGAACTATCGTGTGGACTAAACGAAAGCGTTAACTAAATTATCGCTTTAAATATTCATTCTTTGATATATAATGTCTTTAAGATACAAACAGTCAACAATGCTCGTGTGTTGTTGGCTTTTTTTATAAACGATGCAGTAGATAGACTGTGATGTCTGATGGCATTATCTAGTCTTTTACTTTTAGCACCTAGCATAAGGATATAATCATAATGAGCTATTTTGGCACCGATGGTATACGTGGAAAATTTGGTCAACTACCTATTACCCCCGATTTTATTTTAAAACTAGGTTATGTAACGGGGCGAGTGCTCATAGAAAATAATGATAATTCTAATCGCAAACCGAGTGTCGTAATTGGTAAAGATACACGCCTATCAGGCTATGTAATTGAAGGAGCGTTGCAGGCAGGTTTTAATGCCGCAGGGGTAGATGTTCATATGCTTGGCCCATTACCGACACCAGCTATTGCACATATTACTCGTAGTTTCCATGCAGATGCTGGCGTTGTTATTTCAGCTTCGCATAACCCTTATTATGATAACGGTATCAAATTATTCTCAGGTAATGGCAAAAAGCTGACCGATGAGATGCAAAATGCCATTAATGATAAGTTACAAGCGATGATGAATGCATCTCATAGTGATAATGATTTACTCATGCCTATTGTAGATCCAGCGCAGTTGGGTAAGCATACTAGAATTGATGATGCTATAGGTCGCTACATTGAATTCTGTAAAGGTAGCTTTCCTTATCAGTATGATTTAGGCCATCTGACGGTAGTAGTAGATTGCGCGAATGGTGCAGGCTATAGTGTAGCGCCAAGAGTCATGCGTGAGCTTGGTGCTACGGTAATTGCTATCAATAATAAACCTGATGGTATTAATATTAATGCTAACTGTGGTTCGACGCATCCCGAAGGTCTGCAAAAGGCTGTATTAGAGCACAATGCAGATGTTGGTATTGCTTTAGATGGTGATGGCGACCGTATCGTGATGGTTGATGAGAAAGGCGAGCTGGTCGATGGTGATGGCATCTTATATGTACTTGCTACCCAAGGTCAGACGCGTGCTGAAGGGGTGGTTGGTACGCTCATGAGTAATATGGGTTTAGAGCTGGCACTACAAAACGAAGGCATTGAATTTACCCGTGCAAAAGTTGGCGATCGTTATGTGATGCAAGAGCTTGAAGCCAATGACTGGATACTAGGCGGAGAGCCATCGGGACATATTTTATGTTTAGATAAGAGCCGTACTGGGGATGCTATCATTGCAAGCTTGCAAGTACTTGCAGTTATGCAATCACAAGGTAAAGCGTTAAGTGAGTTGACGGAAGGCTTTGAAATTTTACCGCAAAAGCTTGTCAATGTCCGTTTGAATCAAATGCAGGACCCTTACGAGTATGAGGAATTGGTGACAGCTTTTGATAAAGCACAGACTACTTTAGAAGGTCGTGGTCGTTTGCTTATCCGTCAATCAGGCACAGAACCGATGATTCGAGTTATGGTCGAGTCAGATGACGAAATTGAATGTGATGTAATGGCCAATGATTTAGCCAACCACATTAAAACCGTATTGGGCTAATGGTGTTTGATATGATAATAATATTAAAATAAGGAAACACAATGAGCATGGACTTTACTGATCAGCGTTTATCATATGAAAAAGGTAGTCTTGATCAGCAGTCGGTACCAGCATCACCGTTTGAGCTGTTAAAAGGCTGGATGAGTGAGGCGATAGAGCAGCAAGTGCAAGAGCCGTATGCTATGAGCTTAGCGACTTGCGGCGCGGACAATAAGCCTAGTGTCCGTATCGTTCTTATGCGCGAAATCACTGAGAATGGCGTAGTATTTTATACTAACTACGAAAGCGCTAAAGGTCAGGATATCGCAGAAAATCCAAATGCTGAGGTACTGTTCTTTTGGCATGAGCTTGAGCGTCAAATTCGCATTAGTGGCAGCATTGCTAAAATAAATGCTGATAAATCTGCAGCTTATTTTCAAAAGCGTCCACATGATAGTCAAGTAGGCGCGTGGGTCAGTCAACCACAAAGCGGTGAAGTGGCTAATCGCGAAGTAATGGAGCAAACCTTTACCGAGCTGCAAGCTGATTACCCAGAGAATTCACAAGTACCAACGCCGGAGTTTTGGGGTGGTTATGAGATTACCATTAATGAGATTGAGTTTTGGCAAGGGCGCGCTAGTCGCATGCATGATCGTATTGTCTATACTCGTGATAGCAGTAATGTGAATAAAGATGATGCTAGCTGGTCTACCAAGCGCTTATTGCCATAAGCTTCTCATTCTTTATTGCAAATAAAAAGGAGCCCAATTTAATTGGACTCCTTTTTTTAGTTATCATTATTTATAGTGGCTAAAATGACAAACAAGACATTTATGTTTGTCTAGATTCATCATACTCGGCTTCAAGGCGCATAGCGTTTTGATAGCTCTCAATGCCAGCAAGCTGCAATGCATATTGCTTAATGTTAGGATAATCTTCAAGCTTTTGACGCTTAGCAAGAATAATTAAATCAAACGAAAGCATAAAGTCGGCACCACTCAGTTTATCACCTACAATAAACGACTTATTTTCGACTGATTTATCCAGATATTTGAACAATCTGGTTTTTTCTGTCTCGATATAACCGTTTAAAAACGCATTGTCATCAATGCCTGCTTTACTAGTAAACAGTTCAAGCATTAATGGCAACATGAGTGAGCTTTCTGCAAAATCAATCCATTGCAGATAATAGCCATAATCTGAGCTATCTGTTGCAGGACGCAGACGATCTGGCGCAAATCGTTCAATCAACAACTCAGTAATAGCACCTGACTCAGCATAGATTTGTCCATCCATCTCGATAACCGGAGACTTACCGAGTGGATGTACCGCCTTTAGTGAATCTGGTGCTAAATGAGTCTTGGCATCGCGTTGATGACTGACAACTTCATAAGGCACACCCAGCTCTTCTAATAGCCAAAGCGTACGTAGCGAGCGCGATTGATTAAG
The DNA here is from genome assembly GCF_001593305.1 of Psychrobacter sp. P11G5. Classification (NCBI taxonomy): domain Bacteria; kingdom Pseudomonadati; phylum Pseudomonadota; class Gammaproteobacteria; order Moraxellales; family Moraxellaceae; genus Psychrobacter; species Psychrobacter sp. P11G5. The sequence continues at coordinate 1,369,564 of NZ_CP012533.1, forward strand.
ATGATGTAAGCGAATCATAATATTGGCCTTTTTTGATTGGTCTGTTGTGTTAGTCATCGATCGAATGCTATTAGCCTTTAAGCTTAGCAATCAAACGTTTAGCAGCTTCTTCTGATGAGGCTGGATTCTGACCAGTAATCAACAAACCGTCTTCGACCACAAACGACTCCCAATCAGCGGCTTTTTCATAGTTACCGCCATTAGCTATCAGCGCATCTTCTACCAAGAATGGCACCACATCGGTAAGGCCAACTGCTTCTTCTTCTGTGTTAGTAAAGCCAGTAACGGTCTTACCTTTTACTAAGTATTCACCGTCAATCTTAACGTTTTTGAGTGCTGCAGGAGAATGACAAACAAAGGCAACAGGCTTGTCTTGCTTCACAAAAGTCTCAATCAAATTGATAGAGTTTTCATCGACTGCCAAATCCCATAATGGACCATGACCACCAGGATAGAATACTGAATCAAAATCTTCCGCTTTCATATCAGCAAGTTTTTTGGTATTGGCAAGATGCTTTTGAGCATCGCTGTCTTCTTTAAAACGCTTGGTATCTTTCGTTTGCGCATCTTCAGTATCGCTACTAGGATCAAGTGGTGGCTGACCACCAGCAGGAGAGGCGAGGGTCACATTGACGCCAGCATCAAGAAAAGCATAGTAAGGGGCTGCAAATTCTTCTAGCCAAAAGCCAGTTTTTTTACCAGTATCGCCTAATTTGTCGTGTGAAGTTAGTACCATTAAAATATTCATATTTGTCCTTTTTTATTAAAGTGATTTTTAAATTATTGATTGTTAGCAGTCATGCTTAATTCATAATACCTAGTAAATATTGGCATTAACGATGACTGCTAGCCGTATTCATGTAACAGTATTCATTGTAAAGATGTCATTTTCAGTAGTTGTCTTAACAAATTATGTTGTTAAGTCGTTATTTAACTGTCCAGTGAGCATCGGTTATTTAACAAGAATTATTTAACGTCAGCTACTTTAATGACTGTTTTACCGAAGTTATCGCCATTTAGCATACGAACAAAGGCATTTGGTGCATCGTCTAAACCTTCAGCGATGGATTCTTTAGTTTTCACATCACCTGACTCTACCCATTTGCTCATGGTTTTTAGGAACTCTGGGAAATGATCACCATACTCTTCAAAGATGATAAAGCCTTTGATGGTTAGACGGTTGGCCAATACTTGACCCATTAGCATACCTAAACGATCTTTGCCATCAGGCAGTTCAGTCGCGTTGTATTGAGAGACCAGACCGCACACTGGGATACGTGCATGAGCATTTAATAATGGCATGACCGCGTCAAATACTTTACCGCCGACGTTTTCGTAATAGATATCGATACCATCTGGGCAAGCGGCTTTTAATTGTTCAGCGAAATCATCGGCTTTATGGTCAATACAGACATCAAAGCCAAGCTCATTCACTGCAAAGTCACATTTCTCTTTACCGCCTGCGATACCAACGGTGCGTACGCCATATTGATTACCAACTTGACCAACTGTTGCGCCAACGGGACCGGTTGCAGCAGCGACGACCAGCGTCTCCCCTTTTTTTGGTTTACCGATATCAGTCAACCCCATATAACCGGTAAAGCCAGGCATCCCCAATACGCCTAAACCATAAGAAGGATTTGGCATATCTTTATCGAGTTTCAGCACGCCTTCGCCATCACTGAGGCTATAATCCTGCCAGCCTGAATTTGATACCACCAAATCACCAACGGCAAACTTATCAAGATTAGATTCAACGACTTGAGCAACCGTTGCACCCATCATCACATCACCAACTTCTAACGGATCGGCATAGCTTTTTGCATCGCTCATACGTCCACGCATGTACGGGTCTAGTGATAAATAGACAGTACGTAATAGCATTTCGTTGTCATTTGGCGTTGGGATATCGCTGGTTGTCATGTCAAAGTTTTCAGCTTTTGGCGCGCCATGAGGGCGACTGGCCAATTTAATTTGACGGTTTATTTTTTGATTTTGTTGTTTATCAAAGCTCATTTTAATAATCCTTATTTTATTTATTGGTTTATAGTTTTAAAGTATGGTGTTAGGTTTTAAAGTTAGCAGCCACTCAACAGTGAATGGCTACTAATAATAAAAACAATACGCAAAGCTGCTGTTTTATATAAAGTTATTATTTTTATTGGCTTATATTCTCAGATTACAGCTTCTAAAAGACTTTACGACTATTAAGCCACACTGGTTAACGAACGTTCTAAGATACGACGTGATACTTCTAAGTCATTGTTACCGTGTTCGCCCAGTTTTACCATGTTATGCGCTTCAAGCTGCTTGATAATCGGGTCAATCGCTGACTCATCTAATTCAGCATCTGCTAAGCTGACTGGTAGGCCTAGGCTACGGAAGAAGTTCTCGGTCTTAACAATAGCAGTCTCGATGATGCTGTCGTCGTCTTGTTTTGTATCAGTATTGCTATCGATAGCCCAAACGTTACGGGCATATTGAAGTAACTTGTCTTTTTTGCTTTCTTTTAGCTCGCGCAGTACCGATGGCAATAGAATGGTAAGGGTGCGGGCATGGTCAATGCTATGTAATGATGTTAATTCATGACCAACCATGTGTGTCGTCCAATCTTGTGGTACACCAGTGCCAATCAAGCCGTTAAGCGCCATGGTAGCTGTCCACATAATATTCTTACGTGTCTCTAGGTTTTCTGGATCTACTTTAACCGCTGCGCCTTCCTCAATCAAAATCTTAAGTAAGCTCTCAGCAAAGGCATCTTGCACTTTCGCATTGACTGGATAAGTCAGGTATTGTTCCATCACATGGACAAAGGCATCAGCAACACCGTTCATTACTTGACGTTCAGGTAATGTCAGCGTCTTGGTTGGGTCTAGAATTGAGAATTTAGGGAAGACAAGTGGACTACGGAAAGGTAGTTTTGCTTGACGTTCACTATGGTTAACCACACCGCCGTTATTCATCTCAGAACCAGTCGCTGGAATAGTCAATACGGCACCCAAATCGATAGCAGTATCTATGTTTGCACAACCATTAAGAAGTGCATCCCATGCTTTTTCACGTGAGACAGTGCTGTCATCTTCGTTAAGTGAAGACACGAGCGCGACAAACTTACTACCATCAATGACTGAACCACCGCCAACTGCTAATAGAAAGTCAATGTTATGTTCATTAACCATATCAGCTGCTTTAAGCAGAGTATTGAATTCTGGGTTTGGCTCGATGCCGCCAAACTCAAAGACTTCGCGATTTCCGCTCGCTGATAACGCTTTTCTGACTTCGTCTAGAGTACCTGTGCGTTCAGCCGAGCCGCCACCATAAGTGATAAGTACTTTTGCATCATTAGGCACTAGATCTGATAGTTGTTCGATTTGGCCTTCGCCGAAGACGATACGTACTGGGTTGTAATATTGAAAGTTATTCATAAGGTTCCTGAAATTCATTTAGTATTGGTTGAGTGTATGGTTTGTAGAAGTTTATGGTTTGCAAAAACAGACTAGAAAATTATCTAATCCGTTTTTGCGTATGTGGGCATTGTACAGTAATTAGACCGGTCGTCTATAGGTTTTTACAAAACTCTCGTATATCTATCATTTATAAGAAACTGGATATGAAAATGAGAATGCAAAATCTTTGAGCAGAACTTAAAGTGCAAGCTTAGTAACCCATATGCTGTTAAGCGCTGCTTAGATCATCTTGAGAGTAAAGTAGTTAGGATGAAACTGATAGATAAAGAGGCTTGTCTAATATAGCTCATAGGCTAGACGTAATAGGTCTTGGAAATAGTTTTTACAAACTTAAAGCTAGATATAAAAGGGATACAGAGCAAAGAGCCGCTATTAGCGGCCCATCTCTGTAGTGGTCATCTGCCATACTTCGGCAAGTGGTGTATTGGTTTGACTAATTTTAGCAATCAAGCTAGCACCAAGCCATGCAAAGTACCAACGCTTCGCCACACTTTCTGCAGCGATATTATCGAGTTGTGGTACAGAGTTATCTGCCCAGCCAGCTTTGATTTGTTCGGCAAGCCAACTGATGGTTTGCTGGTAACCGGCGTAAAGTACTTTACGCATGGGCTCTGACATATCGGCAACCTCGGCGCTAAGCTTAACGACCAAACATTTTTCGTGATCACAGCCGTTTTGCTGAGTGTCATACCAGCTTTGAAAATAGTCATAAAGCTTTTGCTGCGCGCTAATATCTTGGGCGCCAATAGTCTCAAGGCGATTCTTATACTTGGTAAAGTAATGATTGATAATAGCTTCACCAAACGCTTCTTTCGAAGCAAAGTAATGATAGAAAGAACCTTTAGGGACGCCTGCCGTGTCTAGTATCTGCTTGATACCGACTGCAGTGAAGCCCTTCTGCGCAATCAGTTGGTAACCTATCGCTAGTAGGTGGGCCCTTGTATCTGATGGGGTGATATTCGATGGAGCAATATCTGAAGGTGCAATATTTGATGTTGTAGCAGTTTTAATAATAGACATAAGAGCTCTGTTCTCCTTAGAACAATGTTTTTTAGTTTTATAATTATATTAGTGTAAGAGTTTCAAACTAAGGCATCAGGTTATAACGCTTAAAAACATTGCGTAGTGCTGTGTAGTGCTATATTACATAAGTATAATTTTATAGAAGTTACGTTTTATCAACAATGTTTAACGCCGAAGCAGTCTTGTTTTATCTACCGTCTATGTTACCATTAGACCAGTCGTCTAGCAAGCTTGGTTTTTGACTTAATAGCTTTATCGTCTATATAAGGTATATAGTCTAGAATCTTGCTAGCGCTTTTTTATGATTTTCGCAAAATATTTTATAAAGAATAATTTTAATTAACATCACACTAATAATTATCACAACTAATTAAGGACAGTAGTTATGACAACCAATAATACTGATAGCAATAACAACGCCTATAGCGACTTTCATTTGCAGTATATTGCAGGTGAGTGGCAGAGCGGACAAGATGACAGCATTAATACTAATGTCAACCCATATAATGGCGACACGCTGGTCGAGATTAAACAGGCTACCAGTAAGCAGCTTGATGAAGCCTATCAGGCAGCAAATGCGGCACAAAAAGAATGGGCGCAAAAGACGCCAGCTGAACGCGCCAGTTTAATGTATAACGTCGTCAATGTCTTAGATCAGCGTCAAGACGAGATTGTCGATTGGCTCATCAAAGAGTCGGGCAGTACGCGTATCAAAGCAATGGTAGAGTTCGGTAGTGCGCGTGCGATTACGCTTGAGGCCGCAAGCTTTCCTAACCGCGTCCATGGTGAGATTCGTGCATCGAATACACCTGGCAAAGAAAACTTCGTCTACCGTGAGCCAATCGGTGTCGTAGCCGTCATTAGCCCATGGAACTTTCCGCTACATCTTACCCAGCGTTCTATCGCGCCTGCATTAGCACTTGGTAATGCGGTTGTACTCAAGCCTGCAAGTGACACACCTATTACAGGTGGTTTACTGCTAGCAAAAGTATTCGAAGAAGCGGGTCTGCCAAAAGGATTACTCAACGTCGTCGTCGGTGCTGGTAGTGAGATTGGTGATGCCATCGTCACTCATGATATTCCAAGCTTTGTCTCATTTACTGGTTCAACCTCAGTGGGTAAACATATTGGCGAATTGGCCAATGGTGGCGACTACATCAAGCAAGTTGCGCTTGAGCTCGGCGGTAATAGCCCATTTGTGGTATTAAAAGACGCGGATATTGAGCAAGCGGTAAAAGCCGCAGCCTTTGGTAAGTTCCTGCATCAAGGTCAAATCTGTCTCGCTATCAACCGTATTATCGTTGAAGACGAGATTTATGATGATTTTGTTGAGCGATTCTTAGCTCATGTTAAAACCTTAAACGTCGGTGATCCGAACAAGCAAGATACGGCAGTCGGTCCAATCATTAATGAAAAACAAGTCAAATCACTGAAAGAAAAAATTGCTAAAGCACAGGAAGAAGGTGCAAAAATGATTTTGAGTGGTGAGATAAAAGGTCAGGTAGTACCACCGCATATCTTTACTGAAGTCACTCGTGAGATGGATTTGTCACGTAATGAGGTGTTCGGACCATTGGTCGGTATCATCCGTGCCAAAGATGAGGATGATGCGTTATCGATAGCCAATGACTCCATGTATGGTCTATCTAGTGCGGTATTTACAGCAGATATGCAAAAAGGTCTGCGCTTTGCGCGTGGTATCAGAGCAGGCATGACCCATATTAATGATATCTCAGTGAACGATGAGAGCAATATGCCATTTGGCGGCGAGAAAAACTCAGGTATTGGTCGCTTTAATGGTGAGTGGATACTGGAAGAGTTTACCAGAACGCATTGGATATCAATGCAAAACGAACCGCGTCAATATCCGTTCTAATTTAGCCGTTTTAATAATACTAAACTTAATTAACACATATGAAAAAGACCGCTTTTATAGCGGTCTTTTTTTGTGTGAGTATTGGTCGTTCTATCTAAGAATTTTCTATCTAAGGTTGTGCTATCGAGAATGAAAACCTAGCAAGGCTTCAATTTCTTCAATACTCATATTTCTAACAAGCGCTTGCTCTTCTACCGACAAACGATTGGTATGTTCTTTTATCATCGTATGGATGCTACGAGAGATCTCAGAGGTCGTTGCATAATACATTTGCGGCTGTTCTTTGGTAAGCGTCATCAAAAATTTATTGACGATTTTGCGCTTTTCTTCCGGTGCATTTTCTTCAGTCATAGTATTCTCCTAGAAGTGAACCATTTAAGCAGCGAAGGTCTTAACAGTCAATGAGGCGAGTGTAATGTAAAAGATGAAGGAGAGATAATGTTTACGGTTATCCATTGTATAGCTTATAACATTCATTTAAAATGAATTTTAATATCTATTTTCTAAAATTACCCTAAGAAGACGGTCATGCAATCTATCAACTTACCTAGCAAGCCACCAAGCTCTCCGCATCCTATTCTTAATTTGAGCTTTCGCATATTTTTTAGTGCATCGGCAGTATTTGCGGTGGTGATGATGGTGCTGTGGTCATTTGTATTTACTGGACATACTGATATCGATGCACAGGTTTTAAATCCGTTGTACTGGCACGGCCATGAGATGATTTATGGTTATGCCTTGGCAGTGGTCGCAGGATTCTTGCTGACAGCGGTAAAAACCTGGACAGGAGTAATGATGCCGCATGGCTATAAGTTGCTGGGTATCTTTAGCTGCTGGTTGCTGGCACGTATTAGCTGGTTCGCTTTTGGGCTTGGCATGACGATTGCGGGTAGTAGTATATCGTTGTTATATGCTGCCGCAGTATTTGATTTATTGTTCATCGGCTTAATGGCTTTTGTAATATTTCGAGCAGTATTGCAAGTAAAGCAGTATAAGCAGATGGGTATTTTAGCGAAGCTGGCGCTATTAACGTTGGGCAACGGATTGTGTTACTGGGGGATTATCAACGCAGACATGAGTACGACCAGAGTAGGTATCTACTTGGGTTTTTACTTAATTATCGGCTTGGTATTGACCATTGGCAGGCGCGTGGTGCCATTCTTTATTGAACGGGGTCTTAGCGTGACCAACGCTGAAGGCGTCAAAGAAACCGTCACCTTACGTAATAGCAAAGTGCAAGATATCGCCAGCCTAGTGTTCTTTTTAGCCTTTTTTATCGTGGATTTGTTTTACCCTAATAAGTACTTACTTACCGTTACCGCGCTTGGCGTGGCAGTGGTCAATATCGTGCGCCTAAAAGGTTGGTATCACCGCGGTATTTGGCAAAAACCATTGTTATGGTCACTATATATCGCGTTTTTAGGTATGTGTTTGAGCTTCTTGTTGTATGCGCTACAGCCATGGTTAGGGTACGCGCATAGTATTGCTATGCATGGGTTAGCGATTGCAGGTGTTGGGATGATGACGGTGGCGATGATGACGCGTGTATCACTTGGGCATACGGGACGCAGTATTCATCAGCCACCCAAGAGCGTGAATGTAATGTATATTTTGATGGTGCTGGTATTTGTTAGTCGGGTATTATTACCACTCGTTGATATGAGTCATTATCTATTATGGATTATGATTGCTCAAAGCGCATGGATTGCCTGCTTTGTGCTATTTTGCATGAGTTATCTGCCGATGCTCGCACGTCCTAGACCCGATGGTTTATTTGGGTAATGACTTATAGTTTATAGATTTTTGGTAATTAGGTTTGAATGGATAAATTTTTAAGTAATTTGAATTAAATAGGAGCGCAAATTTATGCGACTGACCAATTATAGTGATTATGCACTGCGCTCATTAATTTATTTAGCAGTGAAGCCAGAGCCAGAAACACTGGCAAATATCAGTGATATCGCTAGCAGCTATAATATATCCAAAAGTCATTTGACCAAGATTATTCATCAATTAGGTCAGCTTGGTTATATAGAAAGTGTGCGCGGTAAGAATGGTGGTATTCGGCTAGCTTATGCGCCTAAAGACATCAATTTGGGTGTATTGATTAAACAGATAGAGCCTGATTTTGACTTGGTCGAGTGCTTTGCCACGCCAGTCAGCAGTGATGATAGAAAGCCACGCTCGACAGGTTTGCCAATCACCCTTATCAATGAAGATGTCAATAAAACTGTAGGCTGTGTAATTATGCCAGTATGTCAACTTAAAGGCGTGTTTTTTGAAGCGTTAACGGCGTTTATTACCGTCCTTGAAAAATATACCTTGGCAGATATTATTAAAAATGAAGACGAGTTGAGTCAGTTTTTGTTCTCCCAAAAGATGTAAAAAGGCTCAACATCAGCGATATAGTAAATCCACTATATTGCTGGTTTTGAGCCTAGATTTTTATCATTCAAGTTTAGTAGTACTCAAACAATAGACTTTCTGAATACCCCCCTATGGCAGGATAGTTGTCACCCCTAAATATTAATCCAAATGGGGGGCACAAGGACCAATCATGCCAAGATATAGTAATGAACGTAAACAAGCCATACTCAGCAAACTGCAACCCCCATTAAACCTAAGCGTGGCTCAAGTATCAAGAGAGGAAGGCATCGGTCTTCAGACCCTGTATAATTGGCGCAATCACGCCAGAGAACAAGGTCAGCCCATGCCGACAAATAAACGTACTCCTGATAACTGGTCAAGCGAGACCAAACTTGCCACCGTCATCGAAACAGGCGGCTTATCCGAGACCGAGCTTAGCGAATACTGCCGTAGTAAAGGTCTCTATGTTGAGCAAATAAAAGCGTGGCGCACTGACGCTCTTAAGGGCTTTAGCAGCAGCAAACAACAGAGCCTTAAAGACAAGCGTCAACAGCAGACAGACCGCAAGCAGATTAAGCAACTCACCCGAGAGCTTGCTCGAAAAGAAAAAGCCTTGGCTGAGACCGCCGCCTTACTGGTGCTCAGAAAAAAGCTGGATGCGTTTTGGGAGACCGAACCCGAGGACGACTAACCTCACTCCCAGAGCGCATCCAATATATAGAATGGATACAAGACGCCACCCAAGCAGGCGCTAGGCTCAACCCTGCCTGTTGTGAGGTTGGCATCAGCGTGCGTACCTATCGGCGCTGGTATAAAGATTCTCAAGTGCAGCAAGATAAGCGTGCTGAAGCTATCCGCCCTGTACCGGCTAACAAGATGAGCGTAGCGGAACAAGCCGCCATTATAGCCGTCTGCAATCAGCCCCGCTTTGCCAGTCTACCGCCCACCCAAATCGTACCCACCTTACTTGATGAAGGCATATATCATGGCTCAGAGTCTACCTTTTACCGACTACTTAAGCAGCATAATCAGCTCAACCATCGAGGTCGTCGCTTAGCCCCTAGCGCATCAAAGGCACCACAAACCTTTACTGCGACCGCTCCAGGTCAGGTGCTGTGCTGGGACATCACTTATTTGCCAAGTCCCGTACGGGGGCAGTTCTATTACCTGTACATGATAGAGGATGTCTATAGCCGTAAGATTGTCGGTCAGGAGGTGTATGATTGTGAGTCAGGAGTATTAGCAGCTCAGCTGCTTGAGCGTACCCTCATCCGTGAAAAGGCGCTACATAGCGGTGTGGTATTACACTCAGACAATGGGGCACCGATGAAGGCGCAAACTATGAGGATGAAGGCCTATGAATTAGGCGTTGTGACGTCATATAGCAGACCGCGTGTGAGTAATGACAACCCCTTTGCAGAGTCTTTGTTTAAGACGTGCAAGTATCGTCCTAGTTGGCCCACCCAAGGCTTTAAAAGCTTAGAGGCGGCTCGTGACTGGGTGCTGAGCTTCACGCGCTGGTACAATAATGAGCACAAACACAGTCAGCTGAACTTTGTGACGCCGAGTCAGCGCCATACGGGTGAGGATAAGGAAATACTGGCAAAACGTAAGCTGACGATGCAGCAAGCTAAAGCTCAAAATCCAATACGTTGGGGCAGTCAAGAGGTGAGAGATTGCGAGCCTGTGGGTCCGACGACATTGAATCCTGCAAAAGAGCCAGAAAAGATGAGATTACAAGCTGCTTAATTGGGCTTGATGGTGACAACTAGCTTGAAAAACTCCGATACTACTAATACTTGTTATTGGCTATTAGTTGCTAAGCTGCTCTACCTTACGCGAGCCTTGTGGCTGAATAGGGCGGTTATTACCTTCGTACAGATCAGACATAATAGCAAACTGATCGCTAGCAAGGGTCAGAGGTTGCTTACTGACATACCATTGGACTTGTTCTGAACAAGGTGGTGTCGTTAGCGAGCCACTATAATGATAGAAAGTAGGCATTACAGGTGCTAAAGCAGACAAATCAACTTTATCGGCTGTGAATTCATCATCGTTTAAGGTAGTGATTTTAGTGCCGTTTAGCAATACGCGTAGCACATCATTGGCTTCACCAATTTGCAGCATAATACCCATTACAGCAAGATTGCCTTCACTATTGGCATGAACAAAATGAATTTCGCCTGGATAGTTCTGACTACCGAATTGATGCTCGCTTGGGGTATGGTAATGGAATTGCTTGAGCACATAGCGCTCATTGTCTAACTGAATTGTATTGTCTTCGGTCGTTGGTGTGTAGACGACAGTATGACCATTATCATGAATGCGGACATCGGTAGATTGGTTATAGTTAATGACAGGAGCGGCTGCACTACTGGCGGTAACGTTTGTAATATTGATAGGCGATTGCTGTTTGCCAATTTTGCAAGCGTTAGCACCTTCGACGTCACCCCAATATTCGGGGCCTGTATTGCCTACATATGACCATTTAGGATGATGGACGCTATTATTATCTTGCGCTGCCACTACGGTCGCATTGGCATCAGTAGGCTGATCTTTCAAAGCTTGCTGATTAGAGGTACAGGCAGAAAAACCTAGGGTGCTTACTGCCAAGATAGCAGTCGCTAAATAATGACGATTCATATTACAGTCCTTAATATGGTTAAAACGATAGTGTTATAGTTCGTTCAAAATAAAATCGATACGGCTTCTGTCAGCCTCGCGCGCAGATAAAACACATCACACTTTTATTTGATATGGACTATAGCTTGCACTTAGTTTATTTATATCAACATTATTATCAATTGGCTATAAAACAGATTTATTAAAATATGGTTAAATGAATAATTAATAAATTTAACACTATTCGTTAATAAGAATATATTTGTCAGAAGGGTTTATAACAGAACGGTATTTATTTAGCAAATTACGATTACAGAAAAATATTAATGTGTAATAAACAGTTTTTGGAAAATTTTAAGAGATTTTCTCTTTAAAAGATGAACTTACGCAGTTATTTCTCAGAGTAGTAAAATCAAAGAAGTCACCAAGATGGCAGCTTCTTTTCTAGCTTTATCTTTTAACTTTTAAAGAATTACGCTTTTTCAAGCTTAGGGCGCGCTTTTTCAATAGCTTTTAATAGTGCTTTTTCAAATCCACCAATTTCAAACTTAATCAAGCTTGAATGGGCAGCACAGAAGTTATGAGTTTCGCGCCATTGATGCGCAAGCTCGGTTGCCCAGTTGCAATACTGTTTACCTGCATCTGGCTCATCTTTAAGCGCTTGCTTGGTAGTAGGATGTAATAGTAGCTCAGGTAAGACTGCTTCAAGAAGCTTTGCCGGTGGACTCATAAAAGTATCGTCAACGTGTAAGCTTCTGCTAGCAGGATGATAAGCCAATAGCGAACCTGCATGAATTTTTTCATTAGGCGAGATATAGTAGACCCCCTGAGATAAGGAGAATTCAAGCTCCGGATAACGCTTGGCGACTGCATCGCTTTCGACCAAATCATCTGCCCATGGTATCTCAGGTATTTGTTCATGATGACGGCTACTGCCGTAAAATTCGGCTTGCGGAAAGTCTTTTGCCATTTGGACGCAATGCACCGTATGGAAAGGATGAAGATTTAACACGGCCTCTACATCTTGACCGTCATTGGTCAATGCCATGACTTTATCTCGGACATCATCCGTCAGCTTATAGCTATCTAAAAAAATAAACTTGCCTGACTCTAATTGCACGAGCGAGCATTGAGTGCCTATATCAAGCACCCCTCCCAATCGGAATGACCCGCGTATATTCCAAAATCCTGCCCCTAAATCATAAATTTTATCTGCCATTAGCAATATTCCTTAATAATGGATAATTTGTAAAAATAGTAAATTAAAAATTTGAATCGAAAAGTTGAGTAGTTAAAGCATACTATGCTTCAAGCTCAGGACGCGCTCTATCGATGGCAGAGAGCAGAGCTGCCTCAAATCTGCCTTCTTCAAACTCGACCAAACCTGAATGCGCGCCACAAAAATTGCGTACCTCACGCCACTTATGCGCCAGCTGAGTTGTCCAATCGCAATACTCTTTACCCGCATTAGGCTCATCTTTAAGTGCTTTTAAAGTTGTTGGGTGTAAGCCTAAGTCAGCTTGTACATTATTAATTAACTTCGAAGGTGGAATCTCAAAAGTATCATCAACATAGATGCTCAGACTGGCTGGATGGAATACCAGAAGTGAGCTGGCATGAACACTCTCATCAGGTGCGATGTAATAAATACCTTTGGGTAAAGAAAATTCAAGCTCAGGATAACGTTTAGCGACAGCGTCACTTTCAACCAAATCGTTACTCCATTGCACGTTAGGAGCCTGCTTGGGATGGCGACGGCTACCGTAAAAGGTCGCTTGCGGAAAGTCTTTTGCCATCTGCTCACAATGAACAGTATGAAAGGGATGAACGTTCAACACCGCTTCGACATCTTGACCGTCATTGGTTAGTGCCATTACTTGCTCGCGCACGTCATCCGTCAGAGTGTAGCTGTCTAAGAAAATAAAACGACCAGATGACAGTTTTACTAAGGCACATTGAACACCTATGTCTAGTATGCCATTTTTAATAAATGAGCCTCTGATACTCCAAAATCCTGACCCTAAGTCATAAATCTTATCTTCCATAGTTGTTATTTCCTGTTGATTAATACTTGATCAAATAGTTGTTTAAAACTGGAGACTATAACTGCTGTCACAGTTGTTTTTGAAAATTATGAACTGCGAATTTATTAAAGTCTGTTATAAAAGCGATGTGGAATGTATAGATAGTTTAAGCTGATGCTGATTGGGCAACTAAAACAGAACATAATACGGTTCTAACAATGGATAAGTGATTTCAATGAAAGGGCAATAATGTATCAAAACATTTAATAGGCAATGCTTGACAGTATGCATCTGTAATTGTTATAAAGCATCTACCTAAACGAATATAGTTAAACAAATGCCTATATCATCAGATTCAAATCTTAGAAAGATATATATTAGAGATTATAAGTCACCTCAAGCTGCTGTAGACTATGCTAAGTCCATCGGCGGCGCTCGGATTATATTCCCAAATGGAGATTATCCATGTAGTTTGGTGATTAATAGTCCCAATATCGAGCTGTTTAGTGACGGTAATACCATACTACGTGCCGCAGGCTCCTCTACTGTCGTTGATGTAAAGGCAGGTGGAATCAACTTTGTGTTGGACGGATTCGACGTACGTGGTCAAACATCACGTAATGAATCTAAATCTAACGTTAATGGTAACAAAAGCAATACTGATGCCTTGCACTGCATTCGTATTCAAGAACGTGGTGCTCGTCTACGCAATTTTAAAACAAGAGGGGCACGTTACGATGGAATCTATCTTAAATATAATGGACAGATAGATTTTGAGGCAGAGGACTTCTTATGCGATTCTACTGCCCGTAATCCGGTATCTATTATTGCAGGACAAGGTTTTAAATTTACACGTGGTAGAGTACGTTTAGATAATAACTTTACTGCGGGACAAGGTAAATTAAGAAGCGGTATATATTTATTTGATTGTGAGCCAAATACTACCAGCGATAGGTACCGAGATATTGTCTTTAAAGAGGTAGTTTTTGAAAATGCTGGTAAACGTTATGGCAATAACCAAGTTATATTTCAAGATACCAATATAGGCAATTCAAATGATTTGGGTGTGCACTTTGAAGACTGTGATTTTATTAAGTCTGGTACAGCTACTGGATCTGCCTATGTACGCCTTAAAGCTGATGGAAAATTGAAAGAGTTTAGTAATATTCACTTTGAAAGAACCTATCATCAAAACAGAGCCATGGCAATTGCTAGCGGTCGCGAGCTATTACTTAAAAATTCATCCTTTAACGATGTTGTTATTGATGATCGAAACCTAACATTTGCTATTAGATTATCTTCTGGCACGGTCGTTAACAATGTGCGCACAACAGCTGATAAATCATCGGCTAAATCTAAAGCCCCAACTGCCCGTACATCCTTAAATAAGCCCGTAAATTTGCTTTTAGATAAGAAAAGCAATGTAAAAGTTATCGATGTTCCAGGGTACTAAAATTATAGTTCTAATCAATATGAGCCGCCTTAAGCGGCTTTTTTTGTGTTTTAAGATAAGCAAGCTGTGCAGTGTTTTTTATCTCAAAAATTCGAATGTAGACCTGAATTCTTGAAATTATATTTAAAGAATTTCCCTTGTGCAACTAAAATTGTCATGCAATTTTTTGATAGTTCTCATAAGTCTTCTATACGGTAATAAAGGTTTTTTATCTGATTTTGGTGGCTTATCATAATCTGAAATACAATATAATCAATTTTATGCAAGATTGTCTTTATATAATTAATTTATTGCCTCAAAAATTATTTTTATGCACAATGAGGACTCTGTAACTGATTGAGCTATCCTTATGTACAAGAATATAGTAGAGCCAGTAGGTGGGTTGTGGCTAATAAGGTATGCCGATGTCAAGCCAGTAGCACCTTTATACGTCGTTAGCAGTATAGGTGGACGCCGAGAAACCATCAAGGAAGATGACTTTCGGCATAATATTTATCAAGACACGATGCGACCAGACGACACGCTTATCGCACATTTGCAGTTCCATCTGCGTCATGAAGTGGTGCATTTTGAGCTGCTGTACCGCGTGTTTCAAAAAGTAGGCGGCAGTGATATCCAGGCATGGGTCAATACTGAACCTACGGGACAATACGCGCGTCGCTGCGCCTTTTTATATGAGTGGCTGACAAACGATAAGCTCATGGTACCCAAAAACATTGGCGGCAATTATGCTAACGCCCTTGATGCAAAGAAGCTAGTCACCTCAGACCCAGCGCAGATCATAAAAAACACCCGTTGGCGTATCAATGATAATGTCGCAGGAACGCCTGATCTATGCCCTATGCTGGTCAAAACAGACAAATTCAATCACGCTATTGATATAAACATTAGTGATATGCTCAACGAGCTCAATCGTGAGTTTGGCGAAGACTTACTGATGCGCGCCTCAGTATGGATGACCCTTAGAGAGAGCCGCGCCAGCTTTGCTATAGAAGGTGAAGGCCAAGCAGTCAAACGCATTGAGCGTTTCGCCGATGTAATGGCAAGACGGACTGGGCAAGATGAGATACCGCTGACAGCAGAGTCGTTGGCCGAGCTACAACAACAGATATTGGGTGACAAGAGCATCATTGAGCACTACGGCGTCCGTCAGTCTCCAGTATTCGTTGGGCAAACCGAGATTCGCGGACTCAAAGAGGTGGTGCATTATATAGCCCCACCAGCTGATGATGTCATACCCAAGCTTGATGGGCTTATGGCATTTATGACCAAAACAGGTGCCCAGTCATCGGTGATGCGCAGTGCGGTCGCCTCGTTCGCTTTTATTTATATTCATCCCTTGGCAGATGGTAATGGTCGGGTGCATCGGTTTTTGATCAATGATATTTTGCGACGTGATGGCGTTATGAGCGAGCCTATTATCCTACCCATATCGCAAGCTATTGCCGAACATGCCTCAGACCGTCACGCTTATGACAACATACTTGATAATCTATCAAAGCCACTAATGCAAGCTCTACGAGGTCATTATAGCTTTAATGAAAATCCGATTCGTTATCTTGATGGTATTTATTCAAACTTAAATTTTACAGCGACGGAGATGGCGCAGCCTGTATGGCGATTCATGGATTTGACCCCGCATGTCCAGTATCTATCGAAGATTATTCATCATGTCATCGTGCATGATATGCACCAAGAGTCTTCTTATCTGAAGCAGCATGATCATGCTAGATCGCAGATAAAAGAAGTGATTGAGATGCCTAACGACTATGCGGATAGAATCATTCGTAGCGTCTTAAATAACAAAGGCGATAAGAGTAATAAATTGCTAAAAGAATTTACGTTCTTAGCAGATGATGACGTTTGGCAACAGATAAGAGACATTGTAGTGACTACATTTGTAGATGAAATTAATTCTTAAAAATGATGGTCTTCGCAAGGCTAAGAATTAGCATGCAATTTTTTAACGGTTCTCATAAGTCAGCTTTTGCATGACTCGGCAATGCGATAGGTAGTAGATATTGGCACGTTTGAACATTTACGTTGCTCCTGCCTAAGTACCAAACTCACATAACATTTTGCATCTTAAGCCCAACTTCCATTGTGATACCATTATGCCCTTGTCATCATGACTGTAAATTTAGGCTCTTATATTTATATATTTACAGCCTGTTCCTACCACCCACGCCGATATCACTCGCGTATAACATAGTCAGTAACTTTGTGAATCACACACCAGATAACGCCTCAATTAATAGCACGTCACAAGATAACGCAAATTCAACTATCTCTGCAAAATCATTGACTACCTATGCTCCTCAATCTAATTCACCTTCATGGGTTTTAAAGCTAACCATCGGCCTGATTGGTATGTTTGCTTTTTTGCAGGTGTATTCAATCCAAGCAGTCTTACCTGTACTGATGGTAGACTTTGCTGCAACCGAAGTACAAGCAGGCATGGTCGTTGGCGCGACAGTGATGGCGATTGCTATCATGTCACCATTTTTAGGAATGTTGTCCGATGCAGTAGGGCGCAAATCATTTATCGTCGGAGCGTTATTATTTTTAGCGATACCGACAGCGCTCATTGCGCAAAGTCCGAGTATTGGCTGGATGGGTCTGTGGCGCTTTATGCAGGGCTTGTCCGTGCCCGGTATTACCGTAGTGACAATTGCTTATATTGGTGAAGAGTTTGAGGGACGGGCAGTTACTGAACTGATGTCATTTTACGTTTCAGGTTCAGTACTTGGTGGCTTTTTAGGACGCTTTCTGCTTGGGCATTTGCATGAGCTTATCGGCTGGCGTTATGGTTATTATGTGATGGCGGCGATGACGCTGATAGGTGCAGTATGGGTAGGTAAAATGCTGCCAACCTCACGTTGTTTTGAAGCCAATCCAAACTTTCGATCCGCTATGCAGACGTTGGGCGAGCATCTGACGAACCGTTATGTGGTTACGGCTTGCTTGCTCGGTGCTTGCGTACTGTTTTCTTTGGTGGGCTGCTTTACCTTTATCAATTTACATCTGGCCAAGACTCCGTATGATCTAGGTACTGGACAACTTGCCAATATCTTTGCTGTGTATTTAATAGGCGTAGTCATTACCCCATTATCGACGACACTATTGCGCCGATTTGGCGCAGCGCGTACGGTACGAGTGGCCGTAATGGTATCGATGGTAGGGGTACTATTGACCCTAGTGACGCCATTATGGGGTGTGATTGTTGGGCTAGCGATCATGTCATCTGGGGTCTTTATCACCCAAGCTGCGACCATTAGTTATATTGCAGTCAACGTCAAAAAGGGGCGCTCATTGGCCTCTGGTTTATACTATATGGGCTATTACGCAGGCGGGACAATGGGTGCATGGCTATGCGGAATTGCCTATGCACGTGGGGCGTGGACGCTGACAGTATGGCTGTTGTTAATTGTGCAGGTTTTAGCGTTATTGGTAGCAAGTTTTGGCATGATTAAAACCAAAGCTCGTACTGCTTAAGTTAAGTCTCATACTATTCAAGATAAATATCAGCTAACACAATGTGGTAAGTAGTGGAATCATTATCCTCGAATGCTGAGTGTTGTCACGCTTACGTGCGCGCGCTTTACATAGGACTGGTTTTTTCTTACTATCAATAAGCACCCTGTTAAAAGGCAACTTATAGTCAATCTACTATAAAAGAGTTGCGGCGTTAACCTCGCTTATTAAAATAATGGCTTGCTTCTAAGTAAAAACAAAATTATTAAAAATTTAATTGCCTATGCCTTATTTATATTTATTCATAATTTACAAAAATGAGAATTCACAAAAACGACAAACAAGGAAGTCCGATACATGTCAAATATTTATAACAGCGCCCCGTCAGCCTACGAGTTTCCACTACTGATCAAACAACTATTAAACCGCGCCAAAACAGTATCATTAGATCAAGAAATTATTTATGCGGACAAAAAACGCTTAACTTATAAAGATTTATTTACCCGCATTAACCGTTTAGCCAATGTCTTAGCGGGCTTAAATCTCGATGCTGGGGATGTGGTAGCAGTGATGGATTGGGATAGTCATCGTTACCTTGAATCGTACTTTGCTGTGCCTATGTCGCAGTATATTTTGCAGACGGTCAATATTCGCCTGTCGCCTGAAAAGGTGCTTTACACTATTAATCATGCTAAGCCAAAAGTATTAATGCTGAACTCTGAGTTCGCAGCTTTGGTTAAAGATTATCAGTTTGAGAACTCAAGTATTGAGCATATTATTTGGCTTGATGATAATGGCATGACGGTTGAAGGCGTTTTTGGTGGTAACCAAGGTCGCGTTATCGGTGAGTATGAAGCGTTATTAGAAGCAGCTAACACGAACTTTGATTTTCCGGATTTTGATGAAAACACTATTGCCACAACCTTCTATACTTCAGGAACGACAGGTGATCCAAAAGGCGTGTTCTTTAGCCATCGCCAATTGGTGTTACATAGCTTAGCAGAAGCAGCGTCACTAGGTATGCTACCTAACAAACAAGGCGTCAGCTACGGTGATGTCTATATGCCGATGACCCCGATGTTTCATGTTCATGCATGGGGCTTTCCGTTTACGGCTACTATGATTGGCTTAAAACAAGTCTACCCAGGTCGCTACGCCCCTGATACTTTGCTGGATTTAATTATTAATGAAAAGGTAAGTATCACCCACTGCGTGCCAACGATATTGCAAATGGTGCTCAAAGAAGCACAAGATCGTGATGTCAGCTTTAATGGTTTAAAAATGATCATTGGTGGTTCAAGATTGACGGAAGGCTTGGCTAAATCGGCATTGGCACAAGATATTGAGGTGTATACAGGTTACGGAATGTCAGAAACCGCGCCATTGATTAGCTTAACTGACTTTAGTGTCGATGAGCCTGAGATGACTGAAGATGAAGATATTAGCCGTCGCTGTATGACAGGTAAGCCAGTATTGATGGTCGATGCGCAGGTCTGGAGCACAGATAATGAGTCGGTAGGCGTCGGTAAAGAGAACACTGGTGAGTTGGTACTGCGTGCCCCATGGTTGACCCAAAGCTATCTAAAAAATGATGATGCGGGTAAAGAGCTATGGGAAAACGGCTATATGCATACTCAAGATATTGCCTATATTAGACCTGACGGTTATATCAAAATTACCGATCGTCTCAAAGACGTTATCAAGTCTGGCGGCGAATGGATCTCATCATTAGAGATTGAGACTATTTTATCGTTGCATCCAGCGGTAGCGGACGTGTCAGTAATTGGTGTCCATGATAAACAGTGGGGTGAGCGCCCATTAGCACTAGTGGTACTAAAGCCAAATAAACAAGACACCAGCGCTGAAGATATTATTGCCATTGCAGAGCAGGCAGTCAGTAAAGGTATTATCCCCAAATATGGTGTACCAAGTGATTTTAAGTTTGTTGATGAGCTGCCTAAAACCTCTGTTGGCAAGCATGATAAAAAGGTAATGCGAGAGATGTATGCTAATCAGACGCAAGTGTAATTAATCTTCACTGTAATCATATTGCAGTTTATGTGCTAAACGGTTGACCTTTATTACTAGCTCTGCTACATTTTAAACCGATACATAACGTATCGGTTTTTTTATTCTAGCAGGGATAGCCAGAGCAACAATACTTAAGCTATTATATAAATTTGCTGTATTGTACTTATAATATATAAAGCGACTATTCAAACTTCATTTGCTATTTCATATAGTATATATAGTCGTATTGCATCACATTTCGTTTACGCTAAGGATAGCCATTATGAGCGAGCAAGCCAACAATTTAGCTTCTAACCAAGCTTCCAAAGACACCGTCACCTCTACGAAGAATGCCATCTTTGCTGATATCTATAACGCTTCAATCAATGATCGAGAGCAGTTTTGGGCAGAGCAAGCAAAGCGTATCTACTGGCATAAAGAGCCTGAGCAAATCCTTGACGATACTAATCTGCCTTTTGCTAGATGGTTCGTTGGTGGTGAAACTAACCTTTGTTATAATTGTGTAGATCGTCATCTTCCAGAACGTGCTGAGCAAGATGCTTTTATTTGGCTCTCATCAGAGATCAATCAAGAGTTAACAGAGACTTATCCAGCAGTGATTGACGCGTTTAAAGATTTGGGCAATAACGTTGAGTTTTATACTGACTATACCAAACGTCGCCTAACCTATAACGACTTATATAAAGAAGTTAATTACTTTGCAGATGTGCTGCAGCGTCATGGTATCGAGAAGGGCGATCGCGTTATCATTTACATGCCGATGATTTTAGAGGCCGCTTATGCCATGCTGGCCTGCGCTCGTATCGGTGCGGTACATTCGGTCGTATTTGGTGGTTTTGCCGCGCACAACTTAGCTATTCGCATGGATGATGCCGAGGCAAAAATGGTCATCACAGTCGATGCTGGCCTGCGCGGTGGCAAGGTGGTTAATTATAAAAACCTTGTGAATCAAGGGGTCGAGCAGGCGAGCGTAAAACCTGAACACGTGCTAGTAGTCAATCGCGGCGTGTTGCCGTTTGAGCCGCAAGCTATTGATGTGGATTATGCGACTCAGCGCCGCATCAGCTGCGAGGCCAATGCTGTGGTAGAGCCAGTTTGGCTTGAGTCAAACACGCCATCGTATCTGCTCTATACTTCTGGTACTACGGGTACGCCAAAAGGCGTGCAACGTGATACGGGCGGTCATGCAGTAGCACTCACTACCTCGATGGATTATATCTACGATGGCAAGGCAGGCGAGACCTTTTGGGCGATATCGGATATTGGCTGGGCCGTCGGACACTCTTATACTATTTATGCGCCATTACTGGCTGGCATGACGAGCGTGATGTATGAAGGCTTACCACATCGACCAAACCCAGGTATCTGGTGGCGTATCGTAGAAGCCAACAAAGTTAATATTTTATTTACTGCGCCGACCGGTGTGCGTATGCTCAAAAAGCAAGATGAGACTTGGATGACCCGCTACGATGTATCAAGCGTGAAGTCGTTCTTTTTAGCAGGCGAACCACTTGATGAATCAACGGCCAATTGGCTTACTCAGCATTTAGGTGTGCCAATTTTAGATCATTACTGGCAAACAGAATCTGGCTGGCCGATTCTAAGCAACACGCCAAAGTTTAATCATAAACCACATAAGCAAGGTTCGCCCGGTTATCCAATGTATGGCTATGATGCGCGCGTCATCAATGAAGAAACAGGGGAGCCTTGCGCTGCTGGTGAAAAAGGGCTATTAGCCATTAGCGCGCCATTACCACCGGGTTGTCTCACCACGGTATGGCGTAATGATGAGCGCTTTATCAGTAGCTATTTTGGGCTGTTCGATGGTAAGCAATACTCAACTTCAGACTATGCTGTGACCGATGAAGATGGGTATTTCTATATTCTTGGCCGTACGGATGATGTGATTAATGTGGCTGGGCACAGACTTGGTACTCAAGAGAT
The DNA here is from genome assembly GCF_001593305.1 of Psychrobacter sp. P11G5. Taxonomy (NCBI): domain Bacteria; kingdom Pseudomonadati; phylum Pseudomonadota; class Gammaproteobacteria; order Moraxellales; family Moraxellaceae; genus Psychrobacter; species Psychrobacter sp. P11G5. The sequence goes on from NZ_CP012533.1 coordinate 1,391,845, forward strand.
TGAAGAAGCTATTAGTACTCATCCAGAGATGGCAGAGTGTGCCGTTGTGGGTATTCAGGATGAATTAAAAGGCGAATTGCCCATCGCTTTTTGTGTGCTAAAAGATCATGAGCAAGTAGCGACGACCGAAAACCGCTTCCGTCTTGAGCAGCAAGTAATAGGTGCCGTTGTGAAGTCCCTTGGTGGTATCGCCAGACCTGCGGCAATTTATTTTCCGCAATCGCTACCAAAGACTCGCTCTGGCAAAATTCTACGCCGTGCTATTCGCGCATTAGCAGAGAACAAGCCTACCGGTGATATGTCAACGCTTGACAATCCAACTGCGATTGATGCCATTAAGCAGTCTATGAAAGATTATTGATTAATATGAAAGGTTAATCCGTACTCGCTAGTTGTGAATAGCTATCTTAATATTGCACAAACTTAATATTGTACAAAAGCTCATGAATCGTCATGGGCTTTTTTATTTACTCAACTGGTCTATATATCAACGCTGTTAGTTAACGTTACCAAAATTTCAACAAAGCACTTGACCCTAAAATTGATTTATTGTTATAGTCAATAACGATACGAAATAAATCATTTTAAAATAAAGTTTCATTAATATTAAAACATCGATTTTGACACTCTTAATAAATACAGACGCTGCTTAACGGCAGTCTCGCAAACAAGATAAGGATATCTTATGCACCACGTCCAGCAGCTCATCAATGGTCAATTTACCAAATCAACGACTAGCGAATGGCTCGATATCACTGATCCAGCCACGCAAGAAGTCATCGCTAAAGTCCCGCAAACCACTGACGATGAGATCAATCAAGCCGTCGCTGCCGCCCAGACGGCTTTTCAAACATGGCGCAAGACCCCAATTACCACGCGTGCGCGAATCTTTTTAAGATATCAAGCGCTCATACGTGAGCATATGGATGAGCTAGCAGGAATCTTAACTGCTGAACAAGGCAAAACCATTGCTGATGCTCGCGGGGATGTATTCCGTGGTTTAGAAGTGGTCGAGCATGCAGCGGGTATCGCTAACTTACAGATTGGTGATTTCGTTGAAAACGTCGCCTCAGGCGTTGATACTTACAGTATCTGGCAGCCACTAGGTGTGTGCGCAGGTATTACCCCGTTTAACTTCCCAGCGATGATTCCGCTATGGATGTTCCCAATGGCGATTGCTACGGGTAACACTTTTATCTTAAAGCCTTCTGAACAAGACCCAATGGTTACCATGCGTTTGGTTGAGTTGGCAGTCGAAGCTGGCGTGCCTGAAGGTGTACTCAACGTGGTTCATGGCGGCAAGGCGACGGTTGATGCCATTTGTGATCACCCAGATATCAAAGCGGTTTCATTTGTCGGCTCTACCGCCGTTGGTAAGCATGTCTACGAGCGCGCTAGTAAATCTGGCAAACGTGCCCAGTGCATGATGGGTGCAAAAAACCATGGCGTTATCTTGCCTGATGCCAACAAAGAACAAACGCTCAATCAGCTAGCAGGTGCTGCATTTGGTGCTGCCGGTCAACGTTGTATGGCGCTGTCAGTCGTGGTGCTAGTCGGTGCAGCAGGGGAATGGATTGATGATATTAAAGCTAAAGCAACAGGATTAGTCGTATCAGCAGGTAAGCATGATAAAGACTTAGGCCCACTGATTTCTCCGGCTGCAAAAGCCCGTGTTGAGCATTTGATTGATACTGGTGTAGAAGAAGGCGCTAGCTTGATTCTTGATGGTCGCGGTATCACTGTCGAAGGCTATGAGAAAGGCAACTTCGTAGGACCGACTATCTTTGATAATGTCACAAGTGATATGCAAATTTATCAGCAAGAAATCTTTGGCCCAGTACTTTGTATTATGCGTGCAGCCAGCCTTGATGAGGCAATTGAGATGCTTAATGCCAATCCACATGGTAATGGCACGGCTATTTTTACTCAGTCGGGAGCGGCCGCGCATAAATTCCAACAAGATATTCAGGTCGGTCAAATCGGTATTAACTTGCCAATTCCTGTGCCACTACCGATGTTCTCATTCTCAGGTTCACGTGCTAGTAAGCTTGGCGATCTCGGTCCTTATGGTAAGCAGGCAGTACAGTTCTATACTCAGACTAAAACGGTGACTGCACGCTGGTTTGATGATGAAGCAAGTCGCGGAGTCAACACCACTATTTCAATTTAATCGTTCATTCACTATGTCTGCGATATAGCGTCAATCTTACTTAATATGTGCTTTACTAGTAGAGCATAATTTTGTGAATGTCGTTATGTCGCTGCTATACTGTATAAACGATGTTGGATTGATGACTTACCAAACTTTCTTCACCATATTTGCTTTGCAAGCACAAGGATGATCTTATGGATTTCTCATTAACGGAAGACCAAATTGCTTTTCGCCAAACCGCTCGGCAATTTGCCCAAAAAGAGCTAAAGCCGAACGCGGCTGAGTGGGATCGTACCTCACATTTCCCAATCAATGTCATCAAAAAATCAGGCGAGCTTGGGTTTTTAGGGTTATATACCAATCCAGAATATGATGGTTTAGGGCTACCACGCTTAGACTCTGCCATGGTGTTTGAAGAGCTGGCATGGGGTGATACGGCAGTCGCCGCGTATATGAGTATTCATAACATGGCGGGCTGGATGATCGGTGAGTATGGTAGTGATGCCTTGTGCAAAAAGTATTTACCCAATATGGTCAGTGGTGAATGGCTTGGCAGCTATTGCTTAACTGAGCCAAACGCCGGTTCTGATGCGGCTTCATTACGCACCAAAGCCGATAAGCAAGGCGACCATTATGTACTCAATGGCGAAAAAACCTTTATCTCGGGCGCAGGCTCGACTGACGTCTTAGTGGTCATGGCACGTACAGGCGGTGCAGGGCCAAAAGGGGTTTCAGCATTTGTGGTAGACGCTGACAGCGCTGGTATTGAGTATGGTAAAAACGAGCATAAAATGGGTTGGAAAGCGCAGCCGACGCGTGCTATTAGCTTTAAAGACGTCAAAGTACCCGCTGAAAATCTCATCGGCGAGGAAGGCCAAGGTTTTCGCATTGCGATGAAAGGCTTAGATGGTGGTCGTATCAATATTGGTATCTGTGCGGTAGGTACGGCGCAATCAGCGCTAGAGACAGCGACCAATTACGTCCAAGAGCGTAGCCAATTTGGTAGCCCGATTGCCAGTTTGCAGTCAGTACAGTTTAAGCTTGCTGATATGCTCACACAAACCATTACTGCGCGACAAATGCTGTATCTAGCGGCTAATAAAGTCGATAACAATGATGGGCAAGCTTCTACCTACTGTGCGATGGCAAAGCGTCTCTCAACTGATCTTTGTTTCGATGTTGCCAATGAAGCCTTACAGCTGCATGGCGGTTATGGCTATCTGAATGAGTATCCGCTTGAGCGCCATGTACGAGACTTGCGTGTCCATCAGATTTTAGAAGGCACTAATGAGATTATGCGAGTGATTGTCTCGCGCCAGCTTATGCAAGATGATGCATTGAGTCAATTACGTTAATCGTAGTACGCAGCTATTTATAGTGCTCTATGATCTTCTAGGGCTCTTTTACCTAGCGTCTCACCAATAAATCGTACCAAATTCAGATAAAATAAAGGATTATTTATGACGGATTATACCAATCTCAAGTTATCAATTGACGGTCACATTGCCACCGTAACACTGAACAACCCACCAGCCCATACGTGGACGATGGACAGTCTGCCAGCGCTCAAGCAGCTGGTTACTGACCTCAATGCCAATGATGATGTTTACGCATTAATTATCCATGGCGATGGCGAGAAGTTCTTTTCAGCAGGTGCGGATTTAAATAATTTCTCAGACGGTGATAAAGGCCAAGCAATCAGCATGGCCATCGCTTTTGGTGAAGCGTTTGAAGCGCTATCAGCGTATCGCGGTGTCAGTATCGCGGTTATCAATGGTTATGCGATGGGCGGTGGACTTGAATGCGCGCTGGCCTGTGATATCCGTATCGCAGAAGCGCATGCACAGATGGCCTTACCAGAGACCGGCGTGGGCTTATTGCCATGCGCGGGCGGTACGCAGAATCTACCTTTACTGGTTGGTGAAGGTTGGGCGAAACGTATGATATTGTGCGGCGAGCGCGTCGATGCCGAGACCGCATTACGCATTGGCTTAGTCGAAGAAGTCACGGCAAAAGGTGGCGGTTTATTAGCAGCGCAAGCGCTAGCGCAAAAAGTCGCTAAGCAATCTCCTGTTGCCGTCAGTTACTCTAAACAGCTTATCCAAGCCGCAAGAAATACCCCGCCTGCACAAAACCTTATCCATGAGCGCGAAGCTTTTGTTAAGTTATTCGACACCAAAGATCAGCGCGAAGGTGTGCAAGCGTTCTTAGAAAAGCGTAAACCCAATTGGCAAAATAAATAGGCCAAATTAAATCAGACTTAGCGCTAATATTTTTCCTTTTAATTTTTAGGTTACTTTTATGACAGCAGCTACGACAGCGACGGACGATACTAAGAATCAAAATTCTGTAGAAAACATCACACAAGAAGCGCCAGTATTGTTCAATACTGAGCCGACAGATTGTGGCCATCTAATTGGAATAATGACACTAAATACACCAAAATCTCTCAATGCGCTCAGTGTTGAGATGTGTCAGTTATTAGCTCAGCAGCTAGAGCAGTGGCAAAATGACGATCAGATAGTGGCATTGGTGTTAAAAGGGGCAGGTGATAAGGCATTTTGTGCCGGCGGCGATATTCGTAAGCTGTATGACAGTATGTCTACCAGTGCGCCGCTACCGAACCCTTATGCGACAGAGTTTTTCGGTCATGAGTATCGTCTTTATCGGCAGATGCATTTTTATCCAAAGCCGTTAATCCTCTGGGGCGATGGCATTATTATGGGTGGCGGCATGGGTTTGATGGCTGGCTGTAGTCATCGTTTGGTCACTGAGCGCACCCGCTTTGCCATGCCAGAAGTGACTATTGGACTGTTCCCTGATGCCTCTGGCAGTTGGTTCTTGCAGCGCATGCCAGCTAAAACAGGTTTATTTTTAGGGCTAACAGGTGCGATGTGTAACGGCAATGATGCCCTATTAGCCAATCTTGCAGAGTATGCCGTTGCCAGTAGTGATTATGATGCCGTCATACAAAGTTTAAAACAGAGCGATTGGCAAGTGGCAGCAGGTAGCACCGATGAATGTCACAACAATAGCGCTCATAGTATCGTTAGCCGTGCACTAGCAGCACAGCCTGTTGCTGAGTTGCCTGCTAGCAAACTGTCGACATATTGGAAACCTATCCATCAGTTGATGAACAGCGGCGGATTGGGAGATATTGATGCACTTCTACAGAGCGATGAAGCGCTAGCAAAGCTAGATACAGACTTTGCTGAAGATAGCTGGACGCAGCGGGCAGTAGACACTTATCGTCAAGGCTGCCCAGTTACCGTCGCTTTAACCTACGCGCTTTATCATAAAGTCACGGACTTATCGTTAGAGCAGGTTCTGTATTTAGAAGCCAACGTAGCGGTGCATTGTGCGGCCAATCCTGACTTTAAAGAAGGCGTACGTGCGCTACTGATTGACAAAGATCGCAACCCACAATGGTCACGTTCATTAGCAGACTGTCTCAGTACCGAAGGGCAGGCATACATAAATCAGCACTTTGTGAATCCTTATGCTAAAGGCGAGCATCCGTTAGGCGATTGGTTGGGTGATGAAGCGTTAGGCAGTCAGTTTGTGCGCTAAGAGCTTGTAAGCTCATTATAAGAATCAGGTATAAATTAAAAAACGTAAAACCATATTTAGCATTGTCTGCATATATGTAAATAATAAGCAATCATCAAGGAGCGATGAGATGGGTACAAAGGATTCAGGTTTAAGCAATACAGCTACGACCGATAATAATACTGCTAAGCCAAATATAGCCTTCATTGGGCTTGGCAATATGGGCGCACCGATGGCAGAGAACTTATTAAAGGCAGGTTATACGCTCTCTGTCTATGACTTGTCTGAGGAGGCGACCCAGCGCTTGCAGCAAGCAGGTGCCAGTGTAGCTAATAGCCCTAAAGATGCTGCGAGCAATGCACAAGTCATTATTAGCATGTTGCCTGCGGGCAAGCACGTTCATTCTGTCTATCTAGGTGAAAATGAGGCTGATGGCTTACTAGCAGAATTACCCAAAGATACATTGGTCATTGATAGCAGTACTATTGCGGCAGCTGATGCTAGGACGGTGGCAGAGGCTGCAAGTAAGCTTGGTATAGACTTCTTAGATGCGCCAGTCTCTGGCGGTACGGGCGGTGCTATCGCTGGTAGTTTAACCTTTATCGTCGGTGGCAGCGCTAATGCGTTCGCTAAAGCCGAGCCAATACTAGCCGTTATGGGCAAAAACATCTTTCATGCAGGCGACCATGGTGCCGGACAAGTCGCGAAAATCTGTAATAACATGCTGTTAGGTATTCTAATGGCGGGAACGGCAGAGGCGATTAACTTGGGTGTCAAAAATGGTCTCGACCCTAAAGTGCTATCAGATATTATGCTACAAAGCTCAGGTCGTAATTGGACATTAGAAGTCTATAACCCTTATCCGCAAGTGATGGAGAACGTCCCATCTAGTAATGGCTATAAAGGCGGCTTTATGAGTAAGCTGATGCAAAAAGATTTAAATCTTGCGATGCAAACCGCTAAAGATACGGATGTTGAAACTCCAATGGGAGCCAAAGCGACAGAGCTTTATGAAGCACATACAGTAGAAAATGGCGATAAAGACTTTTCTAGTATTATGGCGCGTCATGATAGTTCGGTATTGTTTTAAGGCTCTAAGTGCTTAAAATTCATGATGCTCAAAGTTCTTAACACTTAAGGTTCTTAATCAGTTTTAAATAGAGTACTTTTGCTAGTTGTCATAGCACTAGCAAAAATAAAGTATAAAAAAGGTCTGCGCTATAAAAATAGCGCAGACCTTTTTTGTATTCGGTCATATTTTTTCTTAATGATACAGACTCTAGTTTTGTAGCTCATACACCAACGCTTGAATGTCTTGCGCTGCTGCTTGCAATCTTGGTACATGTGTCAGTAGATCATCTAAAGATACGCGTATGGTAGGTGCATGCAAATACAAAGATGCTAGATAACGCGATTTCTTGTCCAATATTGGCACCGATACCGCGACCATTTCAGAGATGAATTCTTCATTATCTACGCCAACCCCTGTCTTGGCAATATGGTCAAGTTCAGCATTTAGGGCATCAATGTCTACAATGGTGTTTTTAGTAAATTTATTTAAAGGCAAGTTACTTAGCATCTTACGGCGACTTGCGGGTGAGAGCTGACTTAGATACAGTTTGCCAGTTGCCGTACACCACATAGGAGATTTAGCCCCAACAGGTAAGTATATCTGTAGTGGCAATGATGTTGTGACGCGATTGGTATAGATCATATCCATATGATAAGGGATACCAATACCGCAAGTTTCTTGAATATCATCTACTAGCTTTTGCAAAATAACTTGGCGTTCATTAAAGAACTGCCGCTGTTGCCATAAAGCCACACTTAGATTGCGTACGCGCTTACCAGGGATAATACCACCACCAATATCAATCGCTACAAATCCTTCATCGACTAAATTTTGAATCAAACGATGAATGGTTGGTTTTGGGATATCAAGCTCTTGTGAAAGCTCAAGCGGAGAGATAGGTTTAGGCGCATAGGATATCGTTTCGATAATCTCTAATACACGGGTAATCGAAGAAACTTTCGGCATATAGATAGCTCAGTAATGATGAATGATAAGTAACGTCGGGCGTTATAGTATTAGTCACATCGACAAATTAAAGAGACTAAAGTTAAAGAGACTATAGCCAGATAAACACTATATATAGATTATAAAATAAAATAAGACTGAAAGGTGAGCAGTATCATAAACTTTTTTTGAGAGCAACTATTGATACATCATCTGACAAATCACAACAAACAGTAGTAATAAACTATATAACCCTTATTGAGTTATTTTAGAGGATACGACATCATAGTTACATACTTTGCAGTACTGTTGCGCAAGCTTTTACTATTTAAGGTATATATATTTATACTGATTAGTTACTTTGAGAGTATCGTGTAACGGCAGGGCGATTTTTTACAGGTTCGTGTAGTAATTATTACAATTTCTATGCAATCTTTACATAATGGCAAATAAAAAGCTCCTTTGTAGGGGTGACTTTTGAAGCCAAAATTGTTTTAATCTGCTCAACAAAACGATTGTTTAAAATAGAACAGAAATAATCGTTTTTTTGGGCTAGTTATTTCATACTTTAGGAGAACAACCATGAAACTTATTAAATTAACTGCAATCTCTGCTGCTGTTTTAGCATCAACTGCTGCTTTAGCAGCTGAGCCTGTAATCGTTGTTGATAACAATGATGCAGTAGTATACGAAGCTGAGCCTGTAGCTGTTGCGTATGAAGCTGAGCCTGTAGCCGTTGCATATGAAGCTGAAGTAGCTCCTGCTGCTTATAATAATGATGCAGGTGTTATTCGTAACACTACTGGTGCTATTTTCGGTGGTACTAAGACTTTATTTAACACAGCTATTAACCCAGCATCTGTTAGTGCTGAAGTTGGTACTTTAGGTTATGGTGCTAACATTGGTTGGTCACTAAATGAGAAAACTGAATTACAAGCCGGTTGGGCTGGTGGTGATGTAGCTGACCTTTTTGGCGGTGACTTTGATGCTGACGACGTAAACTACGAAGTCGATGCTGATTTTAGCAACCCGTACCTAGGCGTACAATTACGTCCTGCTGGTAACTGGTTCACTATGGGTGCTGGTATTATTGTTCCTGACAACGATATCGACGTAACTGCTAATGCTGAAGGTGATTTCTTCAAGCTTGATGGTATTCAATATAATGCTACTCAGACTGGTAATTTAGAAGGTACTTTGGAACATCGTAACAAGTTAGCTCCTTATGGCACTATCGGTTTCCGTCCAAACATCGGCAACAATTGGGGTGTATTTGGTGAAATCGGTGCAGCATACATGGGCAAAACAGATGCTACTGTTCGTTCAACTAATCCAGATGCGGATGTCAACTACACTGACGCACAGGGTGTGACTCAAACTATCAAAGGTAGCCAAGTTGCAAATATTGCTGAGCAAGAACTTGAAGATAAAGATTGGTTAGAGTGGTTCCCAATCGTTAAGCTTGGTGCAACTTACCGCTTCTAATCTAATCACAGTTTAAGTACTGTCATTAGAAGAAGAGTAAAAGCATAAAAAATGACCCTTTTTAGGGTCATTTTTTTATGTCTGCTCCAAAGTACTAAATAGTCGTAAAGAGATAAGGTTGACAAAATTATGCTAAAAAATAACTACTGTCTGGTGAGAAAGTAACAATGTAATCTGATAGCCTGACTCATTATCTTCAATAATAGTTAGAAGCGAATTATTTTGTTCAAAGTTGATGACAATATTAGGAATCAAGTGTTCATAGTTCATTCCTAATCCTTGCGCCAACTTATAATGGTGAATCTTAATAAAGCTCTCTTTTATCTGCCAAAGTAACTTAGCAGTGGTTTCACGTTGAGTAGTGGGCAATGTTTGTAGCAGAGCAATCTCGTTAGAGTGATAAAAACGCTGTGCCACATGCCAATCAACTTTATTGGTTTCTATATCAATACCCACAGTGCGCTGACGACTGATAATTACAGCAACCTTATTATTTGCATAACTATCACTTGAATGACTAAAGCACACGTAGTATTTGCTATTAATGAGTCGATAAGGGTATTGGGTTTCGTCTAACGCATCCTCTATTTCTAACTTGGTCAGTAACTCTTGCAGCAATAACCGAACGCCTAGACGTTGTTGTTGACGATGATTCAGAGCGTTTTTGCGTGCTGATAAATATGTTTCAGCAGTATAGTATTGCCAGTTAAAATCAGTAAAATTAATAGGATGAGCGCGTAGAGTGTTAGACACTAATGATAGAGGTGGCTTATTCCGTAAGCTTAGATGTAAAGGTGCGCCCACATCGGCAACTGCGCACCATGTCATAGGATCAAGTTGAGTATATTCGATGTTAAAAAGATGTGGGATTGGCATAATTTTTTTATATCAAAAGTTAAAAACGATTATAAAGAAATATAAAAAGTTAATTAATAAATAGCAACTATATATAAACCTTGAGAAAGTAACCATTATTATTATCTTAATTTAACATCATTTTAGCTGAACTAAAAAGCCCAACAATATTAATATTGCTGGGCTTTTTTTGATGCTAAATAAAGTCTATCAACTACATATAATAGCTCTTAGTAGGAAAGCTCGGCACGACGGTTCTGTGCATAAGCTTCTTCAGTAGTACCAGCCGCTGCAGGACGCTCTTCGCCATAACTGATGACGCGGATGTTATTTACAGAAACACCTTGAGCAGCAAGATAATCACGTGCTGCCTGTGCACGGCGCTCGCCTAGAGCAACGTTGTATTCACGGCTACCGCGTTCATCAGTGTGACCTGCAATCACGACACCAGCTGCTGGATTTGAGCTTAATAGGTTAGCATGTTGGTTCAAGATGCTAGCAGATTGTGAAGTAATTTCACTACTGTCAAAGGCGAAATATACAACGGCTTGAAGATTTTCAGCACCAGTAAGAATAGCATTTGAATTGTCTACAACCACAGCGCCAGTGTAACCGACTTGACCACCTGGGATACCTAGAGGGGCAACGACGACTTCAGAAGTAGCGCGCTTAGTAGCACAACCAGTTGTGATTGCGACAGCACCTGATAATAGGGCAAGCGCAGCGATTTTAGCAAAACGGCTATTGGATATAGGGTTAGACAACGTAGAGTTAATTGACATGATGAGCTCCTAAATTTTTAATAAAATTTGTTTTTTTTGAACTGCTTATAGTAAAACCTAGGCAATTACTGCCCATAGTAGAATCAATGTTACGTTATGTAAATAACATTACTGTAAATCATGTCAAAATTTGTCAGCTATTACAATATACATTTGGCAACTTTTAGTGAGAATCAGTGGTCTGATAAGTCATAAAGCTATTACCAGCGATGTTTGTTCCAGTTTTCAGGGTTGGCCCAATAATCAGCATTCAGCCAATTTGGTAGCTTTTTATAATCATATAAATTAAATTGCCATAGCGTTAACGATGCTGACAAGTTTGATGATGATTGAGGCAATGGAGTTTTACCTAAAAGATCAAGAGGTGTAAAGCCATAAGCTCGCAGATCTAAAGTACTATCAAGAGCAATAACTAAATGTGCAGCATAGAGGTCACGGTAGCGCATTAGCAATGGAATGTAGGGTTGCAGCATGTCTAATGATAAGTTGGGTAGCCAAAAGCACGCAAGTTGGTAGCGCTGCGGTATGGATTGCGTCGTAAGCTCTGATAATGTGGAGAAGTCTGCTATTTTTTTCGTAGCGGCATTTATACTAGCAGGAGTGCTGACAGTTTTTTCATCATTAGCCCCTTCATTTTTGAGACCCAACTGCGATCTTAACTCAGCAAGCATTTTCTGATTTTCAACTGTCCATAATAGCTGAGGGATATTATTCGACTTTATATTATTCGATGTTTTATTGACGGTGTTTTTATTATCTGAAATCGATGCATTATCCTCAATATTAGATGGTGATATTGAATCGTTGAGGGTGGGTAGTAGTGCCTCTATATAATCATCCAATATATTTAGGGTAATCGTACTATTCGTTGTATTTGCCGATGAGTCAGTCATAGAGTATTGCCAGCTGATTAAAAAATGAGTCATATTTTATTATAGAGGATAAATAAAAAGTTTGGTGACCGAGCTTAAAACTTGCTCGCCCTTGAAATCTAGCAGACTGAGCCAATGTAGCAATAGAAATGAGTATCATATAGTCTATCGCTTATATACAAAAATACTGTAGAAAATATATCGCTTTGTTTTACCTCACAACTATGCTTATTTGCTCATTATAATGATAATTATTGGCTCAAGCATATTCATCTTAAATAATAGGAATTTCTATGTCTATCTCTGAAACTGATGCTCAAATCATTAACCCTGATATGCCTGACGTGCCACCACATGCACCTAGAAAAATTCATCTGACTGATTATCAGCTGCCAAGTTTTGATGTGGATACCGTAGATTTAGATATCAAGATTTTCGATGATTATGCAACGGTTGATAGCAAGCTAGTCATGAACCGCCAAGCGGTAGGTGATTTGGTGCTATACGGTGAAGATGTTGAGCTCGTTACTATTAAGGTTGATGGTGAGCCTCTTAGCTCTGAGCAGTATAGCCAAGCAGATGGCAAACTCACGATTGCTGATGCTCCTGATAATTTAACGTTAGAGTTGCAGGTTCGCATTCATCCGCAGACCAACACTGCGCTAGAAGGTTTGTATATGGCAGGCACTGGTAGCGATACCATGTTTGTCACCCAGTGTGAGCCAGAAGGCTTTCGCAAGATTACTTTTTATCCAGACCGTCCCGATGTACTAGCGATATTTACCACGCGCGTTGAAGCAGATAAGCGTTATCCGACACTGCTCGCCAATGGTAATTTGGTGGAGCAAGGTGAAGTTGCAGATGCGCCAGACCGTCATTATGCTATTTGGCATGATCCGACCAATAAGCCAAGTTATCTGTTTGCCTGTGTTGCTGCTGATTTAGATGTGCTTACCGATCATTATACAACCAGTGAAGGTCGCGAAGTCACGCTTGAAGTGTATGCTAAATCTACGGATATTGATAAATGCCATGTCGGTATGCAAGCATTGAAAGACGCGATGGAGTGGGATGAAGTTAATTACGGCCGTGCGTATGATTTGGATCGCTACATGATAGTCGCGGTCAGTCAATTTAATATGGGCGCAATGGAAAATAAAGGCCTAAACATCTTTAATACCGCCTGCGTATTGTCTAGTCCTGAGACCACGACCGATGCGCGTAGCTTTAATGTCAAAGCAGTCATCGCTCATGAATACTTCCATAACTGGACGGGTAACCGTATTACCTGCCGTGACTGGTTCCAATTATGTTTAAAAGAAGGTTTTACGGTTTATCGTGATCAATCCTTTTCAGCGGATCAGCAGTCGAGTGCGGTGCAGCGTATCGATGATGTAGCGACATTACGTGCGCATCAGTTTGCGGAAGATGCAGGACCACTTGCGCATCCAGTACGTCCTGAAAGCTTCGTTGAGATTAATAATTTTTATACCACTACTATTTATGAAAAAGGCGCTGAAATCGTGCGCATGCTGGCCAATACATTGGGGCCGGATAATTTCCGTAAAGGCACTGACGAATATTTTCGTCGTTACGATGGTCAAGCAGTCACAGTTGAGGACTTTTTATCAGCACTAAGCATTACTGACGATAAAATCGAGGACTTCATCGATTGGTACCGTCAACCAGGTACGCCAATGCTGTCTGGTCATCAAGACTATGATAGCGAGACGCAAACGTTGACTATTACTTTGAGTCAGCAAACGCGCCATGTGAGCGGATTTGAAGCTCCTAAACCTTTACCGATTCCAGTAGCGACAGCGCTATTCGATAAAGCGTCTGGTGATATAGTCGCCGAGCGTATGTTGTTGTTAGATCAGGCTGAGCAAACCTTTAGCTTTAATAATATTGACAGTGAGCCTGTGGTTTCATTACTCCGTGATTTCAGTGCGCCAGTACAGCTCAACTATGACTATCAAGATGAAGACTTGGCATTTTTACTCAAACATGAGACCAATGGTTTTAACCGCTGGCAAGTGACGCAGATGCTAGTAAATCGTATTTTACTGCAAGGTCAGGGCTCTAAAAGCAGTCCTGAGGTATATCTGCAAGCATTGGCACAGACCTTACCAACCTTGGCTACTGACGATGCTATGTTGGCTGCACGCTTGCTTGATATTCCATCAGCGCAAGAGTTGGCCTCTGCTATTCACAAAAACTACGATCCGATATTGATTAAAGAGCAGCGTGAAGGCTTGTATCGTCAAGTGGCAGAGTCACTAGCGGGGCAGTGGACAGCGCTATACGAACAACTGCCGTTACAGGCTTATGAGGATAGCTCTGAGGCTCGCGGGAAGCGTGCCTTGCGTAACGTAGTATTGGATATGGCATTGACTGCCAAAGTTGCAGGTACGGCTGAATTGGCACAGCAGCAGTACGATAATGCCAGCTGTATGACCGAACGCTTTGGTGCATTAAAGGCGATGGTCAACCATCAGGTCGCAAATGCTGATGAGTATTTGGCAGATTTTTATAATCGCTTTCAAGCCGATGACTTAGTAATTGACTTATGGTTTAGTGTGCAAGCCGCTGCTGACAATGTGAGTACTAATAAAATTAAAGATCTGCTGAATCATGCAGATTTCGATTGGAACACGCCCAATCGTGTACGCTCAGTAATCAGCGCTTTTACCTCGCAGCCGACTATACTTTGGACGACAGAAGGATTGGACATCTATACCGATGTGATTCAAAGGTTGGATGATGCCAATCCTGTCTTGGCCTCGCGCTTACTGCAAGTGCTGGCACGCTGGTACACATTGGTTGAACCACGTCGTCAAATGGCGCATGAGCAGCTTATCAGTTTGCAGGAAAAAGCATCTTCTAAGCATGTACTTGAGAGCTTAGATAGTGTGCTAGGCGCGGCAGCGGATTAATAATTTGCTTTAACAAGTAAAATAAAAGGCTAAACTAAAATATCAGTTTAGCCTTTTGACGTTATGAGTTAGGCTATTTGAAGATCTAAATTCTCGGCTTGGGCGCAGGTTCTCTATCTGAATCACCAGAATTTGGCTCGCCTTTTGGTTCGATTAGTAAAACCTTCACTTCATGCTCTGCGCGTGGTCGATGGCTCACACCTTTGGGTACGATAAACAATTCCCCAGCTTTGACAAGACGAGAATGTTCACCTTCTATATCCATAAACATCTCGCCCTCTAACACATAGAAAAAGTCGTCCGTTTCTTCATGTTTATGAAAGGGATACTCTCCTTGAAATTTTACTACCATCACTTCGTTTTGATTATAATCAGCAATGACATGTGGATCCCAGTGGCTTGAAAACATGCTTAGTTTGTCCGAGAGTTTAATGGTATTCATGGTTTTTCCTTTTCATATAAAGCTTATTTGTCCCACAATAAACTAAAAGCTTATTGTTTTAATTTGATTAGGCAATAAAAAGCCCACCTACGCATAGATGGGCTTTTTCTCAATTAATATTTAGGTAGTTAGCTATTAGCGATTAGGTAAAATGTCTTTCACCGTATCACGTAGATTATGTATAGCAGTCACGGTACTATCCCAATCGAGACAACCATCGGTGATAGATTTACCATACTCGAGCTGGCTCAAATCTTCAGTAAGCTTTTGGCTGCCACCTTTTAAATGGCTTTCAATCATCATGCCGATAATTGATTTATTACCGTTTTGAATCTGCTCAGCGACGTTTTGGATGACCATCGGTTGTAAGTAAGGATCTTTACCTGAGTTTGCATGACTTGAGTCAATCATAATCTTACTACTGGTTTTTCCTTTAGCCAGCTCGTTTTCAACTTGGGCGACAGCGGTTTCGTCATAGTTAGGTTTGCCATTACCACCGCGCAGTACGACGTGTGCGTAAGGGTTGCCTTTAGACTTGATGATAGATACTTTGCCATCTTCTGATAGACCTAAGAAGCTATGACCAGCTTTTACTGCTTGCATAGCGTTGACTGCGACAGTCATGCCACCGTCAGTACCATTTTTAAAGCCTACTGGGCACGATAAGCCTGAGCTCATCTCACGGTGTGTTTGGCTCTCAGTGGTACGTGCGCCAATCGCTGACCAGCTGATCAAGTCCTGCATGTACTGCGGGGTATTTGGATCTAAAGCTTCAGTCGCACAAGGCAAACCCTTCTCATTTAAATCAAGCAGTAGCTTACGAGCGGTACGTAGACCTTTTTCGATATCGAAGCTGTCATTCATATCAGGGTCGTTAATCATGCCCTTCCAACCAACAGTAGTACGTGGCTTTTCAAAATAGACACGCATAACGACAAAGATAGTGTCTTCGACTTCTTTTGCCAATACGGCTAAGCGGTCAGCATATTCGTGCGCCGCCTTGATATCATGGATAGAGCAAGGACCGATGACTATAAACAGGCGCTTATCTTTACCATCCAAAATATCTTGAATAGTATGGCGACCTTTTAGAACGGTTTTATAAGCTTCGTTCGAAAGGGGCAGCTCAGCTTTTAGCTCAGCGGGAGTGATCAAAGGAATGAATTTTTCAATGTTCACGTCATCAATATCTGCATTATGGGTAGCTGGTGTTGTCATGATTACACTTCGTCTAGCTAATTTATAGGGATATTCATTATGCGGTCAAAATTGCATGTTGACAAGGGCAGTCGTTCAGTTAATTGACTGATAACTGGAATGTTAAAACCAAAATTTTGTTATACTTGCCCATTATCGGGGTGCGCAGGGTGCACTTTTACTATATGTAGCTCATTTATGGTCTACAGTTTTACGCATTAATGTACTTAATATGTTTAATAAAAAATCAAAATCATAGGTTAAAGCACATAGTTTCATACTTTACTACATAGACAAGCCCTGATTATTTTGTTTGTACTAATTGTTTTAGACGTCTGATTTTAGGCGCTTCCCCATCTGATTCTTATGGCATACGCTTTGCTGTATTTTTTAATTGTTCATTATTGCATTGTTAATGTTGAGACCTGTCATGACTGATTCTGCCACGCCCTTTCAAACTACTGAAGAATCTGCCGATTCATTTGGTATGATGAATGATAATCACCAGTTGCCAAATAAACCGCTGGTGATTGGTATTGTTGCAGGTGAAGTATCTGGTGATAGTTTGGGTGCAGATTTTATGCAGCAGATGAATAATCTGCGTGATGATATCGTTTGGGTAGGGGTCGGCGGGTCAAAAATGCAGGCGCAAGGGTTACACAGTATTTTCCCATTAGCACGCCTAGCGGTGATGGGTTTGGTGGAAGTATTATCGCAGTTGCCTGATTTGCTCAAAGCACGACGTGAGCTGTTAGCAGCTTTTCAAGTTGCCAATATTGACTGGTTTGTCGGTATTGATGCGCCTGACTTTAATCTACGGGTTGCAAAGAAGCTCAAGCCAAAAGGGGTGTTCTGTGTGCAGTATGTTAGTCCATCAATTTGGGCATGGCGTGAGTCGCGTATTCATGGCATCAAGGCAGCGACCGATTTAGTTCTATGCTTATTTCCGTTTGAGCTACCGGTATATGAGCGTCATAACCATCCTGCGATATGCGTTGGTCATCCGCTATTGCGAACTCTAAATCAAGACTTGGTAGATACTCCGACCAATCAGCTACGAAGTGAGCTGGTCTGGCACAATGATGGCTTGCAGCAGTTCTTTATTGAGCGTTTCGATGATGTTAGTCAGTTGATTTGTGTAATGCCGGGATCAAGGCGTGGTGAGATAACCGCTATCTTGCCACTCATGCTAGACGGTATTCAGAAGTTATTATTAGTAGATCCTAAACTGTGCTTTATCATACCAACTGTTGATCAAAACCATCAATACATCGTACAAGATGTGATTGATCAACGCTCAGAGCAATTGCGTGCTGCTATTGTTGTAGTCTATGACGAAAGCCAGCCAGCCTTTAGTCAACAGGCCATGGCAGCCTCTGATATTATTATGCTGGCATCGGGTACGGCAACGCTTGAAGCCATGCTCCTTGAACGCCCGATGGTCGTTATTTATCAATTAAATCAGCTTACTTATCAGATTGCTAAGCGTCTGGTAAAAGTACCCTATGTCGCATTACCTAATATATTAGCAGGAAGAACTATCGTAACTGAGCTTATACAAGAGCAGGCGAGTGGGGAAAATATCTGCCGAACGGTCACAAAATTATTGCAGCCTCGCGCCTATGCTGAACAGTTACAGGCCTTGCTCGAGACCAAACAGACATTACAGCAGCAAAGCAATCATGAGCCCGCTAATAGTGTGATTGCACAGTGGTTTGCTCAAGGTAATCGTTAAATTATTAATTGATTGGTTTAATTGTTATTGATCGAAGCATTATTGATTGAAATATTATTAATTAAAACATTGTTAAAAAATAAATAAAAAGTCTGATAATTATGGATATTGAAACCTGTTTAGATAGTCGTATTATTCATATTAAAAGCGATATTGAGCTCATAGATGTTAAAGGACAGTTTATTAGTTTAGCTGCTCCGATTCGCTTAACTGGTCAATTACGGCTTACTGACGATTTACGTCAGATACTTGCGTGTATAGACAATGAAGTAGAAAAATTAACGCTACAGATTGGGGTTGATGAAGCAGGGCGCGGCCCTTTGCTAGGCAGTGTGAACGTGGCTGCCGCCATACTACCAAGCGCGTGGTCAGGTTTGATTGAGATGCAAACATTAGTGAATACGCCGTTATCTATACTGACGGACTCCAAGCAATTAAGCGAAAAAAAACGCGATAAGCTTTATCCATTGGTGCAACAAAACGCTTTAGGTTATGTGGTTGCAGAGATTCCAGCAGCGGTCATTGATCAGATAAATATTCTGCAAGCAACGATGCTTGGTATGCGCTTATGTACAGAGGCGCTATTAGTTGCGGTAGCAGAACAAATTGCAAATGATACAAGTAGCACGTCATACAATCTGCAGGCTCAGGTATTGTTCGATGGAAATCGCTGTCCAGAGTTAGATTATCTGAAACTCTCATCTTTTGGTATATCTGAGTCAAGCATTGATTGCCAAGCTTGGGTAAAGGGTGATGCACGTCACACTAGTATTGCAGCTGCTAGTATCTTAGCAAAAGTCAGCCGCGACCAGACTATGTATCATTTAGATTCGTTGCATCCACAGTATAGTATCGCTAAGCACAAAGGTTATCCCACTCGTGTTCATATGGAAGCCATTAAGATGTATGGCGTATTGCCTGAACATCGTCGTAGTTTTGCGCCAGTAAGGCGAGTACTTGAGAATAAATGACGAATTAAATCTAGAAGAACTACTTATTCTACAAGGTGATTGAAAGCTAAATAGCCTAAGCAAATAATCTTACAGCTTTCACATTAATCCTAAATTTATTATTCAAACTCCTCTCCAAATTACCTTTCAAATCAACTCCTAAAATTCACGTTATATCAAACCGTCTCCTACAGACGGTTTTTTTATTGTCATAGACGGTTCTATTTACTATGAATTGGCATGCTTATTGCTCATTTTGACTATGGTCACTCAATATGCTCACTTCATGCTTTTATAGGATAAACGATGAATTTTATTACCTCAGAAAAAAGTCTCGTCATTGCTCTTTCTTCAGCTCTGCTTTTAACTGCTTGTGGCGGTGGTGGCAGTGAGAGTTCCGATAATAGTACTAGTACTAATTCAAGCAACTCGAACTCACCTGAAGCGATTAGTCCGTCAAATCCTACTGATACTTCTAAGCCATCAGAGCCTAACACTTCTCCTGAACCGTTAAAACCGACTACTTCTCCTGAAACATCAGCGCCTGAGGCTACATCGCCAGTATTAAAAGTTGAAGTCGATATGAAAGATGTGGAGAGTAAGAGCTATGATGGGGCTGCGCAGGTTGGCTCAAAGCTATTAAACTCACAAAGACAAGCTTGTGCGCTTGGTGGGTTAGCACAGAATAACGAGCTAACCAAAATAGCAACCCAGCACGCGCAGTACATCCAGCATGTGTTCGCAAATAGTAGCCCAACGATGTTTAATGCGCACGATGAAAGAGAGATCGAAGATATAAAGACATGGACAGGAAAGAACAATCCATTCTTTACAGGTATTAGCTTCAAAGATCGTCTACTTAAAGCTGGATATTCAAACTTGGCTCATGGTGTTGTAGAAAACATATCGAGAATAACGTATTACAGCTCAGCTGGTAGAGTCGCGTCACCAGAGTATGCTGCGCATTCAATGACTAAGTCTCTACTAGCTGCACCTTATCATATGCGTCTATTAGTAACTCCTAACCTTAGTCAAACAGGCTCAGGTATGATAGCTTACAAGCCTTATGGTAAGGCTACTGATAAAAGTCAGGGCTATGTTTTTGTCAACGCATCATCAGCTGATCGAAATACAGAAAATCGTTCGGTTGAGGGACTGTTTACTTATCCTTGTACTGATGTAGCAGATACAAATACTGCGCTTTACAATGAGTTTCCAAGCCCAGTGGCAGGGACAGGACGTGACCTAGGTACTGATCCTATCGGCCAGCCTATCTATATCAACATGCCATCGGCTAAAAACATTAAAATTAGTAATATTAAGTTTCGTGATATCCAGCGTAATATAGACGTGCCTGTAGACCTGCTAGATTATAGCAATGACCCTCATAAGAGAACCGCCTACGAATTACCGCAAAACGAAGCTTTTATTCTGCCGATTACTGATAGTTTGCAAAGCTGTGAAACTGGTCGTAGAGTAGGTAAAAACTGTGGTCTTTATGGCAATAGTAAATACCAAGTCAGCTTTGATGTTCTAGTAGATAATAAGACGCTAGAAACTAAGCAGTTTACCTTTACAACAGGTGAAGTTAACTATTAAACCAGTGTGCACGTTAGCGTATAAGTCTTGCGCTAACGTGCACACAGTTAATCAAAACGACGAGTCCGGCTGCTTTAGAAATGTTTTTTCTTCAGCAGTCGATTCTCTATCTAAAACCTCATTACGATGCGGATAACGGCCAAACTGACCAATGATGTCTTTGTGGCGATGTTCAAAGTCCAAGGTGTTCGCATGATCTAATTGCTCAAACAGTGGTAAATAGCGCTCATGGATCATCGCTGACTCAGAGTGCATAAATGGCATGATAATAAATTTGCGCCATTCCATCGGCAAACTATTAAAATGTGGCTGCCCAATAGCTTCTTGAGCCAATACCAGTGCCATGCCATCCTGCGCAAAAGCACAAGCCTGTCCGCGACATAGATTGCGTGAAAACTGATCTAAAACAATAATTTCTGCTAAGCGTCCCGCCAAAGCCGTGGTTGAGCTGTTACTATCTGTTGATGTTTCTGCGGTTCGCCAAATCACGCATTCACCTTGTTTTGCGGCTTGCCAAATTTTGCCAAACTTATCATTTATTTGCTTATCAAAACCATCGTTTTGGTCAAACCAGTATTGCTCATTATCTTTGTCGAACCAAAAATCTAACACTGCACGCGCATCAGGATTAAGATGGGTCATATCGATATTCTTTGGATCGAGTTGAGATAAGTTAGCTTGGCTGGTAGAAGTGGAATAATCGGTCGAAAGCGACATAAGATATTCTAATTATGATGAATTTAGTCTACTATAGCGCAAATATTTATATCTGTCATAACCCTATCAAAAGCCATTAGGTTATCTCTTATGAACTCGATAAAAACTTTAAAACCAGTTGCCGTACCAACACCTTATTATTTGCTTGATGAAGCTGCAATAGTCGCTAATATGCAGATTATTGCACGTCTGTGCGAGCTGTCTGGTGCTAAGGCATTACTGGCACTCAAATGCTTTGCCACATGGGGTGTCTTTGACGTCATGCAGCCTTATTTACATGGCACAACCTCGTCTTCACTAAATGAAGTGCGTTTAGGCTATGAAACCTTCGGCAATAATAGCAATGGCAATAGCGAAGATAAAAAAGAGACTCATGCCTATAGCGTGGCCTATAGTAGCGATGAGATATCTGAAGTGCTTAGCTATGCGGATAAGATTATCTTTAACTCTATCTCGCAATTGAATGCTTTTAAAGACCAAGCCCGTGCACAAAATATTCCAGTAGGGCTGCGCTTGAATCCAAAGACCAGCAATTCATCATTTATCATTGCAGATCCCGCACGGCCTTTTAGTCGTCTTGGTGAGCATGATAAAGATAAGATTGCAGCGGTACTCAGTGATATAACTGGGGTGATGATTCATAACAACTGTGAGAACGACAGCTTTGAAGCCTTTAGTGCTAGCTTGGCTGATATCGAAGATAGGTTTGGTGACGTTTTAGCACAGCTCGAATGGGTCAGCTTGGGCGGTGGCATTCATTTTATCGCCCCTGATTATCCACTAGAAAAACTCGCTGAAAGGTTAAAAGGCTTTAGCGAAAAGTATGACGTACAAGTCTATCTAGAACCTGGCGAGGCAAGTATCCATGGCGCAGGGTCATTGGTTACGACGGTATTAGATACCATGCATAATGAAAAAAACTTAGCCGTCGTCGATGCTTCTATCGAAGCACACATGCTTGATTTGCTGATCTATCAGGAGTCAGCGTCTATTGCCTCTATTAATGATGAGTCGGTTGATGTTGTGCCCGCTAGCACTGATCAAAAATATGACGCGCCTGACAATACGATTATCTATGGTCGTTCTTGCTTAGCAGGCGATATCTTTGGCGAGTATGCATTACCTAACCATTTAAAAGTAGGTGATAAGATTGCATTTGGTAATGCCGCAGGTTATACCATGGTGAAGAAAAACTGGTTTAATGGGGTCAACATGCCAGCGATTGTTATTCGTCGTTTGGATGGCAGTATTGACGTACAGCGTGAATTTGACTATCAAGACTATAAAGCGAGTTTGTCCTAACTTCATTGAGCTAATGATTGGCATAACCTTTAAACAATGGTTCAAGAATCATTATGCATTCTGAAGTTTTTAAGTTATGTTGTAATTTTTGCCGAAAAGCGAATAAAAATTGTTATAATTGCCGCTGGCAAAGGTAGCAATATTTGTCTAACGGGTGCGTGGGTTTTCCTCGGTCTTCCTTTTTAATTCACGCATATCATTCACTCGTTTCTGTTTTGCATAGCCAATATCAATGGTATCGACAGGGACACAAAGGAGGATTGTTCATTGAACACAAATCAACAAGCTAAGTCCAACAAAAAAGATGTACTCATCATCGGAGCAGGCGGCGTCGCTCAAGTAGTTGCTCATAAATGTGCAATGCATAATGACGTACTCGGCGACATTCACATTGCCTCGCGTACTCAGGATAAATGTGATGCGATTGCTCAGAGTGTGAAAGATAAAGGTAGCTTTAAGCAAGCTGCCGTTTTACATACCCATCAAATCGATGCGATGGATGGTCAAGCGCTTGTAAAGCTGATACATGATACGGGCATCCAGATCGTCATTAATGTCGGGTCGCCTTTTCTTAATATGAGCGTGCTTGAAGCCTGTATCGAGACAGGTGTCGCTTACATTGATACTGCTATTCACGAAGATCCACGCAAGATTTGTGAGACGCCACCATGGTATGAAAACTATGAATGGAAACGTCGTCAGCGTTGTGAAGACAATAACATCACTGCTATTTTAGGTGCAGGATTTGATCCTGGCATGGTTAACGCCTACGCGCGTCTTGGCTATGACATGATGGACGCAGGTTCGGTCACTGACATCGATATCATCGATATCAACGCAGGTAGCCACGGCAAATACTTTGCGACCAACTTTGATCCTGAGATTAATTTCCGTGAATTCACAGGTACGGTTTATTCTTGGCAAGATAGCAAATGGCAATCTAACAAGATGTTCGAAGTGAAGCGCACCGATGATCTGCCAGTCGTTGGCGTGCAAAATAGCTATTTAAGTGGTCATGATGAGATTCACTCTTTATCAGCCAATTTAGATGTGCCGAATATTCGTTTTTGGATGGGTTTTGGTGAGCACTATATTAATGTTTTCACCGTGCTACAAAATCTAGGTCTATTGTCGGAGCAGCCAGTGATGACTGCTGAAGGACAAGAAGTTATTCCGCTAAAAGTCGTTAAAGCTGTGCTACCAGATCCAAGCTCACTAGCATCCAATTATACGGGTAAAACTTGTATCGGCGATAAGGTTAAGGGCAAAGTTGACGGGGTTGATACTGAGATGTTTATCTATAACGTCTCAGATCACAAAGAAGCTTATGAGGCCATGGGCAGTCAAGGTATCTCTTATACCGCAGGCGTGCCACCTGTTGCTGCTGCTATGCTAGTCGCTACTGGTGAATGGGATGCTGGCAAGATGGTCAACGTCGAAGAACTTGATGCCAAGCCATACATTAATCTGTTAAACAAGATTGGCTTACCAACTCGTATTCAAGACAGTAAAGGTGATAGAGCGTTAGAGTTTGATATCTAGTTAGAGATTTTGATTTAATAAAAAAGCTTATCTTTTATAGATAAGCTTTTTTTATGTTTGATTGTAGTGTGACTTTACGGAGAAGTAGGGAAGCCAATCCTGCCATCCGCTATTATCTACTCAAATGGGGCGGGGCTTTGGCATGGTTTGGCGCATTCCTGCTAAACACGAGACTACGCTAAAACCTAGCCACCGCAACCTACTGAATTGAGTAGGATAACCGTTCCAGTCAGGTCTAGCGGTGACATCAAGTTCTTGCTACTATCTATTGTGGTTTGAGCGTTTTTTTTGTTATAAACAAGGTATGCGCACCTTACGGCGCTAATATGTAAAACATAGACTATCAAATATTAAGGAGAATCATATAGAGACTTTATACATTATCTTAGGCTGGTTTCTAGGGTTACTAAGTCCTACAATAATTAATATTATTAAAGATCGCTATGATAATAAAAAATTCCTTATCGCTGCAAAGTCTGAGCTATTACATTTGCAGTTTCATGTCTGCTTAGCAGGATATCTTATAGCTCAGAGATACGGAAGTTTTAACCGAGAATATCTTAGCGAGGCAAAAAGTTTTCTCATTCAATATGAAGGTGAAGATGCATCGGATAATATTATCAATAGTATAGAATCATTGCTTCAAGCCAATGATACAGACTTTAATGAAATAGTTACTTATTTTAGAAACCAAAGTTCAAGTCTTAATTTGAAGGGGCATTCAACTATATTACTTGATAGCAATTCAGTACAAATTTCTCGTCTACCAATAGAGCTACAAAGTAAGATTTATGAATTTAAAACTGCTTTAAATATTTATAACCAAGAAGTGTCAAATGCTAGAGAGGGTTCAAAACTTACATTTGACTCAAGCTTATCTGATATTAATCATCAGCGTATAACTGAAAATCTCTTAAATACTTATTCGAATTTACAAGAGGTTTGCTCAAGAGTTTGTCGAAAGGCGCAAGTAATTATAGATTTTAAATTATAAAAAATCATGACTATGCTAAATGCTATGTTTAATTATCAGTTAATTAACAATCCGCCACACTTACTCAAATACAAAGCCACAACAAGTAGGGCAATTGCCGCAATTAAAATTCCAGTAAGGTGCACTCATCAAACCTAACTAGGATTATACTTCCTCAACGCCACAATACGATCATCAAGCGTTGGGTGTGAGCGGAAAAGGTTAGCGATACTAAAGCCCGTAGATTGTCCTGATGAGATAGCAAACGCTTTCATACTCTCTGGCATTTGATCTGGACGTTGTGCAGAAGGGCGCAAGGCATCAAGCGCACTAATCATTTTGTCTTTGCTGGCAAGCTTTGCACCCATCTCATCAGCACGGAATTCACGCAGACGTGAGAACCACATGACGATGGCAGACGCCAAGAATCCAAGTAGAATATCCATTACGATACTAGTGACAAAGTAACCAATACCGGGTCTATCGCTGGTGTTTTTAAAGACAGTGCGGTCAACGAAGCTACCAATAATACGCGCGAAGAACATCACAAAGGCATTTATCACGCCTTGAATGAGCGCAAGGGTTACCATATCACCGTTTGCCACGTGACCAATCTCATGCGCGAGCACCGCTTCTACTTCATCTTGATTCATGTTCTGCAATAGACCAGATGAAACAGCGACTAAAGCTTTGTTTTTATTCCAGCCCGTTGCAAAGGCGTTTGGCTGGGAATTATTAAAAATACCTACTTCTGGCATCCCAATATTTACCGCTCGAGCTTGTTTAGCGACGGTATCCACCAGCCATTGTTCAGTAGCATTGCTTGGCGACTCAATAACAACCGTCCCTGTCGATCTTTTCGCCATCCATTTTGAGATAAATAGTGATACCATCGAACCAACCATGCCATATATACCGCACATAATGGCAAGGCTGGTGTAATTTAATCCACCTGCAGTGTGTACACCACCAATCCCAAAAAATCTGGATAAGATACCAAACACGATGCTAAATACCACAATCACAGCTAAGTTGGTCAATAAAAACAATCCAATACGCATCATTACGTTAACTTCCCAATTAAAATTTAAATGCAACTTTAAGACCTAATTTCATAATTGAGATATTATTGCTTTATATATGTTTTTATATATTATAGCTCTTCATAAATGGCGTTGTCTTGATAAATAACAATCTCAGTTAACCGTCCACACACACCGAAATCGCCAAAAGAACGAAAGCATAAGAATTAAAAACAGTCAGCTCATCTAATAGACAGTCAACTGTTCAGATATATCATTTAATCATGCATAAGGTCTAATAATGAACGCTCTAGAGCTAAAAGTACCACCTGTAGCCCAGGTCACCATTACCGCAGCTGCCATGTATAGCGTAGCTAAAATCATGCCAAGCTTGCAGTTCTCTTTTAATGGCTCAACTGCACTAGCGATTTGTTTGGGTGTTATAGGATTGGGCAGTGGTATTATGGGAGTGGCTGAATTTAAAAAAGCACAAACTACCGTTAATCCACATACTCCCGAAAAATCTACGAATCTAGTGACACGCGGTATTTATCAATACACTCGCAATCCTATGTATGTGGGATTGGTACTTATCTTATTATGCTGGGCATTATATTTGTCTCACTTTCTTGCGTTTGTGTTAGTGCCAGTTTTTATGCTTTATATGACTCGTTTTCAGATTCAGCCAGAAGAGCGGATGATGGAACAAAAATTTGGCAAGCGTTATCAAACGTATCTAAAGAAGGTGCGGCGTTGGATTTGAGGTATAGTAGGTAAAATGTTTTATTATTAATTAACGATTAAATCAGGGAGATAATGTTATGGAAATGAAAAATATACCTTTTGGGATTACTGACTGGACGGAAGTAGAAGCAGTAGAAATCAAAGGTGAGACTGGCACAGGGTATTGGAAGACTTGCGAATTTAACAATATCAATGTGCATATGGTTGAGTATTCTGCAGGCTACCTTGCGGATCACTGGTGCTATAAAGGGCACATTTTGTTCTGTGTTGAAGGAGAATTAAACACGGAATTAAAGGACGGTCGTACTTTTACCTTGACACCGGGTATGACTTATCAAGTAGCGGACGATACAATCGCGCATTGCTCGTCAACGAAGATAGGCGCTAAGCTGTTTATTGTGGATTAATGATGCTCGTAAAAGTATTATAAATGTGACTAAAAATGAGAATATAAAAGGCGGGATTCTGGATTGTGTCGTTACGGGCGATAGAGTGTTTATTTCTAGCAATGCCGTGCAGTATTTGACCGGATTTATCACCGTTTAGGAGTAGTGGTTTTGACTGAATTGAAAACCGTTGGGCTGTTTGTGCTGACAGCATTGGCTGAAATTGTGGGTTGCTATCTGCCTTATCTATGGCTGCGAGAAGGTAAGTCAATTTGGCTACTTATCCCCGGTGTGCTTAGTCTGGCAGCCTTTGTATGGTTGCTGACCTTACATCCAACCGCTGTAGGTCGAGTTTATGCGGCTTACGGTGGGGTGTATGTTGCAATGGCAATTATTTGGCTATGGACTATCAACGGCATTCGACCAACCACATGGGATATATTAGGTTCTGCGGTCGCGCTGCTGGGAATGGCGATTATTATGTTTGCGCCACGCAGCACCTAATACAAAAGCAGCGCCTAGCATAAAAAATGCCAATCAAACCGTGAGATTCAAGTGGCACAGCTTTAATATTATAGTTCAGATTAATATAGGTTCAATTAGCATATTGATGTACTTAATATTAATGTTTGCCTAAGATACTACCATTATCTTCTTTTTTAGATTTTTTGGCGGCTTTTTTCTCTTTTGCTGTTAACAGCGGTTTCTTTTTTA
Organism: Psychrobacter sp. P11G5; assembly: GCF_001593305.1. NCBI lineage: Bacteria > Pseudomonadati > Pseudomonadota > Gammaproteobacteria > Moraxellales > Moraxellaceae > Psychrobacter > Psychrobacter sp. P11G5. The sequence goes on from NZ_CP012533.1 coordinate 1,419,816, forward strand.
CATTCTTCTTACTATCTTGACCTTTACTCATGGTTCTTTCCTTTTTAAGATAACTTATACTGCCTTCTGATTAAGTCAAATGGGGCTGACTATCGGGCGGTATTGATACAATTGCCGCAGACGCTGCGTTCTGAATTAAGTATAGCCCTAAGCCTCCGCAATAGATAGCGATAGCACAATTTCCCTACGCTCCACTCAATTCATCCTTTTGAGCTCGGTTATATTCAACTTTGCTTTTATATTGAAATTAAGCGTATTCAAATTGAGTTTTTGGCTAGAGTCGCGCTCGAATGATGTGTAAAACAATAATAGTATTAATAAGTGCTTACTTACGGATACATGCCGATTTGCTATAATAAGCGTTAAGCCAATGATTAGGTTTGGCAAACTCTTACTTATTAATATCTAGCACAATAGTGCTTACTGTTTTGGTCAAAATTATTATGCGTATTCGTAAACTATTTAAATTTGAAAATGCTCATATTGTTCGTAACTGTAGCTCTGAACGCTGCAAACACTCTATCCATGGTCATAGTTATCAGATTGAGCTTATCTTAGAGGCCACTCGTCTAGATCATGGGCAAATGGTCTATGATTTTGGCTTATTAAAGTCTTCGATCAAAGACATCATCGATAGCTTTGATCATGCGATTTGTTTTTGGAATAAAGACGATCCTGAGTATATCGCTGCCTGTAAGAAGTTCAGTGCACGCTGGATTAGTTTGCCAGTGTCACCTTCAGCAGAGCAGTTCTCACGAGTTATCTTCTTTTGGGCACAAGAAATCCTAAAACAAACCCAAATGCAAAATGGTGAGTCTGATGTCAGCGTCTACTCGGTAATTGCACACGAAACCGCAACTGGTTATGCCCAGTGTTTTGCTGATGATGTGGCTAATGAGCAAATGGGCAAGCTGGTATTAGAGGATTTTGAATTTAGCGAGCAAGTCTGTAGTGAGTGGCATGATCCTGAATTATATGCCAAGCTGATACGCGGTGAGAATTTTGTAAATCCTTCTGTAACGATGCAGGTTCACGAACAACAAGCAGGTACAGTCTGATGTCTAATCATAATGATACGCCTTTTACTGATAAACAGTTGCGAATATTAACTCTATATTCAGAAGCAGATACCGAAAGCTTAGCCGAGCAGCTTGCCGCCTTGTTAGTGTCAGGTAGCGTTTGGCTGGCAGGTGATTTGGGCGCAGGTAAAACCACGCTGACACGCTATTGGTTGCAAGCACTTGGGCATAAAGGTGCGGTAAAAAGCCCGACTTATACTTTGGTCGAGCCTTATAGTATTGAGCAAGGCAATGGCGTAACTAAGCTGGTTTATCATACTGATTTATATCGTATACAAGACCCTGAAGAGTTGTCTCTTATTGGTTTTGATGAGTACCTTGATGATAAAGATGCGCTGGTTATTATCGAATGGCCAAGCCGTGCTGATAATTATCTACCACCGCCGACACTGTTCATTGATATGACTCAAAGCGTTGATGAGTCACGTCAGGTGGAGATACGATTATCAAAGATAGGGGAAGCGCAAGGCTTAGACTTATCAGTTTTGAAAATTTAGCTCAAAAAATGCCTGCAATCCAAAATATATGACCCTCACTAATGCTAGATAATCACTCTAATACACGAATCAAAAAACTATCACCGCTACTAATCAATCAATTAGCAGCAGGTGAGGTTGTGACGCGTCCATCAGCTGTGGTTAAAGAGTTGCTTGAAAATGCTATCGATGCTGGTGCCAGTAATATTGAAGTGCATATTACTCAAGGCGGCATGGGTATGATTGAAGTGGTGGACAATGGTGTTGGTATTCATCCTGATGATATGGTCATGGCGATTACTCGTCACGCGACCAGTAAAGTTGCTGATGTCGCAAATTTACATGGTATTACTACTTTGGGTTTTCGCGGGGAGGCATTGGCAGCAACGGCGGCAGTTTCACGATTGACGCTAACCAGTAGTCATGATGACAGTGGTATCGGACGTCAGTTGCAGGTCACTGGTATCTTAGATGATCTGCCGAAACTGATACCTGTTGTGCACAATCGCGGTACGACAATCACGGTAAAGGACTTATACTTTAACGTGCCAGCACGCCGCGGTAATTTGAAATCTATTTCGACCGAGTTTAACCATATTGAAACGATTGTGCGTGAAGTAGCTTTGGCACGCGCTGATGTGGCGCTTAGTCTCTTTCACGACAATAAAAAACGGCTGTCGCTGTCAAGTGCATTGTCTTCAAGTTCGTTATCGATAAATGTTAACGGAAAAAACAATAACGCTAGTCGTCTGCCGTTATCGCGTCTTGAACAAGCGACGGGTAGGCCATTGACGGATAACGCGCTAGAAGTAGCAATTGATTTATCGAGTCTAATGCAGCAGCCTATAGGGTATGCTGATAATCATTACTCAGGTAATCAGGTAAGTATCAGTGGTTGGTTATGGCCTAGCACTGATTCACAGGACGCCTTGCCAAAGCTGCTATATGTGAATGGTCGTTTGGTAAAAGAGCCGCTCGTTAGCAATCAGTTGCGCCAACTTGCTCACAGTGCTGGACTTAGTAGCATCGGTTACGCCCTTTATTTTGATCTACCAACCGAGTGGCTCAATATCAATGTGCATCCATCCAAACAGCGGATCAAAATCAGCCCGTTAAATAATATCATGGCACATTTAAGCCATGCAGTTCGTTTGAAACTTAAAACGGTTAGTACAACGGAGACGGTAGCAACTACCGATTACGATAAACAGACGCTAGACAGAAATACCTCTCCAAGCACATCTTTTAATGCGTCATTGCCTAAGACATTTGCTACTAGTAACTTAGCGCAAAACAATCAAGTACATACTCCTAAATATCCGTATCAACTGTCAGCAAGCAAACAGTTCTCTAAAAACGTAGCGGAATTCTGTTCAGCAAAATCTTATGTTGACGAATCGTCTGATAAGAATGTTAAACCTTCAAGTGCAACTTCCGCTGATAGCCTTAATATTTTGAATAGCTCATTTATAAAGACAGGGCATTTACCAGTTTGCTTGGATGTTATTAATAGCTTAAATGGTTTAGTAAGTGAATCTTCTAACCCTAAAGACATCGATGATAAATCGCTGCCTTGGTTATTGTTTTACAACCAAGGACAGCTTTCACTTATTAGTGCAGCAGATTGGCACTCAAAGCTTCGTCTATTATTTGAGTCACATGTACTTAGCAGTAATATATTTAAAAAAGATGAAATGCTAAATAGCGCAGCATGTGTCAATCAGCAACTTGCTATTGTAAGCGCGCAAATGACTGCGCAAGATTTGACGATTTTTATAGTAGATGTTGAAGAGTTGCTAACTAACAATGCAATAAAAGTCATAGATCGCAATCAATTAGTTTCGTTGATGCTATTATCTGCCTCCGAACAAACTACATTCAGTTAATCTGAGCCTGAACAATAAATACTAGCTTTTATATAGCTATCCTCTGTTCTATCTATTCAAACTACAACCAGTAAAGGCATCCCTATGCGATATTCGTCTGATAGCTCATCCCGTAGCTTGAGTCCCAATTTAGCGGATAATAGCGTGGTTTGCTTGATGGCACCAACCGCGAGCGGTAAGACTGCACTGGCTTATGAGTTGTACGATACAGGTCGTTATGAGCTAATCTCAGTAGATTCGGCTCTAATATATCGTGATATGAATATCGGTACAGCCAAACCAACGACTGCTGAGCTGGCGCGCTATCCACATCATTTAGTTGATATTATTGATCCTATGCAGAGCTATAGTGTCGCTGAGTTCGTCAGCGATGTCGCCCGTTTGATTGATAGCTGTCACGAGAACGGCAAGATACCCTTACTAGTCGGCGGCACCATGATGTATTACATGGCGCTACTGGATGGGCTATCTCCAGTACCTGATAGCGATGATAGTGTTCGCGTACGCGTAGAGCAGTGGCGACAGGAAGAGGGCATTAGTGAGCTATATGACTATCTGGGTGAGGTTGATCCGATAAGTTATCAGCGTCTTAATGCCACTGATACTCAACGTATTACTCGCGCTATTGAGGTATATCTGCAAACAGACATTCCTATCAGTGAGTGGCAGCATAAGCCTAAGCAAGCATTGGCGCACAATCCCAATCAGCAGTGGCATGCATTAGCAGTGATGCCTGATCGCCCATGGTTACATGAGCGCATCGCACAGCGTTTAGATATCATGTGGAATGAGGGGCTAGTAACTGAAGTAGTTAGCTTGCTTGAGCAGTATCCACTGACACCAAATCTGCCTTCTATGCGCTGCGTTGGCTATCGTCAAGTATTAGAATACCTAGTACATACTAATCATCCAATATTTGAGCAACCGCATTTGGATAAAGCTCAGTTCAATGATGCCTTTGGTGAACCCGAAGAATTAGCCAATCAAAACATGAAACAGAATATCGCGTTTCAGTCGCAAGCACAGTCATCAATGCTTAATAGTCAGGCTGAGGCGCTTGCTTGTTATCAAATGCAAAATAAGGCATTATATGCTACAAGGCAATTGGCAAAGCGTCAATACACTTGGCTTCGTAAGTTAACTCAATTACCGATTATTAATACTGATTCAACAGGTGATGATAAAAATAACAAAATCGTCATACCATCATTTACGACCATGGCGCAAGCTGGTGAATATCTACGTTGATTATTAATTAATACTAATCGTTGATACTATCTGAAAAACGGTACATGACATTAAGTACATATGCTATCAGTAGTAAACAACATGCTTTATAAGTTGATATCGACAATAAAAATAAATCACAATAAGTTTCAAAGTGTAGTCTAGATAGCTGTTATAATTTGGTAACCTACCATTTATAGGCAGGTTATGTTGACTATTGCTAATTGGTTGTTACATTAAAGTGTTTTTTTCTAATAAAAACTACCATAGAAACAACTGGTTACTTAATTATTTACAATAATGTGGCATTCAAGATAAAGTAGAATTACTCAAGAAAAATTAGTGCTTATTTAGATACGTTTTATTAGTAAAACTTATTATTGTATCTTCCTCTAACCATTATAATTAAACAAGCACTTATAATATAATTATATAATATTTAGGAGAGTTTTTATGTCAAAAGGACAAACATTACAAGATCCGTTCTTAAACTCACTACGTAAAGACCGCATTCCGGTGTCTATTTTTTTGGTCAACGGCATTAAATTGCAAGGCCAGATTGAATCATTTGACCAATATGTTGTTTTACTTAAGAATACTGTCAGTCAAATGGTTTATAAGCATGCTATCTCAACTGTAGTGCCAGCTCGTAATCCACGAGGCACGAGTACAACGGCGACTACAGGTAGTAGCATGCAGACTCAAGGTGCCGCTGGATATCAAGGTGGTAGTACCAGTAGCGGATTTGAGCGTGGTAGCACTGCAGGTGCAGCTAGCGGTTTTGAAGAACGCGGTTTTGCTTCTAATCGTAGCGGTTTTAATCGTGGTGGCTTCAGCCAAGGTCAAGATCGTGGGTTTGAACGTGGCGGTTTAGGTCAAGGTCAGGATCGCGGGTTTGAGCGTGGTGGTTTTGGTCAAGATCGTGGATTTGAAAATCCAGCAGAAAGCACTGACACTGAAGATAAACCAAATGATGATATTGATAACAATAACAACAATTAATCGAAGATACATATGAAGGCGTATAGTATCGTTAGTATTCGCCTTTATTAATAAAAAAGACCTGCTATTGAGTGGGTCTTTTTTGTATAAATCAGATGAGTATTATACAAACCATAGCGATACTACTGCCACTATCGCTATTCTGTTATTAATCTGGCGCACTATTAAACTTTTCTAGGCTGTATTATTAATATTACTCTCAATATAGTAAAATACGGTATCCATTATAAGTATCGAGTCAAATCATGAGCAATTGCGCAAAAAACCTTACCCATGCCCAATTTATAACCACTGCTATTGATGCCATCAATACTGAAATGGCAGCACTGGCATTGTTAACTGAGCAAATAGACGATAGGTTTGCGCAAGCTTGTGATATTATTTTGGCTTGTAAGGGTCGAGTAGTCGTGACTGGTATGGGCAAATCGGGGTTGATTGGACGCAAAATAGCAGCGACGTTTGCCTCGACTGGAACGCCAGCGTTTTTTATGCATCCTGGCGAAGCGGGTCATGGTGATTTAGGGATGCTTGTAAAAGGCGATGTGCTACTTGCCATCTCTAACTCTGGTGAATCTGATGAGATTAAGACGCTATTGCCAGTGGTGAAACGTTTGGGTATTCCGCTGATTAGTATTAGCCGAGATAAACGTGGCATGCTACCGCGTGCAGCTGATATTGTATTAACGCTTGGTAAGTCACAAGAGGCTTGCCCGCTTAATCTGGCTCCTACTTCTAGTACTACGGCCACTTTAGCGCTGGGAGATGCATTAGCTGTCGCTTTAGTGCACGCTCGCAACTTTACCTCAGAAGATTTTGCGTTGTCACATCCAGCAGGCGCACTTGGTCGACAGCTCTTAACACGGGTGGAGGACTTAATGCATAGTAACGTAGAAAGTTTGCCTCTCATCAATCAAAAAGCACCATTACAAGATGCGCTGTTTATCATGTCGGCAGGCCGTTTAGGTATGACAGTGGTGACCGACGATGAGAAAAAAGTCGTTGGTGTATTTACAGATGGGGATTTGCGCCGTGGCTTAGAAAAGGGTATCGATCTTGCTATCCCAATACATGATGTGATGAGTACTAATCCACGTCAAGTGAGCAAAACAATGCGCGCATCGGATGCGTTAAGTGTAATGAACGAAAATGCGATCAGTCAGTTGTTGGTGATAGATGAGGAAGGACGTTTAGAAGCCATTATCACGGTGCATGACTTGCTACAAGCAGGTGTCAAGTAATAACTTAAACTGAATAGATTTTGAAATTAAATAAAAAACTTCATAAGAGATAAATTATGCAAGACTTAATCAAAAAAGCCGGACAAGTTAAGATGCTTGTGATGGATGTTGATGGTATCTTATCGAATGGTCAGATTATCTATGATGCTAACGGCATTGAGACCAAAGCATTCTCAGTTCAAGATGGCGTTGGGGTTAAGTCTTTGGCACGTTATGGTGTTTTAACCGCTATTATTACTGGTCGTAGTAGTGCTATGGTTAATAAACGCGCTGCTGAGATGGGCGTTGACTATGTGGTTCAAGGCCGTGACGATAAGCTTATCGCCTTAACAGAGCTGCTTTCGACACTAGATCCAGCGCTAAATATTACCGCTGCCGATTGTGCCTATATGGGTGATGACTTACCTGATATTAAAGCCATGCAAACGGTTGGCTTTGCTGCGACAGTGCCTAATGCACATGCCGAAGTGATCAATCGCAGTGATATGGTGACTACGCGCGCAGGTGGTACAGGGGCGGTACGTGAAGTATGTGATCTTATTTTAAAAGGTCATGGACATTATCAAGACTTTATCGCGTACTATACGCTTGATGAGGCACAAGCGCAGGACAACTTGTCGTGAATACTCGTGTTTTAATTATCTTAGCGTTAATCATTGCCGGTATCGCTGGTTGGTTTTTTCAGCAACAAGGTAAGATTACGCCACCAGTAAATATAGAAGCTTCTGAAGTTGATTATGAAGCGACCGATATCAAAGCGGTACAAACGAATGAACAAGGCGAGACTGAATACGAGCTCAATGCTGACTCACTGACACATAATCCAGTGACCAATCAAGATGAGATGTCAGGTATCACCATGAATTGGGAGCCATCTGATGAGCAGCGTTATAAGATTCAAGCCGGCAGTGCTACTATTAATCAACAAACAGGCGAGCTGCGTTTATCTGGTGGCTTTACCTTGGTTAGTGAAGACAAAGCTGGTGTGGCATCAGATATTGAACCTATCAAAGTCACAGGTCAGACGCTCAAAGGTAATACTAAATCACGCCAAGTCTATAGCGATGAGTCAGTCAAAGTTGAGCAGGGTATGAATCGTTTTGAGGCTTCAAGTATGAAAGCCAATCTTGAGACTGGTGAATATGAATTTGGGCAAGTGGCTGTGACCTTTACGCCAGCTGAGCGTCAAGATCAGGCATTATTTTAATATCTTGTATAGTACGTATGATAGCCTCAGATAGTTTAAAATAGAGGGTAAAGGTAATCGTAATAAACTGCCTAATAAGTGACTCACTTATTACTACTCGATATTTAACTTTATTAATTTAGTTTAGTTACCTAACGGCTTTTGCTTTTCTACTACTCATTACCTCCCAATTATAAAAGAGTAACTGCTTATGAAACCTAAATTTTTGCCTGCTATTCGTTGCAATCAAGTGCCACAATTCTTACGTATTTTACCGATAACCATGCTATTAGCATTACCGCTATATAGTCATGCGTTACCATCAGATGCCAATCAATCCATCAAGTTATTGGCAGATAAAGCAACCTATAGTGAGCGTACTGGTGTCACTAGTTACTCGGGTAATGTCATTATTACTCAAGGTACACTAAAGCTTACCGCTGATGATATAACCGTAAATTTATCTCAACAGCGTAGCATTAATTCGGCAGTGGCAACTGGACGTCCAGCAACGATGCAACAAGTCATCACTCAAGAAAAAGGGCTAGCAAAAGGTCAAGCAAACAAGATTGATTATAATGCGGTGAGCGGTATTATTACCTTAACTGGTAATGCAAGACTGGTTCAAAATGGGGCTAGCTTTGCTGGTAATGTGATTCGTTATAGCCTGAAAGCCGGAGATGTGGAAGCGACAGCTGGTGGCAATCAGCGTGTTGAACTGGTACTTCCACCCAGTAATAATACCAACCAAAGCGGTATACGCTAGGATGGTTTTTTCAGTTTTTATAAGCGCCTAAATTTTGCATTAGTATGAGTATCGTATGAGTGATAGCAGCAGTTTTAACAGCAGTCTTGATAGTCAGAATACGTCTGTAATAAACAGTACAACTATGCCTGTAGTCGAGCGTCTGACGATGCAAAATTTAGGTAAGCGCTATGGTAAGCGCTGGGTAGTTAAAGATGTCTCATTCTCTGTTGAGCAAGGACAAGTCGTTGGCTTGCTAGGGCCTAACGGTGCGGGTAAGACAACCAGCTTTTATATGGTAGTCGGTTTGGTCAATATGGATAAGGGCCGCGTTACCTTAGGAAAAATGGACCTATCTAAGTATGCTATGCATGAGCGAGCTCGTGCTGGTATCGGCTACTTACCACAAGAAGCTTCTATTTTTCGTAAGCTAACCATCGAAGATAATATCTTGGCTATTTTGCAAACTCGTAAAGAGTTATCAGCCGCCGAACAGCGACAAGAGCTTGAAAAATTAATCGGTGAGTTCCATTTGGAGCATGTACGTAAATCCCTAGGGATGAGTGTCTCAGGCGGTGAGCGTCGCCGTTGTGAGATTGCACGCGCTTTAGCAGCTGACCCTAAGTTTATCTTATTAGATGAGCCTTTTGCTGGGGTTGATCCTATCTCTGTTGGTGATATCAAAGACGTTATTCTGGCGTTAAAAAATCGCGGTATTGGCGTACTAATCACCGATCATAACGTTCGTGATACCTTAGCCATTTGTGATAAAGCTTATATTGTTTCAGAAGGTGCCATTATCGCTGAAGGCACATCGTGTGAAGTATTAGATAATGAGCTAGTAAAATCAGTCTATTTAGGTAAAGACTTTCAAGTATAGGTAATCCTGTGCGTAGCCGCTCATCTATAACTCATAAATAAGAACTATAGATGAGCGGTTAAAAATATTTTTATAGTATTCGATACATCTTGAGTTTTTATTTACTAACCCAATTTAACTATTATAATTAATTCATCTAACTCTGCACTTTCACGTCTGCATTACCAACCTTCATTCTTTTTTATCGAAGCGGTTATTGGTTTATCATAATTTATGATGACTTATCCTATATAAATAAAACTATCTTAATCTCTCTCTATTTCGCAACCTAAACAGGGCGCATACACGATGGCAAAAAATAAAAGTAGCTATGTCTGTCAGCACTGCGGTGCACATTTTGGTAAATGGTCGGGACAGTGCTCTGATTGCGGCGAATGGAACAGTTTAATAGAAGCCCCAAATGTTAGTATGCCGCATCATAATAAAAATACCTCTAAACCCGCAGCCAATAGAGCAACGCCGCGTGGCGCAAATGGTGGTGCTCCAACAGGAAATTATTCAGGAACGCATAGTGCTGTCATGCCTCTTAATGCCGTTAGTGTAGGGTTAGACACACGTCTGCCAACAGGTATTAGCGAGTTTGACCGAGTATTAGGTGGTGGGTTGGTTGCCGGTTCTGTGGTGCTGATAGGTGGTGATCCTGGTATTGGAAAATCTACTATTTTGCTGCAAACGGCGACCAATATGGCACGTGCAGATTCGTTAGCGGGTAGTGCGCTCTATGTAACTGGTGAAGAGTCATTGGCACAGGTGGCGATGCGAGCCAAACGTTTAGATTTACCTGCTGATCGTTTGCGAGTTCTGGCTGAAACCAATGTAGAGACCATTTGCGCCGCACTAACTCAAGAGCAGCCTGCTATTGCAATTATTGATTCGATTCAGACCATTTATACGGATGCGATTAATTCAGCTCCTGGCGGTGTCAGCCAAATTCGAGAGTCGGCAGCTATTTTGACTCGCTATGCCAAACAGACTGGGACTGCTTTGTTTCTAGTGGGTCATGTGACCAAAGAAGGTACATTGGCAGGTCCAAGAGTACTTGAGCACATGGTGGACACAGTTTTATACTTTGAAGGACAGTCTGACTCACGATTTCGTATGATTCGTGCCGTCAAAAACCGCTTTGGCGCCGTTAATGAGCTGGGTATCTTTGGTATGACTGACATGGGTCTCAAAGAAGTCGCCAATCCATCGGCCATATTTTTGAGCCGCTATGATAAGCCAGTTGCTGGCTCAGTGGTTATGGTTAGCCGTGAGGGCACACGTCCACTATTGGTTGAGGTGCAAGCACTGGTTGATGACTCTCAAGGACAGCCAAGACGTATGGCTTTGGGGCTTGATTTTCAGCGTCTATCAATGCTGCTCGCGGTTATGCACCGTCATGGTGGTATTCACACTAGCGGACAAGACGTTTATGTCAACGTGGTTGGCGGGGTTAAAGTGATAGAGACGGGTTCGGATTTGGCAGTGCTATTAGCTTGTGCCTCTAGTATTAGAGAAAAGCCTTTGCCGTCATCATTGGCAGTATTCGGTGAGGTGGGCTTGTCGGGAGAGATTCGACCCGTACCGAACGGTCAAGAACGCCTAAAAGAGGCCATGAAACATGGATTTACTCATGCTATCATTCCTAAATCAAATGCACCTGCCAGCAACTCGCCGCAGTTCAAAGGTATTACTGTACACGCTGTAGAGCGTTTGGATGATGCTATAGAGATAGCCTTCGAGATTTAGTCTTCATCTGAGTAAAACTTTCTTAATAATAGCATCCATAAAAAAAGTTCCAGACTCACTTGAGTTTGGAACTTTTTTATATTTTTAATATGCTTTATATATTTTGAATTGCTAGTTTTTCTAAGTCTGTAACTTTAATTGAGTATTTAAAACTATAACCTAAAAAACTATGGACCTGAAACACGTTCAATTGAAACGTTGCCAACACCTTTACTAGTGATACCTAAACGTTTAGCTGCACCATAAGACAAATCTAGAACGCGATTACCATGGAATGGACCACGATCATTTACCTTTACTACTACGCTTTTGCCATTAGTTTTATTGGTTACTTTTACATAGCAGTTTAGTGGCAAAGAACGATGAGCAGCTGTCAGACCATTCATATCAAAAGTATCGCCACTGGCAGTTTTACGGCCATGGAACTTACGACCATACCAAGAGGCGAGACCAGTTTGTTTGAACTTGCTGACAGAATTAGAGGCCACAGCAGTCAGTCGCTCTAATACATCTTCATCATCAGTGACTTGACTAGTATCATTGGCCAATAGAGAGCTGTTAATAGCTAACGATGCTGGCTGACGTGCAGATTTTACTAAGCTTGAAGCATTATCATGTTGGCGAGTAAGCTCACCAAGTACACGATCAATATGGGAGGCGTTATCTTGAGACAAGGTCGCAAGGGATGTTTTTGCTTCTACGGCATTGGCATTAGATGCTATTGCAGAGCCAGCAAACAAACACACTGACATTGTAAGTAAACCAGATAGACGCTTATTCATAGATACCTCTATAACTTATATATTAAGACATAGTATCCAAAACCTAGGGTTGAGCACAACAGAATAAAGTAATTCTGATAACGCTACAGATCATGCATGCTCGTCATCTATGTAAGTACCATAGGATATGAGCAATGGCTGGATAAGTCTCAAAACATGGGTAATTTTCATTTCGCAAATTTTCAATGTAAAGCTACTAATTAAGAATTCAAAGTTTTACTATCTTATTTTGTTATGAATACGTTAACTTAAGTAGTGCCTTTGAAAAGCTAGATGCTCACTATACGGAGCAGCTACGACCGAAATATAATTGAATGCAAAGTTTATTAGCAACTCTGTACATGTTATGTATCAAAGAGTAGTAAAAAGAGAGTAACGCAAATTTTTGTAAAAAACAAGGATTAAAGTTTAATGATGATTGTTATTAATGACAAATGTATTAAAGATATAAACAGGTAACTTTCTACATATTTCTGTAACAATAACAGCGTCTTAGATAACATTATTTTTTATGATAATAGTGTGATTTTTATAAGGAATATTTTTATTTACTAAATAAATATTTTTTATAAATGTTTGTTTTTTGAATTGATGTTATTTATATCGGATACTCATAATACTTTTTAATATATGCTTTATTTTGAATATAAACAATCTAATATAAATTGTTATCTGTATTTTTACTTCTTTATATTTATAATTCTGGTTCTTTTAACCATTAGATTGCAATTTTTATAATCTTAAAGCCAATATTTATATAAGACATATTTTTTGAACTATAGTTAATTATTAATTCATACTCACACTATATTATTTAGCTTAAGTAAAAAATACTGCTACATAAGCTTATGAGCAGGGCGGAGTATGGTTTTGATATATTAGCTATCAGGACAATTTGACTAATCAGCTTTGTGAGTATGAATGGACATCAAAAGTCCAAACCCGCCCATTAAGGTTACAATTGCAGTACCACCGTAACTAACGAAAGGTAAGGGAACGCCAACAACAGGTAGAATGCCTCCAACCATGCCAACATTCACAAATACATAGACAAAAAACGACATCGCAATAGCACCTGCTAATAGGCGGCTATAGGTATCAGGGTGGGTAAAAGCAATATATAGTGCACGTATTAATAGGCAAGCATATATCAGCATAAGTAGTATCACACCGAATAGGCCAAATTCTTCTGAGAAAGCAGCAATGATAAAGTCAGTGTGACCTTCAGGCAAAAAGTGCAGTTGTGATTGTGTACCGTCTAGATAACCTTTACCTGATAGTCCTCCAGAACCGATGGCAGTTTTAGACTGAATAATATTCCAACCCGCTCCCTGTACGTCATCTTCAGGATTAAAAAGGGTTAACACTCGCGTACGCTGGTAATCGTGTAATAAAAAATACCATGCAAAGGTTACAAAGGGTATGGCTAACGCTAGCGCTGCTGAAATCATCCACCATGAAAGACCTGCCAAAAACAGGACAAAGAGCCCACTTGCTGCAACGAGTAGTGAAGTACCAAGATCTGGCTCTTTTGCGATCAGTATTACCGGTACAATGATAATGCCCAAAGTTATTATTACACTTGAAAATGATGGCGGTAGTTCACGTTTGGATAAGAACCATGCACACATCATTGGCATACCCAGTTTCATAAACTCTGATGGCTGTACGCTGCCAAAACCTGGCAAATTAATCCAGCGCTGTGCTCCCATCCTTACTTCGCCAATAATATCAACCAATACCAGTAGTATCAGTCCTAACACATAAAAAACAGGAGTAAAGGTGCGATAGATGCTAGGTGGCACTTGCGCCATAATAAACATGACTGTAAAAGCCACTCCATAGCTTACCATTTGTCGGACAACCATACTAACGTCTTGGGTTGAAGCACTATATAAGATAGTCAGGCCAATACAGCAAATCAGCAATAACAGTACAGTCAGCCATGGGTCTATATGAATACGCTGCCACAGCGTTCGTTCATGACGTTGGCCGAAATGATGGCTTTGGCGTGAAAAGCGATATTGTGGATTAGAAGACATAGGCAAAAGTGACTGTAATAAAAGGAAGTATATTAAAAGAGACAGTTTAAGAATGCTTTTTATTAACTATTATCATAAATCTGAACACTAACTATAAAAAAGCAATCAAAAATAAGGTATGGTAAATATAATAATTCTACTAAAAGTATCTTTGATGTAGCAAGATACCTAGTTTTAAGACATTATTATCGTATAGCTATCGTAGAAAATAACAACAATAGGGTGACTTGATAGTAATAGAGTAACGTGATTATAAAAAATGATGATGATAAATGTTAATAACAAAATTATTAGCTATTATCAGGGGCGATAGTTTAGCCTGCTTGCGTAAAATTTGATAGTATCGATAAAATATTTATTAGTGATAACTGCTCACATGACCCATGTAAATAATAGTATTCATAGGTTTTCCTATAAGCCTAAATGTAAACAGGCCAATTTTTCTATTTACCCGAAAGATATTTACCCTTCTATAAATCTGAAATTTCATATGACATCAATTATAAAACCTTTAGTTGCCTTTATCGTTTGTAGTAGCAGCGTTATTGGACATGCTGCTATTTTAAATGACAGTAGCGAGCGTCGTATTCAAGTGCGTCATGCTAGTGATAGCAGTAGTAATGCCTATATCGCGCCTTCTGCTAGCGTTAACCATAAATCGCCTGTGTTAAGTGGCGATAGTATGCAAGGTTTGATTAACCAAAAACAACGCGAATATGAGTCCGATTCTAAGGTATCAATAGAAGAGAATAAACGTGTGAGCGTGAATACTCGCAGTCCAAATTATAGTACTTCTGACTTTAAACGTGTGACTTACAATCCTAAGTACAACACAGCCAGTAATACTTATAACAGTATGGTTGATATGGACTTCAATGGTTGGTTAAACAGCAACAGCTTTCGTGCTCAAGAAGTGGCAAATTTTCAACGTTATTTAAGCTCACAGATTGGTGCCCGAAACGTTCCACCACTTGAAGAGCTTCTTACTACTGCACGTAGCTGGGACAAGTGTGGTTATGAGCCTTATCAGCTGCCCCCACAAGAATTGTGGTCAAATATAGTACCTACTTTGCGGCTTTATAGTAATTTAAAGAACCAAGGTATCCTGCCTGCAAGTAGTAAAATACGTTCAGCATATCGTAGCCCAGGATTGAATGGTTGTGCGGGTGGTGCGAATAGCAGCAAACATATGACCGCAGGGGCAATAGATATTTGGGTGCCTGAATACGATGATAATTTTTGGCTACTGAGTAACTTGCAAGACGGTCTATGTCAATTTTGGCAATATCAAGGTCAGTCTCATAATTTTGGCTTAGGATTGTACTCAACGGGCGCAATACATCTAGATACGCAAGGTTATCGAAAGTGGGGTTTTAATCATGCCAGTAGTAGCTCCTCATGTCGCTATTAAATTTAAACAGCGCCATAATTTAAAAAACTAAGCCTAACTACTGGAGTCTTTGATATTGAGCTGATCAAATATGATTGAGAGCGGTTGATAGATCCCATATAGCTATTTGGTTAGACCTATAAGTCATTAAAAACTAGTAATATTGTCCCAAACTATGTTCTAATAATCACAAATAATTGTCTACATTTTATACAAGTTCCTTGTTTCATAAACAAGGTTCAAGAGTTTGATACAAGCGGGATTTATGAAGGGTTTTCGGTCGATAATATCAGGCGCACGTAGGTTTAATTTGAGCAATACACTTAATTCTCAATCAAACACTTTACGTCTTATGTTGGTTGTTGTTGCTATCTTGTTGGTACTACTTAGCAACTCTTGTAGTCCAGAAATGCCTACGGATAGTCAAGCAGATGCATCACTGGCGCAGCAAAAACAGTTAGAAGTTGCCAATATTGAGGATAATATTACCAACTCGTATGCAAGGTTAGCTGCAAATCGTGCAGATATTTGTCCCAAACTATTGCAAAAAGACATGGGTAACAACGATATTAAGCGTGTTGCCGAAGTGATGGTTAATGACTATTGTGACTATTTTTTATATTTAGAGGCTGGACAGCGCATTGATGTCGATGTCGATAATGGACAAATAGAAGCCCTACTGATTGTGCCCACTATGCATAACTTCGCTAATGGCGAGTATCAAGTAAAGTCTTATGATAAGCATGTAATCCGATTAGCCTATAATGGCGCTACATACAAGCCTGAACGCTTAAGCTACGACGTTGCGATAACAGTTACGGATTAAGTATCCGTAACCTTGTTTTCTTAACTTATATCAAAAGCGCCTGCTAAAAAATTACTCAGATTTGATCGTTTTGGTTTGCCAAGGATCGTCCTGTCCAACTGTCACAATCAAGAATTTATCTGGATTAAGAGTATCGCGCATAGTCTGATTCACTCCTGATAGTTTAACGTTCTCAATACGTGCCATATAATCCGTCAGATAATTATCTGGCAGTTGATAGAAGTTCATCATTCCCAGCAAACCATTAATTCCCGCATTACTTGCAAAGCTCATCGGAAAGCTATTCTTCATATTGTCCGTGGTTAGACGCATCTCATCATTGTTAATCCCGTTATCTAACGTATCATTAATGACCGTTAAGCTGGCATCAATAGCATCGCGAGCCTTGTCATTGCGGGTTGAAAAACCTATCTGGTAAGGGCCACGAGTTAGCATTGGACTCATAGAGCCTGATATACCATAGGTATAACCTAGATTTTGACGTATCTCAGTCATCAGCCGCGCATTAAAATTACCGCCTGCTAATACCTCATTGCCAATAGCAAAATTGGTTTGTTGCTGTTGCGCTTGAGGGTCGGTAGCACGCTTACTACCTAGTTGTCCCATTAGTACTGTGGTTTGGCTGCTAGGAAAGGGGATGTGAATATTCTTTGCTTGGGTGAGTGGTTTTGGCTCGGGTAAAGCATTGGCGGCCTTGCCTATAGGTAAATTAGTAGTAATGTCTTCAGCGATTTTTTTGGCTTGAGCGAGCGTCAAGTTGCCAGTCATTGCTAATGAAGCATTAGCAGCGACAAGGTAGCGATTTTGAAAGTCAGTTAGGTCTTTTTTCTCGATACTGGGTACTGTTTCAAGCGTACCTGACGAAGGATGGGCATAAGGATGGCTGCCATATAGAGCGTTATCAAAAGCCAGACTGGCAAGGCTATTAGGATCTTGTTTCTGCTGTTGCAGACCGACTAATAGACGTGCTTTGTTACGCGCTAAAATTGATTGATCAAAGTTGGACTGTGTCAGCATTTGCGTCATCAAATCGATGGCTGGTAGTAGATGAGCATCATCAGATAAGCTACGTAGCGAGACGATAAACATATCCTTATACGCACTACTATTTAAATCAATCCCTAATGTTTCAACCGCTCGCGTAAAGTCATCTTCGTTCAAGCTCTCAGTGCCTTGCGTGAGCATCGTAGCGGTCATATTAGCAATGCCAAAGCCATTCGCACGTATATTACCATCGCGTGCACTACCAGCATTAAAACGTAAATCAATATCTACGATAGGTAACGTGGTTGCTCGTACAAAAGATACGGGCACGCCGGCTGTCGTTTTAAAGTGTTCGATAGTTGGTACTGTTACTTGTAAAGGTTTAACGTTGTTAAGACTGGTAAGCTTAGCCAATGCTGCAATGGGCGCGTTTACATCGACCGCAGCAGCGGGCTCACGATATTCTTCAGCACCGACTGAGTCTGCATAAGCGGGAGCAATAAACGCTGTTAAGCCTAGTAGAATGCTAGCACTAAGATGAGACTTGCAAATAGATTGAGACCGGGTTGAGTCTGGATGTGGTAGCGTTCTTTTGATCATGAATATAAAAGTTTTCTGAGTCATATCTTTCTTCTTATAGATGTTCTTAAACTATAGGCTTCTTAGGAAAGAAGGATGGCGCAAAACTATAACGAACATTAGCAATTTATTCTAAGTACTAAGTTTTAAATACCGAATTTCAAGCATTGATTATTAATTGCTTGTTGGTGCCTTGCTTGTTTTAGTTTCATCTGTCTTTTGTTTAGGCGGTACGATATGCATCACGGTCAGATTATCGTTTACAAGATACTTTTTACTAGCAGCCTGAATATCAGCGATGCTCACACCATCAAGCTTGGCAGGTAAGCTTGCAAGCAATCTGTCATCCAGCCCTATAGATTGTAGCGAGCCTATCATCCGTGCTTGGCCTTCCATACTGTCTTGCGCATATACCAAACCTGTAACGGTATTGGTCTTAGCACGACTGATTTCATCAGCATTAATAGGATCAGTAGTAAGCTTATTGATTTCAGCTGTGATAGCTTCTTGTGCTTGGGTTAAGCTTACGCCTTCACGCGGCGTTGCTTGTATTAAAAACAGTCCATCACCGCGATCAAGTAAGTCGTAAGAAGTACCGACTGTGGTCAGCAAACCTTGCTCGCGTATGAGTCGACTCTCTAAACGCGCTGATAGACCACCATCTAACACATCTTGGGCAAGTGATAGCGCATAAGCTTGCTTTTCATTGTTCGCGCCAACAGTCGATAGGCTAGGGACGTTGTAACCCATCAACAATACAGGCACTTGTACCGCTTGCTCAGAGTCAACTTTTTGATAACCACGGAAGCCTTGCTGTTTGACCGCAGGGCGTGTGGGTAATTTGCTGGCAGGCAGATCACCGAAGTAGCGTTTGACTTGTGCTAAGACCTCTTTTGGCTCAACGTCGCCGACGATAACTAAGGTTGCATTATTGGGTGCATACCAAGTCTTATACCAATCTTTTAATTCTGTCAGTTTAATGGATTCAAGCTCGCTCATTGGCCCGATGACAGATTCACCTTTAGGACTATCAGGTAAAGCCAACAGGCGAAACGACTCATAAGCTTTGGCAAGTGGATTGTCATCAGTACGTTGACGACGTTCCTCCATGACTACTTGATGCTCTTTAGTAAAAGCTTTTTCATCAAAAACTAAGTTTTTCATGCGATCCGCTTCTAATTCCAAAGCTAAAGCCATTCTATTAGCGGGAAAAAGCTCGTAGTAGCCAGTGTAATCGTAGCTGGTGAAAGCGTTATTAACGCCGCCAAACTTTGCAATCAAGCGCTCATAATCATCGCTTGAAACGTCAGCTGTCCCTTTAAACATCATATGTTCGAGCAAATGCGAGATGCCACCTTTATTTAACGGCTCATCCGCAGAGCCAACCCGATACCAGATCTGCGTCATCGCTACTGGCGCCCGATGGTCTTCTTTGATAATTATCTTGAGCCCATTTTCTAACTGATATTCATGTCGACCTGACATATCGATAGTCAGATCCGAACTCATGGATGGCTTAGCAGTTACTGTGTCAGGCTCAGCTGTTTGTTTCAGACCACTGGTTTGACATGCAGTTAGAGTAGTGGCGAGTGCTAAGGCGCAGGCCATACGTAACGATATAATAGGTAATGGTGAAGACAAGGGCATGGTATGTTCCACTTATAAAAAATGACGCCTTATCAAAGACGATGACTTATTAAAAACTATAAAATAATATTGTTGTCTTAAAGATAACAATCGCAAGCGTTATAAAGATTTATGTCCACCAACAATCACACTGGCTGTTGGTTTGAATTCTTGTGTCGTACTACAGCCTACGATTGATAATAATAGGATGGAAATAACCATAGCGATTCCAATATTTATAACAAGTTTCAAATGAGAAACCGTTGGTACAGGTTTATAATTGGTTTTCTGAGTTGGTATTATCGATGACATAAGTATTCCTGATTTTAGAAGACAGTTTTAGAAAAAGAGCTTTCTTAAGCTCACCTTTAGAGGTAAGACCACCAAATGTATAGATATCCTAATTGATGACACACCATAGACTGGCAATGAAAATTATTACAAAATCTTTTTTAAGTCATTAATTAAATCAGCTGTTGGCTCTAGTGCTTGCAAAGTAGCACAACCTACAGTTGAAAAAGACAGGGCTGCTATAAGAAGCAACAGGCTGAGCGCATTAGCCTTTCTATAAATAAAATGCCTCTTAGGAATAGGCTTAATATCAGATCTTATGCCGTTTGATGGATATTGTCGCTTTGGCAAGTGTATATGCTTTAAAAAGCAAGTTTGTTTTAGAGGAGGCATGGCTATTCCTATTCAGTGAATAAAAAGACCGAACGGCTAATTGATTGCTCAGAGCAGGCAGGTATTAAATAGACTGTAGCGAAATTTGACCTTACCAAAGTCAGATTTTTGTGTCTGAACCTTAACCAAGCTTTCTTACAAATCGGCTATTACTTTATCATTCGCTATCACGGACAGCGCTGAGCGACACTTGAATTATGCTAAACTAGCACAAAAACCAGCTTTCGTTTTAATGATATTAAATATAATGATATTCATTGCACAATAAATAAATTACTGACATTGATAACTTTTAGGGCAAGCTTATGAATAATCCGAATAATGCCAACCGTGTGGTCATCAATCTTGATGGCAGCCTTGATGATTTAGATGACGATGATATTACCTTACCGAGTCTACCGACGCAATCAGTCCCCATTATTGATGATTTTGGTGTCGATGAAGTTGAAACAGCAATTAAGGCTGATGAGCAAGGTAATGGTGTTAGTCATACAGCAAATACGGATGTATCAAGTGCAGATGCTGCAGAACAGATAGCTTTAGGTGCGCCAATCGTCATGCCTGCAGGACAGCATACGAGCGAAGATACAGTGGTGAGTAACGATAAGATCGACAATAAGACTAATCGTACTGCTGTACCAAAAATGCCGCTACAAGATCAGTGGAGCGACAATTCCAGCAATAAATCTCGAGCCGCTAACCCTCAATCTGGCAGTACTGGAAATATCAATCCTGACAGTGCAAGTCAAGCTAGCGTTTCTGAATCTAGTGTACCTGAATCTAGCGTTCCTATGAGACAAGCTGCACCCAGTATGCCTCAAGACGAGCAAGAAAATGAAACCCAAGGTCGTCAAAAAGGCAGCTGGTTCAACCGCATGAAGTCAGGGCTGAGTAAGTCACGTAAGAATTTAGCGGAAGGTATGGTCAGTATTCTTATCGGTGGTAAAGAGATCGACGATGAGCTGTTAGAAGAAGTCGAAGATCAACTGTTGGTCGCTGACATTGGTGTAAACGCAACCAACCGCATTATTAAGAGTCTAACCGAGCAGACAGCACGTGGGGACTTAATCTATGCACATTCATTGTATAAAGCGTTGCAAAGTGAGTTGGTCGATATCTTAACACCAAAAGTTGCGCCACTGGTCATCGACACCAGCAAAAAACCTTTTGTTATTTTAGTTGTAGGCGTTAATGGTGTTGGCAAAACGACGACTATTGGAAAACTTGCCAAACGTCTACAAGGTGAGGGCAAATCGGTCATGCTGGCTGCGGGTGATACGTTCCGTGCGGCCGCGACCGAGCAGCTGCAAATTTGGGGTGAGCGTAATAGTATTCCAGTCGTAGCGCAAGGTCACGGCTCAGACAGCGCCTCTGTTATCTTTGATGCCATGCAGTCTGCTAAGGCTAAAAATATCGATGTGTTAATTGCTGATACTGCTGGTCGCTTGCAGAATAAAACGCATCTAATGGCGGAGCTTGAAAAAGTCGTGCGCGTCATGCGTAAAGCCGATCCAAGCGCGCCGCATGAAGGTATGATTGTTCTGGATGCTGGTACAGGACAAAATGCTATCAATCAAGTTGAGCTATTTAATAAAGTCGTGCCTTTGACAGGTATTACTATTACCAAATTAGATGGTACTGCCAAAGGCGGGGTCGTGTTTAATATTGCTGAAACTACTGATGTGCCTATCCGCTACATTGGTGTTGGCGAGTCCATTGATGATCTACGTGCCTTTAGCCCTAAGCAGTTCGTTGCAGCATTGTTCGATACGGATGAAAGTTAAGATTTTTCATAAATTGAGTATCATTTCATTAGAGCTAGGTTGGAGGTAACTATGATAGTCACTACAACGAGTTTTGGTCAACATCGACTAATTTTAATGGCAAGCGCTAATGAGAATGATATTGCTCAGCTTGCTGAAGTTAATTGGCTATTAAAAGGCCAGTCATGGCGTCACTCTAAATCATTTACTAAGCTCAAAAAGCACTATAAGCTTAGCGAGGATGATTTTATATTTATAGATGAAGATGAATTAAATAGTAAAGATGCCTCTCAATCTTTACTATTAGCTGCCATCGGCCAGCTTAATGAGTATGCTGATGGTAGACGTGACGCTTTTGATTTGTCATTAGATATATCTTTAGGCACTGAGTTTCAGCAAAAAGTATGGCGAGCATTACAAGATATTGCGCATGGCGAAACGATAAGTTATGCAACGCTTGCTCAGCGTGTTGGTAACCCTAAAGGATTCCGAGCAGTGGCAAACGCTAACGGCAAAAACCCTTTTAGTATCGTCATTCCCTGTCATCGAGTGATTGCCAGCGATGGTAAGCTGGGTGGCTATACTGGCGGGCTGGACAAAAAAGAGTATTTATTAGCGCTTGAAGGTGTAAAGGATAAAACCTAGTTTAAGAGATTTTAGATGAACGGTTATTGGATGTATTGTTAGATGCATTGTTAAAACGCATTAAAAAAGAGCCAAACGCTAAAAACGTTTGGCTCTTTTTATGAGTGATCGATCATTTATTACTGGTAAGTTATTGCTGGACAGAAACTATTGCTCAAGTTGTGCCATCACGTCAGCAGAGAAGTTCACATTGCTATAAACCTCTTGTACATCATCTATGTCTTCTAGCATGTCAATCATCTTCATGACTTTTTCGGCATCATCGATATTATCAATCTCAGCACTGGTCGATGGTGACATAGTCACTTCAGCATTATCAGATACCAGACCTGCAGCATTGAGAGCATCTTTGACTTGACCGAAACTTTCCCACTCAGTGATGACAAGCAGGCTTTCACCATCATTTTCAATATCAAGTGCGCCTGCATCTAATGCAGCAAGCATAACTTCATCTTCTAAGCTTACATCATTAAAAGTGATTTCGCCGCGCTTATTAAAAAGGTAAGCGACTGAACCTGAAGTACCAAGATTGCCATCGTACTTGGTAAAGGCATGGCGCACTTCACTGACAGTGCGATTAACATTGTCGGTCATGGTTTCGACCAGTACTGCGACGCCACCGATACCATAGCCTTCATAGCTGATCTCATCCATGTTTTCAGTATCACCGCCACCAGTACCGCGATCAACAGCACGATTGATGGTGTCTCTGGTCATATTGACTGATAAGGCTTTTTCAATAACGGCCCGTAAACGTGGGTTTTTGTCAGGGTCAGGATCACCTTGCTTAGCAGCTGAAACAATTTCACGAATAATCTTGGTAAATACTTTACCTTTTACTGCATCCTGACGGGCTTTACGGTGTTTAATATTTGCCCATTTTGAATGACCTGCCATATTATATCCTTAAGTGCTATATACTTTTTAGTATGAGCTCAATGTGAGTCATACCTATTACAAATACTTTTTTATACCAATGTTTGAATGTTTTTGGAGCTTATAAATTTCACACTAACTAGCGCTTTTAATGTACTGTTGTAAGGTTATAAGCTTACGTTAACGTTAGCAATTTGTATGTTGCTAAGAGCTATTTTTTGCTACACTGTGGCAACTTATATGTTGTGATAACTGCTATAAGTGACCAATATTATAAACCAATTTTGCGTATTTTGAATAACTTGCGCTTATCCATCACACTTTAAATCATTGGATGCTATCAAGCCACTGATTTTATGAAGCCACTGATTCTATGAAGCAACCAACCGCTGAAGCCATTACTCATTTACGCAACCGCATTCACATTACTATTGAAGGCACAGATACCCGTTTGGGTAAGCTTTTTGATATTGTACTATTGATTGCCATTTTGACCAGTGTGGCTATCGTAATGCTTGATAGTGTTCTATACATGCGTTTGCAATATGGCACACTGTTTTTTTACGCTGAATGGTTTTTTACGATTTTATTTACGATTGAGTACGCTCTAAGGTTATTCTCAGCACCCAATCGTATTCGTTATGTTTTTAGTTTTTTTGGAATAGTGGATTTATTATCCGTATTACCAAGCTATTTAAGTCTAATGTTTGTGGGTGTGCAGTACTTACTCGTGATACGTATTTTACGTATTTTACGTATTTTCCGCGTTCTCAAGCTCAAAGCGTATATGCAACAAGCTGGATTTTTGGCTTCTGCGCTTAGAACCAGTCAGCAAAAGATTACGGTATTTTTCTTATCGCTCGTCTTATTAGTAACGATCTTTGGCTCGGTTATCTATGTTGTGGAAGGTCCAGAAAATGGCTTTACCAGTATTCCATTATCTATCTATTGGGCGATAGTAACCATGACTACAGTGGGATATGGTGATATATCACCAAAAACGCCACTAGGGCAAGCAATTGCATCTATGGTCATGATTACTGGTTACTCGATCATTGCAGTGCCAACAGGGATTTTTACCTCTGAGCTGGCACGTAATATGCGACCACAGCTCAATCCAATCACTTGTCCCAACTGTGGGAAGTTTGGTCATGCAGTTGGTGCGACATTCTGTGATCGCTGTGGCCATGCGCTACATGTTTAACGGTCGCTAGTATTGATTTTTTAGGTCTCTATGTATTCATTAGTTAGCAATGATAAGTCAATTTCCACCCCGAGGTTAACTAAGTTCCAGTACTGTCCTGATACGGTACGATCAAGCATCATGGTAGTGGCGGAAGGCTGAAATTGAGCAAAGTATTTTAAAGACGTACGCATTTGAGCAATAACTTCGTGGTGCACTTGACTACTAGAAAAATCAAAATGGCCATCTTGATGAGGCTTAATAGATAAAGGCTTCAAGCCAATAGCGAGCCATTGCTGGTAAAACTCGCCTGGAATATTGGTATCATCATTCCGGCGTATTCCCAGTGCAATCAGATCTTGTTCAAGTGCCGTCACATCGCCTTTGATAGCATGTTTAGCAAACCTACGAAACAATTGCACCTCACTATCACTATAGCTGCGAATACCGCCAAAGTCGTAAGCTACTACGCTACCATCAGTGCGGAAGGCAAAGTTACCGGGATGAGGATCACAGTGCATCCGGTATAAGCCAAATAGCTGGCCTGCTGTAAAATGAAACAGGCGCTCTGCTATTTTTTGCTTAACATCATTATCCCATGTCGCCGCTACTGTTAGCGTCTCTCCCATCTCTTCTGTCAAAGTCAAAATTCGTTTAGAAGAGTGGCTACCAATGACCTTAGGTATGATAAGACCGTTGTCCTCAGCATGAAATGCCCCAAATACCCGTAAGTTATGGGCCTCTTTAGTATAATCAAGCTCATCATGTAAGCTTTGACGTATCTCGTCAAATAGCTGATTTTGCAGGTCACGACTCATGTTAAGAACGCCAGCAATCTTTAAGGCCATGCGTACTTGCTTTAGATCACTGTCGCAATTCTCATCAACATCTGGATATTGCACCTTGACTACGACCTTTTGGCCAGAGGGCAGAGTAGCCTTATGTACTTGACCAATGGAGGCTGCCGCAAAAGGTACTTCTTCGAATTCTGCAAACAGCTCATTAATAGATGCCTTAAGCTCACGTTCTACCTGTGTGCGTATCTGTACATATGGCATGGGTGGCGCATCTTTTTGTAGCTTTTCAAGCGCCGTTGCAACCTCTGGTGGAAACACATCTTTATATTGCGAGGCGATTTGCCCCACTTTCATGACAGCGCCCTTCATCTCACCAAGCGTTTCAGCGATTTGAACACCTACATCTTGCATTAACTCTGAGCGTGCCTGTAAGCGTTTTTCTTCGTCACTAGAGAGGTGCTTTAGCGAGTTCTTAGCAGCTTTACCTGCAATACTTGCAGTCATGCCAGCAAGTTTCATAAAGCGTTTTCCGGACGATTTAGCCATTCATATCACCGTATATTGAATTTTTTTGTTTTTTGCTTATAAATTAATGATTGATTAAAAAACGAGTCATATTTGATGCAATATTTCAGCCAATAAAACCCTTCATTTCAAAAGCGTGCTAGGGTTTTTCTAAAGACTGTATTAAGGCATGCGATAATGCCACTTAACTGTCATTGTCCAAGTCAATGCGGTACGAATTAACCAGCCAATAATCGAGTGCCATCTGATAGCCTAAATGGCCTAAACCGCATATTACTCCAACTGCCACATCACTTAAGTAAGAATGTTGCCGAAAAGGTTCACGTGCATGAACATTAGATAGATGCACCTCTATGAATGGCTTTTGAGTGGCTAGTAGAGCATCGCGAATAGCGACTGACGTATGGGTAAATGCAGCTGGATTAATGATGATAGCATCCACTTGTGATACAGCATCAGCTAACAAACCATGATGCTGAATAGCATCAACGAGCTGTCCTTCGTGATTGGATTGAATACAAATAAGTTCAATGCCATGCTTTGCTGCTCTTATTGTTAAATGTTTTTCGATATCAGTAAGGGTTGTATGACCATAAATTTCTGGCTCGCGCTTACCTAATAAGTTGAGGTTTGCCCCATTAATGAGTAGTATTTTGCGTGTCTGTAGATTGTCTGTTTCTGAACCAGTTGCGTCTGCTACTGTTGTTTTTGAAGCTGATGCTGACGGAGAAGAGTTGCTCATAAGTTTCTCTACAGATTTAGGTGAATGTAATATTAGGTCTAATAGGGTTTGTAATTATAACTCATCTATAGTTTACTAATAAATCTTTAGCATCATGTCACAGGCATGGTTTTATGGTGATTGCATATGCTTTGGCAATGCATTAGTGAGAGATGCCTTTGTAGACCTTACCTTTGCGTTAATACTCTTGTAAACGAAATATTCATTGAAATAACGGATAAGTAAGAGATTAAACTGTTACGCTAGATATGGGACTTTATCATAATAGCTCAATTGTTAGTTTATAAAAAATTACATAGATAGCTTACCTAAACATCAAAAATCATGTTAAATGACTTTGTGTTGCTAAAAACCCATGCTATGATATTTTTAAGTAGTGAATCTTGCGATTTTGTTGCTGCTACTTTTTGGAACAATTATGAGTAGCAATCATCCTTAAGTGATGATGCAACATCGCTAGTAAGTGCGTTAAGGCGCGATTATTTCATCTAAGAAGAAATTCTTATTATTTGATGAAAATGAATGTCCTTATATATTCTAAACGCAACTTTTAAATGATGGTATTTAAATCGTTATTGATTAAATAATTGATTTAAATTCTGATTTCATAATCTTAGACCCCGTTTATATGCAATTTCGCAAAGGAAGTTGGGGCTAGGCGTAATTTTAGGAAGCAATGTTATGTCAGATCGTGAGCAAGGTATCGTTAAGTGGTTTAATGACTCAAAAGGCTTTGGTTTTATTCAACGTAATAGCGGTGAAGACATTTTTGTCCATTTTCGCGCTATTCAAGGTGATGGTTATCGCTCTTTAAAAGATGGCGAAAAAGTTGAGTTTAACGTAGTGGAAGGCCAAAAAGGTCTACAAGCTGAAGAGGTTAGAAAAGTAGAAGACTGATCAATTCAGTCATTATAGTGGTTTAGCTATAATGATTTTACTAACTGCTGATATACTACTGAGTCAAGCCTGTCTATTCTTATCGATATTGGGTTTATTACAACATCGATAAGAATAGACATTAGGCTTGGCTTTTTTACGCTCCTATATTTCATAGGCCGTTAATTATTAGTTGCAGTTATCTATCCGCATTCATCTGCATTCATATACCAGCAGCTTTATCTAAATCTAAAAGCTACGTTAAGGTTTGCTGTGAGTCTGCTACTGTCAATACATAAGGATGATTTTTTGAGTAATTTTACGACATTTACTGATTTGCCACTTTCAGCGCCAACATTACGAGCAATCAGTGATTTGGGTTTTACCGAGTTAACGCCTATCCAAGCTCAGATATTACCACATACATTAGCGCATCAAGACGCGATTGGACAGGCGCAAACGGGAACAGGCAAGACTGCGACTTTCTTGATTACTATTATGGAAGCTTTACTTAAGCGTCCTTTTGGTCAGGAAGAAGAGCGTCATTTAGGTGAGCCTCGCGCCGTGATAATGGCACCAACACGCGAGCTTGCGCAGCAGATTTTTGATGATTGTGTGGCATTGACCAAATATACCGAGCTACATAGTGTCTGTATTATGGGTGGTACTAATTATGAGACTCAACAGCATGAGCTTGAGCGCCAATATGTAGATATTTTGGTGGCTACACCTGGACGTTTGATTGATCTTATGCATAAAGGTATGGTCTATTTGGATCGTGTAGAAGTACTTGTGTTAGATGAAGCTGACCGTATGCTTGATATGGGTTTTATCCCCGATATTAAACGTTTGGTTGGACGCATGCCAGCTAACACTGATCGTCAAAGCCTGCTGTTTTCAGCTACCTTTAATCAAGATGTTATGAACCTTGCTTATCGCTGGTTACATGAGCCCCAGTTTGTTGAAATTGAGCCTGAACACAAAACTAGTGAGCTAGTAGACCAGCATTTTTATTTACTAACAGAAGATCAAAAGTTAGAAGCGTTGCAGCGTATTATTACTGATAGCGCTGTAGAAAAAGTCATTGTCTTTGCCAATCGTAAGGATCAGGTGAAGCGTCTGTATCACAAGCTTCGTCAAGCGCATAAAATTGTTATGCTATCAGGTGACGTGATTCAGCAGAAGCGTGAAAAATACTTACAGCGTTTTAAAGACGGTCACGCCTCTATATTAGTCGCAACTGACGTAGCTGGGCGCGGTATTCATGTTGACGATATCAGTCATGTGGTTAACTATACCTTGCCGGACCAGCCAGATGACTATGTACATCGTATTGGTCGTACAGGGCGCGCTGGGCAAACAGGTATCAGTATTAGCTTTGTGAGTGAAGATGATGCTTTTAATCTACCTGCATTAGAGAAACACTTAGATACTAAGTTTAGCCTTGAGCAATGGCAACAGTAGTTATATCAATACTAAAAGCTTAAGTGTTGTCAGAAAAAGCCCGCAGCGATATTAACGTTGCGGGCTTTTTTTCGACATGCTTATAAGATATTGGCTTTTGGTATTTTCTGAGCTCAACTATTGAGAATGGTTCATGGTTTCGGAGTCAGCATCTATATAATGCATATTAGAATCCATTTGGCTCATATCATGATGGGTAGAGTCGCCTGCTTCAGAGGTCATAGCAGAAGAGCTACCATGATTCATTTGTGCGCCACTATCATGTCCACCATGCATATTAGTCATTATGATAGGCACAAACGCCACAGCCATTCCCGATAGTACCATCACTACACCATTTAGCTGGCGCAAGCGAAAGCGACCAATTTTGTCACGCATCCAGCTGACTGTTTTATGAGTAGCAACTAACATTGGCACTGTACCTAGACCAAAGACAAACATCAGTGCTGCGCCTCCTAAAGGATTATGAGCGACAACTGCAATAAGTAGGGCGCCATACACAAGTCCACAAGGTAGAAACCCCCATAGCAGACCAGCAGTTAAAGCACGTGGAAAGGTAGTGAGTGGAAATACCTTTTGGCGTAGTGGTCCAAGGATTTGCCAAAAACGCATACCAAAGCGCTCAAGCTTGGTTAAAAATGGCGCGCCCAACATTGTGACGCCAACAAGTACTAGCACTAAACCCAATAGAATACGCGGCATACTATTGCCTTTCATCAATGGCTCTAATACGGTTGTGCCAATTAATCCTGCCATCAAACCTAAAAAAGAATAGCTAAGTAAACGTCCAAGATGATAGGTAGCAACCAAACCACGGCGCTTGGCAGGACTAGCATCCTTCATTGATAGTCCAAATGCGCTCACCAGTCCGCCACACATGCCTAAGCAATGCGGTGAACCAAAAAATCCCATTAGTAATGCTGCAACTAATAATGTTGTGGTCATGAGCAGCAACTCCTAGAGTAAATAATAAGGTGAGAAAATGTTTATTCTATTGAAAATAAAAGCAGTAGATCGTTAACTAGATTAGAAGTTTTTAAAAATTTAATGCTATTTTTTATTATTAAGATCTGTATTGCTACCAGTTGTTATGTCATCTTCGTCCAAAATTACACTTTTAACAGTAGTTTTAGTGGATATTGTATCCGTTTTTTGAACAGTGTCGCTTGGCTCATGCGATTGGATAACCTGACGACGCTCTTGTCGATCATCCAAGATAATACGCTGCGAGGCATTATCTAAATCCTCAAACTGATTGGATTTTACGGCATAACGTACTGCCCAAATAGCGACCACAAACAGCATTAAGCTTAATGGAATCAATAAAAATATACTGAGCATGGCAAACCTCTTAAATAGCAGTTTATTCTATTATTATACACTTATTGCAAGTGTAATAAATTGAGCTATGCAGGCGAAATCTGGGCAACTAAATTGGCACAAATTCATGAAGTATTTGTATTATTCATCAAAGGTTTTGACTGCATTACCTCTAGGCGTTAATAACTGCTGAGTGCTGACTTCTTCTGCAAGGCGACAGTCTGATTGCGGGCGCAGAACATCACGTAAATAAGCGGCTATTTCATAAACAGCACGTCTTGAATGGCTTAGGTTTTGTGCAGGCTCCATCCAATCAAGTTGAACGGGTAGTGGCGCGTTGATAGGAGTGCTATTAATCCCGTTTAGGGCAAATTGCCTGCGTGCCCGCGCCATATGATAGCTATCAGTGACAAGGTAAACATGATATAGAGGAACACGTTTGGCCGTAAACCGTGCATTTTCGCAAGTATTCATACTGGCGTTTTCGCTAATTGGTTCATCAATGCCGTGCTCGATGAGCCATTGACTCATCCAAGGCGCTTCAGCACCACTTAAAATAATAGGTAGCGGAAAATCATGATAGGCAATAGCGGCAGTACGGATACGGTTGAGACTATAACCATTAAGGATAGTTTGATTATTATTATCATTAGTGAGACCACCACCAAGGACCACATAAGCAGTAGGCGGCGAACTCATGGCACTAGCCGATATCGTAGGTAGCGGTAGATGCTCGAATACATAAGTAACCGTACGAGAAAACAGCGGTGTGAACAAACTAACAAGAATCAAAATAATCGCAGTCGAGCCCAGCAAAAAAGTCATATTAATAATACGAAACAATTTAATCATGCGTTCAGCTGAGCGCAGGTAATGCCCTGACAGCTTATGAGACCATGAACGCTTAGACCCCATGCTCACCATATCCAACTGTGCCATTAGTATTAACCCAAACTGGCTCACGGGCTAAAGTGATAGCAAATTTTTCATAAATACAGCTTATGATATGGTTCTGGGCTATTGCCACATCATCTTGGGTGGCTTGGTAAGGACGGTGATTAGTCAGTACTAATGCTTGTTTTTTATGAGTTACGATTGGTTCGATACCGCCGCCTTTTAGACCTGCTTGCTCTATTAACCAACCTGCTGCGACTTTGACCATTGAATCTGGCATTGGGTAGCCCACAATATCAGAATAATTACTCTGTAATGATATGAACTGGTTTTGACTGATAATAGGGTTTTGAAAAAAACTACCACAATTAGGGAGCTGTTTAGGATCAGGAAGTTTTTGTTGTCGAATATCGATGATAGCATGCATCACGTCCGCAGGAGCTGGTTGCATACGTCCTTGTTGCTCAGCATAACGTTGCGCCACTGTCTGGACATCACCATAACTGGCTAATACCTTTGTCTCATCAGTATGCAAGCGAAAACCCACACGGCTGATTAGCCAAGTGTTAGGCGTACGCTTAAAGATACTATCGCGGTAGCCAAACTCACAGTCAGTAGCGGTAAGAGAGTGCCAAGTTTTGGTCGGTAAGTGATAAGCGCGCACATACTGCAAATAGTCTTCTAACTGAACGCCATATGCTCCGATGTTCTGCACAGGCGCTGCACCAGTTAGCCCAGGAATCAAAGCCAAGTTTTCTAACCCGTACCAGCCTTGATTGACCGTATGAATAACCAAGTCATGCCAGTTTTCGCCTGCCATGACTTCAATATCAA
The DNA here is from genome assembly GCF_001593305.1 of Psychrobacter sp. P11G5. Classification (NCBI taxonomy): domain Bacteria; kingdom Pseudomonadati; phylum Pseudomonadota; class Gammaproteobacteria; order Moraxellales; family Moraxellaceae; genus Psychrobacter; species Psychrobacter sp. P11G5. Next base: position 1,452,098 of record NZ_CP012533.1, read on the forward strand.
CATAATCTTGAGTCTGATCGGTGAGAGTAATGCCATGCATTTGCGGTCGTAGCACGATAGCTTGCAACTGCGTAGGTAACAGCACATTACTACCACCAGATAACACAAACAACGGCAGATTATGCCCAGTATTTTTTACATAACTTGTCATGAAGCTATCTAGCTGCGCCTCATCTTGTAAAGTCACTACTGTATCAGCTACACAAGCGAGCGCCATTGTATTGGTATGAGAAAGATCATGCGAACAATCATATTGGGCACTAGGAGCATGATGCAAATCTGTAGTCATAAAGCGACCTATTAGGCAAATAAATGGGGGCTGTTAAAGTAATGCTTAAATTTTAAGTAGGCCTTAATACGCTCGTTATTATAAGGGATACGCGGTACAAAAGCAGATAAAATACTTAGGTTTTAGTATCCAACCAATGTTATTTAGCCATCATTACATTTGTATGCCTAAAGTTTCCTTACATGGCTTTCCAGCTTTCAATCCATGCTTGTGCGCTAGATTCAATACGTTCAATAACGTTTTCAAAAGCTTCTCCATCACCCTGAAAAGGATCTGGCACATCATCGCCGCCATAGGTAGGATCTTCTTCGCTAAACAAAGCTAATTTAGCCAGAGGTTTTTGCGACGTACCTTCAATACTGTCTTTTAATGCTTGCAAATCAGCTAGGTTCTGACCGTCCATTGCAAGGATTAGATCAAATTTACGAAAATCATCAGCACTTATCTGACGTGCCACTAATTTGCTAATATTGTAACCATGACTCTTAGCATAGCGCTGTGAGCGTACGTCAGGGGTATGACCAATATGCCAATCGCTCGTACCTGCTGAGTCTATTTTCATTGAAAGCCCTGCAATAGCAGCTTGCTGACGGAAAATTTCCTCAGCAGTTGGTGACCGACAGATATTGCCTAGACAAACCAATAATACAGATGATGGTGCAGAAGCTTTAATCAGCATAATATGACCCTTTGTGACAATAAAAAAACATGCTATAGGAAACCAACATTAATAATGTGGTTTGTTAGCATGTTAATGGATAAATAAATCAGCGCCAATTTAGAGCAAAATGATAGACAGTTATCTTTGCTTAATTTAATAACGTCTACTTGTAATCTATTATCATCTAGCGCGACTTGTTAAGCGTAACGGTTAATGTGGGGAATAACAAGAGCACAGGCAAAACAATAGAAATATTTTAGTCTTGCTGATGTTTGAAGCGTTGTAAATCACGGCGCTCCTTCTTATTAGGCTTGTTATCAGGTCGAGCAAGGTTGGCAAGTTTACGCTGCTCAGCATAGTACGCGCGGCGCTCTTCACTTTCCTCAGTCTCTGAATACAACACTTGAGCATCGGTAGCATTGCCACGTTGTGCAGTTAATGCTTCGACGACGACTGTCTTTTCGGTCATGGCAGTGGCTGAGCCTTGTCGGATGCTCAATTCATCTCCGACTGCAATCTCTTTGCTGGTTTTGACACGGCTACCTGCATAATGCACGCGCCCACTTTCGATGGCTTCTTTGGCAAGAGTGCGAGTGCGATAAAATCGTGCTGCCCATAACCATTTATCGAGCCGCATACGCACAGCATCAGGTTTACTGTGGCTGGGTTGATTATGGTTTTTATTGTGTTTACTCATCAAAACCTCATAGATATCAATAAACTAAGATAATAATGGTGTTTCTTTTACGAATTAAAAGAGTAATAGCCTATTAAAGTAACAGATGATTTAAATGTTTGTCTGTATTTAAAACAAGATAGCATCAACGGAGACTAGGGCGGCTTGATGCCAAAACAACGGTATATGACAAGCTTCAATCCCGTCAGCGGTTTGAGCAATCAAGGTTGCCAGCGGATTAGCCGTAAGAAGATCGATAATACTGTCAAAATCGTCTTCGGAAAAGTTTGAAGGAACATGCATGGTGTTCTCAATCTAAGCTTTAATTAACATCATTTACACCATTGTTTTTCACACGGTATACCATCATTGTTACCGTCCATTTTCGTATCTGGGCAGTTATTTGTGAAGTAAGTTGCCTCTGCACACGAGGTCATCTGAGAGCAGTGCTTTCTACCATCGCATGAGAAGCTTGATGCTACTGGCAGTAAATCTAATACAGGATTTACTGCCGAGACCGATATCGAAGTTGAGTCTGAATCAACGTATGTTGGTGGTATATCATCAAAGTCAGTAGATGTGAAAGCAACGCCAGTTGACGTATTAGTCGCAACATTAGAATTACTTGTAAAGTTTTTGAGTTGAAGGGTTTTATAACCGACAAGTGCTAAAGTCAGCAATACAACGATTATCAATATTTTTTTTATCACTGCTTGACACCTATCAATAATATTTACAAACGAATAATCACTATTGATTCATCTATGGCAATTTTTTAATTAATTAAAAAACTGCCGCGGTAGATGATAGTTTGCGTCTATTTTTACTACTTTAGAAACAGCTGATAGCCAATATTGTCATTGAGCATGGTGCAGTCATAGCCAATATCAAGTAGGGCGTCTTGTAATTGACGTGAATTACTCTCAGAGGCTTGCAGACCAACTAACACCCGACCTTCAGCAGCACCATGATTGCGATAATGGAAAAGCGTAATGTTAAAATCATCACCAAGTTTTTCTAGGAATGTTAGCAGTGCACCTGGGCGCTCAGGGAAGGTGATTTTTAATAATTGCTCGTTCTCGACATGAGCATGTCCACCAATTAAATGACGAATATGTGATTTAGCGATATCATCATCAGTTAAGTCATGCGCCGTGTAGCCATCAGCTGCTAATTGGTTACTAATCGTTTCACGTTCTTTATCACCTTCTTTTAGCGCAATACCGACAAAGATTGATGCAGGCTCCATAGAGTCTGGCGACTTTTTGCTATCAGCACGGTAATTGAACTCAGTGATATTACGTCCATGCAGGCTGCGGCAAAAATTTAAGAACGCACCGGTCTGCTCAGGGATAGTCACGCCAAAGATGGCTTCTTTTTTCTCACCGATTTCAGTACGCTCAGCGATATAACGTAGGCGGTCAAAGTTCATATTGGCACCGCAAATGATGCCGACGCAGTTTTTACCTTGTAAATCATTAGCTTCAATATATTTTTTCATACCAGCGACTGACAATGCGCCAGCAGGTTCAACGATACTACGATTTTCTTCAAAGATATCTTTGATAGCCGCGCAGACTTCATCATTGGTACAGGTCACGACCTCAGGCTCAACGATTGGCCCTGAATTATCGCTTTTTTGCGTACGTACGACGTCAAAAGGTAGCTCACCAATTTGGGCAACTGCCACACCATCGACGAATAAACCTACTTGCTCAAGCTTCACGCGTTCACCAGTCTCAAGCGCCGCTTTTAAGCAGGCTGATTGTTCAGCTTCTACGGCGATGACTTTGACATGCGGAGCCACTTCACCTAAGAATGCCGCGACACCAGAAATCAAACCGCCACCGCCAACCGCAACGAAAACATAATCCATGTTGCGCCACTGCTGGGTCAGCTCAAGTCCAATAGTACCTTGTCCAGCAATGACCAATTCATCATCGTAAGGGGGGATGAAGGTTAAACCTTCACGCTCAGCGCGATCAATAGCATAACGGTTGGCCTGATCGAAGCTATCGCCATGCAAGTCGACATTACCACCAAGCGCTCTCACCGCATCGACTTTAATGTCAGGTGTCGTCGTGGGCATTACTATAATGTTTTTAAGATTAAGGGTACGGGCAGAGTAAGCAACCCCTTGCGCATGGTTGCCCGCTGAAGCACAAATCACTCCGCGCGCTTTTTGCTCATCATTCAGTTGGCTAATACGGTTATAAGCACCACGCAATTTAAAAGATTTGACTGGTTGCAGGTCTTCGCGCTTAAGTCGAATATCATTGGTAAAACGCTGGGTCAGCTTAGGTGCGGCCTCAAGTGGCGTTTGAATAGCAACGTCATAGACAGTGGCTTGCAAGATGGCTCGTACCCAATGTGATAGCATAATGATCCCTAAACAAATGATATATGATGATAAAAATGAAATAGATTAGCCTATGCTGATTTTAACTATCTTGCAAGACACAATTGCAAGTTTTGCTTAGAATTTGATGCTTTGATGGATATGAAAGGTTTGTTTATAGCAAGTAGCACAGCTAAACAAAGATTAAATTAGAGTGGTCATTACCCTAACATCCATCAAATTCATCGGTTATAATAGCCGCGCATTTTGATATTATTCTCACGTTGCCAAGGATTTATGATGAGCGATCAGCAAGCACAGAAACAAGCCGCAGCCAAAGCTGCTCTAAGCTATATCGAAGATGATATGATACTTGGGGTAGGGACGGGCAGTACGGTCAACTGTTTAATTGAGTTGTTACCTACATTGAGGCTTGCTGGCGCCGTTGCTAGCTCACAAGTCACCGAAGATAAGCTTCGCGCGCTTGGTATCGAGATAGTTGATCTAAACTTTGCAGGTCAGCTTGACATCTACATTGATGGTGCTGACGAAGTTAACGCGCAGTTGCAATTAATTAAGGGCGGCGGCGGCGCACTCACTCGTGAAAAAATCGTCGCAGCGGCGTCTAACAAGTTTATATGCATGGTTGATGAGAGTAAGAGTGTCGAGATACTAGGACGCGCGTTCCCAGTACCAATTGAAGTGTTGCCGCAAGCACGCTCATACGTAGCTCGCCAGTTAGCCCTTCTAGGCGGTGAACCCGTTTACCGTGAAGACTTTGTCACAGATTATGGCAATGTGATCTTAGATACTTATGATTTGGATGTTAGTAATCCAATAGCGCTTGAGAAAGAGTTGAACAATATCGTAGGCGTGGTATGTAATGGTATTTTTGCCGCCAATCAAGCAGATATACTGTTAAAGGCGGGTAGTAATGGGGTGACGACACTCACTCGTTAAAAACGGCTCTTTAGACGGCTCGTCAACTAGTTGCTAATTTCTAATCGAAAGCTAAAAAGGCAGAACACTATAAATGTGATCTGCCTTTTTTATGCGTAATACTCTATGCGTAGTATTTTATAAATAGTTTGCTTAGTTATCTATGCAGGTAGCTTAATCTTGTCTTTTAATAAAAATTCCATCAAAGCTTTTTGTGCGTGTAAGCGGTTTTCTGCTTCATCCCACACGACAGAGCGTGGATCATCTAGCATATCATGAGAGATTTCTTCGCCGCGATGGGCAGGTAGACAGTGCATAAAGACGACGTCAGGATCTGCTTTATCTAATAGCGATGGCGTCACTTGATAAGGCGCAAAACGACGCGCACGGGTATTTTGCTCTGACTCTTGTCCCATACTTGCCCATACGTCGGTGACAATGAGATTAGAGTCTTTGGCAGCGTCTTGTACGTTTTCAACGAGACTGACACAATGCGAGAAGCGTTCCATCAGTTTTGGGTCAGGCTCAAAGCCATAAGGAGCCGCTACACGTAGCTCAAAACCAAACTGATTGGCTGCTTGCATAAATGATGAGCACATGTTGTTGCCATCACCCACCCACGTCACGATTTTGTTTTCAATACTGCCGCGATGCTCGTAGTAAGTTTGCATATCAGCAAGCAGCTGGCAAGGATGGAATTCATCAGTTAAGGCATTAATAATTGGCACACTTGAATACTTAGCAAAGGTCTCGACCTTTTCGTGGCCAAAGGTACGAATCATAATAATGTCGACCATGCTGGAGATAACGCGAGCTGAGTCTTCTAACGGCTCGCCGCGACCAAGTTGCGTATCATTTGGTGATAAAAAAATCGCACTACCGCCAAACTGCCCCATACCAGTCTCAAAAGAGATGCGTGTACGGGTGGATGACTTCTCAAAGATCATGCCAAGCGTACGACCAACAAACGGCTGATATATCTCGCCTGCGTGTTGCATCTTGCGCAATTCGCTGGCGCGTTTGATAAGATTTTCTAGTTCTTGTTTGGTTAAATCAGATAAGGTCAAAAAATGGCGCAAACTCATAGCAATCCTAGCAGTCGATCACAGTCAATGAAACGTTATCAGCCGTCAATGGCGACAGGCAACTGCCTTGGCCGTGGTGACAACAAACTTTTAGTATAGCGTAATTACTTTCAATGTAAATGCCAATTTTTGGTATCTGAGCCAGTATGATGACTGACCTATAGTAAGTAAATTAAATAGAAATACAGTTGCACTTATGCACGTTTGGGACGAGCACTTAATCTACATAGTAGCTCGTAGCCAATGGTACCTGCATGACTAGCGACTTCGTCAACGTGCGGCATAGCGCCCCATAGCACGACTTTACTATCAAGCGCGATATCTACCGGAGCTGCACTCAGATCGATGACAATCATATCCATGGCGACTCGTCCACGGATCGGACATGGATAGCTTGTATCAGTTTCCGCATCGATAATACAAACGTAAGCATCGTCGCTGATGACGCGTGGATAGCCATCACCGTAGCCAATACTAACAAGAGCGGTCATGGTATCTTGCTGCGCAGTCCAGCGGCTGCCGTAGCCGATTGCATCGCCAGCATTGACTACTTGCTTAGCCATGATATGCGCACTGAACTCCATTGCAGGCTGTAGGTTTAAGTCGTTAGCTGATTGATCGATGACAGGTGAGCTACCGTATAACATGATACCTGGACGTATCCAGTCAAAATGGTTATCAGAGAAATTTACTATTCCTGCTGAATTACACAATGAGCCTTCAATAGCTGGGCTTATCTGTTGTTGCAAATAGCTCAACATCTCAGAGAAGCGCTGTATTTGAATGGCATTTAGCGGATGGTCACGATTATCAGCGTTCGCAAAGTGCGTTGTGAGAATAAGCTGGTAACCAGCATCGTGTAAACGCTGTGCTGCTTCTACGACAGTCTTTTCATTAAAGCCTAAACGATTCATGCCAGTATTGTATTTTAGCCAAACTTGCCGCGCTGGGCTGTCAGCTGCTGGGACGTTCTCTAAAGCCCAGTCTAACTGCGGTGCATGATGAATCACACAGCTGCAAGCGTTATCGATAGCTTGCTGCCACTCTTTGGCGCTAAACACCCCTTCAACCAAACCAATCGCTTTATCCCAGCCCAGTTGCCGCGCCTCCATTGCTTCGGCAAACGTTGCAACGCCAACACCATCTGCTTGCTGCAATGCTGGCAACACGGCAGCCACGCCATGACCATAAGCGTTGGCTTTTACCATTGCCAGCACTTTAGCATTGGGCGCGCGTTTTTTGACTTGATTCAAATTGTGAGTAAGAGCAGCAGGATTAATAGTAATGGTAGCAGTGCGCATAATTAAATTCTTTATTAGCAATTGGTTGTTAGAAAGTAGTTATAAGTCGTCAATCATTAAATTGACGTTATTCATCATTCATCGTCAAAAGTCACACCTTGATAGTACTCAGGCGTCAGGTTGATAAAGCGGGTAAATTGACCTTCAAAACCTAAACGTATGGTACCGATAGGACCGTTACGCTGCTTACCGATAATGATTTCAGCCACCCCTTTATGGTCTGAGTTTTCATTATAAACCTCATCACGATAGATAAACATAATCAAATCGGCATCCTGCTCAATTGCACCGGACTCACGTAAATCTGACATGATTGGACGCTTGTTAGGTCGGTTTTCCAAGCTTCGGTTCAGCTGCGATAGGGCAATGACTGGACATTCAAGCTCACGTGCTAGAGCTTTTAGACTACGAGAGATTTCCGAGATTTCTCCAACACGGTTACCATCGAGGCCAGGGACTTTCATCAACTGTAAATAATCGACAATGATAGCGCCAAGCTTTCCATCATGGTTTTTAGCGATACGGCGACAGCGTGAGCGCAGCTCTGATGGTGGCAATGCAGTACTATCATCAATGTATAAATGCTTAGACTGCAAATGCTGAATCGCGTTCATCATTTTTGCCCACTCATCTTCATTCATTTGTCCTGAACGCAAATGAGTCTGATTAATGGCGCCCCAAGAAGATAGTAGACGCATCACAATAGATTCTGCTGGCATCTCCATAGAAAACACAACGACAGGCAAATCTTCATTAAACAACACGCCTTCTGCTAAGTTCATAGCAAAAGTAGTCTTACCCATAGAAGGACGTGCGGCGACAATCACTAAATCGCCTGCTTGTAGACCTTGGGTTTTATTATTCAGCTCAGCAAATGGTGTCTGTAAGCCGATCATACCGTCAGGATTTGATTTGAGCTCCTGAATTTTATCAATTACGTTGGTCAATACTGAGGTAATACCGACAGGGCCGCGCTGCTCAGCACGCTTATTGTGTTGCTCGTTGATGCTAAATATCTTGGCCTCAACGTTATCTAAAATATCGCTGACCGTTTGATCTTTAGGATTATAAGCAAGGGTCAGCATATCGTTGCCAGTGGTAATCAGCTGGCGTAGGGTTGATAATTCTCGTACACGCTGAGCGTAGGCGGTCAGGTTAAATAAAGTTGCAGGGCTTTGACTCAAAATATCTGCCAAGTAGCTGTCGCCGCCAGCGGTTTTGAGCAGTTTTTGCGCCTCTAGCCAATCATGTACCATGACAGTATCGTAGGGTTCGTTAACCGCTGCCAAGTGAGCGATAGCATCAAATATGTGTTGATGACGTCCCGCATAGAAGTCGTCTTTGGTGACGATATCTGCAATCTTGTCATATGCCTCTTCGATACTCATCAAAGAAGCCAGTAGCGCCTTTTCAATATCTATATTGTGCGGGGGCTGCTGATTGAGTAGGTCGTCAGTTTTGCTAGTGTCTGCCATGAGTGCCTAAGTATTTATAAGTGAATTATTTATAAGTCAGTACTTCTAAAATCGCTACAAGTATAGCGCTAATTGTAAGCGCTATATCATAAAATGGCGCATCCAGCACCTACGATAAGTACCACAAAAACAAGCCTCAATTGATGCTACAATTAAAAGCGAAAGTCTATCACATTATGATTGTTAAGAGGCTGACAATAGATAGTTTCTCTAATTCTGTTAGTCAGTTTATTGTCAAAAATAGCGACTGTCATAACCGTATAAATGACGATTTCTTTTATAAAAAATATAATAATATCTGGTATTTAAGACAAAAATAAGGATAAATTCATGAGTCAAAAACAACCGTTGTTAATCACTACAGGTGAGCCTGCCGGTATCGGTATGGATGTAGTATTGTTATTAGCAGAAGCAGGGAAATTACAGGATTTTGCGCGGCCAATCTGGGTGACAGCCGATGCCAAAGCAATGCAAACGCGTGCAGACCAACTAATCGCTGCTGGTGTACTAAAAAACTGTCCTACTTGGCAGAGTGTCGCGCTCACTTCATCGTTAATAACTGATATTGATAGTATGGACTTTAATACGGCAAACAATGCATTTCTATTATTGGACATACCTTGTGCAGAGCCTGTGCTGGCAGGTCATATAGATATTAAGAACGCAGCAATGGTCGCCAAGCAGTTAGAAATCGCTCATCAACTCGCAGCAGATAATACCGTAGCCGCTATCGTCACTGGACCTTTACAGAAGTCTGCGTTAATTGATGCAGATATTAAACTATTAGATGGCACTATGTTTAGCGGTCACACGGAATTTTTTATGCAGCAAAGTGGCTGTGAAAAAGTGGTAATGATGCTGGCCAATCAAGTGATGAAAGTTGCTTTAGTTACGACTCATCTAGCTTTAAGAGATGTACCTGCTGCTATCACTGTAGATAATGTTCGCCAAACCGTGCAAATCGTACTTGATGATATGCAGTCGAAGTTTGGCATAGCAAATCCGCGTATATTAGTTTGCGGTCTTAATCCGCATGCAGGTGAAGGTGGACATTTAGGCATGGAAGAAATTGAGATTATCAACCCCGTACTGCAAGAGTTTATTGCCGCTGGCGTAAACGTATCAGAAGCGATGCCAGCCGATACGTTATTCACCTCTAGGCATTTAAATAACTGTGACGCGGTGATTGCAATGTATCATGACCAAGGACTTCCTGTGCTAAAATCGCACGGCTTTGGTGATACGGTTAACCTAACCTTAGGATTGCCTTATATTCGTACGTCAGTCGATCATGGCACAGCGCTTGATTTGGCAGGGGGCGGCGGTGCAAGTGCTACTAGCTTGTATCAGGCATTAGTTATGGCAAATGAGATGGCTAACAAGTCATTATCTAGATAGTTAACGTATGCAGAATGAAGCATGATGCTAAAATACAGCCAGATTATAAGCTGTGGTATAATTTTGACCCAATACAATGCTATAAAATACAATGCTGCAAAATTATCTTTCAGCATCGTCCTATATTGTTGATGTCTATTAATAAGCTATTCTGTAGCTTTGTAATCTCATTTTATTATTTCGTTTCTCATTAATTAAGAATCTTTTATGTCCACAAACTCGTTTGATGCTAATACATTAGCTGCTAGCTTGCGAACTGCCAAACACCAACCGCGTAAACGCTTTGGTCAAAACTTTTTACATGACAGCAGTATTATTCGCCAAATTGTTGATAGTATTCGTCTAGACCGCGATGACAACTTGATAGAAATTGGCCCTGGTATGGGTGCTTTGACTGAGCCTTTATTGGCAGAAGTTGATGCCATGACCGTGGTTGAGCTGGATCGTGATTTAGCAGATAGCTTACGCATTCGTATCGGCGCAAACAGCCATCCTAACTTTACGATTGTTAAAGAAAATGCCATGAATGTGGACTATCGTGAATTTTATAGCACCGATCGTGGCAAGCTACGTGTGGTGGGCAACCTGCCTTATAATATCTCAACGCCAATACTGTTTCATTTGCTTGGCTATTCTGATGTCATTCAAGACATGCATTTTATGCTGCAAAAAGAAGTGGTCGAGCGTATCACTGCTGATGTCGGTAGCAAAACTTATGGTCGTCTGTCAGTTATTATGCAATATCACTGCGAGACTGACTATCTGCTGACTGTTCCTAGAGGCGCGTTTAATCCACCGCCTAAAGTGACCAGTGCTGTGTTTCGTCTGACACCGCATATTGATAAACCAGTCGTCGCAGAGGATGAACAGTATTTTGCCATCGTGGTGCGTGAAACCTTTAACCATCGCCGCAAAACTTTACGTGCTATCTTCAAAAAATCAACGCTATTACCGACCTTGAGTGAAGATGACTTTGCAGCTTGTGGTATTGATCCTCAAGCACGTCCAGAAACACTCAGTGTGAGCGACTTTGTGGCGTTAAGTAATCAAGCCAAGAGTGTAGAAGAATAAGCTCTACCTGGATTCAACAACTAATAGTTCAATTGCAATAGTCAGTCGTTGTACTTTCACACGTGTACAGCGCTATTATCATTAGTACTTAGGGTGTATCCTCATTTTGATAATGGTAATAAAAATGAGATAGATTTTTGTCAATCAAAGGAAATTTTGCAGAGAATATGAGTATATTGTCTAGAAATTTTCAAAGAGTGACGGAAATATAGCCATTTTTAGCCCATTAGAGGTTTACTCGTTCAGATTGAGGACACGCCCTAGCTATTTAAAAGAATCATTTAGATAATCATCGAGGGATTATGAGTTTTCGCCACCAATATGTCATCGGTGATTTACAAGGTTGCTATGCTGCGTATCAAAAACTACTCGAGACCTTAGATTTTGATCCTACACAAGATAAATTATGGTTCGCGGGTGACTTAGTCGCACGTGGAGAGGATTCGTTAAATACTTTGCGCCATGTGAAAGCACTATGCGAGCAGGGTGCGGCGGCGACTGTCCTTGGTAACCATGATTTAAATTTACTTGCAGTATGGCGGGGCGCAACTAAGATTAGGAAAAAAGATAAAACCGCGCCGATTTTTGCCGCCGAGGACAGTGAAGAATTATTGCAGTGGTTAAGGCGTCAACCGATTCTAGCGTATCCTGATGAGCGCACAGTATTGGTACATGCAGGTATACCACCGCATTGGACGATCGATGTAGCTGCACAATATGCCCAGCAGTTAGAGGCGCAATTGAAAGGTAGTTTGCAACAACTGGATCGACTATTACCGCACTTGTATAGTAAGAACGCTGATGATTGGCATGATAATATTAATGGCTTTACCAAGATGCGTGCAATATCTAATTATTTTACCCGTATGCGCTTGTGCAAGCAGGATGGGACGCTTGAATTTAGTTTTACTTCTAGTCTAGATCAGCATATGCCTGATGATTTTATGCCATGGTTTGAATGGCAAGTACCACGTGCTCGCAAAATATTATTTGGTCATTGGGCAGCCTTAAAGGGTGAAGTGGACTTGCCACATGCGCGCGCGCTTGATGGTGGCTGTGTTTGGGGTAACTCTCTACTAGCTTACCGACTCAGTGATGGCAAAGTGATAACGTCAAATGAGCAGTGTCCAAACTCTTAATGATCGCTTATCTAACCTTGATATACAAGGCTAGATAAGCGGTCTGTTTTAAGTAGTTCTGTTATAGCAGTCTACTTTGAGTGGTCTATTAATAGATTTTATCAGTGTAATAGACTGGTTTCATTGGGGTATACCTAAAATATAGATCCTCTAAACGATAACTCATCTATCAGTAGTTGAGGCGGTTCAGAAAACTGATTTTACATCCATAGGTCGAGTCGTATGGCGTTTTGCCATATATTTGCCCAGTAAGGGTAAGCAAAATGCTGGTAATTGAAAAGCACCCAGTAACGGTAAAAACACCGTACCCATGAAGGGTGCAGTTATGGTGTAAGCAAGTAATACATTGCGTCCACCACACACCAACGCAGCGATAATGGCATTTTCATAGCCAAAACGCCGATATATTATATAAGCGGTAAAATAAAATACCAATGCCAATGCAGAACTTAGCACCAGTAATGACAACGCTTGCCACGGATTATGATCAAAGGTGGTACGAAACCCTGCCATCAGTCCCAGTGGAAACAACATCAGCAGTAAAATATTAAACTGTGCAATTTTGGGATAATAACGTGACAAAATAGGCGGTGAAACGAACCGACGCACCGCCACAGCTAGCACTATTGGCATAACAATATAAACTAACAAGCGATTAACATATATGCCAACGTCTATATGCGCATTGTCATCGCCTAATAGCCACAATACGCCTAATAATGTACATGGCATAACGAACGTAGCAGCGATAGTTTTTGCCGTCGCCAGTTGTGCATCAAATCCCACCGCATTGACCAACGCACCACTACCGAACAATGGGGCAGTGGCACCAAGACCTGCAATCGCCAATAGCCAATCGCCACGTACACCGAGTGCATAAGCAGTTACTATTAAAACTAGACTCATACCCCCGCTTTGTAACAAGGCAAAAACCCATACATAGCTTGTCGCTATACGCTTTAAAAGCGCATATTGGTCAATGCCTAGTAAAGTAAAAAACATCAAGAAGAACAATATTTGGGGTAAATATACCAAGACTGTATTGGATAAGTTTGGAAAAACAAAGCCCACAATTGCACAAACTGGCATAATTAATGTGCTATGGCGCGCAATAAAACGAAGAAGCATGACCTTTCCTAATAAAAAATATTCGTAAAAAAGCGGGTATTACTTCCCTTTTTTACCATCCGTTATGCAAATAATCCCCACATGATACTATTTTAATTACATAATCGTGCCACTGTTACGGTTTACTGCCTTTTAATGCTGTGCCATTTTTTACTAAAAAGACGCCGCATATTTCATGGTTTATACTGGTGTTTGCAGTGAGCTTTTTATGCTCTCTAGGTTTGCGACATTATCGATATCACTATTGGGCAGATAAATACCATAAAAGTATCTCTTTGATGCGTATGGGTATGCTGAACCACGCTGGGATTGTTTAAGATCCAATGATCTTAGAGAGTAGGAAAATTTCGAGTTGTCTCAATTCATAGATACAGGTAGTAGGTTATTAAATAGCCATAATATGACTAATATTATATTTTTAGACGAAGCTAAAAGAATTATATTTGAGACTGAAGATATGAGGTTTAGTATTACAGTCGTTATGGTAAATGGCTAAATCTAGTAACTTTGAATATTTATGTGATGAATATCAATGAGGTATCAAAAAAATATTGTTAGACATGTTATCAGCCGTTGACCAAGTATAAAGCTACCAAAACTGTCCTATTAATTAGGCAGTTTTGGTGGTTTTTTAGGTTTCGGTAATGGCGTTTTTGCATCGCCGGCTGCTTTATTATTGGGGTTTTCATTATCAGCACTACTGTTTTCGCTACTATTAATGGCATCAAGCGTTTTGGTCGCTTTATCGTATTGAATATCACTAGAATAAGGCACGCTATTAAGTTCTTCATCTACTAAACCATCATCTAGGTCAACAACCTTTTTTACTAAGGCTTTTGGTGAAGAGATGTGTGTTGTTTGCCCAGAACTTTTCAGTGAATTTGAATCTATGAGGTTATCGTGCTCGTTGTTTTGAGGCTGATTATCATAGTAGATATCTGTCGTCATCTGCTCACCTTGTGCATTAGCAGCTACAGATTTAGGTAATATTTTGACGTCAGATAAACGTCGCACTACATAATTGCTAGGTAACGGCTTGCCACCTTTTTGTCCAGCAGTATCATCAAATATCATATGTCCTTGACTATCGATACGTGCGTATTTCATTGGCTTATCTCGGGGCCAAAAAAAGTCAGATGGGTGACTGATGATATGCCCAAAAACCAGTTTTGTTAGTCGGCTCCATTCAAAGAATTGTACCTCTTTTGAGCGCAATGCGACGAAGAGTGCCAGTGAAAAGCTGACCATTAGGTTGACCATACCGATCAGTGCAACACCAAGAATAGAGATTAAAATAACATCCCAACTGATTTGTGCCGATGACATATTGAATAGTCCATGAGCCAAATTGGCAGATGCAAAGGCAATATGGCGAATATCAATGGGTAAGCCAAATAAGAAGCCAATGGTAGCGGTACTACCTAAGAATACACCGAATAAAAAATTTCCCATAATAGCGCCCAGATTGGCTTCCACAAAGCCACCCAAACGCTGAAGCCATGTTTCAGGGAGTAAACGCTGGAGCAACCAATGCCTGCGAATACGAGCGCCAATCTGATTATAGACAGCCAAGTTATCATAGTAACCAGCAATAAGGCCGGACAGGAATAGATATACGCCGGCAATGGCAGCGTGGGGTAGTGCTAAAGATCGAAAGGGGTCAAGATCATGAAGTAAATGTCCTGCTTTATCGGTGTCAATCATCGGTGCGCCTGTATACTGTAACCAAGCAAAAGAGATGATTAATGCTACTGGTATAGCTAGCATAATGTTACCCATGATGGCGATAAACTGGGTGCGCAAGATATCCACTACTAGCTCTGATAACTTAGTAAGCTGATGAGATTTTTTTCCAGAGCCTTCCGATATGGTCGAAGCAATGGCAGCGGCAGTCATTGCTGGCTGCTTAGTCGCAACCGTACCATGCACGATATGAATAAAAACAAAGCCTAAACCATAAATCATACTGTTGATAAATGCTCGCCCCATCGGTGCAAGCGCCAAGTGATAAGCCAATATTTTAGTAGTGGCCATAAAGGCAATAATAAAGCCACCAATGGACGCTTTTTTGAACATGTTTTGATAGCCAGCTCTATCTGTGCTGATATAGTGCTCACCAACGCGGCTAGCATTTTCAGTGACTTTGCGTGACAGCAGCTTAGTATTATTATCAATCAAATAGCCAATACTGTAACGACGGTTAGCAGTCGTAATAAGGGTCTGAATCAGATCAATCACGGCTTTGTCGCGATTGTGACCGCTATCAGCAACCAGTTCGGTCAAAATGCGCATACGCTGTAAGCTTTGATCAAGGCGTAACATCATATTGGTCAAGCGAATAGAGATACCAGTCTTATAGATACGTTTACGTACTGTTGCCACGATATCTTCACACTGTTCAAGCATGACAAGTAGGGGTGCAGGATTGACCGCATGTTCGGGAGTAATATCCGTTAACGTGTCGAGCTCGTGCGCCTGCCGATATTGATTAACGAACAATACTGCTTCTTGGTTTTGTGCGACAAAGGATGCTGAGTAGTTCAAAATTTGCGGATAAGCTTCCATTAAATCGGGGTGCAGACCGATACCGCTAATACGGTAAGACAAAATAACAATCGCATTTAGAATACTGTTTTTGGCCGTAGCTACTAGAGGTAAATGCTCGTCTTTGACTTTGAGAAGATCGACGAGAGCATCCCATTTATCTTTTTCGATATGAGCGAGCCAGCGTTCATCCTGACGTTTATGAAACAAATAGCCGACCAGCTCAACGACTGAATCATCCTGAGGTAGTAGCGGTAAAAACCGATGACCGATCAAGCGGCGTAAACTACTAAAAAAACCTTCATCTGACATAATGCCAGTGTCGGTATATAGGGCAATTTGACGGTATTGAATGATTAGCTTTAATACAAAGCTGGCAAGACCATCGCTATATTCTGGATGTTGGCGCAAGATGTCGATAAGGGTTTGGATATTTTGATTAGCAAGTGCAGGCTCTTTCTCATTGACTCGCAGCTCATTAATCAAGCGCTTAAGTACAGACGGCTCTGGCACGTCACTCAAGGCAGTAATCTGTTGTAAAATACGTTTTATCTCTGACACAGCGTACCCTTTATCGTTATTATTTTGATAGTCAATATTTTGATATTTATAATGTCATATCATTTATAGCTATAGCTATAGCTATAGCTATCTATAGAGAAATTAGAGGTTATTAGGTGTTTATTAAGCGTTTAGATGCAAATATTTCTGATAGTCTAAGAGTGAATGCAAGTTATTTGGAGTTATTTTAATCGCAAGCACATTACAATGCTGAATTATTTTGTTAGCAATTAATTTTGGCAAAAAAAAGGACAGTAATCATACTGTCCTTTTTTGTTGGTAACTTTTTATTAATAAATAAATAGCTATTAGTTTTTGAAGGCTAATTAGCTGGCAGGTACATTAAAATAATCCAAGTCAAAATTCATCATTGGATCGCTACCAGCTTTGACCATCTGCGCATGAGCATCAATGCGCGGCAAGACGCGACCAACAAAGTAATCAGCAAGCTTGGCTTTATTGGTATAAAACTCGCCATCTTTACCGTTAGCTGCTTCAACCATCAGGGCAAACATATATGAGTAGCATAGATAGCCGACTGCATGCATATAATCAACTGCGCAGCCATTGATCTCATTTTTGCGAGAACCGATATTGGTCAAGACTGTTTTAGTCAACTCTTCGACAGTATCAGCGGCATTTAATGTCGCTTGCTTAATACCATGATCAGCTTGCATAGCGCTAACATAATCACGTATCTCACCTAAGAAATGGGTGATATATTTGCCGTCGTTGCGGGCAACTTTACGGCCTAATAAGTCAAGTGCTTGAATACCGTTTGCACCTTCATAAATCTGAGCAATACGCGTATCACGTACGATTTGCTCCATGCCCCATTCGCGCACATAGCCATGACCACCAAAGACTTGCTGGCAATCGATAGTTGCTTCTAACGCTTTATCAGTTAAGAACGCTTTTGCAATAGGTGTCAGTAGGGCAACACGTGCAGCAGCGGCTTGAGCTGCTTCAGGGTCAGTGCTGAACTTTTCAGTATCTAGTTGTTTGGCGACATACATAGCAAAGCAGCGTGACGCTTCAGCGTTAGCTTTAGCATTCAATAGCATACGGCGTACATCAGCATGGTGAACGATAGCATCAGCTGGTTTCTCTGGGCTTTGTAGCTGAGTATCACTACGACCTTGACCACGCTCATACGCATAAAGTGCAGCGTTTTGATAAGCAAGCTCAGTACCGCCAAGTCCTTGCAGACCCATCGTTACGCGCTCATAGTTCATCATAATGAACATTGAAGATAGGCCAGTATTCTCAGCACCTACCATCCAACCTTTTGCGTCATCAAAATTCATGACACAAGTCGCTGAGGCTTTGATACCCATTTTATGTTCGATAGAGCCAGCTGATAAGGTATTACGTTCGCCTACGCTGCCATCAACATTGACCAAGAATTTCGGTACAACAAACAGAGAGATACCTTTTGAGCCTTCTGGAGCATCTGGCGTTTTAGCTAATACGAGATGAATAATATTGTCGGTTAAGTCGTGCTCACCGCCAGTAATAAAGATTTTGGTACCAGAGATGTTATAGCTACCATCATCATTTGGTATGGCTTTGGTTTTGATAATACCTAAGTCGGTACCAGCGTGCGGTTCAGTTAAGCACATGGTACCTGACCATTCGCCTGAGTACATTTTTTCTAAATACGTTTGCTTTTGTTCTTCTGAACCAGCTGCGTTGAGACACAAGGTCGCGCCAACCGTTAGGTTAGGGTAGAGTGTAAATGATTGGTTGGTAGTAAAGAGCATCTCTTCGGTTAGCATGGTGACCATTTTTGGAAAACCTTGTCCACCATACTCAGGGTTACCGCCAAGTCCAACCCAACCTGATTCAGCATATTGCTGATAAGCTTCTTTAAATCCTTTAGGCGTAGTAACGACGCCATCGCCTTGATAAGTCGCACCTTCTTCATCGCCGCTACGATTAATAGGTAGCAAGACGTTTTTACTTAATTTGGCCATTTCTTCTAAAATCATATCGACTGTTTCCATGTCGACATGAGATAAATTGTCATTATTTTGCCAAAATTCATGAGCTTTAAAGACATCCGTTAAAATGAAGCGCATGTCAGTCAGAGGGGCATTATAAACAGCCATAAACATTCCTTTGGTTTAAAATTAATAAAATTTAATTCGCATAGTATTTGAAACTATAATTTTACATTGTTAATTGTGAAGCTATATACAGTGTTTGCTTATATTTATCATGATGTTCTTAAGGAGCAACGGTAAATACTGCAACGGTTATTAACAGATTTAGACTGGTGACAATAAGTAAAGTTTAGCAAATTAGTAGATGAGCTTGTGTATCTCTTAGTGAATAGTGCGTACACTAAAAGTTCGCATGCACTCTTGCAGCGCGCAAATAACATATTTGAAGGTTCAACAGACCTTAATCTAAACAAAATAAATCGGCAACATACTGAAGTACGCTGCCGATAATAAGCCATTTAAATCACTATACTAACGTCCAAATGCAGTTTTTGATTATATATCTAACTGCATATCTAACTGCATATCTAACTGCTTAATTCAAAAGAAAATGTATAAACGTTTATGCTCATGTGTCGCTTAATACCACTACTGATTTAGCTTTGAGGTGCAAAGAGTGCAGCTTAAAATCTTTGTATAAATCACGTTGAAAATTAGAGATTTAAGAAAAACCGCAGCATCTCCTTTGAAGCATCTGGACCCTTGGGATCAGTGTAAGACCCTGCGCTACTGCCGCCTGCCCAGCTATGCCCAGCCCCGTGAATCTTCCAATATTCCAACTGACTAACCCCTTTACTATTACGAATCTCTAGTTGAGTACTGCGACAATTTTGCTCAGAGCATTGCTTATGCTGATGGGTCGTTAAACCAGTTTCTTGCGCTTGTAAGTGCTGCTCTGCCTGCTCAAAGATCTGCCCGCCATTACGGATACTCACCGTATGATCCTGATCACCATGAAACACAATCGTCGGGACAAACTTACTACTCCCTGTACGTTTTGGAGTAGCTGCGCCACCCTGACGCATTGTCATTAATGCAGACGGCAGATCAGTGGCACTGCGATAAGCTAACCCTGAATGCACGCCAATCGCTGCATATAGTTCTGGATAAGCCTCTGCCATAATTACTGCCATAGCAGCGCCTGCGGATAGCCCTGCAATGTATACACGTGATGAGTCCACTGCGTAATCTTTAATAATAGATTGAGTCAATGCCGCAAGCCATGCAGGCTCACCTTGACCTTGCCGTTGATCAGTAGGTTTAAACCAGTTCCAACAGCGATTTTGATTAGCAGAAGCTGGCTGAGAAGGATAGACGATCAGGCAACGGTGTTCTTCTGCCAACTCATTCATACGTGTACCCGCTGCAAAATCTTCCGGTGATTGAGTACAACCATGCAGCATGACTATTAGAGGTAAATGTAAACCTTCTTCCACTGCTTTTGTGTAGTTTGAGGGAATATATAACCGGTAGTCATGATTTCCTTGAGATGACTTAAGGGTGCCTTTAAGAAATTGCGCATTGTCAGGAATAGTCGGCTCATTATGCGTATTGAACCCAGTACGCAGGGTACTCACATTCATAACCGTTGGTAAGTCCAGCTTAAAATTCTTCATTTTATCTGTAAGATCTTGCAAGTGATTAGGCAGTTTACTGGACAGCTTATCAGTGCTTGTAGGCTTGTCCGTCGGGGTCGGGGTCAAACGATCTTGTAGCGTTGGCACATCAGATGCTATATCAGGCGTCACATCCTTGATAGTCTTCTCATCAGTATGGCTGGCTGGTGCTGCGCCGCTCAAGTTCTTTTGAATTAAGTTAGTGGCCTCTTGTAGCTGGCCTGATTTCATCAGTTTCATCGCTTCTTCAAGATGCGGTGGTATCATGCTAAATTTTGAAAAACTCATTTGTTATTTCCCGTTACATTCATACAAATTTTAAGAGTGATCGTAAAAGAAAATGCTTAAATCATTTTGTTAACCAATACGGCTTTTATCTCTGGGCTTGCCTGCAGCACGCCTAATACCGTAATACTTTCAATAGTAGCTTCCACCAGTTCTGGGGTTAC
The DNA here is from genome assembly GCF_001593305.1 of Psychrobacter sp. P11G5. Taxonomy (NCBI): domain Bacteria; kingdom Pseudomonadati; phylum Pseudomonadota; class Gammaproteobacteria; order Moraxellales; family Moraxellaceae; genus Psychrobacter; species Psychrobacter sp. P11G5. Next base: position 1,472,774 of record NZ_CP012533.1, read on the forward strand.
GTCTGCCGCGATGGTCGCCAGACCCAATACTTGAATATGTAATTTTTCATTACGCTCTTGAACGTCTTCAAGATCGGCGCGGGTGTAATGACGTAGGCCTAACTCTAAGGTTTTACGAGCAACGGTTTGACGCACCACGTCAGCATGCGTGGTTAGCTGATTGCGTATCGCAGTACGAATAAAGTCAGTGCGATTAGAATAGAAACCTTCCTGCACCATCAAGTCGACTTGTCCAAGATCAACGTAGCCTAAATTAATAGTGACCTTTTCTGTATCACCTGCTCTAGTACGAATAGGCGTTATATTGTTGCTTGCCATCGTGTCTTCCTTTGAGTAAAAACTGCTTGATGCGGTAATTATACTCCATATGGAATCCAATTGGAGTATAAATTTAATATTTTAATAAAAATTAACAAGCAAAGTTCTTAAAGTACTTTTAAATCTATACTCATACCATGCCTAAAAATTTAAAGATTAAAGCAACGCGGAAAACTTATACAAGTAACATATCTGATCTAAATTTCAAATTAGTATGAGCTATCGTAGGCTATGGCACTTAAACTACTTATCAAACTGCACACTATCAATAAGCCAATACCAAAAAATCGGCAACATATCTAAGTATGTTGCCGATCCTTATACCGCTTCTAAATTCTTCATCGATCGAAATTTGTAGCATCTAACTATAATAGAATTTATCTAGGCTTGATTCTAAAAAGCAAATTGATCAACGTCCATGCTCATGTACGGCTCAACACCAGTACTGATACGTTGTACATGCGTAGTAGTGCGCGGTAACAACTTAGCAAAATAGAACTGTGCTGTTTTAACCTTGGCGTCATAGAAGGCATGTTCACTGTTGCCGTTTGCAATCTCAGTTTGAGCAACCAATGCCATACGTGCCCATAAATAGGCAAGGGTAACATATCCACTGAAATACATGTAATCAACGGCAGCACCGCCAACGGCATCTGGGTTTTCAGTTGCTTGCATGCCAATACGTGCAGTCAAATCGCCCCATTCTTTTAAATGCTTGGCAAGTGGACGGATGAACTGGCCCATCTCATCGTTGTCTTTATTATCTTCGCAGAAATTTTGAATGATATTGACAAAGTTTGCAAGCAATTTGCCTTGTGAGCCTAAGACTTTACGACCAAGTAGATCAAGCGCTTGAATCTCAGTAGTACCTTCGTACAAGCAGGCGATACGCGTATCACGGACGTTTTGCTCCATGCCCCATTCGCTAATAAAGCCATGACCACCGTAGACTTGCACGCCATGATTAGCGGCTTCTAGACCAGTTTCAGTTAAGAACGCTTTTGCAATTGGCGTCAGTAATGACAGCATTTGATCCGCAAACTTAAGGTCATCGCCTTCGCCTTTTGCGACAGTATCTGCAAAATGAGAGAGATAGTATACTAGTGCGCGGCCACCTTCAGCGAAGGCTTTTTCAGTCAATAGCATATTACGGACAGCTGGATGCACGATGATAGGATCAGCGACTTTATCTGGCGCTTTAGGACCTGATAGTGAACGCATTGCTAAACGATCTTTGGCATAAGTAAGTGAGCCTTGGAACGCATACTCTGCAGCAGTTAGACCTTGAACAGCAGTACCGATACGTGCCACGTTCATAAAAGTAAACATGCACTGTAGGCCACGGTTTTCAGGGCCAATCAAATAACCGGTTGCACCATCAAAGTTCATGACACAAGTGGCTGAGGCTTTGATACCCATTTTGTGCTCGATAGAGCCGCAGACAACGTTATTGTGCTCGCCTAAGCTATTGTCTTCATTAACCATTATCTTTGGTACGATAAATAATGAGATGCCTTTAGTGCCAGCAGGTGCGCCGGGCAAACGCGCTAAGCAGATATGAATAATGTTCTCAGCCAAGTCATGCTCGCCAGCTGAAATAAAAATCTTTTGACCAGTAATGCTATAGCTGCCATCGTCATTCGGCTGAGCTTTGGTACGGATAATACCCAAGTCAGAGCCTGCATGTGCTTCAGTAAGACACATAGTACCTGACCATTCGCCAGTGACCATTTTTTCTAAATACGTTTCTTTTTGGCTATCAGTACCGTGATGCTCAATGGTTTGGATAGCGCCATGTGATAAACCTGGGTACATAGAGAATGACCAGTTAGCCGTACCTACCATCTCATTGATGACCGTAGATAATGAAAATGGCATGTTTTGACCACCAAACTCTTCTTCAGCAGAGAGTGCAGGGAAGCCAAGCTCACAATACTGCTTATAAGCTTCTTTAAAGCCTTTAGGCGTTGTAACCTTGCCATTATCAAACTGGCAGCCCTCAGCATCGCCACTTTGATTTAGCGGTGACAATTCATTTTCAGCAAAACTTGCAGCCATCTCAAACAGGCTGTCCATTAGTTCACGGTCAGCTTCTTGAAATTTTGGTAAGCGTTTATAGTGGCTTTCGCTATCAAGTAACTCATGCATGACGAATTGAATATCACGTAAAGGGGCTTTGTACTGCATAACTTCCTGTCCTTTTTTTGGGTATGACCGACAGCGAATGAACGACTCTATTTATTGATATCTTAGCTGTTAGTATGTTACTGGTATCAGACTTGCCTACACTAATGACTAGAAGCAACGACACCGGTCATATAAAATAACGTTGAAAAATGATAAAAGAATTATGACTGTATTAGTAAATTCACCACAAAAGATAGGCGTTCACTGGGAATTATACAAGTTTGGTTGTAATACTGATAAGTCATCAACCCATCTTGCATCCTTTATATAATCAACGTTAGCGAACAAAAAAACAGGGCTAAAACAGGGCTAACTATGGTGCGAAGAGGTGCGAGAAAAAGCTATATAAGCCAATCTATATAGTAGTAACGATTGTCTAAACTAATTGAGATCTGTATTCGGAAGAGACGAATGCCTCAACATTTTGGTTGCTATATCAGCGCAGATGGGCCGACCAAACCAGTAACCTTGTCCATACTTACAGCCCATTTGTAATAACAAATCGCGCTGTTGTTCGGTCTCGATTCCTTCAGCGATAGCGCTCATATCTAAAGCAATAGCCAAATCTAATATAGCTTTAACTATAGCGGACTGCGTACGGTTATCAACGATTTTATCAATGAAGCTTTTATCAATTTTAATAAAATCAAAAGGGTATTCTTGCAAATAACTGAGCGAGGCGTAGCCAGTACCAAAATCATCGAGTGCTAAACAGACCCCCAGTGCTTTTAGAGCAATAAGCTGTTGCTTAACACTAGCGTGCCGTAGCATCAGAGAAGATTCAGTGACCTCAATATGCAACTGGTGAGGTTGAATAGAGTATTGAGTAAAGAGATTGCTTACAAAGTCAAAAAACTCAGGATGGCTAAATTCAGCAGCATCCGCATTAATACAGACATGTTGGGTAAAGTTCATTGACTCCCAAGTGCATAGCTGCTCAGCAATTTGAAAAGCCATTTGGCGAAATAAATCAAATGACAGTTTATGTTTAATAATAGCTTCAATAAAGTCCTTTGGTTGTAGTAGCCCGCGTGTAGGATGTTGCCAGCGTACCAATGCCTCAAAACCAGTAATAACCCCAGTATCTAGAGCTACTTTAGGCTGATAATATGCTATGAACTGCTTAGCAACTATCGCTTCACGCAGCTCGGTCTCTAACTGCATACTATCAATTGATGGACAGTTTAGCTCATCGTTATACCACCAAACATCATCGCCTCCATGCTCCTTAGCATACTGTAAAGCCTTTTCAGCCTTGTTTAGTAAGCTGCTCAATTGATTACCGTCTTTAGGGTAATAGCTGACGCCGACGGAGATTTGCAAATAGATACTAGTGCTGTTTAAGACAAACGGTCGCTCACACATATGCATCAGGCTATCGAGCTCATGGCGTACCATATGGGCATCTGTAAACTCGAATAACAACCCAAAATCATCGCCACCTAAGTGTGAAAAGCACAGTAGTTGATTAAGCTCAAGGCCATTGATTCTAGCGACAAATTCTTTGATAAGGGCATCGACGTTGTCTTGTCCGAGATTGTTAATCAAAATACGATAACGGTCGATATTTACTCGAATAATAACCACTTCTTGGAAGCTATCCATCAATACATCATTGGTCTGACTCAAAAACACTTTGCGATTGGGTAGACCTGTCAGCTGATTGTGATTAAGTAGATGGGCGACTTGTTGTTGGTCTTCTACGACTGAGGAGATATCGCGCACCATTCCTACATAATAAACGGTTTCATCGACATAGATCCTACGGTAAGATATATGGCAGTTAAGTGTTCGACCGTAGCGGTTTAATAGGGAAAAATTATTTTCATAAAAACCATCGTCATCCAGTCGATTAGATATATCTTGTAATATAGAACGCTCTTTCTCTGATAGGAATTCAGCGGCATATATACCAAGTGGTCGACCAATCATAAATGGCTCTTCAAAACCAATCATTGCTTCATAAGCAGCATTAACTGACATATAGCGTAGATTTGCATCTAGGATAAATACGGCATCTTCCAAGCGCTCACACAGCTCCAATAATAATTGCTGCTTAATCGATGGTGAGATGGGAACAAAGGTAGTCATAATTGAGACTCAATAGTCAATCAAGGTGGTAGTCATGCACATTTTCATAAGCTTAGCGAGTAAGATAGTCATTAGGCATTCACTCACTGGATTTTATTTTTAATAATAAATGAGTATGTTTGTTTATTAATGTTGATGATAAAGCGCATTTAATGTGGCTAGAGCGACTACAGGTGCCGTCTCTGTACGGAGTACTCGATTACCGATTTGCCAAGGGGAAAAGTGAGCTTTTTCTGCTTGCGCACGCTCATCGTCACTCAGTCCACCTTCAGGGCCAATCAATAGCTTGATATAGGGTGATTCGCGTTTCAGTACTGCTAACAAGGACTCAGGCATAGCGGGTTGTCCTGCTGCTGGCACACTCATTTGTAAGCGTAAGTCTGCTGGCTGCTGTAATATCTGATAGTAAGCATCTTGGCTTAGTGCCGCGACAATAGGGCTGACGGGCAGGCCGTTAATATTTTTCTCAGTATTCTCATTTATACTGTTAGCAGTAACTTTGCTCACAGCGTTAATAGCTGTATCTGCTTTCAACCATTGGTCAATAGACTGAGGTGCAAGAATAAGCGGCGGTCGATTTAATCCGCACTGCTCGCATGCGGCGATAGCTACTTGCTGCCAGTGTAAAAGCTTTTTGTCTACTTGCGCAGGTTTTAAATTAACTTCACCATGATGGCTGCTTAACAACTGAATAGCGGTCACGCCTAGCTCAGTGGCTTTCTGAATTGCATAGTCCATACGTTCGCCACGACTCATCACTAAGCCGATTTTGCTGATGACAAGCGCACTACGATCATCATCTAAATGTGCTAATAAGGTGACGGTTGCGTGCTTTTTACTAATCTCTTGTAGCTGTACACGATATTCACCACCAAAACCATCGAACAGAATACCTTGGTCACCAACATTTGCACGTAATACGCGGCACCAGTGATGTACGATACCTTCTGTTAATGCAAGCTCTGAGCCAACAGATAAAGTACTCAGTTTAGGGTAATTGATATCGATGTTGCTACTGGCATCGCGTTCATCACTTATAGCATAAAAAAAACGTCGCACAATCACTTAGTCCTGTATTTCAAACAATAATCTTTCTCAATATCTTAGCAGAATATTGTTTAGGTAAAAGTATCTCTATAGTAAATAGAGCTTAGTATAAGAGTAAATTTTTTAACCATCTAATTGATATGCAAAATTAATGAACAGCATAAAAAAGCTGGCATTCCAAAGAATGCCAGCCATTAGAAGAATTTGCGTTAAATCTGGGAAGTAAGACCTAAAGCTTCAACTAAGCGCTTGTTGGGCTCAACTTTATTCATGCTATAAAAATGCATGGCAGGTACGCCCTCGCTGATTAAGCGCTCACACAGACGATAGACGACATCAAAGCCAAACTCGCGAATAGCTTTACGATCATCACCGAAATCAGTCAATCGCTTGCGCACGTAACGTGGAATATCAGCACCACAGCTATCAGCAAAGCGCATTAGGTTACTAGAGTTAGTAATAGGCATAATACCAGCCACCAATGGCTGTACTACTGTATCGATACCGCGCTTCTCTAAAGTATCACGCAGATACAAATAGCTATCAGCGTTATAAAAGAACTGGGTGATCGAAGCATTGGCGCCAGCTTGGTATTTATTGACCAAGTTGTCAATATCAAACTCAAAGCTACGTGCTTGTGGATGCATTTCAGGATACGCAGCCACTTCGATATGGAAGTGATCGCCTGAATGTTCACGAATAAACTTAACTAAGTCTAATGCAAACGGCAGCTCACCCATGCCGACCTGACCTGAGGGTAAATCACCACGCAGGGCTACCAAACGCTTGATACCTAAGCTTTTATAATGCGTTAAGAGTTCGGCTATTTCAGTCTTGTCATCGCCAATACAAGACATGTGCGGCGCAATATCTGTCTCACCGCGTGCACATAATGCTTGTACGATATCTAAGGTGCGGCTACGAGTTGAACCGCCAGCACCATACGTTACCGAAAAGTAGGTCGGTGATAGCTTATTCAACTCATCGTAAGTGCTAAGTAGCTTTTCGTGGCCTTGCTCTGTCTTAGCAGGGAAAAACTCAAAGGAGAAAGCAGGCTTACTCACAGGCTAGCTCCTTTTAGTATTTATAAGCGTCAGGCTTGAACGGACCTTCGACAGGCACACCCAAATACTCCGCTTGCTTTTCAGTCAGCTTGGTTAGCGTACCGTTAAAACCTGCAACCATCGCAGCAGCGACTTCTTCGTCGAGTTTTTTAGGCAATACTCTGACGTATAAGTTGTCAGTGCGCTCATCAACTGGCAAGTCAGCGAACTTTTCTTCGAACAGATACATTTGTGCCAATACTTGGTTGGCAAATGAGCCGTCCATCACACGTGATGGGTGACCGGTTGCGTTACCTAGGTTTACTAGACGACCTTCAGCAAGCAAAATCAAATAATCGTTTTCATCGTCTGAGCGGAAGATTTGATGCACTTGTGGCTTGATCTCAACCCAGCGCCAGTTGTCACGCATAAATTGCGTGTCGATTTCGGTGTCAAAGTGACCGATGTTGCAGACCACGGCGCCCGGCTTCAATGCGGCTAGCATGTGTCTATCACAAACATGGTAGTTGCCAGTAGTGGTGACAATCATGTCGGTATCTTCGAGCAAGCGCTTGTTGATATTTTCTGCGCCGCCAGTGTTATCGCCATTGATGTAAGGTGATAATACTTCAAAGCCATCCATACATGCCTGCATGGCACAGATAGGATCGACTTCTGAGACACGTACAATCATGCCTTCTTGACGTAGACTTTGCGTAGAGCCTTTACCCACATCACCATAACCAATAACTAGAGCGCGGCGACCAGCAAGGAACATGTCAGTAGCACGTTTGATGGCGTCATTTAAGCTATGACGGCAGCCGTATTTGTTGTCATTTTTAGATTTAGTAACCGCGTCGTTGACGTTGATCGCTGGTACTTTTAGCGTGCCTTTATTGAGCATCTCAACCAAGCGATGCACACCTGTAGTAGTCTCTTCTGAGATACCATGGATGCTATCAAGCATTTGGGCATAATCATTGTGAATCAACGCGGTTAAATCACCGCCATCATCCAAAATTAAGTTTGCATCCCAAAGCTGACCTGATTCTTCACCGCCAACATGGATTTGTTGACGTAAGCACCACTCATACTCTTCTTCGGTTTCGCCTTTCCAAGCATAAACAGAGATACCAGCAGCCGCAATAGCCGCAGCAGCATGATCTTGAGTTGAGAAGATGTTACATGAAGTCCAGCGTACTTCAGCACCTAACGCGACTAGTGTCTCGATAAGGACAGCAGTCTGGATGGTCATGTGAATACAGCCGGCGATTTTTGCGCCTTTGAGCGGTTGGTCAGCTTCATAGCGACGACGCAAACCCATTAGGGCAGGCATTTCGGCTTCAGCAAGGGAGATTTCACGGCGACCGTAGTCAGCTAAGCTGATGTCAGCAACTTTATAGTCAGTAAAAGAGGGATTGATCGTATGGGCAGATGGTATGTTAGACACTGCGTCCATAATATGCTCCTATCAGTTAATAGATAAAAAGAATAAAAACGCAGGTGCCGTTGTTTGCGCTGTCAGTATCCAAAATGATGGACACTCAACAGTTAACCGAGCCTAACATAGTTTATGATTTGTATGGCTCTATAGCCTGAATACAAAGATCAATAATTATGGTGCAACACCTCTCGGAGGTCGTTATTGTAATAGATGAGTCTGCGATTGTCACCTACTGGATAACATAAATGTTAGGTAATAAAGGTATATATAGTTTTGCAGTTTTAATAGACCTAAAAAAGGCCATCGATTGATGACCTTTTCGTATTTAAACAAATACTGGCTTTTTATACCTTTAAATAAACTTAGAACCAGTTATAAGTTAGTGAGGTGAAATAACTAGTGCCTTCTGTGGCGTACTCATTACCGAATTGGCTCGCAATGGTATAATACTCATCAGTAATATTATCTACACGCAAGTTAGCGCGAAGATTAGGATTAATGTAAACAGCTCCGCTTAAATTAAGCAACGTGTAGTTATCAAGTTCATTGTTTTCGGCAGTATATCTATCATCAGTATGTTTGGCTTCGAGACGAACATCAAACATAGGTTGCTGATAACCAATATAAATCAAACCGCTATTTTTAGGACGGTAGGCAAGTTGTTGATCATAGTTGACACTATTTGAGGTTTTGTCCTTCGCATCTAAGTAGTCATAACCAAGACCAAATATAAATGCATTCATGCTCCAATCTGAGGTTAAGCTTAACCCTTTGATTTTCGCTTCATTGATGTTTGTAGCATTAGCAATGAGGTCTTCTGCATCTGTATAATAGCCTGTCAATCGTGAAGTCTGAGCGTCATTTGTATATTCAACGAATACTTCAGTGTTTTCAGTCCTTTCAGGCTTCAGATTTGGGTTGCTGAAACCAGGCCAGTATAAATCGTTAAAAGTAGGTGCACGAAAACCAGTTGCATAGTTTGCACCAATTCTCATACCTGCTAATGGATGTATAGCTGCTCCCAAATTGTAGGTACTCTCATTACCATACTGAGAGTTGTCATCTACACGATAGTTGGCTTGCAGGTCGTAATAAGACTCTGACAATTGATAGCCAATGAAAGCACTTTTGACCGTTCTGTCGTCAGGGTCATAAGCGGTTTGAATAGCAGGGGCAGGAAAGCCTGAAAAATCTAAAACATCTGACGCATCTAATTTCTGCGATAACCATTCTGCACCCATGATAACTGTACCAGGTTGCGCATTAATGCTGGTCTCTAAACGTGCCTGCTCTTGAGTCGTATCAAACTGGCTACCTTCTTGATAATTAATAGAGTTGGCATCATGAGAGGTGGATTTGTCGATACTTTGTCCGTAGCTAAGTTTGCTGACAGTTAAAGGCGTTTTGTATTGAAGAAACGCATTCGCACTGCCGTTTTTTTGATCTGAATACGAATTAGGAAAAACGTTTCCTGCCGAGTCAATATCAGTGGTAGAGTCAGAGTACAATGCACTGAGTCCAGCACTTAAGGAATCTGAAAGCCTGTGCTGTAGTGCCAAACTTGCATTGGTAGATTCAAAACCATCGTCATCTGCGTTGTAATCATAAGTACTAGGGTTAGCAATCGCGTTAAAACCATCTGTTTCATTACGACTGACGCCTAAGCTCAATGATGAAGTATCGTTTTTGAGCTGACCTGTTACGCCGACTTGATAGTGATTGTTGCTGCCGTAACCAACAGTAGTAGAAACATTGGATTGTTTTACACTATTGCCCTTAGTGAAAATTTGAATGACACCGCCCATGGCATCAGAACCGTAAATACTAGAACCTGAGGCGCCGTATAAAATTTCAATGCGATCAATTTGGTCTGCTGATAGCAAGTTCAGTGATGGGCTGCCTAAAGAGATAGAACCATATCGTATACCGTCGATAAGCACCAATACTTGCTTACTATCAAAGCCACGCATATAAAAATTGCTGGCTGTGCCCATGCCGCCACTTTGCGTAATGTTGATACCAGGCTGATTCTTCAATATATCAGTGACTGTTTGACCTTGATAGCGTTGTAAGTCTTCTTTATCAATCACCCGAGTCTGAGCAATCACATTGCTAGTCTTAGTCGGTGTACGTGTGGCTGTGACGACGATTTTATCAAGCTCAACTTGTGGCAATTCGCTATCGTTGATTTCAGGTGTCGCTGCTATCGCTGTGTTGACTGCAAGAAGACCAAGCGCGCTTAAAATGCTCAAACGAAGATAAGTAGTCGAAGTTGAACGTAAAAAAGTCATAATTAATCCAAAAGTTATCGAGCCAAAATTACCAAAAATGTCATAAGGTGACAGCTGTGCTCATTATCTATAAAAGTTACTGCTTTATAAACAACTTTAACCTAATGTTTCTTCACGGTAAGCTGAATGGATTTCATGATGAGCTGCTATTTATTCATCTAAAGATTATCACAATCAATTTGTGAGTCGTTTTATAAGGAATATTAGCAAAGTAGCGCCACGGAATAAGAAATAAATTACTAACGTAGGTTACGATAAAACGCGCAATCAAAAGTACTGATGTTGCAAATAATTGCTATCATAGCGGCAGGTTTTTTCTGTTTTTTGTTGTGCTATTCATAAATCTAAGAGGTTTGTTTTGTCTATTAAGTGTTATCTAAACTCTGCTATTGCATCAATCTCATTAAGCAAAACATCTTTAATGATAGTGTCACTTTTGATTGCTTTGATATTGAGTATGGTATTGCCGAATACCGCTATTGCTGCTGAAGCGGGAGCTGGTGCGCTTGGTGTAGGTGGTAGTAGTGAAGAGACTGTACGCGAACCGTTGCCAGATTCGTTTGGACGTGATACACCACGCCATACGGTACAAGGGTTTATCAGTGCGCTAGGTGAAAATGACTACTTACTAGCAAGCAACTATCTTAATTTATCCAAATCTGACAATCCAACGACAGCTGTGCGGGAGTTCAAACAGGCGCTTGACGCTGGTGGTCGCTTTCAGGCTGACTTGCAGCTCAATAATACGCCTGAGGGTAATTTAACTGACCAGCTGCCGCCAAGCCAAGAAAATGTAGGTAGTATTAATATTGGTGAAAAAAGTGTGCCGCTGTTGCTTGAGAGGGTCGTGTCCAAGCAAGGTGAGCAGTACTGGCAATTCTCCACTGATACGCTTAATTCAATACCAGAAGTTTTAGAAAATACCAATCCTACTTTAGTCTCGCGTTATACGATTGACTCGCTTGAAGGCAAAAAAATATTTGGCTATCAGCTGACGGATCTGGTCGCTGCACTAACTATGATTATCAGTAGCTTTGTACTGACTTATATCATGGTTTGGATACTGTATCATTTGCTAAAAATTGCCTACCCACGAGTACGCGATGTGCCACTGCCTGTGCCTGACAAGGTTATACTGCCACTGGCTGTCGTGATTATGGCACTCATCTTATCTGAAGTGATGGTTTATGCTGGCGTGTCAGTAACACTGCGTGAGCCAGTCAATCGTTTTACTGATATCGCTTCTTGGCTCGCTATAACTTGGTTACTACTACGAGTAATCGATGCGATTTTTACTCGTGCTGTCAACTTAAGCTATAAGAAAAACTATACTGAACGTGTCTCCATTTTGGGTCTACTGCGTAAAGTTGTCAAAGCGCTGTTATTAATATTCGCTGTTATTGTCATATTTGGTAATTTGGGCTTCGATTTGACGACTGGTATCGCTGCTTTAGGTGTGGGTGGTTTAGCCTTAGCGCTTGGTGCACAAAAGACGATTGAGAACCTTGTTGGTAGTGTCGTAGTGGTAGCAGATTCGCCAGTTCGGATAGGTGACTATTGCAAGTTTGGTACTTATGAAGGTACGGTAGTTGATATTGGTATTCGCTCATCACGTGTCCGTACGCTATCTCGTACAATTGTTACTGTACCGAATGGTGACTTCTCGTCTATGCAAATTGAGAACTTTACCTCTCGCGATATGTTCCGGTTTTTTCATCAGTTATATCTAAAGCGTACTGCTGATATCGAAGTTGTCTTTAAAATGGTAAAAGACTTGGATGAATTTTTAAATGAGCATTACTTGACCAACCAAGAATGGAACCAAGTCAATATTTTAGAGCTGCGTCAAGATTGTTATGTCATTCAATTACAGGCCTACATCAATGCTAATGATGTAATGGAATTTTATGATAAGCAAAACGTAGTATTCGTTGATGTATTAACTCAAGTGAAAAAATATAAAGTCGAACACGCATTGCCAACGCAGCAATTGATCGTTAACCAAGCTGAGCTTGAACAGCATATGGAAAACGATATTGAAAATAGTGATGATGGAAAAAATCATAGTGAAAACAGCGATAGTCAAAATAATACAGCTGAACTATTAGCAGATTCAGAAAATGGAAGTAATACCAGTACGGATACGGATGGCAAGCAAGATAATGCTGTTGATTTAAACAAAGATGTCGACAGTACTAAAAAGGATAAAGCAGCTAATAAGAAACAAGAAAGAATTAGAAAGGCTGATGGAAAAAAATCCCATAAAGGGAGTAATTATGCTTTAGCAAAACGTAAGTTCAGGCACGCCAAAAAGAACTTCAGCCTTTCTATATGGAATCAGCCTTAGAGGGTCATTTAAGGAAGTCACTTAACGTTTTGTTAGTTATGCGTTTATAAAGGCACTGCAGTTTTCTTACGTAAGAGGCCGTAGTGCGCCCATAGTAGTAAACTTGCGGCGCTAAGATGCGGTGACCATACTTCGATCAGAATTTTCAATTGTTTTGGGGTTGGACGTTCTGTGAGATCTAACAACTGCATTGCTGCAACTTTAATCGCCAAATCATCGACTGCAAGCACATCTGCTCGTTTCAAAGAAAACAATAAATACATCTCAGCAGTCCAACGTCCGATGCCCGTAACAGCGGTTAAGGTTTTAGTCACGTCCTCATTCGTCATAGTTTCCAATGCTACAAAATCTATATCATGATCTACTAAAGATCGAGTATAACGAATTTTCTGTTTAGATAAACCTTGTGTCCGTAAGGTCTCGTCTGTTGCCTCAGTAATCGCTTGTGGATTGGTCAAATCAGCATCAACCAAGCGTTGCCAAATACTTGCAGCAGCTGCCACAGATAACTGTTGACCGACCATCGCTCTCATCAATTGTTTAAACCCACCTGCATTGTGCCTAAGGCTAGGCACACCAACTTGCTCATAGACAAGCGCAAATCTTGGTTCAATGGCAATTAATTTAATGATGTGTTCTTCTAGCTCTTGAGGGCTCTCAATAATCTGTGTGCTCATAATGGATTCACTCTAATAAAAAACGTGCCTAAAAATAGTCTAGATGTTTATCTAAAGCTTGCTGTTAAAGAAATATAGGATTTATTTATACAAAAAAGGACTGCCATTTGCAGTCCTTTTCATCTCTTTTACTGATCTAACACTAAAAGCTATTCGCCATCTGTTTTAGATTTTTTGAGTAGTACCAGTACTGCACCGTTACCGCCATCTTTTGGCGGGGCAGAGCAAAAAGCTAATACTTCTGGTAACTGACGTAGCCAACCATTTACACAGGTTTTCAGAATAGCTTCGCTACCTTTGCCATGGACAATTTTCACCATAGTCTCATTGTTCTGCTTGGCTTGGCTTAGCAATTGAGTCATAGCAGCACGTGCTTCCTCAATAGTACAGCCATGAATATCTACGGCGTCATACCAACGTAGCTTGCCTTGTTTCAGCTGAGTAAAGATCTTATTTTGCAGCGTAGGCTGTTTATATGATAAGTAAGCTTCAGCTGCCACAGGGTTAAGTAGCGCTTGCATATCTGATAAACCTGCACCCAAATCGCTACTTTTACCACCTTGAGCAGCTGCACGTTTTGAGAGAGTAGCTGCATCAGGTTTGCGTGCTTTTGATGCGTTGGCTGGTGAACGAACGTTCTTATCATCAAGTTGATTTACGCCGTGCATCGCTTGCATAAACAGAACTTTATCATCATCGATATGTTCACTGTCTAACTGTTTGACTGTTTTCTTTACTTGCTTTTGAGTTAGCAATGAAACAGGTTCTGTTGGCTTTTGATCTACGCCATCAGGTGAAGTAGTATCATGACCTTTGCTCAGTTGCCCTTTGAGCTCTTTGAGCTGATCTTGCATTTCTTTTGAAAATAGAGAGTTTGCCATAAAAGTTAACGTATCGTTGGTTAATGAATGAGTGATTTGTTTATTAGCCCTTTAAAAGCTATCTAATCTTAAATTAAGCTATTTCAGTTACTTTACTCGTCTGCTGCGACGCCCGCAAGTAAGGATTGTAACGCTTGTCCAGGGTGATCGGTCTTCATGAACCGCTCACCAATTAAAAAATGCTGAATATCGTGGTCTAACATCAAACGAATATCATCGCTACTATGAATACCACTTTCGGTAACGATAAGTGGTTTCTGCGCTGTACTATCAGCGTCAGTAGCCAAAGCTTCGATTAAAATATTTTTTAAATCGAGAGTAGTTTGCAAATTGACATCGAAAGTATTTAAATCACGATTATTAATGCCGTAAATATTGTGTTCTGAACGTGGCAGCTGGAGTGCGCGCTCAAGCTCAGCTTTGGTATGTACTTCAATCAATACATCCATACCTAATTCGATACTCAGCGCATGTAGCTCTTGTAACTGGGTATCGTCAAGGCAAGCCATGATTAACAGAACACAATCTGCACCCATCAAATAAGATTGATAAATTTGATAAACATCAATCATAAAATCTTTGCGCAATATAGGCAGGCTTGTAGCGTTAGAAGCTTGGATAAGATAGCTGTCATCACCCTGAAAATAATCACGATCAGTCAATACAGATAAGCAACTGGCACCAGCTTGCTCATATTGCTGAGCAAACAAAGCGGGCGCAAAGTTATGATTAATGATGCCCTTAGATGGTGATGCTTTTTTAATTTCAGCGATGATGCCGATACCGTTGTTTTTGTTACTGGCAGCTCGTAGGGCTGCTGCAAAGCCACGGCGTGATTTATTATCAGCGGCTACTTTTGCTTGGAGATTTTCAAGAGATAGCGCCTCACGAGCCGCTTTTACCTCGATCTGCTTAGTCGCGACAATATGCTGTAACACTGAGGGAATATCTGTATTGGTTGTGGTCATACTGTTATCCGAATATCGTTGAATGTAAATACACAGTGATTACTAGGTTTGTATCTTTTAACAATGTTGTATAAGTTAAGCATTAGCTATTAGCTGCTGTGTATACTTGGCTAATGATTCAAGCTTAGTCAAAGCATCGCCATTTTGAATAACTTTTTGCGCTCGGCTCACACCATTCGAGTAGTTGCTGGCAAGTCCTGCGGTGTATATCGCCGCTCCTGCATTTAGTGCAATCATATCACGCGCTTTGAGCACAGCACGATCATGGGTGTCCTCACCCGATAAAGCAGCGCGTATCAGCTCAAGACTTTGCTCAGGAGAGTCGACATCGAGACCGATAAGGGTTTGTGATTCGATGCCAGCATCTTCTGGCATCATCTCATAGACTGATATTTCACCGTCTTTTAACTCAGCGACCGTGGTCGAAGTTGCAAGGCTGATTTCATCCAAACCGTCTTTTGCGCCGACAACCATGACATGACGTGCGCCTAAATTTTTCATGACTTTAGCGATAGGCTCACACAGCTGGGCAGTAAATACACCAATGACTAAATTAGGTGTCCCAGCTGGGTTGGTCAAAGGCCCTAAGATGTTAAAAATGGTCCGTGCTTTAAGCTCACGGCGTACCGGATTGGCATAACGCATGGCACTATGGTGGTTGGGTGCAAATAAAAAGCCAATACCTTCATTTTCGATACAGTCTTTCGCTTGTTCAGGCGTAAGTGCCAAACTGATACCCGCTTGCTCAAGTAAGTCGGAACTACCAGACTTAGTCGATACTCCGCGGTTGCCATGCTTAGCAACTTGCGCACCAGCTGCAGCGACAACGAAGGCTGACGCAGTAGATACGTTGAATAAATTAGCGCCATCGCCGCCTGTGCCGACGATATCAACTAAATAATCACAGTTCTTTGGTGCAATATTGGCAGCCAACGCGCGCATGGCACTAGCCGACGCAGTAATTTCATCAATTGATTCACCTTTCATACGCAGACCAGCCAAAATAGCACCCATCATGGCATTGCTACATCTGCCCTGCATAATAATGAGCATGACTTGATACATCTCGTCGAAAGTTAAATCAATATGCTGAAAAATTCTACCCAAGGCAGTGGTCAATAACTGATGAACGCCTTCATCAGAAAGCTGAGCAATATCATCTGGTATATGAGCAGCTGGTTTATAGTTTTCCTGTAAATTAGCAGTGGTCATTAAGGTCTCACTTCTTATTATTTTTTACATTGGTTTTAATTAGATGTTTGGATTGGTTTTGTCGGTTTAGACTTTAAATCCAGTTTTAATAGTCAGCTAGCCCACTTGCGGCAACTCATCTGCAGATAATACTGCCAGATTATGGGTCCGCAAAAAATTATTAAGCAGCTGATATCCTGCTTCACTTAAGATGGATTCGGGATGGAATTGAACACCTTCGATTGCGAAAACTTTATGACGTATGCCCATAATCTCTTCAATGCTACCATCCTTGTTTTGTGTCCACGCAGTCATCTCTAAACAATCCGGTAAGCTAGTTTTATCAATCACGAGGGAATGATAACGCGTCACTTGTGATGGGTTAGGTAGGTCGGTAAAAACGCCTTGACCAGTATGATAAACAGCTGATAAGCGTCCGTGCATGACTTCACCGGCTTTGACCACTTGTCCGCCAAATGCTTGCCCAATCGCTTGATGACCCAAGCATATCCCCAAGATAGGGACAACGCCTTTAAAGGTATCAATCACTTCTAAGGAAATACCCGCACGATCTGGATCACAAGGGCCAGGGCCAATGACGATGACATCGGGAGCAAGGGTTTTAATCTGTTCGATTGTGACTTGATCGTTACGCCAGACGGTGATGTCCTGCTGTAATTCACCGAAGTACTGTACAATATTGTACGTAAAGCTGTCGTAGTTATCGATCATCAGAATCATTATGCTCTCAATCTATTGGTATGGTTATAATTTATAAACGCTCTACTATTATGCTCGTATTTATCAGGCAAAATTTTATAGAAGCTTGATATCTTACCACTATTTTAGTGGGTATCAAACGGGACACCTATCTATCCAGCTGTTCTTAGAGGTTTTATTTTTTATTACAAGCGTATTTTACTAAATACTAACCTTATTGTAGAAAAATAAAGATTTTTTGCGCACCAATTTAAACCAAAAAAATACTTGAGCACTAATTTAGTGCATTTTTCATATCATTAACGCCTATTATTGTGCAGGTGATAGAGTTGGCATATATATAGTTTTGATGCTGAATTTAGACTTATCCTATACCTACCATGGTTTATCATACAAAATTAACTTTAGGTCGTGATTGCTAAATAAATTTGGCATAGGGTTTGCACCCTTATATTACAATTAGGATGCTAATATAAATTCATCTCGTACCATTCATTATTATAAGTTTAAGGTTAAAATCTAGCAGATGAGTTGGTTGAGATGTTATAACTGTTCAGCATTATTGATCAGATATTGCTAAAATAGCGCCAGCATCGTGTAAGCTTATAAGCGGTAGAGGAAAGTGATTGATCGATATCACAATCATGAGTCTGAGCTAATACCTAAATATAACAGTGAGCACAGCTCTTTAAAACGTAACAACATGATAACCACAAGGGAGACTATTCATGTCTAATAAATTATTGGATCTTATTAAATCATCTAGCGCAAAATGGGTTGATTTTCGCTTTACCGATACTCGTGGTAAAGAACAACATATTAGCTTTCCAGCTTCTACTATCGACGAAGAAGTAATGGAAGATGGCAAAATGTTTGATGGCTCATCTATCGCTGGTTGGAAGGGTATTGAAGCTTCAGATATGATTTTGCGTCCTGATCCAGATACTGCTTTTCTTGACCCTTTCTTTGATGCAGTCACCGTTGTAGTCACGTGCGATATCATTGAGCCAACGACTTTGCAAGGCTATGACCGCGACCCGCGTTCTATCGCTCGCCGTGCTGAAGAATACTTAAAATCGACTGGTATTGGTGATACTGCATACTTTGGTCCTGAGCCTGAGTTTTTTGTATTTGATGAAGTAAAATGGTCGATTGAGATGTCAGGCGTCAGCCATAAGATCGTTGCTGAAGAAGCAGCATGGTCGACTAACAACGATTATGAGTGGGGTAACATGGGACACCGTCCACGTGTTAAGGGCGCTTATTTCCCAGTACCACCAATCGATAGCTCACAGGACATGCGTTCTGTCATGTGTGAGCGTCTAGAAGAAATCATCGGTGAAGGCTGTATCGAAGTCCATCATCATGAAGTTGCGCCTTGTCAGTCAGAGATTGGTGTCGCATTCAACACTTTAGTACGTAAAGCTGACGAAGTGCAGCAGTTAAAGTACGTCGTTCATAACGTTGCCCATCAGTTTGGCAAAACGGCAACTTTCATGCCAAAACCTGTGGTCGGTGATAACGGCTCTGGTATGCATGTACATATGTCTATCTCAAAAGACGGTGTAAACACTTTCTCTGGTGATGAATATGCTGGTCTGTCTGAGACAGCACTATATTTCATTGGGGGCATCATTCATCATGCCCGCGCTCTGAATGCTATTACCAACCCTTCGACTAACAGTTATAAACGCCTAGTGCCACATTACGAAGCGCCTATCAAACTGGCATATTCTGCTTCTAACCGCTCAGCGTCTATCCGCATTCCACATGTTAGTAGCCCAAAAGCCGTTCGTGTTGAAGCACGCTTCCCTGATCCAGCAGCTAACCCGTACTTAACTTTTGCAGCGCTACTGATGGCTGGCCTTGATGGTATTCAAAATAAGATGCACCCAGGTGATGCCGCTGATAAAAACTTGTATGATTTGCCTCCAGAAGAAGAAGCGCAAATCCCAACGGTTGCTGAAAGCTTAGAGGTCGCGCTACAAGCGTTACGTGATGATCATGAGTTTTTATTAAAAGGTGATGTATTCACTGAAGAGATGCTAGAAGCATTTATCGCGCTAAAAGAAGAAGAAGTACAGCGTGTCAATGTTACTGTGCATCCAGTTGAATTTGATTTATATTACAGCTGCTAGTTAACAGTTAAAGCGCTCAGATAATTTGAGTAATAAAAGCCAGCTAAGTAAATCTTAGCTGGTTTTTTCTTTTTTAAAAGAACTTGTAAAACTAAATAATAAGCTTCCTAAAAATCACTACTGATTTAGCGTTAAAAATCCCGCATAATAGTATTAATCATATATTAATAATAAGCACTTATTAGGTTGGCTAACTATGTATACGCATTCGAAAAATAAAATGAAAAAACAAGACAGTTCACAGTTTAGAAATATCAAGCTAACTGGGTTGTTAGCAGGTGTGTTCATTGGTACAGTCAGCCTTTATGCACCGATGATTAATGCCGCGCCCATCTATAAAGTGGTAGATGAAAAAACTGGACACGTAACTTTTACTGATCGTCCGCAAAGCTGTGAAAATCAGGCCAATAAACAAGTCAGCCAAACCGATGTTGTTACTAATGTTACTGCTAATAATACTGCTAACGATAATAATGTTAGTAACAGCTTAGGTGCTGGTTCTAATGGCAGAGCTATCACATCATCTCAAACGACAAATTCTCCAGCAGTCTCACAACAGACTGCATCTCCTGCTACCAAATCTGCACGAGTGAGATATCAGCTGACCATGATAGAGCCGAGCGAAGCACGTGCTTATCGCCGTCCTGCACAGAGTATCGATGTCAAACTACAACTAAAGCCTGTGCTACAAGCTGGCGATCAAGTAATAATTTATCTTGATGATAATGAAGTGGCGCAAGGCCTGAGTGCATCTATCGCAACGGTAGATATTTTACCGGGTACGCATAGTATTCGAGCCGTTATCAAAAATGAAGCAGGGCAAACGCTTAGCCAAATTGAGCGTATTATTTACGTAATACAAAATACGGTAATCTTGCAGAATAAAAAGAAAATTGCCGCGCAAATGCTTGCTTATCAGCGTCTACCATGGCATCAAAAAGTAATGTTAAAATTGCGTCAAAAGGAAATCAATCTGCAAAAAGCACAGAATAGCCAACCTATAACTAACGATGCTTTTACTAACATATCTAGGCAATAGCTAGGTAAAGTAGCCAAATAAAACATCAGTGCTCAAAGGTTTATCAGTGCTGAATGGTTTAATGGTCAATGTAGCTTAACAATTTGTATAAAGGGGCAATCACTATCAATAGTGATTGCCCCTTATTTTTGCTTGGAAAATACTGTAATCAAACTAAACTTTAATTAGCTGATGTTTTGCCCACTTAGTTCAATTATTTGGTAAGCTCAATTGTACCGTTAGCGGTGACCGATATTGTACTGTTACCAGACTCAAAGCTCTGACTCGGAACTGATGCATCTGCTGCCTCAGCTTTCATATTCATGCTGCTATACATTGGACGAGGATAGTTGCTACCAGTGTTTAAGCTAACATTCACTACACGATAGCCACGAGCATCCCAAGCGCGTGTTAGATTTTTAGCTTGCTTTTGAAAAGAACGAGAAGCATCAGTCATTAACTTTTGCTCTAGCGCGTCTTTTTTATCATCTGAGACCCCAAAATTTAGATTATCCATCACTAAGGTCTCTTGCAAATCAGCAATAAGCTGGCTAGTCGCTGCAAAATCTGTGCTTTTAAGATCTATATTTGCCTGTCCTGTCCAGCCAATAATTTTGTCGTTTTTATCGTAGCGTGGATAAGTGCGTTGCTGGCCGGTGCTGACTGTCACACTAGGGTAGCGTTTAGCAATTTTCATAGCGTTATTGATTGAAGTGTTGAGAGTCGTGGCCAGTGCTTTAGCATTCGTAGCTTGAGCTTTTTTATACATGCTGGCACGCACTTCATCATTTTGGACTTCTTCTTTAACTTCCGTTTGGAAGCTAAGTTGATCATAACCAGTTGGTTCTGCATGCGCACTGCCCATCATAGCGGTTAGTAGGCAAGCGGTACCAGTAGTAAGAGCTACTTTATTAAGTAAAGTGCTTCTCATAATTATCTCCTAAGTAAAATTAATGATATTGACACAGATCATGTTCAAATAGGAATTGCGATCTATATTAGAAGCTATAGGCATTCATTTTATTTTGTTAGGCATTAGCTTCACTAATTAAAATAGCAAAATTTAGACGAGTCCTTGTGAGAATTTTGTCACTAAATATCGCAATTGTTTGCTATGGTAATTAAACAGTTTTGAGATAGGGGTTGTAATACTGAAAAATTCTTGTATAATCTGCAACTGGTGGCTCCATTGGTAGCCTCGCAACATTGTTCTATGAATCCCGCCAGGACCGGAAGGTAGCAACGGTAATAGTTATGATGTGTGCCGAGGATGTGCTTTTGGAGTCGCTTTTTTTTGCTTAAAATTTGATAACTGCTTTGATAAACCATTTAAAAAGTTTATATGATGTACTAAGCCCTTCATTGCAAAGGGCTTTTTTTGTGCCTGCATTTCGTCTGATTCTGGCGTTTCATTGATTAAGATAGGTTAAAATAATATGTATTAACTTTTATCAACGCTGATATTAATACTGAAAGATTTGAGGCTCATTTATGAAAATATTCGTTTGGCTATTTATTATTATTGTGGTGCTAGTCGTTGTTTTTGGTGTATCGATATTTAACAAGTTGGTACGGGCGCGCAACCAAGCGAAGAATGGCTTTGCACAGATAGATGTGCAGCTAAAGCGCCGTCATGATTTGATTCCAAACTTAGTAGAGACTGCTAAGCGTTATTTAACCCACGAAGAAGAGACACTCAGCCGCGTGATTAGCGCACGTAACCATGCCCAAAGCTTGCAAGACTCTAATAAGCATCAACCAGACTCACTTGAGCATATGGCATTATTTGCTAAAGCAGAAGGTATGCTTTCCAAAGCATTGGGGCAATTCTCAGCTGTCGTGGAAGCGTATCCGGAATTAAAAGCGGACAGTATGATTAAAGAGTTGATGGGTGAGCTCACCAATACAGAGAACCGTATTGGCTTTGCGCGTCAGCATTATAACGATAGCGTGATGTTCTACAACAATGACCGCGAAGTGTTTCCAAACAATCTTATCAGCAGCACCTTTGGATTTCGTCCACTTAGTCCTTTAGTGTTTGAAGACAGAAAGGCCATTGCTCAAGCACCTGTCGTCAATATGGGCTGATGTTTCATTATATTCAGATGCGTTTAGCTATCTTTAAGTCAGGCATATAGATGGATTTTTTTGGTGAACAGCGGACACGTACTCAGCGCAGCCTGTTGCTCTACGGGCTGTTTTTTCTCATAGTATTTGCACATATAGCAGTGGCGCTTGGGGTAATGACGCTGCTGCTTACCCTATTTACTGGTGGTGTGTACTATTGGGCACTGGTACTAGTCATTGTTTGGACGTTGGCTAGCTTTATTGGTGGTAGCTTTTTAGAGTACCGTCGTTTAAAGGCTGGTGGCCGTGCTATTGCCCAGCGCGTGGGTGCCGTGCGTTTGTTTATCGATAACAGCCAGAACACTTGGGAACATAGCAGCGGGGTCGCCCATCAGCATGAGACGGTTGCCAAGGTTCGCTTTAGTGACCGTCATATAGCGGTACGTGATGAGCGTGATTTTCCACCTGTTTATCGGCGTTATTATGAGACTGCCCAGCAGTTGGCTATTGCTTCCGGTCTAAGTATGCCGATTCTCTATGTGCTGCCTGATGAGCAAGGCATCAATGGTTTCGTTGCGGGTCGCCATAGTCAGGATATGGTGTTAGTCGTCACCCAAGGTGCGCTAGATAAACTGTCTGATGATGGGCTATACGGGCTTATAGGGCATGAATATGGTCATATCTTGCATGGCGATGCGACGTTCAATTTGCAGCTGATGGTAGTATTAGCAGGTTTGCAGATAGTCTATGACTGGAGTGATCCTATCAGTAATAACGCCTCTAGTTATAGTCGGCAAGGCAGTTATTTCGATAGCTCGATTAATAGCTCTTTTAATAGTGCTGTTAATCGAGACATGCCTTTGCCACAAAGCGCAATCGATAGTCGTGCGCGCAGCACTGAAGCGCAGACAGAAAGCTTTACTACCCATAGCGATTGGGTATCTTACTGGCAAACCCAATCGAACAGTCATCAGTCATCAGCAAAAAGTCAGTCTAGATGGCTACAAAATAGACCTGTGATTGATCGGCAAGCACCGCGCAGTGTTTGGACATTGTTGTTACATGGGTTGAGTTTTTCGAGTATGGCAAGTGCCCAGCTGATTAAGCATAGCTTTAACCGTCAGCGTGAATTGCTCGCGGATGCGACCAGCGTGCAGCTGACTCGCTCGCCTGCGATTATGGAAACCTTAAAAGCCATTCATCAAGATTCGCTTGGTTCGCGTTTATCAAATATCGCTGACATCAACGGGCTGAGTCATTTCTTTTTCGCCAGCAGTGGGGCGGATCTGGGTGAAGTCTCGTGGTTTGCTACGCATCCTAGCTTAGCTGAGCGCATGAGTGCTATCAATGCAAATGCTTATCATGACTTTGCCATACAAGTTGCACGAGAAAAACGCCTAAATCAGCAAAAGATAAAAAAGATATATGAACAGCGTCGTCTTGGTGATTGGGGAGCAATAAAAGAAAATAGCCTAAGCAGTAATAAGAAAGAAGTTACGCACCAATCTCATATACCTACACCTCAACCAGCATCTGTTGATAATAGTATCATCAATAGTCCTAATGATATCGCTGACAATGAAGCTTCAGCTTTTTCTACTGATGAACCTAGCAGTAAATTGGAAACAGATGTAGGTCTTGAGTTTGTCGTAGAGGAAGATGTGGTTGTTGATGGGCGTTTGCAGGTACATGCAAAAGACATAGGTACTTATCAGCTGTTAAAGCCATGGCAAGCAGAAACTGACAGCGATTTGCCATCAGCAACTTTAATTAGTATTGACGATATAAAAAAGGTCTCGTTACCACAATATGTTCTCAATCACAGTTATCATCCGTTAGGGGCTCAAGCTCTGATTGAGGCCGTCATGCTGTGCCATCAAGGACAGACACTATCTATGACTGGCTTGCATGATTTAAAAGATATTTGGATTGGGCTTTCAAATGATAGTGTGTCTGCTGCTGACACCGATGCTAACACTAAGAATTTCAGTAACCCTCAAATTTTAGCGCATACGCTAGACCATAAATTATTAAAAATAGTGGCGAGTCTTGACCGGCGTTTAGACAGTGCTTTGATTACATTCGCTGTGAAGCAAATCAGTCAGCATAACTTATCAGAAAGCACTATTGATCAATTACGTCTCAAAAGTGAACGCAGTCATAGTAACCAAGCCCATCAACACTATGTAAAGCAGCAAAAGTGCCGTACGATGCTGTTGCGCTATCAACAAGGCCTGCTTGAGTTGTTTGGAAAACAGCTATCAGCTGATCTGACTAAAAGTTTCGCTCATAACGTATCAGCTAAAAAAGATTTAATGGTTAACGAACAGCCAGTACCGACTCATGTAAAAAGTACCTTGATCTCAACTCCAGCGCAGCAAGCTTCACCAATTCTATCGCTATGGCAAGCACTGCATTTACAGCAGTTACGGCCGATATTTTCTGAAGTTTTAAATGATACTGATGTAGATACACAGAGTGAATGGCAACCGCTATTACAGAGGGGTATGAGTGATATATGCGCTCAGCTTGACCCTTCAGGACAGGTGTTTAACGGTCTTAATGTGGTTAAGAGGGCTATATTGACGTTGCTTGCATATCGGCTATCGAAAGATGTCAAAGGTCAAATGATATTGACGTTAGATAGCTCAGTACCTATTTCAGAGTTCGGCTATAATAATGACAGTGTTGCGCACTATATTGTGGATTTACATCGCCATACACGCTTGATTGATATTGATTTAACCACGGTCAGTGATGCAAATTTGCAATGGCTGCTATTAACCGCACAAAATTTAAATAGCATTCAGTTACTGGCCATTATTGACGCTGTTCCTATCTTTCAAACAACTACTTCTAGGGCACCTATAGCAGATACTCAGTCTAAGAATAATTATCGAGAGGGACAACAGGATAGCCATCAAATAGATTATAATGAGTATCGGCAATGGCTAAGTACGTTGCATACGGTGATGTTACACGATACGATAATTAGTCAGGATGAGTACGACTGCTTGATGGTACTCGCAGAGCACTGGTTAGGCGTTCGTCAAATTTTTTGATAAATGTCATTGATTGAAGCTGGGTGAGTGTTTCGCTAGCAAGAAGCTAAATATTTTAGATCGTTTCTCAACATCATTTTTGGCATTGTTTTTGACATTAAAATCTTGTAAACCCATTTTAGATAAGTAGGATAGTAGAGTCGTATGAGTGATATCCAAGAACCGCTAATTGTATTGCAGCGCCGCATGCAGCAACGCCAAATTCTAGCGATGATGGGTATCAATCAGTGGGTGCAGCCGAATTCAGAAACCCTAAATATTGCAGATATTTCTGCGCCTGTTTTACCTGACCCTACTATAATTAATAGCGCCATTCAGTCTACTTCTGCCGATACAACTATTCAACAGCCAAGCATTAGCCGTCCAAATATAGAACATCCAAGTATTGACGCTGCAAACGTTGATCATTCAAATATAGAGTCTGCGGAATCTATATCAGGCATAGTAGATGATGAATCTATTAACCATTATCATGATGACGTTAATGAGCCAAATTTAAGCTATCCTGACGAACAAAGCCCCGTTACCTATAGTTTTGACACGACTGTCCCTGATACCTCTAAGACAGTCGTTACATCCCTTGTAGATTCTGTCGTTCAGCAAGCCGCTATTGCTGACACAAATAGCGCTGAGAATTTTAAGGAAGATAGTTTTAAAGAGGACAGCTTTAAAAAAGTAGCACCATTTGATTTACAAGGTGGTCGCTATGGCGATTGGGTGGTTTTGGTTGATATCCAAGCACTTAATAACAACAGTCAAAAACTGTGGCAAAATATCACGCAAGCACTGTCAATCAGCTGTGAGACAACATCATTTCCTATCTGTGAGGGGATGGATACGGCTGAGCTTGCCAATGCTAGCCTTGCTGGATATGTGTTTAAAATTGGACGCAGCGAAGAGATAAAAGTTGCTGCATTGACTGCGTTGCCTGACGGCCTTGTGCATCCTACTCTGACTACTGTGCCCACATTGGATGAGATGCTCGCTGATAGTAGCCTTAAGCGTCAGCTTTGGGAGCAGTTGTCGAGACAGAGTTAAAGACTTACAGTCTGCTGCAATAGCTATTGAACATAGTGATTAAGAATAAAAATAGAGACAAGACTTACCTTAAGAGGTTTTAAAGCAGCAGTTTGAAGCCTTAGCTTTTAAAACTTATATAACAACGATGATTTCATCATATTTAGGATAATGATTATGACTACCAAAGCCGCTCCTAACCGTGTACCTAATTTTTCAGCGGGACCCGCCACCATACCGACCGCAGTGCTAGAACGTGCGCAAAGTGAGCTACTTGATTGGCAAGGGCGCGGTATGTCAGTCATGGAAGTGAGCCACCGTAGCAAAGAGTACATCGCAATTACCGAAAAAGCCGAAGCTAAATTGCGCTCATTGATGGACATTCCAGACAATTATAAAGTGCTGTTTTTGCAAGGTGGTGCAAGCTTACAATTTTCAGCGATACCATTGAACTTATTAAATGGTGGGCGCGGTGACTACCTGACTACGGGTGCATGGTCAGGTAAAGCCATCAAAGAAGCACAGCGTTATGCCAATCTAGGTCTTGGTGAGATTAATCTAGTGGCAACTGGTAAAGATAGTAACTTTACTGACGTGCCAGCCCAAAGCGATTGGAATATAAGCGAAGATGCTGCGTACTTCCACTACTGCGCCAATGAGACTATTCATGGTTTGCAAATATTTGAGCCACCACAAGTTGATGCACCTCTAATTGCTGATATGTCATCTTCTATCTTGTCACAGCCAATCGATGTCTCTAAGTTTGGGATGATATATGCTGGTGCGCAAAAAAACATTGGTCCAGCAGGATTAATCATTGTGATTATTCGTGAAGACTTATTGGGACAGGCGAGTGAGTGGTGCCCGCTACTAATGAACTACGAGCATCAAGCTGAAAAAGAATCCATGTCAAACACGCCAGCGACGTATTCTTGGTACTTGGCAGGGTTGGTATTTGATTGGTTAGAAGAGCAAGGCGGCGTTGCTGCTATCGGCAAAATTAACCAGCAAAAAGCAGATTTGCTCTACAAAACGATTGATGATAGCAACTTATATAGTAATCCAGTTGATCCTAAGTATCGCTCTATCATGAATGTACCGTTTACGTTAGCAGACAGCAGCCTTGATAAAGTGTTTTTAGAAGAGTCAGAGGCAGCAGGTTTGATGCATTTAAAAGGTCACCGCGATGTGGGTGGTATGCGTGCCAGTATTTACAATGCAGTGTCGCTAGACTGGGTGCAGCAATTGGTTGACTTTATGATAGCATTTGAAAAAAAGCACGCTTAAGTTAGCATAAGCTTTAGAACAAAGGGCGCAGCTTTTATGAGTTGCGTCTTTTTTTATCAAAAATCAACCTTCTTTTTGGATGAGTAGGGCGTTATACCGCAACCGTAACACTGCAAACCATTAGGTTAAAAAACCTAAATTTGTTATGATGAAATTTTGCAGCAATTATGAGAGCTTATGTTGCGCCGTATGTTCTTTTAATTGTCATTTAAGCTGCAATGAATTTTCAGTCATTAAGTAAATTCTGCATAAATCCATTTGGTTTGGTAGAGGGGTTTGTTATAACTTTATTATGATAAAAAATACCATGCTAAAAACTGTCCTGTTAGTGGCAATTGTGAGTTGGATACCAGCCAGTATCGCAGTTCCAATTACCACGACTGCGCTTGGTCATAATAGTACCACTGAGTATATTGATGCGCCCTTTATGCCCTATGCCAATCCAAATGCACCGACAGGGGGTACATTATCGCTTGATGCGCGTGGCACCTTTAATGCTGCCAACAAATGGATGACAACTGGTGTGGCAATGATTGGCACCGATTATCTATATGATACCTTGATGACTGGCTCACTAAATGAAGCTTTTACCATGTATCCGCAGCTGGCAAGCAAGGTGACTTACGACCCTGATGACACCAGCTGGATTATCTATCATATTAACCCTGCCGCACGCTTTTGGGATGGGTCTCCTGTGACCAGTAGCGATGTCAAAGCTACTTATGACGCGATACTGAACAAAGGGCCGATGTATATCCGCAGTTATTTAGGCGATATTAAAGCCATTGAAATTATCGATAAGCAACAAGTAAAGTTTGTCTTTGCCTCAGATAATAATAAAGAGATTTTATTAACAGTCGGGCAGTTTCCTATTTTTGCCAAATCCTCTATTGATGCTAACTTTGAAAAAATCAGCTTAACGCCATTGATGGGCAGCGGTCCTTATAAGTTAGGTCGTGTCGATGCGGGGCGCGCGGTTAGTTATATACGTGATCCCAATTATTGGGGTCGTGATTTGATGGTTAATCGCGGTCGTTATAACTTTGATATGATTAAGTTTGTGTATTATCAAAGTGATGAGATTGCCTTTGAGGGTTTTAAATCTGGGCAATATCGCTTCCGCCCTGAAAACAAAGCCTCTAATTGGGCAACGGGTTACAATTTCCCAGCCGTCAAAGCAGGTATGATTAATAAAGAAACCATAAGTAGTGAAAACCCAGTACCGATGCAGGGTCTAGTGATGAATGTGCGTCGGCCACTTTTTCAAGATATTCGCGTTCGCCAAGCATTGACGGCTGCTTATGATTTTGAGTGGATGAATAAAACCTTGTTTCATGGGCAGTATGAACGCTTGCAAAGCTTCTTTCATGGCTCTGAGCTTGCCGCTACTGGTACGCCATCTGCTGCTGAGATGCAGGTGCTAACACCTTTGTTATCTAAGCTTGAACCAATACAGCGTCAAGCCGTATTAGCAAAGTGGCAACTGCCGACTAGTGATGGTAGCGGCTTTAATCGCAAAGCGTTATTAAAGGCGCGGCAGCTGTTGCTAGATGCTGGCTTTTATTATGACGATATGAAGCTATATCAACCTGATGGTAAGCTTGCTCAGATCGAAATTTTGATGACGGGCGAGACTATGGGACGTGTATTGTTGCCTTATATTCGTAATTTAAAGCGGTTAGGATTTGATGCCACCCTACGTCAAGTGGATGGTCCGCAATATTACGAGCGTGTGCGCCGTTTTGATTATGATATGGTGGTTGATGTATTCGCCCAAAGTTTATCGCCTGGTGCTGAGCAAGCGGCTTTTTGGGGTAGCGCGGCTGCCGATGAGCCTGGTAATAGAAATACAATCGGTATTAAAAACCCAGTTATCGATGAGATAACAGCTGCACTTGCAAATGCTAAGAGCCGTGAAGAGATTGTTTTATATACTAAAACACTCGATCGCCTGCTACGAGCTGGTCATTATTTAGTACCTCTATATGGCAAATCTGCAACCAATGTTGCCTACTGGAATCAATATCGTCATACTGAAAAGCTGCCGACCAACGCTGTAGGCATTGATTATTGGTGGTCAGATAAAGAAGCAGAAGCACGCGTTGATAAATATTTAAGACAATAAGTGACAATGTTTTTAAAGTAACGGTTTTTAGTGATGGACCTTTTTAAAATAACAGCAATTTAAGATATTGATAAGGTTATAAACTAAAAGTATTGGCTATCGTTATTTAACACAGACAAAGTGGTTTAGCCGTTCATGGATAACTAGTAATAGAAATAACTATTGGTAAGGATTTAATATGAGTATTCGTATTCACCCAATTAAAGCGTTCAATGATAATTATATTTGGACATTAATCAATGAAAGTAATAAACAGGCGATTGTCATTGATCCAGGTCAAGCCGAGCCGGTTGTTGCCTATCTAGAAGAGAACCAGTTAGAACTCACCTCGATTTGGACTACGCATCATCACCACGATCACATTGGCGGCGTAGCAACACTGCAAGAGTCTTATCCTATGACGCATTTGGTCGCACACAGCGAGCATACGGTAGACGAAGATCAGACCATTAAAGATGGTAGTACGGTAAGTGCGTGGGGCTGTTCTGCACAAGTATGGGATGTCTCAGGTCATACTGCCAGTCACATGGCTTATATATTAGATATCGACGGCAGTAAGCATTGCTTCTGTGGTGACACCCTGTTTAGTGCTGGTTGCGGACGCGTTTTTACTGGGACGATTGAGCAATTGCATGACAGCTTTAAGCGCTTAAATGAGCTGCCTGCTGAGACGTTACTGTATCCAGCCCACGAATATACTGCTAGCAATCTACGTTTTGGCCTATCTATTGAGCCTGACAATGAGGCGATGAAGCAAGCACTGGCGCAAGCAGAAGAAAAAACCGCACAAGGCATTCCAACTTTACCCGTAACCTTAGAGCATGAGCGTGCAATAAATGTGTTTTTACGGACGCAAGAGCCGAGTGTGATAACAGGCGTAAAGTCTAAAGTAAATATCGAAGATGATAAGTCTTTGACCGTATTTGCAGCTTTACGTGAACTTAAAAACAACTTCTAAATGCTAAGTTGTCATATCTGTTTATTCTAGGAAACCGCCATTATGGGTCGTTATATCTTAAAAAGATTGTTACTGATATTACCGACGCTATTTTTGATATTGCTGGCGAACTTTGTGATTGTACAAGCGGCTCCTGGCGGTCCTGTAGAGCAGCAGCTAGCGCTTATCGAGCAGGGCGCAAAAGACAATGCACTCGGTGGTAATATCGGCGCGGGCAGTGCGGGCGGTAATAACAGTACCTATCAAGGGACTCGTGGTTTATCAGAAGAAATGGTTGCAGCGATTAATGCCCAATACGGCTTTGATAAATCGGCACCTGAGCGCTTTTGGCTGATGTTAAAGAACTATGCTCAGCTGGACTTTGGTGAGTCTTTTTTTAAAGGCCAATCAGTGACCGATCTCATCATAGAGAAGCTACCAGTATCAATCTCGCTTGGGCTTTGGAGTACGTTACTGATTTATATGATAGCCATTCCACTGGGTGTTTATAAAGCCATGCATCATGGCTCGGGGATTGATAAAGCCACCGCTATGCTACTTGCCATTGGGCATGCGATACCTGTATTTGTGTTTGCAGTCATACTACTGGTGTTTTTTGCGGGTGGTAGCTACTGGAATATTTTTCCACTGCAAGGACTAACCTCTGAGAATTTCGATCAATTAAGCGCATTTGGTAAAGTGAAAGATTACTTTTGGCATCTTGCATTGCCACTGCTGGCAAGTACCGTTGGCGGTTTTGCAGGCTTAACCTATTTGACCAAGTTTAGCTTTCTAGAAGAGCTGGGTAAGCAATACGTGCTCACCGCCCGTGCGAAAGGCTTGGGTGAGCGTCAAGTTTTATACGGTCATGTTTTTCGTAATGCGATGCTGATTATTATTGCCGGTATTCCAGCGGCTATCGTTGGAATTTTCTTTGCTGGTAACTTCCTCATTGAAATCATCTTTAAGCTTGATGGTTTGGGGTTGTTAGGTTTCGAAGCCATTCAGCAGCGCGACTATCCAGTGATATTTGGCACGTTATTTATTTTTACCTTGATGGGACTGTTATTACAGTTAATCAGTGATTTAAGTTATCACTTGATTGATCCTCGTATTGATTTTGAGGGGCGCTAATGTCAAGTCATCCATTACCTTCAACGTCCTCAAGCACGTCTGCTATTTCACTAGAAAAAAAACGTCGCCTAAATCCTATTTGGCAGGCACGCCTAAACCGTTTTCGCCATAATCGTCTTGGCGTTATATCGCTGTTTATTTTTTCGGTGATATTTGTTATTTGTATGGCAGCCAATGTGATTGCCAATGACAAGCCGCTGCTGGTGCAGTATCAAGGCGATTACTATTTTCCAGTGTTGAAAGCCTATCCTGAAACAACTTTTGGCGGTGTATTTGAGACCGAAACCAATTACAAAGATCCTGCGGTGCAAACGCTGATTAATGATCAGGGTTATTATGTGATGTCGCTCATTCCATTTGCCGATCAGACGCCAAACGTTGAGCTAGGCATTCCATATCCGGCCGCACCCAATAGTCAGAATTGGCTTGGTACTGATGATATGGGTCGTGATGTGCTAGCGCGGATACTTTATGGCATGCGGGTATCGCTGTTGTTTGGTCTGGCACTGACCCTAGCGGGCGCGTTAATTGGCGTCATCGTCGGTTCGATACAAGGTTATTATGGTGGCTGGGTAGATTTGGCAGGGCAGCGCTTTATGGAAGTGTGGGGCGGTATGCCGCAGCTGTTTATGATTATTATTTTGGTCAGCTTGTTTAGCCCTAGTATTACTATGCTATTTGCGATGATGCTGTTATTCGGTTGGATGGGATTGGTCGGTTTGGTACGGGCAGAGTTTTTACGGGCGCGTAATTTTGATTATGTCCGTGCTGCTCGTAACCTTGGCGTTTCGGACAGTCAAATCATGCTCAGACATATCCTGCCCAATGCTTTAGCGTCAAGCTTGTCGCAGC
This sequence comes from Psychrobacter sp. P11G5, assembly GCF_001593305.1. NCBI lineage: Bacteria > Pseudomonadati > Pseudomonadota > Gammaproteobacteria > Moraxellales > Moraxellaceae > Psychrobacter > Psychrobacter sp. P11G5. The sequence goes on from NZ_CP012533.1 coordinate 1,505,616, forward strand.
TGCCTTTTATCCTAACGGCTAATATTATTGCTTTAACAGCGCTAGACTTCTTAGGATATGGCTTACCGCCCGGATCACCGTCACTTGGTGAGCTGATGGTACAAGGAAAAAACAACCTTGATGCGCCTTGGCTGGCCTTATCTGGATTTTTCAGTTTAACCTTTATTTTATCATTGCTAATCTTCGTTGGCGAAGCGCTACGTGATGCCTTTGATCCGAGGCGCTCCTGATATGACAACTGATAAGATGATAAACGCTAATATGATAACTGCTACTAAGCAAAACAACCGTTTAAATAACAGTCATAGCAATGTACAAAACAAGCTCATGCTGGCAGTGGATGAGCTTAGTATTGCCACCAATGCAGGTACTGCTTTAGTCGATAAGCTAACTTATGAGCTTAGGCAAGGGCAAACGCTAGCCATCGTTGGTGAGTCGGGCTCTGGTAAGTCTATTGCCAGTCTTGCGCTGTTGGGCTTGTTACCGGACAGTTTGACCGTTACCGGTGAGGTGCAATTAGCAGATGCAACAGGAATGACTACGTTGCCGATAAGCAATCACAAAACACGTGATGCTGCGCTACGCTCTATCCGTGGTCAACGCATCGGCATGGTATTTCAAGAGCCGATGACGGCGCTTAATCCATTACATACGGTTGCTAAGCAAATCGCAGAGTCTCTGCGTCTCAGCGGTGTACCCAAAAAGCAATGGCGCGAAAGAAGCATCGCTTTGCTAGACGATGTCAATATTAGCGACCCTGCTGATAAGCTGAAACGCTATCCGCATGAGCTATCGGGTGGTCAACGTCAGCGGGTAATGATTGCCATGGCATTGGCACAACAGCCAGATATTTTAATCGCTGATGAGCCAACCACTGCGCTTGATGTGACCTTGCAACATGAAATTCTCGCCCTATTAGATGATCTTAAGAGACAGCATAATATGGCGATGATATTAATCAGCCATGATCTCAATTTGGTCAGGCGCTACAGCGATGAAGTCATCGTCATGCGTCAAGGGCAGACTATTGAGCAGGGGAAAACCGCAGCGGTATTCAGTCAGCCTAAGGCAGAATATACCCGCTCGCTTATCAAACAAGACTTTGGACAAGCGCTGAATTTATTTGAGGATGAAAGTCAGCAACCAACCGTATTGCAGGTCAGCAATTTACAAGTACAGTTTCCAATTGAGAAAAGCTTGTTTGGCAGTACTAAACGTTGGTTCGATGCGGTAAAAGATGTCGATATGATCCTGCAAAAAGGGCAGGCATTAGGTATCGTTGGTGAGTCAGGCTCTGGGAAAACAACAATTGCACTTGCGTTAAGTCAGTTACTCAGCAATCAAACGCGTGTCGGTGGTCGGATACTGGTTAATGGACAGGATATTTCAGCATTGTCCAAGAGCGAGCTGCGTAAGTTCCGCTCACAGATTCAAATGGTATTTCAAGACCCCTTTGCTAGTATCAATCCTCGCATGACGGTCATGCAGATAGTCGAAGAAGGATTATTAGTACAAGGTGTTGATAAAATATCCCGCCAGCAGGCAGTGATGGAGAGTCTTGCTACCGTGCATTTACCGTTAGAGTTTGTGCAACGTTATCCGCATGAGCTATCGGGCGGTCAGCGTCAACGGGTGGCGCTTGCACGCGCACTAATTATGCAGCCAAGTTTATTGATACTGGACGAGCCAACTTCTGCGCTTGATAGTACCACGCAAGTCACTGTGGTCAACTTGCTACGAGAGATTCAGGAAAAACTGCAAATCAGTTATATATTTATCAGCCATGATTTAAAAGTAGTACGCGCGTTATGTCAGCATATTATGGTGCTAAAAGAAGGCATGTGCATAGAGTCCGGACCTACCGAAGATATTTTTAATAATCCAAAACATCCGTATGCGAAGCAGTTATTGCAGGCAAGTATGCTATAGCCTAAGCAGTCAGAATGGAATAGCTATATGAATTTAGATAAATCGGAACACTCTACATGATTGGCAGGCTCAAAATAAAACCCATCCAAGCCCGAGATCCTAATGAGCCAAATCGACCATCAACCACGCTTGAGCTTTTGTTTGATTTAGTCTATGTCATCGCCGTTGCTGCTGCTGCAAACGGTTTCTATGACCGCTTGAGTGAACATGATCTTTCAGGGTTTTTAACCTTTATCGTGGCATTTTTTATCCTGTGGAATGCATGGACCAGCTTTACTTGGTTTGCGTCAGGATATGATCCTGACGACTGGTTTTATCGCATATCAGTGATGTTTCAGATGTTTGGCTCGCTTATGATAGCAGCCAATATCCATCAGTTTTATGAGCAAGGGCTGACATGGATTGGGGTAATGGGCTATGCCATTATGCGGCTGGCGAGTTGTAGTCAGTGGTGGCGTGTCTATCGACAAGTACCAGGACATAAAAAGGTCGCTGGGCGTAGTATAGTCGGTTTATTAACCTTGCAAGCACTCTGGATAATTTGGCTGTTTCTACCCGCATCATTACAAACGCCTGCATTGTTCTTATTTATCGTAGCAGAGTTACTCATGCCTGTATGGGCACGCTCGGAGCAGTTCAACAATTGGCATCCTGGACACATTGCAGAGCGTTATGGCCTGTTGACCATTATCGTATTAGGCGAGGGTGTGGTAGGGGTTAGCAATACGATTCAATATTTTTTAGCCAATTCTTCTTCCGCTGCAAGCTCTATTATGTTTCTAGGCTCAAGCTTAGTAGCATTGGTGTTTTCTTTATGGTGGTTATATTTCATCGTCCCTTTCGATACGATCCTAAACAAAGAACGCCGTCGCCATGATTTGTTTTTATTTGGCTATGGTCATTTCTTTATCTTTGCCTCAATAGCAGGTTTAGGCAGTATGCTTAATTTGGTTACCGAGTCCGTAGCGGGCGATACCAGTGATGGCGCAAATCAAGTCATCTCACAGACGTACGCGATGGGTATGTTGATGGGCATGTTAAGTGTGTTTTTATTGACGCTAACGATACTGCGAGAGTTAATGTGCCGCAAGTCGAGTAACAATATTGTTGCGATGGTCATTGCTTTAATCATTATTGGGCTGAGTTATATTGCTGTGGCGCAAGGTTTGAATATTACTTATGGTATTTGGCTGAGTATTTTAGCGCCTGTAATGATGATTTGGTATTTTGGTCAAGATAATGAGCAATGGTTAGTTAAAGAGAGTAGTTAATAACGATTGAGAACACATCAGTTCACAATAATAGCTGTATTTTAAAAGCTACAGTGTCAAAATGAGATCAAACAGTAGTTAGCTATTATAGCTACTTACACACTTCTTAGCATTTCCGTTTAAAGGATTTTTCATGCCCACAAAAAAAACAAGTATTTCTAAGCTCATTAATACTGATGGTTTGCAGTATGCAGGTTACCTAGCGGTTGCCAAAACTCGAGCTAAGATATTAAATGCCTTCTCACATTTAATGACAATACCAAGGCCTCTATTGTTTGTAGGCGAAGAAGCGTGTGATGAGCTGTGTGACATGATTATCAATGAAGGTGGCCGCAATGTATTCATTGTCACTGATGCTGTGCTAAACAAGCTAGGTGTACCAGCCAAAGTTACTGACTATCTACAAAAAAATAATATTGGCTATCATGTCTATGACTGCATTACACCAGACCCTACTTTTAAAGTGATTGAAGAAGGTTTACGTCAATCTGTGAATGCTAATTGCGATGTCGTATTAGCTATCGGTGGTGGTTCGGTGATTGACGCGGCCAAAATGATTGCTATGTGCCAAAGCAACAACTACAAGCCAAAACAGCTCATTGGACTTTTTAAAGCCAAAAAACCTTGCATGCCACTTTATTGTATTCCGAGTACCGCGGGTACCGGTTCAGAAGCCACTATTGGTGCAGTTGTCTCAGACGATAAAACCCATCAAAAGGCGATCTCTATCGATCCAAAAATGGTGCCATTAGCAGCGGCTATTGACTCGACCATTATGCAAGGTATGCCCGCGCATATTACAGCCGATACCGGTATTGATGTCCTCACCCATGCCTTAGAGGCGTGGATGAGTATAAACGCTAGCGCTGAGACCGATTACTACGCTGCTTCTGCTGTCAAATCAGTTATGCAGTATCTACCGATAGCCTATACAAATGGGGACGATCTCAAAGCCAGAGAAGAGATGGGGATTGCAGCTCATTATGGTGGTATTGCTTTAAATAAAGCAGGTCTTGGTTATGTTCATGCCATCGCTCACCAGTTAGGGGCGTATTATAATGTCCCGCATGGTCGCGCTAATGCGATCGTGCTACCTTATGTACTTGAGCTAAACCGTAAGGCGAGTGAAAAAAGATTGGCAATATTGGCAAGAAAGACTGGTATTATAAAAAGTGGTCAAGCTGATAACGGTGATAACGATGTGGCAGACCATCTTATTGCCCAAGTGCGAGACTTGCTCGAAACAGTAGGTATCAACCCTACTGTTGAAGGTATAAAAACTAGTGATTTTGATAGTATCGCCAAAGCGGCTGCCAAAGAAGTCAGCGATACTTATGCGGTCCCTACTTATATGCAAGCATCAGAGATTAAAGATATCCTAACGAGAATTAAAACAGCGAGTGATGATCGTACCAATAAGGATAAAAATAGCGATAGAGCTGCCTAGTAAACAAAGTTTTATAACGCAAGACATTACTAAATTTGTATACTAGATGCTCTTTATCGGTTGAAAATCTATCAAAAGCTCTTCATATACAACGATATGGGAATCTTTTGGTACTGCCTATCTTTTGGTACTTCCTAAGGGTTCTATAGTTTTATAACGTTACTCTTAGGAACTTCTATGAATCGTAAATTAAAGACAAGCGCTATTATCATAAGTATGGCCGCCAGCAGTATTTTTTACGTCGGCTGTGCTTCTACTGAGAATACTGCCACCGTAAAAAACACCTCCATTGACAACCCTTATGCACCTACTGATCCAAACTTGGCAGTGGCTACGCTAGCTGGCGGTTGCTTTTGGTGCGTAGAAGCGGGTTATGAGAAAATCCCTGGCGTTGTAGAAGTGGTCTCAGGTTATGCAGGCGGCCAGACTGAAAATCCAACTTATAGCACGGTATCGGCAGGTGGTACTGGTCATACTGAAGCGGCGCAAGTATATTATGATCCGACAAAGATTACCTACAATGGTATCGTTCAAGCGCTATGGCGAATTGCTGATCCTACTGATGACAAAGGTCAGTTTGTAGATAGAGGTACTCAGTATCGTCCGGCCATTTTTTATAGCAATGACCAAGAAAAGCAGATAGCAGAAGCTGCTAAGCAATCATTACAAGCTTCTGGTGTTTATAGCAAGCCAGTAGTGATCGAAATTGTTCCTGCTAGCAAATTTTATCCAGCAGAAGAGTATCATCAAGATTATTATAAGAAGAACCCACTACGCTATAAGGCCTATACTTTCAATTCTGGTCGCTACCAGTTTATTGAAAGCGTATATGGTAAGAATTACCAGTTGGATTTCAGTAAGTTTAAACCTACTGCGGCCAGCGCAAAGCCAGAAATGACAAGCAAGGCTGTAAACGGCAAAACAGGCGCTGGTTTTAATCCAGAGACGTTTGTGAAGCCGACACAAGCTGAGCTTAAAAAATCACTAAGTGACATTCAATATAAAGTCACGCAAAAAGACGATACCGAGCGCGCCTTTGATAATGCCTATTGGGATAACAAAGAGCCTGGACTGTATGTAGACGTGGTGTCAGGTGAGCCATTGTATTCGTCTCGTGATCAATACAAGTCTGGCACAGGCTGGCCGAGCTTTACCCGTCCACTGAATGCTAGTCTGGTGGTGGAAAAAGCAGATCGAGGAATATTTGGAACTCGTACCGAGATTCGCAGTCGTTATGCAGATTCACATGTAGGTCATGTCTTTGACGATGGTCCAGCACCTACAGGTAAACGCTATTGCATGAACTCAGCAGCTATGCGCTTTATTCCGTTAGCTCAAATGGAAGAGGCCGGTTACGGCGACTTGATTGCTCAAGTAAAAGCAGTTAGTTAAGGCTGTTTGCTCAGAATTAGAAATCGCTCACTATTGTCTAAATGACATGGTGGGCGATTTTTTTGTAAGAGCTTAGCGATTGTGAATACATCAATTACAGCGACAGCGTATATTAGAAATATTGAAACTGGCACAAAAAAAGGATACTCATGTATCCTTTTTTATTCTTTAGCATTTTGAAAAGACTTAAAACGCCGGTTGACGCTTAGGTACTGCGCCTAAGAACTCATTACGTGCTTGATTATCATGCACGTATTCACCAAGCATCGCTGTACTGCGTGTGGTTGAATGCTGCTTACTAACTCCGCGCATCATCATACACATATGCGATGCATCCATTACTACTGCCACACCGCGACAGCCAGTCACATCCATAATGGTTTGTGCCACTTGTTCACTTAAGTTTTCTTGAATTTGCAAACGACGGGCGAACATATCGACGATCCGAGCAAATTTTGACAAACCTAATACGTGTCCATTAGGCAAATAGCCAATGTGTGCAACGCCGTGAAAGGGCAACATATGATGCTCGCATAGCGAATAAAATTCAATGTTCTGTACTAATACCAACTCACGGTTGGTCGATGGGAATACTGCGTCATTGACAACTTCATCCAAACTTTGATGATAGCCTTGGGTCAAATGAGCAAAGGCTTTTGCCGCGCGCACGGGCGTATCTTCAAGACCAGGACGTGATAAATCTTCGCCTGTTGAGCCAATCAACTGACGATAGGATTCGATACTTTCTTGATATTCTGAGGTTATTATTGGGGTGTTACTCATAAGTTTGGCAGCCATCCAAAATGTAGGTGTAGCTTAACGCTAAATCCTTGGTTATAAACAACGCTTATAAAGGATTTTTATAAAAAGTGTGCAAGCTGGGAAGGGCTGTGATTATACTTGAAATCAGCCCAACTTAATACCGTTATGGACAATGCTTAACGGTTTAATAAATAAGTGCAAAAAATAAGGTGTTATTAGTTTACGACTGTTTACTTAATTTGATTCGTGTATAATAAGCTATCTTTTCTGACATCTTTTTGCTACTTATCTTATAGTAGCTTTACTGATGATATTGAATCACCTTAATTTTAAATCGTCTTAATCGGTCAACAAGGAAACATTATGCTACTGCAAGGACAACGTTTTGTCGTAACTGGCATCGCAAGCAAACTCTCTATCGCATGGGCTATCGCAGAAGCGCTACATCGTGAAGGGGCGTCATTGATCCTAACGTATCCAAACGATAAAATTAAAAAGCGTGTCGATATGGCAGCCGAAAAGTTCGAAGCTGATTTAGTGCTTGAATGCGATGTGGCATCAGACGACTCCATTGCCGCTTGTTTTGAGCAAGTCGCTGCCCATTGGGGTGATGGTATAGATGGTGTTGTCCATGCAATTGGCTTTGCACCGATGGATCAACTTGATGGTGACTTTGTCAGCGCTACCACTCGTGAAGGCAGTCATATTGCTCATGATATCTCAAGCTATAGCTTTGTTGCATTAGCCAAAGCCGCTCGCGAATTGCTGGCTATGCGCCATGGTTCTATGTTGACCTTGACTTATGAAGGTAGTATTTCAGTACTGCCAAACTACAATGTCATGGGTATGGCTAAGGCCAGTCTTGAAGCCAGTGTTCGCTATTTGGCGACCTCTATGGGCGGTGAAGGTATCCGTGTTAACGCCATCTCAGCAGGACCTATTCGTACTCTTGCAGCTAGTGGCATCAAATCTTTCCGTAAAATGCTCGATATCAGTGAGAAGATTGCACCGTTACAACGCAATGTTAATCAGATGGAAGTGGGTAATGCAGCATTATTTTTGCTATCGCCTTGGGCATCTGGTATTACTGGCGAGATTATGTTCGTTGATGCAGGTTTCAATACGGTTGCCATCAGTGAACAATTAATGATGCTTGATGAAGAATCTAAGTAATCACGTTTAACTATTTAACTATAAGCTATAAACTTTATAATTTGAAATGTATAGAAGGCAGCCAATCGGCTGTCTTTTTTGGTTATACTATGCACTTTTTTGCTAATAAGCCTTTAGGCGATAGATATGATAACCAAACTACCAAATTGGATATTGTGGGGCGGGGCGGTATTAGCGTTTAGTGCCGGTTGTGTTAATACCTCAGCACTCATGGGCTTTGCCGGGTTGTCTGTCTCTCATGTCACTGGCAACGTTAGCTTATTTGCAGCGGCTATTGCCTATTTAGACGCTCGCAGCATCTTATATATCGGTGCGTTACTACTGTCTTTTTTGGCAGGGGCGATATTAAGTGGTTTTGTTATTGGTCAGACTTCTTTGAAGTTAGGCAGACGTTATGGGCGCGCGCTATACATTGAAGCGGCGTTATTATTGCTTAGTTACTGGTTATATCAACAACATGATTATTTAGGACAGTTGGCTGCGGCAATGGCTTGCGGATTACAAAATGCGATGGTAGCTACTTATAGTGGGGCGGTCATTCGTACCACACATTTGACAGGCTTGACATCAGATATGGGTGCAGCGATTGGCAACTGGCTGGCTGGACGACCGATTAGTAAGCCAACACTCGGTTTTCAAGCCATTATTTGGTATTGCTTTTGCGGTGGCAGTGTTGTGGGGGCGTTTCTATATGCCAAAATTGGTTATGGTGCGCTATTTGTACCAATAGCTATCGTGTTGACAGCAGCGTTTGTCTACAACCGTGCTTCAGATCGTCTGCCAGAAATCAGGCAACCTAGACAAAAAAGACACCCATCTAATTGATAGGTGTCTTCGTATTTGTAAACCGAATTATATCGTTATAAAAACTATAGAGCTAAGTTTTATTTTTCTTCGTCTTCATCATGATTTTCATGCTCATGCAAGCCTTGCATCATATCAAGAACGCAATCATCAGTGCGTTGTTGGTCTTCTTTGGCAAGGTCATCTTGGTTGATATCTGTTGGTGCCATTTTAGTCGTTGCGTCAGCTTTGTCACGGTTTGCGTCTGTTTTATCATGGTCTGCCATGAGATGCTCCTATTTGTTTCTATATTCCAATTTTTTATATCGTAATCGCCTTTTATATCACAACTACGACATTCCACAAGAATCACTAATATCAATTAGATAAGTTTCATGGATTTACCTATTGAGTATGAGATATCATTGCTTGCTTGTACAGGGTTAGACTGAGCCAATTTAGTGATGATGTGTAACGATGTGATTGTTTCTACAAGTCGCTTATTACACTATGCTTTATTTAGTAATTTGAATAAAGTGCTGATTATAATGATGACTAGCACATCAAACAAAGAGCGCTAGTGGCTGCTATCTACGGTCGATAACTTGATGAAAAAACGTTATTTATAAGGTTTGTGTAAGGTTTTTTTTGTAATTATAAAAAAATATTGGAAGCGAAGTTCTTTTACGATGGTGGCGTATTTTAGTAGGTAAGCGATGAGGTAACTGCTGACCATTAAAATACGCTTTTATTTTTATGACTTTTAATAATGTCTCTGGGCGCAATAAGGACACTTTATGTCAGAGCAAAAACTAGACAGCCATCTTCCGGATGATGGCAATGAATATTTATTTACCGACACCTTTCCAAAAGGGACAGGTAAAGGGCTTATAGTTGTCGCAATCGCTGCAATCGTTAGTATGATTATCTACAATGTATTACCATTTGAGATCAATGCTAATAAAGGCCTTGCCATGCTGTTTTTTATTGGCGTATTATGGCTGACTGAAGCGGTACATGTGACGATCACCGCGCTCTTAGTAGTAGTGGTAGGTGCGCTAATTGGTATACCAGAATTCGATGCCAAGATAGGTTTGCAGAGTTTTGCAAGCCCAATTATTTATCTGTTTTTCGGTGGTTTTGCTTTAGCGGCAGCTCTACATGTACAGCAATTGGATAGAAAGATTGCGCTGAAGATACTATCAATGTCTGGTGGTAATCTTGGCACAGCGGTCTTTTTGATATTTGGTGTGACAGCATTTTTATCGATGTGGATATCAAATACAGCGACTGCAGCGATGATGTTACCACTGGCTCTTGGTATCTTAACGCAGGTCGATCGAGAAAAAGATCGCGGCACCTTTGTGTTTGTATTATTGGGTATCGCTTATTCTGCCAGCTTAGGTGGTCTAGGTACTATCGTTGGTTCACCCCCTAATGCTATCGCTGCTAAAGCACTAGATATCGCTTTTGTCGATTGGATGAAGTTTGGTGTACCAATGATGTTGGTGCTGCTACCGTTATTGTTAGGGGCAATGTATTTCGTGCTTAAACCTAACCTCAATCGCAAGGTCACTGTTACACAAGAAGCGCCTATTGAGTGGAATAAGCCTCGTGTATTAACGATTATCGTCTTCATCGTAACAGCATTCAGTTGGATATTTTCCAAAAAAATCGGTGCAGCACTCGATATTACGGATACCGATTCTATTATTGCGCTGTCAGCAGCAGCAGCGGTAGTCAGCTTGGGACTAGTGTCTTGGAAACAAGTATCAGACAATACTGATTGGGGCGTGCTCATGCTATTCGGTGGCGGTATCGCGCTATCGACAGTATTGAAAGTCTCTGGTGCATCTTTAGTGCTTGGTGAGACAGTCGCCAATGCATTATCTACTGCACCTATTATCTTGGTCATGATTGCAGTTTCAGCATTTATTATTTTCTTGACAGAATTTGCTTCTAATACAGCGTCGGCAGCGCTATTAGTGCCAGTATTTGCCGCTATCGCTGAGCAAATGGGATTACCACATGAAGTGCTAGTGTTGGTCATTGGTATTGGTGCATCGTGTGCCTTTATGCTACCGGTAGCCACACCGCCGAATGCTATTGTCTTCGGTACAGGTCTAATAAAACAGTCAGAAATGATACGCACGGGCGTGGTATTAAATATCATTGCCACATTCGTAGTCGGGCTGTGGGCTTACTTTTTCCTAATTTAATTTTTTCCTGATTTAATAATGCGTTAACCAACAAAAAACCGATATCTGATTATTTAGATATCGGTTTTTTTATGCTTGTGTGAAGTTGATTTTGTATGAGCTGACTAGAGCATGTCCTAAAAATTATTCAGGATAATCAATCCAGACCCAGCCATTCTCCAGCCATTCGCTCAAATCGTCTGAATCGACATTCTTGACGTCTTGACTGTATAAATGCTCACCATTGGCTAAACGTACAAGGACAGCCTTTGTCGAATCATCCAGACCATCGATACCCTGACCATTGGCATACAGCGTGATGCCATCATTGGTTTGGCTATAGAGTAGGCGATTGCTATAGTCGGCTTGCAGCGTTGCACCTTCTGATAAGGCTTGCATTAGCTCATCAGTATCTACCGTTTCTTCGGGTACCAGCGCATCATATTGACGTTTGCTCACGACTTCCGATACTGCTTGACGAATGATATCGTCGCCACGCTCAGATTGCAGCATTTGCAATAACTGGTCTTTAATCGCATCAATACTATCTGCTTGCAATTCACCTGACGCTTGCATCGTTTGTGGCAATAACATTGGGATAAATAAATCGCTGTCATTGGTGGCGATATCAGCTAGGCTATCAATAATTTGCATTAAGTTTGGACGACGACAGCCAAAAGAGAAGGTCAGGCAATCATCTTGAGCAACGCCAAAATGCGAGAGTTTCGGCGGTACATAGAGCACATCACCGGCTTCTAGTATCTCATCAAAGATAATCTTGCCCATATCATCAAACAATCGAATCGGCTCATCTGCGACAAACTCAGTGCTCTTATCACAGAATTTGCCGAGCTGCCAACGCCGGGACCCAAACCCTTGCGCTAAAAACACATCATAATCGTCATAGTGCTTGCCCACCGAGCCGCCTTTGGGCGCATATGAGACCATAATGTCGTCACGCTGCCATTGCGGAATAAAGTCAAACGCCTGCCATAACTGTCCAAGCTCAGGTGACCACTGTTCCATATTCTGAACCAGCACGGTCCATTGTTCTGGCAAGTTATCAAAATCTGCTTCGGACAATGGGCTCTTTTTGAGTTGCCATTGTGGCAATCCTTCTTGCTTGCTCGCGGCTTGGGTTAACAAGCGCGCCGAAACGTCTTCTTCAACGGCAAGCCCAAGCATGTCTTCTGGGTCGAACATGCCGACTAATTGTGGTAAACCTTGCTTAATAAGTAATGGTTTTTTTTGCCAATACTCGTTCAAAAATTGCTCAGGAGTAATAGAATCGGGTAAACAAAGTGGAATTGAGGTCATTGATAAATCCATATCTAAAAATGGGTATAAGATTAATAGTGAGGAATGCTTTATAGGAAGGTTTTAATAGTTTATGATTATCGCCTATCTGATAGCGAGCATTACAGTATAAATATCAATATCTACTGTCAGAACATCCCATCAATCGTAGGAAGTTTATGAAAAAATTACATTTTATCGTCATTATCGCTAGCGTGTTTTTATTACAAGCCTGTGTCCATAAGATTGTGACCGTACCTGCTAAAGTCGCTTATAAAACCACCAAAGGCGTGGTAAAAGGCACAGTCGCTGTCGGTAAAGCTATCATACCGGGCGATAGTGATGACGACAAAAAAGACGATTAATTTATTCTTTAGCAGCCATTTTGTGTCTGTTTTAAAAGGCTGTTATTTAACGGTTATTGTTAAAAATATGAGTTTGAATAGAAGCTTGAAATAAAAGAATGCCTGCCGCAATCAGCCCACCGAGGAGTGCTAACGCCATATCCTTGTGGGCATCCCAAATATCACCTTGCTGACCGTTATAAGCTTCTGCTGCCTCTGGCGACAAGGTCGTTGCAATACCCCATTCCAGCAGCTCATAAAGCAAGCTTGATGACATATTAATCATGAGGGCAATAGCGATTAAAAGCTTGATTGATTGAATCTTAGAGATGGACTTTGAGATCTCAACCATCGCACCAAATAGCAAAAGCCCATAGCTAAAATGCACCAGCCTGTCATACATATTGCGCTGCAAACCAAACCACTCATTCAAGCGGACACCGAATAGCTGCTCTGTCCAATCATCGTAGGGCACATACGAATATAGATAGCGCGCACCTATAATGTGGATAATTAAAAATATTGCAGCGAGCACATAAGAGCGCGAGCTAATATGCCAGTAGCGGTATGCTAATGTCATTAATCCCAAAAACAGCAACGTGCCTAATTGATGGAATAGGTAGCTTGACCACTTTAGAGGCTCAATACTTGCCAGTACCATGACGATAAATACCGCAACAGTACTGACAATGACAGAGTTAAACTTTCGATGCATTTGCACGCTTTTTTTGTTAGCTGTTATCGATAGCTAATGATTAAAGCTTAGCAATCCATTCTTTAATCGTACGTGCTTGCTCAGCCGCATTACCGATATAGGTCGCTGGAGTCATCTCACGTAGACGTGCTTTATCGCTATCTGAAACAGCTGCCAGCTCGTCACTTTCAACGAATGTCAACATCGCTTCGCGAGTCATGGCATTACCACGAGTTAAGGCTTTAAGCTTCTCATAAGGGTTCTCAACACGGTAGCGACGCATGACCGTTTGAATCGGCTCAGCCAATACTTCTTGTGCTTGGTCAAGGTCGTCATTCAAGCGCTGTGCGTTCAGCTCTAACTTACCAACGCCTTTTAAACAAGCATCAAATGCAATCATGCTTTGTGCCAGACCAACACCGATATTACGTAGTACGGTTGAGTCTGATAAATCACGCTGCATACGTGAGATTGGAAGCTTCTCACCCAAATGTGCCAACATCGCATTGGCAACGCCCAAGTTACCTTCTGAGTTTTCAAAATCAATCGGATTGACTTTATGAGGCATCGTTGATGAACCAACCTCACCATCTTTTAGACGCTGCTTGAAATAGCCTAAGCTAATATACTGCCAAATATCACGGTTAAAATCGATCAAGATGGTATTGAATCGTCTTACCACATCAAATAATTCAGCGATGTAATCATGCGGCTCAATTTGCGTGGTATAAGGGTTAAAGGTCAGCTCTAAACGCTCATTAATGAATTGCTCAGCATGGGTCTGCCAATCAACATCAGGGTAGGCTGAGAAGTGAGCGTTGTAGTTACCAACAGCACCATTGATTTTACCCAGTAGTTCAACTTGACCGATTTGCTTGATTTGACGGGCTAGGCGATAAGCCACGTTTGCCATCTCTTTACCAAGCGTGGTTGGACTGGCAGTTTGACCATGCGTACGTGACAACATCGGTTGGTCAGCATGAGTAATCGCCAAGTCAACGATGCTATCGGTTACTTGCTGCATTTTGGCAACCACAATCTCGCGGCTGTCTTTTAACATCAACGCATATGACAAGTTATTGATATCTTCACTGGTACAGGCAAAGTGAATAAATTCTAGTGAGTCAACTAAAGCATCCTGACCACGGAATTTGTCTTTAATAAAGTACTCGACCGCTTTTACATCGTGATTGGTTGTCGCTTCGATATCTTTAATCGCTTGCGCATCCGCTTCGCTAAAGTCGTCAACAATGCTGTTTAAAAAGGCATTGGTATCTGCATCAAATGCTGCTAATTCACCAATTGCACTATTATCTGCCAAAGATTGTAACCAACGGATCTCAACGGTGACGCGAGCTTTAATTAGACCGAACTCAGACAAGTAAGGGCGTAAGCTGTCAGCTTTAGATGCGTAACGGCCATCAATTGGGGATAGTGCGGTAAGTGGAGTCATAGTCATGCCTCGATAGTTATGGAGATTAAAAGTTATGAGAAACTGCAAAAGTCTAGCCAAGAAAAATCGTCATAAAAAAGCGTGGTTGAAATAATTGAGCGTAATATAGCAGAAATACGGGTTTAAAAAACCCGCCTATTCATATAACTTCATATTTAAGGTGTATTGGCTGTATCAGATTGTGTCGTGCCATACTTAGTATTAAAGTAAAAACTACGTTCCGTTCTTGGATCTAAAATTAAACTTATCGTTTTGACAGTACCGTTATCACCGATAGCTACACTGTCTGTGGCGTAGTCGCTTGCTTGATAACTTGGATTTGCAAGTTTTGACGTCACTATAGCGTTATTTACATTTTTTTCTTGCAAGACATCTTGTAGAACAAAGTTATTGATACTGAGGTTGGCACGATTAGTGGCGGTAATTTTGTAGGCAATACATTTTCCAGGCTCAATATTATCAATAGATTTGGTGCTAAAGCCACTATTAGGATCATCGGCAGGGGTGTTACTAATATTGGTGTAATCAAGAGTCGGCGGACAGTTATTTACATGCTGATATTTTGTAAGTACTAACGCTACATTTTGGTCAATGACTCTACCGAAGTCGTTACTTGGATAGTTATAGGTACTCGCTGCCAATGAGACAGTCTTTTTCTCACTACTAGTACGGATAGGATAGCTGGTATTGGGACGTGTTTCGATAATGCATACTGAACTTCTATTACCAATAGTACTCGCAAGTATATTAAATTGATATTTGCCAATTTGATTGGCATCCGTTGATGTCAAGGTTTGGGATGCGTATTCTATAGTAGGGTTAGCACAATCATTTACCAGTCTTATAGTACTGCCTGTAATCCCTTTCTCAGTTGTATTAAATATTCCGTTGAAGTAATCCGCATTATTATACATACCACCGATAGTACTAGCATTTGCGTTATTATCGTCTATACCGCCATTATCATTAAATACTGTACCTGAAAAGGTATATAAAGGTTCGCTCTCTACTCCAAAGCTAATCCATTCGTTATAAGTCTCACCCACCACGTCAGCTTCAAGTGCACTATTGCCTCTCATGATGCCTTCGTACGTTAAAGTTACCGACTCTGCATTCCTGACTGCGATTACATAATTGCTTTTTGAGTTTTCAACACCATAGCTGACGTAGCTACCGTTATTAGGGATAACGGTGCTGGTATTGAGAGAAGCGTATGTGTTTTGGTTATTGGGGTTGGTAGAGGTTTCTTTTAGAATATTGGTAAAGGTAGGCGTAGGGGGCAAGGTACCTCTTTTTTGACCAGATGCAAAAGATACTTGTCCATTAGCATTGGTAGTAGGCGTAAACGAGCTGCTATTGCCGCTACCGTTAAGCGCAGTGATTCCGTAATAATATAAACCACTATCCCCACCATTTGAGCTATCGAAGCGTAGCTGTGGCCGACTTAGCGTATTATTAGAACTAAAGCTATTTCCTGCCAGTTTTTTACCCATAAAGTAATCACCCATGGCACCAAAAAAGTAGCCAACATCGGGGTTTTCTCTAACCGTCGCTTGTACAGGCAGATTGATCTGAGTGTTTCTAGTAAAACTTAGTGTTTGGCGGGCAATTTCAGAGTTACCACCTGTGGTATAGCTGGTTTGACCAATTTTTATGGTATGTAAAGATGTGATGTCATCAGGCGTAATAGTTATCGTATAGGTAAACTTATCTTTGTCAGTAGTAGTATTTGCATCACTCTTAATCTCAACACCATTACCTCCAACTGTAACACTAGAGCCGTTATAACCGTTTGACGGTCCTGCGGTAACCTTAAACTTACCAGTAGCATTTGCTGCTGTTCTGTAAGTACCTGAAGCAATACTGCCTGCGATTGTATTTGTGTCGCGAGTAAATGTTCCAAAACCTGTAGGGTTAGCTTGTGCAATTAAAGGTGTAGTAGTAATAACGACGACAGCAAGGACATGTTTTTTCCATATTGAATAAGGTTTTACAATATTAAAAACAGAAATGAAACGGCCAGTCATGAAATATCCTACAAGCATATCTAAAAAATATTAGTTGATAACGAACGTTGATAAGTAATTATTAGTCTTAAAACCCACAAGGCGCATCAAAACCCACAAGGCGCATCAATGGATGCAATCACGCCGCCGCCTAAGCATACCTCGTCAATATAGAATACTACTGATTGACCTGGAGTGACTGCACGTTGCAGTTCGTCAAATACGACTCGGACTTCACTGCCGTCTGTATTGGTTGCAAATACATAGCAGGCTTGATCTGGTTGACGATAGCGTGATTTTGCCATGCAACGTAAGCCTTCAGCGCCAAATATATCCGTAGGGGGTAGACCATCAATCCAGTCGAGCTTATAAGCTTGCAGCTCATTACTCATGAGCATCGGGTGCTCATGTCCTTGACCGACGATTAAACGGTTTTTGTTCAAGTCTTTAGCTAGTACAAACCATGGCTCTTCTGGACGGTCTTTAACACCGCCGATACCGATACCGCCACGCTGACCTAACGTGTAATACATCAACCCATCATGAGTACCAATCACTATATTGTCGTCAGTGATAATGTCGCCTTTTTGGGCAGGCAAGTACTGCTGTAAAAAGTCTTTAAAACGACGCTCACCGATAAAGCAAATACCCGTAGAGTCTTTCTTTTTAGCGGTAGCTAGATCATGTTCTTCAGCGATTTGACGTACGACTGGTTTTTCAAGCTCACCAACTGGGAACAAGGTCTTGGCAATTTTGTCGCCGCCAACCGCATGTAAAAAGTAGCTTTGGTCTTTGTTGTTATCTAGGCCACGCAATAGCTGTGCAACTTCTACGCCATCATCATTTTTGTAGTTCACACTGCGGCGGGTATAGTGACCGGTGGCAATATAATCGGCGCCAAGGGTCAAGGCATAGTCTAAAAACGCTTTGAATTTAATCTCTTTATTGCATAAAATGTCAGGATTGGGCGTGCGTCCAGCTTTATATTCCGCTAAAAAATGCTCAAAAACCCGATCCCAGTATTCCATGGCAAAGTTGGCCGTGTGCAGCTTCATACCAATTTTGTCACATACGGCTTGCGCGTCTGCTAAATCGTCCATTGCGGTACAGTATTCGGTGCCGTCATCTTCTTCCCAATTTTTCATAAATAGACCTTCCACCTTAAAGCCTGCTTGCTGGAGCAAAACGGCAGACACGGAAGAGTCGACCCCACCTGACATACCAACAATCACATGCTTGCTGCTAGGATTGTCGATATCGGCAAGCGTCAAAGGGCGCTGGGCGCTGAAAGAATCAGAAACTGGTATGCTTGATGTATTTGGCATGACTGACATAGAACGGCTCAACTTTTTATACCTTGACCAAATTTGAAATACTACTGAAATCAATACAACACCCGAGGTTAATAGGCTTAGTAAGTTGACAGGGTCATCTCATCTTTTGGACTTATCGCTTAGACTAGGTATTATGATAAAATAAGCGTCATATTATACCAGCTAATTGAAACTGGTGGCGAGCTATGGCATCTTAGAGTCGACAAAACCGCTTTGAAAATTCAGATAGTAGTTTTGAATTATTTTAATCATCTTTAATTTGGAATAATAATGATAAAAATTGGTCAAGGTATTGACGTGCATGCTTTTCATAATAATGGTCAGCAGCAGCAATATGTTATATTAGCAGGCGTGCCTATCGAGCATAGCCATAGTCTCCTAGCCCACTCTGATGGTGATGTAGTACTGCACGCGCTCGCGGATGCACTGCTTGGCGCATTAGCGCTTGGCGATATTGGCCAGCATTTCCCTGATACTGACGCGGCACATGCGGGTATGGACTCGCGAGTATTGCTACGCTATGTCTATAGCAAGGTACAAGAGGCAGGCTACATGCTGGGTAACGCTGACATTACCGTGATGTGTGAACGTCCAAAACTTGCACCACATAGCCAAGCGATGCGCGAAAACATTGCTAGTGATTTGCAAACAGCAGTCAATAATGTCAGCATCAAAGCCACCACAACTGAAAAATTAGGCTTTACCGGTCGCCAAGAGGGTATCATGGCCAATGCCGTGGTATTATTAGTCCCTAATGTCGTCGATCCTAAATAACGATTGTTGAACCAATATATAGATTTTGCTTGTAATACAGTGGCAATCGCCCCATGTATCAACCATATCTTCATATAACTATTTTGTAATATAAATAATCATTTTCAATGAACCGCTTTATCAATAGGAGCTTTTATGAGTGAGCAAACCCCAAATACCGCTGCAAACGATGTTGAACAACTGATTCGTGATCAAATTAAAGATAATAAAGTTATCTTATATATGAAAGGTACGCCGCAATTCCCGCAGTGTGGTTTTTCAGCACGCTCTATCGAAGTGTTGACCCAAATCGGTCGTCCATTTGCGTTTGTAAATATTTTAGAAAATCCAGAAATCCGTGCTACTTTACCGAAAATCGCCAATTGGCCAACTTTCCCGCAATTATGGATTGATGGTGAGTTGATGGGCGGGTCAGATATCATTTTAGAGATGTATCAATCAGGCGAGCTTAAGCCGTTGGTTGAAGCAAACAGCCCTGCTGCTTAATGTTTGAGCGCTTGTATTGGACTGTATTAATGTCTAAATAAACGCCCCACAATATTGAAGCCAAGCAAACCCGAGTAGCCTTTCCTAATAAATTGGAATGGTTACTCGGGTTTTTTATTGTCTTGGTAATTGGTTGTTTTTATAGGTTTTAGCCCCATATAGTGTTCAAGATAAATCCAGTTTAAATAATAAGAGATACTTATGAATAATCAATTAAATAATAGTGAATTAACCGAACAGCAAGCCATTGACCAAAAAAACGATCAGCAAAATGAGCAACAAGAAGCGCTCGAGCAAGCTGCTATCGAGAAGCGCCGTGAACACCTAAAAAATGAATCTACGCGTATTATTGATATTGCGGGCAATGAGCCGGATTCAGCACTCAAATGTATCCATCAGCTTAGTGTGGCAGGTGGTGCGACTGAGAGTACATATGTCGCTATCGAACAACGTGTCATTGCGGATCAAGATACGGCGGGTGCTTATCACCTAGCATTGATGGCGCAAAATACACCAGATTTGCCGATTGATGCGCGTCAGCTAATTGAGTTGGTCGTCAATAAAGGCGATAACGATCAGCGCTTGGCATTACTCAAAAACTTACCACTGCCACCAGTTGAACTGATTAAAGATCAAATTTTAGCCAGTGATGACGGTGATGCGATCGGGCAGATGAATGCCTACTTGCAGATTAATCCAGAGGGTTATGGTAGTCAGCATATGCTAGGTAGTGGTCACGCAGATCGTATTGTGCCGCTGAGTCCTGGTAATAATTTAAGCTAAACCAAAATGATAATGATAATAACAATGACAATTAAACCTTAATTAGATGGCTCTTATGGCCTAACTTTTACTGCCACAGGTTAATTTTAATAGTTTTTACCGTAACGTTTTTTAAGCAGCGAAAAATTGTTATAATTGCCAGTTATCTATTTAGTTTCTTTTGCTTTTAAAGGTTTCTAACAACTTATCTTATCCGTTCTTAAAATACGATTGACGCCCCTTTATCACGCGACAAGTTATATTCAGTAATTGGTAACTTGTCGCTATAAACATCGTCATTCAAGCGAGGCATGCATGCAATATCCAAAACATTACGACGTGGTAGTCATCGGTGGCGGTCACGCCGGTACCGAAGCTGCTCTGGCAGCCGCACGTATGGGCGCGCAGACCTTGCTGTTGACGCATAATATTGAGACGCTCGGTCAGATGAGCTGTAATCCGGCGATTGGCGGTATCGGCAAATCACATTTAGTACGTGAGATTGATGCGTTGGGTGGTGCTATGGCATTGGCAACCGACAAGGCAGGTATCCAGTTTCGCGTATTGAATAGTCGCAAGGGTGCGGCAGTACGTGCCACCCGTGCGCAAGCGGATCGTATTTTGTACAAAGCCGCCATTCGTGAGACGCTTGAAAATCAGCCCAACCTTGATTTATTCCAACAAGGTGCTGATGATATTTTGGTAGAAAATGGTCGCGCGACGGCGGTTGTCACCTCCACTGGCATTATCTTTAAGACCGAAACTGTGGTTTTGACTTCAGGAACATTCTTGGGCGGTGTCATTCACATCGGTCTTGAGAACTCAAAAGGCGGACGCGCAGGAGATCAACCTTCCATTAAATTGGCAGACCGTTTGCGTGAGCTAAAGCTGCCAGTTGGACGTCTAAAGACAGGCACGCCCGCGCGTATCGATGCGCGTAGCGTTGACTTTAGTGTGATGACAGTACAGCCGGGTGATACACCGTTGCCAGTAATGAGCTATATGGGTGATGTATCCATGCACCCTGAGCAGGTCAATTGTTATATCACGCATACTAATGCGCGTACTCATGACATTATCCGTGAGAATTTAGATCGCTCACCGATGTTCTCTGGAAAAATCGAAGGCGTGGGTCCACGTTATTGCCCATCGATTGAAGATAAAATTCACCGCTTTGCTGATAAAGATAGTCATCAAATCTTTATTGAGCCAGAAGGTCTGACCACGCATGAGCTGTATCCAAATGGTATCTCAACCAGCTTACCATTTGATGTGCAATTAGACTTTATTCATAGTATGAAAGGACTCGAAAACGCGCACATTACCCGTCCCGGTTATGCGATTGAATACGATTACTTTGATCCACAGAACCTCAGGCCAACGCTTGAGACCAAATCTATTGATCGCTTGTACTTCGCGGGTCAAATCAACGGTACGACTGGCTATGAAGAAGCGGGCGTGCAGGGTTTGTTAGCAGGGACGAATGCGGCGTTAGTGACCACTAATAATAGTGAGTTTGAGACCTGGACACCGCGCCGTGATGAAGCTTATCTTGGCGTGCTTGTCGATGATCTTATCACTCATGGCACAACTGAGCCGTATCGTATGTTTACTAGCCGTGCAGAATATCGTTTGCTCTTGCGTGAAGACAATGCGGATCAACGCTTGACTGAGACGGGCCGTAAGCTTGGCTTGGTTGATGACGTGCGCTGGCAGGCTTATGAACAAAAAATGGAATCTATCGCTACTGAGTCTGCTCGTCTAAAAGATATGTGGGCAACCCCTGCGAATGCTCTAGGACAAAAAGTCACTGAGCAAACAGGCGAAGTACTTAGCAAAGAAGCGACCGCTTTTGATTTGCTGAAGCGTCCGCAGATTCATTTTGCTGATATCGCTGCTATTACTAATTCGCAAGTCGCTGCACAGGTGGGTGAGCAGATTGAAATCTCTGTCAAGTACGCAGGCTACATTGATCGTCAGCAAGAAGATATTGATCAAATGAAGCGCTTAGAGAATACGGCACTGCCAATCGATTTTGACTATAGTATAGTGTCAGGGCTATCAAATGAGATTGTGCAAAAGCTAACGCAAGTACGTCCTGCCACGCTTGCCCAAGCTGGGCGCGTGAGTGGTGTGACTCCTGCGGCTATTCAATTATTAGCCATGACAGTCAAAAAGCACAAAAAAGTCGCAGCAGCTTTGAATTTGTCGTAAAACATCACTAAAAAAAGAACACTGAGTAAAGAATCTTAAAAAGAGCTCATAACGTTGTTTCGTTATGGGTTCTTTTTATGGTCAAGCGCATAACAGTGCTCTTAACAATTTAAAAACAGCATAATACTGCTCTATTCTGTTTTGAGAACAAATAATAGGTAGAATAGGATTGTTAAAGATAATGGCGTTAGTCGATTACAGACAAGGAATGCTTTTATGCCTTATGACAAATTATCAGACTTACCGGATGCGGTAAAAGACAACTTACCCAAACACGCACAAGAAATCTTTCGTGCGGCGTTCAATAGTGCGAGTAAACAGTATGATGAGGAGTCACGTTGGTTTGCTACCGCATGGGCAGCCGTTGAGAATGTCTATGAAAAAAATTCTGACGGTAAATGGGTAAAAAAACCAGATCATAAATAGATATGCACTACACTGTAATGTCTCATTCTATAATGCAGCACTCTATAACATTTTAATCTTCCAATATTTAGGGCGTGTTGAACATTCACAAATACACCCTAATCCGACCTATAACAAGTATATGCTCATGGCTTTGAAAACATAGCTTTGAGCATATTGCTGATCCGAGCTTATCTATGATCGAAGCCATTGTTTTTGCGATTACTATTGTACTGCCCAACCTTGCTTTAATGGGATTGGGCTTTTTTATGCAAAGACGCGGCGAGGCGAGTCAGACCTTTATCGATCAGTCCTCAAGCTTCGTATTTAATTACTGTTTGCCATGTTTGCTTTTCTTTAGTGTGGTCGATAGTGAGGTTGATTATGGCAAACAAATCACGCTGATAGTTGCTGGTATTTTAGTGACCTTTATTTTATTTATCGGTGCAGAAGTTTATGCCAAGCGTTTTGTCAGTCGTCCAGCGGATCAAGGGGTGTTTGTACAAGGTATATTTCGCAGCAATATGGCTATTATCGGACTGGCGACAGTTGCTAACGCCTATGGAGAGCGAGGCTTAAGTATCGGTGCTGTATATATGGGCGTGGTGACAATATTATTTAATATCTTAGCCGTTATTACCCTCAGTCGTGTGTCCAAAAGCGTCGATGATACGTGGGCTAGTCGCAGCACCATGATCATTAAAAAACTATTTACCAATCCACTAATAATCGCCTTACTAGCCGCCTTTGCTTATAAGGCGTTGCCGCTACCACCGATAACTGGTGTTATTCATACGACTGGCGACTTACTAGCAGCTGTAGCATTGCCATTAGCACTGATTTGCGCCGGTGCTAGTATTGATTTAAAGTCGATGCTGCATCCTTCAGGATTGTCCATGCAAGCCAGTATTGGTCGCATTGTTGTGGCGCCAATAATTGCTATCGCAGTAGGGTTGGGCTTTGGGCTGACGGGTGTACATATGGGCGTGTTGTTTTTGATGGCAGCATCACCGACCGCTGCTGCTAGCTATGTAATGGCAAAGGCCATGGGGGGCAATGACGTGTTAGCAGCTAATATTTTAGCGTTTACTACGGTAGTAGGGATGTTTGGTATGGCGATTGGCGCGGCGATGTTACGTGCTTTAGGGTGGATGTAGTAACCATATATTATGGCAATCTAGAGAAGCTACCTTAAGTCGCATTTTTTAATTTACCTAAAAAAACTGATAAGATTCTTATTTTGAAGTTTTTTTAATAATATAGTATTTACTGGGTAATTTTTCAACTTATAGTCGGTTCAATCTAAAAGTGGTACAAGGCAACCGAGTGAAGATGTATATGTAATACTTCAATCGAGGTTAACGATGTAACACTTTTATAGTGGATTGACTATAGTATTAAAGTGTTATCGTTGTGGCTATTGCCTTGCCTGATAAATAAAGGCATGATGAGACGTATATAAGTATTGAATAGATGGAAGTAACAATAACTCCATAATAAATACGATTGTAAATTCACAAATTTAACAAGCAAGGAACGCTCACAGTGCAGTTATTAAACAAAACGGTAGTGACCGAACATCTTAATATGCAAGCAGCTATTGATGCTATTGAAGAATTATTACATCAGCAAGCGGCGAATCCTAATTGGATTAAAGCGCCTGAACGTCTAGTCATTGAAACCTTTAGTGAAGATAAGAAGCATAGCTCAGGCTCGCATTTATCAATGCCAGCAACTATTTATGATGGTGAAAAAGAGTACACCGCCGTAAAGCTCGTCACTATTTGCCCTGATAATCCTAGTCGTGATATGCCAACGACCACTGCTATTATCACCGTATCAAACAATGATACCGGTGAGATATTAGCGATTATGGATGGCATTTATATTACGCAGGTGCGGACGGCAGCTTTATCAGGTATCGCTACTAAGTATATGGCAAAGTCTGATTGCCAAAGTGTCGCTGTTATCGGTTGTGGTGGTATGGCCTATGAGCAGTTAAACGCCGTATTAACAGTACGCCCTGAAATTAAAACAGTGTATTTATGGAATAGAAATCATAAAGGTGCAGAGCAATTTAAAACGAGTTTTGCCCGTGATTATACTCAGTGGGACGTTGAACTTAAGGTTTGTGAAGAGTTAAGTGATGCTGTCCGTGATGCAGATATTATTAATGTAGCGACCCGAGCGACCGAAGGTTTATTTAGTATTGATCAAATTAAAACTGATGCACATATCAATGCGGTAGGCGCTTATCAACCGACTATGAAAGAAATAGGCAACGACGTTGTTGCAAGCAGTAGCATGGTCGTCGTTGACGACTTGGCTGGTAGCCGTCACGAAGCGGGCGATTTAATCCAAGCGCATGATAACTCTGATTGTGCATGGACATGGGGTGATCTCAGCGGTGACTTGCAAGCGTTAGTAACGGGGGCGCTAAAAGAAGAGGCCACTAAGTCTGATGGAGTCACTTTGTTTAAGTCGGTAGGTGCGGCAAGTTTTGATGCGGCAGTTGCTTTATATGTCGCAAAACAAGCTGAACAAAAAAATCTTGGATCATCAGTTGATTGGTAAGGCTATTTAAAAACACTTTGTATTCTACTACTTAAGATAGTTATTTAAACCGTAAAAAAGCCATCTTCTCAAATAAGAGAAGGTGGCTTTTTTAACATTAATTTAAAGTACATTAATTTAGGTTATCTCTATCGCGCTTATCTTTTAGCTGCCGTTTCCGTTTTGCAGTAGTATGATACGTCAGATAACCACCCAGTACCATCACTGCGATAAATGCGACAATGTATAAAAATATTGATGAACCGATAAAAGTAGATGATTCCATGACCGCAATCTCATTAGAGTTCATCATTAATTATGCAAGCGTCTTATCTTGTTGTAAAGTAAACAAATTTAGCTCAGGTGTAAGTTCAAGTGAACGTAAACGCGCTGCTTGGTCATAAACGTTTGCCGTTACAATCAGCTCATCCGGCTCACATTTCGCAAGGAACTCAGCAAGCTTCGGTTTAACGGTCTCAACAGAGCCAATGAACGATATCGATAGCGCACTGTCTACCATCATCTTTTCTGCTGGACTCCAGATGCTATCCATATCATGAGTCGGTTTTGGCATTTGACCCGTTTCACCGCGGCGCAAGCGCACAAAACTCTGCTGCGCTGAGGTAAAGTGATAATGTGCGGTCGCATCGTCATCAGCAAGTAGTAAGTTCGCTGCTACCATGACATAAGGCTTGTCTAAATTAGCCGAAGGCTGGAATTGCTCACGATACGTAGTAATAGCCTGATTGAGCATTTGCGGTGCAAAATGAGAAGCAAACACATAAGGTAGTCCTAGATGTGCAGCTAGGGTAGCACCAAATAACGATGAGCCTAAAATCCAAATAGGAACGTTTGATTTGGCTCCAGGGAATGCCTGTACAGGACTATTATCTGTGCCATCACCCAAGAAGTACATCAACTCTTGTACATCTTGCGGAAAGCGCTCAGCATCTTTCATTTGCCTACGTAAGGCCTGAAAAGTCGCACCATCTGTACCAGGGGCGCGGCCCAAACCTAAATCAATACGGTCGCCATATAGCGCTTGCAAGGTGCCGAATTGCTCAGCGATGACAAGTGGGGCATGATTGGGAAGCATAACTCCGCCTGCGCCAATACGGATGCGCTTAGTTTGACTACCAATATGCGATAGTAGCACCGAGGTCGCTGCACTAGCGATACCGGGCATATTGTGGTGCTCAGCCATCCAGTAACGGTTGAAGCCGACTTCTTCTGCTTGTTGTGCTGTCTCAACGGTCTGGGCGATACCTTCAGCGATGGTTTTACCTTCAGGAACGGGAGCTAAATCTAAAAAGGATAAAGGAATTGTGTTACTCATAAATCACCTATTTTTTTATGATGCCGCATCTCAACGACATTATTATATTTGTATTCAATTATAGTTATAGAAGGCACTAGTTTGACGTGACTGCCTACTGGTTGTTCAATACCTCATATGATGGGGCAGTTATAATGAATATAAAGGTCAAGACTCAAGGTGATAACAAATCTTAATAATGTGCTAAGCGTACAAGATACAATGTAGACTTTTAGCA
This sequence comes from Psychrobacter sp. P11G5, assembly GCF_001593305.1. Classification (NCBI taxonomy): domain Bacteria; kingdom Pseudomonadati; phylum Pseudomonadota; class Gammaproteobacteria; order Moraxellales; family Moraxellaceae; genus Psychrobacter; species Psychrobacter sp. P11G5. The sequence goes on from NZ_CP012533.1 coordinate 1,532,445, forward strand.
AAAATAGCAGTATGAAAAGCAAACGGCACCGCTATCTATTGATAACGATGCCGTTGAATTTTTATAAACACAAGTGTTAATTAGCTATGCTTATAGTAGTTACTATTTAAAAAGCTACTGGCTAAACTGCTTTTGACACAGCTCCATAAAAGCACGGCCATATTGGCGAATTTCTGCATCATCACGTACCGCCATCCAGCTGGTAAAGCGTCCAAAATGATCCACTGGAATGGCAGTTAAGTTCTGATAATGGCTCGGCTCAAATGCCATTTCAGCGATAATACCAATTCCTAAACCAAGACCGACATAGGTGCTTATCACATCAGCATCGAGCGCTGCTAAGACAATGTCAGGCTCTAACCCTGCAGCCTCAAAGGTTTTATCAATAGCGCTGCGTCCCGTAAAACCCCCGTGATAGGTTACTATCGGATAGCTGGCGAGAGTAGGTAGGTCGATGGATTCTTGTCCGGCAAGCTCGTGATCACTCGGTACAATAATACGGTGTGTCCAATCGTAATAGCGATAACAGCGTAGATAATTGTTATGGAGCAACGACTCGGTTGCAATACCGATATCGGCCTGCCCACGAATAACCATCTGCGCGATAGTCTCAGGGTCAGCCTGTTGCAGGATTAAATTAACTTTAGGAAAACGCTCTTTAAATTCTTTAACCACTTGTGGCAATACATAACGTGCTTGCGTATGAGTGGTGGCAATCGTTAACGTACCAATATTTGGATTATTAAAATCAAGACTAAGGTTCTCAATCGTACGAATTTCAGCAAAGATAGACTCAATATGCGGCATCAGCGCGGTGCCCATGGTCGTAAGACCAGTTAAGCGTTTGCCTTGACGGACGAACACTTCGGTTTTGAGTTGGTTCTCAAGTGCAGCAATATGCTTTGATAAGCTTGACTGACTGGTATGCAATACCGTCGCTGCTTGACTTAGGTTATAGCCATTAATCACCGTATGCCACACCGTCTCCAACTGTTTGAGTTGGATTTGTAGATGCCGCTGATTGACCACTACGTCGATTGCCATAACTTAATCCTATTGTATAAATATACAAACCCTGTCTGTATATAAAAATAAAAACGTATAAATATGCAGTAAGCGACCAGTGTAAATCAAATCTATTATTCTTGTATATAATAAATAGCTATCAATTTATAATAATTAGGAATATAGAGGGGTTGCTTTGTACAATGTGAAGCAATGAGCCTAAATGAGACCAATATCATAAACAAAAAAACAGCTATCTTCTAGAAGGTAGCTGTTTGTGAAATAAGGGTTATTACGTTAGTGTTAGAAAAATTTTATTCTATATCTAATTATTGCGATTAATCTAGATAAACAAAATCCTTATGCGATATCAAAACGATCCGCGTTCATGACCTTGCTCCAAGCGCGGACGAAATCATTGACGAATTTTTCTAAATTATCGTCTTGCGCATATAGCTCAGCATAAGCACGTAGTATTGAGTTTGAACCAAACACCAAATCTACACGGCTTGCTTGCCATTTTGTTTTTCCGGTACCACGCTCGCGTACTTCATAAAGATTAGAGGTATGAGGTGTATCGTTGCTTGTCTTGACTGGATGCCACGTATAGTTCATATCAGTTAGATTAACAAAGAAATCATTAGTAAGCACACCAGGTCTCTCAGTAAAAACGCCCTGTTGACTCTGACCATGGTTGGTATCTAAAACACGCATACCACCGATTAATACCACCATCTCAGGAGCAGTTAATCCCATTAATTGAGTGCGATCAAGCAGCATTTCTTCAGGCGCTACGGCATAGTTGCCTTGTACCCAATTACGATAACCGTCGTGCAATGGCTCTAAATCTGCGAAAGATTCAGTATCGGTCATTGCTTCTTCAGCATCACCGCGTCCTGCTTTAGATGGCACATTAATATCTACGCCAGCATCAACTGCAGCCTGTTCAATCGCAGCATTACCAGCTAGAACAATGAGGTCAGCTAAGCTAACATCTTTTTCAAACTCAGCTTGAATACGTGTCAATGTTTCAAGCACGCGTTGTAGTTGTGCTGGCTCATTACCGATCCAGTCTTTTTGCGGCGCAAGACGAATGCGCGCACCGTTAGCACCGCCGCGATAGTCTGAGACACGGAAAGTACGAGCGCTATCCCAAGCAGTGATAATCAACTCTCGGCGGCTCAAATCGCTGTCTAATATTTGCGATTTTAAAGTCGCCATATCATCAATCGTCAATTCAGTATTGCCTGTCGGAATAGGATCTTGCCATACAAAGTCTTCGCTTGGCACATCTGACCCTAAGTAGCGAGCTTTTGGTCCTAAGTCACGATGCGTCAGTTTAAACCAAGCCTTAGCAAATACTTCATCGAAGTACTCTGGATTTTGATGGAATTTTTCTGAAATCTCACGATAGATAGGGTCTTTTTTCAGTGCCATATCAGCATCGGTCATGATCGGATTACGGCGTACACTTGGGTCATGCGCATCTAATGGGCGATCTTCTTCACGAATATCGGTAGGCTCCCATTGCCATGCGCCTGCTGGGCTTTTGGTTAATTCCCAGTTATGACCTAAGAGTAGCTCAAAATAACCATGATCCCATTGGGTTGGGTTGGTAGTCCATGCGCCTTCAATACCACTCGAAACCGTATCGCCTGCATTGCCTTTACCTTTAGGATTACGCCAGCCTAAGCCTTGTTCAGCCATATCCGCAGCTTCTGGCTCATCTTCTAGTATCGTTGCATCGCCATTACCATGACACTTACCAACGGTATGACCACCAGCAGTCAATGCTACCGTTTCTTCGTCATTCATCGACATTCGGGCGAAGGTTGTGCGCATATCTTGAGCTGTTTTTAGTGGATCAGGGTTGCCATCGACCCCTTCAGGATTGACATAGATCAAACCCATTTGTACCGCTGCGAGTGGGTTTTCGAGTGATGTACGCTCTTGGTCACTCTCGTAGCGATTTTCAGTTGCAGCAAGCCATTCACGCTCAGAGCCCCAGTAGATATCTTTTTCTGGATGCCAAATGTCAGCACGACCACCAGCGAAACCTAAGGTTTTAAATCCCATTGACTCATAGGCCATGTTACCAGCTAAAATCATTAAATCAGCCCATGATAATTTATTGCCATACTTTTTCTTTATAGGCCATAATAAGCGACGTGCTTTGTCTAAGTTAACATTGTCAGGCCAGCTGTTCAGTGGTGCAAAGCGTTGATTGCCTGTATTAGAGCCGCCACGACCATCAGCACTACGATAAGTACCAGCCGAATGCCAAGCCATACGAATCATCAGACCACCATAATGACCCCAATCTGCTGGCCACCATTCTTGTGATTCAGTCATCAAAGCTTTCAAGTCTTGTTTGACAGCTTCTAAATCTAGCTGTTTAAATGCTTCAGCATAGTCAAAGTCAGCACCCATTGGATTAGTTTTTTGGTCTTGCTGATGTAAGATATCTAAATTCAAGCTATTCGGCCACCAGTCGGTTGCTGCAGAAGCAGTGGTGGTGTGCGCTTGATGCATGACAGGGCAGCCGCCCATGCTAGGACGTTGCGGTGCATGTGATTGGTCTACGTTTTCACTATGGATAGTTGGACCTTTATCATCGCCTTGATCGTAGGTCGTGTTAGTTGCGACATTATTGTGAGCATCGTCACTACCGTGTTCAACTGGGCAACGTCCAGTTTCTAGTGGTGCATTTTTGTCAGTTGGGGTCGAGTTGGACATCGTATAACTCCTAGGCTCTTGTGGTAAATAAGATAACTGGCTAATTACGATAATTATCGGTCATACATAAAGCATATATAAAGACTGTTTATTTATAAAACTCATATATAAGAATTATAAGTTTTATATAACTCATCGTAATTCAATCGTCATAAAAAATTTTAGGTTTATTTTTTTTCATTCTACTGCTGTATTTTTATTATATTGCGGTAGAAAGCTATAACGTTACATTAATCCTTAATGATAGTAATGAAAAATTGTGTAATAAATAGCTATAAATTAATATTTCTGCAAGCTAATGCTACATAGATTTACTATGTAAATTGACATATGGTTGTTGAGATAGGTCTCAAGCGTTTTAATGCAAAAATATCGTTAGAATGTCTAGTCAAGGTAGGCGTTCTGAAGTACCATAATTCAATTTTGCTGCAAGTGTGGCTTTCTTTATGCAACTCTAAGCAACTTTTATCGATTTTTAGTATCAATTATTGCTGCTAACGATTGATAAAAGTTGTGCATAGTTGTGTTCTTTGTCTCAAGTTTTGGTGAGTTGTTATGTCTGCTGTCCAACCTGTGCCCCCAAATCCTCCAGTCGCCAAAAAGTCATGGGGAGACGCGGCCAAAGCCTATCTCGACCGGCGCGCTATTATCATGCTGTTCTTAGGGTTTGTTGCTGGTATTCCCATTTTGCTTATATTTTCAAGTCTTTCATTATGGTTGCGTGAGGCAGGTATTGATCGCGGCGTAGTAACGATGTTTAGTTGGGCAGCGCTTGGTTATTCGTTCAAATTTATTTGGGCGCCATTAGTCGATGCAGTACCACTTCCCATATTAACCAAACTACTAGGTCGACGTCGTAGCTGGATATTAGTCGCTCAGTTGATGATTATTTTGGCGATTTGCCTCATGGCTAGTGTCAACCCAACCAATGAAGGCAGCCTTGTTTATATGGCAATTGGCGCAGTATTGCTTGGTTTTTCTTCTGCTACCCAAGATATTGTCATTGATGCATACCGTATTGAGCTTGCGCCACCAAGCCTCCAGTCAGTGTTATCGGCGATGTATACGGCTGGTTATCGTTTAGGGATGATTGTCGCAGGGGCAGGCGCGCTATATTTAGCAGATTATTTTGGCTCAACTGAAACGTTTTATAGTTATGAGGCGTGGCGTAATACTTACTGGGTCATGGCAGGGGTTATGGGAATTGGTGTAGCGACCACTTTGATCATTCATGAACCAGTCAGTAATCAGGTGCGTGTTGAACGTAAAACCTCGGACTATTCGCGTTTAGTATTGGTATTTGCATTATCGGTCGTAGGCTTTGTATTCATATTTGCTAATTTGGGATCGTTATTGCCCGAAACAGAAAGTGCACTTTTAGGGTTTCTGTATGAATTAGTACGTATGGTATTGAGCTTAATAGTTGCCTTGATTATTGGTTATGGGTTAGTGAAGGTCAATCTTGTAGAAGCAGAAGTCGCCAAAACAACTTGGGTTGAGCCTATTGCTGACTTTTTCCGTCGTTATGGCAAAAAAGCATTATTGCTCCTAGCACTTATTGGTTTATATCGTATTTCAGACATTGTCGCAGGTGTGATTTCCAACGTTTTCTATCAGGATATGGGTTTTACTAAGACTGATATTGCAAATGCTGTCAAATTGGTCGGCGTCATTATGGTGATTGCTGGCGGCTTTTTAGGTGGGTTATTGGCACAAAAACTGCGTATGATGCAGGCAATGATGGTCGGGGCAATATTGGCTTGTACCACCAACTTGTTGTTCGTATTGTTGACATATCATCCAGGTAGCATGCCTTACATGTATCTAGCTGTGATCTTTGATAACCTTGCTGCAGGTCTTGCTAGTGCTGTATTCATTGCTTTCTTGTCTGCACTGACCTCTATTCGCTTTACCGCTGTACAGTATGCGATATTTTCATCACTCATGACCTTATTGCCAAAGGTACTGGGTGGTTATTCTGGTACCATCGTTGATAGCACCAGTTATCCGTTCTTCTTTATCTTTACCTTCGCTATTGGTATTCCTATTTTGGCATTAATTTATTTTGTCGATAAGCATATTGTCATTGGTGATAATGACGACATTTATGGCGACGATGACACTAATAATGATGGTGATAATAATGGTAAACCGATACTAACGAAGGCGAACCCTAATTTGACAAATACCAATGAGCCACCACGGGCTACCGATTAAGCCTGAGATAAGCAAATAAACGATTTTTAAGAGTCAGTAATGATACTACCTAAAGTACAGAACATGACAGTAAAGCAAATCAAGCGGCAAAGCCATCAACCAATGGAAAATGTAGCGGCAGCTGGGGTTTCAGTAAATGAGATGCCTAAGTTTTGGATAACAGACTGGCTACTACATGTGTTGGATAAGCCTGCCATATTCTTAATCACTGATGAAAGCTATGAGCTGACTGAGTCTGAGTATGAGCAGTTCTATGCAGGTGTGGTTCAGATGCAAACAGGTACACCGCTCGCTTATTTAACGGGACAGCAAGAGTTTTGGTCGCTCAACTTTACCGTCAATGAGCATACGTTAATTCCTAGACCTGACACTGAAATTTTGGTCGAACAAGTTTTAAATTGGATACATTCTCAGCTAAAAAATGTAGGTGATGATAATAAACCAAAGCGCTTGTTAGATTTGGGTACTGGATCAGGATGTATTGCCATTAGCTTGGCACATGAGTTAAAACACAAATCGAAACATGGTAATTGGCAAACGGTAGCAGTTGATTTATCGCTAGAAGCGTTGAAAGTTGCTAAACATAATGGCGTTATCAATGATGTCGCCAATATTGAGTTTGTACAAAGCAGCTGGTATGACGAGCTGTCTACTCAGGACGAGAGTTTATTCGATGTGATTGTCTCAAATCCGCCTTATATTGATGAGTTGGACGAGCATTTAACTTGTTTGCAGGCTGAGCCTATTAGTGCTTTGAGTGCACCTAATCATGGATTGGCCGATATAGAACATATTGTCCAGCAAGCACCGCAATATTTACGTATAGGTGGACTGTTGGCGATTGAACATGGTTTTGATCAAGGTGAAGCAGTACGTCAAATATTGTCAGATAATGACTTTACAGCGGTACAAACGGTGCAGGATTTTGGCGGCAATGATCGGGTTACGTTGGGGCAGCTTTGATAATTGTATTTTTTATGCAGTAATCTAAGTAATAATTTTGGTGATAAATATGACTTATTCAGCAGAGACAGTTGCGCTATCAGATGATGAGTTGATGCGTTATGCGCGGCAGGTATTGCTCGAGGGCTGGGATATCGATGCGCAGCTACGTTTAAAAGTATCGCGAGTGGTCATGATAGGCGCAGGCGGCTTAGGTTGTCCGGCTTCTGAGACCTTAGTACGTGCAGGACTTGGGCAAATTCATCTGATTGATGATGATGAGATTGAGGCAAGCAATTTACAGCGGCAAACGCTATTCTTACCTGAAGATATCGGTAAGCCCAAGGCGTTGACCGCTGCCGAGATGTTAGAGAGGATTAATCCTTTAATAACTGCTCGTGGTACGGTTGCACGGCTGAGTGAAGACAATGCTTATGATTTGCTTGATATGGCGACAGGTAAGCCTGATCTTTTATTAGATTGTACCGATAACTTTGCGACGCGTGACATCATTAATCGCATTAGTGTGCGCTACCAGATCCCTTTATTATCTGCCTCAGCGATAGCCATGCAGGGACAATTAGCGTTGTATGAGCCGCATCTTAATACAGGCTGCTATCATTGCGTGTTTGGCTCAGTAGCAGTTGATGCAGAGGCTGATGAACGTACCTGTGCCAATTCAGGGGTGCTCGCCAGCACGACAGCCATCATGGGTAATTTGCAGGCCAATGCTGCGTTGCAGTATTTGGGATTAACCAAAAATCCACTGACAAACAAACTGCTAATATGGGATGGTAGCCAGATGCAGCAACGGTTGATGGGCTACCGACAAGATGTTCATTGTCCGGTTTGTGCCAATTTTTCCCAATGATTTTTAAGCAGACCATTAGCAAGCGTTCAACTCGTTCATATTTTACTTTACTTATTCTTATCCCTTCTTTTTATTACCATAGTTGTTTCTTATGAAAATTCATCGCCCTCATTTACTAAAGCATTCGTTCAATGTGGTTAACCGTATGCGTCAGACGGTCAGTGTCGCTGGCTTATCTGCGCTAAGAGTCGCAAAAGGCGAGAAGCCTGATGCAAGATTATTAAAGGATACCTTTGAGCAGCTTGGTACTACTTATATTAAAATCGGCCAGTTTATAGCCAGTACGCCATCTTTATTCCCGCGTGAATATGTAGAAGCGTTTCAAGATTGTTTGGATCAAACGACCCCATTATCCTACGCTTACATCAAGCAGGTATTGACGGCTGAGCTGGCAGTCGATGGGCAAACGCTGTCTGATAAGTTTGCATTTATTGACGAAAAACCATTAGCATCAGCCTCCATCGCCCAAGTGCATGCCGCGCGTTTGCATAATGGTGATGAAGTGGTATTAAAGGTGCAAAAGCCTGAAGTCGAAACCATCATGCAAACCGATTTGGGAGTGTTGCATGGGGTCACCAAACTGATTGAGCTGCTAATGCCTTCAATGAGGTTTGCTAGTATCGCACCGATTATCGATGAGATTCGTTTGCGCATGCTTGCTGAGACCGACTTTATTGCTGAAGCCCAAAACATTCGTGATTTTCAGCAGTTTTTGGCTGTATCAGGGAATACCAAGGTGGTTGCGCCGCAAGTCTATGATGAGCTGACTACTAAGCGCGTGCTGACTATGAGTCGGTTACATGGCGTCTCCATGATTGATGAGACGGCAATGCGCCAGTATTGTGATGACCCAGCCCAAGTGATGGCAGATACGTTGAATACGTGGTTTGCAAGCCTTATGTTCTGCAATAGTTTCCACGCTGACCTGCATGCAGGCAACTTAATGCTCTTAACCGATGGCCGAATTGGCTTTTTGGATTTCGGTATTGTGGGCAAACTAAAGGCCGAAAGTTGGCGTGCCTGTATGGGCATGATGCAGGCCTTGCAAGATAATAACTATCAAGCAATGGCACAGCATATGATCGATATGGAGATGACCCGTGGTCGTAGTAATGTCGATGAGCTTGATTTAGCAAATGATTTACAACGCATGATGAAAACCATCATGGCAGAAGATATTACGTTTACAAGCGGTGTGCCTTTTAACAGTAAAGAGCAGGCTGATGAGCTGAATCAAATGATGCTTGAAATCGTTGAAGTGGGTAAACGTCATGGTATTCATTTCCCACGTGATTTCGCTTTACTGACCAAGCAGCTGTTATATTTTGATCGGTTTATGCGTACTTTAGCCCCTGATATGGATATGTTTAGCGACCAACGGGTACAGATATTAGGGCAGACCGATACAGAGCAACCTTCAACGCCCGCACTTAACGTTTCGTAGTTTTTAAGTAGCTTTTATTCGGTTTTTATAGTGTATTTCCGATTTTAAGTATTATCTGTAGATTTTTAACACAAAGGATTGTGTGCCTATTACCACAAATTGGCTCTGTCATGATGACTGCTCTCAAAAGCCGCATTCTTCCTATTATTACCAATGAAATTACCATCGCTTGGACAGGTCTTTATTGTCTAGCGGTGGTGATGGGTTATGGGCGCTTTTTATTTACGGCTACCTTGCCTGATATCATGATTCAGTTGTCGTTATCGACGGCCATTGCTGGATGGCTAGCCTCAGTTAATTATATTGGCTACTTTATCGGTGCGCTTATTGCCATGTTTGTTCCGCAGCGTCTCACGTGGCAAATGCTAATACTATGGACGATTGTTAGTGTGTTCACGACTATGCTGCTCGTCGTGCCGGAGATGTCATTAAACCTATGGTATGTTATTCGTTTGCTAGCAGGTATCGCGAGTGGAGTGGCGATGATTTTAAGCTCATCGTTGGTGATTCAAAGCTTTAGCAATGAGCGCCGCTCTGTGCTTTCGGCACTGCATTATGCAGGGATAGGAGTGGGTATTAGCCTTTCAGCCGTATTGACATGGTGGTTATTAATACTCGGCTATCATTTCGGTATTATCTGGCTGGTAGCAGGCGTGAGTAGCTTGCCACTGCTCTGGCTACTCTATGGCATACGACCAATAAATGCAGATACAAATACAACTGTATCTGGCGAGACACGGCTGGCAAACTCATCGTCCAATGCTGCGCACCGATCCATACGCCAAACCTATATTAATTTTAAACGTTCATTATACGAAGCAGTCACCGGACATACCAAAGCAATTATGCTGTTGTCAGCAAGCTATGTGCTGGCAGGTTTTGGTTATATTACATCAGCGACCTTTTTGCCAGTAATGGCAGCACAGCGGCTTACGACCCAAAGTTATGCTGGGCTGCTTATTTGGTTGCTAGTTGGTATTTTTGCGATGCTGTCCAATCCTCTGTGGGGCGCGCTTGCTAAACGTATTGGTGAGACCAAAACCTTGATGGGTTTAACCTTATTACAAGCATTTGGGATGCTTTTACCTTTATGGTCCAAGGGTGCATTTGGCTTATACGCGAATGCGGTAATTTTAGGATCAACCTTTGTTGGTATGGTTTCAATGACCTTGAATATTATCAAAAATATCAATCCAGCCTACTCTAATTTGCTGATAGGATTAGCAACTTTGGCCTATGCGCTAGGTCAGTTTATTGGACCATTAGTGACGGTCGCATTAGCGGGGCAGGATAATAATTTTAATGCTGGCCTATTGGTCGCTGCTATCGGGCTATTGGTTGGACTTTTTCTAATAATTCTATTTAGTCGGCAGCGTAATAGTTATTATTAAAAGTAGTTTTTTAGACAATGCTGCGGCTAAAAACTTCTCGTAACTCAAAGCTCGTATGTACTTGTGCAACGCCTTCAATACGATTTAGACGATGTAATAAAAACTCTTCATAGTGTGCCATATCACGTACTCGTACTTTAATTAAGTAGTCTTCAGAACGGCCTGTAACGATGCTGCAACTGATAACCTCATCGAAGCTTTGCACCTTTTTTTCAAACTGCTCAAAACGCTCAGCTGTGTGGCGATCCATACTAATAGCGATAAATATAGCGAGCGGATAGCCAAGCTTTTCTGCGTCTGTCTGAGTATGATAACCAGTGATAATGCCTGCGTCTTCTAGACGTTTGATACGGCGTGCGCAGGGAGTAGCTGATAGGTTAACGTTTTCAGCCAGCTCAGTAATGCTCATCCGTGCGTCAGTCTGTAATAGACGTAAAAGACGCTTGTCAATATCGTCAATAGTATGTGTAATTTGATGGGCAAAGCGGCTATCAGTCATCGTTTTTACCTAGCATTAGTGGTTTGCACTGATTATATCTATAAAATTAGCGATAATCACTAATTATGATTATAAAATTGTTTAATAAAGCTGCTTTTCACTTCAAAATCTTTGCTATTATAATGACATAACTATTATCTCTTATGATAACGCCATTTAGTTAGATATATATCTAGCTCATCATATCGTCTAAAAGGATTGATTATGTCTGACCAAGCCACCCGCAATGCGACCACACGTACTGCAAAGATTACGCCCAAAAACGCTGCTTTCGATTTCCGTAAATATCGTCCATTTGCGTTTGCACCTTCATTGTCAGATCGAACATGGCCAAGTAAAACTATTGAAACATCGCCAATATGGGCGAGTGTTGATCTACGTGATGGCAATCAAGCTCTGATTGATCCGATGACTATTGAACAAAAAATGCGCTTTTTCAAAACCTTAGTTGAGGTGGGTTTTAAAGAGATTGAGATTGGTTTCCCATCAGCCGCTCAGGTTGAATTTGATTTTGCTCGTAAACTTATTGAAGAAAACCATGTACCTGAAGATGTGACGTTGCAGGTATTGGTACAAGCGCGTGAGCATTTGATTGCACGTACCTTTGAATCATTAAAAGGCGCGAAGCGAGCCATTGTCCATGTCTATAACTCAACTTGCCGCATACAGCGTGAAAAGGTCTATGGTAAAGATAAGTCTGAGATTAAAGAAATTGCGATTACTGGTGCCAAGCTATTACAGCAGTATGCGGCAAAATATCCAGAGACAGAATGGGTATTCCAGTATTCACCTGAAAGCTTTAGCCAAACTGAAACTGAATATGCGGTAGAAGTCTGTGATGCTGTGTGTGAAGTTTGGCAGCCACAACAAGGTCAAGAGGTTATTCTTAACTTACCAGCGACCGTTGAAGCTTCTATGCCTAATGTCTTTGCGGATCAAGTTGAATACTTCTGTCGTAATCTTGCGCAGCGTGAGCATGTCATTATTAGTCTACACACTCACAATGACCGAGGCTGTGCGGTTGCTGCTGCGGAGCTTGGTGTACTTGCTGGTGCAGATCGTATCGAAGGCACCTTGCTTGGTAACGGTGAGCGTACTGGTAACATGGATATCATGGTCATGGCGATGAACTTATTCAGCCAAGGTATCGATCCTGATCTTGATTTTAGTAATATGAGTGAGATTGTGCAGGTGGTTAGCGAGTGTAATAATTTACCGCTACATCCACGTCATCCGTATGTGGGTGAGCTAGTATTTACCGCCTTTAGTGGCTCGCATCAAGACGCCATCAAGAAGTCTCTCGATTATAATGAGAAGCATCAAGATCAAACTGATAATGTATGGGATGTCGCTTATCTACCCATTGATCCTGCACATATTGGTCGTAGCTACCAAGATGTAGTACGTATCAATAGTCAGTCTGGTAAAGGCGGCGTCGCTTATATCTTGCAACGCAACTATGGATTTAACTTGCCGCGCTGGATGCAAATTGACTTTAGCGGTGTGGTACAAAAGCAAGCTGAAGCTGCTGCCCGTGAATTACAGAACGATGAAATCTTACAGACCTTTGAAGATACATATTTGCAGCAAGGCAACTTTGAGTTACTAGACTATAGTGTCAATAATAAGGGCGGTGAAGTTTACTTTAATGGTCAAGTACAGATGAATAGCGATACTATTACGATTGATGGAACAGGTAATGGTCCATTGTCATCGTTCATTGACGGACTTGCGCAGCACACTGGTAAATCAATACACGTTATCAATTACGCTGAGCATGCTATCAATCCGCAGCATAATAGTGGTAATGGTATCGATGATGACAATAACAGCGATAACAAAACCAATGCTAATGCGGCAGCTTATATTCAGCTTAATGTTGACGGAGCAGTTTACTCTGGTATCGGCACTTGTAGCAGCACGGTATCGGCGATGTTAAAAGGCGCACTATCTGCATTTGCTCAAGCGCCAAGCATGACGGCAGCTTAAGTTTAAATAGTTAGACTTGAATTAAAGTACCGCCATATCTTTTAAAGGGACATGGCGGTATTTTTTACGGTTAATAAATATTAACTATGAACATCAACTATAAATAACAACTGTGTTTTTTGTTACTTTTTCAATATATAGATATATTAATGTAAACGTCATTGGATGACTTATTGGTTGTACATCCGACTACCTATAGCATAATGTTACTTGTGTGTTTGGTATCTAGGACTTACACTAATGTATGTACATAACTCATTATTATAAGTATAAGGTTAATTATGGAACCTATTTCGTTTGCTTCATTTACGTTAGCAGCTGTTTTAGCCTCACTACCTTCGAATAGCGAGCCTATTAGTCAGTCGGTAATTACAACGCATATTAGTCCTGCCATCGCTGGTCAATGGGAGATAGATTTAGATAGTGATGTTACCATGACCAAAGAAGCTGCAGCGAAGCAAATAGCGTCGGGTAATATTCAAAATATAGAAAGTAACGAGCCTGAGGTATCGGCTGGGGCAGTAGATGGTGTTTTGGGTCAAAGTGAACGCCGTGTCTTTAAGGTCGCACCCAATACAGCGACCAGCACTAATGTAAAAACAAAAAAATCTACTCAGTGCCGAGAGTTGTATAACTTTGGCTCAGACAATGAGATGTGGGCTGTGAGTGGTAAAGAATGGACTTACGGTCGCTATTTGGTGACGCATCGTGAAGAAGGTTTACCTATTATTGCTATCAAAACTGTCTATGATAATAATGAAGTAGATTGCTCAGGTAATAAAATTGATCAGACTGACGAGGCACTAATTGCTTACTTGAACCATGATGGTAATCAAATGCAGTGGTGTGCTGATCCTGATGGTAAGGAATGCTTTATGAATTTCCATAGAGTACTGCCCTAAATAGTTTGTTTTATATTTAAAACCCTCTAATAATTTATTTATAACGCATAAAAAACCCGCTTTCTTATCAGAAAGCGGGTTTTTTATGTTTGCCACAATACCGATAAAAAGTTTTGGCTATTTCGCTGTTTTAGTTTTTTGCGATTTGAGCAGCTCTTCTTCAAGGTAATGTATATTTTGAGCCTCATTGACAAAATCTTCATCAGCTAAGATTACATCACGATGCATGGGGATATTGGTCTTAATCCCTTCAATGACAAGCTCATCAAGCGCATGCAACGTCTTTGCAATCGCTTGTTGACGCGTTTGTCCATGACAAATAAGCTTACCAATCAGTGAGTCATAATAGCTAGGAATGTCATATCCAGGGTATAGATGGGAGTCAAAGCGAACACCAGCCCCACTAGGAGTATATAGCTGAGTGACCTTACCCGGTGATGGCATAAAAGTTACTGGGTCTTCAGCATTAATACGACACTCTATCGCATGACCTTGGACTTCAATTTCGCTTTGACGATACGATAAACCGTACCCTGCTGCAATTTTGAGCTGCTCAACGACCACATCAATACCAGTAATCATCTCGGTGATAGTATGCTCAACTTGCACCCGTGTATTCATCTCGATAAAGAAGAATTCGTTGTTTTCGAATAAGAACTCAAAGGTTCCAGCGCCACGATAATTAACCAGTTTACAAGCTTTGACACAAGCTTGTAAAATAGGTTCGCGCACATCATCAGGGATATCAGGAGCAGGAGCTTCTTCTAATACCTTTTGATGACGACGTTGTAGTGAGCAATCACGATCATACAGATGAATAGCATTACCATTACCATCGCCAAGTACTTGAATTTCAACGTGACGTGGGTTTTGTAGGTAGCGTTCCATATAGACTGTATCATCACCAAACCAAAGCTCAGCTTCTTGTCTCGCTGCTTGTACCTGACCGATAAGGTCATCGAAACGCTCAACGACACGCATACCACGACCGCCACCACCGGAAGCCGCTTTAACTATTAGCGGAAAGCCAATATTACGTGCTTGCTCTTCAGCATTGTGCATCGTAACGGCGCCAACTGAACCGGGTACAGTCGGTACGCCTGCTTTTTTCATCGCATTGATAGCAGAAACCTTATTGCCCATCAGACGAATATGATCTGCAGTAGGACCTACGAAGGTTAAGCCAGCTTCTTCAATACGTTCAGCAAATTCAGCATTTTCAGCCAAAAAACCATAACCAGGATGAATGGCGTCAGCACCAGAGATTTCAGCAGCCGTCAAAATAGTATTGATATTTAAGTAGCTTTCGCTAGCATTTGGTTTGCCAATACAGATGGCTTCATCAACGAAGCGTAGATGCATGAGGTTTTCATCAGCGGTGGAGTAGACACCGACAGTCTCGATACCAAGTGCTTTACACGCACGTACGATACGTAGAGCAATCTCACCTCGGTTGGCGATGAGCAGTTTTTTTATCATAGGGTCATCCTTGTCAAAGCGGCGTTGATCAATTCAATCGTTATGGATTATTCATATAGTATGAATATTAACGAGATATTGAGCGTAACAAAGTAAGGTATAGCAGTACAATTAGGCTTTATAGCGTATAACTGGCTGGCCAAACTGTACAACCTCAGAGTTGTCCACTAAGATTTCATCGATGACACCACTTTGAGTGGCCTCAAGCGGATTCATAATCTTCATCGCTTCGATAATACCAAGCGTATCGCCAGCCTGTACTTTTTGGCCAACTTTGGCAAACGGTGGATCGTTAGGGCTAGGAGCAGAATAGAATACTCCAACCATTGGTGAAGTCTCAACGCTACCGGCTTTGACAGCTGCTTTGGCTTCAGTAGCGATAGGTGCTGCACCAACAGTAGGCGCTGCCATCATCGTTGGGGCTGGCGCATCGTAGTGACGGGTTAAACTGATATGCTCATCGTCTGAACTAACTTCTAGATTGACTAGTTCGTTTTCTTCCATGAGGGCGATTAGCGTGCGTATTTTTTCGATATCCATAATTTTAATGATGCCTTTTTCTAAAATTGAAGAAAGAAATAGTGTAACAAAATATTGTGTAATTGATTGCTAATGATACCTATATTCGGCGCAATGAGCAATCAATGTACAGTTGTTAACTGGAATTTTTACATATTTTTGACTTTAAGGCGAGTATTAGTAACATGCGTCTTATTTTTATCGAGCTTTTTTTGACAACATTGAGCTTCTCTTAACAGTCTTTTGATTACTGTTTACGTACTAGATATAGCGTTAAAAGGAAGATCCATTTTATAAAAGGTACGTTGTTCATCATAATCGATGTCGCTAATGAGCGCTAGCATTGGTTACTAGAAGCTACGATAGAAAATTATGCTAGAAAGCTGAAAACCACTCTTAATGTTATCTTAAAAAGCAGTCATTAGCTTGTTATCAAAATAAACAAAACGAATTGTTTAAGCCCACATTGCCGTTAAGCGTTTTTGTTGGTAGCGTAAGCGCAGGGTGAGTAGAATGGAAGATAGGAATAAACCAGTAATCAATGCCATCCAAAACCCTTGTGCACCAACATCTGTAAAACGCACTAGGTAAACCCCCAGTGGCAAAGCGACTACCCAATAGCAGAAAAGCGTTACCCACATCGGTATCGTTGTATCTTGCATTCCGCGTAATATACCGGCTACGTTGACCTGCCAGCCGTCAAACAGCTGATAAGCCAGCGCAAAAATTAACAGGTGCATGGCTTGTGCGCGCAGCTCAAGATTGTCCGTAAACGCTGCAGCCAGTTGTGGTCTGAACAACCATATCCCAAGCATGCAGACAAGAGCAATGAGCACTGTCCAGATAAGTCCCGTTGCTTGTACGTGGCGTAAAGCCAGCAAATTCTTTTCGCCAAAGCGATTAGAGACCATAATAGTCAATGCCATTGCAACCGATATAGGAATCATGAATAGCTGCGAGGTCACCGATAAAGCGACTTGATGTGACGCTGTGGCTAATTCACCTAATGGGCTGATAACCAATGCGCCTAAGCTAAATAAGCTGGCCTCAAAGAAGATGGAGAGACCAATTGGAATACCAAGCTTAAGTAGCTTAGTTATTTGCTCACGATTGGGAGCCGTAAAGCTATAGAAGAAACGCGTGCTAGCAAATTGCTGACGTTTAGAAAAGGTAGTATAAGCGCCTAAAAGCAATACGTTAATCCATAATACTAATGCCGTTGCAACCCCGCAACCGGCACCGCCCATCTCTGGCATACCAAATAGCCCGTGGATAAAAATATAGTTGAGCGGAATATCTGCTAATAGCCCGATGATACTAATAACTGTGACTGGTTCAGGTCGACCGAGCGCCTCGCAGTAACTACGCAACACAGCATAAATGGCAAGGGCAGGGAAGCCAAAAGAAACGCCATGCAGATATTGAGTGGCTATCGGTTGGATATTTTCGGGGACGCCCATTATACTTAGGACATTTGGCATCAAATTGACGATAATAAAACCGCAAAGACCGATAACACTAGCCGTCCATATCGACTGTTGAGTGATATGTGGGACTTGGCTGTGTTTGTTTTGCCCTATCGCTTCCCCAATTAGAGGAGTGGTGGCGATTAAAATACCTGTTGCCAATAAGAACAGCGGTAGCCAAATACCAGCGCCAACAGCGACAGCAGCCAAATCGAGCGCTGAGACGCGTCCCGCCATAATGGAGTCAACGACACCCAGTGCGGCTTGGCAAAATTGGGTAATCAAAATCGGTAGCGCCAGAACGCCTAAACGTAAGCTGTAGCTTTTAAAATCTATAAAGGATAATGGCAAAACCATAGTTAGCAACTTTTCATTATTCACGTTGGTTATTGTTAATATTCAAGTACTGCGATCAGTAAATCGTTAGCGAGGCAGTAACATAGGAATCGTGTCGATGATAATACTCCGATAAATAATATGAGCAAGTCTATATAAGCAGAGTATGAAAGAAATGCAGATGCTAAAACAAAAATAACCCGTCAATCTACGAGATGCATTGACAGGTCAAAAGTAGATAGGATAATAAAGAGCTAGGGTATGATATCAACGCTTAAGAAGCGTCTGACATTTTTTAGAATAATTATAAATTTAACACTATGTTTATACTTCTAAAACCAAGGTCTATAACGATTCAGGTAAATCTTGCACCACTGCTTGATAACCAATCAGTTTATTATTCGCGTCAAATGCTTGCACGACAATAGCGTAATTAGTCGAAATATTTGGAATCACAGGCGTAAACAGGGTTTCGTTGTTGGTTAAGACAACATTCTGTACGTAACCGTTAGCACCAGACTCTGCTTTATTGACATTGATTTGACTGACCAATACCTGTTTGGTATTACTTGGATTCTGCCAAGTAACGATTTTTTGGCTACCATTACCAGTGATGTCGAGCATCATAGTACCCAGCTTATAATCAAGCGCATAGGTGGTAAAGTTAGAACGATCACTGAGGGTATAAGTCACTTTACAGTTATCTTCAGCAGCTGAGAGGGTAGTGCCACCTAGACTATCTTGATACTCAAAGCTACCGCGCCATGGTTTACCTGTTTGCTTATCTTCAAAACTACCTGCAAATGTAGTCATTAAGTTTGGCGTTTCAAGATTTAAATCATTGATATATTTTATATCTAAAAATTCTGCTGTATCGAGGCTACCAGTTACCTTACCTGTAATATAATTATCTACTTTAAAACCAGTATTAACATCGAGTGTGCGGTTTTGTTGGCAAATCTGCTGTTGATAACTAATGCGCCCATCAACACTGCCCGCGCCGTCGTTACTAATATCGAAATATATCGCCCCGATATCAATATCGCTATTATCACCATCATTGAGCTCGACGAAGTGACCGACATAGAGACCGCCACGACCACCCTCTGGTGTTAATTTATCTAAGAAATTATCCAATGATTCCTCTGGTAAAAATACAGACTCCAGAATCTTAGCCATACTTTTTTCATCATCAGTCAGCTTGTCTTCGACTTCTTTGACTTTATCTTCCACACGATCGTATTCGTTTTTAACTTGGTCTTCGATACGGTCGTACTCTTCTTTGACTTTATCACCATCGCTGCCACAGGCGCTTAGCGTAAGCCCCAATATACTGACAGTTAATACAGATAGTACGAGTTTGGGTGCGCTCATAAATGAGTCCTAGAATGTGAAAATAGTTTAGACAAAAGAACTAAGGCGTAAATCTAGGGCGTAAATATAGCAAACTTTGATAAGATAGTGATAGAAAAACCTTAAAGTGGTTTTATCTCATATAACTACGTAAAAAACTTATTTGTTTTTTATATATGCAAATTATATATTGTCGATACAAGCGTTCATTACTCGCACTCATTACTATCTGGCACTAGCTCCAGTATCTCCGCCATATCTATAATAGCCTGCCAGTGTTTGGGCTCAAGCGGTATAACTGTCAATTGCTCGCAGCCCTTTCTAAGTAGTAATGAATCCTCAAGTGTAGGGATAAATTTCAGTTCAGATAGTGGTAAGGTTTCTTTAAAAGCTTGTTCAAAAGTCACATCGACCATATACCAGCGTGGTTCTTCTTCGGTTGCGATGGGGTCGTAATGCCGGTGTTCAGGATGAAACTGGGTAGGATCAGGGTAACCAGCTTGGCTTACAGTCATGATGCCAGCGACGCCAGATGGTTTTGCGCTTGAATGATAAAAAAACACTTTATCACCTACCTTCATATCGTCACGCATAAAGTTACGAGCGCGGTAGTTACGTACGCCGTCCCAACATTCTGTGCCCAAACGTTGTAGGTCTTCAATTCCAAAAAAGCTTGGATTAGACTTCATTAGCCAATATGCCATATCGTGTATCCTAATATTTGTCATGTGATATTAAAGCTGTTACGTAGGTTGTTATAAGAATGTTTGTACGATTTTCTATAACCTGCGCCTTATAAGTAAAGTTTATATATTTTGCCTGTCAGATGGCATTGTTGATAGTAACGTTTGTTGATACAAGCGTTTATGAATAGTTATAGTTAGTTCAATATAAAAAAGACACGTTAATAGACTAAATTAGTAAAGACAGTGCTTTTCTTTCATGTACGTAGCCGTTATCCTAGCCGTATTTTTTGCGGTTTGCCGCCGCTTTTTATTGAATAAGTTTACGTTATGTCCATATCTGAGTTTGATAATATTACAACGCCATCTAATGCTACGAGTACTTCTTGTATAGAAGCAATAGTCATACCGTTGGCGCTATACATTCATATTCCTTGGTGTGTGAAAAAATGCCCTTATTGTGATTTTAACTCGCACGAGTTGGGCGCTGATGTACAGTTATCAATGTATGATGAGTACGTAGATACGCTCTTGCTAGATGCGCAGATGCAGCAGCCTCTAACTCAAGGACGCCAGATTAGCTCAATATTTATTGGTGGTGGTACACCGTCATTATTGCCGATTGTACAGTATCAACGTTTATTTGCCGGTTTAAGAGCCTGCTTTGAATTTGCGGATGATATTGAAGTTACCATGGAGGCGAATCCTGGAACTTTGGAACATGCGCCATTCGCTGAGTATCTAAAAGTAGGTATTAATCGCTTATCTATTGGGGTACAGAGCTTCGCTGCTGATAAGTTGCAAACACTTGGACGTATTCACGATCCTAAGCAGGCAACAGCAGCTATTCATGCTGCGCGCGCTGCTGGTTTTGAGCGGGTAAATGTAGACCTAATGCATGGTTTGCCGCAGCAGTCACTCAGCGAGGCATTATATGATATCCAAACAGCGCACGATGCTGGCGCAACGCACATCTCTTGGTATCAGCTGACAATTGAGCCAAATACCGTATTCTATCGCAGTCAGCCTATCTTACCTGATGAAGATAGCTTGGCTGATATTGAGGATGCAGGGCAGGCGCTGCTACAGCGTCTGGGTTATGATAACTATGAAGTATCAGCATGGGCAGGTGAGTCAGATAAGCCATGTCGACATAATGTCAATTACTGGCAGTTTGGCGATTATTTAGCAATTGGTGCTGGCGCGCACGGTAAAATAACCATAAATGATGGTTCGTTAGATAACAGTGTGTCAGGTTTATCAAAAGATAATGAGACGCTCTTAGAAGCAGGTATTTACCGTTTTAGCAAATCACGCTCTCCGAAAGACTATATGACTTATCAAGATATCCCAAAAATGGTCAATTGGCTGCCAATTGCTGATGATGAGTTGGTCAGTGAGTTTATGCTTAATGCGCTACGTTTATACGATGGAGTGACATGGTCGCTATTTGAATCGAGAACAGGACTGAGCTATGAGAGCATAGCGCTGCAAGTGAATAAGCTAGTCGAGCAAGGCTTATTAATGAATAATACTGAGCTGTTACAACCAACTTTATTAGGTCGTCGCTATTTAAATCAGATATTGCACGCATTTTTATAAGGCTTACATGCTTAACATTTTATATATGTGCTTATAGTGACAGTGATTCATCAATTACTGTTATTAAGAATCAAAAAAAGGCTTACCAAATGGCAAGCCCTTCAAACATTTAATCTAAAATGTGAAACTTAGATTTTGTTTTGAACTTCTTGAGCACTACCACTAACAGCGTTACCAGCACTTGATACGTCTTGGCCTAGACCTTTGAAAGTGTTGCAACCAGTTAATACAAACATAGCGGTCAATGATGCGATAATTACTTTTTTCATAATAATGTCCTCAAAGTGAATAGATTCATACGATGGAAGTAGTAACACTAAGCATTTTGGCTAAGTATTACTAACTAGATACAGGATAAAACTGCAAAATCATGATATCAGCCAAACATTGATATAAATGCTGTTCTGATGTCATCAAACTGTCTTGATATCCATTGCAGCCATGATAATCAAAGTTAAAATCTGTGCACAGTATCAAAATGTAATTATTGACAATAAACTGTAACTTTTAATTACGAAAGGTAGCAATCTATTTTACCTATCTGTTATTTGATAAGAGCTAATGAAACATAATTTAAGCGGGTAATAGCCTGTAGATGTCGTGAATAAAATCAATCTTCTCTAACCCTATTTATGGAAAATCTATGACCATTCATATTGTGCTAGTAGCGCCCAAAATGCCTAGCAATACTGGCAATATTATTCGTTTATGTGCCAATAGTGGCGCACAGCTGCATTTAGTGCAGCCATTGGGCTTTGAGCTGGATGATAAAAAGTTGCGACGTGCTGGATTGGATTATCATGAATACGCACACCTGCAAGTACACGCTGATTGGTCGGCAGCGAAGCAGGCGTTACTTGAGTCAGGTTGTCAAGCAATCACAGCGTTGACGACTAAACTTAGTAAACCATTTTATGATTATAATTTCATGGCGCAAACAAATACTAATACCGACAATACACCAGCGGTAGCGCCTAGCGTAGCACTGGTTTTTGGTTCTGAAACTGCAGGTCTAGCGGATGATATACGTGAAGATATTGGTGTTGATAACTGGTTAAGATTGCCGATGTTGCCCGACTCCCGCAGTCTTAACTTGTCTAATAGTGTGGCAATATGCCTCTATGAGGTATGGCGGCAGCAAGGCTTTAATGGCGATGAAGGTCGCAGTATTGGCTATGAGACCCTCACTGTCTATGATCCAAAATAGTACTTTATAAAGAAGTGGTTTTTATAAACAGTTAGGCGGCTTTGGTAGGCCAGCCAAGCGATTGACATGACGGGCGACTAAACCAGTATGAAATAATTGCTGCAGTTTTTGGTTGCTGATATCGTGATCAGGCAAAGTCTTCTGCAACCATTTAATTAATGGACGGGTAGCTGGCGAGTGATTGAACTTAGCAAAAAAAGCACGTACTTGTTGTAGGATGGCTAGGTGCTCGTCGTTTAGCCTTACATCTAATGTATCTGCCAATTGTTGAGCGATATCAGGTGTCCAAATACTATGGTCACAAAGATGGCCGTCTTGATCTAGAGCGATGTTAGATATAGTAATATTAGATACAGTCATAAGGCGATTGTCACTACTTTATCAAACTGTGGGTCTTGGGTCATGGTTACCCAATCATCATCAGTTAAAACACCAGTTAGCTTGGCGTTTAAGTTTAGCTTGGCAGTCGTGTTGTTACTAAGCTGTGCGACATCATCAGCTAGAGCATAAATGCCAGCGATACCTTCTATATCACTATCACTATCACTTAAATAGGCATGAAGCCATTCAATAAAAGCGACAGTCGCGCCTAACAAGATAATGCTGTCACCAGCGCGCCATGTTAGTGCCATTTCTTCTGTGCTGCGCCTGAGTCTATCCATTGTGCTGTGTAATTGGTATAAAGTTGCCATATTAATTTTCCGAATGATTGCAGATAGCAAGTTAGTATCTAGAGAGAGATATCGTTAAAAAGCTAGGATCTGCTCAAAATCTTGTGAGTTAACGACTTCTGGTATTAGCGTAAGCTGCGAGGCCAAGTCACTTGGTGCCATTCCTGTAAGCCAACCGCTAAATACATCCTCAGGTAGCCAAGCTGGTGGCATGTCATATAGTTCAAGAGATTGAATCATACCGTGCAAACGAGACTTCGGCTGCATTAATAATCCAAAGACAGGGGCGTCTAAATAAAGCTGTACCTCATGACCGAAAGTTGCAAGCGTCAAGGCGAGGGCACAGCCTTCATAACTTGCCATCTCCGTTGCAGTGCGCAGCTGAATGAGTAATTTCATAGGTTACTTCTCATTATTCATGATTAATATTCGTGCTCAATTGGCACTTAAAACTGTATTAGACGGCAGTTGCCTTGCATCATCATCGCAAGCTCGCTAAGTCCAACTAAATGAAAGCCATCGGCGATATTTTCACCATTCAGCTGATGGCGTGCGCTGTTATCGTTATCACTAATACCGCGACTAAGCGCGGTGCTGACGCATACAGGTAGCGAGAGCTGGTATTGCTTAGCAAGCGCTTGCCATTCTTGAGTTAAGTCGATCTGGTCGGCTGACTGCCAGCGTAAACGATTGGCCATATGCGCCGCGTCAGCATAAAAAAAGACATTTAACGACTGCGTATCGTTTTCAACGACTTCCTGCTCATTATTCTTATCAGCAGGTTGTATTTGTTGCAGCTTTACTTGTTCTAAAAGGGCACGGGCATAACGCAGCGCCAACTGAGCAAGCGGCTGGCTCGGATCAGTAGTAAGTAGGAGTAGCGGGGTAGGTTTGTTAATTGTAGGCATGGTCATATACGTAGTATCGCCAGTTATCGGTTATTATTAATATTGAAAGAAAGATGGTTGAATATAAATAACGAGATTTTATCTCTATTCAGCTTTGCATTTATGTTGATTATCATGCATTTTAGTTGTCTATCTAGTATTCTTCAACATCTTACTATCAAAAGAGTTGTCCCTAGTTTAAGTTTTAAGTATTCATGCTACCATAAAGTTGACCCAGTCAAATGCTGTATGTATTTTAATAAGCAAACTTATAAAAATACAACGACTTATCTAGTGTGACCATCTCGTAAGAAAAAACTATGAACAATCATGCTTGGTTCAGGTAGTCTTATAGTCCTATGCTGTACGGAGCTCTTATCATTATGTCACCAGCTATGCCATCTAATAAATCTAATAACCAAGGTTATCAGCCCACACCCGAACAGATACAAGTCTTAAGCACTGCAAGTGCTTTTGCCTATCAGATTTGGGAAAGTCGAACGATCTCTTGCCAGACGTTTTTGCGCAGTTATTCACTTAATCAAACGTTGACGCGTCAGCAGATAGATGACCTTATTCAGGATTATACTTTAGATGATAACTATCAGCTTGGTGATGAAACAACAGTGATGAGAGGTCTGCGCAATCTGCGAAATCTATTAATGATGCGCTGGATTTGGCAAGATGCATTGGGAATGATTGAGCTTGAGCAGTTGACTGATGAGCTTTCTGAGCTTGCTGACGGCTGTATTTTATTTGCCAAGGATTATACTTATCAGCATCTAGTCGCCCAATATGGTCAACCGACTTTTATTGATGCAAAAGGTGTAAAGCACATGGACGATATGGCAATTATGGCCATGGGTAAGCTTGGTGCGCATGAGCTGAATTTATCGAGCGATATTGATTTAATATTCGTCCATCAAGCACGTGGCGAGACTGATGGAGATAAGGCACAGGGCACGCGAAGTATTGATAATAAGCGCTTTATGACCCGTCTTGGTCAAGGCATTATTAAGCTCTTGGATAATTGTACGGCAGATGGTTTTGTGTTCCGAGTAGATATGCGTTTGCGTCCATGGGGTGATGGTAGTGATTTGGCTATTCATCTGTCAGCATTACAAAAGTATTTCGCCAATCATGGTCGGGCATGGGAACGTTTTGCTTGGCTAAAAGCACGCGTAGTTGGTCAGATTACGCCACCGTTTTATGACGAGCTACAATCGCTCATCAAGCCATTCGTTTTTCGGTATTACGTTGATTATAGTGCCTTTTCAGCGCTGCGTGAGATGAAGTCGCTCATTCAAAACCAAGTCGCACAGCGAGAAGACTTAGATAATATTAAGCTTGGTGCCGGTGGTATTCGTGATATCGAGTTTATTGTACAAGCCTTTCAGCTTATTTATGGCGGTCGTCATCCACAACTGCAGGTTAAGTCCTGCCTGCAAGCAATGGAGGCACTATGTGAGCTTGAATATCTTGAGCCTCCTACCTATGAGCAGCTACAGGCGGCTTATCGGTTTTTACGTCGACTTGAGCATGGCATCCAAGCGATTAATGATCAGCAGACCCAGCGCCTGCCACATGATCTACAGTGGCAGCACAATTTGGCCATTACTTTAGGCTTTGAGAATTGGGAAGCATTATTAACAACGCTTAATCATCATCGAGACAATGTAAACGTACCATTTGAACGTATGGTAACTGAACGACAAGTACCAGCTCAAGAAGATAACGAGCTTGAGCCTGTTAATCTTGATGAACAAATTGCAAAGCTTGACACGGTATTGACAGAACAGAACCGCGCAAAACTAGAAACTTTCTGGCAATCGAAAATGGTAGCCAACCTAAGCGATGAAGCTAGAACGCGTCTAGATGATGCTTATCCAGTAATCATTCATGCTTTGCTTGCGCATCAAGAACAACAGCAGTTGGCCAATAGCGCACTACCGCGCCTGATCGCTTTGCTTGAGGCAATTTGTCGGCGCTCAATCTATCTAGTAATGATTGCAGAAAACCCTAATGCCACGGTTGAGTTGATTCCGATGTTGTCTGCCAGCCCTTGGATTGCCAATGAGCTGGCACGTTATCCTGTGTTACTTGATACCTTTTTACAGCAGCGCTATCGTCATCTGCCGGACAAGCTAGAGCTACACGACATCTTGCGTCAGCGTCTTTTGCGAGTAGAGCCTGATGACGAAGAAGAGTTGCTTAGTGTGTTGCGTTTGTTTAAAAAGAACCAAGTACTGGCCGTTGCGGCTAGTGACGTCTTGGCTGAACGGCCCATTATGAAAGTATCAGACTCCTTGACCTACATTGCAGCCGTCGTGCTAGAAGCCGCACTTGAACGTGCTTTTGCAGAATTGGTCAAGCGTTATGGTTATCCTATCGCTCAAAACGGTGATCCAGTAACCGAAGCGGATTGTGGTTTTGCTATTATTGGTTATGGTAAGCTTGGTGGCCTTGAGCTGTCTTATTCCTCTGATTTAGATTTGGTGTTTTTACACAAGATAAAAGAGCAGGGAATGACGACTGGTGAAAAGTCAGTAAGCGGGATGAAGTTCGCCGCACGCCTGGCTCAAAAGCTCATGACTTATCTCAATACGCAAACGCGTGATGGACGCGCTTATGAGATTGATATGCGTCTGCGACCATCGGGTAATGCAGGTATGATGGTGGTTTCTTGTCATGCCTTTGAGACTTATCAGCGTGAAAAAGCATGGGCTTGGGAGCATCAAGCATTGGTTCGAGCACGGGCAATATGTGGCGACAAACGTGTAACAGCGCTTTTTTGTGATATTCGCCGTACGATATTATCACTGCCACGTACGCTTGATGAAGTGCGTACAGAAGTAACAAGTATGCGCATCAAGATGCAAAAGCATCTGGGCACTAGCCAGTGGCAGCAACAAGCAGGCAAGTTCCATCTCAAGCAAGACGCTGGTGGCATCATTGATATTGAGTTTTTAGCGCAATTTGCGGTACTCGCGTATTCGCATGAGTATCCAAGCCTGACTAAGTGGAGCGACAACGTGCGTATCTTTGAAGAGGTCGCGCTGCTTGGCATTTGGGAGGAGCAAGTCTGTCAAGATTTGACAGATGCTTATTTGCGTATTCGCGCTGCCACCCATCAGTTAGCATTGGCTGAGCAATCATTGTTGGTGGATGAGTCATTGTGGACAGAGACGCGTGCGTTGGTGCAAGCTCAGTGGCAACATCTTATGGGTGTTCCCCCAAGAGAAGAGAAATAAGTTTTTCTACCAAAAGTGATATAAACAAAAGCCATGCAGTGACAAACCAAAATATTTCATTTGCTTGGCCTGCCGATGATATAATCATTTGCACACTAATACGGACTCAGTGTAAGCATGCAATTTTAATTAAAATACTTACTTAAAACTCAACAAAAAAGTTAGTCGTCAGTACTAACATAAGGATCTTTACATGAATATGGCAACACAGGAAGGCAAGCTTTGGATGAATGGCACAATGGTTGAACAGCCCGATGCCAAAGTTCATGTACTTACCCATAGTTTGCATTATGGTATGGCTGTGTTTGAAGGCGTACGTGCCTACCAGACCGCTAATAAGCGCACGGCGATTTTCCGTTTAAAAGACCATACCGACCGTCTGCTAGGTTCTGCAAAAATCTTCCAAATGGACGTACCTTTTGATGCCGCTACTTTAGAACAAGCGCATAAAGATGTAGTTAAACAAAATAACTTAGCAGAAGCTTATATTCGTCCACTTATTTGGGTTGGCGCAGAAAAGCTAGGTCTATCTTCGCATGGCAACAGTATCAATGCGATGGTTGCTGCTTGGCATTGGGGCGCTTATTTGGGCGACGAAGGTATCCAAAACGGTATCCGTGTCAAGACATCATCGTACACACATCACTTGCCTAATGTCACGATGTGCAAAGCAAAAGCCTCTAGTAACTATCCAGTATCTATTATGGCAAACCAAGAGGTTACTCGTAATGGTTACGACGAAGCTATCTTGATGGATCCGCAAGGCTATGTCTGTCAAGGTGCAGGTGAGAACTTGTTTTTGGTTAAGAATGGTGAGTTACATACTCCAGATCTAGCTGGTGGTGCACTTGACGGTATTACTCGTCGCACTATTATTCAGTTCGCTGCCGACCTAGGTATTAAAGTTACTGAACGTCGTATCACTCGTGATGAGTTTTATTTAGCAGATGAAATCTTTATGACGGGCACAGCTGCTGAAGTAACACCTATCCGTGAATATGATGATCGTACTATTGGTAACGGCGGCCGCGGTGAGATCACCGAAAAGCTACAATCCTTATATTTTGATGTGGTGCATGGTCGTAATGAAAAATATATGGATTGGTTAGACTTTATTGATTAATTATCAATTCATTTAAAGAAACTAAAAAGGCTGAACATAATTGTTCAGTCTTTTTTTTATGCTAATATACTCGTCATATTATTTATTCACAAGATTAAAGCGAGTAGTTTCAATGTCGATAGGTACTAAAACAGTAGATAACAAAAACATTAAGCAAATTATTTGTATTAAGTGGGGCACAAAATATGGTGCTGATTATGCCAATAAGCTATATGGTATGGTGTCACGCAACATTACCCCGCCGTTTCGTTTTGTCTGTTTTACCGATGACACAACAGACGTACGTTCAGAGATTGAGTGTCAAGAACTGCCACCTCTAGATGTTACAATGCCAACTAACACCTTAGGTAAATGGCCAAAGTCACGGCTTTGGGGCGAAAAGTTAGGTGATTTATCGGGTACGGTTTTATTTGTAGATTTGGATGTCATTATAGTAGATAGTCTTGATCCATTCTTTGAGTATGGCGAACCAGATGACGTTATTTTATCTTATAATCCAAGTAACCCTCTGGAGCGTCTAGGACAGACATCATGCTTTAGGTTTCAGGTAGGCTCATTGGTATCGCTACAAGAGAAGTTCAAGGCAGATCCACAAGGAATCGCTGACGAGTATCGTTTTGAACAGCGCTTCGTGACGCGTAATGCACCAGGCGGTGTAGAACTATTTCCAAAGGCATGGGTGGCACACTTTAGACGTAAATGCCGTCAGCCATTTCCGCTTAATTATATTAAGGAGCCAAAGATTCCTAAAGGTGCTCGTATCGTCATCTTCCCAGGTGATTTATATCCTACGCACGCTATTGAAGGTAGATACAATAAAAATGCTGCCAATAATGCTAAAGATCATTTAAAAAGACTCACTGAGCCCAAAAATTTGAAGCGACCATTGCGCCATTTGCGTCATTTCATCTTGCCAGTAGGGTGGATTGAAAAATATTGGAAGGAATAGGCTTAACTCTATATTTGAGTATTATCACATTAGCAGAAGTTAGTATTGATGTTTCCTATCTTCATGAATATGAGGATAAGAGCATTCCCCAGTGAACGGATAGAATTATGAAAACAAATGATACCATCAAAGTCTTTGTTGGCTGTGACCCAAATAACTGTGATTTAGAGCAGATGATGGTTCTAGATTATAGTATTCATAAACATACCAGTGTGCCAGTAGAGATAGTGTGGATGCAGTTATCTCGCGATCCTGATAGCTATTGGTACTCTAATCCTGAGTCTGGTAAGGGATGGGATACCACTAAATGGTCAACTCCTTTCTCTGGTTTTAGATGGGCGATTCCAGAGTATTGCAATTACTCTGGACGTGCGATCTATATGGATGCTGACGTTGTTGTTTTAGATGATTTAGTGAAGCTGTGGCAGCACTCTATCGAAGGAAAGTCCATAGTAGCAGCTAAAACGAATGCTGATATGACTCGGCTATGTACCTGTATATGGGACTGCGAGGCTGCAAAAAACGTTATTTTGCCTATCGAAAAACTTAAAAAAGATCCTAAAAGTCATAAAGAAATGATGGCTTTATTTAAGAAAAATACTCAGTTGATTGAATCTTATCAAAACAGTTATAACTGTATAGATGGTGAAAACCTAGCAATAGAAGAAATCAAAATCTTGCATTACTCAGATATGGGAACGCAATTCAGTCACAAGTATTCGTTACCTAGAGTGAGCGAAGAAGGGAGCGAGCATTGGTTTGACGGTGAAGTAATGCCACATCCAAGACAGGACTTAGTCGACCTTTTTGATGAATATTATAATGAAGCACTTGCTGCTGGATACCATCTAGAGAGCTATAGAGTTGACCCTTTTGGTGATTTTCCAAAAAAATCTCAACAAGGCTATATTGGCAATAAGGTGACTCGTCCAAAGGCTTCTAAATCTCTGTTTTCGAGATTATTCAAGCGTTGATTCATTTAACACAATAATAATATTTCACACATTAAATGAATAGTAATTCATTCATAGGTTATCGTTTATGAAGCAGCATAAAAAAATAGCGTTGCTTGCTATTAATTGTCTACAAGGTGGTGGTGCAGAGCGTGTCGTTCTTACTTTGGGACAAGGTTTTTATGAGTTAGGTTACGAAGTACATATCTTAAGGTTCAAGCCGCGGGTTGAATATGATCTTAATCCAAATCTTATTTATCATGTGCTAAAATTTAAGCCTTATAAGATGATACCAGGAGCACAGCGCCGTGATAAATTTTTTGCTCATGCTTTAGATCGTTATGTTAAAAAAAATATTGGACAGCCTGATATTATTTTGTCGAACCTTGATCGTTCAGACAGCATTTTCAGCTATAGTAATCTGCCGAACATCATCTATGTCATTCATAACACTTTGTCATTATTATATAAGTTTACACAGACGGATGTTGGTCATCAGAGAAAAGAAAACTTTACTAGAATTTACTCTAAAAACCCTTGTGCCTGCGTAAGTAACGGAGTAGAAAAGGATTTTGTAGAAAATTTCGGTCATGTTACCTCAACAACTGCAATACATAATCCTATTGATAGAGATGGTATTCAAAAGTTAGCTAATGCTTTTGTCCCCGAATATCAAAATTATATTATTCATATTGGCAGCTTTAAAGAAGCAAAACGTCATGATGTACTGTTGAGAGCTTACGCAAAGACAAATCAGTCTTTACCGTTGCTTCTCTTAGGCAAAGGTAAACTTAAAAGTAATATAGAGGAATTGGTAGTAGAACTCAATTTAGAAGATAAGGTGGTTTTTTTAGGTTTCCATGAGAACCCTTTTCCTTATATAAAGCATGCGCAATTTAAAGTACTAACTTCTGATTGGGAAGGTTTTGCTTTGGTGATTGCAGAGTCTTTAGTTTTAGGAACACCAGTTATCAGTACTGATTGCCAATCTGGGCCAAGTGAGTTGCTGCCTCAAAAGAACCTAATGCCTATGAGAGATATAGATGCTATCGCGGCCAAATTAAGCTTAGCAATGAAGAATCCAGAGCAATTTCATTCTGAATTTAGTGAAGCGCTGCTTCCTGTCACAATAGCAAAAAAATATATCGAATTTGCATCGAAGTTTGAGAATATAGATGAGAACTCTTAATCTAACCACCATTTGGACCAATCATCTTTATGTAGTTGCCGTAGAGTGGCAAAAGCACTCTGGTTGTTCTGTAGTTTCTCGAATACAGCCAGCAGTATAGCAGTAGCTAATTTATCAAATTTACGGAATTTGTTGTAGCGTTTACGCATATTCCTTAAGCTATCGTCGGTACCAATGCGAAAATACGTAAGACCATCATATAAGGGCAAATCGCCAGCATAAAGTACGTCAGTTTTCTCATCTAACAACGGCATAGGTTCGGCATTAGTGCTTAGTTGTAAAAAGTTTTTGGTCTCATGAACCCTTAAAGTATTCATTAGAGTAATGACATTCATTAGAATAGCAGCTCTAAGAGTATTGTTTGAGTGATCTATAAAAGTATCACAGGCTGAAACAATCCAGCGTAACGAAAGATGCTCCAATAGATAGTCGCTTTCTGCCTCCCAAAGCCTCTCAAATTCAGAAAATGTTTTATCTATTTTGTATTTACGGCGCATCAATATAATAAGTGTATTGTGATAAAAGCAGAGCTCAGACTCCCCTAATGATTGATACTTTAGATTATTTAAGTGGGTTTCTAAGTCTGTACTCTTACGCTCATCTGTTAGTGCCTCAATATGGCACAATGACTCAGTAATTGTTGTCGCTTTCATCTCATCAAATCTTTTGCCATCATAAATTTTAACAATCTTACCCGCATTCAATCTTTTTTCACTTCGAAATGTTAATAGCAGTTTTCTTTGCCAATTTGAAGGTGTGGTCATGTCACTAAAATCCTTTGAACAAGTATGATGCGATTAGAGCTTGAACGTCTGTCAAAAAAAACGATACTGAAATTGTTTGTGAAAAACTTTTACTTAAACTGAGTAATATTGTTTGTACCACGCGACAAATCTTGCAATTCCATCTTCAATATTGGTTTCAGGCTTAAAGCCAACGTCACTTATAAGCTCATTTATATCCGCATAGGTAATCGGTACATCACCTGGCTGCATTGGCAATAAGTTTTCTTTGGCTTTTTTACCACAGGCGTTTTCAATTGCTGTAATAAAACGGCGCAAAGTAATAGGCTGATTATTACCGATGTTATAAATTTTATATGGCGCATTTGCTGTGGTTATGGAAGAGGTCTGAGGAGAAGGAGTCTTATCTATTATACGGACGATACCTTCTACAATATCATCAATGTAGGTAAAGTCGCGTTGCATCTCGCCATTGTTAAATACATCAA
Organism: Psychrobacter sp. P11G5; assembly: GCF_001593305.1. Taxonomy (NCBI): domain Bacteria; kingdom Pseudomonadati; phylum Pseudomonadota; class Gammaproteobacteria; order Moraxellales; family Moraxellaceae; genus Psychrobacter; species Psychrobacter sp. P11G5. Next base: position 1,565,340 of record NZ_CP012533.1, read on the forward strand.
TTTCTTCACCAGCTAATATCTTTTTAGTGAAGGAAAAATAAGCCATATCAGGTCGACCATAAGGACCATAAACCGTAAAGAAGCGTAAACCAGTCGTAGGAAGGTTATATAAATGGCTGTAGGAATGTGCCATTAATTCGTTAGATTTTTTCGTGGCTGCATATAAGCTGATAGGAAAATCAACACAATCAGCAGTTGTAAATGGCTGCTTTATATTCATACCATAAATAGAACTAGAGCTGGCATATATCAAGTGCTTAACGTTAGTGTGTCTGCATCCTTCAAGAACATTCAAAAATCCCACCACGTTTGAGTCAATATAGGCATTTGGATTTTCAATAGAATATCGTACACCAGCTTGAGCCCCAAGATTGATGACAATATCAAATTTATAGTTAGAGAAGAGAGTAGACATTGCCTCACGATCGGCAAGATCTAGCTTAATAAATGTAAATATATCTGCTGATGAGTTTTCACCTAGCATTTTTATGCGATCATTTTTCAAATCTACATCATAGTAGTTATTGATGTTATCAATACCAACAATAAAGTGGTTCTTATCTAATAATTTTCTTATGAGATGAAAACCGATAAAACCTGCTGCACCAGTTACTAAGATTTTCATTAATCGCTCCCAAATAAATCTCGAGTAAATACTTTGTGCGAGACATCTTGTATATCGGATGACAACCGATTTGCGACAATGACATCACTCATCGCTTTAAATTCTGCCAAATCCTCTATCACGCGCGAATTAAAGAAATCCTTTTCTTTTAAGACAGGTTCATAGACAACAACCTCAATACCTTTTGCTTTAATACGTTTCATAATTCCTTGAATAGCAGAGGCTCTAAAGTTATCCGAACCGCTTTTCATTACCAGCCGATGCACTCCAACGATTTTCGGTTTTCTTTCGATAATTTTATCAGCGATAAAGTCTTTACGAGTTCCATTAGAGTCAACGATGGCTTTAATAAGATTGCTTGGCACTTCATCGTAATTCGCTAATAGTTGCTTGGTATCTTTTGGCAAGCAATAACCGCCATAACCAAATGATGGATTGTTGTAATGATCACCTATACGAGGATCTAAACCAACCCCTTCAATAATTTGTTTGGTTTCTAGTCCAAATATCTGTGCATAAGTATCCAATTCATTAAAATACGCAACACGCATTGCTAAATAGGTATTTGAGAATAGTTTGATAGCTTCGGCTTCAGTAGATTTAGTGAAGAGTTGTGGCACATCTTTTCTTATAGCTCCCTCAAGCAATAAATCTGCAAACAGTTGAGCACGTTTGGACTGTTCGCCAACGACGATTCTTGAAGGATAAAGATTGTCGTACAAGGCTTTCCCTTCTCTTAGAAATTCAGGAGAAAAAATAATGTTCTCTGTTGAATAACGTTTTCTTGCTTCACTAGTATATCCAACTGGTACGGTTGATTTAATAATGATTAAGGCTTTCTGATTTACTGAAATGACTTGCTCGATAACATCTTCTACACTACTAGTGTTGAAATAATTAGTTTTCGAATCGTAATCAGTAGGCGTAGCAATAATAATGAAGTCAGCGTCTTTATAGGCGTTTTTAGCATTTAAGGTCGCTGTAAAATCAATATTTTTGTTCAACAAAAAATCTTCGATATCTTTATCTTCGATAGGAGATTTTTTTGAATTGAGCAGTTCAATTCTTTCTGGGACAACGTCAACTGCAATCACTTTATTATGTTGAGCAAGCAACATAGCATTTGATAAGCCTACGTAGCCTGTACCTACTACTGTTATTTTCATAAAAAATCCAAATATACATTTAATTTATTATTCTAGGTTTGTTTCTATTCACTGGTATCTAATAATAAAGATGGCAAGTGCGCTGAAAATTTCTGCATCATAGCACTAGTAACTCTTTGATAGGAATCTGAATCAAGAAGATCTAGACTTTGTATACAGCCATATTTAACCTCATCTTTTTGTAAATTTGTTATAAAGTTCTCAACACCACTTTTATTTTTTAGATAATTTATAGTTGTAGGAGGTTTTAAACAAGCCTCCTTTTGTTGAATTTTTAAATGGTTTGTAAGGGTAATAGGATTAAATTGGGCGACATCTCTAAATCTATACTTGATTTGCTCGCTTAGTAATTGTACGTTGCTTAAAAGATAAGTTTTTAGTGTGGTTTTATCTACTATATGCGGATAATGATGAATTTCGAAAAACTGATTCATGTTAAGGATCTGAGCGCTTAGCATTTGAGCAGTAGTGTGCTTAGGTTGAACCTTTGTTCCTAATATTTTTTGTAAGGATTTTCTATATTTAAGCTTAGCCTTTATAGCTGAGCTTTTTCTCCAATGACCGTGGATAATAATACTATCATCATCTAGAAAGTCTCCAATTTTTGCAGGCTGATTAAAAAAGAAATCATCATTCATGTATATGAAGTAGTCGGATAGTTCAGGAATATTCCACAACATAGTTTCGATAGATCTGGTATTAAAAGTAGGTAAGAACTGCTCGTAACCTAAAAATATATCTTTGTGATCTACAATGCGAATCTTATCCTTTGGACAAAGACCTTCATTGAAAAATTCATTAATAAACTCTGGTTGTTGTTGGTCAGTAACAACATATATATGGCGGCAGAAAGGAACATATTTAATAATAGAGGCAATATTGTAATAGATCTCATTATTACTTGCGAAGCGTGTTGCACTTACGGCACCTGAGGCTACGTTTTCTGTTTTCTTATAATGTTCTCTTTTCTTTTTAAGTGTTGGACTATCGCCATCTACCCATGCAATTACAACATCTATTTTCCTTTCACCCTGCTGTTTCATATCTTATCCTATCGTTCTATTATTAATATTCTTACAACCAAAGGCTTAGACTGGTATAGTTATACCCTTTACCAGTGTTGTCATTGACGGCTCTTAACGGACAAATCTGACCATAAAAGATAATGATTTTTCTATAGGCAGGAAAACAGAATGCGCATAAAATTTAATTTATGAATAGCGTCATTATGAAAGTAGATGAGACTATCATATAAAGTAAGTTTGCTGCAATAATTAACGGATTGGTTGGTTATTAATAGATATTAAGAAAGCTATATCAAGGCAATTATGACTCAACCTATTATTCTCCTGATATTAAAAGCACTAGAGGGGCGCGGTGCTGAACGTATGGTCACCACATTGGCTCGTGCCTATGTGAAGATGGGCTATCGTGTTCATGTACTTTGCTTAGAGAATACGCAGGAGATGATACTAGACTCTCGCGTTCAGCATCATATGGTTTCGTACAATGAGCCTCTCTTTGAACAAGAAATTGAACAAGTAGCCGCATACAAGGCAGTTGCTGAGCGTATAGATTGTTATGTTGTTGAAAATATAGGAAAGCCAGATTTAATACTCGTCAATATCTATAAACTAAATTGGATTATGGCTTACAGCCAATTACCGAATATAGTAAATGTATTGCATACGGCATTATCTAGACAATTCAAAGATAAATTGTCAAGAGCGCCAGATCATACTATCGCACACTTGAAATTTGTATATGGTACTCATCCTTGTAGCTGCGTGAGCAAGGGTGCACGTAAAGATTTAATAGCGCTTATAGGCAATATTAGTAGGACGACAACGATTTATAATCCATGTGATGTTGATGAAATTAAAAAGGCAGCCTTACAGCTGCCAGATATTGAACAATTCGGCTTAACCCTTAAAGGATATATAATTCACGTAGGATCGTTAGATACGATGAAGGGTCATCGTGATTTGTTGCAAGCGTATGCTAGGACAGACCGTAAGCTGCCGTTGGTACTAGTCGGTAAGGGCAAGCTTGAAGATGAGATTGAACGGTTATCCATTCAACTTGGTATTAAAGATTGTGTGAAATTTTTGGGGTTTCAAGCCAATCCTTACTCTTTGATTTCGTCGTCAGCATTGCTGGTACTTTCATCAAAGTTTGAAGGGTTTGGTTATGTCATCGTAGAAGCGCAAGCGTTAGAGGTGCCGGTAATTAGTACTGATTGTCCATTTGGTCCAAGAGAGCTATTACCGGAACAAAACTTAGTACCTGTCGGAGATATTGATGCATTAACAACACTAATTAATGAAGCAATGAGTAATCTGAGCAAATACAAAGCGCCTTTAAATCAGCAAATGTTGCCCAACCACATTGCTTATCAATATCTAAAGTTCGGTCAAAATTATTGAAGTTAAAAATGAGGTAAATCGAGGTTATTGAATAAGCTTCTAGAAATAGGAGAGTGATTATAAACAGTAACTCCATGTTCTTTGTAGGCTCTGCCTAATAAATTAAACGATGGCACAATACGATCATTAATTGCCTTATCAAGTTTACTTGGAGCGCTATTGTCTGTATTTTCATAAAATCGTGGCTCATTGCTATTAAGTAGATCGATACCGTAAAGATGAATGACGCTAGCGTGACGAGAAAATGCTAACTGCGCTGCCACATAAGCCACTGTGCTTGCTTCTACAAATCCATAGGTAACATCAAGAGATACTCCGATAGCAGTAGGTTTATGACTATCCTCAATGATAAAATTAGGATTTTTAGCAAAGTAGGATAAAGGTTTTTTTCTATTAAACCATCTTTTTTTAAAAGCTAACTTACTAAACAAAAACTTATTTGATTTGACTCCCCAAGGTCTATCTACTGGGTATAGTATACGCATTGCATTATGATAAGTACGCATGATATCAGGATGTGTTACGGCCAGTGCTTCAAACACAGCTAAAGTCGCATATAAGGGCTGACCCGTATAATGCTGCTGTAAAATTTCAGGATGATGGTTGATAAAATAGGCATCGCTAATCACATAACCGACGACATCAGTAAAGCAATATTGCTTAGTTAGACTAATACTACCGTTGACAAAAATAGTGGGTATATCTAGTAAATCTGAGAGTTGTAAATGAGTAATAGAAGGGCCAGAGGCGATAATATTTATGGCTTGCTTATGCAGGCTTTGTTTTGATTCCTTGGCATTAAAAGCTTCGATAGTGATGGTCTGATTGTCAATATCAAAGTCAACGGTGGAAGGTAGTGCCAAATTTAGCGCCATATTATTTTCCAATTTTTACTTTCAACCGCTTCATGTCATTGTTTTTTGATAGCTATAATACTGATCAATTATATCGCGTTGAATAAGGAAGTAATAATAGGCGCCTAAATATTTTTACAGCCAATACTTTTTTAGCCAAGGACTTGGCTTCACATGGCGATACCATTTACCACCGCCTCCAGCTATCGCATCTGGTGGATTAATCTCCCCGTGGAAGATAACGATTTTTGCGCCGTCAGGAAGTGTTGGTGCTCGTATCAAATTAAAAGGAATGGGTGCAATACACTGATATTTAAAGCTGACGCACCATTCCTTATCCCAGTATTCTAAATGATGATGTTCACGTAAATAGTTTGATAGATAAGCCTGTTCATGGCGTACTTCCGAGCTGATTTTAGCAAAATTCTGCTCAAAATTATTTAGTAAGTTGGGGTAAGTGTTTTGACCGATTTTAAATCGATACACTGAGCTATTACCCACCATGCGCCATGGCTTCTTCCAGTCACGGATAATCACGACACTATCATCATGTTCGGCTTTATAAGTGAAGAAGCTATCAATATTGTCAACGATAACGATATCAATATCTAAAAATAGCGCGATACCTTTTAGACCATATAATTCAGGCTTAAAAGTAGTGAGCTTTTTCCAGCCGCGCTCAGGCAGCCCAGCTGGTAGATTAAGTTCAGGGATAGGATAGCATTTTACTGCAGGATCAATACCGCTACTATCATCAGTTAGGCAAACCATTTGAAAGTCTAAAGTCAGATGCCTACTGACCATATTGTACAAGCGGTTGACGTATTCAGGACCATACTTGTTACCCCATTTCATACAGATGATATAACGCTGTTCAGTCTTACTATCGCTGGTATGAACTTGAACGGTAGATAAGGATTCAGTTGTGTCAGTTGCCATAATAGACTCGTATGGATATCAAGGAAGGATTGAGAATGCTGCTAATCTTAGCATAGATGTGATTATCTGTACGTTAGCAAGCTTAAGCGTACGTACTAGGTATCTACACTATCGTTACGATGCTCAGCCTGATTGACACGAATAAAATCAGCTAGAGCAGTCTCACTAGCGCGATAAGGATTGCCCAAGACAGGTAAGTTTTTGAAACGTCGATAACCCCACATATAATGGTTAAAGTTATCGGTAATCATATTTTCCATAGCCCGATTTAGTGCATCTGCAGCAATAGAGGCATCACGATCGTATAGTGTTGGATCATCTAGCTTATAACAATAAATATCAAAACCGCGCCCATCATCGCGGCGGATACAAGATATTCCGACCAATGCACATTTGGTTTTGCTGGCAAGCTTTGAGGCAAGCGTGCTGGTCAAAGTCTTAACACCAAAGAAGGGTACAACGACACCACCTGAAGGATCAGGAACGTGATCAGGCAGTACAATACTAAAACCACCTTGTTTGAGGGTTTTAAATACTGCTTTGACACCACTACCATCGGTAGGTACTAGCGTTGCATTAAGACGTGCACGGCCTTGGAGGACAAAGTTATTTGTGATATTACCCTTGACAGGCTTGTACATGATAGTCGGCGCGCCAAATTGATTAAGCCAAGCGTTCATCATCTCCCATGTACCGAGATGCGGTACGATAGCGAGCATGCCATTAGGGTTGGCAAGTCCTTCTAATAAAATATCTTTATTATGGACATCACAAATTTGAGCAATGCTCCATTCGGGCAACATTGCCCAGCTTTTGATAGATTCGACGCTACTTAAGCACTGATGACGAACAATATCTTTAACTAAAGTTTGTTTCTGAGATTCAGATAATTTGGGGGTGATAAGTGCCATATTGATTTTAATAGTGCGCACCAAACTTGAATTTGGCAGCCACATTATGATCCAAGCAACAAAACGTGCCAACATCTGCAATACAGACAATGGCACGTATTTGAAAATATGATACGGATTCATGACCATTCACATAGTGATGAATCACATAATAAGCAATGTAAACAAAAGCTGTGCATCATTGAACCACTTATTGAGCAGGTTTATTGGTATCAGCTTGTGCTTTTTCGCGCACACGAATACCAAGATCACGTAGCTGCTTGCTATCGACTTCAGCAGGTGCTTGGGTCAATGGGCACTCAGCAGTTTTGGTTTTTGGGAAGGCAATGACATCACGAATAGAGTCCGCACCGACCATAAGCATAATCAAGCGATCTAAACCAAAGGCCAAGCCACCATGCGGCGGCGCACCAAATTTTAATGCGTCAAGTAAGAAACCAAACTTGTCTTCAGCCTCTTGCTCACCAATACCTAAAGCATCAAGTACGGCTTGCTGCATATCAAAGGTATTGATACGTAAGCTACCACCGCCAACTTCTGTACCATTCAGTACCATATCATAAGCAATAGATAGAGCGTTTTCTGGACTATCTTTTAGCTCCTGCACTGATCCTTTAGGCTTAGTAAACGGATGGTGCATTGATGTCCAGCGACCATCATCAGTTTGCTCAAACATTGGGAAGTCAGTCACCCAAAGTGGTGCCCACTTACACGTCGTCATTGCTAAATCTAGACCAATTTTTTGACGTAGTGCACCGATTGCATCATTGACGATACTGGCTTTATCCGCACCGAAGAAGATAATATCGTTGCTTTCAGCACCAGTACGCTCAATCAAGCTGACCAATACATCATCAGTCATGTTTTTGATGATAGGAGACTGTAGGCCAGATTCTTGCTCCACGCCGTTGTTGATGTTGCTGGCGTCATTGACTTTAATGTACGCCAAACCGCGCGCACCATAGATACCAACAAACTTGGTATAGGCGTCAATCTGCTTACGACTTAATGAGGCGCCACCAGGGATGCGTAGGGCAGCAACGCGACCTTTAAGATCGTTAGCAGGACCGGAAAATACTTTAAATTCAACGTCTTTCATCAAGTCTGCAACGTCGACCAGTTTTAATGGAATACGTAAGTCAGGCTTGTCTGACGCATAGTCACGCATTGCTTCAGCATAAGTCATACGTGGGAATTGCTCAAATTCAACATCCATCATAGTTTTAAATAGATGCTTGATAAGACCTTCGTTGATATTCATGATTTCTTCTTCATTTAAGAAAGAAGTCTCAATATCGACTTGGGTAAATTCAGGCTGACGGTCAGCACGTAAATCTTCATCACGGAAACACTTAGCGATTTGATAATAGCGATCAAATCCTGACACCATTAATAATTGCTTGAACAACTGCGGTGATTGCGGTAAGGCAAAGAAGTTACCTGGGCGCGTACGTGAAGGTACAAGATAGTCACGAGCACCTTCAGGCGTAGCACGAGTCAAAATAGGGGTTTCAACATCCAAAAAGCCATGATCGTCTAAATAACGACGAATTGCTGAAGTGGCTTTGGCGCGGAACACCATACGCTCTTGCATTTGCGGACGACGCATATCAAGATAGCGATACTTTAAACGCAAATCTTCTGAAACCGTTGTATTTTCATCATTCAAAGGAAAAGGCGGGGTTTCAGATTTGGCTAATACTTCAATCTCTTTGCCCAATAGCTCAATTTGACCGCTGGTCATATTAGCGTTTTCAGTACCTTCATAACGACGACGAACGCGGCCAGTGATTTTAAGTACATATTCAGGGCGTACCGCATCAGCAGTGGCAAATGCTTCTGGGGTATCGGGATCAACCACTACCTGCAGAAGGCCTGCACGGTCACGCATGTCTAAGAAGATCACCCCACCATGATCGCGACGACGATGTACCCAGCCTACGATACTAATAGTTTGTTCCAGCAAGCTTTCAGTGACAGCACCACAATATTCGTCTCGGTATTCGCTGTGCATCGCCATTTCGCTATCCGTTGTAATACTCTGCGTCATAATATTAGTTATCCAGTTGTCAGCCCAGTTCAAAGTACAATAATGCAGCCATCGCTATGTGATTTCAACCATCGCTATTTTTTGATTAACCCAGTACAAACTATTATGGCAACTATAGCCATTTAGTAAGCTTAGCGTAGTTTGTCGATTGAAATTATTGGTTCAAATGGCGCCGCTATCTTAATGCATGTTGTATTCATGTCATTAAAAAATAGCAAATAAAACGCGATCAAGACAAATCCTCGTCGCGTTGGCTGCATAAAAATAGATGTAAGCGCATATTATGCCTAAAGTGCTTTTGTTATACAACTCTCCTCGCGCAATCCTAGTACAATCAACCATTACTGATGAGGTGACATAAGATTATTACAGTACTCTTATACCGTTAGCTCATAAAGTGATTAAATATTGCCACCTTGCTTGAAAACTATCTATAACGTGCACATATCAAGCTAACGCTAACCCTATAATGTAAACAAGCTAGCATCTTATTTAAGGAAACCGCTTCATGCTATTTCATCCTTCTAAAAACCCTGTTGAGTTAAGAATTATTCATCTAAATAAAAGCCAAGAACAACGTCGCCAAGATTTAATGGAAGCGACGCAAGGCAAAGCTGCATTAAAACAGTTAAAAAAGCGCATGGCCAAAAAAGCCAAGCAAGCTCTAAAAGATAAAGCCAAAGGTAAAAATAAAGGTCAGCAAGTATTCGTACTCGACTTCGATGGTGATCTTAAAGCGACTGCTGTTAAGCATTTGCGTGAAGAGATTAGTACGCTAATAAGTACGGCTAATGAAGGTGATGAGGTCGTTGTGCGTCTCGAATCAGGTGGTGGCTTAGTGCATGGATATGGGCTTGCAGCAGCGCAGTTAGCTCGTCTAAAAGATGCGGGGCTTAAGTTGACCGTCTGTGTGGATAAAGTAGCTGCGAGCGGCGGTTACATGATGGCCTGTGTTGCTGATAAGATTATCGCAGCACCATTCGCTGTTATCGGTTCGATTGGCGTAGTCTCGCAGCTACCGAACTTCCATAAATGGCTCAAAAACCACGATGTTGATTACGAGATGTTCACGGCAGGTGACTACAAGCGTACGGTAACGGTCTTTGGTGAAAACGATGCAGAAGATCGAGCCAAATATCAAGAAGAGCTTGAGCAAACGCATGTGCTATTTAAACATTTTGTCAATCGCTATCGCTCAATGCTAGATTTAGATAAAGTGGCTACCGGCGAGCATTGGTATGGTGAAGATGCTTTGCATCTCAATTTGGTTGATAAACTCCAAACCTCGGATAGCTACCTTTTAGAGCTGATGGACAACAATGAAGTCTATGCACTGCATTCACGCCAAAAGCCAACCTTGGCAGAAAAATTAGGGCTGTCGCAAGCGGCAGAAGCAACTTTGAGTATGGCTGCTGATAAGCTACCTGATGCTTTGATGCGCTTTGATTTTAACAGCCGTTTAAATATTTTGAAATAGAATATTAGCGACTAGATGCAATCATAAGACACAAAATTATTGCTGAAAATTGTGTATTGATTTAACAAATTCGTTTAGTAAATATAAAGGTGTGGCCTAGTCGGTCGCGCCTTTTTTGCTGTTTATTCATAATGCCTATGTTATAAATGTAGCAGACAAGAAAGAGTAAACGTACGTACACCGTAAAAGCTAAACTAGAGTTTGATTTAAAATATAACAAGGAAGAGGGATATAATAATGTCTACCAACACATCTACTGCTATGTTCACCGCAACGCCACATGGCCAAGCTATGTATGAGCAAGTCAAAGACTTTATCGCTACTCAAATTGAGCCGATAGAAGCGCAGTTTTGGCAAGATTGTCACGAGCAAAATCCTGATGGCAATTGGAAAAACTGGCAATGGCCTGAAAAATACGAAAGCTTACGTAAGCAAGCTCGCGAAGCTGGATTATGGAATCTGTTTTTACCTGATGACACGTTAGGTGCTGGGTTATCAGTTACTGATTATGCACCGATTGCGGAGTTGACAGGACGTAGCTTATTAGCGCCTTATGTCTTTAACTGCAACGCTCCTGATAGCGGCAATATGGAGCTGCTATGGCGTTATGGTTCTGAGGAGCAGCAGGACAGATGGTTGACGCCATTATTAGAAGGTAAAACCCGCTCGGTATTTTGTATGACTGAGCCTGAAGTAGCGTCAAGTGATGCGACCAATATGCAGGCAACTGCTGTGGTTGAAGGTGATGAAATAGTCATTAATGGTAGCAAATGGTGGTCATCTGGCCTTGGTGACCCTGCCGTTGATGTATTGATTGTTATGGCTTATACCCCTGACGAGAGTAAAGATCGTCACCATCAGCATTCTATGGTATTGGTACCAGCGAAAAATGCAGGGGTCAATATCGAGCGCATGCTAAAAGTATTCGGTGATTATGATGCACCGCATGGTCATGGCGAAGTTAGCTTTGACAATGTTCGCGTACCTGTCGATAGCTTTATCGGCGGACCGGGTATGGGCTTTGAGATTGCTCAAGGTCGACTAGGGCCAGGTCGCATTCATCACTGCATGCGTTGTATTGGTGCAGCAGAGAAGTCGTTAGAATTGGCAGTGAAACGCGGCATGGAACGTACCGCATTTGGCCAGCCGCTATTACAACTAGGTGGCAACCTCGAGCGTATCGCTGAGGCACGTATCAAAATCGATCAAGCACGTCTGCTTACATTATATGCCGCGCAAAAAATGGATGCACAAGGCACTAAAGCCGCATTGACTGAGATATCAGCCATTAAAGTTGTAGCGCCAACGGTATTACAAGAAGTTGTCGATATGGCGATTCAAATTCATGGCGGTATGGGCGTGTGCCAAGATACGCTGTTGCCAAGCTTTTTTGCACAAGCGCGCGCGCTGCGCTTAGCCGATGGTCCTGACGAAGTGCACAAAACTATGATTGCCAAATTAGAACTAAAGCGTCAAGGGTTTCGCCTTAAACGCTAAATAATAATTTACGAGTAATTAAAATAGCCTAAGCAGGAATAAGTTTAATTTAAGAATAATAGATGACCGACTTTGAAATAGTTTCTTGAAACCATTTAAGTTTAAAATAAGTTTCAAAATATTATTATTAATAAGTAGCTACTAAGCGACCACATGATAAGGAATATCACATGGCAACAGATAACAATAATATGACGACCAATAATAAGGTGTTAGATAAAGGCGGACCAGTACGAGAAGGTGAGGCGCTTGATGCACAAGCAGTTAGTGATTGGTTGCGTGCTCAGAATGTGGATATCACAGGCGAGCCTACCGTTACGCAGTTCTCAGGCGGTGCTTCAAATTGGACATATCGTCTACAATATGGCGGTGATAAAGGCCAAGATCTCATCTTACGCCGTCCGCCAAAAGGTACCAAAGCCAAGTCTGCCCATGATATGGTACGTGAATATACCGTACAGAATGCGCTGATGGATGCTTATCCTTATGTACCAAAGATGGTAGCTTTGTGCACGGATGAAGATGTAATCGGAGCAGATTTCTACGTCATGGAACGTATGGAAGGTATTATTCCGCGTGCCAATTTACCAAAAGAGATTGAACTTAATCCTACGCAGACGCGTGAGCTATGTACCAATGTGATTGATGCCTTGATTGAGTTGCATCAAGTTGATTATCAACAACATCCTGACTTAGTAGCGCTGGGTCGCGGTGACGGCTACTGCGAGCGGCAAGTCAGTGGCTGGGATAAGCGTTATGTGAAAGCCAAAACCCTTAACGTGCCAAGTTTTGCGCTAGTGCGACAATGGCTTGGAAAACATACGCCTGCCGACAGCACTACTTGTGTCATTCATAATGATTGGCGTTTTGACAATGTTATCTTAGATGCCGCTGATCCTACCAAAGTTATTGGGGTATTAGATTGGGAGATGGCTACTTTAGGCGATCCATTGATGGACTTGGGTAGCGCATTGGCTTATTGGATTGAAGAAGATGATAATATCATTATGCAACAGTCACGCCGTCAGCCGACGCATTTAGAAGGCATGATGACACGTGATGAAGTGGTTGAATATTATCTTGAGCGTACTGGTCTACAGATAGAAAACTGGACGTTTTATGAGGTATTTGGGTTATTTCGCTTAGCGGGTATCGTGCAGCAAATCTATTATCGCTATTATCATAAGCAGACACAAAACTCTGCTTTCAAAAACTTTTGGATTATCGTCCATGTCCTGCATGCTAAGTGTCTGAAGCTGATTGCAAAGCATGAAGGCGATGCATTATTTATGACTCATGTACAACCACACTTGCAAGATATGGGTGTGGATGCTGCTACTATTGAGCAGTTGCCAAGCCCTGTACAAAACGTCATTAAAGGTATATTACCAAAAGGCTATTTTGATCAAAAAGCTAACTCATCTGAAGAATAAAACTTTAAAATATAATAAAAGGTAATAGTGTTATGACAACTATTCTCTTGGCGCGCCATGGCCAAGCATCGTTCGGACAAGAAAACTACGATCAGCTCTCAGAGTTGGGTAGTACGCAGGCGCGCTTGCTTGGTCAGCATTATGCGACCACACAGCGCCGTATCGATGCGATATTTACAGGCAGCCTATCACGGCAACAGGATTCTGCACGCTACTTTTGGGAGACCTATCATCTTTCTGTAGCTGCTAGCGATGCTAAACCTGCATTGGATCTGTCGGCTCCTGATAGCTATGTCATTGATACATTCAATGAGTTTAACCATAAAGACGTTTTTATCAAGTCCGACTCGGCTTTTACTACTCAAGAAGCTATTGCCCAAGAGCTTGCCAAGTCTGATACACCAAAGGCTCGTTTAGCTGAATTGTTTAATCTTGCAATGCAGCGCTGGCATGCTGGCGATAATGATTCAGACTATCTAGAAAGTTGGCCACAGTTTAACGTACGTGCGCAACAGGCGCTTGAGCATGTACGCACGCAAGCTATGCAACTGAGTCATTTAGGGCGTGATAGCACTATACTAGTCTTTACTTCAGGTGGAGTAATTGCTGCTATTACTGCTCATTTATTGCAGCAAGGCAGTCAGACAGCCTATCAATTGAATAGAAGTCTTGTCAATACAGGCGTTACCTCTATTACCGTAAAAGAGCAAGCCCCGCGTTTACTATCTTTAAATGAATATAGTCATTTATTTGCTGATGGTAAGCGCTACGTCACTTGGCGCTAACAGGGTTTATAATTGGTTTTAATAAAGACTTCTAGTCACTTCAGTGTATGTAATACGCATATAATAAAGATATAAGAAAGTTAAATGGTTTATCCAGTTGAGAATAGGTAAGCTATAGGCGCATCATTATTGCTTTTGATACACAACCGCCACTCATCGGCTCAGACATATCTACTATAATATGTGGCTTTTCAAAACATTCTTTTAGATTTTATATTAATGCACTGATATATAAGGGACTGCTTATGCAAAATAAATTAATGAGCCTAGTAACGCAGACGGCTAAGCAAGGCAAGGATCAGGCATTAAGTGCCATTCAACCGGCACGCTACTTAAAAGGTTTAACCAAAGCACAAGTTGGGCGCGACAAAACCGTTTTGATAACAGGTGCTAGTTCAGGTCTGGGCGAAGGCATGGCACGGTTATTTGCAAAATTAGGCTACAATTTAGCCATTTGTGCTCGTCGTACCGATCGTTTGGATCAACTTAGAGCTGAGTTGACAGAGCTATATCCTGAGATAAGAGTGGCTTATCGTGTCCTAGACGTCACTGACTATGACGCAATATTTAAAGTGTTTGATGCTTTCGCTGAAGATTTTGGTCACATAGATCGGGTAGTGGTCAATGCTGGAGTAGGTGAGAGTCGCCGTATTGGTAAAGGTCGTTTTGAGACCAATCGCCGTACCGCTGAGATCAACTTTGTCTCTGCATTGGCACAGTGTGAAGCTGCGATGAAAATCTTTCGCGCGCAGAATAATGGTCACTTAGTAGTGATATCTAGTATGTCGGCGATGCGCGGTTTACCTAAGCATATGACTACTTATGGGGCGAGTAAAGCAGGTTTGGCATATTTAGCTGAAGGTATTCGTGCTGACATGCTACTGACTAAATTGCCTATTAAAGTCTCTACTATTTATCCAGGCTATATTCGTACTGAGATTAATACCAATGCCAAACCGCTACCTTTTGAAGTCGATGCAGATACTGGTACTAAAGCTATCGTGGCTGCCATTGAATCTGGTGTTGCACAAGCATGTGTACCAAGCCTACCATGGTCAATCGTAGGGCAGGCGATGAAGCATTTGCCACTTAATGTAGTCAATAAAATAAGCTAGTCGGTTAGTTAACACTTAATTAGAGAGTAAAAGCCCTCTATACGATAATGTAGAGGGCTTTTTTGTGGACGTTGTTCTTTGTATCTGTAAATCTAGAATAAACTTGGTCTCTGAGGAAAAATACAATCGAGTTTTATTATCATTACTAAAATTAGTATTGAAATAATGTAGTTTTATAATTTAACAGTAGACTAACATAGCTGTAATTGATGTTTATATTGCGGTAGGAATACTGAACAGTATATAAAAAAAGTAGACAATTATATTTATATATGACGCAAAATAAAGAAGACCAATGGTCACTGGGGTAGAATAAATTGCTTTCTGCGGTTAAAGAAACGTCTATAAATAAGAAGTGCGCTTAGCGTGCAGCCAAGAGTGCTGCTTACACAGATTAAAAACATGGTCACTATCTGATAGCGTACGGCCTGGGTAGGATCTGCGCCAGCGAGTATCTGACCAGTCATCATACCTGGTAGACTGACGATACCGACGACTAGCATAGAATTAAGAGTGGGAGTCATGCCATTGACGATTGCAGCACGTATCTGCTCGTGCACAGCTTCAAACGGATAGGCAGATAAGCTCAACATCATCTCAATACGTCCCTGCTGCTCGTGAAAGGATTCGACAAGTTGATTGCTGGTCAAGGAGATAGCAGTCAGAGAATTACCTAGTATCAGACCCAATATTGGAATAACAAATTGCGGTGTATACCATGGCTCTACCCTCAAAATAAGGCCAATGGCGATAATGGTAACCAGTACAGCTGATGTGCCGACTGCAATAAGAGTGTCAGTAAATAATCCTTTATAAGTGCGTTTGACTCGGTTTTTGGCAGCTACTCCTGCAATGAGAGTCATAATGGTTAAAATTAATAATACTTCATACCATTGTTCACGCGCAAAAATCCAAGCGAGTATCAGTCCAATAAAGCTGAGCTGGACTACTGTACGAATAGCAGCTGTTAATAGAGTTTTAGTCAGCTTTAGGCGTAGTCGCCATGACACGATTAGCACAATGACAATCAAGCTGCTGGCAAGTGCAATGTCACCGTAAGTCAGTAAGATTTGGATATCATCTGTACGAATCATATGTGCTCGTCATAAAATCAATTAATGGTGAACAGGAGAGAGCGAATAAAGGTTGGAGCAGTCAAACTTATAGAGAGTAAGTTAGTTATGCTATTAAAATACCTCAGTTAATACGCCTGCTTGCATATGCCAATGCTTATCTGCTAATGGCATAATGTCTTGCGTATCATGAGTTATCCATAATAGAGCGCGTTGAGGTTTTGATTGTAACCAGCTGATTAGTAAATGCACAAGCTTCGCTGACGTATCAGCATCTAAAGCCGCCGTAGGCTCATCTAATAGCAGTACTTGTGGATTTAGCTGTAATAAGCGTAGCGTATTGACTAATTGTCGCTCACCACCTGATAAATGACTGGCCTCTTGCTGTAAAAAGTCTGTTGTACGCTCTAGATATGCAAGCTGCGCTATATGCCAGTCAATATCAAACTTGCTATGCTGATGCGCTTGTAGCCGATAAGGCATTTGTAGATTTTCAAGGACGCTACCTTCTAGTAGCTGTGGATGCTGGGCAAGTAAAGCAACTTGCGCGCGCCACTGGGTAGGTGAGGTGTCATGAATGCTAAGATAGTCATTACTATTACCCCTACTAGCATCTTTATTTTCGCTACCGTCTTGACGTAGCCAAACATCGCCTGTGGTGATGGGTGATAGTCCGGCTAGAGCTCTTAATAATACAGATTTACCACTCCCAGAATGGCCGGTTAATACTGTCACTTGTCCTTCTAGTAAGGTGTCACTAACACCAGTTATCAACGCCCGTTTATGAGTAGATAAAAGGTTGTCCGAGCCTGATTTAAGTTTGCTTTTTATCGCCGTCAGCCATTTTTTAGGCGTTGGAGGCTCACTAGCTACAGCAGCACTTTTTTCACCGCTCGGACTTACCATTGTAGAACGTTTGCTATATACCCAGATATTTTCAAAGGTGAGCAAAGGCTTGTTATTGACAGTCATTGGTAGATATCATTGCTTATTAGCGTGGTGGGTAATAGCTTGCTGAATGCTACTTTGAAGATTCTTTGGTACTCTTATTGGCCGTATGGGCGCAGCACTAGCTGGGGTAGTAGAGTTAGTAGTTGGATCTGTTGGTTCTGGTTTTGTCTGATTTTGCACGCAAGCAATGACGATTTTAGCGCTGCTTAATAGAGTTTCTGCAGAGGTACGGTTTTTTTGATCCGCCTCCTCTGCCACACGACGATGAATACTTTGATAGAATACAATACTGGCAGGTTTTAGCTCAACTTTATCAATGCGTACATCAATGATTTCATCTAAGAATATAGCTTTTTTATACTGTAATTGTGCCTGACTCACTACAAAATGCTGAATTTGGCCATCATCAGAATGCATAAAATAGCCATTTAATCCAAGCTTGCTGAACCAGTCGCGGCGGCAGTTTTCAAAAAATACTAAGTGATTGGCATGATAGACTATACCGCCAGCGTCAGTATGGTTGATATATACATGGTAATCAGTAGAAAATAGCGGTGTAGCTGTAGAATTTGATGTTTCTGTAGTCATAATTTGGCTCATATAGTTTGGCTGATAGAATTGTTCAATAAAAGTGCTTCAATACTTACTAATGCATACAATATAAAAATTATTAGGATCAAAGTATTAAATTGGTGTTTATGTCATAACGACCAATAAAGTAAGATTTTCCACTGTAGCCTAAGATTTGAGATCACGCAACAGATGAGACAGCTTAGGTCTGTTATCATAGCTATTTATTACCGCATTATATGCAGAAATTTATCAAAAGTAATTAAACTCGAATCAATATAGGATATCGCATGACCCGTTTTGTTAGTTTTAATATCAATGGTATTCGCGCCCGTCAACATCAGCTTGAGGCGGTGCGAGAAGTAATCGACCCTGATGTGATGGGGTTGCAAGAAACTAAGGTTCATGATGACCAGTTTCCCCTTGAAAATGTAGAGAGCCTTGGTTATCACATTGAGTATTTTGGGCAAAAAGGACATTACGGGGTGGCACTATTATCCAAGGTTGCGCCTATATTTGTACAAAAAGGTTTTCCTGGAGAAGATGAGGAAGCGCAAAAACGCTTTATCCACGCACGCTACGAATTGCAAGGACGCGAGATTGATGTGCTTAATGGTTATTTTCCGCAAGGTGAGAGCCAAGATCATCCGACTAAATTTCCAATGAAGCGCGCCTACTATGCTGATTTGATAGCTTATATTGATACGCTAAAGGCAGAAGGGCGCTCGCTTATTATCATGGGCGATATGAACATTGCGCCAGAAGATATAGACATTGGCATCGGTGAGGCTAATGCTAAACGCTGGCTCAAAAATAGAAAAACTTCGTTTTTGCCAGAAGAGCGCGAGTGGTATGCGGACTTAATGTCACGCGACTTAATCGATACCTATCGTCTGCACTATCCAGAAAGCACTGAGTTATATAGCTGGTTTGACTATCGCAGTCGCGGCTTCAACGATGACCCAAAGCGTGGCTTACGTATTGATCATATTCTATGTACCCCTGACTTAACTAGCCAGTGTGTTGATGCAGGTATCAGCTATGAGTTACGTGCAATGGAAAAACCTTCAGACCATGCACCCATCTGGTCAGCGTTTGATTTAGGTCAAGACTAGTGCGTGCGCAAAAGTAATATTGATAAATGCATCTCTAATAAATAACTCTAAAAATTAACTAATAAGGATTGAGCTATGGCTGTCGGAAACGTTGCAGTACCCAATACTATTTATCCCATTGACGGTATCAAATTAAGTGCTACCGCAGCGGGCGTGCGTTATAAAGATCGCGATGATTTAGTGGTAATCGAAATTATTGAGACTGCAACCAGCGCAGTTGTGACTACTAAAAACACATTTTGCGCTGCACCCGTACGTGTATTGCGCGAGCACTTTGCCAAGACCAGTCCGCGCTATTTAGTGACCAATACAGGTAATGCTAATGCGGGTACAGGTGCTGATGGCAAACGTCGCGCAGAAGAGATTTGTGCTGCCTTAGCTAGTAAAGCTGGCGTAGATACCAATACGGTATTGCCGTTTTCTACTGGCGTGATAGGCGAGCCGTTAAATAGTGAAGCAGTCATAGCAGGGCTAGATAAGGCTCTAGCCAATTTAGGTGCTGATAACTGGTTGGCAGCAGCTAACGGAATTCGGACGACTGATACTATCCCCAAGCTGGCGAGCCAAAAGGTAGATATTGCAGGTACTAGCTATCATATTACTGGTATCTCAAAGGGCTCAGGCATGATTCGCCCTAATATGGCGACGATGCTAGGTTATGTCGCAACGGATGCTAATATCGCTGCTGATCTATTGCAAGAGATGTTGATTGCTATTAATGAGCAGTCTTTTAACCGCATTACCGTCGATGGTGACACCTCAACCAATGATTGCTGCGTATTGATAGCAACAGGCGCTGCCAGCTCACAGGTAATCGACAGCCCTGAACATCCACATTATCAGTCTTTATTTAGCGCTCTAACTGAAGTGTTTGTACGTTTGGCACAATTAATTGTGCGTGATGGTGAGGGTGCAACGAAATTTATGACTGTAAAAGTTACTGGTGGAAAAACGACTCAGGAATGCTGCGATGTGGCTTATGCAGTCGCGCATTCACCATTGGTAAAAACAGCATTCTTTGCGAGCGACGCTAACTGGGGGCGTATCTTAGCGGCAGTTGGTTATGCAGGTATTGAGGATTTAGATACAGAGCAAGTCGATGTATATCTAGATGAAGTTATGATTTGTCAAAACGGTGGTGTAGCGCCTAGCTATACGGAAGAAGCGGGCAAGACAGTCATGAGTCGCCCTGAAATTACCATTCATATTGACTTAGCACGTGGCGATGCTAGCGATACTGTCTATACTTGTGATTTATCCTACGATTACGTCAAAATTAATGCTGACTATCGTAGCTAGTTTGAGTCTTTCACTAAAGTATGTTTCGTTATCAAATATCAGTCATAAGAAAATACCACAATCAGCAGTTAGTACGATTAGTTAACATCAGTTGCAAATACTGACGTTACGTTACAAAGCAGTTATAGAGGCAGAGCTTACTCACGACCTATACTAATTGCAGTACAACAATAAGCAGTACTGCCTATGTTTGGCTATTTAATTTAGCTTTTACTTAGCAGTACTCATTATTAACGCATTTATCTGAAGATGATATATCGTACCTCCTTATTTATATTAATAACAAATAAGAGGATGATATTGAATTGATAAGATAGTAACGATTTAACTATAATTAATTGAGGGTATAAGAATGAAAAAGTTAGCAATTGCAGCATTTGCAGCCACTTTTGCATTGGCAGGTTGTTCTACGATGGGTTTAGACGACGAGCGTACCATGGTTGTGGAAGGCCAAGCGGTAAATGTCAAAGTAGTTAATATTCCAAGCTTCAAAGTAGAAATCGCACCACGTAAAGCGCTTTGTGAGCGTATGGATACTACTGGTAATACAGTCGAAACTCAGTGCCTACAATATCGTCAGAGCTATCAGAAGAACTACAATACGTTAAACGGTAACATCCAAGGTTTTACGTATGAGCCAAACTATCGTTATATGCTAGACGTACGTCAAGAAGCGCTTGCTGATACCGCGTCTGGTGTGGTTAAGCCTGTTTGGATCTTGAATGAAGTAATTTCAAAAACTGCTGAATAATCATTTCTGATTGCAGTTATTGAATGATTAGTAAGATTTCATAGAAAAAGCCTCTAATTCGTTAGAGGCTTTTTTTTTGGCGTTTATCGAGCTTCGATTATAAGCTTCGATGCTAAAATTTTATTTTAACACTGGCTATAGTTAACACTGACGCCGTGAGTCGCAGTAGGTATACGATTGTCGGCATAAACAGCTAGACCGCCACGCGCTGTTTCTTTGTATTTATCCGACATATCAGCACCAGTTTGTTTCATCGTTTCGATAGCTTTATCTAGTGAGACAAAGTGCTGACCGTTACCACGGCAGGCAAGACGAGCAGCATTAATAGCTTTTACTGCGCCCATCGCATTGCGCTCGATGCAAGGTACTTGCACTAGACCGCCGACAGGGTCGCAAGTAAGACCTAAATTATGCTCAATCCCAATCTCAGCGGCATTAAGACATTTGGCAGGGTCACCGCCCATAATCTCTGCCAATGCAGAAGCGGCCATTGCACAAGCAGAGCCAACTTCGCCTTGACAGCCAACTTCAGCACCAGATATTGAAGCGTTTTGTTTGATTAAACTACCAATTGCGGTAGAGTTTAATAGAAATTTGCGAGCACCTTCTTGACTGTAGCTCGCCAAAAAGTCGCGATAATAGCACATGACGGCAGGAATGATGCCAGCAGCGCCGTTGGTTGGAGCCGTTACGACATTACCGCCATTGGCGTTTTCTTCATTAACTGCTAGGGCATATAAATCAACCCAATCCATTGCTGCAAGCTTATCGTTTTTTGTACTCGGCTGATCTTTTTCTGCACACAGCTGTAAGTGCAGCGCTTGAGCACGGCGTTTAACATCTAAGCCGCCTGGTAATATACCGCTGTTTTGACAACCTTGCTTAACGCATTCTTGCATCACTTCCCAGATAGAATCTAGATAGGCAAAAATTTCTTCTTTATCACGATAATGGCATTCGTTTGCTAATACTAGCTCACTAACACTTAAGTCATGTTGACGACATTGCTCAAGAAGCTCTGCTGCCGTATTAAAAGGGTAAGGGACTATATCAATCGTTGGTGTACCATGATCCTCATCTGGATTATGAGCATCATCGTCATTAATAACGAAGCCACCGCCGACTGAGTAATAAGTTTGCTGGTAATGAGTATCGTCTGCCAATATGGCACGAATTGTTAGCGCATTAGGATGGTAGGGTAGGACAGTATCATCGTACCAGTAGATATCACGCTCTGTGTCAAAGGCAATGACGTGCGAACCTGCAACATTCAGCTCTTTATCTGAAAAAATCGGCGTAAGATATTGGCTGGTCAATCGCGTATCAATAGTACTTGGGGTGTGTCCAAGTAAGCCTAAGAGAATAGCTGTATCGGTAGCATGACCTTTACCTGTCGCAGCGAGTGAACCATATAGTTCAATCTCTAATCTCTTGATATCAGTCAACTCAGATTGCTTACTCAAAGAAGCCAAAAACAAGTTAGCTGCTATCATAGGACCTACGGTATGTGAGCTTGAAGGGCCAATACCAATTTTAAATAAATCAAATACACTAATCATAATAAGTTACCAAAACAGTAAAAGTGAGTGAGCATGGTTTTTCATTTTAAAAACCTAACCTTTTAAAAACATTGCATTCTAAACAGCTTTATAACATAAACGCATTTGCAGCCTAATTCATAGTGCTAGCATAATAGATATGACAGGCAACAATAGATGTAGGGTACTGCTTAATAAGTTTGGAGCATCGTCTATGAAAATTTTTAAACGCAGTAGTACGGATGACGGGAGAATAATAGCTTTTGTTTATTATTAAATTCCGTTATGATGCTCGGCATCGACGCTTATGTAACATCCTGTAAATGGTTGCAGCTATCATAAATATCAAGAGGCGAGCAACCGATGCGGTAGATTTAGTAGAACATATCTGGACTCAGACATCTAGCAAAATATGACAAATTTGTATAAACAAATTCCCTTTATCAATTATTTTGATGATGAGAGTTGAGCTGAATAATTATCGCTAGATGAATTGGGTAGTATGGTGCGATATACTGGATAGGATGGTGCTTGCGTCATTAATTCTTTATTCATCCTTTTTAGCTATTATTCTCGGCCACATAGGACACGCGCGCATGGCAACCCCCTCAGAAGACCCCTCTAAATCAAAGCACTCCTCTCAATCAAAGCATTCTGAAACAGACCGTAGCTCTCAAGAACAGAATCCTTTAACGGCGCTAGAAGCAGCTGGTATAACTCCCCCTACTATGAAACTAACAGATAATCCAGACTTTGATAATGGGCGTTGGTTCCCTACATGGCAACCTTACCGTGGCGATCTTGACCACAATCCTGTCGGTATTAACGAGTATCTACCACCTTCTAAGAGTATCTTGCTTGGTATTCAACATACCTTTGCTATGTTTGGCGCGACCGTCCTTGCGCCGCTATTAATGGGTTTTGATCCCAACCTAGCTATTTTGATGTCAGGTATCTGTACGGTGATGTTCTTTATGATTACCGGTGGGCGCATGCCTAGTTACCTAGGCTCAAGCTTTGCTTTTATTGGTCCAGTAATTGCTGTCACTGCTTATGCAGGCGTAGGCTTCAATAGCAATTTAGATGTCGCTTTGGGCGGCATTATGGCCTGTGGTATTATCTATGCGCTAATAGGTTTATTGGTGATGAAGACTGGTACGGGCTGGATTGAGCGCCTGATGCCACCTATCGTCACTGGCGCGATTGTAATGATTATCGGTCTTAATCTAGCACCAGTTACTATCCAAGGCGTATCGGCTAATCAGTTCGATGCATGGATGGCGGCACTGACTGTGCTACTAATCAGTAGCGTGGCAGTATTCACACGCGGGATGCTGAGACGTTTGTTATTATTGGTTGGTTTGGTATTATCGTATATCGCCTATTTTGTGATGACGAACGTGCTAGGTTTTGGCACGGCGATTGATTTTACTAGTGTGGCTGCTGCTTCATGGTTTGGTTTGCCAAGTATTCATGCACCGCGCTTTGAGATGAGCGCTATTATCTTGATTGCACCTGTAGCATTTATTCTTGTCGCTGAAAACCTTGGACACTTTAAAGCAGTAGAGGGAATGACCAAATCACGCGTTACTCCTTATATGGGTCGCGCGTTTTTTGCTGATGGCGTGGCAACGACATTCTCAGCAGGCTTTGGCGGTACTGGTGTAACGACTTATGCTGAAAACATCGGCGTAATGGCAGTAACCAAGGTTTATAGTACGACTATTTTTGTCATAGCGGGTCTAGTCGCTATTTTACTAGGACTATCACCAAAGTTTGGCGCTATTATTCAGACTATTCCTCCAGCATTATTGGGCGGCGCTTCTATCGTAGTGTTTGGCTTGATTGCTATTGCTGGCGTGAAAATTTGGATAGACAGTCATATTGATTTTAGCAAAAACAGCAATCTAATTATTGCTGCGGTCACTGTGATTATGGGTACAGGTAACTTTAGCCTGCACCTAGGTGGTTTTGATTTGGGTGGTATTGGTACGGCAACTTTGACGGCTATCGTGCTTAATGCATTGTTTAACAGCCAAAAAGATTAAGACGTAGCTCATTATTACTTAGCTATTCTTACACTTAGGTGTCTTTACATTACCTAGCAGCCTTTACTTATATTTACGTTTATAAAATCTTGAGAAAAAACGATAACGACGCAGCGCGCGTGGCTTAGGTTTGACTGAACCTAAGTAAATGGCGAACATAGTCAGTAGCGCGCCGCTCCATTGTAAAGTGTTAATAGGTTTGTCCAGCCAGCTATAATCAATAATCAAAGCGGCAACCGGTTCAGTTAATAGCAGCAACCCGGTCAGTGCTAATGACAGTTTAGGAATAGAGTAGGCAATCAGTCCCCATGCCACGCATTGCATCACCGCGCCGTAGACCAATACCCAACCAAGCTCTGACCACGTGTTAGGCATTATATTGCCCATATCAAAAACAAACATTGGCACTATCATAGCGAACACTCCACCAATGCTAATCAATTGCATTAATACAAATATGGGCGTTGGTTCTGTGTCGTGAGTCTTACGAATAAAGGTCATGGACGCCGCTAGCATGGCACCTGATACAATCCCAGCAATAAAGCCCCAAGTAGCGTCACTATTGTGGGCAAACTCAGGGCTACCAATCATTGCCACTCCCAGCATCGCTAGGCACAGACTCAGCAATTGCAAGATTGACTGGCGCTCGCTAAAGTATAAAAAACCAATTGCAGCTAAAAAGAAAATCTGCAAACTATTAAGTAAGGTTGAAATACCGGGGCCAACAGCATAAATACTCTCATGCCAAAGCGCTAAGTCTAATCCTAAAAATACTCCCGATAATAAGCCGTAAAAGATTGCACGCCTTGAACGTGGCATCCGCTGACCAGTCAATTTAGCCAATACCGCAAATATGACACCTGAAATAGCAAGACGCCAAAACGCCATTGCCCAACCGCCAATATCGACATGGGCTACGATTAGGCTTCCTAAGCCAAAAATAATACAACCAATCGTTAAGCCGATGGATGCAGAACGTGAAGAGGCAACAGCCATAAGTTGTCCTTATACCGCGATTATGGGTTCAGATAGGCAAATAAAAGTAACGCTCAGGCTATCGTGACTGTAGCGAAGAATTCTAAATTTACAGATTAAAAGAACAAGATTAAAACATTGAGCTTATAGTGGTGTTATGAACTAGGTATATATTTAACAGCGGACTAAAAAGCGGTTTTAGGATGTACAATTGTAAACGGTTTAGGCAGTGAGATAAATACCATAAGCACTGATTAAAAATAACGACAATGCTTAGCTGTGAATGTTCAGCACGCCTTAATACATGACAGAATTTTGACAGTGTATCTATATCGCAGTTACATCCTTACAGGACTAGTGTTGGTTAAAACTGTCCCATTTGCTAATGTAATAGCTTGTAATCACAACTATTAATCGCTTATTATCCTATTGTCTTTCGCACTTCTATTTTTTGCACGTTTTATTGTCATTACTCGCCTTTGATATTAATTGTCATCGGCATTAATACTTTCAGCTTAGGTTTGAATATGTCTCAAAGATCTATACAGAAATGGCCAATAGCAGGGCAAATATTATCAAAACGCCAGTCTCTGCCGCTATTAGTATCTACTTTATCACTATTACAAGCGCCACGACTATACTTGATGGCTGGTGTATTGTTAAGTACGATATTTGTTATGCCGACAGCCGAAGCAGCCAGTTGTAAAACACCCAAAAGCTACTATAAAAACGTTGCTTGTACAGCTGCTAGTGGTTATTTCTTGGCGGTAACAGATTTTGGAGCACCGGTTGCATTAATCGATAATAAAGGCAAAAGGGTCGTTGATCTATCACGCTATCAAAAGGTCGATGCTGATAAGTTGTCAAGCGGTCTATTGCCTGTACTACGCCACGGCCGTGTCGGTTACATTAATATGCAAGGTCGTGAGGTTATTCCTACTATTTATGATATGTTCAAGGGTAATGGCGGCTGGGCGCGTCCAGTATCTGAAGGACGTATCGTTGTAAAAAGGAATGGCGACTATGGCGTGATCGGTACAGGCAATCAGACGATTGTACCATTTACATCTACGATCACTGACATTGATGATTATCGAGGCGGGGTAGCACGCATACGTAGAAACCAGTCAACGAGCTGGCTGGACAAAAACGGCAAAACTACTAGTGACCCTAATGCGAAAAATGAAAATAATGAGGCTATGTCTGCTTCAAATAACGCATCACCAAATAATGCAGCGTCGAATAATGATCCAATGTCTGCTGCTCAAATAAAGTCACCAAGATCTACGCCTTTTACAACCTTGCAACCGGATCAGCAAGATGGACGCTGGGGGTTTGTTGATGATAAGAATGTCACTATGATTACTTATTCATTTGACGAAGTACGCCCGTTTTCTGAAGGTTTAGCTGGCGTGCGTGTAAATGATAAATGGGGCTTTGTGAATTTAGGCGGTGAGTTGGTTATCCCATTTAGATTTGATAATGATGGTTTAATTACGGATAGCGTTGATAGTAATAAAAATGAAAGTAGTATTAAGACCGAAACTAATAATGAAAATCTAAATCTTAGTGAAAGCGAAAGTAATGTTAAAGGTACAAGTAATATTGAAATCGAGTCTGCATTTATATTTGAAGACAATAAAGCTTGGGTAGGTAATCTTAAAGATGGCAGTAAGATTTGTATTGATAAAGAAGGCACTAACGTTAGCTGTGGATAAATCTGTATCAATCAAATATTAGCTGATGTTAGAGAGTATTTAATACTCTCTAATCTTACAAAGCAAGAAAGAGGTTAAGATGCATAATTAGTTTATGCATCTTAACCTCTTTTTTTATTTATCTGTTCTGCTAAAAACAGGCCTATGAAGGCTGTTTATCCTAGTAGATGGTTACGAATCAAGTCAACGAGATAGGGCTGATAGTACGCTGGAATATCATGTGCCATGCCTTCGATTAAATGAAACTTAGCATTTGGAATAGTCTTGGCCACTACGCGACCTTGCGAAGCGGGCAGTAAGCCATCGGCGCTACCATGAATAACAATAGTCGGAGCTTTAACTTGCTTACTAAAGCGGCTAATAGAGCCTGATGCCAAGATAGCATTCAGTTGTTGCACAGTGCCCAACGGATGGAAATTACGCTGATAGCGAATCTTGGCAATTTCACGTACCGTGCGCACATTAACATGTCCTGGCGTTCCTACCGTCTTCATAAACCAAACGCTATGACGCACGATATCACGTTCTGAGTGACTCTCAGGACGATTAATCAAGGTATATAACTGCTTAGGCTTAGGAGGTTTTAAGAAGGCGCGGTTGGTTGTCGTAAACATCAGTGCCAAACCCTGCACCAAACTTGGATAACGCGCTGCAACAATCTGTGCAATCATGCCACCCATTGAGGCGCCAAGTAAATGCGTGCTACCGAGATTCAAGGCTTTAATCAGACGTGCGGTATCCTCGGCCATATCGGTCAAATTATAGGCAACCTGTTGGCTCTTATTGGACAGGCCAGTTTGCAGACGCAGCATCATTTTAAGTTGGCTAACACGCGGTAGACCTTCAATCTGAACTTTAGAAGACAGACCAATATCACGATTATCAAAACGAATCACAAAAAACCCAGCATCGATCAGACGTTTAATAAAATCGTCCGGCCAAAACACCATCTGTGAGCCAAGGCCCATAATCATAAGTAGCGGCGGATTCTCAGGATTACCGCCAGCTTCGACGCATAGGTTGATGCCATCACCGATATCTAGCATTGCTTGATAAAGATGATCACTTAGATCTGATACTCGCCAATTATGCTTGCCAAGTTTTTCCCAAACAGGTGTAGGATAGCTAGATGTTGCATTACTAGTTACGTTACTAGATGCTATATCAACAGGTGCTAAAAGGTTGCCAGAAATCTCGGGCAAACCTGTCACCTCAAATTCGCCTATAGCTTGTGTGCCTGTAGGCTCATGCTGGCTGGGATGTTTTGGGTCATTAGAGTAATTTGAATTCGTCATGAGATATCCTAGTTAGAGTTCCGTGAACCTAGACTTCCATCA
Source organism: Psychrobacter sp. P11G5 (assembly GCF_001593305.1). NCBI lineage: Bacteria > Pseudomonadati > Pseudomonadota > Gammaproteobacteria > Moraxellales > Moraxellaceae > Psychrobacter > Psychrobacter sp. P11G5. The sequence goes on from NZ_CP012533.1 coordinate 1,593,993, forward strand.
TCTCAAAATCCAACTTACCAACGCCGCATTCAGGGCATGTCCAGTCATCAGGAATATCGTCCCATTTGGTACCAGGCGCAATACCTTCTTCAGGGCAGCCAAGTTCCTCATCATAGATCCAGCCACACACAATACATTCATAACGTTTCATACATAATCCTATCAATTGTTACTAATTTTATAGCTTGTTAGCAGCCCGCAAAAACGCACGTAGTTTATCATATAACGACACTTTACGTAGTTAAGTTTACACTTGTATATTGAGATAAGTAAGCATTTATCAAGTTATAGATTGCTCTTTATTGCATTTAATTGACTGTCCTCTATCGAGTTTAACCGTCAGAATAAGCCTGACTATGCTATTATAGCCGCCGCTAACTGCTGAATTTCACGCATTATTTATTGCCGTTATATCATTTTAAATGAAGGGTTATTATGAGCGCTATCGCCGCCACTACACCAGCTAACATCCAATCTGAGCAGTTTAATGTGCTTAATACTGACCATCCATTTTGGCAAATTATACGTACTGTACCTGACTTCCCAAAAGTTGGCATTGATTTTTATGATATTACACCGTTACTGCGCAGTCATATCAATGAGGTCATTGATGCGTTGCTAGCAGCGTTGCCTGAAGGACTGATGGACGAGGTGGATTGTTTAGGTGCTGTCGAGGCACGCGGTTTTGTATTTGCAAGCTTGCTTGCTGGTTGCTTGGGTAAAGGCATGATATTGCTACGCAAGCCAGGTAAACTACCACCACCAGTTGCAAATAAAGCATATGCGCTAGAGTATGGTAAAGATACCCTAGAGATGCAAAATAACTTGCCACCTGAGCGCGTACTATTAGTTGATGATATCTTGGCAACTGGTGGTACGTTAACGACCGCTTATGAATTGTGTAAGTCAGCTGAGCATACGGTAGTAGGGGCTTTAGTATTACTCGATTTAGTTGATTTGCATGGCGAGTTTCCAGTGCCTGTTTATACAGTTTTAAGGGCTTAAATATAGCTCTTAAAATACGCAAAAAGCGCTCCAACTTAATTGTCAGGGCGCTTTTTTTAAATGATACAACAAGCTAGATTTTTAATTCAAACAGTATTAAATTATGGTGCTATTTTTTACTTAATAACTAACTTTAGCGCATTGCCGTTAGGGTTTGAGCTAACTCATCACGTGCACCGATAAAACCATCAATGCCTTTTGGCAGTAAGTTCTGTGTGACTTTATCTTGTTGATAAGCATTACTAAACTCTTCATGGGTTAGGCTTACCTTTTTCATCGCATCCAAATCCATTGACATGCTAGGCGATAGCTGGCGAGTAACAGTGACGTCCATTGCGGCGAGCTCATCAATAAGGTTTGGTGCAATAGTTAATAAATCACAACCTGCTAGCGCGATTATCTGCTCAACCGAGCGAAAGCTTGCACCCATGACTTGAGTATCATAGCCGTGCTGTTTAAAATATTGATAAATGAGCTTCACTGACTGTACGCCCATGTCATCAGAGACAGGTACATTTTGGCGACTTTGCTGGCGTTTTTGCCAATCTAAAATGCGGCCAACAAAAGGTGAAATTAGCGTCACGCCTGCATCAGCACAAGCGACGGCTTGGTGTTGGCCAAATAACAAAGTCAGGTTGCAATGAATACCTTGCGTTTCAAGGTAGCGCGCTGCCTCAATCCCTTGCCATGTGGCAGCCATTTTAATCAATACACGTTCAGAATCGACGCCTGCTTTTTGGTAAGCTTCTATAAACTCTAGCGCTTTATCAATGGTCGCTTGCGTGTCATAAGATAAACGCGCATCGACTTCTGTAGATACGCGACCTTCAATCAATTCTAAAATATCACAACCAATTTTAATGGTAAGTGCGTCAATGACTGCATCTACGTTACCATCATGCCGACTCATTGTTTCTGAGAGCATCGCTTGGTTGTCAGGATTAATAAGTGCTTTAGTTATGAGGCTTGGATTGGTGGTCGCATCGATCGGTTTTAGTCGCGCAATGGCGGTAAGGTCGCCTGTATCTGCGACAATAGTGGTCATGGTACTAAGTTGTTGTAATGCGCTCATCATACATCCTTATGGAAACGGTTAACGGTGGCTATTCTCGTAATAGCGATACGGCCAATATCTAGTATGAAACTGTAGCATAGTTTGCTGCGTAATTTCGAATGATAGTGAGTTTTAGGCTATTGTATTGAACAGATGTGCTCAAAAATTACAGGCGGGGTTACTCATTATAAGAATTTTGCGCCATTTAGCTCATTTACGCATGGGCACTTTGCATGGTTTTTGCTATAGTAGAGGCGGTCATCTGATTACCTATCAAATATACTCATAGTTAACTTGTAAAAGGTAAGCTATAAAAGCTAAATTATACAAACCGAATTATAAAAACTGAGCTATAAATAAGTTATCGTTAATCATATATAGCGACAAGGTTAGATGAAAGGTAGAGAAAAAGATAGGGAAGAGATACCTCAAATATATTAGTGAAATGCTAAATTCGTTAGCATTTAAGATCTTAGTGATACATAACAGTTATAAAAAGGATGGGCGGTAATGAGTGAGCAGTCATCAGATCAAAACATGGACAATCTAAACCCAACTGCCACAGGCGTCAGCGATACCTCGACCGACCAAGAGTTTTTAAACCATCTACGCCAAAGTATCGACGCGGTAGACTCTGAAATTCATACGCTGATTAACGATCGTGCCAAGCTGGCTCAGCAAGTGGCAACCGTTAAAAAGGAGCATGTGGCAAAGAGTGGTGTTGCCGCTGATCGCAACCCTATCTTTTATCGTCCTGAACGTGAAGCACAAGTATTAAAAGCCGTCATGGAGCGTAATACTGGTCCAATCGCTGACGAAAAGATGGCGCGTTTGTTCCGCGAGATTATGTCAGTTTGCTTAGATTTAGAAGCGCCGCAGCGCATTGCTTTCTTAGGTCCAGTTGGTACTTTCACTCATGCTGCTGCTCTAAAGCACTTTGGTAAAGCTGCTGATACGGTACCAATGACGACTATTACTGATGTGTTCCGTGAAGTTGAAGCAGGTACCGCTATGTATGGCGTGGTACCCGTTGAAAACTCCTCAGAAGGTGTGGTCAACCATACCTTAGATGGTTTTTTGTCTTCAACGTTAAAGATAATTGGTGAAGTTGAGCTGCCCATTCATCAAAACTTCTTAGTCGCTGAACACACCAAAGTTGAGAGCCTAAGTCGTATTTACTCGCATCAGCAGTCGCTAGCGCAATGCCGACATTGGCTCGATGTAAATTTCCCTAATGTTGAACGCGTTGCAGTATCGAGCAATGGCGAAGCTGCTCGTCGTCTCAAAAACGAATGGCATTCAGCTGCCATCGCGGGTGATGTAGCCGCTGCCGAGTATGATTTACATAAGCTTTACTCAAATATTGAAGACAACCCTAGCAATACCACACGCTTCTTAATTATTGGTCATGAGGCAATTGCCCCATCAGGACAAGATAAAACCTCTATTGTGGTCTCAGCTTATGATAAAGCTGGTGCATTGATCGAAATACTTAAGCCGTTGTCTTATCATGGTGTATCAATGACCAGTATCGAGACCCGACCTGAACGTCCTAACAAATGGGCCTATGTCTTCTTTATTGATATGGATGGTCATATCCAAGATCCAAATGTTAGCGCTGCTATTGCTGATATCCGTCCGTTGGTGAAGGATGTGCGTGTACTAGGCTCATATCCGAAAGCAGTGCTATAGTTTATCCACTATAAAAGAGTTACAGCGTTAAACTCGCTTGAAATATTACATGTACATTTGCAATTGGTCGCCTTGTAACTCTTTTAAATTGAAGAAACTATATAAGCTAGGTTAGGTAAACCACTTTTTGTTATTAGTTCATCATTGGTATTAATACGTAATAGATGGGTCACAACATCTAAGGACAGATCATGCAGTCTACTAAATCGACAGTGTTAGAATTATCACCCTTGACTCCGGCCTATGACAGTATCTTAGAGCTGGCACCGTATCAAACTGGTAAGCCAGTTGAAGAGTTGACTCGCGAATATGGCGTTTCTGATGTGGTAAAGCTGGCGAGCAATGAAAACCCAATAGGATGCTCGCCACAAGTTACGCTAGCTATTACCGAACAGCTAGGAAAGCTGGCACGTTATCCAGACGGAAATGGTCATTATTTAAAGCAAGCGCTTTCTGACTTCACTGATGTAAATATAGAGTGTATTACTTTAGGCAACGGCTCTAATGACTTGCTTGATATTTTGGCACGCAGCTTTGTCAGTGCTGATGATGCGGTAGTGTATAGTCAGTATGGATTTATCATCTATCCGATGGTGACAAAAATGCAAGGGGCGACAGGTATAGAAGTACCTGCGCATCGCTTTGGCCATGATTTGGATGCCATGCGTCAAGCAGTAGAAGATAATCCTAATACCAAGATGGTTTTTATCGCCAATCCCAATAACCCAACAGGCACTCTGCTTCAGCATAGAGAACTGCATAAGTTTGTTGCAAGCGTCCCAAGTTCGGTGTTGGTAGTATTGGATGAGGCCTATATCGAATATAGCCCTGAAAGCAATAACCGTGCGCTGTTAGATGAGTTTGACAATGTGGTTATTGTGCGTACTTTTTCTAAAGCTTATGGGTTAGCAGGTTTGCGCGTTGGTTACGCACTCAGCTCAGCCGCCGTGGCTAATTTGCTCAATCGTATCCGTCAACCGTTTAATGTCAGCCGCGTTGGCTTAGCGGCTGCTGTAACGGCTCTTTGCGATCAAGGTTTTATTGAAGAGACGATTAAAACCAATCAAGAGCAAATGCTTTGGTTAGAAAAGCAATTTGACGCGTTGGGACTGGCATTTATTAAATCGCATGCCAACTTTATTATGATTGAGATTGAGGATGCCGCTGATATCTATCAAGCATTACTTGAACAAGGTGTCATCGTACGCCCACTTGCTGGTTATGGTCTCAATGACTGGTTACGTATTACTGTAGGCATCGCAGAAGACAATCTACGCCTCATTGATACTTTACGCTCCATCTTAACCAATGACTAGGTAAATACAGTTTACGTAGTGCGTTTTGAAATTTAATAAATAGTCTTTATAGTTTCATAATTAAATGTTCAATTCACTCTAATTATTAATTAAAAATATTATTTCTGTCATTCAATTTTTATAACGCTAATCTAAGCCTATGATTAAACTTGCGTAGGTGCATGGATTGGTTTGTTCAACGAGAAAAGCCGTGAGTAGCCAGAAAAATAATCAGAATAATAACAAACAACAGCATTTAAATGCTCAGTCGCCCTTATTTAAACAAGTTTGCGTGATTGGTCTAGGGCTAATCGGTGCCAGCCTTGCTCAAGCTATAAAAGACAATCATTTAAGTGAGCGCTTGGTTGCTGTCGATAGGCACTTGCCAAGTATTGACGAAGCCATTCAGCATGGTTTGTTAGATGCGGGTGGCACTGTATTAAGTGAAGTGGTGTCAGGCAGTGATTTGATAGTCATTGCCGTACCGGTACAGGCGGTACAAGCGGTATTTGTTGATATTAAAAACGCAATGGATAGGGGTCAGCTCGCCACAGATTGCATCATCACCGATGTTTGCAGTACCAAAGTCAATATCATTGAGGCGGCTAAAACTGTATTTACAATACTGCCTACAGGTCTTGTGCCTGCGCATCCGATTGCTGGTGCCGAAAATTCAGGGTATCATGCTCGCCGCGCCACACTATTCATTAACCATAGCGTCATTATTTGCGAGCTACCAACGACGAGTCCTGTCGCAGTTATTAAACTACGTCAGTTATGGGAAGCAGTAGGCGCCACGGTCATGGCAATGGCAGCTGACCATCATGATGCGATATTGGCTCATACCAGTCATTTGCCGCATTTGCTAGCGTTTAACCTTGTTGAGCAGTTGGCAAGTCATGATGATAATTTAGATATGTTTCGCTATGCAGCAGGTGGCTTTCGCGACTTTACCCGTATTGCCGCCAGCGATCCTAAAATGTGGCACGATATATTTTTTGCCAATCAAAGCGCGATTGTTAGCGCCCTTGATGAGTACAGCGTCTATCTACAGGACATACGCCAACTTATCATTGATAAAGATTCAACCGCCCTGATGGGACTTTTGGGCCGCGCGCAAGCCGCACGGCGACATTTTGGCCATATGTTAGCCAGCACCCCTTATACGGATACCTCTGCTATGTCAGCTTCTTACCTTATCTCTCCTAGTAACACCGTCACAGGCACTATTGCTATTCCTGGTGACAAGTCTATCTCCCATCGCAGTATTATGCTTGGTAGCCTTGCAACAGGGGTGACCAACGTTACTGGGTTCTTGGAAGGGGAAGATGCGCTCGCGACCTTGCAGGCATTCCGTGATATGGGCGTAAGCATTGAAGGACCTGATAAAGGTAAATTGACTATTCATGGCGTTGGTATGAATGGCTTGAAACCAAGCAAGACCCCACTCTATATGGGCAACTCAGGCACCAGTATGCGCCTGTTGTCTGGTATTTTAGCCGCGCAAGCGTTTGATAGTGTGTTAATCGGCGATACTAGTTTAAATAAGCGCCCAATGGAGCGTGTCGCAGCACCACTTAGAGAGATGGGTGCAGTTATTCAAAGTACCGGCCATAGTGGCACAGCGCCGTTAAGTATCACTGGGCGTGATAATGTCGGTAAGCCGCTTCAAGGTATTGAATATGATATGCCAGTCGCGTCTGCACAGGTAAAGTCTTGCTTATTATTAGCAGGATTGTGGAGCGAGGGTACAACGACCGTCACTCAACCTGAAGTTAGCCGCGACCATACCGAGCGTATGCTGTCAGCCTTTGGTTATCCTGTGACCGTCGATGGCAATCGCATTAGCGTTGAAGGCGGTGGCACGCTTACAGGCGGTGATATCGCTGTCCCTGCTGACATCTCATCTGCGGCCTTCTTTATGGTAGCCGCTGCTATCAGTCAAGATAGCGAATTGACCTTAACGCAAGTTGGTATTAATCCTACGCGTACGGGTATTATCGATATCTTAAAGCTTATGAAAGCTGATATTAGCTTGAGTAATGAAACTCACGTTGGTGGCGAACCGGTGGCCGATATCACTATTCGTAGTTCAAACCTAGTGGGTATTGAAATTCCAGAGTATCTCGTGCCACTAGCGATTGACGAATTCCCAGTATTGTTTATTGCTGCCAGCTGTGCGCAAGGTCGTACGGTGTTAACTGGTGCGAAAGAATTACGCGTTAAAGAGTCTGATCGTATTGCAGTAATGGCAGAAGGGCTACAAACCCTTGGTGTTGATTGTACTGTCACTGAGGATGGGCTAATCATCGAAGGGCAAGGTATTCAAAGTCAAAATGGTGAAGTGAATAACAACCAACCTGTATTTGGTGGCGGGCATATCACCTCGCATCATGATCATCGTATTGCGATGAGCTTTGCCGTTGCTAGTCTACGTGCATCTCAGCAAATTACCATCGAAGGGGTCGAGACGGTCAATACCAGTTTCCCAGGATTTGCAGAACTTGCCAATCAAATTGGTATGTCTATTCAAGTCGATCACGGCGATGCGTAACCATATCCAAAGTTAAGGTTTTATTTTGCTATTATCAAAAGTACTTAGACATTAATTAGATGTAGCAAAATATTAAACCTACTAAGAACAAACCTAAATGAGGGTTAATTTAAGATATTTTTAACCCTTGTAAGTTATTTTAATAATGCTGTTGTCGTTAGCAATGTGTTGATACCTAGATGGGTATTAACGCATTGCTTTTTACTTTCTATCCTATATGTAGTAACCCTGCGTTCTTACCAATAAGTTTTTATTGTCTATAAAAGCTAGGTGAGGTCGCGCTTTGCTCTAATAAGTTGTCTTGCCTTATGACTACCCAAAATGAAGTCAAAAAACCAGTAGTCCCTATTAAAACTACGAGAAGTGGTATCGTTACTGCGCTAATCGCTTTTTGTATATGGGGTGCATTTCCTTTATATTTCAAACAATTAGTGGCTTATGATGCGACAGAAATTATCGGTCACCGCATTGTTTGGACGTTTGCTTGTTTGTTAATCGTCGTGGTCGTGACCAAGCGCTGGCAGTGGATAGGTATCTTAAAGCAAAACCCAAAGTGGATAGCATTAACCTTTTTGTCAGGTATTATTATTGCGACCAACTGGCTTACTTACGTATGGGCAGTCAATCATGACCAGATACTTGAGGCAAGTTTAGGATATTTTATTGGCCCGCTAGTTGGCGTTGCGTTGTCGATGATTCTGTTCAAAGAGCGCCTGCGTACTTTACAATGGGTAGCAATTGGTTTTGCTCTGTTGTCTGTGGTTATTCAAGTGGTCATGCTCGGTAACTTGCCATGGCTATCACTCATTCTTGCATTTAGTTTCAGTACTTATGGCACTATTCAGCGCCAAACACCGCTAACTCCTGTTGATGCAATGTTCGTTGAGACCACGATGCTCGTACCCATCTTTGTTTGGTGGTTTTGGCAATCTGATGTGGTCAGTAGCCAGCTGAGTTTTTGGTTTACCCCAAGTATTTGGTTGCTCATGATCGCAGGTCCAATTACTTTGATACCGCTATTGCTATTTAATAGATCAACTAAGCTAGTTGCTTATAGTATTTTAAGTTTTATGACTTATTTAACGCCAACTTTTATTTTCCTCCTAGCTGTGTTCTATTATAAAGAGCCCTTTGATTTACAGCGTTTAGCAGTATTTGGCTTGATTTGGCTGGGTCTGTTATTATTCAGCATTGACTTATGGCGCCATCGCCCTAGTAAAGCGCTAAAAGCAGCACGTTTGCGTGAAGAGGCTTTGCAGCAAGTTAAATAAAAACTTGAGTGCAAAATTAGAATTAGAAATCTGAACTAAAAAACTAGCAAGCAAGGATGAGAGCATGTTTCATACCGAATCTGATGTGGTATTCGTAAAGGGTTTAAAAGTAGAAGCAGTAATCGGTGTCTACGCGTGGGAGCGCGCTATTACGCAACCGCTACTAATTGATATAGCGCTTGAGACCGATATCAGTAGTGCTGCTGCTTCAGACGATGTCAATGATGCGCTGAATTACAAAGCGGTCTGCGATGACGTTAGCGAATGGTGTCAAGCTATTAAGGCGCAGTTGCTTGAGCATCTAGCTGGGAAAATCGCTGATAAGCTGCTTACAAAATACGCTTGTCGTAAAATAACGTTAAGTATTGCTAAGCCAACTGCTATTAAGCAGGCTGATGCGGTTGGGGTGCAAATTACTCGTTATGCAAATACCATTGAAGACCAGCCGATTAAAGAAAAGGCTAATGATGCATAAAGCACTCACTGGTTTGAATCTTGAAACACTAAAAAAGCGCCCGCCTGAACAGTTGCAAGCACAGTCTGTGACGGCGGTGCTATTAGCTTTGGGTAGTAATTATCAAGCTGAGTACTATCTACCGCATGTACGGCAAAGTCTAGCGGCGCTAGGCGACATACAGTTGTCTACTGCGTTTCAAAACCCTGACTTTACATCGACCAAAGAGCAACCCAAACCCGACTATACCAATCAATGTGTTTATCTTGCGCTCAAATCTGAAATGACTTTACAACAGCTGCAGCAGGTTTTTAAGCAGTTTGAATGTGACTGTAATAGACAGCGTTTGACTGAGCCAACAGCACCCAATCAGATAAAACAAGTCAGCATGGATATCGATATTCTGTTGATAAAAACGGTTCTTAATGAAAATAGCCTAAGTAATAAAATAACATCTGAATGGCCAGAGCAATGGATAGTAATGGCAGATCGATATCCATTTAAGGCACATGAAAGAGCAGGGGTTGAAGAGTTGATTTTGAATGGATTTTTAAAAGGTTGAAAGCTGCTGAGATGCTGTTTAAAGCAAGGAAGGATTTATCGAAGGATGACGTTTTTCTTAAAACATCTCAAAATAAAAGCTGGGTAAAATGCCCAGCCTACAAAATTAAAGTGGTTTAGCTCTCAAAACCTACTGCGCCGTCAAACCACCATCAACGATAAATTCTGAGCCGGTTGAATAACTAGAGTCGTCAGACGCTAAGAACAGTACCATGCCGCTGACTTCTTCTGGCTGAGCAACACGTCTCATCGGAATGGTTTTGGCAAAAGCGTCTACGGCGTCTTTGGTATCGCCTTGCATAATCATCGGTGTGGCAATAACGCCTGGGTGAATGGAGTTAACGCGAATGCCGTGAGGTGCGCACTCTAATGCTGCCGCTTTGGTCATACCACGTACCGCAAATTTAGAATCAGTATAACCAATAGCGCCACCAACCAAACCGTTAATCGATGAGATATTAATAATAGAGCCTTGCTTGGCATCTTTCATCGTTGGAATGACTGCTTTCATGCCTAAAAAGACCGATACTTGGTTGATTTCTAGAATCTTATGATAGTCGTCCAAAGAAGTATCCAAGATAGATTTGTGAGTGGTGATACCCGCATTATTTACTAAGACATCAATCTTGCCGAACTTATCTTGAGTCGCATTAACGACCTGTGCCCAATCCTCTTCATTAGTGACATCATGTTTGATGAATAGCACATTATCCCCAAGCTCTTTTTCCAATGCTTCACCTTTTTCGACATTAATGTCCGTTAATACAACCTTAGCACCTTCTTCCATACACAAACGCGCATGAGTCTCGCCCATACCTTGAGCAGCACCAGTGATGATGATAACTTTATCTTGTAAACGAGCCATTATGTCTCCTAATTGGTTAAATAAAAGTCAGTGAAGTAGTCAGCAAGTATAAAACATAGTGATTTAATCTTCGTTAGTAAACCTTAAAGAGTTGTCTCAAATAAGTAAAATTATTAAATTTTTTTGAAAGGTTTGAAAGGTTTGAAAGGTTTGAAAGGTTTGAAAGGTTTGAAATTGAGGGTTGGCAGTAACAGTATAAATAATAGATGTAAAGATCGTTAGCACTACATCTGCGTTAAGCGGATTTTTCTGCAGCTATAGCTTGATAGGGAAGCGTGAATACCTTGTCAAAAAGTAAAGTGAAAACAAAGGTATATACTAAGAAAGACATAGTAAGAGAGATCTCCATGGTAAGAGCGGTCCATATGCCAACACCATACCAAAACATATAAAGCGGTAAACAGACTAAAGTAAGCCCTCCTTCAAAGAATATTGCATGGACACTGCGTATCTTAAAAGTACGAGCTTTGATTTGATTGCGTCGTTCCCAATATTCAAATAGAGTGTTGTAAATGAAATTCCAAACAACAGCGGTAATGGCTATGATAACAGCGAGTATTAATGACTGCTTTGTATCACTACCGCTTAATACGACTAAGATAAATGTTGTCAACATGACAGCAAATATCTCAAAAAGTGTGACATACAGCACACGGCGTTTGATAGGACCTAATGTAATCAATTCAAACTCCAGTGTGCTTTTTTAAGCTTTGAGGTTTGATAGAAGGCTATCAACTACTGCTGCTTATCTCCTGCCTCATCCACGTCTTCTCTATCAATGACATCTAGATCTTCTAGACATAGTTTGTCATATTCTTTTTGACAGAAATCAGGATCAATTTTGCACATCGCTTCTTGCAGCTGATCTAAACGTCTTTCCGACTGCTGGATATGATCGAGCATTTTAGCGAAAGCTTCAGCGACTGGATCTTGTGAGGAAGGGTCGATACCATAAGCTTGGAAGGCAGTTGCGCGCGCTGTACTTTGCGTAGTGGTTTTAGGTTGAGCTGCTTGTGCCGCTTTTTCCTGCTGTTTTGCATCGTCTACTTTGGTGGTGATTGGATTGCCTTTTTCATCATGATGTTCTGAAATCATGCGAGCTGCGCTACCAACCATTGTTGCGCCTGCTGGAACTGCCTTGACTACCACTGCATTAGAGCCAATTTTGGCATTCTTGCCAACCGTGAATGGCCCCAAAACTTTTGCTCCAGCACCAACAATGACACCATCTTCTAAAGTTGGATGGCGCTTACCATTATTCCATGATACGCCGCCAAGGGTGACGCCATGATATAAAGTGACATCATTGCCAATCTCAGCAGTCTCACCGATGACGACACCGACACCATGGTCAATAAAGAAACGTTTACCAATTTTGGCAGCAGGATGAATCTCAATACCGGTAATAATACGAGAGCCATAAGATATCACTCGAGCAGCAAGTTTCTGCTCGTTTTGCCATAGACAATGCGCACCGCGATGCAAAATAAGCGCATGAATGCCAGGGTAGGTTAAGATAACTTCCAGACTGTTGCGAGCAGCAGGGTCACGATTGAACACCGCATCAATATCTTCTTTTAGGTCTTGTTTGATGCTGGCGAGCGATTTGAATAAGGCGGTTGGCAATGACATAAATCATCCTATCGTATTTTTTTTGATTACAATCTCTTTAGTTATAGCATTTTCGCAGCACAAAACATAGCGATGAGTCGTAAGTAAAAACAGATTGCGCTTAAACAAAATATAAACCAGTGGCGCTTTGTTTACAGGCAATCTTTTATCATTTAGCTGTCACTGATGACGTATTTTAACAGCTCGACAACTTGCTCAGGCGTCTGCGCCCATGCCATGGCCGCTGCATCAACCTCTTTTAATGGATGAATAATATCTTCAGCGTGCAATGTAATATAAGGCTTACCCAGTGCGGCACAGTAGCCAGCATCAAATGCTGCGTTCCACTGCTTATATTTATCGCCAAAGCGAATGATAGCGATGTCGCATTTTTGGATCATGTTTTTGGTGCGAATCGCATTAACCTTTGATGACTTATGATCGCGCCAGAATCCATTTTCCTCTTTACCCAGCACATCACCGGCGGCATCGCTGGCTTCATGCTCAGTCACTGCTGATGTAAAGGTAATAGCAAGACCATGGTCTTTCACGCCTTGCATGATTTTCTGTCGCCAGTCGGTGTGTATTTCTCCGGACAAATAAACATTCCAATTCATTATTAATTCCTCTTTATTATTAATCCATATGACTTGCAAAAAAGTACTACTGGTGCTAATTCCGAAAAACTCAATGCCCCAAACTTTGCGCCTTAGAAGATTTAGTCTTTTGCAAGTTTGGCAATTAACGCGCTTAGTAGTTGATATTCTTTTTGATCGAGCTGGATACGTGAGCCAAGTCGAGACAAGCGCGAGGGTAATGATTTTAAGTTTTCACTGTCAGCCAATTTGCGTTGAACCATTAATGCGGTGGTACGCTCAGTAAGCTGTTGCAATTGCTGCTGAGTAATCGCTGGCTCATCCCATTGCTGGCGCGTATAAGTATTGAGCATAGGTTGTCCTATCGTCTCTAGACTATCAGTCACATCTAATTTATCATAATCGGCTTCGCTATCAGTTTTAATATGTGTTTGTGCGTAAGCAAAGATAAAACTGGCAATCACTTGGACAGCTGATGCCACATTAAGCACTGGATAAGCAGGATTGGCGTCAATCTGAACATGGTAATCTGCATAAGCCAATTCTTCGTTGGTTAGACCGCGATCTTCACGACCAAACAAAACGGCGATATTAGGTTTATCAGTAGAAAAAGTGGACTGCTTATCGATAAAATCGAACATAATTTTGGCGGCTTGCGTGGGCGTTACTACAGGGCGCGGCAAATGACGACTGCGACTACTGGCGGCAAAGACCAGCTGACAATCTGCTATCGCAGACTCTAGCGTTGGCGCTATCAAAGCTGATGATAGCAGCTCACTACCGCCTGCTGCATGAGAGACGCTGGTTTCATCAATCGGTAGCTTAGGATCAACGACTGTCAAACGAGATAATCCCATGGTATGCATCGCGCGTGCGGCTGAACCAATATTAGCAGGCAAGGTCGTATTGACCATGACGACTTGTAAGCAAGACAGGTAATCAGTAACAGTAGATATTGATGGGGTAGGCGATGCTGGTAAGGAAGAAGTGCTCATTAGTAACTCATTCTTTTATTAATCTCTTGTTCAGCGTGCTGCAATGCCAATGATATGTTTTCTATAAGAGCTGCTTGCTGGTTAATCTTTCGCTCGCGGCAGTATTCTTGCAACTGATCACTGAGCGCTACCAATTGAGTCGCACCTATATTCGCACTAGCACCTTTAAGAGCATGAGCGGCTTCAAAACCGTTAGCATTATCATCGGCTGCTTGTGTCGCACGTAGGGTTACAATACGCTGCTGACTGTCAGTAATATAAGTCTGTATCAACTCTGCAAAATCTTCTTCAAACAGATCACGCATATCTTCAAATTGCTCATGATTAATAATGTCATTGTCTAAACTATTATCTAAGTCATTGTTCATAATATTGTTTTTAACATCAGCTCCGGTCATAATTCCATATCCAGTAAGGTCAGAGTGGGGGTTTTAATTTGTTATATTTATAGTACTAACTATAATGAAAATATATATTTTCTTCGTTAATCATGCTTTTTAGCTGCTGTAAATTATCATCGTTAGGATAGACACGCCAATGCTCCGATAGCCCCACATTAGCAATGCCATACTCTTCGTAAATGCTCAGACCAAGCGGTAGACAGTTATCATTGATTGAGGCATCAGTATTACTCAGAGCGTTATTGACATAGCTGCTGCCATTATTAAGCACATCCTGATTCATATCATTCTCTAGCACCAATAAGTCATTGCCGTCTTCATCGTACAAACTGCCACCCATTGCAGGGTCGTAAACGGCACTGTTACTATTGCCGTCTTGTTCGTCCTGATCATTGTTATAAGCTAAGCGTGGCGCAGGTATGATACCCGCTTGCGCCGATTTAAGAAGTGGTTGCAAGCGTGTCAGCAGATTAATATCACTGCCGTGGACTTTGATACTGATTTTTTTCAGCCAACGCAAGCGCGCATCAACCATACTCATTGCATTATCAAGGCGGGCAAATAGACGACCATCGCGCTCACGAATGCTGCCTTTGATGATGACCACTTCATCCACCTTTAACTGTTCTTTAACGCGGTTAAAACGTTCAGCATAGCAGCTAACTTCCAGTCTTGAGGTTCCGTCATCTAAGATAATCACATTACGATTACCAAAATTGGCGATATCAATAATTAATCCGGCAAAATAGCAACTGCCGTTATAGCCAGTGTCCGTTAGCTTATCGAGACGTGCGCCTGAGGTATAGCGTTTGATCTCATCTAAGTATTCATTGATTGGATGGCCAGTTAAATACAGTCCTAAGGTGTTTTTCTCCGCTTTTAAACGGTGCTTATCACCCCAAATTAATTCTGGGGTCATGACCAATGGCGGTGCAGCAACCACACCATCCATTTCACCAAATAAGTCCATCATACCAATTTCGCGGTTCTGACGGTCTTGTTCAGCGGCTTGTACGGCGCTTGGTAATTGACTCATTAACGCACCGCGAATCTCGTAAGCTTCATCGGCTGGCAAGTCAGGACGTAGGGTAGCCGCAAAATCATCAAAGCAGCCGGCACTGACTAATGCTTCAAGGGTACGTTTATTAACTTTTTTGATATCGACGCGACGGCAGAAGTCATATAAATCTTTAAACGGACCTTCACGGCGACGCGCATCAACGATAGACTCAACTGCACCTTCACCAACGCCTTTAATCGCACCCAAGCCATAAATGATATTGGTCGGGGTATCGGCGACGAAATGCCACTCACTGCGGTTCACCGATGGATTGACCACGGTTAACTCAAAGTTTTCACGGCAATCATTAATAAAGAACACGACGTTGTCGGTGTTGTTCATATCGGAAGTTAGTACTGCTGCCATAAACTCAGCAGGGTAATACTGTTTTAGATAAGCGGTTTGATAAGCTAGTACTCCATAAGCGGCAGAATGCGAGCGGTTAAAACCGTAGCCCGCGAATTTCTCCATCAAATCAAAGACGCCACCTGAGGTAACTTCATCGATACCTTGCGAGGTTGCACCAGTGACGAAAATGTCGCGCTGTTTGGCCATCTCTTCAGGTTTCTTTTTACCCATGGCTCGGCGTAACATATCCGCACCGCCTAAGCTATAGCCTGCCATCACCTGCGAGATTTGCATCACCTGTTCTTGATAGACAATAACGCCGTTGGTGTTTTCTAAAATCGGCTCAAGATTAGGATGGTCATAAATGACTTCCTCACGACCATGCTTACGGTCGATATACATCTCTACCATGCCAGCATCGAGCGGACCCGGACGATAGAGCGCACACATGGCGATCACATCTTCGATATTAGTCGGTTGTAATTTCGCCAAATACTTTTTCATACCCATACTTTCAAGCTGAAAGACGGCAGTGGTCTTGGCATCTTGCAAGAGCTTGTAGGCTTTTTTGTCATCTAATGGCAAGTCTTCTAACACCAACGCTTCTTTGCCTTCTTTAGCACGGCGCAAGTTGATGTTTTCTACCGCAGCATTAATGACGGTTAAGTTACGTAGACCCAAAAAGTCAAACTTCACCAGACCAACCGCTTCGACATCATCTTTATCAAACTGACTGACACGGTGACCATCGTCATCACAATAAATGGCGCTAAAATCGGTAATTTTATGCGGGGCAATTAGGACGCCACCGGCATGTTTACCGACGTTTCGGCAGACACCTTCAAGCTTAATTGCCATCTCCCAAATCTCAATGGCATCTTCATAATCCATATTGTCAGGGTTGGAGATTAAGTCTTTAAGCTGCGGCTCTTGCTCGAGCGCTTGGCTGAGCGTGATACCGGGGGTTTTTGGAATCAATTTAGATAGTTTGCTGGCAAGAAAGTAAGACTTACTTTGTACCCGCGCCACATCTCGTACCACCGCTTTTGCCGCCATGGTACCAAAGGTGATAATCTGCGAGACCGCTTCACGACCATAAGTTTGCGCAACATAATCAATAACGCGGTCACGACCTTCAATACAAAAGTCAATATCGAAATCGGGCATTGAGACACGTTCAGGGTTTAAGAAACGCTCGAATAATAGATCGTAATGGATAGGATCGAGGTCGGTAATGTTTAACGCATAGGCGACTAGTGAGCCAGCACCAGAACCACGGCCTGGTCCAACAGGTACGCCATTGGCTTTTGCCCAGCGGATAAAGTCCATAACGATTAAGAAGTAACCGGGAAAGCCCATTGATAAGATAACTTCGAGCTCATATTCTAAGCGTTCATCATATTTTTGGCGAATATCCTGCCAATTGTCACCGCGTTCCTCAATCGGAAATAGTTTATCCAATCGATTATTAAGGCCTCGTATTGACTCCGCGCGGAAAAACGATTCAATCGTCTCGCCTTCAGGGACAGGGAAATCGGGCAGGACGTTAATACCAAGGGTCAAGGTCACATTACAGCGAGTTGCTAAACGTAAGGTATTATTAATAACCTGCGGAAGATCAGAAAATAAATGCTCCATCTGCGCTTGGGTCTTAAGATATTGCTCATCTGAATAAGTTTGCGGACGATTGAGGTCAGCGAGCACGTAGGAGCCTGCGATACAAACGCGCGCTTCATGAGCATCAAAATCGTCTTGCTCTAAGAAGCGCACATCGTTATGAGCAATAATAGGAATATTGTGTTTGGCACCTGAGTGGATAGCAGCCTGAATGAAGGTATCTTCCCCTGATCGATTGGTACGCTTGATGGCAAAGTATAAGCGATCATCAAACTGTGCTTGCCATTCTGCCAGCAGCTCATCGGCTTTTTCTGGCATAGAGCCGACCAGCGCCTGACCGACATCTGACTTTTCGGTGAAGAGAACGATAACACCTGCTGCATGCTCTAAAATATGGCTGCGTTTGATGACAGGCACACCATGATTGGCAGCGTCAGCGCGTCCTTCAGTGAACCCAAGGGATACTATACGGGTAATGTTTTGATAGCCCTCGTTATCCATCGCTAGCAGGGTTAGCCGCGTGTCTTCATTCTCCATGATGACTTCGCTACCGATAATCGGCTTGATACCAGCACCTAGGCAGGCACGATAGAACTTCACCGTGGCATAAAGGTTGGATAAATCAGTTAACGCCAGCGCGCGTTGATTATCCGCCGCCGCAGCTTTGATAAGCGGCTTGATGCGCACGATAGAATCGGTGATCGAATATTCGCTGTGAATGCCAAGGTGTACAAATGCCATAGAGGACTCTTACTGATACGATCAAAAGGAAATAGATTATTAAGAATATAAATTTATTATTATCAATGCTTTAATTGGTATTTTAGAATTAATTGGAAGTAAGTAAGACGTCGATAGCCATATTTATTCCTTTTAAATTTAGCTGCTAATAATAGCATTATTTGGTACGTACAGCCACCGATTCAGGGGTATGAAATCGAATGGATGATTTTTGGTAATGGGTTTGATTATAGAAAAAAGCCTTCTATATCATAATGATGTAGAAGGCTCTGATAGGCGAAAGATTTACGATTATTTAGCTAATATTTAACGCTTATCATGTTTATCACTATACTCTATCCAGAAGTCTGCATTTTCAACGCCTGCTTTTCTAGGGTCAAAGACAGGATCAAGTCCCAGCTTCATTTGTTCATCGTAGTCTTTTAATACTTTTAGCGCCGTTTTGCTGAGTAAGACGATGGCGATGAAGTTAAGGTAACACATACTGCCGAAACCAATATCGCCTAGCGCCCACATCATACCTACTGACTGTATACTACCGCTAAAGCAAACGATTAAAAATACAATTTTTAGTAACGGTTTTAAGATAGGATAGCGCATCTTGCTGTCTAGATATACCATCGTTGTTTCAGCGATATAGTAATAAGCAATCAAGCAGGTAAAGGCAAATAAGAAGATGGCAATAGCGACGAAGCCACTACCATATTGGCTAAATACCGTTGAGACTGCTGCTTGGGTAAACGCCGTTCCAGCTGCAATGCCTGGCATGTTTTCAACCAGCACCAAGCCTTCTGCGGGAATGACGTTGTACATGCCTGTCGATAAAATCATTAGGGCTGTTGCGGTACAGACGAGCACAGTGTCAATGTAGATAGAGAAACTTTGCACTAAACCTTGCTTGGCAGGATGTGAGACTTCTGCTGCCGCTGAACTGAAAGTGGCTTCGCCTGCACCAGCAACGTTTGAGAATACAGCACGGCGCACACCCCAAGATATTGCTAAACCAACAATACCGCCAAAGACAGCATCCATACCAAACGCACTTTTGAAGATAAGCGCGAACATGGCTGGTAGGTTTGAGGCGTTAAACACTAAGACGATGATCATCATCAAAACATAGCCGATCGCCATAATAGGCACGACCTTGCCAGCGAAGCTTGCAATACGTTTTATGCCACCAAATATGATAAATGCTAACAGCGCAACGATAATGAAACCAGTTGCAACAGGTGGGATGTTAAAAGCAGTATTAAAAGAATCAGCGATGGTGTTGGCCTGTACGCCAGGCACCAAAACACCATATGATAGGCAGGTAACAGCCGCAACGACAATGGCAAAAGGCTTCATTTTGAGCCCACGCTCGATATAAAAGGGTGAGCCGCCACGATACTGGTCATCAACGGTATGCTTATATACCTGTGCAAGTGTTGACTCGATAAAGGCACTGGCACCGCCAAGCAGACCCATGACTATCATCCAAAATACTGCGCCAGGTCCACCAGCTGCGATTGCGGTGGCAACCCCTGCAATGTTACCGACGCCGATTCGGCCTGATAAGGCCATACTAAAGGCTTGGAATGAGCTAATACCTTGGGTTGATGTTTGCTTGTCAAACAACAGCCTAACCATCTCTTTGAGATAGCGAAACTGGACACCGCGAGTCATCACGGTAAAATAAATGCCGACACCGAGTGCTAAATAAACTAACGCATCGCTCCATATATAGCCGACGATGGTATTAATAATCGCTTCCATGGCCTTACTTCCCTGTAAGTATGTGACTAAAGGCTTAAATCATTTAAGCTGTTTTTTTTATTGATGACTGTACTGACTGAACACGCTTGTTAATTAACCAGCCAAATAGTCTTGGTCTGTGCGTATTGTGATAAGGCTTCTAAACCATTGTCACGACCGCCAAACCCTGATTGTTTATAGCCACCAAATGGCGTGGTGATATCACCTTCGGAAAAACCATTGATGGAGACTGTGCCTGCTTTAATGGACGATGCCACACGATAAGCGCGCTTGATGTTCTGAGTATAAAAAGAAGCGGCGAGCCCATAGTTGGTTTCATTGGCTAATTTGATGGCTTCTTCTTCAGTCTCAAAGCTTGTCACCGCCAGCAAAGGACCAAATACTTCTTCTTTAAATAAGGTCATGTCAGCACTGACATCATCAAAAATAGTCGGCTCGATATACCAGCCACTGCCTAAATCTTCACGAATGTTGCCACCTGCAACGATCGTTGCACCTTCCTCTTTTGCGGTCTGTAAATAATGCGAAACCTTGTCGAAGTGGGCTTTTTCTATCATAGGACCAATGGCGGTATCAGAGTCATAAGGTGATCCGACCTTCCAATCTTTCAGGCCATTTTTTAGCTGCTCAAGTAGCGCCTGCTTTTGGCTGCTGTGGACTAATAAGCGTGAGCCGCAGCTACAGTTTTCGCTCATATTCCAAAACGCGGCCGATAAGATATCGTTAATAGCGGCGTCATCAAGTACGGCATCATCAAAGACTATTTGTGGGCTTTTACCACCGCATTCTAAGACGATCTCTTTTAGATTGCTTTGGGCCGAGTATTGTAAGAACAGACGTCCGACCTCTGTTGAGCCGGTGAACGACACCATATCGACATCCATATGTTGACCAAGTGCTGCACCGACATTTTCACCAAGACCGCAGACCATTTGCAGCGCTTCTCTGGGCACGCCAGCTTCATAGGCAAGCTCGGTTAAACGGTAGGCAGATAAAGAGGTCAGCTCAGCGGGTTTAACAATGACGGAGTTGCCCATAATAAGAGCAGGGGCGACTTTCCAAGCGTACATTTGGGCTGGAAAGTTCCAAGGTAATACCGCACCAACGACACCAATTGGCTCTTGCACAATAAGTCCTAAAGCTGCGTTACCTGTCGGCGCGACTTTACCAAATACCTTATCAGCTGCTTCGGCATACCATTCAAAAGTCTCAATAGTCGCTGGCATGTCAGTGTTTAAGCATTCGGTAATCGGCTTGCCCGCATCCACACAATCTAATGCTGCCAGCTCTTCGAAATGCTCATGCATTAGTGCACACCAGCGCTGCATAACAGCCTTACGCTCAGCTGGAGCCAGACGACGCCATTCACCACTTTCAAAACTATCGCGGGCGATTTGCACGGCAGTATCGACATCATCGCTAGTACCCGAGGCAATCTGACCGATAACACTATTATCAATAGGCGTGTAATTGTCTAAAGTCGCTTCTGATAAATTATCAGCCGCTATTAAATGTCCAGCCCACAGCTGTTGCTGTTTTGCTTTCTCAAATACTTGCTCTTTAGTGGTTTGTTGTTTAGTAGCTTGTTCTTTAGTGCTCATTTTTCTAATCCTTGTCTGCTAAGTTTGATGCCATCGATTCGAATTTTGAATACGGCATCAAATTTAGCGTTGGTTATCCTTAACTTTGTTTTTACTAAGCTGAGCTGAGTGCTATTTAGACAGTAGGGCTAAAAACTCTGCTTTTTCGTCTTCTGGCATGTCAGTTAATGGCACGCGCACTGAACCGACATCCATGGTGCCGTTTAAGCAGCCCGCTTTGGCCTTTTGGTTGTAGTTGCCAGATTCCATAGAATGAATAGCAGGATAAATCTCGCTCATAATTTGCTTGGCTTTATCCCAGTCGCCTTGCTGGGTGGCGTTAAATAATGCAACTTGCTCTGCTGGGAACACGTTCGCTGCGCCCGCAATCCAGCTTTTTGCACCCCAAAAGAAGAAATCAACGGGCTGATCATCACAGCCACAAACCACCTCAAAGTCATCAAAATTAGCTTGCAGCATGCGTAGCGCATGACTAAAGTCGCCGCTACTTTCTTTTACGCCGACGATGTTAGGGTGCTTAGCTAGATGAGCAACAGTATCAAATTCAATGGCAACGCCGACACGATCTGGGAAGTTGTACATAATAATCGGCAGCTCACTGGCATCCGCGACTTTTTCGAAGTGAGCGATGACACCATCTTGTTCGGGTAGGCTATAAGGAGGTGCAGATAGCATAAGGCCGTCATAACCTAGTGCTTTGGCTTGTGCGGCAAGCTCAATAGAGTGGTCAGTCGATAAACTATTGATACCAGCGATGAGGGTGACCTTATCCTTTGCGGCTTCGGCGATAGTGGTCAACACCAGCTCACGCTCTGCTGCCGAAAACGTGTAATATTCACCCGTGGTACCGCAAGCAACGATACCGGCTACGCCTTTTTCAATAAAGGCTTCGACCAGTGTCGTTAATTTTTGCGCATCAACGTTGCCGTTATTGTCAAAAGGGGTGACGATTGGGACTAAAATTCCATTTATGTTCATGAGACTATCCTTATTGGTGTTGATATTGTTGGTGATTTAATGGTTAATGGTTAATGATGAATCGGTTGATTTTTGCTTGGTTCATAACCGTTTAATAAATAGCTTATTTAAAGCGGGCCAGTTGATACGGTTTTGGATCGATAGTATGGTCTTCATCAAAATAGTATTCGGCAATCATTTGCGCACTAATGACGGCTTGCGTTAAACCTAAATGCTGATGACCAAAGCTTAAAAACACACGCTCGATTTTGTCGATGACGGGTAAGGAGTCTGCGGTTGATGGACGAAAACCCATCCATGACACGCTATCGCTAGCATCTAATGGAGCTTTTAACATAGGCTGCGCATGTTGTAGAAGTATTTGTGCTCGCTGCATATTGGCAGGTGCGTCAAGTCCTGCGTACTCCACCGTACCCGCCAAACGTAGTCCTTCTTGCATCGGGGTCATGACGAAGCGCCGATCCAAACTCGATACGGGAATCTGTAAGCGCGCGCTTTCATGAGGTAGCATCAAGTGATAACCACGTTCGGTATCTAAAGGGATGTTGACGCCTGTTAGTTGCTTGGCCAAGGCTTTAGAGTGGGCGCCTGCTGATAGCATCACTTTGGACGCTGTCATATCACCTTGACTGGTCGTTAAATGAATACCCTCTGCATCACTGGTCGCAGCAAGGACGAGGCAATGTTCAATGACATGACCGCCTAACTGTCTAAAGGTATTATGAAGCTGATTAATGACGGCTTTTAAATTGGTGATATGTCCTGTATTTGGGAAAAATAACGCTGCTAACTGGTTATCCTGTAAAGCAGGTTCACGCTCTAATAAAGCCTCTTTGCTCAGCAGCTCATTGCTCACATCAATGTCATTGAGACGCTTACCGTGTGCTGTTAATAGCTCAAGACTACTAGGCTTTTCAACCGTTAATAACGAACCTTTCACTTCAATCCAGTTATTCAGCTGCCACTGCGTCGCAAAGTCTTGCCACGCTTGCAGGCTGTTTTGATTTAAGCTTAGCAATGCTTGATGAATCCGCTCAAATGGCTCAGGGCGCATATTCATCAGCAGCTGCATTGCCCACGGCATCAAACGAGGCAGATAGCGCCAGTCTATGCGCAGCGGTCCAGTCGGATTCAATAACATGGCGGGTACATGACGGAGCATGCTGGCATCAGCAATGGGGAATACTTGCTCGGTAGCGATATGACCGGCGTTACCTAATGATGCGCCTTGCCCCACTTCATTGGCGTCCAGCAGTGCAACCTTTACGCCTCGCGCTTGCAACGTCACCGCAGCCGCTAGACCGATAATGCCGCCTCCAATGATATGTAAGTCGAAGTTTGAGGTAGTCATAATTTTTCTCGATTACGTTCTTCTGATTAAGCACTCTTAATAGTGTTTACGCGTTTATCAATATATATGTCACTAATAAATCATTTCGCTTAATAAATAATGCTACGAATCAGCTAAGATCGAATTCCCCATTTAAAGGGATCATTTTCTTGCACAATGAGTGTGGTCTCAGCACAAACATAAGCATGACCACAAATCGTTGGGATAATGGTCTGTTCAGGATAAGCTATGCCAACTGCATTATTGAGTTTAGTACTAAGATCAGTATTGAGCTCAGTATTAAGTTCAGTTGCATACTGATAACTGCCAGTAAATACGCTGCCGACTACGCCTTGTTGCTGCCAAAGTTGTTCAGGTGCTAGACGGTTGTCAGCAGCTAGGCAAGCAAGTTTGGCGCTAGTACCGGTACCACAAGGAGAGCGATCGTAAGCTGAACCTGGGCATAAAACGAAGTTTTTACTATCGACTTGCGTATCATCGCTATCGGCAAATAACTCGATATGGTCAATCTCGCCGCCGTTTTTGCCAGTGATATTAGCAGTGATTAATGCTTGCTTAATTTGCATGGTTACTTGAGTCAGTTTTTCGACATTATTTGCTTGAATGTCTTGTCCATGCTCACTGACTAAAAAGAACCAGTTGCCACCCCAAGCGATATCACCACGGATAAGGCCTAATTCAGGAACTTGAACCTCAACTTGTTTTTTATAACGATAAGAAGGTACGTTTTGTACACTGCAGCTGCCATCATCATGTAAGGTTGCTTTAACCAGACCTACAGGAGTCTCTAGCCAGTGCACTCCTGCCGATATCTTCTGTTGATAAGCTAATGAAACAATAACGCCAATCGTACCGTGCCCGCACATGCCCAAATAACCAGCATTGTTAAAAAAGATAACGCTCGCTGTGGCTTTAGGGTCAGTTGCAGGAAAGAGTAGCGCACCGACAAGGACATCATTGCCGCGTGGCTCTAAGATGATACTTTGACGCAGATGGTCAAAGTTCTGCTTGAAGGATTGCAGCTTATCTTGAATAGTATCGCCGACGAGGTCAGGAAATCCGTCATAGACCATACGAGTAGGCTCACCGCCCGTATGCGAATCAATAATTTTAAAATTAAATAATGTAGAAGACATGACCGACGCCCTAATTCATCCGTGAAAAAGTTACATTCCGTTTTTTATGCATGAGACCTAATGGTTTTAACTTAACAGCCAATAGTTGGCTCTTATTTGTTAAGGTCTATGTATAGAGTGGACTTTTTTAGAGAGAGCGTCTTGCTGTTTTTTCATGGATAAATGCGTATTTCTGCATAGTGGCTCAGTGTACACTAGAGAAGTCTGTGCCTATAAACTGGTAGTAAAATAGTCAGTTCGAAATAAAGTCGATACGTTAATAGCCAAGTGCTGCTGCGATAAATTTTTTGCAGCCTCTGTCACGCTTGCGAACAGCACGCAAGAAAAATTTACCGCATCAGCACTGTATCGGTTTTAAAGTGGATCAACTATAGATATACGTAAAATAGTCTGCGAGTTATTAATGTTTGGCTGAGTGTAAAATTAATATGACAAGGATGACATACGATGACAGATGTAATAACAGATGTAATAGAAGATACAGCGCTTGCTATGCTTACCACGTCATTGCAGCAGAATATGACTGCTTACTATCCCGACAGTAGCGAGGCTTTTATTGGTAATGTCTCATTATTGCTGCCGCTGCTGAATACTTTGACCAATGTGGTGTTTTTTGTGAAAGATGACCAGGCACGTTATCAGCTGGCAAACAAAACTTTGTTAAAACGCTGTCAGTTGAGTCAGCACGAAGATATCGTAGGGTTTACCACAGAGGAGGTGTTTTCGCATCGACAGAGTAGGGATTATATTTTGCAAGATATGAAGGTATTACGAGAAGGCAAGTCTATCGTTGATAACTTAGAGCTGCACAGTTATGCGTCTGGTCAGTTAGGTTGGTGTATTACCAATAAACTGCCCATTTATAATAAGAGTCAACAAATAATCGCGATGGTTGGTATTTCGGTCGATATTGATGAAGATAACGAGCGCGTTTTGCGTAAACACGCTCGCTTGGCTGAAGTGTCTCAGTTTGTACGAGGGCATCTTGATCAGAAAATCAATATCGCCCAATTGGCTGACTTGGCTAATTTGAGTGTATCGCAGCTAGAGCGTACCTTTAAGGCTGTACTGAATATGTCGCCATTACAGTTTGTGCAAAAGCTGCGCTTAGAATATGCGATTAAGCTCTTGGCGATGCCTGAGATGTCAGTTACTCAGATATCGTTGAACTGCGGTTATAGTGATCATAGTGCTTTTAGCCGCCAGTTCAAACAGTTCACGGGAATGTCGCCTACTCAGTTTCGCCAAACTTACCTATAATTAAAAAACTAACTTAATAACTTATTACTTTGGATCTAATTACTGCGGATCCAACAATTCAATCCAGTGCTTCACTGGTATGCTTGATCGGCTACTTAGATGTAGTTGGCAACCTATGTTAGCGGTCACTATCTGCTCTGGATGACCAATCGTCAAGTCCGCAAGCTTATTAGTTAGTAATTGCTCACTCAGCTTAGGCTGCAGTATCGAGTAGGTTCCAGCAGAGCCGCAGCATAAATGTTTGTCTTTAGTAGGCGTGAGCTCAACACCTGCCTGTTGCAAAATCTGTTCAACTAAGCCGCTCAACTGCTGAGCATGTTGCAATGAGCAAGGACAATGTACGGCTGTTTTGCGCTCTTTATCTTGCAATTGTAGCTGACTCAAATCTTCCTTAACTAATATTTCCCCAAGATCACGGGTAAGCTCGCTAACCCGTTGTGCTTTAACGGCATAATCTGGATCATACTGTAGTTTTTCGCCATAGTCTTTGACCATCGAGCCACAGCCAGAAGCACTGATAACAATGGCTTCTACGCCCGCCTCAATATGGGGCCACCACGCATCGATATTGCGGCGCATGAATGCCAGTCCCTCTTCATGGGCTGGCATGTGATAACTGACGGCACCGCAGCAACCAGCTTCAGGTGCGGTAAATAAGCTAATATCTAGTTTATCGAGTACCCGAGCGGCCACAATATTGGTATTTGGAGTTGCTGAGGGCTGCGCGCATCCTGCTAATACCAACATCCGGCGCGTATGCTGCTGGGTCGGCAATGCGCGCTTAATTTGTTTAATCGGTACTTGTTGCTTTAAATCATGAGGCAAAAAGGATCGAACCAGTTGTCCTAAGCGTAATAAAAGCCCGAAGCGCTTCGGATAGGGCAGGACTTGGCGTATCAACCAGCGCAGTAGCTTCTGCTGTAGTGGTCTCTCTAATTGCTCCTCCATGATGCCGCGACCTATTTCAGCTAAGCGCCCGTATTTTACGCCAGAAGGACAAGTGGTTTCGCAACTACGACAGGTTAGACAACGGTCTAAGTGCGTTTGCGTTTTTTCGCTAACGTCACCGGTCTCAAGCAACTGTTTGACTAAATAAATACGTCCACGTGGGCCATCTCTTTCGTCGCCCAATTCTTGATAAGTAGGGCAGGTCGCATTACAAAATCCACAGTGTACGCAGCTGCGTAAGATGGCATCCGCTTCTTTGATTTCCGGATGATCTAGATACTTCACATTAATTTGGGTACGCATAATATTTTCCTATTACATCCAACTATAGAGACGACCTGGATTAAAAATACCTAGCGGATCAAAAGCATGTTTGAGCCGTTGATGCAGTCCGCGCAGTGCCTCGGGTTGAGTATGAAATACCTCTTGTAGTCGATCACCACCACTATAAAGACTCACTTGACCGCCCATACTGTTGGCAAGTGCTTCCAATGATTCAGTATCGAAATCACCGCGCAGCCAACGTTGGCTGCCACCCCAATCCACCAGCCACTCTTTATCTGGAAATACATGCTCAGCATTACTATTGACCGAAAACCGCCATAAAGGAGCATGACCTGAAAAGTAGTCTAACTGCTGCTCGCGTAGCTGCGTCCATAGGGTGTCTGATTCTTCTAGAATTTTACCTTGCCACTGCTTAACGGTGCTCTCGACTGCACTACGCGCGCCCTCTAAACGTAAATAAAGATGATTCTCAAACCAACAAGCGCCCGTCAAAGGATTTGGTAAACCTGCCAAACGGTTCATCTCTTTGATAGCCTGCGTTGCCTCCATTTCACGTTTGAGAGTCATAGTAGCAGCAGGTTTGGGCATGACCTTTAAGCTGACCTCGCTAATGACACCTAAAGTCCCCATCGCTCCAGCCTGCATTCTTGAGACATCATAGCCGGCTACGTTTTTCATCACTTGACCACCAAAGCGCAGCGCTTCGCCTCGACCATTAATCAGGCGAATACCGAGGACGTGATCTCTTACCGAACCATTCCAAGGACGTCCTGGTCCTGACAGGTGACATGCTAGCGTGCCCCCTAAAGTCGCCTGCCCATCAAATAGCGGCGGCTCAAACGCCAATCTCTGATTGTGTTCACTCAAAGCGTTATTAATCTCAGTTAACGGAGTACCTGCTCGTGCAGTCAACACCAGCTCAATCGGCTCGTAACTAACAATACCACTGTGCTCAGCAATGTTAAGCGGGACGCCCTCGGGCGTGCGACCCATAAATTCCTTGCTACCACCGCCAACTATTTGCAATTTGCTACCATCACTACTGGCCTGTTTAATTCGCTCAATCAGTTCAGCACTTATATCTTTCATGCCGGTGCTCCCTGTTGTGGCGGCTGACTCACTGAATCGTCCATTATCTTATCAAGCGACCGATATTCCTGACAATTTTTTAGGACAGGAATGCCTTTACCTGGATTAAGCATACCATCAGGATCAAAAGCAAATTTAATAGCATGAAATTGGCGTAATTCCTGCTCATTAAATTGCACACGCATTTGGCGGATTTTTTCTATACCAACACCGTGCTCACCAGTGATACAACCACCTACCTTGACACAAAGCTCTAAGATACGAGCGCCAAATTCCTCAGTTTTTTCAAGCTGACCAGGCATATTGGCATCGAATAATATCAGAGGATGCAAGTTACCATCACCCGCATGAAAGACATTGGCCACGCGCAAATTATAGTGCTCGGAGAGTTTTTGCATTTCAGTCAATACATGCGCCAGTTGGCCGCGAGGAATAGTGCCATCCATGCAATAGTAGTCGGGTGAGAATCGGCCTACCGCTGGAAAGGCAGACTTACGACCTTTCCATAACAAAGCACGTTCCGCCTCGCTTTGAGAAACTCGAGTTGAGGTGGCACCTAGTTGAGTGAAGAGCTGTTCAACTTCGATGATTTGTTCTTGAACCTCAATTGCCGTACCATCTAATTCACATAAAAGCAGCGCCTTAGCATCGGTAGGGTAACCCGCTTGCGCAAATGCTTCGGCCGCTATAATGGCATAGCTATCCATCATCTCAAGCCCCGCTGGGATAATCCCTTTAGCAATGATTTCGCCTACGGCATCGCCTGCCGTCTGTACGTTATCAAAACAGGCCATAATGACCTGCGCCTTTTCGGGGCTGGGTAATAATTTGACCATGACTTCAGTAACTATTCCTAACAATCCCTCAGAGCCAGTTATCAAGGCCATAAGATCAATGCCGTTACTATCAAGTCCTTCACTACCAATGCTTATCAAATCACCTTCGACCGTCACCATTTCTACTTTTAATAAGTTATGTACCGTGAGCCCATACTTGAGGCAATGCACGCCGCCGGAGTTTTCGGCGACGTTGCCTCCTATCGTACAAGCAATTTGGGAGGAGGGGTCCGGACCATAATACAAGCCATGTACGGAGGCCGCCTCACTAATGGCTAAGTTACGTACGCCTGGCTGCAAGCGTGCCGTGCGGGCTAGAGGGTCTATCTCGAGAATATGCTTAAAACGAGACAGTACTAACAGCACGCCATCAGGATTTGGCATGGCACCGGCACAAAGACCTGTGCCTGCTCCGCGAGCTACTACTGGAATCTGATAACGATGGCAAATACGCATGACTTCTTGTATCTGCTCGACCGTATCGGGCAAGACGACTAACAGCGGCATATCACAATAGACAGACAGCCCATCACACTCAAAAGGCTTTTGGGTTTCCTCATCACTGATCACATATTCAGGCTCAATAAAAGCGCGAAACATAGCCACTAATGTGGCTTTATCAGGTCTTTTGCTCTCAATCATATGGCTCTCCTTAGCGAAATGAATGAATTTTAATACCTAATCTAATACTCAATCAATATCCAACCACTGCCGCATCGACGATACGCGGATCAGAAGAACCGTAAACACCCTTAGGAGTCAACATAATTGATTGTGTTGAGCCCATTGCTGCTTGCGGGCTAACCGTATGGCCCATGGATTCTAGTTTTTTAATCGTATCGACATTGAGCGCCTTTTCAATACGAATCTCATCAGGTAACCATTGGTCATGAATACGCGGAGCATGAGTGGCCTCAGCGATATTCATATCATGGTCGATGACATTTGAGATGATTTGGGTGACGGTAGTAATAATACGACTACCACCCGGGCTACCAGTCACGATAAAAGGTTTATTGTCTTTAAATACCAAGGTAGGACTCATAGAAGATAATGGACGTTTATTGGCTTCAACGGCATTTGCCTCACCGCCTAATAACCCATAACCATTAGGCACACCGGGCTTGGCAGAAAAATCATCCATCTCGTTATTAAGTAAAATGCCCGTACCTTCAGCGACAAGGCCAGTGCCGTAAGAGAAATTAAGCGTATAAGTATTGGCTATCGCATTGCCGTCTTTATCAACGATAGAGAAATGCGTGGTTTGATCGCTCTCATAGGGTAGTGGGTTGTTGGCTTTAATCGTCGCCGCTGGCGTGGCTTGGTTTGGATTAATTAATGTACGCAGCTTATTTGCATACGCTTGAGAGGTTAAGCCGCTGGTCGGCACATCAATAAAGTCCGAATCTCCCAGATACTCAGCACGATCTGCATAGGCCAATTGCATGGCCTCAGCCATCAGATGGATGGTTTGCGCACTGTTTTGTCCGTAGTCTTTGAGCGGATAGCCTTCTAAGATGTTTAAAATCTGCACGATATGAATACCACCAGAAGAAGGCGGCGGCATAGAGACAATCTCATAACCACGGTAGTCTCCTTTGACTGGCTCGCGAGCGATGGCTTCGTAATTGGCTAAATCCTGCAAGCTCATGCTACCGCCAGCGTCATTAACGGCTTTGACTAATTTAGTCGCGGTCTCACCTTTATAAAAGCCATCAGCACCTTGTGCAGCAATTAATTTTAGCGAGCGAGCCAGTTCCGGCTGTTTTAGGCGTTCACCAGGTTGATAAGCGCTACCGTCAGGTTTAAAGAATATCTTCTTGGTGCTTGGCCATTTTTGCAGGCGATCGGTTAATGCGGTGAGCGACTCAGACAAGCCAGCGGTAACTTCTATACCATCTTCTGCTAATGCTATTGCGGGCGCCATCACTTGCCCGCGACTCATCGTGCCATGATCTTCTAACGCTTTTAACAGTCCTGCTACCGTTCCCGGCACCCCAACGGCTAAGCCGTGATAACGGGATAAGTCACTAACCGCGTTACCCTCAGCATCGAGATACATATCACGAGATGCGCTACTGGGTGCTTTTTCACGGTAATCAAGTGCCACTGTTTTGCCTTGCTTGGCATCATAAATCATCATAAAACCGCCACCGCCGATGTTGCCAGCGCGAGGTAAGGTAACTGCTAAGGCAAAGCCAACAGCGACCCCAGCATCAACAGCATTACCGCCGTCTTTTAGAATCTTTAAGCCAATATCGGAGGCGAGTGCTTCTTGAGTGGCGACCATGCCGTTCTTAGCCCATACAGGATGGTGAATAGCATCTTCAGAGTAGATGGCTTCATCGACTTTGGCATTGCTAGTCGTTGACGTAAGCGCATTGGTTTTCGCTCGTGTAATGCGCTTGGTTTCAGACAGTACGGTAGGATTATCAGCCATAATTGCTAGATTAATCGCACTGGTATTAATTGAGGTGTTATTTATCGAATTGGCATCAGTTGGGGAAACGGGTTCAAGTGCGTGAGCAGATACGGACAACAACAACGTACTGCTAATCAGCAACATAGCAGACTTTAGTGTTGTTTTTACTAATGTTTTATTTTGAGGGTTTTGAGCGCGCATAACATCGTTACAAGATTGAGAAGATAGTTTTGGCATCGCAAAGTCCTTTTTACGAGTGGGTAGGAAATCATACTGAAGTACTAAAGAGAACGATTATATAGTTAGATAGTAACGAATATAGCAGCGAGCGCAAAGCTGTTTATCAACTTTTATTTTTTGATATTACTAGGACGTGTCCTCAGTCTGAACGAGTTAACCTCTAATGGGCTAAAAATGGCTATATTTCCGTACCATTCTTACAGAAAGAATTTTTAAAGTTAATTAAAATATCAGATTGATTTGAACGTAAATGTGGAGAACTAAAAAGCGCACCGTTCATACGATGCGCTTTTTTATATTTTTATACCGAGTTTTATAAGACATTAAGTCTTAATATAAATCTCTCTATTAATGACAAATTACATGCCTTGGCGTTGCTGTTTATCATGCCCTTTACGGTTTTGTGAATGCTGACGACCTTTTTCTTGTTTTTCTGACTTAAGTTGTTCCATCTTGGCACGCTGTTCAACAGTTAAGACCTGCGAGATGGCGTGTTGAGTTTGAACGCGTTCAATAAAACGTTGTTTTGCTTTAGCCGCTTGCTGATCAGCCAAACGATTGACAGCTGCGTTGTTTAAGGTGCTCGCATTGGTTAATGCTTGCATTTGTTGATGCATTTGCGCACGTTCTGCTTTATTTTTTGTACGTTCAGCTTCGCGATCGCCATGCTTTTCTTGCATGATCGCTTTGATTTGTGCCTGCTGTGTGGCCGTCAAATCTAGCTGCGACATTGGACCTCTCATGCCACCTTTATGCATGCCTTCTTTCATACCCGCTTTATGTTGCTTTTCCATTTTGCTGGTCGTTGGTGCTGTATCAGTGGTTGCGTTGACACTAGTACAAGCTGTAACCGCAAATACGCTAGACATTGCTAATACTGAGCCCATTAATAATTTTTTCATTATCATTACCTTAATTTATGGTGTAAACGTTATTGGTTGTGAAACATTCAGTTTTTATCTGATCAGCCTATGAATGGTAAGTGTCCCGGATAGCCACTATCCATCACGGCTTGTCATCAGTATTTGTCGCTGATAGACGCTATCTTACGACAGTTAAAGGTTGCGAACATTTATGAAGTATTAAGAAAGGTAACGTTTATAGCCTATTGATAAGCACTTGCCTGATAATATGGGTAATAATGCTATTAAGGCTCAAGGAGACAGATGTGCCAAATATATTGCTAGGCGATGATGACGAAGAGTTGACCCAGTTATTACAAGAATACTTGCACAATCATGGTATTCAATGTGACTGCGTTCATGATGGTGAGGCAGTCCTGCAGAAGCTTAAAACCGCATCTAGTGATACTTCTGCTTATGATTTGCTGGTACTTGATATTATGATGCCTAAAATCAATGGGCTTAGTGTGCTACGTCAATTGCCAAATATTAGTGATATTCCAGTCATTATGTTGACGGCAAAAGGTGAAGAGATTGATCGTATTATTGGGCTTGAGCTTGGCGCTGATGACTACATTACCAAACCCTGCAATCCGCGTGAGTTGTTGGCACGCATCAATGCCGTTATCAAGCGTACTAATGCGGCGGCATCAGAGCATACTCTGCTACCAGAGAGTCGTTTGCATCTGGATCAAAATCAGCGAATTTGTCAGATAGATGGTGTAGAGCTACAAGTGACGGGGACAGAATTTGATTTGTTAGTCGCGCTACTCAAACAAAAAGGCGAGGTGGTGAGTAAGGCGTGGCTATCAGAGCATGTGTTGCAGCGTGAGTTACAGCCGTTCGATCGTAGCCTTGACGTACATGTGTCGCGCCTGCGAAAAAAACTACAACCTTTCCACGATGAGCCTATCAAAGCTATCCGTGGTAAAGGCTATCAGCTGGTGCTGTAATGACGGACTCATCGATGAAAAATGCCAAGAAAAATATTAACAATAAAAGTCTTAATCAAGCGCCTAAATTTAAGGTGCGAATCACGCTGTTTTGGCGTTTGTTTCTGAGCCTGTTATTAACGATTCTGATTACCTCTATTTCATCTATCGTAGTGGAGCGCTGGCTGGTCGAAAAAGCGCTGAATGCTCGTATGGATGTGCAAATTGATAGTTTGTTAATTAAGCGTCAAGAGATGGTTGAAGCGTTACAAATAGGTGATTTAACTACCGTTAGGCAAATGTATCGTGAAGACCGATGGCTTATGAATCAAATCAGAGTCTATGACGAGCAAGGCGCCATTATATTTCCGCGTTATCGTGATAGAGATGAGCGTAGACAAGAACATAGGCAGGAACGGATGCCAGATGAAAGGCAGACAATGAGGCCTTCATCAATGCCACCAATGCAGTTAATGCCCAAGCCTAATAATGAAATGTCTGTTAATAAAATGTCTGATAATGAAATGCCTGGTAGCAACGACGATAGAATATTGGATAATGAGCCGTCACTTTTAAATAATATCCTGTCACCGATGACAGCGAATCGTGCGAATATAGCTAATCCCGATAGTCGTCCTGAGTTGGCTGACGTGACGGTCGTCTTACCAGATGAGCAGGCAGTCATTGTACAATTGCGTCCGCATCTGCGTTTTGCCGACGTTGTAGCGCTGCAACGCGGTAATTTTCCGATACGTTTATTACTGATTATCCTCTTTAGTGTCTTAGTTTGTATTTGGCTGAGTCGTACGCTGACCCAGCGTATTCGCCGGGTACAAAACACAGTCCATCGTATGATTGACGGCGATTATCAGGCTAATCCCAATCTATCTAAAATGGGAGATGATGAGCTTGGTTTACTCGCGAAAGACGTAGCCAAGCTATCAACACGACTGGCGGAGAGTGAGCTGGCACGCAAGCAGATGCTCAGTGACATCTCGCATGAGCTACGCTCGCCATTGGCACGGCTTGACGTTGCGACTGAGCTGACGCGAGACTTTGCGCCGAATGCCAATCGTTATCTTGATCGTATTGATAAAGAATCTGCGCGGATGAATGAGCTAATCGAGCAAATCATTCATATTCAGTCCCTGCAAATGCAGCAATATACGATTGATAATCTAGAAAATGAAGCAGTTGATATTGCTGAGATTATCAGTGAGATTGGACAAGATGTCTGCTTTGAGTTTCAACAGAAAAACGTACACTGGCAATGGCAGCCGAATGATTCATTATTGACAGATACCTCATTAGCCATGCATTTATCAGCGACTTCTCCAGAAACTCCTTGGACAGTGCTAGGCAATCAAGAACAGCTACACAGTGCGCTTGAGAATGTCATTCGTAATGCGTTTATGCACACTGCAGCTGATTCAACGGTTATTGCTGAGATTAAACAAGCAGAGATAGATGGTAAAAGACCTGCTATTCAAATCAGCATAATAGATGAGGGCGGCGGCGTTGCGGATGAAGATTTGGAGCGTATTTTTCAGCCCTTTGTAAGGCTCGATTCTGCCCGTCATCGCGAAACTGGCGGCTATGGATTAGGATTGGCAATTGTCCATGCAGTTGTGATGGCACATAAGGGTCAGATCAGTGTCTATAATCGACAAGATGGTATTCAAGGATTGGTGGTGCAAATAGTGTTGCCTGCCTATTCTACGTAACTTGCACAGCAGTTACCTGCACAGCAATAAAAATTGTCTTACTAGCAGAACTTATGGCCATTTAATTGAATGGCCGTTTTAGATAAGCTATTTTAAAAAAGCTATTTAAGTGCAATCGTATAGCTCTGTGGCTTGTCTTGCAAATTGTAAGCTTCAATGGCTTGTAATTTGAATTCGTTACGATCGTAAAGGTCAGGGTCCTCAGCAGCTCTCGATTCAAGCAGATCCATGATGGAGTAATAATTTTCATCTGAAAAATCACCAAAAAGATTTTTGGCGATATAGTTTAAGTACTTTTTATTGTAGCCCCGTATTTCAAACTCCGTATAGTAGCTGTCTTTTTCACGACTGATGACGAGATTATCGGTTATCTCTAGCCGTGATGGACAGTTAAAACATCCTGGAACAAACTGCACATCTTTGATATCGACTTGACTGAGTAAATCCTGTGTTTTGGTTGTTTGACTATTATAATTCACATTGGACTTAGTCGTATATTTGCAGGCCTCATCATCTATTATTCTAATTCGGTTAATCTGATTCTTCTTATTTGTTTCTACATGAAGACTGCAATCCGCAGATTGTTGATTGCTATAACCGCCTAAACTTTGCTTTTTTAATCCTAAGTTATATTTCTTATTTAGGGTGTTTATGCTTTTACCCAAAGAGCTTGGTTTGATAAAGTTTTGATAATCTGCTGCATGGACAGGTATAGAGATAGTAGCGATTAAGCTGGATATTAATAACGTTTTCTTCATAACTTATACCTAAATTTCGAGAGCATTAGCTGACTTAGTATAACCATCAATGATGCGTTTTAAGCCAACTCTGTAAGCTTAACGCAATTATAGTCAACTTATTATCTGAATGCTATAACCATAAAAAAGCCCCAATACGGGGTTTTTGCGTAATTATGGCGTTAGAGAACGGGTTAAGATAATGATTAAAAACATAATAACATAACTTGTGATTAACGATATTGACTAGTAATCAGCAAAGTTAATGACCTAGTAGTTCATGAGCTTTGGTTTGGCAGTCATTGTATAAACAAGTATAGTGAATAATCAAACTACCTAGTAACCAAAGACCAAGGATGGATCAATGACTATTGCATGCTTTAAGCCGAAATGGATGGACGAAGAGATTGATATGCTGCACGAGAGTGCGCTCAAAGTATTTAAAGATTGGGAGGCCCATGATGAAAAGTGGCGTGAAAACGGTATGCTCGATCGTGAGGCTTGGTTAGAAGCGGGCGAGATGGGTTTTTTGTGTGCTTCAATGCCAGAAGAATATGGCGGGGCAGGTGGTGATTTTCGCCATGAAGCGGCGCTGATTTATGCGCAATCTGAAGCCAATCAAGCGGGCTTCGGTGGCTTTTTGCATTCAGGCATCGTCGCCCCTTATATTTTGCATCATGGTACTGAAGAGCAAAAGCAAAAGTGGCTACCCAAAATGGCAACGGGTGAGTTAATCGGCGCGATTGCTATGACTGAGCCAGGCACAGGCTCAGATTTGCAAAACATCAAGACTTACGCAGTCAAAGAAGGCGATGATTATATTATCAATGGTTCAAAAACTTTTATTACTAACGGTCAACTGGGTAATCTAATCATTGTTGCCTGCAAAACTGACCGATCTCTTGGCGCTAAAGGCGTATCGCTCATAGTTGTCGAAACCGATAATGCTCCGGGGTTTGAGCGTGGCAAAAAGCTTAAAAAACTTGGTATGGCATCACAAGATACCTCAGAGCTGTTCTTCAATAACATGCGTGTGCCGCAAGCCAATTTATTGGGTACGGTTGAAGGGTTAGGTTTTGCGCAATTAATGCAAGAATTACCGCAAGAGCGTTTGATTGTAGCACTGGCAGCAATTGGGGCGATGAAATTAGCACTGGACTTGACCATTGACTATACCAAAGAGCGCACCGCTTTTGGCAAGCCGGTATGGAGCTTTCAAAATACCCGCTTTAAGCTAGCAGAATGCAACACGCATTATATTGCCTCAAGCGCCCTATGTGATGCTGCTATTGAAGCATTGGTCGAAAATGAGCTCACGGTGCAACATGCTGCTTTAATCAAATATTGGGTGACCGAAAAACAATGCATCGTGATGGATGAGTGCGTCCAGTTATTTGGTGGTTATGGCTATATGATGGAATATCCGATTGCACGTTTATACGCTGATGCGCGGGTACAGAAAATCTATGGCGGTACCAATGAGATTATGAAAGAGCTGGCGTCACGCTTTATGTAAGCGACTCGTTTATAAATAATTGAAAATTCCATTAAGACCATTTCATTAAGACTATAAGGATATAGCATGATTCAGACGGCTTATATTTACGACGCCATTCGTACCCCTCGCGGTAAAGGCAAAGCAGGTGGCAGCTTAAATCAAGCGACCCCCATTTGGCTGGTACGCACCTTACTTAATGCCATGCAACAGCGCAATGATTTAGACACTAGCTTGGTCGACGATGTCGTGCTCGGCTGTGTGACCCCAATCGGTGAACAGGGCGCAGATATTGCCCGCATTGCGGTGCTTGATGCGGGCTGGCATGAAACTGTCGCTGGCGTGACATTGTCGCGTTTTTGCGCCTCTGGCCTTGAATCAATTAACTTGGCAGCGAGTAAAATCATGTCAGGTATGGAGGATATGGTCGTTGCAGGCGGTGTGGAATCAATGAGCCGTGTAAAAATGGGCGCAGATGGTGGCGCTTGGTTTATGGATCCGCGGGTAAATTCTGTGACTGGCTTTGCCCCGCAAGGCGTTGGTGCCGATACCATTGCAACACTTGAAGGTTTTAGTCGTACAGATGTTGATGCCTTTGCTACCGAGTCGCATAACCGTGCTGCTAACGCATGGGCTGCTGGTTACTATGATAATGCAGTGATACCTGTGCATGATTTGAATGGTCGGTTATTATTAGATAAAGATGAAACCATCCGTCCCGATACTACGGTCGATACCTTAGCAGGGCTCAAACCTTCATTTGCATCGCTTGGTGCTATGGGCTTTGATAGCGTCTTGCTAGACAAATATACCAGTATTGAGCGTATCAATCATGTGCATCATGCTGGTAATTCCTCTGGTATCGTTGATGGCTCTGCGCTTTGCCTTTTAGGAAGCGAGGCTGCGGGTAAAAAAGCAGGATTGCGTCCGCGTGCGAAAGTCATTATGGCGTCGGTTATCGGCTCTGAGCCCTCTATTATGCTGACCGGACCGACACCTGCTTGCCAAAAAGCGCTCAAAAAAGCCGGTATGACGGCAGCCGATATTGATCTATGGGAAATCAATGAAGCGTTCGCCGCGATACCGATGAAGACAGCGAAAGATTTGGGTGTCTCATTGGATAAAGTTAACGTCAATGGTGGCGCTATTGCCATGGGTCATCCGCTAGGAGCTACCGGAGCCATGTTACTCACCACTGTGCTTGAGGAATTAGAGCGCCGTGACCTAAAAACGGCAATGATTACCTTATGTGTCGGCGGCGGTATGGGCATCGCCACTATTATTGAGCGTGTATAAGCTATCTGTAAGACGATGATTAAATAATAAGTTTGAAATTATAAAAAAGGAATAGTAATGAGCATGGATTGCACCCAAACGATTAATGAGTTGGCAGATTTTTCTGCTGAGCGTGACGTTGACAATATCGTAACAGTCACTATCAACCAAACTGACCGTAAGATGAATGTGATTGATGATACTTTTAATCACTCATTTGCGATATTGGTCGATGCTTTTACAAACGATGAGACGGCTAAAGGGCTTATCTTAACGTCAGGTAAAGAGTCTTTTATCGTTGGCGCTGATATTGATCAGCTTGCTAGTATTCAAACCCACGAGCAAGCGTTTAAATTGGTTGAGTCGCTCAAGGCAAGCCTACGTAAGCTTGAGAAATCTGGCAAGCCGGTCGTTGCAGCAATGACAGGTTCAGCGCTTGGTGGCGGCCTAGAAGTTGCGTTGGGCTGTCATTATCGACTCGCCATCGATTCACCTAAAACCAAACTTGGATTGCCCGAGGTGAAATTAGGCTTGCTACCCGGTGGCGGTGGTACTCAGCGTCTGATGCGCCTACTCGGTATGCAAAAGTCGCTTGAGATGATGACCCAAGGTAAAATTGTTAGTGCTAACGCTGGCAAAGAGAGTGGGTTTATTGATGCGATAGCCAGTGACACAGACGACATGTTAAACCAAGCTAAAGCGTGGATTAAGGCCAATCCTGATGCGCAGCAACCGTGGGACAAAAAAGGCTTTAGCATTCCTGGTGGCAATGCGAATAATCCAAAGAACGCGCAAATGCTATCTGTTGCGCCAGCCATGGCATATCAAAAATCACACGGCAATTATCCTGCCATCACCCATATCATGTCTTGCGTATTTGAAGGTAGCTTACTTGATATCGATGCTGCACTTGAAGTCGAATCGAGATACTTTGCAGCTTGTGTACTCTCGCCTGAATCCAACAATTTAATCACTTCTATGTGGACGCAATTAAACCAGATTAAAAAAGGACAATCGCGTCCTAATGGCTTTGATCGACAAAAAGTAAATAAGGTTGCGGTACTTGGCGCAGGCATGATGGGTGCTGGGATTGCATATGTCGCTGCCAAAGCGGGCATCAATGTGGTGCTATTAGACACCAGTATTGAAAATGCCAATAAAGGTAAACAGTATTCAGAAAAATTGTTAGACAAAGCCATCAATCGCGGACGCTCAAACGATACCAAAAAACAAGCGTTATTAAGTAAAATTCAAACCACCACCTCTTACAATGATATTGAAGGTTGTGATTTAGTCATCGAAGCGGTATTCGAAAACCGTGATATCAAAGCCAAGTGTACCGAGCAAGCAGAAGCCGTCATTGCTGAAACGGTCGTCTATACGTCTAATACGTCGACCATTCCCATTACGAGCTTAGCCATTGCAAGTAAACGTCCGTCTCAATTTATCGGGCTGCACTTTTTCTCACCAGTCGATAAGATGCCTTTGGTTGAGATTATCATGGGCGAGCAGACTGATGATGAAACCTTAGCAAAAGCCTTTGATTTCGTTTTACAAATTGGCAAAACGCCTATCGTCGTCAACGACAGTCGCGGCTTTTATACCTCGCGCGTATTTGGTACGTATGTCTCAGAAGGTATTGCGATGTTAGGTGAGGGCGTGCATCCACGTCGAATTGAAGTGGCAGGTCTCAAAGCTGGTATGCCAATGCCGCCGCTCGCGCTGCAAGATGAAGTGTCGCTTGATTTATCTATGCATATCATGGAGCAATCCAAAAAAGATACGCTCAGCGAGGGCAAAGAATGGGTCAGTCATCCATCTGCTGCAGTACTTAGTGTGATTGCAAAAGACCACGAGCGCTTAGGTAAAAAGGTCGGCAAAGGCTTTTATGATTATTCGCAGAGTTCAGAGGGTAAGAGTGATAAGCACTTATGGCCAAAACTTACTGAGCTGTTTCCACCCGTTGATGAGCAGCTAGACATGCAAGAGCTGATAGATCGACTGCTCTATATCCAAGCCAACGAATCGGCTCGTTGTTACGAGGAAAACGTCTTGCGCTCTGTTGCGGAAGGTAATGTAGGGTCAATCTTTGGTTGGGGTTTTGCTCCGCATCAAGGGGGTACACTACAGTTTATCAATGCGACAGGTATAGAACAGTTCGTTGAGCGTAGTCTTGAGCTGGCCGCTAAGTTTGGTGCGCGTTTTGAGCCTGCACAAATTCTGATTGAGATGGCAAAAAAAGGCGAGGTGTTTTCAGATGACTGATAAGAATTCAAGACCGGACAATTCGATATCAAATATTGCGAAAGACATGATGGCTGACAGTCTAAACGGGCTCAAGGTTGTGGATCTCACGCGTAATCTCCCCGGTCCATTCGCGACACGCTTACTCGCGGATCTAGGTGCAGAAATTATTAAGATTGAACCAGAAAACGGCGACCCAGGACGTGCATTTGGCGAGTTATTCAAAGCTTTAAATCATGGCAAACACTGCGAAAAGGTGGATTTTCGTAGCAAAACAGGCATCGAAGCAATAAAAGCGCACATCAAAGATGCAGACGTGATGCTTGATAGCTTTCGCCCTGAGGTCCTTGTTGGAATGGGTTTAGATGCCGCTACTTTACATGCTATCAATCCAAAACTGGTGATGATTTCCATCACAGGCTATGGTATTCCAGAGGCGCTTGATGCTACAGGTAAGTCTTGGACAGCAAAGGCAGGGCATGATATCAACTTTATGGCAATGAGCGGCACCCTCAATCAACTCAAAACAGCCTCAGGCGACCAAGCCATGCCCAATATGCAATTTGCAGATTTGGCTGGCGGTAGCGATACCGCAGTGATTGCCTTGCTGGCAGCGGTATTTGCCGCTAAGAATACAGGACGAGGGCGACACATTGCCTTGAGTATGACGCACAGCTTGTATCATCATCTGGTCATGCCAAAAGCAACGGCCGATATGATGGAAAACATAAATGGACATCGCCCAGAGCCACATCAAGACTTTTTAGGGGGATGGTTGCCGTGCTATCGGTTATACACAACACAAGACGGTCGCCATATGGCAGTCGGTTCATTAGAGTTTAAATTTTGGCGATTACTATGCGAGACGTTAGACTTGTCTGAATACGTTGATGCTCATTGGCAGCGTGGATCAATGCCTAATACGAAAGAGAGCCAAGCGGCAGAAAAAGCAATGACAGAGAGATTTGCTAGTCAAACGATGACGCATTGGCAAAAGGTATTCGCAGAGGTTGATGCTTGCGTAACCCCTGTACTTAATTTGACAGAAGCTCAAAACCATCCTCTGTTTGCGCATCAAGACGAGCATCAAGCAACGGCAGCATGGCAGGTTATTGCTAGTGTATAAACTCAATTAAACGTCATTTACATCCTGTAGCAAAGAGTTAACCATAAAAAGGCCCCGATAAGGGGCTTTTTCGCATCTTTAATAAACTTTTATGTCATCTCTTTAATTTCTAGTAAGCACAATTAGCTCTTGATAGTCCAAATATAAATAGTGTTATTTAAACTTTCAGAATATCTCTGTTTTTTTCCGTATAGTCTTATATTTATAACAATATATCTATGGGTATTAGCTGTACTTATGCATAGTATTATTTTATATCGTTTGACTGCAATTATATAGCGCCATATATTGAATGTCTGCCGGAGATGACTGGTCTAAGAATAGATAGTTGATATTTTTTCAACTGTCTATTTATTTATCATTAGTATTTTTAATATAAAAACACCTATTAGCTGGTATTAATGGGCCGATAACTATTATTTATATAGAAATTATTTATAACAAGGGACTGTTTAGAATGAAAATATATAGCCATGAAAACCAAATGCTCCATCATCCAAAAACATATTTTTCTCGTGGACAAATGCGTGAACCACAAGAAAAGCCTGAGCGTTTAACGGAGTTACTAAAAGCGCCAGAAGCGATGGGATTAGAAGTTATCACTGCCAAAGATATAGGTATTGATCCAATATTGGCTGTACATGCCTTTGATTACGTCGAGTTTTTGAAGCATGGACATGATGAATGGATGGCGGTAGATGAGGAGATGGGAGAGGAGGTTCAAACGACCGTTTATATCCCAAATAATCCTGGTCTTGGAATCTTAGCTAAAGCAGCTAAATATCAAGCTGATGGCAGCGCACCTATTGGTAAGCATTCATGGACATCGATCTACTGGTCTGCCCAAACGGCGCTTAATGCTGCAGATTCATTATTGGACGATGCGACAAGTCAAAACGCTATCCAAGTCTGTATCACTAGACCTGCAGGTCATCATGCGCGCAAAAGTGCCGCTGGTGGCTTTTGCTATCTAAACAATGCGGCAATTATCGCTGAGCACCTCCGTCAAAAATACCAAAAAATAGCCATCATAGATACTGACATGCATCATGGTCAGGGTATTCAAGAAATATTTTATAACCGTAAAGATGTGCTCTATACCTCAGTACACGGCAGTCCTATTAATTTCTATCCAGTAGTTGCAGGTCATGAGCATGAAAGAGGTGAAGGAGAGGGGTATGGGTATAACATTAATTTTCCCATGCCTCATGGTACGGATGAAGCTGGGTTTTTTGATCAAGTCGATAAATCAATAGCATCTTTAAAATTGTTCAATCCTGACGTGATCGTCCATGTCTTAGGATTCGATGTTTATAAAGATGACCCTCAAGCTAAATGTGAAGTCAGTACGCAGGGTTTTAAAACTTTGGCGCAAAAGCTCAAAGCATTAAGCAAACCAGTCATTGTCTTAGTAGAAGGCGGTTACTGTATAGAAAAGCTTAATGAGAACCTACAGGCATTTTTATCTGGATTCACTGAATAAGAAAGTAGCGATTAATAAGTAAATAAGAAACCTCTGTTGAAAGGACTTCAACAAGCAAGATGTATGAAAATACAGGGAGAGTTAACTATGTATGATTCGCAGGAACGTTTAAT
The DNA here is from genome assembly GCF_001593305.1 of Psychrobacter sp. P11G5. Classification (NCBI taxonomy): domain Bacteria; kingdom Pseudomonadati; phylum Pseudomonadota; class Gammaproteobacteria; order Moraxellales; family Moraxellaceae; genus Psychrobacter; species Psychrobacter sp. P11G5. The sequence goes on from NZ_CP012533.1 coordinate 1,638,045, forward strand.
TTTAGGCTTTTTAATTGTTATATATTTCTTTTTCTTATTTGGTGTATCACTTTATATCAACAAAAAGAGCATTAAAACCTACGATGATTTTAACGTTGCAGGAAGGTCGGTATCCCTATTCCCACTTATACTAACCTTCGTAGGTACTGCGGTTGGTGGTGCTACTCTTTTAGGATTTATGGAAAATGGTTTTTTATTTGGAATGGGTCAGCAGTGGTTAAATTTTTCGATTTTCCTTGCCGGTGTGGTAATGCTTGGGTTCTTCTTAAAGAGAATTCGTGCGCTTGGTGAAAAGTATGAAATGGTCACTATTGCGGATTTTACGGTCTTAAGATTTGGCGAAGGTGCTAGAATTCCTACGGTAGCCAGTACCATGGTTGCTTATAGCGCAATAACAGGATTACAGTTCGTAGCTATTGCTACTATCATCAATTTAACTATGGGTCTTGATATAACCACGGGTATTTTAATCAGTTGGGTGATGCTGACATTGAAGACCTATTTTGGTGGTATGAAATCAGTCATTTGGCAAGATGCATTTCATGGCACGATACAGACAATCGGCATCTTTATTCTATTTGTCGTCGTTATTATAGCTTCTGGTGGTTTAGAGGCAGTGCAACTTAATGTAGCAGCGTCTGATCAACCTGATTTTTTGAATATCATGGGTATTCCACCTTCTGAGGTGTTCGTTTATCTGTTGACTATTGGTGCTTACCAAATGGTTAGACAGGATTTATGGCAAAGGTTCTGGGCTGCTGGAAGCGCTAAAACAGCTAGAACTGGGTATTGGATTGCTATTATCTTAGGTGCTGTAACCGCTTTTATGATTATTGCCATTGGCGTTATGGCTCGCTTTGGACTCAATTTGGGAGAAATTGATTCAAACTTGACTTACTACGCAGTAATTAGTGATGTATTTAGTTTCCCAATGGTTGTAGTAATGATTATTGCCCTGCTCGCAACGGTTATTTCAACAGCAGATTCGTTCTTTATGGCAGGCGCTTCTTCAATTGCAAACGATATTATTAGACCAAGGCTAAAAGAGACACCTGATCTTGATAAGCGGTTATTAAAATACAGTCGTGTATCTGTCATAGCAGTTTCTGTCCTCTCACTTCTACTTGCCCTTTATATCCCTCAATTGGTTAGTTTATTTGTGACAGGTGCTGCTATGTTAGTGTCAAGCTTATTAGCACCAGTTGTTGCTGGTTTATTCTGGAAAAAAGCCACTCGATTGGGCGGTACAACCGCAATGTGGGTCGGTTTAATTGTAGCTGTCATTTGGCAAGTGCTTGGTCATCCATTTGGTTTACATCCTGTATTTGTAGGTCTGCCAGTTTCGATGCTACTAGTTGTTTTTGTGTCATTAGCAACAAGCGATTCAAGTAGTGAGATTTAGATCTTTTAATTGAGTGAAGTTGGCTAAGTTTTGTTCAATTAAAAACAACAAGGATGTTTGGTATGAGGATTTCGATTCTAAAAGTGCTCGTGCTCGCTTATGGCGACATTTATTCCAAAGTAATGAGTGCGACTAATAGTCAGATTAAATTTTCTATTATTAATGTGAGGTTTCTATGTCTAAACAATTAACTTCTATTCTAAATAATAGCGATGTGCAGAAAAATTTTAGCTGGCGTACGATTGGTCCTGGTATTTTATTGGCATCGGCAGCTATTGGCGGCTCGCATTTAATATCCTCTACTCAAGCTGGAGCAACTTATGGTTGGCAGCTTGCAGGTCTCATAATTATAACTAACCTATTAAAATATCCATTTTTTCGCTTTGGTACCGATTATGTCTATGGTACCGGTGAGTCTTTAATTGCTGGTTACTATAAAAAATCAAAAGTTTACTTGGGTGTTTATCTATTTTTATCTATGTTTGCATCAGTAGTAGGCACGGGTGCTGTTGCCTTGCTTTGTGCTGCTATTTTAGGATTTATGTTGCCTGACAGCCTTGGGCTATCGACTATTACGCTATCTGTCATTGTCATGGGCATCTCTTGGGTATTTCTGGTCGCAGGACATTACAAGCTGCTAGATAGCGTTAATAAGTGGATTATCATTGCGCTAACGTTTGGATCTTTAATAGCCGTTATTGTCGCTGCTGGAAAACCTACCGTGATGACAGCAGATTTTGTAGCAACGTCACCTTGGGATTTAGCGACTTTAGGATTTCTTGTTGCACTGATGGGTTGGATGCCTGCGCCAATGGAGTTTTCTGCTATTAACTCGATGTGGATATCGGCAAAAATTAAAGCCGAAAATACGACGCATCGCCAAGGGCTTATTGATTTCAACGTAGGTTATAGCGTCTCTACTATTCTAGCACTGGTATTTTTGGCATTGGGTGTATTTGTTCAATACGGCTCTGGTCAAGAGATTCAAACGGCAGGTAGTGATTACATTGGTCAATTAATCAATATGTACACAGCTACTATCGGTGAATGGTCAAGATTCCTCGTCGCTTTCGTGGCATTCATGTGTATGTTCGGTACTACACTCACCAGCGCAGATGGAACAGCGCGCGCAAATTCTGAATGTTTACGACTTTTTAAAGGTAATAAAGAGATTACCAATAAACAGATATTTTTTTGGACAACCTACGCTATTGTTGGAGGATTGATCATCATCATCTTCTTTACTGGTCAACTGGGCTCAATGCTTAAATTTGCAATGATAGCTGCCTTTATTGCAGCACCCATTGTCGGCGGGTTGAACTATGTATTGATTAAAGATCATAAAAAATTATCCACGCTAATGAACGTATGGGCAATCTTGGGATTAATATTCTTAACAGGAATTGCTTTGCTATTTATCGCTAATTTATTAGGACTTTTTACTATTTGATATTTGAGCAAATAAATAGTGTTCTTACCTGATTCTCAAAGAAAATAATATTAAGGAGATTAAAATGAGTAACATCATTCATGGTGGTCAAGCAATCGTAGATAGCCTGCAATTGCACGGAGTCAGTCGAACGTATGTTGTTCCAGGTGAGAGTTACCTTTCAGTATTAGATGGATTATATGATGTTGATATCCAGACGGTCGTCTGTCGTCACGAAGCTGCCTGTACCTATATGGCAGATGCTCATGGCAAGTTTACCGGTCAGCCAGGTATTGCTATGGTGACACGTGGGCCGGGTGCGGCGCAAGCCTATACCGGTATTCATACTGCATGGCAGGATGGCGTTCCTCTTATATTATTCGTTGGTCTCATCCCTGTAGCTGATAGGGGTCGGGAGTCTTTCCAAGAATTTGACCCTAATCAGTGGTTCTCCAGTCAATGCAAGCGTGTCTTTATATTAGACGAAGTATCAAGGGCGTCTGAAATTGTGGCTAAGGCTTTTCATGCAGCATTAGAAGGACGGCCTGGTCCTGTTGTCGTGGGATTACCTGAAGATATTATCCAGCAGGAGTTCCATGGTCAGATGCATCCGGTGATACCGGTAGCTGAGGGCTGTATCGCTGCTGACAAGCTTGATATTATTAGAGATACTTTGTCAAAGGCTTTGCAGCCATTGATTTTTGCTGGAGGTCAGAATTGGTCTTCTGATGCATCCAAGCAACTAACCAAGTTTGCAGAAGATAATCATCTGCCTGTTATTCATGATTGGCGCGCCTCAGACCGAGTTGCTTTTGACTCTCCAGCACATGCAGGCTACCTAGGTTATGGACGTTCCGATGACTGTGCAGCTTTAATTGAAAATGCTGATATATTGCTCACGATAGGTACAGTGTTGGGCGACGTTGCAAGTGATGGGTATCGTCTACGACAGTCTTTTGATAAGCCTAATTATATTGTCAATCTAGATACCAGTTTACGCGGTCATAGTGGGTCAGTTACTGAACATATTGTCGCTAGTCCCATTAGCTTCGTTGAAGCTATTAGTAAGTTGGAGATAGGAGGATCAGATTCTCGTAAAGACTGGTTTAATTATTGCCATGAGCAGCAAAGAAAAGATTGTGCATTTCCAGAGGTAAAAGCTGAGCAAGATGATACTTCTCAGTCTTATGCCAATATGACAGAAGTTATCCGAGAGCTTACTAAGCTCTTACCGAAGGATGCTGTGTATAGTTTTGGGGCGGGCAATCATTGTTTATGGGCTCAGCGTTATTTACCCACTCATACCTTTCCAAGTCAGCTTAGTACTAGAAACGGTGCGATGGGTTATAGCTTGCCAGCAGGTATTGTCGCGGCGTTAGAGTCACCAGATCGTCTGTCAGTCGTAGTAACTGGAGATGGTGAATTCATGATGAATGAAGCAGAGTTATCAACCTCCATACGCTATAACGCACCTGTTTTAATTATCCTCATGGACAATCAGCAGTTTGGCACTATTCGCCAGCATCAAGAAGCACATTACCCTGATAGAGTATCGGGTACGCAGCTACAAAACCCTGACTTTGCTGCATTAGCAAATGCCTTTGGTGCACATGGTATACGAATCGATAATAATAGAAATATTAAGTCCAGTGTAGATGAAGCAATGCGAGTAGTCCTAAAGGATAAAAAAACAGTGTTACTGCATGTGCTTACTGACCCTGAGGAGCTTATGCCCTAAGTTTAATGTAGGGTGTTTCTAGTAAAAAAACGGGAGTTTTTTAGAACATACTGGGATTATCCTCACTATCTATTAGCTTATATTGTATTATGATTTAGACGTCATAATTAAAAGCTGGCTATCTAGATATAGATAGCCAGCTTTTAAATCATTCGATTACTCATATAGGCTTCAAAAGGTCATGATGCAGAAAAAATTAGCAGATAGTCTAAATTGGGCGCTACTTCACGTGTTGATTATCATATATGAAGAGGGAAGTATTAGTGCTGCTGCTGATCGATTAAACATTACCCAGTCAGCTGTTAGTCAAAATCTCAAAAAACTTGAAGAACAGCTTGAAAGCCAGCTTGTTATTCGCAATACAAAGCCTCTAGAGTTGACACCTATTGGTCGTTACTGCCTCCAAATTGCTCAGACGATGTTTACAGAGATTACCTCTATTGAGGCAATGAGAGGCAGTAACTCCCATCTTTTAGAAGGTGTGGTCAAACTATTGGTAGTCAGTCGCATACACAATCCAAAATATAATCAATTTTTAGTGTATTTCAAAAAAAAGTATCCCAATATTACGTTAGATTTAACTGTCAAATCTAGTATGGATATATTGAATAACTTAAACCAAAAAACTCCTGCTATTGGTATTTGTTTGGCTAGACGTATTCCTGAGAACCTCAATAAAGAACTACTATTCAATCAACGCTATTATCTATACTGTGGCTACCATCATCCTTTTTTTTTAGAAAAAGAATTGAGCTTTGATAGTTTATTAAAAGAAGATTTTATTGCTTTTAATAGTGAAGATATCGGTGATGTTCTCTCACCAATCACTGTGTTTAAAGAGAGTCATGATCTAACAGGACGTATTAGTGCCTATACTAATAATCTAGATGAGGCAGTGCGTCTGATTTATACAGGATATGGTATTGGCGCTTTGCCTGATCAATTTATTGCGGCTACTCATCTGGAGTCTAAACTTAGACGTTTGCCACCTAAGGAAGGTATTGCCGATGTTCCTGTATATATTTTCTGGCATGAACATCGTCATTTATCCCTTCTTGAAGCAAAATTTATTGAAGAAATCGTAGCGTTTGATATCTCTCTTTAGACGTAGCTTTAAGCTAATTGCTATTCTTAAATACATCAATCATGTTTAAAAAAATGGTCGAGGTTTTGATAAGACATTGAAAGTAAGAAGATTGATACTTCATACTAATGAGATTCCAGCGTATTTTCAGTGAGAGTTGTTTTCTAAATCAGGATGATATTATGAAAGATTTTCATTACCAAGCTTTACCGCTCGACGTTCATTTTGGGAACGGTAAATCAGCTGAAGCCAAAGATATTTTGATACAGCATGGTTATCATAAAGTTTTGGTAATTACGACACCTGGTCAAAAAGAAGCGGGTCAGAAGTTATCGCAGCAATTACAAGAGATTTCAGTAGGCGTGTATCCGCACGCTGTGATGCATGTTCTGGTAGAAGTCGCGGACAAGGCGGTAGCATTCGTCCAATCAAACGATATTGATTGTTGTCTGGCTTTGGGCGGTGGCTCTACGATTGGGCTTGCCAAAGCCATTGCTCTAAAGACGCATTTGCCGATAGTCGCCATACCAACTACCTATGCAGGTAGCGAGATGACGACTATTTATGGCATCACTGAAAACAATCTAAAGACCACTGGTAAGGACATTCACATCCTACCCAAAGTAGTGATTTATGATCCAGAGCTAAATCTAACCTTGCCTGCGCAAATCTCAGCTTGTTCAGGTATGAACGCCATGGCACATGCGGTAGAAGCGCTATATGCTGACGATAAAAACCCAATCGTCAGTCTCATGGCGATTGAATCTATCAAAGCATTAAAGTCTGCTTTGCCTGTAATTGTAAAGGACTTGACGAATATTTCAGCACGTCAGAGGGCAACCTATGGCGCTTGGTTGGCAGGGGTTTGTCTAGGTTCGGTTGGTATGGCCATTCATCATAAGATTTGCCATACCTTGGGTGGCACATACAATCTTCCACATGCTGAAGCCCATGCTATTACGCTTGCGTATTCGGTGCATTACAACCGTAATGCTGATATTGAAGCCATGGATCGATTGGCAGAGGCTTTAAGTGTTAGTAGCCGTGAAGAGGTCGGTTTAGAAATCTATCGTTTAAATCAATCTTTAGGGATTCCGTTGGCATTAAAAGACATTGGCTTACCCGAAGAGGGGCCAGCTGAAGTAGCGCAAATTATTTGTGATAGTCCTTACTATAATCCTCGTGATTATGACTATGAAGAATTAAAAGATTTATTAAATAAAGCGTATCAAGGACTGCCTCCTGCTTAGAAGTTGCGTAAGAGTTGTCATTTAAAAGCGCTATTTTTTAGGCTTCAATATCGATGCAAAAGTATTAGACGATTTCTTAAACTTATATTGACTTAACTGGGTGTTGCATTTTATGTGGATAGTCCATTAGGTTAGTCCTGCTAGCCTAGAGCCTTTTGTATATCATTAAGGTTCGATAGTTTTGCTATGATTAATGTGGTAAATTGCTTGAGCTGCTAAAATAATGAAAGTGGTTGGTTTATGACAGTAAATAACAATAAGTTAAAAAATTAAAATTGTGATTTTTAACGACGATAAACTGTTATGACAGAAAACTGCAGAAAGATTACCCTCAAAGCAGTGTGACTATTTTGCCAATTAATTCTATGAGAAGGTTAAGGATGATGATAGATAACAACGTATTACGTGAACGCATGAGCTTATTGGGTTCATTCTTAGGGGCTGCGATTTCTCGCCAGTCTGGTGAACAGACAGTGCATACCATTGAAACACTGCGTAAAGGTTTTATCCAACAACGCCGCGAGCCTAATGAAGCACAGAAGCAGGAGCTTATTGACTTCATTGCCTCTTTAGATAATCAAACCTTAAAAAACGTCATACGTGGCTTTTCTATCTACTTTTTCTTAGCAAATTTAAGTGAAGAAAATTACTTACGTGAGCAACGTCATACCTTGCGTGTCCAATCTGAACAAAGCTGGGAGGGGTCGTTTCGTCGTACCCTGCTTGAGTGTCGTGAACGCAATATTGAACCTGCTCAGATGCAAGAGCTGATTGATCAACTCAAATTTATTCCTGTATTTACCGCACACCCTACTGAAGCTCGCCGCCGTACGACGATGAATATCTTGCAAAGTCTATTTACTCATAGCGATGCTTTAAATAATCTTAATGAAGACAGTTTCGCCTACGAGCAAGCGAAAGAACAAACGGCGCAAACGATTGATTTGTTATGGTCATCTGATGAAGTACGTACACGTAAGCCTTTGGTTTATGACGAGATAAATAATGGACTGCATTATTTTAACGCCAGTTTATTTAATGCCATTCCAAAGGTTTATCGTAATATTAAAAGAGCCATTATCGATATCTATCCAGAGCTAGCAGACTACCCATTACCAGCATTTATGAGCTTTGGCTCTTGGATCGGTGGTGACAGAGATGGCAATCCATTCGTGACTTTTGAGACCACAGAGCTTGCCGTACTAATGCATGCTGATACCGTGTTGCGTCACTATCAAGTACTACTCAAAAAACTGCGCCGCCAGCTCATTCATAGTGATACGATTGTGACGGTCTCAGCTGAGGTCTATGCCAAGATCAAAAGTTACGATGAGCTCGACAGACGAGTCTTTGATTATAATCTAGATGATTATGGCAATGAGCCTTATCGTAGATTACTCTCCTTAATTCTTACTAAAGTTAACGCTACTAATCGCCTTATTCAAAGTAAGGGCAGTGATAGTGACGCTAAAAAAGATGCCTACGCCGACCCAGAAGAGCTGTTAGAAGATTTACGCATCATTCGTCAGAGTGTGAATGGCCATGACACTGCCCATGCAGAAGGGTTATTACTCGATATGATTCGTCTGGTAAAAACTTGCGGCTTTCATTTAGCTGCGCTCGATATTCGTCAAGAGTCGTCTTATCATAGTGAGGTGATTGCCGATATTTTTGCCAGTGCCTCTAATTTGCCGGATTATCAAATGCTGGGTGAAAGTGAGCGCCAAGAATGGCTCACTCGTTTGCTTGAAAAGCCTGGTACACCGCTCATCTATACCGATAACTTGACTGATAAAACACGTGAACAATTGGCATTGATGAACTCTGTGGCGACATTACGTAAGCTGGTTGGGCAAGAGACCTTTGGCAGTTATGTTATTTCGATGACCAACAACGCCAGTCAATTATTAGAAGTATTGCTATTAATGCGGTTTGCAGGCTTGTGCAGGGTTGATGATGCAGGTCAACTATCTGCTGACTTACCAGTTGCGCCGTTGTTTGAGACGATCGAAGACCTTAAAAATATTGACAAGATATTACCTGCCGTGTTGGATAATCCACTCTATCGAGGACTGCTCCAACACTCAGATAACACCCAAGAAATCATGCTAGGCTATTCAGATTCATCAAAAGATGGCGGCATCATTACCTCTGCATGGCAGCTTTATAGTGCGCAGCAAACCATCAACCGTATCGCTGAGGAATACGGTATCAAAACGCGCTTGTTCCATGGGCGTGGTGGGTCAGTGAGTCGTGGTGGCGGATCAACACATAACGCGATCGCAGCGCAACCAGCAGGTACACTACATGGTCAGATTAAAGTAACTGAACAAGGCGAAGTACTCTATGCCAAATACGCCAATACCGATACCGCTGTATTCGAGCTGACCATGGGTATTACGGGTACCCTGAAAGCCTGCTCTACCAGATTCGTTGTGCAGCCCGCTGAGCTGCCAGATTATGAAGCGCTCTTTGCACGTTTGGCAGATGCAGGTGAGCAGCGTTATCGTGAACTGACTGATAATACTGAAGGGTTCTATCAGTTCTACTCACAGGTGACCCCTGTGCAAGAAATCTCTTTATTAAATATTGGCTCACGTCCAGCGCATCGCAAAAAAGGCTTGCCAAGCAAAACGACTTTACGGGCCATTCCTTGGGTATTTGGTTGGTCATTGGCGCGTTTTACCTTACCTGCTTGGTATGGCGTTGGCAGTGCTCTACACAGCGTCAAAGAAGACGAAGAATTAATGAGGGAGATGAATAAGCATTGGCCATTTTTTAGCGTATTTATCAGCAATATCGAGATGGCTTTTACCAAGTCTGAGATGAATATCGCTCATGCCTATAGTCAGTTATGTGAAGATGAGGCTTTGCGTGAACAGATTATGAAAGCGGTCATCGATGAGCACGATTTGACCTATTCAGGCCTAAATTCTTTGCTTAATCAAACGTCTTTGTTATCTAATCAGCAAAACCTTGCCGCCTCACTACAGTGGCGAAACGCTTATTTAGATCCGATTAACTATATACAAATCGAGCTGTTAAAACGTGCCAGACAAAAAGACGTTACAGGCGTCGTCGATCATGATGAGCTTGACGTTGAAGATCCATTAATCCGTAGTATCAATGCCTTGGCCGCAGGTCTACGCAACACGGGTTAATGGCTAGAGCAGCATATTGGTTGATTAAACATAGTAAAGCGATACAGGAATAATCAAAAAGCCCTTCAAGCTATAATATATTAAGGCTTGAAGGGCTTTTTTATGTTTTAAAATTTTGTTCAATAAATTCGTAAGCGGTTTTTCTGAATTTTTAAGATTGTTTGAGCTAATTAGAAAACGCTTTAGCTTATATAAATGTTGCCCTCGATATTATTCTTCATATGCAGCAACCGAGGAGCGATGTCTTCTTCTAATTTAGTACGGCTAAGAACAAAACTTGGCGCGCCACAATTAAAAGTCAGTAAGCCCTCAGTAGGGTGCATCATTGCAGTGGCGACGGCATTGACATCTTTTTGCCATTCGCTAATCGAAAAACAATATCCATAATCCTCATAATCTTTAAAGGCTTTATCCAGTCCTCGCCTAATCTTTAACCAATCATCTTTGAACTTACTACGAATGGCATCAAGGATGAATTCTTGCTCAGCAGGTGGCATACTGGCTAAGCAAGCTCGTCCCATGGAACTTAAATGAATGGGTAGGTATGAGCCTACATTGCGTCGCATGGTAGTCGTGCCAGACCCTTGCACTACATTTAGATACACCATCATCAGACGATCACGGGTTGCCATAGCAACTGCACTATTGGCATAATCCGCTAACTCCTCCATGTACGGTGTGACTAAATTGTTGATAGAGATATTCGCCATCATCGTATAACCAAACCCTAACACACCCGCAGAAAGCTGATATTTACTACTGTTGGTCGATTGCTTTAAATATCCTAATTTGACTAAGGTATAAGTAAGACGCGTAATCGTCCCTTTAGGGAGCCCCGTCAATTGACTTAGGTCTTGATTGCCGAGATAAGGACGTTGCGGGGTAAAACAACGCAGCAGCTCTAATCCTCGGGCCAAAGCCGTGACAAACTGCCTGTCGTTTTTATCTCTCATGTCACTAATCGGCTCTAATAGCTCAATATGTGTTGATTCATTAGAGTTTTCGTCAGCAAGGGTATTAGTAGTCATACAAAGTTTATTAGTCTCGATTAAGTTAATGTGAACATTATAAAGAATACACTACTTAGGGTGTTTTATAAAAAACAAAAAAAAGGTTGTATGCTAATAGTAGTTTGCACCTTTAATAAGACTGTCTTAAAGATGCAGTATTAAAAGTGCAGTGAAATTCTTAACACAGCTATTATAAGCTATTTCGCTATGCGGTATATATATTGAATAATATTACGCCTTTTGTGGGTCATACTGTTGCTCTTTGATGAACAAAGTTGGAATAAGACCACATAAGAAGTACGCGCCTGCCATAAGTAATAAACCTGCACCGATAGAGTTTTGCATGGCCATATAACCAATGGCGACAGGTGCAATAACTGAACCAAGGCGTCCGATATTGAATGCGCCGCCAATAGCAGTACCTCGAATAGCGGTAGGGAAGCTTTCGGTTAAATAGGTGGCATTGATTGCATAAGGGATACCATATAAGAAACCAAAGGTTATCATTAACCAACCGATGTTTTCTGGAGTATGCATATAGACCAATATTGGAATAAACAGTGCGGTGCCCATCGTACCGAAGGCAAATACTATTTTACGACCAATTCTATCAGCCACTAGACCTGCCACTACTTTAGCAAACATCATGGTCAAATAGGTACCCGCCATATATAGAGCCATCTCTTTAAACTTAATACCCAGTTCAGTTTCTAGATAAGAAGGTAGCCAGTTGCTTACCCCGAAATAACCAAACAGTAAAAGTCCTGAACTCATTGACCATAAAATGAACATGATGCGATGTTTTGGATTTTCAAATATTGCTTTATAAGGATTTTCAGGTTTTTGCAGCGAGTTTTTCGCGCCACTGAGTTTCAGTGCACGTGCCTCTTTCCAAGAATTTGGTTCAGGTATAAGAAAGTACATTGCTATCGATAGAATAATAGGTAAAAACGTCAACAGGTATAGTGTGCGCCAACCATAACTAGGAATAATCCAAGCAGAAACGCTAGTGATCACTAAAGACCCTAAAGTAAAACCTGTCATCAACATCGCAAGCACAGTCGTTCTATGTTTGGTAGGTACCATTTCAGACATTAAAGTATTAGTGGCAATATATAAACTACCAAGACCCAAACAAGCGGTAAACCGTAATGCTATAAACTGCTCATAGCTCTGCACAAATCCACTAAAACCAGATAGCACGGAGAAGAGCGCTGTCGCAATCACGATAACACGTACTCGTCCAAAACGATCACAGGCCCAACCGCCGAAAAATCCACCGATTGCCATGCCAAACAATGACCAACTGCCTAAAGCACCAGCTTGTACATTGGTCAACCCAAACTCTAGCTTTAGACTTGAGAGTGTAAAGGCGAGAATACCAATATCAGCTCCATCACATAATAGAACTAAAAAACAAAAGAAGAAGGCCAATTTCCAAGGTTGCTTCTGGACAGAGCTTAAGCTTGAATCTGAAGTTATAGCGGCACTTTTCACAATTTATATCCTTATTGTTGTGAGAATGAAAGACTATAGTCATGGTGACGTGACTTAGGTATCTGCGTCCTAGCAAATACCTCAATACGCTTTGAGAATGTAAATATTCTTTAGTAATCAAATAACCAGTAAGCGAATAAACGACAACTACTCGCTAACTTCTTTGATCATATTGCGGGCGATAATAATTTGCTGGATTTGAGTAGTGCCTTCATACAAACGATATAAGCGCACATCACGATAAAAACGTTCAATGCCATAATCCGCAATATAGCCCGCACCGCCATGAATTTGCACGGCTCTATCAGCAACTCGGCCGCACATTTCGGTCGCAAACATCTTGGCACATGATGATTCAGTAACGACATTTTTACCTTCATCGCGCAGACGTGAGGCATCTAGCACCATAGATTTAGCCGCATAAATCTCTGCTTTTGAATCAGCGAGCATGGCTTGAATAAGTTGAAAATTGGCTATCGGTTGACCAAACTGCTTACGCTCAACGGCATAGTGTAAGGCATCATCTAACATTCGACTTGCTGCGCCTGTACTCGCTGCAGCAATATGTAGACGTCCTTTATCTAGTACTTTCATAGCGGTTTTAAAACCTACACCTTCTACACCACCAATCAACGCATCAGCAGGCACTACGCAATTATCAAAGATAACATCACAGGTATGCGCGCCTTTTTGGCCCATTTTTTTATCAATTTTACCCAAAGTAATACCAGGGGTATCGCTCTCAACGATGAAGGCTGAAATACCACCCGATCTTTTATTTTGTGGATCAGTACGTGCCATCACAGTAAATATGCCGGCTTCAGGGGCATTGGTAATATAGCGTTTAGTACCGTTGATAACATAAGTATCGCCATCTTTAATAGCAGTGGTTCTTAATGAGGCAGCATCTGAACCTGATTCTGGTTCGGTCAAACAAAATGAGCCGATAATTTCACCACTGGCGAGCCTTGGTAGGTATTTTTGTTTTTGCTCTTCGGTACCATCAATGACTAGACCAGATGAGCCAATACCATTATTTGTCCCGATTAGTGAGCGAAACGCAGGAGATGTGCGCCCTAATTCAAATGCCAGTGTGACCTCTTCTTCCATAGTAACGCCAAGCCCGCCGTAAGCTTCGGGAATAGTAAGTCCAAACAGCCCTAACTCACGCATTTGATTAATGATATCGTCTGGAAGACGATCGTTTTCTGCTACCCAATGTTCCATTGGTATTAATTGGTTGCTAACAAATTGGCGGATAGTTTCGGTGATTTGGTTAAGAGTTTCCCTATCTCTGATCATGTGATTCTTCCTTGTTTGATTAATACTTAGATTGATAGCGGCTTCATAATTGCCTTGAACAAATAGCATAATTGATAGTTTATTAAATTACAACACTTTTGGTTTAAATAACCGCAATGCGGTATTTATTAAAAAATAATAGTTCAATAAGTTCGTTTATTTTTAAATTTAACTGAATTTCACCCTTCACAAAGGAAAATAAACAGTATATATTGGTCTTAAATATCGCTATGCGGTATTAATTATTAATATATTTTAAAGATTGCGCTATTTTATCTAACGACATTATTTAAAGGACAGCATCATGGAAGATCAAATCATTATTTGTGAAACATTAGAAAATGGCGTTAGTGTAATAAGACTGAATCGTCCCAAAGTTCGCAATGCTTTAAACACTGAACTACGCGAAAAAATGGCAGAGATTTTCATTAAATTAAACGATGACCCAAAGACCAAAGCTATTGTATTGACTGGTGGCGATAAGGTGTTCGCGGCTGGTGCTGATATCAATGATTTCTTAACCGCAAAAACGGTTGATATCTATCTACGTAATAGCGAGCGTTATTGGGATGCCATCACCAATTGTCGCAAGCCGATTATTGCAGCGGTCAATGGCTATGCGCTTGGCGGCGGCTGTGAGCTCGCTATGCATGCCGACATCATCGTCGCTGGCAAGTCTGCTAAGTTTGGACAACCAGAAATCAAAATCGGATTAATGCCTGGAGCAGGGGGCACGCAGCGGCTGTTTCGTGTGATTGGTAAACATAAAGCCATGAAGCTGATATTGACGGGCGACATGATAAGTGCAGATGCAGCTGATCAAATGGGGCTGGTCTCTGAAGTGGTCGAAGATGAGGCGGCTATTAAGCGTGCTATTGAAATCGCTGAACAACTAGCAGGTTACTCGCCTATTGCTTTAACCCAAATAAAAGAAGTCGCTAATCTCGGGGTAGATATGCCATTGCAAGGCGCATTGGCTTTGGAGCGTAAAGCCTTTCAGATTTTGTTTGATACCGAAGATCAAAAAGAAGGCGCGAAAGCCTTTTTGGAAAAACGTGACGCGAATTATAAAGGTCAGTAGCTTGTCAAAGCATAGAGAGAAAAAGCAACTATAGTTTGAAAACGAGACTATTCAACAAAAGCATATAAATTAACAAGACCATATAAAGGATTATTATGACTGTTAACTCATTGGCCATTATTGGCACCGGTATTATGGGCATGGGTATTGCCCAAATCGCTGCTCAAGCGGGCATTCAAGTGCTGTTATTTGATGCCAAAGCAGGAGCTGCTGAGCAGGGTCGTCAATCCCTTCAAGCGACACTCGAAAAACTATCGGCTAAAGGCAAATTTACCGATGAGCAGCTACAGTCTACTTTATCGAATCTAACCGTGATTGAAGATGTAGCCAAAATTGCCAATGTAGATGTCGTTGTTGAAGCCATTATTGAGAATTTAGAAATAAAACAACAGCTTTTTAAACAGTTAGAAAGCATCGTGACAGCCGAGACAATTTTAGCAACTAACACTTCATCGCTAGCGGTGACCGCGATTGCCTCCGATTGTGAGCACCCAGAGCGCGTGGCAGGATTTCATTTTTTTAACCCCGTGCCATTAATGAAAATCGTTGAAGTGATTCCGGGTATCTCTACTAAATCTTCAGTGGTTGAGACGCTTACGGATTTAGCCAAACGCATGGGGCATTTAGGGGTCGTTGCAAAAGATACCCCAGGGTTTATTGTCAATCATGGTGGCAGAGCTTATGGCACAGAAGCCTTAAAAATACTAGGCGAGGGGATCGCTAGTTTTGAGGATATCGATCGTATTTTACGGGAAGGGGCTGGCTTTCGGATGGGACCATTTGAGCTGCTTGATCTCACTGGCATCGATGTGTCGCATCCAGTTATGGAATCGATTTATAACCAATATTACTTTGAGCCTCGCTATCGCCCCCATCCTTTAACCCGTCAAATGCTAACGGGTAAAAAGCTTGGTCGTAAAGTGGGTGAAGGATTTTATCACTATAAAGACGGTCAAAAATCAACAGTGGGTACGTCGCAACAATCATCGCCTGAAGCATTAGGTTCTAAAGCTAAATTTTCTAAAACAGGGTCTGATACCTCAAACCTAACGGTTTGGATTGGGGCAGATTTGGCAGAAGATAAACAACAGCTGGTTGAGTATCTAAACGCTAACGACATTACTATCGACGATAACGATAAGCCAAACTCTGACAGCTTAATATTGCTGGCAATCTATGGTGACGATACAACCAATGCGGCTATTCGCTATCAGGTTAATCCTAAACAAGCGGTTGCCATCGATATGCTGACTGACTTATCCAAGCATCGTACGTTGATGCCAAGTATCGTCACCCAAGATAACTTTGTAGCGCAAGCTTATGCCATATTTGGTAGAAATAATAAGTTCGGTAAAAGCTCGGATGAGGGTTCAAATGTTGCTGTCGATGCCACGCTAATTGCCGAAAGCACTGGTTTCGTGGCGCAGCGAGTCGTTGCGATGGTCATTAATTTAGGTTGCGATATTGCGATGCAAGGTATTGCCACACCAAAGGATATCGACAATGCCGTCAAGCTTGGATTAGGTTATCCGTATGGTCCTATCTCATGGGGGGACGAGCTTGGTGCCGAGCGTATTTTACTTATCTTAGAGCGTATTTATGGGTTAACAGGTGACCCACGCTATCGTCCTAGCCCATGGTTACAGCGCCGTGCCAAGTTAGGTATCTCATTATTTACTCAACAGAGTAATTGTCAACGCTAGATTGCTGATGCTAAGAGCTAGACCAATTTAATAAACGCTATATTTCAATAATGCAAATTCTCAAAACACAACAAGGAACAGTTATGTTAGACGCCTATATTTATGACGGATTAAGAAGCCCTTTTGGTCGCCATGGTGGAGCATTAGCAACCGTGCGCCCTGATGACTTAATCGCCACAGTGATGAAGACTCTGGTCGAAAAGCACCAATTACCTAGCGATATCTTTGATGAAGTACTGATCGGTAACACCAATCAGGCCGGTGAGGACTCACGCAATATTGCTCGTAATGCTGCATTGCTAGCGGGACTAGATGTCACAACGCCTGGTCAAACCGTCAACCGTCTATGTGCCTCAGGGCTGTCTACCGTCATCGATGCTGCCCGTAGTATCACTTGTAACGAGGGTGACATATTTTTAGCAGGTGGGGTTGAGTCAATGACCCGTGCACCATTTGTCTTTGCTAAGACCGAGCAGCCTTTTAGTCGTGAATTTAAAGTATTTGATACCACTATTGGCAGCCGGTTTCCCAATCCTCTTTTGACTAAAGAATTTGGTAGCGATAGCATGCCGCAGACGGGCGATAATGTCGCTCGCAAATACGGTATCACTCGTGAAGAGGCGGATAAATTCGCAGCAGCCTCGCAAGCTAAATATCAAACCGCCAAACAAGCGGGGTTCTTTGATGAGGAAATAACGCCAATTATGGTATCGCAAGGTAAGAAGTTACCCGAAAAAGCGATAACAGAAGATGAGCATCCTCGCGCCAGCTCTACTGTTGAAGCGTTACAAAAACTGAAACCTTTAAATAACGATGGTGTCGTCACAGCAGGTAATGCGTCAGGTATTAACGATGGAGCGGCTGCGCTAATTATTGGCTCAAAGCAAGCAGAAGAAAAGTTAGGCTTTAAGCCTATTGCTAAGATTCTCTCATCTGGTGCGATGGGTGTTGAGCCAAATATTATGGGCGTAGGCCCTGTTGAGGCGATTAAACTGGCATTGAAACGTGCCAATTTGTCCCTTGATGATATGTCCATCATTGAGATTAATGAAGCATTTGCCTCGCAGGTTCTGGGTTGCCTTAAGGGTTTGGATATAGATTTTGATGATAAACGCGTCAACCCCAATGGCGGGGCGATTGCCGTCGGACATCCGCTTGGCGCATCAGGCGCAAGACTTGCGTTGAGTACGGCGCGCGAGCTACAGCGTACGGGCGAAAAATACGCGGTAGTTAGTTTGTGCATTGGTATCGGGCAAGGGCTTGCCATGGTGATTGAACGAGTCTAACTCTTTCTATAGTCAATCCACTATAAAAGAGTGACAGCGTTAACCTCGTTTGAAGTATTACCTATACATCTGTACTCGGTTGCCTTGCCCCTCTTTTAAATTGAATCAACTATATGACCACGCCATAATATTTTATTATCAAGGACGACAATAATGACTACCATACTCAACCAACATGAAGATTACCAACAAGCCGAAGAAGCGTACGGTTTTCCTTTGATTATCAAACAGCTGCTAAACCGTGCAAAAGTTGCCTCTACTCAGCAAACCATTAGTTATGCCGATAAGGTCACTTATACGTATGCTGAATTTTTTAAGCGGGTTAACCGCTTGGCAAACGTACTTAAAAACATGGATTTGCAAGCAGGTGATGTGGTTGCGGTTATGGACTGGGACAGTCATCGTTACCTTGAAGCGTATTTTGCCGTGCCTATGTCTGGCATGATTTTGCAAACCGTCAATGTACGCTTGGCTGAAGATAAAGTGCTGTATACCATCAATCATGCTAAGCCTAAAGCCTTGTTATTAAATGCTGAATTTGAGCCAATGGCGAAAAATTACCGTCATGAAGCCCCTTCTATTGAGAAAATTATCTGGCTTGATGATGCTGGTTTCGATGACATTGGTTTTGAAGGTACTGGTTTTGAAGGTACTGGTTTTGAAGGTACTGGTTTTGAAGGTACTGGTTTTGATGATGCTGAGTATAGTGAAGACAATATAAAAGCTAAGCAAGTTAGCATGCCAGATTATGTCGAAGGTGAATATGAAGCCATGCTAGCTGCGGCCAGTGATGAGTTTGATTTTCCAGATTTCGATGAAAATACCATCGCCACCACATTTTATACCAGTGGCACGACGGGAGACCCAAAAGGCGTCTTTTTTACCCATCGACAGATCGTATTACAGACGCTATCGAGTACCCTTGCATCTGCACTCAGTGCCGAAGGTCAAGGTGCTCGCTACAATGATGTCTACATGCCGATGACGCCATTATTCCATGTGCATGCATGGTGTTGGCCGTATGGGGCAACCATGATAGGGCTAAAACAAGTGTATCCAGGCCGATATGTATCCGAAGTATTGGTTGATTTAATTGAACGCCATAAAGTCACGCTGTCACATGGTGTCCCAACCATTTTACAAATGTTAATTAAAGAGATGGCCACCCGAGGTCGCAAGTTTAACGGCCTTAAGTTATCAGTAGGGGGTTCCAAATTAAACGAAGGCCTGGCTGAAGCCGCTCTTGAAAGTGGAATAGAGTTTATCTCGGGGTTTGGGATGTCAGAGTCATGTCCTGTACTCGCCAGAATGGCATTCGGTGATCAGACAAATGCGATGACAACGACAGAAGAGATCAATTATCGTTGTCTTTCTGGCTCACCAATTATGCTGGTATCGATGGAGATTTGGGATGCAAACGGCAAAGCTTTACCAATGGATGGTGAGTCGACAGGGGAGCTGGTTGTGCGAGCGCCTTGGCTGACCCAAAGCTATTTTAAGAATTTAGATGCTGGCAATGAGTTATGGCGCGGTGGTTGGATGCATACCCAAGACATTGCCTGTATTGCCCCTGATGGCACGCTAAAGATTACCGATAGACTCAAAGACGTCATCAAGTCAGGTGGCGAATGGGTATCCTCACTTGAAGTCGAAAATATTTTATCCTTTCATCCGAGCGTTGCTGAAGTGGCCGTCATTGGAGTAGCGGATGAAAAATGGGGCGAGCGTCCTTTAGCATTGGTCGTCTTGAAACCTGAGCATGTCGATATCAAAGCGGACGCTATTTTAGCGTTAGGTCATCAAGCGGTTGAAAAAGGCTATTTACCAAAGTATGGCGTGCCAAGTGAAATAAAATTCTTAGTAGAAATGCCAAAAACCAGTGTGGGTAAGCTCGATAAGAAAAAGATGCGCATGATGTACGCAGAAAAATTAATTTAATCCAAAAAATTCTATTGATGATTGCGAAAAACAATCATTTGAGCTTGCTGATGATTTTAACGTTTATTAATAATACCTGTGTTAATTGGCATTACTAGAGGAGAAAACTATGAAGGCTTTAGCTATATTACCGGAAATGCAAGAGACGCTGAATAAAGACAAACACCATCCCATGCATGGTTTTGCGGTTATCTATTCTCAACAAGTAGAATGGGGCGATATGGATTCTTTTGGTCATGTCAATAATGTGGTCTATTACACTTATGCCCAAAACGCTCGTATTTACTATAACAGTCAATTAAATCTATTCAATGAAAAGACTTTTTCAGTCATGGCAGCGTCATCCTGTCAATATTTCAAACCAGTGACTTATCCCGATACCTTATGGATTGGGGTTCGAGTTAAGAAAATTGGTAATGCCAGCGTGATTCATGAATATACCTATTATAGTACGGCTATGAATACTATCGTCGCTAGCGGTGAATCAGTACTGGTATATCTTGATAAAGCCAGTGGACAAAAGAAAAATATCGATGAGTCAAAAAAAGCCGCGATTACTGCTTTTGAAAGTTTTAACTAAATTAGGAGGCAAGTTTCTTTATATAAGGAGATGGTACTGGTATTTATAAGATTAAAAAATACGGTAGCAATATAAATTCAAAGGGATTTAAATGGATTTTAAATTAACACAAGGAATGTATAGATCATGCTTTATATAAAAAAGTTGTCTTTTGGTTTGGCGGTTCTGGGGGCATGTGTACAGGCACAAGCAATAGATCTTGTCACCAATGGAGATACTACTTTAAGTATCGGTGGGTATGTTAAAGCGGAGGGTATATTTTATTCTCCAGATGAAGGGGAGTCTGAGTTCAAAGGAAGTGGACGACAATCTCGGATTAATCTTAAAACCACGAAGAACGTAAATGATAAAAAATTAACGGGTTTTATTGAAGGGGATTTTTATGGCAATGCCGCGAATGGCGGTTCAGACTTGCGGCTTCGTCATGCTTATGCTCAAGTCGATGATTTGACCGTAGGTAAGACATGGAATGGTCAGTTCTTAGCGGTCTACCCACTTTTGACTGATCAGCTTGACTTTCGGGGCACGGGTTTGGGCACCATCTCTGGTGGTGGCGCTTATATTCGTCCAGATTTGACTGTGCATTACGTTCATAAAGGGCTTCGTTTTACGGCTCAAGAACCTGTTGATGAAGAAGCTAATTTGCCGGATATGGTTGTTAGCTACAAGGATAATATATCTGATCTTAGCTATAACTTGGCTGTTACTGCTCGTGAGGCCAAAAATGGAGAAGATTCGGATATAGGCGTCGGTGTCTCTTTGGCTGGTAAACTAAAGCTGGGTAATGATTCGCTACATGCGAGCGTATATAACGGTAAAGGGATGGGCGTTTATTCCACAGTATGTGTTGGAAGAGTCCTTGGTGCGACTAGCGATTTAGATTGTGATGCCGAAGACGGTAAGCTTGTGTCGCAAACTGGCTTCACTGTAGGGTATAGGCATAAGTTTACAGAGAAACTGATGAGTAACATGCGTTATGGTGAGATTAACGTAGATGATGAGGTAGATACCTCTGTGAACGTAAAAAGCATCAACCTTGTCTATGAGTATTTACCAGATCTGGATATTGGTATTGAGTGGAGAGATCGAAGCGATAAGACCACTTTAGAAGTGAGAAAAGGTCAGCAAGTTGAAATAATGGCTAAATATAACTTCTAAGCTGAATAGTTAAGTTTAGAATTGACAGTATAATTTATGAAGCTATTCTAGATAGGTAAAATAATCTAGGATAGCTCTTAACTGATTCTATTTGGTTGGTAAGTTGTGAAAGTAAATTAAAGGCTTTTATTGAATTACGGCTCATATAGTTCAGTACTGGTAAATTGCAATTAAATAGACTTACATTTATCAATGCGCTTTAGTACTAGCCCGCTGTTTAAACACTAATAAACAGACAATGATAAAGCCTAATAGTGCTGCGGAAGCGCCAAAGCGACTCAATGCAAGACCACCATGATCAATAGGCTTATCTAAGAAGTCACCTAATACCGCTCCTAAAGGGCGAGTCAAAACGAAGGCACTCCAAAATAAAAGCGTTTTTGATATTCTAGTGCCAAAATGCATCAAAGCAATAAGCACCAATAAAGAGCCAAAGATGATAGCACTCGTTGTGTAGCCCATGCCTTTGGTATCTGCGACCCAGTCGCCTAATGCGGTACCAAGCGTCTGC
The DNA here is from genome assembly GCF_001593305.1 of Psychrobacter sp. P11G5. Lineage (NCBI taxonomy): Bacteria > Pseudomonadati > Pseudomonadota > Gammaproteobacteria > Moraxellales > Moraxellaceae > Psychrobacter > Psychrobacter sp. P11G5. The sequence continues at coordinate 1,660,175 of NZ_CP012533.1, forward strand.
GAAAACATAATAGTCGTCCAGTAAAACACCTCCGCTTTGGGTTTACTAATACTGTCGACGGCAATGCTCCCCATCGTTTTTTGCCATATAACTAAACACATCACAAGTAGAGCGACTAGTAACGCTGAGCCGCCAGCGTAGCCAATTCCTAATGATCTCGTCACATAATCTGCTATCGTTGTTCCTAAAGTCGTTGTCGCGATAATCGTCGTCCAATATAACCATTTATTAAACGAGTTCGCTTTAATTTGGGTGGCAACCGCTATGCCAAATAGGACAGCGAATATACCAGTACTGACGATGTAGCCTAGGTTGAGCGACATTGATAAGGCGTCGCCTGCTGTCTCACCAAGTGTCGTAGCAGCAACTTTGATTATCCAAAAAAGTAAGGTAACCTCTGGAACTTTGGATAAAGCATTTAATACTGGATCGTTATCTGAAACGCTGGATGAGTATTGAGCTTTTAAGGTTGTATTCATGGATGGATTCACTCTATCGATAAGCAAATTTAGTGTCCTGTTGTAGACATTACTAAACTATCAATAGAGGTGTTAAGAAAGTGTCAAGATACAACTATTTAGATCTGGAAAGCTTCCATGAAAAGTTCAAATTATTGATTTAGAAAACCAGCGTCATACAAAGCCCTCGATTACTATTCTGGCTTGAAGTTGCCGAAGTGGAGTCGTTCATAAAGACATCTATACCTGCCTGCTCGCAAATTGACTTGACGATAGAGAGGCCTAGTCCAGTGCCTGCTATTTCTTGTGATTTCTTGCTGGCACTATCTGATCTTGATGCGCTTATATTATCGCTGAATTGATCAGCTGTACTTGGTACTTGATTAAGCCTTACAAAGGGCTCAAAAACATTCTCATAATCACTAGGATGAATACCTGCGCCTGAATCTATTATCTGCAACACCAATCTGCCACTTAAGGTTTTGGATAAATTATTTAATTTTCCAGAGTGAATCACATGTGAGCCAAAATTGTACTGAGCATTTAAAGCCGATTTATCCAAACTGCCTGAGTTTTGCTTAAGTTGATAGAGTTTAACCATGACTTGACCATTATCTGGTGTATAAATAATGGCGTTTTGAATCAGGTTTTTGATGAGCATTAATAACGAAGTCTCATCTATATCTACTTTGCTATTAGGTTGCAAGTCAACGGTCAGCTCGATGCTTTTATTATCAGCAATGGGAATGAGTAAGCCAATGACTTGTTCGATAATGAAGTTAACGCTGGTTGGTGTTTCTTCAGGATCGAGCGCTGTATTGATATTGCCAGCTCTAGCGAGCGTTAATAACTGCTCAACCAAACTTTGATTGCGTTTCAAGCGAATAGCCAGTTTATCAAGACCTTCTGACATAACGGTGTCATTACTAATACGCTGTAGTCGTTGTAGCTGTAATGAGATAGCAGTGAGCGGCGAGCGCAGTTCATGGGCAGCATCAGCGATAAAGCGTTGCTGACGTTCAATACTAATTTTTACTAAAGCCAATAGTCTATTTAAAGATGCTGCTAGTGGCAGCAATTCAGAGGGCAGTCTACCAATCGATAAAGGACTTAGGTCATTCTCATTACGTGCGCTTATCTCATAGTGTAATTGGCGCACAGGTTTCATCATTCGCCACATGATAAAAGGGAGTAAAAGCAGTAACAATGCTATACCGATAATAAGGGGTAAAAAAGACTGTAAGGCACTGGCTTTGGCTAAATCGTCTTGTAGATCCGTTTGTTGGCGTAAGATTAGGGCTACTTTTTCATTAGTATTCAAAGACTCAATCTTGACATTACTTCTATAAGTTCGCCAAGTATGGTCATCAATGTCTTGATCACTTATTCCTATTGGAATATTAGTTAATAATGCCATCGGTATAGGTTCTGAGTAATCATGCTCGTCATCACTTTGATCGTTCTGATAATCTTCTACCCCGTTACCGTTACCGTTACCGTTACCGTTATCGAGTGAGGCAGAGAGTATGACTATATCAACGGTGATAGCACCATCATCGTCATCGGTATCAAAGTGAATGTTGCTGCGGGCATGCTCGTCACTGTATGAATAAGCAGCATTATTATTTAAACCACTAATATTAAGCGACTGCTCTAACAATGCCGCAGTATTTTTTAAGTTATCATCTTGAAAGTCATTTATCTCGTTATAGCTGTACCAAAATCCATAACCACCAGCGACTATTGCCAATAGCAATAATGACAAAACAGACCAAAAGATAAGTTGGAACTGTAGTGAGTTAAAGAGGTTACGGAATTTAGGCATTGCTGATGTACCACCCAAGCCCACGAACATTCTTGATTCTATCTTGCCCGACCTTTTTGCGTAAGTTATGAATCAAAAACTCAATGGCGTTACTCTCAACTTCACCGCCCCAACCATATAACGAATCCTCAAGTTCACTTTTGGACATGACTTTTTCAGGTGACAACATAAAGGTAATGATGAGCATATACTCTTTTGCGGTTAAATCGATAGGATTGCCATCCATCATGACTCGTTTGTGCGCGGTATCCAGACTGAGATTACCAACCGTCACTTGATTGTCAGCCTTGCCTTGAGCTCGGCGAATAAGCACTCTCATGCGTGCAAAGACTTCTCCTAACTCAAAAGGCTTGACGACATAATCATCAGCCCCTGAGTCTAATCCTGCAATTCTGTCTTTTAATTGATCACGCGCGGTGAGTATCAACACTGGTGTTTCAATCTTGGCATCGCGAATAGCAGTCAACACGCCCATGCCATCAACCTCTGGTAAGCCTAAATCTAATAAGATGATGTCATAAGGTTGCACCCTTAATGTCAGTATGGCTTGACGACCGTCTTTGACCCAATCAACTGTATAAGCCTCATCTTGCAAGGCTTCACTCAGACTCTCGCCAATCATCAAGTCATCTTCGACTACCAATACTCGCATGGGATATCCTTATAGATGTGGTTTAATGCCGCTATTTTAGTCATCGTCGTCTAACTGACTACTGATAACTTGACCTGTCATGCTATCTATAATTAAACCATAGTTCTGTGTACCCTTGGCAATTTCAATTTCGCAAAAACGGTTGTCAGCGGTTTCGATATGAGTCCATCATACAAAATAAGATATAGGAGAAGCTTAGCGCAGATTAAGCATTTGATTAGAAGTTCAAATTCACTGGCAAAAAAAGACCCTATAATTTATAGGGCAGAAGCATTAGGTAGGTTAGTGCTAATAGCTATTTAACTGAGTCTACTGTACTGTTTAAAATAAGATTACGTTCTTTGATAATAGCTGCGCTTTTAAAAAATACGCTGGCAAGCGCACAAGCTATCGTTAGTGAGAGTAACATCGATACTAGTGTATGACTAAAGAAATGATCCCCAAACAGCATCTTGTACATTCCCATTGTCCATCCTAAGGCAGTAACTATTGCAAGTATTTTATAGCGATACTTATGCAAAGTGGGTAAAAATGCTAATCCATATAAGGAAAAACCTGCGCTAGCATGTGCCGCTGGGAAGCATTTGGCTGGCGTTTGGGCGACTATATTTTGCCAGAGATTAAGATAAGGAAGATCACCATTAAATAATGTTAAGTGATTGGGGCAACTAACATGGGTGACACCTTTTAATAGTGCAATAGAGCTTGGCACTGCAATCAAAATAATAAGTAAGTAACCTATTTCACGAACTGATAAAGGAATAATAAATCTATCGAGCTTACTACGGTTAATGGTAGAAGCAGTATTCGAAGGTTGTCTGTATTTGATCATTAACACGGTTATCAAATACATTGCCACTAGGATCAAAAGTGCTTTAGGTCCATCATAAAAGATAAAAGCGTAAGGCTGAGCGCCTTTTTCTAGAAACCATTGCCCATTGGTATAAAAAAGCTCACTAATACCAACATCAAACCGACTATGCTCAAAAGTTAGACTCGCAATGACAGTTAAGCACAAAAGCTTAAGCCACGTCCAATTAGCTGAGTTATTTTCTAAAGTCATCAAGACACCCTACTCAATTTATTAGGTTGTAAAAGCTTAAGTGTTGTTCAATGTAAAAGGCTTAATAACGCCATTATCCATAAAACAAATAACATTAATAACGCCAAAAACTGTGCAGCAGAACCGACATCTTTCGCTATTTTAGCTAATGGATGTTGCTCCATCGAAGTATGATCGACACTCGCTTCAATACCAGTATTAATGAGCTCAACGATAAGGGATAAGAAGGAAGCGATCACAAGCATCATTTTGATACTGATGCCAAAAGGCATAAATATAATGACCATGAACAATATTAGATTAAGCCAAAAAACCTGCCTGAATGCCGCCTCGAACTGATAAGCCGCTTTAAAACCATCTATAGAATACCCCGTGGCTTTTAAAATACGAGCCAGACCTTTTTTACCCTTAACATTATTTGCAAAGTTATCCGCTACCATTAAAGTATCAGGTGTTTTTTGGTTGTCAGGATGGGAGTTTGTGTGGTCGTTGTCGAAAGTAAGGGGTTCGATATGGTTCATATTGATTGCTTAATAGTTATTAATATTCGGGTATGTAGCAGGTTTTAAGAAGCATGTTAAATACTTAGTAAAATCAGCAGACTTTGAGTATATGACAGAAGGGGTTAAGAAAGCGTTAAGGTAAAACTAATATCTGTTTTTATACATAGCAAAAAGCAATAGCTGACACCTTGTTCTATTATGGTATCGGCTACTGCTGCCTACTAACGTTGAAGTTAAAATATAATGTAAGTGCAATCATCGATATAATTATTTTTCTAATGATCCCAGCTAGGAGAAGGTCACTGGTTAGCACTTAAATCTTAGTATGGGCTTAGCGCTGTTAAGAAAACGTTAAGATAGGATAATAGCTAAATTTGAAACTCATTCTTTTGGCTCGTTCTTTAGTCATCATCCTCCACGTCAAATTGACTACTTAACACCTTACCAGTATTGGCATCTATGCTCACATCATATATCTGATTGCCTTTGACGACTTCAATGTCATAAACCGATTGACCTTTTTCTAGCTCGAACTCAGCACTAATGACTTTACCATTCACACTTTGTGCTGCTTTTTGCATGGCCCTAGTTAGCGTAACTTTAGCCTGCTTCATAGCACTGTATTCAGCCATGTCCTCTTTATCTAGTTTTTCTTGCTCAGTCTTGAGAACTTTACCCGTATTGGCATCAATCTTTACTTCATAAGCCGTACCGTTTGATACAAACTCAACTTCATATTCGCCCGTTACGGCACCCTTGCCATTATCATCATCGTCGTCATAATCAAACCCTGCACTAACCAGATCACCTTTGGCATTTTGTTTGGCTATCTCAATTGCCTGCGATAGGCTGATTTTACTTTGCATGGCGCTGATAGCTTCACTTGACTCAGTTACCGCTTTGGTATTGGCGGCAGGGGCGGCTATAGCGGTTGCACCTACACCTGCAATAGTAAGGGCGACAATCATTGATTTGGTTAACACTGATAGGTTTTTCATAAGATTCATCCTTTTTATTAAGTCAATTTCTGACACACCGTTAACGGTTTTGTCAGCTACCTTGTGGGTATGAATCTATAATACGAGAAACGACATAGGAGAAACTTAGCGGGAATTAAGGGTTTAGTTAGCGAGTAAAAATAATAAAGGTAGATGGTCACAATACTTAAAGCACCAAGATGGCACTGAACGCCTAAACACTAAGGTTGCCATTGGAGAACGTTTAAGTAGTCGTCTGACTCTTGATTGTACCTACAAGATAAAGCTCAAGAGATTGAAATAGTTAGTACGCCTATTAACAGCTCAATAAAAAGTGCTAAGCCCATAGATCTAGCCCTTTTACTAGACCGGCGAGTGAAGACAATTACTTCATACGATTGATCAGCTTATCTTTTAAAATAAACTGATGATAGAGTGCTGCACAAATGTGCAATAATGTAAAGGCTATAATCATCGACCAAATAATATTAGTATGTATATTTTCATAAAAGCGTGCTGAACTACGATTAGGGTCTACAAAAACAGGAATTTCAAACAGTCCAAACATATCAACTGCATGACCACCATAGACTGACGTCAGTAGCCCTGCCACAGGCATCGCAATCAGGAGGCCATAAAGAGCAAAATGAGTCAACTGCGATATTTTTTTTGCCACTGCGGCATGACAACGGCTGCAGGCACTTTGATTAATAAGCGATTGAATCCACGAGCAAGCATCCAAAATAACACGCTGATACCAAAGGCTTTGTGTAAATTAATATATAAGTCCTGATCAGTATTTTGGTATATCACCATTAGTATCCAAGTTACCAGCAACAAAATCGCACTTATCCAGTGAAATATTCGGCTGCTAATTGGCCATTTTTGCACTTGCATTACCTTATCCATATATCACTTCATTTATAAATACATTTTGTTATTATTAGGCTTGTCAGAGGCAGCTTTACGTAGCGCTTTTTGTAGATGGGGTAAATTTCTAAGCGAGTTCAACAATTATTTTATGCTCAGTCTGAATATATTGATTAATAGTCATTAGAATCGAAATAGAAAGGCATTGGTTGACACTTGGATACCAGTATAAGGTTGGTGTGGTTAAGAAAATGTTAAGATAGAATCAATTTATAGAAATTATTAAAAAAGATAGTGTCAATTATTTTATGAAAATATAAAGTAAGCAAAGGAACAAGGATGTCAGAAAAATTCTTACAAAACACGACACTCATCGCGTATTCATCCTCACGAGTATCAAAACTACCTTGTGATGACATTACCAAGTTGAACTTTGAGACACAGGGTGACGAGGTTTTTTGGCTCAATACCTATGGGCTGAGCGAATTAGACGAGATGAGACAAATTGTCATCCAAAATCAGTTTGATGACTTTTTAATTAAATTACTCCAAGATGATGACCATGCCAACAAGGTTATCGAGCTGGATAACGTATTGTTCATCGCTTTAAAAGTATTGAAAACTGATGATAAAAATTTAGATAATGAACAACTGATTTTTGTTGTATCGTCAAATATGTTATGGAGTTTGCAAGAGAATATTGGCGACCATTTTCAGTGGATTCGTGATCGCTTGATTCAAGGTAAAGGGCAAGTACGAAGCAAAAGAGTCGATTACTTAATCTTTCTTTTGATTGAATCACTGATAGCAAACTATGAGGAGACGTTTGAAAAATTATTGAATGCTGACAGTGACTCTATAAAGGTGACGAATATTAATCCAACACCTTATTTTACTGAAAAGGTTGAGGAGCAAAAACGTCGCATGTTAAATTTTAAGAAAGCAACGCTAAGCTTGCGTAATACGATTGTAAAACTAGAAACAATTAACATTATCGCTATGGAAAGCAAATATTTCATAGAGCTCAAAGAGCAAGCAAACAATTTAATTGATGAAATTGATTTTGAGTTGTTTGAACTTGACAGTAAAATCAACCTAATATTCTCAATTCAGGGACATCGTTTGAATGAAATCATGCGTACCTTGACTTTGGTGTCAGTGGTATTTATACCATTAACATTTTTGGTAGGCGTTTACGGCATGAATTTTGAGTACATACCTGAGCTAAAGTGGCACTATGGTTATTTTATTTTACTTAGTTTGATGGTAACGATAACAGTGAGCATTATTATGTATTTTAAGAATAAAAAATGGTTTTGAAACATTCCTATTGATGATGTAAGTTAATACCACTCAGTATAGTTGTATAATCTGAATCCTCATTGATAAGGTATGATTAAAATTATGGCACTATCATCAGATACGTTTCTTAGTCATTGGCGTTTGCTAGGTAGTCTGTTGATGGGGCTTATCGTTGGGATATCAGCAACCAGTATTTGGTCGTTGTCTTTTAGTACCAGCTTTATTATAGGATGGGACTGCGCCATTCTTGTTTTTCTGAGCACTATCATAATCATGCTACGAAAAGATACGATGCACGAGCACTTAAATAGTGCTAAGCAAAGCAAGTTTTCGATTTTAAGCTTGATTATAGTTTCAAGTTTCATTTGCGTTTATGCCATCGCTAAACAAACTCAAATTGGTAAGAACTATCAAGACCTTATGTTTGCTCTAAGTATTAGTCTGACTATTGGGACGATATTCATTACTTGGCTGATGATTCAAATTATTTTTGCCATGCAGTATGCCTATTTATATTTTTCTGAGGCGCAAAAAGGTCATATTTTACCCTTAGCTTTCCCTGAAACAATGATGGAGACTAACGCTGATCGGAGGACACCAATTGACGTCAGTTTTGAAGATTTTTTCTATTGTGCAGTTGCTATCGGTACTTCAGGTCAGACCGCTGATATTGTCTTTACCTCTAGAATAGGTCGGAATCTGGCTACTCTTCACAGTATCATTGCCTTTGTCTTCAACTTAGTCATTATTGCCTTACTGATTAACATCATTGCCACTTACTTGTAATACATTAGGACTTTTAAAGGCAGTCTCTTAGTAGACGTTATGTATAATAAATACTAAAGGTACTGCCGCCTGAACCATTGGCTTGATGGGTAAGTTGCCAGCCCATATGCGCCATGATGCGTTGCACGATGCTAAGACCCAACCCTGTGCCTTCAACTTTATAGCTAGAGTATCCTGTTGAAACTAAATTCGTATTCAACAGCGTATCATTATGCGGTTGCTCTAGACGCTCAAATCTCTCATAAAGCAGGGGCATCAAAGCTTCAGGAATACCCAGACCTGTATCAGTGACGGTTATTTTTTTATCATCAATCGTAATAACTACTTCACCCTCATCCGTGTATTGAAAGGCATTTTTTATTAGATTCCCCAGTGCCATTTTTAGCAGTTCAGGTCGTACATAGGCGAAATACTCTTGTTCAGCCACGACTGTGCAAGTCACCGTCTTATAGCGCAGCAAGTACTTTAAGCGCTCTACTTCATTTGAAGCAATATTGTTGATAGAGGTTTGCGGCGTGTCTAGTTTTTCAGGCGCACGAGAGAGCAATAATAAAGCGCTGATAATCTCAGAGGTTTCTTTGGCAGTATTGCTAATGCGATTGGTAAATTCGTTCAAATGGCTGTCGCTTGCTAATTGTGAGGCCAACACTTCTGACGCACCCATGATAATCGTTAATGGCGTGCGCAGCTCATGGCTAACATCACCGGTAAACAACTGCTCGCGCTTTAGATACTGCTCAAGCTTATGGTTTTTCTCATCAATGGCTCGCGCTAATACGCCAACCTCCGATGGCAAATGAGTCAATTCGGTTAAATTTTGATGATCGGTTTCTACTGCTTTTTTTAAGTCTAATAAAGGTTTAGTAATTTGCCTAGAGGACAACTGAGAGAATATTGCGGCAATTAATAAACTTAGAATAACGGCGACTCTTAAGGCATTGGCAAATATATCTTCTAAGTGTTCAAATATCGCCAAAACAGGGTAGTTACCCATCACCATCTCGGTGCCTTCTAAGTAGGTCAAAATATATTTCTGTTTATCTTGTTGATGGATAAAGAAATGAAGGTTACTTGCATGTGAACCCGATTCCGTATTTATCGTGATAGAAGTTTCCTGTACCGTTTCGGTCGCTATAGCTTTCAAACTTTCAGGCGCATTGCCATAGCGATAAATTTTTATGCCTGGATCTGCGACATAGATAGTTTGCTCACCCTCTTTTTCTCGACTAAGCTCTAACTGTTGTAGCAAGCGAGCTTTGACCAAATCTTGCTCTATTCTGACTTCAGCATACATAAAAATACTGACGAAAGTTGCGCAAAGCAATATTGCGAATAAGAAATATGATATTCGAAACTTGTTAACGATAGAGTCAAGACTAAACATGGCATTTACTTCGTAGGGAAAGACAGTAAGAAAAGTGATAATAATTACGAAAAATACTACTTATAATAAGAATAAGCAGCTAAAGCCTATTATCGGATTTTATACCTTGTCTGGGTCAATAATCTGATAACCAACACCGGGTACGGTGATTAGCATGGTTTTAGCAAACGGTTTATCGACTTGTGCACGCACACTATGCATATGGGTACGCAATGCATCGCTACTTGGAATATCCTCACCCCATACCTTTTCCTCTAATTCATTCTTGCTGACCACTCTAGGTGCAGCACACATCAGTGTATTTAATATTTTAAACCCTGTTGGGGTGAGCTTTAATGATTGGCCTTCTCGGCTAATCGTATGCTCCTCAGTATTCAAAGACAGTTTGCCAATCTCTATACTGTGCCCAAAGTGGTCATCTTGATGTCGACGTATGAGGGCTTTGATACGTGATTCTAGTTCAACGAGTGAGAAGGGCTTAACTAGATAGTCATCGGCACCACTATCGAAGCCTGCAACTTTATCCAAAATCGTATCGCGAGCTGTCAGCATCAATACTGGGGTTTTATTATGCAGTTCTTCTCTCAGCTTTTTACACAGTTTTGTACCATCCATGCCAGGTAGCATCACGTCTAGTAAAATAACGTCATAATAATTATTTGAGGCCAGCGTTAAGCCACTAATCCCATTATGAGCGTTATCTAACTCAAAGCCCTTTGGTTCAAAAAAAGCATAAATATTGGCCACGATATCGGGATTGTCTTCAATAATAAGTATCTTATACATAGGTGTCTCGTGCATAAATGCTAGCAGTGCTTGGGTTAAAAAGATTAATTAACAGTTTTAAAAAAGGTTGGTGCTGCTTTTACTTCATCGGCAGTAATACCGAAGAAGCCTAGTAAAGTAGGGGTAATAAAGTCGTGTGATACGGGCTGATCAATCATGCTGGCGAGACTGCTTTTATCCATACTGTTGCCATCAATACCATTGCCAGTAGGCGACCAGACAATCACAGGCACCTGTTTTTGGGCGTCTGGCGCAATACTATATGGTAGACCATGCAGGTAGATATTATTTTCGCCCAAACTTTCTCCATGATCGCTGATGTATACCATCACCACATCATAATCCTGCTCATAAGCTTTTAGCGTATTGATAACGTTATTCAAGAAGTAATCAGTATAGCGAATGGCATTATCATAGCCGTTGATGACGGACTGATCGTCGCACTTAGATAGCTCATTGGTCATACATACCGGCTGATACTCTTCAAACTCTTTAGGGTAACGTTGGTAGTAAGCAGGGCCATGATTGCCCATTTGATGCAATAAAATAAGCGTATCTTTAGCAGGTACGTCTGATTTTACCAGTTCATCAAAGCCATTGAGCATGCCGATATCACGACATTCGCCGTCACAACTAGGATTAACATCTGACGTTTTATAATCCTCAAAAGTGACTCTATCCGCAACCCCTTTAGAGCTTGAGTTGTTGTCTCGCCAAACGACGTTGACGCCTTGTTTATGAAGAGTATCAAGCACGTTTTCATTATAATCCGCACTACTGGCATCATAATCCTTTCTATCAGCATAGCTGAACATGCAAGGAACGGAATAAGCGGTAGAGGTGCCGCAAGAGGTTGCATTATTGAAGCTATAAATATCTGGCTGGCTGGCCAGTAGTGGCATAGTCTCGCGCTGATAACCGTTTAAACTAATATGGTCAGCGCGAACCGTTTCACCGACGACAAATACCATCAATTTGGGTTTTACTTTACTAGTGCTAGTGACGGGTGTTATACGTTTGGCATCTGTCGCATGAAGTATTAGGGTATCAGGACGGCGCAATTCATCGACGTAATCGGTACTCAGTTTGATGACAGAGTAGATAGGAGTAATGGGGTTGGTATAACTACGAACCACTTTATGCTGGCGAAAAAAAGTGGCGTATTGATCACCAAAGGGTAATAGACAAACTGCTATTAAGGCAATAGAAAGAATTAAAGTAACTGCTCGTTGCCATAATGCTCGACGTAAAGGAAGTCGCTTTATACGAATTTTAGCAATAATAATAGCAGGTATAACGCCTAATAAAACGACACGAATAAAAAAACTTGGCGCCATTAGTCCCATCGCTTCTGCTTGGTCGGTTTGCAAGCTATTGATCAGCATACTACTATCGAATATTGTCCCATACCCATCGGTAAAATAACTACACACGGCAGCTATCATTACCATAGCAATTAGGACTGGTTTGGCGATTGGTCGATAACACAATAACTGAAAGAGTAGCCACATCAAGCCGAACAGTAAGCCTGTGATAGAAACTATAAAGCCAATATTTGTGCTAAAAGGATAAATACTTAGCACTTGCGCAAAAAAACCAATATTCGCGGTGGCTACTAAATAAAGGGTAACAATGATAATCAGATAATTAAGATTAATCTCGTAATTAAAGATTTTACTTATATGGCCTTTTTTAGTATTAGCTTTAGTATCATCAGTGCTAAGTGCTTGAGATATCGACATAACTAGGCTTCTCAAAAGAATTATAAGGAACGTAATTCTTTACGATAGCAATTAGCCTGTTAAGAAGACGTTAAGGTAGCTAAGCTAATAATATGACGAGTATTAGATTAAAATTATCTCGTGCTGTGCTGATAGTTAGCAAAAAGCCTTTGTATCGCTTGGCATACAAGGGCTTTTTTATATGTGAGGGGATCTGAACTTACGTTGATCTGACTTCGTATTGTCATATTTTTTTCATCGAAATGTCATAACTGACAGATACACTGCTGACCTATCCAAGATGAATAATTAGATTATTAATCATAAGCGATTAGGGAAATTGATATGTTAGAGCTAAGACAGGTTACGAAGAGATATGATGACAAGGTTATATTTGAGGATCTTTCACTTAAAATTAACAAGGGTGAGATAGTTTCAATCTTAGGGCCATCCGGCTGCGGCAAGACCACTTTACTGCATATGATTCTAGGTTTAACTGATATCAATGGTGGTCGAATTGCCTATAACGGGGAAGATATTACCCGTGTCTCTATGAGACAAAGAGGCTTTAATATTGTCTTTCAGGATTATGCCTTATTTCCCAATCTCAATGTCAAACAAAACATCGAATACGGTCTGCGTAACAATCCTAGTGTCAGTACACAACAAGAAGTCGATGAATTGATCGATTTACTCGATATTAAGGCGCATCTAAATAAGCGCATTCATCAGCTATCAGGCGGTCAAAAGCAACGTGTCGCGCTGGCTCGTACGCTAGTCATGAAACCCAAAATACTACTGTTAGATGAGCCTTTATCTGCATTAGATGGGGTAATTAAGGAAACCGTCAAAGAGCGCATTCGTGAGATTGCCGTGCGCTATCAGCTCACTACCTTAATTGTCACCCATGACCCAGAAGAGGCGATGACGTTATCTGATCGCATCCTACTGCTATCAGATGGCAAAGTGGCGCAATTCGCTGAACCCGCTGAAATCATACACAACCCTGCCAATGATTTCGTCACCAACTTCATTCTAAATCAGCTCAATATTAAACGTCGCAATATCTTAAGCTTATTTGCCAACGGTATATCTGAAGCTGATCCGCTAAGTAAATACACTCAAGCCCAAAACTATGGACAGTATGAGGCCGATATTAGCCCCCGTCATGCTGATTCTAAAGCCATCACTGTCTATGATAAGCAAAAGTCAAAAAATACTGTGAAAGGCTGATGTTGTAGAAGCTTACAGTGGCTGAATCGGCAACTGAGATACTGACTATAGATGTCTTTCAGTAAAAACCTGACCATTTGATTGTTTTGGACGTTTATGAAGCTTAGTAATCCACCCCAAGCGAAAGCCATTTGGCTATTTGTGACGATTTTATTCATCGCCTTTCTATTTATACCTTTAGGTAAAATGCTGGCGTTATCATTAAATGTCGGCAATGGCATTGGCTTAGATAACTACACCAGTATCGCAAATAGTGATAGCTTTAAACAGGTGATGTTTAATAGTTTTTTTGTCGCGACGGTGAGTGCTCTGAGCGCCACCATGCTCGCTTTCATCTTAGCTTATACCGTGCACTGGACCAACTTACCGAAGGGCTTTAAAAAGGTTATTAAAGTTGCCGCCTTATTGCCCATGTTATTGCCAACGGTGACCTATGGCTTTGCCATTATTTATACCTTTGGTAAGCAAGGTTTATTGACTCAAATACTCGGCTTTCAGCTGTTTGAAAATATATACGGCTTTCAAGGAATGTGGCTTGGCTATACCATTTACACCTTACCCATTGCCTTTTTATTACTCAATAATACCTTTCAGTATTTAGACAAAAAGTTCGTGATCGTCTCAGAATTAATGGGCGACTCGTCTCTGCGCCAGTTTGATATGACGGTCATTCGTCCGTTAATTGGCACCTTTGCCGCGGCAATGATTCAATGTTTCTTTTTAGCCTTTACTGATTTTGGTATCCCAGCGTCCATTGGTGGGCAATATAAAGTCATCGCCATTGAACTTTATACGCAAATACTAGGTGCGTCGCCTTCGTTTGAAAAAGGTGCAGTGGTCGCACTGTTTATGCTCATTCCATCGTTATTGAGCATTGCCATACTATGGTATGTCGCGCGCTTTAATATCCGCTACGATTCGGTTGAAAATATCGACTTGCCTTCTTCCAATATCAAAGACCGAGTATTAGCCGTATTATCGAGCGCTATCTTGTTCTGCTTACTGATGGTTTTTGCGGTGATATTTATCATTCCGTGGATAAAAATATGGCCTTATCAAATGCAGTTCAGTACGGAAACCGTCAGCAAGGTTTTAGAATCTGCCAATTTAATGCGGGTCTATAAAAACTCACTCATCGTAGCAGTATTGACGGCTATCTTTGGCACCTTAATTACTTACTTTTCAGCGTTATTGTGCGAGCGCTCAAGTTTATTCAGAATCGGTAAATTCAGTATCCAGAGTTCAGCATTGGTCACTAACACGGTGCCAGGTATGGTTGTGGGTATTGCCTATCTTATGATTTTTTCAGGCTCTGCTGTCGCTAATACTATTTTTATTATCGTGATAAGTAACATCATTCACTACTTCGCTACCCCTTATCTGATGAGTAAAAATGCACTGGCTAAAATGAACTTAGGCTGGGAGACGACGGCTAGCTTATTAGGTGATTCATGGTTTACGACACTGCGACGCATTGTGATTCCCAATTCATTCTTTACCTTAATTGAAGTGGCATCCTTCTACTTTATCAGTGCCATGGTAACGATTAGCGCGGTTATCTTTATCTCTGGTGCCAAAACCATGGTGCTCACCACCAAGATTGTTGAACTACAGCATTTTGCGCGCTTTGATGAGATTTTTATCTTATCGCTCATGATATTGCTGACCAATATCTGCGCCTTGATACTGTTTGCCATCATTCGTCATATACATAGCAGACGACTCTACGGGACACCGAAAGAACAAGACAGGACGCTTGTTGCGCCAACGACTGCTTAACCATAGTTATAGTCAGTTCAAAATAAAAGGGATACGTTAAAAATTGCGTTCTGCTGGTATAAATTTTTCTCGCTTGCTGTGCGCTTTGCACTCCAGAGGCTTCAAAAAATTCATCCCAGCAGTACTATGTTCTTTTTAAATTGAAACGACTATAGCTATTTAGCTATCGAAAATATACCCAAACTTTAATAATTAAAACTCAACAAAATCTATAGGATAAAAAATGTTTTCATTTAAAACGTTAATAATAGGTCTCACGTGCGGAATTATTTTGAGCGGTTGTAGCTCAGCTTCTTCAGAGGGAAATAACGCAGAAGAAGTCATTATCTATAGCAATGCCGACGAAGAAGCGGTAGAGGTTATTCAGGAAGTATTAGATAAAGCTGGGTATGAAGGTCAATATATATTTCAATCGTTTGGTACGGGTGAGCTTGGTGGGCGTTTATTGGCCGAAGGTAAGAATATAGAGGCAGATTTAGTCACGATGAGCTCGTTTTATCTAGAGAGCGCGCAGGCAAAACATTCAATGTTTAAGGATATCAGCTTTGAGGTCAATCCTCAAGTAGCAGTTCCTAGTTACTATGCACCCATTCTAAGCTTTACTGGCGCGATTATTTTAAATACCAAAGAGATGGCCGCGCAAAACCTGCCTAGACCAACCAGTGCCAAAGATTTGGCAAAACCCATCTATAAAAATAAACTTGCCATGGTAGATCCCAATGGCTCATCGACCGGTTGGTTGTTTGTGCAGAATATCACTGCTACGTATGGCATGGGTGCCGAGGGGCAAACCATCATGAATAATATTCGTGACAATGCCGGACCAAATCTAGAATTATCAGGTTCAGGTCCATTAAAAAAGGTCATGGCAGGTGAAGTGCCTATTGGGTTTGGCATGCGTCATCAAGCAGTCGTTAATAAAGCAGAAGAACTGCCTATTGATTACATCGATCCTAGCGAAGGTAACTATACGCTGAGTGAGTCGGTGGCTGTCATCGATAAAGGCGATAAAACCAATAAAAATGCGATGAAAATGGCCGAAATCATCGTCAAAAATGCGCGACCGCAACTGTTAGAAATATATCCAAATATCATCTATGACGGTGAAACTGTTGCATCTGAGAATAAAATCAAAAATGTAAAAACGTATGCTGAGCCGCTTACCGCTGAGTTATTAGATAAGCACAGGGCATTTTTCCACGGTCAAAAGCTATAAGCGTTGCAACCAGTGCGAGCTAAATTTGAAATATAAGTTCTAAGCTTCCTAAAAAAATAGCATTTAAAAGTAAATAAAATTAAGGAACATCAAAGTGCAGTTAACAAGCAAATTGTCTGAAAAAAAATACGATGTAGTGATAGTTGGTGGTGGCATTGTCGGTCTTGCCAGCGCTTATGCCGCGGTTAAAAAAGGGCTGAGTGTGGCACTGGTTGAGCGTGAGTCACAAAATAAAGATGCGTCAGTACGTAACTTTGGTTTTGTCACCGTGAGTGGGCAGCAAAGTGGCGAGCATTGGCAGCGAGCCATGCATACGCGTAATATCTGGGCAGATATAGCACCCAAAGCAGGTATCGAGGTGGAGCATAGCGGCTTGCATATGCTCATTCAGCGCCCAGAAGCGATGGATGTCGCTGAAGCATTTTTACAAACAGAGATGGGCGCGTCTTGTCGATTGCTGACGCAAGCTGAGATAACAGAAAATACGCCTTATCTTAAAAACAGTTTGGGTGTGTTATATAGTCCTCATGAGCTTAGAGTCGAATCAAAAACCGCCATTGGTAAATTAGCAAATTGGTTACATCAAGCGCACGGGGTAGATTTTTATAATAAAACCACTGTGCATTCCATCGAGCTACCTATGGTTCATACCAGTCGTGGTACGCTGCAAGCAGAGCATTGTGTCGTCTGTCCCGGTATAGATTTGCATAGCTTATATCCAGAGACTTTGGCGCAGGCTAAGGCCAAACTTTGCACGCTCAATATGATGCGTGTGATGCCGAAAAAAGCATTTAAGCTAAATGCTGCGGTGATGTCGGATTTAAGCTTTGCTCGTTATGATGGATTTGCCCAATTACCTGAAGCCCAAAGGTTAATCTCATTGCTGGATAGTATTCAGTCAGCTGAGCGCAAAGCAGGCGTTCATCTGATTGTGGTGCAATCTGCTGATGGCTCTCTCATCATTGGTGATAGCCATGATTATAGCGATAAGGAGTTGCCGTTTAGAGATGTGCGAGTTGATGATTTAATCATTAACGAGTTCCATCAAGTGATGGATATTGGCGAGATTGATATCGTCCAGCATTGGTTAGGTGTTTACCCCAGCGGTGATAACGTAGTTTTTAAAGCCTCCCCAGAAAAAGGTGTGGTCGTCGGCTCTGTCACTAGCGGCACTGGCGCATCAACAGGCTTTGCATTTGGTGAAGAGTTAATTCATTTAGTATTGGAGTCAAAATAATGAGTACAGATATTAATAGTATTAAAGAACCATTCAATCATATTCAGCTATGTGTTTTTGATATGGCAGGCACGACTGTCAATGAAGACAATCTCGTTTATAAAACGGTACGTGATGCGATCAATCAAGCGCTTAGCGATGACGATAAAGTGGATAAAGAAGTTGAGCTAGATATCTGCTTAGAATTTGGCGCTGGCAAGGAAAAACGTCAAGCGATCAGCGATATACTGAATGAATTGGATATCGCTGAGGATGAGGTTGAACCACTTGCCGATACAGCATTTACGATTTTTAAAACCAGTTTAGCGAAGGCTTATACCGAGGACACTTTGGCTACCTTTGATGGCATGCTGGAGCTGTTTAATAAGCTAAAAGCCAGTGGTAGAACAGTGGTGTTAAATACGGGCTATGACGCAAAGACTGCCAATAAGATATTAACTATTTTAGGGTGGTCAGTAGGTCGCGAGATTGATGCACTAATTACTGCTGATGATGTGGTGAATGGTCGCCCTGCGCCAGATATGATTACGCTCGCGATGGATAAGTTTGGTATTGAAAATGCAAAACAAGTGTTAAAAGCAGGGGATAGTGGCATCGATATTGAAGAAGGGAAAAATGCCAATTGTGGCTTATGTATAGGCGTGTTGACCGGCGCGCAAACCAAAGCACAGCTTGAAAAGTCTTCTCCAGATATAGTATTGGATAAATTAACTGATTTGGCTCAGTTGATTTAAAAATCAATCTATAAGGCAAGTCTATAAAGTAATACTCTGCTTAAAGCCCTTTACGTTATATACAAAATAGCGAAGAGGGCTTTTTACGATTTTAACGAACGAATAGTTGATAACTATAGTCAGGTCAATATAAAAGAGATACAGCGTGGCTGGGATGCTTAGTTTTTTAATGTTGGTTTTGCAGCCTCTATCGGTGTAGGTACAGCAAGCAAGGAAAATTTGTACCAGTCACGCATCATAGTGTCGTGTATCCATTTTATTCAGTATCGACTATATAAAGAAACGCTATTACGCTTGCTGGTCTAAAGTAATAACCGCCTGCTTTAACCACGTGCCTGCCTTACCTAACGGTTTTTCTTTATGCCAAATCAGCTCAACCGCAACGGGCCAACTGTGCTTATCAAAATCCAGTTTTGGCGATACCAAAGAGCCATCCTTTAACGCATCAACGATAATATGCTCAGGCACCAACGCCCAACCAAGGTTACGTTGCACCAGCTCAATAATCACCCACTGACTCTCAACCCACCATACATCGGCGGCAACCCGTAGGCGTGATTTTTCTTTACTCTCGTTGCGCGTTGCAACAATGAGCTGACGGTATCTTTTTAAGTCCTCCCAGCTGACCACTCGGTTTGCTATTTCATGCTCAGGCGCACAAACCATTTTAAGTGGAATCCAGCCTAAGGTATGAAAACTAATAGCCGATGGCAAATCCTCTTGGCTCCACATAATGCCCAAATCCGCGCGCTTTTCTAAAATCAAACGACTGACATCTTCCATGATGGGCAGCAGCAATTCTAACTCCACAGTAGGAAACAAGTTATCAAACTCATCGAGCAATCGCGCCAGCCACTCTGATGGATAGAGATCATCGACTGCAAGCACCAAACGGCTTTCGACACCTTCACTTAAGCTTTTGGCCACCCCGAAGAAATGCTCGCAGCGCTCCAGTATTAAATACGCTTCAGCTAGTAGCCGTTTACCTTCCTCCGTCAATTCAGGATAGCGACTATTTCGAGTAAATAACACGTTGTCCAAGTCGATTTCTAAATTTGCCACCGCCGCACTAACCGATGACTGTGCTTTGCCAAGCCGCCGTCCTGCTGCTGAAAACGAGCCCGTCTCTACCGTTGCCACAAATGCTTGTAGTTGCTCTAAAGAAAAGTTCATGTATCGGTTTTTCCTATAGACAGTAACTTTGATCTATTATTTTAACAGATACAATAGAGTCAACTAAGTAATATGAATGTATATTCTATAAGGATTAATGATGCGAACTCATAGAGATCGTATACGTCACGCTGTTGGATTTGAAATAATTGCATTAATACTATCTATTCCCATTATGAGCTTCTTTTTTGATTTTGACATAAAAGATATCGGTGTTATTGCCATCGTAGGCTCTATCATAGCGACTATATGGAACTACGGTTTCAATATTGCCTTTGATAAAGGGATGGTAAGGTTTAAACGCAGTACATTTAAGACCCCAGCGATTCGAGTGCTTCATGTACTGCTATTTGAGGGTGGTCTGCTGCTTCTATATCTGCCCATGGTCTCATGGTATCTTGGTATTAGTTTATGGCAAGCATTTATTATGGACGCGTCATTGGTTGGATTTTATCTGGCTTATACCTTCTCTTATAACTGGGCTTATGACAAGATTTTCCCGATACAATATTTTAAATATGTAAAAAATAGAGCGGTTTCTATATAAGTCGAGCTAACAATACTTTAAGTTATATCTGATGTTGATGGGTGCTAGAATAGACTCTAAATTTAAATTTTTCACCTAGATAAAATCGGTGATTAAGCCTTTTAGACTATAAAATGTATGGTTTAAAAGGCTTTACTGTATTTTAAGGCTGATAAAACACTTCTGTATTTAGAATTAATTTTGAGATTCTTAGAAACTTATTAAGGAAAGGTTATGCATATCACTGCTAATTTCGATGCAGGTAATATTGACGTTATTAATTTAGACGATAAAAAGGATATCCAGTTGGCTATTCGTCCAGACGTTGGCGGCGAGTTTTTCCAATGGTTTAACTTTCGCCTATCAGGTCAGGTTGGCGAGCAATATGTCCTCAATATTTTCAATGCAGGGGAGGCGTCATACACTGCAGGGTGGGAGAATTACCAAGCGGTTGCTTCGTACGATCGGGAATATTGGTTTCGTCTGCCTACCACTTATAAAGACGGGAAGTTAACTATCGTGGCAGATTTAGAATGTGACACCATTCAAATTGCTTATTTTGCCCCTTACAGTTATGAGCGTCATCAAGATTTATTAGCCGCCGTACAAACGCATCCGTTAGTGACTCTAGAACATCTAGGTGAAACGCTTGATAAGCGTGACTTAACCTTAGTAAAAATCAGTAATGGCGATAGCAATAGTGATGCGAATAAACGCAACATTTGGATCACTGCGCGTCAGCATCCTGGTGAGACGATGGCTGAATGGTTGGTTGAAGGATTGTTATATAGCCTATTAGATAGTGACAACGCCACTGCTAGGTTGTTGTTAGAGAAAGCGAACTTCTACATTGTGCCGAATATGAACCCCGACGGTAGTGTGCGCGGACATCTGCGTACCAATGCTGTCGGTACTAACTTGAACCGTGAATGGTCAAATCCAAGCTTAGAAAAAAGCCCTGAAGTGTTCCATGTGATTAACAAAATGGAGGCGACAGGCGTTGACCTGTTTTATGATGTGCACGGCGATGAAGCGCTGCCTTATGTGTTTCTTGCTGGCTCTCAAGGGACGCCAAGTTATAACGATCGCCTCGCACGTCTGCGTGATAAATTTTCAGACGTGTTGAAATTAGCCAGCGCTGATTTTCAGTCACAATTTGGTTATGACGTTGATGCGCCAGGTACAGCAAACATGACTGTCGCAACTAACTGGGTGGCAGAACGTTTTGATTGCCTTGCCAATACCTTAGAGATGCCTTTTAAAGATAACGATAATCTACCTGATGCAGACATGGGCTGGTCACCAGAGCGTTCTATCAAACTAGGAGAGGCATCGTTGATTGCGATGTTGGCGGTGGTTGATAATTTGCGTTAGTGAATGATTCAGACCGATGTGTAAAGCTAATAACCAGTTTATGTTGGTTTTATGGTGAATATGTATCACTTTCCTGCTTACACATTCGCAAAATAAATACTTTCTTTCAATGTTCTTATCGATAGCAATCGGCAAACACAATTTTTCTCGCTCTAATCTAATGAGCACTATAACCATAGGAATGAGATTTAAATATCTAAAACCACAAAGTTTTATTATTCTCAAAGGAGCAGCTGCTATCAATAATTGACGTTAATGCTTACGATATCGGAGTAGTTATCAGGTTTAAAATCGGCACTGGGGACAGTAACATAGACAGTCTTTAGTTGAGAGGTTCCATCGCCAGTACCTACTACACCGTTCCCTACGTTATTCGAGGTGGCGGTGTTTCCCCATATATTTCCACTTGCACCATCAGTTGAACGCAGTTGATAAGGTATCTTATCGGTATTGCCGCCCGTACCGCTCATGACACCAGCACCATCTATACTGTTATTGGAGGGCATCAAGCCAATATTATAGGGTGCACCATTTGTGCAAGTCACGCCAAGCGCGCTAGAGTTATTGCCCATGATATTGTTTCTATTTGCAGAATGAGAACCTAAATTGACATCAGTGGTAGAGGTAACTAAACAGCTTGGAATTACGGTCGCTTGAACGGTAAATGGGAATTGATCTACTCCTAAATTACCTGTTGAGCAGTCAAGGCCAGATGATATTTCGTTAGCCCTAAACGTTAATGCGGTATGACTGCCATTGAAATCGTTGATGTAGGTTCCGGATGTTGCGAGAGCGTTGTCATAGTTTGAGAGCAGAGAGATATCAATAGCCACGTTGCCTGAGATAAATGAGTTTTCGGCAATAGCGAGTGAGCCTGAGTTGAATTCAGAACCACTAGAATTGCGGGTGCCCCAATTAATACTTCCTGGCAATGTCATGGTAAAAGCCAAGCTTGAATCGACAGCCCCATTCTTCATGTAACGCGGAGGGTAAGTGCTGTTATTGTTGCCACCATCTACCGCAAGGCAGACCGATACATATCCTGCGGAGCCGCTATTGGTGCATCTGTAGTTCAATGTAGCACTAATCCTTGCGTCATCGGCGTTGGCGGGGGTGACACCATCGCTAATGTTCACGTTACCGGTACTTCCCACTGCTGTATTCATACCTGCTTCACAAGTAACATTGGGTGCGGCATAAGCATTCCCTGATGGTAACCACCATGCACCTACTATCAAAAATAGACTATATTTCCATCTTAACAATTTCATTATTCTTCTACCTTTTGACAGATGAGAGGACCGATTAGTGGAATATCGTCGCCTTGTTTATGATAATCAAAGCTGACCGTACAACTATCATTAGAGGGCATTATCACTGTTAGGATATTGTGCTCATCTAAGGTATCCAAATAGACTTCGCCATCAAATCCAATAACTGCTGAAAGTGCATCCTTGTTCGTAAGTAACTGTACTTGACTGCCTAACGGTAGTGGCTGGTTATCACTGTCTGTGAGGATAACAGAGGCAGAGCGCACTGGTGTGATGCCAAAGCTTACTAATACTCCTGCGCGGTCAGTCGGCGTGGCTTCAATATTCACCTTGTCAATCCGCAGGTCAGCGGGCAAATCCATAGGGTCAATAGCTATCTTATTGTCTTGATAAGCGTTCAATGGTGTTACCAATAATAGACCCCGTTTATTCGTTGTACCGATGGGGCTGTTTTGTAGCAGCACTGGTACATCGGCGATACCATCAGTGGAGACCACGGCAAAACCACTGTTGATTTGGCGTGCGGCAAACAATCCTCCACCCATCATAACTAGCGCGCCTGTACCGCTAGCATAGGTAGAATAGTTATCGTTGTTACTACTGATACCAGCTTGTAGTCGTCCGTATGGACCAAGATAATTCAATTCGGCTAAGCCATCGGTACTGCTGTTATTACCCGTACTATTATTACTTGTACTGTGCCTTGCTTGCGCGCGCCAGCCTATGCCGCCCGCACTTGGTGTTGATTGCGATATATCTGTTACCAAGTCATGACGATCGTTGGTGCTCTGCACACTACTATTCAGCGAGATATTACGATCTAAGGATAGCGAGGCGCCAAAAGAGACACTATTATTATCAGAGTTATGGATATCATGATTGTAGTTAGCGTTCAGGCTGAGCCGTCGCCCAAAGGACTTTCGCCAAGAGGCGCTGGCAAACTGTGAGGTCTCTTGCTGCGCAAAAGCGATCTGGCTATAACTCACACTAAAACTGCCCAGAGATTGTGTGCTATAACCTGTTGAGAGTTGTTCACTTCGGCGGTTGGGAGCATCTCCGTAACGTGTGGCGACGTCACGGTAGTCACCATGAGTACCAGTGGCATTGAGACCGATATGGAAGCGACTGTTATTCCAAGAGTAGTCTGCACTGTATTGCAATCCACCTTCACCTTGGCTGTCGCTGCCCGCTAGCGAGGCAAATAAGACACCACCTTTACTACCCAATAACCAAGTGCCACCGACACCAACATTACTAAGACCTTCAGTCACTTCAGCATGGGTTTCGGCAGTAAAGCGATCACTGACCCCATAACGCCAAGTGCCAAAGCCCGCAATATCGCTGCCGTAATCAAAAGATTTAACACCATAATTTTCGCGCACGGCACCAAGCTCTACTGACCAATCAGACAGCCCTGGTTGCAGTAAACGATGGGCATCATAAAGTGAAAAATTAAGCGTGGTATTTTGTCCTAATGCATCGGTCAATACGAGTTGGGCATTGCCCGCACCACTGAAGCTAGGCGCTGTATGAAGCTCAAACGGACCGGCAGGTACGTCACCGCTGTATTGCTTGAGACCATTCACATACAGCTCGACCGCCGAAGGCAGGGTAGCGGAACCAAAAAATGACGGCAAAGGCGTGGTGGTCATATAGGGTTGTAGGTCAAAATTAGTGCCGAATTGCAGTCCGCCTAAGCGCGTCGACCTTGTCCATGATAGTGCCCCTGTGAGTATGTCGCCAGCTCTAACAGTGAGCAACTTATCAGGAAATGATTTGCTCCAACTGCTATCCAAACGTACCGTGCGGCTGTCCCAATCATTGCTATTAGTATTGCTACCAGCAAAGCGATTGCCAGTCGTCAGGGCAGTAGAGCTTAATACACCGAGGTCATTAAACGCACGCAGTTCTGTATAAGCACTTAGGCTGGTCGCGTTGTCCTCTGTTTGCGTGCCATAAAGGTTATAATTTAACAGAAAACCAGGCGAGGCGGTCGGTTGTGGGCGTTTACTATTGCGGGTATTAACGACGGTCGTGGCAAGGTTGAGCATGTTTAGCGGTGCAATAATATCGACCGTTTGCTGGCGGGCGTCATAATCGATCTTGATATCAGGTAGGGTGTTTAGCGGTATTGGTTCGAGGGTGTCAGGCGGCACTATAAAGCCAAGTTGCTGCAATACGTTTTTACTTGCCCATAACTGGTCATTATAATATTCGAAGGACGCTAAACCCTTGTCTGCGCCGTTAAGCTTAACCTCTAAATAGAGATCAAGCTTGTCTGGATGGTCATTTTCGTCACGATTGTTACGGTTTAAATCAAGCTGTGCGAGACTGTCGCTGGGAAGGTTGGTAGAAGTAGACGTGATATCATTTAATCCGATGGCATGACTGATAGGTATCATTAAGCTTTGCAGTAAAGCTATTTTAGCGATCGGAAGTGTCCAGCGTAACGTCTTGTATTGTCTCAGTTCCATTGATCATTGCCTTGAATTTACCACCTGTCGTTAGTGCCGAGGGCGGTGTTTTCAGTGTCCAATACATGGTAGCGCCTGGCAAAACATAACCCAGCAAACCTTTATGGACATCAATGCTAGTACCAGCAGCATCTACAAAGCTTAAGCTTGCCAGTTGGGCATGACCATTGCCGCTATTGTGGACCCGTAACTTTATCTGCTTACCCTCTGGCTGCACATGCGTGCTCCATTGCAGTTTTGGGGCGGTCTTGACAACTCCAACAGGTTGTACAAATACGGGTAGGGAATAGCTCAATGCAAACTGTAAGCCACTTTTTTGGTCAGGGGATTTAATCGGTAACTCATTAACCAAAATCCGGTAGCTATCTTCTACAGCGCCACTGCCTTGCGGCGGTGCTTTGGCACGGATAATTCGAATTAATTGCTTGTCGTTTGGGTCAAGCTCAATCATTGGCGGACTGGCCAATAATCCTCGTGATAGTGTGAGCTGATCTCCTGTTTCATCCTGCGACCAGTGGTACACACGCACTTGCGCATGCACCACATTGTCACCAGTATTACTTAGGGTCAGACCACTGGCATTTTCTCGAGCTTGTATGCTTAAGGAGATGGGAGAGACCTGTAGGCCACTCGCCATCGCCCAATTGCTACACAGTAGCAAGCTTGAGATCACACTATATTTTGCAACACGGTGTAACCAGAGAGTTAACATAGCTGGCTAGTAAACGACAGAAACGCTAACCAGATCAGTATAGTCACCTACGGTAACGTCGGTGCTACCGGTCACTGAGGCATATACAGGATGTTCGAGAGGAACTTCCATGCCTTCTCCGACGCTACTAACACTATTACCGGCTTCGCCATTTAATACTCCGGTATTACCCCAAGCATTCAAGCCAGCTGAATCAGAGTGTAACTGGTAAGTAATAAGATCTGTTGGCGCTGGTCCTGTCATAACACCAGCACCACTAGCATTATCGTTCGATGGGGTTAATTTAACCACATAAGGCGCACCTGTAGAGCACATCACGGAGAGGGTGGTAGCGTTGGTTTGGTTAGCAGCCGCTGTGCCGCCCGCAGCAACTTCACCGAAAGTAATATCTTGAGTGAGAGGAGCAGCTGATAAGGTGCAAGCAGACACCACAGTCATATTGACGTTAAAATTACCTGACTCTGTACCAGCAGCATTCGCACTAGATATAGCAGCGAATCCGCCAATAGTAACTAATGTAGCGGTCATTAAGGATTTTTTAAATTGCATGGTAAATCTCCAAAGGTTTAGATCTTTTAGGGTTTCAGTAATGGAATGCACCGTAATCAGTTGAATACGATGTGCTTGCCGAGCTAGATAGCAGAAATCACGTCTTTTTGGCAATCTAGAACCCACTGGCATAAGATAGTTACCTGAGGCGAACTGACTCTTTTGGTTACAGTAACTACGACTATCGTCAATATTTGTTACTAAAGCATGACAGGGTTGCTATAGAAGTTTGTGACTAACATGTATCCACGCTAATATCCAATTTTCCACATATATTATTGACCAATGAGTCACTGCAAAAAATCTAATCCAACATGCAAATTTTTTTTTGGATAAAACTTCACAAATTAATATACCTAGCACCATCTGAACGGGTAGCTAAGTCCGCAATAGACTCACCTTTAATATGTATCAAAACTTAGTGGTGTTAGATGCAATTCAACAAGCCTCAGTTGAATATAATAAGTTCAAAAATGAGAGTAATCGAAATGATAAATGATAAATGATAAAGGAGTTCAATACTTATCTATTCACTACACGGAGAGAATGACAGAGTCGGAGGTTAAAGGTTCTTTGGTTTAATAAGATCCGTTTAAATAGTGCGGTTGGTTATGTTTAATGTTTTGAATATGAAAGACGAAATGATGATAATTTCAAAATATTAGGTTTAGCTGGCTGACTTAAGCAAGTCAACCTCCGATAAAGCGGGGCAGTTCAAGCAGAGTTATGAGTATATAACACACCCTAATACCTCCTAATTTTTTTAAAGATTTGAAAGCACTCATCGTATAAAAAAATTGAATAACCTAGAGAAAATTTTGGTAGTTTATACTCAAGTATCTGTTTTTATTTTAGATTTATAGTGTTTTGACAGGTGTTAAAAAATAGTGCTCAATATCCGACTCAGTTAGATCTTCTAGTTCGCTCGGAGCCCATTTTGGAGAACCATCTTTATCAACTAAAACGGCACGAATACCTTCATAAAAATCAGCTGTATCCATGAAATGAATGGCCATGTCCTTTTCCATCTCAAGACATTCGTTAAGCGATTTGTCTTTTCCATGTATTAATTGCTGCAAGGTGACTTTTAATGAAGTAGGCGATTTTGAAAGAATATTATTTAATTCTTGCGTTGCCCATTCATTACCATTAATTGACTCACTTCGCAGGGACTCTACTATTTTTTCTACTGTATTATATTGAAAATGATGGTTTATTAATTCTTGGTTCACTTTCAGCTCTGAAACATCTGATGAAGTTGTACCGGTTGCGGTAAGTAATTCATCTAAATCTTTATGGACTG
Source organism: Psychrobacter sp. P11G5 (assembly GCF_001593305.1). Lineage (NCBI taxonomy): Bacteria > Pseudomonadati > Pseudomonadota > Gammaproteobacteria > Moraxellales > Moraxellaceae > Psychrobacter > Psychrobacter sp. P11G5. Next base: position 1,688,083 of record NZ_CP012533.1, read on the forward strand.
AGGCAGATGACCAATCTTTAGTGAGTAATCTTGTTTGTAGAGTTTCCCATTCATTGCTTTCGATATAGTAATCAGCGGTACCAATATAGATAGTGTCGATTGCTTTTATAACCTTTGCAGTTAATGCAAGATAACGACCTATGTATCCCGGTAGTTGATTGAGGAAAAAGCTTGCGCCAACATCTGGGAAAAACCCAATGTTCATTTCAGGCATCGCCCATTTTGTTTTTTCTGTTACGATTCGGTGAGATGCTCCGACGGAAAGTCCGACTCCACCTCCCATAACAATGCCATTCATATAGGCCAAAATAGGTTTTGAATAGTTATGTATAAGTGCATCTAGGCAGTATTCTGTTGAAAAGAACTTCTCTGCATAAGGTATGATATCTTCAGCTTCCAAATCATAGAATTTTCGCATGTCTCCTCCTGCACAAAATCCTTTTTGACCCTCACCGTACAAACAAACAAACACTACGTTAGAGTCTTTTTCCCATTTTTCTAAAGCATTCGTTAACAGTTCAACTACTTCAGTATTAATAGCGTTTAGGACTTCAGGTCGATTTATTTTTAGCCAGCCAATACCGTTTTTTACTTCTGACGTAACAACCATTGATGTGAACTCCTAAATTTTGTAATTTAAAATTATATAAGTTTATGGATTTTTTATAAAAATATGAGTGATTGCGGTTAACTATCATAAGTAACAGCTTGATAGTAAGTTCCAAAAAATAAATTTAATAAAATTATTAGAGGGTAGTATAAGTATGAATATAGTCGTTTAATAAAAAATATGACTATATTCATGCTGTTCTCATGTATTATGCTATGAAAGTTAATCTTTAAAAGTAGGTTTGCGTTTTTCCATAAAAGCATTAACGCCTTCGATCATGTTTTCTGTCTTAAATAATTGAGCCCATTGTTCTGATTCTATTTCTAAACCTTTTTCTAAGGTTGTTGCCATACCTTCATTAACAGCTGTAATAGTTGCTTTGATAGATTCTGAGCTTTTATTGAGAGCAATTGATTCAGCCAGTTTTTTCGTTTCATTCATTAATTCTGTAAGTGGCACTGATTTATTAACGAGACCTATTTTTTCTGCCTCTTCTCCACTTAAAAACTGTCCAGTTAATATAAGTTCTAATGCTTTTGCTTTATTTGTTATACGCGGAAGTCTTTGAGTCCCGCCGAACCCAGGTATCAAACCTAAATTTAACTCTGGTTGACCCAATTTAGCTTCATTGGCTGCAATCCGTAAATGACAGCTCATGGCAAGCTCTAACCCTCCACCTAAACAAGCGCCATTAATTGATGCAATAACGAGTTTTTTAGAAGACTCAATTGTATTCATAACGGCTTGTGCATCTTGGGATAACTTCTTTCCTTTTTCTTCATCATGAAAGGCGTCAGTAAACTCTTTTATATCTGCCCCAGCAACGAACATTTTCCCTTTACCGGTTATAACAATTACCTTGATACTTTGATCTGCTTCCACATAGTTAAAACATTCAGATAATCCGCTGATTGTTGTAGTACTTAATGTATTAGCAGGCGGGCTATCAATAGTTATGTAGCCAATTCCGTTTTCTGTACTTAAATTTATGTTAGAAAATTCTTTAGTTTCCATTGCTCTTTCTACTCCGTTCAGATTATTTTTAATAGCGTGTCTATTAATAAGTATCAATTGTGAATATAACTCAAATTATCGTATCTTAATAAAATTAAAGCTTTAGCTAAATTAGATATTCTAATTATTGTAATTAAAATATTTGTTTACAGTATGAGTGTAATGTCTTTAGTTCTCAGCGTCAATAAAAATCTGACCGGATAGAATAATTTTTTCGTTTGTCATGATATACGAGTTGCAGAAATGATGTTTTTCATCACGTGGTAGCTGATTTAGCTAAGATGTATGGTGTAAGATACGATGATATTGATAATTCAACGAAATAGCTGAAATACCTATGGAAGTTACTGATACTTTTATATTCTTAAAAAAGGAGTAGATGCTTTCCCTCGGGTCATAGTCGGTTTTCATCCAATCTTTCATTATTAATTAATGTGTTTTAATGCTATGATTTTAGGGGAGATTGAATGGTTTCTATAGCATAGTGACCGTTCAAAGAGGACCTTTTTAGCATTTTACTTAACTATCTTGCTTTCAGTGAGAAATAGTAAGCAGCTATTAAGCAATATTTTGGAGTGGAACAACTGGTAGGTGGATTTAGTGACTAAGAGAGCAGAAGAAAGAAGAAAACAGGTGTTACGTGCAACACTTAGAGCAATCAATGATAAAGGGTTTAGCGAAGTTACGCTTCAAGATATTGCAGATTACACTGACTTTAGTAAAGGTGTTATCAGCTATTATTTCAAAAACAAGGAAGATGTCTTCTATCATTTACTTGAATGGATGACCGATCGCATTTTCCAAAATGAGTATGTCGCTATCCAAAAAGAAACGACGGCTATCGATATGATGCGCGCGTATGTTGATACTGTGTTTAAGAGTCCTAAAGATAACAAAATATTTTATAGTGTTTATCTCGAATTTTTGGCTCAAACGAAAAAAAATGAGAGCTTTCGTGAAGTGAACAATAACTTCTATAAGAATTGTTGGTTCTTAGGTAGTGAAATTATTGAAAAAGGAAAATCAGAAGGGATTTTTAAAAATGTAGATACGGTAGCTGGAAGCCATATGATTCGTGCTTTGATTGATGGTTGTCTTTTACAGTGGTTGATGCGCGATGACGAAACGCTGCACGCTTATTACCGTGAAACTTGTTATGAGACGATTATTACTTATCTAAACCATAAAGCTCCCTAGAAGATATAATTTCTCCTTTTTAACAATTTTTTCTACTCAATGTAAATTTCAATCGTAAAGAATCCACTAAGATTTTGTGAATTAATCACTATTCTATAAGTTTATCCAAATGGTTCGATAGGGGTCAGTTGTTATGCGACCTAGACGTAAAAGATAACAGTTATTACCTGTTATCTTTTACATATAAAACTACCTATTATTATATTTTGGTCGTTAGATACTTATTTCCCTTTTAAAAAAGCGCTTAATCCTTCTTCACGAATGATTCGTCCTGCCTCTGCAAACTCTTGTTCTTGACTTAAGAAAAACATAGAAATCGCCGTTTCAATATTATAGTCAAGTGACTGTTTCAAGTTCATCATCTCGTACGTTTTATTGATTGTCATCTTTGTTATTTTAAGTGCTGAAGCAGGCACACTGACCATTTTTTCAGCCATCTTTATCGCTTCTTCCATTAATTGCTCTTGTGGCACCACTTTATTAAAAATACCTAGACGATAAGCTTCTTCTGCATCAACAGAATCACCCGTATAAAGTAGTTCTTTTGCTTTTCTCAAGCCTACAATCCACGGCATCATTAATGTAGCTGGAGCAGCACCAAAGCGGATCTCTGGTTCCCCAATACTTGCTTTATCAGATGCGATAGCAAGATCGGCAGAAAACACCCAATCTGCTGCTACGCCATAAGCGTAACCATCCACTGCTGCAATTACGGGTTTTTTTAGATCCCATAATTTTAATCCTACCCGTAAAAAGGTTTCTAATTGTGCACGGTATACTTCTGATGGCTCATCGCCAATGGGGGAAGGCAGATCCATAGACTCTTTTAAATCTGCACCTGCAGAGAAATTCCCCCCAGATCCTGTAAGTATAACTACTCTTACATTCGAGTCCTTTTCAGCTTGATCCAATGCTTCCCATATATCTGCGGTCATTTGTTCTGTTACTGCATTTAATTTTTTGGGACGATTGAGAGAAATCGTAGCAATATTATTAGTAACTTCATATATAACTGTCTGATATTCTTGCATATTTTCCATCCTTTCAAAACTTGAGTGTAGTATTAATTGCTATAGCTCATATACTTCTTCTTTAATCTCAACAGCTGTTTTTTGCTTTTCTTTGTGCAAACTCATACTAGCCAAGTCAATAGGTTCTTCTTGCCATTGAGGATCGAGATGTGCTTCTGTTTTTAACATCTTCATTAATGAGATGACCAGTAATAGAATTACGAATATAAAAGGTATCGCTGTCAATATTGAAGCGGTTTGTAAAGTCTTTAAATCCCCACCTAAGACCATTAAAGTGCCAGGCAAGATAAATAAGGTTAATGCCCAAAATAGTCTATTCCATTTAGCAGGCTCTTCATTAATACCAATATTTGGTGTTGTTGCTGAAGCCATCATATAAGCTGCTGAGTCAAAGGTAGTGGCTAAGAATATTAAGGCGATGAAACTAAATACAGCGACTACTAAGGTCCCAAAGGGAAGGGTGCCAATGACTTGAATAATCGTTGCAGGGGCACCGACTTCTTCTAGTAATCCAGTAACTGACAATACATTTGTTAATTCCAAATGCATGGCATAATTTCCTAATATTGAGAAATAAGCGGTGCAACCTAACGTACCCCAAGCTACTCCTCCCAAAATCACTTGCCTAATAGTTCTTCCTCTAGAGATTTTAGCAATGAATAAGCCCATGAATGGCGTATAAACAATCCACCATGCCCAGTAGAATATAGTCCAACTCTCTACAAACCCTGACCCACTTACTGGGTCTGTATATGTATTCCAGCGCACAAAATTACTGAATAACATGCCAATACTATTGGTGCCCATTTTTAAAATAAACTCGCTTGGCCCGACTAATAAAATGTAGCTCAAAAGTATAATAGAGCAGATAATTGCTAAATCGCTTAACAATTTTAGACCGCGTTTTAGGCCCGAGTAGGCACTCCATGTAAATAAAGCGGTACATAGTACGAGTACAAATATGGTCATTGACATTGAAGCTTCTATTCCTGTTAGGCTGCTTAGTCCCGCTGCTACTAGCGGTGTACCAAGTCCCAAGGAAGTACCTGCAGCTCCCAAGATCCCAAACATAAATATAACATCAATCGCTTTTCCTAGTGCTCCGTCTGCATGTTTTCCTATCACAATACGGCAAATCTCACTTAATCTCAAAATAGGTACTTTTAAAATATAATAGGAGTAAGCAATAGGTATAGCGGGTAAGACAAAGAATCCCCAAGCTGAGGGACCCCAGTGAAAAATACCATATGCGGCCGCTATTTCAGCAGCTGCTATCGATTTTGGTTCAATTCCGTAAGGTGGCGCCATATAATAATAAGCCCACTCAATTGTTCCCCAGTAAACCAATCCTGAAGCCACACCCGCACAAAAAACCATGGCACCCCAACTGAAGTTTGAAAACTCAGGCTTTTCATCTTTGGTGCCGAATTTAATTTTTCCATGTTTACTAAAAAATAGATAGATTAAAAAGGCGAATCCTCCGGTCCCAGCCCACAAAAACATCATTCCAAAGTTTGAAGTCACAAATCCATTTGCTTGACTGACAATCTCACTACCTCTTTCTGGATATAGAACCAAAGGAAGACAGATAGCCACAATCAAAACAAATGTGGATACGAATATGAACCAATCAATTTTATTCTCTTTCAATTTAATACTCCTTCCTTAGAGTTAAATATCCTATGTGTCTTTTACCTTTTATCAGTGAAACGAACTAATTAGCAGGCTATAGACGGTGTACAAATAGTTAGTTCGCTAGCTCAGCATATTTTTTAACAGATGGATTCTCAACATTGATATTTTTTGCTGATGCAAGTACATCTAGGGCAACAACACCTTTAACGCGTACAGATAAAGGGTTTATCTCGAACTCGACAATTTCCTCATAGTTTTCCATCGCAGTCTTACCCATCTGTACAATAGAACCAGTGAGTGCTTCTAAATCTAGTGGTGTACTACCTCTAAAACCTTGTACACTTTTCCAAAGCATAGGTATACTTCGAACCATTTGCTCAGCTTTCTTATGGGAGATAGGTGGTACTGCTAAAACAACTTCATTGAACAGTTCGGTATAAATACCTCCTAAGCCAAATATAACTACTGGACCATAGTTTACGTCTGTTCTGTAAGCAAGAATGGTTTCAAAACCATCTGTGACCATCTCTTGAATCAGATAAAACGGAGAGTTAAGGTGCTCCATTTTTGCCCAAGCTTTCTTCAATTTCGCGTCATTTTTAATATTTAATGCAACGCCTCCCACATCGGTTTTATGAGCCAATCCTTGTGCTTTTAGAACGATTGGATACCCAATCTCATTTGCATATTCAATCCCTTCTTGAAGAGACATCACTACTTTCTCTCTTGGAGATAAGAATCCATTTTTTTCTAATAATTCTCGCCCTTCATCATCATGAAGAAGATGTAGCTCTTGAAGAGCTGCAGACTCTTCTACCGGATATATTGGTGTATGATTCGTTTTTTCTAAAAACTCTTTGTACTGAAACATTGCTCGACAAGCAACCAGTGCGTTGCGACTACCTTGTATGACAGGAATGCCAGCCTTTTCTAAGATAGACAGAACTCTAGGATCAAACTCTGTTTGAATATGGCTAAAATATAAAAATGGTTTGTCAGAATTTTCTCTTAATGCAGCAAGATCTTTGGCAGGCGTACTGGTGAAATCAAATTCATGGTCACCTTGGCCAATTGGTGCATCTATTGCTACGGTTACAATCCCAATATTAGTATCGTTTACTAAAGTGGATAGACAAACATTTGATACTTCAGAAAAATCTTTACTACTCTTATCCCAAATATCTAAAGGATTAGATATTTCACCTAATTCAGTAAACTCACTCTTTAGCTTTTGATTGGTAGCATCTGAAAAATCAGGAAAATCAACACTATAGTCTTCAGCTAAATCGAGCAATATTCCTGCTTGTCCTCCTGATACCGTTACTGCAGATACTGTGTTTTGAGTGGGTAGGTATGGATATGATAATAATTGCGCTACTGCTACTGCTTGATCAATATCTTCCACAAAAAGCACACCATGTTCTTCGAGAACAAGTTTCTCAATCACATAGTCTCCAGCTAATGCTCCTGAGTGTGCATTAGCAGCCGCTGCTGATTTTACGGTTCTGCCAACTTTAATCGCAACAACAGGCTTTTTGTTGACGCCACATAAGTCCAATGCTTCTAAAAAACCTTTGTAATTGCGTATCGCTTCTATATATAAAATAATGACAGAGGTGTCAGTATCTTCCGCTAGTAAACTCAAATAATCATGCATTTGAACATCTGCTTCATTACCTGTTGAATAAATCTTGCTGATTCCAAGTTTAGAGGCAATAAAGGCGTCGTTGACTGAACCGCTTTGAGAGATAATAGAAACAGGTCCTTTTTTTATGGGACGCAGCGGTCTATGTAAAGTACCAATGTATGGGGTGAACTGATTATGCATGTTAAAATAACCCATACAATTGGGTCCAACTATTCGCATGCCTGAACTTGAAGCATGTTCAAGAATAGCTTTCTGTATTTTTTGCCCCTCTAAGCCGCTTTCCCCATAGCCACCTCCAGGAATTACCAGAGCTTTAGCATTTATTTGGCTAGCGTTACTAGCGACTTGAATCATTAGTTTCGGATTGACAAGTCCGATCACCACATCAATCGACTCTCCAATATCTAAAAGAGTTGGGTAGCATTTTGTCCCATCAATATCTTCATATCTTGGATTTACCAGATAAACGCTTCCTTTGAATCCCATCTGGCTTAAGTTTTCTAAAAGTACACGTGTTGCAAAGCGATGATTAGCGCCAACTATAGCTACAGTGTGAGCTTCATTAGTTAATATCTGCAGATTGTCCTTTTTCATGCATATACCTCTCTCAATAATTACTTAAAAACAGCTTATTTTTTACTAAAATTATCAGTATCAGAATAGCCTATATTTTCATCGTATACTTAATTATCTGACCAGTCAATATAAAAAAATATTAGCAAGGATTTGTATTCCTACATTATCATTAAACTATCTATAACGTCATAAAATAACAAATATATCAATAGTTTAGGTGATAGGTCTTTTAAATAGTGATCACATCTAAAACTGTTAGCCAAACCTATAAGCAATATCTTAAATAATTACTTGCTCTATATAATAAAGAAGATATTGCTTACATAGGATTAACAATTAATCTTATTTAAATTTGATTGTTAGGTGGGCATAGAAAACTGCTTTTCTTCTCGTAGCACTGCACTAGGCCAACGTTGAGTAATCGTTTTACGTCGAGTAAAAAATCGTACGCCATCTGGTCCATACATAGCTAGGTCACCGAATAATGAACGTTTCCAACCTCCAAAGCTTTGAGATGCTACGGGTACTGGTAACGGAATATTTACGCCAACCATGCCTACTTGAATATTATCAATAAAATGACGAGCAGCTTCACCATCTCGGGTATAAATGCAGGTGCCATTACCATATTCATGATCATTTATAAGCTGTACGGCCTCGCTCATGGTTTGCACACGCATAACTTGTAAGACAGGACCAAAAATTTCTGCTTCATAACTGTGCATCTCTTTAGTGACGCGATCAATTAGAGTAGGGCCAACGAAAAATCCTTTTTCATGACCTTCTGGTGCAGCGTTAGAGCCATCAATGACCAAGTCTGCACCTTGATCAGCCGCACTCTTGATATAATCTAAAATTTTAGATTTATGAGCTTGAGTAATGACAGGGCCAAAGTCGTTACTCTTATCTGAGTGAACGCCAAGTTTTAGCTCTCGTATAGCGGGCTGCAATGCAGCAATCATTTTGTCAGCAGTATCATCTCCTACCGCTACTGCAACAGATAAAGCCATACAACGTTCACCCGATGAGCCAAAAGCTGCGCCTAATAATGAAGTGACTACATTGTCTAAGTCAGCATCTGGCATTACAATCGCATGATTTTTTGCACCACCTAAAGCTTGGCAGCGTTTACCTTGTGCGGCCGCTGTCGTATAGATATATTCAGCAATAGGGGTGGAGCCTACGAAGCTAACAGCTTTGACATCTGGATGATGTAAAATTGCGTCGACTGCTTCTTTACCACCGTTCACCACATTGATGACACCATCAGGTAATCCTGCTTCTTGCAAAAGCTTTGCAATAAAAAGTGTGGCACTGGGGTCACGTTCAGAGGGTTTTAGGATGAAAGTATTACCACAAACAATAGCCATAGGAAACATCCACAATGGCACCATGACAGGAAAGTTAAATGGGGTGATACCAGCGACTACTCCTAATGGATGAAACTCACTCCAAGAATCTATATCGGTACCAACATTGCGACTATGTTCACCTTTTAGCAGTTCTGGTGCTCCACAAGCATATTCGACATTTTCAATGCCACGTTGTAGCTCGCCAGCTGCATCATGAATAATTTTTCCATGCTCCTCGCCGACCAGTCTGCATATTTCATCAGCATTTTGCTCTAACAACTCTTTGAATTTGAACATGACTCGAGCGCGTTTTAATGGTGGCGTTTTGCTCCACGCTGGAAAAGCAGCTTTAGCAGCAGCCACTGCCTCACCGATAGTTTTTTCACCACCCAAAGCTACCTGCTTGCTAACCTCACCAGTAGAGGGATTGTAAATAGGTTGAGTTTCGTTCTCATCATTAACCATATTGCCATTAATAAAATGTCCGATAGTTTGCATGATATTGTTTCCTTTAAACGTTTGAATTATAAGTAGGTTAAAATTAAATGACGACTGTCTCAGTTAGGTGAACCGTCAGCTGCGTTACTGTCATTCCATAGCAAGGTATAAAGCTGAATCATTTCTTCTAGGCTGGGTATTCGAGGATTGTTATTAGGCGAACCTGATGCGAATGCTTGTTCACACATAGTGTTTATTAGCTCATCAAAATCAGCCTTTTGAACACCAAATTGTGCCAATGTAGGGACTTGAAGCTCATTATTTAGGCTTTTTAGGTAGTCAACCAAACTGACATTAGCTTGATCATCCGTTTCACTATGCTTAGCAATGCCTAATGCACGGGCGCAATCTGCATAACGATCGGGCGCGCTCGATATGCCAAACTCTGTAATAGTTGGTAGCAACATCGCATTTGATAAACCATGAGGCACATGAAAAAAAGCACCAATCGGTCGGCTCATACCATGCACCAAGGCTACTGAGGAGTTGCAAAATGCAATACCTGCTAAGGTAGAACCTAGCATCATTGCCTCACGTGCCGTCTCATCTTTGCCATTATGATAAGCTTTTTGTATGTTTGGCCCGATTAAGCGTAAGGCTGCTAATGCTTGCTGATCGCTATAGGCATTACGTTTAGGACTGATATACGCTTCAATAGCATGAGTCATGGCATCGATACCTGTGTCCGCTGTCGTACGAGGCGGTACGCTTATAGTCAGACTGTAATCAATAATTGCCGCTACGGGCATAAACCCCATACCAACACATAACAGCTTTTCGTTATTAGCTTCATCGGTAATGATTGTAAAGCGTGTGACCTCTGACCCTGTGCCTGCCGTAGTAGGTATGGCAACAATAGGTAAGCCTGCTTCATTCACTTGACGAGGAAACTTATAATCGCGAATCACCCCACCAAATTTTCCTAGAATCGAAATTGCTTTTGCACTATCGATAGGGCTACCGCCTCCTAAGGCAATCAGTCCATCATAGTCTTTCGCTTTTACCTGAGAAACACCCGCCTCGATAGAGCTTTCAGTAGGTTCTGGCACGGTATCTGAGAATACATCAGCAGTAATATTCACATCTTTTAAAATTGCTTGCACATTATCTACATAGCCTAGTTTGACCATCATATCGTCAGTAATGATAAGTGGCTTTTTTATACCTAAGCTATCTAATATTGCTGGTAGATTTTGACAAGCATCACGGCCAATTTCCATTGTTCTTGGTAGAAGAATACTGTGTGACATATTTACTCATCCTTGTATTAATAACTATAAATAGAAGCTAAATAGGTAATAAATTTATAGTACGCACTACTTACGCTATATTAACTATGTCTGATTTGTATTTTACATAACGATAAAAATCTTATCGATATGTAAATGTATCAGAATGTTTTTATAATAACAAGACGCAATGACATAAATATTATCGTTATAATGAATAAATTTATTCGCAGCTACATAGCTAGAGATATAAGGTAAGAGATGAGTAATACGAAAAAAAAGGGTTCAAGCGTTGAGCGCGTTTTACAGATAGTAGAAGTTTTAGCAAGCTCACAAAGACCGATGAGTGTTAGCGATCTAGCAGAAACGCTAGAGGTGCCTATACCAAGTATGTACCGATTATTAGATCAATTGCAGAGCCTTGGGTTTGTTCAATTAGATTTACCAGGGAAAGTAATGTGTGGGAAACGGACGTATAAGCTGGCCATGGACTTATGGCAGAACAGTCATTTTAAGACAGAAAGGTTGGCAATATTGCAGCAGCTTTCGGCGCAAATAGGGGAGACCGTAGGTATTGCAATCTTGCAAGATCTAGATGTGGTTTATGTGGATCGAGTATTGTCCGACTGGCCACTTCAAATATATTTACCAGTGGGAACTCATGTACCGGCTTGGGCAAGTGCCAGTGGCAAATTACTCCTTACACAGCTATCGGACGAAAAATGTGAACGTATTATTGAGAAAATGTCGATACATGCCCTCACTACCAATACTCAAACGAATAAAAAGCAGCTTATGCAAACGATTGCAAAAACACGTGATACTCAAGTTGGAATAGATAATGAAGAATTCATTCCAGGTATGGTAGCGTGCGCTGTAATGGTTCCAAACAATGAACAGCAAGCATTTGCTACCGTGTTTACTCATGGTCCGACAGTTAGAAAAACTTTAGAAGAATTATTAAGCTACGTGCCTCTTATGCGGGAAGCTGCTAATGAGCTATCAATTATTTTCAATCAAGACTATAGATAAAGTTGTTGACGATAGAATAGGGTGATAGGGTAAGAAAAATTATAAGTTACTCTTTATTAAATAAGATGAAATACGTTTCATGTGGCTTTAGCTAACGGGTAGTCTTTTCTTTTCATTATGGCTTGGACTTGAAGGCGTGAAGAGGTTTTAACAAGAAAGTGCGATTTTCTTGAACATTTAACAGCCGTGTAGTGCTGCTACTAGATAGCAAAAAACCCTTGTAGCGCGTGGCATACAAAGGTTTTTGGTATATGTGATGGTGCGCCCACCACGCAACGACTATTTACCTGTAGTTCCTTATTTATATAGGTCTTTTAAATTTACTTAATTATTTTAACAACATATTTAACAACTTTGTTAGACCTGTCCATTTACCATCCTATCAATATTGGCTTTTACATCATGCATAACTTGGTTTGATAATTCTTTCTCAATATCGTAGTTGTTAATAATCTTCAGAAAACCTTTGGCCACAGCTGTTACCTGCTCAATAATAGCAGTTGCTTTATTCTGCTTAATATCAGCAAGTTTGGCAAGTTTAAGTAGGTGCAGTGCAGTAGGATGCCGAGCTTCACCTGCTACATCCATTTGATGATAACCGTTCATACCTGAATTATAGGCGATATCATAAACGGGCGATAACGACCACCTGCCAGTCTCGTCCATCATAAAAGAAAAGTTCTTACTATGATCGTCTTTATTGTTAAAAATGACATTAAATACGGCATGCCTAAAACCCTCTTCTACAGCAGCTTGTGACTGGGTTAGCATACGCACACAGCGTAAATACTGCAAATAATCCAATGATGGAATCCGAAAATCGATATCTAATAAGCCAGCAAGTGTATGAATATGGACGCGCTGATTGCCCATGAGGTCAAAACGCTCAACCCCGAAAGCAGCATATTTTTCATCAATATCAAAATAATGATGCGCTGGCATGTTAAGGCCTGCTTTTTTTGCCATATCAGCATAAAGCGATTCTAATAGACAAACGGTTTTATGCTCCGACTGAGCAGGGAACTTAATAAGCCACGGAATTGCGGATGTATGTTCGCTTGTTAAGTCAGTAGTAATAAACTCAGTTGCTTCATCGTATAGGATAAGTGCTTTTGGTCTTGCGCCTTGTGGTGAGCCACCGATGACGATAAGCTCAGCCAGTATGTCACTATCTTGTCCGGATAAAATGGTTTGATTGGCAGCGGCTAGTTTGGCTAAAGTGAAATCAGTGATGTCGATATCGGCGCCTGATAGGTCTTGTTGTGGCTCAAAACTCAGCGCTCCCATGGCTGAATTACCAATATACGCAAGGCAATCTAAGACATTAACGGGCGTAGCATGAGTCATTGTTTTTCGAAAGAACCTATCCATTAGCAACATTCCCCAACCATCAGGTAAGCTGTCTGACAATAATCCACATAGGTAATGGCTCGACGCATGAGTACCATAATAAGGTGCTGCTCGTAATGGCATCTCAATTGGTGACAGCTCCAGTCCATCAGCCAGCCACGCTGCATCATAGCCAAAGGCAGGGCGTCGTCCGTCCATCGTTAATTTGCCGATAAGACGTTTGGCTCCAAATCCTTGATAGTAAATGTTAACAATTGATATCGGTTGATACATTAAAATGGCTACCTTATGTCAGCTTTTATTTGAGGCACGCAAGCGTGGATTTTGCTTAGCGATAACATCTTCTATGTTGGTAGGTGCCATATTGAACAATTCAGCAAAACTATTGACCATACCAAGGGCTAAAGCGAGCCTGATTATATTATCTAGTGTACCGCCTTGCCCTGATTCAATACGAGCTACGGTGCTGACACCGATTCCAGACCTCTCAGCTAAAGTTGCTTGAGTTAAGTTTAATGACAACCGCTGCGTTTTTAAGCGTTCACCTAAAATCTTGGCAATCTCACTTGGCGTATAAAAATCAAACCTTACATTCATAGTTTAATCAATCATATAAGAGTGTTAGATCAATATCTTAGCATTTAGTGATTCAAATATGAATGCTTATTTTTTATAATGAATAGCTAGAAAAGAATACTTGCTTTAAATAGTGAAAAGTATGAAGCATTAGATCAACCCCAGTATCAATTAAGTCATCTGAGTATTTCTAAAAACAGTAAGAACCCGCTAAGACATACCAGAAAATGCTTAGAGAGTTTTATATATATATAACCAAGCCTAGAAAAACCATAATATTGCTACCTGAGAAGTAAGGATTATGTTGTCAAGACACTTGTTCTTTATGAGTAAAAATTGAGTTTTACACGCTGACCAAAATGATTACCGTAACACTAGCTTCTAGTTCTAAATATGCTGCGCACATTCAATTAAATATTCCTTTACCGCTTGAAGGGTCAATTAATCGTCGTTCAGGACAGATCAAACCCCAATTTTGAAAACATCACCTGAGTAAAATGCTCAACTAGAAAAAGGTTGCTAACGCTATGTATAGTATAGTTTTAGCAACCTTTCTTATTGGTATTAAGATTTAATTTCTGCATACATTTGTTTATTGTATTAATATTCAAAACTACTTGTTAACGAGGTCATTAGCATCTACAAAATTGCGAGTTAGTAAATAGAAACAGTTTTCTTTAGCCACATGATCGCCATAGGAGCTAAGACTTGGGCTAGATGATGAGGTTGGTCTCAGTGATATCGTTATGAGTCACTACTGCTTGTCTAAGCTACATCAACGAGATCTGAAGTTGCAAGAAGATAGTGTGGATTCGCTAAAATCTGGCAATGGCAGTGTTTGTAAGGCTAAAAACAAAAAAGAGGACTGACTATCGAAAATAGTCGTGCGATTGAATGAGTTGTTTGATACTGAGAGCTTGACTGATAGCGACCTTACCAACACACTACTCAAGGTTTGTCATCGCCGGTTAACTGGCTAACTAGAGCAACCGAGCTGAGAACTCTTTGGACCTTGCACTCGGTCTCAGTATTCATTCAGGCAATCTCATGTACGCAAAAACTCCGCCCACCAAGACCGTAAGGACGGCGTTATTAAAGCCAAGTTATCAATCAGTTACAGTAAGCTCATTGGAACTATTTTAGCAACGTCTAACCAATTTTCATAAACAATAAGATGAGGTGATGAGAAATCCATCTCGTTGCTTACGTTGGTGTTGCCTTTTTTAGAACACAAAAGTTTGTTTGTTATGCTTCTTCTTAATAGCTTATTAGTCATAATAAAAGTGATAGAAAGCACCAAAACAAGGAGGTAGGCATGACTACAAAAACTATAGGTATCGTCGGGTTAGGCCGTATGGGTAACGGTATGGCTCAGTCTTTGCTTCGCAAAGGTTTTAAAGTGTTCGGCACGGACATTGGGGAAGCACAAAGCCAAGCTGCCAGGGAAATCGGCGTAAATGTTGTTGCAGATATTAAAACTCTGTGTGCTGAATCTAGTGTCATCATTCTATCTTTGCCAATGGCAAAGCATGTACAAGCAGTTGTTAAAGGCAAAGATGGCATTATTGACTCTGCTCAGCCTAAAACTCTGATTATTGATACTTCTACCTCAGAACCAGAGGTGACGCGGGCACTCTCGATAGAGCTGGATCAGTTAGGCCATCAGTTATTAGACTGTCCTGTCAGTGGCGGTCCGGCGGGTGCTGAAGCTGGTACTATGGTAATGGTTGTTGGAGGTGAACGTAGTTCCCTTGAACGTGCACAGGTGTATCTGGATGCCTTGAGCTCAAAAGTGGTCTACATGGGAAAGTCTGGCAATGGACATGCAGCTAAACTGATCAACAATCTACTATGTGCTGCACATTTAGTAACCACTGCCGAAGCAGTAGCTTTGGGTACCAAGGCAGGACTTGATCCTGAAGACCTTATTGCCGGTTTGAATGCTGGTTCAGGCCGTAGTGCGATCAGTGAAGTTAATTTCCCTCGTTGGATTCTTAATAAAGGTTTTGACTCCGGTTTCACTATGCAGCTGATGCGTAAAGATGTGCGTCTGGCAGAAAATATGATCGGTGAGATGGGATTAGAGTTACCTTTGGCTAAACAGGTAGCCGAAATTTGGTCGCAGAGCGAAGAAAACATACCTGATCAGGATGATTTTAATTGCATTATCAAAAATGCTGGCTTGGGAGAATAAATTATGAGTTTTGAAGTAGAAGGAAATGGTGAGCAACAAGTTGAAATACTGCTTAATGAACTGCTGGGTACTTCAAAGTTTGGCAGCTTGATTGATGGAGAATTGGTTGCAGGTAATGGTGACGATATCGAGCTGATTAACCCAGCAACCGGTCAGGTATTTTTAATCTATCGTGATGCGGGGGAATGTATTGTTTCTGCAGCAGCCGATGCGGCTGTAAAAGCTCAAAAAGTGTGGTGGTCAATGACCGCCAGTGCTAGAGGTCAGTTAATGTGGAAGTGCGGCATGAAAATCCGCAAAGCCGCGGAATCTCTGGCACGTCTAGAATGTATATCTGCAGGTAAGCCTATTCGCGATTGCCGAGTTGAGGTAGCAAAAGTTGCAGATATGTTTGAATACTATGCTGGTTGGTGTGACAAAATTATGGGACAAGTTATTCCCGTACCAACAAGTCACTTAAACTACACTCGTCATGAGCCTTATGGTGTGGTGACTCAAATCACACCCTGGAACGCACCTGTATTTACGGGAGGCTGGCAGATCGCGCCGGCCATCTGTGCAGGAAATGCAGTCTTACTGAAGCCATCTGAATTAACCCCACTAAGCTCAACAGTACTCGCTAAAATTCTTGAGCAAACCGGTATTCCACGTGGTTTGGTGAATGTAATTAATGGGCTGGGGCACACTACAGGCACTGCCGCAATTGCTAATCCGGCAACTAAAAAAGTGGTTTTTGTAGGTTCGCCACAGACCGGTGCTCTCATTGCTTCGGCATCTGCGCAACGTGTAATCCCTTGCGTATTGGAGCTGGGTGGAAAGTCAGCCAATATCATTTTTCCAGATGCTGATCTTGATCGTGCGGTAGTGGGTGCGCAAGCTGCCGTGTTTTCTGCCGCTGGACAGAGCTGTGTATCGGGTGCTCGGTTATTGGTTCATCGGGATGTCTATAAAGAAGTCGTGGAACGTGTTGCCTCGGCAGCCAGTAAGTTGCCCGTGGGTTTGCCATGGGATGAAGGCACGATGGTGGGGCCGATTAATAACCAGAAACAGTTTAATCACGTGCGTTCGTTAGTTACTGATGGTATTGCTGCAGGTGCTGTTGTTGCCGCAGGCGGAAAGCCAGGTGAAATTCGTGGAGGTGAAAATGGTTATTTTTATCAGCCAACCGTTTTGGCCAACGTGAAGAATGATATGCGAGTAGCACAGGAAGAAATTTTTGGACCTGTGGTTTCTGTTATTTCATTCGATGAAGAAGAAGAAGCGGTAGCGATAGCAAACGACAGTCGTTTTGGTTTAGCGGGCGCTGTTTGGACTGCTGATGTAGGTCGTGCTCATCGGATGGCCGCTCAAGTAAATGCAGGAACGTTCTGGGTAAATAGCTATAAAGCAATCAATGTAATGTCGCCGTTTGGTGGCTTTGGTGAGAGCGGCTATGGCCGATCTAGTGGCTACGAAGGTTTACTCGAATATACACAGACTAAAAGTGTATGGATCGAAACAGCAAAAGATTCGGCTATTCAATTTGGTTATTCGATACAATAGTACTTTTGATTAATAGCATTTTAAGGTCGCGAATTAGGCTTTTTTAAATAGATTATTCAAGATGTACTACATCACCGTATTACCCATCTACATCAAAGGAGAAAATAAATGTTAATTAACGAAACTCTACTAAGTGAAGTAAAGCAGTGGCGTAAGCAGATCCATAGTCAACCAGAGCTCGGTTTTAAAGAGTTCAAGACGTCATCATTTATTGTCGACAAGTTAAAGTCCTTTGGTATTGACGTCCATCAAGGTTTGGGTGGTACTGGTGTTGTCGGTACTCTAAAAAACGGCTCAGGCCCTACTATCGGCATACGAGCAGATATCGATGCTTTACCAATAAAAGAGCAAAACGACATTGATTATAAATCCACTCATGAAAACTGCATGCACGCCTGTGGTCATGATGGTCACACTTCAGTTCTGCTTGGTACGGCAAAGCATCTTAGCAAACACAAAGATTTTAGTGGAACGATTTATTTTATATTTCAACCTGCTGAAGAGGTCTTAGGCGGTGCCAAGGCAATGATTGACGATGGGTTGTTTGATAAGTTTCCTATGGACGCCGTCTACGGATTACATAACTGGCCAGGGCTTCCTGTAGGACAAGTTGCCGTTAATGATGGACCTATGATGGCGTCTTTTGATACCTTTGAGATTACTTTGACTGGTAAAGGCACTCATGCAGCCATGCCACATTTAGGGGCTGATCCTATAGCAGCAGGAGCGGCATTGATCACTAATATTCAATCTATTGTCTCTCGTCGAATATCTCCCCTCAAGTCAGGCGTTATTAGCGTAACGCAGATGAATAGTGGTGATACTACCAACGTCATCCCTGATTACGCCATTCTAAAAGGAACCGTTCGTAGCTTTGATATGGACGTACGCCAGTCTATGCAGGATATGCTTACAGAAATGGTTAAAACACTACCGCCTCTATATGGTGTCACAGGCGAGATGGATTACCATATTCGCTATCCAGTAACCACTAATGACACTCAAGCTTATCTTGAAATCAAAGAGGCTGCTACTAAAGTGCTCGGAGCTGATAGTGTAAATACCGATGTAGAACCTTCAATGGCCTCTGAAGACTTCTCTTTTATGAGTCAAGTGGTTAAAGGCGCTTATTTCTGGTTAGGTGTTGATGGTAGTACCCCTTCTAAACCATTACATAATGCATCGTATGATTTTAATGATGATGCTATTGAGACGGGTATTAAAGTATGGGTATCTTTAGTTGAGTCTGAATTACCAAAAAATGCTGCATAAACCAAATAATAAAGAAATGTAGGAATTATAAAATGCAAAAGGAATTGCTATGAATAATACCAGTGTGCTCTCAAGTACAATGACGAAGCACTTATTTGATTGGAAGCTGCATTTACTAGTGATTATTACATCGCTACTTGCAGAATGGATAGGGATCATTAAGATTCCAATTGGTATTGGTACACTAGTCTTACTGCCTTTACTATACGCATTCATATTTACAATATTGTTGAACCCTAACGTTATACCCTCAATGAAAGCCGTAATCTCCAAAGACCGAGCAAAATTTGCAAGCTATGCTGTTCTCTTAAGTATCATGCCTTTTATTGCAAAGTTTGGTGTTGGGGTCGGTCCTAAAGTAGAAGAAATAATAGCCGCAGGTCCCGCCCTTTTACTACAAGAATTGGGCAATGTAATGACTGCTCTTATCGCCTTACCCGTTGCGGTATTGGTATTTGGAATGGGGAGGGAGGCTATTGGTGCCACTCACTCAATTGCTCGTGAACCTAATATTGCGCTAATTGCTGACAAGTATGGACTTCAGAGCGCCGAAGGTATTGGTGTAATGGGTGTCTATGTAATGGGTACCTTGTTTGGCGCAATTTACTTCTCATTAATGGCGGGTATTATTGCTTCTATGGATATCATGGATATTCGTGCGTTGGCAATGGCTTGTGGTATTGGTAGTGGTAGTATGATGGGTGCCTGTTCGGCAGCGCTCGCAGAAACTGTACCTGCTCAAGCGGAAACTATTACTGCGTTTGCAGCGACCTCTAATCTACTAACTTACGCCACAGGGCTATTCGTCAGTTTGTTTGTTGCCCTACCATTCACAGAGTTCTTATATAAAGTTATTAACAAATTTAAGAAAAACAATGATGTTAGTGCTGCACAAACAGATTTTGGTGCAAAGATACCAGAGCAATCTATTTTATCAGTATGGCAGTCTTTATCTCTGTTAGCGGTTATCTGTATCGTTCTATTACTAAGTAATTGGGTAGGACAAGGCATCAATCCAATCGCGGCTCTACCTGCCATGTTAATTCTGTTCGCTTGTTGTATCGTTGGAGTCCTATTAAAGGAAGTTATTCCTGTAAATATCCCCGCTATTGCTTGGATATCAATCGTGGCTATTTTGATATCTTTGCCACAGTTTCCAATGAGCGAGTATGTCTTAGTAGAAACAGAGAAGTTAGGGGTATTACAACTCATTACTCCTGTACTTGCTTATGCAGGGTTTGCAATCTCACAAATGGAGGTGAATCTGTTTAAAAAATCCGGATTCAAAATTGCAGTAGTTGCCTTGCTGACCTTTACTGGTACCTTCTTGGGTTCTGCCATGATAGCCCAAGCCCTGCTGTAAAAGGCGCGAAGTTGTTCAGTTCGACGTTCACAGTTGCGAGCATCGGGTACTTTGGGCAAGGCGTTTGACCTGATCATGGACTCAAGCGCTTTGCGCCACCAAGTACTCTCTAGTCATGAAGTCGCTTTCACAGAGCGCAGTCACCGTCTTCAGTCTGGCATTGACAACATATTCGGTGTCGAGGTCGCTCTGTAGCATCTCCGGCAACGACAAAGACAGGCGTAAATATTGGTGGCGCATCACAGATGTCTCAAAATAGCGCCCAGCAACTCGATGTTGCTGGCGTGCAGCCCGCTTACAAAGCTTTCATCCATAACTTTAGATGTTGTAGTAATTCATACGGGGCTTGAGATAGATGACGACCCAACCGAGTTACGACATGAGCTTCACCGCTTGCCAGTAGCGTATTGTCTATAGGGATTGCTATCAAATGTCCATCTTTCACTTCTTTGGACACTACAAAATACGGTAGAAAGGTAAACCCCATATTTGAGCGGGCAAAATTCTTTAGTACAGCGAATGAGTCAGTGGTTAGAATGGGGTTAAATCGAATCTTTTGTTGAAATTCGGCCATCGCTAGTAACTGACGTACGCCAAAACGACTTTCAGCCAGCCCCACTGGATACTTTAGAAGCTCCTTCAACTGCATCGGTTTATCTCGATCGGCTAAAGGGTGGTCGGGCGAAATAATAATATACATTGGCTGACAACTTACAACCTGTGAGCGGATGCGCGGATGACTGCTGGGATGGAACACTAGCCCGATATGTGCTTCATCTTCCTCAACCTGACGAATCACTTCGTTTGATCCACCAGTACTGATTGAAAGTGTCAGCGCCGGATATAGACGGGCGAATTCAGATAATGGGCCCAACATCAAATCCCCAACGAAACCATCACCCATAGCTAATTTTATATGACCCCGTTGCAATCCCAACAACGCCTGTAATTTGGAAACACAATTCTCTTCAGCGGAGAGTGATTCCCGATAAAACTGTAAGAGAATACTACCAGCTTCTGTCGGCGTTACTCCTTTACGATGCCGTTCAATAAGAATGCATGCTAATTCTTCCTCTAACAGAGATATTTGCCGGCTAATAGCCGAGGGAGCAATATTGAGCTTATCTGCTGCAGCCCGGATCGTACCCATAGTTACAGCCTCATAAAGATAGGATAACCGCTTTCCATTAATCTCTGTCATTGCTTCCTCTTGCTCTGTTCTTGGTTTTATTGAATAAGTGTAACACTTTGACCCAAGGATGGAGTAATGAGGACCAGTGTCGGTATACTATCTAGTCGGCTCTGTAACAGTACTGGTAGTGTATCAAACCCCAATATTAATAAAGCCACCTGACTACTTCTAAAAACAATAAGAATCCGCTAAGACATGGCAGTAGATGCCTAGTGGTTTTATTTATATATATAAAAGAAGTCCATCGCTTTGATTTTGACAACGCTTTTATTAATTGTTCTATAACCTCAAAAATCATGGTATTGCTACCTAAGAAGTAATGATTGCCTTATCAAATTACTTTCTCTTCATGAGTAAGAATTAAATTTTATAATCTGATTTAATCAATGTAAGTACATTCTAAGCTCTGAAGAAATAACTTTAAACTTCACTCTTTCAAAGTTTTTCATTATTTTGCTTATCTAGGACAGATCCTAGCAGTCTACTTTAAGGGGTTTATGAATATAATCAAAGAGTGCAAATTTCTGGTGCCATTGGGCTATCTTTAGAACTACCTTTAATAATATCTGCCACTTAATAATGGCATAAGCCCATGTATATTAAAGATATCGATAGGTTTAAAGTATAAATAAAATGGCTTTTTGAAGTATAAGCATGGATGTATTTTATGGTAGAAACACGGAAAACAGAAACTAGTAAATATAGGTCGTTATGCTTATATCTAAAGGGTTTAAGGTATGTTTAGGGTGGTATAGGATAAGATAGAAAAACAGGGATAACTAAGATTAATGGTAAATGAGGAAGGAAATAAATATATAAGTTGTTGATAAATATAGTTTATTTTTTTCAATCAAAAGTATTAAAAGGTTGTTTTGTGTGCTAACTTTATAGGTGAACCAAGTAGACTTAATTCTGTATTAAGAGATACTTTAAGAAATTGCTCATTTTGAGCTGAGCTGCTCTTAAAGTTATACGAGGTGATTTATGCCTGACTTTAAAGAGACAACTTCATCCTCTGTAGACAATGGTGGAGCCGATAACGCACAAGGAACCGATCAGCGGCAAGGCTCTGCTCCTACGATCTCACTTCCTAAAGGTGGCGGTGCGATTCAGAGTATTGGAGAGAAGTTTGCTACTAACCCAGTGACAGGTACAGGTTCTATGTCTGTGCCAATCGCGACCAGCCCTGGTCGCTCTGGCTTTGGTCCTCAGCTCGCTCTTTCTTATGATTCTGGCTCTGGTAATGGAGTTTATGGTTTCGGCTGGACGCTTCCATTACCGTCAATCACGCGCAAAACAGCAAAAGGCTTACCGCGATACCATGACGCCGAAGAATCTGATATTTTCCTGCTCTCTGGTGCAGAAGATCTAGTACCGCTATTGGAATCAGATGGTAAGCGCTTTGAAGCATCTGTGTCAGGTTATCTCATTCATAGGTATCGTCCTCGCATTGAAGGTTTATTTGCACGCATCGAACGTTGGACTCGGCTGAGTGACGAAGATGTGCACTGGCGCTCGATATCCAAAGACAATATTTTGACCCTATATGGCAAGGATACCAACTCCCGAATAGCTGATCCTGAGGATGCTGGCCGTACTTTTAGCTGGCTGATCTGCGAAACTCGCGACGATAAAGGCAATGCCATTCAGTACGGGTACAAATCGGAAGATGGAGTCGGGGTCGATTTAACCCAAGCGCACGAAAGCAACCGAGGCGATCATAATGATCCTCGACGCACAGCCAACCGTTATCTAAAACGTATTCATTACGGCAATCGGACATCGTTGTTGGATGATACAGGATCTCGGCCGCTATTTTTGAGTGAGGCACAGATCCAGAATGCTGGTTGGATGTTTGAGGTGGTTTTCGATTATGGAGAACACGATACTGACATACCCACGCCAAAAGGTATTAAGCCGTGGGTCTTTCGCGACGATCCTTTCTCAACCTATCGCGCCGGCTTTGAGGTACGCACCACGCGACTGTGTCAGCGGGTGCTGATGTTTCATCATTTTGAAGACGAGGAGAGCGTGGGTAATAATTGCCTAGTACGTTCCACCGACTTCACTTACTCCCACGAGCAAGATCCGTCCAGCGCCTCTAATCCTATTTATACCTTTCTGCGCACCTTTACACAAACAGGGTATAAGCGCGAGGGTAACGGCTACAAAAAGCGTAGCTTACCACCGGTAGAGTTTGAATACACCAAGCCCATCGTGCAGGACACGATAGAGGAAGTCGATTCTAAAAGTCTTGAAAATATTCCAATGGGTCTGGATGGCACAAGCTACCAATGGACAGATCTGCACGGTGAAGGTCTCCCTGGTATTCTGGCTGAGCAAGCTAATGCTTGGTATTACAAGCGTAATATCAGCCCGATCAGCGCTCGATCAGTTGAGTTCGCACCACTTGAGCGTGTCGCTTTAAAGCCTAACCTCGCCCTGGCTAGTGGCGCACAATTCATGGATCTCGCCGGAAACGGTGAGCCGGACCTAGTGATGCTGGGTGGTCCAATGCAGGGCTTTTATAAGCACGACGTCGCTGAGAGCTGGCAACCTTTTCGGCCGTTCACATCTCGCCTTAATCGTGCCATGCGTGATCCTAACCTAAAATTTATCGACCTTAACGGTGACGGTCATGCTGATGTGCTTATTACTGAAAATGATGCTTTCGTTTGGCATTCGTCGCTAGCGGAGGAAGGGTTTGGTCCAGCCATGCGTGTTGCTCAAGTGCTGGATGAGAACAAAGGTCCTCGTATCGTTTTTGCCGATGGCACGCAGTCCATCTACTTGGCTGATTTGAGCGGCGATGATCTTACTGATCTAGTGCGTATCCGTAACGGTGAAGTTTGCTACTGGCCGAATTTGGGCTACGGCCGTTTTGGCGCTAAAATTATCATGGATCAGGCACCATGGTTCGATCATAGCGATCAGTTTGATCAAGCACGCATCCGGCTGGCTGATATTGACGGCAGTGGCACCATCGACATCATCTATCTGCACCGCGATGGCATACGCTTGTACTTTAATCAGTCGGGCAATAGCTGGAGCACAGTGCAGGTGCTGCGTGTTTTCCCGCGTATAGACGACTTGGTCAATATCGTGCCTATCGATCTGCTCGGCAATGGCACTGCTTGTCTAGTCTGGTCGTCGCCGCTGCCCGGAGATGCAGGTCAGCCGATGCGTTATATCAATTTGATGGGTGAACAAAAACCCCATCTGCTCATTAAGACTGTCAACAACCTCGGCGCGGAGACTCGCATCCAGTACGTGCCTTCTACGAAATTCTATCTACAAGACAAGTACGCTAGCAGACCCTGGATCAGCCGATTGCCATTTCCGGTGCACGTAGTTGAGCGCGTCGAGACGTATGACCACATCAGCCACAACCGCTTCGTCACACGCTACGCCTATCATCACGGCTATTTTGACGGTGAGGAACGTGAGTTTCGCGGTTTTGGGATGGTTGAGCAGTTTGATACGGAGGAGCTCGCCGCCCTGACAACAGACGGTACATTGTCCGCAGCAACCAACATAGATGGCGCTTCTCAAGTGCCTCCGGTGCACACCAAAACCTGGTTCCATACCGGTGTCTATCTAGGCCGTGAGCATTTATCTGACTTTTTTGCGGGTCTTCTCGATACACATGATACCGGCGAGTACTACCGCGAACCGGGGCTGACCGATGCGCAAGCTAAGGCACTGCTGCTCCCAGATACTATATTGCCCTCGGGTTTGACTCTTGAAGAAGAGCGCGAGGCCAGCCGCTCGCTCAAGGGGGTCATGCTGCGTCAGGAGGTCTACGCTCTCGATAACACGCCCGAGGATATACATCCTTACACAGTCATCGAGCAGAACTTTACCATTCACCCTTTGCAATCTCGCCATGACAACCGCCACGCGGTCTTCTTTACTCATCCACGTGAGGTCATCAGCTACCACTACGAGCGTAATCCGGCTGATCCTCGTATCCAGCACGCACTTACACTAGAAGTAGATGATTTTGGCAATGTGCTCAAGCAAGCCGCTATCGGTTATGGCCGCCGTGAAATTATCCGCATTGTCGATGAGCATGGGCAGGTGACGACGGTCCCAAATCCTAGCCTGGCAAAACTTGATTTGGACGATCGCAAGAAGCAGACGCAAACGCTCATCAATTATACCGAAAATCGTGTTACTAATACCATCGATGCCGTCAATGTGTTCGATAACTACCGTACGCCGCTTCCAGCTGAAGTGCGTAGCTATGAATTGACCGGTTTCAAGCCGCAAAATAACGGTGTACGCTTCAGCTTTGACGAGTGGACACGCAATGATTTCACTGTGTTGTTATCTGCTGCACAAATCCCTTATGAGCAGCAAGCAGATCATAGCAGTCAACAAAAACGGCTTATTGAACACGTTCGCACCCTCTATCGCAAAGATGATCTGACGGTGCTGCTACCGCTTGGTGAAGTTGAACTGTTGGCCCTGCCTGGCGAGAGTTATCAGCTTGCCTTTACGCCAGGGCTGTTAGCACAAGTTTTCCGACGTGACGGCCAACCACTACTTTCAAATCCTGCTGATGTACTTGGTGGTCAAGGCACCGACCGTGGCGGCTACGTCGATCTAGATGCTGATGGGCATTGCTGGATACCTTCGGGACGTGTATTTTTGTCACCGAACAGTACAGATACACCAGTTCAAGAGTTGACCTATGCTCGCCAGCACTTTTTCCTACCGCATCGCTCCCGCGATCCGTTTCATACTAGTGAAGTCAGCACCGAGAGTGTCATTATTTATGACGACTATGACCTGTTGATGCTGGAAACCCGCGACGCTTTAGGTAACTGCGTTACCGTGGGTGAGCGTTTGCCTAGCGGCGATCTTGATCTCACTAACCTTGGTAACGACTATCGAGTACTGCAACCACGGCTAGTAATGGACCCTAACCGTAACCGTACCGAAGTAACCTTCGATATTCTCGGTATGGTGGTAGGCACGGCAGTGATGGGCAAGCCAGAGGAAAGCTTGGGTGACTCGCTGGATGGTTTCATCACCGATCTAACGGATGCTGAAATTCACGATCACATTGCTAATCCGCTCGCCGATCCACACGCTATTCTGGGACGAGCTACGACGCGGCTGACTTATGATTTGTTCGCTTATCAGCGCAGCAAGGAGCAGGCCGAGCCGCAACCTGCTGTGGTCTATACAATGGCAAGGGAGACCCACGATGCTGATCTACAAATCGGTGAGCAGACGAGGATCCAGCATAGTTTCTCCTACTCTGATGGCTTTAGCCGTGAGATCCAAGGGAAAATTCAGGCTGAGTCCGAGAAAGTTAACGGAATCGCTGGCCCACCACGCTGGGTTGGTAGTGGCTGGACTATCTTTAACAATAAAGGTAAGCCAGTTCGTCAGTACGAGCCGTTCTTCACCGACACCCATCATTTCGAATTTGGGGTACAGGTTGGCGTCAGCCCAATTCTATTCTACGATCCGGTTGAACGCGTTGTGGCCACGCTACATCCTAATCACACTTACGAGAAAGTGGTGTTCGATCCGTGGCAGCAAATGACCTGGGATGTTAATGACACCGTGCTTAGCGATCCGCGCGTCGACGCCGATATTCGGGGCTACACTACTAGTTATTTTGATAGCGCACAGCAGTGGCAGACTTGGCACGCGCAGCGTGAAAGTGGCGCACTTGGGCAGCAAGAGCAGGCAGCTGCGCGTAAGGCAGCGGCTCATGCCGATACTCCGGCGAGGGCTTTTCTCGACACGCTGGGACGACCCTTCCTCACTACTAGTCACAACAAAGTGGCGGCTCCAGGCCATGACCTTGATGACATGGAAGATAAATTTCACAATCGTGTCGAGCTGGACATCGAAGGCAACCAACGTGCTGTGCGCGACGCGATTGTGCAGGACGGCGACGGTCAAGGCCGTATCGTTATGCGCTATAGCTACGATATGCTCGGTACCGTTATTTACCAAGCCAGTATGGAAGCGGGTGAACGCTGGATGCTGGGCGATGTGGCCGGGCAACCGATTCGCGCTTGGGATAGTCGAGATCATGAATTTCGCTCCACCTACGATGCGCTGCGGCGGCCTGTCGGGTCATACTTGGTCGAGGGCACAGAGCCAGAGATACTGGTGGGGCGCACGGTTTATGGCGAGAACCAACCTGACGCGGAAACCAATAACCTGCGAGGGCAGGTTGTTCAAATTTTTGACCAAGCGGGTGTCGTTACTAATTCTCGATTCGATTTCAAAGGCAACCCACTACATAATCAGCGTCAACTCGCCCAAGAATACAAAAAAGCACTCGATTGGTCGACTGCTGTGCCGTTGGAAGCAGATATCTTCAACAGCAGCAGCAAGTACGATGCACTGAATCGCTCAACGGAAACGACTGCGCCTGACAATAGTGTTATTCGCCACATCTATAATGAAGCCAATCTGCTAGAACGGGTCGACGCTAACTTGGGTGGCAACACCATTGCCACCCCGTTCGTGACTAATATCAACTACGACGCCAAGGGCCAACGCCAGCGTATCGACTATGGCAACGGCACCAGTACCACGTATGAGTACGACCCGCTGACATTTCGCTTAACCAGTCTACGAACGCGACGCGGTGCCGAATCGCTTCAGGACTTGAATTACACCTACGATCCGGTCGGTAACATCACCCAAATTCGTGACGATGCTCAGCAGACAATTTTCTTTCGCAACCAGCGCGTTGAGCCCAGCAATGAGTATACCTACGATGCACTTTACCGTCTGATCGAGGCCACTGGGCGTGAGCATCTGGGCCAGGGTGGCACGCCGATCCCGCATTCCCAAAACGACAGCCCACGCACGGGCCTGAAGAGCGGCAATGTGCCGAGCCAGTTCGGACCCAACGAGGTGTCGGCCATGGGCACCTATATTGAGCGCTACGTTTACGACGCCGTAGGCAATTTCCTCGAGATGCAACACCGCGGCAGCGCCCCGATGCATGCTGGCTGGACGCGGGGCTACCGATATGCCGAAGCCAGCCAGCTGGAGCCCGGCAAGCAAAGCAACCGGCTGTCGGCCACAACACTGGGCAACGGTAATCCGCTCACCGAGACCTACAGCGACGATGGCGACGGCTACGACGTCCACGGTAGTATGCTGCGCATGCCCCACCTCACCCTGATGCGATGGGACTACCGCGACCAGCTGCAGGCTACGGCACGGCAGGTCAACAACGGCGGTGCGGTCGAAACGACCTGGTACGTCTACGACGCTACCGGGCAGCGTGTGCGCAAGCTGACTGAGCTAGCCAATGGGCAGCTCAAGCAGGAGCGGATCTACCTCGGCGGCTTTGAGATATTTCGTGACTACAAGGCCGATGGCAGCGTCAAGCTGGAGCGCGAGACACTGCATGTGATGGACGACCAGCAGCGGATTGCTCTGGTGGAGACGCGTACGCGGGGCGACGATGGTTCAGATACACAACTGACTCGGTATCAGTTTAGCAATCATCTGGGATCGGCCAGTTTGGAGTTGGATCATGAGGCGAAGATTATTTCCTACGAGGAATACACGCCGTATGGCAGTACGTCCTATCAGGCGGGGCGTTCGCTGGCAGAAGTAAAAAGAAAACAATATCGGTATACGGGGATGAAGCGCGATGAGGAGAGTGGGTTTAGTTATCATTCGGCGCGCTATTATCTGCCTTGGTTAGGTAGATGGGCTAGCGCTGATCCGGCTGGGTTGGTGGATGGTGGGAATTTGTATTTATACGCAAGGAATAGCCCAACTGCTCTAGTGGATCTGTCAGGTACTCAGTCGGTAAATTTTGCCGACCCAGGGCTTCCACAAATATCAGATCGAGAAGTTTACGCAGATTTGAATAAAATACATGAACAAGAATCCGAGAGAAGAAAGCGAGTAGCTAGAGTACCGAGATTGTCGTTTGCTAAAAGATTACAAAAAGCTAGGATCCGTACACCAGAGGGTCGTGGTAGAGATGCAAGTGCTGTATGGGACTCTCAAGATAACAAGTATTTCTATGCGCATGAGAAAGAAAAGGTGTTTGCCTTCTTTGAGCAACGAACTAAGCAGAACATGAAAAAAAACAAGACTATTACCGACCAGGATGCCTACAGCAACTGGGTCGCAAGCGGTCGAAATCGTATTTTCGAACTCAATGCCTCGGCTATCGGAATTGGCTTATCTGGTGCTCGTAGAGGGCTATTGCTAGGCCTGGAACTTGGTAGTCAAATAGGAGTGGCTGGCAATGACATAAGAGGATGCGTTGGTGAAATGGACGGCTCCTGCCTTTCGGCAGCAGTGAATGTGGGCTTTCTCGCTATGGAGGCACCTCTGCTCAGACGAAGTAGAGACGTAGGCCCAGTCGTCGGAGGCCCGACGCAGAAGGCAATTGGTGCGGAAGACCTATTTTCTAACCCCGAAACCCATCTCAGTGGAAAAGGTGTAAGAGAAATTCAGGAGATTCTCGGAACGAACTGGGACTTTACAAAGGAATATGGCAAGAGTAAGTCGAGACCCGGGCGGTCAGCGGCACTAATCTTCGTAGATAGAGAAACAAACGCACAGATAATCGTCAACTACGGTGGCGGTAGGCATACTTCTGGCGTTCTTCCATATCCGCAGTACTACAAGTTGACTGCAAGCAACTACCCGAGCACAAAGCTGATCGGAAGAGGCGTAGCTGTTGAAAGAAATGAAAAGAAGCGAATTCTCTATTTCTATTGAATCCTACCAGGCGATGAGCTGTCGAACCTCGAAGTCAGGATATCTATCGATCAGTCGCGGCTACAAGACCCATCGTTCACGATAGAGAGAAAAATGAAGAGGTGGGGCGAACTCAATTGATTTATTGGAAGGTGAATAGCTAAGCAAATACGCGTTATTAGACATGCGAACCAGGATTCACTTTTGGGACAGCAGGACCAGTAAGTAAAGAGCAGGAATTCAGAAAATCAACCAGAGGATCCAGGCCATGAACGCAATCACTTTTCCACTAAAGCTACAAATGAAGCGCCCAGAAGTGGGTGACCTACAAGACGCGCTACGACTGCTGCTGGAACGTAGCGTCCTGCTAGCCAACGATGAGACGGCTAGACACAAACTGTCCGAGACGCTCAAGAGCGAGCGCACGGCGCAGCGCTATGGTAAAGCCACACGCCAGCTCGTCAGTCATTTTCAGGAAGAGCAGAAGATTCGGCCAACCGGGGAGGTGGATGAGCTCACGGCCAACGCACTTAATGCATTGTTAGTTAAATTGGACCCTGAGGTACGCGGCCGGGTCACGCAACCCAATGGCAACCCTATCCCACGTGCTCGCGTGCAGGTCATTTACAAAAGACTTTTGGCTAAGGATGATGTGATTCTGGGCGAAACGAATACGGATACTTCAGGGCAATACGAAGTACGCTACGTGCCGAGACCGAAAGGCGCTCCTGATCTCCTTGTGCGTGTCATAGATGCAGCCGACGAGGTAGTTGCTGAATCGCCGCTGATCATCGAAGCTGAAGATAAACTAACCGTCGATATCATCGTTGATCATGAATCCTACTCCGATCTGCCGGAGTTTGAGCAGCTGCAACAGCGGCTTGCTCCTTTCTTAGACGGTACCGATTCCGCTGAATTGGATCAAAAGTCCATCATGTATCTGGCTGGCAAAAGCCGGGTCAATCCGGTTTTCATTGCCTATCTAGTGAAAGCAAACCGTTTGTCGAAAGCGACGAAGATCGAGCCGGAAGCCTTTTACGGCTTACTAAGAGCGAACCAGCCCATGAGCCTTTCTGCCCTGGTCGCTCAGGATGAGAGCGTCCTGCGGCAGGCTCTCGAAGAAGCGTCAAAGGCCAATGTCATCAGCAAGAAAGTTGCCGATAAATTGGAACACGTTCTGAAATCCCTGATGAAGCAACGGGTTGATCTGCTCCTGCAGCAACCTGAATTGCCGGTTGGTTCCACCTCCTTGGGTGGCATTCTTACAGTTGCCGACATTGATGACAGGCAGAAGCGTGCCTTCGCTCAAAGGTTCGCCGCTACCCATAGCACGAGCCAGGCCTTCTGGGATGAGCTGGCCACGGATCACAGATTCGACGAAACCGCGATCGACTCGGTCAAACTGGCTATCAAGTTGGGCACCCTCACGCGAAACAATTCCGCTATTATGAAAAGCTTGCACCGGCAGTTGAGCGAGGATCGGCAGGGCTTGCGAGGACTTATCGGCCGCAACCAAGAGGAATGGTTGCGCGAGATCCGGTTGCACACCGATCAGGAGGGCAAAGTAATGCTGCCACCAGACCTGCCTAAGATCGATGGCGAAACGTCGGAAATGACCTACGCACGGACAATGGCCGATCTGATCGAAGCAACTTATCCAACACCATCGGTTGCAGCAGTTTTGGGTCGCAGTGATTTTGACGGTGCGGATGAGGTCAAGACATTTTTAAGCCGACACCACAACATCGAGTTGCGCGACCAGAACGTGCGGGTCTTCTTGGACGCCAACGACATCCAAGTCGCCGATAGCCTGCGCGACCGGCTATTTGACTTCAAACGGGTTTTCGATTTGGCGCCAGCGGTCGGTCGCTATGAGGCTATGCGTGCGCTACTCAAAAATGGAGACACTTCCGCATACAGAATCCGCAAAATGGGGAAGACGGCATTCTACGCCCGTTATGGGCCCGTAATGGGCGAAGACGTTGCCAAGCGCGTTTATCAGGCCGCCAGCCAGAAATCGGCCATGGCCACAGCGTTGTTTGCCGCTTACTCTCCGCTACTCAACAACTTGGGAATGAAGGTACTACCCGAAGGTAATCTTAGGATTTTCTCAGGCGAGGGCGGCGCAAGTGCTGGGAGAGCTGATGCCAATCCAGAAGTAGATCTTCCGACCTGGGAGAAGCTCTTCGGCAGTATCAGTTTTTGCGCATGCGAGCACTGCCGGTCGGTCTACAGTCCGGCAGCTTATCTAGTCGATCTCTTGGCCTTTCTCCGAGATCGCAAGAAGGACGGGAGGACCGCGCTCGAGGTGTTATTCTTGCGCCGCGGCGACATTGGTAAGATTGAGTTGAACTGTCACAATACCAATACTACCTTGCCTTATGTGGATCTGGTGATCGAGGTGATGGAGCACTTTTTAGCCAGCGCCGCCGTAAATACAAATGCCAATTGGTGGGATGAAAACGAGGTTCCCCAAACCTTTGGCGAGAGGGAAGATTTGCGGGTCCACCCTGAGAACATTGTTGCGGCGGCCTATGGGTTACTCCAGAACAGGGACTACCCATGGACGTTGCCTTTTAATCTGTGGGCGGCGGAGATGCGCTCCTATTTGGAGCCATTGGGCGTCAAGCGTACCGAGATCATGGGTATATTAAATCCCCATTCCCAAGGTTCTTTCCCTGCAACGCTTCGCACCGACATCGCTGCAGAAGCGCTGGGTCTGATTCCCCGTGAATGGAGCATCATCATTGGTTCGCAGGCCGAAGGCCTGGCTGGGTGGGGTAGCGAACTCGCTCCCGCCACCATCGAGGAGTTGCGAAATGTCAAGTCGCTGATGCGCAAGGGAAGCCTCGCCTACTTGGAGGTGCGGCGTTTGCTGGATACCAAATTTGTCAATGCCAATGGGGATTTGGAGATCGAGTTTGCTAGCGACCATTGCGATCTCGACCATGCTACTATTCCGATGATGATGGAGGAACCGCACGCCGACAGTATACACCGTTTCATGCGCCTCCAACGTAAGCTGGGCTGGAACATCCTCGATTTAGACGCAGCGATCCATGTTCTGGGAACAGATACCCTCGACGATATGCTTCTACGGCGTCTGGCAGTGCTCCGGGAACTGCACGACACCTTCGGAATGCCGCTCCTGACTCTACTGAGCTGGTGGGGTCCTATCGATACGACCCAGCGCAAGAACGACGAGGGAGAGGAACAGCCTTCGCTCTACGACCGGCTATTTCTCAACAAGTCGATCGGCGACCAGGACGACATGGAGGTCTTTACCCTTAACAATGGTTTGGACGAATTGGCCAATACCAATTCGACCCTTGAAGATGAGGAATCGGCAATCCTGGCGGCACTCGGGCTAACTTCGGCCTCGGAACTGGACTTGATCATTCAGAAACGTGGAATCGACGGGGCACTGAATCTAGCGAATCTGAGCGAGCTTTATCGAGTGGTCACCATGGCCAAAGCCCTGAGGCTGCCGGTGGCCGATCTGCTCCACTTTATCGATCTGACCGGTTTGAATCCGTTTGCCTTGGAAAATCTAGAGGGCCTTTCACATGGATTTCTGGATGTTCTGGCGGTAGTCAGCGCTTCCGATTCCACACTGTCTGAACTGGCCTATATCCTGAACCACGATTCTAAAGAAGATAGCTTGTTCGCCAGAGGGAGCGAGGCCATTGGCGACTTCCTGTTCCGCTTGCGCACAGGGCTGAAAAAACTCGAAGCGGACTATCTTCTTGTCAAAGACCCAGTCTTGCCGGGATTGATGACGACGGCTCCCGATCCAGTGGGCAAACGTACCCGCCTTCGGCTGGCCAAGCTGGTGCCCGAATCAATGCTGGATCGGGTAATGGGGATCATTGTCGGGACGCCGGATACGCAGCTTCCTGAAGGAACACTTGATCGAAACGCTATCATCGATCAGTACTTCGACGTCTTCATCGACGATCTCGTGGCATTCAAGGATCAATTCATCAATGATGGGTCGGCTACTTACTTGGATCCCAGCATTCAGCTTGCAGAAAGATTCCATACTGTTCTGGACCCGCTCACCCGCTTTCTTCTCAAGACCGACAGCATCGCTCTGGTGCAACAGTCGTTTGCCGATCTGCTGGACATTGACCTCCGGGCCAGTGTACAACTATTGGGTAGTTCCATCAAAGCCATAACTGATGCTACTCAATCAGCCAGTGCGATATTCCTGGATGACACCTTTGTTGGTAGCACTCATGCACCCCTAGCTGAGACCGCCTTCGCGGACCAGTATCAGATGGTGCGACGATTGCAAAAGATCGCCCTGATTCTCAACCAACTTGATATTCCTTCCGACGAAGTGCGTTGGCTGGTCGAAGAGGCCCCTCAGTTGGGCTGGTTAGATCTCAATACTCTCCCTATTGATGCCAGTGAACCTGACCCGGAACGCTTCCAGTCATGGTTGCGTATGGCCCAGTTTGCTTGGCTGAGAACACAAATCCCAATCGGAGAGACATCGCTGTTCACGCTTCTGCGCACCGCTCATTCCGGCCAGGATGAGAATGGAAATGCAATCGAGTTTGGTCAATTTATCACTGGTTTACACGCCGCTACCGGTTGGAATCAGACTGATATCGAGACCTTACTGGACGTCGATCACCTTAACCTCTCCTTCAACAATCACTTCACCGGTCAACAGGCTCTGGAACATCTTCTCAGGCTTTATCGGGCGATTGAGCTTCTGCAACGGCTAGGCGTCTCCGCCAAACTAGCCTGGACCTGGGCAGCACCAGAAGTCACTCGCGAGACCACCAACGAAGTTAAGCAGGCCGCCCGGGCTAAGTTCAGTGTCGAGAAATGGCCGTCCGTCGCCAAGCTGATCCGCGATGGGTTGCGTCTGCACCAGCGGAATACCTTGGTCGATGCTGCCCTGACAATCGCCGGCAATGATGATATTTCGGAAATCGCACATATCTACGCTTACTTCCTGATGGATGCAGAGATGAATCCCTGCATGTTGACTTCACGCATCAAACTGGCAATCAGCTCGGTTCAGCTCTTTGTGCAGCGCTGCCTGATGAACCTGGAGCCAGGCGTGACCCTTGACGATGAAGCTGCCAGCCAATGGCAATGGATGAAAAACTATCGGGTCTGGGAAGCGAACCGTAAGATTTTTCTCTATCCCGAAAATTGGATTGAGCCGGAATTACGGCTGGAAAAGTCATCCTTCTTTGAGGATTTGGAAAACGAACTGCTGCAAAACGACGTCACCTCTGAAACAGCTGAAACAGCCTTTCTAAATTATCTGGAGAAACTAGACGAGGTTGCCAGACTGGAAGTCTCCAGTGTATACAACGATGAGGAAGAAGCCGGCACGTTATACGTATTAGGACGCACCAAAAATATCCCTCGCAAGTACTTTTACCGCCGCTGGAAAAACCGCCGCCGCTGGACTCCGTGGGAATCTGTGCCAGTCGATATCGAAGGTGAAAACGTCTCTATTACCCGCCACAACCGCCGCCTTTATCTTTTCTGGTTTATGACGACGGAAAGGGCGGACACGAGTAAAAATGGACAAGTCAAGGTGCCAGAGGTCGGGGATAAACAATATTCGATAGATAGACCGTATAGGTATCTGGAAATAAAACTAGCCTGGAGTCAATACGATCATGGAAGTTGGTCTCCAAAAAAACTTTCCAATTCTTCCATAGACACAGAGTCAACAACTTTCTCTGGGCTAAAAGGAATAAAGAATCCCAAATGGTTGTCGGTCTGGTTTCGGCCTCGCCCTCTTAAAAACGAAAAAGGCCAACTGAAAATAGCGGTAGAACAAATTGAGTTTAAGGTTGATAGCGATACTCCGGTTTCTGAGCCCCAGTTGAACAGTTCTTGGCTTCAATCGGGTCGTTGTTTTCTATTTGAAGATAGTGGTCGCTTGGAGATTGAAGAAAAGAACGAGGAAGTAGTGGACTCCTATCTAGAAGAGTACCGGTCGGATGCCCTGCTCGCACTTAAAAACCCTCAGGAAGCACTTGTCCCCGTATTACTTGGAAGTCGCGCAGACTTGATTGTACCGCCGCTTCAGTATACGCAATATACTTCCCAATCACCGTTATTCTACGAGAATGGCAACCGGATTTACGTAATCGTCCCTATTGGTGCTATTCATCCGAAATTACCTGATTTTACTCTGCCAACTGCTGATGCTCCGGTCCTTGTAGCTTTAGCCCATTCAGAGCGAAGAGTTCCTAATCGATTTCCTTTCAGAAGCGTTGATTTGTCGTTCGCGGAGAGGTCAAACTCATTATTTGCAACAGGAGCGTTCACTGTAAGTGGTCTGAGTGTGGTCCGAAAGCCTTTGACCGCGACGAATTCAATACTTGCCGTCAACTTCTTTGGTAAAGATAGCTCAACGCACTCAACGCCAACGGAGGAAGATGATGACACAGCCTTCGGCATCGGGGAAAACATACTCACCGCGTTTGGATTAGGCTTTCTCGGCGAGCCGCTGAAGGTCAAGGAAGTGACCAGCGTCACTCCGAAGTATCGTTTCCATATCCACTATCACCCGTACGTAAGCGACATCATCAAACAGATCTATTCTCGAGGAATCGAAGGGTTGTTGAATCCGGCAGAGAATGGTGGCGGTGACGATTTGCGACGCCAGCTCAAGCGAGAGTTGCCTGGGACAGAGTTTGGCGAGATATTCCAGCTGAAGCCTTCGGTTGACCAGTCCAATCCGCCCGTTGAAGAGTTCGACTTCTCCTATACAGGTGCTTACGCACTTTACAATTGGGAGTTGTTCTTCCATGCTCCGCTTCTGATCGCGTCACGGTTGAGCGCCAACCAGCAGTTCGAAGCCGCCCAGAAATGGTTCCACTACCTTTTCGACCCCACTGACGTTTCAAACCTGTCTTCAGCCGATACCCCCTACCGCTACTGGAAGATCAAACCCTTTTTTGAGAACCGAGGCCTAGAGAATATTCGTGCGTTGCTTGGGATTCTAAGCTCGAATGACGCACAGGATCAGGCGAAAAGGGGCGCGCTTGAAGCCCAGGTCGCTGACTGGCGTGACAATGCCTTCCAGCCCCATCGTATAGCCGAACAGCGTCTGGTTGCCTACCAGAAGACCATCGTGATGAAGTATCTCGATAATCTCATCAATTGGGGCGATTCCCTTTTTCGACGCGATAGCATTGAGTCGATCAATGAAGCGACTCAGCTTTACATTCTGGCATCTCAGATTTTGGGCGACCGCCCAGAAACCTTGCCGGAACTACGAGGCGATCAAAAGATCGACGGGCAAATCATCAAGACCTTTGATGACCTTGAAGAGTATCTTGATCAATTTGGCAATGTCGTCGTCCAGATTGAAAACGAGTTGCCTGCTCCTATGGATGTCTCAGATTCGCCTATGAGCGAGGTTGCCACGGTCGATATCCTTGGCTCATCATTCTTCTTCTGCGTGCCTAGGAACGAGAAGCACCTGCGCTACTGGGACATCATCGCAGATCGCCTGTTCAAGGTTCGCAACTGCATGAATACAAAGGGGGACGTTCGCCAGCTCAGCTTGTTTGAGCTGCCCATTGATCGAGACCTGCTGACTAGGGCAACTGCGGCGGGCATCGATATTGGCAGCGTGCTGAAGGACATGAAAGCCCCGCGTCTGCAGTATCGTTACAGTATCTTGGTGCAGAAAGCTATTGAGTTTTGCAACGATGTCAAACAGCTTGGCGGTGCTTTGTTGGCGGCGCTCGAAAAGCGTGATGCCGAGAAATTGGCACTGCTACGCTCTAGTCACGAGGAACGACTCTTAAGTGCAATGCGCGATGTGCGACGTCTGCAACTCGAGGATGCGGATGCCGCTTTAGCAGGGCTGGAGAAGAATCTGGCGGCAAGTAGAGAGAGGCATCGCTTTTATGCGGAGCGAGTTCGTCGAATATCCGAAGAGACTGCTCAATTCGACCGGCTTGAAGAGGCGAATCATCTGGAACTGGGAGTAGCAGCAATTTCACTGGTAAAACAGGGAATGGCGGGCATTGTACCGAATGTCGAGATTGGAACTTCCGGCTTTGGGGGTTCGCCCGTCATAACCACTAAGGGTGGGCTAATGAATCTGGTCCATGGACTGGATGCAACCAGTCTCAATACTTCAGCCTTGGCACAGTGGGCAAATCGAGCGTCGAATATGTCTTCCATCACCGCTGGCTTTAAACGGCGCGATGAAGAGTGGGATTTCCAAGCTAATCAAGCAGCGACAGAAATTGAAGCCCTTGAAAAGCAACTGGAAGGGGCACGTCTGCGCATCGCAATTGCGGAACATGAACTGAAGAACCAGGAACGGCAAATTGCGCAGAACCGCGAAATGGATGATCTTATGCGATCGAAATTCACCAACGAAGAGCTCTACGGCTGGATGGTGGATCAGATCCGCTCTGTGTACTTCCAGAGCTATCAACTGGCCTATGAGATGGCCAATCGCGCTCAGCGGGCGTTCCAGTATGAACTGGCTGACTACGATGCCTCCTTCATAAATTTTGGTTATTGGGACAATCTGAAAAAGGGGCTTCTGGCCGGCGACCAGCTTCACTACGACCTGCGTCGCATGGAGACAGCCTACTTGGAGACCAACCGCCGAGAGTACGAGCTTACTAGGCACGTAAGCTTGCTCCAGGTGGACCCACTGGCGCTGATTCAACTGCGCACCACCGGTCGCTGCACCGTACGGCTTCCTGAGTCGCTATTCGATATGGATGGCCCAGGCCATTACTTCCGACGCATCAAGACCGTGGCGGTGAGCATCCCCTGCGTTACTGGCCCTTATGCCAGCGTCAACTGTACCCTGACGTTACTGAAGAGCAGCATCCGCAAGACACAAGTCCTGCGCGATGGTGTGTATGCCCGTGAGGGTGCGGAAGACGACCGTTTCAACGATAACTTCGGCAGCCTACAATCGATCGTCACCAGCTCCGCTCAGAACGACAGCGGGCTGTTCGAGACCAACCTGCGCGACGAGCGCTACTTGCCATTCGAGAACTCGGGTGTTGTTAGCGAATGGCAACTGCAATTGCCTGCTGATCCGAGTAAAGAAGACCCTGCGCAGTTTGATTATCAAACAATTAGCGATGTTATCTTACATATTCGCTATACAGCTCGAGAGGGTGGGAGCTTGTTGCGCAGCGGATCTATTGCATATATCAAGGAGCGCATCAGCGAAGCGCAAGCTGCTGGTTCGGTACGCCTGTTCTCTGTGCGTCATGAGTTCCCGACCGAGTGGGCTAGGTTTCAGAGCCAACCGGCGGATGCTGATCGCCACGAACTGACGCTCAATCTGCTTGCAGAACACTACCCGTTCTGGAGTCAGGGTCGGTTGAATAGTGTGAAGGAAGTGAAAATTCTGGCCAATACAAAAGCTAATGTAAAAGTGTCGAGCAACGATGGTGAGGGGACCACGCTAGATACGAGTGCTGCTCTAGGTAACTTGTTTGTTGGTAATCTGAAAGAAATAGGATTACCTGATAAGCCAGATAGCGAGTTGAAGCTCTTTTTTGACACCAACGTAATGTCAGATCTGTGGGTTGCAGTAACGTGGAGTGACCAGGAGTAACCTGCAGTTAATAGGCTCTTTCGCTTTAGGTGATTGATTATGATGGCTACTTTGAGGTTTATAAAGGACAAGTATTGGCGGGTAGCTAGGTAGTGAACTAGATTATAGCCTGTTTTTCACCGTCTTGAAGTTTACGTAGCTCTGTTAAATTATGGCGGAAGACACTTTGACGTAAAAGCTGAGTGTATTGAGTAGATTTTTTATACATAACAAAGCTCATCGCTTTAATATTTATAAAGTTTTTATTGATAATGCTGTACCCTGAAAAGCCATGATATTGCTACCTAAGAAGTAAGAGCTGTGTTATCAAACTACTTATTCTTCATGAGTGAAAGTTAAGCTTTATACTCTGATTTAATTAAAGTAGGTATATTCTAATCTCCTAAGAAGTGACTTTTGACTTCATTATGACGGTATATTGTTTTAGTGGTTAGCTCTATACCGTCATTCAACAAATACATAAAAGCAGATAAAGACTGATAAGCAACAAAAATTCCTGTAACCAAAGGGCTACAGGATTCCAAAGTGAGTTGAGAATATATTTTAAAGTGCGGCCTGTCAGAATTCAAAATATGACCTTAAGTCGTCAATAAATAAAGGTTTTATTGATTTGATCAATGAAAATACTGCAAGTAGAAAAATTCATGAATTGGATTTCACCTTTTGAAACCTTTGCAAAAGCTCTGTAAATGTAACTATTTCCTAAAATAATACAATGAGCGATAAATTGGATAACAACATCTGGTTCTGAGCCTTTAACGTGGTTGATGACTATAACCGTGAAGTGCTGGGTATTCATATTAGTATGAATATACTGTTGTTAAGAGCGATTCGTTACCTTAATCAGACTCCAATATTAATCAAGCCACCTGAGTATTTCTAAAAATGGTAGGAACCCGCTAAGACGTGCCAGCAAATGCCTAGTAGGTTTTTTTATGTATAACCAGGCCAATCGCTTTGATTTTCATAAAACTCTTATTGATAATGCTATACCTTGAAAACCATAATATTGCTACCTGAGAGGTAAGGGTTTTGTTATCAGGATACTTGCTCTACATGAGTAAAAGCTAGGTTTAATACTACGATTCAGTTGAAACGTTTCCATTCTAAGCCCTTAAAAAGTAACGTTAAATGTTGTTTCTTAAGGGCTTATCTTCTTATTATTTATCGGTCTGGTGGGATGTTGAGCTATGCTGAAGAAACCGTATAAGTAAACTTGGTAAACTAACGACTCGATGAGGAGTTTACCATGACTAAGAAAATTAGAACTTACAGCACGGAATTCAAAGCAGAAGCGGTTAAAAAAATTGCAGACAACAATGGTAATTTGAGTGCAACTGCTCGGCAGCTAGGCATCGCCATACAAACATTATCTAACTGGCATAATAAAGCCAATCAAGGCAAGCTTGCAGGAACTGTGCAGTATGATCCTGAGCTAATAGCTGTATTAGAAGAGAATAAACTTCTTAAACGTCAACTTACAGTGGCCGAAGAAGAACAAGAGATATTAAATGAGAAGGGATAAAGCGAAGCACTGCTTCGCCCCGACGCAAGATGAGAGCTATGCTCGAATGAGGCCACCGCGTACTTTGCAAATGAGGAACGTTAAGAAACAGTCTAGTAGCCTGTTTTAGTGACGCAAGACGTAGGGTTATGCCCGCAGTGACAGCTCGTGACGTACGCTTTTATAAAAAATAATAGACAGCTCTTTACTATCGCAAGCATATGTAAGGTCTTAGCTATTAAGTCATCAAGCTACTACGACTGGAACCGTCGTGATATCAGTGACCGGCAGATACACCGTAATCACTGTGAGCTATTGGTTAAAGCGGCACACAGTGAAGCTCATGAGCGCTATGGCATAGACCGACTACACGTTCATTTAAACGAACAAGGGCATAACATCAGCCAATACATGGTCAGAAGTATCAAAGGAGAGTGCGACATCAAATGCCGTCGTCACAAGTGCTTTAAAGTCATTACCAACTCCAACCATAATAAGCTTGTCTATCCAAACGTGCTGGATCAGAAGTTTGATGCTAAGCATCCTAATGAAGCGTGAGTCAGCGATATTACTTATATATGGACAAGCGAGGGCTAGCTGTACTTAGCTGGAGTTAAAGACTTATATACCAAAGATCTAGTTGGCTACGCTATCAATAAATGCATGACAGCAGATTTAGTATGCCGTGCACTCAGCATAGCCATCAAAAACAAACGATCCAGCCAAGGACTGATTGTGCACTCTGACAGAGGCATTCAGTATTGTAGCAATGAGTATCATAAGATCATCAAACAGTATAAGTTTACAGGCTCAATGAGTGGTAAAGACAACCACTACGGGCACAGTCCTCCGCCTTGTACTCGGGTAAGTGTCTCCCAGACACTTACTTTTCCTCGCTCATTTGAAAACCTGCCAATAGAGAATTTCTGGGGCATGTTGAAGAATGAGATTATGTATTACCAAGACTATAAAAAAAGGTTTACAGCGATCAACGAGATTACACAATATATCGAGCTTGAGTACAATGAGGGGCGATTAGCAAAGCACTGCTTTGCAGCAACGCAAGACAAGAGCTATGCTCGCAGTGGGACTAGAATTCAAAAGGGTTTGGGTTATAGATCGCCAAGACAAGTGTGGTTTGATTATTATCGTCAGGTTGCGTGACTAAAATCCCCAAGTTTAATTGTACGGATTTGACGGCAGGGGTCATTTTCAAACTACAATACAAATCCGTAAATTTACCCTGCATAAGTAAAATATTTATTCGCTTATTTGTATCAGTACCAGTAAAATGCGAGACTGTTTTCTACACTAGTTTATGAGTAACCAATGATACGTTTAACTGAAATTAAATTGCCATTAAATCATGCACCTGAAGATCTAACTACTGCTATAATGACAAAACTTAAAATTTCTGCTGAGCAAATGGCTTCATTTGTGATGTTTAAACGTGGTTATGATGCTCGTAATAAAAGAAATATCCAATTAATTTATACGCTAGACATCACACTTACCGACTTGGATTTAACCAATGATTTACTGGTTCAATTTGAGTCAGACAACCATGTTAAAGCAACACCAGACACAAGCTATAACTATGTTGGCCAAGCGCCAGAGAATTTAACTGAGCGTCCTGTTGTTATTGGTTTTGGTCCTTGTGGTTTATTAGCAGGACTCACCCTTGCTCAAATGGGTTTTAAACCTATCATTATTGAACGTGGTAATGAAGTAAGACAACGCACCAAAGACACCTTTGGCTTTTGGCGTCAACGTAAATTAAACACAGAATCAAACGTACAATTCGGTGAAGGCGGAGCAGGTACCTTTTCCGACGGTAAATTATATAGCCAAGTGAAAGATCCAAATCATTATGGCCGTAAAGTAATGACAGAATTTGTTAAAGCCGGCGCACCAGAGGAAATTTTATTTGTTAGTAAACCGCACATAGGTACTTATAAGTTAGTCAGCATGGTAGAAAAAATGCGTGCCGAGATCATAGAACTCGGTGGTGAAGTCCGTTTTGCTACTCGCGTAGACGACTTGCATATAACTGACTCAAAAGTAACTGGCGTGACACTTAATAGTGGCGAAACCTTAAAAACTAACCATGTTGTTCTTGCTGTTGGTCATAGCGCCCGAGACACTTTTGAAATGATCCATGATAAAGGCGTGTATGTTGAAGCAAAACCTTTCTCGATTGGTTTTAGGATTGAACATAAACAGTCAACCATAGACCAAGCACGCTTTGGTGACAATGCTGGAAACGAAATACTTGGCGCTGCGGATTACAAACTGGTTCATCACTGTAAAAATGGTCGTTCTGTTTATAGCTTCTGTATGTGTCCAGGCGGAACCGTTGTTGCCGCAACATCAGAAGAAGGCCGTGTTGTCACTAACGGCATGAGCCAATATTCAAGAAACGAACGTAACGC
This sequence comes from Psychrobacter sp. P11G5, assembly GCF_001593305.1. Taxonomy (NCBI): domain Bacteria; kingdom Pseudomonadati; phylum Pseudomonadota; class Gammaproteobacteria; order Moraxellales; family Moraxellaceae; genus Psychrobacter; species Psychrobacter sp. P11G5. The sequence goes on from NZ_CP012533.1 coordinate 1,731,631, forward strand.
CAACAGTGCTATTGTTGTAGGCATCGACCCAGAGCGAGATTACCCAAACCACCCTCTTGCTGGTATCGACTTACAAAGAAAACTAGAAACCTTAGCGTTTGAATTAGGCGGCAAAGACTACAATGCACCAGCGCAAACCATTGGCGACTTCTTAAAAGGTAAACCAAATTCAGAATTAGGTGATGTTAACCCGTCTTACACACCGGGCATTACCTTAACCGACTTAAGCAAAGCACTACCTGATTTTGCCGTAGATGCCATACGTGAAGCCATTCCAGCGTTTAATAAAAAAATCCAAGGATTTTCATCTGACGACGGTTTACTAACTGGCGTAGAAACCAGAACATCGTCACCAATCAGCATTAAACGCAATAAAGAATTCCAAAGTATTAACACCAAAGGCTTATTCCCAGCAGGCGAGGGTGCTGGCTATGCAGGTGGTATATTATCAGCAGGGATTGATGGCATTAAAGTGGCCGAAGCCGTGGCAAAATCGATGTTGAACATAGAGTAAGAGTGGCTAAACCCGGATATTAAAATGCTTAACTAGATAAAAATATGTGATCGATAAAGCCCTTCAAGCTATGAAATATAAAGCTTGAAAGGCTTTTTTGTGTTTTTAGGGTGGTGGACTACTCTTGTTGACCTATGCTGTCAAACCTGTAGACATTCACTTGGTAGATTTTAGTTACGCAGCCTGATGCTGAAAGCTAACCCACATCTTTCTTGGCAATAGATAACCTAAACCCTTTTGAATTCTCGTCTCACTGCGAGTACAGCTCTTGCCTTGCGTCGCTGCAAAGCAGTGCTTTGCTAATCGCTCCTCATGTAGTACAGCTCAAACCCCGATTTTCACAAAGACACCTGACAAATCTTATTATTAGCAATTTGTGGTGTAAGACTTATATAAATAGGCTTAGATAAATTATCAATATAGTGTGTTCATATTTTGGTTAGTGATTATTATATCTATAAATACTATTTATAGACCCGTAATATTATATAGTCAGAGAACTACTAAACGGCTACGGCGTTACCCTCCCTAGATGTACTATTTGTACAATCTGCAGTCGGCTGCCTTGTACCCGTTTTAGACTTCTTTGACTATAGGTAGTCACATCTAATAATTTTTAAATATATGTATATAAGTTGATTCTGCAAAAGCTCATTATTTCAAAACTACCTTGCCAGCTATACCATCCATTCGATAGTTTTTAATATCCCTGCGATAACTACACTAAAGAGCTGGTTGGCTATGCCATCAATAAGTATATGACAGCAGACTTAGTCTGTCGTGCACTCAATATGGCAATTAAGCATAGACAACTCAGTCAAGAGCTGATTTGGCATTCTGACAGAAGCGGTCAGTACTATAGCCATGAGTATCATCAAACAGTATAAGTTTACAGGCTCAATGAGTGGTAAAGGCAATTGTTTCGACAACGCTCCGATAGAAAGATTCTGGGGCATATTGAAGAATGAGTGGGTGTATCACCAAGACTATGAAACAAGATCTGGAGCCATCAACGATATCATTAAGTATATTGAGCTTGAGTACAATGAGGGGCGATTAGCAAAGCACTGCTTTGCAGCGACGCAAGGCAAGAGCTGTACTCGCAGTGGGACTAGAATTCAAAAAGATTTGGGTTATAGATCGCCAAGACAAGTGTGGTTTGATTATTATCGTCAGGTTGCGTGACTAAAATCCCCAAGTTTAAAGTGCGGCCTGTCAGAATTCAAAATATGACCTTAAGTCGTCAATAAATAAAGGCTTTATTGGTTTGATTAATGAAAATACCGTAAGTAGCAAAATTCATGAATTGTATTTCACCTTTTGCAACCTTTGCAAAAACTCTGTAAATGTAACTATTTCCTAAAATAATACAATGAGCGATAAATTAGATAACAACATCTGGTTCTGAGTCTTTAAGGTGGTTGATGACTATAACCACGAGGTGTTAGGTATTAATATTAGTATTAGTATGAATATACTGTTGTTAAGAGTGATTTGTTACCTTAATCAATTAGCCGATTGGCATTGCTATCCACAACAAATTCGCTTAGATAACGTCAGTGCTTTTACGTTACATATCTTTAGTAACTGGACAGCTAAAATAGCTAAAATAGCTAAAATAGCTAAAGGACATAAGGAATAAGTAGTTATGCTAAATTCTTACATAAGTAACAGTACATAGGGTATATTGGACATATAAGATAGATTAATCTCTGATTTAGTGGGGAGTTAATAATGTCTGATATAAGTTCAAACATATCGTTGCCAAAAGGTGGAGGTGCTATAGCTGGCTTGGGGGAGACCTTCTCACCAGATCTTTTTACCGGAACGGGTAACTTCTCAGTACCCATCGACATTCCTCCAGGCCGGAATGGCTTTCAACCTCAACTAAGCCTTGTTTACAGCACTGGTAATGGTATCAGTCCCTTTGGCTTAGGGTGGCAGCTCACTATTCCGGGTGTTAGCAGAAAAACGAGCAAAGGTATTCCTCGTTATTTGGGTGAAGATACTTTCATTCTCTCAGGTGCTGAAGACCTTGTTCCCATTCAAAAAGATAAGGGCGTTACTCAATATAGACCTCGTACTGAAGGGCTATTTGCCAAAATATTTAGACATTTAGATGCAAACAATGATTATTGGCAAGTGCGTAGCAAAGAAGGGTTAACCAGTTATTATGGAAATGAAAAATCAAGAAAATCTGATGCTGCGACTATTGCAGACCCACAAAATAACAATAATATTTTTGTATGGAAATTAACTAATACTGTAGACACATTTGGTAATCAAATACGCTATAAGTATTTTGATGACTCTGATGAAGATTATACTCAAAGCTACTTGCATGAGATTCTTTACCTAAATTATGGGGAAGACTCTAATAATAAAAATCCGAAATTTCTCATAACCATTCGTTTCAGTTATGAAGATTTGCCAGAACAAAAAAGTATTTATCCCTCATCAGATCATCGGGCAGGCTTTGAGGTTCGCACCGCTAAACGCTGCTCTTCGATAGAAGTTTACAGCAATCCCGATGCACTACCTCAAGATAAGCTCACAACAAGCCAACTCACCCGAAGTTACCATTTCAAGTACATAGATCAATTAAGTTTAGAACAACAACAAGCCCAAAAAATAAAACCTCCGCAAAACGGCCTTTCTTATTTGTATCAAATCGAAGTCATAGGACATGACAACGATCAAACAGAAATATTGCCTGCCCCTCAATTTAGTTACAGCACTTTTGAGCCAGAACAGCGCAAGTTTACAGCGTTAGATAACCAAAACCTGCCTACACAGTCTCTGACTGATGCTGATTTAGAGCTGGTCGATTTATTTGGTAATGGATTACCCGACTTATTAGAGACAAAAGGCGTAATCCGCTACTGGCGTAACCTCGGTAATGGTAAGTTTGATATACCACGCATAATGAAAGAAGCGCCTATAGGCTTTAATCTTTCTACTGCTGGCGTACAATTATTAGATGCTAATGGTGATGGTAGACCTGATTTGATGGTCAGTAACCACCAAATGAATGGCTATTTCTCCAGTGAAGCCGGTGCATTATGGGATCGTCATTCGTTCCAACCCTATCGCACAGCCCCTTCCTTTAGCTTACAAGACCCACAAGTTAAACTGATTGACCTGAATGGCGATGGCATTACCGACGCAATTCGAAGTGGGAGCCGTTTTGAATTGTTTTATAACGACCCAGACAATGGCTGGTCTGAAACCCAACAAATCCCGCGAAAAGATTTGAAATATTTTCCTAATGTCAATTTCGCCGACCAACGCGTTAAATGGGCAGATATGTCTGGCGATGGACTAACCGACATTGTGCTGGTCCATGATGGCAATATCGAATACTGGCCATATCAAGGTTATGGACAATGGGGCAAGCGTGTGCATATGCATAATAGTCCTAGATTCCCCTACGGCTATGATCCACAACGACTCTATCTTGGCGATATTGATGGCAGTGGTAATGCGGATTTGATTTATGTCGATCATGGCAAAGTGACACTTTGGCTTAATCAGGCAGGAAAAGGTTGGAGTGATGCATTAATAGTTAATGGCACGCCACCTGTTACTCATCCTGCAGCAATTAGAGTGGTTGATTTGTACGGGAGCGGTGTGAGTGGCTTATTGTGGACGGATAACAAAAGCGGAACAGGTCACCATTATTATTTTCTTGATTTCACGGGTGGCGTAAAGCCTTATTTACTCAATGCGATGGATAGCCGGCTCGGTGCTTTAACTCGTGTCTACTATGAGTCCTCTATTCGTTTCTATCTTGAGGATGAAAAGCGGGTCGATACCCGTTGGCAGAGCACCTTACCATTCCCTGTTCAGGTGGTGAGCCGGGTAGAAACAATTGATTTTATCTCCCAAAGCAAACTGACCACTGAATACAGCTATCACCACGGCTATTGGGATGGCAAAGAGAGAGAGTTCCGTGGTTTTGGCCGCGTTGACCAACGGGATACGGAAAGTTTTGACAATTACCACCAATATACTACCGACAGCCAACTATCCTTTCTTGATATTGATTATACCTACTTTTCAGCGCCCACAGAAACGCGTAACTGGTTTCATCAAGGCCCTGTGCGTAAAAAAGAGGGACACTGGAGTAGCTCTGATTTTAGACACGAATATTGGGCAGGGGATCCTGGGCAACTAGACGGACTATACGATCAAGAAAGCTTTCTAAAAACGTTACAACCACAAGACAGACGTGATGCTATACGTACCCTGAGAGGGACTTTACTGCGCTCAGAGACTTATGCGCTGGATGGCAGCGTAAGAGAAACCATTCCCTACACCGTTTCAGAATCTGCCTTTGAGCTTAAAGAAATAGCGGTTCCTACCCAAGTTAAGTCCAATAGACAACGCATATATTTTCCTTTCTCTGTAGCCAGTCGAATCACACAGTGGGAGCGCGGTGATGAGCCGATGACCCAATTTAGCTTCACTAGCCATTACAATGACTATGGTCAACCGCAAAGAAGCTGGCAAGTTGCCTGTCCAAAAGGCTGGATAGATAAGTTCAGTCAGACAGAAAATTACCTTGCTACCTTTGTTCAAAGCTCTTTTGCACAACGTGATGACGAGCAAATTTATATCGTAGACCGACTCGCTGAATCTAAGCGTTATGAGTTATTAATACCAACGTCGCAGACCCTTCTCCAAATTAAACAGGCCGTTGAGAACGAACAGATTAATAAACAGCTAATCGGTCATTCTCTTAATTTTTATGATGGTAATAAATATACCGGCTTGGCATTGGGGGAAATTGGTGAACATGGCGTACTTTCACGTAGTGAATCCTTGGTATTAACGCAAGAGATTCTTAATCATATTTATGATAATCAAATACCCGATGTTTTTGCCAAAAATGGACAGCCTAATTGGTCTAGTGAATATCCGCAACAATTTGTCGATAGCCTGCCTGTGGATAGCTCTCATGATGCGACACGTCCAGACCTAGCTATTACACCGCTTGCATATGGCTTTGCCGATGGATTAACGCCACCCTATACCCATGGTTACTACGCAGCTGGGCAGCGTCAGGAAATAAACGCCCGTGGCATGGTGACCACTAGTGTCAATCCTTTCGGGAGTAAATCGCATATTGAATATGATCAATATGACTTTTTTCCTATCAAGGCAACTAACCCTAGAGGACTTACTATTCAGGCAGAGTATGATTACCGTACTTTGCAAATTGCCTTAATGATTGATGCCAATGGTAATCAAAGCCAAGCAAGCTATTCACCGTTGGGAATGTTACAAAGCATACAAGTTAACGCTAAAGCAGGGGAAAATATCGGCGACCGAGTAGAACAACCTAGCATACGGTATCGATATGATTTTAATGCTTTTGTTGATAGTCAAAAACAGGGGCAAAACCCACAACCAGTGTATGTGCACACCCTGCAGCGGACTGAAGATGCATGGCAGTTAATTGATGAAGAGAACGACAAAAGAGCGGCAGCAAATCTAGCAGAAATGACAGAATCAGAAATCACTGATTTTTTCGATAACGAAGAAGATAAATACCCCGAACGCTTTATACAAATGCGTGAGTATAGTGATGGTTTTGGTAGACAGATACAAACACGTGTACAAGCGGCCGAAACTCGTTTTGGCGATAATAATTTCGGTCATAGCGGATTACCTGCCAATCAATCCGATGAACAAATAACAAAGCAGATAGTAACGGGCACAGTAAATAGAGCCAAATCACAACCTAATGTCATTGTTAGTGGCTGGCAAACCTTTAATAATAAAGGCAGTGTAGTAGAGCAATACGAACCTTTTTATCATGTAGGTTGGGATTATTTAGATAGAAACGAGCATCAAGCTCAAAATGACAAACACGGCAAAGCCGCCAAAATGTTCTATGACCCTAGAGGTCAAGTGATTCGCACCCTTAATCCAGATGGCTCAGAACAGAGAGTGATTTACGGTATTCCTAAACGATTAGACAGTCCGGAAGACTTCATTCCCAGCCCTTGGCAAGCTTATACTTATGATGCCAATGATAATGCAGGGCGAACCCATTTTAACGAAAGTCAGAACTATCAAAACCACTGGGATACGCCAGCACATATTGAACTAGATGCCTTAGGCAGAACCATCAAAGTAGTAGAACGATTAAAAAGTAGTAATGACCCAGTTGATTGGATAGTTACAAAATCGCGTTACGATATTCTGGGCAATCTACTGGAAGTGACCGATGCATTGGGTCGTATTGCATTCAAATACAGCTATTCACTTATACCAGAATCGTCGCCGCTGCGTATCGACAGTATCGATGCTGGAATACGTCAAATAATCACCGACGCCGTAGGGCAAGAAGTTGAACGTAGAGATAGCAAAGGCGCACTGGTCTTACAAAGTTACGATTTGCTGCTGCGTCCGAAATACTTCTGGGCGCGTAATACCGAGCAAGGAGATATTACCCTGCGCCAGCGTAATCACTATGGGGATGATAACGTAGCTGATTTTGATGTCGCTAAGATAAGTAACACTTTAGGGCAATTAACCAAACACTATGATGAAGCCGGTAGCGTGAGTACGTCAGGTTTTGACTTTAAAGGTAATCCGCTAGATAGCACCCGACAAGTCATTGCTGAACAGCATCTTCTAAGCCCTTATGATAGCGCTGCCAATAATAACTGGGACATAAAGCCCTTCCAGGTAAATTGGCAAGCACCAGCTGGCACTAGTGAACAAGACTACGCAACCAGTCTATTAAACCCCTTTCAATACACCAGTAGCTCACGTTTTGATGCGCTCAACCGTGCAACAGAGATTGTCTATCCAGAAGATGTGACAGGCAAACGCGCCAAACTAATCCCATATTACAATCGCTCAGGCGCCCTAGAAAGTGTGGCGCTAGATAATGAGACTTATGTAGAACGCATTGCCTACAATGCCAAAGGGCAGAGAGTTTTGATTGCCTATGGTAATGGCACTCTAACCCGCTATAGCTATGATAATAATACTTTTCGCTTAAATCGTTTGCGCACAGAGCACTTCGATGTAAATATTCATGCATCAAATTCCTCGGCCTATAAACCAACAGGTAAAGTGCTACAAGACTTTGCTTACCAATATGACCTCAATGGCAATATTCTAAAAATAGCAGATCGCTCACCTGAATGTGGCGTGCATAATCCAGCACTAAACATCGACGAGCTCGATAGACTCTTTCAATATGATCCATTATCAAGACTAACCTCTGCAACGGGTAGAGAAAGTGACAGGTCATTATCTACCCCAGATGGCCCTGAATTACCCCACCATAATGACGTTACAAAGACGCGTGCTTATACCCAAAGCTATCAGTATGACAAAATGGGCAATATGCAATTATTGAAGCATACCCATGTCACTAATAGAGGTAATGTAGTTAGCAACAGAGACTCTACTGTTGAAGCGAATAATAACCGACTTGAGCAAGTCAGTTTTAGCGGAACGGAATTTTCTTATGCTTATGATGTCAATGGCAATATGATAAGCGAAGGATTAGCTCGTCATTTTGAATGGAATCATAGTGATCAGCTGACAGTGTTTAGAACCCAAACAGGCTATAGTGAGCCCAGCATCCATGCCCAGTATCTATATGATGCTTCAGGGCTGCGTGTGATGAAACTGGTACGCAAACAAGGTGGTGGCTGGGAAAGCCGAGTTTATATCGGTGAGCTGTTTGAGCATTTTCGCTGGGATAATTCAGGCGCTAGCCCAAAAGCGAATAATGTCTTGCATATCATGGATAATCAACAGCGGATTGCATTAGTGAGAAAAGGAGACGCTCATCAAAACGATGCTGGGCCAGCCGTACAATTTCATCTAAGCGATCATTTGGGAAGCAGTAATCTGGTACTGGATGATGCTGGGGAAATGATAAATCGGGAAGAGCATTATCCCTACGGTGAAACCAGCTTTGGTAGTTTTGCTCGCAAGCGCTATCGGTTTACTGGTAAAGAGCGGGATGAGGAGAGTGGTTTAAATTATCATGCTGCACGGTATTATTCTACTTCTACAGTTAAATGGATTTCCTGTGATCCTATTGGGATTGTCGGTGGAGTTAACCTTTATCTATATGCCGAATGTCAACCTATTGATAAAATTGATACCTCTGGCTATCAGAGTACTGAGCCTGAGGGTAATAACCAAGAAAAACCTGCTGATTGGATTGTATACTCTAATATTGTAATTAGCTACATAGGAATTTATGGGGCAACGGCTATCGGATGGGAGCAAGCAGCGGCCAATGTGAAACATTTTTTAGGAAATACAGGAAATGAAATACAAATTAATGTTGATCAACTAATTAAAGATGTTCCAAGTGCTAGAGAAAGCTTTATCGAGCAATGGTCTGAATTAAGAGAAAAAGCAATTGAGCTATTTTCTGAAAAGAAAGGTGATCTCGATAAACTACTACCAGATAATCGTGAGTTTAAGGTTGATTTAGAAACAAAAAAAAGTACATTTTTTGCAAGTAAGTCTGAAAATAGTGACTGGTTTTATGCGATGGGTAATCATCAAACTTGGGTGACAGCAACATTTACTTTTAAATATAGTTCTGACACTAAAGGATATTTGTTGTTTGAAGAGGCTACTTATAATATTTCTGACAGATATGATTGGCATGAAGATAAGGGAGTTAATTATTTTGGCATCAGATGGTCAGATAAGGAAATGTTAATTATAGAGAATGCTGATAAAGCTAAGCCATTTTATATAGCAGGTTCAAGTGGTATCTATTCAAATAAAAGTGATCCAAACAAAAAAGATCAGTCTTCTATGATTAAGGAAGCACCAATAAAATATAAGGTTTTCGATTGGAGTAAAATAGATATGCCATAAAAAATAATGAAATAGGTTAGATTCAATCGATATCAAAACTGTGTAAAACAGACAATTATAATGAAAGGATAATGATAAAAAATAATAAAGAGGTTTATCAATTAAATAAAAGTGGTAATAATAGCTCTTGTAAGAGGGGGTGTTGTTAATTATAAATATTATTAATAGTTTATACAAGAATTAAACGTAATAGAAATTAATCAAGGTCATTAAACATAACCAAAGGATTGGGACTATGGCTAATTTATATGATGTATCTATTAAACGCGTACCATTATCAGCGCAAAAATTTGTCACTGATGTTTTAAAGGTAATTCTAGGACCAGACGCTGCTAATAAAATCAATACACTACTAGATATTGGTGGTTTTGTATTAGGTGGCTTAAATGAACAGGCAGCCGATGTGTTTGCTACTAAGTTACGAGAAGCAGGAGCAACGGTTTCTATAGAGCTTAGCAATACAATTCTAGACTTATTCAGGGTTCGTTTGATTTCTTTTGGTGAGCAAAAACTACAAGTCATAAAACAAGTCAGAGATATTACTGGACTGGGCTTAAAAGAAGCCAAAGTACTGGTTGAGAACAATGGCGTCGTCAAAGATAATTTAGATAAACCCTCTGCGGTGAAAGTCCACCAAAGGTTGTCTAGTGTCGGCGCTACCGTGGTTATTGAAGCTATGTCAGGCACTGATAGTGATGAAGATCCTGAAAAACCCGAACCTGTTGAAGACGATAGCTACTTAGTAAAAGGTAAAGTTAGTCTTGCCAATGGAGAGCCGGCTAGCAGCTTGCTGGTTCGAGCTTATGATAAGGACTTACGCAGTGAGCAACACCTAGGCGAGGCATCGACATTAGAGACGGGTGAATATGCTATCTCATATAAACAAGAGCAGTTTTCTCGCAGTGAAAAAAATAATGCCGATCTATTATTGCGAGTGTTCAACGAAGTCGGTGTAGAGCTAGCTCTAAAAACAAAAACTAAAGATGAACCAGATATATTCTTTAATAGTCCTAAAAAGATGGATATTGACCTACAGATAGAAGAATCGGCAGCCGTTGAAGCCTCAGAATATGATCGTCTCGAAGTATTCCTAAATCCTGCGTTGGATGGTGCAGTACTAGCAGAACTGTCTCTTCAAGATATCAATTTCCTGTTACATGAAACCGAAATAAATGAATTCTCCGATGAATTCCCTGCTAGTGCTAACAGCATTCACTTTATAGCCCAAAGCGAAAAAAATTCCCACGAAACAAATATACCAGTAGCAGCCTTCTATGGTTGGGCGCGTATGGGGTTTGGGCTGGTGCGTGATCATTCTACTGAACAGCCAACTTTAAATTTAGATACCTTACTGGAACAATCTGATAAATATCTAAAAGATGCATTAGAACAAGCAATAGCAAAAACTATTATCCCAGCATGGTTAACAGAGCAAATTGATTCAATATTGAGTCAACTGCAACGTTTACGTGACGAAAAAACACAACAAGAAAAAGACCATTGGATACCACATGAAATAAAAGGAGTGTTAATAGATGCGGCAAGCGCTGAACCACTGGTAGGTTTTTTAATAAATGCTAAATCTTCTGATGAAGACAGCTCGCTGAATTTGCAAGGAAGCATCACTAATGGGCAGGGTGAATTCATCCTCACTTATGCATTGCCTCCAGAGTCAACACTTTCAACGCTGTCATTAGTTTTGAATATTAAAACTCCCAATGGTGATGAGCTTGATAAACAAGAGGTAAGCTTGCCAGTAGAGCAAAAAGAAGCTATTACAATAAAGATAACTGTCCCTGTTCCAATAGAGCCCGGCGAAGCGTTACAGCTAACGGCATTACCCATAACGTTTTCCAATGACTTAACTACTTTTTTGAAAAAGAATAGCCTGACCAATATCGCTGAGCTGCGTAAGCTTGGGAATCTTGAAACTGTAAAAGGATTGCCAGAAACACTGCGTGCAAGCAATGAAATCAAACAATTACAAGCACAGGTTGATTTGTCTTTACTATCTACTGACTTAAAGCCTACAGAACAGATTAAACAAAATCAGTTGTTAATAGACAAAGGTTTTACTAGTTTTTCTGCGATTGCTGATATGCCTGTAGAACAGTTTGTATCAGTCATAGGTAATGATGGTATTGTTTCACCAGCGATACAGCATGCACAAGCGCGCTATCTAGATTTTCAATTGGCAAATGCCTATCTTGATATTAAAACAGGTGGTACGAATAACTCAGAAGAGCTTCAACAAGACTCAGCATTAAGCTGCCAATGTGAAGACTGTGTATCGGCACTAAGTCCAGGTGCATATCTAACAGATTTGATAGGCTATGTAACTTCGAACGTCACTCAAGCAAGCGGCACTGCCATTACGCTTGACTTTTTGGTGGATAACTTTCATCAACCTTTATCCAAACTGCCAATTAATTGTGCAGCAACAAAAACCCAATTAAGACAAGTTAGAATTGCCTGTGAAGTACTCCTTGCTGCTATAGATACCTCTCAATTAAATTTTGTGATTACTGACGAGCGCGTCGCTAAATATCGTCAGGCAGCCTACCAGTCATTGCTTAGAAATATAGGTACTTCCCAGTTTGACCTTGATAGAGCATCATCAGATGCCGATATCGAAGCCATTGCCAATCGTCTAGGTATTGACCCTAAGTATGTAAAAGAATTACAGCTGCAATCGGGTGCTCACCAAATTTTAGCTAATGCGTTATCAGAGTATAATTTAGAGCGGATTTTTGGTTTGCCAGCTTATATGGAAACGTACATTGATATAGATATTCCACGGGTACGCTTACTTGATCCATTAAGGTTTTTAAAAGCAGAGCAAAAACGCCCTGAGCTTTATGACTGGCGATTAGAGCATCTAAAAAAACAATGGAAAGAAATAGATTTTCCTGAAAGTCCGTTGTCACAAAACACACCGATTATTGATCCTGATGTGATCGGGCCTGATGATTTTCGTCATCCTGACGAGCTGAATACTGCTTTTGAGCTTTGGAAAACGAGGCGTGAATGGGTTGATGAACAGATTGCCCGTATTCATAGCAAGGTTATTTCCGATTCCAATAAACCCAATGGTCTAGCGGCTGCTATTGCAGAAATTACTGTGCCCACGACGCTCGATAATCTGATTGCTCAACAAGCCCTATTGGCAAACGATGCAAAGATTATCGAGGATGCAACATTTACTCAATGGCTCAGCGAAAGACAGTTAAGCGTTGAGGCGTTAAATGAGCTGGCAAGATTCGCAACCGATGTAAAAGCAGGTAAAGAATACAATGAGGAGGAATGGCAAACCTATTCAACCAGTGCTACCAATATAATTGTCAATAGTGTAAAAAGAGTTGCTTATAACAGCTGGGTATTAGAAGAGGCTAATATTGGCTTGAATATGACGACATTTTGGCCGTCTTTGACGGAACCGCAAGAAGGAGCATGGTCGCTATTTTTGGAAAGTGAAAAACCACTGCTTGATCCTGAAAACATTGAACCAAAACAGCTGCCAGACGGTAAGTTTGCGCTCACGGCACGCACATTATGGAATGAGCGCCGAATACAGTTGGATAACAAGCAAAAAGAATATGCTGATATTTTGAAATCAAAAACGGCAGGTGGGTTAGACGTGATTATGATAGATGCCTTTGGTACAGTACCTGATATTGAAGATATCAATACCAAGCTCAACAGTTTAGATCAGGCTGAGCAGTCAGAGGCAAAAGCGCAAATACTAGCATTAAATTTGCATCAAGAAAGCTTCATCACACTGATAGCTGCTAGTTTGATTTTAAACGATGACCATCAAACATTATCTGATACGGTGCAAAATAATCTATCTGTCGCTCTAGTTTCTGCATATAAATTCAATTTCTTATATGAAAGTTGGCTGCTAGAAGAAGCCAGTTTGCCATATTGGCAGTCGCTTAAAGCGCGTCTACCAAAATGGCGGGCAAGTCAGTCACAAAGACAACAATGGCAACAAACATTAAAGCAGGCAAGTACGCCGCCATTAATTGACCCTGATGTGATCTCTGGTGATGTGTTACTCGAGCCTGTCATTGGGAACTTTTCTTATGATACTTGGCGCTCACGTATAAAGCTAATTGATGTAGAGCTAAATACTATCCGTGACAGCATAGAGCAAGGCGGCAATGTTACCGATGATGTGATTAAGCCAGATGCTATAGAAGATTTATTTAGTGAAGAAAAATATCTAGGTGTTTCTCATCAAGACCTGATAGTACTTAGCCAGCTGGAAGAAGTGGGGATAGCCATTACGAGCCGGCTACAGCAAATATCGCTGGCAAGAGAGGCCTATTTGTTTTTGCTGGATATTGCTAAACGTATAGAAAAAGGATTTAAAGTATTAGCTGGTACACGTGAAAATATGTATGCCATTCTTTTGCAAATCTGGAAAATAAAACAGTTTGCCACATGGAGAAAAGAAGAGAAGAGCAGGCTTTCACTTAGCCCTGAGTTTTTTAAATATCCTACACAGCGTCCTACATTCACAACGCAACAAGAGGCACAAAAATGGCGTATTGATACACGTAGACAACGCGAGTGGTATAGAACGCTAAAAGCAAGAATTGATCAACAAGAGGTGCTTGCATCTAGTCTTAAGTCTATGGTTTCTGAGGTAGAAGAGCAAACGCTTCCTGAATTAAGAGATGCCTTAATTGAGATTGTTGATGACACCAATGATGCATTTAATATTAAAGCAGAAAAGCTCACCAAGCGCTTTCTTATAGATCTGCAACAAAGTGGCTGCCAGATGACCACACGCGTCGGCATGGCGCTGGAAGTCTTACAAACCTTAGTATTCTCAATTAGGTCAGGCAAGATTGATATTGCCGATGTTGAGCTGAAACTAAGCTCAAAGCAGTTTGAACAAGAATGGAGATGGATGGGTTCTTATGCCACTTGGAAAGCGGCGATGGGCGTATTTCTGTATCCTGAGCAGATTTTGTATCCTTCTTTACGAAAAGAGCAAACATCTGAATTTAGACGGTTAACGAGTAATACCTCGAATCAGCTTTCTCCTAAAGATGCTTGTAAAATAAGTGAAGCTTATTATGAGTATCTTAAAGACATTAGTGCTTTAGAAGTTAAGGCAACCTGTTGGGGAAGTACTTCGATTAAAAGCAAACAAGAATGTTTTACAGAAAATATTTCGAAACAAAAAGATAAAGACCTACTTTATCTTTTTGGAATTAATAATGAGACCAAACGATGTTACTGGTCGGCATTCGACTTGAAGGCGCAAGCGGGTGCTGCTTTAGCTGCTGCACTTTTATTGGATGTAAAAAAACAAACATTTCAGTCTTCTTGGCAGCCCTTACCTATTGGTGATGCCAATGTGACTGATATAGTAGGTTCAACTACCTTTAAGAATAAAATGTATGTGGTTTTAAGAATTATTGTTAAAGAAAAAGATAAACTAGGTTCTCTACTGTATGACCTCGAAACAAACACATGGAGTGAGTTGGTTGAGTTGGAAATTCCTAGTAGCCCCAGAGGCGCTTCGTTTACCATGGTGCAACAGGACCTTACGCATAATGAGCCCCAACCGCCTACTATATGCTGCTTGGCTTTAACTGACTCAAAAAAGTTTTTTTCTTATAAGTTTTCTGGAAGCGCTGGCTATATTTACTATAAGGAAAATATCGATAACCAATATTCATCTATATTATATTCAAATACCTTAACTAAAGAAAATACTTGGGTAAATAATAAATGGACAATTATTACTTATCTCGATCATCCTGTTTATCGGACAAATTACATTGTTGGAGAAAAGTCAAAGATTACTTCTGCTGTCCAATATAAAAATGGTTTATTGGTTTCGGTAAATATTGAAAATATTTATCAATCAAGTATAGGTTCTAACTCTAGTTTTCAAGGATATATATATGGCGTAAAAGGGTCAAGTTTAACTATAGGTTTGAACTTGTTTTCTAATCAAAGTAGTGGTTTAGATAATTACCTAACAATAAAGTCTTCAATTAAATCTAAGAGCTCATACCTTAATGATGTTACAGGACATTCTGAAAAATCTATTAATGAATTAAAAAATGAAATAGTTTCACTTGAGAAAAAGAAAGACAATATTCTTTCAGAAGATGATTATACTAAATGGTTATCAGGAAGAAATGGGCCCGGTTTGTATCCCATTAGTGCGTTACGCGTTGATTCTAGCAAAAAAAATGTAATTAGGCTTCATGTGTTTAGTACGTATAGTCTATCTTATGATGTTAAAGACCTACCAGATTCAGATGAAAAGTTAAATAATTTTGCTTCAAGTTTCAATGTGTTTCTTCCAGAGAAAAAACTTTTGACAAGCTCTCAAAACAATAAAAAAATCTCACTAGCTACACATAATGGTAAACCACTACTCAATTATAGTTATGACATCGTGTACAATATTGAAGTAGATACAAATTACTTTAGGCCAGTATATTCCATTATAAGTAGTAGGACTAATACTGGGCTACTAAATGTAGTTTTCAAACTTAATATAGCTCCTAGCCTACAATCAAACCCCATTCAAATCAGTACCAAAACAAATATTGAGAGCCAGGAATATAGACGAAATTGGATACACGAAAATAGCGTCTCGAACGACTATGCAAATAGAAGGTATTTGGATGAAGCGTATTATTATTTACCTGTTTGGATCGCTGAACAACTCTCTCGCTCTGGTCACTATAAAGAAGCATTAGAGTGGTACAGGCTGGTATTTGACTATACGTCTACTATTAATCGTAGAATCTCATGGGTTCTTCAGCAGGAAGACCAGCTTGATTATAATTATGATAGGAAAAATGAATGGCCAGTGCAATTAAATCCTCATGCATTTGCCCAAAACAGAAAAAATACATATACCCACTTTACAGTACAATCAATTATCCGTTGCTTGCTTGATTATGCAGACGCTGAGTTTACCTATGATACAAGCGAAAGCGTAGCGCGAGCTAGAAACCTCTATAATACTGCATTAGAATTAATCGAGTCAGAACTGCCTGTTCAACCTGAAAATAAGTGCTTAGCACTAATTGAGTCGCTCAAATATACGGTCGAAGATATAACTTTACAGCCTTATTACGATTATCTTAAATCAAGGCTGGGCCAGCTTGATTCAACAGAGGTATTAAAAAACACACTGGTAGAAGTGCGTAATAAGCTGAACAACAACTTCTCTGAAGAGAAAAGATTATCTAATGCTTTAGATGTCATACAAATGGCGTTGGGCGAGCGAAAAGCATCCTTAACTGCCACAGAGATTATAACTAAATCTTTGCTAACCAAGCAAAATTTTAGCCGAACACTGTTTGCCGATTTAAATATATCTACTAACTTCTCTAAAACTGGTCGCTTATTGTCAAAATTAACCAGTTCAAACCCAAATATAACGGATAACAATAGTGGTGGAGATGAAACGGTTGAGATAGCTGATTTTAGCGAAATAGTAATAGGGTATTCCCCGCGCTTATCCTATGAGTTCTGCATCCCCAATAACCCAACAGTTAAATTTCTCTTGCTAAGAGCCAAGCTTAATTTATTTAAAATCCGTAATTGTATGAATATTGCGGGAATGCATCGGGAGCTTGAACCATACTCAGCGCCAATAGACGTAGAAAGTGCATTGCCAAGTGTGGGAGCTGGAGGGCAGATAAATCTGGCAGGCGTGACGAGAATTAGACCCACACAATACCGTTATCCAGTATTGGTTGATCGGGCGAAGCAATTGACTCACTTGGCACAGCAAACGGAAGCTTCATTCTTTAGTACTCTGCAATCGTTAGACCAAGAAAAATACACCTTATTTAAGGCGCGGCAGGACGTCGAGTTATCAAAAGAAGGCGTAAAATTACAAAAATTACGTGTGCGTGAGTCGGAGAATGGTCTTGGCTTAGCTGAGTTGCAGCTAGAGCGAACTTCTATTTTAGCTGAGACCTATGCTGAATGGTCGAGCGAAGATATGCTTGAACAAGAAAAATCATTGATACAAGCATACAGAGATATAAGCCTAGTTCAAAACAATTTGGCTGCAGCTGGATTTTTATCTGACTATGCTAACTCTATAGTTGTAGCAGCAACAGCTGATGGAGCATTAGCTAAGTTGGCAGCCACGGCTTCTTTATTAGTTAATTATGCTGCTGGTGTAGCAAAGTTAACGATACAACAAGAGCTAAATAAGAACCAAAAACGTATAAGCATACTCTCGCAGGAAGTCAGCATTGCACTACGTAACCGCGAATACGAACTACAGTATCAATTGGCAGAACAAGATTTAGAGATAGGTAATCAACAGATTAAACTAGCCAATGACCGTGTTCAGATTACCGAACAAGAACAATCTATAGCCGAAATTCAGTCAGAACAAGCCAGCGATACCGTCATTTTCTTACAAGAGAAATTTACTAATGTAGAGCTCTATAACTGGATGAGTGGTGTATTGGAGGGTATCTTCCGTTATTACCTGCAACAGGCGGCTGCTATGTCAAAACTGGCTGAAATACAGCTGGCGTTTGAGAGACAAGAGCCTTTATTCGGTGTCATTAAAGATGACTATTATGAATTGCCTAATTTCGATGGTAATAATTCGGCAAGTAGTGATTCTATTACGGTTGATAGACGAGGGCTGACAGGTTCGGCCAGATTATTAAGAGATATTACCAAGCTTGATCAATATGCTTTTACTACAGATCAGCGCAAACAACAACTCAGTGTTAGCTTTTCATTATCACAACTTGACCCTTTTGCCTTCCAGCAGTTTAAACAAACGGGTATCTTAAATTTTGATACATCAGGTAAAGTGTTTGACCGACGTTTTCCCGGGCAGTATCTACGTCTGATCAAACAAGTCAGAATCTCGGTAATCGCGCTAGTTCCTCCTGTGCGAGGTATCAGTGCTACCTTGACTTCTAGCGGTATATCTCGCGTAGTAATAGCCGGTGATGTATTCCAAACTGTTGTTATTCGCCGAGATCCGGAGTCAATTGCCTTCTCCAATCCTATTGGCGCATCAGGTGTATTTGAATTGAGTCCTAATCCTGAAATGTTGTTGCCCTTTGAAGGCAATGGGGTGGATACTAGATGGGAATTTCGTTTACCAAAAGCTTCCAATCCAATGGATTTCAATACCATTGCTGATGTGTTATTAACTATTGAATATACGGCTTTGCATGATAGAACTTATCAGCAACAAGTACAGAAAGAGCTGGACACGTATACTAGCTTCGATAGAGCTTTCAGCTTCCGCCAAGAATTCTCTGATGCATGGTATGACCTACATAACCCAGAGCAAACTGACACTCCTATGAGCGTGAGTTTTGAGACGACATTGGCTGACTTTCCCTCCAACATTAATGAGCTAATCATTAGCAATGTATTAATGTATTTTATCGCTGACGGTGACTTGCCTAGTGTCTTCGCAGCTAAGCTGTTCTTTGCTCAACATCAAGATAGCAATACATCAGGAGGCGAAGCATTACCGATTGATGGGGTAATCCGCTCAAATACGAACGGAACAAACTGGGCTTCAATAGGCGGGAGCGTACCAAAAGGGAAGTGGCAGTTGGAGCTGCCTAATATCCCCGTTATTAAACAACTATTTGAAGATGAAAAAATTAGTGATATTTTGCTGGTTTTAACTTGTGAGGGTGAGCTACCTGACTACCCCGTGTAAGTGGCTTCGGAAATTTTAATGCTATACAGGTATTTATAAAGTTACCTTCTATGAGCTATTAAAATTTATGATGAAGCTTGAAAAGAACATAATTAAGTCTGGTGGTTCAAATGTATTCAATGTACTCAACGTATAAGAGTTTCTCTTACTGGCTCTGATGTATTAACGTGAATACCGAACACTGTCCTATGTTGTCAATCCCGTACACATTAACTTGGGAGGTTTTAGTTACGCAGCCTGACGATAATAATCAAACCATATCTGTCTGGCGTCTTATAGCCTAAATCCTTCTGAATCCTAGTCTCACTGCGAGCATAGCTCTCATCTTGCGTAGGGGCGAAGCAGTGCTTCGCTTTACCCCTTTTCATTTAATATCTCTCGTTCATCTTCGGCCACTTTAAGTTGTCGCTTAAGCTGTTTTATCTCTTCAAGCGCAGTTGCTAATTGTGGGTCATATTGCTCAGTACCTTTGAGCTTGCCTTCATTCACTTTGTTTTGCCAATTAGATAACGTTTGCATCGCTATTCCTAGCTGCCGAGCAGTTGCACTCAAGTTACCATTGTTGTCTGCAATTTTTTTAACCGCTTCTGCTTTGAATTCCGTGCTGTAAGTTCTAATTTTCTTAGTCATGGTAAACTCCTCATCGAGTCGTTAGTTTACCAAGTTTACTTATACGGTTTCTTCAGCATAGCTCAAAGCTTAAAAAACCCCCATTATTACCATAAACGAACTTTATAGTAAAGAAGACCGGAGCTAAACGCTTACGCCAAACAACCCGCCAATAAATGAGGTTGCTAGCATTGCCAATACACCCCATATTACCACCCGAGCAGTAGCAGGAATAATAGGAGCGCCGCCCAAGCGTGCTGATACTACACCAAGCAAAATTAAGCCCACAATGGTCAACGAGGCCAACGACCATACTAATGTCTCTGCTGGCAATAGTAGAATACCAATAACGGGTACTATGGCGCCTACTATGAATGAGATGGCAGAGGCAACGGAGGCTTGAAGCGGCTTTGCTGCACTTATGTCAGTCAAACCTATCTCATCACGCGCATGTGCCTCAAGGGCATCGTGCTCAGTTAAAGCCACGGCAACTTGATGGGCTAAGTTTTGCTCAAGTCCACGCTGCTCATAAATTTTTGTTAGCTCAAGAAGCTCTCGCTCAGAATTATGCGTCAATTCATGTTGCTCTTTTTCCAAGTCAGCTTTTTCAATGTCTGCCTGCGATGATACTGAAATGTACTCACCCGCTGCCATTGACAAGGCACCCGCAGTCAACGACGCAAGTCCTGTCAGTAGTAAAGTTTGGCTATTTGCGTTTGCAGCAGCAATACCAACCAGTAAGCTGGCGGTAGAAATTAATCCATCATTTGCACCTAACACTGCTGCTCTGAGCCATTGGCTACGGTTGCTTAAATGCACTTCATCATGAATAGAAAGAGACATAAATAACCTCAAAAATAACTAAGCAAGAATAATGAACCAAAAATACTATAGTATAGTTTACCTTGTAAATTGCTCAGAGATTAGCTAACTTGCCTTAAGGCATATAATCGATAGGCAATCAGTAAAAACACCACTGTCTGACTACCCGCATAAAACAATAATAGCGCTAGCAGTCGGCTATCAGAGCCCACCATAAACACATGAATACAAATGCCCATATAAGCTAAAAAGGTTAAAAAATGCAACCATCGCCATGCTGATTGACCCATGTATTTTTTAAGGTAGAAGCTAAACGCGCTGATGAATAAAAACCAAAATCCCAATTGTTCTAATGCGACACCGATACGGTCAGTCTGAAACCCAAGGGGTAATAATACCTGCCAAATATTAAGATTTATATAATTATCAGTCAATAGAATAACCGCATGAAAAGTAGAAAAGCCTACTGCGAGCAAGCTTAAATATTAATGTAATGCAAATACTTTTGTAGCATTAAAATACCGACATAGGCGCGTACTGAGCAACAAACCAAAAACAACTGCCAACCAAAATAAAGCATAGGCAATCACACCACTTGCGTGTGATGAGTACCAAAAATGCTTATCTGTGGTCATAAGGATTTGCGATAGGCTTTCTCCCCACAACGAAAGAGCATAGACACTACCGACTATGCCAGCACTTAAAATAAATACTGTCCATAGCGCCTGCACAATGGGTGATTCTGACAAGGATATCTCAAACCCTTACTTGCTTCGTTTTAGACGGTTGTAAAAAGGGTACACTTGCGTCGTTGGTTATATCATTATGATTGTTTTGGCCCATCATTACACCTCGCTTAATAGTCAGTTTATTTACTGACAATAACACGCTCTTAAGCTAAGCTTAGAGGGCAATAAAAATTTGAGTAATAAAAGACAATATTCGATGGAGGGTATAAAGAGTCAGAGTTTGCGTCGCCAAAATTTGTCAATTTGAATTGAATGAGATCATTTTATTACTATTAAACTTTGAGTAAAATAGATGATAGTCTATCAACCATGATGGCAAGAATTATCGGCAAGCGCATGTAATATCCCGCATGATTCAGCTGGGGCTTCGCTTGCACATTTTTGCCGCAAAACAAGCAGATGCTGTTTTAATTGCGCCAATTCTTCCATACGTATTTTGACTGCCTTAATATGCTCATCTAATAGCACATTGACCTCACCGCAGTTCTCATCAGGTTTATCCCTATACTGAAGCAGGGTTCGTACTTCATCCAAAGTCATATCGAGCGTACGACAGTGTAGGATAAATTGCAGACGTTCAATATGCCCCTCATTATATAAACGATAGTTGCCTTGGCTGCGTAAAGGCTCTGGTAATAACTTTTCTTTCTCATAATAGCGAATAGTTTCGACCGTCGCACCTGTACGTGTGGCAAGCTCGCCAATTTTGATAAGCACTTTTATCTCCTCAAATAATGGTCTCTATCATCTAAAACAATAAAGTAACTATAAGGTTAGATGACAAAAGAATCAAACTGATTTTTTGTCAAAACCCTTGACCCTGAAGCCACTACAGGGTTCATAATACCTTTAATAAGAGGATAAATGATTATGCAATATCATATTGAAGGTATGGACTGTGCCAGTTGTGTTGGCAAAATTGAGCGGGCGCTAATACGTATGCCCGGTGTCTCTGACGTTCAGCTGAACTTTGCAACCCAAAAACTAGAGCTAATCCTAGCGCCTGATACGAATACTGAGATCAAAGATATCGAAAAAACCATTAAGCGCCTAGGGTTTGGGGTGTCAGCTTTAACTGATCAAGAAAATGAGGTAGGCATTGAGGGTAGTCAAGCAGCGGTAGACGATCTGCGCTGGTGGCAAACCATAAAGGGCAGGCAGGTCATTGGTACTGGGCTTTTAATGAGCGCAGCATATGTGTTGTCTTTGATCTTCCCTGAATATGGTGCATGGGCTTTTATTGCCGCTGTGGCTATCGGTGTCCTACCATTTGCTCGCAAAGCTTTTGCACTGGCGTCAGCAGGTTCGCCTTTTTCAATTGAAATGCTCATGTCTATCGCTGCTATTGGCGCCCTTATCATTGGTGAAGCTGAAGAAGCGGCTGCCGTGGTCTTTTTATTCTCAGTTGGTGAGCTGTTAGAGAGCGTCGCCGCTGATCGTGCTCGCGCAGGCATCAAAGCTTTATCATCGCTAGTACCAAAGACTGCCATCTTATTGGATGCGCAAGGACAACAACGTCAGGTGGCAGCGACTTCACTACAGGTTAACGATAAAGTTCTCGTGCGTCCTGGTGATAGAGTCTCTGCTGATGGTGTGATTATTCAAGGTATATCTAGCCTTGATGAGTCACTTGTGACTGGAGAATCTGTTCCTGTTGCCAAGACAATAGACGATGACGTCTTTGCTGGATCCATCAACGTTGATGGCGTACTACAAGTACGCGTGGAAAAAACGGCTGCGGATAATACGATTGCACGTATTATTGAGCTGGTGGAGCAGGCGCAAGCGTCCAAAGCACCGACCGCCCGTTTTATTGAAGCCTTTAGCCACTACTATACGCCTATAGTGATGGTACTTGCTGCTCTGGTTATTATCATTCCACCGCTGCTGATGGGAGGAGAGTGGGCGACATGGCTGTATCGTGGTTTGGCGCTATTACTGATTGCCTGTCCTTGTGCCCTAGTACTATCAACACCCGCCGCTATTGCCTCAGGTTTGGCTGTTGGCGCGCGTCATGGACTGCTTATCAAAGGTGGTAATGTTATGGAGTTGGTGGGTCAAGTGAGTACCGTCGCTTTTGATAAAACGGGCACCTTGACCGAAGGCAAACCACGGGTAACCGATGTTATTGGCTTTACAATAGCGCATACAGATGCTGAGGGTGAAGACAAGTTATTGGCCCTATTTGCGAGTGTAGATTCCGCTTCTAGTCATCCTCTTGCTCAAGCTATTGTGGATCATGCCAAAGCAGCTAAGGTGAATATACCTGATGCCTCTAATGCTTCTGCTACTGCGGGTAAAGCAGTTTATGCAACTGTCGCTGGACGTACTTTATCCATTGGCTCATCAGTCTACGTCGCTGAGAAAGTTGTGTTGTCACCTGAGCAACAGGTTCAAATTGAGACGCTACAAAATGATGGTAAGACGGTTTCTATTTTGTTCGATGAGCAAACGGGTGAGGCACTAGGATTGGTGGCTCTACGTGATGAGCTGCGAGAGGATGCACAGCAAGCCATTGCACAGCTTAACAATATGAACGTGCGCTCTGTCATGCTCACAGGTGATAATAGCCGTACGGCAAAAGCGCTTGCCAGTCAGTTAGATATAGAATGGAAGGCTGAGCTGTTACCTGAGGACAAGCTGCGTCTACTCAGCGAGATGCAAGAGAACAGTAAAATAGCGATGATTGGTGATGGTATCAATGACGCACCCGCTTTGGCAACGGCAGATGTTGGCGTTGCGATGGGCAGTGGCACGGATGTGGCTATCGAAACGGCTGATATTGCACTATTAAAAAGCCGCGTGATGGACGTTGCTAACCTTATTGCTTTATCTCGCGCCACAATGAGAAATATTCATCAAAACGTCATATTTGCATTGGGCTTAAAAGGTATATTTCTGATAACGACTGTGCTCGGCATTACAGGACTTTGGATTGCCGTATTGGCTGATACCGGCGCTACTGTGCTAGTAACGCTAAATGCCTTGCGTTTACTGCGTTTTAAAGGAGTTAGCTGATTGGTAACTTGCCCTAAAAATAAGTAAATAACTCTAAATGTATATCGAGTATAGACAAGGTTAAGCTTATCTTTGCTCGATATACCTTAAAAATTTACTTTCTAGCTGAACACTCTAGTTCTACACTTGCCCCAAGTATGAGTGGTTCATCGGTGCCAAGTAAAGTGCCTTCAGGATAAGGTTCACTTAACCCCGCTGCGTAAGCTTCATTAAATTCACCGAACTTACTTAAGTCCGCTAGCATTGCCGTACAATTCACAAGGTCTGTCTTTTGATAGCCATATTTGACCAACAGCGCATTCACATTATCTAAAGCTTGTTTGGTCTCAGCCTTTATACCGCCTTCAACAAGCTTGCCATCTTTTAAACCAATCTGCCCTGATAGATATAGCGTGTCGCCTAAGCGTACTGCAGAAGAAAAAGGGTATCGACTACTACGTCCATAGAAGATAGGAGTAAGCGTTGATTCTTCTTTAGTGTCAGCAGCTACTAGTATCGCTTTTTTTGTAAAGGTTCTGGTGACGGTGTCATTGATATTTGCATTTGCTTGAGTTGCGGTAAATGCAAACAGAAGTATAAGGCTTACGAGGTAATATGGGTTGTTGTATTATATTGATATGGTGCGCCCACCAAGACTCGAACTCGGATCGATCGCTTAGGAGGCAACTGCTCTATCCTGTTGAGCTATAGGCGCATTATGGAGTGCCATTGTAAAAAAAAGCATGTATAAAAGCAATCAGCAAAAGATAAATAAACACGGTTTGTAGCTACTTTCCGTTACTGAGGGCATCGGCAACCTGTATAGAGCTTTCATTTGATGCTGATTTGGAGCGTGATGTTGGGTTAAATAAGTCATGTAGATTATTTCTATAACCTTCAATATTCTCATAATCATGCTGTTTCAAAATATCTTGTCCCACACTAGATAGCAAGAAATTGCGGAAACTCGTCGCAGCAGGGTTTTCCGTTAAGATAACCCCGTCGACTGCTTTAGAGTCTCTCAGCGCATAACTAAATGATGCTAAATTACGCGCTTCCTTATTATCGTTTGGAGATGGCGCCTTAGCGTTTTCATCGTCATTATCTATAGCTTGATTAGTAGCTGTATGGTCAGCATTAATTGAGTTTTTATTACGCTCAGCTTGAGACTCTTTAAGCAAGGCTTGTAGAGGTGCTAAGCGCTCTTTAGAGATTTTATCATTAGCCATAATGATGTCAGTATTAAAAATAAGTTCTGAGCTTTTATTGACACCATTATCATCAGAAGTACTTGTATTTGGTAAAGTCAGCAGTTTATTAGCATTTACATAAAGCGTAAATATTTGCACCGTAGGATAGCGTGATTCAAAACGAGCAATGACATCATCCAAAGGTGATTGCAGTTTATCTTCTGCTTGTACGTACAAGATAGCAGTATTGACTGTTTCTGGATCATCCTCATTAACAGTAGATGTTTCCCCATTTGTACTTGCCATTATCGGGAGAGGGTCCATATTTTTCCGATTACTACTCCATAGCCAAGCAAAAATACCAATTATAATAACGAGTAGTAATAAAATTAGCCCAGCTAATAGTAGCTTGTAGTCTTTCATAGGTTACAGCTCATCTTTTGTTTTGAGATATTGTTTGAATTGTTTTAGTGTTTTTTCTTTTTTAATGTTGTCTCGATTTTTTACTTAATGCCGA
Source organism: Psychrobacter sp. P11G5 (assembly GCF_001593305.1). Classification (NCBI taxonomy): domain Bacteria; kingdom Pseudomonadati; phylum Pseudomonadota; class Gammaproteobacteria; order Moraxellales; family Moraxellaceae; genus Psychrobacter; species Psychrobacter sp. P11G5. Next base: position 1,757,606 of record NZ_CP012533.1, read on the forward strand.
TGATGCAATACCTCATTGGTTAAATCCGCTAGCATATCGTCAAAAATACCATCTTCGGCAACAGGTGGCGTTATAGGCTTTGTCTTTTCTGCGTTATTTACAGTGCTGGTGGCCTCATTGTCATTGCCCAAAGACTGAACCGCTGAGATTGGCTCTTCTGTGGTTGATTGATGAGCAGCCAGCGGTGATTTACCATCATGAAGCAAAGAACTTAACCATTCAAAGCCATGAATTTCCCACCAACCCTCAAATCGAGGCAATGTACTTCCACGTACAGCCTCAGGTAGATTTAGGGTGCGTAGTTTTTGTGCCAATATAGGATCAGTAATGGCTTGATGACGACTGAGATAAAGCGATTTGACGTCGCCATTGTAAGGCTGCCGACGTTGCCAAGCGGCATGGTCAATTTTCATACGTGGTAATTGCCACAGTTCACCGCGAAAATAAACGACATAAAGGCGTTTTTCGGGATGAACAAAGATAGCATCAATGGGACGCATTGGCATAATACGTAATTATCTCGTTTTTGAGGTTAAAAGTTTTTAGATGTTGGATGAAGATGTTATCTCAATCATCATTAGTTATAGTAGAATCGCAATTTTCTAGTTTCAGATGATCAAGCTAGTTATCAATATTAACAAAAAACGCGACATCATTTGTCGCAAGCTATTATGCATTTGAGTAATAAACTAGTAAATAGCGAGTATCAGTGGCACACTATTCGCAGTACATTAGCTCGAAACTTACAACTACAGGTGCTGACGTTTGACAAGTCATATTACATTAAAGTCAGCAGTAGTTCACAATCAAATGCAGCTATCTTAGCAGAAATATATAACTGGCACGATAGCTAAACATAGATTAGTGGGTATTGCTCTTTGTACTTATGATTGCTTTATGTTCTAAGAGCCGTGATGTTAAGACAGCGTTTGTTTTATCTGTTTAAACTTTATTACTTTATATGGTATTAAATTGTCTATATTTATGTCCTTTTAAACTTTTCTAACCGACTAGAACTTCTTATAACGTCATTGTTGTATCGCTGTTATTATTGCGAGCAGTTTTTATTATTTGTCTTATTTTAATTAGATTATTGTCTATGTTTACGATTATTCAGTCCCACCGTACCGAGCTTTTGGTTGAACAGTTATTAACAGCTTATAAGTCCAAAAACCAACCTGTTTTTGAGAAGTTTGTGGTCATTGTGCCGTCCATGGTACTTGGTGATTGGCTAGATAAGTCTATTGCAAGCCAAGCGGGTATCAGCACCTTAGTGACGACGACATTTTGGGGGCAGTATCAGTGGACATTGATGCAGGATGTGTTGAGCCGTCACAATGCCTATTTGTTAGAGCAAGACCCTGATGCGGTAACCCTAAATGTGCCTGAGGTGGCAGTGTTGTCACCAACGGTGATGCAGTGGCGCTTATTTGGGTATTTGACCTACTATCAAGAGGCAATTGTCGCTGATGAAAAACACCCAGTTCATCCATTACTGGCATCTTTGATTGATGAGCCACAAGAGAAGATTCAGCAGAACAATGCTCAACAAGACAATGTACGACAGGATAAAGCGCAACAAGATGCGCGTATTTGGCAGCTAGCAAGTGATTTGGCAAGGGTATTTAACCGCTATTTGACCCATCGTGAGGACTGGTTAGATCTGTGGTCACACAATAAGCCGCTTAATGTGGATGCGCTGATAGCAGATAAGGATGCACTATCTCTGCGCTTTGATAAGTATGCACGCGGCACCCCTGAGTGGTTGGTGGCGCATTATGAAGAGTTAGAGATCGCGCAGCGTTTCTTGTGGTCGCATTTGTTTGCCGATGTGCATCAGCACCGTGTGGCGCTTGAAGATACGTTTTGGTCAGCCTTAAAGGACAACAAGGCGAATGAGCGTGCTCAGTTGCCCAAAGTACTGCGCATTTTTACCATTCAGCAATTGCCGCAAACTGAGCTCGACTTTTTGCAGCGCTTGTCACAATACATGGATATCACACTACTGCACTACAACCCCTCCAAGCTATTTTGGGCAGATATTGTTGATAAGTCGTGGCTACAGCGTCAGCAAATTATTAACCCTGAAAGTGTGTTTTTGCGTGATTATGGTCACAGTTTGCTATCGCGTTTGGGTAAGCAATCACGCGATACCTTTGCCATGCTCGCTAATTTATCGGGTAATGAGCAATACCAAGATGCACTCGTCGAGTGGCAGGACATCTTTAATGAGGGCAATGATGGCTTGAGCGACGAGTTCGGTATTGATTTTGATGACAGTGCGCAACAGGTGCAAGATAGCCCAAGCTTATTAAGGCGTTTGCAAAATGATGTGTTGATGCTAGACGAGAAGTCTACCCAGCAAGCTACCGCAGCAAAAGTCTCGCAAGCAGTCAGCAAACAACTAGAGACAGGCTCTGATCAAGACGAGAAAGAGACGGCGTGGTATGACGATGAAGTATTAGAGAATAAACGCTTTGAGAAGGAGCGTTTTTGGGCAATATCTGCGCAAGATAATAGCCTAAGCATTCATTCATGCCATAGTTTACAGCGTCAACTTGAGGTGCTGCGTATCATGATTGGGCGCTGGTTGAATGAACCATTAACACCTGGTGAGAAAAAACGCCATATATCCGATATTGTCGTGTTGCTACCCGATGTTGAGCGTCACCATGCGCTGATCAGCTCTATTTTCGTCAGCGGTAAAGGTCAAGACGGTTTAACCCTGCCAGCAAAGGTGACTGGCGTTGTCGATGCGGATATTCGTCAGCTATGGGAAGCTATTATTGGTTTTTATAAGCTGTTAGGCAGTCATAGTGCCCGCTTTGAAGCGGCAGAAGTTTTGGACTGGCTGATGCTGCCACCGCTGTATGAAAGTTTTGGCTTAACCCATGACCAAATGAGCCGGGGCTGTGATTTACTGGTAGAGGCAGGCTTTATCCGCGGCTTTGATGAATGGCATCTTAAACAAACCCTAGATAGCAACGACTATGACTACCGATTTACCTTTGCTCAAGCGCTAGATAGATTAACCTTGGGTCTGGTGATGCCAGAGGCCAGTTTGAGCGATTGCTTATATCCTTTGGCACAGGAAGATTGGCCAAGCACTGCCTTGCCAGAGATGAGTTTGCCGCTACCGCAAGTGAGCCTAAATGATGCGATGATTATTGAAGCGCTTTGTCGTATTTATGCCGGTTTGACTGCTCGCCGTGATGATCATACACAAAAACTAAAAGCGGAAGATTGGCTCGATCAGATTGAGAAACAAGTCATTCATCGCTACTTTGGTGATGTCGATCAAACCCGTACGATGCGCGCCATCTATAATGCGATGAATGGCTTTAAGTCAAGCCTGAGGGCCAATCGTCACTATAGACAGTACGCCAGTAGCGATAGTGTCAGTAATGCTAACAAAAAAGAAGTAGAGCAAAGGCTGGCAGGCGTTGAGCAGTTGCCATTAAAGCTGAGTTTTATGTTGGACAGTATCGAGGCGGAGCTTGAGAGTCAGCAGGTCAGTGCCGAGCCGACTGGGGTGATTACCTTTGGTCGATTTGGTGCGTTAAGAAACGTGCCTTTTGATTTGGTGGTGATGCTCAATATGGATCTCTCTGAATTCCCTGGGCGTGATCTTGATAATCGATATGATTTGATGAAAGCCACCAATTCCCGCCGCGGTGATAGAGTCAGTGAAGATGATGATAATGGTGCATTTTTAGACGCATTGCTGTGTGCGCGCAGTGCTTGCTGGATATTTTATAACGGTCAAAGTCTGACAGACACCCACGAGCACCTGCCAGCCAACCCAGTCAGTGAGCTATTACAGTTTTTGCAAGGTGAGGTGCAATGGCAGGTAAACTCGCTTGAAGCATTAGACACATTGCCTGAGAGTGTTGACTCTACCACCGAAAGCCTTAAACGTTATTTACCTAAATTGATTAAGCAGTGGCTGGTGACTGAGCATCCAGCACTGCCGTTTCATGAGAGTTTGTTTGAAACAGATATTGAAGACGCAGATGTTTCTGAGCAAGCGTCTGACACTGCTAAGCCTAATTTGAATGAAAGCGCAGCTATCCACACTGAAAATAATATTCAAGACAACAGACTTATTGATAATGCAGATGAGTTAGATGTTCTTTTAAATACAGCCATGCGCAAAACCAAGCTTGCACAAAAACGTCAGTTTCCGCCTGCGCCGCTTTGGCAAGCGGTGTTTCATACCTTAAAGGGCAGAGCATTTAGTGAGCATGCAGAACTGGTTGGCTTGCCTACCAAAGCACAGTACGAATCAATCGCTCAGCTGCTTGGTCAATCTCTAGGTCAGTTAGGACAAGTAGACAATCAAACCTTAGCTACATTGGCTGAGATGTTGTCACTAGAAGCGACAGCTGTATCCAGTGATTCTGCTGATATAGATGATGCTACTAAAAGGTCTCTTGCCGATACCGTATTTAACATTGGGGAGATAGACGTTGAAGGGGTATTGGCGTATCAAGTGCGTCATCCGGCCAAGGCATTTTTGCGTACTCAAAAGGTGCACGTGGTGCAGGGCGAGGAAGCGATGGCACATCAAGAGCCGCTATTCCTAGATAATCTGACGACTTATCAGATTAAAGAGTATTTGATTAATGAGTTGGCGAGCGATGCAGCCAATAACAGTACCGACAGCACAGCCACGCAAGACAGCCCAATTCTAATGTATCAAAAAATAATGCCAGCAGGTGTGGCGCGCCAAACGACCTTGCCCAATCAACAACAAAAACTGCAACAGCAATGTCAGGAATTTAAAGAGCAGCTAATTGCTAATGGCTTGGATGATACCCAGATATTGGAGGAGAGTGATATAGGCGGTTTGCAGCTACTGACCCCAACCACCGAGCACCCCGTTCAGCTAGCGCTAGCATCCGTGCTAAGTCATGCTGATAGTGAAATATGGCACAAGCTATTACCTAAAATGGTTAAGATAAAAGGCTCAGTACCAACATCAGTGCTAATAGGTGCTAATAACAATCGCTCTAATCTACAGGCTGGCATGTCCTATGCCGAGCAATCCTCCAAGCAGTGGTTAAACATACTACCCAATTCTGCTAGCCCTAAGCATTTAATCAAGTTTTGGTTGTCGCATCTGTATTGGCAAGTTGCTAGACGCACAACTGCCGAGCAGGTAGCACTAAATGATGGCGTAAGTATTTGGCGTTTTAATAAGCCCAGCTCACAAGTCAAAAAGTATGAAAAAACAACCGCCTTTAAGCTAAGCCCTATTGTGTATGAAGATGCCGTAGCCGAGCTAATAAAATGGGCGATGTTTGGCAAGCTAGTCGGTCAAGTGCCGATTACCTTATTGCCAGAATATGCGCTCAGTTATCTTGATAAGTGTGCAAAAGCGGCAGAGAGTGAAGATGAGAGCGGCAGCTATTGGCCAAAACGCGCAGATTTCTCAGATTGGCTAAGACCTAACTATCATGTAGACACGGTATACGATACCTGCTCGCAGCATACTATTTGGCAATATGTACTGCGTGATCAAGACGCCTTTAAAGCCCTATCAGCAGCGTTAACGACGTTAGCACAGCCGCTGTATGAGCCGATGTTTACTGCCCTACAAGGTTTAGATAGTTAGCTGGCTAGTTGGTTATTCAAAACGGTTCGTTTTTTGCCCTTTGGCTTAATTAATAATAAAAAGTGTACGCCCATATGACAGAATTTACCGCCACCACTAACATGATGGACATTTCTACCCAGCCACACTCATCTGATGAGTACCTGAGTGAATCGCCTCACTCATTTGATACATATCAGGGTATGACTGACAGTGAGTGTATGGATGACGACATGACTAAGCCTAAGAATAAGGCGGATGTGATACCAGCGGTTGATGTTGCATTGACGGGTCGGCATCTTATCGAAGCGTCAGCCGGTACGGGTAAAACGTGGACACTAACTGGCATTGTACTGCGTCTGTTGATTGAAGCACGGCGTGCGCCAGAGCAAATTATCGCGACGACCTTTACCCGCGCCGCTGCAGCTGAGATGCGTCAGCGCATTCATGATCGTTTGGTGGATTTTTATCAGCTGCTGCAATGGGTGAATAGCCTGAGTGCTGACCCCGCTAATAAAGAGAGTTTGTATCCGCATATACTACAGGTGACACCTGATAGTGATAGTGATAAGGATAAGCAAGCAGTCAATAGCTCAAATACGGATTCAAACGCTGAAACAGATGTTGATGAACTAAATCAAGACGTTGTTTATAACAACGTTCATGACAAAAAAGCCGCTGCTGAAAAGCGCGCACAAGCAAAAAAAGATCGTGAGGATTGGCTGATCGCTCAGGCTAAATATGTGCGCTTAGATGACATCATGCAAGACCCTATTAATCTGCATTTGGTCGGCTACTTGCTTGATCATGTATACAGCTATCCAATGACAGAGGCCATTCGACGCACGGCGCTGGTATTAACCACCTTGGATAAGCTGTTTGTCGGCACCCTTGATAGTTTGGCGCAAAAATGGTTGAAGGAGTACAGTAGCGAGACCGGTCATCAGCAAGGCATGGCTATTATTGAAGACAGCAGTATTGAGCAAGTGACTGACAGTATTGTTCATGATGAGCTGCGTCAGTTTCAAAGTAGGCTGTATCATGAGCAGCCTAAATTGTATGCATTGATGGATCAGCAAGGTAAGCTGACGGCGGTTGGCGATCATAAAAGTTATGTGACTCGGTCGCTGAATTTTATCTCTGCGCCGATTAATGAGGTTGTGAGCAGTGATTTTTCTTTTGAGGGTTATGAGCGGCTTATCCGCAGTATCATTGAGCGCAGTGACGAGCTTGATGCTTTCTTTAAGCCTGACGGCGAATATTATGAAGTTCCCAAAGGACAATTGCAGAATAACAGAGAGTCTTGGCCGAAAATAATTCAAGTGTTAGAAGAGTCTGGTCCCGCCGCTTACAAGTTTATATCAGACACAAAAACTTATACTGGGAAGTTAATCGAAGCTTTTGAGAAGACTGATGATATAGGCAAACAGTTCTACAAGCCAAAAGACGGTGAAAGAGTTAATTTAATATTTAATGAGTTGCAGGTGGTTCGTGACTTTAAACGGTATATTGAAGAAAGTAAAAAGCTCGATGAATACATAGTTAGCGTCTTGGCTAGTCTAAATCGCCATATTGTGCTTGCGGTACGTGACAGGCTACCCGTTATATTAGAAGAGCGCGGTGAAACTACCTTTAGCTTGCAGATGGTACGTTTGAACCAAGCATTAACGGGTCGGCAAGGAGAGAAGCTGGCGCGTTATATTCGTCATCACTATCCAGTGGCATTGATTGATGAGTCGCAAGACATCAATGGCGAGCAAGCCATTATGATTGAAAGTATCTATCTGCCGAAGCGTAAACGTAAACCGTCGGCCAATGACAAACAGGCTACTAATAAAGCCAACCATGAGTTTTTATTATTGGTTGGTGATCCTAAACAGGCCATTTATGGGTTTCGCGGCGGTGATGTCGCCAACTACAATTATATGAAAGCCCAGTTTGACAAAAGCAGCCTTTGGACGCTTGATATTAACCGTCGTTCAAACGCCAGTGTGATTAATGCCCTAAACTGCTGGTTTGGTATGCCTGCGCCAGTGACTAATGAGAATAGGCTCGCACAGTTAGGTAGTGGTATTTATTATCAACACATTAAAGCACATAAAGAAGAAAATCAGCTGTCTTGGTTTAATGAGCCAGACATACTAAACAGTGACCTAAACAGCGACTTAGTAAATGACGTGCTCTCTGCTCAGCCAGTGAGTGTGTTGCACCTGCCTTATGATAAAGACAAAGAGCTTGAGTACGATGAGCATGAAATCACAGCGCGTCATATTGCGACCTTACTCAGCAGTGGTCAGACATTAAAAGGCAAACCGATTCAGCCGAGTGATATCGGCGTGCTGGCACGTGCCAAAAAAGATTTAAAACGGGTTGAAGACGAGCTAGTAAAACTCAATGTGCCGACCTTGACCACCAGTGATGTCAGTATCTTTGAAACCGTCATGGCAGAAGATTTGGCAGCGCTGCTGAGTGCCATGCTATACCCGTATCGTTATGACATGATTAATCGGGTGCTGACCAGTCATCTATATGGTCTGAGTATCAAGAATGTCAAAGCCATGATGACTGACCATGAGTTAGGGGCTGTAGATTTAAATAGCGTTAATACAAAAGCCATTGATAATCAGAAAAGCTATCAAGACTTTATTAGCTATTTAAAAGAAGGCACACAGCGTTGGCAGCACTTTGGCATATTATCGGCCATGCATTACTTGTTAGATCAAAGCCCTATGCAGCCGCAAGGCGTTTGGCAAGCATTAGCAGCGCATCCAGAAGGCGATCGTCATATTATGGATTTGCGTCATGTGATGGATATCTTAGCGCAGTATGGTATCGGCATGGGAGAATACGAGCTACTAGCCTGGTTTAGACAAAATATAGATACCGCGCCTAGCAGTGATTGGGCCAAGCAGTATCCGCTACCGACAGAGTCTGGCGTGCAGCTGATGACCATTCATAAATCAAAAGGGTTAGAATTTCCCATTGTTTATGTGCTGGGTATGGGAGATGCCAGTAGGAAGTCAGGTAATAAAGAAGAATATGGATTATATCTCTATAATGCGCAACAAAACCCTACTCAACAAGATCAGTCAGAACTAAATCAGCAACCGACAGGCAATCAGCGCCGATTCTCTCCTGTACAAGGCTCTGTGACCACAGAGGGCTACTATACCGATATTGAGACGCAGGAGGGTTTTGATGAGATGCGCCGGCTTGGTTATGTGGCATTTACTCGCGCCAGTGAGCAGCTTTATGTGGTGCTGCGAGATCCCCATAACAAAACAGGGTTTGAATTAAAACCGGTGTTCTACTGGTTTGATTCACCAGAGCCAAAGTTTGAATTGCCAGATAGACTCAAAGGTACCATAGGCATGATTAGAGGGCATAAGGTCAATGAGTTCTATAACGGTAATTGTGCTACCGCTAAAGCAGGCGCATTAGCGGATAATAGAACGCCAGATTTTATGAAGCCCAAAACCGAACCTATTAAGTATGATGATTTTTCAGAAGTTATGAAAATTAATTACTTTTATGGTTGGGCTAAGACCAGTTTTACCGCTTTAGCCCGTCAACTAGACGAATCAACGCAGACAATGGCTATCATGGATGAGCGTATTGATGATGCGATAGATATTGATATGACCGAAACTTCGGTTTCAGTTGTGCCATCACTGAATAATAATGAGTTTGTTGAGCAAGTCGATGAGTTAAGTCTCAAGCTAGAGGATGATATTCGTTTTACTTTTGTGAAAGGTGCCAATGCTGGTACATTTCTGCATGAGATATTTGAAAAAATTGATTTTAACAATAAATCGCAGTGGTCTCAGGTTATCGATAGAGCCATCAGTAGCTATCAGCTGCCACTGGTGTATAGTAGTGCCGAAACCCAAAGTCGTCGATTACAAGCGAAGAAGCAAGAGCAAGGTGATGAGGGTTCATTAAACACTGATTCATTGGATTCGGACTCGATAGATGCTAGCAAGCATGAAGCTCTCATTGGCTGGATTGAAGAGGTGCTACATACGCCGCTATTAGCATCCAATCAACCGTTACGCTCTATTGATGCAAGTCAGAGGTTCGCTGAATTAGAGTTCAATATGGGGCTGTCAGAGCGTTTTAAAGCACAAGATATTAATAGACTCTTTCAACAGTACCTGCCTAATGAAACCGATAAACACGTCAATCTTGTTCCGCAAAACAAAGCGCATTTGTATCGTTATTTGCGTGGTGAAATCGATTTGGTGTATGAGCATGCTGGCAAGTATTACGTCGTCGATTATAAGAGTAATTTTTTAGGAAATAGCCTAAGCAATTATGACGAAACAACTCTCAAGCAAGCAATGTCCAAAGCAGGGTATTGGTTACAAGCAGCGATTTATCAGGTGGCGTTGCATCGATTCTTATCGATGAGGATTAATGACTATGCAGGCAATGAAGATAAGTATTTGGGCGCGGTGGAGTATGTTTTTTTACGGGGCGTATATGATCCAGCTGCCTCGTTAGCTATTGAAGCAGAAGATGCTAATACGCTTGACGGTAGCAACTTAATGCACAGTAATTCAATAAAGCATAAATCAATAAGCAGTGCCCGCTATGGATTGGTGACTTGGGACATTCCTATTGATTTTATTAAAGCCCTAGATGCATTGTTTGGCATGCCAAGTTAGCAGGCTATACAAAATGAATTAGATAATAAATTTGATGCATAGAAATTACTATAGCGATCAATCATATAAATATAGAGAAACACATACCATGAATAATAATAAGAGCAGGGCTGCTATTAGCCTACAAGAAAGCTGGGCCAGCAATATCAGTGATTATATTTTGCTGCGTCGTCAGCAAACGCATTTCGCGTATAGCGTGACCGATGCCAAGCCTAATACTGATACTGATACTGAGAGCGTAAAAATAGATAAAACACCAGATAGTGGCTTATTTACGGCTTTATTCACTATGTTGGCGACGCATTTAGAAGAGGGACATACTGTACTCACCATTGAGGAAACTGAGCATGAGGTGCCGCTGAGCGGTCAAATCAATGGCGAGCTGGTGACACTATATGCTTGGCAACAGCAGCTGTTAGAGATGCTAGCAATGCCGATTATTGCCTTGATTGACACTCAAATAGAGGTTCAATCAGAGGCCGATATTACAGCTGAGGTATCGATATTTTTATTGCTAGAGACTTTGTTTGCTAAGCAAGACCAGCTATGGGCGCAGCTGGCACTCAGTAATCATGAAAAAGAGATGTTGGTTAAGCGGCTGGATACAGTTGAATTGTTATGTAAGTTATTAAAAGATAACGACTTATCGACTTTTACTAAGTTAATCGATGAGCACACTTTGTTCGCTAGCGTTAACGATAACGTCAGTAATAATGAGAATAAAAATAGCCTAAGCAAAAATAATCAACCTATCATTTATCAGCTTATCAATAACAAAGAGGCTGATAAACAACATACGACCATCACGTTTTGGTTACACCGAGCTTGGCAAGCAGAGTTTAACTTAGCAGAGCGCATCAACACTATTTTAGACCAGCAGGTAACACCGCTAGAGATAGCAATACCCAAAAACCTTCACGAACATCAGATAAAGGCAATTAATGTCGCTAATAACAATGCTTTTAGCATTATTACTGGTGGTCCAGGCACGGGGAAGACCTACACCGTTGCTCAACTAGTGATTGCGCTGCAACAGGCGACGAAGAGTGGGGGAGATGCGTCTGAAAGCATTAGGTTCAGCACTGACAGTGCCAGTTTGGCATTAGCAGCACCAACTGGTAAAGCTGCACAGCGTATGCAAGAGTCTCTGCAGGCAGCGTTAGACGCAGCGAATGTTGAATTACAGTTGCAAGAAGCAAAAACTATTCATCGCTTGTTAGGTATTGGTCGGACGGGCAGACCGCGTTACGATGCTAACAATCCACTTGGCGAAGAGATTATCATCGTCGATGAGGCATCGATGCTAGGGGTTGAGCTGGCGAACTATCTTGTGAGTGCGGTAAAGCCTAGCGCAAGGCTTATATTGTTAGGAGATGCGAACCAGTTAGCCGCAGTAGATGCAGGGGCTGTATTGGCTGACTTGTGCCGCATACCGCAGTTACAACCCATTCATGCAGAGCTAACAGAGAGTCGTCGATTTACAGCAGACTCGGGTATCGGTAAGCTTGCTTATCAAATCAACAAGGCAGAGACAGATACTCACGCTATTTGGCAGTTGTTAAAACATGATAAGGCACTGAGCTTTCAATATGTAAGTAACATCAATACCTTGCAAACAGAAGCTTCTCTAGATAATAAGATAGAAAATAGCCTAAGCAAAAAAACGAGTATTTCAAACCTCACTTTAAATTACCATCCCTACCTGAATGAAATTAAATCATTGCTGACAAATCAAATAGAAAAATCCATGCCAGAATCAGTTAAGGATAGCATCACTGCATTAATGGAAACCTTTAATCAGTTCAGGGTATTAACTGCCGGACATAATGGCGAGTGGGGCGACCATTATATTAATAATTACTTTACTCAATGGCACCTTACTGAGCTTAAGCTACCACTGGGTCAAAACACGTGGTTTCATGGTCGTCCCGTTATGGTTCTTCAAAACAACTATGAGCTAGGCTTGTTTAATGGCGATATTGGTTTTTGTTTGCAAACTGGTGATGAGCGTAGTCGACTCGAAGTGTTTTTTGAAAATAAAAAGCAGGGGATAGCCGTCAATCTGCTTAATGAAGAGGTGATTGCCACCGCCTATGCGATGACCATTCACAAATCGCAAGGGTCTGAGTTTGATCATGTGGCCATTACTTTTGATAATAGTCATGCAAGATTGCTGAGCAAAGAGCTTATTTATACCGCTGTGACCCGTGCCAAAGAAAAAGTAACCATATATAGTACGAAATCTGCTTTGGAAAAGGCCGTCCAGACACCCACTGAGCGCCATACGGGTTTGGCATTACAGTTTTAATTGCCCCTGACTACAATCAAAGCAATAAAAAAGCATCCAGTGGGTGCTTTTTTATTGTTCAAACCAAAGAATGACTAAATTTTGTCTTCTTTAATAGCATAGATGCCAGGCAGATGGCGCAAGTAACCATGAAAGTCCATACCACAGCCATAAACATAACGGTCTGCGACATTAATACCAACAAAATCAACGTCAAAGTCTGCAACCTTGCGATCATGTTCTTTATTGAGTAATACACAAGATTCAATAGTTAGCGGTTTTTCTTTACCTAACTCTTCTACGATAGCTTTTAAGGTAATACCTTCGTCAAAAATATCATCAATCAGTAATACGTGCTCGCCTTCAAGGCTAACATCAGGTTTGAATTTCCAATCAAGCTCATTGGTGCCTTCATTATCACGATAGCGTGAAGCATGAATATAATGCATACGATGATAGAAGGTTAAATGAGTCAGCAGCTGACCGGCTGGAATGAGTCCGCCATTCATAACAACCATAACGATTGGATTAAGACCAGCATAATGTAGGTTAAGTTGAGCGGCAAGGCGCTCATAGGCCGCGGCTACTTCGATACTACTAATGAGGCATTCTGAGTTGCGCAGGGTTTTTTCAATTTCTTGATTACTGATTTGGGTCATGAGTTGCGCCTTCGAGGAAAAGTGCTGCTTATTTTAGCAAGTTTTAGTGAATTTGCCCAACGGGATATTACTTTAAAGCAAAAATATTGGTTTATTTTTATAGTTATCTGATCAGTCAGCCATCTTTATAAGAAAAGGACGGTAAAAACGAGCCAAACGATTTAATCCAGCATCAGGTAACTGCGGCAATAGTTTGTTTAGGGCCATACCCATACCCTTATCGATACCTACTTTGGCAACTGGAATAGATTTGCGTTTGATCATACCAAGCTTGAGCGTTTCAGTGAATTTACTAATGAAATGATTAAGTGCTTCTTCATTCATAGTTTCAAGCGCAATTTTAAATTGACTCTTATCAACATTGTCAGGCGTAACCGCATCAAAACCTTCGATAATAGTAGCAGCAGAAGCTTTAGGTAGTTCAAACCCAACACGGCGAACGCCTTCATTATCAATGAACATAGTCTCGTTCTTCAAAAAATTAAAGCTTGGCATGATGTCTTCGTTTTTATCTTTACCAAGTAGTACGTTGAGTAGAGTCTCTGTCGCGCGCTCAATCGTATTTACAATCTTTCGCATGGATGCTTGGCGATCCGGATTTGGAATTACATCTATCAAGCTCACCAATAGATTCTCATTTAGCTCGCGGGCGATTTGCTGAGTGAGGTCATTGCGATAAGGATAGTAATCCACTTGTTCACCTGAAGTGATAATACGTTCAGCCTCATCAATCATATCATTCAATTTATCTGATGGTACAAATCCAAAATAGTATGTCATTTTATTCCTTATAGATACTTAATAGGATAGATAACTAATAAGTGTTTAATAAATACTTATTATCATATCCGGCGTCAGTATAGCCAAATTATCTGCGTGAAAACATCTTAAACCAATAAAATAATAGGTCGACGTCTGCATCCATTGACTATGTGCATAATTGGTGAAAATAGGGTATGGGTGTGAAAATATCAACAATGTATTTTAACAATTATTGATACCTATACAGTATTAGGGCTACGTTTACACTACTCAATAATGGACATTAGACGTTACATTTTATGTCGGATGGATTAAACTTAATGCGTTATATCCATATTTTAACATTCAATATTTCTTTATGTTTTACGTCAAAGCCGTCTTTATTTAATACAGTCTTAACGAAAAACATAATAATTACTTCCTGCCAGCATTAACTAGCTCACTAAGGCAACAATGGAATGAAAAAAGGACAAGAGGAGGTGTAAATTTCACCATCCTCGCCTTATCTAAGGAGAGATAAGATGAATAGCGCTATTGTATTATTATTTGGGATTGCCGCAATGCTTTGCGGATATTTGTTTTATTCAAAATTTATCGCGACCAAGATCTTGGCGTTAGATAATAGTCGTCCCACGCCAGCCCATACGATGAAAGATGGGATAGATTATGTACCTACCAATAAATATGTATTATGGGGACATCATTTCACCTCTGTAGCAGGTGCTGCGCCAATTATCGGTCCTGCCATCGCAGTCATTTGGGGCTGGGTGCCAGCTGTGCTTTGGGTGGTATTCGGAACGATCTTTATGGCTGGTGTTCATGATATGTCCGCTATATGGGCGAGTATGCGTAATCGTGGTCAGTCTATCGGCTCTATCGCTGGTACGGTCATGGGCACACGCGTACGTAGTCTGATGATGGTTGTTATATTTTTATTATTACTAATGGTCAACGCTGTATTTGGTGTCGCTATTGCTAATATGCTTATCAAAACGCCATCAGCGGTATTACCAGTATGGGGAGCATTAATTGTTGCCTTCATCATTGGTCAATGTATTTATCGCTATCAAATGAGCTTGGGTTGGGTGTCAGTAATTGGGGTTGTTGCTCTTTACGGTCTGATTTATCTTGGCCCTATGTTCCCAGTCGTATTACCTGAGACTATTTTTGGACTACCTGATAATGCTGTCTGGATTATTATTCTATTTACCTATGCTGCAATTGCTTCGCTACTACCAGTATGGATGCTATTGCAACCACGTGACTATATCAATGGCTTGCAGCTATTCGTCGGTTTGATTCTATTGTACGCGGCCATCTTTATCTCAACGCCTAACATTGTCGCGCCAGCAATCAATACTGACTTACCGATAGGCACACCGTCAATAATGCCATTATTATTTGTGACTATTGCTTGTGGTGCTATTTCAGGATTCCATGGCTTGGTCGCGACAGGTACAACTTCTAAGCAAATTGACAAAGAAGAAGATGTACGTTTTGTTGGTTACTTTGGTGCACTTGGCGAAGGGATGTTGGCATTAGGCGCCATTCTTGCTGCTACTGCAGGTTTTGCGACCCTTGGTGATTGGCAAGCAGTTTATCAAAAATTCGGTGACGGCTCGGTTGGAGCATTCATTGATGGCGGCGCGGCGATACTCAATGCTGGTGTCGGTATCGATATGGTATTGTCACAGACGATGCTTACGGTAATGGCAGCACTATTTGCCGGGACAACAATGGATACTGGTGTTCGTCTGCAACGTTACATTTTCCAAGAGTTTGGTGAGTTCTATAACCTTCCAATTTTAAGTAAAAGCGTGGTCGCTACCTTGCTAGCAGTTGGATCCTGTCTATTATTGGCATTTGGTGCGGGCGGTATTGGCGGTGAAGGCGGCATGATTATTTGGCCACTATTTGGTACTACTAACCAGTTGATGGCGGCATTAACACTGATGATCGTAACCGTTATCTTATTACGTAAAGGCAAACCGGTTTGGTATACCTTAGCGCCTTTATCGTTCTTATTAGTTATGACGGTTTTTGCATTGTTAATCCAGCTTAAAACTTTCTATACCGATGGCAATTGGTTGCTCATTATTATGGATATCGTCATCATGATTGCAACGATTTTGGTTACTTTTGAGAGCTTTTCGGTACTGCGCCGTGAATGGTCGCAGCATAAAGGTAAAAATGAGACTTAATTAAATTTGAAATATTTGAGCAGAACAAAACGCTAGCAATTGCTGGCGTTTTTATATTGTGGGATATTATATTGTAGGGTGTGGTTAGCTCAGCGTAATCCACCACTTAATGATATTATCTAATAGGTGAGTTCTTAAAATTAAGGCAAAACTATGGACGATATAAAAAATGACAATCCTTTATGGCAAAGATTCCTAGCAGGGCTTAATGAGTTCTACCATGCTCCATATCGGCAAACAATGGCACGCGCTGCACGCGATGAAGAAGATTTATTTATGCTAATGATGTTCGCGGAGAGCCTCGGCATTGATAACCCAGCCAGCTTTTATACACTTGAGCTACAACCGTTGTTTTTAGAAAATTTCCATGAATGGCATACACGAATGGGTATGGAGAAATGCCCCTTTGATCATGTCGGCTGTTGCTAGTTGGGTGACTAATTAGATGGTTAGAAATAACTATAAATAATAACTATAAGAAAAAACATACAAACAGAAAATGGGAAAGGATTATGGCCTTACAACCTTTAAATGCATTGGTCACCCAGCTAGCTGCTCAACCGATTATATTTGTTGGTGGTAAAGGCGGTGTTGGTAAAACAACGACAGCCGCCGCACTTGCCAGCCATTATGCTACTCAGCAAAAAAAGACACTCATTATCTCCACTGATCCAGCGCATAGTTTGGGTGATGTATTAAATGTAGCGCTCAGTAATGAGAAGACAGCAATTACCCCTTACCTTGATGCGCTTGAGCTCAATCCGGATATTATCGTTGATAACCATTTTGCACAGGTCGAACGTACCATTAAGGGTTATGCCAATCCTGACATGATGCCCAAGATTCGTGAGCATCTGCGTCTGTCAAAATCTGCACCAGGAGCACAAGAGGCGGCCATGCTCGAGTCAATGTGTCAGCATTTGGTGGCGGCAGCGGATGTTGACGCGGATAAAAGGTACGAGCATATAATCTTTGATACCGCTCCAACTGGGCATACCTTACGTTTATTAGTATTGCCAGAGATGATGGGAGCGTGGACGGATGGATTATTAGCCCAGCAGCGGCGGCAGTCTAAGTTACGCTCGGCAGCAACGAGCTTGGATTTAGATAACAACAATTATAAAGACAATGATAAAAACGACGTCTCGAATCCATTTGCCAAACAAAAACCGGATCGATGGGAACAGGCAGTATCTGTACTAGAGAAACGCAAGCAGCTGTTTCGTGAGGCAGGGTTGTTACTCCATGACCGCAAGCAAACGGCCATTGTATTGGTAATGACTGCTGATGTATTGCCATTGGCTGAAACTAAGCGCGCCATCCAGCAGTTAGAGGAAACCAAACTCACGCCAGCGGCAATCGTGGTCAATCAGCTGATAACGCCTACGCAAACCGATGAGTTTTGGCGAAAACGTGCAGACAGACAACAAGGATTGATGAAAGAGATAGAAAGTAATTTTACAAACTATCCGATATATCCCATTTATTTACAGCAGACAGACGTACGCGGTAGTGAAGCTTTGAGTGAGTTATTGAGTTAAATTTGACTCTCAACTTAGTATGGACTTTCGTAGGGTGCATTCCACCATGCACCCTCATAATTTGATAGGTGATTAGAAAGCACCCTACGCTCTAGAGAGAGTCATCAATTAAAACCGTTAACCACGGTCAAGATTATGCGCCTGCAATTTACTTGAAAGTGACCATGCCGCATCAATACGCAAACTTTCCGCCTGCTCAGACTTACCACTACTGAGTGATGACCATTGCGGTTTGCCACGGGCTTTTTTTAGCTCGCTTGGCAGTTTATGAGTAGGCCAAGGGGTAATCGGGTTTCTTTCATCATCAGCAAGTTCATTATCGTTAGCAGTCGTCATTTGCCCTTTTACATACAGGAGCTGCGTCGCATCAGTTGCAGCGTGACCACGATGACGCACGGCAACCAGTAAGTCCATAGCACGGGTAGCAAGGAGGGTGAGGGTAGCGGGATCGATATACAAACGCTTCACACCGGATAATTTGTCCGCGATACTACCCGTATTAGATAACAGGCCGCCTGCAATACCACCTATCGCGGCACCCAATCCTAAAGTCGTACCTAACGCTGCCGCATCAATACCCAATCCCAATAACGCGCCAGCCGCCGCACCAGAAGTCGTACGAATACCATAACTTTTGAGCAATTCAGGATCAAATGGATCTTGTTGATAGGCTTGCAACTCAAGCGGAGTCGCTGCCACAGCATTATCATAAAACTTATAAAGATTTAACAATTTATGCTGCATGCTACGCTCGCTTTGGCGAACGGCTTCTTGCATCTGCTGTAACACCGGCATCGGATCATCATCTTCATTAATCTCTTGAACGAAGGCGGCGACATTTAATAAAAAATCCGCAATGATGATATTGGCCTCATCGTACAGACGTGCCCAGTTTTCAGTCCGGCGCTCCATCAATTTCTCAAGCATTTCAGCATGAGTAAGCATAGTGGCTAAATTCTGCCAAAGTCGCATTTCATCGGCAAATTCAAAAGCCACAGAGTCAAAACGGGTGGATATATGCAAATTACGACGTGCCAGCATAGTTTGCCATTCATCAATATTGGCATCTTGGCTATCAGTAAAGTTAAATACGGGCATAACTGGAATGGCAGCCCACGACAAAATGGTTAATTCGTCTTTATACTTACCGAGCACAGGCTCACGCGCATCGACCACATAAATGGCCATATCACTCGCCAGCAGTTGGCGAATAACTTTCGCTTCTTGGCTATAGTCTTCGTTACTACTTAGGGCATCACCGCCTTGTGCAATGTCTGTTGCCAAAAATTGCTGTAAGCGTTCAATACCATCACGGCGACTGGCAGTATTATCCTCGAGCCAATCCATCAGACCAGACGCATCTTCCAATCCCGGCGTATCGTACAAGGTGACCAGCACTTCGCCCGTTTGGTTATCCGTTAGTTGAGCGCGCTCCACATGGCGGGTAGTCGCCGCCTCATTTTTGACCTCACCAAAATAGACATCACGTAGCAAGGTGCGCAGTATGGAGGTCTTACCTGTATTGGTATGACCAACGACTGCCAATTTTAATGGCTCGTCACTGGCGATTGTAGTTTTACTGGTTGTTTTTGCAGCGTCTGTTGGTGACGTTGATAAAATCGATGAATCGATTAGACTACTATCCGTAGTCAGTTGATCAGTATTACTCACACTCTGTTCTTTACTGATATCAATAGGTTTGCTAGACGAATTAGACGCATCATAAGCCTTATCCGCAAAAAGGCTCTTCGGCTGACTGTCAGAATTATTATTGTTATTATTCATGATAGGGTCTTATATTAAATGTTATTGGTCGATTGCGGCTTTCAGTTGTCGGATAACGGCACTTAGTAACATCTCATCAATCTCAGTTAGCTCGTTCAGTCCGTAATCATAAGTTTTTAAGATCATTGCTTTTTGATCTCGAGTAAGATGCAGTGTAATATCACCATCTTTTATTATTCCTCGATAGTCTTCTAGCGTTACTTTTTTATCATTTTTCATGTCCAACCTCCTCTTGACTGTCGATCAGGCAAATACTGTATAAAAAATCACTCTTTTTCATACAGATACATCCTCATCTATAAGCCATTGTAACCAAACGCCATTATATGGTCTATATAAGCGATGTTATTGCTAATCAGTCAGTTTTAAGCGGCACTAGGTGGACGAAACAACACTTTCAACTTGTTCTTTAATCCTCTAGCACGGAAGAAGCGTTGCCACATACGATAAAAGACGCCAAATATTAGGCTAATAATATTATCGTGACTGGCTTCACCTACTGCGCCATATTTCACTGGGTTATTAACCGTATCTTCTTCTACGTAAGTGCCAAACCAACGATCAAAAAGTATAATAACGCCACCATAGTTTTGGTCGATATAGTCGCCATTGGTACCATGATGCGCACGGTGGTTGGAGGGAGTATCAAAAATATATTCAACCCACCTAGGGAATTTACCGACCGTTTCAGTATGAATAAAGAATTGATAAATCAGATCAAGCGCGTAGAAGAAGAAAACCCACACCGGATGGACGCCAAGTAGCATCAGCGGGACAAAGAATAACCACCAGCCTGTGATTGAGTACAATAAACTTTGGCGCATAGCCGTTGATAAGTTCATTTGATCGTCGGAGTGATGTACCACATGCGCTGACCAAAACCAGTTGACACAATGTGAGCTACGATGGAACCAGTAATAGCAGAACTCGACCGCGACAAATATAGGAATGGCCGTTAGCCATGTGACTTCAATCGTAAACAAGCGATATTGATATAACCACAAGCAAATAGGCAGCACGACAAGTGCTTGAATAATCAGCTCAAAGCCTAAATAAGAGCCACCTAAGCTAAAGTTGGTCATGGCACGACGCCAACCAAAGGCAGAACCACGCCCACGCTTAGATTGATAAAACCATTCCGCTAAAAACAGTAAGGAAAACGGTCCACCTGCCAGCGGCAATAGCCACTCTTGCCAATGTGCAGGTAAGATACTCGCCAGCATGGGCTGCCAAGACTCAGGTGCGATGGCTAAGATACTCTGATTGAGTGTCTCTTTGTAAGCATCTAAGGTCTGCCCGTACTTGCCTAAACTTATTAGACCGTTACTACTATTATCTGTCATTGCCATAACATCCTACCGCATATCTACCATTGTGGTCATCCTTGACTCTTTAATATAAGCTTGACGCCTTACAAAATCAGCATAGCTTATGAACGCATGCGTCATCTGCAGTCGGTCTTATATAAAAATGATATAGGATAGGGCTGCTGGTATGGATTTTTTGCAGCATCTGTCTACGCAGGCACAGTAAGCAAAGAAAATTTATATCAATAGCACCTCATAATGAACCACTATGAATGATTCTCTACCAAGCCAATATTACGTGCGGATAATGCCGTTTGCCATTGTTGATAACGGATAGCCTGAGGAGATTTTAGATCAGTAGCCACTACAGATGTTGAGATATTATTGATATCGGCGCTATCCGTTCTGTCATTATTTAACAATTGAACGATAAGGCCGTGTTTTGCATGAGTAGCAATGCGGTCAAGCTTGCGCAGGGTGCCGCGATCAGGCAATGCTTGGCTATGAATACCTAGCAATACTTGTACTGGATTTTTATCTAAATAAGTTGTTAGGCGATCCATATCATCACGATCGTCAACGATACCGAAATTTTCAACCTCACTATCACTATTAGTATCGTTAAGACCTACTTGCCACCAATGATCCTGCTCTGATGGATACTCAAGTAGTGCAACCAGCTTTTTGCCAGCACTAACGCTCGCCTTTGGTGCTACCGGTGCTGGCGCTTCATTGAAGTCATCGGCATCTACTACTTGACGCTGCCAAAAGTTAATAATCTTTTGATAATAGGGGAGTTTGATATCCAAGCGCATTTTTTTGCGGCGAAACATTAGCGCACAAAATGCCCAAGCGATCGCACGCGGGACGATACCATACATAATTAGGCTACCAATTAACAAGCCTGCCCATTGCCGCGCGACAGATAATGGCATAGCATCTGTTACGAGTCGGCTCTGCACAATAGCAGCATTGTCCGGCACATCAAAACCAACCATACTTGGTAGCCAGCCAAGCACTTGGGTCAAGCTAATCAGCGCCTGATCTGATAATAACGTCGACTCCCAGCTAAAACTATACTGACGTACAATCAATAGAAAAATGATCGCAAACATCATTCCTGTCAACGTTGCCAGCCACAATTGATGACTAAACCGACCTAGATACCAGCGCATCCCGCTATGCTGCAATTGACGCTCGTACAATTCCACTGCCGCCTTGGTGACATCGTCCTTACCGCGTATCAGATAACTAGGACTAACAAAGTTTGCAAACCAACTGGGAGACTGGCGACCTTGATTAATCAGCGTCATCACTAGCCAGCCACCGAGCATAAGTGTATGAAAACCCAGCAGACAAACCAACACATAGAAGAAATTAACAACATTGGTCTGCAATAAAGTAAACAAGCCCAAAAATCCTGACACGCACCACACGACACTCATGACTATCATGATGCCTTTGATACGGCCGTCAATTTTCCCTAACACCCGTGCAAGATTGCCATTGCTGTCGATACGCGAAGCTCGACGATGTAGCTTTTGAATCGGCTTACCGTCTTCTACCTGTAGTTTTTCAGTCACCAATAAAGGATCAGTTGTGAAGACATGCTGCTGAGTCTCAAGCGTACGTACCAGCTCAGTTAATTGGTCTTGGGGTGATAGCATGGTGGGGAGATATCCGTGTCAGTAAAACAAACATTAGGTCATTTAAATGAATAGTTATTCAAGCGTATTGTAGCGTATTTGGCAAGATTATTATTTAGCATTAAGCAGACTTAATCTATACGTATTTGATCACAAATAGATAATATCTGTGCCTTGGAACATATCGACCTTTGCCTGTGCTTAGCTATTAATAAATTGTCTCTAATTATCTGCCATACAGTATGCTATGTTAAAGATAACAATAGCGTTCATACTGAATTAAGTTAAAGAAGAATAATGAAATTGAAAAGGAAGATGCCATATGGACAATAAAACCTATCTTATCATCGGCGGGACTGGGGGCATTGGTCAAGCGATGGTCAGACAGCTGGTACAAGCGACTGCTAATGAAAAAAGCAGCATTAAAGTCTTTGCCACTTACCATAGAAGCGTTCCCGACTTTGAAGCGGATAATCTACATTGGTTACAAATGGATGTCAGCGATGAGAACAGTATCAAACAAGCTGCCGACGATATTAAGCAGCAGAGCACGCATCTTGATTGGGTGATTAACTGTGTGGGGCTGCTACATACTGAAAAATCACAGCCTGAGAAAGCACTTCGGCAAGTTGAAACGGAATTTTTCTTACAAAATATGCAAATCAATGCGTTAGCAGGATTACTGATAGCCAAGCATATCAGGCCGCTACTTGCTAAAGCAGAACGCAGTGCTGATAAACCTGCAATATTCGCGACCATATCAGCGCGTGTGGGCAGCATTAGTGACAATCAGCTGGGCGGCTGGTATAGCTATAGAATGAGTAAGGCTGCGCTAAATATGGGTATGAAAAACCTAAGCATAGAATGGGGACGCTCATTAAAAGACGTGTGTATAGTGGTCATGCAGCCGGGAACGGTCAACACGCAACTGTCTGCACCATTTCAGGGTAATGTCGCTGATGGTCAACTATTCTCGCCAGCCTATAGTGCAGAATGTCTATTGGAGGTGCTGTCAAACATGACTGCTGCCCAATCTGGTAGTTTTGTCGACTGGGCAGGGGAGTCAATCCCGTGGTAAAGTAGAACTTGAAAAAGTAAATTATTAAAATAAAAAAAGGGTGTGTCATGATTCAATCAATGACACACCCTTTTGGGTTATAGAAGTCTAATCCATAAAAACTCAATTAATCATCGTCTAATTAATGACAAATAAGTCCATAAATTCATTAACGGGCATCTGCTCTAATTGAGCTTGGTCATCGCACAGCTCAATGATTTCGTCACAACGACTTTCGATAAAGCGGGTAGCCAGACTGGATCGAAACTTCGCTTCTAACACAGGGATGCCTTCTTCACGGCGGCGTTTATGACCAATAGGATATTCAACAGCGACTTTGTCGGTACTGCTGCCATCTTTAAAGAAGATTTGAATCGCATTGGCAATAGAGCGCTTGCTTGGGTCATGATAGTCTGCTGAGTAGCGCTCGTCCTCTTCTACCACCATTTTGCTACGTAGCTCATCAATTGATAGATGTTGCTCATGATAGTCGTCTTCATAGTTTTCTGCCATGAGATCGCCAGTTAGTAAAGGCACAGCGACCATATATTGCAGACAGTGGTCACGATCTGCAGGATTGGCAAGCGCGCCTTCTTTTGAGATAATTCGAATCGCCGAGTCATGGGTGGTGAGTACGATTTTCTCAATATCATCGATTCTATCTTCGATGCGTGGATGCAGAATGACTGCTGCTTCACAGGCAGTTTGTGCATGGAATTCAGCAGGGAAACTTATCTTAAATAAAATATTTTCCATCACATAAGTGCCAAAGTCACGCTGAAAGGTAAAGCGACGCTCATCTTCAGGTTTGAGTGCTAAGTCTTTATTGGTATGGCTAAATAGCACATCATAAAACCCCCATTGCGGGGCAGTTAACGCGCCAGGTATTCCCATCTCGCCACGACGAGTAATGTCTACCAAGCGCACAGCACGGCTAGTTGCGTCACCTGCCGCCCACGACTTACGGCTACCAGCATTGGGTGCATGGCGATAGGTGCGTAGCGCTTGACCATCAACAAGTGCTTGTGAAATAGCCGCCATGATACGCTCGCGTGGCAGGTCATATAATTTGGCGACGACAGCTGTTGATGCTAATTTGACTAGGAACACATGATCCAGACCAACGCGGTTAAATGAGTTCTCAAGTGCTATTACACCCTGAATTTCATGCGCCATAATCATAGATTCAAGCACATCTCTCATGGTAAGTGCTGCGCGACCTTGGCTGACGTGTTGCTGACTGATATAGTCTGCTACTGCTAAAATACCGCCTAAGTTGTCTGAGGGATGTCCCCATTCGGCAGCAAGCCACGTATCATTATAATCAAGCCAGCGCACCATACAGCCAATATCAAAAGCGGCTTTGATGGGGTCTAATCGATGGGAAGTACCGGGGACGCGCGCGCCATTAGGCGTAATCTGATCAGCGCAATCGGGTCCTAGGTGTTTGGTACATTCAGGGAAGCGCAGTGCAAGTAAACCACAACCAAGCGTATCCATCAGACAGTAGCGTGCGGTATTCCACGCATCAGCGCTATTTGGGGAGTCATCATCAATAGAGTAGTTGAGAACATAATCGGCGATTTTTTGAATCTCGTCGTCATATTCTGGACGGACATTGCTTTCTACATTAGACATAGTCGTTACCTCTTCCTTAAGTTAGCTACTTTTTTGACCATTGACCGTTTACCACGACCACCGTTTTCACGATCATAGTCATGACTCAAAAGTAGCATACTCAATAGGTAACAACAGTGACATAGTGTAAAAGAACTTTGTAGTTTGAGCCCTTGTAATCTAAGGTTTTATTGTGAGGTTAATAACATACGACTTATCATATAAATATATTTAAGTCATCAAATAGATTAAGCCTGCAATGAACATAAGGCTCAATATCAACAGTAAAAAACTCAAAAGTTTGGTCGCAAAACCTGACCCTTCTGAGCCACCTAGCTTCAGGTTCTTTGCTTTAGACTTTTTAATAATCGGCAAAACCATATCAACATGTTCGAGACCGTCTGTAAGATAAAACTCACTTGCACGCACGAACCCTAAAGATTCATAGAAGTTGAGTAAATAGGTCTGTGCTGAGATTGCAATGGGTTTTTTACCGTATTTTTTACGGCAGTGCTTAATGGCATGCGTCATGATTTGGCGCGCCAAGCCCTCACCTCTATACTTCGGTAATACTAATACTCTGCCGATTCTAGGCATTGGCAGAGTATTAGTAGCTGAGGTACTAGATTCAGGTGCAATAATGCGACAGTAACCAACCAGTGCTTCATCTTTATGCGCGACAAGATGTAGGCAGTCAAAATCCACCTCATCCATATCTTGATAAGCGCAGTTTTGCTCGACGACGAATATCTGCGAGCGCGCTTTTAGAATATGATAAAGATCAACTGAAGTTAGCTCGTCAAAGGTTTTTATAGAAAATTGACAGGTCATAGTTAATGGTTCTTAATGATTTAGACGCTTTTGATTTACTTTTACAGTGGTGGCATAAGGACTAATACCTTTATCCATAATTTTAATGGCTTCTTCATCGATATCATTATCAAAGTTATTAAAAGCATTGTGATGTCCTAACATAAAGCTTTGACAGTTGCTTATCCACTTATTTACTAAGGTTGTTTGTGATGACATAATTTGCGAATTTATGTTACTAATAGAGTCTACAAAAGCTTTTTGTTTTTCTTCAACCATAGTGAATATCTCTTTCTGTTGCAATTTAGCATTCATAGGAGAGGTAGCAAGCAGCCAAATTCTAGAGGCCATAATTTGTGGAATAGCGACACACATCGTCATAGTCTTTTGTTGAAGCTTTAATGCATTTGCTGAGTTAGTTAACATTTTGATCCCAATTAAAAAGTAAGGGTAAAGGTAGTAAATGAGCCAGTATCTTAGATATGGTAGTCATCAACGCTAGGTAACTAATCAAATATTTCGTTTAAAATTTATATATTTAAGAGAGATATAACTAAAAATAATCCACTATTATATATACTTAACCCTTTAGTGTTTGACTAATTTTGTCCAAGTTCAAGCTATCAGACATGGCACT
The DNA here is from genome assembly GCF_001593305.1 of Psychrobacter sp. P11G5. NCBI lineage: Bacteria > Pseudomonadati > Pseudomonadota > Gammaproteobacteria > Moraxellales > Moraxellaceae > Psychrobacter > Psychrobacter sp. P11G5. The sequence goes on from NZ_CP012533.1 coordinate 1,784,178, forward strand.
AAATATCTCAAAGTACTTACCACGTTTCTCATACAGCTCTTCATGTGTGCCCGTCTCAACCACTTGACCATTTTCTATGACCACTAGATCATCGGCATCGATAATTTGGGCAATATTGTGCGAGACCATAATCACTGTGCGATCTCTTTTAATCAGATCTAAGCTCTTTTTAACTTGTTGACTGGCAATTGCATCCAGACTGGCCGTTGGTTCGTCTAAAAATACAATTGGCGGATCTTTTAGAAACATCCTTGCCAAAGCGATACGCTGCTGCTGACCACCGGATAGGGATTTTGCCGTACTCTCATAACCGTGAGCCAGCTTTATAACTTGCTCATGAATAGAGGCTTTTTTAGCAGCGACAATAATATCCTCATCGGTCGCGTCCATATTGCCATAACGGATATTTTCACTGATAGTGCCTGAAAAAATATGATTGCTTTGTAACACCAAACCGATGCGCTGGCGTAATTCATGGGTATCACAATCGGCTAAATTATGACCATCCAAGTATATCGTGCCAGCATCTGGCTCATAAAATTTCACCAATAAATTAATAATGGTGCTTTTACCTGCACCGCTTAAACCAACTAGCGCAGTAATACGATTTGGTTTAATGGTGAAGCTGACATCTTTTAGCGCCTGCGTGCCATTAGGATAAGTAAAATCGACATTTTTGAGCTCGATATGACCTTTTAAATTTTTACTGCTCATCCCATTGACATTTTCGACTTGCTCATCATCTTCTAAGATTTCGAAAAATCCTTCGGCATAAGTCAGCGCATTGTTAATTTGGTCATAAATGCGATGTAACTGGCGAATAGGGGCAGCGACGTTTTGAAATAGCATCACATGGAATAAAATCATACCGATGGTCATCTGACCATTCAAGACAAAGTAAGCAGTAAGCAGGATGATAACCACCACCCCAATCTGTTCAATAAAGGTCTTAACCGCATCATAAATAAAACCAATGCTACGAATTCTAAGCTGATTGTCGGTCATCTCTTTTTGAATCTTTAAGTGCTTCTCAGCCTCAATAGATTCACGCACAAAAGATTTGACCACGCTGATCGAATTAATTAATGAAATAACAAGGCCGCTCTTAGCTTCTCTAAAGCCGCGCATCTGCCTGCGAAAGCCTTGTAAGCGCCGCGCTTGCTTTTGACTGATAAAAAAGTAAATGGGTATGATAATAAGACCGACCAAACCAATCCAAAAGTTGGTCGAAAACATGATAATGAGTGAGACAATAGCGCTGGCAAACAAGGGCAGCATATCGATGAAGAAATTTTGCACTAAGCTTGTGAGACTGCTTACCCCATAATCAATACGGGTTTGTAGCTTACCACTATCATTTTCACTACTGGTATAAAACGCCATACGATAGGTTAGGATGCGCTCAATGATGCGCTGGGATAAATCGCGTGATAGATTGATACGAATCTTTTCACCAAAGAAGCGTTGGCCAAAAGAGATAAATATTGACAGTATCTCTTTTGTCAGTAAAACGACGCTGATGATACCTAACATGCGCAGACCAGCCTCCCAAGGCTCGGCAAGGGTGGCGATTTCGGTCAAGGTATCGACAGTGTAGCGCAGTACAAACGCATTGACCTGTGCGGTAAAAGAGCCAAGCACCGTCAACACCAACGTAGCAATGATTAATATTCGATAAGGCTTAGCAAATACCGCCAGCTTTTTAAGAATATCCCATAGCAAAGCTCTCCGTTCTTTTTTTTCGACCGGAGGCTTTTTATCTAATTGTACGCGGCGTGGAGGAGTACTCATAATATGAAGATGCTATCTAATTTCAGTTAAATCCCTACGGTTAAGGGTTTCGTTTATTCGTATTGGTTTTTATATACCTTATAAATCGATAGCTATTATAAAGACTTTAATCAGCATCCCAAAATCTGTTAACTAAAAACTATCACTTGGTACAAAAACTTCACCAACCATAATACGACGAGCAGAGCGGCTCATTGAGACTTTTTTGGCTTGCCAGCGTCCATCGACTTGTTCAGTTTTTCCGCCAACTAACAATGTGCCAGAAGGATGCCCAAAACGCACTTCACCTAATTGTTTTTCAGATTGGCCAGCGCTCGCTGCTTGATTAACGAGTGTACCTTGCGTGGTCGCTGCGGCGGCAATAGCAACTGCTGCTGTGCCCATCATCGCATGATGTAGTTGCCCCATACTCATTGCTCTTACCACTAAATCAATATCTGCTGCGTTAACTTCTTTACCACTGGACGCGGTATAACTTTGTGCAGCGCCAACCCAAGCAATTTTAGGAATATGCTGACTTGCCTGTGCCTCAGAAACATCTTTAAATAAGCCCATCGCAACCCCGCCCTTGGCACGGATTTTCTCAAGTTTAGCTAAGGTTTCGCTATCGCTATTGATATCGCCCTGCAGCTCAGTACCAGTAAAGCCCAAATCTTTTGCTTTCATAAATATGGTTGGGATACCGGCGCTAATAAAAGTGGCTTTAACGCTATCAGTTTCTAAACCACAACCAGACACATCAAAGTCGTCGACTAGATTGCCAGTAGGGAACATATCACTAGAAGAGTCGACTGGGTCGATAAATTCAATTTTGACTTCGGCGGCTGGGAAGGTCACACCATCTAATTCAAAATTGCCCGTTTCTTGGACTTGTACCTTACCTTGCTCATCCATGTATACAGGCACATGGGCGATAATGGTTTTACCAATATTCTCTTGCCAAATGCGGACTTCGCAGATGCCAGTACCATTTTCGGCACTTTCCGCTACTTTATTCGCATCAACCAAGCCCATATTAATCGCACAAGCACCAACTGCGGCAGTTAAATTACCGCAGTTACCTGCCCAATCAATCATAGGTTTGGCAATATTAACTTGTCCAAAGAGATAATTAACATCATGGTCTGCTTGCTTAGCCTTAGACAAAATCACCGTCTTTGACGTGCTAGAGCTACCATTACCTAAACCGTCGATTTGCTTACCATAGGGATCAGGGCTACCGATCACACGCAATAGGAAATTATCTCGCGACGCGCCAGCAACTTGGCAGCGCTCAGGTAAGTCGGATAGTTTAAAGAAGGTGCCTTTTGAAGTGCCGCCGCGCATATAGGTAGCAGGGACGGAGTGTTGTGGGGCGAATTTTGTTTTTGATTGGGTCATTGTTTATTCCTTATATCGGCTTATTAGAGTGAGGGTCGTTAATATACTATTTTTGTGGTAAAATACCACAAAGGTTAATATTTTGAATATGGAGAAAATTATGTCTACCGCAAGCATACGTCTTAATAAAGTGTTAGTTGATAAAGCCTATGCGATCTCAAAAGCACAACATCGTACCCCGCCAAAGCAAATAGAACATTGGGCAACCATAGGACAAATTATGGAAGATAATCCTGACCTATCCTATGAATTTGTTCGTCAGCTGTTGATTGCACAAGCAGAAGTCGATGCTGGTATGGTTGAACCTTACGAATTTGGATAGTTTATTTTGGACAAATAATGACTCAGTCTTTAAGTGTTATTCAATCACATAGTTTTAAAAAAGCAGTTAAGAAATTACATAAAAATCAGAAAGCCGACCTAGATGATGCTGTACGTGCCATCATCGATAATCCTAATTTGGGCGTGCAGAAGGTGGGTGACTTATCGTCCGTACGTGTCTATAAGTTTAAAATGCTAAAACAGTTAACATTATTGGCCTATCAGATTGACGATGGTCAGCTTGTTCTCACTTTATTAATGATTGGCACACATGAGAATTTTTATCGTGATGTTAAATTAGTGCTCTGATCATTATATAGTGCCAGTGTCATTATTTTCATACCCAAATATTAAAAAACCGATGCCATATAGACAGTCTATACAACATCGGTTCTTTAATTACTTAAAAGTCATAATGTTTACGCAATATCTAACGTGCCATCGATAAACTCTTTGGCAAAGCGCTGTAACATACCGCCTGCGTTATACATTTTGACTTCATCAGCCGTATCCAAACGGCAAATGATAGGGGTTTCAGTTTTGCTGCCGTCGGCACGATTAATAACCAATGTCATTAAACCGCCAGCAGACACTTCGCCAGTCACATCAAAGGTCTCTGAACCATCGATTTTTAGCGTATGGCGAGTCGTACCTTCTTCGAACTGTAAAGGTAGCGCGCCCATACCCACTAAGTTTTGACGATGGATACGTTCAAAGTCTTCAGCGACTACGGCTTCCACGCCAGCCAAACGGACACCTTTAGCAGCCCAGTCGCGGCTTGAGCCTTGACCGTAACCATCACCAGCGATGATGATAAGTGGCTGTTCACGATTCATGTAAGTCTCAATCGCTTCCCACATACGCATAACTTGACCTTGTGGTTCAACTCTGGCGTATGAGCCTTGGATAATTTCGCCATCATCGTCACGTACCATTTCATTCAGTAGTTTAGGGTTGGCAAAAGTAGCACGTTGGGCAGTCAAATGGTCACCGCGATGCGTTGCATAAGAGTTGTAGTCTTCTGCAGGTAAACCCATCGTATCAAGGTACTCACCAGCAGCTGAGTCACCCAAAATCGCATTAGACGGTGACATATGGTCGGTGGTAATGTTATCACCCAATACAGCAAGTGGGCGCAAACCAGTTAAGGCGTTTTTCTTGGCCATTTTGCCTTCCCAATACGGCGGACGACGGATATAAGTAGTCATCTCACGCCAGTTATATAATGGGCTTAACGCTTTACCGGTGTCTTTTTTGGCTTCATCAAACATCGGGATATACACAGCGTTGAATTGCTCAGGCTTTACAGCTTTGGCAACGATGGCATCGACTTCTTCGTCATCAAACCAGATGTCTTTTAGATAAACGTCGTTACCGTTTTGATCCTTACCTAACGAATCCTTTTCGATATCAAAGCGAATGTTACCCGCGATGGCATAAGCGATAACCAGTGGTGGAGACGCTAAGAAGGCTTGTTTGGCGTATGGGTGGATACGACCGTCAAAGTTACGGTTACCAGATAGTACTGCTGTACTGAATAGGTCGCGGTCGATGATTTCTTTTTCGATCTCAGGGTCAAGCGCGCCACTCATGCCATTACAAGTTGTACAAGCAAAACCAACCACATCAAAGCCTATTTTTTGCAGATCAGGCATAAGTCCAGCTTCTTCTAGGTACATTTTTACCGTTTTAGAGCCTGGAGCTAATGATGATTTTACCCAAGGTTTGCGTAGTAGGCCTTTAGCATTAGCATTACGGGCGACAAGGCCAGCAGCAACCATATTGCGAGGGTTAGAGGTATTGGTACAGCTGGTAATGGCCGCGATAATTACTGCGCCATCTGGCATCAAGCCATCTTCTGGTTCAGGAAGCTTGTCACCTTCACCGTGGGCAATACCTTTAGCAACCAAATCCGTGGTTGAAACGCGAGCATGCGGACGTGAAGGGCCTGCCATATTACGTACGACTGCTGATAAGTCAAATTCAAGCACACGGTCGTAAACGGCATTTTCCATACCATCTGCCCATAGACCTGTCTGCTTAGCGTACTGCTCAACCAATTTAATTTGAGCTTCACTACGACCCGTTAGGCGTAAATAGTCGATGGTTTGTTCATCGATATAGAACATCGCAGCAGTCGCGCCATATTCAGGCGTCATATTGGAGATAGATGCACGGTCACCAACACTTAATTGACGAGCACCTTCACCGAAGAATTCAATATAAGTAGAGACCACGCCTGCATCACGCAAGAACTCGGTCATTGCCAATACCAAATCGGTACCGGTAATGCCTTTTTGCAGTTTGCCCGTTAACTTGACACCAACATAATCAGGTAGGCGCATATAAGATGGGTTACCTAGCATCACGCTTTCGGCTTCAAGGCCACCAACACCGATTGAGATAACACCTAACGCATCAACCATTGGTGTATGACTATCGGTACCGACTAAAGTATCGGCAAAGGCAACTTCTTCACCCGCTTTATTGTGTACGACTTGGACGACTGGCGACATTTTTTCTAGGTTAATTTGGTGCATGATGCCGTTACCAGGTGGTACGACGTTCACGTTATCAAAGGCATACTGGCACCAGTTGATAAAGTGGAAACGGTCATCGTTACGGCGCTCTTCGATAGCGCGGTTCTTCTCAAAAGCGTTTTCTTCAAAGCCTGCATGCTCGACCGCAAGCGAATGATCAACAATCAATTGTGTTGGTACGATAGGGTTCACTTTGGATGGGTCACCGCCTTGCTCAGCGATAGCATCACGTAGACCTGCCAAATCAACAAAAGCGGTCTGACCTAAAATATCATGACAAACGACGCGAGCAGGGTACCATGGAAAATCTAGGTCTTGCTTACCTTCGATATGCTGCTTAAGTGCATCGGTTAACTCTTCTGGCGGGCAACGGCGAACCAAGTTTTCACACAGCACTTTTGAGCAGAATGGTAGCTTGTCATACGCACCAGCTTCAATGCTCTCAATCGCTTCACGGGTGTCAAAGTAATACAAGTCAGTGCCGGGTAATGGCTTTTTAAATTGTTCATTCATCGGTTGTACTAAAGCGTTGTCCATAAGTCACCTTTGGCTGTTAGCTGGTTTAGATTAAAATCAAAAAAGTCATTCTTTTAGCAAAGTCGTTCTCAATGATGAGATTAGGCTTTGCTAAAAAAACGTTATTGAGAGAATAAGGTTAAGATTATTAAGAAAATAAAATTTAACTGCTAAGCATAAATATATTCACGACTTAGCAGTTAAACACGTTATCTAGCATAAGAGCTTATACTAGATAACTAACTGATATATTAACGCTCGCTCATCGCTGGTACTGAACGCAAGTCTTCACCGATATATTCCGCACTTGGGCGAATGATACGGTTGTTAGCACGTTGCTCAAATACGTGTGCGGCCCAGCCAGTTAGACGTGAACATACAAAAATTGGCGTGAACAGTTTGGTTGGGATACCCATAAAGTGATAGGCAGAGGCATGGAAGAAATCAGCATTACAGAACAGTTTCTTTTCGCGCCACATTACTTCTTCACAGCGTACTGATACTGGGTATAGCACCTCATCACCAACATCGGTAGCCAATTTTTCAGCCCAGCCTTTAATGACGACGTTACGTGGATCTGATTCGCTATAGATAGCATGACCAAAGCCCATAATCTTATCTTTACGTGCCAGCATGCCCATCATCTCTTCTTCAGCTTCATCAGGTGAGCTAAAGCCTTCAATCATATCCATAGCCGCCTCATTAGCGCCGCCATGCAAATGACCGCGCAATGAGCCAATCGCGCCAGTAATACAAGAATGGATATCTGACAGAGTCGATGCACAGACGCGCGCGGTAAAGGTTGAGGCGTTAAACTCGTGCTCTGCGTACAAGATTAAGGAGACGTTCATAACCTTAGTATGCAACTCGTTTGGTTTTTCACCTTTAAGTAAGTGTAAGAAATGCCCACCAATCGTTTCATCATCAGTTTCAGTCTCGATGCGCACGTTATCATGCGTGAAGCGATACCAATAGTTGATAATCGATGGGAACACTGCCAGCATGCGATCTGTTTGGTCGTTTTCTTGCGAAAAGTCAGTTTCAGTCTCAAGGTTACCGAGCATAGAACAACCGGTACGCAATACATCCATCGGATGCGCATCGCTTGGAATACGCTCAAGCACATCTTTCAATGCTTGTGGTAGACCGCGTAGTTTTTTCAGTTTGGCTTGGTAGGCATCAAGCTCACTTTGGGTTGGCAAGTTGCCATAAAGTAGCAAGTAGGCCACTTCTTCAAAAATGCATTTATCAGCCAACTCTGACACGTCATAACCGCGATAGGTCAAACCTGAGCCTGATTTTCCGACCGTTGATAGAGCTGTTTTACCTGCGACTTGACCGCGTAGACCTGCGCCTGAAAGTTCTTTCTGTGCTGCCATGATTAAATTCCTTTTGTTGGTAGCTTTTTTGGGTGGGACGATAGTAAAAATGAATAAATAAAATCAAATTCTAATGATTTTATTTATGTCTTAATTGACTTATGTCTTACTTGTTGTCGGCAAATAATTTATCTAGTGTTTGCTCAAACTCATGATAGTTTAAGAAATCATAGAGCTCCATACGCGTCTGCATGGTATCAACGACTTTTTCTTGCGTACCATCAGACAAGATATGCTGATAAACGTTCAGCGCAGCTTTGTTCATTGCACGGAAGGCTGATAATGGATATAACACCATGTCTACGCCAACACCATGTAATTGCTCTGTGGTGTATAGGTCAGTTTGACCAAACTCAGTCATGTTTGCTAGTACTGGAATATCCAGTACATCCGTAAACTTACGGTACATCTCGATATCTGTTAATGCTTCAGCAAAGATCATATCAGCACCCGCTTCTTGGAAGGCAACAGCACGCTCAACGGCAGCATCAAGCCCTTCAACAGATAGGGCATCGGTACGCGCCATTATTACAAAGTCACTGTCAGTTTTGGCATCAAGAGCGGCTTTTAGACGATCAACCATCTCAGAGATACTAACAATTTCTTTATTAGGGCGATGGCCACAGCGCTTTTGGGCGACTTGGTCTTCGATATGTACCGCTGCAACTCCTGCTTTTTCCATTTTTCTAACGGTTTGGCTAATGTTGAATGCGCCACCAAAGCCGGTATCAATATCGACAAGCAATGGTGTATCAACCGCATCGGTAATACGGCGCGCATCTTCTAGAACATTATCAAGGCTGGTCATACCTAAGTCTGGGAGACCAAATGAGGCGTTCGCTACACCAGCACCAGAAAGATATAATGCTTGATGACCGACTTGGGTTGCCATCATTGCTGTATAAGCGTTAATAGTACCGACTATCTGTAGCGGTTGGTTATTGTCATTATTTTGTTTCATGGCATTGCGAAAACGCGCGCCAGCTGATGATGAAGTCATTCGAGAATCCTTGCGTGGAGGGTTAGTCTTACTGTAGGGATAGTTAGATACTAACTATTATTTTTTCTTTCGTTTTTATATACTTAGTTAGATGTTCAGTTCAGCATTGTTCATTCTTAACCAGAACATCCGTTGCTATAACGAATTTTTATTAACTTAGAGTATACGCAATTATCCCTAGTTTGAAAGAGGTTATTACCAGTAGTATATTAGCCTAGATTAATATATATTGTAGAAATATTAATATTATTCATATTTTGAATGATGATATCCAAATTCTAATGATATATTCACTTTACTATGCATATCAATAAACATAGTTGTTTTAATGCGGGTTAGGTTGTCATATTTAGTTACATTTATAATGGCCGATAAGCAGCGATACCAATACAGAAGAAGATCGAGCATATTATTAATTTTATCTTTTTGACAATAGAAAAAGCCCTGATAGCTAGTAGCTAAGAGGGCTTTTGGTTTTTTATTGCTTAATTAGGCTTTTGATAAGATTTTAGCCAAGCAGACCAGCAAGGTTAGCTAAGAATAACAGGGCGACGCCGCCTAAGAAAAGTAAGCTTGTAATCGAATAAGCATTCATACCTGGTGATAGTTTTTGATGGTTTTTTACTAAAGAATAGTTCAACCAACCAAAAATAGGCGCTGATACAAAGGCGGATATCATAGCGAACTTCAACATAGCACCTAACTGTCCAGTAAAGAAAGTGATAATAACCAAACCCCCACCAATCGCATAAGTCGTCCAAAAAGCAATCTGCTTTTTATTAATCTCGCTCTCACCTTTTATTAACCGCCAGCACTCAGCATTGGCACGGCCATAACCATCTGCACAGGTAATGGTAGTACCAAACATGCACATAAAGGCGACGAAAGCGACTAGCAGTCTTGACCACTCACCAATCGTGGCTGTATACATATTAATTAGCTGATCAATATAAGCAACCCCTGCGGTTTGAATCTCTTGACCAGAGCCATACTGAACGAAAACACCTAACGATAAAAAAAATAACGCTAAAACAGCAGAAACCAAAAAGCCCACATTAAAATCAAGCAAACCTTGTTTATGAGTGGTGTTATCCGCTTTTCTCTTTGCAGATGTCCACATTGAGGTAATGGCAGCAAATTCAAGCGGCGCTGGCATCCAGCCCATGAGAGCCACAATAAATCCTAGAGTCGCTAAATTCCAAGGGGAGGCGGCGACAAAGTCAGGGGTCATCACCGTTGGCTTGCCAGCAGCAATAATGACCGCTAATACGGTTGCACTGACCAGAGCAATCATAATCCATTTAGTCACCCCATCGAGCAACTTATAGTGACCGGCAATCAGAAAGAACCAGCAAACAGCAACGATGATAATAGCCAAGCCAATACTGGACAGTCCTACAGAAGCGGGCAGCATAAAGCCCAATATCACTGCCGCAAGTAGGGTCACTGCACCTGTACTAATCACTGCGGATAGGATAGATAAAACAAAGTAGATCCATAGATACGCTTTTGAGCGCTTAGCATAACCAGCAATTAAACTCTCGCCAGTATCGTAGACATAATCTGTGCCAAAGCGAAAGAAAGGATACTTAAAGACGTTGGCTAAAATAATCATGATCGCTAACTGCCAGCCGTATATAGCGCCCGCCTGCGTTGATGAAATTAAATGCGAGCCACCAATGGCAGCAGTCGCCATCAAAATTCCTGGTCCAAAGATACGCCAGCTAAAGCCTTCTTGTTGAGCGTTAGCGCTACCGTCAGCTGTACTTGGATTATTGAGTTGTTGAGTGGTCATGAATACCTCGAAATGGTTAAAACGGCAAATTATCACTTACCTGTGTCAGCTTGCCAATGATCAGTAGAAAATCGTTCTATCTCGGGCAGGCCAAAATATAAAACGATTCATATCGTATCGACTTTAGCACACCAATGCTCTTCAGGATAATGATTATTCTAGTTATTATTACTATTTGTTTGCATCGCCATTCTTGATAGTTATCATAATAAATAACTAATATCAAGCATTAGCATTAATTATTTTTTGGCGATTCTTTATACCACAATATGCAGCCGATATCTGATAATTTCAGACTATTCTTATAATTTACAGCTTTGACACAAATTTTTGCTGCCGATAAGTAATTCCGCGCCGCTCATAGACATGATAAATTGCGGTGAGCAGATTGGGTATCTTTGGGTGTACAAAATCTTTGAGAGTGTGTAGGTAAATAGGGGAGGTAACATTCTCATGAATCAAGCGCTGATAACTGATTTGTTCAGTACGTACTGTTTTGAGGCTGGCAGGCACTAAAGTAATACCCTCACCAGCAGCTACCAGACCAAGTGCTACTTGCAAATCGCTGACCTCAGTCGTCATTAGTGGCGTGATACCGTATTGCGCAAACAAGTGTAGTAAAGGTTCGGTAACAGGCTCATTATCTGGCGTGCCGTTTTTTCTGGTTTTTAAGGTGGTAGCAGTAGTAGACATTGGCAAATGAGTTTGGTGATATAGAATCAAACGGTTATTCGCCAAATCAATCAGACGTTGTTCCTTGGTATGAGCAAGTGGGTGCGCTTTGGGCAATGCCACTAAATAGCGTTCATGGCGCAATAAAATCTGCTGTATCCACGCATCTTGATGAGCAAAGCGCCCAAAGCCGATGTCAATTTCACCTGATTTAAGCGCTTCAACTTGCTGGTAGGAGCTGATGTCTTTTAGATTAACCTCAATATCAGGACTCTGTTGTTTCAAAGACGCAATAATTTCGGGTAAATGTCCGTAGAGCACTGACGGTACAAAACCAATATTAAGTGCTGTACTTGGCGCTGATAAACGCTGGGTCATACTGGTAATAGTATTGAGCTCTGTTAATACGGCACTGACTTTGTCATAAAAGAATTGACCGGCTTCCGTTAATTGTAGGGGACGATGATAGCGATCAACCAATATCACATCCATATCAGTCTCAAGTTGCTTGAGCTGCCGACTAAGACTAGGCTGCGATAAGCCCGTTATCTCAGCTGCCGCACTAAAGCTTTTTAGATCAGCGATAGCAATAAAGGCATTAAGCTGCTTTAAATCCATGGTTTATAGTCCTATCACAGTCGCTTTATTTTTTGTCTTTAATTAGGTGCATAGTGTTATCTGTAAGGCTGGCATAGATTTTGCTACTTCGGCACCAAATTAATACTAGCAAACCAAATTATGCTTCAAAACTATTAATTAGCTAGCAAGACATTAATCAGATATCAGCATCATAACGTAATTCTAGCGGTCATTTAAGAATAATGACATAACTTGGTTTATTATCATATGAATGATTTAGATAACTATAATATAGAAAACAATATCTTAGACAATATCTTAGACAATAATAAATCAGATATCGAAGGAGATTTATCTAAAAGTAATTATACGAAAACCAATAATAATAAAACCAGCGATATTTATGAGCGCTTTATTAATCGAGTTCAAAGCATCAATGGCTTTGGTTCTAATGACAAAACTGACGAGAATAATCAGACCAGTCTCGATGACACATCTGTATACGAGCCTTTAAGTGATGAAGAGCTGCAGTTTGTTATAAGCCCTGAACAAACATTAGATATCCAAGAAACAAGTACTATTACATCTAACAATGAAGATAACGCAATGGAGCTGTCTTTAGAAGATAGTGATACGTTTGACGATGCCATATTAGTGTCAGCCACTGAGTCTAGTATAGACTCAGATGCTAAAAAGGTAGGTGTATTAAAAGGCAGGCAAGTCGGAAGTCTAAAGCTACTGATAATTGGTATTGTCTGCGGCTTATTACTCAGCGTACTTACTGCCATACTGTTAAACGCTACTGGCATTTTTGCGACCTTGAACGATTACCTAACTTCAAACAATTCGCAAAAAACAGAAACAAGTACAAGTGTGTCAACTGCCAGTGCTGAGCCAGCAAATAATGATGAGACAGTAGTTGAAGCCAATGATGTAAGTCTTGATAGTCTAAGTACAGAGGACTTGAGTTTGGATAATCGTAATGAGATAGTCGCTGAGGAAAAATCAATAGATGGAGATGAAAACGTTAAGTCTGAGTCAATTAATGACCCAAAACAAAATACGTCATCAAAAACAATCACAAAAAGTCCAGCACCCAAAAAAAATACTGAAAGCAAAGCTGAAAATATTAAGACTGATAACGCTAAAACTGAAACGGTCATTAGTTATGAAGATTTTGCAAAAGAGGCGCAGAGCACTTTATATCGAGAAGCCAACAACTAATCATTGAAAACTATAGTTAAGTTATAAGCGTTTAAAATAATTTATTGTAAACAATAACTTACGATCTATAGTTAAAATATTTTCAAAAAAATAAAATTAATGCTATTTATTTATAAAAAAATAAGAAAGTAGATTAATAAAATACCAAATGTAAACAAAATAATTTAAATGAACTTTTGTAATTAAATTTATTTTTTTAATAAACAACTACTTTTGTCTAAAAAACGACTTATGATTAGAAGACAGATAGCCATAAGTTGGTAACGCCCAAAGCTGACGAGAATGCTAGTTTATTAGGATTAAACACGCCCCGATATTGAATGATAATCATTTAATATCGGGGCGTGTTTTTTTATATGTACGTTATATTTTAAATGACTGTAGAAACACCCTGTATTTAATAAGAAAATAGTTTTTAATTTATCGAATGAATAGAAAATTGTTCATTAGTATGTTTATTATGTTTTTTTTGTAGAAATTAGTAATAAATAATTACGCTATATTTACATTCTGTATGCTTGCAAATACATCCGCTTTAACGAATACTAAATATTCTTTTAAGCTAAGGAGCAAGCTATGAATAAAATATTTAAAAAAGTTTGGAATAAGTCATTGGGATGCGTAGTCGTCGTATCTGAGAATGCAAAAAGTGCTGGCAAGACTAATGGTACTACTGGCAGTATTAGCCAAACGACTAGTCCATCTATTCATACATCCAACAATTCAACTAATTATCAAATGCTTACCTTAAAGACTTTAGTGCTTAGTATGGCGGCTATTAGCGCTACTGTCTGGGCAGATACTGGTTTCAATAATACAGACCCTAGTTTCAATGATTTAGATAAAAACAGTAGTGATGTGGACTTGGATGAAAATCCAATTCCTTTGTTCGGTACTGAAGTCGGTTTTGACAATGATGCATGGGGTAGATTTAGTAGTGCTGTAGGTAGTAGTAATAAGGCATCAGGTGATGAAAGCAATGCTATAGGTGGTAGCAATAAAGCATGGGGTTATGACAGCAGTGCAATAGGTAGTAATAATACAGCAACGACTTATGGGACCAATGCCCTAGGTAGTAACAATACTGCATCGGGAGAATATAGCAGTGCAATAGGTAGTAATAATACAGCGACGAATTTTTTGAACAATGCCCTAGGTAGTAATAATACTGCATCAGGAGAATATAGCAGTGCAGTGGGTGCTCATAATGAAGCTTCGGGTGAAAATAGTAGTGCGGTGGGTTTTGAAAACGAAGCAGCAGGACTTAATAGTAGTGCATTAGGTAATAGTAATAGAGCAGTAGGTGAAGAAAACAGCACTGCAGTGGGTTATAACAATACTGCAAGTGGTATGTTCAATAGCAGTGCAATAGGTTTCAGTAACGAAGCACAAGAGGAAAATAGCAGTGCAGTAGGCTATAGCAATCGTGCAGCAGGTTATTTTAGCAGTGCCGTAGGTAGTAACAACAATGCATCAGGTGATTGGAGCAGTGCCGTAGGTCATAACAATGATGCAACAGGTCCCATGAGTAGTGCTATAGGTGATAGCAATACAGCAACGACTTATGGGACCGTTGCACTAGGTAGTGGCAATACAGCATCGGAGGAATATAGCAGTGCAGTGGGTAATGGTAATAGCGCAGAGGGCGGTTGGAGCAATGCGCTAGGTCGTGCTAATCGTACATCTGGTTTTTATAGCAGTGCAGTGGGTAACGAGAATACTGCTTCAGGTGAAAATAGTAGTGCCGTAGGTTATACAAATGAATCATCAGGACTTAATAGTAGTGCGGTAGGTTCTCAAAATACCGCATCGGGTGAAAACACTAATGCAGTAGGTCTTAATAATACTGCAAGCGGTCCATTAAGTAATGCCTTAGGTAATGGTAATACTGCATCGGGTAATAGCAGTAGTGCGATGGGTTTCAGTAATAAAGCATCATTTACAAATAGTAGTGCAGTGGGTAATAACAATACCGCATCAGGTAGGTTTAGCAGTGCGCTGGGGTATAACAATACCGCATCGAATAGATACAGCAGTGCAGTGGGTGCTAATAATGAGGCATCGGAGGAACGTAGCAGTGCGGTGGGTGTCAATAATAAAGCATTAGGCACTGAGAGCAATGCGCTAGGTTTTCTTAATAGTGCACAGGGGGATAGTAGCAGTGCAGTAGGTGCTTTTAATGAAGCATCGGATTATGGAAGTAGTGCGATAGGTTTCAATAATGAAGCATCGGATGACTTTGGCAATGCAATAGGAGCTGCTAATAAGGCATCAGCACGTAATAGCAGTGCGATAGGTGTTAGTAATACAGCACTGGGTATCGATAGCAGTGCGCTGGGTCGCGCCAATACGGCATCGGGTATTATTAGCAGTGCAGTAGGTGTTTCCAATGAAGCTTCAGGTACTGCTAGTAGTGCTATAGGTCGTGCTAATACCGCATCAGGTGGAAATAGTAGTGCGCTGGGTTTTGCTAACGTAGCGCTGGGTACTAATAGTAGTGCGCTGGGTTCTGAAAATAGAGCAGAGGGCACTAATAGCAGTGCGATGGGCCGTAGTAATACTGCATCCGGTAACTTTAGCACCGCAATGGGACGTAGTAATACGGCATCAAGCGGCTACAGCAGTGCAGTAGGCTTCAATAATATTGCCTCAGGTGGAAGTAGTAGTGCAGTAGGTCGTTCCAATACTGTATCAGGTAATGAAAGTAGTGCGGTAGGTTATAGAAATGTCGCATCGGGTAGTTTTAGTAATGTGTTTGGAAGCAACAGCCAAGCCACAGCAGCACGTGCGACCGCTATTGGTCATGACTCTCTTGCAAATGAGACGAATACCATTTCAGTGGGTCGTGCAGGTGCAGAAAAACGCATTACCAACGTTGCTGATCCACTAAATGCGTATGATGCCGTGAATAAACGTTATGTTGATGACCAGATATTGGTTATACAACAGACCTTTACAGCAGTGCGTGCGCAGCCTAAATTCATTGAAGATGATAGCGATATGGCTGTAGCAACATTTGCTATTGGCAATAACGCAAGAATGATGTCTGTCAGTCTTAATGATGTAGATACCAATAACTTCTCAGTACAAGGTCAAGGCGAGCAATCTATTGCCATTGGTGATGGTGCAGAAGCCAGCGGTGTACAAGCAATTAGTATAGGTACAGGTAATAAGGTGACTGGAAATCATTCTGGTGCGATTGGTGATCCAAGTGTCGTCAGTGGCAATAACAGTTACAGTGTTGGTAACGACAATAATGTGTCTGGCGATAATACTTTTGTGCTAGGCAACAATGTCAATACTTCAGCTCAAAATGTGGTGGTATTGGGTAATGACTCTAGCTCTGATCGTGACAATACGGTGTCGGTTGGTTCTGCTACTAGCCAACGTCAAATCATCAATGTCGCTGCTGGTACCGCTGATACTGATGCCGTAAATGTGAGTCAACTACAAGCTGAAAAAACGAACGCTATCGAAACGGCCAATGCATATACCGATACTGGTATAGCGACTTTGAATAATACATTCCAAAGTTATGAATACGAAAATGACAGACGTTTTCGGGAGGTTGATGAGCGTTTTGATCGTCAAGGAGCTATGAGTGCCGCGATGTTAAATATGGCCACGAGTACATCAGGACTATCAGGTAAAAATCGTATTGGCGTAGGCGCAGGTTTTCAGGGGTCTGAGCAAGCAGTTTCAGTCGGCTATCAACGTGTCATCCATCCCAATGCTAGCGTTAGTGTTGGTGGCGCTTTTACCAAAGACGAAACCTCTGGTGGTGTAGGTTTGGGTTATAGCTGGTAAGGATTAATTAGGCACAAACAAGGGATATTTATTTATCCCTTGTTTTTTTATAAACATTAACTGCCATCACAGTTTAATATAAAACAGTCTGTATCATGAAGTTATTGCTACATAGACTTCATTTAACATAATATACATTATGCGAAAACAAACCAATGGTCTTAAGAGCTGAGCGCATAATGTTTTATCTAGTACTATTTGCAAATCTTGCCATTCATTTCTATAAAAATTTTTTCAATACTTAAAATTCTACATTATTTATATCAGTATTTAATATCGATACCAGCTAACGACAGTTTTTAAGTAAATGTTCTCTTAAAGATGTGCCGTCCTCATCTAAGATTACATCTGCCACTTGGCAAGCCGCTTTATTATCGATGCTATCACACGACAACTCATAATAAACATCATTGCCTTGCGCTAAGCTGACTTGAACCAATCCTGTTGTGGTCACTGAAAACTTCTTATCTTGTGCATAGTCAGGATCTTGGGAACTCCACAACACGTCATAACCAATATGACAGGACACTTGCTCTTTATCAAAGTAATCTTGCTCAAGCTGCATTGCTTCCTGTAGCTCTTGACTGCCATATTGTTGCAGCACAACCGGATAATCTTGACCTTGATTATTCACATCCTGCTGGTACATTTTGGCAATAGTATTAACTTTCATGGCAAAAACCATCTGTAACGGCTCTGTTAGATTAGCGACAGCCGTCATAGCAGAAAACCCTATTATTAACATTATTATAGAAAATATCGTTTTTTGCATGGTGTCCTCCATGAACTATGACATTTTAAGTGTTAAATTCATTAAAACACATATAAACTATCATTTGACTGCATAATTGTTTAGTATTTATATTAGTTTAATTCCACTCTAATTCCATTTTTATTCAAGCAGTAAGCTACGATAAGGATATTGTTATGATGCCGTCATCTTGTTTGCATATCTCTCAGTCTTATCTTTATAAACTATCAATCGCTGCATGTTTTACTTCAATACTGATTGCCACTGGTTGCCAATCTTCTGCCGAGTCCAGCACGACCGCTTCCAATCAACCAAATGGCAACTCATCGACACCAGTTGTCTCAGATATCAGTCAACAAACCCTTAGGCAGCAAGCGTTACGTATACAACGTGCACTCGCTAATAATGATTTTGCAAGAATCACCAATGATATCCATCCAACACGTGGCATTCGCTTCTCAATGTACGCCTATGTGCGTCCTGAAGCTGATAAAGTCTTTAGTCGTGAGCAATATGCAAAGTATCTACAGCAGTCCAAAATTCGCTTCACTTGGGGCGAACTTGACGGTACTGGTGACCTATTGGTGACTCCATTACCAGAATATTTAAATACTTGGGTTGCGGCGCAAGAATATAATAATAGCGCCATCAGTATCAATGAATTCCGCCAAACAGGTGGTATGATTAATAACTTAAGAGATGTCTATCAAAACTCAGATGTGGTTGAGTTCTATTATAAAGGGTCAGATGTATACGATGGCATGGACTGGCGCATCATGCGTTTAGTGTTTGATGACTATCAAGGCAAGCGCTATCTGGTGGCCATTATTAATGATCGGTGGACAGTTTAAGTAAAACATAAGCATATGATTTGATAGTTAAATTTCATTGAAAAAGGGCGATGCGTCATATGTGATGCACTGCCCTTTTCGTTTATAATTATCCGATATCCGATATCTGATGCGCTGGGCGCACCCTACAAAAATTTTTGTTTCTTGTTATGACTATATGCTCATATTTTGATATAAATCACATTGGCGTCTGGCGAAAGAATTTCACCATAATCTCATAAATATCAGGATAAGCGTCTACCAGCTTTTGCGGAGTCTCAAAAAACACCTCACTAAGTACCGCAAAAAATTCCGCTGGATTAGTCGCACCATAACGATCGAGTCCTGACTTGCGATGGGTTTGAAAGTCTTCAAAATCACGGCTCATAATCTTTGTCCACCGCTCGGGATCCATATCAGGTTGTAGTGGTGGAAAGCCATTGGCGCGACCATTGAGCATATCGAGCTTATGCACGAACTCGTGAATGACAACATTGTGACCATCACGCTCGCCTGAGTGCTTGGCATCTTTCCATGACAGTATCACAGGCCCGTGCTGCCAGGCCTCACCACTACGATGTTGAGTTCCCTCATGAACGATGCCGTACTCATCCACGGTAGTAGTTTCGCTTTTATACGAACCAGGATAGATGATGACTGACGACCAGCCAGTGTACCATTCAAGGCCTAAGTTTAAGATAGGTAGACAAGCTTGTAAGGCAATAGATTTCCTAACAGCATCGGTAATCTCAAAGCCTTGAGCGCCGTTAATAGATTTGTCGTCCAAAAACAATGTCGCCAGCTCAAACAAACGAGACATCTCATCCTTGTTTAGCCTATCAAGTATGACAATACGCTCGGCAGCTTGCATCCAATCCGCATCAGTAAATTCACTGTTGTCCAATATATGCTGCTCGCGCCAGTCTTTTATCATGCTAAACATATTGGCTTTCCTTAATATTTCCAGTAATGAAACTACTATTTCTAGTCATGGTATAAGTTAATGGCTAAATGACATTAATGACTTAAATAGTATCTATCGCGTCAATCGAAACTGTTATTAGTGATAAGAGCTAAGTTACCCTCACCGTTCTTTTCCATATAGTGCTGACCATAACGAATAAACTCAATATAATTATTAGATAAAGGTTGGATATTGCTCTTATCTAACTCTTCTTTATAATCCGCTATCGAGCCTTGTATCCATTCCCCTTCATTGGTACTGCTAAATGCATATGCTGAACTACACATTACTACCGTATTGCACTTGATTGTATTGGCTTCATTTTTAAGTTCTTTCAGAGAGTTAATGACATAGGCCTGAATACGTTTGGGTTTAATCGGCTCGTAGCTCGAATCAATGAGGAGTATCTCAAGTTTTAGATGCGCCATCATATAGCTTACTATCAGTAGCTCAAAGCTATGTATGCACTGCAGTGAATATTGCTAAACTTAATCTTATATTGTTATACTCAAATCGTTCATATTTATTAATGTTACTGTACAAGAATTAAAAATATTAATATAGCTCTTTAATTGCCATAAATGTGAATGTATTCCTAGGGAGAGGTTCAATGACACTAACGATCGATCTGAATTCAGATATGGGAGAAGGGTTTGGTGCTTGGTCGGTTGGCGACGGGGTCGATCCCGACATTATGCCATTTATCAGCTCCGCCAATATTGCAGCAGGCTTTCATGCTGGAGACCCTTCCATCATGATTGAGACGTTGCGTTTGGCATCGCGCCATGGAGTATGCATTGGTGTACATCCAGGATTTCGTGATTTGGTAGGATTCGGACGTCGCCATATTTCGGCGCCCGCCGATGAACTGGTGAATGACGCTCTGTACCAACTGGGTGCTCTGCGTGAACTTGCTCACCTTGAAGGCCTCAAGATGCATCATTTCAAACTGCATGGCGCGTTATTCATGCATGCAGCACGAGATAAGGAGTTTGCCGAAAAGCTAACATCTGCTCTGGCAATTGTCGCTCCTGACTTATATATTTATTGCCTAGCCGACTCAGCCATTGATAATGCGGCAAAAAGCGTTGGGTTACAGAGAATTCATGAGTTTTACGCGGATCGTGATTACGACGATGAAGGAAACATTGTATTCGTGCGCAAGGTCAATCGCCTTGATCCTGAGATGGTGGCAAAAAAAGTGTTACTTGCCTGCCAAGACAACGAGGTAGAGGCGGTTAGCGGCAAACTAATAAAGGTTAAATTCGACTCTATATGCATTCACAGCGATACTCCGGGTGCCCTTTCGTTGATTAAGGCTGTACGAATAGCTCTTGATAACGCCGGTATCAAGGTAGCGGCTCCTTAACTCAACTATTATTTCAGTTGAGCGCTTGAACGAGTGCAATAAGTGCAATAAAAACAACGATAATTTCAAGGAAGATAATTATGAGAAATTTTGAAATTGAAGAATTGACTATCACTGATATGCAGACGCATCTCAAAAATGGATCGCTAACTGTACGTGGTTTGGTTGAAGCGTACCTTGAACGAATCGAAACAATTGATAGATCTGGTCCTACTCTAAATTCTATCATTACTATTAATCCAATCGCGCTGGATGAAGCCGATCGCCTTGACTCACATTTCGCAAAGACAGGCGAATTTGTTGGTGCATTACACGGCGTGCCGGTGCTAGTAAAAGATCAGATAGAAACCAAGGATATGATGACTACCTTTGGTTCGATAGCTCAGGACGGCTATCATCCGAAGGACGATGCAACCGTTATCAAAAAGCTGAAAGCAGCAGGCGCCATTATCCTTGCCAAGACAGTATTGCCAGATTTTGCAACATCATGGTTCGGATTCTGCTCAAAACAGGGCGAAACAAAGAATCCATATGTTTTGTCACATGATCCAGGTGGCTCCAGTAGTGGCACAGCTGCTGGGATCGCTGCGAACCTAGGGCTAGTCGGAGTAGGCGAAGATACCGGTGGATCTATACGCTTGCCAGCCAGTTTTACAAATCTTGTTGGTGTCCGTGTCACACCAGGCCTGATAAGTCGTGACGGCACATCACCCCTTGTGGTGTTTCAGGACACAGCAGGACCGATGGCGCGTACTGTTACGGATGCTGCACTCCTTCTGGATGCGATGGTGGGCTATGATCCAGCCGATGAATATACTACCGCAGCGAGTATTGCCAATCATCAAGGCAGCTACGCGGATGCGATGGATATTAACAGTCTCAAAAATGCGCGTCTGGGAGTTGTGCGCAACGCTTATGGACCAAACGATAATACTGAATCGGCAGAAGTTAATCAGATTATTGACTCAGCACTTGAACAAGCAAAGAGCGCTGGCGCTGTACTAATTGACGTTGAAATTCCAGATATGATGGAACACATTACTGAAACCTCCTTGTATGGTTCACACTCGCGGCATGACATTAATGAATTTTTAGCCTCACGTGAAAACATGCCAACCAAAAGCCTTGAAGAAATCAAAGAAAACGGTACGTTCCACCCAGTGCTGGATCTTTTGATTGATATCTTTGAAGGACCGGTAAATCCAGAAGATGAGCCTGACTATTTTCGAAAGCTTGCCGCTCGTGATAAGTTCCAGCGCTTAGTTGCTGGAATCGTTGCGAAAAACAACTTGGATGCGTTAGTGTTTCCCTGCATTCAAATTCTTCCGCCATCAAAACAGGATATCCGTGACGGCAAGCATCAAGTACTAACGTTCCCAACCAATACTTTGATTGCTTCGCAGACTTGGATGCCATCGATTTGCCTACCTGCTGGATTCAGTGAAAATGGCTTACCCGTGGGTATGGAGCTGGTTGTTTTGCCATATCACGAGCCAGATTTGTTCCGACTAGGTTACGCATTTGAACAGGCCAATAATGTGCGTCGTACCCCTAAATACTTATGATTTTTTTAATTTCGAGATTCGCCTTAACGGCTAAAATTATAGGCGTTAAGGCGATAAAAATAGATACCTTTGGTGCGTGCCAGCACTTCCGCTAATGTATCACTGTTGACACCTGTATTGATAACACCCCAACCGTTGAACTCGCTAAGTATCACTGTATAAGCAGTCTCGGGATATAAAAACTAAGTTTTACTTTGCTAAGCTTCATTTCTTAACCCTCTAGCGACAACATATTCATAATAAGCTTAATCAACGTCTCTTTTTGATTGGGGTCAGATTCAGCGACCAGTAACGTTAATGCCGCAAGACCAGTATTGTTAATGACCATGTCACCCTTGTCATTGAGCAATCGATTATTACGATGCAAAAAATCCACGAACAAAAAAGCACCGCTGCGTTTATTGCCATCGGTAAATGGATGGTTCTTGACCATAAAATACAATAAGTGCGCCGCTTTACTCTCTATAGTCGGATAAGCAGGCTCGCCGAATACGGTTTGCTGTAAATTACCTAGCACACTATCCAGACCGTCACCGCGAGGCTTGGCAAATAGCTCAGTCGCCTCTCCCCTTGCTATAAGCTGTGACTTTAGATTGTTCAAATTTGCCATAGCGTCATCGGTACTAGGCAGTACCCCGCCATCCTGCCCTGCTGGATCATCGAGCAACCCTTCATCATAGCGTTGTAGCCATAAAAATGTCTGCGTATAACGGCTGATAATCTCAATCAAGCCGCGCCCTTCATCAGTATTTAGGTCAGGGCTTTTTGCTGTTTTTTCAATCAAGCGCAAAGCTTGTTGTAATTCGCTTGAGTTTTTATCAAGTCGTTGTTGATTAAGAGTGTAACCTTGTACTAAATATTCGCGTAAGCGCTGGGTTGCCCAAATGCGAAACTGGGTGCCGCGCTGTGACTTTACCCGATAGCCAACTGAGATAATAACGTCAAGATTGTAGTGCTCAACCTGATAAGTTTTACCATCTGCAGCAGTTGTCGCAAATTTTGCGACAACTGCTTCTTTATCTAACTCCCTCTCTTTAAATACATTATTAATATGCTTACCTAATGTTTTTATATCACGATCAAAAAGCGATGATAGCTGCTGTCGATTAAGCCATACACTTTCATTTTCAAGATGCACTTGGATTTCAGCTTGTCCATCCGAACTCTCATATATCTCTATGGTTGAAGTGTTGGTGTTCATAGTATCGATAATGTTCATTCTATTCCTTCTTTAATCTTCAGTTACTATACGTATTGAACTTTTGTTTACTAATATAGATAGCATAACTGTAATGTATAACACTAGATTTATTTTAAAAATCAGCTCTATATTTGTGTCTTATCGTAGCTCTGGCAACCTTAAAATATCAAACACTTATTGTGCAGTGGCTTATAGACACGGTATAGTGAATATAAGACATAGGCTATATATTGGACGTATTGCCATACCAGTCTGCCTATCATAGCCAGTCTACTTATCATAACAATAACTTTACCAAGGATGCGTGAGGTATTTATGAATAAAGAAGAGACTCAGTCCCAAGCCCAAAACCAATCTCAAAACCAAAACGACGGAAATGCTGAAAACCAAAATCAGACGCAAGCATCAACAGCTAGCAAACTTGCTATCAAGCCCAGTTCTGCAAACACTACAAAAGATGTAGCAACGGAGTCTAAAGAAAAACCAAAATGCTTCGATGAATTAAAGAGCAGTAAAGACCAGTACCGTCCGGTAGCACAGGCAGTTGGTGACTGGTTAGATGATATCAGTATTGATGGTCTCAATCATTTAAATGAGCAAGCAGAAAATATCTTTTACCGAAAAGGCGTTACTTTCACCGTCTATAGCGATGCCAAAAACATCGAACGGATGATCCCATTTGATATTATCCCACGCATCATTGCTGCAAGTGAGTGGCAACAGATTGAAGCTGGTTGTAAGCAGCGTATTACCGCTTTAAATGCTTTTTTGCACGACATTTATCACGATCAAGCTATCATGAAAGAAGGTATCGTCCCTGATGCTTATGTCTATGCTAGCGGTTGCTATGAGCCATGGATGATGGGTATTGAGCTAGATAAACCTATCTACTCACACATCAGTGGTATTGACCTTATACGTGATGAGAGCGGCCGATTTTGCGTATTGGAGGACAACCTACGCACGCCCTCTGGTGTCTCTTATATGCTTGAGAGCCGCAATATATCAGAGACACTGCTGTCCGATTTGTTTGCGCATACTCCGATTTTAGGCGTTAGCGATTACCCGCAACGCCTAAAAGCCTGTCTTGCCAGCTCAACGAGCAAATACGACCCACAAATTGTCATATTGACGCCTGGGCGCTTTAATAGTGCTTATTATGAGCATGCATTTTTGGCACATGAGATGAATGTGCCCTTAGTACATGGTTATGATTTGGTGGTTGAGGATAGCAAAGTCTATATGCAAGGCATTCGCGGTAAAGTACAAGTTGATATCATTTATCGCCGTATCGACGACCCTTATATCGACCCATTAGCATTTCGCTCAGACTCTATCTTAGGCGTGTCAGGGCTAATGAGTGCCTACCGCGCAGGCAATGTGGTGGTCGTCAATGCCCCAGGCACTGGCGTCGCTGATGACAAGAGCTTATACCCGTTCGTACCCGATATGATTGAGTTTTACCTAGGCGAGAAGCCTCTCTTGCCTAATATCGAAACCTTTCAATGCCGCAAACCTGATGAATTAGAATATGTGCTGAGCAACTTAGACAAACTGGTCGTCAAAGAAACACAAGGTTCTGGTGGTTACGGGATGCTTATTGGACCGACCTCCACCAAGCAAGAAATTAGCGACTATCGTAAGCGTCTGCTTGACAACCCTGCAGGATTTATCGCTCAGCCGACTATCTCACTGTCTACCAACCCTACCGCTGTAAGCGACGGTATCGCACCGCGTCATATTGATTTGCGCCCCTTTATCCTCAGTCATGGCGACGGTTCTGTGGACATTGTCCCTGGCGGCTTAACCCGCGTGGCAATGGTAGAAGGCTCATTAGTCGTCAACTCATCTCAAGGCGGCGGCATTAAGGATACATGGGTCATTGACGATAGCAATTTGAAATCGTCAGCCAAGCACGACGCCAATCAAACAGCTAAAGGCGATAGCCAAGCTAACGCTTATCATGCAAATTACTATAATCCTGCGCAGCCGCTCGAAGCTGGATATGAGAGCTTCGATGATGCACCTATGATATTACTCCTGTCTACCGCCAATCATCTGATCTGGCTCGGTAGATATAGCGAGCGGCTCTATTGTTACGACAATATCATGAAGCATCTGATCAAGGGCGATCTGAAAAAGTCACAACTAAAGCATTTAATTAGCTGCCTAGACTTTGAAGCTGATCCTGAGGATTCATCAAAAGCTATCACTGCGCAAATGCTACGGGACTTGGCACAAAATAAAATTCCTAACGTGGTTCAGTCTATCGAAACCAATGTACAAGAGGCCAAAGGCGTTATTGGTGAAGATGCTGCAGAGCTGTATAACTTAATCAAACGTCTATCAGGTGCAGGCACTTATCGAGCGGCCACATTGCAGCTACACGCCTGCAACGCGGCTATGGCACAAGAGCATCCAACCGTGACCTGTTTTTGGCAATTGGGACGCTTATTTGAGCGGCTCGAACGCGCAGTACTGTTAGACGAAGATGCAACAGAAATCAGTCTTGAATTTAAATATTGGATTAGTGAATTACCAGAGAATACACGCTGGCGTGAACTTACACGCTTGACCAATCAGATGATTAAGTCAAAGCAACTGTGCGACTTTAAGCTCATCAGCCGAGAGTTCAGTATTATCCTTCAGCAAGGGGTCTGATACGGCAAGCTTTTGCTTAATCACTATCATTAGCAAATGAGCGTCCAGATAATCAAGACAGTAGATAAAACAAAGGATGACGTTATGAAACTTCAAATCAGCCATCAGACCAACTACTATTATGGCGAGCTGGCCCAGCGCAGCGTACAGTATATCCGTATGACACCGATGCAACTGCCGCATCAAATCATTCATCAGTGGGATGTCATGCTACCCAAGGTTGCCACCAGTCAAAAGGACGGCTTTGGCAACGACTGGCTCACGCTTAGTCGTAACGAAGCGCATAATAATCTACAGATGCAGGCATCAGGCATCGTTGAGATTAATACCGATACTGAGCGACTAGAGGATATGGATAACGTCCCCTACCTGCTCTTTACGGTTCAAAGCCCCTTGACCAAGTGCTCAGAGGCAATGCGTACATTTGCAGCGCCTTATCTGAAAAACCCGACGCATGACAGTTTAAAAGCGATGGCGGCTGAGCTCTTAACGAAGATGCCCTATATAAAAGATACTACCCATGTTGGTACAACCGCAGCTGAAGCCTTTGCAATCGGCGCTGGCGTGTGCCAAGACCATACCCATGTGTTTGTGGGCTGCTGCCGTGATCAGCACATACCGGCGCGTTATGTATCGGGCTATTTGTATGACGATACTGAGAACCACATGGCAAGTCATGCTTGGGCTGAGGTATGGCTGGACGGCTACTGGTATACCTTTGATATCTCAAATCAGCTGTTTCAGCCAAGCTCTCATGTATATATCGCTATTGGTCGCGATTACTTAGACGCAGCTCCTGTGCGCGGTGTACGCATGGGTGGCGGTTATGAGAATCTATACAGTCAAGTACTAGTAACACGCTTATCGTAGCGGCAGATTTTATTCAATTTATATTTATTAGGAATATCTCATGACTTATTGTGCGGCTATCCGCCTCAAAGAAGGGATGGTTTTTGCCAGTGACACCCGTACCAATGCAGGCGTGGACCACATATCAACCTTTAGAAAGCTGTATCAATATGGCGTTGAGAGTGAGCGTTTTATGGTGCTACAAACAGCTGGTAGCCTTGCGACCTCGCAGGCTGTATTCAACAAATTACAGAGCGATATTAATTTGCGCTCCGAGCACAGCTTACATGCTGTCTCTTCATTATTTGACGGCGCGCAAATGGTTGGTGAGTGTATGCGTAACGTCATGACCAATGCACAAAGAGTTGCTAATGATAATAGTAGCGGCACTTTTACCAGCTCGTTTTTATTAGGTGGTCAAATAAAGGGGCAACCGCCCGAGCTATATATGATTTATCCTGAAGGCAACTGTATTAGAGCCACTCAAGATACGCCATTTTTCCAGCTTGGTGAAAGCAAATATGGCAAACCCATCCTTGATCGATCAGTGAAATACGATACTGGGGTTAATCATGCTGCTCAAGCATTAATGCTGTCGTTTGATTCAACCATTCACTCCAACCTGTCTGTCGGTATGCCAATAGACTTTGTGATTTACCAAAATGATAGTCTCACGCTACCAAAAGGTCGCCGTATCGAGGAAGACGACGAATACTTTAAAACCATTAGTCGCCAGTGGTTAGAAGCGCTGCGTAATACGTTAGTTGAATTACCTGCCTGCCCTGATAATTATTGGGAGTAAAGGGCTTTCTCAATGTTGAGCTTGATTTGATTGAAGTTACTCTGGAAACTCTCACTACATCAATAAAAAAGGCGCAGTTCGGCTGGTCTTTGATTTTGCCACTTCATCAGGTGTGCCTTGAGCGACTATCTGTCCGCCCTCATCCCCTGCCCCTGGCCCGATATCAATAATCCAGTCGCTATTACTGGCCACTTGCATATCGTGCTCAACCATAATGACCGTATTACCTGCATCGACGAGTCCATTTAATTGTGTCATCAGCATCGATACGTCTGCTGGATGGAGACCAGTGGTCGGTTCATCCAGTATATAGAGTGTATCGCCTCGTTGCGTACGCTGCAGCTCAGTTGCTAGCTTAATGCGCTGGGCTTCACCACCTGATAGCTCAGTCGCCGGCTGACCCAAACGCAGATAACCGAGCCCGACTTGGAGTAATGCAGCTAGTGCACGCAAAATAGACGCCTCATCGGCAAAGAACTCATAAGCCGCTTCCACCGTTAAATTTAACACTTCAGCGATGTTTTTATCTCGATACGTGATTTCAAGCGTGTCATCATCATAGCGTTGACCATGACAAACTTGGCAAGGTGCGTAGACACTAGGCAGGAACAACAGCTCAACGCTGACAAAACCTAAACCTTCACAATTGGGGCAACGGCCTTTGACCGTGTTAAATGAAAAGCGACCCGCATCATAACCGCGCGCTTTTGCCTGCTCAGTTGCCGCGAATAATTTACGGACATTATCAAAGAGGCCAGTATAGGTCGCAAGGTTTGAGCGCGGTGTACGACCAATGGCTTTTTGATTGATATTAATAAGACGACTGACTTTGTCCATGCCAGCAATGATTTTGCCATTCGTTACCGTCTCAAACTCTTGCTCAAGCAGATCCGCTTCGCCCGTTGGAGCATCCACGTGCGCTTTTTGTCCTAAAGCCTCATTGACCAGCTCAACCAACGCCTGACTCACAAGACTTGATTTACCCGAGCCAGATACGCCAGTGACGCTAGTCATAACGCCTAGCGGAAACTTAACGCTTAACCCTTGGATATTATTGCGTTCAACATCAGCCAGCTTTAGCCACGCTGTTGGCTGTCTTAGTAACGGTGTAGATAGCTGATTTGTCGTTGAATCCCCCAAATCAGTATCAGTATCAGTAAATAGATATTGAGCCGTTTGTGAGTGAGCGACATTACGCAACCCCTCTATAGGACCGCTGTATACAATCTCACCACCATGCGTGCCAGCCTTTGGCCCAACATCTACTACCCAATCAGCATGCCGGATGACACTGACATCGTGTTCAACGACAAACACTGAATTACCAGCGGCGATGAGTTCATCCAATGCCCTCAATAGCGCCTGTGTATCAGCAGGATGCAAACCCGCGGATGGCTCATCAAGTACATATACCACGCCAAACAGCTGCGAGCGTATTTGGGTCGCCAGACGCAAGCGTTGTAGCTCACCTGGCGACAAAGTCGGTGTCGTACGTTCAAGTGATAAGTAGCCCAATCCCAGTCTCGTTAATGCCTCGACACGAGTGAGAATATCACTGGCGATACGCTGAGCAACAATGGCTTTTTCGCGGTTTGGTGTCTCATTAACGACCTTGGTGCGAGCCGTCTTTTCAAGTTTAAGCGCTAGCTCGGTTAAAGTTAGTTGCGATAGCTCACCAATATCCAGACCTGCAAACTTAACCGATAGAGACTCTTTTTTTAGCTTCTTCCCATGGCACTCAGGACACTCAGATATTTGCATAAATTGCGAAACGCGCTTTTTGGTGCGCGGGCTTTGGGTATTGGCAAACGAGTGTAATATGAAGTTTTTTGCACTGGTAAAGGTGCCCATATAGTTTGGCTTTTCACCGTTCTCTATCGCTGCACGAGTTTGCTCAATATTATATTCAGGATAGACAGGCATCGTTGGCGTCTCATCGGTAAATAAAATCCAGTCGCGAGTTTTCTTTGGTAGTTTATTCCAAGGGGTGTCGATATCGTAGCCAAGCGTCGTCAATATACGACTGAGGTTTTGACCTTGCCAAGCTGGCGGCCATGCAGAAATAGCACGCTCACGAATGCTCTTAGTCGCATCAGGCACCATCAGCTCTTCGGTGACTTCAAACACACGACCAATACCCGAGCACGTTGGGCACGCCCCTTCTGGCGTATTAGGCGAAAACGCATCGGCGTATAGTATCTCTTGATCTGCTGGGTACTCGCCAGCTCGTGAGTACAGCATACGCAGGCCGTTCGATACGGTCGTGACACTACCAACGGATGAGCGTACGGACGGCGTACCTCGTTGCTGCTGTAATGCAACCGCAGGTGGCAACCCTTCTATCGCATCGACATCCGGCTCATCAACTTGATCTATCAAACGCCGCGCATAAGGCGACACAGAATCAAGATAACGGCGTTGTGACTCAGCAAATAAAGTGCCAAAGGCTAAGGATGATTTACCGGAACCTGATATCCCCGTAAAGACTACTAGCACATTACGCGGTAAATCAACATTGATGTTTTTTAAATTATGGACACGGGCGCCTCTGACTTTAATTTGATTCTGATTATGCACATGACTGTTAAAACTGTCGGAAATTTTATTTTTATTAGAATTAGCCATAAAGTTATCATTCCTCGCAAATCGTTTTTCTCATAAGAGACGTAGTGAGATATCTATAAATACAGACAGATACCTATTTGAAGAAAGGTTAACACGTACCTATCGATAGCTATGGATAGGCTTACGTATTAATAGCATAGATAGACAAAACGATAACTTAAACAATCAGCAGTTGTTAGTAGCGCTCGGTAATTAATGAGCCAAAAAAAGACCGCCTAAAGGCGGGTCTTGTTTTCTATAAGTAATCTAATATCCGAAATAGGAAAACACTCTCACCCCACCACCAGCCGCATCATCTGCGTACTGATATAGCCGCCAAAGGTTCCAACCGCATAGCCAAGAATACCCAAGAACACCCCAACTGGCGCAAGCGATGGATGAAATGCCGTAGCGACAATCGGTGCTGAGGACGCGCCGCCAGTATTGGCATTGGAGCCGACTGCTAAAAAGAAAAATGGCGCACGAATGAGTCTAGCGACCGCAAAAATAATCACGACGTGAATACTCATCCATAGTAGACCAATGAGCAATAAACGCCATTGTGAGACGATGCCGGCTAGATTGATTTGCATACCGATAGCAGCAATTAATACAAAGATAAATACCGTACCGATTTTTGATGCCCCAACATGGTCGAGCCTGCGGACCTTGGTAAAAGAAAAGATGACACCTATCAAGGTAATAATGACCACCATCCAAAAGAATGAGCTGGCAAAGCTGTATTGTACCGCCCAACTATAGGGCGCAAAGAAGCCTGCTATCTGCCCGCCGATAAAGTGTGCCACCCCTACCATGGCAAAGCATAAGCCGAACATTACCATTAAGTCATTCAGTGTCGCTGGACGTGCATGATCGCGCTCATAGCTCTCAACCGCTGCGATGACTTTATCAATACTACTACTATCAGCCCTTAATAGACGATCTATCTTATCGCTGTGCTTGGCCATGACCAAGATAGCCAATAGCCATAATGAAGCATTGGTCGTATCAACCAAGATCATCATCCCAAATAAGTCATCGCTGACACCAAACAGCTCCTTCATTGCTGCCTGGTTAGCCGCACCGCCAATCCAGCTACCCGCCACTGCTGAAAATCCGCGCCACAGGGTATCATCGGTAAACATACTGGGCGATATCCACTTAGCCACACCTAAGCTAATCGGACCACTGATAACAATGGCAATACTGGCTGCAAAAAACATAGCAATTGCTTTCCAGCCCAGTCCTAGTATCTTAGGGACATCCATCGACAAGGTCATCAATAGCAAACTTGCTGGCAACAAGTAGGTAGCCGTAAAACCATAAATCTGCGAGCCAATACCATCAGCGAAAACGCCTAAGCTATTCAGCGTCGCCGGTATAAAGCAGCATAGTACGATACCCGGCAATACGGCATAAAAGCGTCGCCAAAATTTACCAGGCAGCCCTTGGGTATAAAATACTAAGCCGATAATTGCCATGATGATGCCAAACGCTAATGGCAGACTATCAATTGCTAAACTTGAGATGGCGGGCATTAAAAGGCTCCGGAGTGTGCTAGTTAGTCAAAGTTCGTCAGTATAGACAAGGCGAAAAACAGGTGCAAGCTGGTATTTATTTAGGGTGTGCTGAACACTCCTTAATATCCACCTAAATATACCAGTAAGCAAACGCAAAAAAGCCAGATAAAAAGTATCTGGCTCATTAAAAAACATCAAACTATTTTAGAAGGCTATAGTTCTATCAGGTAAGTAACGATTATATTCTTTTGAACAAAGCGGAGCGACTTGATTCCTCACTGCCATCAGCCGCAGTCAAAAAGCGTTCCATATGAATATCGCGTTCGAATAGTCGTGCTTGCATCAGCGTAGTAATAGTAGAGTCTATCATTGGCGGTGGTCCACACAGATAAGCCTTGTGCCCTGAGCACTTACCATCAAAGTGCTGGTTAACCGCATCATTTACATAGCCTTTGAACCCCGTCCACTCTCCCAGTGTATCTTCAGCACTTAAAGCTGGAATATAGTGAAAATTTTCATTATCTTTTGCTAATTGTTCAAATTTCTCTCGATGGTATAGTTCAGGGATATTCCTTGCTCCCTGAAACAAATAAATCTGCCGCCTATCGCCCTGCTCCAAAAGATCTAAAATCATAGATTCAGGACTAGATAATCCAGACCCGCCAGCCACAAAAATCACATCTTGGTTATCGCTGTTTCGGACAAAAAACTGACCATAAGGACCTGATAAAGAAATTTCATCACCGACAGACAGGTCATTATGTAGCCAAGATGTACCTTTTCCATCAGGTACCAATCGTACATGTAGCTCAATTACATTCGGTTGCGATGGAGGATTAGCAATAGAAAAAGCTCGAGTACCAACATCAGGGATGTCCAGATTGATATACTGACCTGCTTGAAACTGTATATCTTCATCCAACTGCAAGCGAACGCCCAATATAGTAGGTGATAACGAATTCCTCTCAATGACCGTTGCCGTATAGTCTTGCACAGGATATCCTAAAAAATCAGGATCGACATCGATATCGGCCTCAATCACCAAATCAGATTCAGGATAACAGCAACAAGCCAGCACTTTGCCCTCGTCACGCTCAACTTCCATGAGTGCAAAGGTAGACGCCTCTCCAAGGTCAACAAAACCCTCAAGTACCTGAACTTTACAAGTCCCACAAGTGCCATGACCACAAGCAAAAGGTAACCACACTCCTTGTCGCAAAGCGGCCTGTAATAATGTTTGACCGTCTTCAACTTCTATAACATCGCCAGTCGGCTCAATAGTCACTTCATAAGACATAGCGCTCTCCATTGCAGTATTTGTTAAAAACCATTATCAGGGTTATTGTTAATTGACTTTTCCTAAGCCAATTTATACACCAGTCCCTCTCCAACCATTTAAACCCGGTGTTTTAAAGCGTAACAATGACTTATGATCAAAGCCAATCTCTGCTAGTGTTTGCTCATCCGACGGTGTGACCATCTCTCCATTTAAATTCCATTGCACCTCATCCCATTTGATATGTTCAAAGTCAGGATGCTGATCAAAACCTTCAGTCAGAACACCAGCCTTGAAATCTTTAAAGGTCATGGTTGGCGGTAATGGAAAAGACTTGGCAGAACAGAACAGCAAATGCTCATCCCAACCGATAAAGACTAAAATATTACCACCAAAGTTGGCTTGTTTATCCATAACGTCACCCGTGTACTCAGGGCGGATTGCTTGAACTGCCATAAAAATCTCCTTATCAATATTTTTTGGTTAAATTAAGCCACACCTTTCCATTTTTTCCAGTTAGCTTCATCAACAGAACCTTTAAAATCCATATTGTCGGCACCGATATTCATGCGATAGTATTCAGTGAGAATATCGTCCAGCTCTGGGCCACCGCAGTTGCCTTGCAAGATTTGATGTACGGGTAGCCATGCCTGTACGTATTTTTCAGGTTCATCATTGAAAATATCTTGACAGCCGTCTGAACACATGTGGTAACGCTCGTCGTTATAGACAGTACTGCGATAACTGAACTGACCTGGATCATCATTCATCTCCGTAAAGGTCATTGGCACTTGGCAAATCTGACATAACTGCGGCAAGCCTTTGCTATAAAAGCGTTTGCCTTCTGCTTCAAGTTTTTTGGCCAGCTCCCAACGAGGGCGATAATACTTGTCAAAAGTATCTGGATATTTTTCACTGAGCCAATTAAGTTCTTCATCGGTTGGGATCCAAGTATGGAATCCAGAAGCATGACCAAAGTTATAAAATATCCACCAAGCCTGATGCGATATGTGTTCTTTTTCCTTTTCAATCACTTCGACATATTTTGGTGGGCGGATACCGTAGCGAGCTAAATCATCGAATAACGCCCCGCCAGCATCTTCAAAGTAGACCTCCCAAGCCTCTTTCCATGACATAACTTTGTTTGGCAGCATATAATCCATCATCATGCCAACGATGGACAGTAGACGCGTGCCACGCCAAAACCACTTATCAATCCACTTTTGCACGATAGGAAGGTTATCTTCGTGCTGCTCAAGTAAAAACTTGATGATTTCAAGTCCAAGCGTCATATGACGTGCTTCATCTGATTGAGCACTAAAACCAAAAGTCACCGTTGCCATGTCGCCGTTGTGCGCAGCTCCAGACATAAAAGGTACAAACAGTAAATTAGTGAGTACGTATTCAAACGAGAACGAAATCGCAAGTAAAAACTCAAAAGGCCCTGCTGAGCGCGCATCTTCAAAAAACGACTTGGGAACAGATAGATACCAGACACGGTCATGCATATGACTCCAGTCTTGGAAACCGTTAAAGTACTTATTAAAATGGCTCATGGCATGAATCTGAGTTTGGACATGACGTAGCTCATCAATAGACTGCATTTGACAGGCGATACGTGCACCAATACCACTAAACTGACGACCAACGTTAGCGTAGCCTTGGTATGCTTGATACTCTAGTGGCGTAACGGCTGTCAAAAATAGCTTGATGGCATTCAAATAGCGAGGATCTGAGATATTCATTTGACCGTTGTTTTGAGAAAAAGCATCAAAAATAGCATATAGCTTTTTTTCCTTTTCAGCTTGATACTTCCAATAAGTATCCATCGTCAAACGGAAAGGATCTTCCCATTTTGACCAGTCTGTAATTTTTATACCTTCAAAATCTTCGTGAGGAAAAGCTTCTTTTCTGTCTTCGTATGAAAAGTCCCAGTCAAGATCACGGGTTAAGAGACGGTATTTCTCTTTTAGGTTGAGCTTTTTGGCGTTTTTTGTAGTAGTCATGGTCTGCTCCTTGTTAGATACGGGATTATCAATCCTTGATAATATTTTGATTTTAGGTATTACTGATGCCAACTTAAGGTCAGCGAGTCTTCTTCTTCTTCGACATTACCGCCTAATGTTACTAAGCTTAACTGTAGCTCTTGAATCTCCCACTCACGACCAAGTTTTTCTTCGACTGTCGCGCGGTTAACAACAAGCTCGTTCTCACACTCCATACGAATCATAGCTGGCTGGTAAATGACAGTGACTTTCGGGTTGTCTTCTTCTACTGCTTGGACGATATAGCGTGACATATCGTTGTCTTGCAGCGCTAGATATACTTTTGACATAACAGTTCCTTAAATGATGAAATATAACTTAGTGTATTTAGATAAATTTATGCTGCTGTTACAGTACTTAACCCTACGGTCTTACAGCGTTTGGCCAATTGGGCTTGAATATCTGCTACCACAATTACCGCTTGCTCTGCACCGGACAGCTTCTCAATCAAAGGCTGATACGCTACTAATACTTTATCCAACCATTTATCCAGCCATTGCTGGCAGTGCGCTTTATTATCTTCACTCTCAGCCACGATGATTTTGATGACACTATTACTCCAGCCTGTCAGGTCTTTGAAGCAATCTTGCATAAACTCAGTAAGCATCGCGATATCGCGACCATTATGCTCGACTAACCAATTATCCAAGTGCTGATAATGGACGACATGAATAACGGTATCCATAACAAGAGACTGCGCAATAAACAGCTCAAACCAATCTTTTACCACTAATGTATTCTCACAAAGCGCACGAACACCTTGCCACGCCGTATCGTTCATCCAATACGCTTTGCCTTGCTGCAATGAATCGCTAGAGTTGCCATCGATTAACAGCCCAATTCGCGATAAATATTGCGCCATACCTAGTCTGTCCATACCTGCATATAAACAAGCTTGGGTAATAGCAGTACCATAACCATAAGCTGCGCCGTACATAAAGTTTAGATTGGCCGTTTGCTCAACGTGGCGTAGCGGTATCAAACCAAACGTAACGGTTTCTAGCACTTCTTCACTTAGATTGTTCAAAAGATCGCGTTTTTCAAAAAATTTATAATTGCTTTCTGCTGTATCTTGCAGGCGGGCACGGTTTTGAACATAAGCCCCATAGTAAAACTGGCGTGGATCTTTTAAGTCATACCAATCCGTCATTTGAATGACAGAGTAAGTTTTGTCATTCAGAGTCTTATCAGGATTCCAAAGGGGCTTATAATGAAAGTTTGTGGTCCCCTGAGCGTCATAAGTCGCTTCTTGATAACGAGTAGCAGGCTTCTCACCAAATCTCCGAGAGATATTAGCAAAGGTATGACGAATGGGTTCAAGGCTGGAGGTTTTGATTTCTAAAGACATATTCAGTTATCCTTAATAAATATAAATAGAATCATACGGGTAATTGGGGTGATGGTTATTGCCATTATGACTAGGAGCTTCTAGCTTCAGAATGGTTATTACCTACTAACGTAGACTTGGTGCCATAACGCCATTTGTCCTCCTCTTCATCATTGAAATGCATTTGTTCAGCTGTCATGGTGATGACATTATTGTTGACACAAAATGCTGCAAAACTTGCGGGAGGTAGCACCAGTTCAACGAACAAACTTGAATCTCCAATCGCGAAGTCAAACATGACAAATTTGGCATCCGGTGCACTTCTGACCCGAACATACTTAGGGAGATCATTAAAAGATGGGGGATTTGATTGAGGGGTGTGTGAATTCATCCTAAATTCCTTATTTGGCGTCCTGCCATTGTGTTCAAGTGATTTACTATTAAAGTGACTTACTACTATGATCAGTGAAAGCAATTACCTCAAAGACCTTTCATTGCTAATTTAGACATTACAAGTTGCATGCCAACCACGATTCTTATTTTTTAAGTTACTGAATTTAAAAGTATTTAATTTTTATTTTCAGATATTTTCTATTTAAAAACGTTTTTATTATCATCATTAATTCAGCATTTGCTGAAAATTTATTCTTGGTTTTCATGAAATAATGAAGTCATTTCGCTAACTACGCAGGGTTGTAATGCATCTGATTGCAGAGCAAGCAATATATTTGGATTAAGGTAATTGCGTGATTTGAGTATATGTGTGATTATAAATAGCAACGAATATTCGTCTAAGGATAGACATCACCCAGCCACTGGCAAGGATTGCGTCTGACATGTCAAAGCACTCTCATAGTAATAATTATCAAACCTCTGAAAACCCCAACATTCTCACCCCCTCGCCTATATCACATAGGTCACATAGCCATTCTCTACTTGAGCCGTTGGAGAAAAATGAACAACAAAGCGTAAAAGAACAGGATTTCTCTAAAAGCATTGAAGACTTATTAACCCATCTTGAATTCGATGTGCATGCAGGCAAAATATGGTTTGGTGGTCAACGTATGCTACTCAATCATGCCCATGCATTATGGCGTCTGCGCGAAGAGCTGAACCTGACGCTTGGCTCTGATATCACACAGCGGCTTTTTTTTCGTTATGGGTACTTTGCTGGCGTGGAAGATGCTGAAATCAGTAAAAAACTACGCCCAGATGGTAGCTGGAAAGAAGTCTTCCTCTCTGGACCACAATTGCACACCATTCGTGGCATGGTAAAAGTCGTCCCTGATGAGATGACTGTCGATTTTGATAGTGGTAAATTTTTTGCAAGCTTTGATTGGTATAACTCATTTGAAGTGGCTTATCATAAAAAGTTCAATGGTCTATCAGAGACGCCCGTATGTTTTAGCTCGCTTGGTTATGCTAGCGGTTATACCAGCTATTTTTTCGGACGGCAGATCGCTTTTAAAGAAGTGCAATGCGCAGCGATGGGGTTTGATCATTGCCGTATAGAAGGTAGACCATTAGAAGAATGGGAGGAAGATACTGATTTGCAAAAGTTTTTTAATACTGAGCGTCTAAACACTGAGTTGTTTGAGCGTCGAAGTAATTTTGATGAAGTTAAAAGACAAAACCCTAATACACGAATAAAGCCTGAAGGTTTTTTTTCTGCCATTGGTGAGTCACCCTCTTTTAAGAAAGCGACCGCGTTGACAAGAAAGGTAGCTAAGACTAAAGCGACGGTATTATTACAAGGAGAAACTGGCGTTGGTAAAGAAGTTTTTGCCCAAGCGCTCCACGAAGCCAGTGATCGCAATGAAAACCCATTTATCGCCATAAACTGTGCTAGCATTCCTACAGATCTCGTCGAATCTGAGCTCTTCGGAGTTGAAAAAGGCGCATTTACTGGCGCTGTGCAAACTCGGCAAGGTAAGATTGAAGTGGCAAGTTCAGGGACACTATTTTTAGACGAGGTGGTTGAGCTTTCTCATCGGGCGCAGGCAGCTTTATTAAGGGTGTTGCAAGAAGGTGTGCTCAATCGTGTAGGTAGTCATATTAACATCTCAGTTGATGTCCGAGTGATTGTGGCAACTAATGAAGATTTACAGACAGCGGTTACTCAAGGTAGGTTTCGCCAAGACTTATATTATCGTTTAAGTACTTTTCCCATTCATATCCCGCCCCTACGCGAGCGTAAGCAAGACATTTTGTTATTAGCCAAATTCTTTTTGCAAAAATATGCCGCGATGTACAACAAGAACATTCAAGGTTTTACCGATCAGGCGCGTGAATACCTCAATCTACACACATGGCCGGGCAACGTTCGTGAGCTCCAAAACGTCACTGAGCGTGCAGTCATTCTTAATGAAGATCACCACTTAATCGATGCAGCTGATTTATTATTATCTAATATACAAGACAGACATAAACAAAACTCACAAAAACTCAAAATATCTGCCGATAGTGGTAGCTTACAGCTCGCTGATGACAGCAGGGTTAATGAGGCGCTTGAAACCTTATTCCATGAAGGTTTCGATTTAGAAAATTTCAACGATAAGCTTATTCATGCAGCTTTGAATCAATGCGAGGGTAATGTATCTAAAGCCGCCCGCTTGCTGAATATTAGCCGTGCCAAACTTGACTACCGACTCAGCAAGTCTAGTGATAATAGGACGCCTTAATATAATATTATAAATAAGTAAAACCAGACGAACACAAAAAAGCCAGATAACGAGTATCTGGCTTTTTGATATTCTATAAATAACGTTGTTTTACGCTGTTAAATCAAACCCAGTAGAGTTGCTATAGCAGCTAAACGCACTCTTATGATGAAGTGTTACCACGGTTGCCACTGTTCGGACGACCTTGACCACGGCTATCAGAACGACCTGCTGGGCGACCTTGGCTGCCACTTGGACGACCGCGACCAGTTGCTGCACGCTCACCGCGTGGAACACCAGTGCTATCACCACGGCTAGGACCACCAGTACGTTTACCTTGATATGGCTTGCCACCTGAACGCTCATTTGGCTTACCAGATGAATCACGTGGCTTACCTTGATAACCGCTGTCATTGCTTGCGCGTTGACCAGTCGGTGCGCTATCGCTTGAGCGACCACGGCCTTGACCACCACCGCTAGACTTACCAGCATAGCCACCACCTGAACGACCACGACCTTGGCCTTGACCACCGCCGCCGTTAGAGCGTCCGCGACCACGGCCACGACCATTACCTTTGTTTTCGCTAGGAACATAAGTTTTCTTAGGCTCCATGCCTTCGATAACTGATACTTCCATTTTACGATCTAAATAACGGTTGATAGCGTTTAGCTGTGGACGATCATCCATGCTACATAAGCTGATAGCAACACCCGTACGACCGGCACGACCACAACGACCGATACGATGCACGTAATCTTCTGTTTGACGTGGTAAGTCGTAGTTGATCACGTGTGATAGGGCTGGCACGTCAAGACCACGAGCAGCAACGTCAGTTGCTACTAAGATTTTACATTTACCATTACGTAAGTCTTGAACGATACGGTTACGTTTGCTTTGTGGCAAGTCACCATGTAAGAAGCTGGCTTTATGGCCTTGCTCTTGTAGAGATTTGGCTAATTTTTCAGTGCTACGTTTGGTTGCCGCAAAGATAATGATTTGTTCCATTTCAGGCTGGCAAACGATTTTATCAAGCAAACGATTTTTGTGATCAAAATCATCACAGTAATACACGTTTTCTTCGATATGAGCTGATTCAACTTTGATTGAAACACGCTCAGGGTTTTTAGTGAAGCTAGCAGCAATTTTACCTACTGGGCCATCCCAAGTCGCTGAACACATGATGGTTTGGCGATTGTCAGGAGCAGCTTTTAAGATATCGTTGATATCATCAGCAAAACCCATGTCTAGCATACGGTCAGCTTCATCAAGTACTAATACTTCAAGGCTTGATAAATCAACGCGACCAGCATTGATATGGTCAAGTAAACGACCAGGAGTCGCAACAATTACTTGAACGCCTTTTTTCAAAGCAGTGATCTGACCATTGTACGGTGCACCGCCTACTAATGGCACACAGAATAAGCCGCGCATGTCTTTAGAGTACGTACGGACGCTGTCATGTACTTGCTGAGCAAGTTCACGCGTTGGCGTTAGGATAAGGGCTTTAGTTAATTTGTCAAAGCTAGTCGCACGGCTTAAACGATCAAGTACTGGAATAACGAATGCCGCTGTTTTACCACTACCAGTTTGCGCTGACAATAATAAGTCGCGACCTGCTAGAGCAAAAGGAATGGCTTGTGCTTGAATAGGTGTTGGGTTGGTATAACCACTGCGATCAAGCGCGGTCAAAATCGGCTTGGCAATATTAAGGTCAGTAAAGGTTACTTGATCTTCATCAGTCGCGTCAGTAGTAGCCGCTTGATTGTTATTATCAATATTTGGGGTATCAGTGTTTTCGATGATGCCGTTTTCAGCGGCGATTGCAGATAAGATATCAGTCATGAGAATCCTTGGTAAGTATAAGTTGCTGTAAATTCAGCAAGCTTGATGCATACCACTGATAACCGTTCACCACGCTGCCTTTATTAAAGAATTACCGGACCACATAAAAGTGTCGATAATCAGAAGCCAAGTCATTAAAACTTAGAGCCTCTACAATAAATGCGTTCGTGCTGTCTGACGTATTTTGGTGGTAGTGCCGAGTGTCTTATCCTTGTTTGATATCAGCGCATTATCATTGCTTTGTCCAAAGCAGATAAAGGCGAATAACAACCAATCTAAACCATATTTATGATTCAGTAGATAAGATATGAGTCAAAAATAACTGATCTTTCTATTAAATGTTATTTAAGTACACAAAATCATCGGCAACAATTACTTACGGTCAATCCTAGACCCAAAATCGCAGGCGATGTTATCAATCTCATAATTCACGAAAGTCTAAGCTAACGTGGCGACGCAGTATAGCATAATGAATCCGCTATCAGTACTTATTTTTTAATTTTTTATCA
Source organism: Psychrobacter sp. P11G5 (assembly GCF_001593305.1). Lineage (NCBI taxonomy): Bacteria > Pseudomonadati > Pseudomonadota > Gammaproteobacteria > Moraxellales > Moraxellaceae > Psychrobacter > Psychrobacter sp. P11G5. The sequence goes on from NZ_CP012533.1 coordinate 1,825,958, forward strand.
AAAGAACGGTATCTGTAGGTCAAAAATAAGTTTTTGAACCTATAAGGCTTTGAACCTATAAAATTAAACTATTGTGATTTATTTACTTCAGATACATAGGTTGGTAGCTGCCATGCACCGCCTATTTCAATCATGCGACACATTCCTGTGCTACTTTCATGGCTTTTTACAAAACTTTTACCTGTCCATATCCAGTCAGTTTTGTATAAACAGTCACCAATACCGCGTCCTTTTTGAACTGAACTTATTTTACCACTATCATAGTTAGTCGCCTCGGTAGTCACCAACACCGGATTATAAGGTTTGGTATCGTTTATTACCCACATCCCAGTTCCTGCATTGTAGGCACCCATCCAGCAGTTATGCTGTACTAGCAGCTGTGATCCATTCAAACGGTTGATACGCCAAGAAGACTTATCCATCAAATTTGGGCAATCAGTATTCACGTCTGGTATCGTATCTTTCATCAACGCTGACAGCTGTGATGTTTTCATGCTAAATTTTTTCTTACTGCTTGAGGTGGCTTTTGCATTTGGCACGACTAAGCGAAGCTGCGGTGCGGCTTTAGGTGCTAATACGCTGCTATTAGATTTGCTAGCACCATCGGCGCTAATGAAGGCACTTGATGTTCCCACTCGCCCTTGTGCTTCATCTGCTTTTAGCATGACAGCCGTTGCACCTTTGTCAGACAACTCCCAGCGCGAATTACGCATTACAAGCTCAATCTTACTAGACTTGGTCAATGCTTCAAGCAGAGCTGCAACCTGTGTCGAAGTTAAGTCCGCATCGCCAGCTACCGTTGAGAATGGCTTGGTTTCCCCCAAGTCTTTATCATCAATAAACAGTGACATACGATGACGACTACCCAGCTGTAGCAAGGCTTTCGTAGAGCTCTCTTTAGCACCGCCAAGTTTGATTTTCCCAACTACGTTGGCATCACTGCCAGCACGACGAACTAATAATACAGAAACAGGGAAATCGCTGTTGTTTTCAGCTTGGTAGCCTGCCAGCCGACAAGTGCGCGTATTGTCACACGCCACTTGCCAATCCTGATGAGTTAGTTCAGTGGCGCTACTTATTGGACTTATTGCGATGGCGCTAGCGGCTACGAATGCCGACAATACTATTTTATTTTTAGCAAAAATACTTTTTAAAGATGTGCTGTTTAGCGCTTTATCACGAGAAATATCAAGCATCCAAGCCAGTTTATTGTTGTTGTTATTAAACTTAGCACTACTATTGCCCGCAGACATAGATGACTGCCTAGGCTCATTATGTAAACCTTTCATAACTCTCACTCATCAATAGAGGAAATATAAACACTGAATCCTAATGACTACAGCGACTCGTCATCTTAACCCACCGACGTTTCTGTCTGTTGTACTAATGTATCATTATGTAAATAAACAAGCAAACAACTTTCAAACGGCTATGACATTTAGTTTGAATGATCTCCATAAAAATGGCTGCTTAGCGCAATGCTAAACAGCCTTTCAACTTTTATTATAAATAGCTATCGCAAAAAGCTATTAAGAAAATTCTAATCAAATAAAATACACGTTAAAAAATTGCCATGAATTCAAGAAATTGGTTGTAATGGTAAGTCGATAGCCCTTTTCACTGCAGGGCGTTCAACAATTAATTTTGCCCAACGTTGCACATGTGGATAGCTATCGACTTGTAAAAACTCAGCAGCATCATAGAGTTTGCCTAATACAAGCTGGCCGTACCAAGACCAAATAAGCATGTCTGCTATGTTGTAATCTTTTTCGTCATTGCCGCACATATATACTCGGTTTTTTAAATGGCTATCAAGTACGTCAAGCTGACGTTTGGTCTCCATCGTATAACGGTTGATTGGGTACTCCATTGGTTCGGGAGCATAAGCATAAAAATGTCCAAAGCCGCCACCTAAGAAAGGCGCACTACCCATTTGCCACATTACCCAAGAAAGACATTCTGCCCGCGCTGCTCCTTGTTCCATTGGCACAAATTTGCCAAACTTTTCGGCTAAGTACATCAAGATAGCCCCAGACTCAAAAATAGCGATAGGCTCGCCAGCATCGTTACTAGAATAATCAACCAAGGCTGGTATTTTAGAGTTAGGATTCATAGCGACAAAGTCAGAGCCAAACTGATCACCTGCAGAGATATCAATCTTATAGGCATCATACTCGGCACCCTTTATATTAAGCTCAGCCAACTCTTCTAAGATTATATTTACTTTGACACCATTTGGCGTATTTAATGAGTACAGCTGGAACGGTGCATCGCCCACTGGTAGTTTTTGTTCATGACGCACGCCTGCTGTCGGGCGATTAGTGCTAGCAAACTTACCACCGTTGTCTTTATCCTGCACCCAAACTTTTGGCGGTACATATGTATCGTTTTGCTTATTAGAATGATTGCTAGATTTATTATTATCATGACTCATAACATATCCTTAGTTTGTATTTATCGACTCATATTTATAGCATTATCATACTTTTACTAACGTTGCTTACTTATATTTTTTGCTTAAGTAGCTAGTGAAGCTTTACTATAGCGGGAACTAGCCTCTATATTAAAGCTCTCTCTTGTAAGCAACATCTTGCTTTAAACGGCACTATTTACACGCTTATAGTCATTAGGTTTTATGAGTTAGCTAATGATAAACCGTTACCTTGAGTCACTTTTATTATCATCTGCTCTTTCTTATACTACTCGGCTTGCATAGCGAACTGGTTGCAAACAAATCATTTTGCTTATTTTATACTGGGATATCTAATGAGATTGACATGGTAACGCTGACCCCGACGCAAGAGAAATACCTACCGTATGTACTGGCAGTAGCGTTATTCATGCAAATCTTAGACGCTACCATCTTGAATACTTCATTGCCGCAAATGGCCCAAGCGCTGGGTGAATCGCCTCTAAAAATGCAATGGGCCGTCATCAGTTATGCGCTTACTCTAGCTATCTTTATCCCTATCAGTGGCTTCTTAGCGGACAAATATGGGACGCGTCGAATATTCTTATCGGCCATTATCATTTTTTGTATCGGCTCGCTATTGTGTGCGGCCTCGCCTACTTTAGACGTTTTGATTGGATCTCGAATTGTACAAGGTATCGGCGGTGCAATGATGACCCCGGTTGCTCGCTTAATTTTAGTCAAATCCTATCCACGTAATAAGTTATTGACGGTAATGAACTTTGCCGTCATACCCGCGTTAGTGGCGCCCTTAGTCGGACCACTATTGGGTGGTTACATAGTACAATACGCTAGCTGGCATTGGATATTTTTGATTAACATTCCTATGGGTATGGTCGGCTTTGTATTAGCCAAAAAGCTTGTACCTGCACTCTTTGAAGATACCAAACGTCTAGATTGGACAGGTTTCTTATTATTTGCTGCAGCAGCATGCGGGTTTACACTTGCTGTCGAGTTTGGATCACAAGCCGATCGTGGGCTCTATGGTTTACTGATGGCTCTAGTCTCAACCCTACTGATAGGTGCCTATATTTGGCATGCGAAACGTAAAGAGTCACCGATATTTCCTTTGAGCTTGTTTAGCATCCGCACCTTTCGTATTGGTATTACTGGCAACTTGTTTACGCGCCTCGGTATTAGCGCTGTACCATTTTTGCTACCTCTGCTGCTACAAGTAGTGTTTGAATACTCTCCTTCACAGGCAGGCTGGTTACTTGCACCTATCGCAGTTGGTGCGATAGGTATCAAGCCATGGGTTAGTAAAATCATTCAGCGTTATAGCTACCGTACTGTATTGGTTTACAATACCTTCTTAATGGGCACGCTAATTATCATCTTGGCGCAGTTCAGCGACTCATCACAGTGGCCATGGTTTATACCGGTTTTGACACTAATGGGTGCAAGTAATTCAATGCAATTTAGTGCCATGAATACTATTACGATTGGTGATTTACAGGGTGCGCAGACTAGTAGCGGCAATAGCCTCATGGCAGTAAACCAGCAATTGGCAATCAGTTTTGGCATTGCCTTTGGTGCAGCAGTTCTCAATTTATTAAGAGAGCGGTTAGAGCTTGATATCTTGATGGCATTTCAGACGACTTACTGGGTGCTAGGGATTCTAACGATACTTTCGGGGTTGTATTTTTTACGACTCAAATTTGAAGATGGTCGAGGCTTATATTAAGAATAGATTCGTTACAGCAGAGTCAGATCAAAACGTGATAATCCTAAACACAAAAAAGCCAACATACTTTATAAAAAATATGCTGGCAAGTTTGATTAAATTGGCACAATCGAATACATCTAGTTTATTAATTTGAAGACAAGTTTGTTTTAATGCATTTTCTGACCCTATAGCGTTCTAAGGTGTTGCATCGTCATCCATTTGTGACTGGATATAGTTTTGCACACCAACCGCTTTAATTAAGTCTTCTTGGGTCTCGAGCCAATCCTCGTATTCTTCGTTACCATCTTTGAGCGTTACTAATAACTGGCGTGACACGTAATCGCGATGCGTCTCGCATAATGCAATAGCATCAGTAATGATGTCAAATTTTTGCTTTTCTAAACGTAGATTACAGTCAATAATCTCTGGTACGTCTTCGCCAATAAGGATTTTGCCCAAATCTTGTAGATTTGGTAATCCACCTAACAACAAAATTCGTGCAATCAAATCATCCGACCACTTCATCTCAGCAATTGACTGCTTATAAAATGCATCGTTTAGCGCTTCAAGCCCCCAATGACGTGCTACACGAGCATGCAAGAAATACTGATTGATCGCGATAAGTGATTGACCAAGCACCTTGTTTAATGAACGAATAACCTCTTTATCACCTTTCATAATCTCTCTCTCCCTTGTATATCTCTTATAGAACCAATTTTCGATGTTGACTAACTATCAGTTTTATTATAATTAGGCAAGATTGGGTGATACTTCGGCCATTTGACTCTGGAGGTAATTTGGTAGACTAATCATATCGATAAGACGTAACTGCTGCTCTAGCCAATGCGCATGATCTTCCTCAGTATCCTTGAGTTGCTCGACCAGCATATCGCGAGTGACGTAATCACGCTCTTCTTCACACATAGCGATACCATTTTTGAGATGCTCTTGAACTTGATACTCTAAATCAAGATCAAACTGCAGCATTTCTGGCACTGTCTTACCGATGTGGATATCATCAACAGACATTTTCGGTGTCCCGCTCAGCATTAAAATACGGCGGATAATCGCTTGTGCATGCAGAGTTTCATCTTCCATCTCATGATGAATACGTTCATACAGCTTGCCATAATGCCATTCAGCATACATCTCTGAATGAATAAAATATTGGTCACGAGCGGCCAACTCACCGCCTAATAAAAAATTTAAATAATCAATAACTTTTTGGCTGCCTATCATAACATCTGCTCCTATTTTTAAACTTATATAGCTTTTTACTTACCTTAAACCCACACTTTTAACACAATAATGATAGTTTTTTTGAACTACTTAGTAATATTTATATTTAAGGGGCTTCTGACAATGTCTTACAGATATAGTAGCATACACGCAAAACGTGACTTGTAACGTTGTGAACTAAGAATAAGATGCCAGTTGAGAATAATAATTAAATAGAGTTATTTGATTATTAGCTAAGGAAAGAAAGTTGAGTAAAAAGGTTGCTATTCATCATAGAAACTACTACAAATCATGGAAAAATCACCATTCATGTACCTCTTATATTGTATAAATGCGAGATTTCTTCAATATAACTATCACTAACCTAACACATGCTATATTCATTTATGGCATGACAATTGCACTATTTAAACTGCATAAGCCAGTAATTCAAGCTTAGCATGATGCTCGTTTAGATAGTCATTGACCATAGGTTCACAGCATCCACAACAAGTAGCAACATCAAGGGAATCTTTCAAACCCTCAAGGGTATCGATTCCTGAAGCAATAGCTGCTTGAATTTGCTTCTCTTTTACATCGTTACAGATACATACGTACATTTAGTTGCTCCTATCTTTATAACTGGTTGATACTCTTTATAATAACGATAACTATTACCATTTACAATGATTGTTGCAATAATTGTCAGTCTTATGTGCTTAACTTAAAGATATTAACCTATCTATTTTTAATACAAAAAAACAAGTTCGCAAAGATCATAATATAAAAGAATATATTTATATATCCGTAAATATGCATATATTTGTGATAAACGGTGTTAAAATGGCGACAAACGGATGAATAAAGAATATTTTTATATAACTTGATGTATTTATTGTGTTATTATTGATTTCAGTTGTTATAATGTTTTTTATTGTCTACTTATTATATTGTATTTGTGTAGATATGTGAACGAATAGCAGATGTTCGACAGTGGCTCAATAGGACAATTATTGGCTGAAAGCTACAAAGGTCGTCCCTACAAAATTAACGAAATAACATTAACGAAACTACGCTTTGTCTTGTTTACTGGATGAATGCTTTTTACTGAATTGATTAGATAATAAGTTATCAAGTGCTATTAGATAATGGATTATCTATTTTACTAACTACTTAACTGTTCTCTTATTAGGATGATTAAAATTCATAAGTAAGCGTGACAATATATTTGGAATATACTCTATGTCTGATAATACTTTTGCTATGCAGCCTCTTGACTTATTTAAAGTACTATCTGATCCGACTCGTTTGAAGTTGTTTCAGATTCTATTTAACAAAGAGTCACGTTGCGTATGTGAATTGGTAGATTTGCTTGACCAGCCGCAACCGACCGTATCGCGTCACCTGAATCACTTAAAGAAGCTGGGAATTCTGAGCTGTTCGCGCGAAGGTACATGGATGTGGTATGAGGTAGCAGATGACTTACCAGAATGGTGCCAAGATATTTTAGAGATTACTTACAAGACTCTGATGAACCAGCCAGAAATTAGTTAACAGCTTAGCTTTATACTATTCTTTGCGCATAAAAAGAGACCTACATTAAATTAATGTAGGTCTCTTTTTATGCTTGAGTAATACGTCTGATTACACCAAATCTAAGAAATCACTAACAAAGGCGTTAGCTGGATGATGGATTAGCTCTTCTGATGTCCCTACCTGCTCTACATGACCATGATTCATTACCACAATTTCATCTGACACTGCACGTGCTTCTTCTTGATCATGAGTCACCATGATGCTAGTAATACCCAAATCGTGATGAATATCTTTTAGCCAAGTACGTAGCTCTTTACGTACCTTGGCATCAAGCGCACCAAACGGCTCGTCAAGTAATAATAATTTAGGCTTTACTGCAAGTGCCCGTGCCAGCGCAATCCTCTGACGCTGACCGCCTGATAACTGATGCGGATAGGCATTTGCCAGTTGCGGCAATTGCACCAAGTCTAATAGCTCTGCAACGCGCTTATTGATATCGGCCTTACTAGGTCGTTCGTTCTTTGGCAATAAAGTCAGTCCAAATGCTATATTGTCAGCGATATTTTTGTGTCGAAATAGCGCATAGTGTTGAAACATAAAACCAATATGGCGTTTTTGCACAGGCGTATTAGTCACATCCAGCTCATCAAATAATATTTGTCCCGAGTCCGCATATTCAAGACCCGCGATAATACGCAGTAAGGTCGTTTTACCGCAGCCTGACGGGCCAAGCAAAGTAGTCAGCTTACCAGTCGGTACAGTGATATTAATGTTGTCTAAAGCGGTAAAGTTACCAAAATTTTTATTAACGTTACGAATCTCGATGCTCATATCTGTATCTCTTTTATGATTCTTTTTATATTAGGCTTTGTTGTCGTCGACACTACTTATCACAGTCGCATTGGCACTAACCGGTAGTTCAGGCGCGCTAACCAACCTTTCGGACTTGGCAAATTTACGCTCCTGTAGCTTAGTCATCACTTGTTGTATCAGCAGCGTCACTAAAGCAAGTGCAGCAAGTAAGCTTGATAACGCAAAGGCGGCAGTGAAGTTATAATCGTTATAAGCAACCTCAACCAATAGCGGCATAGTATTGGTCTCACCGCGAATATGACCCGATACCACACTCACAGCACCAAACTCGCCCATTGCTCGGGCATTAGTCAAAATCAAACCATACAGCAATGCCCATTTGATATTTGGTAATGTTACATGCCAAAAAGTCTGCCAGCCAGTGGCGCCCAATGTAAGCGCTGCTTGCTCCTCAGAGTCGCCTTGCGTTTGCATCAGCGGTATCAGCTCACGTGCCACGAATGGAAAAGTGACAAATAATGTCGCTAATACAATACCAGGAACAGCATAAATGACCTGAAAGCCCATACTCTCAAGCCAGCCACCAACGGTAGAGTTGAGTCCGAATAGCAATACAAACATCAAACCTGCAACGACCGGTGACACTGAAAAAGGTAAATCAAGCAAAGTGGTGACCAGCTGCTTACCTTTAAATTGATAACGGGTGACTAACCATGCAATTGCGATGCCCATCACCATATTGATTGGTAATACGATACCAGCAGTAATTAACGTGAGCTTAATAGCTTGTAAGGCTTCTGGATCGACAAGCGATGCTATATACAACTGCCAGCCATCCTTGAAAGCTTCATAAAATACAGCTAGTAGTGGCACGACCAGCATGATCACCATGAACAAGACGGCAATAGCGATAAAGGTACGTCGTATCCATGGAGTATCTTTGGTTGCAGGATTGCTTTGATAATCATAACTATTAGCTATTTGCATCTTAGCGAGCTCCTACACGGCGCGACAGTTTCCACTGTACGATATTAATGGTCAATAAAATCACAAATGAAATCAACAGCATAAATAATGCCACTGCCGAAGCGCCTTGAATATCAAATTGCTCAAGCTTACTGATAATAATAAGCGGTAAAATCTCAGATTGCATTGGAATATTACCCGCGATAAAAATCACCGAGCCATACTCACCAGTAGCACGAGCAAACATCATACCTGCACCCATCAGTAGTGCCGGTAGCAGTTCTGGTAAAATAACTTTGCGAAAGGTAGTAAAGCGATTCGCGCCTAATACCGCAGCAGCCTCTTCAAATTCAACTGACAACTCTGCTAATACTGGCTGCACGGCACGGACAATAAACGGAAAACTAACCACGACTAAGGCGAGCCAAATACCTATAGGTGTAAAAGCTACCTGTATGTCGAACTTCTCAAACCACTGGCCAATTAGACCATTAGGTGCATAAAGAGTAGCAAGAGAAATACCTGTCACTGCGGTCGGTAGTGCAAATGGCAAATCTACTAAGGCATTAATCATTGACTTGCCCCAAAATTCATAACGTACCAACACCCACGCAACTAGCGTACCAAATACCATATTGGTCAACATCGCCAAGAAGGACATCCATAGGCTCAGCTTAATGGCAGCAGTTACTTGTGGCTGAGTAATAGTCTCCCAAAACCCAGTCCAGCCCATTTGTGTCGTGGTATAAGCCATCATTGCAAATGGAAGTACCACCAATAGTGATAAGCTAAAGACGGTAATGCCCATGCTCAGACCGAAACCTGGCAGCACATTGCGTTGACGCAAACGTGTCAGCCAACCTTTTTTATTAAGGGGTTTACTGGCAGAAGGTGTTTTTGCACTCATATTGATGTCCTATTGTCTAACTAATAGTACTTAGCGATAGTACTTAGTGACAGTACTTAGCAATGGCACTTATCGTAACGACCACGTTATATCAAATCTATTATTAGTCTGCTTACGGTATAAAGGACATAGCGCGGGCGGCCATGTCCTTTATATGATTGAACGCTAATCGACGAATTGCTTTGTTAGAAGCTACTGTACTTTCTAAGTCATACTTTTTAGCTAAGTAGCAGTTTTTTACAATGCCGTACTAGCTAGCTACTGTGGCGCATTAATGGCTAGCTGATCGAATACCCCACCATCGCTGAAGTAAGTACCCATGATCTCATCCCATGTGCCAAATGCATCGTTAGGGCGGAAAGTTTCAACTGGTGGTAGTTTGTCACCGTTTTTATCGAGGACGCTTTTCACACTAGGACGTAAATAGAGGTCAGCGGCCAATTGCTGAGCAGGCTCGCTCCATAAATAATCAAGATATGCTTTTGCCGCGTCAGTCGTGCCTTTTTTGTCAGTCACCGATTTAACGATCGCAACAGGGCTCTCTGATTTGATAGAGTATTTAGGATAAACGATATCAACTTGACCAGCACCAAAGTCAGTAGCGGCAAGGTTAGCTTCGTTCTCAAAGGTTACCAAGACATCACCGATGCCGCGCTGAACGAAAGTCGTCGTCGCTGCACGTCCGCCATTCTCGTAGACTTTGACGTTCTTAAGCATGTCTTTTACGTAATTTTTGGCAGGAGTCTCTTCATTATTAAAGGCATGTAAACCATAACCATAAGCCCCTAAAAATGCATAGCGGCCATTACCGGTCACTTTTGGGTTGGCCATGACAATCTCAACGCCGTCTTTGGTTAAATCTTCCCAATCATTAATGCCTTTGGGATTGTCTTTACGTACTAAGAATACGATGGTGCTGGTAAAAGGTACGGCGTTATCAGGGAATTTGCTTTCCCAATCTGCTTCAACCAAGCCTTTTTTCTCAAGCAGCTCGATATCTGAGCCTTGGTTCATGGTAGCGACATCTGCTTGCAGACCGTTGGCAACAGACAATGCCTGTTTACTTGAGCCACCATGTGACTGCTTAATTAGGATATTACTGTTTGGATTTTCAGCTTTATAATGCTCAACGAACAACGGGTTATAGCCTTTATAAAAATCACGTGCTACATCATAAGAGACGTTTAGCAGCTCAATATCCTGACCCTCTGTGGTCGCTGCGGTGCCATCAGCATTAGTAGTAGTGTCTGCCTGCTCATTATTACTACAGCCAGCGATTCCAAGTGTGAGGGCAACGCCTGCGATACTTAAGACGCTAAGCGCTTTATTTTTATGTTGATAGCCTGCCGCGTAAGATGTCATAAATGCCTCAAAGATGTTTGTTATGTAATGCAAGTATGCTAACAGTGCCAGCTTATTATGTTTAATGACTAATATGCGTATGTTATTGCCAAAATGGAATAACATACGCATCTAGTAAATCCACAAATATTTTAATTATTAGGACTTGCTGTGATAGATAACTATAAAGCCAAAGCTATCAATTATTTAGGTTTCATATGCTAGCAGGCACGTTGCACATTTTATAAATATGGAGCGCAATAATTCTCCAGCTGGGTACCAATATCTAGTTACTTATATGACACTTTATAACTGTTTTGTAATGGTGAGGCTTACTGCTCTGCCCGTGCCAACTGATCAAAAACTCCGCCATCGACAAAGAATTTATCCATAATTTGCTCCCATGACCCAAAGACGGCTATTGGCTCAAAAGTATTGATATCAGGTAGGGTATCTTTATGCGCGGAAAGGACAGCTTTATCACTGGGACGTAGATACATCTGCGCCATTAATTCCTGTGCAGGCTTATCCCATAAACCTTTTAGGTAAGTGTTTGCTGCATCTGCATTACCATTTTTTTCAGTAACGGTATTGACCACAGCGACTGGATTATTGATGGTAATAGAGTAGCTTGGATAAATAAGCTCAGTCTGCCCTTTAGCGTATTTTTTGGTGACTAAATGCGCCTCATTTTCCGTAGTAATCAGTACATCCCCTAGCCCGCGCTGGGTAAAGCTGGTCGTTGCGGCACGTGCGCCATTGTCATAAGTAACCACGTTTGCCAGTACCTTTTTAATAAAGTCATCAGTCTTAGCTGGACTTTGTACGCTTTCTTTAAATTGATGCAGTCCATAGCCATATGCTCCTAAAAAGGCATAGCGAGCGGTACCACTTGTTTTTGGGTTTGGCATTACTACATCAACATCATTACGCGCTAGATCTTGCCAATCTTGAATATTTTTTGGATTACCATCGCGCACCAATAACACCATGGTACTGGTATAAGGGACGGCATTGTTTGGTAATGCTTGCTGCCAATTAGTGCCCACCAAGCCTTTTTCGACCAGTAAATTCATGTCAGTCGCTTGGTTTAGGGTCACCACATCCGCTTGTAAGCCATTAGCGACAGATAGCGCTTGTTTGCTGGAGCCACCGTGCGACTGGTTGATGTTCACTTTACTATTTGGATGTTTAACCTGATAAGCACTACTAAATAGCGTATTGTATTCTTTATAAAAATCGCGTGACACATCATAAGAGACATTCAAAAGGCTAATGTTTTTCGCATCGCCTGCTGATTTTTCTGCATCGTTTTGAGTCGCCTGTGTCGGGCTACAGCCTGTCACTAATATCAGCGCTGTAAATACGCTACCTATCATTAAAGTACGCGGCAGCATATTTTTCTGAGCGCCCGTGACATTATGTTTGCTACGAGACGATAAGGTGTTGATAGTTTCGGTAATCAGTTGCATGGTAGTTCTCTGCAGAATTGGAGAATTGAATGAGGGTTTATTTTTATTAAAGTATTAAGTGGAGCAGATATAGATAAGAATTATGTGAGGATTGAAGCTATGCTAGCAGCTTGTTTGTTGAGCGCTTAGTGACATTTAGGCTTATCGAGTGATGAACTTGGCATAAGTAAGCGGTTTAACGGTTCTATAGTAGGTAAGTTTACGTAACGTTTATCCTATAAGGCGATGAGAGAGTTCTGTTATAGACTGTGGCATACTCTAATTATCAAGCGCAAACTATTAAGCGCACAGTCACGGCCTACCATATGTCGTCTACCATCTATTAATACCAAGGAGTCCCCTCTATGATTAACTACCAACGCCAGCGCTCATTATTTTCTGTTGCAGCACTGTTTTTTGCTACCACTGCCTTCGCTACCGTAACGGGTTGTAGCTACAGTAATGATGCACATGCTGAACGCGTAGCGAAGAGTGCTACCGTTATTCAAACGCCTGCTGTACAAAAGGTCGTTGGTGATTATGCTTCTTCAGGTTATGACAAACGGGCGCAAGGTAATGATTGGGTGGGAGTTATGGTACGGGCAGATGACAGCGACCAGATTAATATCAAAGTACGCGCTCGTAGCGATGTTAAAAAACCAACCTGCCATTTTGATGGTCAGGCGACTTTGATGGGTCAAGATAAAGCGCACGGCGTTATCTTTCAAACGACCGTTAATGACAGTATGGCTTTTTTTCAATTTAAAGATGGTCAGCTAACTATTGATAGTCAAGATAAGTACGCACTGAATCAATTTTGTTCTGGTGGCGGTACGCTAGTTGGCGACTATAAGAAGCTTTCGAGTAATTTAGAGCTAACCTAAACGCATTATTTTTAAATGTTTGGTCTTCAGGTATAAAAAAATCATGCATAAAAAAAGTGGTAGATTTTGGGTCTACCACCTTTTTTATACACACTCTTTTTTATATATAGTCGATACTAAATAAAATAGATACACTGCATGAATTCGCTAGACTGGTACAAATTTTTCTTGCGTGCTGTGCCTGCGCAGACAGAGGCTGCAAAAAATTTATCCCAGTCTCGCTGTATCTTTTTTATTTTGCAATTTTATCAACGATAAAAATACTACCTATACCGCAGATGCACCAGTCAATTTGACCTCAGCACGTTCCTCTTTTGCGATACCGGCATAGTAATCACGTAAAATCTGTAATACTTCTGGACGGCTAAAGTTCTCTGGCACGTCCTCATCTTCTGATAATGCCTTACGTAGCTTAGTACCTGATACTTTGACATGCTCAGACGCTTCATGCGGGCAAGTTTTATCTGAAGCCATGGCATTACAAGCATTACACCAGAACGTCCAGCCAATTTTTAGCGGCTGAGTAATGAGGTCGTCTTTACCAACATATTCAAAGATAGTCTGCGCATCAAACGCACCATAGTAATCACCGACACCAGCATGGTCACGGCCAACAATCAGATGACTACAACCGTAGTTTTGACGGAATACGGCATGCAATAGCGCCTCACGTGGTCCGGCATAACGCATATCGAGCGGATAGCCTGCCTGAATAACAGTATCTTGTCTAAAGTAATTATCAATCAAGGTTTTGATGGCTTCTTGACGCACATCAGCTGGGATATCACCTGGCTTTAATGCCCCTAGCAATGAATGAATCAACACCCCATCGCAGATTTCAATGGCAATCTTGGCAAGGTATTCGTGTGAGCGATGCATTGGATTACGCGTTTGGAAGGCGGCGACTGTTTTCCAGCCCTTGGCATCTAAAATCTCACGTGTCTCAGCAGGGGTTTTATAAATCTCTGGATATAAGGTTGGGAACTCGCCTTCGCTTAGCACTTCGACGCTACCTGCAATGTTTACTTCACCTTGGTTTAGTACTTGCTGTACGCCCGGATGTTCGCTATCAGTGGTGGTAAAGACTTGCTGACACTCATATTCTTTATCGATGGTATAAGTCTCTTCTACCGTCAAGATGCCCATGATTTCGCCATCTTGGGCGACTAACGCGACTTTATCACCTTGATTTAGGCTATCGGCGGTTACTTTAGGCGCTGATAAAGTAATAGGAATTGGCCAAAATAAGCCAGCATTGTCACCACTTTGCAAGCGCATATCCTCAACCACCCCTTGCCAATCCGCTTGGTTCATAAAACCATTCAATGGGGTAAAACCGCCAATACCCAACATAATCAAATCTCCACGCTCACGTGAGCTCAGAGTAATCGTCGGTAAGGTGCTGGCAAGTTTCAATGCTTGCTTGCGAGCATCACCTTTTAATAGTAACGGCTTAAGATCGCTGCTACCGTGCGGCGGAACAAGTTTTGATGATTGTTGATTATGGGCTGTAGATGTCATATTGATTTAGAGCCTTTATAGGTAGTGATAAAATAAGTAGTAATAAATTTGATAAACATAGGCTACCTAACTTTCTTTATGAAAATTTATGCTGTGTTTGGATATGGATATGACTTAAAGGAATTTATGTTTAAAGGCGTAAACTTATATGATAGTGAAATTACATTGTTTGCACCGCGATTAGCCATAAGATTTATCACACACGCAAATCATTTTCGTTGCTGCTTTTAAGACTAAAAACAAAATTGAGATTACGTCATGTATCAATATAATTACGCTGACCAGACCTTGGTAGAGGAACGAGTCGCCCAATTTCGCGACCAAACCGAGCGGTTTTTGGCAGGCGAGCTGCCAGAAGAGCAATTTTTGCCGCTGCGTTTGCAGAACGGCCTCTATATCCAACGTTATGCGCCGATGTTGCGTATTGCCATTCCTTACGGGTTACTTGCCAGCTATCAGTTGCGTAAATTGGCTGAGATTACTCGTAAATATGACAAAGGCTACGGGCACTTTACTACCCGTACCAATATTCAGCTGAATTGGCCAAAGCTAGAAGATGTGCCAGATATCTTGGCGGAGCTGGCCTCGGTACAGATGCACTCAATACAAACTTCTGGTAACTGTATTCGTAATACCACCACCGATCCTTATGCCGGTATTCATCAAAATGAGATTGCCGATCCGCGTCCTTACTGCGAAATCATTCGCCAGTGGTCGACCTTTCATCCTGAGTTTGCTTTTTTACCACGTAAATTTAAGATTGCTGTTATCGGCACCGATGAGGACCGTGCAGCGACACAAGTACACGATGTTGGTTTGCACTTGAAGAAAAATGAAGATGGCGAGCTTGGCTTTGAAGTCCTAGTCGGCGGCGGTCTTGGTCGTATCCCAGTCCTTGGTAAAGTTATCAATAAGTTTTTGCCACGTCAGCATCTGCTTAGCTATTTAGACGCTATATTGCGTGTCTATAACCTGCATGGTCGGCGTGATAAAGGTAGCAAGTACAAATCACGTATCAAAATCTTGGTCGATACCTTAGGCGGTCCTGCGTTTGCTAAATTGGTCGATGCCGAGTGGGAAGCGCATACCAAAGACGGGCCGCTGACGCTGACTGATGCAAACTTTGAGACTGCTACCAGCTTCTTTAGTGAGCCTGATTATGTAGCCTTTGATGCGCTACAAGCACAGTCCGATCTACAGCAGCAATTAAGCGCTGATAAAGACTTTGCCAATTGGTATAACCAAAATACCGTGGCACATAAAGTTGCCGGTTATCGGGCGGTGGTAATTTCTCTCAAAGCAGGCTTGGTCGATGGCAAGTATGTACCATCTGGTGATGTCAGCGAATCGCAGATGGATGCGCTTGCTGACCTTTCTGACAAGTATAGCTTTGGTGAGCTGCGCGGCACGTATCAGCAAAATCTGGTATTCGCTGACGTGCAAACCAACCAGTTGTACGAGCTATGGCAACAGCTGGCTAAGCTACATTTAGCTCGCGCCAATATCAATACTTTAACCGACATGATCGTCTGCCCTGGTTGGGATTATTGCTCGCTAGCCAATGCCACCACGCACAACATCGCCGAACAAATCGAGAAGCAGTTTAGCGATCTTGATTACCTGTATGATCTTGGCGATATCCGCCTAAATATGTCCGGCTGTATCAATGCCTGCGCGCACCATCATACCGGTGATATCGGTATCTTAGGTGTCGATAAAAAGGGTGAAAACTGGTATCAAATCAGCCTCGGCGGCAACTCGAGTAATGATGCCAAACTTGGCAAAATACTAGGCCGATCCGTACCTACTGAAGCGGTTGCTGACACTATTCAAAAGATCGTTGACGTTTATGTCGATCTGCGTGCTACCACCGATAATGATGTTGAAAGCTTTGGCGAATTGGTCGAGCGCGTCGGCATTGATCCCTTTAAGGAGAAGGTCTATGGCTAATCACCACATTTTGGATAGTCACGGCGTCGATATTAGCCATAAAGATAGCTGGCATGCGTTAACCACTGATACGTTACCAGATGGTATTGCCTCGATAGACCTCACGTTACTTGAGCTGCTGCAAAGACAGGAAAAACCTGACGTCCTAGTACCACTCGCTGATTTATTGGACGGTTCAGGGGCGCTGGCAAGTGGTTTGGTCAAAGAGGTGTATGAGCTGATCGTTCAGCATAGTAGCCGTCTTGGATTATGGGTGACCGCTGATACGGATGCGAATGCATTGACCGCGCTCAAGGAGCTATTATTAAAGCAGGCACTCATCGTCATTCATGTCCCCAAATTCGCTGATGGACGCAACTTTAGCTTCGCTCAAACGCTACGACAAATTGGCTATCAAGGTGAGATTCGTGTCGCTGGTGAGTTTGGCCGTGATCAAATTGCGTATCTATTACGCGTAGGTGTTGACAGCTTTGTGCTCAGTGAGCATGACATGCAACCAGACTCTAAATTTAGTATTGACCAAGCGTTTACTGCCCTTGCTAGCAGTTATGACGGTCGCAACGCCGCCGACTTACCGATGTTTGCGGGTGCTTAGTTTTTGTTAATCATTCATTTATTAATTTTTTTCTAAATCCTTTGTTAAATCAATCTCATTTAAGGAACGTATTATGAGCCAGTTACACCCAAATTTAGATATCGACCAAGCTAACCAAGACCTGCAAGGCAAATCACCAGAAGAAATCGTGGCATGGGCACTGACACAAGCTAAAAACCCAATTATCACCACTAACTTCCGTCCTTATGAGTCAGCTATCTTGCATTTGGTCGCTAAGCAGCGCCCTGACATTACGGTACTGTGGGTAGATTCAGGCTATAACACCGATGCCACTTATCAATTTGCCAATAAAGTTATCCGTGATTTAAACTTAAACGTCATCACTTATATTCCTAAGCAAACGGCCGCCTATCGTGACGCAACGATGAATGGTATCCCAGGCATAGATAATCCGCAGCATGATGAATTCACGGATCAAGTAAAACTTGAGCCATTTCGCCGCGCATTAGATGAACTGAAGCCTGACGTGTGGTTTAACGCCATTCGTAAAGATCAAACGGAATTCCGTCAAGGTCTTGATGTACTCAGCCTATCAAAAGATGGTGTGTTAAAAGTTGCGCCATTATTTGAAAAAACAGACGCTGATTTAGATGTGTATCTTGAAGAGCATAATTTGCCAAATGAGTTTGATTATTTTGATCCGACTAAAGTAGAAGAAAGCCGTGAGTGTGGTTTGCATACGCAGTTGTAGTCAAGCGTTGCAATGACCCATGATGTTAAAACCCCTCTTACACTTACGTAAGAGGGGTTTTTTATGATAAATATTTTCCTAATTACTCTCTTCCCTATTCCCTTTCCTGTCAAAACACGCCTTTATCATGACAAAAACGAATATGCTAATGCCAATTCACTACGTGAGCGCATGCCTGTGATACCTCATAATGGTGGCATATCTTACATTGAATGAATAATTGGTGATGCTATGAACACCTTTCCGCTATTTTTTAAATTAGAAGACCGCAAAGTGCTAATCGTTGGTGGCGGTGATGTCGCGCTACGTAAAGCTGACTTGCTCAGCCGCGCTGGTGCTGCTATCACGATTCTTGCGCCAAGTATCAGTGCTGAAATACAAGCTTTACTCTCAGATAGTAAGCACGAACTCATTTATGAAAACTACAATAAAGCTTACATGACCGGTGCGCGCGTTATTATCGCTGCAACGGATGATGAAACCCTCAATCATCAGATTCACGCTGATGCGAGCGATCTTAATATTCCGGTAAATGTGGTTGATACCCCGCATTTATGCGACTTTATCTTTCCAGCCATTGTCGATCGCAATCCCATTGTGATTGGTATCTCATCTAACGGTAAAGCGCCGGTGCTGGCACGTTTACTGCGTGCACGTCTTGAAACTTTAATTCCGCAAGGCTATGGCAAACTGGCCAAGCTTGCTGGTGAGTTTCGCCATGAGGTAAAAACAAAAATTCCAACCCTTACCGGACGTCGCCAGTTTTGGGAACGCGCCTTTGAAGGAAAAGTCAGTCAGCTGATGTTTGCCGGTAATGAAAAGGAAGCGGCTGCCCAATTGCAAGCCGATTTAGATAACACTGCATCCGCTATCAATGAAAAAGATACAGCAGATAATACATCTACAGAATCCCAAACCGTAAAAAATATAATGGGCGAAGTTTATATCGTTGGTGCAGGACCCGGTGATCCAGAACTGCTCACCTTTAAGGCGCTGCGTCTTATGCAGCAAGCCGATATTGTCTATTATGATGCGCTAGTATCACCGCAAGTATTGGATCTATGCCGCCGCGATGCCGATAAAGTATTTGTCGGTAAAAAGCGTAGCAACCATGCGGTAGCTCAGCTTGGTATCAATGAGCTGTTGGTCAATAGTGCAAAAGAAGGTCGACGCGTCGTTCGTCTAAAAGGTGGCGATCCCTTTATCTTTGGACGTGGCGGTGAAGAAATTGAAAGCTTACGTGCGCATGGTGTACCTTATCAAGTCGTACCCGGTATTACCGCTGCTAACGCTGCCGCCAGTTATGCTGGTATTCCGCTGACTCACCGTGACCACTCACAATCAGTGCGTTTCGTCACTGGGTTTTTAAAGGCTGGTGCGCCCAATAGCAACTTTAAGAGCTTTTTAAACACTGATGAGACCGTGGTGTTTTATATGGGGCTGCACTCGCTGCCGCGCTTGACGACAGGCTTGATTGACGCTGGGCGTAGTAGCGACACCCCAATTGCCATTGTCTCTAATGCTAGTATGCCCAATCAACAAGTATTAACAGGTACGCTTGCCAATATTGTTGAATTGCAAGAACAAAACCAGTTGCCCACGCCTGCTCTGCTGATTATGGGAGATGTGGTTGCACTGCATCATGATTTGGCTTGGTATCATGTAGACAATGAGCAAAAAAACCAAAATACTGCTACAGATGACAATTGGTTACGTGGTGGCAAAGCGGCAGCGACCAAAAACCCTACTAGCCAGCAAGCACATGCGCTATCGATGGTCGCTAATTTGGCGACCGCTGATGATGTGGAGCAACTGGTAATTGGCTAAGTGTTATTAAGGTCAAGCTACTATCGAGATTGTCGATTCACTACCAAAATACTTTTCCTCAATACATATTGCACATGAAATATCCGTTACTATTCCATCAGTGCCATGAGGTTATTAAACATGATAAATAGATATTTATTCCTAATTCCTATCTTAGTTCTATTTCAATTTGGTTGCACTAATCAAATAGTAAATAATACTTCTAACCCAGTGATAAGAACGAAAAATTCACTCGATCTCTTCTCTTATTATAATGAAAGTAATAATGTTCAACTAACTGCATTATTATCAGGTAAATTTACAATGAAGAATGGCTGTCTTCTATTTGGCGATGAAGATGGTTATATAACTCCAGTGTTTGATACGAAAGCTAGTAATATCAAGGTTGACTTAGATTCAAAGACTGTAATCTTAAATGCAACAGCAGTTCCATTTGATACAGAAGTTTACGCAGGAGGCGGTTTTATTGATAAGAAAAATCTTCCTCCACTTCAAACTACTGGTAATGAAAAATGCTTAACGGATAGAGTAGCAACTATACATTCTATTGAAGTCCTAACGCCTGAATTGGGTAGAAAATTCTTGCTTGATTGGGACGATAAGCCTAAGCCGTAATGAAATTTAGTATTAATAATTAGTGTTAATAAAGAGTTGGTTTTTGGGGTTGATTAACTGTGAGAGGATGCGCAAGCCAAGCATTAGAAAATTCACAAAATGTTCGTAACAAGCCAGAATGCATCAATACTCTAAGCAATCTCTAATAGAGATTTCTGTAACCCTTACTCTGTAGTTCTTTTCTTCTCAACTATCTTTATAAGCTTACTATGAATGGATGATGCATCCGCAGGTGAATTGGCGACTGTTGTATTCTTGATAAGCAAGGTGTACTCGTAATGTGGCTCATAATCAAAACCTTCTATAATAATTCATCATCTACGTGACCACTCCTAAATACCGCTATTCGACTTGATCTATTCTGCTTTGCTAAGAGGTTTATAAGCACAGCAAACCACCGCAATTCTTGCTAGAATAATCGCTGTCTTTTATTCATCATTAAGCTCAACTATGTCCACACCTACCGATACTAAGTTCATGCCTACTAAACCTAAACATACCTAAAAAGAATTACTGTTATCACTATTGTGAGCGCTGAAAATGAAGTTTTGGTCTATTAGAACCCTTGAAGAATTAGAGATTCTATTAAGTGGTCAGCCATTAAGAACCGACCCTGATAAAGTAGATAAGGACCGTAAAGAGGCTTATCAGTGGATTTCAAAGCAGTCAAGTAAAAAGGTGATACCCCCGCAAGGTGTTGAGTATCCTATTTGGCTATGGCGATATTGGGAAGGTAAACAAAGAGCGAAGCCCGACTTAAGAGCTGGCGGGCATGTTGAGAGAGGATGCAAAGCGGTTAGGATTGAGTTAGAAATACCCTCTCATAAAGTACTACTCAGTGACTTTGACGGCTGGCATGCTGTACTAAACAATCACCACTTCTGTGAAACTGATGCAGAGTATAATTATTATGAACAGTATGAAAATCAGGAAGATAATGAGAATTTACTAAGAAAAAGCAAGGAAGCCACTTGGCTTAAGATTTTTTCGATAGAAAATCTGCCAGAGGATTGGGCCGTACAGGGCATTACTTGGGAAATTCTGCCTGAATATATGGTTAATTATAAAATCTTTACAGGTCGTTAATGTAGGGCGCACCCTAATAAAGAGTCAGTAGTCAAAAGCGAGACTGGTAAATTATCATTTATGGTATGATTATTTAACTCTAAATCACTTATTGATTAAGCCATCCTCTATTTACGCGTTGTAATATCCTCTATGTCAAAGTCTACCGAATTGTCTGCCATCTCTAAACCCTTAACTATTTTACACACCTCAGATTGGCATTTGGGGCGTAGGCTTTATGGGCGCATGCGTTATGAAGAATTTGAAGCGTTTTTAAGTTGGCTACAGGATGCTATTAGCACGCAGAAAGTCGATGTCCTTATTGTCGCGGGTGATATCTTTGATACCATGACCCCGAGTAACAGAGCGCAGGCGCTGTATTATGAATTTTTGGGCAAAGTTTCAAAATCATGTTGCCAGCATATCGTCATCGTCGCGGGTAACCATGACTCCCCTACTTTTTTGGACGCACCAAGCAATGTATTGAAATTCTTAAATGTTCACGTCATTGGCACTGCTTGTGAAGACTTAAACGATGAAGTCTTGGTGTTAGACGATGCAGACGGCACACCGCATTGTATTATCGCCGCAGTCCCTTATTTGCGCGACCGTGACGTGCGTAGCAGTAGCGCCGGCGAGTCTGCGGATAATAAAGATGCCAATGTCATCAAAGGCATTCGTGCCCATTATGATAAAGTCGCTAGTATTGCCAAAGCGAAGCAGGCTAAATTAGTCGAAGTGCACCAGCGTCACATTCCTATCATCGCTACAGGGCATCTATTCGCAGCAGGTGGTACGACTACTGAAGATGATGGTGTGCGTGAGCTTTATGTCGGCTCACTTGGCAAGATCTCTGCTGATATGTTCGATGAAAGCTTTGACTATGTGGCACTTGGGCATTTGCATGTTCCGCAGCGTGTCGGTGGTCGTGAGAGCATTCGCTATTCGGGTTCGCCTATTGCAATGGGTTTCGGTGAAGCCAAGCAACAAAAACAAGTATTGCTGGTACAGTTTGGCGCAGTGGAAAATGATTTTAGCGATCAAAAACCAGCATCAAATAGTACATCTGAAAGCAATATGCCTAAGCTTACTAATACAGTGACCAAGATTGAACAATCGGTAGAAAAAGCCGCTAAAAAAGTAGCAAGTCGGTCAACTGGCTTTATAGATGACTTGTTTGGCTTTGATGACACAGCAGAAAGCGAAGAGAATACGCAAAAAGCCTTTGAAGGATCAATTTCTAATCAGATAGACGCTATACAGAGTAATGATTCCACAAATAACTCTATTGCATCCTCTAACCTATTACATCATAACGAATCACAGCAGATGCAGGTTATTTCCCTACCCATCCCAAAATTTCAAAAATTGGCGCAAATATCAGGCGACCTAGCTACTATTTCAGAAACCATTAGATCTATTGATCCAACTGAGTCCATTTGGTTAGAGGTTGTTTATACTGGAAATGAGATTGTAAGTGGGCTAAAAGAACAAATTAATCAGATGGTAGAAAACTTGTCGCTTGAAGTACTGATAACAAAAAATGCCAGCTCCTATAATAAAGTACTTAACCAACAGCAGATCTCTGAGACGCTACAAGACTTAAATGAGGAGGAAGTATTTGAGCGCTGCTTAATTGCTCACAATATTCCTGATGAGCAAAAATCATCCTTACGTGACGCCTATGATCAAATCGTTTATAACCTGCGTCATGAAGATACTCAGGCCGAATAACAGCAGCGCATTTTAGATGCTAGTCAAGAACTTCTGGTCACCACTCTCTTTATAACTACTCTATATAAAAATAAGACCTGCCCATGCGACTGATAGAACTACGACTTAAAAATTTGAACTCCTTAAAAGGCGAATGGCACATTGATTTTAGTGACCCCGCTTTTCTGAATGAAGGGATTTTTGCCATTACTGGGCAGACGGGCGCTGGCAAGACCACCATCTTGGATGCGATTTGCTTAGCACTTTATAGTCAGACGCCAAGATTGGGTGATATTACCGGCTCAACGAACGAGATCATGACCCAAGGTACGGGTGAATGCTCGGCAGAAGTTATCATCGAGATTGATGCCAAACGCTATCAATGCTACTGGTACCAGCATCGCGCTCACAAAAAAGCCAAGGGTAACTTATTACCGATTAGACACGAGATTAGCGAGGTTAAAACCGGTAAGATTTTAGAAGAGAAAAAGTCTAAGACTTCCGCCTACATTCAAGACCTTATCGGCATGGATTTTAATCAATTTACCCGCTCCATCATGCTAGCACAGGGCAGTTTTGCCGCGTTTTTAAAGTCAGATATTGGCGATAGAGCGGCGATTTTAGAAAAAATAACCGGTACTGCTATCTATGCCAAAATATCGCTAAACGTCCATGAAAAGAAACGCTTTGAGGAAGAAGTGCTTGGCAAGATACAAGCGGGCGTTAGTAGCTTGTCGTTATTAAGTCTTGAAGATGAAAAGTTACTGGCAGCAGATTTGGAAAGCCTTAATCAACAGCAGAGCAAGCAGCGACAAACTTTCAAAATCCTGAGCGAGCAGATGCAGTGGCTCGATAATGTACAGCAGCTACAGCAAAACTTATCGGTTTTCCAGGCTAATTTTGCAGCAGCACGGCAGATACAAACAGACTTTACTCCAGAAGCGCAGCGCCTAGATATTGCTAATAAAGCGCTAGAGATTGATAGCCAATTTCGAGAGCTGATTTATAGCCGAGAGTTGGTCAAGCGGTTGGGTTTCGAGCAGCAAAATTTGCTCAGTAAGATTCCATCTCAGCAAGAAGCGCTTGCACAAGCCACGACCCATTTAAACAATATCAATACCATTGAAAAGCAAGCCACGGACAATCTGCAAGCCACTTTGCCTATTATTGCCAAGACACGCGAGTTGGATGCTGAGATAAAACAGCAATCCCATTCTTTAGCAGATGATGATCAACGTAAAAATGTATTAGTCAATAATACGCAACGGTTACGTCAAGAAATAGACAACCACAAACAAACAGAACAAGAGACCAAAGCTAAGCTTAGCGGTATAGAAAAGTATTTTAGCGATTATCAAGAGCTAAATGATCTTGATACAGATATGGCGACCTTTGATAGCAGCTGTAGCCGATTAAAGGCGCTGCTAGAAGATAATGTCAGCTTAGCGGCGGATAAGCTTGCGCATGACAATCAATCCAGCCAGCTACAAGCTCATTTCGATAAATTATCTAAGCAATATGACATACATAAGTTATTAATAACTGAGCAACGTAAGCAACTTGCCAGCTTACAACAGCAGCAAGCCGCACTTATTAAAAAACAATCGCTTGTTAGTATGCGCGGCGAGCAAGAGCAAGTGGATCAGATCAGCGGTCAGATTGCGCAAGCCAGCTTTAAGTTACAGCAGCTGTCTGAACTTGCTAACCAAATCAAAAAGACCAACCTCTCGCTACCTACGCTAAACAAGGAGTTAATATCTTTAGAAGGACTGATTGCCAATCAGCAGTCAGATATTCAAGATGCTAAGATTAAAAAACAAGAAAAGCAAGAGCATCTGAATTTACTACAAAAGGTCGCTAAGCTTGAAGACTACATAGCAGAACTAGAAGATGGATCGCCCTGCCCGTTATGCGGCGCGCATGAGCATCCTTATGGTAAGCATCATCCGTTATTAGACAGTAATAATATCAATGACAATGTCGAGCAAAAACAGTCGTCCACAATAAAACAGACTAAGACGCAACAAACTCAGCAGCAAATAGCTGAACTAGAAACCATTATTGATAACCTTGAGCAGGCTTTATCAACATACAATATCGAATATGCTACAAAGAAAGAAACGCTTAACAACCAGCAACAACAGCTAGTGCCACTACATCAGCAATCCGAAATATTACATGGTGATATTCAGGAGTACATAGCCTCACTATTTGAGTCTGAAAAAAATTACTCTGAATCGATTGTGGCGATTATCAATACTCTTAATCAGATAAACGATGATATTAATGCGACCATCACGAATATAGATCATAGCTTATCCTTATTAGACACCGCCAAACATGACCTAACTGAACATAAACAGTCTCTTAAAACCATAGTTGTCGAATATGAAAACCTAACTGAAAGTGCTGCAAAGCTCAGTACTGCCATCGAAACCGATGAAAAGCAGCAACAAGCACTTAGTCACGACATTAACAATCTAACCACTGATATTAAGCTTAACTCGCAGAAGCTTGATGGTATAAAAGATAAGATTGCTGCTAATTTCTCAGAGTTGGCGCCCCTGATGACCACCGTTTCATCTCTAACGCATAAATACCCAACGGATAAATATAAAGAGCACTTAACTACAGCGCTCAATGCGGCAGACTTATCTGACGCACTTAAACAGCTGCATAACAGTTTTGATAAGCAAACGGTAATGGACAGCGCAGACTATGACTACCATATTGAAAAATTACGTCAACAGCGCAGCGCTTTAAACCAGTTAAAACGACAGTTTAACGATCGGAAAGACAGCCAGCAGCAGCTAACCAATACCTTAAGCAGTTTGACCGCGCAGATTGAAACCAAGCAAATACAGCTTAGCAATGATGAAACAGCGCTCAAAGAGCTAGAGCGCTTAATTGCTCATAAAACCAAGGCTATCGAACAATTAAAGCAAGATAGAAAAGAGCTTTTTGCTGATAAAAATACGGACAATGAAGAAAATCAATTACGCAGTACGGTTGACGCAGCTAAAACCAAACAAGTAGTAGCACAGAGGCAGCTAGATTCTGTAGAGCAAGCATTAGAGCAATTAAAGATTAGAGAGGAGCAGCTAGACACAGAGCTACAGTCGGCGACTACCACACTGAATACGCAGCAAAGCATCTTTTCTGATTTACTCGCAGAGTCACAGTTCGTCAATGAAGCTGCTTTTGTGAGTGCCCGCCTGCCTAAAGAAGAGCGCGAAGCACTACATACACGTAAATTAGCGATTGATAATGCATTGCATCAAGCTAAGTTGCAGTTAGATAGCACCCAGCAAGCGTTAGAACAAAAACTTGCCAACCCTATGACAGATGAAAGCCAAGAAACGCTTGCAAGCCAGCATCAGCAAATACAAATAGATATCGACGAGTTAAGTCAAAAAATCGGTGCGATTGACCAAAAGCTCAAGGATAACGACAACCAAAAAGGCGAACAAGCTGCAAAGCTCTTTGCGATTGATGAGCAAAAACAAAAACTACAAGTTTGGCAGCAGCTACATACGTTAATCGGTTCGGCTGATGGTAAAAAATATCGTACCTTTGCCCAAGGCTTAACGTTTGAGGTCATGATTAGTCATGCCAATACGCAACTGCAAAAAATGAGTGACCGCTATTTGCTCATTCATGATGACAGCAATCCGCTTGAGCTCAATGTCATCGACAACTATCAAGGCGGCGATATTCGTAGTACCAAAAACCTCTCTGGCGGCGAAGGCTTTATTATCAGTCTGGCACTGGCACTTGGGCTATCACAAATGGCCAGTCACAATATCCGCGTCGACTCGCTATTTTTAGACGAAGGCTTTGGCACGCTTGATGAAGAGTCACTTGATATTGCACTCGATACCTTAACCAGCTTACAACAAGAAGGTAAATTGATCGGTATCATCTCGCACGTACAGGCGTTAAAAGACCGTATCCTCACCCAAATAAAGGTCGAAAAACTGTCTGGCGGCTTTAGCCAAATCAGTGGTCAAGGCTGTCGCCGAGTTGTCAATGCTACCGATGAAAAAGCCTCGTAAATTAAGACAGCAGTTAAGGCAGTTAATAAAAAGTATGATAATAAGGAAATAGCGATGACTAACAAATTAGCACTCTTAACATGGGTATCTATTTTATCTGTTGGTGCGGTTAGTGCTATGACCCCTGCCCACGCTACCATCAGCTGTGCCGGTTACTTACCCAATAGCTATTTTGAGCGTATCGAGAATAATGAAGCATTCGCTGGCAAGCTGGTCAAAAAAGGCGATGGTATGCAGCAGCTACAAGACCTAGACAGCAATGTCATCATAGACAATCTCACCAATGCTTATATATTGATGGATAAGTATCTATTAGCGCAGCGTCAGATTAATAATGGTAAAGAACACGGTAGTAAATATGGTGTCGTCAATGCCGCTGGCAAGATTATCGTGCCTTTTAAGTATGATGAAATTCAAACGGAGCCTGATATTGCGACCAGCTTTATCGTCAGTATTAACACCTCAGACAATGCTAGCAATGCCACTAAACAAGGCATCATCAATCGTCATGGTGACTGGGTTTACCCGCTAGCAGATGTTCGTATTCAGCACGCACACTACGATTCTGATTATGACCAAGATTATTTTATAGTAGCTAAAAATAGAGGACTAACAGGACTGCTCGATGATAGAGGTTACTGGGCAATTATGCCGCAGTATGATGCGATCTATCCGTTAAATGCCTGTACAGGCGAGCCTTTATATTTACAAGTAAGTCTGCAAAATAAGACCGCGCTTATTGACCAAAATAACGATGTAATCCTTCCACTGGCAGCCAACCAACATATTGAGTTGTTTAATAGTTATGGCGATGTGCCGTTATTTCTGCGCAGTACTCTGATCGACGGCAGTAACGCAGAAGGCATGAGCGAAGATATTCAAGACGATATCGAGAGCGCCCAAATTATTGATTCTAACGGTAAGTTAATTCTCTCTTCAGATACAGCTATTAGAAAACTGTTATATCACCAACTTTATA
This sequence comes from Psychrobacter sp. P11G5, assembly GCF_001593305.1. Classification (NCBI taxonomy): domain Bacteria; kingdom Pseudomonadati; phylum Pseudomonadota; class Gammaproteobacteria; order Moraxellales; family Moraxellaceae; genus Psychrobacter; species Psychrobacter sp. P11G5. The sequence goes on from NZ_CP012533.1 coordinate 1,854,242, forward strand.
CTTATAAGCAGGCTGGCAAGATTGGTCTACTTAACGATAAAGGCAATGTCGTATTAGAACCTCAATTTGATAGCTATCGTGATGATGCGGATAAAGTCTGGCTTGAAAAAAATGGCGAGATGATACATTTAAATACATTGCTTGAATTGGACTAAGCGCTTATTTTCTCAGCTTTCCTATTTTTTAATTGTAATGAGTACCTGCCCTACACAATAAAAAACCCCACCGTTAATCCATAACGGTGGGGTTTTATTTTTAAAACATCTGCTGATTTAAGCAATTTTATTAAGCAGCCTACATTATGTAGTCTGTACTTAGAGCTTTACTTAGTAGCCAAGCCGCTAAGCTCACTCATCAGCACTGACAATGTTGATAAACCAACCTGCCCATCTTCATCTTCACTATAGAGCTCATCGAGCTTGTGCATCTCTGTCTCAACAGATGCTAGCTGATCGAGATGACGTGAACGCCACTCGCTAAAGGCTTGCTTGGCATCTGGCTTCGATAATACTGCATCCATTAATAGACGCAAGCTACGTGATAGCTCATTTACTAAGGCATGACGCGCACGGCGATCCCAGTAGTCATGCTGCGGTAAAGTGGCGATATTATCCATCATCCAATCTAACTGCAAGACGTGATACGCCTCGAAGTATAATGTTGCAATTTCATCGACAGGACGTTCATATTGTTCAGCCAGTAACGCCGCATCAAGCGCATCAACGTGGTAAGGCAGCATAGCAAACATTGTCGCATCACTCTCCGACAGATCCTCTTGCATCAAGCTGGTGGCATCTTCTTGCAAGTACTCTGCAAATTGCTGTTCAATGAACCCGCCAGATTTAGTCAATTTCTCAACACTTTCTCTAAAGCGGCTAATCATATCAGCGACTTGCAAATCTTGCCCAAAGGCATTGATAAACCAGACAACACCTTGCTCAAGCGCATCGCGTAGACGTAGCTCAAGGTTTAACAATAGCGTTGCATCGACCTGATTATCTAACGCTTCAAGCGTTTTCCATGCTATTGACACATTAAAGACATCACGGCTAATCGCATAACCACGAACAATGGTTGCCAGCGACTGGTCTGTTTCCTCATAAAGACGGAATAGAGCCTCAATACCTAAGCGGTTAACCACACTATTAGTCAGATAAGTACTGATAATCTCGCGATGCAAGCGGTGCTCAGTCATCTCATCAAAGAAACGTGAGGCCAGCTCATCAGGGAAGTACTTACGTAACTCATTAACGAAGTACGGATCATCTGGCAAATCGGACAACAACAAGTTGTCATACACCCACATTTTGCCATAAGCCATGACGACTGCTAGCTCAGGATTGGTCAGGCCAGTAGTTGCTTTTTGACGTTTGGCAATTTCTTCGTCCGATGGTAAATACTCAATCGCGCGATCCAGACGCCCTTCACCCTCTAACATCTGAATGAAACGCTGATGATCACTTAAGTTAGCTGCTGCACGAATGTGACTAAGCTCAATCGCTTGTGGTTGTAGATAGTTTTGGCGCAATACTAATTCTGCAACGGTATCGGTCATGCTCTCAAGCAATTCATTGCGCTGTTTTAAGGTCATATCACCTTGCTCAACGACTTTACCAAGTAAGATTTTGATATTGACTTCATGATCTGAGCAGTTAACGCCACCTGAGTTGTCAATAGCATCGGTATAAATACGTCCGCCCGTTTGTGCATATTCGATACGACCTTGTTGAGTAAAGCCTAAGTTACCACCTTCACCAACGACCGCTGCACGTAGCTCATTACCATTGATACGTAACGCATCGGTAGCACGGTCACCGACATCAGCATGACTTTCATTTTCGCTTTTCACATAAGTACCGATACCACCATTCCAAATAAGATCAACAGGCGATTTCATTAGGGCAGTGATTAACTCATTAGGCGCTAGATTATCTTCACTAATATCGAACAGCTCTTTCATCTCAGCACTGATAGCGATGCTTTTATCTTGGCGTGAGTACACACCGCCACCTTGACTGATGAGCGACTTTTCGTAGTCGTCCCACGTCGAACGAGGCATTTCAAACAAACGCTCGCGCTCTGCATAAGAAGCAGCGGTATCCGGATTAGGATCAATAAAGATATGTAGATGGTTAAAGGCAGCGACTAGCTTGGTATGAGTAGATCTCAGCATACCATTACCAAATACATCACCGCTCATGTCACCGATACCGACTACGGTAAAGTCATCACGGTTTTGAATGTCCATACCGCGCATACGGAAGTGACGCTTGACCGATTCCCAACCACCGCGTGCCGTAATGCCCATCGCTTTATGGTCATAGCCAACTGAGCCGCCTGAAGCAAAGGCATCGTCAAGCCAGAAGTTATATTCAGCAGACAAAGCATTAGCAATATCAGAAAAACTTGCCGTGCCTTTATCGGCTGCCACTACCAAGTACGGATCATCTTCATCATGACGCACGGTGTTGGCTGGCGGGACAATTTTTCCATCAACGATATTATCAGTGACATCTAACATACCGCGTAAGAATGTCTGATAACAGGCGATACCTTCGGCTTGGAACGCTTCACGACCATCTGCCATGGTTTTAGTTTTGACAATAAAGCCGCCTTTTGAACCAACAGGGACAATTACTGCGTTTTTGACCATCTGTGCTTTGACTAAGCCCAATACTTCAGTACGGAAATCTTCCATGCGATCTGACCAGCGCAGACCACCACGGGCAACTTTACCGCCTCGCAGATGCACTGCTTCAACGCGCGGTGAATAAACAAATATCTCAAACATGGGCTTAGGCTTGGGCAGATTTGGAATATCTGCTGCCAAAAACTTAAACGATAGGCGATCTTTACGCTGACCATCGGTATCGGTTTGATAGAAGTTGGTACGCACCATGGCATTAATCAAATCTAAGTACCAACGCAAGATACGATCTTCATCTAGACTATCTACATCTGCCAATGCCGCTATAATTTTCTGTTGAATCTGAGTGGTTTTTTCTCTACGTTCATCTTCATTATACTTAGGATTCATGCGCGCATCGAACAGACTACCTAAAGCCACACTGATAGCACTATTTTTTACCACAGTTTGCTGTATATAAGCACTAGAGAAAGGCGCTTTTGCTTGTATCATATAGCGTGATAATGCACGCAGCACGACCACATCATAAGTATCTAGCTTAGTAATTAGTACTAGCTCGTTAAAGGAGTCACTCTCAACGCGTCCTGCCCAAATTTGCTTCAGACTGTCTTCAAACTGACCACGAACCACTTGCATATTGACCGTATCGACGTTTTCTAAGATTAGCTCATATTCTTGCATCCAAATCGGCTGATCTGGCAGATCAAACTCGTAAGTTTGTGCTGAGATAACCGACACCCCAAAGTTTTCAAGAATCGGCAACACTTTAGACAAAATAACTGGTTGCTCACGTCCATACAGTTTCAAATGCAACTGGTTGCCCGCGTCTCCTGTTGACTGATATAAATGCCAAATCATTGGCTGCTCATTGGTCAAGCTAGCCAGACGTTTGGTATCTTCAACCGCTGTACGAGCATCGAAACGCTCTTCATAAGCAGCTGGGATATAGTTTAAGAAGCGACGTGTTAAGGAGTTAGCTTGTTGCTCACCAACATTATCAAGCAGCATTTGCTGGTAATGATCAGTCCATGACTCCATAAGTGCTGATAATTCAGCCTCAAGCGCAGCGTTATCTACATTATTGACTTGACCTGGTACCGTACGGACATGCACATGCACGCGAGCATGTTCAGACTCATTGAATTCAGTAGTAAAGCCAGATGATGTACCGCCATAAGCATCTTTTAGTACTTGCTGTACTTCAATGCGCAATTCGGTATTGAATTTGTCACGTGGAATGTAAACCAGACACGACACAAAACGTTGATAATGGTCAATACGGCTAAATAAGCGCAGACTCTTTTTATCTTGTAATTGGCTAATACCAGAGACGATAGGATATAACTCTTCGACGCTGGCTTGAAATAAGTCATCGCGTGGTAAAGTATTGATGACATGCATCATTTTATAATAAGCATGGCCTGCACGTGGCAAGTCAGCCATTGCCATGATTTTATTAGCTTTTTCACGTAATAGCGGGATTTGTTGAACCGTAAGCTGATACGCTTGTGAGGTAAGTAGACCGATAAAACGATACTCACCTACCAATCTACCATTGTCATCAAATTTATGAATACCCAAAAAGTCCATATATACTGGACGATGAATAGGTGACACTCGACTTGACTTAGACAGCATTAGTACACGCGGCTCAGTCAAAAGTTGCTTAAGCTCTTTAGGCAGTCTGTAAAAGCTTTCAGATAGCTTATCTTCTTCGGCGCCGCGTAATAGACCAAGACCACTATTACCGATTGCAAACAAGTCTAGGTCCGCGTTTTTATTGACACCACCTTGTTTACTATCGTCAGTTGTATCAGTGACGTCAATATAGTTGCCACCTTCAAGGCGATATTCACGATAGCCTAAAAAGATAAAATGATCGTCTAATATCCAGTCTAAGAACGCTTGAATTTCTTGCTGAGAGTAAAAGACCTCAGGTAGTGGTTTTTGCGCCAGCTCAGCCTTAATATCAGTCAGACGCGAGCGCATCTCTTTCCAATCACCAACTACAGTATCAAGCGTATCAACCTTGTCTAAAAGTATTTGATGTAGCGCCTCTAACTCATCATTATCTTGGTAGGCAATCTCACAGTGAATTAGTGACATATGAGAAGTTGCGCTTTCATGGGCGCTATCGACGTGGGTAAGATTACCGTCTTCGTCACGCTTAACACTAATGATCGTATTATAAGTACGATGGACATCAATACCTTGTGCTTCAAGGCTCATCAGCATTGTATCTACCAAAAACGGACGGTCATACGCCACCATTTGGATAATAGTATGTGAGCTATGAAAATGCTGCTCTTCAGCAATTGGGTTAAAGACGGCCAATTGTGGCTTACTACCCTCATAGGCTTTTAGTAGCGTAAAATGGTGTAGTGCCATACCTGCCAAATCTGTATCATCGATGACATCTGCAGTCTCATGATGGAGCGGTCGATAATAGCTGTTAATAAAATGATCAAGTAGTGATTTATCCTTTTGCACATAACTGGTGGCAATATCACTTATCTGGCCAATACGCTCTTTTGTGATACCAAGAGAGTTGGGCATAGTATCCGTCCTTTTTATAAATTTGATTTTTTAGATTAATATTAATTACTTTTAATGGTATCTATTAGCGAATATTTACGATGGTATGTTAGCTTGAGATCGATTTGAGCTAAAAACACTGAATCGATCAAACCACTGACGTTTTTACCTTAGAACCCATTTCTTACGATAAGCTAGGTCTTAAAGATCCTTGGCTCAGCTATCTATCGCTAATCTATTGGATTGTAACGCACCTATCAACATAGCTAAAGTGTAAAAAAATATTTCATGAATATTTATTGTCTTAATAACCTTTATTCATAAGATAATTGTCTATTATATCGTCAATTCAACCCTAATAACCTTTAAATATTCATTTATCCAAATAGTCTACGCCATTGATAAGCAATTGTTCAACAAATTTTCATTGTATTATTTTTATAGTGTATTGAGTGTGGCTGGCAAGTGGATACTCATGGCAATAGGTACGACTTTTTTGTTAGAATACGGCAGTATGTTTGACAGTGCTTTACTGATTCGCTATTAACGCTTAATTAAGGGCAAGACGTATGATGAATATTTTGGTGATTGGCTCAGGTGGTCGCGAACACGCATTGGCTTGGCAGTGTGCCAAAGATGAGAATGTGCAGCACATCTATGTCGCACCTGGTAATGCAGGCTCTGCTTTAGAACCTAAATGCCAAAATGTTATCTTAGAAGCGACTAACAATGACGCTAGTGAACACAGTGCTGTCATAGAGTTTTGCCAGAATAATGCTATTGATATGGTCATCGTTGGTCCTGAAGCCCCATTAGTTGCTGGTATTGTTGATGCTTGCCGTGGGGCTGGTATTCAAGCATGGGGGCCGACTGCATATTGTGCACAACTAGAAGGTTCAAAAACCTTCGCCAAAGAATTTATGGCACAAAACAGTATTCCTACGGCTGCCTACCAAGGCTTTACGGATGCCGCAGCTGCCAAAGCCTATATTGATGAACAAGGTGCACCAATTGTCATCAAAGCCGATGGACTTGCCGCTGGTAAAGGCGTTATCGTTGCTGAAACTATTGAACAAGCACATGAAGCCATCGATGATATGCTGGCGGACAATAAATTTGGAGACGCCGGTAGCCGTGTGGTAATCGAGCAATTTTTGCAAGGTGAAGAAGCCAGTTTTATCTGTATGATTGATGGTAATAACATCTTACCAATGGCAACTAGCCAAGATCATAAGCGTGCGTTTGAAGGTGATACAGGTCCAAACACGGGCGGTATGGGAGCATATTCTCCAGCACCAGTCGTTACTCAAGATGTCCACGATAAAGTCATGGCGCAAGTCATTCAGCCAGTGGTCGACGCAATGAATGCTGCCGGTCACCCTTATACTGGATTCTTGTATGCAGGCCTCATGATCGATGAAGCAGGAGATCCTTATGTCATTGAATTTAACTGCCGTTTTGGTGATCCAGAGACGCAGCCTATTTTGATGCGTTTGCAGTCGTCGATGGTAGATCTAGTTGCACAAGGACTAGCAGGTCAACTACCTAGTGATGCTAAATGGGATACCCGCCCTGCTCTTGGTATCGTGGTTGCTTCAAAAGGCTATCCTGAAAGCTCGTCAAAGGGTGACGTGATCGCTGGCTTGCCAGAATTAGATGCTAATAATAATAATCCGGTAAAAGTATTCCATGCTGGCACAGCGTTTTCTCATGATAGCAATACAGATGCTGCACATAGCGACAATACTGGAAACACCAAAGAAGTTATCACTAACGGTGGACGTGTATTGTGTGTGACTGCTTTAGCAGATAGCATTTTGGACGCTCAGCAAGCTGCATTAGCAGTGACGGCTGCGATCAGTTTTGATGGTGCGCATTATCGCCGTGATATTGGTCATCATGCTATTGCACGTGAACAGTCTTAATATAAATCATGCTTTAGACAATGTTTTTGATGCTCTGTTAAGCTGTAGAGTTCCAACCCCAGTCTAAGTACAAGCTGGGGTGATTTTAGTGCTTCTAATGAGTTAAACTCTCAATAATGGCATTTTCAATTCAGTACTAATTTCTTAGTATTCAGCTTGCTGTAATAGTACGAAAAAAATAATATTACAGCAAGTACGACACCTTTAATTCGTGAGCACTAGTTTTATAAAATCACTTTTATTAGCATTATTAATGTAACACCATCATTCGTGCTATGACCTACGGGTCAGTACGATTTTGTATGCTAACCTTGCATCTCACTTGTATTGTTAGTCTTAAACCCGCAAATCAGTACAACCTGATGAATGGTTATATTTATGGCACATGATCCGTCTAGACCTTCTAATAATAAGCAATCAATCGATAGCCTAAAAACTTCTGGGTTTGAACGTCGATTATCGATTGCCAAGACTTCCCTAAATATTGGTCGCCGCTGGGCAGGCAATAGTATGTCTGGTATGTTTTTGGATAAGCAGGCACGCTCGAAGCGTAATCAAGTATTTATGGAGGCGCAGGCAAATTATGTCGCAGAGGAACTAGGTAAACTCAAAGGCTCAGTAGTTAAAATTGGCCAGATGCTAGCAATGTATGGTGAGCATATATTACCGCCTGAGATTACTCGGGCGCTACAAACACTTAACGACGATACCGCTACTCTTACTTGGCCAAAAATAGAACAAACTTTACAGCATATCTTAGGAGATAAGCTCAGCGAACTTGAGGTTGACTCCGTTCCTATTGGCACAGCTTCCCTCGCCCAAGTCCACCGTGCAACGGTACTAGAAACGGGTGAGCAAGTGGTGCTGAAAATTCAGTACCCAGGGGTGGCCGACGCTATTAACTCCGATCTTGCACTATTTAAGCGTTTATTGAAAGTAAGCAATATCGTTCCGCAAACACGGGCACTTGATACATGGTTTGAAGAGATACGTGACCTGCTCCATCATGAAGTTGACTATGATGCAGAGGCGGCAACGACAGAACGCTTTTATGAGCGCTTAGTCGATGATCCTCGTTATGTGGTACCTAAGATTAATCGTAAATACTCAAGTAAGCGTTTACTCTGCATGACTTATGAGCCTGGGGTTTCCGTTACCTCTGAAACCCTGCAACTAGTGCCGCATGAACGACGCAATGCTATTGGTCAAGCAGCAATAGAGATCATGATGCAAGAGATTTTTGTCTGGGGTGAGATGCAGACGGATCCAAATTTTGGCAACTATTTAGTACGTATCAGCGATAATGTTGATGAGCCAGATAAACTGATATTATTGGATTTTGGCGCTATCCGTCAGTTTGATAATACCCTACTTACCATTGCTCGTAGCCTATTACGCGCAGGCTATCATCATGACCATCAAGCAATGATGGAAGGTATGACAGGCTATGAATTTTTTAATACGATGAGCGATAAAGTGCGAGCAGATATTGCATCGTTATTCCTACTTGCTACAGAGCCATTCAGTCATCCTGATGCTAATCCTGATATCCCTGCAGATTGTTTAGATGAGCAAAAGCGTTATATTTGGGCTAATAGCAAATTACATTCGCGTATCTCAGCGAGTGCTACTCGTGCCATTCAATCATTTGAATTTAACCTACCTCCTAAAGAGTTTATGTTTATTAGCCGTAAGTTTATCGGTGCTTATACGTTTTTGACAGTAATAAACGCTTATACTGACTCCGAAAAGTTGGTAAAACCTTTTCTATAAATAGCTAGGTAGATGCTAAATTTTGGAAACCGCTTCTTTTGGAGCGGTTTTTTTATTATTTGATTTTATTTGCTTAGGCTATTTTATATGGCTTATATTTTAGGGTTGTTGAGTAACTTTTATCGTTTATGTTTTAATCATTTCCACTTAGGCTATTTTTTATCGTTAACGCTATCTTCCTCTGCAAACCAATTATCAAACCTAGTTTTATAACCTTCAGGCTTGGTCATTGTTAACTGCCAGCATGTCTCTCCACGAGCCAAGTACTTCACCTCAAAGTGCGTACGCTGGCTATCAGATAGCACCTTATGACGCCTGTTTGGCAATTGCCAAATACTTAATGCTTGCTGTTCTGCATTATCCATATAAGATTCTATATTAGTCGCTAAAATGACTTCACCACCTACTTGCAAGCGTGATAATAAAAATTCAAAAAATGGCATATTCAGCCATTGCTGATTAGGATTGTGTTGTTCAGGGTTTGGATATAGCAGATAGATACTTGCAAGACTATCAGGAGGGATAGCGTGTACAGTCCAAGCGATAGCATCAGCATGAATTGGAGTTAGGTTGTCCAGCAGCTGTTGATTAAATAGTTTGGTAAAAGCTTCAAACTTATTACGTGTGCGCTCAATAGCAATCAAATGCTTTTCAGAATGTACTGCTGCGAAACTTAACGCATGCTTGCCCTTCCCTGCGCCAATCTCCAATATTAATGGCAACTTATCGCCATCATCTTTATTAGCTGTATTTTGGATAACCTCTGGAATAAAAAAGTCGCGCGGGGCTGAGAGCTTTTCTGGTTGGAATACACGTACTTGCTTGTGTGAAAGCGTTTGCTCATGATTCATCAGTTGTCCTTACTTTGTTCGTTGTAATTTTTGATAAAGTGTCAATTTAAATAAAGGTCTGATTATACTGCAGACTAAATAGAGGTATTATTGTTATAACCTATACGATGCTACAGAAATATCACTAAAGTTAGTTTGATATACCCTGCTCTATATTTGTCTTTTTTTGACCGCGTGCTATTATAACGGCTCTTGTTCACTGATCATACTTTCCTTCATAACCATGAGGCTAACCTCACTTCATTATGACGCAATCTACCCCCAACTCCACACCCAAAACTTACCCATGTCCATGTTGCGGCACTAAAACTGCTTGGCAAGACAATAAGTTTAAGCCCTTTTGTAGTGAGCGCTGTAAGCTTATTGACCTTGGCGCTTGGGCGAATGAAGATTATAGCTTGCCTGCTGAGTCTACGCCATTTTCTGATGAATTTTAACTTGTTGTGATCCGTATATAGTGCCATATTATATGGCTCGTTTTGAGTAACTCATTACCTTAATAATCCAAGGATGTCTGCATGTCAGCTACTTATCTGATGCCTACCTATAATCGTCAGCCGATCAGCTTTACCCATGGTTCAGGGAGCTGGCTATATACCAAAGATGATACTCCGTATTTAGATGCGCTCACTGGCATCGCAGTATGCGGTTTAGGGCATTGCCATCCACAAGTGACTAATGCTATTCAACAGCAAGCAGCTACCTTAGTTCATACCAGTAATTTATTTGGTATTGACTGGCAAGAGCGCGCGGGAGAAGCGCTTTGTGTTGCTGCGCAAATGGATAGTGTGTTTTTTGCCAATAGTGGTGCCGAAGCTAACGAAGCTGCACTAAAACTTGCAAGGTTATATGCTCACCAGCAAGGCTTCAAGCGTCCAAAAGTCATCGTCATGGAGCAATCATTCCACGGTCGTACTTTATTATCATTATCAGCGACCGCCAATCCTAAAGCGCGTGAAGGGTTTTTTACTTTAGATGATGACTTTATCCGTGTGCCGTTTGGTGACATTGCAGCTATCAAGCAAGCCGCTCAAGATCACGATGATATTTGTGCAATATTCGTAGAGCCTATTCAAGGTGAAGGCGGCCTTAATACTGCAGCTAATGGCTTTACCTATCTGGAAGAGCTACAAGCGGAATGTGACGCACACAACTGGCTCTTTATGATCGATGAAGTACAGACCGGTAACGGCCGCACGGGCAAATACTTTGCTTATCAACATAGTAACGCCCGCCCTGATGTATTGACTACCGCTAAAGGCCTTGGTAATGGTTTTCCAGTCGGGGCGTGTATGGTACGCGGACGTGCTAATGGCTTGTTTGGTGCAGGTAGTCATGGCTCTACCTATGGCGGTACACCGCTTGCAAGTCGCGTAGTACACAGCGTCTATGATGTGTTAACAAATAGCGGCATAATGGAAAACGCGGTAACCGAAGGTCAGTTTATTCGTAAAAGCATAACAGACGAATTGCAACAGTATGGCGTCAGTAGCCGCGGTGCTGGAATGATGATAGGTATTGCTTTGCCTGATACCATGGACTGTAGTCAGCTGGTTGACCATGCACGCGATGAGCAAAAACTAATCATCAATGTCACTGGTGGTCATGTTGTGCGCTTATTACCGCCATTAAATATAAGCCGTATTGAAAGCCGGCAAGTCGTTGAGCGTTTGATTAATCTATTCAAACCGTTATTTTAAACAATACTTTTTGCAGTTGTAACTCAATTTTAGTTACGAAAGAGCCCTTAAATCAATATTAATTTAAGGGCTCTTTTTACGTTTTTTTAACTTAGACTACATTAACCATTAACAAGCATGAAAATATTTTTTCAACACTTCTAAACAGCGAGTAATCTTTGCAGGTTGCTGTTCACGGTTTAAGGTGACTGCATATAATACAAAGCTCGGTAATTGATAGCCGGTTAATACTTCGACCAAATCACCGCTTTCTAACTCTTTTCTAACATCCATCTCCATCATCCTAACCAAACCATGACCCTCTTTAGCCAAGGTAGTAGCCATAAAGACATTATTAGTATGGATACGGGATTTCATCTTTGTACGTGTTTTCTTACCTGTTTCAGTCTGGGTAAGATCGACTTGATTAGAATCTTTCATGATATCAATACAAATCAGCTGATGTTCAGCGAGATCTTTGGGGCTCGTAAGCTTTTTATGCTGACGCAGATACTGGGGTGAAGCAATAAGCACTTGTCGCACATCTGTCAGCGGATGGCTACTCAACGTAGAGTCATTAATCGTTGGACTCATACGTATCGCAATATCAATACGCTCATCAATCATATCGATATAATGATTGTCTGCCAGATAAGTAATACTTAAGTCATCGTGCGCAGCCATCCATGTAGATAAAGCTGGCAAAATATGATTTACGCCAAGTTCTGGTGTAGTAGCAATACGCAAACTACCCGCTAACTCATCGCGCAACTGATTGACTTTAATTCTACCTTGCTCTGCAGCACTAACCACATCTCTTGCTGCTTCATAAAAACTTTCACCAGCTTCGGTCAAGCTTAGCTTACGAGTAGAGCGATGCAATAACACCACACCTAACTCATTTTCTAATGACCGAATTTGCTGACTAACTGCGCTAGTTGTGATACCAAGCTCACGAGCTGATCCACTAAAAGAGCCATGTCCGACCACACTGGCAAACACGGCCATACCGCGTAAATTATCTAACATACTCTCACCTGATAAATTTTCTAATTTTTAATATAACTTAATCAGTATAGCTGATTTTATATATTTTTCATATTACCATACGTCAGTATGATTAATTATTGGTATATAAAAATATCAACAACATCAATATCTTGGTGTTTGACTATGATAATTTGTTGTTAGACAATATTACTCAACTGTTGCTTTAATCATTGAAATTTTCAAAAAAAAATTTAGTTGACTGTTTAATATAAATTAACATTCTACTCGATAGATAATTTAAGCATATATATGAAAGTTAAACATGAACATCGAGTATGTTTAAAATATTAATGTCTAATAATTGAGTAAAAAATAACATATCAAATCAGCATATCATGCTGATAAAATTATTTACTGAAAAATATATGTTGGATGTTAGATCAGCTTAACTTTACCCATTTTTCCTTCACCACGAGACAATAAATACTGCATGACAGGCGACTCAAGTAGCATGGTTTCCGCAACTGAGGTCGCTTGCTCAACCCGTTGGCGCTGACGACGTTCAGGCGTTTTATTCTCATCCTGCATCACACTATTGTCTACCTGTAAGCTGATATCCGCCTCTGGGAATTGTTGCTGGAGCTTGGTAGCCAGCTCTTGAAAAGTTGCTTGTAAATGCTTGCTATCGACACCGGTCACAAATATTGCTTCGCCATTGCAACTACCTGTCATCATACCTTGACGAGCAAGTGCCAGCTCATCTTGAGCAAGATTGCCAGCCTCACGAGCTTCTTGTAACCAATAGTCCCACTTCTCTGGCGTCCATTCTCCCATGAGCTCTTGCACTGGACAACGTAGTAAAGTACGTGGGTCATCAGATTGTGAGATTAACTGAGAATCATTTCGACTCGGCTCAGCAATTGGTTCAGGCTCAGCAATTGGTTCAGGCTCAGCAATTGGTTCAGGCTCAGCAATTGGTTCAGGCTCAGCAATTGGTTCAGGCTCAGCAATTGGTTCAGGCTCAGCAATTGGTTCAGGCTCAGCAATTGGTTCAGGCTCAGCAATTGGTTCAGGCTCAGCAATTGGTTCAGGCTCTACGCTATCGTTAATTGATGACTCATAAGCTTGAGGCAAGTTAGAAAAATTATCTATAACAATATTAGTATCAGCCATTTTGATAGACTGATTAATATTGGCTGTATCTGTTGCAAATGCACTTTCTGAGAAGTGAGCTTCATTGCCCGTCATCTTATTAGCACTTTGCTCAACACTATTATTAACTTCTTCATTAATAGCAACTTGCTCATGAACATTACTGACATTATCAAGATTATAAGGTTGCGGTTCGTGCAATGATGCAACATGACCTATAGGTTCTGATATATCTGTTGAGCCAGTTGACTCAATAGAATGAGACTTTAAGACTTCATCAACAGGTAATGGGCGAAACGCTAATAGACGTAAGATACACATTTCAAGTGCTTGCATTGGCGTACTAGCAAGCTTGATACCTTCGCGTGCTTGTACTACGATTTCATAATACAACTGCAAAACATCAGGACTAATATGTTGGGCAAGTGCATTAATATCTTGTGCTTGCGCTTCATTTACATTTAAAGCAACTTCCGGTAATAGCTGCGTCAAGGCTAATTGATGCAATAGTTCAGCGAGTCCATCAAACATGCTAGTGGCATCGACCATTTGCGCGCGCATCTGCTCAATATGAGCGGCAACTGCAGACTTATCATGGTTGTAAATATCAGTAATCAAGCTTACCAAATCAGCGGCATCGATTAAGCCAAGCATAGCATTAACTGTAACATCATCAAGCGCACCTTGACCAAAGGCAATCGCCTGATCGGTAAGAGACAGCGCATCACGTACGGAGCCTTTTGCAGCACTTGCCAGCTGCCAAAGTGCAGGCTGCGTATAGGCAACTTGTTCTTGAGTCAAAACGTTTGCTAAATGCTCACTAAGCAATGTCTGCGGCAAAGGACGCAGCACAAACTGTAAACAGCGCGAGATAATAGTAATCGGCAGTTTTTGCGGATCGGTGGTCGCAAGTAGAAACTTAACGTGCTCAGGCGGCTCTTCTAAGGTTTTGAGTAGCGCATTAAAGCTGTGCGTAGACAGCATATGCACTTCATCAATAAGGTACACTTTATAGCGGCCTTGGCTTGGCGCATAAGGAACATTATCAAGTAGCTCACGTGTGTCTTCAACTTTGGTACGCGAGGCTGCATCAATCTCAATTAGATCGATAAAACGACCTTGATCGATGGCGACACAATTATCACAAACACCGCAAGGCGTACTGGTCACGCCAGTATCACAGTTCAAACACTTAGACAAAATACGAGCAATCGTGGTTTTACCAACGCCACGTGTCCCAGTAAACAGATAAGCATGATGCAGACGATTATAATCAATCGCGTTAATCAACGCTTGCGAGACGTGCGTTTGCCCAATTAACTCATGGAAGTTTTTGGGGCGGTATTTACGCGCTAGAACTTGATATTGCTGCGACATAGCTATCCATTGTGCCAAGTGGTTAGAATTCTTATTTTGAGTATGCTTTTTTGAGTGCTTATTATAGCAAAAAGCCAGCGCATTCGTCTGGCTTCTTGCTGGTTCAAAAATGACTTAACGTCCGCTCAATAATCAATTGTAACTAAAAATTGATTAAAGAGCGATTGATCACTAGTCGTTTTTGCGGCGCATATGTGGAAATAAAATCACATCACGGATGCTGGCAGAGTCAGTGAATAGCATGACTAAACGATCGATACCGATACCCTCGCCTGCCGTTGGTGGTAAACCGTAAGACAAGGCTTCAATATACTCTTCATCAAAATGCATCGCTTCTACATCGCCAGCGTCCTTTTCAGCGACTTGACCACGGAAACGTTCTGCCTGATCAGCAGGATCATTAAGCTCACTAAAGCCATTAGCCAATTCACGACCACCAATAAATAGCTCAAAACGATCGGTAATTTCAGGATTATCATCGTTGCGACGTGCTAACGGTGAAGTCTCAGCAGGATATTCAGTAATAAAGGTTGGCTGACGTAATTGATGCTCAGCCGTCTCTTCGAAGATAATAGTAATTAGTTTACCAATACCAAAGACGTCTTTTACTGGTTGCTTAAGCGTGTTCGCCACATAATCCGCTAAGTAATCACGGTCATTAATACGCGACATATCAAAACCTTCAGCATATTGCGCAATAGCATCTGACATTGATAGACGTGCAAATGGCGCTTGTAGACTGATACTTTCTTCTTGATAAGTAATTTCAGTAGTGCCTAAAATGTCCATCGCCAGCTTATTAAATAGACGCTCGGTTAAATCCATCAAATCATGATAATCAGCATAGGCCTGATAAAACTCAATCATGGTGAATTCAGGATTATGGCGCGTGGATACACCTTCGTTACGGAAGCTGCGGTTAATCTCAAATACTTTTTCAAAACCACCAACGACCAAGCGTTTTAGGTAAAGCTCAGGAGCGATACGTAGATACAACGGCATATCTAGCGCATTGTGATGCGTCACAAATGGACGCGCAACGGCACCACCTGGGATAGGATGCATCATCGGCGTCTCGACTTCCATGAAGCGCTCATTCAACATAAACTGACGAATGCCGCTGATCACTTGACTGCGAATCACAAACGTATCACGAGTCGTCTCATTGGTCATCAAATCAAGATGACGATTGCGATAACGCGCTTCTATGTCAGCTAAGCCATGAAACTTATTTGGCATTGGGCGTAGTGATTTGGTCAGTAAATTAAACTCTTCAATATGCACATATAAATCGCCTTTACCTGAGCGACCAATATAGCCTGATACGCCAACGATATCGCCTAAGTCTAACGACTTGATGCTCGCGAGCGTCTCTGTATCCAACTCTTTACGTGCTACATATAACTGAATACGACCAGTCATATCTTGAATGACAATAAATGCCCCGCGGTTCAGCATGACGCGCCCAGCCACATTGACCTGTGTTTTTTCACCTTTAGCAGCGTTATCTTCAATCTCTTGCTTTGATACGCCTTCAAAGGCTGCTTGCAAGTCTTGCGCATAATCAGTGCGTTTAAACTGATTTGGATAAGGCTGTTTACCTGAAGCGCTAATATCATCTAGCTTAGCTTGTAGCTGAAGGATAAGCTCATTCGCTTCTTCTAAAGTTGGGGCTTGGTCTTGGTTTGGGTTGTTGGGCTTTGACATAACACTCTCAAAATTGTTGGATAATTAAATGCACACATTAAAATAATAAATTTATCTTGATGACGAGCTGCTGATTATCATGATAATGGCTGGTAGATTTATTTTACTAGCTACTTATTTTCTTACTCACCGCCGATACTGGCCATCAAGTCCGCTTGATGCTCACGTAATAGTGAGTCTAGAATCTCATCCAAATCACCTTCCATAATTGAATCAAGCTTATATAAAGTCAGATTGATACGATGGTCAGTCATACGCCCTTGCGGAAAGTTATAGGTACGGATACGCTCTGAGCGATCACCACTACCGACTAAGTCACGACGGATAGAATCTGCTACATCGACTTGCGCTTGAACTTTAGCTTGTTGAATTTTAGAAATCAGCATTTTCATAGCATGAGCACGGTTTTTATGCTGACTGCGTTCTTGCTGACACTCTACCACGGTACCGGTAGGAATGTGAGTTAAGCGTACGGCTGAGTCAGTAGTGTTAACGTGCTGACCACCTGCGCCACTGGAGCGAAACGTATCCATTTTTAGATCTGCAGGATTGATATCAACGCTGTCATCGATTTCAACTTCTGGCATTACTGCAACGGTACAAGCTGAGGTATGTACACGGCCTTGACTTTCAGTCTCGGGTACACGCTGCACACGGTGAGCGCCTGATTCAAACTTTAGACGACCATATACACTGTTGCCTGACACACGACTGATAATTTCTTTATAGCCGCCATGCTCACCTTCATTAGCTGACAGCACTTCCACCGTCCAGCCTTGAGTTTGCGCGTACTTTTGGTACATGCGGAACAAATCACCAGAGAATATTGCCGCTTCATCACCGCCTGTACCCGCTCGAATCTCTAGAAATGCTGGTACTTTATCATTGGGATCTTTTGGCAGCATCATGACGTTGAGCGCCTCTTCCATCTCTACGATGGTATTTCGGGCGTTATCAATCTCATCCTGCATCATCTCTTTCATTTCAGGGTCTGAGGCGTCCGCTAGCATACTTTCCGCATCAGCTTGATCGGCTTCTGCACGGCCATAATTCAACCACAAAGTAGTGATTTCCATCAAGTCACTGTGTTCAACCGACAGCTCACGGAATTTATTATTATCGCTGATAACACCAGGATCGGACAATAAAGCGGTAACCTCTTCATAGCGGTCTACCATCTGGTCTAAGCGCAAGCGCAAGGATTCTTTCATAAAAGGGCTTTTTCAAATGAGGGAAATAAGATGGCGATTATAGCAAATTTTTGCAGTGAAATTAAAACCACTGCGTAAACTTAAGCTTTATACCGATAAATAGCGCTAAATTTGCCCAAAATATAAATTTTAAACCATAAAAAATAGCCAAGATTGCTCTTGGCTATTTTATTTACTATAAGATTTGACAGTCAAAAAAGACTGTTTTTAAACCTTACGTACTATTACCGAACCAATAGAATAACCTGCCCCAAACGAGCAAATCACGCCTAAATCGCCAGATTTCAAATCATCTTTATGACGGTGAAAGACCACCATCGGGCTTGATGAGCTAGTATTAGCAAATTCAGCGATAACGCTTGGTACGATAGCTTTATCCGCCTCTTTGCCCATTACCGTACGCAAGATAAGATCGAGCATATTAGCATTGGCTTGGTGTAGCCACATCATTTTGACTTCACTTGGCTCAAAATCATTCTCTTGTAGATGCTGGAGTATAATTTCCGAGACTTTCGGGCAGACTTCACGAAATACCTTGCGACCATTTTGTAAGAACAGCTTATCCGTTACTGGCTCTTTGATATCAGGGTACATTTGCGTTTCAGCCGCCAAGAACTCTGAGCGATCCATAAAGCCGTATTCGTTTTTGATATTAGTTGAGAATTCAGTAAATAGTTTACTGCTTAAAATCTCATAGCCTTTAGGCGTGTCCAATTCTTCTACAATACAAGCAGTTGCGACATCACCAAAAATAAAGTGACTGTCACGGTTGCGCCAGTTTAAATGTGCAGAGGTAATCTCAACGTTAACCACAGCGACACGTTTAGCGAGACCAGATGCAATAGAACCATGTGCTTGTGATAGTCCGAAAGTCGCGGCACTACAGGCAACGTTCATGTCATAAGCATAGCCGCCAACCATCCCAATCTCTTTTTGAATCTCGATAGCCACCGCAGGATAAGTACGCTGGAAGTTTGAGCAGGCAAGTATGATACCGTCTAAATCATTGGCTTTAAGCCCTGCATCAGCAAGCGCATCTTTGAGGGCTGCCGCACCCATTTCGGCCATAATAGACAGCTCTTCGCCCAGATTACGATAAGCGATGACTGGTGCCATGATTTCAGGATTTAAAATACCGGCTTTTTCCATCACATAACGTGATTTAATGCCCGATACTTTTTCAATGAATTCGGCTGATGAATGTTGAAGTGCAGGAATAGTGTCATTGGCTATCTCGTCAGCATGTTGCTCGTTATAATTGTCAACATACTGGTTAAATGACTCTACTAGCTCTTCATTACTGATGCTAAAGGGTGGTATATACAGGCCAGTGCCGGTGATACAAGTCGTCATGATAAGCTTCCTTGTCTACTACTATTTGGCTTATGAATAAGCGTAAAAAAAGAGAAAATAGCGCAAGTCTAATTTCGGTGAATAACTGTAAACTTAAAATCGATGTCTTTATTATGCCTGAATATTATTATTTTTCTAATACTTTGTTACAAATAATCAATTTCACGTCAATAATTGGCAAAGGCTGACGTCATCGATGCCTAGCTACTATATAATTAACCTCAATAAAAAGTATTCAATTTTGTCAAAACAATAGCTAGGGAACATAATGGAAGATCTTCTTAATTGGTTATTCGGACAGTACGCCGACTATCCTACACTCTTTATTATACTCGAAATCATTGGCGTTATATTTGGAGTGGCAAGCGTGTTACTTGCCCGCAAGCTCAGTGTACTGGTCTTCCCTATTGGCCTGGTTAGTACTGCTATTTTTGTGTATTTGCTATGGGAATGGCAGCTATTCGGCGACATGTTTATAAATGCTTATTACACCGTGATGGGCTTATATGGCTGGTTCAATTGGTCAAAAAACAAAGAAGCAGTTAGTGAGAGCAATAAAGGTGCTAGTGAAGACGAAATAAGTATTGAGCATATTCAATCAAGTGATATGCCAATCATGGCACTATTAACGGTTGGGACAGTAGCCTTTGTGGCGCTGGTTTATTATTTCCGTCCCGTGATTAACAATAACTTTAGCTTCGATGGCGCAGTACTAGGGATGCATTTATTTACTTGGGTTGATTATACCGATATGCTGACCACCGCGCTGTTCTTAATGGCCATGTGGCTGATGGCAAGCCGTAAGATAGAACATTGGCTGCTATGGATAGTCGCTGATGCTATTTCAGTTCCGTTATATTTCTATAAAGGCCTTACCTTTACCGCACTACAATACGTAGTGTTCACTCTCATCGCAGTTTGGGCATATTATGAATGGCAACGACGCTACCGCATTCAATCTCACGCAGCATACGTATAAATCGGTCATCAAGGTTGCCATCTTAGGTGCAGAAAGCACTGGTAAGACTACTTTATCTCGTGATTTGGCAGCATATTTTGGTAGCCCTTGGGTGCCAGAGTATATGCGTATTTATTTGCAGGAGAAATGGGATAACGAGCAAGTGACATGCACTTGGGACGATTTGTTACCAATTGCCCAAGGTCAAATTGATCTGGAAAATAAACTCACCCAGCAAGCGGCTCAAAACCTGCAACCTAGCCGAAACCCCAATCCCAACCCTGAAACTCAAAAATATCTATTCTGTGATACCAGTTTGTTTGAGCTAATGGTTTACTCTAATTGGTATTATGGTGACTGTCCTGATGCACTCACACAGGCAGCACTGTCACATCATTACGATTTAATACTGCTAACAGCAGTAGATATTCCTTGGGTCGCTGATGACTTGCGAGACAGTCCGTATCAACGTGATGAGATAAGCGCTTATTTCGAAAGTCAGTTAAATTGTCATGAGAAAAACTTTAAGCGAGTTGGCGGTGATAGAGGAGAACGAGTTCGTCAAGTTATAGGATGGTTAAAGGAATTAGATAGTTAATATATTAATGCTTAGGCTATTTTATTAACAATTAATTTATGTTGATAGTCATCAGTCCTGCTATCACCACACTCAAACTATCGTTTATTAGGAATTTTTTTGAAAGCTACGTTATACACGATTATTGCTCTAATAGCCTTTGCCGCAAACTCTCTGCTTTGTAGGATGGCGTTAGCTGAAGGCTATATTGATCCTTGGAATTTTACTATTATTCGCCTATTAGGTGGTGCTGTTTGCCTTGCAATAATCATGAGCGTGCATACACGCAAGCTAAAACATAAACACACTGTTAATAGTAATAATACCAATACCGCAGCTATCGCAATTTTAGAAGATCCTATTTTGCAAGACAAGGGCAGCTGGTTCAGCAGTATAAGCTTGGTGGTTTACGCGCTTTGCTTTTCGCTCGCCTATGTGGAGCTTGATACTGGCACTGGCGCGCTTATTTTATTTGCAGCGGTCCAGTTCACGATGATTGGCTGGGGCATCTACCAAAAAGAGCAATTAAGTACAGTGCAATGGGCGGCTCTTTTTATAGCCTTTACAGGTTTTGTTTACTTGATGCTGCCTTCAGCGGCAGTGCCTTCGCTTTTTGGGGCAGTGATTATGGCAATGAGCGGCATTGCATGGGGAATTTACAGTATACGCGGCAAAGCCTGTGTATCCCCTCTTCGCGCTACTGGTTTTAACTTTATCAGAAGCCTTGTCGCGCTTCCCCTATTGTTATTGATAGGAATGAGTTATCTAGCAGATGTTAGTACAGAGGGTGTCATATTAGCGGGCGTATCAGGAGCAATCACCTCTGCCGTTGGCTACAGTCTTTGGTATGTAGCGATGCCGTTGTTAAAAAGTACCCAAGCAGCTGTTGTGCAGTTCTGTGTGCCAGTACTGGCAGCAATACTAGGTGTGGTGTTTTTGTCTGAACAATTAACCCTGCGATTTATTATTGCCAGTGTGGTTATTCTAGGTGCTGTCTCGGTGTTTGTTTTAAACAAGAAAAAACCTAAACTCTCTATTCAAATAAAAACCAGTGAATAGTCGCTCGCATTAATGAAAAAAACCGTTTAGGCAATACCTTGAAACACTTTGAATACCATATTAATGGTAAACAACAACGCGAAAAAAAACGCTATATTGTAATATACTGCTTTACATCTCAAACGATAAATTCACTAACATTATTGAGGACCATAATGAAAAAATTATTAGCTGTAGCACCTTTCGCAGTATTATTATCAGCCTGTGCAACTAACGCACCAACTGTTACAACACCGACTACCAATGCTCAACAAGTCGTTCAAACATTTACTTGTGAAGACGATGGCATCATTACTGCTACTTATGCAGCGAATGGTCAAGCTGCAGACTTAAACGTTACTCTGCCTAAAGTTGGCTTGAGCAATGCAAAAATCACAATGAAACAAGCTGTATCGGGTTCTGGCGCTCGTTATGTCAACGATGTTAATCCTAAAACGACTTACGATTGGCAGACTAAAGCTGATTTTGGCATCATGACTGTAAAATCTGATAACGGTCAACAATATCAAGTTAATTGTAATATTTAATTAATAATAACAATCGTAGTTATTATAAATAGCCATTAGGAAAAGCCCGCGCAATGTATTACGCGGGCTTTTTTGCGCATTACTTATAACGTTTTGATGACACTTTTTCAACAGCGCTTTATAGCAGCTCTGTTTAATAAAGGAACGAATGCCGACGTTAAAAATATGGCGAAATTTCCTTTATTAAAAGCTGTATTTTTATTTCAAACAATGATGACATGCAACCATGTATTAACAAAGCTTATATTTCCATAAACTTTCCATCTAATCTACATATGTTCTCTCTATACCCTCTCTATGATGTTATCTAATCCATTGACAATATTAGTAGCCGTCGATTCAAACATCATTTAGAGGAATGCGCATGCAAAAAACACTGCTTAATAAACTGTATATCATCGTTGGCCTTTGCATAATCTTCGCTGTTGGTCTGACTATGTTTCGCACTGTGATCTCCGAACGACAACATTATGCAGATATCGTCGTAGCAGAAGAGATTGCCGAGCAGCACGTCAATCCGCAAGAGGTTATTACCCCATTTATCGCTATTCCGACCACTGTAACACCAGAATGCTTAATAGATTCAGAAAACGCTACTAAATGTAAGCCGTCCTATTCAGCCATTGAAACTATCTTTGCGACTCAAACGCAGGCCATAGAAAATCTTAAGGTCAGTACCGACACCTATCAGCGCGGGGTTTATCATGCTACCAGCTACGATGGTAATATAAAATTTGACCAAAACTATGCGTTAGGCCAATACGTTAAGGATTTAAACTATACACCTAGTATCGACCTTAATGCTAATGAAACCCAAGCATCGTTAAATACAGAATTGAATACTGATAAATTACAACCAAAACAGACGGTTTTTCATTGGAACGAAGCCAAGCTAATTATTCCAGTGTCAGACTTACGCGGCGTTGCCATAACACCAACGGTAACCATTAATAACAAGCAAATCAAAGCGACTTACCCGAAAACACCTATGATAAAAGGCTTAACGTACGTTGAAGTTCCTGTTCCTCAAGACATTTTAAATTCTCAAGATATGATAAAGCCATCAAATAACGGTAATTTGGTTGGGCGAAATGGAACAGGTGACATTGGTGATAACTTAGCCAGTCAAAGCTTATCCATTAGCCCTGATAACTCGCAAACTTCTAATCTAAGTAACGATGCTGCTAATGCTGTAGTTAGTAGTACTGAAACTGTCATTAGTGAAGCTGACAAAGCTAGCAAAACTGATGCGCTTAAAACTGGAATGATTAAAATTATAATCGACCTGCCTTTATCCGGCATTAGCAGCCTAAATACGGTACCGACTGGGCAAAGCTTTACGTTAGCCATGCAAAGCAACTGGCATGCACCAAATTTCATTGGAAAAGCGCTGCCAAATATGAAAAACTTTACCTCCAATGGCTTTGAAGCCAACTGGCAAAATGAATATTTGACTGTTGCCAACAATCAACGCCTATCACAATGTTTAAGCACACCTAACAATCAATGTAGCGTCATAAGTAAAGCGGGTAATCCTTTAGGTATTGATGATGTAGTATTGGTAGAAGAAGGCGCAGCAACTTCTAGGAGTGCCAATAGTACCCATCTAAACAGCTTTGGCGTAAGTTTTGCTGAGCCTAATGATGTCTATCTGCAAACTGAGCGTACCTTAAAGTATGCATTGCTATTAATATTGGTCTCGTTCGGTACTTTCTTCTTATTCGAAGTGATTAAATCTAGCCGCATCCATCCTATACAGTACTTATTGGTCGGCTGCGCCCTATTAGTCTTTTATGTCTTATTGCTGCCGTTAGCTGAGCAAATCGCCTTTTGGAAAGCTTACGCAATTGCAGCGACTGCTTGTGTCGGCCTGATCGGTTGGTACACCTACTATGTGCTCAATGGGGTAAAACGAGCCCTTATTTTTACCACGATACTAACAGGACTATACGCCGCCTTTTATCGCATCTTGACGGTAGAGGATTTAAACTTGCTGCTTGGTGCAGTATTCTGCTTCGTTGTACTCGCCAGCGTGATGGTCTTGACTCGTAAAATTGACTGGTATCAAGTCACTTAACTATCATCAAAAAATGACCAATAAATAACGATCAAAAACATTTATAAAAAATGAATAAAAAAGAGCAAAGGTAGCCTTATGTTACCTTTGCTCTTTTTCTTTTATAGATGTATTTATAGATGTTTTCTGGCAATTTTACTTTCTTCTACCAACATATTGTACGACAGCACTTAAACCTTGATGATGTTTGCCTTCTGAAATCATGCGCTGTTTTTCAACGCCAATAATTTCTTCTAGCTCAGCCAATTCTGTCTGCAAATTTTCTAGTGAATTAAAACGTTCCTTTTGCGCAGCAGGTGGTCCGCCGACGGCTTCCATATCAAGTTGCTGCTCAGTATAAGCCTCGACAATGAATATGCCATTTGGTTTTAGTGCTGGTGCAATCTGCGCATTAACGTACTGACGAACAGTTTTAGGCATATGCGCCCAAATAGAGACAATCCCATCCCACTCTCCTACCCCAAATTGATAATCGGCTAAGTCAGCTATTTGAGTGATGATTTCAACGCCCCGCTCACTAGCCAGTTTCAAGGCTTTATTTAAACCCACATCGGATAAATCCATGGCAGTCACTTGATAGCCTTGCTCAGCTAAAAATACCGCGTTCCTACCTTCGCCTTCTGCCAAACACAGTACTCGTCCACCTGCTGGTATGTGCTGGAACTGCTCTTCCAAAAAATCATTTGGTTCTGTACCAAAAGCAAAGCCTGGTTCGCTGTAGCGTTCGTTCCACATATCGTTTTCCTTTTCTATTTTATTTAGCATTCTAATTATTATAGTTATATTACCGTGGGTACAACTTCATGGAAACTGTAATTTCGAAGATAAAAATACTCACATTTATAACAGTCATAATTAATCTAGAAATAATTATGCATTGATTAACCTACGCTTGCTAAGCGTAATAGCAATGTAAGAAAAATATAATTAAAAGCATGTTATAACAGTGGAAATAAAACTTTAAATTAAGTTTTTCTTAATATAACCTACCGTACTATTAGACGAACTACATTAATATCAACTCATACTGGTTAAACGTGAGCTATTGAGTACGTAGTTTAACGTGAAATAAAAACACCTGATTTCAGAGGCATTTTTACAACCTTTCAGAATATTTATAAATTTTAGAGGAATTTATGAGTTTAAAAAATACCAGTTATAACTACGGTACTATAGCAAAATGCTTGCATTGGGGATCGGCTTTATTATTCTTAGGTGCTTATGCTAGCGTTTATTTTCGCCATTGGTTTACGGTAGATGATACGCCTATTAACTGGACGGCGCTTCAGCTACATTTATCTTTCGGTGTGAGTATTGCCGTTTTAGTGGTGCTGCGTATTATCTGGCGTATCATGAACCGTACCCCAGACGAAGAACCTGGCACTAAGATGGAACATCTCGCAGCCCATGCTGGACATTTCGCTTTATATGCGGTCTTGATCATTATGCCAGTTACAGGCTATTTAGGTTCTAAAGTGAATACGGAATTTTATTTCTTGTTTGATATTCCGATGTTTGAGAGCACTTCATTGTTCTGATCTGTCATCCGTGATGGGATGGGTATCAGCTATGAGGCATTTGAAGCACCGTTAGATTTCCTTCATAAACAAGTATTCGGTAAATGGTTGGCTTGGATGCTCGTCGTAGGACACATTTTGGCAGCTTTATATCATCACTATGTGAAAAAAGATCGGACGCTTATTAAGATGACGACTGGTGGTGAAGGATGACATTCTGATAGAGTTATGTTGATAAAGTAAAATCCACAACTTTAATTGGTCGTGGGTTTTTTATTGAGTTGTCTAAAGTTCGCGTAGGGTGCGCCTAGCGCACCGATAAGAAGTATATCGCATGAAATTGGTGCGTGAGAGACACCCTACGCGCATTTAGTTTTTAGTTGAAAGCACACTAACCACGATTGATATTTGCAAAATCATAGCTTTACAGCTAGCCGTGATTGAAGCGGTAGCTTGGTGAACTGTGGGGCATACAGCGCCTTGCACGTCAGAAAATCACAGATTTTCTCTTGCGTTGGGGCAAAGCGGTGCTTTGCTTTATCCCGCCTCAGGTCGCTCAAATGTTGGAACGCTACTGTGTTTAGGCGCTGTGCCCCATACATCATCAACTACAAGCAAAAAGCGCGATTGGCTCCAAAGACTTATAAAATATCAAAATCGGCGGGTTAAGCTTCCACTAACCCACTTCAAAATCCACTTTAAGGCCAACTCTAACGAAAGCTTCCTAGCGCAAGAGAAAATCTATGATTTTCTAGCAATGCAATTTTTTAACGCATCTCATCCCACATCTTACTTAGACGCTTCGGCGATACCGCCATACGAGTTTTCATTGGTTGGGCAAATAGCTGAATGCGATACTCCTCGACCATCCAGCGGTACTCACTGATGGCCGTATCACTAGCACGATTGCTCAATCGCTCCATGTGTAAGTCCAGTGCATAAACGCCATCGAGATCAGCTTCAAGATTGTGCTCAAGGCGTTCGATACGAATTTCCAGCGCCTCTAGATAGCGCGGATACTGCTGCCAATGGCTATAATCCATCCGGTAGACAAAGTTGGCTAGATGCAAATCCTCTAACTGGTCTTCGATATCATCGATAGATTCGCCAAATACTTCACGGTCGAGCATCAGCAGACTCTGACGAATACGTTGCCAGCGGGTATAGACGTTTTTGAGGGTTTTGATGACACTTTGACCGGTTAATAAGAAGTTGCTTAATACCACATCGAGCGTTTGGCTATATTCCTCAGGGGTAAACGGCAGCTCTTCGCTCAGTCCAACCGCGATATCATCCGCGCTCTCAGGTAGATCGGCGCTATGATCGAATAAGACATAATGCTCTTCAAGTGCCGCATCTAGTGTGG
Source organism: Psychrobacter sp. P11G5 (assembly GCF_001593305.1). NCBI lineage: Bacteria > Pseudomonadati > Pseudomonadota > Gammaproteobacteria > Moraxellales > Moraxellaceae > Psychrobacter > Psychrobacter sp. P11G5. The sequence goes on from NZ_CP012533.1 coordinate 1,881,523, forward strand.
CATCGATGACGATGGTTTTTAACTTTTCCATATCACCCAGCGGTGCAAATGCCAATTTAAATATCTTATCGACTTGACTGGTCAGCTGTTTTTTCTTGGCGCCAAGCTTACCTTTGATTAATGTCAAGACCCCGATACGGTGTGCCTGCAATGCGGCATTCACATCGGTGTATTGATGAATTGACACCGCCTCACCGGCTTCATAAGCTACGAGTGCAGCAAACTGCTTCATCACCACGCCTGCGCTATGATGGTTTTTGCTAAAGGCAAAATGCTCAGGGAAATCCGTATGCGCGCCTTGCTGCTCATTCACGGCTTGTCTGGTCTCAGGAGCATGACGAATTTGTAGCGTTTGCAGATCACGACCCTTTTCGATAATGCGGTTCTTGTCATCGACCACGCAGATTTGCGGCTGCAAATAGCGATCAATGCTAGACGGATCAAACTTATCAGGCGTGACTGACATAATGCCGCGACGATTTAGCGCTTGGCAAAGCTGCTTAAGCAATCCTTGTCCGCCCTCTGGCTGTAGCTCATCAAACAAGCTATCAGCAGTGTCGGGAATCGGTACGATTTGGCGGCGGATGTCTTTGGGTAGAGATTTAAGCAATTGCAATACCAGCTCATAGCGCCAACCGGGTACGCCCCACAATAGCTCAATGGCATCTAGCTGCGGTAACGCAACGAGTGGCACTCGAATGGTCACGCCATCATCATCGCTGGCAGGGTCAAAGATATAACGTAGCGGCAGTTTTAAATCGCCCAACTGCCAGATTTCTGGGAAGTCACCTGTGGTCGGCGCTTGACTATTGAGCACGTCATCATCAGTAAAGAATAAATATTTGCTATCATTCTTCTCTACCTCTGCGCGCCAATCTTCAAAAGCTTTACGACTGGCAACATGCTCAGGAATCTTTTTATCATAGAACTGGTATAGCGTCTCTTCATCAACGAGCAAATCACGGCGACGCAATTTATCTTCAATGCGTTCAATGTCCGCAATTTTGTCCATATTGTGCTGTAAAAACGGCGCTTGGCGACCAAAGTTACCCGTGACCAGACCATCACGTATAAAGATTTCTCGTGACTCAATCAGATTGACTTGCTCATAGTTGGTCAGCTGCTTACTGATAATAATCAGCCCAAACAGACTAATCTGCGCGTAAGCTTTGACACGTCCCGTCTTCTTCGACCAATGCGGCTCAAAGTAGTGATACTTTAATAAGTTACCTGCCGCTGAAATAATCCATTCTGGTTCAATTTTGGCAACAGTACGCATAAATACTTGCGAGGTTTCGACCACTTCAAAGGCCATGACCCAAGGCGGTACTTGTTTGAACACGGTACTGGCTGGGAAGATTTTGGCCTTTTGCTGGCGAGCAGCAAGATATTCACCGCGATTTTCGGTCTTATGAGCAATCGTAGATAATAAACCTGTTAATAACGCGCGATGCAAATTGGCATATTTAACCGCTTTAAGTTCTTCATCTTCAATCGCGGTAGGGTCGCTAGTCGTATTTTCCAAAAAAGCCTTTTTATCACTCCCTTTATCTGCCTCTTTCACATCAGTCAGCTTAAGCTCAGTGACCATTTGCACCAATTGACGATGGGTTTGACTCCATTCACGTACACGCGGGAAGCTCAAATAGTTTTTCTTCGTAAACTGCTTACGCTGATTACCAGACAGCTTATTGCCATCCTCGTCTTTTTCAAACAGTGCTTTCCACAGACTTAAATAGAATAAAAAGTCAGAGTCATCTTGACGAAATTCTGCATGCTTTTGATCCGCTTGCTGACGCTTATTGGCTGGACGTTCACGCGGATCTTGCACGGCAAGGGCAGCTACAACGATAAGCATTTCTCGAATACAGTCAAAGTCAGAACCAGCAACCAGCATACGCGCCAGCCTTGGATCGATCGGCATACGTGCCATCTTTTGACCAGTAGGCGTCAGACTTAAATGATCGAGACCTTTTTTTGGTTTTGGCTTGTTGGTTTGCTTCGTAGAAGTTGCTTCATCTTTAGACGTAATCGCACCTAACTCATCGAGCAATTTATGCCCATCAGTGACCAAGCGGCTATCAGGTGGCTCAATAAAAGCGAAATCATCAACACTACCTAAGCGCAGGTTGGCCATCTGTAGAATAACTGACGCTAAGTTAGTACGTAGAATTTCAGGTTCCGTAAATTCAGGACGACCAGTGAAGTCCTCTTCACTATACAGACGAATACAAACACCTGGCGCGACACGACCGCAACGCCCTTTACGCTGATTGGCAGCGGCTTGCGAGATGGCTTCAATCGGTAAACGCTGTACGCGCGAGCGATAAGAATAACGCGAAATCCGCGCAAATCCTAAGTCAATGACATAGCGAATACCGGGTACGGTCAGCGCAGTCTCAGCAACGTTGGTGGCGATAACGATACGCCGACCGCGGCCTGAGGGTTGAAAAATACGCTGCTGCTCTTCATAAGTCTGCCGTGCAAATAGTGACAGTACTTCGGTGTGCTTGGGTCCATGACGTTCAAGCACCTCTTGGAGCTCACGAATCTCTGCTTCAGTGGCGGCAAATATTAAGATATCCGCTTGGTCAGCATGACCTTTATTTTGTGCATCGCTAAAGCATTCTTCGACTGCGGCAACCACCGCACGTGGTAGATTCTCTTCAAAGTCGTCATAGCTGTCATCATCCGAGCTGTTCACTGGTTCATCAGTGAGCGGACGGTAACGAACTTCCACTGGAAAACTACGGCCTTCAACATTAAAAATCGGTGCAGGGATGTTGCGCTTGAGCTTATTATCATAACGGCTAAAGTATTCGCTAAAACGCTTGGTATCAAGCGTTGCTGAGGTAATAATGACTTTTAAATCGGGACGTTTGGGCAGTAGCTTTTTAAGATAGCCCATAATAAAGTCAATGTTTAAGCTACGCTCATGCGCTTCATCAATAATGATGGTGTCGTATTTACTCAAAAATCGATCATGGCCCAATTCAGCCAGCAAAATACCATCAGTCATAAGCTTAACGACAGATTGCGCCGTACCTTGCTCATTAAAGCGAATTTTAAAACTGACCGTATTACCAAGCTGCTCGCCCAATTCTTCAGCGATACGGTTTGCCACACTACGGGCTGCTAGTCGCCTTGGTTGGGTATGCCCTATCTGTCCAGTAATACCGCGCCCTGCCAACATTGCCAATTTCGGCAATTGCGTTGTTTTACCAGAGCCAGTCTCCCCTGCGACGATAATGACTTGGTTATCGATAATAGCCTGAATTAAGTCATCACCACGTTGGCTAACGGGCAGATCAAGATTTAACTTAGCAGGTAAATTTTCAGGAATACTATCCATACGTGCCTGCACCGCTTGCTGTGAGCGGGTTTTAATTTTGTCATACTGCGCACGTTTTTTAGCTAGCTCATCAACTGCTTTATTATCAGAATCGCTACTGGCTTTCTTATTGTTAGCAACAGCAGCACGCGCCAGCTCACGCTCTAAGCGACTTAAATAGTAACTGTCTTTTGCCAGCACTGGTAAATCAGTAGCAATATCAGCTTGAAAAGACGCTTTATCACTGTTTACTGTAATATTTGAATTTTCGTTATTTAAGCTTATAGAGTTATTTGTTTCGCTAGCTGTGTTTTCAATAAGGATTTCTGAGACACTCTTAGAAGTATGGGGCATATTTACTTAGGCTATTTATTATTTGAAAGTAGTTAGATTATGGAGGTAGTTTGGGTGTGATTCAAGTTGGTTGTAGTGTTTGCTTCGCAACTGCAAAGTCTTTTACCTATTTTCAAAACGCTTATTCAGAAATTCTTCAAGCTCATCAGTCATATCATTAAATTTAATCAGCAATGCCTGTTTGAGAATCATCCAATACGGCTTAAAACTATAAAAACAGCTAGATAGCCAACTCAATCACTACTAGTATAAACAGTCTGTTGACTAGTAGCAGCTCCCGTAAAGAAAGTCTGCAATTTTTGCAGTGGCACTCTAGGAAAAGGTAGGTGTAGCGACAGTATTAACCTCTCAAACGCTACTATCTCATCAACCAATGCCTTCGCAATGTCAGGTTGAATCTGTGAATTTTCATAAAGATTATCAATCAACCAAGTTAATTGCGGAAAATTGGCATTATTATGAACCTGATAAAGGGTGGGCAATAGATCATCAGAAATTTGGCCACGCGTTTTGCGAATCATGCCGTTTTTGTAGTACATATTTAGAGCCATACTAGAGTAACTTCCTTAAGTTTTTAACACTGAGATAACCAACGTACTCTTTATCATCTTCAGCATTTGCAAGCTCATGGTTATCATGAGTAATAGGTTCAATTAAAATCTGTACGTTTGAGACAAGGTCGTTGACGTTATAAATATCATCAATATCTACCTCAAACTTATCATCGATATGCGAGGCTGCGTTGAAAGGTGAGTCTTTATCTTTGTAAGTGAACTGTTTGTAAAATTCACTTTGTTTTGCTTGTTTAATGGCATCCGTCTGATTGGTAGCAACGATAAGTAGCTTGTGATGAAATTCCTCAAAACTGCCCTGCTGATAGCCGCCTAAATTGATAAAGAACAATTTTAAACCGTTGGCATTCTCTATTTGGCTGCTTGATTTGACCAATTTGATACTATAATTATCAACCTTGCTAATAGCTCGATACGAATCAATATGCCATTTATTTTTTACTTCTGGCCAATGGCTGTTGATGTCTGCTATCAACTCGCTGACTTGGTTAGCAACTCCAAAGAAAATATCATGCTGCTCAATTACCCGACCCTTAGGGCGAGCGCCTAGTTGAATCATGAATAATGTTAGCATAGAGAACTGCCTTATAGATGAACAACTTTGTAGGTAAAATAATTTTTGAAAAGAATAAACGTTAAGTTGCTTTAAATTTAAGATGACCCCGATTTATAACGACTCACCCCAGCAATAATCGTCTCCTCAATTACCCTATCATCGCCGAGCATCATCAATACAAATAGTTGTTCTTCAAGTGTTTTAGTCTGCGCCATACGTCTCTCCAACAAAGGCGTTCCTGCCATATCTATCACGACAAAATCAGCTTCCTTATTAGGCATAAAGTTACCGATTTTATCATCTAGCATCAGCGACTGCGCATTGCCCAAGGTAATTTGATATAACCCTTGATGAGCGGACAGTTGGTTGTTCTGTAGCTGCTGAACTTTATAGGCTTCTGACAAGGTGACGAGCATCGATAAACTGGTTCCCGCCCCTACATCAGTGGCAATACTGACGCCGGTATAGCTTAATGTTTTAGGCAAATCAAATAATCCACTACCTAAAAATAGGTTGGACGTTGGACAGTGCGCTATTTGCGTACCAGTTGCGCGTAGCCTTTCGTATTCTGGAGTCTCCAGATAGATACCATGTGCCAAAGTGGTGTATCGACCGAGCAGTCCCATATCCTCGTAAACATCTAAGTAGCCTTTATGTTTGGGATAGAGCTTACGTACAAAAGCAACCTCATCACGGTTTTCTGCCAGATGTGTTTGTAGATAAACATTATCATAGCTGGCATAGAGCTCGCCTGCTAATTGCAGCTGTGTTGGCGTTGAAGTAATAGCAAACCTTGGGGTAATCGCCACATGTTGGCGTCCACGACCATGCCAATTATTAATAATGTCTTGCGTGTCTCGAATGCTCTGTTCAGCAGGCACACACAGATGCTCAGGGGCGTTTTGATCCATCAACACATTACCCGTAATCATGCGAGTATTAAGCCTGTGGCTTTCAGTAAAAAAGGCTTCTGCGGACTGAGGATGACTAGTAGAAAACACCATGGCACTGGTCGTGCCATTGGCGAGCAACTGATTTAAAAAGAATTGCGCGGTATCATGGGCAACCTTTGGATCACCAAAATTGGCTTCAGTGACAAAAGTATAATTATTAAGCCAGTCAAGTAGCTGCTCACCGTAAGCCGCAATCATATCTATCTGCGGATAGTGCACGTGGGTATCGATGAAACCCGGCATAATCAGCTTATCTCGATAGTCATGGATTTTTACTGGTTCTTGACCATTAGTTTGAGCATAACTTGCTAACATTGCCTCGCTACTACCATAGTCTACAATGCAGCCTGTTACATCATCGACAACCAACGCACCATTAGCAATATACTCAGGATAGACGTTCACGCCCGCAATAACTGGTAATAGCGTTATGCTTTTATCAATGGTTGCTGTATTTGGATAATTAGAAGATGTTGAGTTGGGTTTTTCAGCATGCGCACGCTCAGCCACTTGATTCAGATCATCTTCGGTAAGATAGTGCAGGAGCTGCGCTTGATAAATGTGTAGAGCCATTGGTAAATCTCCCGTCACTTGGTCATACCAAACGTTTTGGTTAGAATTTAATAGTAGAGGTAGAAATCAGTATTGATGGTCTATCACTTATGGATTATTTTTGATGATAATGCTGCAAAATTTGCGCAGTGATAGATACGGCAACGGCCATAGGTTCTTTACCACCGATTGGTAGTCCTATGGGCATAGTTAGTTGATCGACTATCTGCTTATCATAACCACGTTGCAGCAGACGATTTTTAAAACGCTCTGCTTTAGTTGCCGAGGCAATACAACCGATATAAGGCATAGATATTTTTGAATAGTCATTATCTAGATCGTTACCTAAATCATCATTATCGAGATTAGTTGCTAAACGGTTTGCCTCTGAACTAGCATCCAAAGCGGTACGTACAAGCTCAAAATCAAGACTATGATCATGGGTCATAACCAAAATAAAACGCTGACCGCTTTGTTCAAGAAATGGCTCAATAAACGGGCGAATGAAATCAACAGGATCATCGTCAATATGCGGACGGATATGGGCAGGAAGATTATAAAGCTTAGGCTGATTTAAGCTTGGCTGGGTTTCTAGTGTTTGAGTTAAGCCTTCTGTTTTAATAGATTTATTTGGCAAATTAGAATTTTCTAATAAATAACGCTCAAACATCTCAGGGCGACTATCTACCCAATCGACTTGGCAAGGTAGCTCTGCCAGTATCGTCATCAACGCTGCTGCCACATGCCCTGCTCCAAATACCAATATCGACATCGGTGGCGTCACGTTGAAACATTCAAACATAACGGTGACACTACCACCGCAGCACTGCGCCAACTTTGCGCCTAGCGGATAATGCTTGGTATAAACAGTATCGCGTCTTACCACTTTAGATGGCGTCGAATCACTGTCGTTATCGTTATCATTGTCATTGTCGATACTCTTATTGACACCTTTATCTCTTTTAGAAGTTTTTGGTATGGTTGTATCTATCTCACCATTTAGCAATTGCCGTGCTGTCGCAACAACATCATGCTCAAGACCGCCGCCACCGAGCGTATCGCAACAGTTATCATGGGTGACCACCATTTTCGCCTGTAGCGCTCGGGGCGCAGAACCATTGACCGCAACGACAGTCGCCAACACGTGCGCAGATCCTTGCTGCTGATATTGTGCTAGACCATCATACCAACGTACTGGTACTGGTATTGGCACTGGTGGCAATAATGAATTATTCACTGTGCGTAGGCTCACTATGTGCAGGGCCTCTTGAACCCGCTACGTTAGGATGCTCTATCGCTTCTGGCTGATCGTCGACTGTCTGACCTTCGACCTCTGGCGGATCGATATCTTCGGCATGCGGCACGAGTTGTGGCTTAACTTTATCATCGTCAATACCGCAGTCGTCCTCCTCATCTTTAGTCAAACTATCAAGCGCATCAAAGTTTACATTCGTGTCAATTTCCCACGCCTCGCCTTGCATGCGCATCACCGCTTTTAATACCGCCTCTGGGGTCGCGGGCATCGTAAGCTCTGGGTTTTTCTTATAATCATTCAAGCTTGCAACTGCATTATTGATCGCACACCAAACGCTAGCTGCCAGCATAAAAGGTGGCTCGCCAACTGCTTTAGAGTTATAAATGGTTTGCTCTTCATTTTTACGATCGTACAGTTTAACTTTAAATTGTTTTGGCAAATCATGTGACGTTGGAATCTTATAATTGGCAGGACTATTAGATGCTAGCGTGCCCTTTTTATCCCAAGTAAGCTCCTCCGTTGTGAGCCAACCCATGCCTTGCACAAAGCCGCCTTCAATCTGTCCAATATCAATAGCAGGATTAATCGACTGCCCTGCATCATGCAGGATATCGCAGCGCAACACTTGATACTCACCAGTTAACGTATCTATTTCAACTTCAGAACACGCAGCACCTAAAGCAAAGTAAAAGAAAGGTCGACCCCACGCTTTAGAGCGGTCGTAAAATATCTTTGGCGTTTTATAATAGCCAGTAGAAGATAGGCTAACGCGGTGCTGATACGCTAACTGCACCATTTCAGCAAAAGTAAAATCTTCCTTATCACCAATATAGACATGATTGCGCTCAAAACGTATGTCTTCTTGCGCCACTTCAAAATACTCAGCGGCAAACTCGACGATACGTGCTTTGATGGTTAAACAAGCGTTTTGCGCGGCTTTACCATTGATATCGGTGCCTGATGAAGCCGCAGTCGGTGAGGTATTAGGCACTTTGTCGGTACGTGTTGCGGATACTTTTACGGTATCCAAGTCCACGTCAAACTCATTGGCGACGATTTGAGCAATTTTGACAAATAACCCTTGCCCCATCTCTGTCCCACCATGATTAAGGTGGATGCTGCCATCGGTATAAATATGTACCAGAGCGCCTGCTTGATTGAGCGTCTGCACGGTAAACGAGATGCCAAACTTCACAGGCGTTAAGGCAATGCCAAGACGCTTATCGCTGCCTTCTGCTTTGGCTTGCTCATTGGCTTTTATCATCTGCTGACGACGCTGCTTATAATCACAATCTTTTGCCAATGTCTCCATAATCGTTGCCAAATCAAAATGCTCGATCGGCTGTCCATAATGAGTACTTTGGCCATTTTGGTAGAGGTTCATCAAACGCACTTGCAGAGGGTCTTTGCCTAAAGTATAGGCAATATGATCCATCATATATTCGGCAGTCATCAGACCTTGAGGCCCACCAAAACCTCGATAAGCAGTGTTTGACACCGTATGTGTCTTGCAACGATGCCCTGCCACCTGCGCAGCTGGATAATAATAAGCGTTATCACAGTGGAACATCGCTCGATCGACGATAGCATCGGACAAATCTGGCGCATAACCACACAAGCCAGCCAGCTGCATATAGACGCCAAGGATTTGCCCTGACTCGTCAACGCCGACCTCATAACGGTTAGCAAATTCGTGGCGTTTACCGGTCACTACCATATCATCTTGGCGATCCAAGCGCATACTGACAGGTACATTGTGACGCTTGGCAACGATACCGCAAAAGCATGCCCATGCCGCTGCTTGGGTTTCTTTGCCGCCAAAACCGCCGCCCATTCTGCGCACTACTGTATTGACTGCATGAAACGGCAAATCTGTCACCTCAGCGACCAGCTGCTGCACCTCACTCGGATGCTGCGATGAGGTATAAACTTCAAGCCCGCCATCATCACAAGGCACGACATAGGAGACTTGTCCTTCAAGATAAAAGTGCTCTTGTCCCAGCATATGAATATGGCCTGCGATACGCATAGGCGCATTTGCAAGTGCTGCATTGGTATCACCGCGCTGCATAAAGTGACTTGGACGTACAAACTGCTCCTGCTCTAAAGCCTCATCAATACTCAGTATCGCTGATAATGGCTCATATTCTACAACTGCTTTGAGCACTGCCTTTTTTGCGGCACGGTGAGTGGTTGCCACAACCAAAAACAGCGTCTGTCCTACGTATTCTGTGATCTCATCCACCATCAATGGCTCACCGTCGAATACAGCGCCGATATCCGTCTGAGCGGGTAAGTCTTTAAAACTTAAAACATCAATCACCCCGTCAGCTGCTTTAACAGCGCTGAGATCCATACTGGTTACGCGAGCATGGGCGTGACTGCTTTTACCGACTACCAGATGTAAAGTGCCTTGCGGCTTTAGGATATCATCCACATAGGTCGCCGTCCCCATGACGTGACTGATCGCACTATCATGTTTGGCAGAGGTGCCGATTTTGTTTTTAGGCGGACGTACGCGGCGAATACTGTAACTGTCAAATAAGGAAGATTGATGGCTCATGATGATTCTCTCTCAGTTTGCGTCTCTTTTATCAGCTGCTTGCCACACTTCATCAACAAACGTTGTACCACATGCAAGCGATATTCACGACTGGCTCGGACATCCGTTAATGGTGAGACATCCATCGGTAGTGCTTTTGCAGCCTTCTTAAAACTTGCAATCTCGAGGGGCTGGCCTAGGAGTGCTTGCTGGCAATTCTTGGCTAATAATGGTATAGCCGCCATACCGCCCAGACCTATTTTTGCATGGTCAATAGTCATACCCTCTGCCGACAGATCGATTCTTACGGCAACCAAACAAGCAGAAATATCATCTTCATAACGCTTACTAATTTTATGAATAAATAGATGCTGATTATCCTGCATCAGTGGCATATGGATGGCAACAATGTAACTGCCTGCTCGTAGTTTGGTCTTTTTATAATCTAGAAAAAATTCTGATAAAGGTATTATCTCGTCGACATAAGATGTTTTGTTATGTTCATTGCTTTCATCCTTAGCACTGGCATCTTCGCCACCAACATCTATATTATTGGGGCTACAATGACGCAAATGAATGCGTGCCTCTAACGCCAGTAAAATCGGCGGTAAATCTCCTATTGGTGAGGCATTGGCAATATTACCGCCAAGCGTACCCATATTACGTATTTGCGGTGAAGCCGTTCTTGCGAATAGTGCTGCAAAAGCAGGATAGTACTGCTCAAGTATTGGCAGCATTTGCTGATAGGTCATGCCCGCACCAAACGTCAATTCTTGTACTGCTGCTTTATTATCAGTGGAATTATCTAACCCAGACAACGACTTTGAACCAGTCGTTGAGCTAGACTTTGAAGCAGAAAGCGACCATGTTCTTAGCTCATCAATAGCAGACAGCTGAATAATCACTTCATGATCAACCAAGTGCTGCGTAATGCTTAACCCCAAATCCGTACCACCGGCCCAAATTGTTGCACTTGGATATACGGTTAATAGCTGATTAAGCTCATCCACTGTCTTTGGAATGAATAGCTGCCGCGACCCTTCAGCAAGGGCAGGCTCAATAGTTGACGCTTTATTCGAGGTATCCAATGATGCAGTTTTAGGTAACGACTGACTGTTACTCACCATCGCATTCGTAGCTAAGCTTATGGTTAAATCTTTTGCTACCATTTTATCAGCCGCTCTTTGCTGACCAATTTTACCCATCGTCAGTCCTGCTTCGATAATGGGTCGATAACCGGTACATCGACATAGATTTCCTGAAATTGAAGCGACAATATCATCATAATTTAGGTCGTCATAGCTTAAGTTGTCATTAGCTGGCTGACCGTTTGCACTGCCCTGCTTGACATTTTTTTGTTGTTGCATACGATGGTTTTCATACAAATTCGCAAGTGACATCACAAAACCAGGGGTACAAAATCCGCATTGCGAGCCATGACAGTCAACCATCGCCTGCTGTGCAGGATGTAATAGCGCCCGCTCTGGGTGATGTGCTGGATTGTCCGCTAAATAAGAAGCGGTCATTAAATGATGACCATCCATCAGCGACAATAGAGCAATACAGGAGTTGAAGGTATAAAAAGGAGTGCTGTCACTAGAATCGCTTGTCGCATGATTAGGCAAGCGTTGCGCCATAATGGTACAGGCGCCGCAATCCCCACTACCGCAGCCTTCTTTAGTGTCAGTTTGATGTTCGTGCAAGCGCAGATACTCAAGTACCGTCGTATTCGGATTGAGGTGGCTTATCTCATGGCGCTTTCCGTTCAGATAGAAACTAATCATAGCAATACTCGGCTAAAAAATTGGGCTTTGTGAAATTACACAGCTTAAATAGATTGTTAATATAACCACTTGCTAGATGGCGCAAACCAATCAGTCTATATTTAATAGATATCACACAATAACTTCATTTAACAACGTTTTTATTGTCTACATTTTGGGCGTTATATAATCAATTTACTTTGACAATATTACGGCATGGCTGATAGGAATTTTTGCAGCATCTGTCTGCGTAGGCACAGCAAGCAAGGAAATTTTTATCAGCCTCACGTGTATATAAAACACATAACACCTTTATTTGATATGGGCTATATATCATCCTCTTGGGTGTCCACTGGTAAAAATAAACTTAATGAAATCGCAGTAATAGCGCCTATTGCTACAGGCGATATCAGCACGTTACGTATCAATTCAGGCAATTGTGATAATACCTCAGGTACCATAGATACACCGATGCCCATCCCCACGGAGGTAGCGATAATCAACATATCACGGCGGTCAAGCTTGGCGCTAGCTAATACTTTAATACCAGCCACCGCTACTGTCCCGAACATCACCAACGTTGCGCCGCCAAGTACCGGCTGAGGCATGGTTTGCAATATAGCGCCAAAGATAGGAAATAATCCGATGATAATCATCAGGGCAGCAATGTAGATACCGACATGACGACTGGCGACGCCAGTCAGTGCAATGACGCCATTGTTTTGGCTAAAGGTGGTCGACGGCATGCTATTTAACGTAGCAGCAATCATAGAATTTACCCCATCTGCCAATACACCGCCTTGGATTCGATTAAGGTAAATAGGGCCTTTGACAGGTTCTTTAGAAACCACAGCGTTGGCTGTTAGATCACCAGTAGTCTCAAGGGCGCTAACACAATATAGAATGGCTATAGGAATGAAAGCGGCAATATCAAACTGGAAACCAAACCTAAATGGGATGGGAACAGTAATAAAACCAACATTGTTCAAGGAAGAAAAATCTAGCCTACCCATAAAAAAGGCTGCTAACATTCCCAAAATTAAAGCAATGACAATGGAGGAAAGTCTTAATAATGGGTTTTTTGAGCGGTTGAATACAATCACTGACACCAGTACAACCATACCTAAAAACAGGTTTTGCAAACTGCCAAAGTCCTCTGCACCAAAGCCACCTGCAATATCAGTCATGGCGACTTCAATCAGCGGAACACCAATAAGAATAATAATAGTGCCAGTAACCACAGGGGTAAATATTCTTTTTAATTTGTGAATAAAGCGGCTAAGAACAACCTCAACAAAGGCAGCGCAAAAACTAACCCCAAAGATGGTAGCCAAAATATCTTCTGGCGAACCACCACGGCCTTTTACAATCAGTCCAGCAGCGATAATAGCAGTCAAAAAAGCAAAGCTAGTACCTTGTAAACTGAGCATGCCAGCACCTATAGGGCCTATTTTTTTACATTGGATATAAGTGCCAATCCCAGAGGAGATTAGAGCGCAGCTGATTAGATAGGGAACGTAATCACCCAAACCTAAGGTTCCGGCGACAATCAAGGTGGGAGTGACAATAGCGACGATACTAGCTAGTAGATGTTGTAAAGCGGCGAAACTTGCCGGCCAGAAGCTTGGCTTGTCATTGAGTTGATACATCAACTCGGAGTTTTTTTGGGATTCTAACGATTTAGACATTGTTAATCATCCTTGATTAATATGGTCTTAAGTCTACTAACAATCCTTGTTAATAGGTTTAGGTTGCCTCGCTAATTACTTTATTCTGGTTTCGTTTAAGCATTTTAATTTTAGTGACAACGTTAATTTAAAAGATGACTATTTAGTCAGGTTTTATTTATAGTATCACTACTATTGTTTGCCTACAAGCTATAAAACATAGCTTCATAAGATTTTTAAAACATAGTTTCGTAAGATGTTGAAAGTTCATCTCCTAAGACCTAAGGCACTTTGGAGCTGACCATAAAAAAAACGGTTAACGCTTATTTTTCAAGAGTTTTAAAGCCCTTGTAAATAAACATTAACCGTCATTTAAATAACGCTAAGCAATTTCTAAATACTTAGCGAGTAACTATTTGATTTTTATTACGTTACTTTTTATTATGTCCTAGGTTATTATGTCCCAAGCTCAAGCAAGCTTGCATTACCACCGATAGCAGTCGTATTGATGGTTAGCACACGTTCAGTGACAAAACGGTACAAATAATCTGGCGTGAGCATATCGGATAAGCCCTCCATATCTGTCACTGCAATCACTTGCGTCAAGATACCGTCAGTATTAGCCAATGTCTGACTAATCTCTTGTACTTCAGCATGACTGCCTGCAACCGCTACTTGTGCGAGACGATCGATGTGTAGCAAGGTAATCGTTTGTGAGTCATTTGCGACACTTAACACATCATCACTGATACCTGTATCATAGAGCACTTTCGCCGCTTCCGCACACATCTCTTCTTGGCTTGGGCAATGCAATATTACCTCATTACCCGTTAGCAATGCTGCGATAAGCTGCCCCAGTACCGCCATCGTTTTGGCTGATTCGCCACCAACAACCATCGTCTTACCGCGAGCCGTCACATACAAGTCGTTGGACTCGCCAGTAGCGCCTGTCATGCGGTGCACTTCGTCAAGACTTGGTGCAGCGCTCAATAGATGATTGAATAAGCGACGCGCTTTATTGGCATCACCGGTGAACAATGCCAGCTTGGGAATAGCAGCTTCAAGATAAGTAGCACGCTGCACTGCGCCAAGTAGTCGCCAAGCTTCACAAACTTGGGCATGATTTTTTTTAAATTCAGTCGCCATGTTGCTACTCCTTATGCGAGTTCTGTTTGAGTGGTTGATGTTGTATTATTTGCTGTATTTGATGTTTTAGAGCTTAGTTGTTCAGAGCCTAGTTTGTCAGCACTTAGCTGTTCAGAACTTAGTTTCATCAAACGTGCGACATAATGTGGGCCACCTGCTTTTGGACCCGTGCCTGATAGGCCACAACCACCGAAAGGTTGGACGTTGACCACAGCACCAATCTGATTACGGTTGATGTAAGTATTACCTACGACAGTACGGCGCTCAATATGCTCGACGATATTTTCAATACGGCTATGAATACCTAAGGTTAAACCAAAGCCTGTTGCATTAATGGCATCGATAAGCTGATCTAAGTCACGCGCGTTGTAACGTAGTACATGCAATATCGGGCCAAAGTGCTCGCCACCGATAACGTCGATGGTTTGTACCTCAATCGCTGTTGGCAATACAAAGGTAGATTGCTCTTCACTGACCACTGAACTGGCACTCATAGGCGTTTGCGCCAAGATAGTCGCTGTCGGTTCAGACTTCATACGCTCAATATGACTCTCAAGTCCTTGCTTGGCATCTGCGTCAATCACTGGACCGACATCTGTAGCGACGTAAGTTGGATTTCCTACGACCAGCTCTGCCATATGACCTTGGAGCAACTCAATCAAGCCATCTGCCACGTCTTCTTGTACGCATAGAATACGACATGCTGAACAGCGCTGTCCTGCCGAGCCAAATGCTGACAATACTGCATCCCTAACCACCTGTTCAGGCAATGCCGTGGAATCGACGATCATGGCATTTTGACCACCAGTTTCAGCGATCAAAATTGGTAGCTCGCCACTCGTTTGCGCATGATCATTTAGGCTTTGGTTAATACGCTGCGCTGTTTGCGTTGAGCCAGTAAAGATCACGCCAGATATATTATCCGCTGCTGTCAAGGCCCCGCCTACTTCGCCAGCACCAGTGACAAACTGCAACGCTTCTGCTGGTACGCCAGCTTGATACATCAGCTGTGCACCAAAATGAGCGATTAAGCTGGTTTGTTCAGCAGGCTTTGCCACGACGGTATTACCCGCTGCTAGTGCAGCAACGATCTGACCTGTGTAAATCGCTAGTGGGAAGTTCCACGGACTGATACATATAAATGTGCCACGTGCCTTATAAACTTGGCGTGATTGCTTGCCAGCTAAGTCTGTAAACTCGTGAGTGACATCATTTAGGCGCTCAGCCTCATCAGCATAAAAACGGCAAAAATCAACCGCCTCTTTAATCTCATCAATGCTGTCTTGCGTGGTTTTACCCGCTTCAATTTGACATAGCGCCATTAACTCAGCGTAGTTCTCTTCATATAAATCGGCAGTTTTGCGTAAGATAGCTGCACGCTCAGATGCAGATACTGCTTGCCACTTCACTTGCCCAGCCACAGCAACGTCGATTGCTTGACGAGCTAATTCAGCATTGGCATATTGTACTTCACCAGCAACAACTTCATGGTTCCAAGGCGCACGTACTGTATGGCTATCGAGCTGATGCGCTGCACCATCCACTTCATATGCGCTAACTGCTTGACCATTGATGATAGGTGCCGCTGACCATGTTTTGTGCAAATGACTATCGATAGCTGTTTTGAGCGGATACCACTGCGACTCTACAAATATATTAGGCCCAAAGCTAGCACGGCGCGTGCCATAGATATCCAATGGTAACGGAATCTCTGGATTATGCAGATTATCATTGGCCAGTAGCTTGTCGTACGGGTGCACCGTTAGCTTATCAATCGGATAAGATTTATCTAATAACTGATGTACAAATGAGCTATTCGCACCATTTTCAAGCAAGCGGCGTACTAGATATGGCAGTAAGTCTTCATGCGCGCCAACGGGTGCATAGATACGTACAGGAATATTGTAAGATTGCAAGATATGGTCATAGAGTGCATCCCCCATACCATGTAGACGCTGGAACTCAAAGTCTCTATGCGTACTCATGGTCATCACTGATGCCAAAGTATGGGCGTTATGAGTAGCAAACTGCGGCCAAATTAGACCACGTAGATGATCTGATAGTAAGAAGCGAGCACAAGCAAGATATGCGGTATCCGTGCCTTCTTTACGTGTCCAGACTGGATAGCCTGACAAGCCTTTTTGCTGCGCAAGCTTAATTTCTGTATCCCAATAAGCGCCTTTGACTAGACGTAGTGGGATACGGTCACCAACTTCTGTAGCCAAGCGCGCAAGCCATGCAAATATCGCAATAGCCCGCTTTGAGTAACCTTGAACGACTAGCCCTAGGCCATCCCAGCCAGCGGTTAATGAATCACGATACAGCGATTCAAATAATTTGAGAGAAATCTCTAAACGATCCGCTTCTTCGGCATCAATACTGATATCGACATTGACTTCACGAGCGGCTTCAATGAGTAATAAGCAGCGCTGACGTAATAGCCCTAAAACCTGCGCTTCTTGCGTCGCTTCATAGCGTGGATGCAAGGCAGACAGCTTGATAGATACGGACGGCTTAGGCATACCTTCTTTGACTTTAACATCAGCAGTAGATTTAATCGCATGCAGATAGTCATTGAAGTATTTTTCGGCATCCTTATGGGTAATGGCTGCTTCGCCTAACATATCGAACGAATAGGTATAGCCTTTATTACGGTAAGGTTGGCTGTTTTTATTAGCGTCCTCAATAGTCTCGCCCAATACAAACTGATGCCCCATAATGCGCATGGCTTTTTGCATCGCACCGCGAATCATCGGCTCGCCCATCTTTTTAGTCATGCGATCCAAAAACCCAGATGCTGTGGTACTACTATCAATACTTACCACACGACCGGTCATCATCATGCCCCAAGTCGAAGCATTGACCATAAAACCATTGTCATCTTTGAGATGTTTTTTCCAATCCGCCACGCTCATCTTGTCACGGATTAACGCATCAGCCGTATAGTTATCTGGCACCCGAATCAATGCTTCAGCCAAGCTCATTAGCAAGATACCTTCTTGGGTATCAAGGCTATACTCGAGCAACAATGAATCTACCATCTTGATAGCTTTACCGTCATTACGCACATACTCAACCAGCTTGCGCGTCTGCTCGCTAGCATCATCTCGCTCTTTATCACTAGGCTTAGCTAGTGGTAGCAACTTGGTCAACCAGCGGTCTTCATCGACACTATATAACGGTGAAATACGCGCATACAGGTCATCTGCCGACTGAGTAATATACTCAGGTGCAAGCAAATCGATAGGATCAAATAAAATAGGCTCTTTGGGTGTAAACTGGTCTATTGGGTTCATACCAACTCCATAACTATCGTTAAAAAAACCATAATAAATGGTGCGTGTGGACTCTTAATGACTTAAACATTTAGGATAAAGCGATTAAACATTCAGCCAAATAGCGGCAACAAATACCTATCAATGATAGCTACTTATAAGAGACCAAACAACGCCATCACAAAACGAGCAAATCCAGCATAAGCTGGAGAGGGTTAAGTAGGTCGTTCGATTGTTAAAAAATACTACGTTAACAATTCAAAGGCAACAACGAACAGTTAAGCGGCATTAGTGCCTTCTTCTTGTTTGTAGTGAAAGGAGTGCAATCGACAATTAATGGCTTTAATATGAAATTAATGAACCCAAAATTGCGATCTTATATGACGCTAATTCACTGTAAGAAAAACCTCTACGGCGTTGATTGAGGTGATGCGCTTAACTCCGCCATATTATCATGAAATAATTTTTCAAACTAACATTATCGGTCATTTATATTAATAAATATATCATTTAAAAACAAATAGATAGCAGCACAAAGTTCTTGAAGCTATTTAATTTATGGTTTTTTGTTTGCTATTAACTATTAAGCACTATTTCTAACTGTAATAATTACGAATTTCTCGCCAAAAAATACCCTAGGGCTTGTCCTCATTTTGATAACGGTAATAAAAATGAGATAGGTTTTTGTCAATCAAAGGAAATTTTGCAGAGAATATGAACATATTGTCTAGAAATTTTCAAAGAGTGACGGAAATATAGCCATTTTTAGCCCATTAGAGGTTCACTCGTTCAGATTGAGGACACGCCCTAGCCTCTAACCAAAAAACCCTCTTTATCAAAGAAAGATAAAGAGGGTTTAGGAGTGGGTAATGCTGTCTAGCTGTCTGTAAATACACTTCTTAGAAACATAGCACTTATTAATAAGAGCTTATAAATAACCTAAAAAACTATAGCCATATAATCTTGGCAAGTAAGATTATCGTTAGCACCCATACTGCGATAGTCACTTCATTAAGTTTGCCAGCTATTAACTTCACCGCAGTAAAGGTAATAAAACCAAGCGCAATACCATCAGCGATAGAGTATGTTAATGGAGTGAACAAAAGAACGACGACAACGGGCGCTGCATCCGTTAAATCGCCCCAGTTGATATCTTTTAGCGTACCTAGCATCAGCACAGCTACATAAAAGATAGCACCAGCGGTAGCATAAGCTGGAATCATACCAGCCAGCGGTGCAAAGAAAGTACTTAATAGAAACAACACCCCGACCGTCACTGCCATGAGTCCCGTGCGACCACCTGCTGCAATACCCGCGACACTTTCAACATAGCTCGTAGTCGATGAAGTTCCGAGCATCGCACCGGTAACCGTCGCTGTAGAATCCGCTAGCAGTGCTTTGCCCATATTAGGGATCTTACCGTCTTTATCAATTAAGTTGGCTTGGCTCGTAGTAGCCACTAGCGTACCGGCGGTATCGAACAAATCAACAAATAGGAAAGCAAAAATGACACTGATCATGCTCACGTCAAACGCACCAGCAATATCAAGCTGCATAAGTGTGGGTGCAATGGATGGTGGTGTGGACATAACACCAGTGAACTCAGTATGACCTGCCAACAGACTAATCAAAGCGACCAGTAAAATACCAATCGTTACCGCTCCAGGGATTTTTTTGTAAGATAGACCGATAATAACGAAAAAGCCTATAGCAGCCATCATTGGTCCAAATGACGTCATATCACCGAGGGTAACCAAGGTTGCATCTTGCCCAACGATGACACCAGAGCTTTGTAGCGCAATAAATGCTAAAAATGCACCGATACCTGCAATAACACCCTGTTTCAGAGCCATTGGAATAGAATTTATAATCCATTCCCGAATCTTAAATAAGCTTAAAAGTATAAATATACAACCCGATAAGAATACAGCACCGAGCGCAGTTTGCCATGCATGGCCCATACCCAAAACCACGCCATAGGTAAAGAAGGCGTTAAGACCCATGCCCGGTGCTAAGGCGACAGGCAGGCGGGCATAGATGCCCATTATAAAACAGCCTATCGCAGCGGCTAGACAGGTAGCAACGAACACTGCCCCCTTATCCATACCGGCTTCTGCCAATATGTTAGGGTTGACAAAGATAATGTAAGCCATCGTCAAAAAGGTCGTTATACCAGCAACAATTTCCGTTTTGATCGTGGTATTGTCACCATTAATTCCAAAATAGCGCTCAAGTGCATTCATAAGGGTCGATTCCGACTGGCCAGTGAAAAGAACAGGTTTGATGGTGTTTAAAATATAGTGCCTAAAGTAAATATGACGTCAGCAAAGGAATTGCGACGTCATTATCAAAAGGCAGTGGTAACAAAGCGCAACATTCTAGAGAAATTAGCGCACAAATTCAATCATTACCCATGCCTTACGCGTCCAAAACCAAAACTAAATTCTATTTATAAACAATAGTACACGGTAAGAACGTATTATCAAACAACAAATTAAAAATCTGTCTACTGACCATTTAACATATTAATAATGACCTTTTAAGCATTTAGCAGTAAACTAGGGGGTTGAAATATTGTTACGGCAAATATCACACTTGGATTGAGCGGTTATTTTCATAATAAGTGATTGAAATTAATATGAAAATACATGATATTTGATCATACATAATAAGTATTAAATTATCGTTTTTATTGTAGTTCCTTAAGGTTATCTGGCTTCAGCATCATTATTTTAGTCAGTTATTGTTAATTACCAGTGAGTCTGTTACATGCCTGAATCATTAAACATTATAGATCTTATTACTCAAGCCAGCCTGCTCGTGCAGATTGTGATGGGACTATTGCTACTAGCATCTTTGGTTAGTTGGGTCATTATTTTTCGCTTAAGCGCTCGTCTTGGCACGGCCAAAAACTTCGATGAGCAGTTTGAGACTTGGTTTTGGTCGGGCGAAGATTTGGCCAAGCTGTACCAAGGTGTTCAAGGCTCTCCTGAGCGTCAAGGCCTTGAGCAGATTTTTTATGTTGGTTTTTCTGAATACTTAAGAATGCACAAAAAACGCCAACCTAAAGATGACATTATTGATGGCGTTGAGCGTAAGCTGCGGGTTGGACTTGGTCGTCAGCAACAGTTGCTTGAGTCAGGAATCACTACCCTTGCCAGCATTGGTTCGGTAGCGCCTTATGTTGGTTTATTTGGAACGGTCTGGGGTATCATGAATGCCTTTTTAGGTCTTTCACAAACGGAACAAGCTACACTTGCCTCCGTAGCTCCCGGTATTGCCGAAGCGCTTATTGCTACTGCAATGGGGCTGTTTGCTGCTATTCCAGCCGTGCTAGCGTATAACCATTTCACTGCAAAATCAGGCCAGCTTTATGAGTCGCGTGCACTATTTTGCGATGAGATGACGGGTATGTTACAGCGTGAGACCAGTAGCCAAAATGCACTGCATAAAGAGAATAAAATTACTGAGACTATAATTGGCGCAGGTCAGGTGACAGGGCTATGAAACCAAACCCCTATAGCCGCAAGAAAAAAGCGCTCAACGCTGAAATGAATGTCGTACCTTATATCGACGTTATGCTGGTGTTATTGGTGATATTTATGGTGACAACACCGATGCTGACGACAGGGGTCGATGTTGATTTGCCAAAAGAGCAGACCAATGCAATGAGTCAAAATCAGCTACCTGTTATCGTATCGTTAACAAGTAGCGGTGAGATTTTTATCAGTTATGAGAACAATATAGACATGCCTATCAGTGAGCCAGAACTGATTAATACTTTATCCAATTTACAGTCGCAAAATAGCAACGCTGGCGTGCAACCGCTTCAGGTAATGATTAATGCAGATCAGAATAACCAATATGGTTCAATTATGACCTTAATGGCAAACTTGCAGCAGGCAGGTATTCAAAAAGTAGGACTATTAACAGGTGCTCCCCTGCCCACACCTACGTTATAATAGCCTTAACTAAAAAATCTACTGTACTCTGCACACACTTGCCTCTATATACGCTTAGTTTAACAAAGCAGACAATCTGATGAAACACGTCAATGAGTATCAAAACCATGAATAATGCTCCTGCCGTTTATGTCCCAACTCCGCCAGAAGGTAATGGGCTGACACTGCCCATGATATTGAGCTTGTTGGCACATGGCATTGTGCTTGGAATACTGATCTATACCTACCAATCGCCCGAATTAGAAACCGTGGGTAATATTGAAACTACCATGGTCACACCGGGAGAGTTGGCTGAAATGCAAGGGCAGATATTAGCCAATCGTGCAGCGATGCAAGCAGCTAGTAGTAGTGATGGCAGTGCAGTTGCCATTGAACAAATGAATGCAAATAGCAGTAGCAATGCCAGCCAAACAAACGTACCACCAAACACCCAAAGAGAGTCTATATTTACTCGCTCTGATGACCCAGCTGATCGTCCAGTATTAATGAGTCAAGAGCAGCATCAGCGACGTACTGAGCAAATGCAAGAGTATGAGCGTAATATAGCTGAATTGGCAGCGCAGCTAGATGAGTCAGCGTTAGCAGAGCTTAATGAGGTTGAACAACAGAAACAAAATGAGCTTGATGCTGAGCGCGCTCGACTGAAATCATTTCGAAATACAGAGAACAATCCACCCAAAATCAAACGCCCTAATAATACACAGTCCAATTTAGAGATAGATACTGGTCACTCAAGTAGTGCTGGCAAGAATTTTAGCTTATCCGATGGACAGTCAACGGTATCTGGAAGTACCACTACCTCAGGGCAATCAGCTGGTAGTAATAGCAATGCGTCAGGTGGGAGTCGCGGTGCGAGCAATAGTGAGATTATTAACTTAATCAGACGCAATTATAACCCACCCATAGCGGCTAAGGGTTCAACCCAACGTGCGACGTTAACGATAACAGTCAATAGCAATGGTGATGTGGTCAATGTCTCTGTTTCAGGCTCTGATCCAGCTGTAAACGAAGCTGCTAAACAAGCAGTACTGAGTACCCGTAATTTACCGATTGATACTGACGACCCTAAATATCCTACCTTTACGGTACAGTTCAAGGGCAGTAATTGATAACATAGCAAACTCCTAGTTTATTGCCAATTTCATCTTAAAAAACTTGCGTCAGTTGTGATATTGTCTTACCGTGATACTCAATTAAAGTATATAAAAAACGATTACCACCTTATTCTAGGAGCTAAATTCAGTCATGCGTACTCACAAAAAACTTTTGATTACTTTACTTGCCAGTGCCTCAAGCCTACTTGTTGCTCCTAGCTTATACGCTGCCCCTGTCGTACTAGAATTAGATTATGAGATTCCAGTACAACAAAATCAGGTCGCTTTTGTGCCTTTCGCTGGTGATTCTGTGCTATCGCCCATTATCTTAAACGACTTGAGTAGAACTGAGCTCAACGTTACTAGCAAAAATTTACCGCAGCAACCGCGTAGTAGTAGCGAGCTCGCTGGGACATTACCAGTATGGCAAAGCTTAGGTATTCCTTATCTAGTAGTCGGTAGCACCCGTACCAATCGCGGTAAAATCGAGACTAACTATGAAGTGATTGATGTCAAATCTGGTCGCGTGCTTCAAGGTAAGCAAAGCTTAAGTGCGGATAACAATCAAGAAAGTTTGCGTTATGCAGCGCACGTTATCGCGGATAAAGTTTATGAGCTTGTTACTGGCACGCCGGGTGACTTCTCAGGGCGTATTGCTTATATTGAAGAGACTGGACGCGGCAAAGATAAGATATCTCGCTTAAAAGTCATGGACGCCGATGGTGAAAACGCTAGAACCATCACTGAAGTCACAGGCTCAATATTTTCGCCAGCATGGTCACCTGATGCTTCGCGTATTGCCTATACAGTACAGCGCGACAAATCCTATCCATTAATTTATGTACAAAATGTGAGTGGCGGCGCGGCCACTGTTGTTACTCCATATAAAGGCAGTAACCTAAGCCCATCTTTCTCCCCTGACGGTAGTAAAATACTATTCTCCAGCAGTTTTGAAGGTAGTGCTGATATTTATGAGATGAGCGCAGGTGGTGGCAACCTTAAAAAGCTGACAAACTGGCCAAGCAGTGAAGTGCAACCAAATTATGCGCCGGATGGTAAGTCTTTTGTATTTGTTTCTGATAGAGCAGGCTTTAATAAGCCACAAATTTATCGCTATGAGTTTGGCTCAGGTCGGACAACCAAAGTATCTAGTAGTGGTTATGCAACCAGTCCGCAGTTTAGTAGTGACGGCACGCAAATTGCCTTTTTGAGTGGGCGCTCAGCTGCAATTATGAACAGTAACGGTGCAGTGACTGCTAATTTGGGTAATACCGGTATTGATGAGGCTCCAAGCTTCTCACCTAATGGTAAGCGTGTGGTATATGCCTCAACTCAAGGCGGGAAAGGCGTATTAACCATTAAGTCATTAAATGGTGGTGAGTCATTCGGTAA
Organism: Psychrobacter sp. P11G5; assembly: GCF_001593305.1. Classification (NCBI taxonomy): domain Bacteria; kingdom Pseudomonadati; phylum Pseudomonadota; class Gammaproteobacteria; order Moraxellales; family Moraxellaceae; genus Psychrobacter; species Psychrobacter sp. P11G5. The sequence goes on from NZ_CP012533.1 coordinate 1,905,937, forward strand.
GTCTGGTCAAGGCATTATCCGCTCACCGGTATGGTCAGCCAGCCCGCAATAATTTTATTACTTCGTAACGTTTTAAAAAAAAGCATCTGATAACTTATTTATCAGACGCTTTTTTTGTTTATGATAACAAGCTTACTCACTAGGATCCGCACCCGGTGGAAATTCATGGCGTAATTGGACAACGTTAGCCGCAGTGACCGTATCCGTAAATTTATTCAGATCGCTATGCACGTATTGAGTCACAGCCGCTATTTGCTCATCATTCATCATACTATGAAAGGATGGCATACCGCGCAAACCATTCATCACAACGCTAATGATATAGTATTTTGATTGCATCTTACTATTATTGGCTAGCGGCGGATAGTAGCCTGCCCCTTGCGCACCTTCGCCTTTTTGCATATGACAACCCGCGCAGGAGTCCTCATAGAGCTTTTTACCATTCATCGTAAAAAAGCCTGTTTTACCTTGTGAGCTACCTTCAAATTTTGCGAGCCATTTTTGTAAGTTGGCATCATTCTGCATCTTTGGTATCGAGCTAACATTGACGATATTCATAGGCGGGCGGGCAAGCGCTGCTTTCGACATATACACCCCACCCCATGCGCCATTATTACGGCTAGCCTGATTGTCAAATATCACTGGTGCTGATTGTTGACTGGCAATAGTAGTCGCCTTTTCTTTAGTATACGAACTACAGGCTGACAAGGTAGCTGCACCTCCGATAACTAAGATGATTGCCGTTCTACACAACTTGAGCGGACGAGATGGTTCAATTGGGTGTAATCTCATCATATCCATGACTGCTCCTAAGTTCATTATAGTCATCCTTGCTTAATCGTTACCCTTATTAGCCGAGATTTTTTGCTTTTTGATGTAACCGCTTAGCTGTATCCATACCGGATAATATTGCGCCTTCCTGCCAAGCTGGAATGTGTGAGCAATGCTCCCCTGCCAGCACGATTCGATGATCAATACTGCAAAGCGTATCGTAATACTGCTCACGGCTAGATTCACTCCAAAGCCCATAGCAACCGAGCGACCATGGGATACGATGCCACGCGACCGAAGTACCTGAGCGGAACTCTTTGGTATATTGTGGATGTATGTATTTACCATACTCTAATGCCGCATTAATTCGTTCTTTTGGTGTTAGAGAATTAAACTTATAGGAAGCTTCTCCAAACCCATAAGCTCCCAGTAGTACGCCTGAACCAGTAGTAAACAAGTCTTGTGAAGGATAAGATATTTGCGAGATAGGCATATCAGTATAAGTGATACCGCCATATATCCATTCATCCTCCTCCCAAAAGCGGCGCTTGAATTCTAAACCTACTTTATAAGAGCTGTCATAAGGGACGGCTGCCATCGCTTGCTTCATTGGTGCTGAGACATTGATATCAATTTGGGTTAATACTGATAGTGGAATATTACAAATACACCAATCTGCACGTACAGTTTTGGTTTCACTATCGATGTTATTACTATCGACATAATCAACGGTTACACCAGTCTCGTCTTGATAAACTTTGGTGACTTTGGCATTGAACTTAATCATATCGCGGCATTCACGCGTGAACGCATCACCGATTTTTCCCATACCGCCAACGGGCTGAAACATCGCTGGTTGATGCACATAAACGGTGTAGTTGGCATAGATATCTGACCACATTCCCGAATTTAATAATTTGTCCATTGGTATCGGAGCCGAGGGCTTGGCATCAGGCATCAGCCCGCCCCCTGGATACACACTATAGCCGCGATGTTTGCTGGTCTCATGGCTTTTGACATAGCGATAATTATTATCAAGAACACCCCAACCTTTTAAACCTTCTAATAGTTTTTCTTTGTCTTCTTTATTAACGGTATTATTAAGGCCACCAGTATTAACCGCTTTGGATAATAACTCCGAGACATAACCGCGAATGTCACTTTGCACCTCTCCTAAACGCTGCGGTGCACCATTAAAATGATTGGTACGATGCAAATAAGCACGGTCATTGGTTTGAATAAAAGGCTGTAATGCGACTCCAAACTTTTTACAATAATGGAATACGGCATAGTGATGTACGGGCAATCGCCACGGGCCACCATTAAAGTAATTGCCCTTTTGAAAGTCACAAGTAACCTCAGCTCCACCCAACTCTGTATATTTATCACCGCTGTTTAGTGTCCAACTGCGTCCACCGCCACGATTTTGATACTCAAGAACAGTCACTTTATAGCCCACTTTACGTAACTCATAAGCCGCAGTGAGACCACCCAAGCCTGCCCCAAGGATAACGATACTTGCTCCAGCAGGCGCGCCCTTGAGATTCATTTCTTGCTTAAAGCTAGATTCAGACGCAAAGCCCAGCGTGGTCATCGCCTGATACATGGCTGTTGCTCCAGCAGTTTTGCCAATCATTGACAGCAGTTGCCGCCGTGTGGGTGATTGAAGCATATCGTTCATTATATTGTCCTTGTAATAAAGCAGGCCTGCATAGCATTAGATACTGATAAGCGTTTTTGTGATCTGTCTTGATGCTTACACTTACTTCAGTATGCGTTTAACATCAGTGGCGCTAACATCGCTGTTTGGCAGTCCACCGAAACTAACTCGCACATAATTGGCGATACTGGCAATTTGAGCATGAGTTAATTCTTTTGAAAAACCTGGCATCTTCGGCGCTGTATTTAGTGCGCCTTTAGCCCCATATGCAATGACATTAATCAGCGCATCTGGCTTAGCACGGCGAATGCTGGTTAGTCCTACGATAGAGGCATAACGTGCATCAGGCTGGGCGTAACCATCGACACCATGACAACTGGCGCAAACAGCAAGATACAATGCTTTTGACGAGCTGCTATTAGCGTTGATACTGGTATTGGCTTTTGCTTGCGCTAAATAGTCTTTTTGCTCAAGTAAGTTGTAAGTAATAGAGTCACTGGCTGGACGTGGCAAACGTGAGACATGCACTGGTATTAAGTAATCATCGGTCTTGATGGCCGGTATTACCTTTAGATAATCGGCGATTGCTATCAAGTCTTCATCGGTTAAATAGCGAGTACTGTGCGCGACTGCCTCACCCATTGGCCCACCAGCATACGCACGTTTATCAAGCTTTCCAGTACGTAAATAAATACTAATGTCTTGCTCACTCCAGCGACCAATCCCGCTATCGTTGTCAGGCGTAATGTTTGGTGCATACCATTTACCAAGCAGCGCACCAGATAAATACTTGTCTTTATTAAGACCCTGAGTAAGGTTGCGTGGTGTATGACATGTGCCACAGTGCTCTAAATTATTGACTAGATATTCACCACGTTGCTGCGTTTGGGTAAGACCTTGACGGTTTTCAGTAGAAGGTACGTTGATGACGTTCCAAGCTAACATCAAACTGCGAATATTTAACGGAAATGGTAATTTAGTGGTTTTTTCAGGTGGTTTATCAACGACTGGTACAGTTTGAAAATAAGCAAATAATGCACTGATATCGTCATCAGTCATCCCATGATAGGACGGATATGGCATGGCAGGATAAAGCTGGTAACCCGGTGCACGTCCCTTGCGCAGAGCTTTTGTAAAATCAGCTTCGGTATAATTGCCAATGCCATAACGTTTAGAAGGTGTGATGTTGGTCGAATAAATATTGCCGATAGGCGTTTCAATCGCTACGCCGCCACTATAGTCTTCACGATGACAAGCCATACAGTCAGCGGTACGCGCAACATAAGCACCGCGATTAGCGAGAGGACTATTTGCTGGGCTAACATTGGGTAAAGTTGCACTAGGAATAGGAAGGCTTATCTCTTTAGCCATCAAAGTGCTAAAGGCCATACTAAATGCAAGTGCTGACAACAGCACAGAAAACGGCTTCATAATAAACATCCTTGTATGTCGCCTATATAATGTTTAGCAAATAACGTTGAGGCAACTCTACTAAAATAAAACTATTTCACTGAAATTGCTTGCTTAATTATCTATCAAGCACGTTTTTTTACAAAGACTCAGGAATAAAACATCTGAAGGAATAGATGCATTTTAAGCCGTTTTTAATAGCTATCACCTCTAATATTTAGCCTAATTCTAGTAATAGCCAGCAACAAAAAAGCGTCCAATAATATTACTGGACGCTTTTTTGTTGAGCTTTTTATTGATTACTATTGTTAGTTATTACCTAAGTAAGATTAATTATGACAAACTTATTCGCTTGGATCATAACCTGGTGGGTTGGCATGCCTTAGCTGTGCCACATCTTTAGCAGTAACGGTCTGCTTAAAACCATTTAGATCATTGACCACATATTGAGTAACAGCTGCCATTTGCTCATCGTTCATCATCATATGGAATGACGGCATTCCGCGAAAGCCATTAATCAATATGTCAATAATGTAATATTTCGACTGCATTTTACTGTTATCTGCTAGCGGTGGGTAATAGCCCGCCCCATAAGCGCCCTGACCTTCATGCATATGACAGCCTGCACAAGAGTCGTGATATAGCTTGGCGCCATTGGTAGTAATAAAGGCATTTGAACCTTCAAACTTGGTTTCCCACTCTGCAATACTTGGATCGTTTTCCATGCTCGGCAGTGAGCTGTCATCAACGATGTTGATATTGGGCGCTCTTAATTCATCACGAGTCATATACACGCCGCCCCAAGCCCCAGTATTACGACTGGCTTGATTATCAGCCGGTTGCACAGTGTCTTGTTTACTAGCCAGTGTCTCTACATCATCTGCTTGTTGGCTACAGCCTAACAATACTGCAGTGCTTATCCCACTAAGCAACATCATATTGAGCATTCTGGATGTCATGTTTTTTATGCTTATATTGTCCATGATAGCCTCTGAATTTATTATAGTTATCAACATTAACCAAGCATTTTTGCTTTTTGGTGTAAGCGATTGGCTGCATCAATGCCAGATAGAATAGCGCCCTCCTGCCATGCAGGAATGTGTGAGCAGTGCTCACCTGCCAGTACAATACGGTTGTCAATACTACACAACTGATCATAATACTGCTCACGGCTTGACTCACTCCAGATACCATAACAACCTAATGTCCATGGGATACGGTGCCACACCACTGACGTTCCTGCGCGGAACTCTTTTGGATACTGTGGATGAATGTATTTACCATAAGCAAGTGCAACATTGATACGCTCTTTTGGGGTTAGCGTGTTGAACTTATAAGAAGTTGGGCCAAAGCCATATGCGCCTAGTAACACCCCTGTTCCCGTTTTAAACATGTCTTCTGAAGGGTAAGCGATTTGCGTGATAGGCATATCAGTATAGGTCAAGCCGCCAAAGATCCACTCGTCTTCTTCCCAAAAACGGCGGTTGAACTCTAGGCCAACTTTATAAGAGGTGTCATAAGGTACGGCAGCCATTGCCTTTTTCATAGGCTTTGAGACGTTGATATCAATTTGAGTCAATACGGTCAACGGAATATTACAAACACACCAATCAGCACGTATAGTCTTGGTTGCCCCATCTGGACTGTTACTATCGACATAATTGACAGTGACGCCACTTTCATCTTGATGAATCTTGGTGACTTTGGCATTAAACTCAATCATATCGCGGCACTCGCGAGTGAAAGCATCGCCGATTTTACCCATACCGCCTACTGGCTGGAACATCGTTGGTTGATGGCCATAAGTCATATGATTGCTATAGATATCTGACCACATGCCAGAATCTAATATCTCACTGATAGGTAGAGGCTTTGAGGGTTTTTCGTTTGGCATCAAACCACCACCAGGGAAAACGCTAAAACCACGATGTTTAGTAGTCTCATTGCTGGCTCTATAGCGATAGTCTTTGTCTAGCACACCCCAGCCTTTTAGGCCTTCAAGTAACTTCTCTTTATCCTCAGTATTCACCGAACGATCAAGACCTCCGACGTTAACGGCCTTTGATAGCAGCTCGGCTACGTTACCTTGTATATCGTTTTTTACATCGCCTAAGCGCTGCGGCACACCGCCAAAGTGAGTAGAGCGATGCAAATAAGCACGGTCATTGGTTTGAACAAAGGGTTGCATCTCAACGCCAAACTTTTTGCAATAGTGAAATACTGCATAATGGTGACTTGGCAAACGCCATGGTCCGCCGTTAAAGTAGTTACCTTCTTCAAAATCACAGGTAACCTCTTCACCGCCAAGCTCAGTATATTTATCGCCGCTATTAAGCGTCCAGCTGCGTCCACCACCGCGGTTTTGGAACTCGAGTACCTTGACATCATAACCTGCTTTACGCAGCTCATAGGCAGCAGTAAGGCCGCCAAGACCTGCACCAAGGATGACGATGCTAGCACCGGGAGGCGCACCTTGAAGATCCATAGATTCTTTAAAACTAGATTCAGAAGCGAATCCTAAAGTGGTCATTGCTTGATACATCGCAGTTGCGCCCGCTGTTTTACCGATCATCGAGAGCAGTTGGCGCCGCGTTGGTGATTGAGGCATGTCATTCATAATAATGTCCTTAAGTAGACTGTCGTGCGTGACGGTGTGGCAGTAGGCACTTCTCTTATTATTAGTTTGGCTTATACGCTCTGTATCTTATGCCAAGCTCTATTCCTCTGCCGTCTTGCACTTAATCTATGTCTTGTAATAAGCGTCTCATACGCATTTATAAGATTACTTGCTTGGTTGTCTGAACAAATCAATTCCAATTATCTGTGGCGCCTAGAACGTATAATCGTCCGAATAATAAATATAATAATGACGATAGCTACGATGATGCCTATTATCGCAAGCAGGCCTGCATACTTAATTAAAAAAGGTTGCTCAGGTTCTGATGCTATTACTTTATCGACATCAGCGGCACTTACATTACTGCTAGCAAGACTGCCAAAGTTCACGCGTACATAATTGGTAATACCAGCAATTTGCTGACTGCTTAACTCTTCTGAAAATCCAGGCATTTTAGGACTGGTATTGGTTGCGCCATTAATACCATGAAGAATAACGTTGATTAGACCATCTGGATTATTACGTCGGATACTACTTAGACCGACAATAGGTGCATAACGGGCATCGGGCTGACCATAACCATCGACCCCATGACAGCTACCACAAGCAGCAAGGTATAACGCTTCGGGCGAATTACTACCGCCACTAACATCCGCTTTAGCCTGTGCCAAATAATCTTTTTGAGCAAGAAGATCATGAGTGATTGATTCATTAATCGGGGTTGGTAAACGTGATGCATCGACCGGATGAATTTTATCATCTGTTCGGACAGCGGGTACGGCTTTAAGATAAGAGGCAATTGCATTCAAATCTGCATCTTTTAGATAGCGAGTGCTGTGCGCAACCACTTCACCCATCGGACCGCCAGCAAAGACCCGTTGATCCAGCTCACCTGTACGCAAATAGGTGATGATATCTTGCTCACTCCAATTACCTATCCCACTCGATTTATCAGGGGTGATATTTGGTGCGTACCAAGTGCCAAGTTGTGCACCTGACAGATAATTATCTTTATCAAAACCCATGGTACTGTTACGCGGCGTATGACAAGTGCCACAATGAGCAAGGTTATTTACTAAGTACTCGCCGCGTTGCTGCGTTTGCGTTAGCCCCTCACGATTTTCTGTAGAAGGTATGTTAATCGCGTTCCAACCTAACATTAAGGTACGAAAGTTAAACGGAAAAGGTAAATCTGTTTTGTACTCAGGAGCTTCATCAACGACTGGTACGGTCTGCAGATAAGCAAATAGCGCACTGACATCTTCATCTTTCATGCCGTTATAAGATGGATATGGCATGGCAGGATAAATCATGTGGTCGGGAGCACGGCCTTGCTGGAGCGCTTTTTTTAGATCCGCTTCGGTATAGTTGCCGATACCATAGCGTTTTGACGGGGTAATATTGGTCGCGTAAATATCACCCATTGGAGTTTCAATTGCGACACCCCCCGTATAGTCCTCGCCATGGCAAGCCATACAGTCAGCAGCACGTGCAATATAAGCACCGCGGTTGACTAAATCGCTATTGGCAGGGCTTACATTAGGCAAGCTTGCACTTGGAGTGTTAACTCCTTCAGCCATCACGGTGCTGGAAGTGAAACCAATAATAAGCATCGATAACATTATAGAAAGTGGCTTCATAATATCCTCATATAGCTGGCATATAGTGGCTGGAAAAATTAAGGCTGCTTAATAAAAAAGAATTAGAAAAAGGTAGTCAACAGTTTTCAAAACTAACAGTCCGGTTCTATTCTGCCTTATTATTGTGATTAGTCCTGTATAGACTTTCAGTGTTGGTATTGGTGTTGGTTACTCGTTTATGAATAGCTATTTCCATTAATTATTACAGTTATATGTCAAGTAATTTATATTTACCCTCTTAAGGTAAAACTATTTCGCTATTATTGCTTAAATATTAACCTATTTAACTCATTTTTTTACAAAAATTAAAATTTACCATTGACACATCAACTTTGACAAAATTTTCAAAATAATTAATCATATAATATTTAATAATTATCTAATAAAGGCTTTAAAAACATCTACTAAGCTTAAGTACAGTTCATTATTTTATTAAAACGATATTTAATAGTTGCATGAAAACTCACTACTTTATTCGCTTAGGCTAATTTATACAGATAGTATTGTATACATAACATATACAAATGCTGAGACAGATTTTTTAATGTAAATATATAACTCACAAATAAATAATTTATACAACATAAAAAATCAGCTGTTTTCTGTTGAAGTAAATTTGATATTTTTGAAAATAAACGACACTAAGCAAAAGTATACTATTGCTTAATAATAGGTTTTGGTTATTATGTAAGCTATTTGAGTACTACAAAAGGTATGCTGAGAATTACTATGAAATCGTTCAATTTTTCCTGCGTGCTTTTAATCATGACGCTACTTACTGGCTGCCAAGCCATTCAGTTTTTTGATAGTCCTATTCCTGTCACCTCTAACCCTAACTTAGTCAATGTTAATTCGGTTGATAATCCGTTCAATCAATAGCAATCAATATAAACAGCGCCCATTAAAAAAGCAGACATCAATATTGACGTCTGCTTTTTTATCATTATTTAATATTCGCTACTTTATACGTAATGAATATTAACTTACTATATTTTAATCAGCTTAACATGCTGGCTGATGCTTGATTATGGTCTTTGCCAAATGATCACCAAACCAAATAGCAGTATCAATATCACCTTTGCCTGGAGTTTCCTCTGGTGGTCCATCAAGCGACTGAGTCATCAAACCTAAGAAGCTTGATAGTCGGTTTAAATCATTTTCACCATGACCTGTCGGCATAAGTGGTAGCCCAATCCAGTTCATGCCATGCTGCATAGCATATAATGAAATCTGCTGTAATACTGCCAATTTGTCACCACTTAGACCACCTGAGTTAGCAAAAGCGGCTGCCCACTTACCTTCCCATTTTCGATGGTACCAACGCTTGGAGGTCTCATCCATAAAGGTTTTAAATTCAGCCGTGACACTGCCCATATATACCGCACTACCAAAAACGAGCAAATCTGCCTGATCCAAAAAATCCCAGTCAACGTCATGAACATCGACAGCTTTAGCTTGCGCCTCTGGTAATTGTTGGCGTGCACCCTCGACTATCGCTTCAGCTACGCGCTTGGTATGACCATAATTACTATGATAGATAACCGCTATCGATACAGTTGGCAGGTTATCAGTATTGGAAGATTGCAAAGACGGTGCTACAGATGTATTCATACGAACTCTAATAATGGGTAATAAATAATTAATTGAATAGTTAAAAGTTAATACTTTAAAACTTCATGAAGTATGATTAATAACAATTTGAGCGGCGCACGATAATCAGTGCCATTTGGCTCATTGCTGCACTTTGCATTGTTTAGCAGCAGTAAAGGCCACCCTCATGATCTATATGTTGATAAAGCACACTAAATAATATGCGCCAAGCTTCAGTAAATTCAAGCATATCAATATTAGATGCGTCTTGGTTAGCACTTAATTTATTAGCGCACACTTTTTTTATTAGTGCACACTCTAGCGAGATTTGACAGATTATCAACCAATCTTATGTAAGTAATCAATATTAGTCTGCATAAGCTACGAGCCAGCTCCTGTTATAGTAAAAAGCGATGATAACAAACGAGCTGATTCAAATATATGTTATTCCATATTATTATATGCTAATTCTTATTCTTCTAGTGCCTTCCTGTTTACTTTAATGCTAATAAGACTATGATGTAGCGCTGATTCGTTACTCATTGTAGAACTTCAACAAGTTCTATAAATCGACATAGAATCCACACTTCTACATCCAATATTCCTAAAAATCCTTATAAAAATAACATCCGATCAAATGCATCGGAGAAGGAAGCTATTACTTTGAATACTATCACTAGAGTTCAGTCGGTAAACGACACAAAAGATCCTATTGTAAGAGAGAGTCTTGCTTTAAATGCACCGCAGAAAATATTAATAGCGGGAGGCGCAGTTGCAGGTCTGCTGCTGCTTATTCATTTACTTGATACCCAACACATCTCCCAATCATTGCTCCTTGGCATTGGTCTTTTGCTAGGTTATACCCTCTTTCATGCTCGCTTTGGTTTTACCTCCGCGTTCAGACGTATGATGGCGGTAGGCAATGGGCAGGCAATGCGCTCCCATATGCTGATGTTGGCTATCGCTGTGACGTTGTTTGCGCCAATTCTTGCCTATGGCACCACCATTTTTGGTGGGCCAGTCGCAGGCTATGTCGCACCGTTGGGTGTCAGCTTAGTCGTGGGGGCTTTCGTGTTCGGCATTGGCATGCAACTTGGTGGTGGCTGTGCTTCTGGCACGCTCTACGCGATAGGAGGTGGACGTTCTGTCATGTTCATAACTTTTATCTTCTTCATAGTCGGAGCCACGATTGGTGCTTATCATCTCCCATTTTGGACAGAAGAGATGCCAGCTTATGCACCCTATTCATTAGCTACTTCTACAGGTCTCGGTTATACAGGCGCGTGGCTAGTATCGCTTGCACTATTCGGTTTAATCGCATGGGTAACGTTAATCATTGAGAGAAAAAGAAACGCACCAAAGATGGCATCCGTGCCTTCTGAATCTGGTTGGAAACGGATTTTTCGAGGCTCTTGGCCACTGTTTGCGGCGGCCATTATTCTAGCCCTACTTAATGCATTGACCTTACTAACGCGTGGTCAGCCTTGGGGCATTACTTCAGCCTTTACATTATGGGGTTCTAAAATTGCTAGCGGTTTGGGCGTTGATGTTGCCAGCTGGGGCTATTGGCAAGGGGCTAATGCTGCCGCTCTTGATGCTTCTATCTTTGCAGATTCAACGACTGTACTAAATATCGGTATCATCATTGGCGCATTTATCGCTTCGGCAGCGGGTGGTTTGTTCAAATTTACCCAGATTACTGCAGGTAATTTTGCTGCTTCTGTGATTGGTGGACTGATGATGGGATACGGTGCGCGTCTTGCATTTGGCTGTAATATCGGTGCTTACTTCGGTGGTATCGCTTCTTTTAGTTTGCACGGTTATATTTGGGGCATACTCGCAATGGCAGGGACTTTCTTAGCATTATACTTGCGTCCGCTATTTGGACTGTCAGTACCGAAGTCCAATGATTCTGTGTGCTAATAATAAGTAATCAGATTGAATCGACAATAAAAAATAGCAGGTTTTAGGCTGCTATTTTTTATTTCTATATACCCCAATATTTTTTTCAAGCATTGTACCTAAATGGCTAAACTGCGCACGACAATCAATGCCATTCGCCCTGTAGCTGGCTGCTGCAAATGCGTCTGCCGCCGATAAGAATAATAACGAGGATCAGCATAGCTACAGTCAATATCTGAATCGTTAGAAACACGGATACCTAACGTTTCTAATTGATAGGCAGCAATCTTCGGTAAATCTAGCTTTATCTTATCGCTGCCATCAGTAGAATTGGCTGGTATAGAAAATAGCGCGGCAAAATTATCCAGATGCTCGGTTGATAATGAGTTACTTTCTATACAACCTGCTAATAACTTATCTCGAACTTGGCTACCTACTTCATAGTGCGCTTGGCTAATACTAACGCCAATCCAAGCTATAATCTGCTCTGCCGACTCAAAACGCTCAGCAGTAGTCTTAATAATGCCACACGCCAGCCCTTGCCAGCCAGCATGAATAGCTGCTATCTGTCCACTTGCTGGTTGATATAAGACAATAGGTACGCAATCTGCGGTCATGATAGCTAGACCCAGTTCAGCTTGCTGACTGACTAGCGCATCAGCATCTACCGGACGCATACTCAGCGGACTGACATCAACATCATGAATCTGCTTACCATGAACCTGATTGACCCAGTGTAAGCGTTTGATAGAGGCACGCTGCTGCGTTGCTAATTGCTGGTTGATAGCAGCTAATAGACGCATACGATTATCTAATACTTGTGCAGGGTTATCAGCGACATGCAATCCAAGGTTCAACTCACCATAGCTTGCTTGCTCTGTTTGCAGCATTTTTTGAGATTTCTGATTATACGTCTCAGACTCTGTACTTTTAAAATCAGCACCTTCAAGACCTGGATTTTTAAAATCAGTATCCTCAAAATCAGCCGTTTGCAAGGCTGCTGTCTGAAACACAGTCACATCATCAAGCTGTGCCAGCATCGTCAGGGGAAGTTTGTCTGTCATATCTTATTCGTCATCATAGCCATCACTTAACACTGCCATCAACTTCTGCATATCTTCAGGAATAGGTGTCGTCACTTCGATGTCCTCACCCGTCGTCGGATGAACAAAGCCTAGGGTATAGGCATGTAATGCTTGACGCGGAAAATTACTAATCGCATTGCGCTGAGCCTCTGTCAAGCCTGCTCGTAATTGACGACGACCACCATAGACGCGATCACCCACAATTGGATAGGTAATATGACTTAAGTGCACACGAATCTGATGGGTACGTCCAGTCTCAAGCCCTACATCTAATAGACAATAATTATCATTAAGGGCAGTGACGTTTAACAAATGCGTGACCGCTTCACGCCCAGCTGTCATAACAGTCATCTTGGTACGCTGATTACGATGACGGCCAATCGGTGCATCAATACGACGATGGCGCATCAGGCTTGCTTGATCGCCAGCTACTACACACTGATAATGACGATAAACAGATTTGTCTTTCAACTGTTCCATTAAAGCCATTTGAGCGGGTTTGGTTTTGCCAATAAGCAATAACCCAGAAGTATCTTTATCAATACGATGTACCAGACCTGCACGCGGCAAATGATGCTGCTGCGGATAGTGATACAGTAGCGCGTTGACCAAAGTGCCGGTCTGATTACCAGCGCCAGGATGCACCACCATACCCACAGGCTTATTGATGACCAATACGGCGTCATCTTCATAAACCACTTCAATATCGATATTTTCTGGCTGATCTTCGCTGTGCTGCTGCAGTGTCGTCGAGAGATGTATAACGTCTCCCGCTTTGACGCGTTGCTTAGGCTTTTGCACGCTGCCATTATATAACAAGCTGCCGTCGCTAACCCAGCCCTGGAGCTGCGCACGCGAGAAGTCAGTGAAAACTTGTGAAGCAAGCTTGTCTATACGTAAACCCGCTTCATTTTCAGTAACGGTATAGGTCATATCAATAACTTGCGGTATAGCTTGTCCAGCTATAGAATTATCGTCACCTTGGTCTTCATCATGACTTTCATCATCGTCGTCATCGATTTCTTCATAATCCAGAGTTGACTCATCGTCAAGCAAATTGTCATCAATTAAATCATTGTCAAGTAAGTCGCCATCGTTTAACAATTCATCCTGTACGGATGGTTGTTGCGCTGATAGTTCAGTATCAGGTATCTGTTTCGGTGTTATATTTGTGGTCATAGCATTATTATTCGTAGCAGATTTATAGGTGACAATTTCCATAAATGAAAAAGTCATAAGGAGTAACTTTATAAAGCTATAAAGCCGCAATTCATAGGGTATTAAAATTAGAACCCTAAAAAATCACAATAAAAAGTCGGTTAAATATCGCTATAGTGTAACATGCCAAGAGCCTTTAGCCCTACAGTTGCGAGTACTTATCTATCATCTTCTATCGAGACATATGCCACTAGACGTTCTAACATATAACTCTCTATAATATAACATTGCCGTAATTTACTGTATATTCGGGAATAATAGCAATATTTGTCGTCGCCCATCAAAGTCGCTCATGCTAAACTATTCAAAATTTATCATATGACGCTTTACTGATAAGCATAGACATCAAACTTTGCAACAATAAAAAGGATAACTGTCTATAAATATAGTGCTGATTAATTGTAATTTGACTACAAAATAGCGCACGAAAAAATAGACGAAGGAAACGTTATTCTATAAAGTAATCGTGGTTTTGCTGTATGCTATGCCGCAGCTATGTTCAATTATGAGCAGTTATTTACTTGATACCTTGCTGTTTTATACCTTTGTTGTTTTGCACGTTGTTATCTTATAGCTTGATAGTCAGCTTTTTATCATTAACTTTGTTCTTAGTATGATAGCGCCACCGCTATTATGCGCCTTGTGTCGGAGAAGAAGTATGCGCCCTATTGGCAACACATTTATCAAAATCTCATCAATAACCTTGCTTGCCATAAGTGTAAACTTGGTAGGCTGTCAGACTTTTAAAAACCTGACTAGCAAAGACAGCGATGCGGTCGAAACTGCTGAAAAGTCAGAGCAAGGTTACTATAGTGATGCTATTGCTCAAATCGATAAGGGACGCTATATACAGGCTATCGAAGACCTGACTAATTTACGTACTTTTTATCCTACAGGGCAATATGCTGAGCAAGCACTGCTTGACACAATGTATGCTCAATATGCAAGTGGCAGCTTTGAAACAGCAGCGGCAAGTGCTGATCGATTTATTAGCCTCTACCCTGCTAACCCGCAAGTCAGTTACGCATATTACGTACGCGGTGTGGCCAATATGCAAGGCTCATCTGAAGGTATTAAACTGTTTAAGCTTAATCAGTCTGAACGTGATACTGCCTATTTTCGTATCGCCTTTGCTAACTTCCAAGAGCTTATCAATAAATACCCCAACAGTCCTTATGCGCCCGATGCAGCGCAGCGTATGACTTTTATCTATAATCAATTTGCTCATAGTGAGTTGACTGCTGCTAACTGGTATATCGAACGTAAAGCGCATGTAGCCGCTGTAAATCGTGCCAAATGGGTATTCCAGTATTATCCACTGAGCGAAGCCGTACCAGAAGCGATCGCTATCCTTGCTTACAGCCATCAGCAGTTAGGATTGACGGACTTAGCGAAAGAATATAAAACCCTACTCCAGATCAACTATCCAGAATGGCTTACTAGCGATGGGCGTGTCAGGTTGTCTACCAAGGCTGACCGTTCATGGTTGAATAAACTAACCTTTGGACAGCTTGGTCGTGCCAGCTTAAAAGATACACCGCTTAGCAATGGTGAATATACTGGAGCAACCAAAACTCAAATAGTTCGAGCGGCTACTCAGCTTAGATTGCCAGCTACTAATGCTGCTTCTCCAGTTGCTAGTGGTGCGCCAACTCGTCGCAATACTGGTGTTAATATAGGTTTGGGTTTACCTGAAAATGTGACTGAGCAAGTATCTAGTCAAGGTAGTCCAAGTGCTGCGGCAACAGAAGCCACCGTGAATCCACAAAACATGAATCCAACTCGCAGTACTATGTCACCTACTGATGATACTGTAGATATGGACGATGACAATTAAATTATCTAGGTAATTGTTATACCTTTAAAATAGACTACAACTTACGATAAACCATAGGGCCAACTGTATAGTTGGCCTTACTTTCCTATTGATTTTTTACAAATTCTGCATCTTATATAATGATAGATGAAACGCTAATATTTTGAATTTAGTTATCTATTCATTGCTTAGGCTATTTTATTATTGCTTTAAATACTTATCACTTCTCTCAGCTTTGCTATGGATTTGATTTAACGGTTTAGAATAATACAAAAATAAAAGTGCTAAAATAACGCTTGTCTTATCCTATGGTAAATTATTTTTTCTCATGAGCATTCCTAATCATATTCTTGAACAACTGAACAGCCAAGCTGACTTGATTAGTATTATTGGTCGTCATACGACGCTTAAACGTGCTGGTAGTGAATATAAAGGATGTTGTCCGTTTCATGGTGAAAAGTCACCTTCGTTTTATGTTAATCCACAAAAGAACATTTACCACTGTTTTGGCTGTAGTGTCGGTGGCAATGCCATTAGCTTTTTACGCGACTATGAAAGTCTAACTTTTATTGAAGCGGTGAATGAGTTATCAAAGCAAACTGGCATCGAAGTGCCAAAAGATGACCAGCAAAATGTCAGCTATCAGCGCAACAAACCTAATAGTAAGCCAACAGCCAAGCCAGCATCTAGACCAAATGCCAGGTCAATACAGCAAACACCCTCTACTTCATCACCTACCTCATCGGATATACAATCAACAGCGCTATCTAATGGGCAGTCGTCAGCTGATATCCCGTCTATTTCTTCTGACTCATATGAGTATCAGCAGACTAACGACTATGCAAGTCCGCCCAATTATGACGATGCAAGCTATAGTAGCTCGCTCACAGACAGTCCCTATGATGGCACAAGTTATGACAGTTCAGAGTACAGTGACTACCCGCCTACATGGCCTGCGGATGGTTCAGCATCATTTGATTCCGTAGCATTCCATCCAGTAGATCTGAATGATAATAATGTAAGCGACCAAGACGGTAATCTGTATGAATTACTGGAGCAGATTCAAAAGTTTTATCAGCACAATCTAACCACGCACCCTCATGCCAAACATTATTTTATGACGCGCGGTATTACTGAAGATATCTTTGAGACCTTCGGGCTTGGTTACGCGCCGTTTGGTTGGCAACATCTTGAGCATCAGTTCCCGCAAGACATTGAGGGACTCAAAGCCTTAGGTCTGGTACGCCAATCAGAGTCAGGACGTGATTATGACTTGCTCCGTGATCGAGTCATCTTTCCAATCCGAGACAATCAAGGACGCACTATTGGTTTTGGCGGTCGAGCGTTAGATGATGAAGTTAAGCCCAAATATATTAACTCTTCAGACTCGCCCGTCTTTCATAAGCAGCATGTACTGTATGGCTATTATGAATCAAGACAACAGCGTGCAGACCGCTGGCTAGTGGTCGAAGGCTATATGGATGTGATTGCCCTTTACCAAGCTGGTATTTATGGTGCGGTGGCATCCATGGGCACGGCTATTAATGAAAGCCAAATCTCGCGTCTATTGACCCTTAATCCCACTCTAACATTGAGTTTTGATGGAGATAGCGCTGGGCAAAAAGCCGCTTGGCGCACCCTTGAAGTTGCTCTACCTGTCCTAAGCGACGATAAAGAACTGCGATTTCTATCATTGCCTAATAACCATGATCCTGATACGTTTATCAAGGCTAATGGCGCGGAAGCTATGCGTGAGCAAATCATCAATGCTATGCCGCTATCGCAATACATTTTTGCCTATTTAAGTGAGCGTTATGATTTAGCATTGGCAGAAGGTAAAGCCAAGCTCATGTCACAAGTGCGCACTTTGACTACCTCACTACCTAAAGGCAGTAGTTTTCGTTATCTATTAAATAATGACATTTATCAAAAACTGGGTGGCAAACGTAGCCAAAACGTTGAGGCCAAAGACGCGTTGCTAGATTTTGATGGCGATATGACCATCAGCCAGCAGTTGCAGCTATGTTTTTTATTTCAGCCGCGTATATTCCAAGAAGACCCTATCGAGGCGATTTGGCGACAAGCTGGTATTGATAGTTTAGACTTCCCTGCTCATATCAAACAAAAAGCGCCTGCTGATGCTTTTAGATCATTAGCTTGGGAAGACTTGCAAGATACCGCATTACTCGATGTGGTCAATACCATTAAGCGTTGTTTGGCATATCTACCAACAGATGCCAATGCCGCCGCACACTTTATTATGTCGAATGTACAACCTGTTACTCAAGAGATGTTAAGCCGCAGTTGGGGCGCTTTTTATAAGACACTAACGACTAGAAATATTTTGAGTGTTGATGAGCTGGTCGAAAACTTAGTCATGCAGCTGCTTAAACTTCATATGCAAAAAAAGATGCAGGATCTAATCAAAAACCCAGATCATGTCAGACTTGCCATCGTACGCAAGCAGACACAACTATTAAATGACTGGTTACGTGCGCAGCAAGCAGAACAGTCAGCGCAAATGGCCACTGTTAAATCTTGATTTATTAGCTATTAAGCAGATAGTAGATAGCTAATAAAGAACCAACCCTTTAAAACATTGTACATCGCCCCCATCATTTATGATTATGGCTAGCACACATTTATAATAAGATATAAGTAGCAACTAATTGACTGTACCGTGCTCGATAGCGGTGGTCTGTGTTAAACTATGCGGCTGTGAATATTGACTGTCATTTTAGATACGGTCATATCGCCTTATTTTTTGAGTAGTATTTTTAGTAAGTTTTATTGAGCAATTTTATTGTAGTTTTTTGAGCCTTTATTCATATCAACTCATTTTCGTTATTATTGACATCCCCTACGCCTTTTTGTGATCAATCTATTGATTAGATCCACGCACCCAGCAAGCGATGGCACGTCATATCACGGAAATGTCCGACGCAAGCAAGTGAGTATTTATGAACGATAAGTCAGTTTCTAAGTCCACGTCTCAACTGGCCACCTTAATTCAAATGGGCAAAGAGCAAGGGTATCTTACCTATGCTGAGGTGAATGACCAACTGCCCGACTCCATTACAGAAAGCGATCAGATCGAAGACATTGTCCAGATGCTAACTGACGTCGGTATCAAAATCTTTGAGTCCGCGCCTGATGCTGATGACATCTTGATGAACGATGACTCAAGCGATGACGATATGGCAGCTGACGAAGCAGCGGCAGTATTAGCCTCTGTTGAGACTGAGCCTGGTCGTACTACCGATCCTGTCCGTATGTATATGCGTGAGATGGGTACGGTCGATTTGTTAACGCGTGAGGGCGAAATTGCCATTGCTAAGCGTATCGAAGAAGGTATTCGTGATGTGCAGCATGCCATGGCTTATTGGCCTGGTACAGTACAATTCGTTCTTGATGAATATCAGCGCGTAGTGGATGGTGATAAAAAGCTATCTGACGTCATCACAGGTTTTTTAGACCCTGAAACAGACGAAGATATAGCAGCAGCAAAAGAAGAAAAAGAAAGAGAAAAAGAGAAAATTTTAGTGATGAAGTCAAAAGCTATCGCTAAAGCCGAAAAAGATGACGACGATGATAGCGACGACGTAGATGACGCTGATGCAGATGATGTCGAAGAAGAAACTGGTGGTATCGATCCAGAAGAAGTGCGTCTTCGTCTAGAAGAGATCGAACATCTATTTATCAAAGCCAAACAAGCCTTGCTCGATTATGGTCGTGGCAGTACGCAAGCTGACGAAGCTTATGAGCAACTTGCCAGCCGCTTTATGATGTTGAAGCTTAACAACCGCATGTCAGATCAAGTCATGGCTATCATGCATGACGTCTATGATGACGTACGTAAGCAAGAACGCCAGATTATGCGCTTGGTTATTCGCCGTGGTCGTATGCCGCGTTCTGAATTCCGTAAAACTTTCCCAAGTAATGAAACCAACGTTGATTGGCTCACTGAGCGTCTTAAAGGCAAGCCTGCTTTTGCTGAGACCCTAGAAAAAGTCATTGATGATGTCATTTTATTACAACGTAAAATCCGTGATTACGAGCAAAAGCTCGACATGGAAATCCACGACATGAAAGATGTGGCACGTGGTATGGCGATTGGTGAAGCCAAAGCTCGCCGTGCGAAGAAGGAAATGGTTGAGGCCAACTTACGCTTAGTAATCTCTATTGCTAAAAAATATACTAACCGTGGTTTACAGTTCTTGGATTTGATTCAGGAAGGTAACATCGGTTTAATGAAAGCGGTTGATAAATTTGAATATCGCCGTGGTTATAAGTTCTCGACTTATGCAACATGGTGGATTCGTCAGGCTATCACCCGCTCTATCGCTGACCAAGCACGTACCATTCGTATTCCGGTACACATGATTGAGACCATCAACAAGATAAACCGTGTCTCACGTCAGTTGCTACAAGAGATGGGACGTGAGCCAACGCCTGAGGAATTAGGCGAACGCTTAGAGATGGACGAAGTTAAAGTTCGTAAAGTGCTGAAGATTGCCAAAGAGCCTATCTCAATGGAGACTCCTATCGGTGATGATGAAGATTCGCACTTAGGCGACTTTATTGAAGACTCAACGATTTCAAGTCCTGTTGATGATGCAACATCTGCTGGTCTACGTGAAGCCACTCGTGACGTATTAGGTAACCTAACTGAGCGTGAAGCGCGTGTACTAAAAATGCGTTTCGGTATTGATATGCCAACCGATCATACTTTGGAAGAAGTCGGTAAGCAGTTCGATGTGACTCGTGAGCGTATTCGTCAAATTGAAGCAAAAGCGCTACGTAAGTTACGTCATCCTTCACGTTCTGAGCATTTACGCTCTTTCCTTGAAAACGACTAATTTATATAGGAATTGCTGAACTTATATAAACGTTCTGAAAAGAAAATCAAAAAAGCTGAGCATGTCTCAGCTTTTTTGTGCCTGTTAGATACCATGTGATAACGCTATAGTCCTTTCACTACAAGAGACTCAAGTTAAAAAATCTATCAAAAGTGCACAAGGCCAAAAGCGTGTTTATCACACCATTCGCGGCTATACGGCTTACGTTTACGCATACGTAGTGAGAATGTCGAATTCCAACACCTTTACACACATCCAGCAACTATTAAATGCAAGGAAATGACACTAGGACTTTACCTAGCCTTAACGTTTGAACTTGCACGGCAAGCATATAATGATAATCTTAGCTTGTTAGCGCAAGGCATAGATCCGATAGCTCACCGTGATAATAAACGCATAGAACAAACCAATTCTTTAAACACTACCTTCCAAGATGTTGCTCATTACTGGCTTTGACCTATGCTGTCAATCCCGTAGACACTAACTTGGAAGATTTTAATCAGATAGCTTTATGATAATAATCTATGCTATCGATTTCATAGTCACTAAAGTTATATCTAACATTCGCAGTTCAATGTTTGTATAGCGCATCGAACGTATTCGAGTGATTATGGTAAATAGATTAAGAGATTAGTGTCTCAATCGCTTTCGATGCATTTACTCATTTAATAGAATGGTTATCTTAGGGCATACTTTAAATAAAAAGGATTTGCACTGAGAATGTGATTTTGTATTTTGTATTTTGTATTTTGTATTTTGTATTTTGTATTTTGTATTTTGCTATATATGATAAAGAACAATATACATTTAATACAAAATGATTTTTTATCAGTGCACAACCGGTGTACCTTCTGTACTAAAAGCAAAGCTTTTATTACTGAAGTTACCAATCATAACTGCCTCAATGACTGGTCTCACGGTCTCATCTACACCTTCAACTTCAATTATGAAGTTAGCGCCCGAACCGCCTTTATCTTCTTCTCTTTCGATAATATAGTTCAAGGTTGCCATGGCTGGTAGCTCAATGGTTTCTGTTAAGTATGATTTAACAAGCTCGCCATGTGTCCCGTAATAATCTATTTTATTAATATATAGTGAGTTCTTTAAGGTTGTGTTGCGCACGCTCAAGGTCGCTGACAGTAAAACCTTACGATTGTCTCTATCGGTATAAATGTCTGAATAAATCGGTACATAAAAGGTTTGTTTATAGCCAAACTTGCTGTGATCAACTTTTTTTGAGCCGTTCTCAAGCTCTTTAATAGGATCTTGATGTTCTTCTGAAAACATGACATTTGGGTCTTGTTTAGACGCATCACAGCCGCTCAACAGTAGCAAGCCAGTAATACATAGGACGGATATGCGACATTTATTCATAACGTTACCTTCTATCGATTAGTGTACCTTAACCCCAACACTACGTAAAAACTGATGGATATGTTTGTTCGCCCCGTAGACCACCAGCACATCATCATTCTGTAATATCTGCTCGGGCGTTGCTAGACCTTCGATACTAGGTTTACTTTGGTGACGACCAAAGCTGTCTTCATAGTGCTCATAGCGCATGGTGCTCAGCAGTTTAAGATTAAATTTATGTTCCATTTGTAAAGCCGCAATCGTTTTTCCAATTAAAATATCTGGGATACTAATCTCAACGATACTAAAGTGATCCGTTAAGCTAAACGAGTCGACGAAATAACGTAGCGATAGCCGTTTTGCCCAGCGCATCGCTGATTCTTTTTCGGGATGAAAAATATCATCAACCCCAATCGCTTGGAGGACTTTTTCGTGGAGCGGATTGATACTGCGACTGATTAAATGCTTGGCTTTCAAGGTTTTAAACAGTGCCGTCGCCATCACATTTGCCCCTTGGTCTTCACCAATTGCCACCACGACAATATCAGTATCCATAATCGGTAGACCGTTGACCGTATACTCATCGGTTGCATCCATGCAGATGGTATGGGTGATAACCTCCTTATAAGCTTCAACCTTTTGCATGCTGCTATCGATAGCAATGACCTCATGACCTTGGCTGGTCAGCGCCATACCGAGCGAGGAGCCAAAACTTCCTAAACCTGCAATGATATATTTCATGATACTCCTTGTCATTTATGCCATCGTAAATACAGCAATGGGGCATGATTAGTTAATAGTAATCTCTTCGGTTGGATAACGATAGTTACGTTGATGCCTGTTTTTAAGTAGTGCAACAAAAATAGTTAACATGCCGACGCGCCCAACAAACATAATCACTGAGACCACAAGCTTGCTGAAGGTTGATAAATCAGCGGTTAGGTTTAAGCTGAGACCTACAGTGCTATATGCCGAAAAACATTCAAAAACGACTTTAATCAAATCAAGCTCGGGCTGCTCATAACTAATGAGCGTCACGCCCAGTCCAATGACCAATAATGACAACCACATAATTGAAAATGCACGACGAATAGAGATGTCAGCAATCTCACGTTGGAATACTTCAACTTTGGTCTGACCGCGCGCTAAGCTCAAGGTATTTAAGACTGCAATAGCAAAGGTGCTGGTCTTGATACCACCGCCCGTTGAGTTTGGCGAGGCTCCAATCCACATCAAAAAAATGGTCAGCATAATGGTCGGGAATGCCAGCGCATCCATATCAGCAATATTAAATCCTGCCGTACGCGGAGTCGCTGCCGTAAATAACCCCGTAATGACCTTGCCGTAAACACTGCTATGCTCAGCAAGTATGCCATTGTATTCAAACATCAACACTCCAATCAGCCCGATCAGTAATAAGGCACCAGAAGTAATCAACGTAATACGACTATTAATACTGAGCAGCCATGGCTGATAACCATAACGCGGATCATGAGCATGGAGCGCCCTTTGGGTACGGTGACGTAGATAACGCAGTAAATTGGCAACAATCAAAAACCCCATACCACCAAATAAGAAGGTGGTACTAATGATCAGCTGTAAAGAATAGTTAAAGCGTAGCGACTCATCATATAAGCCAGCACTGAATGTTGAGAATCCAGCATTACAGAAAGCAGAGATGGCATGAAAAACAGAAAAAAACATCCGTTCAGAGAAGTTCATACCAGGTAAATCATAAATACTGATATAAATTAGCATAGCAGCGAGTGCTTCAATGCCAAAGGTGATATATAGAATAGACTTTAAGGTTGACACCATGTCGCCTAAACGCCGTGAAAAGTTCATCTCACTGATACTGAGTTGGGTCTCATAACTGACGCCACCTTTAAAAAAGTAGCTGAAGTAAGTCACAAAGGTCAAGATTCCCAAGCCGCCAATTTGAATCAGCCCTATAATAATCACTTGCCCAAAAGTAGTAAAACGCGTTGCCGTATCTACCACAATCAGCCCTGTGACGCAGACTGCGCTGGTAGCAGTAAATAAGGCATCAACAAAGGATATAGGCTCAGTGGTAGCGTTAGGCATCATCAATAGTAACGATCCAACCAATACCACTGATAAAAAACTTAAGATGAAAAATTGACCAGGGTTTAAAAAGGCACGATTCAGATTAAAGTTATTGTCGGATATTTCACGAATGAAAGTGACAAACACGGCAATCTTAATCGCAATAAATCCATCAACTGGCATCGATAGCCCTGAGCGAGCTAATTCAGTGAAATGTACCGCCAGTAAAACAAAAATAGCCACACTGGCTAGTAAGTCAAAAATCGCTACTTTATTTACAGAGAGGCGCGTCTTTGCGCGTACATAGCGCCAAACCGTTGCGACGAATCCGAGTAAAATGATAATTAAGTAAAAAAGATGAAAAATATGTTGTAGCCAAGATGATAGGGTAAATCCACTATCGACCAATGCAAATCCTATTCCAATAACACTGATAATGACGGCAAAATTATTTAATAAGCGATATGGTAGGGCTGGGTGCATAGCCTAATTCCAGACGAGGAGTAAATAGTATATTTATACTCCTTTTTTCTATTATTAACTAAGATTGGTTTTTAATAATCGTAACTAGCTATAATTTCTATGACAAACCCCTATAAATAAAGTTTGCCTTTATTTATAGGGGTTTGTCATATATTCGATATCAAATGAAATAGATGAGTTTTTTTGGCTTGCTGTGTGTGCCTATGTATGACAATGGTGGTCAGATTTAACGACTAAATAGGCAAATCACCATAGCAACAATCAAAATAGATATTAAAGTTAAAAACTTATAAAAAATGTACAAGAGTATTTGCTATGAGATAAACTGCAAAAAATAGTAATCTTACTGGCTATTAAATCTAGCATGTTTAATACCTACTATATCTACCAGACTGGACGAGTAATTGCACAATGAAAAAATCAGTTCAAACCATTTTAAATCAAGTGAGACTTACCGCTTTAATTGCAGCATCATTGATATCTGCAACAGTACAAGCAGCAGACAGTAATGATCGTCTAAAGATTACTATTGATAAGCAAGCCAAATTACTAATGAAGGAGCATAATATTCCAGGGATGGCTTTCGGCGTTATTATTGATGGCAAATCACATTTTTATTATTATGGTTTGGCTGATAAAAAAGCTGGCAAACCTGTGTCAGAAAACACCATTTTTGAGCTAGGATCTATCAGTAAGACCTTTGCAGCTACCTTAGCCAGTTACTCTGAATTGAATGGCACACTGGCATTAGAAGATACGGCTGACAAATATATTCCTTACCTAAAAAACAGCGCCATTGGCAATACTAGGCTTATAAACTTAGCCACCTATTCGACTGGTGGTCTACCCCTACAAGTTCCTGATGAGGTTGAAAACAATAAGGGGTTACTGCGTTATTATAAGTCTTGGCAGCCTGTCTTTCCTGTAAACTCAAAGCGTCTATATTCCAATGCCAGTATAGGACTGTTTGGTTATATATCAGCACTGAGTATGGACTCTGATTACACACAGCTGATGGAAGAAAAAACACTGCCGTCACTCAATATGCCAAATACCTTTGTCAATGTTCCTAACGACAAAATGGCGGATTATGCGTTTGGTTATAATGCTGCTGGAGAGCCGATAAGAGTTAATCCTGGCATGTTAGACGCCGAAGCCTATGGTATTAAATCCACCATTTCAGATATGACGCATTTCATGGCTGCGAATATGGGGCTGGTGCCGCTGGATAAAGATATCCAGCAAGCGTTAGACAACAATAGAAAGGGTTACTATCAGGCGAGCACTTTTACCCAAGGTTTAGGATGGGAGATGTATCCTTACCCTACTAAGCTGGATACCTTGCTTGAGGGCAATTCAATGGATGTAGTGCTAAAGCCTCAAACCATTACAACCGACAATCATCCAACGCCTGTTTTAAACAACGTATGGGTTAATAAGACAGGTGCTACCAATGGGTTTGGCGGCTATATCGCTTATATTCCTGCTAAAAAATCAGGTATTGTCATTTTGGCAAATAAAAACTATCCAAATACAGATAGAGTCAAAGCAGCATATAAGATTTTAGAAAGTTCGATGACTCATTGATTGAGCATGAGTCACAAAGCAACCTTATGCAAATAGCTTTATAAATTATTGAGAACCCAGCTAAATGCTGGGTTCTTTTACATCTAACTTTTAAGAGCAGCCTTCGACCAGATAAATCGCTTCTGGTATACCAATATCAATACTCTCTACCTGACCTTTTAATAGGTTTTTATTGTCTGCTGTCCATTCAGTCGCCTTAATTTGATAGTCATTAAGCTTTTGACCGCCCTTGATATGATATTCAATCTGTATAGGCAGCTTGTGCCCTTTATCATTAAGCTTAACGTCTTCGTCTTTTAACCACTCTCCTGGTTCATTTTCTTTTATTACTTCAAAATTCACATTAGCAATCAGGTTATAGTAGTCGCCATCAACCGCATATTTATCAACTTCGTAAGCAATGTTATCATTGTGCACTTGCATAACTTCTTCCACTGAATCACCGACGTTAATACTTGTATAAAGTGGCATGGCTGGATCCTGAATAGTGATCACTGCAACCTTGTCATCTATAATCTGATATAGCACAGAGGCACGTTTACCGTACTCTTCATCCACATAATTTAGTTTTTCATTACTGACGTAATAGCATTGTTCGTTATCGCCATCCTCTCTCGTAAGTCCTAAATCACTTAACAGTTTAGGAGTAATAACTTGCCCGAAGCTTAACTTCTGATAACCTGATAGGCTTACCATTGAAGCATTTGTCGGGGTTATATCTTTAGGCGATGTACTATTTGTCTCAATTATATTTTTATCTGTATCACTAGTTTGTGAATTTACATTATTAGAAGCACTATGGTTACCGGATGATAAACTCTGTGAGTCACAGCCAGTTATCAGTTGCATACTACCGACAATAACAGTAAAGAGTAATATGAATTTGGTCATTAAAAAAGGTGACTTTTGATGAAAATTTGACATCGCTACTCTCCTAATATGAGTCTGTTGATACATAATCTCTACTCTATCAGAAGTTCAACTTAACTATTGTAATAAGCTTTTGACAGCACAGTATTTAAAATGTCGAATACCTATCTATTCTAGATAACCGTTTTTGGGAGCGATATCAGGCGGAAGATCGGTCTCTCCCAGTGCTTCTAGTAAGTTGATTTCGATAGTGCGTGACAAAGCAGTCAGTGGCAATTGATTGGCAGCCAAGCCAAAAGGCTCTTCCAACTCTTCACTAAGGACATCTAGACCGAAAAAAGTATAGGCAATTACCGCACAAATTAAAGGGGTCGCCCAGCCTAGTGAGGATACCAAGCCAAAAGGCAACATAAAGCAATACAGGTAGGTAGTACGATGTACTAAGAGCATATAAGCAAATGGCAGCGGCGTGTTATGAATACGCTCACAGGCGGCCAAGACAATCGTCATAGAAGTCAGACGCTCGTCCATGTTTTGTATCATCTGCTCCGATGATAAGCACTGACGCCGACTGTCTCCGAGTTTTTTACCCATCAGGCGCATCAGATAATCGGGCAAGTTCTGCGTCTGGCGCATGCTGGCATGATGTATTGGTTCGACGAAACGCTCGACATCCTCCCAAGGCGAAGTACCACGAAGCCGGTGGCGTACAGCATGAGTAAAAGCAATAGTCAGGTAAATCATAGAACGCTGGGTGTCTCGTCCAGTCTCAACTTCTTCGTCTATAAAAGAAAGCAGTTGGCGAGTTAGGCTGCGGGCATCATAAACTAGCTGACCCCATAAACCGCGAGCTTCCCACCAACGCTGATAGCTTGCATTGTTACGAAAGCCAAGAAACAGCGATAAGGCGATCCCAAGCAAGGTAAAAGGAGCCGTACTATAAGATGGGAATGACAAAGGAAACTCGTGCTGAACAATCGTTATGAGTGTACTAAGCAAGGTGACTAGCAAAATCTGCGGATAGATCTTCGGGATGATTGAGCCGCGAAGGGTAAAGAATATCTTGAGGGCATTGGGTGTTTGCCGGACAATCATGTTAGCTTCCTAGCGAGATGGTCTGTAAGCGCAGTATTAATTATAGGCTGTGTTTCGAGTACAGAGTTGCAAACTATACATTGGCATCATAGTATAGGTAATAATTGATTAAAAGCTCTTAAATAAATGTTTATTAATCGCATCCATTAAAAGTAGTCCAACTGCTCAACATTGTAAAAAATAGCGACAAATCATTGACTACCTGTTTGACTATTCCTATCTCCTCAAAAAAATTGATAGAACAGCGCGCGCGTAAACGCCAACACTTCTGCTACATTAATAATGTATTACCCTAGCCCTCCCAGCACTTGAATAATATCCAAATGCCACTATAAATAGTGAATACAGCTACCGCACATAACAAATGTACTAATCCAAAAATTACATCAACCAAAGAACTGAGCGAGTCTCAGCTTTTTTGATTTTGCGGAAACCAATATTAAAACCAATATTTTCATAAAAAATAAGGATACCATCATGACTGATGACCCAAAAGACACCAGTAATCAAAACCAAGCGCCCAAAAAAGATGTCAAAGTCACTGAGCTAGTCGCCAATGATGGCATCTTAAAAGGCAAAAAAACCGATATTCAAAATCCAGAGCTTTGGGAATTCCCAATGAACTATCCTTTGAGCATTATTGGTCATGAAGGCGAACATGAGAACTTACTCAATGAAGTGAAGCTTATCTTGGGCAGTCAGTTCCCTGATTTTGATTTGGCCTCGATACAAGTCAAACCTTCTAAAACGGGTCGCTTTCATTCGGCAAGAGTCAACCTATACCTAACGGCGGCTGAGCAAGTAAACACGCTTTATGCGTCACTAGACGAAGCCAAAACCGTACGCATGGTGGTATAAACTTGCACGCTATAGATAATTAAAGTCAAGACACGACTTTAACGTTTTAATACCGAAATCGTCACTCATATGGGTGGCGATTTTTTGTGGTCTCAGGTACAATCAGCACCGCTGTTATTGTCTTGATTACCCCTATTATTAGTTGTTAGTTTGTCGAGTAATAAAAATAGAATGGCAAGCGCTTTTTTACAAAAAATTTTATTATTTGAGTCAATCGCGTCTAACCCTTATCCCATCGTCCTTTGCTAAATTTTGGACACACTACAACCTCACAGCAACATAGTTTCACTCTAAAATCAATATAGTATTTTCAAAATTTTCCCGCTATATTGTGCCTACTTACTACTAAACACGCTATATCTAGTGCTCAGTGACTTTATTCATCACTATGAGCTACGGTAAGCTTTTGCCTAAAAAACTTCAGCGACCGTAACACCTTGTTATAACGTAATAAAAAAACTTTGTCAGATTTAATCTACGCAAAGTAAATATCAGCAATTAATAATAGAGGGTAACATGACACATATCGATAAGATTCAAGTGACCAAACGCGACGGACGTTTAGAGCCTATTGATTTAGATAAAATTCACAAGGTTATCGCGTGGGCA
Source organism: Psychrobacter sp. P11G5 (assembly GCF_001593305.1). NCBI lineage: Bacteria > Pseudomonadati > Pseudomonadota > Gammaproteobacteria > Moraxellales > Moraxellaceae > Psychrobacter > Psychrobacter sp. P11G5. Next base: position 1,935,427 of record NZ_CP012533.1, read on the forward strand.
GCTCATGATTTAGATAATGTGTCTGTATCACAAGTTGAGCTAAAGTCGCACATTCAGTTCTATGAAGGTATCAAAACTCGTGACATTCACGAAACTATCATCAAGTCTGCTGCTGACCTTATCTCTGAAGATACTCCTGACTATCAATATTTAGCCGCGCGTTTGGCTATCTTCCACCTACGCAAAATCGCTTACAACAGATTTACCCCGCCGCACCTATTTGATCATGTAACTACCCTGACCAATGCCGGCAAATATGACGAGCATATCCTAGCCGATTATAGCCGTGCTGAGTTTGATGAGTTAGAAGAATATATGGATCACTGGCGCGATATGAACTTGGCTTATGCTGCCGTTGAGCAGATGGCTGGTAAATACCTCGTGCAAGATCGCGTCACCAAGACGGTTTACGAGAGCCCGCAGTTCTTATATATGCTCGTCGGTATGTGTCTATTTAGCCGTTATGATAAATCAGAGCGTCTCGACTACGTTAAACGCTTCTATGATGCGACTTCACAATTCAAAATCTCTCTACCAACGCCAATCATGTCTGGTGTGCGTACGCCATCGCGCCAGTTTAGCTCATGCGTCTTGATCGAATGTGGTGATAGCCTAGATTCTATTAATGCTACCACCAGCGCCATCGTACGTTATGTATCACAGCGTGCTGGTATCGGCATCAATGCTGGTCGTATTCGTGCACTTGGTAGCCCTATCCGTGGCGGCGAAGCGCAGCATACGGGTTGTATCCCATTCTACAAATTGTTCCAAACGGCGGTGAAATGCTGCTCACAAGGTGGCGTGCGTGGTGGTGCTGCGACATTATTTTACCCAATATGGCATCTAGAAGTTGAGTCGTTATTGGTACTCAAAAATAACCGCGGCGTCGAAGACAACCGTGTCCGTCATATGGATTACGGCGTACAGTTAAACAAAACGATGTATACCCGCCTCATCAAAGGTCAAGACATCTCGCTATTCTCTCCAGGTGATACCCCTGGCCTGTACGATGCCTTCTTTGAAGATCAAGACAAGTTCGAAGAGCTATACACCAAGTACGAGAATGACCCCAGCATTCGTAGCCGCCAAATCCCAGCGGCAGATTTGTTTAGCTTGATGATGCAAGAGCGCGCTAGCACGGGTCGTATCTATATCCAAAACGTCGACCATTGCAACACTCATAGCCCGTTTGATCCGACGGTCGCTCCGATTCGTCAGTCAAACCTATGCATGGAAATCGCCCTACCGACTAAGCCACTTGATAACATTAATGACGAAGAAGGCGAAATCGCCCTTTGTACGCTATCAGCAGTTAACTTGGGTAAAGTTGAAAACGTCAGCGATATCGAAGAACCGGCTGAGCTCATTGTCCGTGCGCTTGATGCCCTACTCGATTATCAAGACTATCCAGTCAAAGCTGCGCAAAATGGCAGTATGCGCCGTCGTACGCTAGGTGTGGGCGTGATTAACTATGCTTATTACCTTGCCAAGAATGGCGTACGCTATTCAGACGACAGCGCCTTAGGCCTGACCCATCAAACCTTTGAAGCGCTACAGTTCTATCTCTTAAAAGCGTCAAACAAATTGGCCAAAGAGCAAGGCGCGTGCCCTGCCTTTAACGAGACTACCTACTCGCAAGGTATCTTGCCGATTGATACCTATAAAAAAGACTTGGATAAAATCTGCCAAGAGCCGCTACACCTAGATTGGGAAACGCTACGCACTGAGATTACCACTCACGGTCTGCGCAACTCTACCCTAACCGCTTTGATGCCGTCTGAGACTTCTAGTCAGATTGCCAACGCGACTAACGGTATCGAGCCACCACGCGGTCTGGTCTCTATCAAAGCCTCAAAAGATGGCATCTTAAAGCAAGTTGTTCCTGATATCGGTACGCTGAGACATCAGTACGAGCTGCTATGGCAAATGCCAAACAATGACGGTTACCTAAAGCTGGTGGCTGTTATGCAGAAGTTCGTCGATCAAAGTATCTCTGCCAATACCAACTACGATCCAGTTCGTTATGCAGGTGGCCGTGTACCGATGAAGATATTGCTAAAAGATCTGCTAAACGCGTATAAGATGGGTGTGAAGACGTTGTACTACCATAACACGCGTGATGGTGCGAACGATGCCCAAGCGGATATGGAAGATGATTGTGCTGGCGGGGCGTGTAAGATTTAAATTATTAAGGGATGGCGGGTTTGTCTTTTGGAGCTAATCCCGCTGTTCATAATTGATACTGAAACATATTTAATTAAACTTAACTTTATAACTAAAGTATATTTCTATGAAGAAAATTCAGAGTTTAATCTTTATGATTCTTGGTCTACTGATATTTGTTTTTATAATCATAGCTACAGTCTACATAATAAAGTTTATTATCGATATTTTTAAGCAGGTTGATGTTACTGTAGTTGCTGCTTTAATTGCCACTGCAGGCACGATTATAGCAACAGTTTTAACAGTTGTAGTTGGACAAACAATCAGTAAAAATCGAGAAATTGAAGAAGCTCATCGTGAGTTTAAAACCAAGATGTATTCAGAGTTTATTGATTTTACTATAGATTATGTATTTTCACAGACTAGGGAGGATAGGGAATCTGTGAGCCAACAAGAGCTTGAAAATTACTTCATAAAACTTTCTAAAAACTTTACTCTATGGGCATCTCCAGAGGTTATAAAGGCATGGTCTAAATTTCGAAGCCAATCAAGTGACAATGAAAGCTCGAATACATTGTCTAATATTGATGAGGTATATAAAGCAATGAGAAAAGATTTAGGTAACAGTAACTCAGGATTGCAAAGTAAATCTTTAATAAACTTATATCTTAATGAATCTATTTAGCCAATTACTGTAAGCGAACGTAGGTTGGGTGAAGCTTGCGACACCCAACGTTTTAATTGAATTATTTGTTGGTTCTTATCATTCGATACCAACCTATTTTTAAGATGTTGTAGATAAAGCTCCTAACCCAGTATGGGATCATTTACAAATCTGTTGCTGGGCTAAAGCCATAGTCTATGACAAAATTTGTAGCTTATGATTGACTATATTGTATGTATCATCTAATTACTTGAGGTCTAAAATGGTCGCTAAAACATTAACTTTGAAAAATAGAAACTTTACCTTTTCAACTCAAGGGGAAGCTCAAAAATATTATTACGATATAATAAAAAAACTTCATAAAAATAACGATACTCTTTCTGATGGAAAAGATTTCGAAGATTTAAAAGAAATATACTTTTTATACTGTGAATATACAAATTATAAAATTCCTAATAAAATAAAAGCTTTTGAAGGTGTGGAAAATACTGAAAACTACAATACTATTTGTGCTGCCGTTATATTCGATGAAGAAAATAAAGAACTGTTCTCAACTGATAAAGCAATTAAAGAGATTGCAGATAGACAGAAGATTGAGAATGAAAAAGCATAGGCTAGCGTAGGTTGGGTGAAACTTGCGACATCCAACGTTTTAATCGATAACAGAAAATCCTATTTAAAGAATTTCCCTTACGAGCCTAATGAATCAGTGCTTCATTTTCACGGCTTTCAGGTCTCATCCTTCGACACCAACCTACCTTTAGATCGTAGCAGTTGTTGTAGGCTGGGTGGAGCCTGTGACACCAACGTTTTAATTGAATAATTCATTGGGTCTCGTTCCTCGACACCAATCTACCTTTAGATCGTAGCGAGTTTTGTAGGCTGGGTTTTTAACCCAGCATTGTAACTTTGCAAAAGCAAGATGCTGGGTTAAAAACCCAGCCTACGCAAAAACATAGCCAACTTTATAGATTATGTTGGCTCGTGATGTAGGGTGCGTTCCACGCACCAATAGTTTGAAAGTTAAGTTTAACGGCGCTTAAAAAGCACCCTACGAAATAATCATAAATAGCAATATTAGTAAGAAAGATCAGCTCTACCCTAACAAGATTTTTAGCCCCTGAGCGAGGAAATAACGAAGCACTGCTTCGTCCGAGTGCAAGGGAATTTGCATTTTCGCAAATTCCGTAGCGGTATCCCGCTAACGACGATGGCGTTGCAGATACAAGCGGTAGGCGGGATTGGCTACCCAAAATATTTAAATTTAATGCAACAACGAATAAGACCTAATTTTCGTGCTAAAATTAGCCCTATATTTAGAGCTTAATATTAGTGGAGATTAAATTATGCAACCGATATTTGCGACACAGACAGCCAGTATCTCAGAACTAAAGACCAACCCTTCGGCACTGATTAAACGGTCGGACGGTGAATCCATTGCTATTTTAAATCATAACAAACCTGTGGCTTACTTAGTTTCAACAGATATGTATGAGCGCATGATGGAAGCGATGGACGATATGGCATTAAGCCAAACCGTTGACGCACGAATGAATGACGGGCAAGTACCTGTAAAGGTAACGTTGGATGACTTATAATCTTGAGTTTCATCCTTTAGCATTAAAAGAATGGAAAAAGTTAGCGCCCAGTATTCAGCAGCAGTTTAAGAAAAAATTACAGCAGCGCTTATTAAACCCTCGTATTCCTGCTTCAAAACTCTCAGGACATACAGACGCCTATAAAATCAAACTACGCACCATAGGCTATCGTCTGGTTTATACCGTCAAAGATGATGTAGTGGTAGTTTATGTGCTAGCCGTAGGCAAAAGAGAAAACAATAAGGTATATGGAAGCCTTGTGTCGCGCCAACCATAATTGAAACATACAGAATAAAAATGACGGAGGTCATAGACGTGCAATATACCGCAATCATCAAAGACGGTGGTTTGTTTATCCCTAACGTATTTTCCGACTTAAACAATGGAAACGATGGTGGCTCGCACATCGTACAAGTAACAGTAGATATCGAAGATGTACGTCAGCAGTTAAATGGCAGCGAAACCTCAAAGGTAACAGTTGCCAAAAAAAATGTGGCAAAAGCACCAAAAAAACCAGCGTCGAGGCCAGTTAAGAAAGAAGTACAAAGAATACCAGAAGACATTGATTTGGATACGCTGCGCAAGAGTGCTGGCGATGAACTAGAAGGATTAGATGATAGCGAGCTCAGTGAGATATTTAAAGCTTATATGAATGATGGACAAGTACCGACACAGATATCTTTAGAGAATCTTTAATATAGAACTGATAACAGAAAACGCATTTTTGCTAATACTTTTAAAGCCGTATTTTTGAAAGAAGTATTTCAAACTTTAGATTAACAACCGTATAACCTATAAAGGCAGTCCCATGACTTATTCGATTTTTTCTCAAACGCCAAACAATGCCCTAAAAGAGCCGATGTTCTTTGGTCAGCCGGTCAACATTGCCCGCTACGACCAACAAAAGCATCCCATCTTTGAGCAGCTGATTGAAAAGCAGCTATCGTTCTTTTGGCGTCCAGAAGAAGTTGATGTATCAAAAGATCGCATGGACTTTGGTAATTTGTCCTCGCATGAGCAGCATATATTTTTGAGTAACCTCAAATACCAGACCCTACTCGACTCGATTCAAGGTCGTAGCCCAAACGTGGTGCTATTGCCATTAGTATCGATTCCAGAGCTGGAAACTTGGATTGAGACTTGGTCGTTTTCAGAAACTATTCACTCACGCAGCTATACTCATATCATTCGTAATATCGTCAACGATCCAGGCGTTATCTTTGACGACATTATGCAAAACGAGCACATTTTAGAGCGTGCGTCTGACATCGCCAAATACTATGACGACTTGTACCGCAATTCGCAGCTCTATAGCTTGTATGGTCCGGGTACGCACAATATCAACGGTAAAGAAGTCACCGTCGATTTAAAGTCACTCAAAAAGCAGATGTATCTGTGCATTATGGCGGTCAACGTTTTAGAAGCTATTCGCTTTTATGTGTCGTTTGCGTGCTCGTTTGCGTTTGCTGAGCGTAAATTGATGGAAGGTAATGCGAAGATTATTAAGCTTATCGCCCGTGATGAGGCGCTGCATTTAACTGGTACGCAGCATATGCTCAATCTTATGCGTAACGGCAAAGACGATCCAGAGATGGTCGAGATTGCCCATGAGTGCTATGAGGCAAGCATTGAGATTTTCGTCAAAGCGGCAGAGCAAGAAAAAGAATGGGCTAGCTATCTGTTTAAAGATGGCTCGATGATTGGTCTGAACAAAGACATACTTTGCCAGTATATTGAATACATTACTAACTTGCGGATGGAAGCAGTCGGCTTGCCATCAGCGTTCCCGAACTCTAAGTCAAATCCGATTCCGTGGATTAATACATGGCTATCGTCTGATAACGTCCAAGTCGCCCCACAAGAGACGGAAATCAGTTCTTACTTGGTAGGTCAGATTGACTCAGATTTATCAAATAGTGATTTTGATGACTTTGAGCTTTAAAGGCTGGTATTTTAAAGGCTAATGCTCTAAGACTAATATTTTAAATCTAACTTTTAATAGTTTAACTTTGCAACGCTTAACCTTAATAGTTATGGCTTAATCTTAATCCTTTAAGCTTAAGCCATTTTAGTTTTAGTAAGGACTTATTAGGCTGCGTTCGACGCGCTCTAAATGAACACGCCCTAATTAAATAAGGTAACACTCAAAGAAAACTGGGACAATCAAACCAGTTAAAATAGGATCAACTATGACTTGGGTAATGACCAGTAAAAAACAGTTTTATCTGCATGATGATGAAAGTCTGCTCGATGGGCTGCTACGTACAGGACACGATGTCAACTATCAATGCCGCGAGGGCTATTGTGGTAGCTGCCGAGTCAAGCGCATTGCCAGCTCACACTTGGTGGACTATCCATTTGAACCATTAGCCATGATTGAGGATGATGAGATATTGCCTTGCTGTTGCCGTGTGCAAGGCGTGATTTATATCAACCATGAACCTATTGTGAAATAACACCTCATTTATTAAAAGTTAAAATCAATAAAAAGCGCGCTATCTAAATAAGATAGCGCGCTTTTTTATACATGACTGCTTGCTATATATATCTGTCTTGACTATTGGGCAGCAGCATCTTGTTCAAACAACTTTAATAGCTCTTCACGCATACGATTACGCTCTTCTTCCGACATCATAGGCGCATTTGGATCATCGTAATATTGCCGCTCGCCTTGACTATCTGGACTACCTTGACCATTCAACCTGTCATCATGCAAGATTCTTGGCTCTTCAACCTCCACGACTTCTTGGGCAGGACGTTCTTCAAGCAATATCTTAACCTGCTTGTTTTGACCATTGCGCAATACTTGTGCATTTAGCTCAGTCGTTGGTGCTTTACGTGCTACGTATTGAATAAGCTTGTTTGCATCAGTCATCTCGATACCATCAATCGTCAAGATCACATCACCGACTTTTAAACCACTTTTGGCAGCAGGACCTTGAGCGACGACATTCAGGACTTCTACCCCTGTTGAAGTTTCAAGGCGCGTTGGGTCACGTAGTTGCGATTGGATTTCGATACCTAGCCAGCCGCGACTAACTCTACCGTCTTTAATGAGCGCGTTCATGACCTGCTCAACGATAGCGGTTGGAATGGCAAAGCCAATACCCATCGAGCCGCCAGAGCGAGAGAAGATAACGGTGTTGATACCGACTAGCTCACCACGAGCATCGACGAGCGCGCCACCTGAGTTACCTGGATTGATAGCCGCATCTGTCTGAATAAAGTCTTCAAACTTATTAACGCCAAGACCAGTACGACCAGTCGCTGAAATAATCCCTTGAGTGACCGTTTGACCGACCCCAAATGGATTACCAATCGCTAAGGCTAAATCACCAACGCGACTAGGCGCTTCACGAAAACCTAATGGCGTCAGTCCGGTCATATCAACCTTGATAACTGCTAGATCACTATCTGGGTCAGTACCAATAACTTTGGCGCGGCTTTTACGGCCGTCATTGAAGGCAACGGTAATCTCATCCGCTTTTTCAATGACATGAGCATTAGTGACGATATAGCCATCCTCTGACACGATGACACCCGAACCTAGGTTAGTCGGCCCTTGACCTTGCGGTCCGCCATGGAACTCAAAGAAGCGGCGTAAGACTGGATCATCCATATAAGGATGCTCAGCCATCGTTTGGGTAGTATAGATATTTACCACTGACTGCGAGGCTCGCGCCACCGCATTGTGATAAGAAGCGATGGGTGCTGGCTTATCAGAAGTAGGTGCTAACGCTTCCTGCTCAGCAGCCGTCGTCCTTGGTGGCTCCCACGTTGTCTCAGATGGTGCCTTCATACTCATAAACAACCAGACAAACGCTGCGATTATTATCAGCAGTAATATCCAAGGCAACCACTTCCACAGAGTTGCCTTATTGTTGGTGTTTGGGGATGACGACATATATAAACCTCTATAAATTTGATACGGACAGACAGTGATAAATGTGGTGAGAAGATTGCGATTAAATTGTTATTAAGTAGGTGCTGTTAACCGGTTATTAATCGGTTGATAAGCTGCTGTAAATCAGCTATTAATAAGTCAGACACTATCTATTAGACAGGCTCACGTAGGTAAATTATAACTGGCAACACCATAAAATAGTAACGTATCGTGTACCATTTCAGTTATGGGGTTTATCTCCTCATTTACAACATCATGCTAGAATGATTGCCATAAAAACTTGTTTATCAATTACGCTCGCTTGACCAACTGAAATCATTATATCAATTGAAATGATAAGGACACACAATGACCGCGAAAGATATTTTAACTGAACCATCAAATACAGCGATTACCGCACAAGCCTTGACCCAATTTTGCGATGACTATCTATCTGCGAGTGCCTTTAAAGACTATGCACCTAATGGATTGCAAGTAGATGGCGGACAGCCTATCAGACGCATTGTTACAGGCGTTACTGCCTGTGAAGCCTTAATCGATGCTGCAATTGAGGCAAAAGCTGATGCCATCATGGTACATCATGGCTACTTTTGGAAAGGTGAACCTGAGCCTATCACTGGTATGAAAGGTAGACGCATTCGTAAATTGATGCAACACGGTATCTCTATGATTGGCTATCATCTACCCCTTGATGCGCACCCTACCATCGGTAATAATGCCAAGCTCGCTGAGATGCTAGGATTAACCATTACCGAAGCGCTTTATCCTCATGAATCGCACCCTGTCGGCAATATCGCTATCTGTACTCCGCAAAGTGCTGAAACATTAATCCAAACGATTACTCAAGCATTGGGACGCGTCCCTCTACATATTTCAGGTAACTATCACTATTCTGCGAATGACCAATCAGATCAAACCAATGTTACAGCACCAAAAATGATTGAACGTGTGGGTCTCTGCACAGGCGGTGCACAAGATATGATTGAGCAAGCGGCGGCGATGGGCTGTGATGCCTATATCTCTGGTGAAATATCTGAGCGCACTACTCATAGTGCCCGAGAGCTTGGGATTGACTATTTTGCCTGTGGTCATCATGCGACAGAACGAGGCGGCATTCAGGCGTTAGGTAAACTGGTTACTGAGCATTTTGGACTGCCAGTCACATTTATAGACATTGACAATCCCGCATAGCTCTACATGACCAGCATTCTGCACATAATCAGCATTCTAGATAACCAGCTTTTATCAGTGCGAGATATTGACGAGCTCATAATCTTTAACCAGCTCAACCCCTTTAACCTTTGAGAAAATAGACTTTATTCACTTATACGAATATAATGGCTATTTTTGACCGTCTATTCCTTAATTGTTAAGTTTTATCACTCTTTTATTAACTTTACTTGAATAATGGTGTTATAAACCGCATAAAGTTAACTTGCGAAAGAACGTTTTGTCATGAAACTTCCCATTTACTATGGCCTCCGGTTATAACGTTGAGCTAATGAGCGATTATCCGTATATCTATGACAGATTACGGATAACTAGTATTCTCTCAGCTTAACGTTGCAATGATTGTGTACATTAACTTTAAGAAATGACGTGTCATTTGCGCTAAAAACATTTGATACGACAAAACTCATATGGTTAATGATCAACATTGCTGGACATTAGTGTATTAGCAATATGCTGCCTTATCAGTTATTCATAGGCTGCTGAATCTGCTAGTGATAGTACAGTAGAATTAATTTTGGTTAAGATCAATATAGCCGCTTACTTTTACAACAATATTATTACTTATGCATTTGTCTCAATAACTTATTCATGACCTTACCTATGTTCAATATAGTATTTTAGTCATATTTTAGTCCGTTATCGGTAAAGGTGACATAACTGTCATTACCTGTTACCTTTATTTATGCTGCTTAGTTTATGTTACGTCTATAGCTTAAGCATACGGTTTATAAGGCTTTTTATGGGTTTATTATTAAACCTTATATTGAAAGCCTTTATGATAATAATATCTATATTGATACAAGATGCGGTAGTGCTTGTGCTATTAAAGAGCCTATCATCATTTAAGATGCAATCTTATCGTCTATCTGCTGTTTAGTTATTTAGAATAGCTGTTTGGATAGTCATGACGATAATTGCAGCTTTACGGTAAGTAGGATGGCTAAAATCAGGAGACATCCATGCAGCGTATTACTTATCGTGTCAAAGTATCTGCGCAAGGTGCTAAACGCCGTATTTCTTATTTACTGCGTCCTAAGCGCACACTTAGCACCAAAAGTAACATCGTTTCATCCGTTACCCCTACTAAGTCAAACCGTTTTGCCAAGACTAAAAAAATGGCACAAGTATCGAGTATTGCCCTACTCTCTTTACCTGCTGAGAGTCTGACAATGATGGACCCAAAAGTGCCAGCGTATGATCACGTCATGCTGGAGGAGACGCTAACTATCGCAGCTGTCCCTGGAGATAGCACCTATTTTGCGACCGATGGTTTCCAACATGGCTTTGGTTATGATCTGGTACGTAGCTACGCTGATGAGCTGGGAGTCAAGGTTGATCTAAAGGCTTATGCGAGCGAAGAAGCAGCATTGCGAGCGCTAAAATCAGGTAGTGCTGATATGGCATTAACTACTGCTAGCACGCAGCTAAAAAGTCAGCTTAATCTATCGTCGGTCAATGTCAGCTGCGGTTATGATGCTAGCTTGACTAAAAATGGCTTGCATCCAAAAGTCAGCTGGACGTTCAACCAAGCTGATGATCCATTGTCACAAAAGGCCAGTTACTTTTTATGTGATAGCATCAAGCTCGAAAATACGCAAAAGCTTGCAGCATTCTATAATCAGAACTTGCTAAAAGATGCGTACAGTCAAAACCATTTTAAAAAGACTCTGACAGAAAAGCTGCCTGATTATCAGTCTTCTTTTAAAGAGCAAGCGCGTAACTACAATCATGACTGGGAGTTGCTGGTGGCAATGGGTTATCAAGAGTCGCATCTTGATGCCAATGCAGTATCGCCAACAGGTGTACGTGGTTTGATGATGTTAACCAACAATACTGCAAAAGCCATGGGGGTCTCAGATCGTGTAGACCCTTATCAAAGCATCGGCGGTGGCGCTCGTTATCTAGAGCAGATGAAAACTGACTTTGCTGATGTGCCAAAGACCGATCGGATTTGGTTTGCACTCGCTGCTTATAATATGGGTCCTAATGCTATTAAAGGTATTCAGCGCAAACTTAGTGACGCAGGTATTGACGATAAAAACTGGGCGAACGTCTATACCTATCTATCAGAAAATAGAGCCTCAAATAGCCGATATGGTCAAGCGATGCACTACGTAAGTAATATCAGAAGTTATCTTGAAACCATTAAAACTCGTATGGTCTAGGCCTAACCTCTGAGTTGATAAAAGGCGTAAACATAAAAAAAGCTGCTCTTAATAATAAGAGCAGCTTTTTTTGGTTAACATTTTGCCAATAGTACTTACTATTTAGTAAATACTATTTAAAATCAACGATTAGGTACTGTCAAACGCTGACCACGTTGTAACATAGTATCTGCCGAGATTTTATTCATATCAGCAAGCTCTTGAGTTGAGACTCCATATTTACGTGCCAGCCCAATTAGACTATCGCCAGAGCCAACCGTATATCTAACTGTCGCCTTAGGCAATTTGATTGTCTGTCCACGCTGTAACTGAGCATTAGTCGCTAGGTTATTAGTTGCCGCTAAGTCTTCTACTGAAATACCAGAACGGCGCGCTAGAGCGATCAAACCATCACCTGACTGTACTTTGTAATTCTCAGTGTTACCAAGTTTTTTGCCAGTACTGGTGCTACTGCTGCTAGAAGCGGCACTACTACTGTTACTAGAGGTACTGACACTACCGCCACTAGCAGGAATAGTAATAGTGCGACCAAGTATCAAGTTTGAAGTCGTACTCAGACCATTCGCTGAGGCCAAGTCACTGACACCGATATTGTAGCGGCTGGCAACGCCCGTTAAACTATCTCCAGATTGTACTTTATAGCTTATTGGTTGATCATTTAACTGACGATTCACTTCTGCCTTAGATACTGGTACTTTAATCGTCTGACCGCGTTGCAAGCGAGCTCTAGCATCAAAGTTACTATTAACTGCTGCTACTTCTTCTGCACTTACGCCGATGCTATTAGCAATCCCAATTAACGTCTCACCTGACTTTACGGTATAGCGACTAGTAGGGGTTGAGCTGCTAGCACTACTATTTGTACTTGTGCTACTAGAGTTGTTGCTAGCAGAAGTAAAGTCAACACTGGCAGGTATTTTCAACGTCTGACCCACGTATAACGAGTCTGTCGTGCGTATCCCATTGAGGCTAGCTAGAACATCAGTTGAGATATTAAATTGACGTGCTAAGGCAATCAAACCATCACCAGATTTAACTTTATAGTTCTTAGTCGCAGTGGTAGATTTACTAGGCTTAGAAGACGGCGCAGCAGGTGTGCTAGCTGGCGCTGTTACTTTACCGGGTATCAACCATAGCTTCTGCCCTCTCATTAAGTCAGAACGGCTACTTAAATTATTGTAACTTGCTAGCTGTGTCACGGATAAACCAAAACGATTAGCCGTACCGATGAGCGTATCACCCGACTGCACTACATAGCTATCTGGCTGGCTTTCAGTCGTTGTATTAGCACTACTTAGTGGCTCAATAGTCTTCGCATTATACAAATACAGGGTGCTACCAGACAATAACTTTGCTTTGGAATCTATTTGATTCCACTCAGTGATATCGCGCCAGCTTACCCCAGCACGACTAGCAATATTAGATAAGGTATCACCACGTTTTACGGTATAAGTGGTACGTGTGCCTTGAGGTTTTGGCTTACTCACTGGCGTTTTTGCAAAGCTAAGTTTTTTCTCTTCCCCACTCGCTTCTAAGATAGACTGCTGAGTCTGTACCGCTGATAGATTGATATTACCGTCAGCATTGATTACATTGGTTTCAGTCGTTTTAGTTCGAATCTGATTGGCAATGAAATCACGCTCTTCTTTACTAAGAGGCGGCTCTTGAACAATGGTATTATTTTGTGTAATTTGAGCTGAAGTAGTTGGCAAACTATTACTGCTTTGTAGCTCAGCATTAATCTTGCTGGTCTCTTTACTAGTAATAGGTGGTTCATTACGGATAGATGAGTTGCTGTTATATCCAGAGCTACTAGTCGATGTCAGCGTTGGCGAAATATAACTGGTTGTTTGCTGTGGAACGCTAGCAGTAGCAGCATAATCAGCCAAACCGCTACCAGTAGAAGGTAATGATGAGCTGGTGTACGGTTTGCCATTATAGCTTGGCGTCGTAGTGGTACTGCTTGAGCTACTCGTACTGCTTGAAGCAAGTATATTACCTGTACCATTCCCTCTCAACGATATAAGCTTAGCATCAAGGTTGGTATTAACGTCATTAGGAATAATAATACGCTGCGGGCCTGATGAATCGATACGTCCTGACGTTAGCGCAGTATTTAATCTTTCTAGTTCGTCATAACTAACCCCAGTAACTTGGGCTACTTCGGCCAAGCTTACGCCGTAGTTAACTGGCACACTGCGAAAATGCTGACGGTTGGCAATGGCGGGTAAATAAACACCATATTGCTCAGGCTTAGCAACGATTTCGGCAACAGCCAAAAAACGCGGTACATAGTTCATGGTTTCAGTAGGCAGTCTGAGTGACCAGTAGTCAGTTGGTAATCCGTTTGCCGCATTGGCATCAATTGCCCTTTGCACACGACCAGGACCAGCATTGTAAGCGGCTAATGCTAACTCCCAACTACCAAACTGATTATGTAACGCTGTCAAGAAGTCATAAGCTGCACGTGTTGATTCAATGACATCACGACGACCATCGTAGGTGCTACTTTGATTCAGACCATAGATACGACCAGTACTTGGAATAAACTGCCACAAGCCTGCTGCTGCTGCACTACTTGTACCACTTGGATCATAGGAGCTTTCGATGACTGGCAGCAAAGCAAGCTCAGTGGGAATATTACGGCGCTCAGCTTCACGTACCGTATGATAAATATAACGACTTGCACGCGCAGTTAAGCGGTTTAGATAGTCTTGTCTGCTGGTAAACCAACTTTTCTGTCCTTCAATCCGTTGGTTATAGATAGGCTGACCACCATTCATACGATAACCAGCACGCAAGCGATTCCATAAATCACCGTACTGTTGAATAGCAAGTTTGTTATCTTCCACCATCGTCATGTCAGTAGCTTCTAATAAGTCCGCCAACTCATCTAAGCTCTCTGCATCCAAAAATGCAGTCGAGTAATCATCACTTGTGGTTGGCCGAGCAGCTCCAGACTGATTAGCTGGACGCTTAGTCACAACAGGCGAGCTATTGGTAGCGCCTGTACCTTTCACTGCTGACGTATTACTACATGCGCTAATAAGCAAAGTCGACACCGCAAGCGTCAGTGGTAAAGCAATAAATGAGCGGGATTTTAATGACACAGTAGACATGATGATAGAATTTTCCTAACGACAAAAAGTGATAAAAATAAAGTTAATCGACAGTATAGTATGCAATGCAAACCAAAAACTATACTTCTGTAGAAGATTGTCTATAAAATTTAGAATAATACGGTTAGATGTCTTATTTTTGGCTATATTTTTAGCGCTTACTCTTCACTAGTGACGGTAATCACTAGTGACAATAACTGGCTTATTAAACAGTTTTTCAGCCAACGAATGCTAGCCGAATAATTATCTAGCCATTATTCACTCTAATAAATTAACAGCTACTTTAATAAATGATTACTTCAATCAGTAATTAATTTAATTAGCAATTACTTCAATCAATAGTTACCTGTGATACTGCACGTAATAACACAGCGTTCCCAGTAGATAAAGTAAGCGTAACTCTTGATGTGGTCACAAACGAAACGTTTTTGCCGTCTTTTACCCAACTCTCAACCGTCTTAACGTTTGCTTTAGCTTGTGAGCCAGTAGTGACAATGTTATCAACGCTGATATCATAGCGATAGTTTGAAGTTTGATTCCAACTATCTTGCAGTAATTTTAAGTAAGCATTTTTGTCAAGGCTAGTAGATTTTCCTTTTCTAGATAATGAAATCAATGCATCATCAGACACTAGGGTAGCAACTTGGTTGATGCTTTTATTGTTAGCAGCTGATTTCATTGCAGCTGCATAGTTCTGCACCAAGCCTTCACTCATCGTTGCTGCTTGGGCATTAATAGCAACCGTACCAACTACAGCCGCTAGCGTAGCTACGCTAGCACTTTTAATAAATAGAGCTAATAGCCCTTTATTCCATAATCGTTTCATTGTGATCCTTAGCGGTATCTCTTTTATTATCTAGTTTTTGTTAAGTGGCTCTATTCTATTGATATTTTTATAATCGAATGAGCTGTTTGACATATCAACTTTGATATATCGGCATAGTCATTATCTATACTTATTTGACGTCGTACCTGATAAGAAATAATAGGTTGCCATGACAAGCTACACAGTACAGTTAATCCACTACTTAAAGTTAATTTAAGCTTTTTAAGAGGCAGTTTTAGCCTAGCATTAAATCCTCACACCCATGTAACGTCATGTGTAATTATTGCGTGCATACCTGCCTATTCTCCTACTACATATAGCCAATAACTTTTTTCAAAAACTTTCAGTAGCTTATCAATGAGTTTTAAGGTTTCGTATTATCATCTATCGTCTGTTCATCATCGTTAAGCTTCATGCCCAAACGCTCTACTCGTCTGTCCATCATTTGTCGTGCTAATGCTTGCATATCTTCAACACGATCTATCTCATCGACAATCTCAAGCCCTAATAAAGTCTCGAAGACATCCTCTAAAGTCACTAGACCTTTAACCTCACCATATTCGCCTACCGTGATTGCAATATGAATACGGTTTTTTAGCATTAATTCTAATAAATCGAATAGCTTCATTTTTGAGAATACAAAAGTAATCTCGCGTTGAAACTGCGTTAACGGCTTATGCATAGCATGATTGACTTTCGCTAACAACATATCTGTTTTTAATACAAAACCAGTAATATTATCTAGATCACCATCATAAATAGGTAACCGCGAAAAAGTCAGTTTTGGACGATCAGCCAGCACTTCGGCGACTGTTTTGTTTTGCTCAAATGCCAGCATCACCGAACGCGGTGTCATGATATCTTCGACTTTAATCGCGCCAAACGCGAGTAAATTACGAATGATTCGTGATTCTAGTGGATCGATTTGACCTGATTCTTCGCCAATACTAGCAAGAGCTGCAAACTCGCGACGACTAAAGACATGAGTCTCTTTACCGCGCACAAGCAATTTGGTCAAACGCTCTGAGAACCAAATGAGAGGATATAGAAGAAGAATAATACCACGTACAAAGTAAGCAACCATACCGCTTAACTGACGCCAATATACTGTTCCTAGTGTTTTTGGAATAATCTCAGATAAAAACAAGATTGCCAAAGTCATAATCGTAGAAAACAGTCCAAACCAGGCGCTACCAAAGACAATCGTTGCCTGTGCACCAGCGCCAATCGAACCTAATGTGTGTGCTACAGTATTCAACGTCAAAATAGCCGCTAGCGATTGATCAATATTATCAATCTTCAGACGTCTTAGCATATTTGCTTTTTTGGGATTGCTTTCTTCAACATCAGCAATATATGACGGGGTCATACTAAGTAATGCTGACTCTGCTAAGGAGCAGACAAATGACACACCAATGGCAATAGCAACAAAGAATACTAACAGAGCAATACTTGCAGCAGTTGGGGCAGCTATGGCCGAAGCTTCAACAGCCAATGCTGAATGAGGTAAAAAAACCATTGGTACAGCTATCAGCGCTGATAAACCAAATGCGGACTTATTGCTAGGGCATGTGTAATCATGTGTCGTCGGGGGAGGTTCAGCAGACGCTTCTTTACGATAAGCGCGCGGACGACATAGACGAGGTATAAATGAAAAAGTGGTGAACAAGTTAGGTAACCTAAACAAAAAAGAGAATGAAAAAGGATAAAATACAATGAGTTTTATTGCTAGTAAATATAATGACTGGTAGCGGTTAGCTCTCATCTAATAAAAATAGCACTGTGTAATAGAGCTACAAACCAGCTACTATCAGCATCGACAAGAAACATAATCAACAATTTGATATTAGCACCGATGCTTATATTTAACAATAAAATGTCATGCTATCTACCTGTCTAGAAAAAATCCATTATAAATAAAAAGTTGTGCGATTAGCATGGCTATTCATGGTGTTAAACAGATGTAACTTCAATATCTGGTTACGTAATATAGTCTTATATACAGCCGCTTTTATTTTTATAGATAATGCTTTAAAAGGATTGTCGTAATAGATATCGGCTGCTAGTATGCCAGTGCGCCAAGGAAAATACACTCATCCCATGATTAACAGTTACCAAGCTTGGGATTTTTTGTTACTATGCGTTTAATTTTACTATTATCTATAATTTATTGAGAGAGATATGGAAGCATTCGGTCAAATATTATTACCAGTCGCCTTTTTTGCTATTTTTTACTTTTTAGTGATCCGTCCACAGTCTAAACGTACCAAAGAACATCGTGCCATGGTAAATGCTTTGACCGTTGGTAGCGAAGTGATTTTTGCTGGCGGACTTATGGGTCGTATCAAAGGCCTTGAAGGCGACTACGCTATTGTAAGCTTAAACAACAATACCGACATTAAAGTACAGCGCGCTTCTGTTATTTCAGTATTGCCTACAGGTACTATAGAGAGCGTATAAATGTTAATGGTAAAGCTTCACGCCTAACATTCATTATCTTAGTATCAACCAGTATATTGATAAAAATGGCCGTTAACGTTTTACGGTCATTTTCTGCTACTAGATTGTCAAATTAGTTACCTAACTGACTGACGATAGCGGACTTACCTTCTATCGTATATATTACGATTCATAGTGTAGTTGTTTTATGATGCTTAGCTTTACGTTCTCTTATCATAGCGGATGATCTCAATGGTGAATAATTACTCATACTAATTGCGGTAGTTATCCATTGTAATCACGAACGTCCCATCTGCTGACTTGTGGCCTGCGTCGCCAGTACTTTATCAACTTAAAGAAGTGATTATGCAATATCCCGCTTGGAAATACTTACTCATTACCGTCGTGCTGATCATTGCTGGTCTGTATGCTGCTCCCAACCTTTATCCTGATGAACCTGCTGTGCAGATTACTAGTGCTGCAGCGGGTACTCAGCTATCTGAAGGCATTTTGACCGAGTCAGAAAGCCTGCTAAAAGAAGCTGGTATAAGCTACCATGATGGCACTTTTGAGGGCAACAGCGCACTGGTACGCTTAGACAATCCAGTCTCTCAGCTCAAAGCACAAGAAGTCCTAAAGAAAAATCTTAGCGATGATTATGTGGTTGCGCTTAACTTAGCACAAACAACACCGCAGTGGCTCCGTGATATCGGCGCAAAGCCGATGAAGCTGGGTCTAGATCTACGTGGCGGGGTACGTTTCGTTCTAGAAGTGGATATGGACAAAGCCTTAGAGCAGCGTCTGACCAGTGCGAGTCGTGACGTGCGCCGTGAGCTAAGGGCCGAGCGTGTCGCAGTCAAAGGCATTAAAACTGAGGCTCAAGGTATCATATTGCATTTTGCTGATACCGACGCGCGTAACCGTGCGCAAAATGTTTTACAAGGCTCAATGGGGTTGAATTTTAGTTTGCAGTCCTCTATCGATGACCAAGGCCCTGCGCTAATCATGGCATATAACGATGCGACGCTGGATGAGATTAATAGCTATGCAGTTAATCAAAACTTAACGACTCTACGCAACCGTATTGCTGAGCTTGGCGTTACCGAAGCCTTAGTACAGTCACAAGGTGCTAGCCGTATCGTTGTCGAGTTACCTGGTGTACAGGATACCGCTGAAGCCAAACGTGTACTTGGTCGTACTGCAAACCTTGAGTTCCGCCTAGTCGCTAAAGACAGCGAAAACTTCATGGGTGGTATACCTCCTGCTGGTACTGAATCGTTCCCGTTCGAAACGCTTGATGGTCCGCCAGTATTACTAGAGCGTCAAGCTATCGTCACTGGTGATAAGGTCACCAATGCCCAGACCAGTCTTGATGAAAGCGGTCGCCCTGAGGTCAATATCACTTTAGATAGCGCTGGCGGGAAGCTCATGCAAAACGCTACCCGTACTGCTGTTGGTGACCAAATGGCGGTATTGTTTATTGAAAATAAGCAAAGAATCACTTACGAAGAAGACCCTACTACTGGTGAATCTGTCGAAGTACGCACTCCTTATGCTGAGACCAAAGTCATTAACCGCGCTAATATTCAAGCGGTATTAGGCTCATCATTCCGTATTACAGGGCTTGATAGTAATGCTGAAGCTGCTGAGCTTGCACTACTATTACGTTCAGGAGCACTGGCTGCACCGATGTATTTCGTTGAAGAACGGACGATTGGACCTTCATTAGGTCAAGAAAACATTGCTAAAGGTCTGTTTTCTACTCAGGTCGGTTATCTATTAGTATTCGCCTTTATGATTATTTTTTATCGCTTGTTTGGGGTAATTGCCAACGTAGCGCTAGCAGTTAACGTTATTATTATTATCGCGATTATGTCAATTTTAGGCTCATCGCTTACCTTACCGGGTATTGCTGGCGTGGTTTTGACCATCGGTATGGCAGTAGATGCCAACGTACTAATCTTTGAGCGTATCCGAGAGGAGCTGGCAAACGGAGTGCGGCCAAAATCTGCAATCGTGGCAGGCTTCGACCGTGCTTTTAGTAGTATTTTCGATGCCAACATCACCACGTTATTGGTCGCATTTATCTTATTTGCGATCGGTACTGGTCCGATTAAAGGCTTTGCGATTACTTTAGCTATTGGTATCGTCAGCTCGCTGTTTACCGCGATTTTGGTAACACGCGCACTGGTACAAATTGCTTATGGTAAGCGTAAATCTATCAAACGTTTGAGCATCGGCTAGGAGAATAATATGGCGATTGAACAGAATAATCCCCCAAAGAACAATAATACGCCGACATCTAGCAGCTCAGGTGGCGGTGACAATCCTAACGAAAACAATAAACGTCGTCGCCGTAATAAGCCACGTCGTGATGGTAAAGGTAGCAATACCCAAACTAATAACCCTACAACTGCAAAAACTGGCAAAGATAAATCTCGTCGTAGTGGACAAGGCACTAAAGATAATCAGGCATTGAGCACCCAAGCATCTAACGCTGCTGTTGATAACGATCATAACCACCTAATTGATAGTGCTGCTGATGACGCTGCTGTAAAAGAAGGCGGCATTAAAGCGGTTGGTAATCAGCGCATTATTCCATTTATGAAGATAGAAAAGCCTATGGCAATTTTATCTCTATTGATGGTGATTGGTAGTATCATTGCGATTGCTGTGAATGGACTTAACTTAGGTTTAGACTTTACTGGCGGGGTTTCAGCAGACGTGCGTTATGAGCAGCCTGCGGAGCAAGTCGAAGTCGTACAAGCGCTGGCTGATAATGGTTTTGATGATGCTGTCGTACAGTATCTAGGCACCCGTCAAGAGCTATTAGTACGTTTGCCACCACAATCTGATAATATTGACGGACTAAGCGCAAGTCTGACTCAAGCACTAGCCCTACCCAATAATAATGCTGATATCAGTAACGTTAATATTATCGGTAGCCAAGTCGGTAATGAGGTGTACTTAAACTCAGTAATGGCTTTAGTGCTGGCACTGGTTTGTATGCTTGGTTATGTGGCCCTACGCTTCCAATTTAAGCTATCGCTTGGCGCAGTAATGTCATTATTTCATGATGCTATCGTCACCATCGGTGTCTTTGCATTATTCGGCTTTCCATTCGACTTAACCGTATTAGCAGCTATCTTGGCATTGATTGGCTATTCATTGAACGATACTATTGTCGTCTATGACCGTATTCGTGAAAACTTCCGCCGTGTCCGTGGCATCAGTCCTTATCAGACGGTTGATCTGTCATTAACAGAGACCCTGCGTCGTACTATTATGACTATTTCAACGGTATTGTTAGTTGTATTAGCAATGATGTTCTTGGGCGGTGATGGATTGTATTGGTTCTCAGTAGCACTATTCATTGGTCTACTTGCTGGTACTTATTCATCAACCTATATCGCTAGCTCTATCCCTCTTCGAATGGGTCTATCACGCGATGATTTCATCGTTAAAGTGAAGCCTGAGTTTGAGGAAGAGATTGTTACTTTCAATGACCCAAAGATGTTTGAACAAGACTAATCTTAAAAAGTTGTTTGGATAATGCTGACTTTTAACAATAGCAGCATTGTCCTAAACATAACTAAAGCATCGAATAAAAGCACCTATTAGTTAGGTGCTTTTATCTTTATATAATTACCAAATATATCGAATAGTACAAGCTCATCCCGCACCTATGCAATACACTGACGGGTACTATCATCTGTGTTTTATGCACAAGCGATCATTTTATGCCAACGACTACCCCGCCAAAAGCTATGCCACCTATTGATACTCGCTATACGCGCATTATCGCGATTGCCGTTCCAGTATTACTAGCAAACTTAGCGATGCCACTACAAAGCGTGATTGATACGGCTATCGTCGGCAATATGAATGATGCAGCAAAGCTTGCAGGTATGGGGCTAGCGATACAGCTTTTGTCCCTATTACTCGTTAGCTTTAACTTTTTGCAGTATGCGTCTTCTGGTTTATCCGCACAGGCTTTAGGGCAACTTGCTGATAATAACGACTCTATAAACTTGCAGCATAAAGCATCACCGCTCCTGTCTATTTTGCAGCGTGCGCTCTTACTAGCCGTCGTCATTGGTCTAGTGCTCCTACTAGCGAAGCCTTGGCTCATAGATTTTGGCTTGCAAGCGTTGTCAGCCAATCCTGATAGTGGTGCTGCTGCAAAGATTTATCTAGATGTGCGCTTTTGGGGTGTCATAGCTGAGCTAATGAACTTTGCCTTTATTGGCTGGTTTGCAGGGCAAGGTAAGACTCGCTATATGCTCTATCAGCAAGGTTTTATTGCCATCCTTAATATCATTCTGACGCTGTTTTTTGTCTATGGTATGCAGTTGGGAATAGCTGGCGTTGCTCTAGGGACTACTATCGCATTTTGGTCAGGGGTTGTATTAGCGTTATGGCTTAGTCGTCGGAATTTGCAATTGACTTGGATGGCCTTTTTTGAGGTTGATCCACAGCACTTTACTAAAAACAAAATGCTTAGGCTATTCTCGCTAAATAAAGATATTTTTATTCGTACGCTCATTTTAACCTTAAGTTTTGCATGGATTACTCGTCTATCCGCTCAAAGTGGCGATTTGGTTTTGGCAGCCAATGCAATTTTATTGCAAGTATTGAGCATTTCAGCCTTCGCACTTGATGGTGTGGCAGTGTCAGCTGAGACCTTAAGTGGTCAAGCAGCAGGGCGGCGAGATTGGCCGCGCTTTCGTATTATCGTAAAGCGTACAGGAGTGGTCAGCTACGGTCTCGCCTTACTATTAAGCGCGATTTGGTGGCTTGCAATGCCTACCTATCTAGATCTCATGACCAATATTGAAACGGTCTTTACCTTAACCAATGCTTATCAAGGTTATGCGATATTGCTACCACTCATTGGTGTGGGCGCTTATTGGCTCGATGGAATATTTTTTGGTCTAACCGCAGGCCATGTCATTCGTAATGCCGCCTTGATATTAGCCGTTATCTTTTTTCCGCTTAGCTGGCTGCTATATCAGCAGTGGGATATGACGGGTATTTGGCTCAGTGTTTGGTGCTTGTTATTATTACGCATGTTTATTCTCAGTGGCTTTTTATACCATGCACATAGAACAGGTAGCTATGAAAAATTACAGCCAATTTGATAGCCTACAAAAGAGGCCTAATTTGAAAGAAGCTTAGCTTGAAGGAAACATAGCTTGACAGTCATCATTTACGTGAACAAAAATTTGTAACGAAAAAGTCTTTAATAAATAGCAAAGTCAGACAATCTTAGGATATCTCGTGAACACTTACTCTGAACAACATCAAGACTCTACCTATCAGTGGGCAGAGGGCTTCAAAAAAAGCATTCCAGTTGCCATGGGCTACCTACCTGCAGGTATCGCCTTTGGCGTTCTTGCTCAGGTCGCTGGAGTACCAATATGGGCAACTATTATGTTGAGTGTCGTCTTGTACGCAGGCGCTGCACAATACGCTTGTCTACCGATGCTTAGTGCCGGTTTGCCGATTGGTAGTATGGCGACCAACATTGCAGCCATCAACCTACGTCACGTGTTCTATGGGATGCCACTGCTACAGTATTTTCCTACGCACAAAATCGCTAAAGCTTACTGCTTGTTTGCCCTTACTGATGAGACGTTTTCAGTAATGACTAGCTTACCCAATGAGATGCGGCGCGCACTCATACTACCGATAAGTTTGTTTAACCAAAGCTGGTGGGTATTGGCCTCTATTATTGGAGTAATGATAGGCAGCGCTCTTAGCGACTTGGTGCCACACTTAGACTTTGCATTGGTTTGTTTATTTGCAATTTTGGCTTACGAGCAGTTCCAAAGTATTAAACGCTACTTTCCTATCGGTATCGCTGTCATTGCTTTGGCTATCGCCTCATTATTTACTAGCAACTGGCTGTTGTTAGTAGCAATTACCATTTGTATGCTGATGATTTTGGCACGTGGTTTTTGGGTACAGCGTAAAGTAACAGGAGAGACTAATGAATAGCAGCTATTTGATTGCAGCCACTTTCGCTATGGCCGGAGTTACTTTTATTACTCGTGCTATTCCCGCCTTGATACCCAAAAAGCTTCTTGATACGCCTTGGCTGCATCGACTAAATGAGAGCCTACCGCTATCAGTCATGGTGTTATTAATTTTAACTAGCCTCTCATATCAAGACTTATCCGCTAGTACCGGGCTAAATAGCGCACAAGTACAATTATTACTGGCTCAGATTGGTGCATTAGCGCTAGTGCTCATTATGTACCATGTCAGCCGTCAGTTATTGGTAAGCATGGTCGTCGGTATCGCAGCGATTAATGCTCTACTTTGGCTATTAAATAACTTTTTAAGTTAATAGTTTTTTTAAACTAATAACTTCAAATTAGACACAATAAAAAAGGCTGGATTCATAATGAATCCAGCCTTTTGTCTTTAAATATCGTCATCTCTTAAGCTATATAGCTGCTTAAAACTCTTCCACACCCATCATATCGACAGGAGTATCAGCGACAACTTGTACGCCTTTCTTGCCTGTTTTAGCGGTTTCACTACGCTGCTCTTGCAGGTGATCAAGGTAAGCTTCATTGATTTGACCAGTGATATAGCAACCGTTAAATACGGCACAATCAAAGCCTTCCACTCGGCTATGTTTCGTATCTTTTACCGCATCGATAAGATCATCTAAGTCTTGGAAAATCAGACGATCAGCACCGATGATATTACGCACTTCTTCAACACTATGCCCTGAAGCGATAAGCTCGCTACGTACTGGCATATCAATACCATACACGTTAGGGTATTTTACCGGTGGCGCAGCACTGGCGAAAAATACCTTTTTCGCGCCTGCATCACGTGCCATTTGAATGATTTCATGACAAGTAGTACCACGCACAATAGAGTCATCAACCAATAAGACATTTTTGTCTTTAAACTCTAACGGTACTGCGCTAAGCTTTTGGCGTACCGACTTTTTACGTTGCTGCTGACCTGGCATAATAAAGGTACGACCGATGTAGCGGTTTTTCATAAACCCTTCACGGTACTTAATATTCATCTTAAGTGCCAGCTCCATCGCTGACGTACGCGAAGTATCCGGAATTGGAATCACTACATCAATATCGTGATCTTCGCCCCATTCATTAAGGATTTTCTGACCCAGTTTTTCGCCCATACGTAGGCGAGATTTGTAGACAGAGATATTGTCCATAATAGAATCTGGACGCGCAAAATAAACGTATTCAAAAATACAAGGCGTGTACTCTTGTTGCTCTACGCATTGATACGTATGCAGCTTATGATCTAAATCAATGAAGATAGCTTCGCCAGGTTTAACATCACGGATGATGCTAAAGCCACAACCTGTCAATGCGACTGACTCAGAGGCAACCATATATTCTGTGCCACCGTTGGCAGCTAAACGTTCACCAAAAATAAGTGGACGAATACCATTAGGGTCACGAAATGCTAATAAGCCATGACCCGTAATCATTGCTACTACGCCATAAGCACCTTCACAGCGAGCATAAACTGCTTTTACCGCTTCAAAAATATCATCAGGCGTTGGATGAGTTTTGCCTAAGTTTTGCATCTCGTGGGCAAGCACGTTTAACAATACTTCAGAATCAGAATCGGTATTTAAATGACGACGATCATCTTGATATAACGATTTAGCCAAGCTCTCTGCATTGGTCAAGTTACCATTGTGTGCCAAGGTAATCCCATAAGGAGAGTTTACGTAGAATGGCTGTGCCTCCGCACTGCTTGACGTGCCCGCAGTAGGATAGCGAACATGACCAATACCGAACTTACCAACCAGTCTGACCATATGGCGGTTCATAAAAACATCACGAACCATACCGTTTTCTTTACGCAAGTATAGGCGCCCATCCTGCAAAGTCACAATACCGGCGGCATCTTGACCACGATGTTGCAACATAGTTAAGGCATCATAAAGAATTTGGTTGACTGGCTCATGAGCTGCAACCCCAACGACTCCACACATAGTTATGTCCTATTTAAAACCATACATTAGTAACGCAATAACGGCAAACTTAGTGGCAGTGATATGTGCCAGTTAACCGATGACCTGATGATATTTATATACTGATAATTACTTCATTGACAGTAGAGTGCTACTATCTTTAAGATTCAATTGATATAAGAATAAAGATACCGTTTAATTTAAGAATATAGCTATTATAATGATGACACATAAGTGGCAATATTTAGATTATGCATTATCAACAATAGAAATTTATATTTTAAATATTGTGGATGCTAAATGATATTGAATGATAATTTATCAAGGTGTGTTATTAACGCTTATCTATCGAAGCTAACTAATTTTATCATAGCTAGGACTGATTTATCTGTTCCCAAGCACCGCCTAACACATCTGATGCTAGCGTTTTAGCCATCGGTGCGTAAGGAAGCAACTCAGGTGCTAATACAGAAGTTTGCCACTGCGGAAGCTGTACCAATAATGGTGCGCTGACACTAAGAACCACTAAAACCACAAGGACGTTTTTGGCAGCACCTAGTACACCGCCCGCCATTTTATCTACCACGCCCAAGCGTAAAGTTTTAAGCACCCCTGAAAATACAAACGCTACCAAATGCATAACAGCTAATACAACGATTACTACCAACAAAAAAGCCATTGCCATTTGTAGCACAGGATTTTGTACCACTCCTGATAACTGCGGGGCAATCGAACCTGCTAGTCGAGTAGCAACAATCAAGGCAATGAACCAACCTACTAAACCCACTGCCGTTTTAATCAGACCTACTTGAAAGCCGCGCCATAAGCCAATAAGAACAACAATGGCAATTACGATATCTAAACCACTCATATTTACCACCTTATTATCCTATCGAAACTACTTCAATTAACTCTCTTGCGCATCATAATAGCCGCCAATCGCTTGAATACAAGACTGTACTAAGCCTGGGCCACGATAAATAAGACCCGTATAAAGCTGTACCATATCGGCACCTGCTTTAATCTTTTTGACAGCTTTTTCACCACTATCAATACCACCAACACCTATGATAGCAACTTTACCATCCAACTGATCTGAGAACTGTTGCAAAATCTGAGTACTAATATGACTGACTGGACGACCAGATAAACCTCCTGCTTGGTCACCATCAATCAGATCCTCAACACCGACTCGGCTTAAGGTCGTATTGGTCGCAATCAAACCATCAATTTCAAAGTCTAATAGTTGCTGCGAGATATAATCAACTTGTAGCGGGTCTAAATCAGGGGCAACCTTTAGTACTAGAGGCACATAAAAACCATACTCCGTCGCCAGCTGGCTATGGCGGTTTTTGATTACATCTAACAGCTGAGTTAATGCCTCACCACTTTGCAAATCACGCAAATTCTTAGTATTCGGCGATGAGATATTAATCGTAATATAGGAAGCATGCGGATAGACACGCTCTAAACAATACACATAATCATCAGCAGCGTGTTCAACAGGCGTGCTGGCGTTTTTACCAATATTAATACCGATATTGCCTTTATACTTACAGCGTTTGACATTATCAATTAGATAATCAACACCCTGATTATTAAAGCCCATCCGGTTAATAATCGCATCTGCCTGTTTTATTCTAAATAACCGCGGCTTGTCATTGCCGACTTGTGGTTTGGGCGTCACCGTGCCCACTTCAATAAAGCCAAAGCCTAACTCAGCAAGCGCGTCAATATAATCACCATTTTTATCCAATCCTGCCGCTAACCCAACAGGGTTAGAGAACTGTAAACCCATGCACTCGGTTGGTTGCATGGATTGACCATATACCAAGCCCAAAGCACGTGCTTTATGAGCTTTAGCTAATAGAGACAAGGTCATATCATGAGCGTGTTCGGGGTCCATCTTAAACAAAAACGGGCGAAGTAAGGCGTAGGACATAATGACAATAAACCCTGCTTGGATGAAAATGATGAATGGAATAACATGAATGAAGCATTGAGCGTCATAAAACGCTGCGATTATATCAGCTTAACAGGAGTAAAACCAAAGTTTCATACCTAGTATTCTTAACAAAAACTTAATATTAGACTTAATTTGACAAGCATCAATGACAGCATTAATAATTAACAAACTTATGGTACAGGACGCTTGTCAGTAAGCGCAATCCAGCCTCTCACAATACGGTATAAATGCCAGATGAAAGTGAAGGTCATAAGTAACACACCAAACCCAGCTAATAAAAACGAACCAATAGCTATATTGCCGCTATCGGCTAACATGCTGACGCCAAAGCCACCTAATGCAAAGGTGATGATAATAGTACCAATAACAAAAAAGACAATACTGTACCAAAAAGTCTTAATCTGCCAGTCAAAATGTGTCGCTAGCCATGTGCCATCAGCATCACGGCGTTTGCCGTAATTCATTATAATCGGCACAACCCACAATAATCCTGCGGTAAAGTAACTGACCACGTAAAGCAAATAAGTTATATGGTTATAAGTAATTAATGAGCGCTGCTTTTCTTCAGTCAACAGCTGGCCTCGCCCATGCATAAGGCTGTGCGTCGCCTGTGACTCAATAAAAGATTCAGTCGTTTGCGTCCGAGTACCTGAATGCTCATCGAGATTATGATTAGGAGACTGGTTCATAATAAATATCCATAACTGACAGTAGCCATTAACTACTCAATTGTGGCAAATGCGACCGTTTTCAAGATGCAAGTCGTTAATGCCTGAGCTATGCTCATGAATGGTCTGATCTACGATGAGCGTTTGATATTGATGAATCTACAAGTAGTTTTTAACAAGAGCTTTCCAAAGTAGTTTTCAGAGTGGCTTTTAAAAGTATTAAGAAGTGACAGTCGCTTGCACTTGCATCTGCTTGGTAGCCAAATCCTGCTGCATCGATAGCTGAGTGAACTGCCACCCTTGCTGTTCAAGCTTACCAAGGGCGGCACTTACAATCGCTTGGCTAGGATGACTAAAGCTCAATTGCACTCCTTCGCCATTAGCAACCACTTGCGCATTATCGATACCAGAATTATTTAACGTAGCATTCACACGACTAGCTGGCGGCATTGCATCAGCGCCATCTTGACTATTGGCAGCATTTAATGCATTTGGATCAATGTTACCTGCCTGCGAACGTAGCCAAAAATAATCAGCGACTTGCTCTTGGTAATCAGCTTTACTGTCTTTAGCAGCTTGATGGACACTATAGCCACCGTAACCACCAATGAATAATAGTAGAAATAATAGCAAAACAGCTAATGCTAACTGATCACGAGGAGATAATGCCTGCCAGCGCGACCACAGGGCATTTTGGTAGTTACCGACGCGTTCTGATAACGCATTGGTGACTGGCTGATTATGGGTAGCACGGCTAGGTTTAGCACGGCGCTGTAATAGTTTCATTACCTGACCTTGATGGATGGTATAAAATTTGTCTATGAATTCGTAGTTAATAAATGAATAGTAACTGACTATTAAACACAATGGGTAGCAACCAAATTGGCGCATGACTATAACTGTCAAAAACTATGATCGTCAAACCCTCATAAATTTATCAGACTACAAAAATCTAAGATTGAGCTGAGCTGTCTGTGGCAGCAGGATCATTTTCGATATTAACAGTAATCTGGCCACTAAACTGCCCCTGCTCATTACTATTGACCCGCTCTAAACTAGCAGCGATACCTTGGCCAGTCAATGTGCTAGCAAACTGATCGAGACTACCACGATCTGGCGCTATCAATGTAAAGCTCAGCGCGGTTGGTTCCATAACCAACGCCTGTGCATGTAACGAGGATTGCTTAATAAGCGGTGATATCCGTGCCAATACTGCTAAATGTGAAGCTGATTCTTGGCTGTCGCTACGTAGTTTTGGCTGCATCTGCACTTGCAGCTTAGTACGACTGGTATTGAGCACTTCATCAGGGAACCAAGATTGATACTGAGCTGCGATTGCTGTCTGCGTGGCATCGGTTGCAATATTATAGCGATAGATTTGCAAGCCATCGGTCGCCATTTGCAAGACCAATGCTGACAGTGCGACCATCATAGCTACCCGCAAATAAGGTGATAGCTGGGTATCTGATGACTTAACAAAGAAATTAAGCGCGTGGCGCTCTGGAGTTTCAATTGGCATGGGAACAGTGGATAGCGGTGTCAATAATATCTGCTGTTCAGTCAATAAAGCAGCTGTTTCTGTCGCGATATTAGAGTCTAGTGTCGATTCTGTTGCTGGCTCTAAAACAGTCTTCTGCAAATCAACATGATTGTCCACCATATTATTAAATGCATCAGCTGGAGAGCTGACAGTTGTCTTAACAGTTGACTGTATCGAGCGTAGTAAACAGACTTCACTTAAATGCGGTAAGCGCTCAAACATTAACGGTAAATAACTGACCGCTAACCCTTGGCGCTGCGATTGTCGCAATAGAGCGGTATATTGATCTTGATATAAGACTACTTGCTGGCCTGCCCCTTCTTCAGGAATAGGCAACAGCAAAAAATCTGGTAGTAACGCATTGATACTTAAGCCAACCAAAGCGGCGCTCTGTTTCCATGCTTCTATATCACTCTCAGCCAATGCGTACAGATGGTATGCATGGGTATCGCTAATCTGGCGAACGGCTAACTGCTCAACTGGTGCTAGTGATGTCTCTTCAAATAAATACTGTTTGCCTGTGCTACCGAGCTGCTTAAGCTGGGCTGCATTAAGCTTGGTATCGACTTGTAATAAATGACTGGAAGGAAAATACAGACACAGTGATGTATGGCTACTTCTACTATTGCCGTAGATATCATACAGTTGCTGCCAGCCGCTAACAGATTGCCACTCTTTTGCATCAGCATGCCAAACTGCTAACGGACTATGTTGCGCTCTTATCCAAACATGTAACACCAAGCGTGTCCTTACTTATGAGACTAATTATTAAAATAAAACCAACCATTAATTAATACGGCTGCTGCGGCACAAAACGGTCTATTTCTGTTGCCATACCGGTCATGACAAATTCCATCTCAAAAACGCGCGCTTCAGCCAAAGCAAATGACTCAGGACTATCGCCAGTCAGTAAACTGGCAAGATAGGCGATGATAGACATATGGCAAACCACGACCAAAGATTCTGCTTCAATCTTTGCAATATCTGCTAACGCTACATGGGCATCATCAGATGGGGTAATATTATCTTGTATCGTAACTGGCACTGTAGGAGCGCGCGATTGCAACTCAGCTAACGTTTGCTGCGCTCGTTTATAAGGGCTCACTACAAAGTGGTCTGGCGCATAACGCCCAATAATATAATCAGCTGTTTGTGAAGCTTGCTGTTGTCCATAGTCGGTCAGTTGACGTGCACTGTCTGGACGAGTCTCATCTTCTGCTTGCCCATGACGCATCAATATAATTTTCATAATATTCCTTTAGCAAAGCTTCTTATGTGCTGTTTTATCGAACTCACTTTTTGTCTTTATTAACATCATCTTTGTTAGCAGTATCTTTTTTAGCAACTTTATTTTTAGCTGAATCATCATCAGTATTAGTAACGTTTTCAGAATCGTTTTCAGAGTCTTGTTCTTGGTCTTGGTCATCTGAATTCTTAGCAGCCGCTTGCATCTGGGCAGTAAGCGCAGCATTACTATAATCATGTGGCATTACAAATTCGACATCGCTACGGAACCCTGCTTCCATCAAATGCAATGCAACACCTAATGCCGCTTTATCTTCATATATGACAGCATAGAGTGCATGGGTAATCGGCATATATATGCCTTCTTTAGTCGCTTTTTCATGCACTTGCTGAATGGTATTGACCCCTTCAGCAGTTTGTCCAAGTTTCTTTACTGCCGCATCAATGCTCATTCCGCGTCCGAGCATATTACCGATTTGATAGTTACGGCTCAGCTCTGAGCTACAGGTGGCATATAAATCACCAACCCCTGATAAGCCTAAGAAAGTTAATGGATTAGCACCAGTCTCAACTCCGAAGCGACTCATTTCTGCTAACGCGCGCGTCAACAGCATAGCTTTAGTGTTCTCGCCTACATCGTATGCAGCAGCCATACCCATGGCGATCGCATAAATATTTTTGAGCGCACCGCCAAGCTCTACCCCATGAATGTCATCGCTGGCGAATACTCGAAAGAATGCACTATGCAACGCTGCTTGTACCGCATGACGCAGTGGCTCTGAATGACTAGCAATTACCGTAGCCGACGGCATATTTTTCATAATCTCAATAGCAAGGTTTGGCCCTGACATAACCCCAAAGTTTACTTCTGGCAACTCATCTTTGATGATGTCGCTCATCAGAGCAAAGGTATCTTTTTCCATACCTTTAGTTAGAGATACAATCGATTGCCCCGTAATAAATGGGGCGATATTTTTAAGAGTTTCACGGAAAGCTAAGCTCGGTACGGCAAGAAAGATAATATCTTTATCTTTAACCGTTGACTCTAAATCATGGCTATACTTAAGGCGATCATCCAACTTGTAACCTGGCAGATATTTTTTATTCATCTGCGATTTAGCCATGGCTTTAACCGTACGCTTATCGCGAACCCAAAGCGTCGCATCACAACCATTACGCGCCGCTAAGTTTGCCATTGCCGTACCAAAACTACCACCACCTAAGAATGCTAAGCGCAATTGAGCTGGATTATCACGTACCTGCTCCATATTCTTAGCGACATCTGCTTCAACGGAACTAGGGTTAAGCTTTCTACGTCCAAGCCCTGATTTGGTAGCACGCTCGATAATGCTTGCCAGCAGCCCACTAGATTTTTCAGCATTGATTTGGTCTGAATCTGTATCAGTGGCCTTTTTATTAGGAACTACTTTATCAATAGCCTCTTTCTTAGGCTTTTTATTAGAAGTATTGTTTTCAGTAGAGCTTGTCATATCTAGTTATCCGTGTTGACTGCTTATTTCATTTAGGCAGATTACACTGTCTGCTTAAAAAGGTATAGCGTTATGTGAGGCTTTGAGTTTGACACTTATGATTCGAAGCGTACTAATGGCTCGATATCAATAGATTTACGTGTAGGTTCATCCTTAGGACTGGTGCCAGTATAAACAAAAGCCGTCACATAATCATCTGGACCTACATCGAAATATGCTTTTACCGCTGGTTCGTTACATAGTAATCCAGTGCGCCACACCGTACTGAAACCTTGCGCTTTTAAAGCTAAAATTAGATTTTGCACAGCGGCGCCCGCACTTAACATTTGCTCAAAAGGAGGAACTTTTTTATGCGCCTGCATGTGGGTGACGACAGTAATGATAAGCGGTGCACGTAACGGCATCGTATGGGTCTTTTTTATGGTTTTTTCAGACAACTCTTCACCATCTTGCAGCGCTTTTGCTTGTGCAGCCTCAACAAGCGCACGACCTAACTCATGACGAGCATCACCTTCAGTCACTATAAAGCGCCATGGACGCAGCTTTTTGTGATCAGGAGCTGTTGCAGCGCACTCAATGGCAGCTTCGATCTGAGAACAAGTCGGCGCTGGAGCATCCAGATTACCCATACTGCGTCTTGAGTTAATCCAGCCTATCATCTCTTCGCTCGTGAGCGGGACGCTATCAGTCGCTATATTCTCAACAAGTATTTTTTTATCGTTTTTATCGTTTTTATCTTTATTGTCGTCAGGTTCCATTATTTATCCTTGCTTATTATTGTGAAATGCCAGCGCTATTTTATCGATTAAAGCTATTTTTTTATGAATGTAATATTGTTATAGAAATCATTTAAAATACTCACTCATAAATGCTATGAGTTGAGATTAAGACCAACAGTAAACAAAGACAGCCACCTTTAACGGCTGTCTTTCAAAGAATAGTAATTACGCAGCGTCAACATCTTCAACGCGATGCTCCATTCTTAGGTAATCTTCTGATTGCATTTCAAGCAAGCGTGAACGCGTACGTTCAATCTCAAACGCCAGCTTCTCCCCTTGATATAACTCAAGAATTGACTGCTCCGCGCGTACCAACAGCTTGACGCGGCGATCATAAAACTCATCTACAAGATAAATAAAACGGCGAGTAGGATCACGTAAGTCATCGTCTAATGCTGGTACTGCATTGACCAATACCGTATTAAATTGCTTAGCGATTTCAATAAAGTCCGAAGCGGAACGCGGCTCCATACATAGATGACGAAAGTCGCAGAACAAGATATCTTCGGTGCGGGCATTGATTTTGATTTCACGACCATTAATGATGATAGGCTCGTTACTGATTTTTTGATTATTAGATAAGCTGGCAAAACGGTTGGCTAACCAATGGTGATTGGCTTTGGTCATAGGCGACTCGTACAACTCCGCTTGCTGCAATACGCGCAAACGATAATCAATGCCAGAGTCAATATTCATTACAGTGGTATGACGCTCAACTTCAGCGATAGCGGGCATAAAACGATCACGATGCAAACCGTCTTTGTACAGTCCTGATGGTTCAATGTTTGAAGTCGCCACTAAAGTAACGCCGCGATTAAACAACATGGTAAACAAATCGCCTAAAATCATAGCATCAGAGACATTGGAGACAAAAAACTCATCGAAACAGATAATCACTGCTTCTGCATAAATAATATCAGCAACTTTTTCGAGTGGATCACTCTCGCCTTGTATCGCATTTAACTCGCGATGCACGCGCTGCATAAAGTGATGAAAATGCTGACGCATCTTGCGATCAATGGTCAATGAATCATAAAACATGTCCATCATCCAAGTTTTACCACGACCAACCCCGCCCCACATATACAGACCTTTTGGTGCGGCAGGCTTGGATTTTAGAAAGCTGAAAAAGCCTTTTTTCTGTTCTGCACTACTATTGAGCTGATGATAAAGCTCATCAAGGTAGCTCATGGCCTGATATTGCTGCTCATCTCGAGTAAACTCATCAGTATTGATAGCTTGCTCATAGCGTTGCAATGGGGATAATCTCATAATGCGACTCATCGTTAGACAAAATAATTAATTGTGTTTGGACTACTCTATACAGTTGACACAGCTTAATTTAAACCATATTTACTGACTAAAACTGTGCTGTTCAAGCAGCTTCTTCAATTCGGATAAGCGTCCATGGAAAAAATGTCCTGCGCCGTCCACGACACTGACAGCAAGCCCTAAGCGGTCAGCAAAAGCCTGCATATTCTCAGGGTCAATAACCTCATCAGCATTACCGTAAATCTCAAAAGTTTTATCAACTGGTAAGCTCAAATCGCTACTGTCGTTCTTTTCTACTGATGGCGCAATAAGGGCAACTTTTGAAATCTCAAAATCACTCAACCCCCAAATATGCGAGGCATCAAGCACCTGCTCAGCAACGCGCGCTGTGACATAACCGCCAAAAGAAAAACCACCAAGCCACAGTTTGCGGGCATTGGTTTGTTCTGCAATCCATTGTAGCACGGTCATTGCGTCCACTACTTCACCTTCAGCATAATCATGTTCACCAGTTGACTGCCCCACACCGCGGAAGTTAAAACGCACCACATGCATGCCATTATCGCGTGCAAAACGGTACATAGTCGTGACTACTTTATTATTCATCGTGCCGTCGAACAGCGGATTGGGATGACAAAGTAGTGCCACCGTATCAGTATTCGCATCATTCGGATTATCTTGTTGCCATAGTGCGTCAACTTCGAGCACGCCAGCAGGAGCAGGAATCAATTGCATAGACTTACTTACTAATTAAGAATGGATACGTTAATTATCCTAGATATGATTTATATTTCAAGTGATTTGCTGTGTACTGGTGGTGTTTGTCTTGTTTTTGCTCTATCACAATTAGCAATAATCTAAAATTATTAGCAATCTTATCGCGTTTTCAATTAATTCAACGGCAAAATGCAATATCACTGCAATATCGAACACAATAACCGCCTAGACACTTAAGAGTCGAATAGGTTAGATTTACGCTGTCTATGAATAAACTGATTAGATGACGAGATAGTTGCCTAACTCATATTTGATTTTTATACTTAAGTTTTAATGTTTGATTTTCATGTTTAATTTACAGGAACTAGGAATAACTTATGAATACTTTTAATAAAACCGCAACCTTAACGGCTACTTTAGCCGCAGCTCTCGCATTGAGCGCTTGTCAAAGTACGCCTTCATCTCCTGTTATCCAGCGTGCCAACTCTATTTATGAGACAACTGGCATTGCAGATACCAAAGTAAAAGCTCAAAAAAATGCGATAGACAGTGCGCAAAAAACTTGCCGAAGCAAACAAGTTATTATCGTCGACGACAAAGTCACCTATAACGGTATTTTAGATGAGCGTACTGGCCGTATGGTTGGACAAGCTGGTGCGGTTATCGGCTCAATCTTTGGTACTGGCTCACCGGACTTGTCACGTAGCGATGACTATGAGTATAAAATCAACTTTCGTTGTCAATAAGCCCATGTGATAAAACGATTGCTATTTAGCATTTAGCCAATAAGTCTGCGAGAATAATAATATATGAATCGCAGGCTTGTTGGCTTCTCTTTTTGTGCGTGCGCTTTTGGGGTAAACTACCCTCTCTAATGCCCATTACTACTTAATCATCTTTCGTCTCATATTATTGGTCTCATATCATGCGCAAACCCAATCTCTCAAACGTCAAACAAACTAAGGTCTTAGCGCCTGCAAAAGATTTAGCGACTCTAGAGGCCGAACTTGCTGAGCAGGAGAATAGTCTAGAACTAGAAGACACTGTCTTGCGTTTAAGTGACTACTTATCAGCGGTTGAGATGGTTATCAAGCAAACTTTTGATCACCGTGTATGGGTAAAAGCAGAAATTCGCAACCTGTCTAGCAAAGGTGGACATTATTACTTTGAATTGGCAGAAAAAGATGACGATGGTAAGGTCATTGCTAGCTGCCGTGGCAACCTCTGGCGCTTTAAAGCCGCGCGCGTCTTAGCGAAGTTTGAGCGCGCAACCGGTATGCCTCTTGACCGTGATCTAACGGTACTCCTCAAAGTATCGGCAGGTTTTCATGCGCAATACGGCTTTTCGCTCACCATTGAAGATATTGACCCCAGCTATACGCTGGGAGACTTGGCGCGTCAATATGCGGAGATGGTCGACCGTTTGACGGGTGAAGGACTATTACACCTGAACCAGCAGTTGCCTACCCCATTTGATATTGAGCATGTGCTGGTCATCGCCCCTGAAAAAGCTGCCGGATTGGGCGACTTCCAAGCCGATGCAGATCGCTTAGCCATTACAGGTGCTTGTCATTTTCATTATTATAATGCTACCTTTCAAGGCAATCATGCCCCGAGCGAAATCCGTCAAGCGATCGTCAGCGCCCAACAGCAATTCCAAGATACTTATGAGCGTTTGCCAGATTTGTTAGTGATTATTCGCGGTGGCGGTGCGGTAGGTGATTTGGCTTATCTCAATGATTATGAATTAGCTGCTTTAGTTGCCGAGCAGCCCGTTCCTGTGTGGGTTGGCATTGGTCATGAGCGGGATAAAGTAATTCTAGATGAGGTGGCGCATACTAGCTTTGATACGCCATCTAAAGTGATTGCAGCTATCATGGCGCATTTAGCCCAGCTAATCACTCAGACGCTGCAATACCAAGCACAAATCAAACAAGCTGCTCAACGGCAGTTGAATATGGCTGAGCAAAAAACATCACGCCAGTTAAGCCAAGTACAATCACAAACGATTGGCCAGCTAACCGCACTGCAAAAAGACAGTGATTATGCGTGGCGTAGCATTCAGCAAAGCGCACAGCGCCAAGTTAAGCAAGCAGTAAGACTAACAAGCGGTCTGCGCGCGCAGACCCAATCCTCTGCTTATCAGCAATTAGCAATCGCTTCTACTTATAGCCAAGACTATCAAAAAACTGTGATGCAAGGTGCTCAGCAACACGTCATACAAGCACAGCGTGACAGCGAACATCTACGTGACATTGTACTCTTGCATCGCCCTTCTCGTGTGCTCAAGCAAGGCTATACCATGCTTACTGATGCAAAAGACAAGCAAATACTGACCAGCAGTACGCAGCTTTATCCTGAGCAGACCATTCATATCGTCTTAAAAGACGGTAAAGCAAAAGCGCAGATTATTGATATTAAAGCTAATAACAAGATGACAGAATCTGCTGAGACGCCCATCGAATCATAAAATAGTTTTTAATAATTATTTACTTACTCAAACCATGTTATCTACTTAGACCATTACAAGAAATCAGGAATAACTTATGACAACCCCTACTCGCCGACGCAAAAAATCCGCCCCAAAAACCTTTAAGGCGGCTTACGATATTCTAAAAACTAATGCTGCTGAACTACAGCAGCAAGATGAGCCGGATATCGATAATTTGATGACCACGGTTGAAGAGTCGATTGCTGCTTATCGCGTTTGCGAAACCCGTATCAATGCCGTACAACAAGCACTAGATGCAGCTTTTGCAGAAGAAGTAAAATCTGAGGAAATAGATAGCTAAATTATATCTACTCTGGCTCATCAACCTCAAAGACTTGGCGCAGATAGGCAAGATAGGTATCATTATTGATCATGGTCTTGCCTGGGCTGTCAGACAATTTAGCGACTGGCTGCCCATTGCACTCAACCAGTTTGAGGACGATATTTATCGGTGTGATGCCCATATCATTGGTGAGATTGGTACCAATGCCAAAGCTGGTCTTGATTTGACCCTTAAAGTATTGATGCAACTCCCAAGCATTTTCAAGATTCAAACCGTCACTAAAGGTCAAAATCTTAGTCTTAGGATCTATCTTTAACTTTTTATAATGAGCAATTGCCTTATCACCCCAGATATATGGGTCGCCGCTATCATGACGCAAACCATCAAATAGCTTGGCAAAATACAAGTCAAAGTCACGTAAGAACGCGTCCATTCCGACAACATCTGTCAGCGCAATGCCTAAATCGCCACGATACTCATGCACCCACGCTTCAAGGGCGGCTTTTTGTGAATCACGCAAACGCACATCCAATGCCTGAAACGCCTGCATAAACTCATGCGCCATGGTACCGATGGGTGTCATTCCTAGCTTTTTTGCCAAATAAACATTTGATGTACCGCTAACGATATTTGGTTCAGCTTTGTGCAAGGTCTCAACCACATGAGCTTGCCAAACTTTACTAAAGCGTCTACGAGTACCAAAATCAGCGACGATAAATGGTGGTGTATCATGACTATACTTTGCTTGTTCCTCTGCATATTGATGCAACAACGCAACTTTTGCGTCCAGTCTACGCTGTCCTTCTTCAATGACACTAGGATCTGATAAGGCATTGAAATATAGCTCATTCACTATCGCCAAGACAAAAACCTCGAAGAACATCGCCTGAATCATAGGCCCTTCGATATCGATGCATAAACGGCCTTTGCCATCGGTACTGACAGTAATAAAACGACGCTTCAGCTTAAACAATTCCAAATAATCAACGAAGTCTGAACGAATAAAGCGCAAACCACGCAAATATTCCAATTCATCTTCTAAAAATCGTAACTCACACAAGCTATCTAGTTGATGCTCTAACGACTCTTTGATGTCGGCTAACGGATAAGCCGTGTATTTATTATTGCGGCAGCGAAAGCGATAAACGCCATGCGTCTGCGGAAACTGATGCAACATGGCTTGTAACATCGTAAATTTATACAAATCGTTATCGAGTAACGAGGTAATAATAGGTGCATAGGTAACGGTCATGCTATGGCCTTAAAAACGCAAAAATAAGAAATAAACGTCACCAATATGTAAAGCGACATAATATAAGGGCGATAAGCTTACAACGCCTACTAAGCGTGAGTTATCAGTAAAAAGTTAAGTATAACGAAGTTTGTTGTTTTTTTCAGAATTCGCTCTTGATTGCAGCAAAATTACTACGCTTGCCTATGGCGGGCTTGTCCTCAATCTGCACCTTAAGCTAGACCTCTTGCAAAAGTAGCACTTCATTGAGCTTTATGAACGAAGCTTCAAGGCTTAGCACTAATTTATGCAAGAGGTCTAATACATTAATATTTATAAACCAAACGGGAAGGTATCGAATATTCCTTCCCCTATCTCTTTCGTCAAAGCTTCAACCGCACGCGTTTTATCAAACCAGATATACTCATCAAACTGAGAGGGCAAAGAGGCATAAAAATAATGACTCTGTCGCTCAGTTTCAGGTCTATAAATGACGCCTATCGCTCGTTCTAATCGCTCTGGGAGTAATTCTTTACGGATGTCTTCATTAAGTGGATAACGCAATGGTAAAAGAAAATTATCAGTAGATACCTCATGAAAAACACGTTCATAACTGTCAATATGTGAGGGCTGTACTTGTTTTATCTCCATTGGCCCTCCCCATTCAGAAGCAGCGGCAACAGTACCGTAATCGGTGCCAAAACCTATATTGTAAGCTTTGTCACCATATTTTTGACGTGCCAATTGACCTATATTTAATTCTCCACGTGCGCTCATTTGAGTTGCCCGAGCATCACCAATATGCGAATTATGCGCCCAAACGACAGCCTTTGATTTGGAGCCTCTAAACTCAAGCACCGCCTGTAGTGTTTCAAACATATGTTGATCACGCTGGTTCCATGAGTTGCTCTCAGCATAATATAGAGTACGGTAATAACGTTCGGCATTGACTATCAGCTTGGCATTTTGTTCAGCGTCAAAAAATTGTTCTCTATTGGCTATAGAATATTCTAAATATTTCTTGAGTAAACCCTGTAGATTTCTGAGCACTTCTATCTCACAGCCCTCATGTTGCTTGTTTGCAATAGCCTGACTGTACAAAGCAGGGTCATCTGCCCAAGGCATCAGACAGCCATAACGCTCGCGGGCAATTTTTGCAGTCTTAGGATCTACTTGCTGTAAATAGTCCAATACCGCTTCAATAGAACTGTATAAGCTGTATAAATCCAGACCATAAAATCCTACTTTTTCTTCTGAAGATTCTGTTTTATCATTGTATGCATGAAGCCAATGGGTAAATTCAAGCATGGATTGATTGGCCCACATCCAAGTAGGAAATCTGGAAAAAGGCTTATTTTGAAGCAAAGCATCCTGTTCTCTGCCATGAATATAACGATGGATATGCGCGGCATCTGGCCAGTCAGCTTCAGCAGTGATAATAGTAAAACCTTTCTTTTCTATGAGTTCTTTAGTTATACGTGCCCGCATTTCATAAAATTCAGCCGTTCCATGTGATGCCTCGCCAAGCAACACAACACGGCTGTCTCCAATACGCTCCATGAGATTATCTAGATTGACGTCATCAATATTTGCAAAATGTTCACTTGATTGATCAATTAATTCAGGCAAAGTCCTATAATTTTTCATTACTTTACTCTCCCCAACCTGCTGCACCAATCAGAGGTACAAAACGAACGCCTCCCAAATCTTCTGTCTTATATTCATCTTTACTGATACGCCGAATACGTACAAGTTTTTGTGACTTCAAGGACTTACCAACGGGAATGACCATGCGTCCGCCAATGACTAATTGTTCTTTAAGTGTTTGCGGTACTTCAGGCCCTCCTGCTGCCACTATGATGGCATCAAAAGGTGATTTTTCAGGCCATCCAAGGGTACCATCGCCATGCTTGACCTGAACATTGATATAGCCCGTTTCTTTAAGTTTTACCTGAGCAGTATCTGCCAAAGCTTTGTGGCGCTCAATCGTATAGACAGTCTTACAGATCTCCCCAAGCACGGCTGCGGCATATCCCGACCCTGTACCGACTTCAAGTACGCGGTCATCTGACTTCAACTCAAGTGCCGCAGTCATCAATGCAACAATATAAGGCTGTGAAATGGTCTGATTTTCCTCAATAGGTAAAGGTGAATCTCTGTAAGCAGATTCGATGAGATTTGTAGGCGTAAACGCTTCACGCGGTACAGCGTTTAGCGCATTAAGTACCGTTTGATCATGAAGACCGCGTGCCACGAGTTGGTCATTTACCATTCGCTGTCTTAATTTTTTAAAATTACTCATTATGGTCTCCTTAATTTTCATTTTAGAAGATTCAGTATCACATACAGACACTCCTAAATAAAAAAGGTATAACAATGTGTAACTGAGAAAAAATTATTCGCTGGCTGTACGTCGTCCCAAAGCCTTTAAGTCGTACCAAAGATTGTCAGTTGTACCAAAGATTACATAAAAGAGCTTCTTGTGATTCAAAATTTTTAACGGTTATAAATATTTAACTCACTCTAGGCTTTAGCACTCATAAATTGCGCCACATAATCATCAGCCGGATTATGGCGTAACTCATTAGGTGTACCCGTTTGCACTAAACGCCCACCATTCAAGATACTGATACGCTGACCGACTTTTACCGCTTCATCGATATCATGGGTGATAAAGACAATAGTCTTATTCAGCCGTTCTTGTAGCTCAAGCAATTGATCTTGCAGCTGGGCACGAATGAGCGGATCAAGCGCGGAGAACGCCTCATCCATCAGCAAGATTGGATTGTCCGTTGCTAGCGCGCGTGCCAGCCCGACACGCTGCTGCATGCCACCTGACAGCTCATCAGGATAGCTGTGCTCTAAGTTTGGCAATCCAACTTCGTTAAGCCAATGTCTTGCAACTTCATGGCGTTCGCTCACACTCATCTTACGCACACGCAGACCATAAGCGACGTTTTGCATGACGGTCATATGTGGCACTAGGCCAAAATGCTGAAACACCATGCTGACCGTTTGCTGGCGATAGTGCTGCAACTCTTTGTCATCAAGCTCCAAAACATTAATCGCAGAAGGTGACTTTTCGTTTCCCACTGGATCTTTATTGATATCGGTAGTCGTTGTAGTTGACTGAATGTCAGTGTTAGGTTTTTTCATATTGGCAGGATTTTTTGTATTAGTAGGACTTTTTGCATTGATAGAGGTATCCACCCATATTTTGCCGCTGGTTGGATCGATTAAGCGGTTAATATGACGTATCAATGTTGATTTTCCAGAGCCTGACAACCCCATAATACAATGTAGTTCACCCGCTTTAATATTTAGATTAATATCATATAGCCCAACCGAATAGCCAGTTTGCTCTTTTACCTTAATGCTGTCCATACCCTCAGCCAATAATGCCAACGCCGACTGTGCTTGCGAGCTATTGGCATTATAAATCTTACTGATGTTTTCTAATTGGATATGATTCATCATTGTTCTCGCTGTTTATATTTTTTTATTTTCGTTATTGTGGTTTTCGCTGTTTGTTACGCTCACTTTTAACTGGTCATGCTCACTCTTAACATTAAGCAAACGACTAACCAATCGGGCGTTTACCTGCGTCAATGGTTTTTTGACGCGCACGCTTGCCCTGACCAAATGCTTGCGTGATACGGTCAATAATAATAGCGACAATGACGATAGCAGTACCTGCTTGTAAACCCTGACCGATATTGAGCGTTTGGATAGATTGCAATACATCTTCACCAAGACCAGGTGCACCAATCATGGAGGCAAGTACTACCATAGCAAGCGACATCATTACTGCTTGATTAATCCCTGCCATGATACTAGGCAGTGCTTGCGGTAACTTAATCCAGATGAGTAGCTGCAGATGCGTACTACCGAACGAGCGTCCCGCCTCGACCATTTCATGGTTGACTTGAGTGATACCCAAAGTCGTCAGACGAATCAGTGGCGGCAGTGCATAAATGACCGTAGCGAATAGCGCTGGCACTTTACCAATACCAAACAGCATAAGCACCGGAATGAGATAAACAAAGCTTGGCATGGTCTGCATAACATCTAGTACCGGAGTTACAACTTTTCGCAGAATTTTACTGCCTGACATCGCAATGCCAATTGGAATACCAACCACTACCGTAACTAACACCGATACGATGAGCAGCGCAAAGGTATCAA
The DNA here is from genome assembly GCF_001593305.1 of Psychrobacter sp. P11G5. Classification (NCBI taxonomy): domain Bacteria; kingdom Pseudomonadati; phylum Pseudomonadota; class Gammaproteobacteria; order Moraxellales; family Moraxellaceae; genus Psychrobacter; species Psychrobacter sp. P11G5. The sequence goes on from NZ_CP012533.1 coordinate 1,979,383, forward strand.
TCAACGCGCCCCATAGTCCAAACGCGCCAATGAGAAATAACCCTGCTCCGCATGCTAGCGCAAACCATATCTTGCGCACACCAAACCATGCCAATACCGTCACAAGCGCAATAATCAGCCAAGGTGGCATAATGGTTAATAGACGCTCAATGGGTAACAGTAAATAGGTTAATGCCATCCTGCTAATGGTACGAAACACATCACCGTAATTTTGGACAACGTTTGCTAATGTGTTATTAAGCGGAGTCTCAAGTGACCATGAAGGGAAGCTTGATGATAAGCCAAATCGATTATCACCGGCTGCACTTTTATTAACAATACCAGTATTAGCAACAGCAGTACCTGTTAGGCTAATACCTAACTTAGCAGCAAGACTTGTGGCCGCTTCCTCAGACAACCACTGTTGCCAAACGTTGGGGTTATCACGCAAAAACGCTAATGCTTGCTCATCCCCACTACGTTTGCTTTCGCTCATCTCCAAAATAGCACCATTGAGCTCATCAGAGGTGAACTGTATGTTTTTGAAGACATCGGCCAGCTCAGGATTAGACTCAATAAATGGTGTAGATACGGCGATACCCAAAGGTGATACAGGGAATCCAGAGACACAGTCGGCTGTGCCATCAGCTCGTAGCAAATCTTGCCAACAGACGTCATTATGGGCAGGGAATTCTAATGATGCAAAGTCATACTTTGCCATCAAGCCCGTAGGCTGCCAGTAGTAGAATAATAGCGGTTTATGCTGTTCAAAAGCGGAGGCAATCTCGGCATCGAGAGCAGCACCCGTTCCAGGATGGGCGTTGTTAAAAACACTATCCAAACCAGTATTCTTAAGCAAACGAGTGTTAAAAATCTCACACGTCCAACCAGACGGACAATTCATAAAGCGTGACTTACCGGGTTCTTCGGGGTCTTTAAATAGCTCAGCATACTTAGGCAAATCTTGATAACTGCGTAGACCTGGGTTTTCTTCTAGTACATATTTAGGAACATACCAACCTTGAGTTGCGCCGCCCTTGAGCGTATCGCCAATGACCGCCACTTTATTTTGTTCAATGGCTTGTTCCATGATTGGTGAGCGTCCAACCCATTGCTCCCCAATTACTTGGATGTCGTTTTGAGACAATGCAGTTTCAAGCGCAGGACCAGCACCCGGCACCTCTTCGATCGTACAATCATAGCCATCTTCAGCGATGTACTTGAGCACTCCAGAGATGAATTGACCGCTCTCCCATGTCAGTGCGCCAAATTTGATTGGTGATTCGCAAGCTGCTGACGCCGACACCGGCAATAACAACGCGCTCATACACAGTAAACTTAACGCAATCCATTGGCGCATGTTATGTCCTATTTGTCGTTATTTTAGCTGGTCATTATTATTGAAGTTTGTTTCTAATCAGAAATATAAATTTACCACAACTACCGTCTAGTAATATTACGAAGTGTAGCGATTTATAGTATTGATGACAAATGCTTATTTATCAATCACTAACGCTAATCCTTAGACCGTTGTGCATATGGAGTCTCAAATACTACTAAGATGAATAACATCGCAAAATCGATACAGCAATCCACGATAAAACAAATACAGTGCTGCTTAAATGAATTTTGCGCAGTCTCTGTCTGGCATAGCGCACAGCAAGCAAGGTAAATTTATACCAATAGCACGTTCTAATGGCTATAGCTTTTTCTTGAATACTGACTGTATTTCAAACAAAAAAATAGCGCCTATGTTAATAGACGCTATGATACTTTGAATGGCAAAACTCAAATATTGGTTACTTTAACAGCAGAGCCATACCCTTTCTAAACAGCTCGCCATAAGGCGGTAACAGCAAGTTCATACCATTAATTTTAGATTGTACGAAGACAGGCTTCATATGACTTAAGCGCTCAAACCCTGCTTTGCCATGATACGCGCCGACACCTGAATGTCCTACTCCGCCAAACGGCAAATCATGCTGGGTCACATGCAAGATGACCTCATTAATACAGACTCCGCCCGACACCGTATGCGTACGCACCTTGTCGATATCGCGATCATTGTTACCAAACACATATAGCGCCAATGGACGTGGACGCGCATTGATAAAATGAATCGCATCATCAAGCGTCTCATAATGCATCAGTGGCAAAATCGGTGCGAAAATCTCATTTTGCATTACTTCACTATCCGCCTCAGGATCAGCAACGACAACTGGTGGCATTAAGCGCGTCTCAGAGCTTGCCTCAACATCAGTAAGCGGCTGCACACTATCAGCTGGCAACTTTTGCAGATAACCTGCTACACGCTTAAACTGCTCATCATTGATAATGTGGCTATAGTCTTGGTTATTGTCGATATTGGGATAGTGTTTTTGCATCCACTCTTTTGCTAGGCTAATAAAGCGTTCGTGATGTTGACGTTGAATCAATACATAATCAGGCGCGATACAAGTCTGACCCGCATTAAGGGTTTTACCCATCATTACCCGATTAACCGCATTTTCAAGATTCACATCATCAAGCACGATGACCGGTGATTTACCACCAAGCTCAAGAGTCACTGGCGTTAAATTCGGTGCCGCAGCCGCCATGACTTTTTTGCCCACTGCAGTAGAGCCAGTATAGAGTAGATGATCAAAAGGTAACTTACTAAAAGCCTCGGCAATATCGACTTCTCCCAGTACCACACAGACCATATCTGGTGAAAAATAATGCGCGACTGCTTTAGCAAAAGCTTCGGCAAATTTGGGCGCGGCCTCACTCATCTTAACCATTACCCGATTACCAGCGGTGAGCGCATCAATCATCGGTCCTATTGCCAAAAATAGCGGATAATTCCATGGCACCATAATGCCAACCACTCCTAATGGCTGCGGCTGAATCTCATTGTGCGCGGGCATATATAATGCTGAAATAGAAACGCGGCGGGTTTTCATCCATGCCTTGCCATGTTTTTTGGCATGACTGATACCAGTAAAGCTAGGGAATAGCTCCGCAAACTGAGTTTCTGACTCGCTACGATAGCCAAAATCTGCACTGATAGCCTTGGCCAAGTTTTTTTGATTATCGCTAAGTAGAGCTTCTAGATTGTCTAACTGAGCCTCACGAGTTGCCCAATCAGTAATAGGATGGGTGCGACTTAGGGTTTGCAGGTGTGAAAATTTCGCCTGTAATTGTTCTATAGTAGTAATAGTGCTCAGCGAGGTATCAGAGCTGCTTGTCATTTGAGTATTTATAGCTTGGTCGTTTATAGTTTGGTCATGATCTGTCATGTGTCGTCCTTGTCGTACACGCTAAAGTGAAAGCACCCTAGCCAGTTGCTATTTAATGTAGCGCATTGATCAATGAATGAAAAGGTCGATTCACATACTGGTAGGTTTGCATAAATTATTTTTTGAAGCAGCATCTGTACTATCTAAGAAGGAAGCATTCGCCTATTTAAGGTTGGGTGATAATAGCAAAAACTGCTAAACTCGTTATTATCATTAATTATTTAATATTATTACCTATTTAGTATCATTATCTATCTTACCTAAAGCAAATTGCTCATACAACAATAAGATGCTGACCGTTATGCAAAAACCCATACCAGAAACGATGCAAATAACATCATCAGAAACGTCGCAACAAACCTCACAACAAATAAGCGATATGCTCGTCAGAAAATCGTTGTCATCTGCTGACTACAATCCTACTCATGACGCGATGCTAGAGCGCACACTGGAACGTATCGCCTTAAAGAAAGAACAAAGCTTGCGTACGCCTGACGAGTTATGGGTAATTGATCATAACGATGTCTATACCCTTGGGCAGGCAGGTAAAGAAGAACATATTTTGCAGCATACAGACACACCCATCATTAAGACCGATCGCGGTGGACAGGTGACGTGGCATGGACATGGACAACTGGTCGTCTACTGGCTATTTGACCTACATAGTCTCGGCTGGAGCGTCCGCAATCTCGTGTCACATGCCGAGCAAGCGATAGAAGATGTAGTCAACGACTGTTTAAAAAGTCTGGCATCATCTGACATTAATAATGACAATATTAATGGCAATATCAGCGCTCATTCGCGTCGCGATGCGCCAGGTGTCTATTTATATGCCAACATGTCTCATACGCAAAATGGCGATGCTGACGTTGATATTGATAGAAATGGTGACAACCAGTCTGTCTCGCCAGCAGAAGACGCCATTATGTTAGGTAAAATCGCTTCACTAGGTTTTAAGATTAAGCATGGCTTTAGCTATCATGGCATTGCGTTAAATCTAAATTGTGATTTATCAGCATTTAATGCGATTAACCCTTGCGGTTATGCTGGCATGCAGATGTTGCGATTGGCTGACTTTGTGGCGATGAGTGAGAAACAGAATAAGCAAACAAACGAAGCATTAAGTTATGAGCAAATTACCCAAAAGCTCATCGATAACATTGCCAAACGTCATGCAGGCCTGATTGAATTACGTCCAATCGCCTCCTATAAATAGCAGCTGGACTTAACGTCTTGAGTTAATCGTCTCGTGTCAATTTGCGTTATTGAGTCTTATTTTGCATAATATCGTGCCTTCTTGGACTTAAGCTTAATGAGAAAATTTAAGCCAAACTTGTTATACTCGCAGGCGGCACAGATTAGGCATAGCGATAAACATACTACGCCAATATATGACCCTTTAATTATTTTCCGCTAACCAAGCATTTATAACAAAAGCAAATAGGAGCATTCTATGGCAGACTTCAATAAAATCTTAGACGCAGGCGACGTTGATGGCGGCATTATTAATGTCGTAATCGAAATCCCAACTGGTAGCAGTCACAAAATCGAATGGAATCGCGAGTTAGCCGTATTTGAGCTTGACCGTATTGACCCACAGATTTTCGCCAAACCTTGCAACTATGGTTTTATCCCACAAACGCTTGATGAAGATGGTGATGAGCTTGATGCGCTAATTCTTACTGAGCAGCCTTTAACGACTGGTATTTTCTTAAAAGCCAAAGTTATCGGTGTGATGAAGTTCGTTGATGATGGTGAAGTTGATGACAAAATCGTCGTTGTACCAGCTGATGATCGCAACAATGGTAATGCCTATAACAGCTTAGCAGACCTACCTGAGCAAATCATCAAACAGTTAGAGTTCCATTTTAGTCACTATAAAGACCTTAAAAAACCAGGTACTACTGTGGTTGAATCATGGGGTGATGTCGCAGAAGCGAAAGAAGTGATTAAAGAGTCTATCCAACGCTGGAAAGATATGTAAATTATCGCTTTAGGTGATAAGTAAGCATTATTTAAAATACCGCAATCATCGTTATGACGGCGGTATTTTTTTGTGTAAATTTAGGTCGTATTGAAAAACTATCAAGTTATAAAGGTTTTACCTTATAGTCAGGTCAATATAAAAGAGATTCAGTGAGACTGGGACAAATTTTGCGCAGCCTTTGTCAGCGTAGACACAGCACGCAAGAAAAATTTTTCCCAGTCTCGCGTCATAAGCTAGTGTATCCATTTAATCTAGTATCAACTGTACCATCCAACAATAATTTTATAGAGATAACATTGCTATAATGGTCATCATTCTTTACCAGCGCTTTAACGTCATTAAATAGCAAGGACTACCATGTTTAACTCCGACCCAAACTTAAAACCTATCAGTGCAAAGCTGCCAAAAGCTATCATTATGATGGTCGAAAAAGGCAATTTAGTCATGGCGATTAAGTCTTTAGCGGAAGATGAGAATATCAGTATGGACGAAGCAAAGTTGCGTATCGATGCTTATGAGACCGAGCTTAAGAACAAACAACAGCAAAACCTTACCACTATTGCCAATAAACAAGGCATTCCAAACGAAGCTCTCAGCTTTGATAGAGAGCCAGAAGTAGAAACCATGCCTGAATCATTAATCAAGCATCGCGTCAAAACAACGAAATCTGAACAAGGATTTAAAAGCTTACAAAAAGGCGTTGATAGTAAATTAAATGATATAGGCTATAAAAAACCGCTCCTCCCTTATTGGGCTAAGCGGCTGATAGTCATTGCGGCCATTATGGCAGGATTGTTTTGGATACTATGGCGCGTATTTGGCTAACACTTCAAACTATTAACATAACAATTTAAGTTAAGCGAATATCTGGATTGTAGAGTATTACTTATATTCAAACCAATTAACCCTAATTCAAACCAATTAACCCCGCTTAATGATGAGGATGAATATTTTGATAGAAATGTTAGCCCATTACATTGATGTGATTGCCAAGATAGTCGAAGTCATTGGTGTACTTATTATGTTCTTTGGACTATTTTTTGCTTTTTATCGAGGCATTCGTTTAACTGGCGGTTTCAATCATGATACCTACGTCGAGATTAGGCAGACCGTTGGCAAGTCTATTTTGCTAGGTTTAGAAGTACTCATCGCTGCCGACATTATGGCAACTGTCGTTACAGAACCTACGTTACGCAGCGTTCTAGTATTAGGCTTTATCGTACTTATTCGAACTTTTTTGAGCTTGTCACTACAAGTCGAGCTAGAAGGACGCTTTCCTTGGCAAAAAGAAAAATCACCACAGGGGTCACAGCGTGTGAATCAAAAACTTCACAATGAAACCTTTGATAACTCAAATCCAGATTTAGACCCTTGACCTCAAACTCAAAAGACGCATTGTAGATAATGACATTTATTTAAGTCATTCGTGCGCTTGCAAAAAAGCCTCGACCACGCGAAACTGTCCAGCGGTGCTCTCCTCACCATACATCGCTTGGCGAAAAGCATTAGAATTAGGAATGCCCGTAGTGTACCAAGCAATATGTTTGCGGGCGATACGGCAACCAGAGTATTCACCGTAAAAGCCATATAGCTCTTGCAGATGTGCCAGTACAATCTCTTTGATTTCGCTAACACTTGGCGCAGATAGACTCTCACCAGTACGCAAAAAATGCTCGATATCTCGAAATATCCATGGTTGTCCTTGAGCAGCACGGCCAATCATCACCGCATCGCAGCCTGTTAACTCGTAAACACGCTGAGCCTTTTGTGCGCTATCAATATCACCATTGGCGATAACAGGAATACTGATGCTTTCTTTGACCTCACGTATTAGCTCATAACGCGCTTCACCTGTATACATATCCTCACGAGTGCGCCCATGAATAGCAATGGCAGCAATGCCTGCTTGCTCTGCTCGCTTCGCCACGCGCAAAATATTCTCGCGTCCATTTTCAAAACCCAAGCGCGTTTTTAATGTCACAGGTGCATTTACGCTATTTACCGCAGCATCTAACAAACGCGCGACCAAATCTTCGTCTTGCAACAATGCAGAACCCGCTAGCTTGCGACAGACTTTTTTGGCGGGACAGCCCATATTGATATCGATAATCTGCGCACCATTATCAATCTGATAACGTGCCGCCTCAGCAAGCTTATCCGGCTCAGCCCCAGCTATTTGGGCAGAAATTGGCGCGATTTCGTTATCAAAATTGGCACGATAGAGAGATTTTTTGCGAGCATAAAGCGCCGTATCAGCGATTATCATCTCGCTGACTGCGTGACCGGCACCAAATGATTTGCATAATCTGCGAAAGGGATTGTCTGTCACACCTGCCATCGGCGCCACCATCAGGCGATTTTCAATCGTCAGACCACCGATAGTTAACGGTTGTAACAACGGATGATCATTGGCGATTTGTGCTGACGACTCAGAAGAAACTGGATTATTTATAGGCATAAAAAACGGCTTGATTCATGGTGAAAACAAGCCGTTATTCTAAGGGTTCTTGACTTTATTGCAAGCCATTCAGATGAATAACTTGCAACAATAAATACTCAGTTTTAATAATTAAACCAACTATTTATCAAACGCACTACTTATCAAACACACTACCCTGCTCTAAAGTGATATCTTCATCATGCTCTTGCATGCGCCACGGTAAACTATCTGGCGAGACATTTAAGAAGTGTAGGTATTTTTCAAACTGATCAATAATATCATTGATCACCGATTCTGATTGATAACCATATAAATCATAGGTTTGACCGCCACGGCGCAGATATACCTCAGCACGATGATGGTGCTCTTGCGGTAATTCATTGGCCATATCCTCAGTATAATAGTCAGGAATCTCATGCTCTGACAAACGAACTTCGTACCAGAATTCAACGTTATCACCACGTCTTAACTCCAATACAGCACGATCATTAACCTCATCATAGTTAACATCAGGTAACCAACCTGTTTCGGCAAACTTCTCTGCAACTTCACGCATTGACGATAGAACCGTGCCTTTTATATAACCAAGCACTTTATCACGCGTTGGCTGATTGGTTATATAATCAATACGGTCACGCCATGCGTCGAGTTTGAGTAGATGTGGCGGAAGATGATTGTCATTGGCTAGACTCTGATTGCGATGTCCTTCAATACGTAGCGCACGCCACATACCAAATGTCGAAATCAATATAATGACTGCAAAGGGTAAGGCGCTGACGATAGCGGCTGTTTGCAAAGCGCTTAGACCACCAGCGATGAGTAGAGCTGCGGCGACTGCCCCTTCAGTTATCACCCAAAACGAGCGCTGCCACCATGGCGTATCACTACGCCCACCCGCAGCAAGCGAGTCAATAACCAATGACCCTGAATCCGATGAAGTCACAAAAAAGGTAATAATTAATATTACTGTCAATGATGACACTATCTGGGTGAATGGCAAATTCTCTAACAATTTAAATAACGCTATCGCTTGGTTATTCTGCACTTCACTAATCAAGGCGTCGTAACCATCAACCATAATCATATGTAGCGCGGTATCGCCAAATACCGAGAACCAAAAGAAAGTAAATAGCGTTGGCACCAACATTACGCCTAATACAAACTCACGAATGGTGCGACCACGACTAATCTTAGCAATAAATAAACCGACAAAAGGCGCCCATGCAATCGTCCATGCAAAGATAAATAGTGTCCAGCTACCAATCCAATCACTCGATTGATAAGCTTGCAAGCTAAAGGTACGCTCAACGATATTACCCAAATAGCTGCCTGTATTTTCCATAAAAGCATTTAGAAGAAAAACAGTAGGGCCAACGATAAATACAAATAGCATCAGTGCCGTTGCTAGCAACATGTTTAAGATAGACAACCGCTTTACGCCTTTATCCATACCTGCTAACACAGATACCAAGGCAGCAGCTGTCACTAAGGCAATGATAATAACCTGCACAGTCGTATTAACTGGAACCATATTTGGTAGCAAATAATTTAGCCCAGCATTAATTTGCGCCACCGATAGACCTAGACTGGTGGCGATACCGAACATGGTACCCACAATTGCAAACACATCAACAGTATGCCCAATAGGGCCATAGATCTTGTCACCAATTAATGGATATAAGGTTGAGCGCACTGACAATGGCAAGCCATGACGAAAGGAAAAATACGCCAGTGATAAACCTACCACGCCATAAATAGCCCAAATATGAAAACCCCAGTGAAAATAAGCAATTTGCATGGCTTCTTTGGCCGCAGCTATGGTTTGAGGCTCTGACAATGGCGGCGTTGCAAAATGTAGCACAGGTTCGGCGACACCATAGAATAGCAAGGCAATACCGTAGCCTGCCGAAAACAACATGGCAAACCATTCAAGAAACTTATACTCAGCCTCTGCATGGTCAGGACCCAGCTTAATACTGCCATAAGATGAAAATGCTAAGGCAACAATAAACACTAAGAATATAGCGACTGCTAACATATAAAACCAACCGAAAGTATCGGTGGTAAAAGCCAGTACTGTACTAAATAACTCGCCAGCAGCTACTGGATTAATCGCTGTGCCAATCACCAGCAACAGCATGATGGCAGCTGCTGGTAAAAATACTGGCAGCAAAATGGTAGAGCGAGGTAATTTACTCATAAAAAATAATGTCCTCAAATTAATGCAGCGTTATTGAATAAAAAGGTCATTCGTAGAAGCAATGTAGAACCGATGCGCCCAACAAAATATAGTTTGTACCATACTCTTTGTCTGAACCCCAGATGTAGCACTGACTTGTAACACTACTTTAACGATTGTTACATGACTATTACCAAGCAATAAAAAAGGCAGCTTGCTAGCTGCCTAGTTATACTTATTGAGAAAATCTTAATATATAACGATCAAACTGGCTTTACCAGATTAAAAAACAGTGTTTTTATTTTATGAATCGGAAATTATCGCTGCAAGTTGTTTGGCAGTTTCAGCAAGTTTTTCACTATCTGCCTGCTTAACTGCATGGCGACCTAGCTCATGGATGCTTGATGGAATCAGATGTACATGGTAATGAAATACCGTCTGCCCAGCTTGCGATCCATTCAATTGCATTTGAATAATACCTTCACGCTCAAATACCTGACGTTGCGCTTGCATGACCTTTTTAGACGTCATCAAAACAGCTACGGCATATTCTGGTTCAAGATCCACTAAATCAACGGCTTTTTGCTTAGGTATTACCAGTACATGACCCTCTGCTTGCGGCATAATATCCATAAAGGCGAGGGTTTTATCATCTTCATAAACCTTGTGATATGGAATATCACCGTTTAGCATTTTGGCAAAAATATTGTTTTCATCGTATTTGGTTTTCTGATTAGCTTGTGTCATTATTTTTTCCTTAAATATTTATTAATGGTTAATGCATCATCGTATCTGGTTACATATTACCTGCCATATATAGTGGACGAAATATAGTCTGAGTACAAGACACATCTAAAACTGTTAACGTGCAGGCAAGTCGCTACTTGATAGCTATCTTCTAACAATATTAGCAATCTAAACACTCTATTTTATTGGCGTGCAAGCCCTATTCAATGCTATATTAAGTCCTCACTTTGTTAATGTTAGGTTTATGAATTTGACTACCTTACCTACTCAGTCATCATCTAATTCTGATTCTGATACACCATTATCTGCAGTGTCAGATCATGTAGAATCACTGGAAAATAGCGCCAGTCCAAAAACTATCGCCCCAAACACCATTATCCTAGCTGAAGCACTAACCGATACGACTATCAGTTGGCAAATTCACAACTGCAAAATCAGTGAAAAAACGGTTACACAAGATGTTCCAATGCAGTTCTTGTATCATTACGATAGTTTAGATGATAATGTCAAACAGACCCATCCGTTGACACCTGCTCTGCTTGCACAATTTAATACGCCTATGACTGCCGATGCTGCTGCCAAGCTTATTGGGATTGCAGATGGTTTATTAGCAAGCCCTTGGCACGTCAAGGTAATCGGCTCGCTGGTTGTCTTTAGTGAAGCCCTGCAATTAGCCGTACGCCTACATTGGACGAATACAGGCAAAGCGACGCAGCAGGTATACACCAAGGACGCGGATGATGCTATGACAGCTGCTTTTAAAGATTGGCAATTTTTTGGCCGTGTAGATGTTCTTTATAAAAATGCTAAGCAAACCCTAGTCAGTATTGATGAGCAGAGTACAAGCGATGAGCCGCTACTCACTATTGATGCTAGTACTGATTATCAACAGCTATTAGCCCCTCACGCTTTAGCAATTATTACCAAATTAGAAGCCGACAAAACAGAATTACCTTGGTTTGAAACGGCAATTTTAGAACGGGTTGGGTAGCACCTTACCTTCAGGCTCCTTATTATGATATTACAATCGAAGTATCATTATCGACGAATTGTTTTTAGTTACTCATATCTAATGGTATGGTAACGGCCTAGTATTATTCACTAGTACTCAGAGGCTATAAAAAGCAGACTTTAAAAAAGCATACTATCAACATCAAAGCTGAGGCTAAATTTTTCAATAAACCTCGCCTATTTGTAAGGAATATCAAATGGATTATCGCTCAAAAACCTCTACCGGTGGTCGTAATATGGCAGGTGCACGCGCACTATGGCGTGCAACTGGCATGACTGATGGCGACTTTGGCAAGCCTATTATTGCCATTGCCAACTCATTCACCCAGTTTGTACCCGGTCACGTGCATTTAAAAGACCTTGGACAACTGGTCGCACGCGAGATTGAAAAAGCTGGCGGTGTCGCAAAAGAGTTTAATACTATTGCGGTCGATGATGGTATTGCGATGGGTCATAGCGGTATGTTGTATTCACTGCCAAGTCGCGACTTGATTGCCGACTCTGTCGAATACATGGTCAATGCTCATTGCGCTGATGCGTTAGTTTGTATTTCCAACTGCGATAAAATCACTCCTGGTATGTTAATGGCTGCAATGCGTCTAAATATTCCAGTAGTGTTTATTTCAGGTGGGCCGATGGAAGCGGGCAAAATTCTAGCCAGTACGGTCGGTAAGAGTCACAATAATGAAGACAGTAACGGCAGTGCGGTTCGTAAACTTGACCTTGTTGATGCGATGATGGACGCCGCTGATGACAGCATTAGCGATGAAGATGTCGCTGCTATTGAAGCCTCAGCCTGCCCTACTTGCGGTTCGTGCTCTGGTATGTTTACTGCCAACTCGATGAACTGCTTGACCGAAGCCTTAGGATTGGCCTTACCGGGTAATGGCTCGCTGTTGGCGACTCATTCGCTGCGTCGCGAGCTGTTTTTAGAAGCTGGGCGTACCATTGTCTCGCTTGCCAAACGTCGTTATGAGCAAGATGATGATTCGGTATTACCGCGCTCAATCGCCAGCAAGGCGGCTTTTGAAAATGCGATGACATTAGATATCGCGATGGGTGGCTCGACCAATACTATTTTGCATTTATTGGCAGCAGCTAACGAAGCAGAAGTCGATTTTAAAATGTCAGATATCGATCGCCTAAGTCGCGGTGTGCCTTGCCTTGCAAAAGTTGCGCCTGCCTCACAAAAATACCATATGGAAGATGTGCATCGTGCCGGCGGTGTCTTTGCATTATTGGCCGAGCTTGATCGTGCAGGATTACTGAAGACTGACGTGCCGACCATTCATAGTGCGACGATGAAAGAAGCTATCGATAAGTGGGATATTATGAATCCTGATAATTCTGAAGCGCGTGCACGATATATCGCTGCCCCTGGTGGCGTACGTACAACCGAAGCGTTCTCTCAGTCAAAAGAATGGTCAAATCTAGACGTTAACCGTGAGTCAGGCTGTATTCGTAGTGCTAAGCATGCCTATTCAGAAGATGGTGGCCTTGCAGTGTTGTATGGCAATATCGCTGAGCGTGGCTGCGTGGTCAAAACCGCAGGCGTCGATGAGAGCATCTTAACCTTTACCGGGCGCGCTCGCTTATTTGAATCGCAAGATGATGCCGTCGCCGCCGTATTGGCTGACAACATCGTAGCAGGTGACGTCGTTATCATCCGCTATGAAGGACCAAAAGGCGGCCCCGGCATGCAAGAGATGCTGTATCCAACGACTTACCTTAAGTCTAAAGGTCTGGGCAAAGAATGCGCCCTACTGACAGATGGTCGTTTCTCTGGTGGCACATCAGGTTTATCAATTGGTCATGCCAGCCCTGAAGCGGCTGAAGGCGGTGCGATTGGTCTGGTTGAAGAAGGCGATACTATTCATATCGACATCCCGAACCGTACCATCAATATGCAGGTCAGCGATGCAGATTTGGCCACTCGCCGCGAAGCCATGGAAGCTCGCGGTCGCGATGCTTGGAAGCCAGTAAGTCGTGAACGTCATGTCTCTCCTGCCCTACGTGCTTATGCTGCCATGACTACCAGCGCTGATACTGGCGCGGTACGTGATGTGAGTCAAGTCGAGCGTTAATTGCAGACAAACAATTTAATTTTTTAAATCAAGCCTGCGCTATGCAGGCTTTTTTTTCACCAAAAAACAACGCAGCTATCGTTTTGATAACGATTTTTTGCGGAACTAATTCTATTTTCCAGTCATGATAGATTTTTTCAGCCGCCTTATTAGCCGTGTTGGAAATCTTATAACTTTCTACTTTCACCGATAACTATCATTAACCTTCCATTGAAAAACGAAATAATGTTTTAGATGGTTCTAGGGGCATACACAAACCTAATGATTGAAAATTATAATTTATTCTTATTGGTCTGCGGTATCGCTTTTTTATTTGGGGCATTGTTCCCAATTATGTTTAAGCGCCTACCCATATCTCTACCTATGCTTCAAGTAAGCTTTGGCATCATAGTCGGTTATTTATGGCTCTCATTGTCATTTCTGGATCCTATGGAGAATGGCGTCGTTATTGAGAAAATCACTGAGATTGTAGTGCTCGTATCGCTCGTTGGCGCTGGTATCAAGATTGATACACCATTATCATGGCGCTTGTGGCGCCCTACTATACGTTTACTGCTGATTACTATGCCTATTGGTATTTTTGCAATGGCTTTTTTGGGCTATTATGCGTTTGGTCTAAGCATGGGTGCAGCGATTTTGTTGGGAGCAGTACTTGCGCCTACCGATCCCGTATTAGCGTCAAGCATTCAGGTAGGCCCGCCGAACACGGGCGGTGAAGATACGCCGCGCTTTACCTTAACGTCAGAAGCAGGTTTGAACGATGGACTGGCTTTTCCATTCGTTTATTTGGCAATTAAAATAGCAGAGGCGTTTAGCGAAGATAAACGCTTTACCAGCGAGATGCTGTGGTCATGGTTTACACATGACGTGTTATGGAAGATTGGTGCCGGTCTAGTAGTCGGTATTGTCGTTGGAAAAGTCTTGGCGAAACTGGTGTTTTCAAAGCATACTCGTGAGACTACTATCTCTCAAGGCTATGTGGTCATTGCATTGACATTACTGGCTTATGGCTTAGCTGAGTATGTGCACAGTTATGGCTTTATTGCTGTATTTGTCGCTGCATTTGCGTTTCGTCGCTCAGAGCATAAGCATAGCTATCATGAAAAATTACATGATTTTGCTGAACAGTCAGAAGGTCTGTTAATGTCTTTAGTACTGGTAGCTTTTGGCATGCTAATTGGTCAAGGTTTGCAGTCAGGTGTTGAGTTGACATGGCGAGTCTATATAGTTAGCTTTACCTTTTTGCTATTGATACGTCCGATTGGCGGCATTATTGCGTTATCAGGATTAAACCTACCCCGAACAGAAAAATATGCGATATCCGCTCTCGGTATTCGGGGTATTGGTACCCTGTATTATTTATCGTATGCGCTTAATCAGGGGTTTTTTGGTGAAGAAGACGCTCTAAAACTTTGGGTTGTATGCTCTATCGTTATCTTAGCGTCTATTTTTATGCATGGGTTAAGTGCTCCAAAATTATTACAGATGACATCAACTAAACCACATGCGTAAAATATATTTAAGCTATATTTTTATCAACTAGATTTAATATAGCTTCTGTTAGCGCAAACTGACGGATATCATTTAACATAGTCACATCAAAATTATGTACAAAGGCAAAAGACAGTTGTCGTGTAGGATCACACCATGCGACCGAACCGTTATAGCCCATGTGCCCAAAACCCGATTCAGTATCAGCGCAAACGCTAAATAATCGATGATATCCCAAGCGCCAATTCATATGCGCTGGCATTACCGCATCCATTCCCATGACTTGCGGAGTAGATAGCTGTTCGAATGTTGCCGCGTCGATTAAGGTCTGTCCTTGCCATGTACCGCCATTGGCTAGCATGGCATAGATAGTCGCTAATGCATTTGCTGAAGCCACACCGTTAGCCGCTGGAATGACTGCTTGCAGTGTCTGTCGATTATAGTAATCAATAGGTTGTTTGTTGGCAGGTATGAGTGCTGACTTATAATTTTTTAAATTTAGCTGGCTGGTATTGAGATACAAGCGATTAATCTGTGCCGTATCTAATATAGGTAATTCATCTATATTTTTGTCATTATTACTCTCTACAACTGCATGAGGTGTTGCAGCATGCTGCTCCCAGCAACGATAGTTTGGTAGACTTGCATAAATACGCAATGTATTTTCAGAATCAGCTTTCAATACTGGCTTGTTCCGACGAGAACGAAGTTGAGGTTGTTCTTCCGTATGACCTTGCTGTGATATGTCGAAATTCTTTACTAATCGGGCAACTCTATCTACTTTGTCGCCTGGAACGCCAAAATAGCAACTGTCTGCAATATCTAAGGGCTCAGTTAAATAATAGCGCAGCGCCCCAGCTAGAGACATGTCAGTGACCGACTCTATTACGCCTCCTAACACCCAGCCATAAACTAAAGCACTGTAAGCACTGCTATACAATGATGAGTCTTCAGGTAAGGTTGTGGGCATCGCAGCAATCTTATCTAGCATGGTATCCCAATCAAGCAAAACCTCGCTATCAGCATCAATACTGGTAATCGAAAACAAATTGGCTTGATGGGACATTAGCGTGCGTAGCGTGATATTTGCTTTACCATTAGAGGAAAATTCAGGCCAATAACTAGCAATCGGCTTATTATAATCCAGCAGCTGCTGCGAAACCAACACATGAATCAGTGTTGCCAATACTCCCTTACCTGTTGAAAAATTCAAAGATAAAGTTTCCGGCTGCCATGGTATGTTAGCCTGCGCCATACCAACATTTGCTTGCACAATACACCTGCCAGCTTGATAGACGACTAATGAGCCACCTGCTGGCGCATCATCTAATTGTAAATCTGTCAATAATTGTTGTAGGCGCTGTTGAAACTCACTATTGATATGTTTATCAAGATTCTGATTGTTTTTTTTATTATTGACGATCATGGTTGTCCTGCTCCGTTCTTTTTAGAATCCCTAAAGGTTATAAAACTTTTTAGCATTGAATGCTGATGATTCATATCATAAATACAAATATATTATTTGCTAATAAAAAAGGCCACCTATTGGTCGCCTTTTCGTTACTCAGTCATATTCTAACGCGGTACTAACAGACGCTTATAAACTTCGTCTTCCAGCTTCGTCAACCCATGACTGCGACCACGTTCCATAGCAGTATCCATCTTACGCCCACGTAGCCAACCTGCACGCAGAGCAATCGCTGCTCCTGCTCTGTTACCAGAACCACAGTGCATGGCTATTTTTTTACCATGATGCTGACGCAAAATATTGTCAAATGCCAATATCTTAAGCTGCTTTAAATCTGCAACACCGCTGATAGGCAGCTGCTCATAAAACATACCTGCCCGCTCAACCGCTGCTGATTCATCAAAGCTCAACTCGTCATCAGGCTGCAAATTAATGATTAGCTCAACCCCTGCATCTGCTAGAGCTTTCACTTTGGCTTCATCAAGTGCTCCGCAAACGATCGTCTGTTCATCAGGGCGAAAATAAGGCTCAAGTATTGTAGCGAGATTAATACCATTGTCAGCTATCGAAGCTTGATTATCATCTGCATCAGTAAGGGGTTGGGCATTTGAATTTAGAGTCATAGTCGTATATATGTTAGTTAGATATTAGGATTAAAGTTAAGCTTATACTGATTAATCTTCTGCGATTAATTTAACAACACCAGCAAGATGCGGCTTATCATTTTTGGCACTATATAACCCAAAATTACAGGTGTTATCACTGCTTTCAAGTTTTGCTACCGATTCAGCAATCAACTCGACCTCAGATGGCAAAAATATAGGGAGCTTGAATGATACCTCAGCAGTATACGCATCAGGTAATTCACCCATCATTGCTAAACACTTAGCCTTAGACCACATACCATGAGCGATTGCTTTAGGAAAACCAAAAGCACGTGCGGATAATGGATGTAAATGGATAAGATTAAAATCCCCAGATATAAAGGCATAACGACGGCCAATATCTTCTGGCACTTCAAAGATAGCATGTGTGCCTTCTTCATCAATCATAGGCTTGACAGTCAACGGACGTGGTTTGCTTTTACTACTGGCGTTACTATCAGGCTTTTTACCACGAGCCAAATAGGTTGAAATCCCTTCCCAAATAACATTTTCTTGCGATTTAACAGTAGTGACAAAGTCGAACTGTTGACCTTGGGCATGATCGCGCAAGTTATCGAACGCCACGGACATAGCAACTGTCTCACGTTCGCCAATAGGACGATACTGCGTGACACTATTATCTACATGCACTAGCCCCAACATCGCAAAAGGAAATGGCTCTTTGACCATCATATTCATCTGTAGCGCTTGTGATAGCACCGAAAAGTAAGTAATCGGAATTTTACCATCATCAGCGAAACCGCAAATCTTACGGTAATCTTTTAAGTTACCCTGATCAATGTGCAGATCGTCCACATAGTAAGTCGCTTGTGGCAACTCATCTTTGCCGACTTTCGCATTATCACCGATAGGTAATAGGCTTTTGATAATATTGGCGTAAGTGGTATGCGCTTTTGGCAACGCATCATAGTGTTTATCTGACATAAATCTATCCTGATTGGGGCTTAAGCAAATTTTCTTAGCACATCCATTGGCTACTGAGTCGCCTATTTTGCAGCATCTTGCCCCAAAAATACAGGACAAAAAAGTTACTAAATAAACATATATATAAGTAATGGTTAAACAACAAATCTTTCTGCTTATTTTATTTGTCTTGTGGTTTTATCATAAAAAAGCCACCCATAGGCAGCTTTATTACAATAAATCAGCAAATTTTTCGTAAGCACTTATTATAATTACAACAAATCAATAGTGATATCAATGATTTATAATCTGACTAACGTCACCATTGTTTTGATACAGTACGAAAATATTATGCACCGAGCAAGCTTTGACCACAGACACGTACCGTGTTGCCATTGAGACCAGCAGACGCAGGAGACGCTAGCCATGCGATGGTTTCAGCAACATCGACTGGTAGTCCACCTTGACTCATTGAGTTCATGCGACGACCAGCTTCACGAATCGCAAATGGAATGGCTTCAGTCATTTGAGTCTCGATAAAACCAGGAGCCACTGCATTGATCGTCATACCTTTGTCATTGGCTACTAGCTGTTTAGCAGTCGCATCGACCAATCCAATTACCCCAGCTTTAGAAGTAGCATAGTTGGTCTGACCAAGATTGCCTGCGATACCCGAGATTGAAGACACACAAACGATGCGCGCATCATCTTTTAATACATCATTTTCAAGTAAGTAACGATTAAGCTTGGCAATACTGGCAAGATTAATATTAATTACCATATCCCATTTTTGCTCATCCATTTTGGCAAGCGTTTTATCACGAGTCACGCCAGCATTGTGAATGATAGAATCCAGACCACCACGCTTTTCAGCAGCTTCTGCGATCTGTACGCCTGCCTCATCGCTAGTGATATCAACCATTAAAGTAGATCCGCTAATCTCGCTTGCAACTTTTTGTAAGTCGGCTTGTTGTTGCGGTACATCTAAACAGATAACATGCGCGCCTTCACGAGCCAGAACGCGAGCAATCGCTTCGCCGATACCACGGCTTGCGCCAGTGACTAGCATGGTTTTGCCGCCTAAAGGCTGCGTCCAGTCGACTTCAACTACACTACCCTTGCCAACACGTACTACTTGTCCTGATACATAAGCTGAACGTGCTGAGGTAAAGAAGCGCAATGTTGAATCAAGATTGCTTTCTGAGCCTTCAGCGACATAGATTAGCTGCGCGGTAATACCACGTTTAAACTCTTTGCCGACAGACTTCACAAAGCCTTCAAGTGCACGTTGAGCTAGTGCTGTCTCTACATCAGTAATCTCTTCAGGTGGACGACCAACGATAATGACGCGACCTGACTTCTCTACGCGGCGTGCGACAAAATGAAAGAACTCGTATACTTGCTTTAGCTCATCTGCATTACTGATATTGCTAGCATCAAACAACAATACCTTAAACTTATCTTCGCTACCTGTATTGGCTTTTGCTTCAACATTGGCATCGGCAAGCGTATCTTTAATACTATCGCTGCTATTAACAAAGACTTCAGCATGCAGCTCAGACAAAATACGGGCAATAGATTCGCTAACGCGGTTATCATTGCCGGTAGCTGAACCTACCAATACACTACCTCGTACAAGGCGCTGACCACTCTCAAAACGATCGAGACTTACTGGTAGCGGTAAACCTAAATTTTTAGCGACTTTTTTACCAATAGAAGATTGAACAAAATCACCATAACGGTCTGACATAAAATACTCCTGTATTTGAAAATTTAAACAATCAATAACGAATAGAAAAAAGAATGTGTTTAATGAATGCGCTTGGTATAAATAAACATACCTATTATGAATACACTTATTATAAAGGCTCACTGCTATCATAATAATGAATAATTATTAGTCTTTAGTAAGTGAGCTTTAACCTGCCACAACTATACACGCCTAGGGTAAACAAGTCCAAAAGTCAACGATATAAACAAGGATTAACGAGCTTACTTACAAACGCAGCAGTTACTTTCTCTATATTTAAAAAACAAATGTATATGTTAAAATAAAATCTAGAAGTTATAGCTTAATTGAATACCGATAACAATATATTATCAAATAACTATCTAGGCAATACTAATAAGTAATACTGTCCAGTCTACATGTTCATTGTTTACTCAAACCTGAACACCTGTTACCTGACTTGCCAAAGGCATACAATAACATGGTAAAAATTACGACGATAAACCGCTAACATCTTATATATTGGTGATCTAACTTATTTATCACAATATTTTATTGCCTTATCATTTACTACATTCACTCGTTTTAAGGATAATTCCATGAGTAACAAAAAAAATAGCCCTGTTATCGAAAGTACTGTCGTTAAGGGCAACGGCACAGCAACTGATAATACCCAAAAAAACACTCAAACCAAAAATAATGACAAAGATAGTAATGCTCATTATGATTCAATTGCTGAGCTTAAAAAAGCAACTGCTATCGTTGATGCCGATGGCAACCCAGTCGATGACGACTCTAAAAACGCTCAGAATGACGCGCAAGCTCAGAAAAAAGCGAAAATCAAAGAAGATTTAATTGACGAATCTAATATGAGCGAGTCAGAAGATCTTAATGTGTTTGATACTACAGCTGAATCTAATACAGCGGAAAAGTCGACTAAGAGCAGCAAAAAAGACAGCAGTCAAGATGACAAGAAAGCTGATGAAGCAGCGGCTAAGTCTAAAAAACCAAGCGCAGCGCCCAAAAAGAGCAGTGCTACTACATTAAGCTCAGGCCAGCATCGCGTTGCTATCTTAGGTGGTAACCGTATTCCATTCGCACGCTCAAACGGTCCTTATGCGGATGCTAGCAATATTGATATGTTGACTGCCGCCCTTAATGGCCTAATCGAACGCTACAACTTGCAAGATGAGCGTATGGGCGAAGTGGTTGCTGGCGCAGTATTAAAGCTTAGCCGCGATTTAAACCTGACCCGTGAAGCAGCATTAAATACTGCCTTAGACCCGCACACACCTACTTATGATGTCTCTCAAGCTTGCGGTACTGGCTTACAGTCTACTTTTGCTGCTGCAAACAAAATTGCCTTAGGCGTGATCGACTCAGCTATTACTGGTGGTGTCGATACGACTTCAGACGCCCCTCTCGCCGTTGGTGATGGCCTTCGCAAAGTGATTTTAAAGTTAGGTGCTGCGAAAAATAACAAGCAACGCTTGCAAGCATTAATGGGTTTAAATCCAAAAGACTTAATCGAATCACCACAAAACGGCGAGCCGCGCACTGGTCTATCTATGGGTGATCATCAAGCAATCACTGCTCTTGAGTGGAATATCAGCCGTGAAGCACAAGATGAATTGGCTTTTAATAGTCATAAAAACTTGGCGCGCGCCTATGATGAAGGCTTCTTTGATGACCTCATCACTCCATATAAAGGTTTGACTCGCGACAACAATCTGCGCCCAGATTCTACTCTTGAAAAAATGGGTAAGCTTAAGCCAGCATTTGGCAAAAAGAACGCTAATCCAACCATGACTGCCGCTAATTCTACCCCATTAACTGATGGTGCCTCTTGTGTACTATTAGCAAATGATGAATGGGCAGAAGCACGTGGACTTAAGCCATTAGCGTACATCGTTCATCAGGAAACTGCCGCTGTTGATTTCATTGGTAAATCTGGCAACAAAGAAGGTCTGTTAATGGCGCCAGCCTATGCGGTACCACGTATGCTTGAGCGTGCTGGTCTTACTCTACAAGACTTTGACTTTTACGAGATTCATGAAGCATTTGCCTCACAAGTGCTTTCAACCCTTGCTGCTTGGGAAGATGAGACATTCTGCCAAGAGCGCCTAGGCCTTGATGCGCCATTAGGCTCTATTGACCGCAGTAAGTTGAACGTTAATGGCTCATCACTTGCCGCTGGACACCCATTTGCCGCAACTGGTGGACGTATTTTAGCGACAGCAGCTAAATTGCTAGATCAAAAAGGTTCAGGTCGCGTGCTTATCTCTATCTGCGCAGCGGGTGGCCAAGGTGTGACTTGTATCTTAGAAAAATAAGTTATAGATTAAGTTGTCCTAGCTACATTAATAGGTTAACCGTTAATTAGCGATAAACACCCTTTAATTTTTTGATTAGAGGGTGTTTTTTTGTCCATTTTTTATTAGTTATTAACTGTTATTATTATGCTAAAAATTGGATGTAATAAGGCTTTAAAGCGTTTAACCTATTAATGAAACGGTATATTAATATGATAAAGTAGAGGCTTAGAAGAACTAAAAATTAATGTGAATGACCATACGTAAATGAAAAGGAGTTTGGCATGGCAAAGATACCTTCGGCAATTGATCCAAAATCCTTAACACCGCAAGAACATCATGAACTAACTAAGCCTGAACAAGGAAACTTCATTGGACGCATGGATAAAGAAGTCTTCAATGATGAGCTACGCCGCAAGATGCATCAAGACTTAATCGATGCTTATGATGAAGAGCTTGAAAATGAAATAGACGATTATGTACGTGATTTTCGTTTTGATGGGCTTGAGATGACGGAGCAAGAGAAGCTTGATCGTCGTACCTACTTTCAAGAACTGGTGCGCCTGCAGCGTGAGCTAATTAAACTACAAGATTGGGTAGTCGATCGCGGTGAGCGCATTGTAGTTATATTTGAAGGGCGCGACTCAGCAGGCAAAGGCGGTGCGATCAAACGCATCACTCAACGTCTCAATCCACGCGTTTGTAGAGTGGCTGCTCTGCCCGCACCAACTGAGCGCGAACAGTCACAATGGTACTTTCAGCGCTATGTGGCACACTTGCCAGCGGCTGGTGAGATTGTATTATTTGATCGAAGTTGGTACAACCGTGTCGGTGTCGAGCGTGTAATGGGATTTTGTACCGATGCACAATACGAGGAGTTTTTTCAATCCGTCCCAGAGTTTGAGCGTATGTTAGTACGTTCCGGTATTAGGTTAGTTAAATATTGGTTTTCTATCACTGATGACGAACAGCACTCGCGCTTTATGAGCCGGATTCATGACCCGCTTAAACAATGGAAGCTGTCGCCAATGGACTTACAATCACGGCGTCGCTGGGAAGACTACACCAAAGCCAAAGAGACTATGTTTGAGCGCACTCATATCCCAGAAGCGCCTTGGTGGGTAGTTGAAGGTAATAATAAAAAGCGTGCGCGCCTCAATTGTATCGCTCATCTGCTTGAGCAGATACCATATAAAGAAGTACCGCGTGAAGAAGTAGAATTACCTGAGCGTAAGCGCGACGATGAGTATTATCGTGAACCTATTCCAGACGATATGTACGTGCCGCCACGTTACTAGATTATTAGAATATAGCAGCTACTAAACCAATAATAAGTTTACATGGTATAAGTCGCTTGCTGGCTATCAATTTTACCTGCTAGCAAGCGCTCTACTTCATGTTTTATTTTTTGACCAGCCGCATCGGTACCAATCTGCACTGCGAAGCCTGCAGGACGATTAGCTTGGGCTTTATGATTAATCCAAACCACTTTACCATTCATCGGTAAGCGTTCGCTAGAATTAGGTAAAGTAATCGCAATAAAGACCTCGTCACCCATTTCCTGTACACGACTGGTAGGCACGAACAGTGCGCCATTATCTACGAAAGATAAATAGCTAGCATATAACTTTTCGACATCTTCAATATGACAGGTAATAATACCGCCACGTCCTGGCATTGCCATAATCAAATCCTTAGTTCAAATATACGGTTAGATAGCGGTTGGTGGTCTTTATATTTTTAATATAGCGTGTCTGTAAGCTTTAGCTTAAAGATACGCTAAGTCTTGCATCAGCTTATCATAGGCGAATTTTTCTTGCACATTCTGTTGCAGCACCGTTTTTGTTTGCTGCAATTGGCTTACCAATGCTTCTAATGCGCTATCTGTCGGCTGATATTTTTCTAAAGCCGCTGATAAAGCAATATCTTTTTGGCTACTATCAAGACCGAGACAGACGCGCCGGATATCGATTAGCATCAGCTCAGTGAGCTTGAGAAAATCTGGAAGACTAAGCTCAGCTTGCCAATAGTCGCTGGCCGCTGTACTGCTACGCTTGCCGCTACGTAGAGCCTGCCACGTAGTCAACCATAATGAGCGCTTGCTATACCATGCAGCCCGTGCCAAATCTATTGCGGCAAGCGGCGCACCGTTTGCTAATTGTAGTAATTGCGCAATTTGTATCGGACTCACCACTTCACGATTAATCGTACTGCCAAGCTTATGTGCAACATAGTCATTTGCCATAGAGGACACAATAGTTTGTAGCGGTAACTGCTGCACACGACTTTTAATCGTTGGCAACAGCTTTGCTGGCATGTCACTAATCAAAAATAAATGGACTTGTGCTTGCGGCTCCTCTAGCGTTTTTAAGAGCGCATTAGCCGCTGCAATGGTCATTTTTTCAGCATGATCTAATACGCAAATACGCATCCCCTGCCCACCTTGATAGATGAATGGTTGTAATGCGCGGATATCATCCACTTTTATTGTCAGCGCAGCATTGCTGGTTGCTTTTGCAGATTTAGTATCAGCTTTCGTCTTTTTAGCGGTACTACTTGAGGCCTCATTAATCTCTCGACTCTCGGCACTGACAGGCATGCTAGTAATAGGCAATACTTGTAAGCTTGGATGCGTACCAGATCTAAGCCACTGGCAACTCTGACAACCACCACATGCGCCAAGCGGATGCTGATCGTGCTCACGGCACAACAGCCAAGCAACCAAACGCCAAACGAAGGCACGCTTGCCCATCCCTTGCATACCAGCAGCGAGTAATGCATGCGGCAGATTGTGTGGCGGTGATAGCACACGACTAGTGAGCTGCGTCCACAGCGCTTGCTGCCATGGTAATAGCGGCGCAAAGTAAATACTGTCTGTCATATGTTTCACGCTTATTGCCTACTGTTTTTTAGAATTTATTGAGCTTAACACTTATCTTGTAGGTAACTTTTAAACGTTAACCTTTAAATGCTAACTTTTAAACTATTGCTTAGGCTATTTATTATATATCACTTTTAAATTCGTTAATGCTCATCGCATTTAAGCGATCCAAATCTTCTTGCGTATCCACGCCAGCAGGTAGCTGAACTTCTGCTGCTGCGATAGCAATATTGCCACCGTTTTCTAAGACGCGCAGTTGTTCTAAGCTCTCAAGCGTTTCGAGCGGTGTTTGTGGCCAATGGACGAATTGCTGTAGTAAGCTTACCCGATAAGCATACAGTCCTAAATGTCGGTAAGCATCTTTTGGTGCAAGTAGTTCAGTTGTGTCTAGATTACCAGCTTCTACTGCTAGCGCCACATCACGATCACAAGGAATCGGCGCACGACTAAAATATAGCGCGCGCTGTCTATCATTAACCGTTGCACTCACGACCTTGACTACTGATGGTCTTGTAAAGGTATGATAGTCTTCAATAGGTTCGTACAATGTTGCCATAACGCTATCACTATCTTGTACTAACAAATTTTTAACTTGTTCTAATAATAAAGGCGGTACCAGTGGCTCATCGCCTTGCATATTGATAATAATATCATGCTCTGCCCAACCCTTAATCGCTGCGACTTCAGCTAAGCGATCCGTCCCTGATGCGTGATCAGCGCTCGTCATCACTACCTCATACCCTGCATCCAGACAAACCTTGGCAATACGTTCGTCATCAGTAGCGATACACATATCATCAGCGAAGTGCGCCGCCTGAGCCTTTTCAGCGACCCAAAGTATCATAGGTTTACCATGAATGTTTAATAATGGTTTACCTGGCAGACGAGTGCTTTTAAAGCGTGCAGGGATAACAATATGAGTTTTGGCAGGCACAGGTGTAGTCGACATAGATGATTCCTATAACAGGCAATATATAAGCTTAAAAGCGAGATTGAATAATAGCTGAAAAAATGAGGTTTATTTTACTTATCTCTAAAACCTGACGTAGGCATATCAATACCAAATGCTTCTAATTGCTGTTGTAATTTTTGATAGCAAGCATTAGAGAGTTCTGCGGTTACGGGTAGTACCCATAGTCTATTCACTAAGGCTTTAATATCATCATTAATTAATTCATCAGGTTTTATAGAATTAATTTTGTTGAGTTCTGCTAATAGTAACGTACGGATTTTTACAGCATCTTTAGTCGTCACAATAATAGGATGCTCGGTGTATTTCCGCAACTCAAGCAGACTAAAGTCGTAATGATCAGGATAAGGGTGTTCTATCACATCAAAACCAAGCGTCCTGAGCGTTGCAAAAAAACGCTGCGGATAGCCGATTCCACTAACTGCATGCACGCTACCCTGCATTGGCACTACCGCATCTGATGAAGAGGTAAGTATGTCTAAATCATGTATGTCATCGTCAGATAATAAAGGATATAAGCTACTTGGCTGTAACTGCATGGTCAAATGCTGAGCTAGATTTTCATTATTATTAAGAGCGGATACTACCTCTGGTTTTTCATGATAAATGACGATTGCATCTGTTAATCGTGCCATCGGCTCACGTAAAAACCCAGTCGGTAGGAGCTGCTGATTACCAAATCCGCGCGCCACATCGACCACAATCCATTCAATATCTCGCTGTAGGGCATAATGCTGCAAACCGTCATCGGCAATAATGAGTTGCAAGTCAGGATACGCGTTTAGCAAGGTAGTGATCGCTTGTTCTCGGTTCGGGCACACTGCCATCGGTACGGCCGTCACATTGACAATTAAACAAGGCTCATCGCCTACCGTACTTGGCAAACTATCTTTGGTTACCAATGCTGGCATCTGACTACTATCACCGCCATAACCGCGACTTATAACACCAACCTTTATACCCTGTTGCTGCAAATAACTAACGAGAGTTATAATCAACGGCGTTTTGCCACTACCACCAACCGTAATATTACCTATGACCATAATGGGTACAGGCGCACGATAACTTGCAAATAGCCCTGCTTTATAAGCCTGACGACGCAATAAAGTAAGCAAACCATATAGCCAGCTGATAGGCAGTAATAACCATAACCAAGCTGCTTTTCGTTGCCAAGCACGAGTAATCGCGGTCTCAATACTCATTATTTAGCATCCATCCAATTTTGCCAATGATTTGTTGCTTAATATAGTGCGTTGTTGAATAGTATAAAAGTAAAAGACTTGATGATATCAACATCGAAGCCTTTTAAACAGAAACTCAAAGCTCATCTCGCCTTCATGATTCAAAATCGCGCGCATACATTTGGGCATAATGGCCTTGCTTTTGCATGAGCTCAGTATGAGTACCAATCTCAACGATTTGCCCACCATCTAGGACTGCAATGCGGTCAGCAGATTCAATCGTCGTCAAGCGATGCGCAATGACTAAGGTGGTACGGTCTTTCATTACATTGTCGAGTGCTTGCTGAATATAATACTCTGACTCATTATCAAGAGCACTGGTCGCTTCATCCAATATCAAAATTGGTGCGTCTTTTAATAGTGCGCGTGCTATCGATAAACGCTGACGTTGACCACCAGATAACTGTAAGCCTTCTGCCCCAATCTGACTTTGATAGCCTTGTGGCATTTTCATAATAAAATCATGAGCAAAGGCATCTTTAGCAGCAGCTTCGACCTCAGCTTGTGACTTGCCTGCCAAACTACCATAGGCGATATTATTAAAGACCGTAGTGTTAAACAGCACGACTTGTTGATTAACCATCGCAATCTGTGCGCGTAGACTCTCTAAAGTAATATCTTCGATGGGCATACCATCCATCGTAATTTGCCCTGAGGTCGTGGTTAAGGTACGCGTTAACAGATTAACCAGTGATGATTTACCAGCGCCACTACGCCCAACTAAGGCTACTGTCTCGCCTGCACGTACATCTAAGCTAAAGTCATGTAACGCCACAGTTGAATCGGGATAGACCAAGCTAACCTTATCCAATTGAATCTCACCTGACAACGACGGGCTGAGCGTACCAGTATCTTTCTCTTCAGGCTCATCAAGCAATGCAAATATAGACTCACCCGCCGCAATACCTTTTTGCAGTTTTTGATTGATATCGGTTAATGAGCGCACAGGTTTACTGAGTAGCCCTGCTGCTGCAATATAAGAGATAAACTCACCTGCCGAGATATTATCAATCACCGATGGACGTAAAGCGAGCCATACTACCACTGACATCGCCATTGCCATCAATAGCTGTACAGCGGGTGTATTAATACTATTGGTAACTACCACTTTCATACCTTGGCGCAAGTTCTTTTTTGAAGTAGCGTTAAAGCGCTGAGCTTCATACGCTTGGCCGCCGTAATTTTTGACCACTTGGTAGCCGCCGATTACCTCATTGGTAATATGGCTGACATCGCCCATGGTTTCTTGAATACCTTTGGATAGCTTTAAATAACGCTTAGAGGCAAAACGAATCAGCCACAAGATCGGTGGCAGTACTAAAAACAAAATCAAGGTTAAACGCCAGTTGCTATAAAGTAAAAAACCAAGCAAAGCGACAACTGTTAAGCCATCACGCAACAAGGTCTTCATGGAATCGGTACTAGCAGCCGTCACTTGCTCTACATCGAAAATCAGCTTGGATGAGATAGTTCCAGCAGGATTAGCTAAATAGAACGAGCTTGGTAGACGTAACAGCTTGTTAAATACCTGCACTCTCAACTCATACACCAAATTTCGTGAGACTAAAGCAGAGTAATAGTTACCCAAAAAGCTACCAACACCGCGTATAAAGAACAACGCGATAATCAAGACTGGAAACAGGTTTTGTTTCGCTTGATCATTTTGATTAATAGCGTCGGTGATATATTGTAATAATTTGGCAATCCAGATCTCTGTTGCTGCATTAATAGCAAACCCTACTACTGTTAGCAGTAGCGCCCACCAATAAGGCTTCAAATAGCTCAAAAGACGCAATAGCGTCTTACTCTTAGGCGGACTTGACGGTGGCACAAGCTTAGTGTTAATAGGAGTTTGAGTTGTATCAGATTGGCTCATAAAAGCCTCAGGTCAAGTATTAATAGATGAATTTATTAAACAGGCAGCGCCACTGCATAAAGAAGAGGTATAACGGCGAGATAGAACCCAGTAGTTAGTTTAACTGTCTACTACCTAGTGCGGTAGTGCTTGTCCGAGTGGCATTACAGTGCTGATATTTAAATTTAAAAAGCCCAGTTTGCCAGCGATGTCCATTACCTGTACCACAGATTGATGGGTAGCATTAGCATCAGCAGCAATTACAAATAGGATGTCACGCTCACTGCCCGCTTCTTGCTGTAGCATGTTGGTCAGCTCAGCCTCACTGTTGTTAGCAAGGCTAATACCATTAACCATGTAACTGCCATCTTCTTGTACTGCCACCTCAATACTGTTCTTCTGCTCGACAAGTGCAACGCCTTCCGCTTCAGGCAAAACAATATTTAAACGGCTAAAATGATTAAATGACGTCGCTAATAGCAAAAACACAATCAAAAACAGTAAGCAATCAATCATTGGCGTTAAATTGATTTCTAGCGGTTCAACGGTAGGCTTTCTAAAACGCATAGCTATTTCTCTGATGGCCTAAGGCTGGAAGATAAAAATATTAGGTTTCTCTATGCAGGTTGATGCTTGGTTTCAGAGTCAAACCCTAACGTATCACTCAACTGCTCATCACTTGTCTCTGCGCTTTGCACTGTCGTAGTAGGCAAATTAGTCAGTGGTAGATGAGCATCTGCTAGTAGCTGATAATCGTAAAGCTCTTGAATCATAAGCCCAGCTTCAGTCTCAAATCTGGCATTAACATCTACAACTCGGCGCTGAAAATAACGGTAAGCTACTAGTGCTGGTATCGCAACAACCATACCTGCGGCAGTTGTAATCAATGCTTGCGAGACTCCTGCGGCAAGCAAGGTAGGATCTTGCATTGCACCATCTGTAATGGCTAAAAATGAAGATATAATGCCCAATACAGTACCTAATAGGCCAAGTAGTGGGGCAATTGCTCCTATCGTACCTAGCATATTGATATTTTTTTCCAATTGATGGATCTGTACGCTCGCTCTATTTTGCATATGCATAGTCATAGAGTCTAGACCATACTGACGATACATCAATCCCGTCGCTAAGATGTCACCTAATGGCGTTTTCTCTTTGACATTCATCAACTGGGTACGACCGATGTCACCGTTTTCACGTAGGCGGGTTATGAGCTGTTCACGTAGTCTACCAGGTACGATTTTGTTAAACTGTAGCGTACTACTGCGCTCAATAATAATGATAAGCGCGACTATCGAACATACGACGATTGGCATCATTAACCAACCACCTGCTTTTACCAATTCCCACATAATGACTCTCTTGTGTATCGTTTGAAACGCTCAAAATCTTGCGACTATTACATAATGAAAGCCACGCATAATATAACGCGCATAATAGCAAAAGGCTTTTAGACTTAATAAGTATGTTATTCAAGCACGTTATTTAAGTACGTTGGTCTAATGAGTGTATTAACGTTGCGCTTCTAGATGTTTTATTAACGCTGATAACTCATCTTGGTTGTGAAAAAATATCTCCACACTACCCTGACCATCTTTTTTATGTTTAAGCTTTACTTCTGCTCCCAACATATCTGTCAGGCGCTGTGTTAAACGTTCAGCATCATGAGACTGTGATTGTTCAGTACGATCAGCTTTAGGTGCAGGATTTAAGATTGACTTAACCAGCTTCTCAGCCTCCCGTACAGTCATCCCCCCATCAATTATTTTCTGTGCAATGATAGGCTGCTGTTCAGAAGATAAGGCAAGCAGTGTACGCGCATGACCCATATCTAAAGCACTGTTCGCTAAATGGTCTTTTACCGTATCGTGCAGCTGATTGAGACGCAGTAAGTTCGAAACTGTCGTTCGTGCTTTACCGACTACATCTGCAATCATTGCATGACTCATGCCAAATTCAGTATGAAAGCGCTGCAATGCCGCAGCTTGCTCAATCACTGACAAATCTTCGCGTTGAATATTTTCAATCAGCGCTAATGCAATAGCTAGTTCGTCCGATAATGCGCGTTCAATTGCTGGAATAACCGATTTACCTGCCATTTTTGCGGCACGCCAGCGTCGCTCACCAGCGATAATTTCATGAGTGACATCTGCTGTACTTTTATCTTCGTTTGCCAATAGTGGCCGAATAACAATAGGCTGCATGATTCCATGCTGCTCAATAGAAGATGCTAGCTCTGCTAGTGCTGTTTCGCTCATATCGCGGCGCGGTTGATATTTACCAGCTTGCAATTGTGTCACCGCGATTTGCACCAAACTTATCTGATCTTCAGACGTATTACTATCGATACTCTCATTAGCTGTTCTAGTACTATTTTTAGCATGGTGGCGGATTTTTGTGCTGTTGCGGATAGTACGTGGTGCACGACTACTTGCACCAGTAACGGCTTTTGCACTGGTTTTCGCAGGATCATTATTGACCTGTGTAGCAGATAAGTCTGGTATTTGAGCAATAGACTTAGCATCAACCGTTGCGTCGATATCACGCACAACGGTATCGTCTTGCAAAGCAGAGGCGGTAATTTGCTTTTCTTTTTTGATTGATCCTAATAAGGCATCTAAACCTCGATTGGAAGCCAATCCTCGTTTTTTCGCCATGATTACCTATCCTCTAACGCTAAAATAAAAGCCAAATGGTTGTTAATAAGTACTTACTGATAAATATGGTATCTAATGCTTTATTGGCTAGCTAGTGTCTATTCACTTGCTAGCTTTTACGACAGTGACTGGCGTCTGTTAGCAGCTCTGTTTGATAACTTCAGCTGCTAATTTTTGATACGCGCGCGCACCTTTTGACCACCTCTCATACGCAATTACTGGTAGACCGTGCGCGGGCGCTTCTGCCAAGCGAATGTTTCTTGGAATGTGGGTTTTATACATAATATCGCCAAAGTGAGCCTCAAGTTCAGCGGATACATCGCGGGCTAGCGTGTTACGTGCATCGAACAATGTTCTTACCACACCACGAATATACAGCTTAGGATTAAGCTCAGTTAAGCGCTCAATTGTCTGTGATAAATCGGCTAGACCTTCCAATGCATAATATTCACACTGCATAGGAATAATGACGCTATCAGTTGCCACCAAAGCATTGATCGTTAGTAAGTTTAAACTGGGTGCACAATCCATAACGATATAGTCGTAATGCCCCTCTTTGGAGCTAACTTGCGCATCGACTAAATGAGTCATTGCTTTCTTTAATAGCTCATGACTATTGGTTTGACCCATTAAGGTAATGTCCATACCTGCCAGCTCACGATTGGCTCCGATAACATCGAAACCTGCCGGGCTCATAACAGTAGCATCCTGCAGTGAAACGCCATCAAGTAACACATCTGCTATTGTCAGCTCTAAATCGTTTTTATCTAGACCAGTGCCACTAGTAGCATTACCTTGTGGGTCTAAGTCAATCAACAGTACGCGTTTACGCTTTGCAGCTAAGCTAGCAGTCAAATTTACTGCCGTCGTCGTTTTTCCAACGCCGCCTTTTTGATTCGCAATTGCTATGATTTCCATACACTTACTCAATTTGATTAGGGTCTATTACTGATTTCCACTCTGACAGTCTTTAACTCTAAATTTTTATTATCATGTTTCACAAAAAATCTGATAGTCATTTTAATATATTATAGATGCGATAACGAATGAAAACCTTGCGAACACTAGACTAATTATTTCATGCATTATTTCTAATTTGAGTCCAATTAGCTACGTTAATTGTTTCATAGCTACTCAGGTGCTCATAGCTTAGACATTTTTGGAAGATAATTCAATTAAATGACGACTATCATATAAACGTGGCACTTTAAGCTCAATCGTTTTAATTTGCCATTCCTGATTTAGCGCCTGTAGCTCTTCATCGGTTGGCGCTTTACCTTTCATCGCACATAGTCGACCACCATTTGCCAGACGTGGCTGTGCAACTTCGACAAAATCTATAAGGCTTGCAAACGCTCTAGAGGTGACCACTTCATAGCTAGTCTCATGCGCTTCAATGCGTGAAGCAATAGGTTGCAAATTGCTCAAACCAAGCTCACTACTAATTTGCTTAATAAAGCGGATTTTTTTCTGATTGCTATCAAGCGCAGTACACGAGCGTTCAGGCTGACAAATCGCGATGATAACCGCAGGCAACCCTGCTCCTGTACCGATATCTAGCAGTGACCCTTGCGGCAAATGCGGTATAATAGCCAAACAATCGATGACGTGTTTGATCAAGGCCTCTACCGGATCAGTAATGGCGGTCAGATTATACGCTTTATTCCATAATAAAAGCTGGTCTAAGTATAATAATAACGTGCGCTGCTGCATGCCACTTAGTGATAAACCGAGCTCTTGCGTTGCTTGTGCTAGTATGTTCGCAAGCGTTGGCAACTGCGACCCAAGCTTTGTAAAGCCAGTCGGATCAACATTGATATTATCCGTGCTAGTAGAAGGTGAAGAAGTTTTAGCAGAAGCTGACATACGACGAATCATCCAGTTTTGGCATGTGAACCTTTTATTTTATCATGCAGGCTGCATATTGAATAGTTGCAGATTGCGCTAATGTCCGTCATCTTATACTATCTGCGCTAGCATTGAGGTTTTATTCTTCCTTTCTACCATTAAATATGGCTTTGGATATAAGCGCAGTTTTATCATTGTTGGTTTAAAGATTCATATCTACATGATACAAAACTGCGTCTAATGACTGATTAAAAATGTTAAGACATCTTGTAAGATGTATTTATTAAATTCTTCACTTTCTTCAACTTCTATAAGATGACTTACCATACGCCTATGACCGAACAGCCCATTGCTCCTAACATGCAAACTTCAGAAGATACCGACTTAATGATTGCGACTACTATTGTGACAGACAAGGTATCAGTAAAAACAGATACTGCAGAAGACAAACAGGATATCTCATCACCCCATCCAATATTTGAAGCGGTTAATGAGCGCTGCCTTATCACCGCTAAGCAGCTAAAGCGTTATAGTGCTGTTAGTAACTTGCCTACTGATACACGTACTGCACCAGATTTAGATATTAGCTTTGGGCAGCAGCGTGCGCTCAAAGCCTTGCACACTGCACTTGATATCAAAGCTAGCGGCTATCATGTCTTTGCAGCTGGTGAAAACGGGCTTGGTAAACGCACAGTTATTAGTCGTCTATTACAGCGTATTGCTATGGATGCACCAACGCCAAATGATTGGGTTTATGTACACAATTTTACTGACCCTCGTACGCCTTTAGCAATGCACTTACCTGCTGGACAAGCGGTAGTGTTACAGCAGCAAATTAATGATTTATGGTTACAGGCAAAAAAACGTTTGAGCCAACGTTTTCGTAGTGATCAGTATCAAAGCAAAATCGAAGCGATCAAAAACGATACTCATCAAAAAGAAAGCCTTGCTTATGATGCCCTAAACGCTGAAGGTAAACAGTATGATTTGGCGCTGACGTTTCGCTCGTTCGATAATAAAGCGATGTTTGTACATCCAAGCCAACTGCCAGTAGATGAAAATAATAAAACAACATTTGCCACTTCTATATCTGCGTCCACTAATATACCTGAAAATAATGAGGCCATAGATGGGGCTACAATAAATCATGATTCAATAGAAAACAGCCCTGACACTACCAATCTAACAGACACTAACACGCAGAGTGACTATGAGTCTGAGCTGAGTAATTTTACGCAAAAAAACCACATGCAAAAGCGACTTAGTCAACTGACCATTGCCTTAGAACAACTAGAAGATGAGGCCAATGACGCCATAGAAGATCTACATCGCAATATTGCCCGCCGAGCCCTACAACCTTTATTTACACCTATACGTGAGCAGTTTGCCGAACTCCCAGCTATCGTTACTTATCTTGATGCGATATTTGCTGACATGGTTACCCATGTAGAGCGTATCGTTAATGGTGATGATGAAGAGTTTGTCACTGCCGTACTGGCAACAACTCCTAGCCGATATGCAGTCAATGTCATGGTTAGTCATGAGCCTGAAAGCGGCGCACCTGTCATATTTGAAGACTTGCCGACTCACCTTAATTTGTTAGGACATGTCGAGCAAATTACTCAGTTAGGTACCGTGACAACTGATGTCAGTATGATACGTGCCGGCGCACTACACCGAGCAAATGGCGGCTATCTATTGTTAGAAGCCAGCCATGTACTTGAGCACCCTTACGCTTGGCAAGGTCTAAAACGTGCCCTACAATCACGTAAAATTAAGCTATCTAGCCTTGAGCAAATGTTGACGTTAACAGGCAGCTTGTCATTAGCACCTGCTCCAATTGACCTTGATATTAAAGTAGTTTTGCTCGGAGAAGCAGATTTATATTATGAGCTATTAGAGCTAGAACCAGAGTTTGATGCGGTATTCAAAGTTCGTGCCGACTTCCATGATGATGTCACTCGCACACCTGATCATGAGCTGGCCCTCGTTGCCAAAATGGCAGATATTATTGATTATGCAGACCTTTATCCTTTTGATAATAGTGCGCAAGCGGCACTTCTTGAACATTTAAGCTTACAGGCTGAAGACCAAGACCGTCTAAGCTTGCACAGTGACCGTCTCATTAAGCTCTTGCATGAGTCCAATCGCCACGCACGTCTTAGTGGAAACAACATCGTCGATGCGAGTCATGTCGCTCAAGCTATCAGCGATATGGATGAACGTTCAGGCTACTTGCGCGATTTGTATTGGGATGAGCTCAAAAACGGTCAACAGCTGATCAATACTCAAGGTGAGGCCGTCGGACAGGTCAACGCCTTGACTGTCGTTAGCTATGCTGATAGTGAATTTGGCATGCCAGCACGTCTTACTGCTGTGATTCAGCCTAATATTGGTGCTGGTGAGATTCTCGATATTGAACGTGATGTCGATTTGGGCGGCAGTTTACATGCAAAAGGCATGTTAATTATGACCAGCTACTTGCGTGCTCTATTTAGCCAACATCATGCACTGAATTTTAGTGCCTCTCTAGCCTTTGAACAAAGCTATGCTCATATTGATGGCGATAGCGCGACAGTTAGTGAAGCTTGTGCGCTCCTCTCGGCCTTAGCCAACGCGCCTATTAATCAGTCCTTCGCTATCACTGGCTCAATGAATCAGCTGGGAGAAGTACAAGCAGTCGGTGGTATTAACGCTAAGATTGCTGGTTTCTTCGATGCTTGTCGCGAGCAAGGTATGACGGAGCAACAAGGCGTCGTTATCCCAATGGCCAACGTCAAACAGTTAATGCTGCGTGACGACATTATCGCAGCAGTCGAAGCAGGTAGCTTTCATATTTATGGTGTGAACACGATTAATGAGGCCTTGACACTGATGACAGGCCTACCCATTGATACGATGAATAAAAAAGGTCGTTATCGTAAGGACACTCTATTTGGCAAAGTCTTGCAGCGTTTGATGTTGTGGGATGAAAATCAAGATACAGATGATGTTATTGACGATAAGAAGTCAAAAAAGAAAGCCAAAAAGAAGCGAAAAGCCAAACGTCAAACGTCAAACGTCAAACGTCAAACGTCAAACAAAAGATGATAAGAAGAAAGATCAGTATAAAAAAGACAATAGCAAAGAAAGCATAATTCGTGATGGAATTGAACAGTAGTGATTGGGATTCAATATCGTTCTTCTAAAGAACACTCTTTGCTCATATTTTCAGATAAAACTTTTAGAAAATTGCCAGATGATTGAACCCTAAAAGCTGCATCTAAACTTCCTAGACGCTACGGCTATTTTCTGCGATGATAAATGTCTTCGATGCTGAGCAAGCAAGATATGCTTTAATATGATACTGTTTTTAGTATGACACCCTGTAATCGATAATATTGATTCAACATTATGACAGACTCTATATAGGTTATCTCTTAATGACTGTGCAAAACGCTAACGCAACAGACGGATCTACCTCCAATGCTCAGGATATACAGGAAGATAAGCCTTCCGTATCATCTACTGAGGAGGCTGACAATGTGGCTGCCGATACAGCTAGCCGTCATGGGGCAGCGACTACTGCGCGTCAATGGCAAGTACTCTCACAGCTTCAGCGTAACCGTTGGGTTGGTACGACGCATATCTATGAACAGCTTAAGCTTGCAGGATTTGATATTAGCTTACGTACGGTACAAAGAGACTTAAATGCTTTGGCTAAACGCTTCCCAATTGAGAAAAATAATGCCAACCCGCAAGGCTGGCGCTGGAAAGATGACGCGCCACTACAAAGCCTGCCACATATGAATCTATCGCAAGCGGTCGCCTTTAATATGGTCGAGGCCAATCTCACTCAGCTACTTCCTCCTGCTATTTTAGATGAGTTATTTCCATGGTTTGACTTGGCACGGCGACAGCTTAAAAATAGTAAAGTCACGCATTCTTGGATTGATC
The DNA here is from genome assembly GCF_001593305.1 of Psychrobacter sp. P11G5. Lineage (NCBI taxonomy): Bacteria > Pseudomonadati > Pseudomonadota > Gammaproteobacteria > Moraxellales > Moraxellaceae > Psychrobacter > Psychrobacter sp. P11G5. Next base: position 2,017,044 of record NZ_CP012533.1, read on the forward strand.
GTGTACGCATTGAGACTGCAACTCAGCCGTTGATTGCCCCGCATATTGATTTGGACAGTAAAGATAATATTTATCATGCTCTGTTTTATCAATTACAAATCAAAGCCTGTTATACACGCAGTAATAAGTCAGAGGCTAGCGAATATATATTAAACCCTATTGCTATCATTCAGCGTGGCGTAATTATTTATTTGCTAGCGACTCGTACTGATGATCCAGAAGCTATTATCCGCACTTTTGCCCTGCATCGATTTGCTAGTGTGGAGATACTTAAAAGCACAGCACTAACACCAGAGAACTTCCATTTGGATAGCTATTTGGACGCTGGTAGCATGGGCTTTACTCATCCATTATTGAGCCAATTGCCTGATCACGGTAAAAATACCGCGATTGAGCTAAAATTTACTACGAGAGCTGGTAAAAGCCTGACTGAAAGCAAGCTTAGTGATGATCAGACAGTAATGTTCAACGACGATGACACCTTAACTATCCATGCGACAGTTAATCTAACGTCACAATTGGTCTGGTGGCTACGTGGTTTTGGCAAAGGTTTATTGGATGCCAAGCCGCAACTTCTTCATCAAGTAGTGTTGGATAAACAACTAGATGATGAGCAATAGTCAAATTAACTAATAAGAAACTTAAGCATCAACAAGGAATACCATGCCATCCACTGCCTCATTACCCCTACTTTCAGAAAACTTAAGCGCCTTAGGCTTAACGGCCGATATGTTGTTTTTTTCGCTAAATTATGAGTTTACTAAAACCGAACCTAAAGGCATGATGAAGCGCTTTAAAAAAAACCAAAGTGCGATTGATATCGATATTGCTTGCGTACTATACGATGATAATTGTACGATTAACGATATTGTATGGTTTAAACAACTGCGTGATAAAGCTGAGTCTGTCTGTCATCAAGGCGATAGTCTTAATGGAAAAGATCGTGGCGAGCAAGCCTTATATGATGCACCAGTAGATCAGGAGCAAATTCGTCTTTATCTAGACAAGATTCCTGCTCATATTAGCCATATTGGTCTGCTTGCTAGCTCATACTATGGACAGCCATTAGGCAAAGTAAAAGCAGGTGAAGTACATCTTAGCGATGACGAAGGTAACCGTGCTTTTGAGGTTAATTTAAAGCAAATTCCGCGCAACTGTAGTGCGATTTGGATTGCTAGTTTGCGCCGCCAAATAGATGATTGGCATCTCACTCTACAAAACTTACCGCTTTCTGAAAATGACTTACAAAAAGCAGCTCAACAAGTCGCGCATGAACTAGCGCGTGCTTTACCTATTTTATCACCGCAAATTGTGCGCACTTAGCTGAGAATTATAGATAAAAAAGCTGGCGATTTTGTAGGTCGCCAGCTTTTTTAGTTTTCGATAGTTGTCGTTGTACCGTATAACTTTACGTCAATTTCTTTCCATTCTACTCTAGCGCCTCACCGCAATGGGGACAAAAGTTCTTTTTACGAACTTCTTGCTCGCGGCGTTCAAGCTCTTGTTCACGTAATACTTGTAATACAATATCTTGTGCTTGTTCTTTATCTAGTCCAAGCTCACGACGAATCTTATCAATCATCGTTTGATTCTGCACTAAGTCAAAATCACTATCCACCAACTGTTCACGAAAATCTTGCTCCAACTCATCACGGCGTTGTGCAAGCTCGTTAGCAAGACCTGTCGCTAAAATACCAGCTGGCAGAGCCGCCAAACCCACACCCAAGATAGTAATAACTGCACCTAATATCTTGCCTGCATTGGTTATTGGCGTCACATCACCATAACCGACAGTCGTTAGCGTTACCACGGCCCACCACATTGCTTTCGGTATCGATTCAAATTCTTCTGGCTGCGCGTGGTTTTCTACTAAATAAATACCACTAGAGGCAGTCACAATCATGATAATTAAGATAAAAATAACGGCTTGGAATGAGCCTTTCTCTTTACTGATGACCACTAGCAAGATACGCATTGAGACAAAATAACGTGTAAGCTTTAAAATTCTAAACAGGCGTAGAATTCTTAGGAAACGCAGATCGAAGCTGACAAAGAAGTTTAAGAACGCGGGTACAATCGCTACCAAATCAATCAAAGCTGATGGGCTTCTTACCCAGTCCCAGCGTTGACGCCATGTAGTGTTATCTGGCTTGGCTTCAGCAATACTCCAAAAACGTAGCAAATACTCAATAGAGAATACGACTATTGAGAAGTTTTCAAATAAAGTAAAATATTCTTGATAAGGGTAATACCATTGGTCAACAGATTCAGCAATTACGGCAGCTACGTTCGTCATAATTAAAAAAATCAGAAAGTAATCGACATAACGACTAAATAGGGTGTCGTGGTCATCATTTTGTAAAATATCATAGACAAAATGACGCAGGCGCCGTATAGACTGGAATTGCATGCCGTCCCTATGCGGTGTAACACCGTGATTAAATGAATGAAAAATGAATGGTAAAGTCTTCAGTCCATCAAGTTAATAAATAGATACAGCTATATAAGAATAGGGTCATTTATGTAATCAAACAATTAAGCATCGAAGTATCAGTATAGAAGCATTATTTACCATTTCCCTGTTGGTCTCAATAATAAGAATAATCTATAGCGTATCTTCGATATATATCCTGAACTTTACTAGGCTTTTTAAGATTGGATTGATTATACAAAATTTGCATAAGATATATATATTAAGGCCAGTAGTAATAGAATTATGATAGCTAAACTAGCATGCAAAAACTGCAACTCCATACGAGAGCTACTACTCGAGCTATCAGCAGGCACCAATGACAATCCACATTGAGGACAGCTATTGTCAGCTTGGTTCAGTACGGTCATCGAGCGTGCATTAGTACAACGCATGGGAGAATTACTACAATAGCCAGTCATAAATATATCGCCATTTCTCTGATTAACATTATCTTTATAAAAATATTTCAATAAATTTTGTCTATGATATCTCTATCTGTGTGAGTCAAAAATATAAAACAAACATTAAAACTAACCTTATAGCCTATAACACTCTTATATGGGTTACCACAGATAATTTATTTAAATATTAAGAGCATATCCTCAACGTTAAACCTTATAATTATAAGAGATATTTGAATATCATTGTATAAGCACAAAATGTTATTCGCTACTGAAGTCATATTTACTACCACATATCAGTTATATCGCCTATTAGACTTTAGTACACTACCCTCAGTAAAGGAAATGTATTATAATGCAACTGATTAGTTACTTTTTATTTCATGAATGTAACTTTTTTCATAAGTAGTTGATGTCATCCCTCATTGAATACTTATTTTTTTATTACTGATTATGTTAAGGATCTACAAAATGAAGCTACAATCCCTAGTTTTAGCTACTGCTACTGCACTTACTATGACTACTGCTTTTGCTGTCCCTGCTGGTACTTGGACAGTGGCTGCCGGTGCACATTATGTTGACCCTAAAAGTGACAATGGCACAGTATCTACTGCCTTAGGCGACTTTGCAGTTGACGTTGATGGCGATGTGCGCCCAACAGTCAGTGGTGAGTACTTTGTTGCTAACAACGTTGGTATCGAATTACTAGCTGCCATTCCGTTTCATCATGACATCACTCTCAAGTCTGGCGACACTACTATTGATGCAAAAACACAGCACCTACCACCTACTCTATCTGTACAGTATCACTTCGATGGCTATAATCTGCCTATGAATGTGAAGCCTTTTATTGGCGTTGGTGTGAACTACACAACTTTCTTTAAAGAAAAAGTTTATATTCCTCTTGCTGGTGACTATGATTTAGATCTTGATGATAGTGTTGGCGTTGCAGGTCACATTGGCTTAGATATTCCTTTTGCTCCAACTGAGTCTTTCCGTATTGATGCACGTTATATGGATATCAAAACAGATGCTAGCTTAAACGGTGATGAAATTGGTGAAGTTGATATTAGCCCTTGGGTCTATGGCGTAGCTTACGTTAAAAGCTTCTAATTAGAAGTCTGTTTTATTTAGCATTACTTATGGTAATAAGAAAGCCGGTATCTGCCGGCTTTTTTGTGCCTGTTGATCAATAAAACTAAAAACATCCAATGTTCAAACGTATTGAATATTCGCAAACAATGCCTACTTGAAAATGCTTAACACATTCTAAAAAATCTAAATTTACACCATAAAAAAAGACCATCCAAGGACAGTCTTTTTGTTCGATCATTATATGAACCGTTTACACAATTTATAGCAAGATACGACGTGGATCAGCAAGTAAGCTTGCGACATAACGCGTAAATACGGCGGCATCAGCACCATTAATGACACGATGGTCATAAGACAATGATAGTGGCAACATTAGACGTGGCTCGAAGGTTTGCTTGTCGGCATTCCAGCGTGGCTGCATTGTTGCTTCAGAAGCGCCTAATATACCTACTTGCGGCCAATTTACTAATGGTGTAAATGAAGTCCCACCTAAAACGCCTTGGCTTGAAATCGTGAAACTAGCACCTTGCAAATCTTTGGTACTGAGTTTTTTGTCACGAGCTTTCACTGCCAGCTCGCCAATCTCAATCGCAATCTGCTTAATACCTTTATCTTGAGCATTCTTAATTACTGGCACAATTAAGCCGTCATCAGTCGCCACGGCAATACCCATATTGACACTTTTACGCAAGATAATCTGCGTATTATCATCATTTAGATGGCTATTAAAGCGTGGATGCTGCGTAAGCGCATAGGCGGTCGCTTTGACAATAAATGCCAAGATGGTCAGACCAATACCTTGCGCTTTCATACCACCTTTTAACTCACCACGTAGCTTTTCAGTCTCCGTGATATCTGACAAATCGAACTGCGTTACTTGCGGTAGCAAAGTATTGTAGTTGAGCTGTGGTATTGAGACCTTTTGTAGACGGCTAAGGTCTTGAGTTTCTGTTTCGCCCCAGATATCTGTATTGCTCATGTCAGGCAGTTTTGGCAGACTTGAGCTTGCTACGTTGCTACTAGCAGCAGGTGCAGATTTTTGCGTAGTTAAACTGTTTTTGACGTGCGCAAATAAGTCTTCTTTTAAGATACGGTCATTTATCGCTGTGCCATTTACCTGAGTAATATCTACGCCTAGCTGACGAGCAAGCTTACGTACAGCAGGACCCGCATAAACCTCGGTTAATTTTTCATTAACTTGAGCTTCTGTTAGCTTGCTACCACTAGAGTCACTCGCTGCAGGCGCAGACTTAGTGGCAACTTGCTTGGGCTCACCAGTAGTTTTGCTTTCAGGCTTAGTGCTAACGTCTTGATCGTTAGAGCCAGCTTTCGTTTGTGACTCAGTATCTTTTGACTCATCTGCACTATTATCAGCAGTATCTGAACCACTACTAACGATAACGATGAAATCTTGACCATTAGCAACCATGTCACCAGCTTCAACAAGTATTTTTTCAATCTTGCCTGCTTCTGGAGCTGGCACTTCAACTGAGGCTTTATCAGACTCAATTAATAAGATTGACTGATCAGCACTGACTATGTCACCTACGCTAACCATGATCTCAGCCACTTGCGCTTCATCAACCCCTAAATCTGGCAATGCATGCGTGGTAGCTTTTCCTGCTTTTTCGGCAGGTTTAGACGTATTTGAATCGGCTGATTTAGTATCGTCTTGTTTTTCTTCTTGCTTAGTATCTTGGGGCTCGTTTTGTTTTTCGGTTTCAGGTGCTTCTTTACTCTCTTCATTCGCACTTTTACTGTCGTCTTGGTTATCATCTTGACTGTCAGTATCAGCATCACTATCAAGCTCGATAAGCACCATACCTTCACTAACTTGATCGCCGATAGCAACACTAATTTTAGTGATCTTACCAGCAGCTGAGCTCGGCACTTCGACCGAGGCTTTATCAGATTCTAGCAAGATAATATTGTCGTCTTTGGCAATAACATCGCCGACTTCTACCATAATCTCACTGACTTCGGCGCTATCAACACCCAAATCGGGGGCTTTAATTTCCATCCTTGCTCTCCTTATCTTGTATTTGTCTTATTTTGTGAATCTCATTCTTTGATGTCATCATCATTGAGCAAATTGGCATCGGCTTTATCTTCAGCGCGGCCTTCAGTGCTGACTTCATCATCATCTTCATCGACAAACTCAGGTACAGGATTCGGGTTAACGTTATCAGGTGCTGGTGCTGGCGCATCTGGGAAATGATCATAATGAGGTTGTTGCTGCCATGCAGGTGGCTGGTCCACTTCGATGCCAAAGCTTGAAATAGCATCTTTTACAAGGCGCATCTCAACTTCACCTTCATCAGCTAAGCGTTTGAGCGTTGCTACCACAATGTGAGCGGCGTCCACGTGGAAGAAGCTACGTAAGTTTTCACGGGTATCAGAACGACCATAACCATCTGTACCTAGGGTAGTATAAGGACGATTATCTGGTAACCAACCACGGATTTGCTCTGAGTAGTTACGCATATAGTCAGTTGCGGCGACTACAATACCTTCATGAGGGGCAAGCTGCTCGGTCACCCATGATACTTTCTCTTCTTCCATAGGATGCAGACGGTTGTAATCATCACAAGCCATACCATCACGTGTCAGCTCATTAAAGCTAGTCACGCTCCATACGTTAGACGAAATATTGAACTCGTCTTTTAATATCTGCGACGCTTTTTGTACTTCACGTAAGATAACACCAGAACCCAACAGCTGAACTTGTATTGATCCATTATCTTCAAGCAAGTACATGCCTCGTTTAATACCTTCCTCGCAACCTTCTGGCATCGCAGGTTGCTCATAGTTTTCGTTCATTAAAGTTAAATAATAATAAACGCGCTCGCCTTCGCCATACATGCGGCGTAGGCCATCATGCATAACTACTGCTAGCTCATAACCAAAGCAAGGGTCATAAGTTACACAGTTCGGTACAACGTTAAATAAGATTTGCGAATGACCATCTTGATGCTGTAAGCCTTCGCCATTCAAGGTTGTACGACCCGCTGTCGCTCCTAATAAGAAGCCTTGTGCCTGACAATCACCCGCCGCCCATGCTAGATCACCGATGCGCTGGAAACCGAACATTGAATAGTAAATATACATCGGAATCATCGGTAACGCATTCACAGAATAGCTTGTTGCTAACGCAATCCAAGTACTCATCGCGCCTGCTTCGTTGATGCCTTCTTCTAACATGTGGCCGTCGATTGCTTCTTTATAACCCATCAAGGCTTCGCTATCTTCTGGTGTATATTTTTGCCCAACAGCAGAATAGATACCTAGTTGACGGAACATACCTTCTAAACCAAAAGTACGTGCTTCATCAGGTACGATAGGAACGACGCGATCTTGGATATCTTTATTTTTGAGCATTGCTGATAGCAAACGCACAAACACCATAGTGGTAGATTGCTCTTTACCGTTGCTGCCTTTCAGTACACGATCAAACATAGACAGTTCAGGAATGTTCAGTGGAATGTGACCACTACGACGATTCGGCAAGTGACCACCTAAGGCTTCACGGCGCCCTTTTAGGTACTTCATCTCCGCAGAACCTTCCTCAGGACGATAAAACGGTAGGGTCTCTAACTGCTCATCAGTAAATGGCAAATCAAAGCGATCACGGAAATACATTAGGGCTTCTTGATCTAGTTTTTTGACTTGGTGCGACTTATTAACGGCTTGGGTCTGAGCAGATAAGCCATAGCCTTTAACTGTTTTGACAAGAATAACTGTAGGTTGACCTTTCGTCTTCATCGCTTCACTAAAAGCGGCATAGACTTTCATCGGATCATGACCACCACGATTTAAACGTGAAATATCTTCATCAGACAAGGCGTCTGCCATCTCTTCTAATTCTGGATATTTACCGAAGAACTCCTTGCGGGTAAATTCAGGGGTACGAGCTTCATATAGCTGATACTCACCATCAACTACTTCTTCCATACGATATTTAAGAACACCAGTATCATCATTAGCCAGTAAACTATCCCACTTACCGCCCCAAACGACCTTAATCACACGCCAGCCAGCACCGCGGAACACAGACTCTAACTCTTGAATAATCTTACCATTACCACGTACTGGTCCATCAAGACGCTGTAGATTACAGTTGACGACCCAGATTAAATTATCAAGCTTCTCACGACCAGCAAGTGATATTGCACCTAAGCTTTCTGGCTCATCCGTCTCACCGTCACCTAAGAACGTCCAAATCTTGCGACCTTCCTTCTCAAGCAATCCACGGTTTTCCATATAGCGATGCACATGCGCATGATAAATTGACATGATTGGACCCAAACCCATTGAAACAGTTGGGAACTGCCAGTAGTCAGGCATCAGATACGGATGCGGATAGCTTGATAAACCTTTGCCACCTACTTCACGGCGGAAGTTATCTAACTGCTCCTCGTCTAAGCGACCCTCTAGATAAGAGCGCGCATAAATACCCGGTGCTGAATGACCTTGGTAATAAATCATATCACCGCCGAAATGATCGCTCGCCGCACGGAAAAAATGGTTAAAACCAGTTTCATACAGTGTGGCACTTGATGCAAATGTCGCTAAGTGACCACCTAAGTCATCGTCATTTTTGTTTGCGCGCATCACCATTGCCAAAGCATTATAGCGAATCAAAGCGCGAATCTTGCGCTCGATAGCCAAATCACCAGGGTACATCGGCTCATCTTCTACTGCGATGGTATTGATATAGGCAGTGTCTAAACGATTAAAAGGTAGATCTTCCTGTACGGCCATATTATATAGCGCTTTTAATAAGAACTGTGCACGATCCTTATCAGCATGCTTAATGACAGATTCAAAAGCTTCCAACCATTCTTGCGTTTCGGTGCTATCAGCATCCTTATAGTAATTCATCTTTGTTCGTCCTTTTATATCAGTCATTCCTACCTAAAGGTAGGGTGTTATTTAATAGTGTGTAATGAGATAACGGGCTACTTTACGACGTCCTTGCTACGCTTAAGCATTCCATTGTCTTACGCGGTAATAGAGATAATATTATGCCAGTTGAGTGACTAATAAGCACAATTATGATATTGGCTACATAGTGACTTTAATTTGTCAAAGCCATTTGCTGATCATACTAGTAACATCTGTATATATGATCATAAAATAATTACAGTCGTTCATTATAGGCTCTTATGACTCAAATGTTTATGGCTGTAGAGAAATGACAACATAACAAGTATTTCGTAGATAAATAGCGATTAGTTTTTTTAAAAATGACAAAGCTAAATGTAATATTTATAGCGCGTATTAACAAACTATTGTTATTCATTAAATAATTATATTCTCTCTATCATATCAAAATGACCGTTGGTAATATTAAACTGGCTTTTGTGATACTTACTACCTAACATCTTCTACCAGTAAGCTTGTGAAAACCTGCTTAACTATTGACCATCGTGGTAAATAGCTGATTTTGGGAATAGTCGTATGCACAAAGCTCAATGTTTTTTAGGTTCGCGAGGCTCATCTTTATTGAGTAGAGCTTTACAGAAAACACTAATCTCAATGAGCATTACTGTACTACTATTGTTCAGCAATTCATCTTTTGCTTTTGAATCTAATCCTGGGGCTACTTGTCCTTCTGGCACTGTCCAAGGCAAATTTGCAGATAATGACTATCCTAATTTATTATCGAGCTACAACAACAATAGTTATGTACCAGTAGTAGGCACACCTGCGAATACCATACCACTCAGTGTCAATATGAATATTTCGCAAACGAACAACTCTACAGTTACGCCTTCGGTTGGAAGTAATTACCTTCATATCGATAAAACTGGTAATGATAGCAATTTAACAACGACTGCTATAACCCTTAGCTTTCGGAATTCTAGCAGCGCTACTCCTTTCTATCTAAGCAATGTTGCATTAAGTATTTTCGATATTGATAGAAGCATTCCTAATACTAATAATGGTAGAGGTTGGAGTGATCAAGTAACGATTACTGGTAAGACTGCGAGCGGTGATATTATTGCTGGCAAGACATTCACTGGCTCCAATGTAACAAATTCTGGAAACACATTTTTCTCATCGGAAAACACACAGTGTAGTGCCGAACTTGACACCAAGTGTCAAGCCTCTATCTCGTTTGCACAACCTGTACAATCAGTAGTAATAAGCTATGGCCATACTGACGAAGTTAGGAAACCTTCAAATCAGGATATAGATTTTCGAGTAGATAATTATTGTTATACCCCGCCTTTGTCTTATGAAATTTCTAAGACTGACGGTATAAATAGCATCGGCACTAACAACACGACTAACTACATCGTTAAAATCATCAATACTGGTGGTGCTACCTTAAACAACGTAACTATAAAAGATGCTGCCGTTGCCGGACTCAGCAAACAATCCAACATCACATGTGACACGACAGATACTACCAATAGTTGTACTACCGTACCGACAGTGTCTCAACTAGAAGGGACAGGATTTACGATCCCATCTATTCCTGTCGGCAAGAGCTACAGCATTATTGTGCCTACTCATGTGACTGCGTCTGCAGGCGCTACTGTAACTAATATAGCTACCATCAGTCATGCAAATTTGGCCACCAAAAGTGCAAGTGATAGCAACACAGTTAACTCAACATTTGACGAAGGCTCGACTACCACACCAGCCACTTGTCCAAGTGGTCATCAAATGTATTACTTTGGAGGAAATAAGCCTGCTGGCGCTATACAACCTTCAAATGTAAGCTGGGCAAATGGAAGTTTGAGTAACGAATACACTTTTAACGGCATTAAATTTAAATTAGCTTTTTCTGAGACTACACATCTGCTTTCTGGTTATCCAAGCTATGGTAGTGATCCTGGCGTAACGGAGAATGCTCTCAATATGTTCCATAGTAGCCAACGTGCTGCAATCAATCACAAACTAACCGCTGTCATAGACAGACCTGTCTCAAAATATGGGTTTGTTGTTCAGGATTTGGATTCTAATGAGGCTGGCAAGTATGTTGAGTCAATCTCACTTCTTACTTCTGGCGGACTGTTTTCCAACTTACGCAGTAATTATTTAACACAGTCTGGTAGTACTGTGTCAGGGACTCAGTGGAACAACTGTAGCACCTCCAACTCATGTAACTTCAATGTAGATTGGGGTTATAAATCGGCAAATACCCCTTTTATAGTAACTCATGGTAATACTTATTCTGGAGCATCTAGCACAGAATCGACTGGTAATCACTTGATGGGCTACTCAGACTTTTACTTTTGTCTTGCACCACCGAAAATTGTTGTAAAAAAAGCACTAAACGGTACACGTGTGAATGACAAAGACAGCCAGCGCGATCAGTTTGAGATTATGGTGACGGGTGGATCAATAGCAGCCAATGGTTTTACTACAACTGGCACAGGCGCAACGATCACTAATGGTAGTAGCAACGTCATAAGTTTAGCAGAAAGCACAACATATACGATTACTGAAAGAGTTATGAATGGGACGACGCTTGGCGATATCGCGAACTATAACGCCACTTATACTTGTACTAATGCCACGACAAACGGCACTACTATACCGACTACCGCAATGAAATATGATGCTACTGCCAAAACTCGCTCATTCACTATTTCTGGTACTACTTACGGCGATGAGATTACTTGTACCATCACCAATAGTCCAGCAACCTACTCTTTCTCAGGAACGGTTTTTAATGACAATGGTGGTATCACTGAAGCTCAAGCGGATATCAGAAACGCTACTATAGACAGCGGTGTATATAACAATGCTAACTACTTTGACGGATTATTTAGCATCCCCTCTGAGAGCGGTATAGCGGGTAGTACAGTTAGTCTGGTGAATTGCACCAATACCAGTACTGTCTATGCTACAAAAGCTGCAGAGAACTCTGGTAGTAATATAGGGAAATATCAAATCACTGTAGCTAGTACCACATTGGCTGGTGTTGGCTCAGTATGTCTTATCGAAAGCAATAACAATAGCAGCCCTGCTTACCCTATTCGTACGACTACTGAAAAGCAAAGCATTGCTCTAATAGCAAACAATTATAACTATTTAAATAACAACTTTGGTAGAGTCATTACCAACAATGCAGCGCTGGTTCTTGAAAAAGAACAAGCGGCCAATGACTGTAAATTTACTAACTTTGCTAGCTTAACTTACAGTAAAAACCCTCTTTCTAGCTCTACTACAGGCGCAGGTACAGATGTCAAACCAGGCCAATGCATTGCCTATAAGATCACTGCTACCAATCGCTCAAATGTCGCTATCGATAACTTTGTGATGCAAGACGTATTACAGCGTAAAGATCCTAACAATCCAGCAGATCCTACGGTTACCTCTGTATTAGCAGGACCCGCACGAACGGTTGGCGTCTTTAACGATGGTCTAAGTAATGGTCAGAACGGCACGATTACTACTATATTCGCTACTTTACCCAAAAAAGAGAAACGTATTTTTTACTTTAATACTCAATATGGTTCGACACAGTCCAAGTAGTTGCTAATGTTAGATATTAGATTAATTAGCTTGAGCTGATCAAGCTGGTCTTATTTTAACTACAAACCTGTGATTGTATGATTGATAATAAAAACTTAAACAAGGCTAAATTTCAGCCTTTACCGCTTAACTATCTCAAAACTCCACCTATCTGACTTTAGTCGCACTGACCGAGTTTTACCTTTATATTCCACATAAGTAATATACAAATATCGCTAACATAATAAAAATACATTTTATATATATAAAGTGTAAGTACTATATTTGCCTGCAGAAATGTGCAGCCGTAAATCTACTGTGTTTAGACACTCTGTATTTGCCCTACATTGAGGCTTTTTGACTGGTTGATTAGGGTAAAGGAAGAAAGGAAAAAATCATGAAAGCTAGACTTTATCTAAAAAAACTTATAACTACCATGATGGTATCTGCTGCGTTATTCAGTAGCGCACAGGCGACAGACGCTTTAAAGATGGAATTACAAGCTAATAAAATTATAAAGACCGCTGATGGCAAGCTTAGCTATATCACCGCATCAAATGCTCAAAAGGGTGAGACCGTACAATACCGCGCTACTTATACCAACGTCATTGATCAACCTATTAGCGATGTCGCTGTGACTTTGCCGATACCTGCAAACATGATATTCACTGGTGAAGCACAACCAAAAAGTGCGCAAGCAACAATCGATGGCAAAAACTATGCGGACATGCCGCTTATGCGCAGAGTAGACGGCAAAGTCGTCAAGGTTCCATTGGCTGAATATAAAGCACTTCGTTGGAATATTAAGTGGCTTCCTGCGAACAAACTAGCAGACGTATCTCTTAATACCATTATTAATTAATAACCTTTATCAATTAACAACTTTGATTACTTTGCGCGACACTTTTAGGAAAACTAATTTATGAAGTCTAATATATTCAAATATTCAGTATTAACTGTCGGTGTTGTAGCCGCTATGAGCGTGACTAGTTTGGCCAACTCTGCTACGCCAACAGGAGGCACTTCTGGTACTTTTGACGTTGAAAACAAAGCCACTGCCACTTATACCGTCGCTGGCAACTCTACGCAACAAAACGCTGAATCAAACAAAGTGACTGTAAATGTATCTGAAACAGGTTCTTTTAGTTTAATCGCGACTGTAGCTGATACCACTCCTAACGATAACTTCAATCACGATACGATTAATCCACAAGCCAGTTCAACAGTAGATTTTACTCATAAACTTACTAACAATGGTAACGTTGATGATACTTATACAGTTAATATTGATAATGCGGCAGATGATGATTTTGATTATAGCCTTCCTAGCACTACCATCACTTATCAGAAAAAGGATGCTGGTGGAGTAAGTATAGGCAGCCCCGTGACTATAACTAACGGTGGTACGATAGATCTTGCACCTAATCAATATGCAGATATTACTATCAAAGCACTGACTACGGTAGAACGAATCAATAATAAAACTGGTTCTCTTACAGTTACTGCTACTAGTGTGAACCGCCCCGGGATTGTCGGAGACTCAACATTCTGAGAGAATACGACAATGAAAAAACAAACCTACACTCCTGAGATTAAAGAACGCGCCGTTCGCATGCTGATAGAAGCGTTGGGCGACTATCCCTCCACATGGTCAGCGATTCAAGCCATTGCCCCTAAGATTGGCTGTACGCCTGAAACCCTGCGGTCGTGGCATAAAAAACACATCGATCAAACTATTCCTGCATCGGTGCAAGCGCAAAGTGATAAAGAGCGCATCAAGGAGCTTGAACGCGAATGCAGAGAGCTCAAGCAAGCCAATGAGATCATACGTAAGGCTGCCGCTTTTTTCGCCCAGGCGGAGCTCGACCGCTGACTAAAATCATGATTCAATTCATCGACGATCATAAGAATAATTATGGGGTCGAGCTGATCTGTAGAGTATTACCGATTGCCCCATCAACCTATCACCGTGCTAAAGACTTGGAGAGCTACCCTGAAAAACGCTCACTGCGCAGTCAGCATGACGACTACTATCTCAGCGAGATTAAACGCATCTGGCAGGACAGCAAATGCCGTTACGGTGCGCGTAAAGTATGGCAGCAGATGAAAGCTGACGGGTTAAAGGTTGCTCGGTGTACCGTAGAGCGATTAATGAAGCAGTATGGCCTACAAGGCGTCTGGCGTGGCAAAGGCAAGATTACCACCAACAGCCGTGACGACCAAAAGCGCGCTGATGACTTAGTCAATCGTAACTTTAGCGCTTATCGTCCTAACCAGCTGTGGGTTGCAGATTTTACCTATATCAAGACGACAAGCGGCTGGGTCTATACCGCTTTTATTATTGATGTGTTTGCCCGTGCTATCGTTGGTTGGAAGGTATCTAATCGTATGAACACCGATATGGTGATGGCGGCTTTAAATCAAGCAATAGCAGATAGAAACCATCCCAAAGATGTCATTCATCACAGTGATCGAGGGGTTCAGTACTTATCCATTCGCTATACTGATAAAATGACGGATTCTGGCGTGATTGCCTCTGTTGGTACAACAGGCGACTCTTATGACAACGCATTGGCTGAAACGGTCAATGGGCTTTATAAGTCTGAGGTGATTCATTATTTAAAGCAAAACTGGACTGGTGTGAACGATGTTGAACTGGCAACCCTTGAGTGGGTGGACTGGTTTAATAAAACACGACTGCATAGTACGATTGGTTATGTGTCACCTTTTGATTTTGAAAAGCGGTATTATGATAATTTAACCCTGTCAGGCATCGCTGCCTGACTCAAGTAAATCACTCTCCGATAAAGTCGGGGCGGTTCAGTGCTTACTTAAAAGGTAAGAACACAGGAACGCCAGCTGCTTATAGTGCGTCTAATATAGATCATGCCACTACGGCTACACCTCTCTACGCTATTACGAAATCTGCTGTCACCAACCTTGGTAACAAAACATTCGATACCAATAATGCCAATGCTTATGTTGATTATACAATTACCATTAAAAACGAAGGTACTGCAATTGGTACAGCAGTAAATATCATAGACACCTTGCCGACAGGTCTTGTGGCAATACAATCTACAGAACCAAACTATAAGGCGCCTACTGTAGTTGCTACTGGTGGTAGTGCAGCTAAAGCCGCTGTGATATCAACTAATGGCAAAGAAGTTACTGTTACTGCTCAAGACATAAAAATGAACGAAACCATTACTATTACTTTCCGTGCTAAGAAAGATACGACTACACCTGCTACTGGTACTAACATCACCAACTATGCAGTCGTAAAAGATAGTACTAAGGACAATGGTACTTTCGATCTTGTCGATAGCTCAGGCGATGGAGCAGATAGTTCAGTCTCAGAGAAAACTTATGAAGATACGACAGCTGCTGATTATAAGGGTAAAGATAACAATAGTAATGCTACAGTCACTACCAGTAATCAGACTCGTGCTATCGCCATCAGTACCGGTATAAATAAAGAAGTGGCATTAGTTAGTAGCAACAACACTTATATCTATACCATTACGAACAACGGTACCGATGTCACTGAAGCAGCAACTGCAAACGCAGTCAAATTTAAAGTGACGCCAACTGCGGCTTCAGTTAACAATCCAGACGATCCTAATATTAATATTACACGGGTATTTGCAGATGTAAATGACAATGGTTTATATGACACTGGTGATATTATTTTAACGTCAGATACAGACGGTAACTACGATCTTAACAAAGCTGCGCCCAGTGGTATAGCACCGACTAAATTCGTTAAAATCGGTGTAGAGGTATCGACCAATGGATCAGGTAGCAATCTTGCAGGTGCCACGAATAATCTTGGTAACTCTGAGACTATGACGATTGCCGTGCTGCCACAAGGTTCAGTAGCCGGTACACCAGCACCCGTTAACGTCAACACCACATCGACTACTACGATGCAGGGTATCAATCTAGTCAAATACCAAGCAGTCGCTGCATGTACGACAGCGATAGGTGGCATTGCTGATGCAAGTTGGTCTCAAAATACTGCTCCTGCAACGCCTGAGCAATGTATATTTTACAAGCTTGAAGCAACCAATACGTTTAAGACTGGTAGCGGCATAAATATCACCAATGTTACATTATCAGATACTTTAGCCAGTAAAGTCACTTACCGAAATGACTTCGCGGCTACCCCGACAGCAACTAACCAAACTGTTGCGCCTTTAGTTGAAGGTACTTTTGCAACATTAACACCGCAGTCAAAAGCGACTATCAAATTCTCTGCGAAGATTTCTCAAACAGGTACTAACCAACCTTAACTTTATTTTCATATATTTTATTTAAAACTTAGGACGTATATCTAAAACTTGGGAAGCTACTTTAATCACGTATTAAGGTAGCTCCAATTTTAATTTTCTAATGCCAGTTTTTACCCAGCTTTTACCAACATCTAAAACTCTTCATTGCCTACAATACACTCTTCATTAAAGATAAAACTTAAATAGTTCCTGCACATACAGCATGAGTCTATCTAAGGCCTGTCATTAACTAGCACATCTACACATTCAGTGGCTCTCGAAGGATTAAATTGCTGCTAAATATCGTCAAAAACCTTGTCACTCTCTCCATATACTCGATAGTTCTTTCTTGTTCAGTAATGATTTTTTACCTTAAATCTTGTAATTTAAATGATGACATGCCTTATCTGATTTGTTCTCAATTAATCCCAATTTGCCTAAATATTTAATTTTTGGCATATATTTTGCACATTCCACTCTAAATTCGGTGATTTTTTGCCTTTAGTCATGCTTTAGTTACCGCTTACGGTATAAGCGCTTTAACCATTCTACATTGTGATGTTTAGAGTAAATTTAGTTCCGAGGGAATAAGATGCAAGAAAGCAACCGTGCAACCTCTAAAAGACATACAGACATCCGTGCAACCTCCAAAAGACATACAGACATCCGTGCCACCTCCAAAAGACATACAGACATCAAGTTAGTACTAGGCCTAACTATATCTACTCTCTTGTTCGTTGGAATGAGTATAGGCAGTCAAAATGTCTACGCTAACCCATTCTTACCATCATCTACCCCAACCTCTACGGCAGGCAGCTGCCCAGCTACTCATAAGATGTACTATATTGGAGCAAGCCCGCCAGCATATAGCCCTATAAACTCTCAAGCTCTCAGCTGGACGACAGGCAATCCTTCCAATACTTTTACGTTTGTAGAGACCTCCGGTAATAAGACTTTTTTAATAAACTTCCCCCTACTTTTAGACTTAAATAATAACTATGGTGGTACGCCTCCCTTTTATGGATCTATCAATGGCGCTACTACATCAGCGCTGAATTTAGTTCACGACTCTCCTGCTACCAAAATCAACCATATTTTAGATATCAGTATCAATCGATCAGTGAGTAAAGTTGGTTATAAAATACAAGATTTGGATTCGACTGGCAGCTCTGGGCAAGTGCCCTATATCGAACAGGTTGATGTTTCTGCTAAGAAAGGACAACTGACCTCTAATCCTAATTTTCACACTATCAATACTGCTAAAGATATCGTAAAAGCTCGTGAAGGACTGAACTGCGGTACGGGAGGATGTACTATTGATGCAGCTTGGAGTTATAACATTGCTGATGTTTTTCTTAATCTAAAGCATAGCAATACGCTGACGCAAAGAAATAGTCCCCATGCTATTGGCTATTCAGATTTTTACTTCTGTCTTGCTCCTCCCAAAATTATTGTTAAAAAACAGCTTGATGGTAATCGCGTCAATGATACTAATATCAATCGCGATCAGTTTTCTATCAGTATCAACAATGCCACAACATCACTCAAGACTTTTGAAACGACTGGCTCAGGACAAGTTGTTACTAATGATAATAGCGGTGTCGTAGAGCTTGCAACCAGTACGACTTATACGATCATTGAGCGTGTTACGAACAATCAAAACAATGGCGATATCATTGCCTACAATGCGGCTTACACTTGCAACAACGCTACGAATGGTAGTACGACCGTCATGCCTACTACTGCGATGACTTATAACGCGTCTGCCAAAACTCGCTCATTTACTATATCCAATGCCACTCATGGCGACGAGATCACTTGTACTATTACTAACAGTCCATCTGCTAGTGTCCCATCGAATTATACCTTTGCAGGTATCGTCTTTAATGACAATGGCGGTATCACAGCTAGCACCAGTACTAAGCAGGATATTTCTGCGGCCTTTACAGGTAACGGTAATTATTATAATGGTGTATTTGATAGCAATGAATCAGGTATCTATGACCCTAACTTACGTATCAGTCTCACTGATTGCAATGGCAACAATATCGTATCCACTTCACCCAATCCGCAAACCGTCTCAAGTGCTGCAGCAAGTTTAGGTAGATATAGTTTCAGCGTCAGCCCAAACACCCTTGTAGGTAGATCAAAAGTTTGTCTAGTCGAAACTGAACCAAACCCTTGGGACTATAGTGAAGATACGACTATTAATACTCAAGAAGTCGCGCTAGTCGCTAACGTCTATAACTATAAAACTGAAAAGAACAGCTCAGGTGATGTCACACGCAATCTTGATTTTGGTGAAGTAAAAGCAGACAACACAGCGTTGGTACTCAAAAAGCTCCAGTATGTACATACCTGTAATGACACGCTTAACTACTCTAGCATCACTAATACTAGTCAGCCGACTACAGGTTTTAGTATCAATCCAGCCAATGATGTTAAGCCAGGAAACTGTATCGCTTATAAGTTAGAAGCTTACAATCGTGGTCATGTTGACTTGAATGAAGTTAAAATTAACGACTCTTTACAGCGTACGCCCGTCGAGTCTGTATTTAACTTGCCAAGACCGTTAGGAAACCCTTCATCAGTATTCAGAAGCACTAATACATCAGCACCTATAGGCGTAAACGGTGTAATTATTTCTGATGCCTTTGATTTATTAAAAACGTCTGTATCTTCAACGGAGCCAACTAAGGCAATTTTATACTTTAATACTAAATATGGCTCTAAAAATACAAACCCTTAAATGACTAAGGCTTTGATTTTTTAAGTAATTCACATCCCACTGAGGAACTCGTAAACGTCATTTATCGGTTATTTGGTGACTATTTATCGGTTCTCTGTGAGAATAAAAAACAAAAAATTGTTGCACTTTTTACTAGCAAACCATTGTTCGTACTCACATTTTTATGTAGGTTGGCAAGGATATTGCACGTAGAATTTACCCAACTGAGGATTTTGATATGAAATTATTTCAATTTTTACGCCACGCTCTTATCACCACTGCAGTATCTGCATGCTTAATCAATATATCGTACGCAGCAGATGCTCTAAAAATGGAGCTACAGGCCAATAAGATTGTAAAAACTGCTGACGGCAAGGTCAGCTACATTGCAGCATCAAATGCTCAGAAGGGTGAGACCGTACAGTACCGCGCTACTTATACCAATGTCATTGATCAGCCTATTAGCGATGTTGCTGTGACTCTCCCTATTCCTGCCAGCATGATATTTACTGGCGAGGCAAAACCAAACAGCGCACAAGCAACTATCGATGGCAAAAATTATGCTGATATGCCGCTTGTACGTAAAGTAGATGGCAAAGTCGTCAAAGTTCCATTATCTGAATACAAAGCTCTTCGTTGGAATATTAAATTACTTCCTGCAAAAAAATCAGCAGATGTATCACTTAATACCACTGTCAACTAAACCTTTTAACTTTGACCTTAGCTATTCATTTTTTTACTCAGGAGAATCTCTGGATGAAATCCAGCACCTTTAAGTACTCAGTATTGACAGTCGGTATCGCAGCGGCTTTTGGCATGACTAATGTTGCGAATGCAGCTGAATCAATAGCCGCATCGACTCCTACCATTAAAAACATAGCCAGTGCTACGTATAAAATAGGCACTGTTGCGCAAACTGCGGTTCAGTCTAATCCTGTAACTGTTAACATCACGCAAAGTGCAGCCTTCAGTTTAACGGCTACAACTACTGATGATAATGCTGCCGATGACTATAACCGCAACATCATTGTGACCCCGAAAGGTCGTGTTGCCTTTAACCATATCTTAACCAACTCAGGTAACGTAGAAGATACTTATAAGCTTAACTTAGCTCAGGGCGGTACTATTCCAGGTAGTACGCAAGATGCAAGCTCTTATGATCTAGACGCTACCAATGTCACTTACATTATCTATAATGCGGATAATTCTGTAAAAAGCACTACTACTGTTACTGGTACCGTTTTTCAAAACACTGACATTACACTTAAACCTAATGAGCGCGCTGAGATCTTAATTTCAGCAAAAACAGCAGGGAACGTTGGCGGCAACTCACAGAATTTAACGTTATCAGCAGTCAGCGACTTCTTCACAGGTGCTGATACCACTAAGGCGACGTTAACCAATATCGATAACAGTATTACTAAGGTAGCTGTATTTAAAATTACCAGTAAGGTAAGCAGCACCCTAAACCTAAATGATCCAACATCGAAGGTCACTTATACCGTCACTGTCCGTAACGATGAGACTGCACCTTATGCTGCCAATGCCAACAACATCGTTGTTTTCGATGGTTTACCAGAGGGCTTACGTCTAGCAGATCAGCCGAACTTAAGCGTCAGTAATAATGCCACTATTGTACCGGGTAGAGAAGGTAAAGGTACTAGCACTTCTAACGATAGCATTAGAGTTACTTTATTGAATTTAGCACCAGGTGAAACAGCCACTATTACCTTCGATGTGCAAAAAGATCAAGCCGAACCACTTGCTGATCCTAAAAAAACTATCAACCACGCCTCTATAACTCTCAATCTTGGTGAAAACCAAATCATTTATGACACTACGGATAGTACTGACCCTAAACAAAATACCAGTAACTTCTATCCAGCTGCTGATGATAGTGAAGTTACAGACGGTACTGTTAGTACAACTACTGGTAGTGACTCAGCAGCACCTTTAGTTTCTAACCAGCGTGCTATTAACATATCGTCACCTACTACTAAAGAGATACCAACTACTACGACAGATACGACGCAGATTACACATTCAGCTGTCATAAGAAATACTGGTAGAGAGACTGAAGGCGATCAAGTAGGTGAAATTAAATTCACTATCACTGAAGGTGCCAACGACCAAATCACCCGAGTACCGAACACGGTAGAGGTGGTATATGATGCTGACGACAACCCAGCAACTCCCAACCTCACCTACACAGTCACACGGGACGGTAATGGCGATTATGATCTAAGTACAGCCGTACCCAAAAATGGCGGAGCAGCATGGACTGGTATGGCACCGAACTCAAGTGTCACTATGAACCGCCCCGACTTTATCGGAGAGTGATTTACTTGAGTCAGGCAGCGATGCCTGACAGGGTTAAATTATCATAATACCGCTTTTCAAAATCAAAAGGTGACACATAACCAATCGTACTATGCAGTCGTGTTTTATTAAACCAGTCCACCCACTCAAGGGTTGCCAGTTCAACATCGTTCACACCAGTCCAGTTTTGCTTTAAATAATGAATCACCTCAGACTTATAAAGCCCATTGACCGTTTCAGCCAATGCGTTGTCATAAGAGTCGCCTGTTGTACCAACAGAGGCAATCACGCCAGAATCCGTCATTTTATCAGTATAGCGAATGGATAAGTACTGAACCCCTCGATCACTGTGATGAATGACATCTTTGGGATGGTTTCTATCTGCTATTGCTTGATTTAAAGCCGCCATCACCATATCGGTGTTCATACGATTAGATACCTTCCAACCAACGATAGCACGGGCAAACACATCAATAATAAAAGCGGTATAGACCCAGCCGCTTGTCGTCTTGATATAGGTAAAATCTGCAACCCACAGCTGGTTAGGACGATAAGCGCTAAAGTTACGATTGACTAAGTCATCAGCGCGCTTTTGGTCGTCACGGCTGTTGGTGGTAATCTTGCCTTTGCCACGCCAGACGCCTTGTAGGCCATACTGCTTCATTAATCGCTCTACGGTACACCGAGCAACCTTTAACCCGTCAGCTTTCATCTGCTGCCATACTTTACGCGCACCGTAACGGCATTTGCTGTCCTGCCAGATGCGTTTAATCTCGCTGAGATAGTAGTCGTCATGCTGACTGCGCAGTGAGCGTTTTTCAGGGTAGCTCTCCAAGTCTTTAGCACGGTGATAGGTTGATGGGGCAATCGGTAATACTCTACAGATCAGCTCGACCCCATAATTATTCTTATGATCGTCGATGAATTGAATCATGATTTTAGTCAGCGGTCGAGCTCCGCCTGGGCGAAAAAAGCGGCAGCCTTACGTATGATCTCATTGGCTTGCTTGAGCTCTCTGCATTCGCGTTCAAGCTCCTTGATGCGCTCTTTATCACTTTGCGCTTGCACCGATGCAGGAATAGTTTGATCGATGTGTTTTTTATGCCACGACCGCAGGGTTTCAGGCGTACAGCCAATCTTAGGGGCAATGGCTTGAATCGCTGACCATGTGGAGGGATAGTCGCCCAACGCTTCTATCAGCATGCGAACGGCGCGTTCTTTAATCTCAGGAGTGTAGGTTTGTTTTTTCATTGTCGTATTCTCTCAGAATGTTGAGTCTCCGACAATCCCGGGGCGGTTCACTATCAACTACAAAGTAGAGTCTACACAAGCAATCATTGACTCCACTGAAAAAACCTCAGTTACGTTAGTCGTTGGTGGACAGGATGCGCCTACGGTAGGTGCTCGCTCTGTTGAGAATACTACTATAGTAAAAGGTCTAAAGCTGGTCAAAAAACAAGCACTAAATGAAACCTGTGCTGTCAATGCTTCTCTTGTATTTACACAAGGTGATGTCGCTGCAAAACCCGGTGATTGTATCGTCTATAAAATTACAGCCTTTAATAACTTTTCAGCATCGGATACACGATTTAACTTCACTGACCTGATCGTAACGGATACGACAGATCGCTTTAATAATAAAGCTCAAGTACTAACTTCAAGTACTACCCCTGCCTTTACTGTCAAGCTAGCCGAAGTAGCTGACGCAGATACATCGCCTGCAGACAATACTTATGGGGCATCAGCTAATTCTACTGCTGTTAGTGGCACGGTACCTAGCTTAGCACCTCAAAAATATGCAGCATTAGTATTTTCGGTAAAAATTAATCCTGACGGTGCTGCTCCTGGCTCACTTTAGCATTACGTAAATTACTTATTTTTATATACCGTTATCTGTGATTAAGCTTATAGATAACGCAAAAACTGTCTTTGCTTAGGTTGCTCTACAAGTAAGCAAAGCAAAGACAGCCCCTCTGTTTTTGGATTTGATTGGA
The DNA here is from genome assembly GCF_001593305.1 of Psychrobacter sp. P11G5. NCBI lineage: Bacteria > Pseudomonadati > Pseudomonadota > Gammaproteobacteria > Moraxellales > Moraxellaceae > Psychrobacter > Psychrobacter sp. P11G5. The sequence goes on from NZ_CP012533.1 coordinate 2,040,800, forward strand.
TAATCACGTAATATGACATTTCACTGTATCGCTCAGTCTACTCGTCTATCGGCTAAAGCAGCCAAGCTATCTGCATTAACGGCAGCTATACTGATTATGCAATCAAATTCTGCTGCGGCAGCTACGTCTGATGTACTCAGCATCATCGATAATATTGCCAATGCTCACTATTACGTTAGTAATGACAAAGCAGTATTATTAACCAGCACCTCAAACCAAGTAAAAGTCCAAGCATCTGCGTTAGAGAAGTATGACCTTCGCCTAAGCCAATCACCATTGCAGACTGTAGCGTCTGGCAGTGAAGTGATATGGAAAAACCTATTAACCAATAATAGCTATAGTGATGAAACCATCGCTCTAAGCTACGATATTCCAAGCAGCCTATCTAACTTTACAGTCTATCAAGATATCAATAAAGACGGTCTGATTGATTCAGATGACTTATTGATCACCAATCTCAACTCAATCAAAATTGGGCAAGGTGAGAGTATTCAGCTCATCGTACAGGCTCTTACTGATAGAAATGCAAAAGATGGTGATACTGCTGATATTAAGATTGGTGCAGTCGTCGTTGAAGATGCGTCAGTAAAGGCAGCTGTGACCGATAGTTTAATTATCGTCGAGCCTAGTATTAATTTCACTACTTGGAACTTTAACGGTAGCAAAATAAATTCGCAAATTGGCGATGACATTTATGTTGAAGCCAGCTATGCACAATGTAATGTACAGCCTGATAAACCAGATCAAGTTTGGGTGACTATCAAGTCTGCTAATCCACCAGTTGGAACTGGTGACACTTACTCACTTAAAGCTATCGAGACAGGTAATAACACGGGAAAGTATCGTTTATCAGCGCCAACACAAAATAATGCCAATGCACTCGATGATAATATTCTTCAAACCTTACAAGACGACACGCTACAAGCTAAACTGGTCGCCTGTATTGATCCTTCTGTCGGTCTCGATCAACAACCTAGTCAATCTGATCTAAACTACATTGATGAGCAGATTAGTAGTGAAGTCGCTATCATTGACGAGACTCCCGACTTACAAGTCAAAAAAGAAAGCGATGTCAAAACTGCTGAGCTTGGCGACTACGTCAGTTACACTATTAAAGTCACCAATGACAATAGCGTCGCAACTGCTTATGACGTCCAGCTAAAAGATGCCCTACCACGTGGCTTTGATTACGTGAGTGGTAGCTTACGCATTGATAAGGCTCAAACCACTGAGTTTAAAGCAGATGGTAAATACCAGGTTTTAAGTTTAGGTAATATGGGTCCTAAGACAGGAAAAGAAATTACTTATCGCGTTCTAGTAGGCTCATCCGCCTTGGGCGGTGACGGTATTAATCGCGCTATCGCTCAAGGTCGCAATGAAAACGACCAAGTATTAGTCTCTAGAGAATCACAATGGAAAATTGATGTCAGCCGCGGCGTTATGAATACCGATGGTATCATCGTTGGTAAAATATACCATGACATCAACCGCGATGGTATTCAACAAAAAGATAATGATGAGCTTGGCGTAGCTGGTGTTCGTATTTATATGGAAAACGGCAACTATATCGTCACAGATCCTGAAGGAAAATATAATTTCTACGGTATCAGCGCCAAGACTCACGTACTAAAAGTTGATCGCACGACTTTACCTATTGGTACTGAACTCATTATTCAAAGTAATCGTAACGCAGGCGATGCCGGTAGCCGTTTCGTCGACTTAAAATATGGCGAAATGCATCGTGCAGATTTTGCGTTGGTAGGCGGCATGGCCGATAGTACTGAACGTTTAAATCAAGAACTCATCACACGTAGCAAAAATATTAGTACTAAAAATGATGCCCTTGAGCAAGCCGTCAAGAGCGAGTTGGCTTTGGAGCCTGATTACGACCTCAATAATGACGACAATGTCGATGCTAGTGGCTGTAAGTCTAATGATGAATTAGACCGTGGTATTCAATGTGACTCAGCAATTGTTGCTGATATGGCTAACCCTACTGCCGAGCGTGTTAACTTAACGGTCAATACTATCGCACCTCCAAAACAAAAAGAGCTTGAAGAATACCTGAAAAAGGTGGCTAATAATGATGTAGCATTCATTAACTTGAGCTCGGGTCAACAGTTGAACTCGTACAAGCAGTTGGTTCAAGTTCAAGCACCATTAGGCTCAAACTTTACCCTATATGCGAATGGTAAAGCCGTATCAGAAGAAAAAATCGGTAAAACAGCTGAACAAGCCAATCAAAGCGTTACTGCTTTTGATTATTACGCTGTTGATTTTAAGCGTGGTAGCAATACCTTACGCGGCGTTGCCACTGACGTAACAGGCAAAGTTATCTCAGAGCAAACCATCGACATCATCGCGCCTGACAGCTTACAAGCGATTAATTATCGTACTCAAGAGCGTTTGATTGAAGCTGACGGTGTGAGCGAATACCAAGTAGTCATTAGCCTAAAAGATCGTAACAATCTTCCTTACATCCCATCAACACCTATCACTATCGATACTAATATTGGACGTATCAATCTAAAAGACAGTAATAAAGATCAAGCTGGTACCCAGTTTAGCGTAGACGGTGGCGAACTACTGATTCCAGTAATTGCACCAAATGCGCCAGGTAAAGGTGAGCTGATTATCGATACTGGTAGCAGCAAACAAGTGATTCCGCTACAATTTACGGCAAAGCTACGCCCGCTCATCGCGGTTGGTATTGTAGAAGGCGCTATATCATTAAAAGACTTTGATAGCGGAAGTATAACCGATGCCCAAGGCGCATTTGAAGAAGAGCTACATGAATTTGCAGGTGGTGACGACTATTCAGCAACTGGTCGTGCGGCGATGTTCCTAAAAGGCAAAGTACGTGGAGACTATCTGCTGACCCTAGCTTATGACAGCGACAAAAAAGGCGAACGTCTGTTCCGCGATATCGATCCAGGTGAATATTATCCAGTATACGGCGATTCATCAGCCAAAGGTTTTGACGCTCAGTCTACGAGCAAACTATATATTCGTTTAGATAAAGGTCGCTCATTTGCTATGTACGGCGACCTAAAAACTCAAGTTGATAACGACGATGGTATTAAGCTTGGTAAATACAGCCGCACTTTAACGGGTATTAAAGCTCAATTTGAGGATACCGATACCCGTATCACGACTTTCCTCGCTGAAACCAGCTCATCACAACGTGTTAATGAAACGCGTGGTCTTGGTATTTCGGGTCCTTATCCACTCGCTGGCGACTTTGACGCGGTACTCGAAAACTCTGAAACCATCGAAGTCATTACTCGTGATGCGAATAACCCTGGCCTGATCATTAGCCGTGAAACACTAACGCGCTTTGCTGACTATGAAATTGATCCTATTAGTCGCAGCCTGTATCTTAAAGCCCCTATTGCTAGTCAAGATATTGATGGCAATCCTATCTATTTACGTGTCACTGTTGAAGTGGACGAAGGCGGCGAAAACTATTGGGTCGGCGGCGTAGCAGCCAAACAACAGCTAACAGATAAAATCTCTGTTGGTGGTAGCTACATTAATAGTGATGATCCACTAAACAAAGAACAGCTTGCCAGCATTAACAGTGTCATCAAATTTAATAATAAGTTGAATCTGGTCGCAGAGTATGCCAAGAACAAAGCTGAAAACCCTAATTATGAGCCTAGCAATCAGATCAATGCAGAGTTATTAGAAGGCGACAATGCTGAAGGCGACGCCCTACGTATTGAGCTAAACTACGATGATAAAAACCGCACGCGCGCTAAAGCTTATTATAATAAAGCTGATGAAGGCTTCGTTACTGGTGCCTCTCCACTAACCGCTGGACGTACTGAATCTGGAGTAGAAGTCACTCATAAGTTAAAGAACAAAACAACTGCGCTAAAGTTTGAAGGCATACGTACTAAAGATCATACTACCGAAGCCAGTCGTGAAGGCATACAGGCGAGTATCGAACAACGCCTAAGCCAAAACATCGTTGGTGAGATTGGACTACGTTATTATAAACAAGAAGCGACTGCTGCCTCACGTAATACGCAAGCTGCAACTGATGTCATAAACACTGATATTGTAGATGAGGATGAGAAGCCAATATTTAATGACAGTCTGATTAACCAGTCGGCACTTAATGGCGTAAATACTTTAGAAAAAGATATCGAAGGCATGACCGCCCGCGCCCGTATTACTGCTCGCTTGCCTAAGCTTAATAAAGCGTTGGTGTTTGCTGAATATGAGCAAGATATTGATCATAGCGCACGTAACGCAACCTCTATCGGCGGCGAAACTCCGCTAGGTAATTTAGGTCGTCTTTATGCGCGTCATGACTTAATCAACAGCCTATCAGGCAGCTACGGTCTTGATGATACCGATGAGCGTCAGCGTACTGTTGTAGGTTTTGATGCCACCTATATGAAAGATGGTAAGGTCTATAGTGAATACCGTGCTCGCGATGCTATTAGTGCACGTGAAGCTGAAGCAGCTATTGGTCTAAAGAACAAATGGTATGTCCAAGAAGGTCTGACCTTAAACACTTTATTTGAGCGTGTTGAATCGCTTGAAGGTGAAAAAGATAGCACTGCGACCGCAGTTGGTTTTGGTGTTGAATACCTTGCCAAAGAAGACTACAAAGCATCAGGCCGCCTAGAAAAACGCTGGGGTGACACTAGTGATACGCTGCTCGGTAGTGCCGGTATCGCCTATCGCTATACTGATGACATTACCCTACTGGCAAAAGACATCTACTCACGAGTAGACTATGACGATGGTCATCGTACTATCAACCGCTTTCAGCTTGGTGCTGCCTACCGTGACTATGACAGTAATCAGTTAGACATGCTCGCAAAGCTTGAGTATCGCTTAGACGATAACAGTACTGGAACAGATCCGTATCAAAAAGACTCACTAATATGGTCATGGAGTGGCAACTACCATCCAACGCGTCCATTAACGCTATCTGGACACTATGCGGGTAAATATAATCAATACGAAGCTGATAATTTAGAAAGCGAAAACACAGCTCATGCTGCTTATGTACGTGGTTTATACGATATTAGTGAGCGCTGGGATATTGGCTTACAAGCAGGTACCTACTGGAACAATCAAGCCAACGATTTAGCTTATATGCTGGGTGCTGAAGTTGGTTATAGTCCAATGACTAACTTGTGGTTGTCACTTGGCTACAATTTCATGGGCTTTGAAGATGAAGATATCGCTTATGATGATAGTACTCAAGAAGGCGCTTACTTTAGACTGCGCTTCAAGTTTGATGAGGACTTGTTCAAACGTGATGATCCACGTAAAAACAAACGCCTAAGTACTGAGACTAAGTACTGAGACTAAGACTTAAGCGATATGTAGCGGATAAAATAGTCTTAAAAATGACAAATGACAAATGACAAATGACAAATGACAAATGACAATAGCTGATAAAAATTATAAGATAGCTCGTAAATGGATTACCATACAATAAGGCTTGCGTTATGCTAAATACTTCACAATTGATAGCGACAGTATCGGCTTATAAACGCCATACGCGTACTATATTGTCTGTAATGATATTATTAACGCTATCACCATTAGTACAGGCCGCAGGTAACAATCATGCTGATGATAGCCTGAATAAAGATTTTGTTATTCCAATAAGCTATTGCTACAACGGTAATGCCACGCAAAATGTTCGCCCAAAACATAAGATGGTTGAGCAGCAAACTATCGACTGTATGCTGACTGAGCTGGCTTTATACCAAAAAAACTCTCTAACCTCACGCCAGCAATATTTTGCTTATAAAGCCCAAGCTTGGCTCAACTATGCTTCTCATGAAAATAGTATTAAAAGCAACACACAGGCTGGTAGCCAAGCATTAAAAGCTGGTGCTCATATTCTACAAAAGTTACGAAGCAATGCTGATGAAGAATTGAAGTTAACGACTGACATTCCATCATCATCTGCTTTGATGAGGCCTGATTTGTGGGCGACAGTAAGCGCTCTAAAAGATAGTGCTTCAAAAGACAGCACCTCAACAGATAGCAACAGTATAATTATTGCGCCACGTGAGCTAGCATTTAGTGAGGTGGCTTTGATTTGGGCAGCAGCTGATCAATGTGCACACGGTTGGCGTCAGTCTGGTACGCATTTTCGTATGGCTGAACGCTGGTTAGAGCAAGCACGTGAAGCATATGTCAATGCTCACGACTCAAAGACTAACGTAGCACTTGAAAGCTCAATTGTTGATTATTACAAGCAATATGCACCTTTAGATCCGCATGATGATGTTTGTCATGGTCAATCATTGCCTCCAATGACTCAAGTTGCTGACAGTAAAAGTGATAATAGTGTACTTTTAGTACACTCTACAACGATACCGATGCCAATACCGACCGTCACTTATCGTATTGGATATAAGACTATAAACCATTTAATTAATTAGAGTACTGATTGTAAGACACAAAAAAGCTGGCATCGCGCCAGCTTTTTTATTATGTCGTACTAACAACCATATTTTAACCATTAAAACTTAACGGTTTTTGCGTGGTAACTTTTCTGGCAAGTAGCAACGCAGGTAAGCAATAGATGCAGTGGTCGCTTCTTGCAAATAATTATCTGTGATACTGGCATGACGACGATAAGATAAAGTAAATACGCCGTTGATGATACTATAGGTCACTAGAAGTATATCTTGTATATCTTCAAACTTTGGCATCTCATAGCGCTCTGATAAACGCTTATAGACTAGCTCAACGATTTGATGATCCATATCTTCACCGAAACTATCACCTTCAAAATCTGGCGTATTAGTATCATAAATCAGTTTAGCTTTGGTTTGATCATCATGAAAGATATTCACACAGCGTTGGATAAGCGCAGTTAAATAACCCTGCCATCTGTCATAGTCTACCGTCTCAACAGTGGTTAGTATTTCTAAAATTTCAATCGCATTTAAGAAACGCAGTGCTAAAAATATCGCTTCAATATTAGGAAAAAAGTGATAAGCAGAAGCTCGCGGAATACCCGCCTCTTCACACACATCAGCTAAACTAATATCATTAATAGCGCGAGTCTCGCTTAGCTTCTTTGCACCCATCAACAGTTTTTGACGGCGTACGCGGCCTTGCTGACTAGTAAACTTAAACTTATTAGGCACCAACTTCTTTGCCAATTCTGAATCGACCAATATGTCTTCTATTTTGTCATCTCTATGATCACTCATTATAAACCTCTTAGTATTACGCCCTATTATGTATAAATACGATCTTCATCGAATAACATTAGCACTAAATCAGCATGCTAATGTCAGTTTAGTGGTAAATATTGTTACTACTATATCCAATGAAGAAGCATCATAAACACTTGCACATTATCAAACAAGGGGCGTGAACGGATTAGAATGATAATGTGCCAATTAATAATATAACCAACTGCAGAATATGATTAATCGTAAAGTTTTATCTTTGCTCGGACAATGCCATGATCAATTACTCTATCTGAATAATCCCACTTTAAATGATCGTTAAAGTAATCTACTCGCTCAACATGACCTAGCGAAAACTTGCTATCAGGTAAAAACTCTTCTGATACGAATAGTTGATCAATGACCTCTGGTATACTCTGATATATGTGCGTATAAGCGACATCTTTCATCCAACCATAGCGAGTTTGGATACGAGCGGCATCGAACAATGCGACATCACGCATACTTTTGTCATAGTTCACCTCCCCAGTCTCAGCCATTAGTTGCGTCGTTACGCTACCAGTAACATCATTCATATCACCCAATAATATCAATGGCTCACGAGTATGTTGTAGCCGCTTGATAATAGACATACGTATTGATGCAGCTTCTGCCGCTCGCATACACAAACTGCGCAGCTTGGCACGAACACGGATATTAGGGTCATCCATATCTTCTAATAAGTTGCCTGACTCATCACGTAAAAAATAAGCGCGTTTACTTTTAAGGTGAGCTGTGACAATTGTTATTGGTTGACCATACGCATCAACACGTAGTAATAATGGTGGACGATTAAATTGATGATAAGGTCCAACATCAGGGATATCGATTACCGCTTCAGGGACTATGTTCTCTAACAACGTAGTTTCTAACTGAGCAAAGCGGCTAATAAAACCGACAGCTGGCGTTTTTTGCGCGCCGTGGCCTTGAGTATATTGACTAGTACGGTCATTACTAGCAAGTGGAGCAATCACATGTTCTGCTTTAAAACCTAATGAAACAGCTAATGCTTCTAGAGCGTCACTATCCCACACCTCTTGTACCGCAATAATATCTGCATGGGCTTTAGAAAGTAATTCGGTTATTCCTTGCAACTTATGCTGGTAAGCCTTACGGTCATATGCTGGTGCATTGTCATAATAAATTCGATCAGGATTGGCAAAATTAAGTAGATTAGCAGTAGCTATGTAAAATTGCTTTTGTTCATCATTATTCGCATGACGATTCATAGTTTACCTATTCTTATTTTTATTTGGTTTTATATTATTATATTGCACTAAAAATATCACTCTACTAAGAGGTCAAAATTGTCTCATAATCCTTTATGATTATGCTGTCTTCTGGCAGTTAATTATAAGATATTAGAAAATAAAACAATGAGCAAATAAAAAAGCTTCCAAAGTCATCTTTGGAAACTTTAACATAGCATAAATTACATTAGTTGGGGCTGTCAGTCAGGCTACGTATACATTTATCACCTTGTAATTCACAAAGCAGTAAGTTTCTGTACACTATGCTTACCACTTCTCACTCAATTGAAATAATACGGCTTATATTTGAACAATTCATAATTATATATTAGCAAATGAGATGGCAAGCTAGTCTCAAATAATAATTAACTAACACGGTTCCACGCATCACGTGATGCATGACGAGCATCATGCCAAGCTAGACGTGATTCGCCCTTTACTTCTTCCCATGAACGCTGCAAATCTGTTTCATGATCTTCGAAACGCGCGTCACTAGGATAACGTGCTCGGTTAGCATAACCTACTGCATAAGCTGGATGTAGATCACGGTCAAAATCGTGTCCTTGCTGATAATAACTAGCATTGGCATGTTCTGCACGCCAATAAGCTTCTTCACGGGTTGGGTCAATAGCTTCTGCTGCTGCATGACCTGCGCCGCCACCAACAATAGCACCAATAGCGCCACCAATTAATGTACCCAATGGTCCTGCCATCGTGCCAATAGCTGCGCCTGCTGCGGCACCACCGATGCCACCAATACCTGTTCCTACTGGATGTGATCCTGGCTCACCAGTAATAGGATCTGCATTAAGATCTTCTCTCGCTTCTTTAGACATGTGCTTGACAGCAGTACGATCAATCGCATCATGATCCTCTATAATATTGTCATTTTCATGCCTAATGACAGTATTATTGATAGTATGATCACTACCAGTTAATCGGCGCTCATTGTCATCGATGATACGCTCTCTATCGCCAACTTCAAGATAGTCATCAGTAAGGACACGGTCATTGTTATCGATTACGCGGTCATTTGTAAGATCATTGTCATGTTTATTCATAATATTATCCTTAAATTGATAGTTATATACTTATTAGTTATTAATTTGAAATGGATTAAGTTGTATTAATCAATCACATTTGAAGTATAAAAAACTATCAACACTTATCGATAGAACGTTTATGTAAATTATGTCAACACTGCGATGACCTTATGTTACACGGTGTATAGTTATAACGTGTGTATATAAATCTATGCTAAATATAGTAATTAAAGAGCATATTATTAGGTATTTATGTTGATACTGATATGGTCGTTAATACAGTGTTTTAGGTATCTTTGATAATATTCTTTGCCTATTTATACCTAATGAAAATTTTATATCTAATACATTTTGAAAGATATTTTAGATATCCATTAACGCCTTAGTAATAACGCGTTGCCACTTATCAAGATGTTGGGCACGTCTCTCAGCTGACATGTTAGGCTCAAAGATACGGTCTACTTGCCATGATTCTTTCATAGTTTGATCATCATACAATCCACTTTTTAAACCAGCAAGAAGCGCTCCGCCTTTAGCAGTGATTTCAGTATCTTTGGGACGCAAAACAGGTACACTAAGCAAGTCTGCTTGAAACTGCATCAACAGATCATTATTAGCAGCGCCTCCATCGACCCGTAGCTCGGTTAATGGATGCGGACTGTCTTTTTGCATAGCGATAAGAACGTCATAAGTTTGAAAGGCAATCGCCTCAAGAGCAGCACGAGCAATGTGTGCTTTGGTAGTACCGCGACTCATGCCACTAATACTGGCATGAATATCAGAGCGCCAATAAGGTGCTCCAAGACCAGTAAATGCGGGAAGCAACACGACATCCTCGCTACTTTCTACCTGCCGAGCTAAATCTTCGACATCACAGCTTTGTTTAATCATGCCCAGATTATCACGTAACCACTGTACGATAGCGCCTGCCATAAACACGCTACCTTCTAACGCGTAAGTGACTTCGCGTCCAAAAAAAGTGGACGGCGCTTGTAGTATGCGTTTACCAGATTGCACAATGTCACTGATAGATAAGTTATCTACACGATTTATTGGTGCTTTGCGCTGCCAAGCTATCGTAGTCAATAGTTGGTGTTCACTAAGCTTGGGGGTCTGACCAATATTCATCAGCATAAAACAACCTGTTCCATAGGTGTTTTTAGCCATACCAGGATCGAGACAACCTTGACCAAACAATGCTGCTTGCTGATCGCCCAATACGGCATGGATAGGAATCTGCTTGGCAAATAAACCCTTTTTGGTTTTACCAAACTCACCGTCTGATGGCAGCACTTTTGGTAGTATCGCCATCGGTATATCAAAGCGTGCGCACAGCTCCTCCGACCACGCCAGCTTATGAATATCATATAATAGTGTACGTGAAGCATTGGTGACATCGATGACATGCTCGCCACCTGTCAGCTGATAAATCAACCAGCTATCAATAGTACCTACTGCTATCTGCCCAGTTGCAGCGCGGGCTTTAATCTTAGGATAGTGCTCAAGCAGCCAAGAAATCTTGCTGGCACTAAAATAAGGGTCGAGTCGTAAGCCTGTAATCTGCTGCACCCTCTTTGACAGACCTACCGACATATCACCCATACTATCGTTAGCTAAGTCCTGACAGTATTTTGCTGTGCGCCTGTCTTGCCAAATAATGGCTGGTGCCAACGGTGTGCCCGTTTGCTTATCCCAAATGACGATAGATTCACGCTGATTGGTAATAGCAATGCTAGTGACATCAGTTGCGAGTAATCCTGCTTGATTAATGACATCGTGAGCACAGCTGATTTGAGTTTGCCAAATTTGCCGCGCATCTTGCTCTACATAGCCAGCTTTTGGCGTTTGCAGCGTGGTGGGCTGTTGGGCAATCTCAATAGGACGCGCGTGATCATCATATAAAATCGCCCGACTCGATGTTGTTCCTTGATCCAAGGCTAATATATATCCTGCCATCATTTACCTCTCACTCTTAATTCGCAATATCGCTTGCTATATTTGTCCAATATTTTTAACAGCTGTCTATATTTTTCAGTATCTATTTATATATAGCGGTCTACTTTAATAGTAGTCTCTTCTCATAATAGGTTATAAAATAAAACATACATCATCATTTTGTGAAATTTATAGTCTTATAATACTACATAGCGCCTGCCTCTCTATACTGCTTGCATTACTGCTTACATTGAAATCTTTTCATTAGTCTTTTGCCTATCTTCTATTAACAAAAGACTCTTATTGAGAAGCAGGTTTTTATCTTTTTTTATAAATAATATAGTGTTTTAGGTTAAAAACCCTGCTTAAGTATAAGAAAACTCAATATTGAATGAATAACAAGTAAATAATAAGCATTGACCCGTCATGGTTGTGGCTCTACAGTGTACGCTTTATTATCAGTGCTAAGACTTATACTATAAATGATGATTAATTCAATCCTTGTTATTTAGGTATTCTGTATTAAAACATCTTATACGACAAAATTTTGCTTCCTGATTAACGGTTTATATCTCTTATGAAATTTGTTATCTCATCTCTACCTAGTGCTATTGCCACTATTATGCTGATAGGAATATCAACTCATACCGCAGCGAACAGCAATACAGAAATTATGAGTAAGGATAAAAATCTTATTTCAAAGGACGAAATATCGCCTATTGCTACTACTCAGATTATAGACATAAACTATACATCTGATGCCAATGCAACCAACAACAGCACGGTAGGCAATAGTAAAAAGTTAACGGCTGATACTGAGGCCGCCAGCTCTGTTTTGGTACAGCCGTCAAGCACCCTCACTCTAGATACTCTCGTCGACCCTATTACTCATAAAAGCATCGCTAACAGTTATCCTTTAGAGGTGGCTAGCTTTTTGAGTCTTGAACAAGCCCAAGAGATTTTGTTGCAAGTCTCACCTAAGCTCGCGGCCAATCAAGCTGCGATTGCAGCCAGTGAATATCAAACCAATGCCCTTAAAACGCTAGACAATCCTTTTGTATTTGCGCAGCTATCAGCCAGTACCTACAACGTGCAGGAAGATATTGATTTATCAACGCTCAAGAATGGCGTAATCAACGGAGTAAATAATGCTGGTGCTAATACTGGTGCTATTGTTCCTCCTATCCCGCCCTTACCAGATTTGCCAAACTTTGGTGAGATGGTCGGCGATCGTATTCCTGATTCCTATGACTTTAAGCGTTCGGGTTCAACGGCGGGAGCAGGTGTAGGTTTTGCTTGGCCTGTTTATACTGCTGGGCGTACTACTGCGCTTACGGGTGCATCAGATGCACGCACTCAAGAAGCAATGGCTGACAGCATACTCGATAAAAACGAGCTTTATAATACTTTGATTGAACGCTACTTTAAGGCACAGCTAGCCATCATCGCCGCCTACCTACGTGAAGACGCCTATGACACGTTGCAGCAGACTGACCATATGGCAAAGCGACTATATGAAGAAGGATTTATATCACGTGTAGATCGTTTAGAAGCGCAGTCTGCACTGGCAGATGCAAAGAGTGAAGCAGTTAACGCAAATAATGACGCCCGCCTTGCTATGATTGCGTTGCAACGTCTGTTACGTACTGACTATCGTATCAAACCTACGACTCCTTTATTTGTCTCCAGCCGGCCTCTACCAGATGTGAGTTACTTTCAAAATTTAGCACTCAGCCATCATCCTGGCTTACAGAAAGTCGCTGCTAAACGCGCGCAAGCCCAAAAACTACATGAGCTATCTGATACCGGTCATAAACCCACTGTTATGTTATATGGCTATGGACAAGTTGAGAAGGATCCTAGCTGGATTGCAGGTATATCAGCCAGTTGGAAGCTATGGGGCGGACTTGATAAAACAGCATCGCTGGCATCCAGTAATGCTAAAATTCGCCAAGCTGATCTATCCGAAATTGAAGTGAGCGACAATCTACTACTACTGGTGGAAAAAAACTGGAACGATGTCAATAATGCTCAGTCGCGTTATCAAGCATTACAAAGCAATGTTGATTTGGCTACAGAGGTATTACGTTTACGACGCCTCGGACTGCAAGAAGGCGTAAATACTACGATTGAAGTGGTACAAGCACAAACACAAGCTCTCAAAGCTCGCACCGAACAAGCACAAGCTGCAAACGCTTATGTACAAGGGTTAGCTGCTTTAATGCAAAGTAGTGGCACGCCGCTCGCTTTTAATGCTTATCTAAATGCGGCTGACATAAGGCTGCCTACTTTGTATTCTGAACAATGATTTGATATTAAGAATGATAGGGCGTGTTGATAAGCGCTTGTACTGATTATAATTAAATTGCTAATGCCTATATTATTACTGACCTTACTTTACTGCTACTAATCTTACTGCTACTAATCTTACTGATACTAACCCTACTGCGAATAACTGTTTTATGAAAAAACTGATTTCTAAATTGACAAGTTGGCTTCAGCCCTTGCTACAGACATGGCGTATAGCGAACAACTCTAATGTTTGGGCACATTGCGCTAGCGTAGGGTTTTTTGGTTTTTTATCTATTTTTCCAGCAATGGCCGTGTTTGTGCTGCTTTATGGTCTCGCTTTCTCACCCTCTGAGATGCAAGAACAGATTTTAATTTTGCGTCAGTTTATACCTGATGGTGTATATGAAGTCCTTAATTCACGTTTAAGCGAACTGGCCTCTAACACCGCGTCAAAACTGACTTTTGGTCTGATTGCATCGACATTACTGGCCCTTTATGCTGGCTCTAAAGGCATCAAATCCCTAATTATTCTTGTCAATCTTGCCTTTCACATCACGCAAGAGCGCAACTTGATACAAGGTACGATCCGAGCGGTTGGTTTAACCTTTGCCACGGTAGTTGTCCTAATAATAGCAATCTCGTCTATCGCTATTATTCCTTTAGGGGCGGCCTATTTCCCCTTCCCTCAAATAGCGAAGACGATTGCACTTTGGAGCAGATGGCCTATATTAGCTGGCATCATATTCTTAAGCTTCTTAAGCCTATATCGTTTGGCGCCAAATCGTGACGCTATACCGCTAAAAAAACTGGTGCCAGGAGCATCTCTTGCGACCGTTCTCTGGATTCTATTGTCTGTGCTGTTTTCGATTTATGTCCAAAACTTTAATAACTATAGCGCTGAGTTTGGTGCGCTTTCAGCAGCCGTAGTCATTATGCTGTGGCTTTACTATTCAGCATTCATCGTAGCCTTTGGTGCTATTTTTAATTTCGAAGCCATAGAAAGCTCTAAACCTCATGCTGTTCGCGTGTACTGATAAACTGATAATTCATTAAAACGCCTTTAGGGTAGTACCTCTGATCGTTATTGATTGTTATCAAGATTAGAGAACTGCCTTGCAGCCTTTTATGCTGCTACCTTTACAATAAACCCTTCATTCTCAACTTTATTGCTTTAGGAATACCATTTTCATGACTGAACATCACAACGACTCGGATGCAGAAAACACGCCTATTGAACCTATGGATAATATTAAATCTGAACAGCCAGCACCTGAGTATCAGCGCCTAAACTCAAAGGCTACATCAGCGAAAAAAAAGGCGACAGTCAAAAAATCTGTTATTGCGTTAGTCGTTATCATGGTGCTTGGTGTCATCGCTTACGGATTGTTTAGAAGCGCCCAAAATAGTGAACCGCAAGTCATCACCTTGCAAGGGCAGATGCAAATGCAGCAAACGTCTATCGCAGCCAAAGTGCCTGGACGTATCGCTCAAATCATGGTCACTGAAGGTGATAGAGTAACTGCCGGTCAGCAGCTAATTGAGATGGATTCGCCTGAGATTAACGCAAAGATTAATCAAGCTCGTGCTGGTAAACAAATGGCACAGAGTCAGTTGGATAAAGCAGAAAATGGCGCGCGTCCTCAAGAGATTGCTCAAGCAAAAGCTGCTTGGCAAGCCAATAAAGCTGCCTCTGATCTAGCCGCCAGTACTTATGAACGTATCAACCGACTTTATGAAGAAGGTTTGATGGCTCGGCAAAAACGTGATGAGGCATTCGCACAATATCTTGCGACTAAAGATCAAACAATAGCGGCACGTCTACAATATGACTTAGCGGTAGAAGGTACTCGTAGCGAAGATAAGTCAGCAGCTACTGCACAAGTGGCACAAGTCGATGCCCAGTTAGAAGAAGCACTAGTCGCCAAAGAAGAGGCCAACCTAAAAAGCCCTATTGCAGGAATTGTAAATAATGTGATTGTCAGCACTGGTGAAGTCATCGGTCAAGGTGTACCTCTCCTAACACTCGTCAATACAGACGATCAATGGGTAGTACTTAATGTCACCGAAACCTATCTCAATCAATTTGCAATCGGTCGGCAGTTTACTGGCACTATTCCAGCACTATCATCAGCTAACAACCCACATACTAAACAATTCATCGTTTATGCAACCTCAACATTGTCTGATTTTGCGACTTGGCGCCCAACCAATAATGACGACGGTTTTGATGTACGTACTTTTGAAGTCAAAGCCCGACCTATGACTCCTGACTCGCGCGTCCGTTCAGGGATGAGTGTCATTGTGAACATCGACCCCACTTCTATTAATCAGACTCCAGAGTAGGTTATGCGTCTGTTCAAGGCTTTTCTGCGCAGTGCTGCGTACGAGCGTCGTTTTTTAACCAAAAACCATTGGGACTTCTCCGTGGTGGTCTGGATACCTTTGGTCACGATATTACTCATTTGGTGGATTTTTGCGCAAACCCAAATTACGGATTTACCTATCGGCGTAATTGACCAAGATAATAGTCCTGTCGCCAACACATTAGTACGGTATTTGGAAGCCAGTCCGGATATTACGGTTAGACAGCTATATCCCTCGCCAGCAGTAGCTGAAGCAGCTATTTTGCAGCGCGATATTTATGCAGTTGTCATTATCCCAGAAGACTTCGAGCGCAACATTCTATCTGGCAAGCCTGCGCCTATAGTCTTGCAAGTCAATGCTCAATACGGTACTCATTCTGGTATCATTCAAAAAAGTGTACAAACGGTAGCTGGTACTCTATCAGCTGGGATTGAAATTCAACGCTTAGTCAAACAAGGCATGGCACCATCACAGGCGACTATCGCTTATTCACCTATTATTGTTCAACGCATCAGCTTATTTAATGCTGCAACTGACTACCAGAAATTTTTGGCCTCAACTGTTATTCCTGCCCTACTACATATTTTAGCAATGGTAATCGGTGCGACAACCATTGGTCGTGAGTTACGTGATAAGCAGCTCGGTCGTTGGTATCGTTTTATTGATACAGGTAGTCCTAACCTGACGTTACTAAACAACAGTCATAGACAGTTAACAGAACTTGATAGCCAAGTTAATAATGCTAACTTCAAATCACAATCTACTCAAAACATCAGTATTCCGATGCTACTATTTGGCCTGACAGGCAAGTATTTTTGGCCTATATTAGCTTATAGTATCTGGTCGATATTGGCATTATGGCTTGCTACACCGCAGCAGACGATTGCGTTAACTTCTTTGCTAGCTACTTATATTGGGCTTGTTCTGTTGATGATATTGTCATTTTGGCTCGGTGCTATATTTACGGTAGCTTCATTTTCATTGCGTGCAGGCTTATCTGCAACAGGCTTTGTATCTGCGCCCTCTTACGCTTTCGCTGGTGTCACTTTCCCTTATATCGCAATTAGCGATAGTGCTAAGCATTGGTCAGACGCCCTACCTTTAACTCATTATCTAAAACTACATATCGCGCAATTACAAATGCAAGCACCAGTGGCTATTTCTTTACCGATTGTTTACGGTCTAATGATTGCGACCATTATCGCGATGGTAATTACCACATTGTTAACCAAACGCGCATTGGCGCATCCTGAACGCTGGGGAGCCCGCTAATGTCATATATACAGAAGCACAAACCATCAAAAGCAACTCTACCTTCACAAACATCATTACAAACTTTTTTAGGTAGCTTTTTACAAACGCTAAGAGATATCTTTACCGATAGCGGTGTCATTTTGATGCTGCTTATTGCGCCCATTATTTATGGTTTTTTTTATCCGTGGCCGTATTCAACTGAAGTAGTCAATCATGTACCTGTCGGTATTATTGATAAGGACAATAGCGACCTATCACGTACTATCGTTCGCTACGCTAGTGCCAGTCCGCAGCTTGATACTACACGCTTTCTTAATGAACAACAGGCTAAAGAAGCAATATGGTCAGATGAAATTGCAGGC
The DNA here is from genome assembly GCF_001593305.1 of Psychrobacter sp. P11G5. Taxonomy (NCBI): domain Bacteria; kingdom Pseudomonadati; phylum Pseudomonadota; class Gammaproteobacteria; order Moraxellales; family Moraxellaceae; genus Psychrobacter; species Psychrobacter sp. P11G5. Next base: position 2,058,523 of record NZ_CP012533.1, read on the forward strand.
TACCTGATTATTCCAAGCGGTCTTGAGCAGCAAGTACTATCAGGAAAGGCAGCCAGTGTTAGCGTACTGGGTAATGGCGGCTACTTTCTTTTGAATAAAAATGTTCAGATGGGATTTCTACAAGCGGTTAGTACGGTATCAGCGGGCATTGAGGTCAAGAAAAGCATTGCACAAGGCGCTTATTCGTCTACTGCGGTGCAAAACACGCAAGCTGTACCGCTACGGATTATTCCTTTGTATAATCAAACTGAAGGTTACGGGGCTTACGTAGTGCCCGCGGTATCTATTATTATATTGCAGCAAACATTACTGATGGCAACTGCCATGCTTATTGGAACTTGGTATGAGCAACGTCGTCATATGACGACTATAGGCGGTTGGCTTGGTAGAATTGCTGCATTAAGCTCGCTAAGCTTTGTCATTGGTTGCTTTTATTATGGCTGGGCTTTTGAGCTCCATCATTATCCGCGTGGGCAAAATATGCTTGGCAGCTTGCTATTCTTGCTTTTATTCTGTCCAACAGTAGCTACACTTGGCTGCGTGCTCGGATTATGGTTTCGTCAGCGGGAGCGTAGTCTACAGATTTTGATCTTTAGCTCGCTACCGATATTCTTTGTCAGTGGCTATCCCTGGCCTGCCAACCAACTTCCAGAAATACTACAAATTGTGCGCTGGCTAGCACCTACCACTCCTGCTATCAATACTTCTGTACAGCTTAATCAAATGGGTGCAAGCATCTCGCAAGTCTCCATAGGATTTTATGCACTTGCTGCACTATGGGTGTTTTATTTCGTTTTACTGATGCTGTTTTGTTGGCGTACAGCACAAAAAGAGTCTGCTTTAAAAGTCATAAAGACCTCTTGAAAATAACTTAGGCAAAAAAAACACCTGCTAACTAAATAACAGGTGCTTTTTTTGTATTGAATCAAAATCTAGAACACTCGGTTAAGACCATTTAATGCTGCTACCCGGTAAGCTTCTGCCATCGTTGGATAGTTGAACGTCGTATTTACAAAATACTCCAGCGTATTATTACACTTCATCACAGCCTGTCCGATATGGATAATCTCTGAAGCATGATTACCGTAGCAATGGATACCCAAGATTTCAAGCGTCTCACGATGGAACAATATCTTCAATACCCCAGAACGTTCACCAATAATTTGCGCTCGCGCCAAGTGTTTAAAGAATGCTTGACCCACCTCATAAGGGACTTTTTCGTCCGTTAATTCTTGCTCAGTTTTACCAATACTTGAGATTTCAGGAATCGTATAGATACCAGTTGGTACACTCGATACTGGCTCTGCATCACTATCGCCAACCATAAATGCCGCCGCACAGCGTCCTTGGTCATAAGCAGCTGAAGCCAGAGATGGCCAACCGATAACGTCACCAGCGGCATAAATGTTTTCAACTTCTGTACAGTAAGTATCGTCTACTTTAAGCTGTCCACGGCCGTTAGCCTTTAAACCAATGGCTTCTAAATTTAGTCCTTCAGTATTACCTGAGCGACCGTTTGACCATAAAATCGCATCGGACTTGATTTTTTTACCGCTCTTTAGATGCAATATGACATAGTCATCATGAGTCTCCAAATAGTCAATCTCTTCATTACTACGAATGACCACACCAAACTGTCTAAAGTCATGCGCAATAGCATCACTAATCTCACTATCAAGATAACTTAGTAATTGGTTTTGGTTATTGATTAGATCAACTTTATAGCCAAGGCCAGTGAAAATTGAAGCATATTCACAGCCGATGACACCCGCACCATAAATGATGATTTTTTTGACTACATAATCCATTTGTAGGATTTTGTCAGAATCAAAGACCCGCGGATGATCAAAATCTAAAATTTCAGGACGATAAGGTCGACTACCAACCGTGATGATCGCTTTATTGAAGGTAATGTTTTCAAAAATATTTTCATCAGTCTCAATGCGCAAAGTATTGGCATCTAAAAAACTTCCCCAACCATGAATGACTTCAATTTGATTGCGCTCATAAAAGCGCGTATGGGTGCTGACCTGATTACGTATTACTTTACGGGCATTTGCTAGCACCTTATTTAGAGGTACTTGCTTATATTCCATAGCTTTAGTGAACATCGGATCACGGCGGAAGTTAATCAAGTTGAATACTGATTGGCGCAGCGCTTTGCTCGGAATCGTACCTACATGCGTAGAGTTGCCACCGACCTGATCACGCGGGTCAACAACCACTACTTTTTTGCCAGACTTAGCAAGCTTCATAGCAGCAGCTTCACCAGCAGGACCTGCACCTAATATCACAGCATCGTATTCAAACTTATGCTTATCACCTTTTATACGTTGCGAATCTTTAGTGAAGCCTGATTTGATATCAATACGCGTATCATCTAGCGGATTGACCAAATCAGGGTGATGCATAACATCTTCAGTGACTTGGTCGTGGGTTTGCTCAATTTGTTCTTGCTTATTTTTATCTTCGGTCTGCTCAGGAGATGTGACAGGTGCAGCACCACTGTCTTTATTTGATACTTCGGTATGAGTGTCGCTACCAGTATCATTAGTTGTATCATCTTTGCGTTTGCTTCCCATGATATCCTCTTTAGTTATTTATTTACTACTTAATCATTAAGCTATTTATGTTAGTCATAAGCGAACTGTGCATGAATCAATATATACATGAGTCAAGATCATGATGTTATGGCGTGCCCACCATACGTTGTGACAAGATATTTTGCAATGTCCAGTGCCCGTTTAAACTCTGACGCTCTTCATCAACTTGCGGACGTGCGCTAATCACATATTCTGTACCAAGGCTTGGCGTAAAGTCATCAATCCAATCATAAGGAATCTGAAATACTGAACCATCTTTACTAGATTTGGCTAGCAAACACTGCATTGGTAGTGCCGATGCACAAGCCACTCGCTCTGGCATAATCGTTAAAGTCTGTGCCTCACCTAAAACAATAGTAGGTATATAGCGCGGTTCAGGGACTGGTTCGCGTGCGAAAGGTGATGATTGACAGGCACTGAGCAAAACTGTACTGCATAGCAAGCCCATCAATAATAAGGGAGATTTTTTAGATTTATGGGATAGACTCATAACACTCTCTATTTGGTGATAAATATATAGCAACGTTTATATAGTTTGTATGGTATGGCGAAGAAAACAACCGTAAGCGAAATTAACCAATGCGGCGTTTGAGACCGGTCATCTGCAAGATACGAGTAGCAATCTCTTCAACCGACATCTCTGAGACATCTAGGCTTGGAATACCATGAGTGATATAGATACCTTGTATGGCACGCTGCTCTTGCTGACACTGCTGATAGCTCGAATAACGACTGCCCGCACGGCGTTCTTGACGGATTTTTACTAAGCGATCAGTATCAATTAGCAAACCAAATAGCTTGTCTTTATGCTCACGCAGCGCTTTTGGCAGCTGATTATCATACAAATCATCTTCAGTTAGCGGGTAGTTGGCAGCGCGAATACCGAATTGTAGAGCTAAGTATAGAGACGTTGGTGTCTTGCCTGAACGTGACACGCCAATCAATATAATATCTGCCATACTATAGTGGCGAGTGCGTGCACCATCATCATTGTCTAAGGCAAAATGTACCGCATCAATACGTTCTTTATAAGTTTCAGAGTCGACATTGTCATGAGCATGGCCAGAGTGACCATCAGGCTCTACTCCGGTCTCTTCAGCGATACGTCCAATCAAACCCTCATACATATCCAAGTTGCAGCTGTGCGCAGAGTTAATCTTCTCACGGATTTCAGGACTGACAATAGTATCGAAGACTAATGGTAATAATCCATCGCGCTGATAGGCCATGTTGATCTTCTCAACTGCATCTTCCGCGCGCTCTATGCTATCAACATAGGGTAATACACATGTTTCAAATGGTACCGAGGCAAACTGGCTCAATATAGAACGACCCAACGTTTCGGCAGTAATGGCAGTACCATCAGAGATAAAAAAAGCACTTCTTATAGTTTGTGAGTTATCTAAACTTAAAGCGTGATGATTTTGAATAGTAGGCTTATTTTGCTCGGACGGATTGTTAGAGTACATAACTTGAAAACCTCAGTGTAAACCTCAATAGTAAGCTTTAATTGACTCATTATACTTATACTAATTAAGTACGATAATTAAGTCGCTGTGTGACGCACATTCAATAAGCAGCTATAACACATTCCTATAATATAAATAGGTAGATCAATAGTTACATTGTCATATACGCCTGATATTTCATGCTCTACATTATACTCATAATAGCGTCTTAATAGGAATCAAAGTTAGCATAACTAGCGAACCTTAATAGCAGGTTCTTGCTACAGATTGTCATAGACCTTTTGCACTATTAAAATTATATGCGCTACATATAGGCATATAATTTATAGGCACATTTAGACTGAATTAGCTGCTTTATATTCGGATAAGTGAGACAATAGTGCGATTGTTTATTGCAGAACTCTATAATTTGTATCTTTTTCATAAGTTTTTTGGCTTAACCCCTCGAAATTGTCCAAATATAGCGGTATAATTTACCGTTATAATCCTTACTAAATAACCTTATTTTCTGGAGTTATCATGGCAGCTCAATCTACAGCACTTGTGATCAATCTTGATCAGTTAGGAAAAAACGACATTGACATGGTCGGTGGTAAGAATGCTTCGCTTGGTGAGATGATCAGTCATCTGTCTGATTTGGGCGTTAGCGTCCCAGGCGGCTTTGCTACAACTTCAAATGCTTTCAATCGTTTTTTGACTGAAACAGGTTTGCTTGACAAGATTAACAGCGAGCTTAAAGAGCTAGATGTTAACGATGTTAATAAGCTTACTGCTACGGGTAAAAAAATCCGTACGTGGATTATTGAACAAGAATTGCCAAAAGATCTTGAGCAAGAGGTGCGCAAATCATTCGAAGAGATGAGTGATGGCAAAGATATCGCTGTTGCTGTACGTTCTTCTGCAACTGCTGAAGATTTGCCAGATGCTTCATTTGCTGGTCAACAAGAGACTTTTTTGAACATTCGCGGTATTGATAACGTCCTTATCGCTATTAAAGAAGTATTTGCCTCCCTTTATAATGACCGTGCTATCTCTTATCGTGTACATAAAGGTTTTGAGCATGAAGGCGTTGCCTTATCTGCTGCTGTACAACGTATGGTACGTTCAGAAACAGGCGCAGCTGGCGTTATGTTTACCCTAGATACCGAAAGTGGCTTTGATCAAGTGGTCTTTATCACTTCAAGCTATGGCCTAGGTGAAATGGTCGTTCAAGGCGCGGTAAACCCTGATGAGTTCTATTTATCAAAACGCCTACTTGCTGATGGTAAGCCTGCGATTATTCGCCGTAACCTAGGCAGCAAGCATAAGAAAATGATTTATGGTGATGAAGGCAGCACGACTAAATCGGTCAAAACTGTCGATGTCGAAAAAGAAGAGCGCATGCAGTTCTCATTATCAACTGAAGAGCTGACTGACCTTGCCAAACAAGCAGTGACCATCGAAAAGCATTATGGTCAAGCAATGGACATCGAATGGGCAAAAGACGGTGATACGAATGAAATCTTTATCGTTCAAGCCCGTCCAGAAACGGTAAAAAGCCGCCAAGATAGCAATGTCATGGAACGTTATATCATCGATACTAACAACGCAAAAGTATTATGTGAAGGTCGTTCAATCGGTCAACGTATCGGCGCAGGTAAAGTACGTATCGTTAGCAACTTAAATGAGATGGACAAAGTACAAGACGGCGATGTCTTAGTTTCAGATATGACCGATCCGGATTGGGAACCAGTCATGAAGCGTGCTTCTGCGATCATCACCAACCGTGGTGGCCGTACTTGTCATGCTGCGATTATCGCGCGTGAGCTTGGTGTTCCAGCTATCGTTGGTTGTGGTAATGCCACCGAATTGTTGGTTGATGGTCAAGACGTCACCGTTTCTTGTGCTGAAGGTGATACAGGCTTTATTTATGAGAGCCAAATTGATTTTGAAATTCAGACCAACTCTATTGAGTCTATGCCAGAGCTTGCATTTAAAATTATGATGAACGTTGGCAACCCAGATCGTGCCTTCTCATTCACGCAAATGCCAAACGAAGGTATCGGTCTTGCCCGTCTTGAATTCATCATCAACCGCATGATTGGTGTACATCCAAAAGCATTGTTAAATATGAACAGCTTACCACGTGAAGTGGCACAAGCGATTAATGAGCGTATTGCAGGTTATGCATCGCCTGTTGATTTCTATGTTGATAAATTGGTCGAAGGTATCTCAACGTTAGCCGTTGCCTTTATGGATCAACCAGTTATCGTTCGCATGTCAGATTTTAAATCAAACGAATATGCCAACTTACTTGGTGGTAAATTATACGAGCCATCAGAAGAGAACCCAATGCTTGGTTTCCGTGGTGCTAGCCGCTACGTTTCTGATAACTTCCGTGACTGCTTTGAGCTTGAGTGTAAAGCGCTTAAGCGTGTACGTGATGAGATGGGCTTGACCAACGTCGAGATTATGATTCCTTTCGTACGTACTGTTGGTGAAGCAGCCCAAGTCATTGAGTTGCTAGAGAAAAATGGTCTAAAACGTGGTGAAAATGGTCTACGCATCATTATGATGTGTGAGCTACCAACTAACTGCTTACTAGCAGAAGAGTTCCTTGAGCACTTCGATGGCTTCTCAATTGGTTCAAACGACTTAACTCAACTTACTCTTGGTCTTGATCGTGACTCAGGTATCGTCTCACATCTATTTGATGAACGTGATCCTGCCGTTAAGAAATTATTGTCGATGGCGATTGATGCCTGCCGTAAAGCTGATAAATATATCGGTATCTGTGGTCAAGGTCCTTCAGACCATCCAGATCTTGCTTTTTGGCTTATGGAACAAGGTATTAGCTCAGTGTCACTTAACCCTGACTCAGTATTAGATACTTGGTTCTTCTTAGCTGGTGAAGAAGTACAATAAGCTGTAACGTTAAGTCACCGCAGTAATTCACACAGTCATTAAGTAAGTAATCATTAGGGTCTATTTGAAAAATCCTCAATAGACCCTAATACTATGGCTTACAGTAGCGACTTAAGATATGACTAACTATGCAGGCAATTATGCAGATTTTCCTTGCTCGAAATAACGTACAAGCTGGTCCATATACTTTGGATCAACTCAATATTATGCTGACATCTGGTGAGGTATTATTAGATGATTTGGTATGGCATGAAGGCTTAGATAAGTGGCAGCGTGTTGGAGACTTGACAGGTAACCAACCTCTTTATAGTCCTGCTAACATTCCTACGCCTAACGACTCTATCATTAATAATGTGACGGTATTCCCTGAAGACTCTGATACTAATAGTCGCGATGGCAAAAACGTGTCTCTTGATAGATTATATGGTAAGCCTGAACGCCCAAAAAGTAATACTGACAAGAATGCTAAAGGTGGCATGACGTCCAACCGTCATCATACGCCAAATAAAAATGTATCATTGAACAAACCTGGTACGACCAAACTTGCCAATAGTAAAGACAAAGTACTTGGCGATGTGGTCCTTGCACCTATTATGTCACGCGTATTGGCAACAGCACTTAATGGCCTATTATATATATTAGCGATTTTTCCGTTAGTACTAGCATTGACCAAAATGGATGTAGATTACTCAAAGTTCCAAGATATTCAGAATATGGATGCCGCTTATCAGTACTCGATGACACTCATGGAGAGCTTACCTAGCTCTACCTTAATGATGTCACAAGTTATGGTCTTTGGTCTATTCGCCCTACAACTGGTATTTATTACATTACGTGGACAGTCTCTTGGTAAATTAATTACCGGTATTCGCGTGGTCGATCAAACCACACACCGTATACCGTCGTTTATCAAACTTATCGGCATGCGTACATTGGTACTATTTATTATCTACAATTTATTGTTCTCATTCACGAGTTTCTTAGGATTTGTTGTCATTGCTGTTCATTATTATATGGCATCTAGAAGTCCTGAAAATATTGGTTGGCATGATAAGTTGGCTAAGACTTTAGTAGTAAAAGCTGATAGCAGTCAATTGGTCAAGCAACCAAAAATAAAGTAGCTAAAACACTTCGTTATTTAAAATCATATCTGTTTGCAAGAAGCAGCGCTTAGTCGTTGCTTTTTATTTATTAGCAGACGACTGTATTAACCTTTGTGTTAGTACACGACTACTGCTATAATACGGCGCTTTATAACCTAAGCTTACCTTCTCTATATGAGATTGAGTTTACCTTATAAATCTCCTTGCTATTAACATAGGGTTAATAGCTACTAATCCGTAAGGAGTCCAAATGAGACATTACGAGCTGGTGTTAATTGTACACCCAGACCAAAGCGACCAAGTGGTCGGCATGGTTGAACGCTATATCAAGTTGGTTCAAGACAATGGCGGTGTTATCCATCGTCTAGAAGATTGGGGCCGTCGTCAACTGGCTTACCCAATCAACAAGATTCACAAAGCTCATTACGTTCTTTTCAATATTGAGACTGACGGTGAGACTTTAGCTGAGCTTGAAGAATTATTCCGTTATAACGACGCGATCATTCGTAGCCTAGTTATGCGCCGTGACGACGCTATCACTGAAGAGTCGCAGTTAGCTAAGAATGCCGATGAAAAACGCGCACGCAAAGCAACTACTCGTCGTCCAGACAGTCGTGAAAACGATAATGACGACAACGACAACAGTGAAGACTAATTAAAGGAGAATACTCATGGCACGTTTCTATCGCCGTCGCAAATTCTGCCGTTTCACTGCTGAAGGCATCACTCACATCGATTATAAAGATGTTGAATTGCTAAAACAGTATATCAGTGATAATGGCAAGATTGTACCAAGCCGCATTACCGGTACATCTACTAAATATCAGCGTCAACTAGCGACTGCTATCAAGCAAGCTCGTTATTTATCGCTACTTCCATACACTGATAACCATCAGGGTTAACCGTTAACTTTAACTAGGAATGACTCATGCAAATTATTTTGTTACAGCGTATCGTCAACCTTGGTAAACTCGGTGAAACTGTCGATGTGAAACCAGGTTACGGACGTAACTTCCTTATCCCTCACGGCAAAGCGCTACCTGCTACGGCAGCTAACGTTGAAAAGTTCGAAGCACGTCGTGCTGAACTTGAAGCTGAAGAGGCAAAAGAAATCAATGCCGCCAAAGAACGTGCTGACGCATTAACTGATGTTAATGTCATCATGCGCGCTAAATCAGGTGACGAAGGCAAACTATTCGGCTCTATCGGTACTCGTGATATCGCTGAAGCGTTAACTAACTCAGGCTTAGAAGTTGATCGCTCTGAAGTTAAACTTCCAGAAGGCGCTTTACGTCAAGTTGGCGAATATAACGTTGATATCCAATTGCATCATGACGTTACTGCTAGCATCTTAGTTACTATTCTTTCTGAAGATGGTAATGACGAAGATTTAGTTGATGACGAAAATGAAGCACAAGACGAAAACGAAGACTATTCTGAAGAGTAATCTTTAGAAAGTTTGAATCAAGTCTAAAAAAGCCAGTAACTTCAAGTTACTGGCTTTTTTTTGTTTCTCAATAATTATAGAGTCTTGGGGACTATTTCAGTATCACGCACTATATGAGAATATGCTGTAGGATGAAGCTTGCAAAGTATTTCTACGTAAAACTATTTGATATAGAAGCAACAGCCTATTACTATAAATGTTATTAACCTATTTTAGATTCTTATCATAATGCCAAATAGTGAGATAAGCATCGCTTTAGCGTTATACGATTATTATGAATTAGAGTGTTCACATGACATTTTACTCAAAGCCAAATTATTCTGACCATCTGCATGAGTGGCTTAAGCGTGGTAGAAACTGGCACATTGAATATGGTGACTACTTATCAAATCATATCACTCATAATTGGATTGCATTAGACGCTGCTGGTGCTAGTCAAGAAAAAATGCAGTGGTGGCAAGATACTTATACCTATAATGCTACTAACAAGACTTCTGAAAATGCTGTAAGAGAGCCAGAAATGTTAGAAGCGCCTCGCAGTAACCTGATTGATTACACAGAAATAACCGATGCTAACTGGTTAAATAATTTGCAGTCTATTCGGATTGCCTTTCCTTTATATCGTGATTTTTTTGATAAAAAAATAGCAGAGCTAGGGTTAAGCGCTTGCCTTAAACGCTACTACCCTATGCTATCAGAAGGTATGGCAGGCGCTGCGTTTCATCCTTTGATACATACGGGCTGGGCCGTTGATGTTGACTCTGATGACATGGCAGCGGAAGGGTTGGCATATATGGCAACCGCATTCCAACCATTAGCTACCGGCTCAATCCATACCGAACATCAGCTTTGGTCTCCTGATGCACCACGCCCTATAGAAGCACTTGAGCAAATCTTAAACGATGTTAGAATATCACAACTGACTGAAGAAGCCGATTGGTTAAGTAAAACTGAAGACTACAAAAGGCTAAATAGAGGTGGTTTCCAACAGCGATTAATCACTTTTGATAATCCAGAAGAGTCGATGTCGCTGTTTCTCAATGAGATGGTGAGGCTTAAACTGCCTGATATCGGGCAAGATCTAACTTCATCAATCGAAGAGCTGACTGTTATTGCCGCAACTGCCTTACACAGCAGCGACAATGAATTTTTTATACTTCATGGACTAACGAGCCTATACGCTGTTTTATGTGTATTGCCACATCTTGATGAAAGCGCTCAGCGCAATACTTTGGGTTATTGGTTTAGAGCACTGGTGGCTACTATCATAGTTCAGGGAAGTCCTGGAATGACTGATACAGCTACTCTACTTAAAAAGTGGCTTGCTGATAAAGAAGACACTAAGACTAGCGGTTATCAATTAAATGATGAGCTAAAAGCATGGTGGCTACAAACCCTACAATATACTACAGACAGTTTTGATGAGCATGTGCCAAAAGCAGTTTATGTTTTGAGGCGCTGGGCTGAATGGCAGTCATTTTCAAAAGTATCACATGAGGTCTATGTTAAAGCGGCTCGAAATATAACAAAACCTAATATGGATGGCGAGCTGCAAGATAATCTATGGTTTAGTAATGCCTTAATGAAAGCTTCAGAAAGTAAAAATAAGCAGTGATTTAACACTTACATATTCTTAGATGTTTATCATAGGTGTGTTATCAAGTGTAACGACTTAGCATTACCCTATTGCCAAAACTGGCTATGTCTATTATAATACGTCGTTCTATTGGGGATGTTCTGGCTTCGACGCTGGTGATGAAACTCAATGATGCATGTCGAGAGTGTATGTCCTCTCGTTAATCAAACATATATTGTTATAGTCGCAAACGACGAAACTTACGCTCTAGCAGCTTAAACCCTGCTTACTTGGTTGCTGATCACCTACAGTTGGTTAACTAAGTTGAAGCGTCCGCATGTAGGCTCGCCACAAGGGATTGTCTCAATCGCTTGGGTTCAAAAGTAGAGAATCGTCCAATCCATCCTGACTGTCGGATCGGTGCGGATTAAAGCCAAAGACAGAAACTAAACATGTAGATTCATGAGCGTAATGCTGGCGGACGCGGGTTCAACTCCCGCCATCTCCACCAAATATTAAAAAACCGATCACTCAAAGTGGTCGGTTTTTTTTATCCTTAAAATCCCTAGCCTTGGTATGTTTGCAGTCTAATTGGCAACATTCTGTATTCAGGCTCAAAATTATATGCTTAGGCTATTATCTGAACCCTTTCTTTATAGTTCTGCTATTAGCTTGCTTATTGCGTAGCAGGATTGTCGAGAGCCCATTTATATAGCTTCCTAAGACCGTAACTTGCGGGGTCTACCAGCTCTAACATATCTGCACAGGCCTCAGAACAAAACAATCGACGTTCAGGATTATAAAACCCCGGAATTACAGTTCTAATTAAAGCAAGGTAATCATACTTAAAGTTTTGACGCCTATTAAACCAACGTAGAGCATAGTCGATATCACACATAACTGGTATCAACACCCAGTGACTAGGCTCCATATGAATGGTCTTACGACGCAAACCACCATCACGATGGCTTGAGCTAATACAATCATAGCGCTGCCCACCTAAGTTCTTAATTACAAGCTCGCAATGACTGTAGGGTGAACGATCAATCATACTAATAATACGGTCTAGTGCCTTACCCTGCTTAGCAATATAGAAAGCCAAATAAGTAATTTTCATAGCAAATCTCCAGAAGTTTCTTCATCTGTCAAATTTTAGACTTTGCTGAACTTCAAAATTGCTCTGACATTTTAACTAACGAATTTGTGGATTAATGACCTTATAAATTTGGTGGTGTTCTAAAAAGTATGCTGGCGATAAAAGTCAATAAGAAATCTATGCTAAGTTCTCTGATTCTATAGGGCTTTCAAGGCTTCAAGAATTGTTCAAATTCTAATCAGCATACTTTTTGACACATCACCATAAATTGCAGTCAAACAAGGAAAATAGCGCAGATAATATCGAGATATTAACTAGCTATTTGACGCTGTTTGGCAAAATTTAGCCATTTTTAGTCCATTTAGATGATAATTAATTGAATTGAAGACATGCCCTAATAAACTTCAAAAAAGATCATCTGGTTCTTCATTTAATAAGCTAGTAGTAGAATTTAATATAGCCCATCGATATAGCTTTTTGAGGCCATAACTTCCAGGGTCTACCAGCTCCAGCATATCCGCACAGGCTTCGGAACAAAATAAGCGATATACAGGGTTATAAAATCCTGGTATCTCAGGTCTAAATAAAGCAAGGTAATCGTATTTGAAGTTGCGGCGCTTATTAAACCAGCGCAGGACATAGCCCATATCACACATGACTGGTATCAATACCCAGTGACTGCCTGACATGTCAATATTTTTGCGTCGCAATCCGCCATCACGATAGCTTGAACTAATACAATCATAGCACTTATTACCATGATCGCTGATTATCAGTTCGCAATGACTATACGGTGAACCATCAATTACACTAATGATTCGGTCTAGCAGCTTACCGTGATCGGCAATATAAAAAGCCAAATACGTGCGTTGCATGGTCACTCTCCAAAGGACCTTATAACTCTATATTATAGAAATTTATTCATACCACTATATTGGTCATTATAAGTAGATAACCCTCTTTTTACTGTGATTAGTTGTAGTAACATAAAACAAAAGCCAACCATATAATATGGTTGGCTTTTATTGCATATTCTCAAAATAACAGAATCTCAAGAACTTTAACTCAAAATTTTGTTTAACCACTTACCGATATTTTGAATCTGCGGCATACACACCTGATGTGCCATCGGATAAGTATTATACTCAACACCATAGCCCTTCGCTGCTAGTAATTGATGTGCCTGCTCACCCAGAATAACAGGCACAACAGGATCATGAGTACCGTGTTCAATTAGTATTGGCATGTCTTTGTTAGCAGCACTATAGTCGATGTTATCATTGGTCGCAAGATAAGTAGATAGCGTCATCAATCCTGCCAAGCGCTTTGGATAACCCAGGGCGACATGATAAGCCACTGCCCCGCCCTGCGAAAAGCCTGCAATGACAATATGTTCAGGTAACACGCCACGCTCAATCTCACGACTAATCAAATCATGTATTTGCTGCGTAGACTCTTCAATCTGAGCGATGTCGACTTTGCGTTCAAGACTCATCTCCAAGATGTCATACCATGCTGGCATCACCATACCACCATTGACAGTCACTGGACGCTTAGGTGCATGCGGAAATATAAAACGTACTGCCATATCATCAGCCAAACCTAACTGCGGTACGACTGGCTCAAAATCATGACCGCTAGCACCCAAACCATGTAACCAAATAACAGCTCTATCTATATTCTTTTGTGATGGATTATGCTCAACAATGACCGCATCTAAATAATTATTCATATTTCCTGTATTCCTTTTATAGAAAACCACATATTTAAAAACTCATATTTCCAATAGTAGAGGCATTTGCCATACCTCTAGTTTCTTCTTTATTATCATAATGCCCGTTATTTTACAGCCTTTAAGCAAAACTGCTAATCAAAAACTCATAGATTAACCAATCCAATTTCCATCAATTTTTCACATCGTTTGATAGGAGATGGCAAAATATGACCATGCTTTTATGCTACGATAATTTAATAATTTTGGCATAGCACTCTAGCTACTTTATGACGCCCTATTATTATTTTTCAATGTTCGTATATCTATGAGCGTTATTCACGCCAATTCATCATAAATTATTTTTTCTTATACAACGATATAAAGCCTATGACCCATATTTTATTGGTAGAAGATGACCCCGCTATTGCTATGTCTCTCAAAGTTACTTGCAAACGTGAAGGCTGGAAAATAACTTGGCTAGATAATGCTAGTAGCGTGCTGCCGATGCTACATAGTAATGAGGTGCAAGACTTATCAGCTATTATTTTGGATGTAGGACTACCAGATGGTGATGGTTTAAGTTTATGCCAACAAATACGCCATACGCCTGCTATTGGCACGCTAAAAGATGTGCCTGTGGTATTTTTGACCGCGCGTAGTGATGAGGTCGATCGTATCTTGGGTTTAGAGATGGGCGCTGATGACTATTGTGCAAAGCCTTTTAGTCCGCGAGAATTGGTCGCACGCTTAAAAGCTATTTGGCGACGTGAACAGTTACTGTATGAGCAAAGCACTGCTCATAAAACAGCAATAGATAATGCGACTGACGACACTTCACCTAGCCTCTCATCTAGCGCATCCTCTTCTCATAATATGTCAGGGCAAGCGTTGACTTTTGAGTGCCAGTCTGGTATCTGGTATTACCAACCGCTCAATTACTCTTTAAAGTGGCAAGATCAAAAACTTGAGCTTAGCAATACGGAACGCAAAATTTTATTAACCTTATTACAAGCGCCCAATCAAGTCTTCAGCCGTGAACAGCTGTTAAATGCAGTGAGCGATTATCCAGATCATCGCCTAGCGCGAACGATAGACAGCCATATCAAGTCAATTCGCAAGCAGCTAGCGGCTGTCGATTCTAGCATTGATGTCATCCATACGCATCGCGGACTGGGTTATGCATTATGTCCTGCCTAGTTATATCTCACTTAGTACTGGCATTTTACAACTTTAAATAGCACTTCTAAAAATATGAACCATAAAGCAAACGCTAGCACTAATCAAAGCAACTGGTATGCAAAATTGCATCCTATTGGCACTGCGCAGCAAACGACTGAGCCTAAACGTTTACTGAACTTGAGTATTTTTTTTAGGATTTGGCTAGCCGTTGCTTTAGTACTTATCTTTTGCGGTGTAGTAGTGTTTACTCAGCT
The DNA here is from genome assembly GCF_001593305.1 of Psychrobacter sp. P11G5. NCBI lineage: Bacteria > Pseudomonadati > Pseudomonadota > Gammaproteobacteria > Moraxellales > Moraxellaceae > Psychrobacter > Psychrobacter sp. P11G5. The sequence continues at coordinate 2,073,868 of NZ_CP012533.1, forward strand.
GTTTGGTTATGTCAAACCCACAGCGCAGCAAGTCATCGAAGACACTTTACTAGATACTAGTAAATTGCTCGCAGCAAGCTTGCAAGTGCCATTAACTTCAGGACAGCTATACGACGATGCCTATCAGGCCAAACTTGATGCTGCATTTATCGGCGTACCAGCCATTGATAAACCTATAAAACCAGCGGATAGAAACAAAAGTGGTAGTAGCGTTCGGATATATGTGACAGATAGCAAAGGTACAGTCATATACGATTCACTACCCGCCCCTGAAAACTCTGAGGGACAGGACTATAGTCGCTGGAATGATGTGTATTTGACCTTAAAGGGTCAGTATGGCGCGAGAAGCACCCCAGATATTAATAGCACACGTGGTAGCTCTATCATGTATGTGGCCCAGCCTATTAAGGATGCGTCTGGTGCACTTATCGGAGTCGCTAGCGTTGGTAAGCCAGTCGATAGCGTGTTGCCTTATCTAGACAATACTCGCAATCGTATGCTTCTTACTGCTTTGCTCATTAGTATTGTTGCACTGATCTTGGCAGGACTGGTCGCCTGGTGGCTGAAGCAAAGCATAACTCTAGTTATCCAATATACAAGTGCGCTGGCTGAGGATACCAAAAAGCCTTATTTTTACTTAGGTCATGAGCTTAATAGCCTGACAGACACTATTGAGACCATGAAATATCGCTTAGAAAACAGAGCCTATGTCACTGACTATGTCCATACCCTCACTCATGAACTTAAGAGTCCTTTAACGGCAATTCGTGCCAGCAGCGAGCTACTAGAGGATGATAGACTTGATGAAGAAGATCGGCAGATGCTAATCCAATCTGTCGGTGAACAAAGCATCAAAATGCAGCAGTTAATTGATCGACTGCTATTACTTGCCAAGATTGAGCAACCAAGCTTTAAGCTGAATCGGCAGCTGACACCTTTATTACCACTACTACAGACTCTAATAAAAGACAATGCCGCTAAGTTGCAACAGCAGCATCTAATACCTATTGAAATCTATATTGATGACAAACGCTTTACGGAAACAACCTCTTTATCCTCAGATATGTTGGCAAATACCAGCGTTTTTGCCGATCAGTTTTGGTTGGTGCAAGTGCTACAAAACGTAATGGATAACGCCATTCACTTTGCTGAGAGCACTGTCAGTATTGATATTCATAACACCATGCAAACTGTAATCATCGATATCTTCAATGATGGCAAGTTATTACCTGGTTATGCGGTTGATAAAGCTTTTGACCGTTATTTTAGCCTATCTCATCAAAGTCAGGTTTTTGACAATCCATCAGAGTATTCATCAGTGCATTCATTGAATAAGAACCCAACACTAAGCGTTGAGAAAGAACAGTCTAGTATGTCTAGTAGCACCCTCAAGAAAGGCACTGGTCTTGGTTTAACTTTGGTCAAACAGGTGATTGAACATCACGGAGGCCATGTGGGCATTCGTAACATTAATGCTAACGATAATAGACATATTATTATAAGTAATCGTTCTGGCGTGATGGTTAGTATTACCTTACCCTTGGCTAAAAATTTAAAAGGTTGCGCAAAATAAATACTTGCTCTTTTCAATAAGTTTTTTTCAATTATTAAAAGCCAAATCATTGATGACAGTTCATAAACTTTCCATCATTCCTACATATGCTTTCTATCTCTTTGTTTTACGATAGCGTTATTCAAATTCGTAAATAAAACTTAAGAGAGAAATCCTATGCAAAATATTGTTATTAAAAGCTTGTTAGGTCAGAACCGCCATCATTGCGCACAGACTTTGTTAAATCAAGGCATCGACAGCATTGAATTTGGCCATTGGTTAGCCATCCCAAGTCAGCAATTATTATTGGTTTTCCGTCATCAGCAATGTGTGGCTATTGATGATTATCAATTGGCAACTTAAGACTGCTATTAATTTGCCAACTAGAACGCAACCATCGATTGGGTAATTACCCTTTTAAACATTCATAAAAAAACCCTATATCGTTTCTAATAATATTTCATTAGAAACGATATAGGGCTGATAGCTTTATAATATACTTTGAGGCGACTCTAAGTAATCGATTCTACCGGTTGCTTAACATCAGCGTTTTGACCACGATGACGCAGATAATGATCGAGCAATACAATCGCTAGCATGGCTTCTGCAATGGGCGTTGCACGTACCCCAACGCAAGGGTCATGACGACCTTTAGTTAGCATATCAATTGCTTCGCCATCTGTATTTATGCTCTTACCAGGGGTAGTAATACTAGAAGTTGGCTTAAGCGCGATACTGACACTGATATCTTGTCCTGATGAGATACCACCCAATATACCGCCAGCATGATTGGCAGTGAAGCCGGCTGGCGTCAGCTCATCACGAGAACTATGCCCAAACTGCCCTGCAACAGCCATACCGTCACCAATTTCTACGCCTTTGACCGCATTGATGCTCATCATCGCATGGGCAATATCAGCGTCTAAGCGATCGAATACTGGCTCACCGAGTCCTACTGGTACGCCACTGGCAATAATCTCCAGACGCGCCCCGCAGCTAGTACCTTCTCGGCGTAGATTATCTATCAGCGTCTCGAAGCGACCAACCGCCTCTTTATCAGCAGTGAAAAACGGATTACTGTTCACAAAATCCCAGTCAATTTGGCTGGGGTCTGTGACGTTACTATATTCATTACCAATTTGGGTCACATGACCACGGATTTGTACACCCAAGCGATCTTGCAGATACTTCTTAGCTATAGCACCAGCTGCTACCCGCATCGCCGTCTCGCGTGCAGATGAGCGCCCGCCGCCGCGATAGTCGCGAAAACCATACTTCATACTATAAGTATAGTCAGCATGACCTGGGCGAAAAGTATCTTTAATCTCGCTATAATCTTTTGATTTTTGATTGGTGTTACGAATTAGCAGACCAATAGATGTACCAGTTGTTTTACCTTCGAACACACCTGAGATAATCTCAACTTCATCAGACTCACGGCGCTGGGTTGAGTACTTAGAGGTACCCGGTTTGCGGCGGTCTAAATCCACCTGTAAATCTTCTGCGGATAATGCTAAGCCCGGTGGCACACCATCGACGATAGCCAACAAACCTGCACCATGCGACTCACCGCAAGTGGTGACCGTAAAAACCTGCCCAATACTATTGCCTGCCATATCTATCCTTAAACCAGTAAAATCTATGTACACATACTTAAGAGCGAATCATGAGTTTTGACTCATTACTGACTGTTATCCAGCAGCTGTACATAATGCGCAAATAACTCGCGATGCTCCATCAGCTCATCAAAAGTAATCGCAAAGATACCATGACCACCGAGCGCAAATTTCAGCCAATCAAACTGAATATCTGGATAAGCTTGGCTAAGTGCCCACTCACTATCACCTACTTCACAGACAAGCAAACCTTCTGGACTTAGATAATCTGGCGCTTCAAATAAAATACGATGTACCAAGTCTAAACCATCTTGACCTGCGGCTAGCGCGTGCTCAGGCTCATATAAAAATTCAGGTGGCAAATCTGCCATGATGGCAGCATCAACATACGGTGGGTTGGTAACGATGAGCTCATACTGGTTTTCAGCTGGAATTTTCGCAAATAAGTCAGACTCAATCACATTGACTTGATGACCAAGGTCGTGATGATCGACGTTGACCATCGCCACTTCTAATGCTCCTTTATCGATATCAACAGCATCGACTAGCGCATCAACGAAACGTGTCGCCATTGCGATAGCAATACAACCTGAACCAGTACATAAATCTAAAATACGCTCAGGCTGTGACAATTGCTTCATGTCAAGTCCATGATCATAAAATGCTGCAGGTTGCTCATTGATAGTCGCACCAAGCGGCTTGGCAAGCTCATTGACATCGAAGTATGGATGGAACTGCTGACGAATCAATTCTGCTACAGGTGAGCGCGGGATGAGAACACGCTCGTCCACATAAAAAGGCAAATCACAAAAGTAAGCTAGGTTAATCAGATAGCTCAATGGCTTACGCTCAGCGATACGCTCTTCTAGTAAACTTAGCACCACTTGCTTTTCTGAAGAGGTCAGACGACAATCAAGTATTTGTTCGTTAGCCGCCCAGTCCAAAGATAAAGAATGTAAAACAATAGCGGATGCTTCAGCGAACTCGTCAGTGGTACCTTGTGCTACAACTACATCGTAATTGCGCAACTGCGTTACTGCAAAGCGAATAAAGTCACGTATACTAAATAGCTGCTCACGTGCTTCTTCAAGCTCGCCATGTAGATTAGCGAACTGTTCTGTCTCATTTCTTTCCAAATCATCTTGTAGATCATGCTCGAAATCTTGAGACTCCTGGCCGTTAAAATACTGATTTTGAAATTCTTCTGCACTCATGGTCTGGTGTTCTGACATATCGCACCTTGTTGATTACATGCTCGTTAGTTACATGCTAGTTAATTAAATAAAACGCTGTTCATGCATTATAGACGCAAACGTTATGTAGCGCCAATAACTATAGGGGTTACCCTAATAAAACGTAACAGTAAGGTCTTTCACAGCTATATATCCAATCTTAAACCCCTAATAACTGTTTAATAATTAAACAATATTCATTAAATTTATGGAATAACAATATTACCGAAAACTTACTACAACAACGATTTGCGCAATATGCCAGCCAAACTATTAGCCAAATATCACTACATTGTATCCCATACGTCAACTGCTGACGCTTAGCACTATATCGACACAAAAAGATGTGTCAAAAGTTTGCTTAGAACCTGAATTATGCGCATAATAGCCACATTGTAACAACCTACTGTGAACAAATATGATGAAAATAAAACCACTTATTACTTCTATGTCTATCGTTGTACTTAGCGCTAGTATGAGTGTCAGTGCCCTTGCTGCACCTGATAATAATGCACGTACCTTACCAGTACGCACGGCTGACAAGTTACCTGGCATTGCTGTCTTAGCTAGTCTTGATGTTCAAGAGAATCGTAGCAGCTCAATCGATACTAATAGCTCAGTCTCTACGCCTAAAACGAAGCCTAAGACTACTGATAGTATGGGTGAGTTAATTGATACCAAGCAAGACAAAAAGACAGCATCTGCACCAAAAGCCGTCGCTGCTGACAATATGAGTGCTGCTGAGCTGACACGTAAAGATGAGCAATCTGACCGTACTGATGATATCAGTGAAGGCCAAGCTGTTGCCGCCCCTAGTGACGCTTCATCTATTGATTCAACAGACCCATTATCTTTTGAGCTACCTAAGTACGAACAGAGTTTGGATTTCAGCAATGATCCTACAATCAAGAGCATCGAAGATAAAGATGGAAAAAGATATACCACGCTCAATTTGTCAAATTATGCCAAGCAAGTAAACGACGCTACATGGTCGCCAAACATGAATGTCAACTCAGCGATGACTATCAAGATGCAAGCTTTGCTTGATTGGAATCATGCCTCTCCTGGCCCTATCGATGGTGGCTGGGGCATGAACAGTAAAAAGGCTTTGATCAACTTTCAAACGATGAAAGGCTTGCCAGCGACTGGTAATATGGATCAAAAAACATGGGATGCGCTAACTAAGAAAATCCCTGCTAGTAAGCCTGTACTAGTGACTTATACTCTGACTGATGATGATATTAAAACCAACTTTGCAACCACGCCTTCAGGTTCAGAAGCAAAGTCAAAAATGAAAGGCTTATATTATCAAGATATTAAAGAGATGCTTGCCGAACGCTTTCATATGGATGTACGCTACCTTGATAAGTTAAACAAAAACAAAAACTATCAAGCTGGTGAAACAATCACTGTTCTCAACACTCGTGGCCCGCTCAATGAGCGCATTAATCGTGTCGTTGCTGATAAAGCAAGCAAAACCCTATATGCTTATAATGGTGATAAGCTGGTTGCCACCTATCCAACTACGATTGGTAGTGATGCTACTCCTTCACCACAAGGTACCTTCAAGATCATCAATAGAGTTAAGATGCCATGGTATAAAGCGACTGTCGGTGAAGGTAGCGATAAAAAGATACATATGCTACCACCAGGACCAAACAACCCTGTTGGCGTCGTCTGGATGGGTTTATCCAAACCTTCTTATGGCATCCACGGTTCACCTAAACCTGAAGGTATTAGTCGCCAAGCATCAGCTGGTTGCGTGCGTCTAACTAATTGGGATGTATTAGAAGTCTATGCCAACATTGAAAATGGTGCGACAGTAATACTTAAATAACAACTAAACCAGTATCGCTTAATTAATGTATCTGAAAATAAAAAAGACCTTTATCATAAAGGTCTTTTTTTATTGGTTTAAATAGCGATTGATGTACGCAATAACTATTTATACTTTATACCCTTCTTATGCTTTATATCCTTCCTCATCACCAGTAATACTGCCAATTTTTTTAGTGAAAAACAATCCAACTGGTACTGAGATTAGGATGCCGATCACTACAGCAATTTGTATATGGGGAATTTCATTAAATCCCGACACTAATGCTGCGACCATGAGTACGCCGATTACAACCGTTGCTGTCATTGAGTAAATCATAGAAAATAATGTCCAATTCATATCCTAATCCTCATAGTTTGTGTGGGTATAATACCTTTATACGCTAAATCCACAATAATAGTAAGCTTTTCCTTTGGACTCATAGTCCATAGACATCAGCTGACTTAAGCTTAAAACCATGTTAATATTAGGGAGTTATCTATCGACTTATAAAACTTAATACAGTTCTTATTAAACGCTCCTTACCTACTCGATCCCAGTGTTTGTTATTGCTCATTTTCTTTTCACCTCTACATCTAACCTGCAATTTCTATGGTTACGGTTGATCATAAATCCAGTCAAATTATATTTCTCATAATGATGTTATTTGCTTATAAAAAATTTATACGTTTCTTATGTTTTATCATTACAATAGGAACTCTTTTTTCTTTGACTTATAAAGCCATATTGTTATGACCTCACCTGCCAATGATTCCTCTCCTTCTTTGCCTCCCGAAAAAGACTTGTCCGACTTTGAAAAAGAAGCTAAAGCTGCTGCGCAAAAACAGCAGGATACATTGAACGATGACGTTGATCATTCAGATGAACATGACCTAGATGATGCACATAAAGCAGAAGAAGGTGCGCAGCACCCTGAACCTAAAATAACTATGACCTCGCCAAGTCCAGATGTGGTCATTGCAACTGTAGAAAATTCCATACCTGAATCGGCGGAAGCGGAAGCTAGCGACAGTAAGTCTTATGAAAATTACAACAGTGATAATATAGAAGACAACCAGCACACCATTGATGAATCAAACAATAATTCTCAAGCGCAAACACTTTCTACAACCCCAGTAGACTCAAATGATGACTCATCCAAACCTGCATCAGAGCCAGTGCTGAATAATATTGATAACGATGTTGACTCGGACGAAGAAGATCAGACTGAATCGGAAGACGAGCCAACAGATGAAGACGAAGTTCATGAGGTCAAAAAAGAAAAAGAAGCCAAGCTTGAGTCTTACAAGCAGTTTATAGCGGAACAATTTAGCAATCAAAAAGTAGACTATCCAAAAGTACGGCTTACCATCGAAGCCAATGCGCTACCCAGCAAAATGTACTTTGTGATGAATACTCTCTCCGCTATCATTGCTAGTTATGGACTGATAACCAATTCAGCAGCAGTCGTTATTGGAGCGATGTTGGTCGCTATGATGCTGGGGCCTATTACCGGAGCTGCATTAGCGATTATTGACTATCGTATGCCATTACTACGCAGGTCGCTGGTTACCGTTGCTGCTGGGGTATCTTTAGTCATATTGGTAGGTTTCATAGTCGGATATATACATCAAGGTCAACCGCTATCCTCTGAGATATTGTCGCGTACGCAGCCTACTTCAATGGACTTAATGATTGCGCTGGCTGGCGGTACCGCTGGTGCTTATGCAATGGTTTCACCGCACCTGTCCGTAGCGGTGGTTGGCGTTGCTGTTGCAACCGCGTTAGTGCCGCCACTTGCTGCAAGTGGCATCTTATTTGCCAATGGTGAGATGACATTAGGTCTCGGTGCCGCTTTACTTGCTTTGACCAACATTATTGCCATTCAATTTACCAATGCGATGGTACTTTGGTTTTTAGGCTTTCGCCGTTTAGTCGCTGATGACTATAAATCAAGCACTTACCTAACTTTCTTTCGCCGTAATGCCGTTGCGTTAGTATTATTGGTCGGGTTAGGTGTTTATTTGACGATTAACTTAAACATCAGTGCCAAACAACAAACTTTTGAAAACAACGTAAAGGGCGCTATTAATACCTATTTTATGGATAAAGGTAACGTACTGACCAATACCCAATTCGAAAAAGTTGGTGGCTATCAGACTGTTCGTGCCGTTATTCGTGGTGAAAAAAGCCCAACCTCATATGATGTGCAGAAGATTGAAACGGTTATCACCCAAGATATGGCGGATAATTTTCCTGATTATCTACCCATTAAGCTACAACTTCGTTATCTCCCTGTACAAGTGATTGAATCCGACCCTTTGATTCAAAATCAGCTTGATCAGACTGATGCAGCAATTTTAACGAATTAGTATTAGGGCTAAACCTTCCAATACTTATAAGGGCAACATACAGGTGTGACCGTCGTTTACCAAGAGCCTACTTGTGAATCTTCAACACACCTCAGGCGTTTGTGCTAAAATCGCTTGCAAAATTATTTCCTTTATTTTGTCCTTTTTTACTTTATCTCTATTCGTCAGTAAGGAGCCGCTGTGAGCCAACCATTTCGCTCAGCCGATATTCGTCAAGCTTTTATAGATTTTTTTATAAGCAAGCAGCATACCGCTGTACCTTCATCGAGCCTTATTCCGCATAATGATCCGACATTGTTATTTACCAATGCGGGCATGAACCAGTTTAAAGAGACGTTTTTGGGCATGGAACCACGTGACTATACACGCGCGGTAACTTCACAAAAATGTGTACGTGCAGGCGGTAAGCATAACGATTTGGATAACGTCGGCTACACCGCGCGCCATCATACATTTTTTGAGATGCTGGGCAATTTCTCCTTTGGTGACTATTTTAAACAAGCAGGTATCGCTTATATCTGGGAGTTTTTGACATCCGATGAATGGTTGGCTATCGATAAAGATCGCCTATATGTGACCATTTACGAAACTGATGACGAAGCCTTTAACATCTGGAATAAAGACATTGGCATCCCTGCCGAGCGTATCATTCGCATTGGTGATAATAAAGGCGCACCTTACGCGTCCGATAACTTTTGGACGATGGGTGATACTGGCCCTTGTGGCCCTTGTACCGAAGTCTTTTATGACCATGGTGCGGATATTGAAGGCGGTTTGCCTGGCACTCCTGAAGAAGATGGCGACCGCTATATCGAGATTTGGAACTGCGTGTTTATGCAGTTTAATCGCCAAAAAGATGGCACTATGCTGCCACTGCCTGCACCTAGTGTCGATACTGGCATGGGGCTTGAGCGCATTAGCGCCATCATGCAAGGCGTCCATGGTAACTATGAGATTGATTTATTCGTTCATTTGATGGATGCCGCTGCTGAGATTTTAGATATCGAAAATGAGCAGCAGTCGTCACTTAAAGTCATCGCGGATCATATCCGTGCGGTCGCATTTTTAATTGCTGACGGTGTTATGCCAAGTAATGAAGGGCGCGGCTATGTGCTACGCCGTGTCATTCGCCGAGCCGTGCGCCATGGTAATAAGCTTGGCGCCGATAGCGATTTCTTCTATAAGATGGTCGCGCCACTCGTAGCTGAAATGGGCACTGCTTATCCTGAGCTAAAAGATAAGCAAAGCGTTATTGAAAACGCGATTCAAAAAGAAGAAGCGCAGTTTGCCAAGACACTGGCACAAGGTTTACGTTTACTTGCCAGCGAGCTTGAGAACCTGAAGGACGGCGACATCCTCTCTGGTGAGGCCGCATTTAAGCTCTATGATACTTATGGCTTCCCACTAGACTTGACCGCTGACATCACTCGAGAACGCGGCATTGCTATTGATGAAGCTGAGTTCGATGAGCATATGCAAGCACAGCGTGAACGCGCACGTGATGCTGGTAAATTCGACGTTGATTATAGTAGTGTCATCCAAGTAGAGAGCCCTACTGAATTTATTGGTTATGAGCAACTACAAGAAGATAACGTCAATGTTATTGCCTTATATCAAGACGGCCAATCTACTGACAACTTAGATGAAGGTATGGAAGGCGTTGTTGTGCTTGACCGCACACCGTTTTATGCTGAAGGTGGTGGTCAGGTTGGTGAGCTGGGCGAAATTCGTACCGCGTCTGGTGTCTTTGAAGTACAAGATACCAAAAAGTCTGGGCAAGCCATCATTCATTATGGTGTCGTGAGCATGGGTACCATTAGTGCGCAGCAAACAGCGGACGCGCAGGTGCTTTCTAGCATTCGTGCAGCTAGTGCTAAAAACCATTCTGCTACCCATTTGCTCCATGCAGCATTGCGCCAAGTGTTGGGAAACGAGGTCACGCAAAAAGGCTCATTGGTATCAAGCGAAGTATTACGTTTTGACTTCTCTTATGACAAGCCAGTTAGCAGCGCTGAGATTACGCGCGTAGAACGCGTAGTCAATGAGCAAATACAAGCTAATGCGCCTGCCTGTATCGAAAACATGCCTATTGATGAAGCTATGAATAAAGGTGCAGTAGCGCTATTCGGTGAGAAATACGGTAGTGACGTTCGTGTTCTAACGATGGGAACAGATAGTATCGTTGATGGTCAGCGTCAGCCCTTCTCTATCGAGCTATGCGGTGGTCTTCATGTGCAGCGTACCGGCGATATTGGCGTGTTTAAAATTACCAGTGAGTCTGGCATTGCCGCAGGTATTCGCCGTATTGAAGCAGTCACAGGTATGGGGGCGATTAAATATATCCAGCAAAGCGATCAGCAGCTGAGCACCTTAGCTACTAAGCTCAAAGTCAAACGTCCTGAAGTAGCACAGCGCGTGCAAACCATGGCAGACAAACAGCGTGATTTAGAAAAACAACTTGAGCGTCTACAACAAAAGATGGCTAGCGCCCAAGCAGCAAGTTTACTCGATGACGTGCAGACTATTGCAGGTACACCAGTACTGATTAGCATGTTAGCGGGTATTGATGGTAAGTCAATTCGTCCTTTAATGGATGATATTAAGTCCAAGCTACCAGATAGCGTTATCGTGTTGATTGGCGATAAAGATGGGCAATTGGCTTTATCAGCAAGTGTCGCTAAGTCTGTCACTGCTCGCATCAAAGCAGGTGATATCATTCGTCATCTTGCTGGTGAATTGGGTGGTAAAGGTGGCGGTAAGCCTGACTACGCGCAAGGTGGTGCACCTAAGGCTGATAATACTGCATCGGTAATTGACGATCTACCAGTTTGGGTTGAGACTCAACTTAGCTAATCCAGTCAGAACTGGGCAATTTATGCGATTGGTTATAACCGTTATAACCAATCGCCATATATCTAATAGCTGCTGTGACTTAATTTTAGCGCGCTAATATGGTATAAAGTATGGCGGTTAACCAACAAGTCAGTCTGCCATTAAAAATAATAGACAGCGGCGCAGTTTTTATAATCCGGCCTAATCATTATTGGCACTAGTCTAGAGCAATATGGATAAATAGACTCAGAACAGATTAATGCTAATAATTCACAGACAGTCATTGACGAATAATAGGTAAATTTTATGGCGTTAATAGTACAGAAATACGGCGGTACGTCGATGGGCAGTATCGACCGTATCAAAAACGTCGCCAAACGTGTCAAACGCTGGCACGATAATGGTCATCAAGTGGTCGTTGTGGTATCTGCCATGAGCGGTGAAACCAACCGTCTTATCGACTTAGCGCGTCAAATCAGTAACCAGCCTGATCCACGTGAATACGACCAAATGGTCTCTACTGGTGAGCAAGTGTCAATCTCACTACTAGCGATGGCCATTAAAGAGCTTGGCGTTGGTGCCCGCTCATTTACTGGCCGCCAAGTAGCGATTAAGACTGATGGCGCGCACAATAAAGCCCGTATCGAAAGCATCGATGATGAAAATATTCGCGAACAGCTAGATGCTGGTAACGTTGTTATCGTTGCAGGCTTTCAAGGTATAGACGAGCATGGCAACGCTACGACCTTAGGGCGTGGCGGCTCTGATACTACGGGCGTCGCCATTGCAGCTGCCTTGGGCGCTGATGAGTGTCAAATCTATACTGATGTCGATGGTGTTTATACCACTGACCCTCGCGTCACCTCAAAAGCCAAAAAACTTGAAAAAATAACCTTTGAAGAAATGCTTGAGATGGCAAGTCTTGGCTCCAAAATCTTACAGATTCGTTCAGTAGAGTTCGCTGGTAAGTATGGTGTGCCCTTGCGTGTACTATCTAGCTTTGATGAAAATAACGACGGTAGTTTTGACCAAGATTTTCAAGACAATGTCGGCACCCTAATTACGATAGACGAAGGAGATAATATGGAACAGGCAGTTATTTCAGGTATCGCGTTCAACCGAGACGAAGCAAAAATTGTAGTACGCGGTGTACCTGATCATCCTGGTATCGCTTCTGCTATTCTAAGCCCGATTGGTCGCGCTAATATTGAAATCGATATGATTGTACAAAATCTTTCAGATCAAGGCACGACAGATTTTACCTTTACCGTCAATCGCGCTGACTTAGACAAAACTATGAAAGTGCTCAATGATGAGGTTAAAAACGAAATTGGTGCAAAAGAGATATTGGGCAATAGCGAAGTCGTCAAAGTCTCATTAGTTGGTGTTGGCATGCGCTCACACGCAGGTGTTGCTAGTCTCATGTTTCAGACTTTAGCTGAAAACAATATCAACATCCAAATGATATCGACCAGCGAAATCAAAGTATCGGTTCTGATTCAAGATCAGCATTTAGAAAAAGCCGTTAAGTCATTACATACTGCATTTGGTCTTGACCGTGAAGATGGTGAAAGCAAAGTCGCTGGGCTGTAATTGTTATTAAAGACTTTCAAAAGTATAAGTTTGGCTTTAATTATTATTAATTAAGTGGCTATTGATTACTTTCAATAATATTTGAATGAAGAAATAGGGTCTTTTTAGATCCTATTTTTATTTTTTATTATTGCTAGGGTTAGTATTTACCTAATAGTTTTGTGAAAACCCGTGACAGTATCTATTATGCCACCTATAATGGGGGCTCATTTGGGCTAAATGAACCTACCTATCATCATCGCTTGTCGTGTAACACTTTGCGTACAGCATGAGTCACATATATAACTTTACAATTATTGTGAATAAGATTTATGTGCGACGGCGTAGCGATGATCTGCAATTGAGATGTAATGTAATGAGAAATAATTTCTTAATGCGACATAAGGAGTGTGACGCATGCTAATTTTGACACGCCGCGTGGGCGAGACGTTAATGATCGGTGATGAGGTCAGTGTGACTGTCCTAGGTGTTAAAGGCAATCAGGTGCGTATAGGCGTTAATGCACCTAAAGATATTGCTGTACACCGTGAAGAGATTTATCAACGTATCCAGCAGGAGCGTACTGTACAGTCGCAAATGCAGCATCTTGAGCAAGGCAACTTTGCGCCTTCATTCGATGATGAAGACTACTTTAATCGTTAATTTAACCTGCTTTGAGGTCATTTACTTATGAGTATCCGCCAATCAGACGTATCGGCTTTGCTTAATGGTTTGAACAAAAAAGCCATTGGATTTAATGATGTGATCAGTTTTATTGATGATTTTTATCGCTACGCACCAGCGCCATTTGTGAATGGTATGGTGCATAATGAAGCTGGTGAAAACGAAGGTAGTGCTAAAGTTTTTGGCTTTGCTAAGCATCATGGCTTAGACCAACTGGACACGCTAAAGCTGTTCGGCGAACATTATGAAAAGGTTAAAGCAACGCCAAATGGCACTGATCATGCCAACATACGTAACTTTTTACATTGGGGCTGGCAAGGGTTTTTGATGCAAAAAAATCCGCTTACTTTACGTCCAAACGTAGATACTACTGCGTTATAAGCCATAGTAATCCGTCTGTCTCGTTCTAAATGTGACAACTCATTCTAGCTAGGACGGGACAGTCAACATGAAAAAGCCACGCTATCATCATAGCGTGGCTTTTTCATGTTGACTACTTATGGTTATTCGTCTTATTTATTTCGAAATTTGACTGGCTGAATCGCACCTTTAGGGTTAGGCATATTCGGGTAATGATGTTCATGCTCCACATCACACTCAGCACCAACGATTGAACCATCGTCTTTTACTGGTTTGTGAATGAAGCCAGTACGCTCGGCAGGAGGTAGATGTTCATGCTCCCAAACCATCACTGCCTGCATGCAAGTAGCACGTTGCTCAGCACTCAACTTAGCGCCATCAGGCCATTTTCCCAACTCAATAGCTACACGGAATTTATCAACCACTTCCGGTGTTAAACTTGCTAATATCGTTTCTTTATCCATGTTTCCTACTCTCCACTACTATTATTTAGATGCGCTTATTCATCGTCTATAATATCATCATCACTATCAAGACTGAATTCTTCGGCATGTACGTTCCAGTGCAACTTAGTACGGCAAGCTTCATAAAAGTCAAAACCTGGTGGATGCAGTAAAGTAAGCTTATCTGGATGTTTACGAATATATAGACGCTGCTCTTGCTCCAAGGGCACACTTGCCTTGCCATCAGCACTGACCATTGGCTGCGTACGATTGTCTTCATGAATACGAATACAAACTTCACTATTGCCACTGACCACAATCGGTCTACTTGACAAGGTATGGGGATGCATAGGTACCAAACATATTGCATCCATACTGGGATGAATAATTGGGCCACCACCAGACAGCGCATAAGCTGTTGAACCTGTAGGCGTCGCAGCAATCAAACCATCGCTATGCTGGCGATAAACATCTTGACCATCAATTTTCATCTGAAAATCAATCATATGTACCGATTTGCCCGCATGCAACACTATGTCGTTAAGCGCCATGTCTTCATGAATAATATTGCGCCCTTCTCTTATCTCCATGGTCAATAAGAATCTGTGATCCAGCTGATAGTCGCCCATGAGCACTTGGCGCAATTTAAAAGCCGCTTCATTAGGCTTTACATCAGCCAAAAACCCAAGACGACCACGGTTAACACCTAACACAGGTACGCGGTAACGTGCCAGCGCTTCAGCGGCATGCAAAATAGAACCGTCACCACCTACTACGATGACTAAGTCACAAATCTCGCCAATCAAACTACGCTTGACGATTTTAACTTTTTCTATTTCAGATAAATCTAACGTAGGTAGGTTAGACGTTTGTATGTCCATAATTAACGTCAAACCCATCTCATTAATGGTTTGCGCAATTTGTACAAGGCTTTGGGTCACGCTACGTTTTCCAGCTCGACCCATCAGCCCAATACGCCGAAAGGCAGGATTTTTGATGGCGTGAAATAGCTCTGATTCGTGTAGATGCGGCAATCTTGCGGACTGCGCTGAGTTTTCCATAAAACGACTCGGCATAACTGTAAAGTACCAGGCAATGATAGCGATAAATGAGCGCTTAAACTAGCATGTTTTATCAATTATCGTTGTTAACTGTCGTAATCGACCCCACATAATAACTATCGTACGCATTTTTTAGGCGTTTTCGTTTGGCTACTCAACAACACTGTATGTATTAACCGATAAGCAACTCAATAGTTGCATTAGACTTTAGCAGTTGTCGTGCAAACCTTGGCAGTTATCGTGCGAACGTTGTCACGCAAACACAGTTGACAATAATAGCGGTTTTGCTAGAGTAGCTGACATCTGTATTATTTTATTTATATTTTTTATTAAGGATACATGTATGGCCAATCCTATTGTGAGTCGCGCAGAACTTGCAGTCGGCGGTGCTCCGATGACTGTTAAAGGCGTGATACAAAAGACCAGTTTATTGCTTGGGCTATCGGCTATCACTGGTGTGGGATTTTTCTTTTATGCACTAATGGCAGGTCTATCGCAAAGTTTTATTACTATGGCGGCGTTTGGTAGTATGTTCGCCGCTTTTGGTCTAGCCATTTTTATTACCTTTAAACCGCAAAAAGCCAAAACTTTGGCTGTGCCTTATGCGCTGTTAGAAGGTATCTTTTTAGGTGGTATCTCGCTGTTTTTCATGAGAATGTACCCAAGCGTTCCTGTTACCGCTATGTGTGCGACCTTTGTCACCGCTGCAGTAATGCTTGGACTATATCGTTCTGGGCTTGTTAAAGTGACTGAAAAGTTCCGCTCAATAGTAACATCAGCTTTGATTGCCATCATGCTAGTTTACGTTGCGCAGTGGGTTCTTTCTTTAGCGTTTGGTTCAAGCTTACCATTCCTATTTGAAGGTGGCGTTATTGCTATCGGCTTTAGTCTATTTGTGATTGTTATTGCTTCTTTCACTCTTTTATTGGATTTTGACAATATTGAGCGCGGTGTAGCAGCGGGTGTGTCTGAAGACTACGAATGGTTATTCAGCATTGGTATTCTTGCGACTCTAGTATGGATGTACATTGAGTTTATGCGTCTACTAAGCTATCTACAGGACTAATAGAAAGAGCTGTCTAGTAATTATTCTACACAAAAAAACCGCCTTTAATAATAGGCGGTTTTTTTATGGATCAAACTAAACGATCATAGTATAGATAATCATACTTCCTAGAATTAATATCATATTAAGCACGTTTTAGACGCAGTGCATTTAATACTACCAGTAATGAGCTTAGTGACATACCAATAGCAGCAAGCCAAGGCGGTACATAGCCTAAAGCTGCTGGTATTAATACACTACCATTATAAATAAGGGCCCAGCGGAAGTTCTGTTTAATAATACGTTCGGTTTTATTAGCGATACGCTTGGCGGCAGTAATAGCTTCGATTTGACCGTTTAGTATAATGCTGTCGCTAGATACTTGTGCCAAATCTGCCGCACCAGCAATTGAAGTTGAGACATCTGCCGCTGCTAATACGGGCGCATCATTAATGCCATCACCAACCATCAACACTACCGCGCCTTTAGCTTGTAGTGCTTGAATGTGGTTGACCTTATCAGTTGGCGACAGACCGTTATAAGCAGACTGCATTCCCAAACTCTCAGCCGTCACTAGCGCTTGTGGACTTGGATCCCCTGTCAGCATGACAGACTCAATGCCCAACCCTTTAAGCGTATCAAGCATCGATTTGGCGCTATCACGCACCTTATCATTAAAGTAAAAGCACACCAGCGCTTGCCATACGTTTGAGCTATCTTGCTGACAAGATAACACTACTGCTGAGCTGGCACGATGGGCAACTAAATCAATAACTGGCTCATCAATTAATCTTATACTTGAATCATTATTGATTCTATCTAAAGCAAAATCTACATGTCCGATTCGGTATAGCACACCATTAATCATCGCTTCTACGCCGCCCGCTGGATAGTGCTGTAAAACTTGAGTAGACGGCAAATGCAACTGATAAGCAGCTGTAAGCAGCGCATGAGCAATAGGATGCCGACTACCTACCTCTAAAGCAGCAGCGATTGCTAACACGTCATCTTTTTGCTCAGCTGGCTCCAAATCGTAAATTTTATTTTGGCTTATAGGGTTTAACAGCTCAATATTTAATAGATTCGGCTTACCATAAGTAAGCGTACCAGTCTTATCAAAAGCCACATGGGTAATTTCAGCCAATGTTTGTAGCGTATGTCCACGAGTCGTTAGAAAGCCATAGCTGGCCAAGCGATTGGTCGAGACGGTTAATGCAATTGGAGTGGCTAATGACAGTGCGCAAGGACAAGTCGCTACCAAAACTGCAACGGTTGCCCAAATCGCTTGGCTTGGGTCAACGATGTACCAACCGATAAAAACCAGTGCCGATAACACTAAAATGCGCGCGACAAACCAACGTGCCAGCTTGTCCGCTTGTTGGGCAAGCTTGGGCTTTTCACTCATGGCACGGTTCATAAGCCTATCGATCAAGCCTATTTGACTATCTTGTGGCAGTGCAGTGACCAGCATTTCAAACGGTTGACTGTCGTTTTGTGCGCCGCCAACGATATAGTCACCTTGGGCTTTGACAATCAAGTCACCCTCACCCGTTAGCAAGCTCTGCGAGACTGTTGCTGTTGAGCTGAGCAAAATACCATCACTAATAATTTCAGATCCAGCTTCAACCATAATGATGTCACCCACTTGCAAGCTATGGGCTGTCACCATCTGTTTTTCTTCTGCTTCATCTTTTAGTTTTGAGAGGTCTAGGCGTTGATTGCGTGTCTGCTGCCAGTCTTGCGCAATACGAGTTGTTAACTTATGGACGTTTACGTCTATGCCCTTCATAAAATCGGGCGTAGATTTTGGCGTGAGGCTTGATAGGTTTTGAGCATCTAACTCGTTAATAGCTTCATTAACAACTAAATCATTGGTCTGAACAATAAAACCTTCGTTTACCTCATTAAGCTCAAGCTCATTTTCCGCTAACATTTTCAAAATAAGCGCTGCAGCTTCTTGGTCTTCAGCGACCTTTTGTACCAATACTGGCTCAACTACGACCAAGTCATTGGCCATAGTAGTTGCTTTTAGACGCGCATTATGCTCAATATAACGCCCTGCTAGTAGGAAGAAGATAAACATACTGACCGAATCATAGTACGTTTCCCCTTGCCCGGTAATAGTGGCATAGAGACTGGCAAAGAAAGTGACGATCAAGGCAATACTGACCGGCACATCCATATTGACTTGACGCGCCCGAACCGCCGACCAAGCTGATGTGAAAAAAGGTATACCGGCATAAAAGAACACAGGCGTACTAACAAATAAAGATACCCAGCGTAAAAAATCACGCTGAAATATCAACATGTCACTATATTCACCAAAGTAAATCGCAACGGCATACATCATCGCTTGCATCGAACCTAGTGCAGCAATTCCTAGGCTTAATAACATTTGATTATTATGACGCGCCAGCATAGCCTCATGAGTATCTTGCCGATAAGGCTTTGCTTCATAGCCGATCTCATTAATGACCGCTAAGATACGGCTAATAGGCAGCTTAGTCTCATCCCAAATAACTCGCATGCGCTGATTGGTTAAATTCACCTGACATTTACTGATACCATCTAACTCATCTAGACGCGATTCGATTAGCCAAGTGCAGGCAGCGCAGCGTAGATTATTCACAGATAATTCCGCGACTGACAGGCCATCTTGCGCATAGACAAACTGTGACTTTATCTCATCATGATCGTAGGCTTCAAGGCGAGTCAGCTGGGTTGGCAAGCTTGCTGTACGATTAATTTCTGAGCGGTCAAGGTAATACTGCTCAAGACCCGCTTCTACAATGCTTTGCGCGGCCAATTGGCAACCCATACAGCACATCTCACGTGACTTACCCAATATCTCAGCATAGAATGGTGGCTGCGGTACCGGATCGCCGCAGTGAAAGCAGTGACCAGCGAGTGGCAATACCAAGCCTTCGGTAATAGAATTATCTTCATAAGATGTAGTCGATGATATTGATGACGAGGCACTAGACATAGTCGCGCTTACTTCCTTTAGATAAACTGGCCTTTAATACACTGGCTTTAGATACATTAGCTTTAAATACATTGTGTTGCATTAGTATTGCTTAAGTTAGACCGCGTTTAAGCCTAACAATAAATCAGCCACTACTGGCAAAGTAACAGCTGATAATCCACACAAAAAACACCCTTTCCAAACATATAGACTGTATCCTATATGGCACTTACCAAACGCATTAAAAGGCACAGCCAATGCAATATAAAATGCATAAAGTGCCAAAAGCATTTAGTCTGCTAAATGCAGAGCTTTCACTGCTTTTATTTTTTTCCAAATCATATTGAAACGACTATCACAAAGCTTTATTTAGTTAATTAATATTGTGATATTAGACGCTATACTTATTATACACCTTCCCAGCTAAACCCTAATGAATCCTTAAGTCGATGATGATAGATTGAAAATTTTGTCAATTTGCGTCATTATGAGGCAGTTTTTTATCCCAATACGGTGCGTTATCAGTGCAAAAATCTAATCTTAAGCTACCACAATCGTCTAAGTCTGCTATTAGTACTCTACCCTCGCAACAGCGCGGTATTGTATTTAGCAGTATCTTATTAATTATTGTCATCGTTGGCATGGTTTTATTGGCGCTGTATTTAGTCAAGCTTGATCGTACTATTACCCAAAAATTTGAAGGCAAGCGCTGGGATATTCCTGCTAAGGTATATTCACAACCACTTGAGCTTTATCAAGGTGCTGCCGTTGATAACGACACCATGAAAAAATGGCTAGAGCTGCTTAATTATCGTAGCAATAAAGCCTATGATCGCACCGGTAGCTTCCATAAATCAGGCAATAACTACTTTATCCATACGCGTGGATTTACCTATAGCGCGAATGATGTTGATAAAGAACAAGTTATCAAAATGACCATTGCGGATAATAAGATTCAGACGATTCAAAGTACTGAACAAAATAAGACTGGTATTATTCGTCTTGAACCTGTGAATATTGGCGGCATTTATCCTGATAGCAATGAAGATCGTATGGTCGTCTCGTTAGATGATGTGCCACAGCCATTGATTGATGCTTTAATCGCTACCGAAGATCGCGGTTTCTATGAACATAAAGGGGTATCCATACGTGGTATCGCTCGCGCCGTACTTAACAATTTCTCTGGCGGCTCTATGCAGGGCGGCTCGACCATCACCCAACAGCTTATCAAGAACTTTTATCTTAACTCTGATCGTACCCTGAAACGTAAAGCCAATGAAGCATTGATGGCAGTGCTGCTAGAGTTGCATTATAGTAAAGATGAAATCCTGCAAACCTATCTGAATGAGATCTATCTGGGTCAAAATGGCAACCGCTCTATCAATGGTTTTGGCTTGGCATCACAATTTTATTTTAATCAACCACTCAATGAGCTACGTTTAGATCAGCAAGCCATGTTAGTAGGTATGGCAAAGGGGCCAAGCGTTTATAATCCACGCCGTCATCCAAACGACTCAAAGGCACGCCGTGATATAGTGCTCAATAACATGCTAGAAATGGGTAGTATTAGTCAAGAGGACTACGATAAAGCGTTAGAAAAACCTCTTGGTGTTGTTGATAAGCCTGTTGAAGGCAAAAGCCAATTTCCAGACTTTTTGGATATCGTAAAGCGTGAACTTAATGAAGTGTACTACTCTGATGACCTCAAAAATGAAGGTCTTACCATCATTAGTACCCTCGACCCTATTGCTCAATTAGCTGCTGATAAAGCTGTTGATAAGAAGCTGGGTGAGCTACGCCGTAATAGTAGTAAGACTAAGGATCTACAAGGAGCATTAGTCAGTGCGAACCCTGAAACGGGCGAGCTGGTCGCAGTAGTTGGTAGTGGTAGTGAGTTTACTGGCTTTAACCGTGCCGTTGATGCTAAGCGTCAAGTTGGTTCGCTGTTAAAACCTGTTATCTATATGACGGCGCTTGAAAGCGGTCGCTATAATTTAGCCAGCTCCGTTGATGACTCACCGATTACAGTCAATCTAGGTGACGGTACTAAATGGAACCCTAAAAATTATGACAATCGCGACCACGGCTATGTGCCGTTAACCACTGCACTGGCTAAATCGTATAACCAAAGTACGGTACGCTTAGGCATGGAATTCGGTATTGATACATTTGCCAAGCAGCTGCGCCGTCTAGGTATTGAAGAAAAAATTCCTGCGTATCCATCC
The DNA here is from genome assembly GCF_001593305.1 of Psychrobacter sp. P11G5. Taxonomy (NCBI): domain Bacteria; kingdom Pseudomonadati; phylum Pseudomonadota; class Gammaproteobacteria; order Moraxellales; family Moraxellaceae; genus Psychrobacter; species Psychrobacter sp. P11G5. Next base: position 2,095,643 of record NZ_CP012533.1, read on the forward strand.
GCATTATTAGGCTCAGTTAACTTAAGTCCAATGGATATGCTTGGCGTTTACCAAGTCTTTGCGACTGGTGGCTTTCGTACTCCTATTCACAGCATTCGTACTGTTATTGATGATCGCGGGCGTATCTTGCAGCGTACTGGTCTTAATACACAGCGTAGTATACCGCCTGAAACCAACTACCTAACTAACTATGCGCTACAACAAGTAGTGAAAGATGGAACCGCTAAACGTGTCCAATCACTTGGTAGCGATTTAAATCTAGCGGGCAAGACAGGTACGACTAATGACTACCGTGACGCCTGGTTTGCAGGCTATAGCGGCAACTACGTAAGCGTTGTCTGGGTTGGACGTGATGACAATAAACCAATCGGACTTAGCGGCGGCACAGGTGCCCTACCAGTATGGGTCGATTATATGAATCGCCTAAAGTTGACACCCGTATCCATGCCAGAACCTGAAGGCATTGAATGGCTGTGGCTTGAAAACAACTCTGGCAAGCTGTCCAATGAACGTTGTGCATCGGCACGATATTTACCAGTCATGTCGGCATACTTACCAGAGGAAGCCAGTAGTTGTGCAATTTCTTTGTACCAGCAAGATCAAGCACGTGATCAGATGCAATGGCAAGATGAGCAAGGCTCGATGAATCAGCAGCGTCAGCGTGAAGGTTTAGATATACCAAATAGTGAGGTAATCAACCCGAATGAGGAAAATGGCGATAATGGTGATACTCAAAGACGTACTGACACTTGGTACGATAGAGCGCTTGAGTGGTTCTAATAAATTGTTTGATTAACTATCAGTTCATACTGTTATTTAAAATTACATAGAATAAGGGGTTTGACATGGCGGCATCTATGCAGCAGCAATACTTGGCAGTACTGAATGACACACACAGAGGATTGGGCAAATTATTACTAGTATCAACTGCGCTCATCGGTACTTTAACGTTAAGTGCTTGTCAGACCGCGCCTTCAGCTCCTAACAGTACCGGTGCAGGCGCAACAACGACTACGATTAATATTCCTCAAGGGTCTGTAACTAACCGTAATGATGCCAGCAATACAGCTGACTACTCTAGTGAGCCTTATATAGCACCCGCTGAAACTACTAGAACGCCAGCAAATCCTCCGTACTCTGAGCCCCAAACCATACCCAGATCTGAGAGTAGTAGTACAACTACCAACAATCCTTTAACCCAGCAAACACTGATAATAGAACAACCAGAAATCATATTTAACGAGCCAGTGTACACCCCACCACGTGATGATTATATGATCTCGCAACCGCCCGCTACACCTTCACATAATGAGCTATTAGAGCAAGCACGTCAGAATTCGCAGCAGCAAAGCCGTAAACCTACTAGCAATCAAAGCAACTTGCCAGCATTTCGTAATCTGATGCAAACAGGCACTAATCAGCTTAAATCAGGTAATTTGACCGCTGCTGAAAACAGTTTTACGCGTGCTCAACGTCTAGCACCTAGATCTTCAGCGGTTTATTTTTACCTGTCACAAGTTGCTCTAAAGAAAGGTCAGCCACGTAAAGCCGAAGCGATGGCACGTCGTGGCCTGACAGTTTCTGAGGATGACAGTCGTCGCCGTGCGTTATGGCAGCTTATCTTAAGATCAGGTCAACAACAGAACAATTCACGCGTTGTACGAGAGGCACAATTAGCTCTTAAGTAGTCATTATCGCAGTTTATTTTCGATGCAACAGACAAAGAAAAACTTGCTAACTGCGTATAATAATGAATGTGTTTATTCTATTTTTTACAAACGATAATTATTTATTTTTCTTCAATTTATTCTAATTTAATTAAGGTTACTTTTATGGCATGGCAACAACTTCACCTACAATGTGAAAAAGCAAACGTCGATCTTGCAGAAGCGCTGTTATTAGAAGCAGGCGCCCTATCTATTGCGTTAGACGATGCAGGTGATCAGCCTTTGTTCGAACCATTACCGGGCGAATCACCCTTATGGGATGAAGTAATACTGACTGGTCTCTTTGATGCTACTACCGAAATTGGGAGTCGACAAGCTGTTGAGCAACTAAGTCATGAGATTGCAGCACAAGTACAGGCCAGTCGCATTTGGCTGAGCGCTGTTGATGATAAAGACTGGGAGCGCGAATGGATGACTCACTATCATCCAATCGAATGCGCTAACGGCTTATGGATCGTTCCAAACTGGTTAACGCCACCTGATGCAGATGCCATTAACATTATTATGGACCCGGGACTTGCCTTTGGAACAGGTTACCATGCCACTACACGCCTATGTTTAGATTGGCTGACTGAACAAGACCTACAAGATAAAGTCGTCATCGATTATGGTTGTGGCTCAGGCATCTTAGGTGTTGGCGCATTGCTATTAGGTGCCAAACATGTCTATGCGGTCGATATCGATCCGCAGGCGGTGCTGGCTACTAACCAAAATGCTGCACGCAATAATGTTGATGAACACTTGCAAGCATTTTTGCCAGAAGATTTCGTGGCCTACTGCGTACAACATGATGTCGTTCCAGTGGATGTTATTGTAGCCAACATTCTAGCCAAGCCCCTCATCGGCTTAGCTCCTTACTTTGCAACTTTAATTGCCTCACAAGGACGCATAGTTCTAGCAGGATTAATTGAGTCACAGACTGAGCAAGTTTCAGAAGCTTACAAGCCTTATTTTGCCCTTGATTCTAAACATGCTTTCACTGCTCAAGAAGATCAGCATTGGCAACGTTTATCAGGAACGTTTACACAGTAGCAATACCTAATAGTTTTGTTTACACACTAGCAACACTTTATTACATCTGTTACGATAGGCAGTCAGTTGAATTTTGCAAACTTAACGCTGCTCCCCTATTGTCTATCGCTATAAAGATGCCTAATAATATCTAAAAAATAAGACAGGTTTTGGTGAGTGGATGCGCGATAGTTACTATCGTATTTCTTTGGACTCAATTACATGACCACGCTCATCAAAACCCAATGTCCTTCTTGCCAAGCCTACTTTAGTTTACCGCAAGCTCAATTAAATGAGTTAAATGCGAAAGCGCGCTGTGGACGCTGTCAACAAGTATTTTTAGTAAATGAAAATCTTGTGGTCTCTGGTGATGATCGTTCAAATACCGATAGCAATTTCACCTCTTTTGAAAAAAGCAAAAATAATAATTCTCAGCAGGATAATAATTTTTTATCCTCTGATACTCTTATCTATGATGATATGCCCGTTGACGATATTGAAGAGTCAAACTCAGAATATAACTCGCTAGATGAAATGAGTGCATGGTTTTCTGAGCTGGATACTACAAATCTAGATTCTGAACTAACAGACTCTAAACCAGCCACTACTGTGGATAATCAGTCTAATATCGAGCCTAACGATCAAGATACTTTATTTGAAGAATCAGATTATGTTGTCAACACTAGGCCTCAATATAATATTGGTTCAGTCGCCGCTAATGATATCAATGCTTCTATCGACAATATTAATATGTCCAATGACAACGATAATGCATGGCTTGAAAAACTCCTTGAAGAACAAAACAATGATACAAACACGATAGAGTCTGACACTGATTTATCGCAGCTATTAGCTAGCATGGGCGTACCACTTAGAGATCAAACTCAAATTAGCCCTAAGCAAATAAGCAAGGGTCAGTCACGTATCTACCCATCACAAACTCTTGCACAGACTTCTGCCGCTTCGATCCTTTGGGTAGCCGGCTGCTTAGTCTTGATAATGCTATTGTTTGCACAATATGTTATTTTTAATCTAGATAACATAGTCAAAAACCCAGCGCATGCAGCACGCTTACAAGCAGTTTGCGCAGTCGCAGCTTGCAGCCTACCTAGTGCTGACATGGCAGCTTTTGATATTACTGATTTGGTTTATAAACCTAGTGATATTATGGATGCTGATGTATTTACTGATATAACAGCCACTTTGGCAAACCAAAGCACAAAGTCCCAGCTCCTACCTAGTCTCAAAGTTAGCATTTATGACAATAACGCTCTAACTGGAGAGTTCATTGCGCTGCCAAAGGACTATCTAGCAAGTAAGCAAAATCTACTATTCGCTGAACAAAACAAATCATTTATGTTTACAGTACCAGTTACCATCAATCATATTAGTAAAGTTACTATCAACCCTATTTATTAAAAAGCTTCATATCTCCAACCTAATACTTATATTAATATTCAGTTGAGCGACTAGTTATCTTTTTGTCTATGACCTTTGTCGTATCACACTTTTTTAAGGACATCACCTTATGGCACACTCCGCTCAATCCTTTGCCAACCGTTTTGCCCAGCATCCTGATTGCCATAACAACTATGATGATCAGGACAGTACTAATCAACCAACCACTGATACACAGAATCGTTTGGATAGCGCAGACAATCATATGCACAGTGATACGACACTTACTCCAGCGAATGCGCCTTTACGTGTGCATGTTGAACGCGTAGTACGTGAGTATTTTGCGGCCTTGGATGATGAAATGCCAACCGACTTTTACGAGCTCATCTTAAAAGAAGTAGAACTCCCCCTACTAACTGTAGTACTTGAGCAAACTCGTGGAAATCAAACCAAATGCGCTCAAATTTTGGGCCTTAATCGTGGCACACTACGCAAAAAACTTAAAATCTACGATTTAATGTAGTTGATTGTATAGAAATTAGTATTTATGCTCTAAAATGATATTGAGTTTTGTGTAAATTGGTCAGATGTTTTATCATAGGCATCGTGATTTTTGAAGCTCTATCCATTCAATGCTAGTCATGCCTAAGTAATGCATAGCTAGCTGCGAACATTAAGCTCTAAACACTGAAACTTAATTATTAAGCTTTATCATTATTGTGCATGGCAACTCATAGATTAGACGTAACTCTATCTGTGACTGCCACTACTATCTTGCCGGACGTTTGTGTCGGGCTTTTTTTATGGAATCGTTTTTATGGCTACCAAACCGCTTGCTCTACTCTCAGTCTCTGATAAGTCCAATATCGTAGAATTTGCTCAGGGGCTTATTCAGTCAGGATTTGACTTACTATCCACTGGCGGTACTTATCGTTTGCTCAAAGAGCATAATGTGGCCGTGACTGAAGTATCAGATTATACTGGTTTCCCTGAAATGATGGATGGCCGTGTCAAAACGCTACACCCAAAGATTCATGGTGGTATTTTAGGTCGCCGTGGTACAGATGATGCGATTATGAGTTCGCATAGTATTGATCGTATCGATTTGGTCGTGGTTAACCTTTATCCATTTGCTGAAACAATTGCTCGTGCTGATGTCACTATGAACGATGCTATCGAAAACATCGATATTGGTGGTCCGACTATGGTACGTTCTGCTGCTAAGAACCATGCCCACGTAGGTATTGTTACCGATCCAGCCGATTATGAACGAGTACTGGTAGCCTTAGGTAATGGCACAGAACTGACAACGGCCTTACGCTATGACTTAGCGGTTAAAGCGTTTGAACATACGGCACAATACGATGGGATGATTGCTAACTTTTTGGGTAGTCGTGTCAATGAAACTCAACAGCCAGAGAATTTTTCAAGAACGTTTAATGTGCAGCTTGAGAAAGCACAAGACCTACGCTATGGCGAAAACCCACATCAAAATGCTGCCTTCTATATAGAAAGCCAACCTTCAAAAAGTAAACAAGCTTCTATAGCAACAGCCGAGCAATTACAAGGCAAAGCATTGTCTTATAATAATATCGCCGATACTGATGCTGCCCTTGAATGCGTCAAAGCATTTAGTGCACCTGCTTGCGTAATCGTCAAACACGCTAACCCTTGCGGTGTCGCCATTGATAACGACCAAGTAGCGGCTTATCAAACTGCTTTTAGCACGGATCCTGAATCTTCTTTCGGTGGCATTATTGCCTTTAACCGCCCATTAACACTTGCCGCAGCAAAAGCCATTATTGACAATCAATTCGTAGAAGTTATTATTGCGCCAAGTATTGAAGCAGGTGTACTTGAAGCGACTGCGACTAAGAAAAACGTACGCGTCTTAGTTTGCGGTGAACTACCAGCACCAGATCAGCGCGACATCCAACTTGACTATAAGCGCGTCAACGGTGGCCTGTTGGTACAAGAACAGGATCTCGGTTTGATCACTGCTAATGATTTGAAAATCGTCACTGACGTACAACCAACTGAAGCACAAATTGCTGATCTGTTATTTAGTTGGAACGTAGCAAAATACGTCAAATCCAACGCTATCGTTTATGCTAAAGGTCAGCGCACTATTGGTGTTGGCGCAGGTCAAATGAGCCGGGTAAACTCAGCACGTATCGCTGCTATCAAAGCTGAGCATGCTGGATTAGCAACTGAAGGTGCTGTCATGGCCTCAGATGCCTTCTTCCCGTTCCGTGATGGCATAGATAACGCTGCTGCAGTAGGGATTTCTGCTATCATCCAGCCAGGTGGCTCTATGCGTGATGATGAAACCATTGCTGCAGCAAATGAGCATGGTATTGCTATGGTATTTACGGGTATGCGCCATTTCCGTCATTAAAACTTTCATGTACAAAATGCTAAAGCAGTATTAATAGCAGCACTTCATATAAGTACTGCTATTAATTGATATATATAAAACTATCAAAAATATAGCTCATTAAAAAAGCCACTGTAGCAATACAGTGGCTTTTTTATTCAAGAATTTTTATACATTTTTTTGGTTACTTATTAATAGCTCAACAGAAAGCAATGGCACTATTACTGACCTTGTGCCCCTGCCATGTTAGCTTCGTTAATTTCAACCTTATATACCAGACGTAGATAATCTAAGTAATCTTGCAGCTGATCTTGACCTAAATTATCACGGATAATTGAGGCTGTTTGCGCTTTTTCTAGATCAGACAACTGCGATTGGCGTTCAGTCTCGATACGATCGCCAACCAGCACACTAGCACCTACCTCAGTCTCACTTGCCAACGCTACAACCCCGTTCTCAGAGGCTTGCTTACTAAATGCTAAACTACGTTCCTTTTCGGTCAGTAACGTTGTTTGACGATTAACCTGACCGAGTGCCTGAAAACCTACTGCTTGCTTATTGATATCAGCCACGGTTTTAATCCCAGCAGCCAACTGCTTAGCATCTTTAAGAGCCATAGCACTGGCTTTTTGCTGACGCAGCCTTTTGGTAATAATTGGAGTTGCAGCCGCCAAGGTAAGAGTTTGAGTTGGACGATAGTTACTTGGTTGCACCCATGCCGTTCCGCTACCTACTTCAATACCTGCCGTTACTGCCTGATCTTGGATAGTAAACTCATCAAAGGCTTGCTTGATGACAGCAGGTTGCGGCAACACTGACGTATTATTGTTCTTACGATAATCTTTAATACGTTTTAACGCTACGTTTTCTTGCTGAGCGATATCTTCGATACTAAAACCATCTGCTGCCAAATCATTAATTGCTGTTACTTTATCAGCATAAATTGATTGACGCTTATATTCCTTTGCCTTAGCTGTTAACTCTTCACGCATACTATCTAGGCTTGGTATTTTACTACCATTGTCTTCTGTTACCGTAAATATCTGATAACCGAAATTGGTTTTAATAGGGGCAGTAACGTCACCTACACTTAAGCCTTGCAGCGCTGTTTCAACGGCAGCAGCATCATTACCAAATACTGATGGATTGAAAAGTCCAATATCACCGCCAGTAGCGCCTGATGGATCATCTGACTCTGTTTTGGCCAATGCTGCGAATGATTCACCTTTATCAAGACGCGCTTTGATTTTATCAGCACGCGTCTTAGCATCATTACCAGTAACTAGAATCTGACTTAGCTTACGCTCATCAACCACAGCAAGCCCTTGCTTATAGCCTTCATATTGCTGCTGCAGATCTTCTTCTGTAACTTGATCGACCTTAATCGTCGCAGGGCTTAACTGAATATATGCCAAATCAACCATGGCATCGCTCTTTAGCGTCTCTTTATTAGCATCATAATAAGCTTGGATATCATTTTTGCTAAGCTTAACTTTCTGCTGATAATCTTGCCAATTAAAACGATGTAGCCAGATATTGCGTGATTCTAGCTGTAAATCAATCAGCTGATTCACCGCTTTCATAGGATAGATGGCAGTACCAACGATACTTGCATTGAGCTGATCTAGGCTTAACTGATTACGAAATTCAGCAAACAGTTGGTCTTTAGTCATGCCGCGTTGACGTAAAAAGTTCGAAAACTGATCGTTAGAGAATTCGCCGTTTTCATCTTTAAAAGCGTCCTCTTGACGCAACAGACGATTGATCGTGTCATCAGATACAGTCATACCTAGCTTACCAGCTTGCTGCTCAAGTAAGGTGCGGTCAATCAATCCTTTTAGCACTTGCTCATGTAACACATCTTCATTTAATAAGCTTGCGTCATCAATTTGGTCTAAAATCTCAGAGCGTCGATTGTTTACTGCATTTTGATACTCTGACAAACCCACACTTGCCTCACCTACTTGGGCTATTTGATTGGGGTCAACATTGCCCTGAAAGTAGCTCTCGATGCCTAATAAAGCGAGTGGCGATAGGCATAGAATCAATAAAATGCGACCAGGCCAGCTTTTCAAAAAATCGCGCAATTTATCCATAGTTATTTCTACTTTTTAACCTATATTGATGAAGAACCATTGCAACGATGTCAGCGATATGTGGACAGACAATGGCATGATAAATGATGTCAATGTTATTTGATGCTTGTAAAAACCGTAACTTGATAAAGCAATAGCGTTACGCGCGCCCTATGATACGTGAATTTTAGTCTAGACTCAAAATATTCCAAGCATCTGCTATACAAATTTTAGCGATAAAAAAAGCACCTCTATATAAAGGTGCTTTTTATTGCTTGTTTTACTGTCTAAAGTTAAACAGCAAATTTATACTAACAAGCTAAGATTGGCTTAGTTTAAGCGCTCTTTTAAGTTTTTACCGGCTTTAAAGCTTGGTACTTTGCTTGCAGGGATACTTAGCTCTTCACCTGTCTTAGGATTACGGCCAGTGCGTGCTTTACGGTCTTTTACGCTAAACGTACCAAAACCAACTAGTGAGATACTTTCACCAGCTTCTAGAGCTTCACCAACGCTTTCCATAACGGCGTTCAATGCATCACCAGCTTGGGTTTTGTTTAGGCCGCTTTTGTCTGCAATGCTATCAATTAATTCTGACTTATTCATACAATTTCCTTCAAGTTTAAGGGCTGAAATAAACGCTAACGTCAGGCATTGTATCGCTCTCATACGATTTAAGCAATAAAAACCACTTTTGACGCTTTTATTTACGGGTTGCGCGTTGTTAACGTCTTTATATCAAGGCAACATAAGGAGCGCAAGCGATTTTACATTTTTTTGCCTGCGAAACTACGTATTTGACACCTAACGTTACGCAAATCACCTGTAACTTGTCATTTGTCCCACAGATACTGCTCAAAAACATCGCATAATGCATATTAGTTTTTTAGGTCGCCAAGATGTATTTTACGTCAGAGAACGTATAGTTTATTTAAAAAAACCATTAATTTTAGCGAAATCACTGATTTTTCAATCAAAATTAGCGATTAAAGTCTATATTATGAAGAGACAATTGATAATATCTTTTTACTAGCCAGTGTTCGCTACTTCAGCTGGCTTTGTTCATATTTGTAGTACAGTAGAGCTTTGACTTACAAAAACTCTAGGTATAGAAAACGGGCTTTATCGCAATAATTTGCTAACTGAGATAGGTATACGTTACTTTTTATGATGAAAACGTTATGATAGCCATCACATAATATGCTATAAAAACCAAATTATAATTAATGTTGTATTTGCAGTTATTCACTGCTTCTCATATTTTATGTTTACTTTTAATTTGCCCAATAAAATGGATTACTTACATGAAGCGTTCTACGTTGTCTCACTCTCTTCTCAACATTATCCTAGTGTTCACTGAGTCAGCATTGACCTTGCTGTTACGCTTAGATCCTGAGCTACGTAAAGCCGCTTACCCGCTTGCTAAACAGGGCACTGTTATCTGTCTACGCTTGTATTTGCCTCATGTAGAGATTTTTGCAACTTTTAGCTATAAAGGTGTGTTGCTAGATGCCAATCTACCTGTTGGTCGTAGTGAGCCTGACGTTATTATTAACGCGTATAGCATTCAAGTTTTAAGTGCTTTAACCTCACACGACAGCGAAACGACTGAAAAACTGCAAATGCGTGGTGAGCTTATTCAGGTTCAACTGGTTAAACAATTTATTACTCAGCTAGGTTTGGGTAGCTTAATTCAAGGGATCCTTAAGAAGTTTAAAGGTGGCAATGCAAAGCAAAAACCTAGCGCTGATGAGTTGGAAGAAAAAAAGAACAACTATAAACTGCGTATTGCAGAACAACAGACTCAAATTAATACGCTGACCATAAAAAATCGCGAATTTGAAACTACAGTGAAAGAGCTACAGAGTAGGCAAAAGACACTTACTATTATCACAATTGCTTCAGTTATTATGGCGATTGTTGCTGTTATCACGTTGCTAATGAACTAACCTTCGGGGTTTACCTTTGTTTTTACAAGAACGCTCAACGAAGTCATCGAACTGTCATTGAGCGTTTTTTTTACCCCTAGCCTTTACTACCACTCATTAGCGCTTTTCCACTTCGTTGCCGCTTTATTTAGCCAATTACTTTTATTAATAGTGGTGATAGGTAAGATTAACCATTCTATGACATTTCAATCTTGACTAAATTACTCAGGATTAAGTATAATGACTTTATCGCAGCACACATCGGGTTAACCATCTGTTGTTTAATAGCGATGACGTTTGACTTAGTATACTTAATATCTGTATTGCACAAATAATCTTGCATGATTTAGATCACTCATGATTTAGAGTACTAAAGATACTAAGCTCGTTATTGAATTTGGCTTATAACTGATTAGCTTGGAGATATTTTATGCGTTTAACTACTCGAGGCAGGTATGCCGTTACCGCGTTACTAGATTTGGCGTTACAAACCAGTCAACAAGACAGTGCTGTATCCTTATCTGATATTGCAAAACGGCAATCGATATCTATCTCATATCTTGAACAGTTATTCTCCAAACTACGTAAACGCGGTTTAGTTACTAGTATTCGTGGTGCTGCAGGCGGTTATCATTTAGCCAAACCCCTAGATGAGATAGATGTAATGAGTATTATATCTGCCGTTGACGAGTCGGTTAATGCCATGCAGTGTGAAGGACGTGGTGACTGCCAAGGTGGTACAATGTGCCTAACCCATGATTTATGGTGTGCACTGTCCAATCATATTGAGCAGTACTTGAAAAATATAACATTGGCGCAATTATTAGATATGGAAAATGTGCAATCAGTATCAGAGCGTCAGCAAAACTCTACTAAAGAGATTTCCATAAAAGACATTAATACTATTACCCTATCGACCAGCGAGGCAAACCCAGCATGAGCCAACATAACAACCTTATATACTTAGATTATGCCGCCACCACGCCAGTTGCTAAATCAGTAGCCGCTAAAATGAGCGAATATCTGACTGTAGACGGCATCTTTGGTAACCCAGCCTCGCGCTCACATGGCTATGGCTGGCAAGCAGAAGAAGCAGTCGAAACTGCTCGTCAGCAAGTTGCTGATGTTATCAATGCTGATCCGCGCGAAATCGTCTTTACTTCAGGTGCGACAGAATCTGACAACCTAGCGATTAAAGGTGCTGCGCATTTTTATCAGTCTCGTGGTAAGCATATTATCACCAGCAAAATCGAGCATAAAGCCGTATTGGACACTTGTCGCGAACTTGAGCAAGAAGGTTTTGAGATTACTTATCTTGAGCCACAACCAAGTACTGGTCTTATTTTGCCAGAGCAAGTTAAAGAAGCGCTACGCGATGACACGATTTTAGTATCATTGATGATGGTAAACAACGAGCTTGGCACAGTTACTGATGTAGCTACTATTGGTGAAATAACCCGTGAAGCTGGTGTTATCTTCCATGTCGATGGCGCACAGTCTGTTGGTAAAGTTCTTATTAACATTCAAGAGATGAAAATCGACTTGATGAGTTTTTCAGGCCATAAAGCATATGGTCCTAAAGGTATCGGTGCCTTGTTCGTCAGTCGTAAGCCACGTGTTCGCTTAAAAGCAGAGCAACATGGCGGTGGTCATGAGCGCGGTATGCGTTCAGGTACACTACCGACGCATCAAATTGTCGGCCTTGGTGCTGCATTTGCCTTAGCCAATGAGCGTTATGAAGAAGATAATGCTCATGCAGCAAAATTGCGTCAGAAACTATGGGACGGTCTACAAGATATCGAAGAGATTTACCTAAATGGTGATCTTGAGCACAGTGTGCCTAATATTGTAAACATCAGCTTTAACTTTGTTGAAGGTGAATCACTCATGATGTCGCTAAAAGACTTAGCCGTCTCATCAGGTTCAGCCTGTACGTCAGCGACACTTGAGCCATCTTACGTATTACGTGCTATCGGGCGCCCAGACGAACTAGCACATAGTTCGATTCGCTTTAGCTTTGGTCGTTATACGACTGAAGAAGATATCGATACTGTTATCAAGCAAATGCATGAAGCGGTTGACAAATTACGTGCCCTATCACCACTTTGGGATATGTATCAAGAAGGTGTTGATTTAGATTCAGTCGAATGGGCTGAGCACTAAAACCAAAAAACGATATGGTTATAGACCATAGCCATTAAACGATTGATCAGACAATTATAAATGCAGTTTTTATTAACTGAATGTTTGACCCCAATTATCGATGAGTAGTTAGACATTTAAAGTCAGTAATTGACTACTCATCATCTAACTAGGAGAAAACCCCATGGCCTATAGTGACCAAGTTATTGATCATTACGAAAATCCGCGCAACGTCGGCAATCTTGATAAAAATGCCAAAAACGTTGGAACTGGTATGGTTGGTGCCCCAGCTTGTGGCGATGTAATGCGTCTACAAATCCAAGTTGATGATAATGGTATCATTGAAGATGCACGCTTTAAAACTTATGGCTGTGGTTCAGCGATTGCTTCAAGCTCACTTGTTACTGAGTGGCTTAAAGGCAAAAGTCTAGACCAAGCTGGCGAAATCAAAAACAACCATATCGCTGAAGAGCTTGCATTACCACCAGTAAAAGTGCATTGCTCTGTACTTGCAGAAGATGCTATTAAAGCTGCTATCAGTGACTATAAAGGTAAACATGGCGCTGCAGTAGTGACAGAAGAAGCGACTAGCTAAGCCTATTAGCGTGAGTATTGTATTTTTAAGTACACTATCTTAATAGTCATACTTTAGTAGCAGTACATTGAACAGCTACTAATGCTAAAGAGGTGACAATAACGCTTATGTAATTGTCACCTTTTATTTTCTAGCAGTTATTAACCAGAAGTTATTAAAATGTTATTTCGGCAATCTTGCTATCCTAGTTGCCCATTTATACAGAATTTTATTTATATTCATTATTGATAGTTTCTTATTAAACAGTTTTTTATTAAATTAATATCTTTATTATTGATAGTCAATGGGAGTTGGCATGATTGAAATGACAGAACGCGCCGCTCAGCATGTTCGAGATTTTTTGGACAATCGCGGTAAAGGCGAAGGTATTCGAGTTGGTATCCGTACAGCGGGTTGCTCAGGATTAGCTTACGTTTTAGAGTTTGTAGATACGCCTGATGAAAATGACACGCGCTATGAAAGTCGTGACGTCAGTATCTTTATTGATCCTAAAAGTTTGGTGTATTTAGATGGCTTGTTGATGGATTATGAAAAAGAAGGTTTAAACGAAGGCTTTAAGTTTACTAACCCGAATCAGAAAGGTGAATGTGGTTGCGGTGAATCCTTTACAGTCTAAGGTATCAACGCTTGTGAGTTTAATAGTAGACAGTAGTGAGCGATTAACTCAGTATTACGAACCAATCCGTAAAAAAGTCCTCAACTAGACAAAGTTTTGAAAAAACAAATAAAAATGCAAGGCGTATGATATGACAGACATTACAGCAGAAGCACAGTTTAATAACTTCTTTGCTCTATTTGAGCAGCCTGTACAATTTGAAGTCAATCAAGACAGTCTCGATCAGCGTCTACGTCTGCTACAAAAACGTTATCACCCTGATAATGTCGCAAAAAACTTGTCAGATACGGCACAAGCGCAACAGCAGTCTGAGCAAGCTTCAGCGTTGATTAATCAAGCTTATCAAACGCTAAGTACGCCTGATAGTCGTGCTAGCTATTTGTTAGATATGGCAGATCAAGCACAAAATCTAGAGCATTCAATCGCAGACTTAGACTTCTTAGAAGATGCTATGCAGATGCGTATTGATTTAGACGAAGCGATTGAAGATAAAGATCTTGCGACCCTACAGCAACTACATCCGCAGATTACGCAGCGTCTCGCTAAACAGTCTGAGCGTTTTAGCACTGCATACCAAAGTCAAGACTGGCAAACGGCGATCGATGCGACGCAAAAGCTGAAGTTCTTAGTAAAGCTAAATGCTGACGTTACTACTGGCCTTGATGAAGTAGTAACTGCTGAACATTCAGATGACGATGATTTATACGTTTAAATAGCCGATTTATAAGCTTTATGACTTAGTTTATATCTAAGGTTTATTTATAAGTGCTTTTAACATATAAATCTCATTTAAAAGCACTATTCCAAAATGATAGTTAAAATAGTACCAACGATACCGTATAATCTCTTATTTTAAGCACTTTTAACCGCCACCCTCCTCTATTTTGAAAGCGGGATTGCAGCGGTTAAACTATAATAGTGTATATTTTTTTATTTGCTCCATTTCACTTATTCATTTTATCTCTGAGTTATCTTATGTCTTTATTGCAAATTGCCGAACCCAATCAAAGCGCCCAACCTCACCAGCATCGTTTTGGTCTGGGAATCGATCTTGGTACCACACGCTCATTGGTCGCTGTGGTACGCTCAGGCAAGGCGCAAGTCTTAGAAGCAGGCGCAGCTAATGACACTTTACTACCTTCTGTCGTCTACTATCCAAGCACAGGCAACCCATTAGTCGGCTATGATGCTCTAGCACACTTAGCGGATGATCCAAAAAATACGATCGTCTCGGCTAAGCGCTTTATGGGTCGTAGCCAAGCTGATATCAAATTCTCCCACCCTTATGAATTGAGTGGCAATAAAGACGATATGCCTGCATTCGTTACTGCTCAAGGGGAAGTATCGCCTGTTGAAGTATCAGCGCGGATATTGGCAACGCTTGAGCAACGCGCCACCACTGCATTACCTGCAGACAGTATTGAAGGTGCGGTAATTACCGTTCCTGCTTACTTTGATGAAGCTCAGCGTCAAGCGACTAAAGATGCGGCGCAAGCGGCTGGTATCAATGTACTGCGTCTATTAAATGAGCCGACCGCCGCAGCCGTTGCCTATGGTCTCGATCAGCCTACACAAGATAGTAATAAAGAAAGCTATTACTTAATTTATGATTTGGGTGGTGGTACTTTTGACGTTTCTATCTTAAAGCTAAATGATGGCGTCTTCGAAGTATTGGCAACTGGTGGTAATAGTGCATTAGGTGGTGATGATATTGACCGTCTAATGACTAATTGGCTTATCAAGCAATTACACATCGATCCTACAGACGTGAGCCGTCATGACAAGTCGATACTGGCACAACAAGCCAAAGCTTATAAGCAAGCGCTGACTGATGCTGAACAAGTCGATATCGATATCACTGTCAATGAGCAGTCTTATCAAGGCGTGTTACGCCGTGAAGACTTGCTGGCTATTGCAGAGCCCGTTAGCCGCCGCACGATAAGTGTCTGTGAACAAGTACTGCGTGATGCCAAGCTATCTACTTCGGACTTAGATGAAGTTATCTTAGTCGGTGGCTCTACCCGTATGCCTGCTGTACAGCAAGTAGTGACTGAGTTTTTTGCTAAAGAGCCGCTTTGCCGTCTAAACCCAGATGAAGTGGTGGCTTTAGGTGCTGCCCAAACCGCACATCAATTGGTCAACGGTGATAGTGACAATAACTTATTACTGTTAGACGTAACGCCGTTATCGCTCGGTCTTGAGACCATGGGTGGTCTGGTTGAGGTACTGATTCCACGCAATACGCCTATTCCTGTCAAAAAACGCCAAGTGTTTACCACCTATCAAGATGGTCAAACAGGCATGGTGATTCATGTGGTACAGGGCGAGCGCGAAACAGTTGATAACTGTCGTTCACTAGGACGCTTTGAGCTATACGGTATTCCACCAATGAAAGCTGGATTTGCACGTATTGAGGTAACCTTTAGTATTGATGCCAACGGACAGCTAACAGTCAGTGCTCAAGAAACCACTACCAAGACAGAAAGTAAGATTGAGATTGTACCTTCTTATGGACTATCAGATGAGCAAAAAGAGCAGCTACTAGTGGCAGGATTTAAATACGCGGAAGCAGATAAAAATGCGCGCTCTTTAATTGAGACCAAAGTAGAAGCTGAGCGTGAAGTGCTTGCTTTACAATCTGCGCTCAAAGAATTCGCAGCCCTACTGACAACTGATGAACAGCAATCATTAGCTGAGCAAATACAAGCACTACAAACAACACTTAGTACAGATGACTTGCCACTTATTGAGGCACAGCAAGCAAAGCTCAAGCCACATAGTGATTCCTTTGCTGCTCGTATTATGAATCAAAGCGTTAAAGCCAGCATGGCAGGTACTAGTGCCAAAGATTGGTAGTAGATACGTTTAATAATACATACGCCTAAGAATATAGATTAGCGACTATACTAAGCTGACCTCTTATATCTTTCATTTTTTTAATTGATTAGCATTGGAAAGACAATTTATGCCAAAGATTACCGTACTACCGCATCACGAAATTTGCCCTGAAGGCACTGAAGTCGAATTAGAAGCTGGCAATAACTTATGCAGAGCGCTATTGGAAAAAGGCATTAAGATTGAGCATGCTTGTGAGATGTCAAAAGCCTGCACCACCTGTCATGTGGTAGTCCGTAAAGGCTTTACCAGCTTAGATGAGATGGATGATATCGAAGCCGATTTACTTGATCGTGCTTGGGGATTAGAGCCTGACTCACGCCTATCTTGTCAGGTTATGCTTGAAGATGAAGACTTAACCATCGAGATACCTAAATATACGCTCAACCATGCAAAAGAAAATCATTAAGCGCTACGCTATCAGCAAGTAATATTTTCTGCAATAAAAAGCCAGCTATTACACTGTAATAGCTGGCTTTTTATTTGTTTTAGATTCAAATGCCCTTTACTTATAAGGTTTTTAAATTAGTGTTTACTACTCTATTTACCCTTTCCCTCTTTATCAGGAGCCATTATCTTTTCTTCTTTTTCGATACGTTCAAGGGCAAAATTTAATTTGTTTTTAATCTCTTTGTAGTCGTAATTTTGCATATCTTTGAAGTTTAGATGTAAGTTAAAACCTGGTAGCGTATGGTCTACCCACTTAGATAAGCGGCCTTTATTAGCGTCAGGGTCTAAAACCTGCCACGCATTGATGCTACTATCGAAACCTTTTAGTTGATAAGTGCCAGCGTATTCGCATTCATAATCATGGCAAACATAATCATAAGTTCTTTGACTAATAAGAATATCTCCCTTTCCTGCTATCGACTCAAGACGAGATGCAAGGTTAGCCTCTTTACCAATAATGGTATAACTCATGCGATTATTACTACCAAAATTCCCCACATGACAGTAACCAGTAGTAATACCAATACGCACATATAGACCTTCAAAGCCCATCAAGCGCCATTCCTGTCGCAAACTACGCATTTCACGGCGCATATCAATTGCCATAGCCACGCAGTCCAATGCATCTTGCCGTGTCCCTCGACTATTAGGCTCACCAAAGAAACATACCATGCCATCACCAACAAACTTATCCAGCATCGCACCGTGTCTGTTAGCAATGATAGTCATACATTTCATATAAGTATTTAAAATATCAGCTAAGTTGTCAGAGCTTAAGCTATCAGACAGCTCAGTAAACCCAGCAATGTCCGAAAACATAATAGTCAGCTTGGCGCGTTTGTTGTTCACATGTACGACACTATCTGATTTTACAATCGGTTGCCAAACTTGTGGAGGTATAAAACGGGTCAATTTACTGATGACTGATACCATCGTATTCAGTCGCCCTTTCGCTTGCTTTGCAGTTTTTTTATGATTTAAGTATTTATGATATACGTTCCAGAATTGCCAGAATATAGTAACAATGCTAGCTAGCAATATGGTCGGTGATAATAAACCTTCATTGCAATCCATCACCTCACGACTTAAAGTAATACTGACGTAATAGAACATCATGGCCGTAATGGCAGATATCATAATCAGTTTAAGTCGATTCTCAGGATCACTTAAGATAATTCGAATGCCAATTAGTAGCGCAAGGCTCAGCGACATCACTGTGCAAAACTGCATGCTCCCAATGACTGTGGATAAAAGAATAATGACAGTATTAGAAGTCCAAAAACTCGATTGGTGCTGATAGTTATAAATTAGAATCATTAAACTTGGCAGACTGACGATAACAAGTAACGCCATTGAGTTAGGATTAAATTCGAAATGCGCAGCTATAAGTGCTACGGTGAGTAGCAAGACAAATATTTCTGGATAATCAAACCGAGAGACTTCGTTATTCTCTGATGAAGTCGGTGATTTTGATATAACAGAAAAAGACATACTTGATGTTCACTTAGGTTAAAGGAAGTGAAAAAAATGAGCAATTTAGACTCAGAATTCATTTTTAGTTAGTAAAATAATAGGAGATACAATTACATATATTATAAGGATATAACCCAATATAATATATGTAATTAATAACTAAAAAGACACTATCTATTTTCAATTGCTCTACAATTTTAGCAATATCGATAAATAGTGTCTAAAATATAACAACGTACAATAGAAATCATATAATAACGTATAACAGAAATGAATGGCAAAAGGTAAGTAGCATGAAACTGAACCATCTAATAACCAAAATATTCAACCGTTAAGTATTAATTACATTTGCCAATCGAACGGCATCTGATGATGTCCTCGCAATGCAATCATTAAAGTCTGTTGCATTTGAGCCAATACTTCTTTTGTGTACGGTATTGCAGGCACACCCCATACTGGATTTGGCCACTGCATATCGTTTTGGTAGCGTACTATATGATGAAAATGCAACTGTGGTACTTGGTTGCCAAGTGCCGCGACATTCATCTTATCGGCTTGGAACGTTTTAGCAAGTTGGCTTGATAACCAACTTGATTCACGTAAAAACTGCGTTTGATCCGACTCAGATAATTCATACAATTCTTTGATACCTGACACACGAGGCACCAAAATCAGCCAAGGAAACTGACAGTCATTAATCAAACGACATGTCGATAGTGGAAAATCACCCACTAAAAAACTATCGGCAGCAAGCTTAGGATGTAGTTGGAACATAATGACGGCTTCTCTTGTTATAAAACATCAATGAAATAAGTTAATAAATATAATGGCGCTATTTTATCAGTTATCTACTGGATAAAATAGCGCCATTACCTATTCCCTTTATACGACTTATCTAGTATCCAATTGTCGTCAAATGAATCTATGCAGGTTCGGCTACCATATGCTCGCTAAAATAGCGTAACAGCTCTTGGATAACCGTTACTCGCTGTTGCGGTGTTTCAAGTTTATCCGCATCACTATAACGAATACCTGACGCGCCATTCATGCGATAACGCTGACCATCAGATTGAATCAGTTTAATGATTGCTAACGCATCAACAGGGGTATCTGGTGCAAACTCCAGCGTCATACTATTACTATTGGCATCAATTTTATTAATCTTCAATGGCTCTGCCTGTAAGCGCAGACCATGAATAGCGAATAGATGCTTGGTTTGGTCTGGTAGTATACCAAAGCGATCAATCATTTCAGTGCGAATATCAATCAGGATTTCTTTATCATCGGCATTACTGATCCGTTTATAAAACAACAAGCGCTGATGCACATCGTGTAGATACTCTTCAGGTATCAAAGCTGAGCTATGCAAATTAATCTCGCTAGTCAGCGATAACGGTGTATTTAAATCCGGCTCTTTACCCGCTTTGATAGCTTTAGTAGCACGCTCTAACATATCCATATATAAGCTAAATCCAATCGCCTGCATATTGCCACTTTGCTGTTTACCCAATATCTCACCTGCACCGCGAATCTCTAAATCCTCACTTGCCAGCATAAAGCCTGCACCCAGCGTATTAGCACGTTCGATAGCATGTAATCGGCGCTTAGCATCGCCTTTGAGACCTTTAATTGACGGTACTAGTAGATAACAATACGCTTGATGATGACTACGACCGACACGGCCACGCAACTGATGCAGCTGAGCCAAACCAAATTTATCAGCACGCTCAATAATAATGGTGTTGGCATTAGGTACATCGATACCGGTTTCGATAATAGTCGTACAGATTAAAACATTGAATTTTTTATGGTAATACTGCTGCATAATTTGTTCAAGTTGACGTTCTTGCATCTGTCCATGAGCCACACCTACTCGCGCTTCTGGTACCAGCTCACGTATAGTCTCTGCCATACGCTCAATACTAGCAACATCATTATGCAATAAATATACCTGCCCGCCGCGTAGCAACTCACGCAAAATAGCCTCTTTCATTAAAGCTTCTGTCTTTTGCATCACAAAGGTTTTAATGGCCAAACGACGTGCAGGTGGGGTGGCAATAATCGACATATCACGCATTCCAGAGAGCGCCATGTTGAGCGTTCTAGGTATCGGTGTTGCTGTCATAGACATACTATCTACATCGGTCTGGATAGCCTTGATACGCTCCTTATGACGCACGCCAAAGCGATGCTCTTCATCGACTATCATTAATCCTAAATTAGTAAACTTAACATCAGGCTGTAGCAGCTTATGCGTACCTATCACAATATCAACTTTACCAGCAGCTAAATCCGCCAGTACGGTATCTTGATGTTTTTTACCACCAAAACGCGATAAGGTTTCGACACGTACTGGCCAATCAGCGAAGCGGTCGCGGAAGTTGTCTTCGTGTTGTCCCGCTAGCAAAGTAGTCGGTACCAATACCGCAACTTGGTAACCAGCACTGACCGCAATGAAGGCCGCACGCATGGCAACTTCTGTTTTACCAAAGCCTACATCACCGCAAATGAGTCGATCCATCGGCTGGTTTTGCTTCATATCTTCCATGACAGCATGGATGGCATTAGCCTGATCTGGCGTTTCTTCAAAGGCAAATTGACTAGCGAACAGCTCATACTGCGAGATGTCTATTTTGAAATGAATACCGACTTTAGCTTCTCGTCTTGCCTGCATGTTGAGCAATTCAGCAGCAACATCATGTATTTGTTGTAATGCTTTTTGCTTAGCTTTATCCCATTTACCACTACCAATCTTGTGCAAAGGCGCAAGCGCAGGATCACCGCCACTATAGCGACTAATCATTTGTAAATTAGCGACAGGCACATAAATACTGGCATCATCGGCGTATTTCAGATGAATAAACTCTTGCTCACCCTCACCCACATCTAGAATAATTAAACCGTTATAACGACCAATACCATGTTCGATATGAACAATTGGACTGCCTTGAGTCATCTCAGTGACACTTTTAACCAGAAACTCTTCTGATACGCCACTTTGCCGACGACGACGCGTTTGCAGTACTTGCCTACCAAACAGCTGAGTCTCACTAATCAGTACCAAACGTTCGGGAACGTAGACTCCACGTTCGATCGGTGCCACTGTCAGACCAACATATGGTTTATTACTCGAATTTACTGCGCTTGTCCTATCTGCTGCTAAAAATTCTTTAAAGCTATCATAGGCTTTGACATCAATTTTACCTTTAAACAGCTCTATGAGAATCTCGCGGCGACCTGCAGTTTCGGCAACGATTAATACTGGTGTAGCCGTTTCTGCCTGCAGATGTAAAAAATCCAATAGTTCAGCTAAAGGTTCTGCCTTTTGATGGTTTACTGATAGCTGCGGCGGTACTTGAGTGCTAAGTGTCACCAAGCCTTGCTTATTTTGCATCGGAGCAGACGCAGATGTTGGCGCTGCTTGCGCATCATCGATAGCGGCCACATCTGTCATAGATGCAAGTTCTTCTCGCGCGCTCAATATTACCCGTGGATACTTGTTTAGATGCTCATTGAGAGTACTAGATAGTAAATATAATAGCTCAGGTGCCACGATAGGCTTGTCAATATCATGACGGCGCTCCTCATAGCGGCGCTGGATTTGCGACCAGTAATCCGCTTGGCGCTCATTGATTAGCTCATCTGTGATGAATAAAGCATCCTCAGGTAAATAAGTGAATAAACTACTTTCTTGCTGCCAATCTTTTAGATCAAAAAATAATGGCTGGTAATATTCAAGTCCACTACTGGCAATCCCTGCCATCACATCTTTGTGCAGCTCAAACTTACGGCTGCTAGCATTTGGGAACATCTCAGCAAAGTTCATGCGAAAAGTTTCTTTCCCCTCTTCTAAAGGAAATTCCTTTGCTGGTAAGATTTGAAACTTCTGAATAGGTTTAGAGATATCTGGCAGTTTATGCAGTAGCGACAGCGACTCTTGACCCATACTACTGTCATTACCTGACATCATTGCTTTTAGATCATCATTAGTTAGTGTGCGCTGAGTCTGTGGATGAAAGAAACGAATCGTCTCAATCTCATCATCAAATAAATCTAAACGCAGGGGAAATGGCTGCCCCATCGCAAAAATATCAATAATGCTCCCACGTACCGCAAATTCACCAGGTTCGAACACATTTTCAACTGCGCGGTAACCAGCCTTTGCTAGTAGCTCACGTTGGGTATTAATATCAAATTGATCACCAATGCTTAAATCAAAGTGTTGTCCAATCAGCCAACTGGGCGGTGCAACACGATGCATCAAAGCCTGTACTGATATAAGTAACACACCTGACGTTGGCATATCCGTTAATAGATTAATCCGCTCGCTAACGATATCTTGATGCGGAGACAGTTCATCATAAGTCAAGGTCTCCCAATCTGGAAACACGTAAGCATCCACACCGCAAAAAGCCAGCTCAGTTTCTATTTGATTGAGCTGATTTTGATCCCGAGCCACAACGACTTTTAGACGATCTGCCATCTCCCATATGGGTGTTTTAACCAAACTGGCCAGCCATAGACTACCGACTGCACCATGAACAGGTGCCAGCCAGCGTCGCTGCGAGTTTTGGATAGGAAATAGCTGCTGATTAATAGGAGCAAAGGCGTCGGTTAAAGCAGTGATAGACATAAGCAGGTAGGATCAAGTTAAGAGTCTGGGAGTTATTATACGAACATTTTCGCAATTGACCAAAATTAATGCCGTAACGGTTTGTCACTCAGAGTGGAGTAAAAACTGGACAATTAGTAGTTAGCCCTTTAATTTCAAGAATAATATTAGTAAATAAGAAAATCTCAGCTTATGAGCTGAGATTTTGAGTTGGTTCTTATACTCTTGTTATAATGTTATTAATCAGCACATACTTTTTATATCTCAACAATATAAGCCTAAGCTATAAAGCACCTTATTAAAGTAGTGAGTTATTACTAGCAATAATGCCATTATTATCAGCATAAACAAACATACCAGAATTTAAAGTCAAGTCACCAAAGCTAATTTCAATATCCGTCTGGCCTTCATCGCGGCGAGTAGATTTACGCGGGATACAACCTAGCGCCATGACCCCTATCTCCATCTGCGCCATATCATCTACATCACGAACACAGCCATAGACCACTACACCCGCCCAGCCATTATCTATCGCTGACTGTGCAATCATATCTCCAAGCAAGGCACAACGCATAGAACCGCCGCCATCGACGACCAATACCTTACCTTCACCATTCTTATCTTTGCCATCACTATTCAATAATGATTTTACACGGCTATTATCTTCAAAGCACTTAACAGTCACAATCTCACCGCAGAATTTATCTTTTGCTCCAAAGCTATAAAAAGATTTACCTTCAATATTTGGCAAACATACCTGCGACTCTGGATTGGCATCCAACAGATCACAGGTTACAAAGTTTTCTTTATTCATTGTTGTTGATTCTGACATAGTTATACACTCCTTGTTGATGACTATCAGTTGTTTTACGATTTACTTTTTTACACGGGTCATCGCCAGCATTTGTTTATTTTCGATGATATCAGTAGTACTAGGCTTAGTCTCGGAACGGTATCCACTATACTTGCGACGCTCATAAATATCATGAGCAGTCATTGCCATAGCAATTGCCACGCGTTTGGCAGAAATAGGATGTAGCGGTAATGACTCTGAAATTAAGGGTGAGATGATTTGAAAAGCTTTTTGGCTAATGCTTTCAAGTGGACGACCTTTATGCTTACCCAATAACAATGAAGGACGAAAGATAGCCAATCGCTCGAAATCTAATGCCATAATCGACTGTTCAGTTTCAGCTTTCACTCGGTTATACAAAAACCGACTATCAAGATCAGCGTTCATTGAGGATAGTAAAAAAAAGTTCTTAACCCCTTTGTCATGGCATAGTTTGGCAAAATTCACATTGTAGTCATGATCTACTTTTCTAAATGCCTCATCACTACCTGCCTGTTTTTTAGTTGTACCAAGGCAGCTAAATGCATCCGTCGTTCGATCTGCACCAACATTTGCAAAAATTTCTGCTAAGTTATCAAAGTCACTAACTTGATAAAACCTCATGCTAGCGTTGATATACCGTGGCGGACGCCTTGCAATCACTATTAAAGTATCATAGAGCTCGCTAAGCTGTTTGACAAGATGCTGACCTACCAAACCTGTCGCGCCAATTAAAATTGCTTTTTGCTGCATATCCTATCCATTTTTTCATAATCGTAAAGTGTTATAAAAACTATTTATAATCGTCAAGTCGTATCATCTTGAAATCATAGCGCAGTATCATAACTAAGTTACCCTATAACTGTCGCTACTATCCATGATTTATTGTAAGAGTTTTTATCAAACGCTCGAATATTAGCCGTTTATTTATTCATATTCCACCTTAGATAGGGATTAGTATGGCAATACATACAACTTCTTTACGCTTTGATGGTCAAATATATTGTTCTAAGCGCAATAATTTGCTAAGATGTCCGGCTTTACACGTCATAGCTATTTAATTATTCCAAATGGCCTTGACGCTTGCGATGGCTTATATTTGGCATCGACATCATGTTTGGCGAGACGGCTGCTCGTCACCGATGATTGTTAAACCCATTATTGCAATCAACATTCATATTTTTATCTGTCTTTCATAAAGGAGATACGCGTGGCTAATACTGCACAAGCTCGTAAACGCGCCCGTCAAAACACTAAACGTCGCCAGAATTCAGCGTCACAACGCTCTATGGTTCGTACTTATTTAAAGCGTGTTGATGCGGCAATCGAATCTAAAGATTATGACGCAGCTACCGAAGCTTACAAAAAAGCGGTACCTGTTCTTGATCGTATGGCTGACAAAGGCATTATTCATAAGAATAAATCTGCCCGTCGTAAGAGCCGTCTAAACAAAGCTATCAAAGCTCTCCAAGCTTAAGATCAGCTGCGTTAATAACCGGTTATCAAAAAAACCTTGTCCTAGTGGCAAGGTTTTTTTATGTCTATTCAAAATGTAATGGTTAAAACAGCAACCCAAATATTCATGCTTGTCATTATGTCCACTTTACCTCTGGTGGTAATAATAGTTTGCTAGGATGAAAACCAGCAGCACGGTAGCTGTCCAACAACGTGTTGATCGGACGAACATAAATCTCGCCACGCCATACAAAATAAGCATTAGCCTGCTCGAATGGCTTATCATCAAACCATAAAAATACGCCTTCCATCATTTTTGGCCAATCATTCCAATCAATCTCACTCACATCAAACATTACCGCTAAGAAAGCAGACAGCAACGTATCATGGCTAACAGCTAGCATTAAATGTCCATGCTGTGGCTGGTTTTGATAAAAAAGCGATAAGATATCGAGACCACCTTGATAGGCATTTTTGGTGCCTTCAAGATTCCCTTGCAAGAAGCGATTGATAAAATTGAGCACACCAATCTCTTTAAATACTGCATTAGCAATATCAGGCTCAGTCACTAGACTACCTGGCTCAACCAATAGCGACTGATGGGCTATATCACGCTGTAACCCAGCTCCTTCTTGCATTAGCTGCGCTGTATCAATACAACGCCCGATTGGGCTTGAGATACTATCTACGTCGAGAGAATATGGCAGATGACCTGCTAGCCAACGCCCCCAAGACTTCGCTAATATTCGGCCTTTAGGAGTCAATGGTAGCTGATAGCTGGCAAACCCATTACCATCAGAGCGTTCGCGTAGTGAGTGTCTGGTAAACAAAATCAGGCGTTTGTCAGTAGGCAACAAGCTGACTGAGGATATCATGCTATCAGGCAGATGCGCGGGTGCAGGCGCGCTCATCTTAAGAGGCTTTGTCGTCTCAGACAGCTTGGAATTTGGGGTATCAGGGAGTTTACTCATGGTAGCTAGCGTAGCAGATTTTTGAGCGGTAGTGAACGAAATAACAGCTGACTAGCAATAAAAAACATAGCTAACAATCATCATAATAATCAAGCTTTAAAAGGATTAATGTTCATACTCATGGATACTACAATGAACCAATAACATAATCTAAAGTACTTTAACCAATATCGATTACCTTATCCCACGCAAACTCAATCTCGGTGCTACTGACCTCATTGGGATAAGCACGCGGATTGACAATCACACGTGTATTGCCAATACGATAGTCGAACGCTTCATGAGTATGTCCATGAACCCATAGAATTGGTGCCCAAGATTCATGCATCCAAGCAGAGAAATCACTGACAAATGCAGCATTGCTCGGCAGCGTGGCATACTTCTCAGAAACTGACAATGGGCTAATACTGTGATGACTCATAACAACAGTTTTTTTACCTAGCTGCTGTGCAGTTATTAGTGCTTGCTTTAACCACTGACGCTGCTTTTCATGCAGCTGCATCGATACCTCAGGTGAGAAGAGCTCGCTACCTGCATATATCTGCTTATAATCACGCATAAAACGTTTAGCAACCACCATTGTATCTTCGTTGGCCTGATACTGATAATCCGTCCATAGCGTACACCCTAATATACGTATATCACCGATATCGATATGCTGGCATTGAAGTACTCGTACGCCTTGACCTGACGTTTCGCTATAGTTGTCCCACATAGCGAGCTTTTTATCGAAATGTAGCACATCTTCATTAAAGTACTCATGGTTGCCCGCAATAGTGATTAAAGGCACTTGTAGACGCGTAGCTTGCTCTTGTAACCATGGCATACCACTATCGCTATTGGCAGTGTCGCCCGCCACTAGCACTATGTCTGCATCAGTTTTAGGAATGTGCCCGATAGGGTGTGACTGACGAGCATAACTATCAATGTGTAAGTCACTCAATATCTGTAATTTCATATTATCCAATACTATCCAATAGTTTCAATTCTAAAAATCCAAGAAAACACGCGTAAGCACTACATCTAGCAGACCAAGCGAGTTTGACACAGTTACTTATATCTTTAGAATTGGTATAAGCATAAATCAAGGTAGTGTAGCACTTTTCCATCTACCAGCAAAAAGTAAAAAAGACAGCTTTTCAGCTGTCCTTTTTATTATTTCTTAAAAGTAAATAAAGTATTTATACAGTAATAAAAACCTTAAATACCTTTTATTATCGCTTGTAGTTTAGCAGCAGGATCTGGCGCTTGAGTGATTGAACGACCAATAACCAGATAATCTGATCCATCGCTTAGAGCTTGTTTCGGAGTACAAATACGCTGCTGATCGTCTGCGCTATCTTCAGGCAACCGAATACCTGGAGTAACCAATTTAAAGTCAGTGCCACACAGGGTTTTCAGAGCTTTTGCTTCCTGTGCTGAACAAACTACTCCGTCAAGACCAGCTTGCTGAGTAAGTTTTGCTAATCGACTCACTTGATCATCTAAATCATCAGCGATACCAATCTGTACTAGGTTGTCTTTGCTCATAGAAGTGAGCACCGTTACCGCAATTAGCAACGTTTTATAATTACCTGCTAACAGACGTTCCTTTGCTAAAGACATCGCTTCTAAACCTGCACTTGCATGGACATTAACCATCCATACACCAAGCTCAGCTGCTGCTAACACAGCTTGTGCGGTAGTATTAGGAATATCATGGAACTTAAGATCTAAAAACACTTCAAACTGGCGTTGATGTAAAGCTTCTACAATCGAAGGACCGCAACGCGTAAACAACTCTTTACCTACCTTTAACCGACATAACGTTGGATCTAGTTTATCGGCCAACGCTAACGCTGCATCTACAGTCATATTATCCAAAGCAACAATGACTGGAGAAGTTATCACATTGTTATTCATAATTGTGCCATTTTATATCGGAGTTATTAAAGCATCATATTTTTATACAAATCAATATCAGATTACTCATCAATCGAGTTAATCTCGCTTACGTTTAGTAAGCATAGTTTCATCATCAAGGGTATTAGTTACTTCGTCTTGTACTTGGCCTGTATTTGCTCCATAGACAGCTTCTTCTACCGTTGGAGCATTTGCTTGACGATCGATAACAACATTAGCCTGTGTCACTTGTTCTTGCAAATTAGCATTCAACTTTTGCAAACGTGAGATTTCCCATTTGTTTTGTAATACACGGAAAATCAATAGCGCCAATAACATGCCAATTACGATACCCAGTATTAAGCAAAGTATCAGCAGTAATCCCAAATTCATCGTAGGTGCTTGCGAAAATAGTAGATTTACCCCGATTTCAGTATTATTTGCTAATACCAAACCAAGCGCATAAGCAAAGCTTAAAAATAGTAGGACAAACAATAAAAAGCGCATGATACATATACCTCAATAGTAGATAGAAATATCTGCTCAATAACAGCAAATAATATTATGGTAAATAATAGAGATAATAATTGCTTATGATAAATCATAAACAACTATCATTTTATACCTATTCTGTTAATTACCACCCTGTATTGACTATGATGCTACTTTATCGTTGACTGCTTCACGTAGTGCTTTACCAGGCTTAAAATGTGGAATAGCTTTAGCAGGTACAGGTACACTTTCACCTGTCTTTGGATTGCGTCCCATACGAGCTCTTCTATGGTGCAAACAGAAACTACCAAAACCACGAACCTCAACACGGCCATCATTCGCCAAAGTATCTACCATTAGGTTTAGTATTTCTCGTACTGCATCATCAACGACCATTTCAGTCATGGTGTCACAGCTCACACTCAAATTACTAATAAAGTCGGACTTATTAATCGCTTGTTGCATTGTTACACTTGCCTTATTAATTTATGGTCATCATCTTGATTATATGAGTAAAGTATTAGATATTTGCTAACTAAGGTACTAGCTACCATTGGATTCACAACTTAACGCTAATTGCGAAACATAATATCTAAACCAACTCCCTCATTTAAAAGTTACTAATATAATGTCAAAATCTGTTTCGAGTAGCGTACTTCAAAAAATTATAATATAGACAGTCATAGTTTAAATCTCTATGACATATTAGATTACTGGTAGTAGTTTACATTTCGTTACTCAGAGTTGCAAATAATAGCGGAATTTATTAGCAATGAAAATGAAATTATAACTATTTATAAGTAGTGATAAAAATTAAATAAAAAAAAGCGACCGAAGTCGCTTTCTTTTTATGCTACTAATATATCAAAAGCGTGCAGCTTACTGCATTTGCTCTTTAATCAAGTCACCAATAGTTTTTGGCTGTGCATCAGAACCTGGAGTAGCAGTAGTGCTCGTGCTACCAAGATCTTTAATCGCTTGACGCTCTTCAGCTTCGTCTTTCGCTTTGATAGACAAGTTAATGTTGCGTGTTTTGCGATCGACACTGATGATTTTCGCTTCAACATCATCACCAACAGTTAGATGCTTAGTAGCATCTTCAACGCGGTCACGTTGAATCTCAGAGGCACGTAGGTAAGCTTCAACTTCATCAGCAAGCTCGATAGTAGCGCCTTTAGCATCTACTTCTTTCACTTTACCATTAACGATAGCACCACGGTCATTGTTGACTAGGTATTCGTTGAATGGATCAGAGCTTAACTGCTTCACGCCTAGGCTGATACGGTTAGCTTCTGCATCTACTGACAATACCATTGCTTCAACGGTGTCGCCTTTATTGTAGTTACGGATAGCGTCTTCGCCAGTTTCGTTCCAAGAGATATCAGATAGATGAACAAGACCATCAATACCACCGTCTAGACCGATAAAGATACCGAAGTCAGTGATAGATTTAATCGTACCAGTGATTTTATCACCGCGCTCATGTTTCTTGTCAAACTCATCCCATGGATTAGCTAGAGTCTGTTTGATACCTAGGCTGATACGGCGACGTTCTTCATCGATATCAAGAATCATTACTTCAACTTCATCACCCACTTGAACGACTTTTGATGGATGGATGTTTTTGTTGGTATGATCCATTTCTGATACGTGTACTAGACCTTCAATACCTTCAGAAATCTCAGCGAAACAACCATAATCAGTCAAGTTAGTAACGCGTGCTTTAACCACACTACCTACTGGGTATGTGCCGCCAACGTTATCCCAAGGATCAGTACCAAGTTGTTTTAGACCTAGGCTTACGCGATTACGCTCACGGTCAAACTTCAATACTTTAACTTTTAGGTCTTGACCCACTTCAACAACTTCTGATGGGTGCTTAATACGGCGCCATGCCATATCAGTGATGTGCAATAGACCATCAATACCACCAAGGTCAACGAATGCACCGTAATCAGTAAGGTTCTTAACGATACCTTCGATTTCGATACCTTCTTCAAGCTTGTTCAATAGCTCTTCGCGCTCAGCTGAGTTTTCAGCTTCCATAACTGCACGACGACTTACCACAACGTTGTTACGTTTTTGGTCAAGTTTGATAACTTTGAATTCTAGCTCTTTACCTTCAAGATGCGTAGTGTCACGGATAGGACGTACGTCTACCAATGAACCTGGTAAAAATGCGCGTACTGAACCGATATCTACAGTGAAACCGCCTTTAACT
Source organism: Psychrobacter sp. P11G5 (assembly GCF_001593305.1). Classification (NCBI taxonomy): domain Bacteria; kingdom Pseudomonadati; phylum Pseudomonadota; class Gammaproteobacteria; order Moraxellales; family Moraxellaceae; genus Psychrobacter; species Psychrobacter sp. P11G5. The sequence goes on from NZ_CP012533.1 coordinate 2,126,791, forward strand.
TTACTTGAGATAATACCTTTTACGATCTCATCATTGTCAGAGATTTTTTCAAGGATATTCCAAGTTTCAACGCGTTTGGCTTTTTCGCGTGACAGTAAGGTTTGACCCATACCGTTATCAACTGCTTCAACCACGACATCAACGCTATCGCCAACTTCAACTTCAAGTTCGCCTTCTTCGCTTAAAAACTCTTCACGAGCGACAATACCTTCAGATTTCAGACCAGTATCAACAGTGATCCAGTCGTTATCGATGGCCACAACAGTACCAGTGATAACCGAGCCACGCTCGATATCCAGACCTGTTTCTTCGATGCTCGCTTCAAATAGTTCAGCAAATGATTCCATTATGTCTACCTTTGTATAGCCGTAGCCTGTCCAGCACAGTACGGATCAAATTTATGATTACATAAAACGAGAATACTGGTTTTATATCTTATACAATCATATAAAAAAACGTTTGTTGATAATAAGCGAATTATTTGGCGAACTCATTAGCAACAACTGTCTCACATTAAGATTTTTTATATCTACTATAGACGTATATGTATTATTAAACGATTTCTACAAATAGAATTCTAAAATCTATAGATTTTTACTACTATGATTTTATACTAAAACCACACCTTATAGCAAAGTTTTTGGCACTTACTATGTTGTTTTTATTATCTATTAAAACAAATACCTTTATCCTGACAATGTTTCTTAACTTTCTCGTAAACCATATTAGCATCTAAGGATGAGCTATCGAGTAGCAATGCATCTTCTGCTGGTTTTGATGGTGCAGTTGCGCGGTTTTCATCACGATCATCACGGGCTTTAATCGTGGCTAAAATCGCTTCAAAATCTGCTGTTTGACCAGCGCTTAGTAGCTGAGTGACACGGCGCTCGGCACGCGCTTCAGCACTGGCAGTCAAAAACACTTTTACATCAGCATCTGGGAACACCACTGTACCCATATCGCGACCATCAGCAACCAACCCTGAACGAGTTGCCATATCTTGTTGCAATTTTAACAATGCTTGACGAACTTTCGGAAATATTGCTATTTGTGATGCATAGCCTCCAATGGTCTCGTTACGGACTTGTTCACCGACCGCCTCACCATTGACAAGAATATCGACACGCCCTGAATTATTATTAGGTACAAAAGCAATCTCTAAGCTTTGAGTCAACGCTAATACAGCCATCTCATCAATGGCTTCGCTTGCATCTGCACTAATCAATCCCGCCTCAAAAGCCTTCAGTCCTACAATACGATATAAAGCACCTGAGTCTAACAACTGATAATCTAACGCTTGTGCTAATCGCCATGTTACCGTGCCTTTACCTGCACCGCTTGGCCCATCAATACAAATGACAGGATAGCTCAACGGCTGCATTTGGCTACTATTGTTAGCATTAGGTGTAGAGACAGTCATAACACTCACTTAATAATAGACGCTACTTATGTAATAGCAACCTAGGACATTATTTACTTATTTATCAGACGATTGACAACAGATTAACTGGTTAGCCATCAAATAGGGCAATATTATAGCAAAGAAACCACACTATCACCAAGACTCATATCTTGTTTATTATTAATATTGTGCTTGATTTTTTTCATTACTTGTCGACGCTCACGGAAAAAGCGCTTAAGCATCTGACTACTATGTGCTCGACATAAACCATTGTGCACTTTAATATTATGATTATAAAAAGACTGTATCGGTAAATTCATTTGACTACCAACCATGCCAGCGCGTGGCTCGCTCGTTGCGTATATCAGCCTATCAACACGTGCATGAATCAGCGCACCAATACACATCGTGCAAGGCTCTAAAGTCACGTACAGTGTGGTCTGAAGTGGCAAACGATAATTTTTTAAACGCGTACAGGCATCTCTTAGTGCTACTATCTCAGCATGTGCAGTCACATCATGGCGACCAATTGGCTCATTGAATCCCTGCCCAATAATTCGCTGATCATGCACTAGAACTGCTCCTACTGGCACCTCTCCACGCTCAGCACCTTGCTTAGCAATTCTAAGAGCCTCCTGCATCCATTTAACGTCTTGGATTGACCAAAACGTACTGGTTGCAAGTTGGATATCAGCGAATTTATTAGCTATTAACTGGCTATCTATTAAGTCATAAGACTGTAAATTCATATTCTGGTAATTTATCATTTATTGTGGCAACTGCCAGTCAATCGGCGCTTGACCGTACTGTACTAAATAATCATTGGTCTTAGAAAACGGCTTAGAACCAAAAAATCCACCGCGATTGGCTGCAAGAGGTGAAGGATGTACTGCTGTCAAAATAAGATGTTTGTCAGTGTCTATATATTTACCTTTTTTCTGTGCTTTACTACCCCACAATATAAATACGGTATGCTCTGTTTGTTCATTGACCACATCAATGACAGCATCAGTAAACTGCTCCCAGCCTTTATTTTGATGACTGTTTGGCTCACCTTCTCTGACTGTTAGGGAACTATTTAACAATAGAACACCCTGCTGCGCCCAATAGGTCAAATCGCCATGTGCCGAGTAACTAGTACCGATATCATCTGCCATCTCTTTAAGTAGGTTGTTAAGAGAAGGTGGTTTAGGAATTGCTTTCGGTACAGAAAATGATAACCCCATTGCCTGACCTGGACGGTGATAAGGATCCTGTCCTAAAATAACGACTTTAACTCGTGATAAAGGCGTTAAGTTAAAAGCATTGAACATCAAAGGAGCAGGTGGATATACACTATCATCTGATTGATAAGACTCCTTTAGAAACTCACGTAGATTATCCATATTCTCAGACGTTAATTCATCTGCTAACGCAGTTTTCCAGTCTTCTGGTAGACGGACATTGTCTAAAATTGCCTGTTTTTGCTCTGCTGTTTTGGTCGTCTGTTCACTGAACAGTTCCATAATGTATCCTTTTTTTATTCGTTATCAGTTAGATAAAAGATAGGCAGTAATATTCCAAAACTCATCTTAAAATCTATACTAGCAAAATGTTATGTTCGCTTTGTTATAAAGTATAGCAATAGCATAAACGAAAATCATAAAAAAACGGCTACCGAAGTAACCGTTTTTTGATTTAGAAGTAGAAGGTAATTAGCTTGCTAGGGACTCAGAGTCTGAACGTGGTTCATGGATTTCAACGACAGTCAGTATAATCCGGCTATCTGCTGATCCTTTATCACTTTGCATGTTGCCACTTGGCACGCTACTACTTTGCGTAGCTTCATTCTTGTCAAGCGAAACACTATCAGCAGCGGTATCTAGCTCATCATTTTGTTCTGGTTCTAGGGTTATATGTACCACCCCGCCATTAACCAAATCACCAAATAAAATCATATTTGCCAATGGTTTTTTAATCTCATCTTGGATTAAACGCTGCATCGGACGCGCGCCCATCAGACGGTCATAACCTTTTTCAGCCAAATAATCACGTACCTCGTCATCAATCTCTAAGGTAACCTGTTTGTCATCAAGCTGTACTTGTAACTCTACTAAGAACTTATCAACGACAGAAATAACTACCGATGTATCTAATGGATTAAATTGAATAATTGCATCCAAACGGTTGCGGAATTCAGGCGTAAAGACTCGTTTCAATGCTTCAGTATTGTCACGGCTATGATCTTGCTGGGTAAAGCCCATAGATGAGCGACTAATACTATCTGCACCCACGTTGGTAGTCATAATAACGATAACTTGCTTAAAACTAGCCACACGACCATTATTATCAGTTAACGTACCATGATCCATAACTTGTAACAATAAATTGAAAACATCAGGATGCGCTTTTTCAATCTCATCAAATAGCAACACACAATGCGGATGCTGATTAATCTTCTCAGTAAGTAAACCGCCTTGGTCATAACCGACATAGCCTGGAGGCGCGCCAATTAGACGTGAAGCAGTATGCGCTTCCATATACTCTGACATATCGAAACGTACAAGCTCTACTCCTAATAGATTTGCTAGTTGACGCGACACTTCTGTCTTACCAACCCCTGTAGGCCCTGCAAACATGAATGAGCCGATAGGTTTTTCTGGAGCTTTCAAACCTGCTCGCGAAAGCTTAATTGCATCTGCAAGTGTCGCAATAGCTTCATCTTGTCCAAATACTAAGTGCTTAAGATCGCGATCTAAATGCTCAAGAATACTCTTATCATCGCTGGAAACTGATTTGGGCGGAATACGTGCAAGCTTCGCTACAATAGCTTCAATATCAGCAACATCAATTTTCATCGGTGGCTTTTTATTGTTAGCAGTTTGCAAATCTTCATAGTTCTTAGACTGATCATTTGCTTTAGCTGCGGCTGCCTCATCCTGCATTTCATTATCAATATCAGCATTATCAGTATCGATACTTTCATAATCTTGATCACCGATATTTTTATCTAAATCAGCAATTAAACTGTCTTCTGCATTGATATCGTCCGCATCTGGAATAACCCCTAGACGCTTATAGGCACCAGCTTCATCGATAACATCAATCGCTTTGTCTGGTAAAAAACGTTCATGAATATGCTTAGACGATAGCTGTACTGCAGTTACTAGCGCCTCATCAGTATATTCAACGTTATGGAACTCTTCATAGCGTGGTTTGAGACCGCGTAAAATATCGATACTATCCTCGACACTCGGCTCTTTTACATCGATTTTTTGGAAGCGACGTGATAACGCATGATCCTTTTCAAACACTTGACGATATTCAGTAAAGGTCGTCGAACCCACACAGCGCAACTCGCCGTTTGCAAGAGCCGGTTTAATCAGATTTGACACATCCATATTGCTGCTCATTGATGAACCTGCACCAATAATCATATGAATCTCGTCAATGAATAAGATAGCATTAGGTTTTTTCTTAAGTGCATCGAGTAGCGATTTCATACGTTTTTCAAAATCACCACGATACTTAGTACCTGCTATCAGGGCACCAATATCAAGGCTATAAATCACGCAGCCGTTTAACGGTTTTGGTGCTTTATCATTGATAATTAGCCACGCCAAACCTTCAGCAATAGAGGTTTTACCGACTCCTGGCTCACCTACTAATAGCGGATTGTTTTTGCGGCGACGACATAGTACTTGTGCGGTGCGCTCAATCTCAGAAGCACGGCCAATCAATGGATCAGTCTTGCCTTCTGCCGCACGCTGATTAAGGTTGCTCGCAAACTCTACTAACGGATCTTTGCTAGTCTTCTCTGAGGCACTGCGTCGCTCTCCAGTAATAGAAGCACGTGGCTCAGATGGCTCATCTTTATCTTGTCCATGTGAGAGATATTGAGTAAGCTCCAAGCGGCTAATACCTTGCTTTTTGAGCAAGTAGACAGCATAGGTATCATGCTCAGAAAACATAGATACTAAAATATCTGAGCCTTCAACCAAACGGCCTCCACCGATGGACTGAACATGAAAAATAGCGCGCTGCAAGATACGATCAAAACTTTGGGTAGGCTGTGGTGATTGCTCCATATCTACATCTATCGTAGGCGTGTGCTTATCAATATAAGCTTCAAGCTCCGTACGTAGATTTGAAACATTTGCATTGCAGGCAGTTAAGGTATTAGCAGCATGCGTGTTCTCAAGAAGGGCTAATAATAAATGCTCAACAGTGAGATACTCATGTGATTTTTGGCGCGCAAGCGTCATTGCCAAACGCAAAGAGACTTCAAGGTGACGACTTAACATAAGAAATTCCTACGGTTATACAACTCTTTATAATAATTTAATAGCTTAATTGATAAATCAGGGCGACAAAGGGATTGTTCAAGGTCAAAACATGATAGTTATCAAAAGACATTGGCTATAATACAATTGCAACCACATTTAGCATCAGCACTTATTCATCTCAACATGATAGTTACATATAGTCAATCTATTAACACGTACTAAAATGTATCAAAGGGTATAATTATCAGGATTCATGCATTATAAGCTTCACTTTATACATAAGAGCACGTACTACGCAATCCAGATAGCTCTACTTATAATATCAATCAAGCTGAAAATGACGATAAATTAAGGATAGGTTTTGATAAGGAACATTGCTAATAATTAGTTTTTGAATCAAAAAACCAAAGTAAAAAAGACGGGAAAACGACGTCCTAGATTATCAAATCAAAAACGTTTAGAAGTAAGATAAGATTAATATTAACGGAATATAATGATTTAAGTAGATGAAGTGACAAGGTAAACAAAATTTATCGATAAGCCTTATATAAGGCTATCATTATTAAAAATCAAGAGTAGAGGGATTATATTGGATACGAATATAGGTGTGAGTTTGACTTATTATCTGGATATTAGTTTATAAGATGGATAATTTCATTCGCCTTGATGAGGTTCAATTTGAGTAAGCAATGGATAGCCTTCACGGTGAGCCAAGCTATTTACTTTTTTGGCTTTAGTTTCAGCGATATCTTTAGGGTAAATACCGGCAATACCTTTACTGCTATTATGAATGGTCAGCATGATTTCAACCGCTGAGTCGATGTTATGGCGGAACTCCGACTGTAAAACATATACAACGAATTCCATCGGAGTATAATTATCGTTATACATAACCACAGCATACATTGGTGGCTTGGCTACTTCAGGCTCTGCAACCAAAACGTCTGCCTGTGGAGCTGTCTCGCTGTCAGTATCACCATCTTGAGCACGGTGATCGGCTGGGATACTTGGAAAATGCCAGTCAACAACAGTAGGTTGTGGGTGCGCTATTATTTGTTTTTTAGTCATAATAAAGGTAGTTTCAATAGAGAGTTTAGTATAAGAATAATTGATATAGACTAAATAGTAGGTTATAAAGAAATAAGATAATTAGGAAGAGTTAGTCAATATAAACTCTACCTAAAAACTGTTTTATAATAGTCGTGTGTAACCTGTTTATGGCTCAATAGGACTTTGATCAACCTCTGGTAAGTCCATTAATGATAATGGCATACTATCTACCATAGCACCGAGCTTCCAGTCATATAGTTGCTCGACTTGCTGATCACCTGCTTCTAAGCTGAGCTTAACTTGTAACGGTTTAAACCCTGTAGGCATCACAAAACGACCGCGAATACGAACAATTCCTTCAATAGCATAACGTGCAGGATCTAATGGAACCTCGACAAAGTTATCTTTATTTTGTAGAGTCAACGTAACCTTAAGATTTTTGGCGAGACCATCCTCACTAAGCATCCCTACATCAAAACCATATTCGAAGGCATTTTCGGGTAACGGTTCAATTTTTGCACCTAATATCTGTAAAGGCATGCCTCCTTGTTCAGCGATAAATTCGGCATATAAGTCATTCAACTGCGAGACTTGTCTGTTATCGACCTTCAAGTCTTGTTGCTTTTGACGTAGCTCATCTAAATTTGCTAGGCTAATGGTAAGCTCTTGCTTAGCTGTCTCTACTTGGTTAGTCAAGACTTTATGACTAATGCGTAGATCTTTGAGCTCATTAGTAGCTTCCTGACTATTGATAGTCGCTTGCTGAGTTTCTGACTTTAAAGCGTAATAACCGCGTTGATAGCCAAGCTTGTGCCCTAGTAAAATAGCAACTATCGCGGTCACCAGTATAGCTACCACGAATAATGCCAGCAGCCATGTTGATGTGCCTTGTTGTCTAATGCCAATGCCTTTATTATATTTTATATGGTCATTCCTATTTATTAATGGCTGTACCGTATCATCAGAAACAGATTGACAAGATACAAATGCAGACGCGTGACACGATGATCGTGCTGGCTGGGAGCGCAAGCGGGGGGCATTCTTAACACGCATCTGGACAATATCTCTTAACAGTAAAGGCGAGATATTATAACGGAATTTAAAGTCAATACCTAGCATAGCGCTGTAAGCGTGATGACTTAATAGTAAAGTTTCTGTGATAAGTCAGCACTACATTCCGTATAAATATCTCTTTTAACTTTGAAGCTTTATATTTTACGGTACAATCGGTGCAGCGTTTAACCCTAATGTCTCATCAAGCCCAAACATTACGTTCATATTTTGTATTGCCTGTCCTGCTGCGCCTTTTACGAGGTTATCTTGTACTACTAGCACAGTTAACTCTCCGCGTGCATTATCTTGATGTATGGCTATACGCAAACGATTGCTAGCACGTACACTACGCGTATCAGGATAGATGCCGCGTGGTAAAACATCCACAAAGGCTTCCTCTGTATAGCTAGTCTCAAACTCTTGCTGCCAGTCCACGCTACTACCAGCTTCTGTTAGCACCATATGAATAGAGCTAAACATACCACGAATCATTGGCACTAAGTGGGGTAAAAAGCGAATCTGCTGCGAGAATTGACTACCCAATAATTGCTCAACGCCTTGTTCAATTTCAGGTAAATGACGGTGTCCGCCAACGCCATAAGCCTTAAAATTATCAGTCGTTTCGGCATAATTTAGTGCAAGGCTTGCTTGACGACCAGCACCTGATACTCCAGATTTAGCGTCGATGACGATACGTGATTCAATCAATCGTGTTGCTTTTTTATTTTGTATCTCAATAATGGGTTTTAATCCTAGGATGGCTGTGGTCGGGTAACAACCAGGGTTGCCTACAATTGATGCCGCCGCAAGCTTATCACGATTAAGCTCAGGGAGCCCATATACTGCCGTCTTAAGCAGCTCAGGGCAGGCATGAGACTGCTGATACCAATGCTCGAAATCTGCTAATGATTGTAAGCGAAAATCAGCTGCTAAATCGACAACCTTCACACCAGCTTGAACTAATGCTTCAGCTTGCTTCATCGCTACCCCATGTGGCGTAGCAAAAAACACTACATCACATTTTTGCAAAGCAGATAGCGTATCATCTCCTAAGTCGCTAAAGACAAGATCAGAGATACCACGTAAGCTTGGAAATATCTCGTCCGCCCGTGTTCCTGCCTCATTTCGCGACGTTAACAAATCAATGGACACCTTAGGATGTGCTGATAGCAAGCGAATAAGCTCGATACCTGTATAGCCTGTACCGCCAACAATAGCTGCTGAAATCATAAGATATCCTTCTAATAGTTAGTCATTAAATATTACACTTACTAAGCTTTAGATTAATTGAAGTTAAAAGCTCTGTTTATTCTGAGGCTTGTACTTAGATTAATAACGCTTAAATTTGGTAATCATGTACGGCGTCAATAAATATTTTAGCATTGTCAGGATTAACCCACTGAGTGATGCCGTGACCTAAGTTTGCCACGTAACCTGTCTTTTCACCACCAATATAAGCACTGTCAAGCATGGCGTTTACTTCAGAGCGAATAGTCGCAGGTGAGCCGTACAACGTCGCTGGATCTAAGTTACCTTGGATGGCTTTACTGCTCTGGAGCTTCTTATGCTGTTTGGTCAACCGACGCTGGCTTTCAATCAACACTTGACGAGCACGATTAATCGGCATTGTCCAGTCTAAGCCTAAAGCATCAGCCTCACTATCAGCTTGGATATCAAGCCAGAGGCCACCGCCCTTGGTGAACAATACGACTGGCACATCAGGATGACGTATTTTCAATTCTGCAACGATACGCTTATTATAGGCGTGTGAAAAATTAACGAACTGACGATGCCCGAGCGCCCCGCCCCAACTATCAAATATCTGTAAAATTTGGGCCCCAGCAATGACTTGCGCATCTAGATAATCAATTACAGCAGTTGCTAGCTTATCTAATAACTGATGTAAAAACTCAGGATTGCTATACAAAAAACCTTTAGTATAACGATAATCTTTTGAGCTACCGCCTTCAATCATATAAGTAGCAAGCGTCCACGGACTACCAGAAAAACCAAATAACGGTACTTGTCCATTTAAAGCTTTACGAATACTAGTCACAGCGCGCATGACGTAATCAAGAGAGTCATTCACATCAAGCGTTGGCAATCTATCAAGATCTGACTGTTGACGGATAGGATGTTTAAATTTAGGCCCTTCCCCAGTCTCAAAATATAAACCTAAACCCATGGCATCTGGAATAGTCAGAATATCACTAAATAAGATAGCAGCGTCTAAATCATAACGACGCAATGGCTGCAAGGTCACTTCTGTCGCCCGATCCGTATCTCTACACAGACTCATAAAGTCCCCAGCCTCGGCACGAGTTGCCTTATATTCTGGTAAATAACGACCAGCTTGACGCATCATCCATACCGGTGTGGTATCTATAGGCTCAAAGCGTAATGCGCGTAACAATCTGTCATTTTTTAAGGGCGCAAAATCTTGCTGAGGTGTGTTAATACTATTTGAGGCACTCATGCACAAATCTCCAAAAGAGTACGATATTCATTGTTATCATTATTAAAAATGAAGAAAAATTAAGCTTGAAAATATATAAATCAAATACAGGTTACTATCAATTATTAGCAAATATGAACGTATACATAGTTAATGCCATAAAGAAAGAATCTAATATGGCATTAGTTTTAAAAAATAACGATGCTTACGACTATCTAGTAATCTTAGGCAATAGTGAGTGTTTTTCATAGACCAGCTATGTATCCGTACCACTTTAAGCCATCTATCTACTTTTGATAGATAACATCACATGGATAGTGCTAAATTATCACGATGTACCATTACTACACGCTCTTCCTTATTACCGAGAATTCTATCAAATTGCTCAGTACGCTCACGGGCGACACGGCGTGCATCATTAGATGAGAAGTTCATTTGCCCAACTGCTAAACGCTCGCCTGTATCTTGGTGAACGATTTCTACTACATCGCCTTCATCAAAATCACCACGCACTTCTACCACACCGACTGGCAATAAGCTTCTATTATGCTCTGTCAGCGCTTTGGCAGCACCAGCATCAACAATGAGAGTGCCTGACATGCGCAAATGCGCTGCTAACCACTGCTTACGCGCAATAATCTTATCAGCATCGTTAGTCGTTAATAGTGTACCGACTGCTTCACCAGATACCACGCGAGTAATGACATCATCAATCGCACCGCTCACGATAACGGTTGGGCAGCCGCCCATTGCCGCAAGACGACCAGCACGAATTTTGGTTAGCATTCCGCCACGTCCAAGCTTGCCACCATCTCCTGCAATGTCAAAGAGATAATCTGCCATTGCACGCTCTTGACGTATCATTTTAGCGTTAGGGTTATTGCGCGGATTATCAGTAAATACGCCTTCTTGATCCGTTAAGATAATATATAAGTCGGCATTGACCATAGCCGCTGACATCGCGCCTAAAGTATCATTATCACCAAACTTGATCTCATCAATAGTGATGGTGTCATTTTCATTAATTACTGGCAGCACACGCCATTCTAATAATTGGGTTAACGCGCCAGTCGTATTTAAATAACGGCTACGATTAGACAAGTCATCATGGGTTAACAATAGCTGAGAGCTTTGTATGCCATGTTGAATTAGTGCTGACCACCAAGTTTCAATCAAACCCATCTGACCAATAGAAGCGCAGGCCTGTAATGCCGCCAATTTTTTTGGGCGCTCCTCAAGGTTCATACGTACTACGCCTTCAGCAACTGCACCTGATGACACCAGTAGTACTTCCACTCCTTGTTTATGCAGATTAGCAATCTGTTTAGCCCACTCATAAATAGCAGTTCGATCAAGCCCTCGACCATTATTGGTTAACAATGATGAGCCAATCTTGACAATAACGCGCTGAATATCAAAGTTGCGGTCCTGTTTGATGAACCTTGCTTCTTCGGTCGTTTGTTCCATGTCATCTGCCATAAAAACTCCTGTATATTGTGGGGATTGATTTAAAAGATTAATAGGCAACCTGTTCTTTTGTAATATGAGGAACTGATTAAAGATCACAAATAATAATAACAAATTTGTATAATGGTTAGCAGAGGATGCTAGTCGTCATTACGGCTAGCATTTCTTTGTTTCTAATATGCGGCTTGTTATGTCGCTACATTTTAGATGGGCGATTTAAGGGGTATAGATTACTTCGACACCGTCATCATCGTCAAAATCGTCATCTGCCAGATCAGTACCTTCGCGCTGAGCTTTACGAGCAGCACGATAAGCTTCACGTTGTGCATCAGTATTGCGACGCACTTCTGCCTCTAAACGCTCAAAGCGCGCTTTTTGTGCTTCAGCAAAGGCAGGCTCTTCAATTTCTCGTTCACGTTCTAGCTCAATCTCGTTCATCAAATGATATTTGACTGGATCTACGCCATCACCAGTTAACGTTGAAGTGCGAAATACCACGCCTGTCCAGCCAAGCTCGGAGACGATACGGTCACACAGCTCATTCAACTCTTCTTCATCAACCACTTGATCGGTTTTATTTAAAACTAAAATCTGTGGAAGATTGGCCAATTCAGGAGAAAAACGCTCAAGCTCGTTTAGAATGATACGAGCATTATTAATAGGGTCACTACCGTCAAGAGGTTGAATATCAACGATGTGCAGTAAACGACGGGTACGTGCCACATGTTTTAAGAAGCGAATGCCAAGACCTGCACCTTCTGATGCACCTTCGATAAGCCCTGGAATATCAGCCATCACGAACGAGCGATGTATACCAATATCAACCACACCTAGATTGGGTACTAAAGTCGTAAATGGATAATCAGCAACTTTAGGTGTAGCTGAAGATACTTGACGAATGAAAGTAGATTTACCGGCATTAGGTAGACCAATCAACCCAACATCAGCTACAACTTTCAGTTCAAGCTTTAATATTTTCAACTCGCCTTCAAAGCCTGAAGTTGCCTTACGCGGTGCTTGGTTAGTTGAGCTTTTAAAATGTGTGTTACCTAGGCCACCATCACCGCCTTTAGCGATTAATAACGTCTGACCTATTTCGGTCATATCGCCGATGACTTCATCAGTTTCGGTATCAATAACGGTAGTACCAATAGGAACTGACAAAAATACATCTTCAGAGCCTTTACCTGAGCAGTTTCTACTATGACCATTCTCACCGCGCATCGCATCGTAGCGACGAGTATAACGATAATCGACTAGAGTGTTGGTGTTGTCGTCAGCAATGACATATACATCACCGCCACTACCACCATCACCACCATCAGGACCACCACGCGGGACGTACTTTTCTCGGCGAAAACTGGCGATTCCGTTACCACCGTCACCTGCTTTTACCGTTACGACGGCTTCATCAATAAATCGCATGTTACGTTCCTTAATTTACTTTCTGGATTACAGTCATTGACTGATTTTATATTTGTGCTTACAAGGTGTCTGTATGCTTGTCTAGGTTGCTACTCATCTGTCTACTAGTCTGTTTATCGATTAGTTATCAAATTCATGCTTAATGACCTAAATTAACTTCAAGATACGCTTACCATAAAGCAAGTGTGTTATGAATTCAAACTAGATACTGGTTAGCAAAGCTTTTATCGTCATATTATAAAGGTATTAGAAATTTTTTATAACTCTTAGAACCACTATGCGAGCTATTATAGCAACAACACCCGATAACCAAATGGAATATCGGGTGTTGTTTTACATTAAGGACATTCCAATTACGCAACAATGTACTTATAAAAAGCGGCTCAATAAAAGCTTAACTTAATATTGACAAGTTTTACGCAGGAATTTGCGTATAGCTAATGCCGCCCATTTGAGTCGCTAAGCGTAATACTTGGGTGCTATAGCCGACTTCATTGTCATACCAGATGTACACAGTGGCATGGTTATCAGTAACGATAGTAGCTTGCGCATCTACAATTCCGACATGCTTAGTACCAACAAAGTCAGTTGATACCGCTTCTGTCGAATCGGTATATGAAATCTGCGATTGCCAAGTGTTGCTGTTGGCCATCTTACGCAAGAACTCGTTTAGTGCATCCGCACTCTTTGGTGCTTGTTTTAAGTTTAGGTTCAAAATCGCCAAACTAACATTAGGCGTAGGTACACGGATAGCATTACCAGTCAGTTTACCACTAAGCTCTGGTAGCGCTTTGCCCACCGCTTTAGCAGCGCCAGTACTAGTAATAACCATATTTAGTACAGCGCTACGACCACGACGATCAGCTTTGTGATAGTTATCAATTAAGTTCTGATCATTGGTAAATGAGTGAATCGTTTCAACATGACCGTTCTCAATACCGTATTCATCGTTTAATACTTTTAACGTTGGGGTAATAGCATTAGTCGTACAGCTAGCAGCACTGACAATAGTGTCATCGCCAACAGTATCGTTATTAACACCATAAACGACGTTTTTAATCTCACCACCAGCAGGAGCAGTCAATAGCACCTTGTTTACGCCTTGAGATTGCAGATGTTTACCTAGACCCGCTTCATCTTTCCATATACCTGTATTATCGATTACTAACGCATTGTCGATACCATAGGCAGTGTAATCAATCTCACTTGGATCATTAGCATAAATAACTTGGACAAAACGGCCGTTAATAACCATACCGTTGTTGTCATCATCAATACTGACGCCACCGGTAAAGCTACCATGGATTGAGTCACGCTCAAGTAGTGACGCACGCTTGGCAAGATCACCTGCAGCAGCTGGACGTACGACGATAGCTTTTAGTTGTAAGCCTCTTGCGCTTGATGCTTGCGATAACAACAGACGTGTCAACACACGGCCTATACGACCAAAGCCATACAACACTACATCAGTAGTACCATTTTGTGCAGCTTTATCATCACCAATGGCTTGCAGAGCATCTTGCAAATCGGTGTCATTAGCAATCAGTTGACCGACATCCACACGTGCGGATTGAATGTCACCACTGGTTGCTAACGCTTTGACCATCTCTAAAGTATCAGCAATAGCGATAGGCTTGCCATTCTGCTCACGAATTGCAGCTTTTTGATGCAGTGCTAGCACTTGACCCACTGAAGTTGTGTCAAGAGTCTCACCGAACAAGGTAACTTGCACGTCTTGCTCGTTATATAGTTTATTTAACAATCCAATCAGCTCAATAGCTTGTTGTTCTTGATTGTTATAGCTGTTTAGACGGTCTTGATGCAATTGGCGTAAGGTATTAGCTTGGCTCACGAGGAACATCCTTATGGTCAGTAAAATATAGTTGGTGGGATATGAAAAATTATAGAAGTACTAAAAAATATAAAGAACTGGGTTAATCGTTACTTAGATAAGATTGCTACTTATAACTACTTATTTATAACCGCTTTTTTATGTAAGTTTGTAGCCTCTCTGGCAGTCTTTATCTTGGCTTTTAATTGGTGTGTATTTTAGCTCAAAATGCCTAATTTTGCCAGTGATAACGCTTATTGCTAACGTTTGACCTTGTTAATCTGTTGTTTTTGACAAAAATCATATTTGTAAGTATAAAAAAGACAGCCTATCTAGCTGTCTCTTCGATTATTTGTTAATTCAAATTTGCAACCAGTACCAAACTCTTAATAGGTAAGCTGCTAGCTATCATGGCCTAATACGAGGTTAAATTATTAAAAGTTAAGGTACTAGATTAACCGTTTGATTACGGTGATCAGTCAGTTTAAATTCTTTTAAGTTATATCCTTGCTGCTGAGCAATCTTACGATAGTTCGAATAAGTCTCTTGCGAAACATTTGGTGAACGTGCCAGCAACCATAAATACTTTTTGTCTGGTGTACCGACTAGTGCTGTTTTATAACTCGGGTCATGTGCTAGCACCCAATAATCTGCACGGCCTACAGGTAACCAACGAATCCATGAAGGTAAAAAAGTAACTTTAAGCTTACTGCCTGTACTGTCCGCAGGCTTTGCCAATCCTTCAGCAGTAATAGATTTGCCATCTTCAGCAGAACATTGATTAAGTACAATAATACCAGAGCCTTTAGTTTTTGGCGTATAAGTAGCAGTCACATCACTGGCACACTTTCGTTGGAAGTACATCGGCAAGCGTCCAATTTCATACCATGTTCCGCTATATTTTGCTAAGTCTAGACTATCTACAGTAGTTGGTTCAGTAGCTGAATTATGAACGATAGAAGATGACTTGATATCTATGAGCGCCGCTGTCGTTTTTTCAGTATTTACTGTATCTGTACCTGCCGCTTGAATAGTTGTCGCTGGTGGCATGGCAGCGTAAGCAGAAAATGCTGCCAATGGAACAATAATTGCCAGCGCAATTCCAGTATGTTTGATAAGACCATTCATAAATACGCGCTCCGGAACTTCGCTACATTGAGCAGCTGCGACTAGTAATGTATCATTTTTAGAAAGCTTTTTATTTTCGCTACTATCTATAGAGGCATGGAGCGATGCTGCCCTAGGTTCGTTCGAGCCATATACTTTGGTTGATGCTAAGCCTTTACTTTTCTTATAACGGCTTTTTTTTATCGATGTAATGTCAGCAATATGATCTGAACACTCGTCGGCAGAGTCGTCGTCTATCGATATCTCTTCGCTTAAGAACATGTGCACAGCCTTATCATTGTAGTTAGCATCATTACTGGCGCAACTGGTATTACCGACTACTTTTGTTTTGTCGCCCGTCAAATAATTATAACTTGATTGGTGAGTCCGTCCAGACTGAGAACCAGCTGCCTGCAAGTCAGAGCATTCTGGCGTAGGTAACTCATTGGTTTTCATAAAAATACCATCGAGGTTTATAGGTTAGAATCTTGTTTATCGAAAAATTTTATCTATAAAATAATATAGAATATTAGAAATATAGAGTTCTTTAATATCTAGTTAAAATAGAATGAGTATTGTGTGTCTAATACTGTTACTTTTTACTTAGCGCCCTATACTTTCATATGCAATATTAACGACATGATTGATCTTAAAACAGTGTGGCAATGTAGGAAAACGCAACGGTTTGTAAGTAATATTATTCTAATCTGAAAAACCGAACACATAGTAACTCGTATGTAAAAGCATTATCGAGATTTGCAATCAATAGCTCATCAAATAATAGCCAGTCTTTTTATTACTTTGAAGCTTTTATCATAATATTACAAAAACTGTCGAATGCCAGCTATGCTGGTTGCTCCATAGTGCGTTGCTTGTTCCAATAGAGTTGGTGACAATCCACCTAGGCCAATGACAGGCATATCCGCAAGCACTGCCAATGCTGACCATTCCTTCCAACCCAGTGGCGTAGCATTAGAATGCGTTTGAGTTGCTAGTACTGGCGATAAAAAAATACCGATTACTGGAGGCAGCTGTTGCTCTAAACGTGCAGAGGCAAGCTTATTGGCTGCATAGATACTGTCTGCATCATGACAACTTATTATCAGTGAATGACTAGGAGGTAATAACTGACCAGATACAGAGTTATTTTCAACTGCATTGAACCATTGTATCAATGCAGTATGCGTCAAATGGTAAGCTATTATTTGATGACTAGTTGTCAAGTAATGACAATCATCATTATGAGGCATAATTGAGAAGATATCTGGACGTGAACGCATCAGTTGCTCTGCCATATTCTCTGAGCTTGCATACTTGACCCGTATATATACCCAAGCTTCTTCAGCTAAGTGTTTTTGATGAAACTGTAACCATGCTGCCGCTGGGTCAGGGTTTGTACTAAAGTGTGCCAGTGGATAGGTAATCACTATCTTTGAATGCAGACGTAGCCATTCAAGAATCGTTTTATTAGCAGCTGGCAAGTTATAGTTCCCTGCCAATAGCTCAGACTTATTTACCCATGTCAGAGCCTGCCCTTCTAAGCCGTAGCTAAAAGGTTTGTATTTTTCGTACTGCTGTGTTGTCAGCTCGATATTATAAACCTGTAAGCTTACCTGCTTATCACCATAATCATGATGTAAGCGCCCAAGCTTAACGATTGTGTTGTCAGAAATTTCAATACCCGTCTCTTCAGCGACTTCACGTATTAATGCCTGTTTCGCCGTTTCCTTGTTGTCTATCTTGCCGCCAACAAACTCATAGCGATTGCCTTGATGCTGCAACGCATCTCTAAACCCAAGCAAATATTTGTCTTTATAATGAATGACGGCGATAGCGACATTTACGATGGTTACTGGAATATTTTTTGATTGCTTATCTGACTGGTTTGGCATGGTAATGTCCTTTATTACTGTTCTTATATTGGTTTTTTTATCACCGCTCTGTTTCATTATTTTACAAAGATTAGGGTGTAAGGCTGACGTTAATTTAAGAAGCTGTTTAATCTACTCGAAATCTTACTCAAAACTTCCTTGATGATTACTTTATGGCGATTACTGCAGATAAGTTTACATAATGACTGCATTTTATTTTATTAATTACCTTGCAAAAAACCCTAATGTAAATGATAATTATTATCGTTAATTAATATTGCATCGTCATTACTTAAACAGCTATTTCATCAAAAGGAATTTACTATGAGCATGGTCATCTCTCGTTACTTGAACTGCCGTGAAAATCGACTACCTACTCTTCAGTCGCAGCATTTATTTGCACTCACTAAAGAGGTGCGTATTGAGCATGAAGGTGAGGAATACCGCCTGCGTTTGACTCGTAATAATCGTTTAATCCTGACTAAATAATGTGAAAGCTATTACAAAAAAACGCCTTTATCAAAAGGCGTTCTTTATTGGAAAATAATGGGTACTAATTATTTATAGCAGCTTCTTATTATAGTCTTCAACTGCGCTCACTTTTTAAGAAAGCATGTAGAGCGTTACCGTTTAGAACTGCCAACTATAGACCACATCCACTGCATTTTCAGCCGCAGAAGTTGCTTCAACATAGATACGGCGCGTTAATTGGTAACGAATAGACAAGCTATTTTGAGCATTAAAGACACCTACTCCATAGCGAATATATAAATCAGGGGTTACGTAACCTGTGACATTAACATTCGTATCTTCACTACTGCCTGAAGCATCAACAGTTAGGCTTTGCAGACCAAAAGCCTGACCTATTTGATTAGTTAAACTACGTGTACCGCTAAGGCCGAAGCTTAGTCCAGCAGCGGCTAGGTTGTTGGTTACCTGAGACTTAAAGCCTTGCTCACTGATTTGGGTCGCACCTGTATTATTGATACGGCCAGTTACCAATGCATTCATCGCTTGCTGCTGGGTAAGTCCTGCATTGTTAAAGACGATGATATTCGGACTTTCAGTATTACCTTTAACCCGCAAACCTACTGTCTTGCCATCGATAACTTTGACTGCTTCGATACTAAGGTTTGGCTTCATAACATCGCCATTGAAGCGTACTTGCCCGTAATTGAGTTCTAAGCTCTGACCAAAGGCATTGATATTAGTACGACGGGATACTTGGACAACCCCTTTGGCTCGCATAATGCCAGTACCGTTTTGATTAATATTGAGAGCACCTGCCAAAGGAATAACAGCACCAAAACCACGGAAATTAATGTCATCACCCAAATCGATACCTATATCAGCATTGATAGACCATGGTTTCGAGACTGCCAAAACGTCCTCAATGTTGCCAATTAAACGTCTATCAATCACAACAGCGTCTTCGGTCTGGGTAATAATATCTTCGCTAGCTTCGGGAGGACGAATAGTCGCTGATGGTACACTGACCGCCCCTTCGATATTAACGTAACGATCACCTGGGCGTACGATTATATCAATATCAGGGTTAACCTCAGCCAACAACAATGGTGGTTGCGTCAATACCAATCTTTCGCCAACAACACTGAGCTTAGCTTGCAGCTTTTGTTGCCAATTAACTGTTCCGATCAACGTACCCGTACCTGTACCACTGTTAAACTTTCCATCAATCGTCGCTTGGGTGCCGCGAATTTTAGCAGCTACATTGACGTTAGATAGATTAACTGGTAAATCAAGCATGGCAACACGGCCATTAGCAAGTTTTACATCTCCATAAAACTGTGGCTTATCTAGGGTGCCGCCAACGCCCCCTGCCATAGTAATATTACCTTCAAGTACGCGCATACCTGGGAAGAAAGGCTTGAATACAGCGAGATTAAGCTCGTTGAGTACTAGCGCCCCTGATATTGGTTTGGGTGTTTTGTACGGATCTACGATTACTTCGGCATAGCCGCGAGCACCGTTTCCAGTATTGATATCTGTACGCAGTTTTAGTCCTTCAGGTACCGACAATGCGATGAGAGATACGCGCTCATAAGGTAGGGTTATAGGGGCAGCATCACCATCTTGAATCAGACCTATTTTGCCATTGTCAGAATACAAAGTCATATTGATAGTAGGTGGCTTACCACGTTGCCACCCTACAATAGCTTTACCATTAATCTGACCATGCCAATCGATATCTTTAGGCAAGAATACTGAAAACAGTGATGCATCAAGCTTTTGTAACGCAAGATTGACTTGTCCACCAGCGGCTGAAGCAATGAGATTTTCACGTAAACATAGCTTGCCAGTCTGATCTTTTGCTTGCCAACAATGTGCCGCTAATTGAACTTTTAGATCACTAGTACCACCGTTTTTTTCTGGTTTTGGCAAGTTAACGATTACCTGTGCAGGCTGCAATTGATTTAAAGTAGCATACTGTGACTTGATGCGACCTTTACCTATCACACCTGACCAACTTAACTGGTCACGGTTGAAGCCACCATTTAACCGTGCTGAGATATCTAATTTCTCATTAGCCACCTCAAGATTAACAACATGTGCCTGCTCGGTACCACTAAACGATGCATTAACATTTTTGAAGCTTTGTCCAGCTGCATCTAAACCTTCGGCACTAATAATGAACTGGCTAGGACTGTTCGCTAGATTCACTAACTTACCACGTATGCGGCCTTGACGTAATATAAACCCAGGTAACGCGATACGCTCACCTACTAGATCTATATAAATAGTCGGTAACGCTTGTCCTGCTGGCTGGGACAAGGTCGCACCGCCAGTTACTTTACCCGCAAGCTTTTCTGAAAGCTGATCGAGACTAGTAATATTAATCTTTGCTTGTAGCTGCTTGGCGTTGCCATTGGCAGTCAAATAATTATCACCCCAACGAAGCACAAGATTACTAGCATTGAGACTATCGATGAGCGCGTTTACCTGCTGATATTGAGCTTTAGCATCTTGAGCTTTTAGACGCTGGAAATAACTGCTTAAATCTTCTGGCAAGTTTAACTTGGCTGCTAAACTACC
Source organism: Psychrobacter sp. P11G5 (assembly GCF_001593305.1). Lineage (NCBI taxonomy): Bacteria > Pseudomonadati > Pseudomonadota > Gammaproteobacteria > Moraxellales > Moraxellaceae > Psychrobacter > Psychrobacter sp. P11G5. The sequence goes on from NZ_CP012533.1 coordinate 2,147,771, forward strand.
CTTAGCACTCAAAGGTTGACCTTTTAAAGTACCATTTAGGTTGATTTGTTGTAGATTGATAATTTGCTGCGCTTTACTCCAACTTCCATCCGTTTTTATGCTGCCAGTAATGGTACTTGGCGTGTCTTTTAGGAAGTAACCTAGGTTAAAGCGATCCATCACTGCGCTGATATCCCACGCAATACCTTTACTCACGTCTATTGACCCTTGAGCATCGATACTACCCGCGGCACCCACATGACGGAAACGCTTAATACGAATGAGTTGTGAGTCTCCACTAGCATCAATAGTCAGTTTGCCAGCAGGGAGCTGCTTGGCATCCAGTACGCCATCGAAATTTATAGCAAAGCGTCGTAACTTACTCTTTGCATCAGGGCGGTTTTTGGGCGCAGGTTGCCATTGTCCACTCGTGTTCAAATCACCAGTGAGAATGGCTGGATTGTTCGGTAAAAAATAACCTAAATCGAAATTGTTAAAACGCCCATTCACTGTCCAGCCAATATCTTGGCGCAAATCAATCACACCTTTCACATTAACAGCACCTGCTTCACCAGCATAATCTAGCTTACGCACGTTGATTAACTTTGGCGTGCCAGCAGCATCAATGGATAGTCGACCATTGGGAACATCAGCAGTATCAAGTTGACCATTAAAACGTACATCAAATACTGATAGCTTGCCACCGACAACATCAATGCTCGCATCGCCATTACCTGCTATACCAATGTCGCGACCATTTTGGGTAGCATCAAGCTGAGCCTGCAAGTCAGTCTTATTCAAATTAATAATGTGTCGCTGACCTTTGACACCGTTTTTAGTAATATTGAGCAAACGACCACGAGCACTGAGACTTCCTGTCAGGCGCTCAAGTGGCAAATCGTCACGGTATTGTTTGGGTAGCAAACCATTGGTACGTGCATCAATCTGCCATGTCAACGGTCGCTGCTTAGTCGCTAGCTGAATCTGCCCATTACCTGATAAATCACCGACTATACCTTTATAATTAAGACCGTTGATATCGATGACATTACCAACTTTACGAACTTTTACATCGTAGTTACCTTTAGGCGCTGCGTTTAGCTCATTGATAAGAGCCTTGGCATCGATCGATAAGCTTGAGCCGCGCACGATGACATCAGCCTGTCCATTTGGACTGTCAATATTGCCAATGTTAGGTACATTGCGACGAGTGAGATTTTGCCATTTAGCATCAATGTACCAAGGTGCCACTTGCTTAGATTTTAATGACGTTTTGCCACGGACAATATTGGCATTGACGTGTTCGCCATCACGTTGACGCAAGTCAGCATCAATCTGCGTATTCCCAGCGCTATTTTGTTGTTGATAATGCATTGATAGCCGGCCGTTGAGCTTTTGCGGCGCATACGCTTTAAAATCAGTATATTCATCAGGAATAGCACGACGCACATCAAAGTTACTACCTGTCGCTCGTATTTTTGCATCGAAGTTGTCTTGCCAGTCTAAAATGCCCTGCAATACTAAACGTCCAGCTGGTACATCAGCATCTAAGCGATCAATACGCAGTTGACTATTGGCAATGATTGCGCGTCCTTGATAATGTCCTGAAGGGATGTCTTTAGCAGTCAATTCTGTATTAATACGTAGACGTATCTCAGAAATAACCCCATCTGCGATAGCGGTGCCACTTTTTAAATGAATATTTTGTGCATCTACATAAGGAATAACAACATTATCCCATTGCAATTTAGCTTGGAATGGTGAGTCGTTATCAAGCCCCTGCACCACAAACTCACCTCGGACATCGCCCTCGTTGTAACGACTACGCACCTTACCTACTGTGCGCTTTAAAGTTCCTGTCGCTGTTACGTTTAGTGGATCAATATAGGCCTTTTCTAACGCACTGACTTCAGCGATAGCACTGAGATCTAACGGATAGTCGCCTTGTAAATCTATACTGCCTTGCAATGCACTGATTTTGACAATATCTGCATAACGTAAATCACCACGACCAACCGTCACTTTACTACCTACCCACGTTAAATCACGAGCATTAATATCGTGCACCACGATAGGATCTTTGGTTACTTGCTTGTAAACGATATTCTTTATTTTTGCTTGATCAAAACGCAAATTAACCGGAAGTTTAAGCGTTTTATAATCAAATGCTTCACCAGTTGGAGGTTTATTATTAATAATTTCTATACGCTGAATATCAGCATCACTAAGATGCACTTCTTTAGCAAAGACAGCACGCCAGCCTATTTTTACATAAGCTTTGTCCACCAATATTTCAAGATCCTCAGTCGCTTGGATATCTATATCCGTAACCCAAATGCCGTCACGTAAATTTCCCTTACCGTATTTAAGCTCAATCCCCGTCTCAGCACTTATCTTTTCTAAGATAAACTTCGTACCTGACTCTGTTCCTGTCATGTAAAAGAAGATCGCAAACATAATCAGCAGAACGATAAGTATCAGTACCAGTAGCTTAAGTACAAAGGACAGTGGATACCAGCGTCTTACCGCGCGGGCATCTCTTTGGGCAGGATCTTCATCCGGTGAACGGTCAGGCGGGGTCTTTTTGGTCAACATGACACTCAACTACGTTAAAAGATTATTACCAGCAATTGGTAGAATTAATAAAAGCGACTCATTGGGCTTTTCTAGTTTGATCGACTTAACCTATACGTTGACGATTAAGTCTATAATTTCAGCTATAAAGGCGAGCCAATAAAGAAATGTAGTCTAATTGGAACACTATCTTCTGTCACGCCAGCAGCGACATCTACACGTACGATTCCCACAGGCGATGCCCAGCGAATACCGACACCGACACCGACTTTGGTTTCAGTCTCAAAGTCTTTATCATAAGCATTACCTACATCGGTAAATACTGCACCACGAAAGCCAGGAATAAATTCATAATTGTACTCGGCACTACCGACTGCTAGTACTTGCCCGCCCGTTAGATAACCATTTTCTAATGGCGATAAGCTTTCATAATCATAACCGCGAATGCTTTGATCGCCACCAGCGAAAAAGCGCAACTTATAAGGTACTTCATAAAAATCATCTGCCCAAATATACCCTGTATTTAAACTACCGAGCACTTGATGCTTATTAGAGTCTCCGAAGCTATAGATACCACTAACACCAGCGCGAACTATAGCCAAATCAGTATCACTAAGCGCCTTATCTGCTCCTGCTTCAATAGCATAGTATTGACGTATACCGCGAGTCGGATTAGTAGCACTATCGACATCCGTTTTATTTATACCATAGCCAAATAGCAGTGCCTTTTGCGTAGGCCTAGAGGAGGTAAAACGTATAGGCAGATCATCCAACTTAGTATCATCAACGCCAGTTTCCAGCTCATCTAAGCGATAGCGCACAGAATAACTACGATTCCAGCCGTTCTCGCGGCGAATATTACGGGCTAATGCTGCTTTTAGCGTTTTGGTGGATAAATCAAAGTTACCTTCGCCCTGATCGATCACTTCTTCTTCATAAGTAAGACGTCCCTCTAGCTTATCATTGAGCGGATGTTTCCATGGTCGACTGGCATAGACGGCAACATTTTTATTGATTCGTGAGATCTCAGTTTCTGCTCCTGCTTGATAACCTTTACGATTAATTAAGTTATAGTCTATCTTAGCAGTCGCTCTCACACCTGTGTCTGTGCCATAACCAATACCTACTTGCGCATCACGTGGCTTATCAGCATAGACAAAGACATACAGTGGTACTTTTTTACTTTCTTGAACTTGCTGGGGTGTTTTACGTCCTGCAAGTGTAGGCGGTACAAAGTTTTCATCAGCCAGTATGCTTTCTTCATCAGGGAAGATCTTTTTGGCAACTTTACTAATGGAGTCACTGATTTTTCCTAGAATACTATCTGCTTCTTGCGTCTTTTCATCGAGCAGCCGATCATCTGGCAAGCCACTTAACCGATCTGCTTTACGCTTGATAGCTAGCAGCTTGTCTTGCGTTTCTTGATCGACTTCAAACTCAATAGGAGCAACATCCATTGCATCTACAGTAGCGCCACTATTGGCTTCAATGTTATCACCATTGTTCTCGACATCATCGCTGCTATCAACATTATCGTCAGCACTTTGAGCATTGACGGTATTCATCGCCGACTCGCCACTATTGCCGTTATCAGAAGAGTTAACATTAGCCGTACTGTCGACATCATCATCTATAATGCCATCATTATCAACATCTATCGGAGTATTATCAAAAGCTAAGGTGCTGCTTTCGCTGAGCTCATCCGGTGGCAATATCGTCTCAACGTTGACGGTATTAAAATAACGGGTCGCTGATAAGTCATTACCAAGTTTGGTAATGGCCGGACGATAGAACGGATCGCCTGCTTCAAAGTCAAACATCTGTTTCAATAATGAAGTCTCAACCGGAAGTTTTTCAGGATCTCGTGTAAGAGTTCCTGTCGCCTCATCGTAGGTAAAAAACACCACTTCATCAAAATCATAACGATTACCAGTATTGTAAACCAGTGAAACATCAGCTGTGTTGTCCGGCAAAATGATATCGACGGATTTGTTTAACCAGTATTGATCAAAATAACCATAGGTATTACTTAAGGCTTCAAGTGCGGCTTTGCTGTTTTTGTAAACACGATGATTAAAGATATCTCCTTCTTGTGGCGGCATATCTTTTCCGAGCGCTTGAAATTCAGGTTGTTCGATACCTTCACCGCGAATATCTACAATACGACTATCAACGCGCACAGGTTCACCAAGTTCTTCGATAATGACGTCAATAGTATCAATAGTTGGTTGGCGCAGGCGTAGGGTAACATCGTAATAACCAACTGCACGCGCGGCATCTAATGCAGTTTGGCGTAGACGTGGTAAGGCGGCGGTAAAATCAGCAACAGATTGCACGTTCGTATCATCAAGTGCCGCTTTGATGTTATTGATTGGCTGACTGTCGTCGTCAGCCTTGATCAATTTTGGCTGAGCATTATCATTAGTGGCAGCTTGCTGTAAGTAAATAGTCGTTTCTACGTTTGGCAACGCCATTACCCCACCGTTAAACAAACGGTTGTATAGGCGCTTGACAATATTACCGTTTTTGCGCGAAGGTTTAGAGGCTTGCACGATACTGTCAGTGACTGCCTGCGTCTCAGAGACAGCTTGGTATTCAGGTAAATAGTCATCAGGATTCAAGGCCTTGGGTTGCGCACCTTCTTGCTGCCCTACCGTTTCGCCTTGGATAGGTAATTTGCCTGTACTTGCCTCAGCCTTGATACCAGCGATAGTGTCCTCAGCGCCAGTCACCATATCACTGTCTTGCTGTGCGAGAGTTTGAGCAGGGCTCTGTTGGCTATCCTTTACATTACCACTGCCAACAGAATCACTCACATCAAGCGGACGTGACAGGATTTCAGCCGTCTCAGCACGCTCTGCAGCATTTTGCACACGTCCAAGGGTATCAAGATTGGTCGGCGCTGGTAAACTTGCCGCATCTAGGCTTGGATCTAAACCAATAGGAATCTCTTGGCTATCTAAAGTCGCGACAGGATTATCAAAACCATCATTAGCATTGTTACTATTGTTGCTTGAAGAGTTATTGCTTGAAGAATTGTTACCTTCAGAATCGTTTTGATTATTCTCTGCATCTACCGCAGCAAGTTCACGCTCAATCTGTTCAGGCGTCATCATCTGATAGCCTTGCTGCTGCACTGTGGCTGCCTGCTCTAACAGATTATCATCGGGTATATTGGCTTGCAGTATATCCACATCATTTAAGCTATCTGAGCTTTTTGAGACGTTAGGGTTACGCTTGATGGGTTTGGTTGATAAAGACTTTTGCGACTTCCCACCTAAACTTTGCTCACTATAATCATCTAATACCGATTGATCAATAACACCTTGCTCTACTGCTTTTTTTAGGCGTAGCGCATCTAAAGCGGCATCAAGCTCGGTCTCTTGATCAGACATTAGAGCATTGTATTTGGACAAGCTTGAAAGCTGAGCTGAGCCATCGGTGTTTGTATTAACATCATCAGCACCAATGGCAGGAGATGCTGCGCCAAAACCGACTAACGCACTCGCCAGCGCAGTAAAAAGTGTTGAGCGAGTAAAAGAGGTACGCGGCAAGTTTGACAAGTTGCCTGATTGCGTTGAGGGCTGCTGTCTTATCATACTTATTTCCTATCACCTCACGCGGCATGCTTATACTGACGATGGATACCGCCTATACTTACCGGTGAATATACTTATCACATTTAAAATTAATAGTGCTTATAATCAACGTCGATAAAAGCATGTCAAACTTACAAATCATAGCTTAGTTAATTATCAAATCATAGCATCTAGCGCATGTATTTATAGCAAAGCCTTGCTATTATACGGTCTAAAAATAATAAAACCTATCTTATATTTCGATAAGTTTTTGATAATATTCATAATTATATAACATAGAAGCACCTTGTGTTGCTTATGTTTAGCCCACTTTATGCATTAGACGCTGGCCGCTTGTAGGAGTCCACATGGCAAATCAGTTTCAATTATTTAAGCGTCGTCGCTTTAACGCTATGTTTTTTACCCAGTTTTTGGGTGCATTTAATGACAATATTTTTAAGCAAGCGTTAATCTTAGTTTTGACTTATACCGCTGCCAGTCAAATCGGCGTAGAAGTGAGTATTTTAAATAATTTGGCAGCGATGCTATTTATTTTGCCCTATTTTTTGTTTTCCGCATTGGCTGGCCAAATCGCAGATAAATTTGAAAAATCCAAACTAACTCGCTTTGTGAAGCTACTTGAGCTGGTTATTATGACGGTCGCTGCCATAGGATTTGTATTTGAGTGGTATACGCTATTATTCGTGGCGCTGTTTTTGATGGGTACGCATTCTACCTTTTTTGGTCCGATTAAATATGCTTATCTACCCCAGGCAATGCAAAAAGACGAGCTAGTCGGTGCCAATGGTTTGTTTCAGATGGGTACTTCCCTTGCTATTTTGCTTGGTATGATTATCGCTGGCGTATTGACGCAATTGCCGCAGTCGCTTTATTGGATTAGTGTAACGGTTGTGTTGGTAGCAATACTAGGCTATGTAGCAGCGCGCTTTATCCCCATCATGCCAGCAATGCAGCCTAACCTAACTATTAATTGGAATATTTTTACCACCAGTATGGCCACAGTGCGCTATTTATATTCTTTGCCGTTTTTGTTCTTTGTAATTTTAGGCAATAGTTGGTTCTGGTTTTATGGTGCAACATTCTTGACCCAAACGCCTGAATTTAGCAAAGTCATCTTACATGGTGATGAGTCCGTTGTTATTTTCCTATTAACCCTATTTTCCGTTGGGGTTTCTATCGGTTCATTACTATGCAAAAGCTTAACCAAGAACCAAGTTAGCTTGCGTTTATTACCTTTTGGTATTGCAGGCTTAAGTATCTTTGCTATTGACCTTTATTTCTCCTTATCAGGTCTAGATATTAACGTTAATTCTGAAGCATTATTAGGTATTAGCGATTTATTTGGTATAAATGGCAGCTGGCGCGTGTTTGCTGATTTATTCTTTTTGGGCTTTAGTGGCGGCCTTTATATCGTGCCTTTATATGCATCTATGCAAGCTTATGCACCCAAAAGCCATCGTGCGCGTATTGTTGGTGCCAATAATATTTTTAATGCTATTTTTATGGTCACCTCTGCCATATTTGCTATCGTAGTATTAAATACGTTAAATATGTCGCTGCCACAGTTGTTTTTGGTCACTGGCATACTTAATATTGTTTTTGGTGTGTTTTTATATACCAAGCTCAATAAACATCTCAGGCAGGCTGTCATGCAAACTGACGATGATGACTCATTCAGCAGGCAAGACTAATGCAGTGTAGATAATATCGCTCTAACAGAATTTTCATGCCGATAATCAATATTGTTTGCTATAGTAATGAATTATTATTTTTGCAAAATTGAATTAAGACACTAACGAAACAAAGCTACATCAGGAGCTAATCATGGCACTGCGTTCCTTATCTAAGATAGACAATCTGTTACTTGGCGTCGACAAGGCGCTACGGGCAGTCGTTCCACATTCCAATCCTAGTACTCGCCCGCTACCTGTCAGCGATGATACTATTCCTGAACTGAGTATCACTGAAGCACGGCACGTGGCTGGGCTCATGCGTATTAATCATACTGGTGAAGTATGCGCGCAAGGGCTATATCATGGGCAAGCTTTTAGTGCAAAAGATAATGGCGTGAAGCAAGCCATGCAGCAGTCAGCTGAGGAAGAAGTAGATCATCTGGTGTGGTGTGAGACTCGTCTGCAAGAGCTGGGTAGTCATCCTAGTGTCTTTACACCATTATGGTATGGCATGTCGTTTGGTCTTGGCGCGGTTGCTGGTGCTATCTCGAATGAGTTTAGCTTAGGCTTCGTCGCTGAAACTGAAGCTCAAGTTAGTGAGCATTTGCAAGATCATATAGGACAGCTACCCATCCAAGATAAGCGCTCGCGTGAGATACTGGCACAGATGGATATTGAAGAGCTACATCATCGGGAGCTGGCAATCAATAGCGGCGGTACAGCATTATCGCCCCCTATTCGCCATACCATGCGCTGGATGGCCAATCGTATGAAAGCCACTGCTTATCATTTATAAAGGTGTAAAGTCAAAAAATATATTTTACAATCAAAATAGCCCGCTAAAAATTCAAAATCTCATAAAATCTTTTAGTCGATAAAGTACTTCAAAATTCTGATAACTGAAGCTAATCTGTAGGATTTTTAACAATCCTACTATTGAGAGGCTTGATGCTAGTTTGATAGGGTATAAAAAATTTGTACAGTTTTTCATCAGTTTTTATAGCACTGAGCATATTTTATTAGCCAAACGTTTTAACTGCATGCAGTATTGCAGATGTTAATGGAACATCATTGATTAAAAATAACTTATTAACAACCAAGGTAACGATTGCCATGAGCCAACCCATAAGTCACGATAAACACCATAAATTTGCTACTCTAACCGCCCTAGCAACGGCTTGCACAATGATGCTTTCAGCTCCTGCCTTAGCTGCGACCCCTGATACGACTGCTGCACCGGCAATCAGTACCAGCGCACCGAGTGCTATTGACTCAAGCAAACGCATTATTCGCCGTGCACAGCCAAATGCAACTATCAGTAGTGTACAGCCAAGCCTTCCTGAAGCCGATGCTACTACCCCAACTACCGCTCAGTCTACGCCCCAGCAAAACAGTGCAGCTGCGCCAGCTCAACCAACCCCTTACACACCTGTGGTTCCTGTAACTCCGAAACCTACAGGTGCCACGCAAGTTTATCAACGTGGTCCTATTACTAGTACTGGTGTTGACATTAGCGGTGGTCAGCTGGGCAATTTTCCAACGCCACAAGTACGTATCTCAGATATCAGTTTTGTGCCTACGTTATTGATTCCGCAGACAACGGGGCTTGGTACAGACAAACTTGATGTCAGTTTACTTGATGACTTTATTAAAGAAGTGTCACCTAACGCGCGTCATTATCCACCGAACTTCCCTAACCGCTCACAGCGCCACTATGCTCGCGAAAAAATCAAAGTAATGACCGAGTGGATTGAACCGTACGCCAGTGCACCTAATGCCTCTTACGATGTACTCTTGCGTGCTGCAAAACTTAACGGTATGGGTCGTAACTTAGACTTGGGTTCAGATTTTGCCGTTCGCGGTGGTAAATATGTCGATCGCGCTATCAAAGCCAAACCTGACAGTGGTGAAGCCAATTTCCTATATGGCATGATGTTATCGGAAGGTGGTGGGTTTAAAGAAGGGAAAAAGTATCTGGACAAGGCTGTTTCACTTGGTTATACCGAAGCAGAACAAAGCCTAGCTCAGTCAGACTTATTGAGCGATCGCCGTAACGAAGCCTTAGATCGCCTACGTCGACTCGAACAACAAGTGCCGGACAATAGCATCATTCGTCAACAGATCAAGCTGATTGAAGATGGCAAATTCTACATCTGGGACTTACCGGCACCGAACATCAACGTTAAACCGAACTCTCCAATTACCTAGATTTATTGTTATAAATACATACCGTTGATCTATATTATTAAATAAAGAGCTACCTTAAAAAGCGTGTTCGTTTTATATTGATATTGCATCAATCATAAAACAAACGCGCTTTTTTGTGGGCTAAGATATCTGTCTTAAGAAACTATCTATAAAACCATAATATTAGCCATTACTTCTATCAGCCTCCGCCGTTCAATAATTAAGATTTAAACGTTAACAGTTAATGCATATAGTGTAAGCGCACAAGGTACGCTACACTCGTAAGTATATGGGCATTCGTTATAGAAGCACTTATTGAAAGCGTTATTTTACAAAATCCATCTACTGAGGTCTTCTATGTCATTTGCCAGTCTTACTGCAGTCATGTCAGCATATGTTAAGAAAAAACCCATGCCTATTGCGCCAGTAGCAATGGCAGCGACCATGATGCTATTGACGGCCTGTAGTACAGTCTCAGTCAACAAGCAAACTCAGGCAAAAACCATTAAAAACCAGCGTGGTAGTATCGTTACTGAAAATAAGCTTAGTACGGCTACTTCTGCCACCCTATTGTCTGCCGGTCTCAATGAGCAAGCCTGCATACAGTATTTTGACCAATGTTTAGCACAATTAACCGATAGCATACTCAACGAACACTATAGAACCGCACTTGCTGTCTACGCTGAGATTCATTATGCAAAGGCGCTTCAACTTGCTAACTCAGCAGATTGTCAACAGGCTTTATCACGACCACCCCTTGACCCTTATTACGCTAATGCTCCTTTGACAGCAGAGCAAAAAGATACTCAAGAGCAAAATACCAACACCTGTGTCAACAGCTATCAGGCGCGGCTTTTTGATGCGATTAAACTTAGTTATACTTATTTATTTTATGATAGCTTAACCCACGATTTTGAAGAGGCTAGTACTGACAAAACTGTCGTGCGCCAACCCCAACGTATTCCAACCGATATCGATATCCAAACTCAAGACGTCTATAATGCGGCCACTAACAGCGTTGTTACACAGTTATATCATTCAACAGACTCTTCAAATAGCATGATGGACAATACCAAAATAAAGTACCTGCCAACCAATGCTACGATTGATACTAGTAACAAGGCAGCAATTGCCAATCGAGCGCCGTTGCGTGGTAAGCCTACTGATCAGATTAACGTCATGAATATCCAAGTCGACAACTATGACCTCAACGTTTATCTACCTAATGAAAACAACTATCTACAAAACGCACATAAGCAAGCTTCTGCACTTGCTGATTTGACTTCAACTTATGAGCTGCGTTTGACGGGACTAAACTCAGTCAGTAAGCGTCCAGGTCTTGGTGTCAGCTTGGTTGCCTCACTGGATGACCGTTATACGACTACTATCCGCCAACTATTAGCTTCATCGCTATCAGGTAAGCTATCTGCAATGGCAAGCAACGGTAGCATGGAAGATAGCGAAACGAGTACACGCATCTATCCTACTGGGCATCTACTTATGACCGGTGTGGTAAAGCCAATAGGTGACAGTGTGCTTGACGTACTTAGTAGCAATCAGCTCGATATTCACTTATATAACCCCTATCGTAGTAACAGCGTCAATATCCTTGGTAATGACTATCCGCTTGCCGCTAACTTTTCTGCAGGTTATGGACTGTGGTTGGCAGAGAACCAGCTTGACGGTGTCGGTTATTTGAACTTACTGACGCGGCGTCAAGAAACAACACTGCCTAAACTATTTATGCTTGAACCTTATGATCCTAATAAGCGTGTGATTGTCATGATACATGGCTTAGCTTCCAGTCCTGCGACATGGGTTAACTTAACCAACGATATATTCAGTGATGACAAGCTACGTGACAACTATCAAGTATGGCAAATATTTTATCCGACCAACCTGCCTATTCTAGAAAATCGCTATCAGATTCAAAAGCTTCTTGAAACCACTTATCAACAAACAGATCCTAACGGACAAAATCGCGCTAGTAAAAACAGCGTGATTGTCAGCCACAGTATGGGAGCTATCATTTCTCGTATGATGCTCTCTGACGACAATTTGGCAAAAAATCTCGACGCATTAGATGATAAGAATTTAATTTCAGATAGCGCAAAACGTCAAATTGATCAGACTCTCAGACAGGCTTTTGGTAAGGAAGAGATTCGTAAGCGTTTTCAGCTGCAAACCTTACCACAGGTTGATACCGCTGTATTTTTGTCTGCACCATTTCAGGGTACTGATTATGCAGACCGCTGGTTTACCCGTGCGCTACGGCGTATTATATATTTGCCAATAAGCTTAGTAAAAACCGTTACTGATAATTTAGCTACTATTGCAACTCAAGGTGATTTGGCACAGAACCCGTTAGGTGCGCTATATCTGCAAAATGGTGCAAGTCAACTGAGTAACAAGTCCTCATTTATTCAGTTGACTAAAGACATCACTATCAACGATCGTATTACTTATCACTCCATTATTGCCAATAATGATACAGATATCACTCAAGGCTTGGCAAGAATGCAGCCCGGTGGAGCTAGGATAGACTTATCCCAAGCGACAAAATCAGGTACAAATGGTGAGACCGATACATCTTCTATACCGAGCGCGCCACTTGTAGCAGCGGTGATGGTGGATGAAGATATTAGTCAAGCACTCACTGAGCGTTTATCCGATGGCATTGTGCCTTATACTAGCGCCCATCTCGATGGTGCTGCCTCCGAAACCGTAATCAGTGGTGGTCATAGTATCCAAGCTAACCCGCAAACTATTTTGACGTTGCGACGCATCTTGCATAAACAGCTACAACAGTAGCCTTCACTTAGCATCATGAATAGCTTGTTATGCTTTTGATGGTAGCAAACTATTCATAGCTCTAGTCGACATTGATAGTCTTTCTCAGAGCTTTGATTATAGGTAAAACACCCCTTAATTATTGGTAGTTATTAATGACGGACTAGTAGTCATTGAGTTAATGACGCTTACTATGCACAGCTTGCGTGTGTACCTATGGTGGCGCATAATATATGCACGTTAATGTATATTAATCTACTGATTTTATAGACAAATGACTTTAATTTATAAGGATATAAGTTATCTACTGCAATTAAGAACGTCTTAAATAAAGATATCTTTATTTAAGACGTTCTTAGCTGAATGTCATTTGTAGCTAAATAACAATTGGCTATTGCCCGTAATGCTCGTACTACTGATTACGGACAGTTACTTGAGCGTATCATGGAAGCTATCGCTAGTCAGCTAACAGGTAAAGGTAACCGTTTATGTTCGCTACGTTTATGATTGATCAGATGGATGCGCTAATGCTAGCGCGCATCCAGTTTGCTTTTGTTATCTCTTTTCATATTGTCTTTCCTGCCTTCTCTATCGGACTTGCCAGCTTTCTGACAGTGCTTGAATTTCGCTGGCTCAGGACCGGCGAGCCTATTTACGCTGAAGTCTATAAACATTGGGTAAAAATATTTGCCGTTGTTTTTGGCATGGGCGTGGTATCGGGCGTGGTCATGTCCTATCAGTTCGGAACCAACTGGGCAGTATTCTCAGACAGAGCTGGTAACGTCTTAGGTCCTCTACTCGCCTATGAAGTTCTGACCGCGTTCTTTTTAGAAGCTTCTTTCCTAGGAATTATGCTATTTGGTTGGGGCCGAGTCAGTAAGCGCATGCACTTTGCATCGACCGCTATTGTAGCCATTGGTACGCTCATTTCAGGGTTTTGGATTTTGGCGGCTAACAGCTTTATGCAAACGCCGCAGGGTTTTATGATGGGCGCTGACGGTCTACTCTATCCAACCAACTGGCTTGAGATTATTTTTAATCCCTCATTTCCTTACCGCTATGCACATATGATGACGGCAGCATTTTTGACCACTGCCTTTGTGATTGGTGGTATCGGTGCTTATTATATTCAGTCTAAAAAGCATACCGAACATCGTCAGCATGGCCGCGTTATGTTAGGTATGGCGATGGTCATGGCTATTTTTGTCGCCCCAGCACAAGTATTGATTGGCGATATGCATGGCTTAAATACTCTTGAACATCAACCTGCTAAAGTTGCAGCGATGGAAGGGCTTTGGGAAGATGAGCGCGGTGCGCCATTAATCCTGTTTGCTATTCCAGACCAAGAGGCACAAAAAAACCATTATGAAGTCAAAATACCTTATGTATCTGGTCTGATTTTAACTCATTCGTTAGATGGCGAAGTTAAAGGGCTTAAGAACTGGGCCCCAGAGGACCAGCCTTATGTCCCTATCGTATTTTGGTCGTTTCGCGTTATGGTAGGTATTGGAACGCTGATGGTGTTAGTAGGATTATTTAGCCTCTATAAATACTTTAAAAAACAGCAGTTCAATCCTGAAAGTAAATGGTTCCACCGTGCATGGATGATGATGACGCCTCTTGGTTTCATTGCTCTGCTTGCTGGCTGGTTCGTTACCGAAACTGGTCGTCAGCCTTGGACGGTATATGGCGTGATTCGTACTGCTGAAAGTATGTCACCCGTTGCTGCACAGCAAGTGGCAACAACGCTGATTGGCTTTATCGTGCTGTATATCTTTGTTTTCGGTGCGGGTAGTTTCTATATCCTACGCTTGATTGCTCAAGGGCCTAAACCGTATGAAGACCCTGCGGATGACAACTTTTATGAGCATTCTATCACTGAGGGTCAAGGTCGTACGCTTAGTGGTGATAGCCATGCCAGTGAAAAGATGGAGCAACATGACTCTGAAGATCTTGATACGCCAGCGAATGATAAAGAAGATGGAGGGTTGCGCTAATGTTTAACTACGGTGATGTATTAGATTTACCTTTAATCTGGGGCGGACTAATCGCTCTATCTGTCTTTATTTATGTACTGCTTGATGGCTTTGACTTAGGTTGTGGCATTTTGTTCCCCTTTGCGGGCTCAGATAAAAACCGTAGCCGGATGATGAACTCTATTGCACCGTTTTGGGATGGTAATGAGACTTGGCTAGTATTGGGCGGTGGTGGCTTGTTTGCCGCTTTCCCAGTTGCTTACGGTATTATTATGACGGGTCTCTACTTGCCTGTTACCGCAATGCTATTCGGTCTTATTATGCGCGGAGTGGCGTTTGAGTTTCGCTTTAAAGCTTCCTCACGCCGTCATGTCTGGGATACCTTCTTTTTTGTAGGTTCTGTGGTAGCTACTTTCTCTCAGGGAATTATGCTTGGTGCATTGGTTCAAGGGTTAGAGGCAAGCAACCGCTTGTATACCGGCGGCCCTTTTGATTGGTTCTCGCCTTTCCCAATTATGTGCGGGTTTGCACTTATTATCGGTTATGCGTTACTGGGCTCTACTTGGCTGATTATCAAAACTGAACATAAATTACAGGTTTGGGCGCGCAAAGTCTCTGGCTGGATGCTAATGGCATTAGTAGCCGCGATGATTGCCGTCACGATATCTATGTTCTTCTCAGATATCGATGCTCTTGAAGGCTGGTTTAGCTTCCCAGGTTTGCTGTATCTTGCACCAATGCCAATTATTGTATTACTGCTATTCTTCTTAATGCGTAAGGACTTAAATACTGAGCGTGAATATCGTCCATTTTTATTGACGGTCGCTCTATTTTTGATGGGTTATATCGGTGTGTGTTTTGCTATATTCCCTTATATAGTACCGTATCAGATGACGATTTATGAAGCTGCCGCTGCCGATACCTCACTATCCTTTATGCTGATTGGTGCAGTTATTATGCTGCCGATTATCTTAAGTTACACCGCTTTTGCGTATTATACCTTTAAAGGTAAATCTGATCATAATCCTATGTATTAATCAATAATAGTAGTATGCAATGGATAAATTAGAATGATTGTAGCTGCTGTACTAAATGATAGCAGCCACAATCAAAACGCAAATTGGGTGGTCACCATGAGAAAGCTTAGTAAGAAACAATCCCAATGGGCATGGTTCATTGGTTTATATCTAGCAGGTTTTTTAGTTATCTTTACTATTGCCCAATTAATCAAATTGGCGATGGGCGTTTAAAATATTATTTATGTGATAAAAAAGCAGCGCTGATCATAAGATTAGCGCTGCTTTTTATTATCAAACTTCTTTCATTATCGTACTAGTCAAGCGCCATAATGATTATCCGCGCCTTTACTGTTAATAAAATCATTTACTTGCTCTAGACGCTCAGGCGTACCAACGTCTATCCAGTTATCTTTAATCACTTCAGCGGTAATCTGAAACTTAATCATCGCCTGCTTAAGCAATGGCGCTAGTGCCGCTGGTTGCCCCGTTATCAGTCCATCAACCAATCTGGGAGACATTACGCTAATACCAGCAAAGGTATATTTGTCAGCATCACCAACTGGATTCTCACTGGCCAAACCATTATTGATAGCGAAGTCACCACCATCATTATGTTCTGGATTATCAATTAATAATAGATGTGCACGCTGATCGGCACTCAGCGTATAGTCTTGCAATTGCGCAAAATCATACGTTGTCCAGACATCAGAGTTGACTAGGATAAAAGGTTCATCTCGCAATTTACCTGATTGTAATGCTTGAAAAATCCCGCCTGCAGTCTCCAAAGGCTCATTATCTTCAACTGACCAATGCAAATTCACCCCATATTGCGACCCATCGCCCAGTGTATCCATTAGCTTGTCAGCAAGCCATGAGACATTGATAGCAATATTAGTGATGCCCGCTGCTTGTAACGCCTTAATATGCCAGACAATTAGCGGCTGTCCACCGACTTCAACTAAAGGTTTGGGGGTCTCAAGAGTTAATGGACGCAGACGTGTTCCCTTGCCAGCAGCCAAAATCATTGCTTGCGTTATAACAGACATGCACGCTCCTTATTAAAATCATTATTTTGGTAATCAACTCAATTCATTGACATCTATTACGATGCAAACTTGTCTTGATAAGCAGGTAATACGCTATCTTGCAGCCATTGATTAAACGGCAATATTGCTTGCTTCATAGCATCACTACCTTGCTCAGCAAGGCAATTTAACTCAAGAATGAGATCGCGCATAACTTTTGGAATATCAGCCAAATAGCGGTTTTTACCATCACGCTCAGACAAACGAATAAAAATTCCTAATACTTTTAGATGTCGTTGTACACCCATTACATTCAAATCATGTTCAAACTGCTCAGCACTGTCCGCTGTCGGTAGCGTTGCTAGCTGCTGCAATTGCCAGAAATCATTAACCCAGCTTGATACCTGACTCTCTGGCCATTCAACATATGCATCACGCACTAAGGATACCAAATCATAAGTATATGCACCGATTACAGCATCTTGAAAATCAATGACGCCTAAGCGCGAATGATCTGCTTGATCTTGCATTAAGTTGCGACTGTGATAATCACGATGAACAATCACCTGCGGTTGAGTCAAAATATCATCGATTAAGGCCGATTTTAGATTTTCCCATAACTTCTCATTAAGGCTTACACCAATATAAGGTATGAACCAATCACGAAACAAATCCATTTCACGATTGAGCATTGCGCCATTATAATCTGGTAGTTCGTGCTCTACGCGAGCTGTTTGCACAGATGTTTTTTGTAGATCGACTAATGTTTTCATCGCCAACTGGTAACAGTCATTCACCTTTGCAGTTGGCGCATCAACCAATAAGTGCGCGAACTCTGTCGCTCCAAAATCTTGTAGTACCAAAAACCCTTGTGCCATATCTTGGGCAATAAGCTCTGGCACATTGATTGCAGGCGCCATCAGCTTAGTAACGTTGACAAACTGCTGCATTGCTTCTTGCTCATCAGCGGAATCCATGACGATATACCGTGCTGCTGGGGTATCATCGCTGCTGTTAGCATCAAACAGTTGTATGCGATGGTACTGGCGTGCACTGGCATCACCCGGTAAGCTATCAAGAATAAACGTTTGATCTTCAAATACTTGCTGCAACCAGTTCTCTAATTGCTGCTGACGGGTACTGTTATCGACATCAGTATTGATATTAGTATTGGCATCAGGCTGTAAAACTATATTGTCTGTCATAAAGTGCATCGCAGGTTAACAGTCAATAAGCTTAAGTACTTGATAATTGTAAGAACAATAATACTGAAAATACAATCGTCAAAAATACCTAGCATTAATGACTAAATTAGTAATAAATAAAGTGAATACTTGCTAAAATGACGAGCTATTTTTATTTGCTGGACGTTTTAGGTTATTTTTAAGCCTCATTTTATGCGCTGTGCTGAGCATTAATGGTAAAAACGTCTTGCTACGTCATAAAATTTGATGAATAGTGTAGCTGATTTGGTTTTTTTTGACTATGATAACTCATCAATAGTTGTAATATGACCGGATATCCAAATCTATATTATCGTATAGTGGTCAGATATACCTTTGCTATTGACTCGTTTTTATTGGCTCAAACTGGTTTTTTATCAGTCTAGCTTAGATATAGGACGAGATTAAAATATACAACTGAACCAAATATCGCAACCCCATAGGCTTTGCAATCATAGGTGTGCCCTTGTTATATTCTCCGCTTTACCAAAGCATTCGTTTGATTTTATTTGGTGCCTTGAGCTTGACCGGCTTGACTGTGAGCGCTGCTACAGTAATGAGCGATGATAAGCAGGCAGCACCGTTAATCTCTGACAGCCCTAGTATTGCTAGTGCTCCTACCAAAGAATACAGCAATAGCTATAGTAATGAATTAAGCACTATACCAAAGACAAATTTGGACTCTTCAACCACTATTGGGCTTGCCAACTCTGAGCAAATTGCTGTCGTGCCGATTAGCAATCAGACTAAAGATACCAGTTATAACTTAACTTCTAGCGATGATTTCATCTCTAATAACAAATTAACTGCTAATAATGTAATTACTGAAACTGACACCATAGCTGCGCTGCCAGTAACTGAAACTACTCAAAACCTAGCTCTTGAAGCAGAGCGATCATTCAATGAAAGCGATAATAAGAGTTCAACGCTGACACGTCAAAATACGAATAAGAATTCAGCAATTGATAACAATCGTCTTAATCTTAATGATGAAAGTGTTCAAGACAGTCTGATGCGTTTAGCAGAATTTTATGAGCTGACTCCAGATACTGATCCGTCGACTTTAAGAAATAATGACAATACTATAAACTCTGAACAGACTACTGGCTCTGAACAAGACGGTATTCAAAATACGCTAACGCCTACGCCGCAAACCATTCCAAAAGTAGGTGAAAACTTAAGGCTACTTCCAAGGGTCGTAGATAGCGCTCAGCGCTGTGAAGGCCAATGGGTTAATCCTAAACGTAATCCTAATTACCAGCGCGCAGTAAATGAAGCAGGTGGACAGGCAAATACCAATCTTAACGGCGTTCCTAATAATCAAGCGCCACTGTTTGCGGAGTCTGATTACGGCTACTACGATAATGTAGATTATGCTGAGCTATCAGGCAACGTCATTATCGACCAAGGCACTCAGCATATCGAAGCCAATAAAGTCGTGCTTGATTTGACCAATGGCATTGCTGCTGCGCAAGGCAAAGTGATGTTTACTGACCAAGCCACTGGCAATGGCAACACTCGAAATAATGGTAAAGTTGGTATTACGAACAAGGCTGCACAGGGTGGTCTTATCGGTGTTGCAGATAACTTGGCTTATAATACTGAGACTGGACAATCAACTGCTGATGAAGTGGCTTTTGCCAGTGTGGAATTGCAAGCACATGGCTACGCCAAGCGTTTGAATCGACCTAACGACACTCAGTATGAGCTTGATGAGGTGATGTTCAGCACCTGTCCGCCCACAAATCGCAAGTGGCAATTCGATGCTAAAAGCATTGATCTAGATACTGAGACTGGGCGCGGCGAAGCTTATAATACTACCTTCCGTATCGCTGATGTTCCTGTATTTTACTTACCTTACTTCAACTTCCCTATCGACAGTCGCCGTAGTAGTGGATTTTTATTACCTAGTGCCAGTATTGGTAGCGAAAGTGGTCTCGAAATCGATATTCCTTATTATTTCAATTTAGCACCCAATTACGATGCTACCCTAAACACTCATATCTACACCAATCGTAATCCTATGCTCTCAGGTGAGTTCCGTTATTTAACTGAGCAATATGGCGAAGGTATCTTTAACGGCTCATATTTACCTAATGACAAAGAGTATGACGATGAGGATCGGAGTAGCTTTTTCTATGATCATTATTGGTCATCGAATAGCATTCCACGTTTGAGTGGTGATGCGAAGTACAGTTATGTGTCTGACGAAGACTACCTTAACGACTTTGATACGCTGGGTTTATCAGACAATACGTTGAACCTGCCAAGACGTGCCCGACTTAATTATTATAATGATTATGTTAATGGTGAGCTAAAACTTGAAACGTTCCAAACGCTCAGTGCATTTACTAACGCAGGCGATGCGCTAGAAGATAAAGATAAGCCCTACTCACGTCTACCACAGTTATCATTAAATTACCGCCTACCATGGTTAGATGCCTTTGATATTACTGGCGTTCACGACTCAGCTTACTTCAAAAAATCCATTGATGATGGTTCTGAAGATGAAAAGAGCGGTGTACGTGTCTATAACAAGTTAAGCACTACTTATCCGATTGAAGCTGCATGGGGTTATGTAAAACCCAAGCTTAGCCTGCAACACCTGTACACCTCGTATGATCAAGATAGCTTAGAGGATAACCAATTAAATAAAGAGGACGGTAATCAATCAGTATTTGTACCACAAGCTAGTATTGATGCTGGTCTGCACTTTTATCGCCCTGGTTCACCATTTGGTGCCTTCGACGATACAATGGGCGGCTATCAGCTACTTAGTCCGCGTCTAAAATATACTTACTCACCATTTGAAGACCAAAACGATATTCCTAACTTCAATACTCGTATTGCGTCTATTAACTATGAACAGCTATTTTCGGACAGTTGGTTCTTAGGACATGATCGCTTGCAAGACTTGCATGCCATTACTCCAGGTATCAATTATCGTTACATCGACGCAACGGGTGTGACACGTTTTGATGGTAGCATTGCAGAGCAGTTCTATTATGGTGATGGGCGCGTCACTCTTGATGATCAGACGCCAGTATTTAACACCTCATCATCTGGAATGGTATGGAATGCTAGCACCCAACCTTACAATAACGTATGGGTTGATGTTAGTGGCGCTTTAAATAACAGCTACGACCTCAATTATCTTACGACAGAGCTACGCTATCAGCCGTCAGATAATAGCTTATTTAACGTCGGTTTTGTCAAACGCCAGCGTGATGAGAATACTGACCAATTGCCATTATCTGCATTTACAGCATCGGCAATTTTCCCTGTTAATAACAGTTGGCGCGTGTTGGCACAAGGACAATACGATTATCGTAGTGATAAAATGCTAGATGCACTCGTCGGTATTGATTATGAAGACTGCTGTATTGGTTTTGCAGTTTATGGTCGCCGCTACTATAATGATTTAAACCTTAAAGAGAAACCTACGCAAGCGATTATGGCAGAGATTAGGCTCAACGGGCTTGGCAGTGGTAGCAGTCGTCTCACCCGCTTACTTGCGGATAAGGTCTTAGGCTTTGAGCCAGTACAAACTGCTTGGAAAGATTAGCAGAAATTTTTAGAAATATTGATTTAGCAGTCTTAAATTAACGAGCGATAATGTAGTAATTGAAGCAATTCAATAGACTAAACAATCACGTAATAACATTGTGGGCAAGAGTATTCAATATATGATTATTCGTAATGTAACCTGCGAATAATTATGAAGATCATTGCCCAAACACCATCCGATGCGATGACATTGATGAGGAGCATCATGAGATTTTTTTCTTTACGTCAGACCAGCCGTGCTGTACTAATTTCTATGGGTATGAGCGCAGGCATTTTAATAAGCTTTAGTAGTCAAGCAGCAACTGTTAAACCTGCAAATGCGCAACCAAACGTTGCAACTGCTAGTCAAAACAACAATGCTCGCTTAACGCCTGCTAATAGTACTGACGGTATTATTGCTCTAGTCAATGATAACGCTATCTTAAAAAGCGACTTAGTCGATGCTATTGCTCAAACCCAAGCACGTGCGCAAGCAGCTGGCGAGCCTATCGCCAATTCAGCGCAATTGCAGTCTGAGGTATTAAATGCATTGATTCTACGTGAGTTGCAACTCTCGTTAATCAATCGTGTCGGTCTCAAGGCCGATGAAGCAGCCATCAATCAACGTCTTGCACAAATTGCTCAGTCTGAAGGACTCGGTAGTATTAGCGCTCTACAGCAACGTCTAGATGCCAATCAAGCAGGAAGCTATGCCGCTTTACGTGCACAACTGATTGAAGATGCTGCTATTCAGTCTTTGCAACAGCGCCAAATCACCAGCCGTGTACGTATCAGTGAGCAAGATATTGATGCGTTTTTGAACTCTCCGGAAGCCAAGCGCCTAAATCAAAGTGAATATCAAACTATTCACGTTCGCGTACCGTATATAGATGACTATAGTCGCTTATCTGAAGCTCAACGTAGTGAGGCGCTAAAAGTCGCTCAAGTATTACGTACTCGTCTACAAGCGCCAAATGTCGATGTTGAAGCTGCTGTAGCCGCAGCCCAAGGCAGCTATCCAATTCCGTTACAAGGTGGCGATATGGGTTTTCATAAAGCTGCTGCTCTGCCCATAGAGCTCTCTAGCGAGATTACTAAGCTTGAAGTTGGTGCCGTTAGCGCTCCACTAGTGACCCCTGAAGGCATTGATATTATTAAACTGGCTAATAAAAAAGCTAGTGACACTATGATTATACCGCAGTGGCATGCTCGTCATATATTGGTCAAAGTGGATGAGCTACAAACTGATGCACTTGCTGAACAGAAGATTAACGATCTATATGGTCAGCTACGTAAAGGTGCAGATTTTGCAGATCTAGCATCAACTTATTCAGATGATCCAGGTTCAGCGGGACGTGGCGGTGATCTTGATTGGGTAAGCGAAGAAGATATGGTTGGCCCATTTGAAGCTGTTATGAAAAACACTACCGTTGGTGATTACTCTGCGCCCTTTAAAACTCAGTTTGGTTGGCATATTTTAAAAGTCGAAGGTAAACGCCAACAGGATGTCAGCGAGCAGTATCGCCGCAACATGGCTCGTCAAGCACTGTATCAACGCTTAGCACCACAAGCCCAAGAAGATTGGTTACAAGAGTTACGTGCTGGTGCTTACATCCAAGTGCTTAATTGATATCTAGATATCATATTTTTAGCTTAAGTTACAGTTGATAGGTTTTTAAGGGCGTATACAGATGTATATGCCCTTTTTATTATTTTAAAATCCATTTATAGCAATTAAATTTTCAATTAATCATTAAGAAATCTCAATGTTTTTTACGCCCCGCAAGTCGCTTATTATATGCTAGTATTATTACAACCAACTAGAGTTTGGTTTTGTTGGTTTATTGTTAACTTAAATCCTTTTATAACTGTTTGTACTATTCCTAACCATTATTCACAATAACTGTAACAATCAGCTGATGTTTGGTAAATATAATGCTCCAACAGTTTGCTAAGCCCAAGTAGTTTTTCATTAATCTCATTGCTATAAATGAAAAATCTCACGAGGTAGCATTTTAGGGACTGTCATGGATATTATAAATATAAAAACACTGCATCGCAGTGCATCTTTTACACCTCCATAATCATATTTGATATTTAGGATACATAAACGTGGACAATAAATTAACTGGTAGCGACTTAACTCGAGCGATGTTAGATCGTGGCGATAAACAGATTTGGTGTGCAGTAGACGATGATAGTGATGAGCGTGCTATTAGCGATCAAATTGATAATGACTTTACGGCTCGTATTGTGTCTTTTCGCGATGGAAAATTTTTCTGTACCGCTGGAATGACATGGTTGTACGCTGTACCCATCAAAATCAGTGTACTTACTCAAGAAGAAGTGGGTTTGTAATTATAACTGGCTTAACTAACAATTGAAGTAACCTATCTTATTTCAAAGAGATGATTGTGGGTGAGATAAACGTGCTTGAAAATCATTATTGCTTTTAAAGGTATATGCAAATGCATATGCTTTTTATATTTAGAGCTACTGTATTTAGTTTGGTAGAACCCTATCATTTAACGAAATAGTACACAAAGAAAAGCCCCGAACCTAGGGCGATTGGTTCGGGGCTTTAACGCTTCATATTGTTATTATTATTGTTTCTTCCTTCGCGACTCATCCTAAGTCACAAACAGTAGCCTATAAGACAGCGGGCTGACCTGTTCCTGTATTGCTACTGTCTCAACACCGCCTCCTTGCCTATCCTTGTGTTGATGGTGCTATTGTATTGGAATCATATATGAGTAGCTAGAGGCTAAAAACCCTATTTGTTGTACGCTTTAGCTTACATTTATCCGCCTAACTGAATAGAAAGAATAGCTGCGCGCTAAACGATGATGTTAACTAAAATCCGCCTGTTCTTCTGCATGCTCTTTTGAGACTTTGGTTCCTTCCTTTTTGCCTTCTTCAATTTTGTTTTCTGTTTCTTTGATATCTTCAGTTTGAGCGGTAGGAGCATTTTGTTCCTGCTTACTCGCCTCTTCTGGTTCGTACTGTAAAGTAGTCATAACAGGGAAATGATCAGAGCCAATAGAAGGCATACGCTGAATATCAACCACGGTAAAGCAAGCACTATGAAATATATGATCTAGTGCCCAGCGTAAAAACGGATATTTGACATGAAAGGTATTAATAAAATGTCGACCGATACGCGGATCTAATAAACCTGAAATGCGTTGAAAACGGCGGGTCGTCTTTGACCATGCTACATCATTGAGATCACCCGCTAATATCGCGGTTTGATCATTATCTTTGATGTGTTTGCCAACCATAAGTAGCTCAGCATCACGGGTAGTTGACTTATCTGCTTCCGTCGGACTTGGCGGCATCGGGTGCAAACAATACAACCAAATAACTCGACCACTTTGCAGGCGCAGCTGCGTATGAATAGAGGGTATATCATCTATCATTAAATATTTAACTTTAGGATCTATCAGCTCAAGCTTAGAATATAGATGCATACCATACAGATTGTCTAGCGGTACTTTTACAGTATAAGGATAATCTACCTCAATTTGATGTAGAGCTTTTTCCCACTTCTCATCACTCTCCAACGTAATCAAAATATCAGGCTGTCTTTGATTAACCAAATCGACCAATTTTTGTGTTTTATCATTGGGCGTAAGGACGTTTGATACCATTATTTTAAGCTGATGGGCTTGCCCTTCTGGCTTGTCTTTTGCATTCTGAACTTCTTTTTTCCAAAGCTTAGTATATGGTAATACCATTCTGAGCTGAAAAGCCAAAGTAAGACTTAGAGCTATAAATAACAACCATTGTCCTAACTGCCAGTCTGGCCAAAACATTAACATGCTAACCCATGCAATGACGCCTAGTACCATTATCTGAATACGGGGAAATTCAACACCTCGCACCCACCAATTATCAAGAGGCAACCAACCCCATACCGTTACAAATGCGATAAACCCTGCTAACCACTGTGCGCCATAATATAATAGGGAGAGATCCATAGTATGTATTAACCGTTTATTAAATTGATGGTTGAAGTGATAATTATATCCGTCATCATTAGATGACAAAAGCCTGTATTATTCTCATCTAAAGTGATAATAGAAGCCTACTTTAGCATTTCATAAGACTATAGCCTACTATTGAACATTAATTAAGCCTAGCCTTCCGTAAAATACTACAATTTTGACCCCTACCATAAATAAAGAGCCAAACATTTAACCCTATTTTAACTCAATACTATTAAAGATTAGTAAATCTAATGAATATTATTACAATAGCAATAACTAAAAGTTATAATTATCATAATTAATAGTGAATAGAAAATGCTTAGAATTAGTTAAAAATCCTTGCTTTTTATAACTATTCACGGCATTGTTATTGGTTGGCGATGCAATAAATAATTGTAAGAAGGATTAAGTTTCATGAGTAATTTAACAGTAGGTTTGGTAGGCTGGCGCGGTATGGTTGGGTCAGTATTAATACAACGTATGCAGGAAGAAAATGACTTCGACGGTATCACACCCGTATTTTTTTCAACCAGTAACGCTGGTGGTAATGCGCCAAGCTTTGATGGTATTAAGACCAGCCAACTAAAAGATGCTCATGATATTGCAGCACTAAGTGATTGTGATGTAATTATTACCTGCCAAGGTGGCGACTATACCTCAAAAGTACACCAACCATTGCGTGAAAATGGCTGGAATGGCTATTGGATTGATGCGGCAAGCACATTACGCATGGAAGACGATAGCATTATCATTCTTGATCCAGTCAATCGTACTGTTATTGATAGTGCCTTAGCTAACGGCAAAAAAGACTTTATCGGTGGCAACTGTACGGTGTCACTGATGCTAATGGCTATCGGTGAGTTATTTAACAAAGGCTGGGTCGAATGGGTCAGTGCCATGACTTATCAAGCAGCGAGTGGCTCAGGCGCAAACAATATGCGTGAGTTAATTAATGGTATGGGCGTACTACATGATGCTGTCAAAGACGAGCTGGCTGATCCTGCAAGCGCCATCCTTGAAATCGATAAAAAAATCGCCCAAACTCAACGCTCGGACGACTTTCCTAAGCAATACTTTGGCGTACCATTAGCCGGTAGTTTGATCCCCTATATTGATGCGCAACTAGAAAACAAGCAGTCACGTGAAGAGTGGAAAGGCGGCGTTGAAACCAATAAAATTCTTGGCAACTCTGAAGCTAACAACATTCCTATCGATGGCATGTGTGTGCGCATTGGTGCAATGCGCTGTCATGCACAAGGTCTAACTATTAAGCTAAAAAAAGATATTCCGTTAGAAGAAATTGAAGCAGCACTGAAAAACAGTGGCAATGAGTGGTTAGATTTGGTCGAAGATAATAAGGAAGCCACCATGAACCGCTTAACACCAGTGGCAGTAACGGGTACTTTGACAGTGGCATTAGGGCGCTTGCGTAAGCTTAATATGGGTCCTGAATATCTAGGGGCCTTTACGGTTGGCGACCAACTATTATGGGGTGCAGCTGAACCATTACGCCGTATGCTAAACATCATCCGTGAGCAAAACAGCTAAGATTATTCCTCTAAAAGTCAAATACGAAAAAGACAGCGCTTGCTGTCTTTTTTTATGGGTATATCATTTCCAAAAATGTGAGTAGCACGGAAAAAGAGTATAGGTATTATATTTGGTAGACTTAGCAAATTCGACACTGCTAGTCATATGCTTTGAGACTAGTATTATTTTGGCTGATAAGCGATCATAACTTCATTGCGGCGCATAAATGGCAGCGTCCATGGCGGATTATAGCGTGCTAATTCAGGAACTCCAGTCATTTCCAATTTCTGTGTCTTCATCCAAGACTGCAAATCCTCCGTCTTTTCAGCGACCTTTTTACTGCCTGTTAACCCTGAGAATTTAATAACGCCATAAGTCTGCGCGGGTATTTCTTTAATTGTGATGTTTAGATTATTTGGTTTAGGCAATGTTTGCATTGTATACTGGCTTGGCATAGTAAATTGTACGCGCCATTTACCATCGGCTTGTTGCATATTTACTGGCGCAGTCATGGCAATTTTCTGTGATTCGTCGCTACCTTTTTTAACTTCAGGCTGCATGGTAACGGGAGCCGTCATACTAATCTTGCTACTTTCTCCACTTGGCGCGGTATTATTGCCAAAGATATAATCCGCTAATATCTTAAATCCTTCGCGACTGGCAGCGTCTTGATCACCTGTTACCCAAGTCTGTGCCACCAGCTGCTCATCATAACGACGCAACTCAAAGTTATCATTCTGCAATAAGACGGTATAGTCTGGCTCTTCGGTAGCCATAGCTGCTCCTGATATAAATAATAAGCTGCTTAGTAGTAAACAGATTGCTTTGGTCATATTATGTCTCCACTATTCAAAAGCAGTGCTTGACGGCTTTTTTTAGTACCATACTTCATCACCTCGTTTTCTACTTTAACAAGCATTAAGTTGCGCTGTCTGTATCTTTTGGTTGTAGCTGGACAATATCCAATACCTATGTTGAATGAGCCATAAAGTTGATAACCCATAAACATCTATGTCCAAAAAATGGCTAACAATGCTATAATTAGCGCCATTTTCATAGCTTAAATAGCGGTTATTATATGCAATTTGTCTTACATAAAACGGCCAGCGGCGAGACGCGTGCACGCCGTGGTACAGTTCATCTCAATCATGGCGACGTGCAAACGCCTGCTTTTATGCCCGTTGGTACTTATGGTACGGTCAAAGGTATGCTGCCACGTGATATTGAAGCCATTGGCGCTGATATCGTGTTAGGTAACACCTTCCACTTATGGCTACGTCCAGGTACCGAAGTTATCGATAAATTCGGTGGCTTGCACAAATTTATGCATTGGAATAAGCCTATCCTAACCGATTCGGGTGGTTTCCAAGTATTTAGCCTTGGCGCAATGCGTAAAATTACTGAAGAAGGGGTCGACTTCAAATCCCCTATTGATGGTGCTAAGGTATTTTTATCACCAGAAAAGTCGATGCAGATTCAATATAGCTTAAACTCAGATATCGTCATGCAATTTGATGAATGTACGCCTTATCCAGCGACTCACGATGAAGCCAAAAAATCTTTAGAGCTATCACTACGTTGGGGACAGCGCTGCGTTGACGAGCATAACAGATTAGGTAGTACCAATGCCCTATTCGGCATCATCCAAGGCAGTATGTACCCAGATTTGCGCAAGCAATCACTTGAAGGTCTACTAGAGATTGGTTTCGATGGTTATGCAATAGGTGGTCTGTCTGTTGGTGAGCCAAAAGATGAGATGATGGATGTTTTAGATTATATGCCAGATGCGATGCCAGCAGACAAGCCACGTTATCTCATGGGTGTTGGTAAGCCTGAAGATATTGTTGAAGCAGTGCGCCGAGGTGTCGATATGTTTGACTGCGTCATGCCGACTCGTAACGCCCGTAACGGTCATTACTTCGTCACAGGCGACACAGACAATGCTGGTGTGGTACGTATCCGTAATAGCCAGTATCGTAACGATGAAGGCCCATTAGATCCTGAGTGCGACTGCTATACTTGCCAAAACTTTAGCCGTGCCTATTTATATCATCTTAATAAGTGCAAAGAGATGCTAGGCGCTCAATTAGCAACGATTCATAACTTACGTTATTACCAGCGTTTGATGCAAGGTATCAGAGACGCTATTGAACAAGACACCTTCGATGAGTTCGTTAGTGAGTTTTACAGTAAGCGCGGTCAAACGGTTCCTGAGCTAAACCTGCGCTAATCATAGTTTTTGAGATTGGCACGCATAAAAAAAGGGCTTAAGATAATTCTTAAGCCCTTTTTTACTACTTACCAATTTTATGACTTAACACGCGCAAGCTCTAACCTATTAGCGTGGTAATAAATACTACAACTACGGCAATCGGAGCAACAAATTTAGCCACTACTTGCCAAAGCTGCCAAGCACCATTGGACAAGCCAAGCTCCTGCTGGATACTATTCTGATCCATTTTCCAACCAAGGAATACGATCGCTGCAAGACCTGTTAAAGGTAACATGAATTTACTAGTGATTTTGTCTAGAATATCAAAGATACCATTACCCATAATAGTAAAATCAGACCATAGGTTAAATGATAACAGTGCAGCAATACCTAGCAGCCAAATTACCGTACTTGCCACAATAGTCGATACAGTACGACTCATTGAAGTGCGCTCTTCTAGAAACTCAACTGTCGGCTCAAGTAATGAGATTGACGAAGTTACTGCAGCAAAAGTAATCAATAAGAAGAACAAAGTACCAATAATAGTACCAGCGCCCATACTACCAAAAGCAATCGGTAGGCTTACAAAGATAAGTCCAGGACCTGAAGCAGGATCAAGACCATTGTTAAAGATGATTGGGAAGATTGCTAGCCCAGCAGCCAAAGCAATAACTGTATCGAGAATAACAACAGTACGTGCCGTTTTGAGTAAGTTCACTTCACGACCCAGATATGAGCCATAAGCAACCATGATACCCATACCAATAGATAGCGTAAAGAAGGCATGACCTAATGCTGCGAGCATCACATCAGCAGTCAACTTGCTAAGGTCTGGGGCAAACAAATAGCTAACTGCCTCGCCAAAACCGCCGTTCATAACGTTGTAACCAACGATAACGAATAAAATAACACCTAATAGCGGCATTAAAATTTTAGCAGTATTTTCAATACCCTTAGTCACACCTATACCAACGATCAAAGCAGTAATGATCATAAATACGGTATGCCAAATCGTCAACGTACCTGCTGAAGCTAGCATAGAATCGAAGGTCGCAGCGACAGAATCACTATCTTGACCTGTAAAACTTCCTGTACCTACTTTAGTAATATAGTTAAGTGCCCACCCACCAATAACGCTATAAAACGATAGAATTAAGAAGCCGCCTAAGATACCAGTAGCACCAACAATACCCCAACTACGTGATTTGCCTTCGCTTGCTGCTACATCCGCAAAGGAGTTGATAGGGTTTTTTTGGCCACGGCGACCGATTAACCATTCGGCTACTAAGATTGGAAAACCAACCAACGCGATACAGAACAAGTAAGCAATAACAAAAGCTGAACCACCGCTTTCACCGACCATATATGGAAATTTCCATATATTTCCTAAACCAACTGCTGATCCTACTGCTGCCAGTACAAAGCCAAAGCTTGAGCTCCATTGAGCATGTTCTTTTTTATTGATAGCCATTTTTCTTTCCTCGTGCTTCACTTAATGCTGTCCATAATCATCCCTGATTATTATAAATAGTTATGATTAATATCAAGCTATTTAGTCAACGCATCAATGTGACGCGCTCAGCAACATTAAGAAAGAATTGTTTACAATACCGTAAACGCTCAGTTTCTGCTAAGCGGCCAAAAAAGTCAAGTAGTCATAAACATAAAAAGCTATAACAATTATGTATGGCTCGTTTAAATACTGGGGTTGATATAAAAGGATTTAGTGACTTGGTAGTACTATGCTAACGTACCACTCCACGTTTACTATGCTGCAACGAGTCAATGAGCAACTGGATTTTTGGCTCTTTTGGTAGTAAATCTTCCTGTAGAACTTTAAGAGATTGTACAGTCGTTAGCCCAGATCTAAATATAGTGAGATAAGCTTGGCGTAATGCATCAATGGTTTGTTGTGACCAGCCCTTGCGACGCATGCCTTCGATATTAAGTCCATGCGCATGTGCTGGGTTACCTGATACCATAGTAAAGGCAGCAACATCTTTTAAGATTAAGCTAGCACCGCCGACTAAACTATAATCATCTACTCGGCAAAACTGATGTATACCTGAGTTACCACCTATAACCGTATTGTTACCAATAGTCACATGTCCTGCAATACCCACATTATTCGCTACGACATTATGATTGCCTATTAAGCAATCGTGAGCGACATGGGTATTAACCATGAATAAATTATGACTGCCAATTTTGGTCAAGCCTTTATCTTGCACAGTACCGCGATGCAAGCTACAAGCTTCACGAATACTATTATGGTCACCAATCTCAAGCCAAGTGCGCTCACCAGCGTACTTCAAATCTTGTGGGTTCTCACCGATACTTGCAAACTGAAAGATCTCATTATGTTTACCAATACGCGTTAGTTTAGTCACTACCACATGACGATGCAAAATGGTGTGCGCACCTATCGTTACCTCATCACCAACGATACAATATGGTCCGATAATTGCTGTCTCATCAATCGTAGCAGATGGTGAGATGAGCGCTGTGGGATGAATCTGACTCATAATGCAGGCCTTTGTATCATTTGATGCGAGTAAATGGTAAAACAGATAGTCTAGCCTTAATGATAATGCTAATACTAATTCCGATCATAAATATGATTATTAATGATTATTCTCATCGCCAGTATTGACGTCAATCTTTAAACACGCTAGCCAACTATTAATTTAAAAGCAATTAGTATTACTAGCTCTTTATTGCTCTTGACGAGCTATCATCACCTGAGCACTAGCAGCCAGCTCATCTTCAACGTGTACTGTACAATCGAACTTATAGATACCATGCTTTTGCATCACTGTTTTGGCGCGGATAATTAGCTGATCACCAGGAATCACTCGGCGTTTAAAACGAACCTTATCAACCCCTGCAAACAGATATAAATAACCATCCTCTGCGGTCAAACCAGCACTAATAAAGCCTAACACCCCTGAAACTTGAGCCATAGACTCAACCATTAACACCCCT
Organism: Psychrobacter sp. P11G5; assembly: GCF_001593305.1. Taxonomy (NCBI): domain Bacteria; kingdom Pseudomonadati; phylum Pseudomonadota; class Gammaproteobacteria; order Moraxellales; family Moraxellaceae; genus Psychrobacter; species Psychrobacter sp. P11G5. The sequence goes on from NZ_CP012533.1 coordinate 2,180,078, forward strand.
GGCATAATAGGCTCGTCAGGGAAGTGACCATTAAAAAACTCTTCATTGATGGTCACATTTTTGATACCAGTAATACATTCACCAGGCTTACAAGCGGTGATTTTATCAACCAACATAAACGGATAACGATGTGGCAGATAGTGCTTGAGCGTATGATAAGTCAACGGCAGTGTTAAGCCTTGTTCAGATAGCGTTTTGATGTCTTCATCATTTAAAGTATCTATATCTGTGGCGCTCATAATGGGGCTTCCTTGCTTTTTTTGCGTACTGTTTATGATTAATAGTGTTGTTTATTCTAGTGTTAGCTATTACTGTTTTGACAATATTGTTGATAGTTAAAATTCGATGTATTTAGCCATCACCTAATTGCTTAAAGCGTACTGCTGCCCGTCGCCACTTAGCGGTTGGCATTGCCGACGTCCCTGATGAATAAGAACCAGCAACTTTAATAGACTTAGTCACCATGGTCATGCCTGATAAAGTAACATCATCTGTGATTTCAATATGACCAGTAATACCTACTGCCCCGCCAATAATGCAGCGCTTGCCAATAGTAGTACTACCAGCGATACCTGTATTGGCAGCGATAGCGGTTCCCGCACCAATGCGGACGTTATGTGCGACCTGTACTAAATTATCAATAATCACGTGATCGCCGATAACGGTATCATCAATTGCCCCACGGTCAATACAGGTATTACTACCAATACGTACATGGTTTCCAATTATCACACGGCCAAGCTGTGCAATACGTTCCCAACCACTGCTGCTCGGATCTCGCGTCGGTGCAAAACCAAATCCTTCAGAACCAACTTTAACACCTGCATGTAGTCTAACATAATCGCCAATAATACAGTCATGTCCAACAACGACCTGCGACTTAAACACGCTGTCAGTACCAATATGCGTATATGATTCAATGACTACATGAGCATCCAAACAACTACGCGCACCGATATGTACATTTTCACCAATCACGCAATGAGGACCAATTTGAACATCAGCCCCGATTACCGCGCTATTAGCAATAACTGCTGTTGGGTGAATACCATTACTCAATATACGACGCGCAAAAAGCTGACTACTAGTAGCATAAGCTAAATAAGGTGACGCTACGACTAGTGCTATGGTTGATAGTGGAACTTGCATGCGATATTGTTCAGTAACGAGAACCGCGCCAGCCTGACTAGACGCCAGACTAGATATATAATGTGGGTCTGCTAAGAAGCTCAGCTGCATGCTATTCGCATCAGTCAGACTACCGACACCATCTAAAGACTGACATAATTGGGCAGCACTAAACTCAGCTTTATTTAATACTGGCTGGCGCTGCTCAATTTGGAAGATAAGTTGTTCAATCGTTATCATAATTAGCGTTAATATGATTAATAAAAATAAAACTGGTGCCAAGCTGGAATTTCAGTTTAGCAACCAATTAAAATAATAGGGATAAAGCAGTACCAATACCTATCTTTAAGAGCCACTTCAATATGGAGTGACTCTTAAATGATAAGTCTGACTAGAACGTGCTACCAATCTGGAATTGAACTTTCTCAGTTTCATCATTTTCTTTATCACCGATAGGTACGGCATAACTAAGCGAGATTGGACCGATTGGGGTGTACCAAGTAACACCCACACCCGCACTAAAACGCATATCATTATCTTGATATAACAAGGGTATTTTTTTGGTCTTGTCTGGATCATTAGGATCGCTACGGTCGGGAAACTCGTCAGAACCGTTAGCCGGGTTAACAAAATTACGATCCTCTTTACCACTGGTATCAAATACTTGACCGCCTTCAGCAAATATTACTGGTCGTACTTGATCTGCCCAATCACCTTTAAATGGCATTGGTAAAATTAGCTCAGTGCCGAAGCTTGCTAAAGCATTACCACCCACTTCTTCATCTTTAAAACGGTTAACACCTTTGATAGCATCATCGTAAGCTTTTGATCTAGGACCAAGGGTCGATGCCTCATAACCACGTACCGAACCATAACCACCAGCATAGAAGTTTTCGTAGAATGGTAAGTCGTTACCATAACCAAGCTTAGTATAACCGCGTGCGATCACATCTTTATACACAGGATAGTACAGGTTGCCAGTATAGGTTAGTTTCTGATAAGTCGTGTCACCAAAGCCTAAGGTCGCATTAACATTATGGCTCATCCCTTTAGTTGGAAATACGGGGCGATCTAGCGTACTGTAATCCCAGCCTAACAATAGGTTATAGCTATTGTAGTCGTTTTTGAAACCTGTACGTCCAGAGAACTCATCATTTCCCTCAAAGTTTTCAACCGTACCGCCATCATCAACAAGTTGTTGGACATTTGATACTCCTAGGAAACGTCCGCCACGTACTGACGTATTATCGAAGTTTACTCCAGCACTGACACGCTTAGTTTCATCAACAGGATAACTGTAGTTCAGCGTAGCACCATAAGAGTCAGTAACATAGTTACTAACGTTTCTATCATCGTATTTGGTCTCACGATAGTAGGCACTGACACCTTGTGATACCCCATTTTCAGTAAAGTACGGATCAGTGTAACCTAAGCTGTAAGAGTCACGCGTTTCTGAGCGTGATAATGCAGCTTTGACGCGGTTACCAGTACCCATGAAGTTATTTTGAGTAAGATCTAACTGGAACGTTACACCGCCACTTTGCGAATAACCAGCAGCGATCGTTGAGCTACCAGACGGCTGCTCTTCCACAGAATAGTTGATATCGACTTGGTCTGGCTGATTAGGTACTGGCTTTACATCGACATTAACAGCTTTAAAGAAACCCGTACGCATCAAACGTGTACGTGACAGCTGAATTTTATCGTTAGATGCCAATGCACCTTCTAACTGACGCATCTCGCGACGTAGTACTTCATCTTGTGTTTTTATATTGCCATTAAAGTTAATACGGCGTACATAAATAGGACGCGCAGGATCAATATAGTAGTCAATATCAACGACTTTAGTTTCATCATTGATACGTGGCACTGGACGAACCTGAGCTAAATAATAGCCTTCATTACCATAGCGACTTTTGAGCGCGGCAGTAGTCGCATCAAGCTTGGCTTGCGAGTACTGCTCGTTAGATTTGAAAGTAACCAGCTTTTCGAGCTCATCGTTAGCAAATTTCGGCTCACCTAAGAAGTTTATCTCACCAAATTGATACTGCTCGCCTTCGCTTAAGCTGATTTCGATAAACACACTTTTTTTATCTTCACTGATATTAAGCACAGCATTATCGACGTTAAAACGCACGTAACCATCGTTCTGATACAATGCTTTTAAGCTCTCTAAACTAGCCGCTAGCTTCTCTTTAGCATAGCGATCAGATTTGGACAGTAGACGTGTCCATGAAGATTCTTTTACCGCAAAAACGTCTTTTATGTCTTCGTCACTAAAGTGCTTATTGCCGATAACGTTAATATCGACAACTTTGGCAGGCTTACCTTCGATAAAGCGCACATCTAATTTTACGCGATTACCGTCAAGTAGCGTTTGATCAACCTCGATATTACTATTGTAGTAACCTTGGCTGATATATTGCTGTTGTAGCTCGTTCGCAACACCCTGTAGCGTTGACTGCTTAAGAACATCACCTGCGGATAGACCAGCGTTTTTAAGACCTTGCTCTAAGCCTTCCTTGGGAATGAGCTTATTACCCTCGAAGTTAACTTCAGCGATAATAGGACGTTCGACGACATCAAAACTAAGTTGACTGCCTTCAACACGACTTTGGATATTAGCAAAATTATCAGTTGCATACAGTGCTTTAATACTGGCTGCAAGACTGCTATCTGTAACCGTGTCACCTACTGTAACAGGTAAAACTGGATAAAGACTATCAGGGGTTAGGCGTTGTAGACCATTGAAGCCAATATCGGTGACCACAAAGTTTGCCGCCTGTGCAGGCATACTCATCATCGCTACAACTAACGGCAACCCAGCCGCACTCATAAATAAAGGCGTACGCATAAACACTATCCGTCAATAAAAAACTTGCTTAAGTTAAGTTAAAAAGCGTATTTTGTCTAGCCCAATTAGCACACTGTCTGCGACTTAAACATGGGATGACAGATGACACTTTATATAAAACGCATCATAAAATAAACTAAAAATTACGATTAGTACAGTCGCATCGATGCAGCAACGATGTTAAATCAACCGAATAACCATAACATGATATCTGTGCAGACGTTAGTGTATCGTGCCTTACTTGACAAGTTACACTACATTTACCTAAAACAGCCTACTGATATCATTACCAATCGCTAACACCATGAAACCTGCCAGCAAGAGTAAACCAATATTTAATCCTACGGTTTGGACCCCTTCCGATAACGGCTTACCGCGAATCAACTCGATAAGATAGTACACAATATGGCCACCATCTAATACAGGAATTGGTAATAGATTCAAAACTGCCAAGCTTAGGCTAATCAAAGCAGCAGTAGATAGCACCATCTCCCAGCTGATATCAAAGCTCTGTTTAGCGACTTTAGCGATAGTAATAGGTCCAGATAAATTATCAAGACCGATCATACCTGATATCATTTTTCCCATTGAGCTGACTGTCATTACTGCCAGCTGTTCAGTTTTTTCAAACGATTTTACCATTGCTTCACCAGGGCCGTAGACCACCGTGGTTTTATACGCGTCAGGAATGACAATCTCAGATTGTTCAACCATAGCGCCAATCTGACCGTAGGCATTACCAAGATTGTCTTTCTTGCCTTGTGGCATAATTTGTAGCTGTACTGGCTTGCCATCACGTATGACGGTAAAGCTTAGTAGTACTTCTGGATTATCACGAATAATTCGTGTGGCGCTAATCCAATCTTTGATTTCTTTATCGTTAATCGCAGTGATGCGATCGCCTACTGCTAAGCCTTGACGAAGCGCTGCGCCATCAGCAGATAAGTCACCAACGATTGGCGCAATCTGTGGTTGCCAAGGTAACATTCCAAAACTGGTTAACGCATCTTTTCCTTTAGCATCGCCTTGCATAAACTGCGTCACAGGTGCTTGATAGGTCTTCGCAGCATCCGTAGATTGTTCATCTGATTGCAGAGTGATGCTGACGTTATCTGTCTCACCCATCCGTCCTGCCAAGCGATAATTAATGCCTTCCCACGTCTGTACTTCATGACCATCAACCGCGATAATTTTATCCCCGACTGGCAACTGTGCCATTGCCGCTGGAGTATCTGGTAAAACTTGTCCAATCTTAGTGGCCAATTGCTCAGATGGGGTCATAAACAATACCCAAAATAGCGCAATCGCGATAATAAAGTTCATGATTGGACCAGCAGCAACGATAGCAATCTTTTTTAGCGGATGCTGGCGATTAAAGGCCAAATGCAGCTCATCTTTTGCTACCTCACTTTCCCGCTCATCAAGCATTTTGACATAACCACCCAATGGCAGCATAGATATACGGTAGTCAATACCGCTTTTTTTGCTCGTCCAGCCAGTCAGCTTTGGGCCAAAACCAATAGAATACGTCAGCACTTTGACGCCGCATAGTCGTGCCACTATATAGTGACCCCATTCATGCAGTGCAATCAGAGGCCCTAAGACAAAAATCGCCGCTAGCAGCGTTAGTAAAAACGTCATGATCTTTTCTCGTTTAGGTTGCTCTGAATCTGGTTATACCATTTTAGCGACAAGCGCTTCGGTATGTTGCCGTGCTATTTTATCAATCGCCAAAATATCTTCAATATCAGCATTTTCATCTAATAGTGGCACTTGTATCTCGGTTAACGCTCGTTCATTAATCTCAGCAATATCAGTTAATCGCAACTGTCCCGCTAAAAATGCAGCGACTACAATTTCATTAGCAGCGTTCAGTACTATAGTAGCTTGCGTACCTGCCTGCATGGCTTGACGTGCAAGACGAAGACAAGCAAATTTCTGTAAGTCAGGTTCGATAAACTCCAACCCACTTAACGCATATAAATCTAATGGCTGTGAGCCACTATCAATACGCTTAGGATAACTCAAGGCATGCGCGATTGGCGTTTTCATATCTGGACTGCCAAGCTGCGCTAAAAAGCTACCATCGCTATATTCTACCATTGAGTGAATGATACTTTGTGGATGAATAACCACATTTATCTTATTCTCTGGTAGATCGAATAAATGACAGGCCTCTATTAGCTCTAACCCCTTATTCATCATCGTTGCAGAATCGACCGATATCTTTTGACCCATCGACCAGTTTGGGTGTTTGACTGCTTCGGCTACACTTGCCAGCTGCATTTGCTCAAAAGACTGTTGTAAAAATGGTCCACCTGAAGCGGTTAGCCATAGTTTTCGTACGCCATGGCTTGGCTCATGAATCTGAGTATTATTTTGCTGAATAGACGTCGGCAAGCATTGAAAAATTGCATTGTGTTCAGAATCAATAGGTAACAAGGTTGCATTATGGCTCTTGACTGCTGCAATCATCACTTGCCCTGCCATGACGAGCGCCTCTTTGTTGGCAAGCAAAATACGCTTACCAGCGCGCGCAGCAGCTAATGTCGATGGCAGTCCTGCCGCCCCAACTATAGCTGCGACTACGGTATCAACCTGCGTATCGGTTACGATGTCTATTAAACCATTATCACCGCCTACCACATCAATCGTTAAGCCTGCCACGCCAAGTCGCTTAGCAAAACTATCGACATCAGCCGTCGACACACATACACGTGTCGGCTCAAACTGCTGGCATAGTGCAAATAGTTTATCTAAACGCTGATGACCTGATAAAGCATAGACGTCATAGTCTTGTGGATGCGACGCTAGAATTGCTAACGTGCTGTCGCCAATAGAGCCCGTTGCGCCAAGTACAGCGATGCGTTGCGTCATAACTATCAATGCCCATGAATATTGTTAAAAAGTTGTTATTCAAAATTGAATGTCAAAAATATTTGGTCAGCAACAATTCATTGCTGACTTTTCAAAGTATAAATTAGAGATAAACGGACAGACTGAGACACTTGGAAGCTCTTGAAAGTTTAGACAACTATTAACCCTAAGTGTTGCAGACCCCAAAAACCGAGCGCAAATATCGGAGTAGCGGATAATAGTGAATCAATACGATCAAGAATACCCCCATGACCCGGTAGAATGGTCCCTGAGTCTTTTACTTTGGCACGGCGTTTAAGCATTGACTCAAATAGATCACCCAATACTGATGCCAAAATCGTCACTGCAGAGAGCGCGACAAAGGCAACCAAAGCCACACCAGTCAGCTGTAGTTTAAAGACACTGATAACGATAACCACTAGCAAGCCTGTAACCAACCCACCAGCTAGCCCTTCCATACTCTTATTTGGAGAAACATTGGGTGCCATTTTGCGCCGACCTAGCTTACGCCCGACGAAGTAAGCACCGCTGTCTGCACACCATACCAATAAGAATACATACATCAGCCACCATGCTGACAGCTGCCATAAGTAAAACATCGCAGTGATCGATGCGGTTAATATCACCACCCCCATCAAACTCAGCTTTTTGCCATACCAGTTAGTATGCGTAGGGAACTTACCGACCCAAGATAACGCCATTAGCCAAATGATTAAAGACGCCACCCACCAAAGCACCCATGTGACTTCAAGCATCAAGGATATCAGAGTTATGGCTAGCACCATCATTACAAAAACGACAGGCTGACGCCATGCAGGCATGAGCTTCGTCCATTCGTGCGCAGCAATAGTTACTCCAATCGCCAGTAACGGTGCAAAGAAGATGGGCGTTTGACTTGCAAACAGTGCAATCCCAACAATAATAATTAAAATAATTGCTGTTTTAATCCGTTGCCACATACCAGTCAGGCCTTATAGTGATAAGAAACATTTGCTCAGTACTATAGTATAACAGTTAATACAAATGCGTTAACTAGCGCAATGCCTGCGTCTCAACTTGTTCGCTGGTTTTACCAAAGCGGCGTTGACGCTGCGCAAACTCTTTAATCATGTCTGCAAGTTCATCTGCAACAAAATTTGGCCACAATGTTTGGGTGAAGAATAGCTCTGCATAGGCTGATTGCCACAATAAGAAATTGGAAATTCTATATTCACCACCTGTTCTTATTAACATATCCACGGCAGGCTCATCGGCTAGCTGTACGTATTTACCTAGCAAATCATTATCAATGTCTTCAGCACGTAAATTACCCGCTTCAACTTGTTGAGCCAACTGTTTTGCGGCATGGGCGATATCCCACTGACCACCATAACTGATAGCAATCACTAGTGTCATCGCTTCAAAATGTGCCGTTTTAGCTTCTGCATCCAGCATCAACGCTTGTAAGTCATTGTCGAGCTGACTGCGGTCGCCAATAAAACGTAGCCGAATACGGTACTTATTCATTCGCGGCATTTGCTCGTGAATCGTTGAGGTCAGCAGACGCATAAGTAACGCCACTTCGCTTGGCGGTCGTTGCCAGTTTTCACTTGAAAATGCAAATACTGTGAGCACCTCAATGCCAGTATCTAGACAATACTCAACAATAGGATCTAGTGCATCTTTGCCGGCAATATGTCCTTCACCGCGACCTAAAGCATTTGCTTTGCCATAACGGTTATTGCCATCCATGATGATAGCGATATGACGAGGGATAATGATAGAACCCAAAGGGGCTGAAGTAGACATGGACTATACTGCTTATTATAAAGGTAAATTTGTCAGCGATACTGCTTTAAGAAACTGGCTTAAAAACGCTGCATTTATCATAACCTGCGCTATCAGATTTAAAAAGTCTAGCGCCTAAATTCCACAGATTTATCATAAGCGGAAATCATCAGTTTATAATATTAAGGTCTCTGTTATGGAGTACTGCACTTAATACTTATAAATCAACATATATAAAAATAGACAGCCAATAGTAATAAAAGGCTACTGACTGTCTATTTAAACTACCACCAAGAAGAATACAGTTATACTGCCATCAACTCAGTCTCTTTAGTATCAAGTTTTTTATCGATAGTCTCGATGAACTTATCAGTGATCTTTTGAATATCATCACTAGCACGGCGCTCTTCATCTTCAGATATTTCTTTTTCTTTCGCCAAATCTTTGATGTCGTTCATCATATCGCGGCGGATATTACGGATAGAAACACGGCTGTTTTCAGCTTCACCACGCGCAAGTTTTTGCATATCGCGGCGAGTCTCTTCTGTCAAAGCTGGCATTGGTACGCGAATCACATCGGCAGTCATTGGATTAAGACCCAAATCTGCTTCACGAATGGCTTTATCTATCGCTTGCACCATAGTGCGCTCAAATGGCTGCACTAGTAGCGTACGCGAATCTTCAACGTTGACACTCGCTACTTGGTTAAGCGGTGTATCTGCACCATAATAGCTAACCATAACGCCTGACAGCATGCCTGGGTGTGCACGACCAGTACGAACCTTACTAAAAGTGCCCTCAAGCGCCTCTAAAGTCTTGGCCATACGAGCTTCGCCGTCTTTCTTAATCTCATTAATCATTATGTGTCCTTATTTATCGATACCGATAATACTCAATGTTGTTAGGTTATTAGGTGTTCATTAGCTATTATTTTACGGTAATTTATAACAGTTAGTTATTATCTATCTGTTTATAAACTATTATTCTTAATTAATGATAAACGCGCGTACCTTCATTTTCGCCCATAATGACATTTAATAAAGCGTTAGGCTTGGTCATATCGAAGACTTGTAGCGGTACGTTGTGCTCACGGCATAATGCAATAGCGGTCAAATCCATCACGCCAAGCTTTTGTTCTAATACTTCATCAAAGGTCAAACCGTCGTATTTGACAGCATCGCTATGTAAGCTTGGATCTTTATCATAGACGCCATCAACTTTGGTCGCTTTTAGAATAAGACCCGCTTCAATCTCAATGCCGCGCAAACAAGCGGCGGTATCGGTAGTAAAGAAAGGGTTACCAGTACCAGCGACAAAGATACAAACGTCACCATTTTTGAGATAACGAATCGCATTACGGCTGCTATAACTTTCGGTTACTTCACCGATCGGCAACGCTGACATCAAACGCGTTTTGATGTTGCGGCGTTCAAGGGCATCACGCATCGCAAGACCATTCATAACTGTAGCTAGCATACCCATTTGATCGCCAGTGACACGGCCAACTAGGCCTTCTTTTTGTAGCTGCGCGCCGCGATATAAGTTACCGCCACCGACGACGATGCCGACTTGTACCCCAAGACCACGCAGGTGCGCGATAGACAAACTCATCTTGTCGAGCACTTCGGTATCAATACCCATATCTTTGCCGCCTGCTAAGGCTTCACCAGATAATTTGAGCAATATGCGAGAGTAACGGGGATTTTTGTCAGACATGAGGGCACCTTTTTTATCGTTAATTTATGGTTAAAACCAATAAGGTTGGAACACAGGTTAAGACATGCAGTCCAAAATAGGCAAGTAGGCTAAATTGCGCTAATTGTAGCAAAAACTGCCCATGATTGGGCAATTTTCAACTTTAATGAACGATGGGTTTTCATTTAGCTATTTATTGGGCAGCAACACTCAAAAATCATGCAGCGCTTTTATAATATGCAATTAGCCTTGATAACTGGCAAATAAGTCATATTCGCTAGCATCATCAATGGTGACAGTTAAGAACGCTCCGACTTTCACTTTGGCAGTGATATCGTCAACGTACACATGACCATCAATCTCTGGTGCATCGGCATAGCTACGGCAAATAGCAACATTTTCATCATAATCAATTTCATCAACCAAGACGGTTAAGGTTTTGCCGATTTTCTCTTGCAGCTTTTGCGCTGATATGTCTTGTTGTAGCGTCATTAAACGCTCATAACGAGATTGCTTGACGTCTTCAGGTACGTGATCGGGCAGATCATTAGCAACCGCACCTTCTACTTCTGAATACGTAAAAGCGCCAACGCGATCAAGGCGCGCTTCGACCAGCCAATCAAGCAAGCATTGGAAGTCTTCTTCCGTCTCACCAGGGAAACCGACGACAAAGGTTGAACGAATGACGATATCAGGGCAAATTTCACGCCAAGCATGAATACGTGCCAAGGTGTTTTCACTATGCGCCGGACGCTTCATCGCTTTTAGGATGCGGTGGCTGGCATGTTGAAAGGGAATGTCGAGATATGGCAATAGTTTTTTCTCGCCCATCAATTCAACAACTTTATCCACGTGCGGATACGGATAGACATAATGCAAACGTACCCAAATACCTAAGTCATTTAGCGCTTGGCATAAGTCATAAAATTTCGACTTAAGCGGCATACCATTCCAAAAGCTGGTCTTATATTTAAGATCTAGCCCATAAGCGGAAGTATCTTGTGAAATAATGAGCAACTCTTTCACGCCAGCATTCTTAAGCGCCATCGCTTCATTCATCACATTATCAATCGGACGCGAAACCAAGTCACCGCGCAAACTTGGAATAATGCAGAAAGTACAACGATGGTTGCAACCTTCTGATATTTTTAGATAAGCATAATGGCTTGGGGTCAATTTAATACCCGCTTCATTGATCAAATCTATTTTAGGATCGTAGTTTGCATCTAGGCTACGATTTGGCTTGGGTACATGCTGTGCAACTGCTGTAATCACTTCATCATAAGCATGCGCACCGGTCACTGCTAAGACGGCTGGGTGCATTTTACGGATTTTATCCGCCTCTTTACCCAAGCAGCCTGTGACGATAACTTTACCGTTTTTGCTGATCGCCTCACCGATTGCATCAAGCGACTCTTGTACCGCTGATTCAATAAAGCCGCAAGTATTCACCACAACTAGGTCTGCACCTTCGTAGTCGCTCGCCACTTGATAACCATCACGGCTCAGCTCAGTGATAATGCGCTCACTATCCACTAATGCTTTTGGGCAACCTAGTGACACAAAACCAATCTTCGGTGCTGCGTTAACTGGTGCATTAGCAGTTGCTGCTGTCGCTTTATTCGACGTAGCTGAAACCACATTGCTGCTTTGCTCAATGCTACGGTTTTGATTGTGGTTGGCTTTATGATGGTAAGGTTGGCTAGTATCTGCCTGACTCTGCTCTTGCGCTATATTTAGCTTAGCAGGATTAAAAATGGTGGCAGTGTCTTTTGGTGTAGAAGCTGGCTGTGAGGTGGTAATGGTCGTATTAATCGACTCGGTAGAAATATTGGGCATGGCTGACCTTGCTAGAGATAAATTGGCTGTGCGCATTGTACGTTTTTTTTACAAAAATCGCCAGTTTTGCCGCTCTATAGTGTTGATTTATGGTTAAATATTATATTGAGTATTCCTTCATCCTAGGCAATAGCCATGACAACCAATCTGATACCCGCAAAACCAACACCTGACTTAGCATTTATATCACAGCATTTGTTCACAGCTATCTTATGGGTCGATGATGAACTATCAATTACTTGGTTAAACGCCCAAGCTGAGCAATTACTGGCTATTAGCAGTGGACGCTTGCTCAATCAATCAATATTGACGCTGCTTGCACCCGAAGAGTTGACGTCAACAGATAATAGAAACCATAGTGATAATAACAATGTTGATGTTGATGTTGATAAGAGTATTGGTAAAGGTATCAATGAACCAACTTGCTCTTTGACAGAACGATTTCATCAAGCAAAACGCTATCAACAACCTTTCATCGATCATGATCACTTTATCAGCACACCGCTGAATGGCAATTTATCACTCTCAGTGGATTATAGTGTAACCCCAGTCATTTATGAGCAGCAGCCTTTTTTTATCATTGAGATGTGGGGCAAGGATCGACAAAGTCGCATCTCAGAAGAACAACGTCAGCAGCAACAATATAACGTTGCCCGTCATATGCTGCGCTCGGTCGCTCATGAAATCAAAAATCCGCTTGCTGGTATACGCGGTGCAGCGCAATTATTACAGCGGCAGTTCATCAAATTCAGTGACACTTTTATTTTTGACAATCAAAGCCCTTCTCTTATCACTGAACCAAATATTAATAAAAATCTGCAAAAAACCACTGAAAAGCTGCGTAGCTATACCGATATTATTATCTCAGAGACTGACCGTTTAACCCAGCTCATCGGGCAACTTCTTGGCTCTAATCAATTGCCAAACTGCCAAGCTGTCAATATTCATGAGCCGCTGGAGCATGTCCTTACCTTGGTTATGAGTCATTATCCACAAGTAACTTTAAAACGTGATTATGACTTATCTTTACCTGAGCTGAATGCGGATAAAGACCAATTAATCCAAGTATTTTTAAATTTAGTGAATAATGCTTGTGAGGCAATGACAGAGCAGCATTCGGTAAATAACTTTGAGTCCGATAATGCAAAAGTGACCGACATTCAAGCTGATGACGATAATTATAAACCACAATTGCATATCCAAACGCGCGTTGCTTTTCAGCATACTATTGGCAGTCAGCAACACAAACAAGTGCTGCAAGTCACTATTACCGATAACGGCTCAGGAATTGATCCAGCGCTAATCGGGCAAATATTTTTCCCGATGGTAACCAGCCGTGCAGCTGGTACAGGCTTAGGGCTGTCTATCGTTCAAGATATTATCAGCCGACATCATGGTATGATTGACGTTAGCTCCACTCAATTTAAGAATCATAGTCAATCCAAAAAAACATGCTTTACGCTGTATTTACCATTTAATCAGCCAACACTTAACGCGTAAATATAACGGCTAAATAAAAAGCTAATGCCAATCCTGAATTACTAATAATAACCCTGAAATAATTGCTCATTAGGCCTGATACATGACTGAATATAACGACAACTATAAACCTAAAAGCGATAATAAAACATCGAATAATGAACTAACAAATGAGCAAGCAAGCAAAGTAACGGTCAATAATGCACCCAACGACAACCCTGCGACTTTATGGCTAATTGATGACGATGCGGCATTGCGTTTAGTATTGGCGGATACTTTTGAAGACGCTGGTTTTATGGTTGTCAGCTTTACGCAAGCGCAGGCAGCATGGACCCAGCTTAATGATATCTTACAACAGCACGAATCAGCGACGCAGTTGCCAGATGTGATATTAACTGATATCCGTATGCCGATGATGGATGGCTTATCGTTTAGTGAATGGGTGCATAAGCATTTCCCTCAGCTGCCTATTGTCATCATGACTGCCCACTCAGATCTCACCTCTGCTATCAACAGCTATCAGACAGGTGCATTTGAATATCTGCCTAAACCCTTTGATCTAGATGATGCGGTCGCAACGATTTATAAGGCTATTAACTATCAGCCGACTAATCAGATAAATAATAAGCAAGCCGAAGCCGATGTCAAAGCTCAGGCAGAAAAAGAGAACAAGCTTAATCTAAAAACGAAACCGATTAGCGGCTCTAACAATGAGATCAAAGATAAGCATTTAATAAAAGATAAAACTACTGATAAGTCTAACAACAATCCCAACGGCATTATTGGACAGTCGCAGGCCATGCAGACGGTCTTCCGAGCAATCGGGCGATTAGCACACTCTCCTATCACTGTTCTTATTACTGGCGAGTCAGGGACTGGCAAAGAGCTGGTCGCCAGCGCTTTACATCAGCACTCACCAAGGCAGCAAGAGCCATTTATCGCACTTAATATGGCGGCCATTCCACATGATTTGATTGAGTCTGAGCTATTCGGGCACGAAAAAGGCGCTTTTACAGGCGCTACCACGCGCCGGCAAGGCCGCTTTGAACAGGCAGACGGCGGCACGCTATTTTTAGATGAAATCGGTGATATGCCCTTTAGCACACAGACGCGCTTGCTAAGAGTGTTAGCAAATGGCGAGTTTTATCGCGTTGGTGGCCAGCAACCTATCAAGGTTGATGTGCGTATCATCGCTGCGACTCATCAAAACCTAGAACATCTCGTACAACAAGGCAGGTTTCGCGAAGATTTATTTTATCGTCTCAACGTCATTCGTTTGCCATTACCACCGCTACGAGCACGCCGTGAGGATATCCCTGCCCTTACCGCACACTTTATGCAGCGCGCTGCTAAGCAAATGAACACTGCACCAAAGCAGCTGCACCCTGAAGCACTACGTCTCATGCAAGCTTTTGACTGGCGAGGTAATGTGCGTCAACTCGAAAATGTCTGCTTATGGCTAACGGTCATGGCAACTGGCGACACAGTTTTGATTGAAGACTTACCACCTGAGCTCTTGGCTAATAATCATCATTCCTTGCAGCAACAATCTAATCAGCCACATAATGACGCTTATCATAATGACTTAATGCAGCCTTTAGAGCCTACCTCTTACTCGGTTACCACATTAACTTGGCAAGAAGTGCTCGCAGACTGGGCGAAAGAATCTCTACAAGCGGGCGAAACCGATATTTTACAGACAGCAACGCCTGATTTCGAACGCGTATTACTGGACGCGGCGCTTACTCATAGTGGCGGTAAAAAGATTGCGGCAGCCAATTTATTAGGTTGGGGACGCAACACGTTAACCCGTAAGCTTCAACTACTCGATATTGGCTCATCAGACAATCGATCAGAAGAGTAATAAGAATTAGATACGGTTCACCAGTAGAAGTATCGCTATGGTTATAAAAATAATGATTTATAAATCATAATATTATCAATCGCTTATAATTAATCATGCAAAAAAACACGTTTAATTTAAAATTAATTGCAAAAAGGTCTTGCCAAACTATTCAAACTCTATATAATAGCCAACCACTGAGACGCACTACCGAATCAGTTATTTATCTAGATGGTGTTTGAGTTTAAACGCTTTTGATGATAGAGTAACGAAAATGGGGCTGTGGCGGAATTGGTAGACGCACCAGATTTAGGTTCTGGCGCCGCAAGGTGTGAGAGTTCGAGTCTCTCCAGCCCCACCATTTTCGGATAGTACATCTTAGACCAAATATTAGAACCTGCTTTTTAGCAGGTTTTTTTGTGTCTACGATTTGGTTTTTAACTTAAACTATTTTCAAATCTTTCAACAGCTCTTCCATACTTCTATACCGCCTCTCTACTCGTTTCGCTAATGCCTTATTAATAATTCCTTGATAGCCCTGATACTCTAGCGGCAAGGTTGGAATAGACTGCTGGCAATGCTGAATCGCCCACTCTTTTAACGACTCACAACTTTGATTATCAATTTTAAACGGTCGCTCACCCGTTAGTATCTCATACAGCATTATTCCAAATGCGTAGATATCACTTTGTACCGTTGCGCCCTGCCCTTGCCAGCGCTCAGGCGCGAGATAAGCTGGCGTACCTGCAGGATTTGCTGTGCTGGGCTTATCAACATTCTCTGCTAATGTAAAATCAGTCAACAGCAAATTAGGCATTATGTTGCTATTATCCGCACTATTCTGCAAGAAACCATCTAGCAAAATATTACTCGGTTTAATATCATTATGTAGCCAACCAGTTTTATGAAGATTGGCTATTAAGTGCGCGACCTGCTTTATGATTTTCTGTTTTCTCTCATCGTTTAATAGCGGGTATTTCTTATTACTTAACTGCTGCGCCAAACTATCATTTTCATAGTAAGGCATAGCAAGAAGATTAAGCTGCCATTTTTTCTCTAAAACTTCCACATATACGGTTTCGAAAGCTAATACTAGTGGTACTATAGTTTGAGGAATGTTCTGAGCCTCAGTTGACTGTGAATTATTTACAGCGGTTAAGACTGCAATTTCATGGTTTAATGTAGACAGCTCATGATTACTATTGTGATTAAGCTCCCATTTAACCATGACACGACCAGACTGTGAATGGCGCGCACGCGTTAGCCCTTGATAATTAGTTGTTTTAACATGCTGGTTTTGTTCATCATTTTGCTGGCTAATACGTTGATGGGATATCTCATGATAGCCTAGCTTTGTCAGCACATTACTCACTTTTGGCAATAGCTCTTCCGCTTGCATACGCAAGGTTTGCGTTATCACTTGTATTGTAGGCGGATTGCTGGCACTATTTTTCATGGTATCACTCAGCCCTTCTAAAACCGTTATAAACTAAATTAAACGTAACCTTGATTATTAGAGTAATTATGTCTCAACCAACCAATTCGTCTACTGATAAGCTATCCACTAATTACGCCCTGCCTACCCCTTTATTGGACTTATTAAGTCAATATTTAGCAGAGCACGTAACCCCAACTATCAAAATTGATCCGGCACAGCTGGCGTATCGCTGGGTTGGTGGTCGCACCGGACATTTAGAGCCGTTGACGGTTAATTTATTTTTGAGTTTAGATGATTTACATGGTATCGACACCCAAAAGTCAAAATTGGTACAAAACACACGCCAGTTCCTTAAAGGCTATCCAGCCAATCACGTGTTGATGACAGGCACACGCGGCGCAGGTAAATCATCGCTGATTCGAGCATTACTGCAAGCCTATCATAGCGAAGGCTTACGCGTTATTGAGATTGCGCGCGATGATTTAGTGGTGCTCGACAAGATTCGCGCAGCCATCAACGAGCTACCGGCCGATTGCGGTAGTCGCTATGTGGTGTACTGTGATGATCTCGCATTTAACGGTCAGGACGAAAGCTATCGTACGCTAAAAAGTGTGTTGGATGGTTCGCTCGATTCTGAGCAAGATAAGCTACTGGTGTATGCGACTAGTAATCGCCGACATTTATTGCCCCAGCTGATGAAAGACAACGTCAATATTTATGATGGAAACACCGATGAGGTCAATCCTTATGAAACCATTGACGAGACAGTATCGCTATCTGATCGCTTTGGTTTGTGGTTATCATTCTATCCAATGAATCAACAAACGTATTTACAGATTGTTCAGCATTATCTAAGCTTGCAGCCAGCACAAATTACTAGTGATGTTATGAATGCTAATAGTGATAACAATAGCAATGACAAAGCGGTTGACGAAGAGCTTGATAAAGAACTTAATGCAACCATTAGAGCGGCGGCACTGCGTTGGGCATCGGAGCGTGGCGGACGTTCGGGGCGTGTCGCTTATCAGTTTAGTCGCTACTGGATAGGACAATCACAATTGGCTGCTGCAGATAGCCAGTCTTAGCTCATTTACTGTCGCGTGCAGATCCTAAATACTGTACGCGGCTTTCTGCTTGACCGTCAACTAATTCTGCTGCGCCATCTACCCTATATTGCGCAAAATCAGCTGCTAACCATAAGTTACCGTGATAAACGCTTTCGGCATCCAAACGGATATACCCCATATTAGGCGTCGTGCTATTTGGATTATCAAAACTCTGATAACGGGCACTAAAATGCGTCAAAATTAGATTAGGTAGGCCGATATCTTGGGCAAATTTGCCCACCAACTGAGCACTACTATGCATGGGATCAAAATCTGGATTTTTCGCTTGAATCTTGGTTAAGACTTCATTTGTATAAGTTGCTTCATGCACTAATAAATCCGCATCTCGTAGCGCTGAAGTTAAAAGACTTGGCGTATCATTATCACCAGCCACCACTACTCTTGTATGCTGCTCATCATTATTGACATAATCTGCTGAGCGTAACTGCTTACCGTCCTCAGTTGTAACATCTTCACCTTGCTGCAACTTCCCCCACAACTTACTAGCTGGAATACCAGCTGCTAGCAACTTGTCGGTATTGAGCGTGCGACGACTGATAGTCTGAGTGATACCAAAACCATAGGATGGCACGCGGTGTGATAGAGGATGGATATCTATCGCTAGCTGTTGCTGCTTGTCTAAGTTAATATTTACCTGACCTTTATTTTCACTATCTGGCTGAGACAGCAAATCTTCAATCGCCATAAAATTAATGGCAAATGGAAAATGCAACTCAGTGGTTAGTGTTACAGCATCTAATAGTTTGGCAATAGCTTTGGGTGCGATGAGAATCAGCGGCGCGGTACGTCCTGACATAGCAGCACTAGCGAGCAATCCTGGCAAACCATAGCAATGGTCGCCGTGCACATGAGTAATACAAATAGCGGTAAGCTGATGTAGTGATAGTTTGGTATGGAGCAGTTGTTGCTGTGTGCCTTCACCGCAGTCGATTAATAACCACGGACGCGATTTTTTACTCTGCTGTTGATTAGATCCTGACAGGTAAGGATTAAGACACTCAATCGCTAGCGCCGTCACATTGCGTTGCTTGGTCGGTACACCGGCCGATGTCCCTAAAAAGGTTAGTTGCAGCATGGTTCATCATTCATAGCAAAAGAGTTTTGCGTATTTAATATGATTTATGACAATTTGCATAAGATAGTCTTGTCACCCTCAACGATTTGCCCGCCACTAGCAAAGCATTGATTGACCATGCTAGATTCGTGTGACTTCCAGCCCCCATAAAAGCTTGCTATACATAACAAAACGACCAATATCTTTTGCGACCATGCCTTAACAGACACTTGCTGAGAATTAATTTGTTGCTGTGCAAGATTGTCCTTATCGGAATCCGCAAGTTTGGTATTTAATTTATTAGGGTCTGTCATCATACTACCTTTTGAAGGACTGTTTATTGCTAGGGTACATTGAATTCAACATACCCCAAGCAAAATCAATATACAAGAATACTGGATAAAATGTCTGTAAGCTTTCAAAATCTATAAGAATTCAAAACTTAGGGTGTTTTTGTAAAGTAAGTATATTTAAAATTGAACGCTGCCGCCTTTGGTCTCAGCTCGTTTAAAGGCATCACGCGCTTCGCAACGTTTTAGCCAATTTAATATATTGGCATACTTCACTTTATCAAGCCCACTGCCCGCATTGGTAGCAACAACCACAAGATGCATCTGAATATCAGCGGCACTAAAAGCTTCGCCTGCAAACCAATGATTGTGTTGTAGCTGCTGTTCCATCATGTTTAGCATTGTAGTAAGACTATCACTAATCATGTTGTTTTCAACTTGCTTACGAATGCTTTTACTCACTGGCTTAATGAGCATTGGCGATTTTTCGACTACTTTGGTAAATACCAAGCGCATCACTAATAATGGCATTATTGATGCTTCAGAGAAATGTAGCCAAAAAGTATAAGCTTCCCATGCCTCTTCATTATCGTCAGTAGGTTTGAATTGCTGTTCTTTATCATAATGCTTAAGCAGATACTCAATGATGAAGCCTGATTCAACCAGCGCACGCTCATTCACCTCTAAAATTGGGGTGTGTCCAAGCGGATGGATTTTTTTCAAACTTTCAGGCGCACGATAAGCTTTGTTACGCTCATAACAAGTTAGCTGATAGTCTACATTTAACTCTTCTAAAAGCCATATAATGCGGAATGAACGTGAATTCTCTAAATGATGCAAATGTAACATAGATTTATCCCAATAATAATAAAAAAAAGTAGTGTCTTAATATCATTGATGATAGCGCACTTGCTAATGCTTTAACACATCACGATTACCTAATGACAGTGAAAAACAATGGCTGTGTGGTCAGTTTTATCGGTCGCTCTTTTAGGGATTATCTTGAATATAGCTGATCAATTTTATGCGACATCTTATTTATTTTAGATTGATAGCGTCTGATTTTACGAAACCGATGTGCTGCCAATACACCTTTAATTCGGCGGTTTTTTAGGCGACGACGCGGTGGAAAGCTACCAACTTGCGGTTCATTGTAACCATGTAGACGGTTGTCACGGCGGCGTGCTAAGTAACCAAGCGCACTATCCATAATCATAATCAATAACGCAACAAAGATCATGCCGTACATAAATAAGGAGCCACCCTCCTCGATACTTTGATGCAAAATAGTGACAGAAAATATAAATAAGAATATCGGTTCAAGATAGCATAAAGTCCCAAATAATGAGACTGGCAACTTCTGACTGGCTACCATTGTCAATGACATTGCTGCTGTACTGATAATTCCTAATAATGGCAAAAGATACCAAAGCTTATCTGTGGATATGGCCAATTCAAAACCGCCACTCATATATAACGCGACCAAAACGACAGGTAATAATAAGACAAGATCAGAGATAAGACCTGTAATAGGCGGTACAGCCATTTTTCGACGTAACAGATAATAAGGTGGATAACCCAAACACACAAATAACGTCGCCCAAGATATAGAGCCGTATTGAAAGACATCATAGGCAATGCCTGCACCCGCAAAAAGTGTTGCAACCCACTGTAACAGGCTCATGTCTTCATCATAAAAAAACCGACCAACCATAATCATAATCATTGGATATAAGAAGTAACCTAAAGTCACCTCTAAACCAAGATTATTGACTGGCGCCCACATAAATATCCAAATTTGTGCGCCCAAAATAGGAGTGGGAATGATAAATAAGAACCACTCTTTTGGGGTTTTTAATGTCTTTAGGTAATCAAAAATATGTTGCCACTGCTTTAACACACTGACTAAAAGGACCAAACTAAATAACATCATGAGCACACGCCACGAGGCAACTTGTGTACCCGACAGCGGCTGCATAATCAAGCCAAACAGAAATAACAACGAGTATAAAAAGTTGGCAGCCACCGCAATAATAGTACCCTGCGACGTTTGGTTGGAGGTGAACATAACAACAGCCTTAAAAATTAGCGCACTTCCTTGGCAGTTTTAGAAAAAAAACAAAAGCCTCAGACGCGAACGTCAGAGGCTTTTTGTCTATAAGATAACCGTATAATACTGAGATAAATACTTTATATTCATCATACTTATATAATGAAAAGCATTATGTCAAAGTCAGACTACATAAGCAATATGTCTACTTAACTGACCCGTCAACTCAACTGCCAACTCATTTCTTACAACCATTTACCTTGAGTCTAGCTGCTCTATTTTTCGTTGTATTTTATGCATTTTTTTCTGATAACGACGTATTTTACGAAAGCGATGCGCCTTTAATACACCGTCTATACGGTGATCTATCAAACGACGGCGCGGTGGAAAGCCGCCCACCTGTGGTTCGTTATAGCCATGCAAACGGTCATCACGACGCCGAATGACATAACCCATGGCACTATCCATAATCATGAATACTAACGCCAAAGTAATCATGCCATACATGAATAAAGAGCCTCCCTCATCCAAACTTTGACTCAGAACTGTGATAGATAACACAAATAACAGCATAGGTTCTATATAGCTAAGAGCCCCAAATAATGAGACAGGTAATTTGCTACTAGCAACCATTGTGAGTGACATTGCAAGTGCACTAAATGCCCCGAGCAACGGTAGTAAATACCAGAACTTACTTTCCTGTGCCGCCACGCTAAAGCCGCCACTAAAGTACAGCATTATTAACACCACTGGCGTCAGTAAGGTCAAATCAGAAAGCAAACCAGTAATTGGTGGCACGGAAAGCTTACGCCGTAATAGGTAATATGGCGGATATCCCAAGCATGCAAACAAAGTCACCCATGATATCGATCCGTATTGAAATATATCATAGCCAATACCCAGCGCTGCACATAGCGCCGCTACCCACTGTAGCGCGCTCATATATTCATGATAAAAAAAGCGTCCAATTAATATCATTACTAATGGTAATAAAAAATAGCCCAAGGTAACATCAAGACCATAACCATTTACCGGACCCCACATAAAAAGCCAGATTTGCCCACCCAAAATCGGGGTTGGTAATACAAATATTAGCCATTCTTTTGGCGTCTTTAAAGTTTTTAGATAATCAAAGACATGCTGCCACTGCTTGGTAAAACTGACCAATAATACTAGACTCAATAGCATCATCAACACGCGCCATGATGCCACCTGTGTGCCTGACAAGGGCAGCATAAATAGCCCAAATAGGAACATGAGTGAGAATAAAAAGCTTGATGATACCGATGCGACGGTTCCCTGAAAGGTTTGATTAGTAGTAAGCATAACAGCAGCCTTAAAAAATAGAACTTTGTTGGCATTTTTTAGAAGGAAAAAATAAAAGCCTCCAACGATAACGTCAGAGGCTTTTTTATAGAAAAGTTATGAAGAACTAGACTAAAAAGCTATTCAACTAGACATTCATTCGTCACAATTATTCGTCAGTAGGCGCTGTATTTTCAGTTGCAGCATCTATATCTATTTGCTCTTGACCCTCTGGCTCAAACGTACCATCTTCTCTCATCGCATCGACTAAGGCATTGTCACTTTCTTCGTGCTCAACACGCGCCATCGCTACCAATTTCTCATCTTTCGATAGACGAATGAGAGTAACACCTTGAGTATTACGACCAGAACTGGCCACATGCTCAACTGGCGTACGTACTAGAGTACCTTTGTCTGAGATTAAGATAATGTCATCTTCAGGCTCAACTTTAGTGGCACGAACTAGAGCACCGTTACGGTCGCTAGTCTTGATAGCGATAACACCGCCACCACCACGGTTTTGCGTATTGAACTCATCAATGAAGGTACGTTTACCAAAGCCATTTTCACAAGCGATTAGAATCTCGCGGACGTCATCTTCGATTACGACCAATGACTTGATAAATTCATTAGTCGCGAGACGCATACCACGTACACCTTTTGCGGTACGACCCATTGCACGAGCATCATTTTCATCAAAACGAATGGCTTTACCACTTGAAGCAAACAGCATGACTTCTTGGCTACCATTTGTAATGCGCGCGCTGACCAACTTATCGCCTTCTTCTAGACCAACAGCAATCAAGCCATTAGAGCGAATGTTTGCAAACTGCTTAAGCTCTACCCGCTTCACTGTACCATTGGCAGTTGCAAAGAACACAAAAGGAGGCTCTGCTTCATTACTACCTTCTAATGCAGCGTCATCACCATTTATATCATTATCTATTAACGTGTCTGTTGATGAAGTCTCACCTTTTACAGATAATTCTTCCACTATCTTTGGAATTGGCAATATTGTGGTGACTGTTTCATCACCATTTAAACCAATGAGGTTTACTAGCGGACGACCGCGGGCTCCGCGACTGGCAATTGGCACTTCAAACCCACGTAAACTAAAGACACGTCCAGTATCAGTAAAGCATAATACCGTTGCATGCGTTGAGGTCACAACCAGATGATCAATGACATCATCTTCTTTCATTGCGGTTGCAGACTTACCTTTACCGCCACGCTTTTGCGCCACATAATCATCAATCGGCTGGGTTTTTGCATAGCCAGTACGAGAGACAGTCATTACTACCGTTTGCTCAGGAATGAGGTCTTCACGGTTGAAGTCAGTACGCGAATCTATGATATCGGTACGGCGCTCATCACCAAAGTTATCACGAATCTCGATCATCTCGTTAGAGATAATGGCCATCAATTTATCAAAGTCACCAAGGATAGACTCTAAATGGGCAATTTCACGCAATAAATCTTGATATTCTTCAGTTAATTTGTCTTGCTCAAGACCTGTCAAGCGATGCAACTGCATATCCAAAATCGCGTTGACCTGCTCAAGTGATAAACGATAGCGTTCTTCGCCTTCAATTAAGCCAAATGGTGCTTTTGGATCTTCGCCCTCAATAAACTCAGGACGTACTGACTGACTCCCAGCAGCGGTTAGCATCGCAACGACACTACCTGAACCCCAAGTATTATTGAGCAGGCTTTCACGTGCCAATCCGCGGTTTGCAGAGGCTTTAATCGCGGCAATGATTTCATCAATATTCGCGAGCGCAACGGTCAAACCTTCGAGCAAATGACCACGTACGCGGGCTTTATTTAGCTCATAAATCGTACGGCGCGTCACTACTTCTTGACGATGGCGTACAAAAGCAGCGATCAACTGGCGTAAAGTCAATAATTTTGGCTGGCCATTATCGAGTGCCACCATGTTAATACTGAAGCTTGATTCGAGTGGTGTTTGAAGAAACAGGTTATTAACGATAACTTCAGCCGTCTCACCACGACGTAAATCAATGGCAATACGCATACCATCTTTATCAGACTCATCACGTATCTCAGTAATGCCTTCAATCTTTTTGTCACGGACCAATTCAGCGATACGTTCGATTAGTTTTGCTTTATTAGTCTGATAAGGCACTTCGGTAAATACAATACGTTCGCGATCGCGGTTGACGCCTGTATCACTCATTGGTTCAATAATATAGCGACCACGTACATGCAAACGGCCTTTACCAGTACGATAAGCATCTAAAATACCAGCACGACCATAAATAATACCGCCCGTTGGAAAGTCAGGGCCTGAGATATGCGTCATTAGCTCTTCAGCTGATACTTGCGGGTTCTCTGCATAAGCTAAGCAAGCATTGATCACTTCGGTCAAGTTATGCGGTGCCATATTGGTCGCCATACCGACAGCAATACCTGTCGCACCATTAACTAGCAAGTTAGGAACACGTGCAGGCAACACACTCGGCATACGCTCAGAACCGTCGTAGTTATCTTCCCAATCAACCGTGTCTTTGTCTAGGTCAGCAAGCATCTGATGGGTAAGCTTGGTCATACGTACTTCGGTATAACGCATGGCAGCCGGAGGATCATCATCAATCGAGCCAAAGTTACCTTGACCGTCAACCATTGGATAACGCAAGCTAAAGTCCTGCGCCATCCTTACGATTGCGTCGTATACCGCACTATCGCCATGCGGATGATATTTACCAATGACGTCACCGACCACACGGGCCGATTTTTTGTATGGCTTGTTATAATCATTAGATAACACATGCATCGCATACATCACGCGACGGTGTACCGGTTTGAACCCATCACGCACATCAGGCAGCGCGCGCGAGACGATCACGCTCATCGCATAGTCCAAATAGGATTGCTTTAATTCATCCACGATGGCAATAGGACTGATCGAGTCGCTCATATACACTCCTTCACTCACATACTTTCTCTGAAGCTTGCAATTTTACTAGAATTGGTTATGGCCATACAAAAATACAGCTGCACAAAAGCGCAGCTATTATCGATATACGAACTATAAAAAATCACTACCAAGCATGCAAAACAATAGGAAAATGGCGATAGTTTTAATGTTGAATAAAAGAAGCTATTTTAGCACAAATTTGCTGATTTAGGGGTATCTACGTGTCATTAAAATCAAGCAAAACAGCTCATTAGCAACCAATGTTTTGAAGCGCTTACTAACATTCTTAAATAGTAGATTTATCGCTGCTAATATTGAAACATTGTTATTGACATATTTTTTTGGATTGACTGATTTTTCCATTTTTACATATAAATTTACCATCTTTAGAACAATGAGCTACTCCGCCCATTTTTCCTGAGCAAGGCGTATTACGCGCTTGGGCATGACTAATAGGTGCAATGATAAAAGCACATGTGAGCAGCGATGCAATTATTGATTTCATATTTTCTCAGTGTTATTAACTATAATGATTTATCCAACAAAAAACTGCACCTTTCAAGATGCAGTTTTTCCAGATTTATAAGCTATCTAAAAGATTGAGCTTAAGAATTCTTATAACGCTGTAAAGCTTTGGTCAAAGAACTCACGCGCGGCTTGAGTACAAGAGGTACTGACTAGACCGCCATGATAACTGGCTAATATCGCAGCGCCTGCGGCTTGCGCTAATAATGTAGGGTCAGTTACGCCTGCTTGTTGAGCGTCTGAAACAGCTTTATTCTGGACTGCTGTCAAAGTAGTAGTAAACCTACTTTGGATATTATCTATTGCTGTCGTTGACATCCACGGGTTGCTCATAGCACTACCAATCGGAGTCACTGCTCCTCGATTATTTCTTACATCCACATCCAAGACCGTGATATTAAGATTAGAGGCTGGAGCCGCACCTGCTTGCTGCAATATGGCGGTCATCGAACCGGTATTTAGATCATAATATACAGTTGGGTCTGAATTACCACCACATATAAGCGTTGGCATTTTAGGGATATAACCGCGTAGATCATTAGCTTTCAGAGCTTTACGCAAATTGTTTTGCGGATTAGCGGCTGGAAGTACACCCGTTTCAGCCAACAGACTATCAGGGTTTTGTAGCGCATCAGCTACATAAGTAGTGCGAAAATCTGTTTTGATAAGATAGTTATCATCTGCAAACCCTAAGAATGCAAAAGGAACAGTCGGTGGCTGTAGCATATCAAGTGTAGGGTTGTTTTGAGGATTATTTTCAAACAATGCGTTATCCGGTAGCTTGTTAGCGGCTACTAGCTCTCCAAAGCTTAACAAGCTTGGTAGCTGAGTATTGGAATAGTTGATCGTAAAAATATCCGTGGTGTTTCGATAGATGTTTTTATACTTTTTCTGCAGACCAGTTGCCAATAACGGCGCAAACCTAGTGGCGCCAATATTGACGTTTCCTGAGAATATAGAGTCACCAAAAGCAGCTAACGCATAAGGACCTGATGAGGGTGCTATCGCTGTCACTGGCTTACCTTGCTGCTCTAATAGCCTTGCCGTTGCCATTGCCACATAGCCACCTTGCGAATAACCACTAATAAACAATTTACCAGAATCATCGATATTAGTGTACTTGGTATTATTAGCCTGCTGTTGCCTGTCGATAATTAAGCGCGCACTATCTAAGGCATCGACCATATCAGTGGATTGTTGATCGGCGACTAGATAAGGATGATAGCCAAGATCAGAGTCGTCATAACCAGCATAGTTAGGTGCGACGACGATATAACCTTGGGCGGCGAAATTCGCTGCTATGAGGGTTGCCTCTGAGCCAGCAGGATTTTGCGGATTGCCCACTTGACTAAAGTCATAGACCTTTTCAGTAGTGGTGCCATGAGCATAGAGCAATATAGGTCGATCACCTTGACAGTCAGCGCTATCACCACTGGGTAACATCAATGCAGCAGTTGCATTAGTGCGCTCGCCAGCAGCACCCTTAGTCGGATAACTGACCTTTTCTATTTTGATATCGCATTTCGCAGCAGGTGTTGCAGTATTTCCCAGACCAAATCTATTGTCTATTTGGGTTTTATTAAAAGCACTAACAGACTGAACGGACGTGGGATAAGCTGTGATTATTTGATCGTTATCATCATCTCCACAACCCGCTAGTAATAGCAGGCTACTTGCCACTGCAACTGATAGCGTGCAACGTAACATGGTGGGTTTAGTTGAGGTAGTAATGGCGTATGTTTGAGGGGTATAGACAGAGGCAGTATTTTTTTGATTGCCATCTATGTTGTTATTAGATTGAGAATGGGTCATGTTTGCTATCCTTAGCAGTAATAAAATGAAACCGCCGAACGTCCTTGGCAGTCGGTCAAAAGCCCCTTTATAATAGGCTTTTTGGTAGTGATAACTTAACTATTATTAACTCTTATACCTTATTGGTTATACCGCAAACGGTTATGAAAAGCTACTGAAAACCGTGTAATCGTCTGTCATTTGAGTGCTACATCTAATATACGCACATGTTCAAAACACATATTTGATAGAAGGAATTTTCGGTTATTGTAGACAAAAAATTTCTACTCGCTACACTACTCCCTCACATCCTAAATACTTTTCACAACTTTTTGTATCAGCAACTACTAAATAGGCATTTATCGTTATGGATATTATTCTTGTTATCGTCTGGATTTTGGCTATGGTACTGTACAGCTTTTCTAGCGATTATGCCGTCAGTTTCCCCAACCATAACAACCGCGCCTTGCCCTTTGTGCGTTGGGGCTCACTACTAATTGCGATGATACTGTCCGGCTACTTAGCGCAAGCTTACCAAGACAATCTAAAAGGCAACGGCATTTGGGTATTTATCGTAGTAGTATTTGTCGTCATTACCTTAGCTAAGCTGGTATTCAAATGGGTGATCAATAGACGACGGTAGAGGTAAACCTTCAACCATATTAGTAAAAATACCGCTTCCCATAAAATAAATAGCAGATTTAAACTTAATGATAAATAATGAAAACCAATTGATAGCACTAGAAACCGAACGCAGCGACCGTAGCTTTGACGCCATTGCCGATCACTTTGAAAAAAAGGTCTATGGTGGTTTAAAAGGCGACATTCGATTGGCTGTTTTACGTCGCGATATCTTTGGCTACGTCGAACAGCTGAGTCAAACGCTAGGACGACCATTACGTATCTTGGATGTGGGCGCAGGGCTGGCACAGATTGCAATAGAACTCGCGGTGCAAGGTCATACAGTTGTCATCAATGATATATCAGCTAATATGCTTGAAAAAGCAAAAGTGAGTGCCGAACAGGAGGGTACAAACCCTGATATTACTTGGCACGTCTGCCCTTATCAAGAGCTTGAAGCTAAGCTAGCTAAAGATGATGCAGATAAGTTTGATTTGATACTGTGCCATGCCTTACTTGAGTGGTTAGCAGATCCTGCAGCAGTGATGGACTTCTTTGATAACCAGCTTGCTGATAATGGCGTACTGTCATTATGTTTTTATAATCCTGCGAGCTTTGATTATCGCAATTTAATTATGGGTAATTTTAATTTGCTCGACAACACAAACTATAAGGCCGATAACAACAAAAGTTTGACGCCCAATTATCCAGTTGCCAAACAAGAAGTAGAGTCGTGGCTACAACAGCATCATTATCAAATTATATTAGAGAGCGGTTTGCGCGTATTTCATGATTATGCACCATTAAAGCGCGGTGGGCATAATGACCCTGAAGCGGTCATTCGAATGGAGTTACGCTACTCGCAACAAGAACCTTATAAATGGCTTGGCCGTTATTTACATATCATGGCGACTCGTCAAACTTAATTATAAAAGACTGTCTCACTGCAATCGTTTCATTACGGCCATTTTAATAACAGTCATCTTCTTGCATTAAAATGTCGATTACTACCTTGTCTCTTCAACTCTTGATGATCTATCGTATTCTGACCAAGTCGTGGCATTGATCTCTTTTTCATCGAACACGACCACGTGTTCGAGTAAGGGCAAAATACCAATATGCGATCCAATCTCATGATTATGATGGCTGGCGACTAAGGATAAAACCGTCTGTCCATCATCAAGTTGTAAACGATATAGATAGTTGGCACCGCGAAAGACACGTCCAACGACTAATGCCGTCTGCATACTATCATCATCATGGATGATGTCATCAGGGCGCACGAGTACCTTAATCGGTGTACCATTAGGATAATCATACTCACAATACTGCGGCTGTCCTAACTCGTCATAAACTTCCATACGTCGATAAATATCACCAAGCGCTGTCTCAACATGCCCCTCTTTGATGATTCCATCTATCATTGCTCCTTCACCAACGAACTCGGCAACAAACGGACTGATTGGCTCGTGATATAGCTCACTTGGCGTTGCCCATTGTACCAACTCGCCTCTGTGCATAACGCCTACTTTATCTGCGATAGCAAAGGCTTCGTTTTGATCATGGGTGACCAATATTGCTGTCGTATTTGTACGTTTAAGAATATCACGTACACTCATAGCAAGTGATTCGCGCAGTACTACGTCAAGGTTAGAAAATGGCTCATCGAGTAACAGTAATTCAGGCTTAGGTGCCAACGCTCGTGCTAGCGCAACCCGCTGCTGTTGACCACCTGAGATTTCAGATGGACGCTTGTTTGCATGCTCAGTTAATTCAACGAGGTTTAGCATCTCAGCCACTCGCGCTTTTTTGTCGGCAGCTGACCAATTATTGAGACCAAAAGCGATGTTCTTCGCCACGCTTAGATGCCCAAATAATGCATAATCTTGAAACACCATACCCATGCCGCGTTTGGCAGGTGCAACAGCAAAAGAGGTGCGCGCTGTCTGTTCTGTTAGACAATGACCATTTAAACTAATAGTGCCTCGACGTGTAGGCTCTAACCCTGCGATAGCACGTAATGCTGTGGTTTTACCACAACCACTGTATCCTAAGAAACAACCAATTTCACCTTGCTGTAGATTTAGCGATAATCCATCAACGATGATCATATCATCATAACCGACTACTAAATCTTTGACGCTCAAATAAGGTTTATCAGCACCAGCTGATTCGTGTTGCATAGACTGCGGCATAATGACAGCGCATGTAGAGGCTTGCTTGATATCTCCAAGCGCAACTTTCGTATCAGTAGGTTTGAGCTTAGATTGAGCCATTTGGTCTGCTGAGTCTTTAATAAGGTCAGTATGCATAGGTGTTACCAATGAGCGATAGAATGATTAATGCGATAAAAACAAAGATGAATTATAAATAATGATAATTGAGTGTCGCTATATATATAGTACTTTAAATCAGAATGACGATGTAGCAGTTTTGACAATGATGTAGCAGTTTTAAAGTGTATCGACTACCCTAACTGTTTTTATCACTTTGACGCAGTAATATCCAGACTGGAAACAATCCAACCAGTACGATAAGTAGGCTTGGCAGCGCAGCCCTTGCCCACATCCCTTCACTAGTCATCTCAAACACTCGTACGGCCAGCGTATCCCAACCTTGCCGCCGCGTCATGAGCGTAATTGGCATCTCTTTCATTACTTCAACAAAACCCATCAATAGGGCGGTCAGCATACCGGGCTTAAGTACAGGTAATACAACCTGACGCCAACGCTGCAACGGGCTATCACTAAGTAGTTTGGCAGCGGCTTCTTGGTTAACAGTTAATCGTTGCAGCTGACGATCGATAGGCTGGAAGCTCACGGTCATAAAGCGGGTTGAGAGCGCAAGCAACATAACAATCACACTACCTGACAGCACTTGCTTTGAGATAAGTCCAAAGGCGATTAATTGATTATCAAGCCATGCAATAGGAATAAAAATACCTACGGCCAATACAGTGCCTGGTACCACATAGCCCAAATTGGCTAAGGTAATCATTAGCTTCGTTGTTTTATCAGAATACTGGCGTTTAATCCACGCAATAATAATGGCAAGAAAGGCAATAAGTAGCGTAGTCATACTGGCAATCATTAAGCTATTGGTCACAAAATCGATATAACGCGCATCGAAATCTTGGCGAAAATTCATCGCCGTCCAATAGAACAATTGTAAAAATGGTACGAGAAAGGCAACCAAAAAGACTACCGTACACAGTAGCGTCATCGCAAGTTTGGCAGGCGTACTGGCTTCAAGGCGACGATTGCTTCCTTGGATGACCGCGTTGCCGCGCCTTGCTTGCCAGTACTGCTCAAACAATACCACAATAAATACGACGCCAATAAGTAAGGCGGCCAATTGCGCAGCAGTCGTTAGACTAAAAAATCCAAACCACGCCTTATAAATAGCAGTGGTAAAAGTATCGACGTTAAATACCGAGACAGCACCAAAATCTGCCAGAGTCTCCATGGTTGCTAGCAACAAACCACCGATGATCCAAGGCAGAGCTTGCGGTAGTGCTAAACGAAATAGCACTCGACTGCGGCTAAGCCCAAGCATTTGACCTGCTTCAATAGCACGCCGACCTTGAGATAAAAAAGCTTGTCTTGCCAGCAGATATACATAAGGATAAAACGCTAATGACAATATCAGCCCTGCACCCCAGACATTACGTACTGAAGGTATTGCCGTGCTAATGCCCAAATCACGTAGTCCAGTCTGTAATGGCCCACTAAAATCAACAATCCCTACCGTAACAAATGCCAATACATAGGCGGGCATCGCCAGCGGCAACATCAGCGCCCACGAAAAAAACCGCTGTCCTGGGAAGCGGTACATGCTGGTTATCCATGCCAATGCCGTACCAATACTACCAGCAATGACTGTCACCATTAGCAATAAGATAGCAGTGTTTTTGAGAACTTGCGGCAACACATACTCACGCATATGCGTCCAAATATCTGCTACTGGCTGCGTCCATGCAAAGAGAACAACTAAAATCGGTATCAGCATAAACAACGAAATCAGCCCTAAGACTGATTTCGAAAAAATACGCTTGGCAACTATACGCTCTTGGCGGGCAACGCCATTGTCACTGACAGGGCTATCTTTGACAGTATTGTCTTCATTAGCAGACGCTTTTGTCATTGTCATAATATAAATATTACCCTGTCAGACGCATAGAGATTAAACTACTTTATAACAGATTATTTATAACCCACTTTATCCATCATTTGGATTGCTTGCGTTTGCAGTTCGCCAAATTTTTGGACGTTGATACCGTCTTGCTTAAATGTACCCCAAGATCTAAGCATATCTGACTCATCAATCCCTTCTTTTACAGGATATTCTTTATCAGAGCTGGCATAAATACCTTGGGCTTCATCAGAAGATAGCCACTCCATCAATTTGAGCGCACCATCTGGATTGTCTGAATTCGTTATCACACCAGCACCAGAAATATTCACATGTGTACCCGTCGTATCTTGGTTTGCCCAAAATATCTTCACAGGGAAGTCAGGTTTTTCATCAAGCAGTCGACCATAATAATAACTATTGGCAATTCCGACTTCACACTGTCCTGCCGCAATAGCCTCTAACATACTGGTATCATTACTAAACACGTCAGTGGCTAAATTAGCTACCCAGCCGCGAACAATCTCTTCAGTTTTTTCAGCGCCTAAGTTTTCTATCATACTAGCAACGAGAGACTGATTATATACTGCGTTCGAGGTACGTAAGCAAAGCTTGCCTTTCCACTTTGGATCTGCAAGATCTGCATAAGTAGATAGCTGATCGGCATCTACTTTGCTTGGATCATAGAACATCGTACGCGCACGTAATGACAGACCTGTCCATTGACCTTTTGGATCACGATATTTGGCAGGTACATTGCTTTCAAGTACGGTAGAAGCGACTGGTTGCAGTAGCCCTTGCTGCGCTGCTTGCCATAAGTTACCAGCATCAACAGTCAATAACATGTCTGCAGGTGTGTTCTGACCTTCAGCTTGTAAGCGCGCCATTAATGGACCCGTCTTATCAGTAACTAACTCGATTTTCACGCCAGTTTTTTCGGTATATTTATCTAGTAACGGCTTGATAAGTTGCTCATTACGTGACGAATAAATCGTGACCACTTGATCATTTTCTGAAGTCGCTGCTGTATCATCATTACTTGACTCTTCAGTTGCTGGCGTTTGCGATTCTACGTCCGCATTTTCAGCCGGGGTAGATGCATTATTACAGCCCACTAGACCCATCATCATGCTAAAGACAGCAACAGATAAAGTGGCCTTAACAGGGCGAGTCAACGATAGGCGTTCAGCAACCGCGTTCAATGACATGGTCTTCTCCATAGTAGTACGACAGATAGGTGAGATAGCGTTATATGATGAGCGATTAATTAGGCATTTAAGCCATCAAAATGCTAATTAATTAATGAAAAAACTAGAAGCAACATACTAATCGAAATGAGATTAATTATCAATACATTTATTTTTCCTGATAATAATCTCAATAAGAGACAAGTTATACCTCATGTTCAGACAGCTTAATCTTGATTATTCTGTATTAGCCATTGTCCTAAAATCACATTGACAGCTGCCTCCGTGCGTAAGATTCTTGAGCCTATATGTACCGCCTTACAGCCCTGTTCATGAAACAGTTCAATCTCATAATCAATCCAGCCACCTTCAGCGCCGATGCAAACCACACTTGGCAAAGTAGTCTTGGTAGCAGACGATAGCGACTCAGATGATAGCTGCTGTAAATACTGTGAAAATGACTGCTCACCGTAAGGGTGTGCGACTATGGCATTATGGGTAATTAAGCTAGCCAGCTGATCTTCCACAAATGGCTTAAAGCGTTTTTGTAGAGTGATGCGCGGTGATATCGTATCGACCCCTTGTTGCAGACCTTCCAATACAAACTCATCAAGTCGCGTAAGCAACGGACTTTGCCAGTAGCTTTTTTGGGTACGGTAACTGTTGATTAGGACGATATCGCGAACACCCAGTGCCGTCATGTCCATAATCAAGCGGCGTAGTACTTTGGGACGCGGTAATGCCAAAATCACAGTAACATCTAACTTAGCTGGTGGCGCAGTATCAAGCTGTACCTCACGTAGTCGTATATTGTCAGACGCAATGCTATCAATGATGGCTGTGCCAAGATTGCCGCCAAGCTCGCCGATTTTAAGCGTATCACCAACTTGTAAGTTCAATACTTTATTGACATGGATGATTTGTGCGGAAGCAGTAATTTGCGCATAAGGCTGCGCAATATTAGATGTGGGTAACAAAATACAATTCATACAGCATATCGCTTAATAAAAATAAGAGGGAGCGCCAATTAGAATGGAGTGATTGAAATTAATAATGAACTAATCACAATAAGCTAAAAACAATCAAGTAATAACCGTGAGCAGAATTAACGTCAAGCATTAGGGCGTGTCCTCATTTTGATAATGGTAATAAAAATGAGGACAAACCCTAGTAAACTACTCAATCGTTTCTTCTATCATTGCCAGTTGACGAGTCAAGACTGCTTGCTGTTGGACGGTTAGTTGCGCGCCTGCCTGCCCTGCTTGCTTAGCAGATTCTGGATGACTCAGCCAAAACTTTAACTGCTGATATATCAATTCAATATCATTTTTGGATTCGTTTATTGAATGCTCATTACTGCCAAGCGCTTTATAAAAGGGATTATTAGGCTGATATAAAGCACCAACACTTGCCAGCTTATCTACGACGCTTTGGCAAGACTGGGTATATTGTCCCATGAGTACTGGCTTACCTACACTCATAGGCTCAACTGGATTATGACCACCTATATCAACTAGAGAGCCACCGACGAGCGCTACATCTGCTTGTGCATACCAATGCATCAGCTCACCCATACTATCGGCTAGATAAACTTGCGTTTGTGTAGTGACAGCTTCGTCCTTACTACGCCGTGCCATCTGCAAACCTGACTTGCTAATCAATTCAGCCACTTCATCAAAGCGTTCAGGATGTCTGGGCACAATGATGAGTAGTGTTTCAGTAAGCTCAGGTGTATCTAACAGTTGCTGTTGCAATGTTAAGGCCGTAGTTTCTTCACCGCTATGAGTACTCGCCGCTATCCAAACTGGACGGTCTAGAAACTGCGAATTAGGTAATGAATAATGTAATGAATCAGTCCGCGAATCAGACAGATTCGACAGCTCAGTAATAGCGCGCTCTTCTTCGACTTTGTCAGTCGCTAGTTTGGAATCAGTAGCGTTTTTGGAATTGACAGCTTTAGGCGTATTGATGACCCATTTAAGAGAGCCAGCAACGCGTATCTGAGCACTATCTGCACCCAACTGTCGAAAGCGTTTAGCAGATTCGCTATCTTGCGCGATGATTAAACTAAGGTTTTGCATCATGCTGGTGCTTACTGCACTTATCTTTTGATAACGAGTAAAAGAAGCTGCCGATAGCCGTCCATTAACGAGAATACTAGGGACATTCTTCTGCGATAAAGTCGCTAGTATATTCGCCCACAGCTCAGTCTCTACAAATAACGCCGCAACTGGCTGTACATGCGCTAAAAATCTCTCAATTACTGCAGGCGTGTCTACTGGCACATAACTGTGACTCATACGACCTTGAGCAATCTCCTCAGCGAAGCGACTAGCACCGCGTGCATGACCAGTCTGCGTAGTATTGGTTAGCCATATACTATAACCTTGCGCCAATAAGGCATCGAGCAAGGGCGCGACCGTATTGGTCTCTCCTAACGAGACGGCATGACACCAGATTATTTTATGACCAACATTATTGGCGTTAGATACAGGACGCGGCGGGTACTGCTTGCCAAAACGCTGTGCTACTTCTTGCTGATAATTGTCACGGCTGTTCGAACGACGCCAGACCTGTATACGATATAACGGCTTTAACAACGAAATAATAAGCCGATAATACCAAGGTGGCGTGCGAGCTGCACGTTTAGGTAGCAAAGAGTGATTCATAGCATAATTATTAGAGTCTGTACGGACAGCCGATGATGACTCAGACTCAGTAGATGGTGGCACAGAAGATGATGGCATGAAGAAGCCCAGTTTGATAATAGACAAAACCACATAATAAGCAGTCAACAATTGGGCAATTCTACCGCAAATTATAGGAAAGCCATACAACTTAGTGACTCGAATGCTTAAAAATTTATATAGTTGACCTACTAGATAGCAAAACCTTGCGATTATTTCTAATATCAAAACAAAGTATATAGTAGGTTCATACTCAAAAAGAAGAAAGTGCCGTTATACTTATCCCTGCTTTGTTTTAAACTAACTATATAAAGTTAAAAGTATATTTGTGAAGTCTACGAGTTAATGTTTCGTTATCATACAAATACAACTAATAATATCGCGCCAACTAATACTATTCCAATCAAGAGCTGATAACGTTTAATACTATGCTGCTCTTGTTTTTGAGTCGTTATTAATGCTTGCGCGTCCTGCCACTGGGTCACCAGCTCTGCTGCTTCTACATGACCATTTTTAGCGGCCTCCTCTAACCAATACTTACCGCTATTAATATCTTGTGACACTCCTACGCCTTGATAGTACATTTTACTAAGCAGGCGTTGAGCGCGGACATCTTTATCGTTTGCAGCTTGCTTGACCCAGTCCACACCTGCTACTTTGCTAGCTTCTGTATCCGTTATCAGCCCTTCGCCTAATAATTCATACATGGCCAGTCGTAACATTGCATCGGTATTACCGAGCGCACTAGCGTTTTGTAGCAAAGTTAACGCCTGCTGACGGGATGTTTGATGCAGCTCTGAAAACTGCATTTGGTCACGTGGCTTGTTTTGCCGCGCAATATGCCGCTCGAACTGATCCAGTATTTTACACGCTTGCAGGTAATCATCGTTGCCAGCATCTTGCGCTACTTCAATCTTCTTTAACTCTATAAGCAATTGCGTAAAAATCTCTGGCGTTACAAAAGCCTTTGAGTGTTTAACAGTTTGTAGTTGGGTGGTAGTCGCGCTGAGATTAATAGGCGTTTCAGATATTTTAGGTTTGACGCTCGCTGCTGCATCGACTATTGACGACTTAGCTTGCTGTGCTACGACTAGCTTGGTAACAGGAATTTCTCTGTGTTCGGTAGCTTGGACTGGTAGCCGTTGGTTTTGAAAAGTTTCATCAGTAATCAATATGGGTCTAATACCTACTGATTCAGAATGATGCTCTAAATTTGGTTCAGCTGCAACACTCTCATCAATACCATTATTTTTTGGTAGTCGCGCGCTTACTGCTTGATAAAGTCCGCTGGCAATTTTCTCACCTTGTACCGCCTGAAACTGCCGATCAATATGTCCAAATAGACGCATGCCTATTGGCTCTAACGCAAAAAATACATCTGCACTATCATTAGAGTTATCACTATATACCACAGCCATATGTTGATAAAAATCATCTGCAACCACTGGCAGCTCAGGATAATGTTTACGTAGCTCAAACTGACCATACCAATGTGGAATGTTTTGCCACTGGCGCGCTAGCACTCGCCCTGTATAAAAAGCTAAAAACAGCAGCAAATTACGATAACTATCGTCTGTTAATAGCGTAATCTCATCTAAAGCCCTAGACTTATCCGTGGACTTTGCAATATCACGGCGTATCTGTGAGATTAGCGTATCTACTCGCTGTAAGCTGACTAGTGACTCATCTAATTGACATTGATGCAGCTGTACTTCATAAGCGATGCCACCTGCGACAGGACGACCCGCAATAAAGTCTTGCCAATAGCCTTCCGCCATATAATCAAGCGACGTTTTATTTACATTAGCTGAAGCAGAATTAGACTTGGCAAGCATGAGATGAGCATATCCTTTTAATAAAAACCACTATATATAGTCGATACTAAGTAAAATGGATACGTTATTTAATAACGCGAAACTGGTATAAATTTTTCTGGCTTGCTGTGCCTACGCCGACAGAGGCTGCAAAACCAACATTAAAAAAACTAAGCATCCCAGTCCCGCTGTATCTTTTTTATGTTGGACTGACTATATGACATAAGTTATAAGATAATTATAAATACTATAGCAAGGGACTAAACAGACGTACTACATTATCAAATAAGCGTTCAGAATCACGACGCTGTCGCCACTCTTCTAAACTCAAAAAGCGACAGTTTTGTAGATAAGTATCTTGACAATCAGCGATTTGAGCAACCATTTCAGGTGTATAAATTGCCAAGCTGACTTCCATATTCAAATAAAAGCTACGCATATCAATATTCACTGTACCGAAGAGACAGTAATCGTCATCAATGACTACCGTTTTGGTATGTAATAGTCCACCTTGGAATAATGCAATCTTTACGCCAGCTTCAAGCAGTTCTTGATAATAAGCTTGTGAAGCATGCTGTACTAGAAATGAATCGACCTTTTCTGGAATAATTAACGTCACATCGACGCCGCGCTTCGCCGCTATTTCGAGCGCCCCTGACAAAGCTTCATCTGGCACAAAGTAAGGCGTGGTAATTTGGATACGTTTGTTAGCACGGTGAATAATAGTTACTAAGGTATTATAAATAACGTGGGCGGTCACTTGTGGCGCTGAGGGTATTAGCTGAGCGATTACATTATCAACAACTGGCATTTGCGGTATCGCAATCGAGGTCGCTCCTGCTACAGTAGGTATATAATTATCTAAATCGTCAACGAGCACTTGAATCCGGCTGTTAATATCATTGATAGTAGGATTCAATACATATAGCTTACGAGTGTAACTGTTCACCCGTTTGTCCAGCGCATATAGATTGTCATTATTTTCAGCACCGATATCAGTAATAACGACTTTGGCCATAGCCGTGGCAATGCTAATCGGTTGCTGACTGACACTGCGCATCATTACATCAATCCACTGTCCGACACCTTTGTCTTGTTTAAAAAACTTCGGATCAACCAGATTGAAACTACCGGTATAACCGATATGCTCATCAATCACGACGATTTTACGATGATTGCGCAGATCAGAGCGCTTAAACAGAGTCTTAAATAATCCTACTGGTAACGACTGGTGAACAAACACTCCTGCCCGCTCTAATGCTCGATGCTCAGAGCTATTAAAAAAGCTAAAACTTCCGACACTATCGATCAATATATGACATTCTACCCCGCGCTTAGCAGCAGCCCTCAAGGACTGCAACACATCTATAACTCGGCCCTTAGGGTAAATAATGTAGAACTCTATAAGAATCGTACGCTTGGCATTGTCGATATCATCGATAAGACGATTAAAAAATGATCTGGAAGAAGTTAATAACTGCATTTGATGCCCAGCAAATACCCCAAACCCTGTCCAGCGAGTACCAATACGGCTGACACCGCGGTAATTGACCGGGAGCAAATCCTGTCCTTGATCAAACACCAAACGCTCACGTGCTGCCATATTATTCATCAGTAGGCTTGCCTGATCCACACGCTTACGATAACGACGGCCAATCATAGGCTCACCGACCAGAATATAGGACATAAAGCCAACCACAGGTAACGTGTATAGAACCGCTATCCACGCAATTGCCACCCCGATATTGCGCTGTACCGAGACCACACGCAGAGTCATTACCACCATCAAGATGATGTGTAATATAAGACCTAAACCTGCAAAATCACCCCAAGACCACGATGCAAGGTGCTGCTCAGCTGCTAAAGCTTCTATAACCGCCTCCACCAATCAACGTAAAAAAATATGGATATCGAATGTCAATAGTTAGGTAGTATAGTAGCTTTTAGCTACCAAACAATGGGTAACGCTTAATAAATGATTATTGATAGTGAATTTTAACAAGCAACATTACTCACATATCTTGATTAGATTTATCCTTAATAAACAATAGCATGCTTAAAATATCTTGGTTATTTATCGCAATCGAATACCGCTACTTTTCCCCATATTTGCAGCCTGTTTTTAATTATTTGATATATTTATAAAATAGTATTTGACAGGCAGTTGTAATTCTATATAATACACACCCACAGCAAGAGGCTTTAATTAATAAGTTCTGAGTTGTAGAAATTATCGTTAAGGTATTTCGATATTAACTAGAGCGTGACTACTTTAGTTAATAAAAGCTTTAGAAAATTCTATTTATAGGATTTCAGTAGTACTAGTTTGGATGCGTAGTTTTTAGAATTTACGACAATGTAAATTCTCTTGCGCTCGGACGAAGCAGTGCTTCGTTGTATCCTCACTCAGGGTGATTAGCTCAGTTGGTAGAGCGTCTGCCTTACACGCAGAATGTCGGCGGTTCGAATCCGTCATCACCCACCACTTATTAGCAAGTGGACCTGTAGAAAGGTTAGATGCTAAAACGACCTAAGCAGCGGTAGTTCAGTTGGTTAGAATACCGGCCTGTCACGCCGGGGGTCGCGGGTTCGAGTCCCGTCCGCTGCGCCATATTTAAAACTTAGTTTTAATACAAAAGTTTCAACCTCAAGTATTAATTTGCTTGAGGTTTTTTTGTGTCTATTGATTTATATAATCATAAATGATAATACAATAAAAAAACGATATAGCAAATAACACTGTTTTATGAGAAATATACTAACGTGTCACTCAACTAATAAGATTCACTGCGTTTAAACCCTTATTCATATTTTTATCAGCTGAGATTATTAGTGGATATACCTCGACTAAATAATGTAGGATAACAGTATCAAATACATAGCAAATGTTTAGTAATGTTCTCTAGCCTTATATGAATTTAAGGGTTAGATAAACCTTATTAAAAAACTTTGGACAAGGACGCTCTATCATGACTCAACTTAACAATACTAAAAACATTTATGGTAACTTAAAAGTAAGCAGTATCAAGTCATTAGTAGTAGGCGCATCTATTGCTGCATTACTCGCCAGCTCAGGCTGTGCGACAAGCTCACTATTAGAAAGTGATAGTCGTGTTACCACGAAGACTGTCAAACAGGTGTTATCTCAAGATCAAATCATTGCCTTTGGTCGGCCAGCGATTACGTTACCTGATATGCCAGCCAGTAGTATGGTTATTGTCGGTGAAAAAAACAGCTACGTCCTGAGTCAAGGCGGTAGAGAGATGGTGACCTTACTGACTAACTTAACGCCAAAAAACATCCAAGTCGAAAACGATATGGCCTTTAATGTGCCCAGTAATGATGGCTATTTCCAAGGTGATATGAAGCTGTCTTATGCTAAGTTAAAAGATGAATTCAATCGCTCTGATTATCAGTTTTTTCTACAAAATGGTGGTCAAGACTGCACTTCAGCTAGCGACCAACGTATCAATGCTCAACGCTTCTGCTTTACAGTACCTGTTAAAGGGGCAATCTATCCACAAGTGACCAATCTAAGCATGATTCAGTCAAAATATCAGGCATTGACCAAACCATATACGGTAACTTTTTATAGTCAGTCACAGCAAAGTGAGGTTACGCGCAGTGGAAAAAGTGGCGCAGAAAAGCTTATTTTACTGCCCTTTGCCGTTGCATTTGACGTGATTACCTTTCCGGTTCAGCTGCTTGAAAGTGTTGCAAATTAGCAAAATATTATTGCAGGTTAAAAACTTGTATTAGAATTGAAAAAGCACCCATCGATGGGTGCTTTTTTATTGTATTTTTTTCCCCTACCCATTTTTATGTTCACTAGCATTGTTTTGCGAAGTGCAGGCGAGTAGTATTTGTTATAAACCCTACTCTTCAGCAATTATTCAATGAGCGGTCATAATGAATCAAATTAGCGAGTGGATACTGGCTATCATGGCAAAGTTTGGTTACCTTGGTATTATATTTGCTATGTTCGCCGAAAACGTTTTTCCACCTATACCTTCTGAACTCATTATGCCAGCAGCAGGTTTTGCCGCATCAAGAGGTGATTTGAATTTAATATTAGTCATATTAGCCGGAACGTTTGGCGCTATGCTAGGTGCATTGCCGTTATATTATCTAGGGAGCATATTCGATAAAGAACGCTTGATGACACTAACAGAGAAATACGGCAAATATGTGTTTGTAAAGCCTGAGGATATATCAGCTACGAATGATTGGTTTGATAACCACGGTAAAAAAGCAGTATTTTTTGGAAGAATGGTACCCGGTATTCGCTCGTTTATCTCGATTCCCGCCGGCATGAATAAAATGCCGCTATTATCTTTTTTAGCCTTAACTGCATTAGGGTCTAGCATCTGGACAACTGTATTAACGCTTGCGGGTTATTATTTTGGTGAAAACTATCAGGTGGTTGAAACTACGCTAGCACCTTACTCCAAGATTTTTGGCGCATTGGCTTTAATTATTATCGTTGGTTGGTTTATAAAACGGCGACTATCTGATTAAATTCCTGAGTCCTATGGTTAATTTTGATATGTATGCAATCAATTCTAGAAAAACAAATAATACCCCTGCAGGATTGGATAAAAAAATGATTATGTATTACCTAGTTATTTTGAATAGCAGCTCACCCCATTTATGATTTTCAAACAGAAATGGGAGAAGCATGCATTATGATTATTAGACTTTACAAGCGATGCTGGCAGCTTTGGCTTTTTCATAAACACCATCAGCATCCAAACCTAAGGCATTGACATCATCAAGATATTTCTGTGTACCTTTTTCAAGAGGCCCTTTCCAGTCTGGATCGTTGAGTGGATCTAGAATATCAATAACCTCGTCACCTTTATCTCGAGCTGCTTGTAATTGTACCGAATAAGTCTTATCCCACATGGCACCTACTTTCTTGCTAAGTGTCATACCTGAGTTGTCATCGATAACTTGTTTCAAATCTTCTGGCAAGCCTTCATATTTATCTTTATTCATGGTTACCATTAACGCGGAACTATAAAATGGCATATTAGTATGATATTTCGTCAGCTCATCAAGCTTAAAAGTTGCCATAGCTTCCCATGGAAAGCTCAACCCATCAACGACACCGCGCTGTAGAGAAGTATATATATCATTAGCAGGTAGTCCTACAGGAGAAGCACCCATACTTTCAATAATGTCACCCGCCACTGCTGAAGGCCTACGAATGCGCATACCTCTCATATCTTCAGGCGTTTTTATTAATTTATTCGTGCTATGTAAAGTCCCAGGTCCTGTCGCAAACATGAACAATAAGTGCGAGTCCTCGTATTCACTAGCAATAGTACCATTGTCATAAAGCGTCTGTAACATACAGCCTGTCTGCGTAGACGAATTAGACAAACCTGGAAGCTCTGCGATTTGAGACAGTGGGAATCGACCGCTGGTATAACCTTGTACTTGGGAGCCGATGTCAATCGTTCCTTTTACTGCAGACTCATAAGCGGTATCTACTTTACTAATCGTTGCTGAAGGATAGACTTCGACCTTGAGACGTCCGTTAGAATCTGCTTCGATTTTTTTGGCCCATGGTTCAAATATCTGCTCGTTGATATCGGAGGTCGATGGATAAAAGTGTGAAAAACGTAGAATGGTAGTTTCCTGAGATGAGGCCGCGTCACTACTGCTATCAGACTGGTTAGAACAACCAAGTAGGCTGACAGCTGCAAGCGCCGTTATAGATAATAGAGGGGCAAGTTTCACTATTAATTCCTTTTGATAGTGATTGAAAATAAGAGGTTGTTTTCTTGATTGGCTAGATAGTTGCGAGCTTGTCGATTCAGATTTTTTGCAGCATATATGCTATTCATTGATAAATAAGCTTCTATAGAATTCAGAAGAATTATCACTAATGCTAAATTAAAAAGCTATTTAAAATGGAAAACACTATTTGAAATTAGCAGCTATAATGGTAGCTGTCAAATCATTTTATGACGTGTTTATACAGGTATTATTAATAATCATATACTCAGTAAGCTCATTCTTATTACAAACTTTACGCATTAAAAATAATGATAAAAGTCTGATACATTAGATAAGTAGCACCATAAAATCTTATTATAAGTTCATACTAGAAAACTTATAAGTAAGGAACTTATGTATACAGAACCATGAATACTACATTACAATTAGTGCTGCTTTATATATGGACATACCTCTACACAAGGAAGAACACATGACAGGGATTGAGTTTTATACCAATGGTCA
This sequence comes from Psychrobacter sp. P11G5, assembly GCF_001593305.1. NCBI lineage: Bacteria > Pseudomonadati > Pseudomonadota > Gammaproteobacteria > Moraxellales > Moraxellaceae > Psychrobacter > Psychrobacter sp. P11G5. Next base: position 2,224,767 of record NZ_CP012533.1, read on the forward strand.
TATCATTAGCGAAGCTGACAGTATGCGCCAAAAGCTCGGCGCGTTGGCCAAGCAGTACTCTGCAACATCGGCTATTATTGTTACGGATGCTGGCATCACTCAGCTAGGCTATGTCGATATTGCTCAGCAATCGTTGCAAGAAGCTGGCATACAAGTAGTTGTCTTCGATGCCGTTGTAGCCGACCCGCCTGTTCAAGTCGTCAATGACGCTATCAAAATTGCTAGAGACAACAAGTGTAATCTGGTTATTGGTTTAGGTGGTGGAAGCTCTATCGATACTGCAAAAATTGTCGCTTTATATCCAAACGAATTTGAGTCTGTGAATGATATTTTGGATAAAGATGTCAGTGGTTTTAACAAGCTACCTCTGTTTGCGATACCGACCACCGCTGGTACTGGTGCAGAATCCACCTTTGTATCAGTCATCACGGCAAAAGATGGCAGCAAGAAAGCGATTTATACCCCAAAAATCCTACCCGATGTTGCCATTTTAGATGCGACGCTGACCCTTAAGCTACCTCGCCACATTACTGCTGCAACAGCACTTGATGCCATGGTGCATTGTGTTGAAGCTTATACCAGCCGTACGAAAAAAAACCCCATCTCAGACGCATTAGCGCTTAAAGGCTTGCAGATGCTCTGGAGTAATTTCGAAAAAGTATTAAATCAAGGCGATGATATCGATGCCCGGGCCGATATGCTACTAGGCTCCACGCTGGCTGGTATTGCTTTCGTCAATTCTTCCGTAGCCGCTGTACATGGACTCTCCTACCCACTTAGTATCAACTTTCATATTCCACATGGACATGCCAATGCTCTTGTCATGTGCGGCGTCTTTACCTTTAACTTATCAGCAGCAGCACCTCTGTATGCAGAGCTGGCTCGTGCCGTCATGCCTGCTCAAATATCTGGTATGAATGATTTCGACGCGGCCAGCCAGTTCATCAATCAATTGCGAGGTTTTTTAGAGATGAGCGACCTTAAATACCGTTTGAGTGAATTAGATATTACAGACCAAGATATCCCTGCTTTAGCGGACATAGTGACGAATACTTATGCCAGACTGATTGCAACCAATCCTAAGGATATGACGTTAGATGAAGTTACAACGATATATAAGGAGATACTCTAAAAGAAAAACTGTCATTATTTAAAATAATTGTACTGATTTATCAAGGAAGATAACCACTAATCAAGGGAAATAATTATGTCGGAATATGAGTTAGACGTTGTCGTTGATGACTTTCATTATTTAGAAGGCCCTCGCTGGTATAAAAACGCTTTATGGTTCGTCGATTTTTATACGCAAGGGGTTTACCGCGTTAATGAGCAAGGCGTGGCAGAAAAAATCGTCCATATTGAACAGCAACCTTCTGGTTTAGGTTGGTTGCCTGACGGTCGTATGCTGGTAGTATCGATGAAAGACCGTAAAGTCTTACGCTTAGAAGACAATGGCGAATTAGTCGTGCACGCTGACATTTGGGAGCATTGCGGTGGACATGCTAACGATATGGTGGTCGCCCCCAATGGCAATGCTTACGTCGGTAATTTTGGCTTTGACTTGATGGGTGGCGCTGATCATGAACATGCAGGACTGGTACTAGTTAGACCGGATGGCAGCTCACAAGTCGTTGCAGAAGGGCTGTCTTTTCCCAATGGCATGGTGATATCAGCTGATGAAAAGACCTTAATCGTCAACGAGCTATTTGGCAATAAAATCTCACAATTCGATATCAATGCAGATGGGACACTTGGCGAAAAACGTGACTTTGCAAGCTTTGGCGAATTGGGTGATGAACCAAACCTTGGTGTGCGCATAGGAAACGCCAAAATTCTACCAGATGGCCTTGCATTAGATAGCGAGGGCGCTGTTTGGATTGCAGATACTTTGAACCAGCGTGCTATGCGTATTAGCGAGGGCGGTGAAATCTTAGAAACTGTAGATACTGCACCTGATGGCATTTTTGCTGTTGCCCTTGGTGGACAAGATGGCAAAACACTATTTATGTGTGCTGCACCTGACTGGGATGAGGCATCACGTAAAGCTGAGACCAAAGGTCGTATGCTATCTACGCAAGTCAAAGTTGGTCATGCTGGTACGCCATAATATCGAATAAATTTTATCTAGAAATGTAAGAATCATAGTATCTCTTAGCTTTTGACAATCCTTATGTACCACAAATGCAGCGACGTAATGGCGCTGCATTTCTACGTCTATCCTTTAACAAACCTAATGCCATACTTAAAAATAAAACTAGCCTGATAGTATTTTGTTTCTAATTAACTGTTTTTAAATCAGTAATAACCGTATTTATACCATCGACTTTATCATTATTTATTGCTACAGTAATTTTTCGTTGTTGGTTCATAACAGCACTTAGCACAGATACTTTATGACCTCAAACTTGTTTTAAATTTGACCTATTTTTCTACTACTGTTTTAGTACTTACTGATATTCGAGACCTTTTATGATGTTAAAAAAGCAATATGCTATCCTACTGCCTATATTAGTAGCAGCTGGTTGTGCCACTCAGCCGACAATGCAGCAATCGAGCAAACCTGTACGTCAGGGCAACGTTGAGATGACTCAGACTCAAACTATCAAAGTAAAACCTGCCCCTGTCATTATTCAACAACAGACTGTCATCACGCCCAAACCTAGCTATCGCAGTTTTTCAGATTGGAAGTCGGACTTCTCTATGCGTGCTATGTCTGCCGGATATAGCTCATCCGATGTCCAGCGCTTACTTAGCTCGGCCTACTTAAACGAGCAAGTTATTTCACTTGATTCAGGTCAGCCTGAGTTTTCTAAAATGCCATGGGAGTATGCAGACTCTGCGGCGTCAGATGCTCGTATCGCAACTGGTAAACGTAAATTTGCAGAGCAGCGCTCGTATTTATCAAGTTTAGAATCCCAATATGGTGTTGATGCAGAGATAATTGCCGCAATTTGGGGTATGGAATCATCTTACGGAGCGGTCACTGGCAACAGCTATCTACCAAGCGCACTTGCAAGTCTTGCCTATGATGGGCGCCGCCAAGAGTTTGCTGAAACTCAATTACTGTCACTCATGCAGCTATTACAACGTGGCGATGTATCTTGGTCTCAGCTTGAAGGCTCTTGGGCAGGTGGTATGGGACAGACGCAGTTCATCCCTGATACTTGGGTAAAACATGGTGTCGATGGCGACAGTAATGGTCATCGCAATCCGTGGTCAACAGCCGACGCGTTGGCATCAACTGCCAACTATCTAAGCAACTCAGGCTGGGTACGTGGGCTAGCGCCATTCTACGAAGTAACCTTGCCAGCATCTTTTGATTACTCTACGGTCAGCACCAAGCAGCCCGCTGCTAGATGGGCAGCCCTTGGTCTTGATACCATTGATGATGTAAATTTAGATGCCAATACGCAGATGGAGCTTTGGCTACCTGCTGGCAAAGATGGCCCAGCGCTACTGCTTAGCCCTAACTTTGATGTAATAAAAGTCTATAACAACTCATCAAACTATGCATTGGGCGTCAGCTTATTAGGTAATGCAATCGTTGGAAAAAGTGGTCTACGCAAGTCATGGCCGCGTTATGAGCGTCCACTATCGACCTCACAAGTGACCCGTTTGCAACAGCGCTTAACCAGTGCAGGCTACGATACCAAAGGCACTGATGGGATTATCGGTACCAATACTCGTAAGGCATTTCAGAGCTGGCAGGCTAACAATGGACAAACGCCAGATGGCTTTATCAGTCAGAACAGCGCATCGTCATTGACTTCATGGTGAGGCTATTTTAAATCAACTATTAACAATATATGGCTCGATATAGTCGACCTATTAATAAAATAAAGGGAGTGACGGTATTAGATACTGTCACTCCCTTTTTAATACTTAATCTATATATATTTGACCACATATCCTAAACTAAGACTTTCAGACTCGATATCTACCTAGTCACCATCACAACGAAGCAGAAAAACCAAGTTAAAGGTACAGCTTGTAATTAAAACATTGTCTAAAATTGTGACTTCGTTAGCCATTGTAAGCTACCACTACATACCGATAATGATGGGATGGGTGATGTCGCCCACAATGAAATCGATAAGTACGTGCTGTCCATGACGCAGTGGATGGGTCTGTCCCATGTGGTCGGCGACGAGGTGACTGGCGATGGGTATCCAGTGGGTGCTGTCGCTGCTTTGTTCAGTGCTGTCATCACTCTGCCAATGGTATCTGATATGGGCACGATGGTTGCGGTCAATACCTTACACTTTTCATCCTAAGCAATCACTACCATTACATACAATATAGACCCAGTAAACCACGTCGCATTAACAGCAACGCCTGAATACCATTTCAGCTTTACCGTTTGGTTTTCGTTTACAAAGGCGGCTTGACGCTCTGCTGTGACAGGTAAGATATTATATGGGTTGTTTTCTCCATCCCACATGAGTCTACGTTGTACCTCAGGATGCAAAGCAGGATTGGCACTGGATTGATAAATATTGCCCTCTGCTAGGTCTAAGTAGCTAACCGTACAGGCTCGCAACCAACCCATAACCGTCACTTCATGGCGTAGTCCTGTTAAGCCTTTATTCTTTTTTTCTTGGGCGATATCAGCACAGGCAAGGAGCGAGGTACTGATATCGGTTGGACAGGCGTGAGCATACCGAGGATCAATTGCCAATTCATCCGCTGGACGTTCCATATAGGTGTGGATAAATGTCCACTAGTCATAAGGGTTTAGTTGCATGTCTTCAAAGTTAATAGATAAGCTTGGCTCTCCTGTTGATTCATCGATGACGTGCAGATTCAGTACTTCATATACTAAACCTTCATTACGCCTCACGGAGGCGGTAATATCCCTATAGTTAATTAAATGAAAAATAGGCTCTTGCTTACGGCTATGCTCATAGTAGGCAATCTGCTGGGTCTGTTTCAATAATATAATTTTATGGTAACGTGATTTTTTGACTTTAAGTTGCTTTAAAGTTAAAAAAGGTGCAGTAAAAAAACTGATAAAAATAGCTACTAGACATATAACTGCATAAAGATAGTAAATTAATACTCCTTCCTTAATTACTGCATTAAACATAGCATAAATAAGAAAGAGTAACTGACCAAACAACCACGCTGAGCTATATGATGCTAATAAAACTAAATTTTGAATAAAGTTAATACTGGGATGAAATAATAAATAATCTGGATTCACCTTATGAATAAGTGTACTTATTCTATCAATACTGGCTTTTTTTTCTTGAAAATTACCAATCTCTCCTTCATAGGGGCGACTGATTATTTTACCAACAGGAGGTGTAGAAGGAACGGGCAATATCATAGTAGCATTCAACTCAAATGTATTGTTTCATCAGATTCTTTAGTATTTATTATTGTCTAAATAACTTACATCTTTTAGAGGATATAACGGATTGCGACTGGTATCAGGCGTATAAGTTACAATCACTTTTGCGTTATTGATACTATGCGGTTCAAACTTTAATAGCCGAGTATCAATAATATACTGATCGTCTGCCTCCCCTTTAGTCACTACAGGCATTAACTTTTCGATAGCTAATGATACGATATTACTAGCAGAGGGCTTGCCACTAGCAGAATAATAGAATGTCGCTTTATATAAGTTTTGTGCACTACCACTTCTATTAGCGACAACTTCTATGGTCAGTTGACTTGCTTTGTCCCAATTGCCAATAACAACCTTACTTTCAAATAAGGTAAGATGCTCTCGTACACTGCCAAAGACTGGCGGCAGCCTTATCTCACTGTTTGAGTCTGTTTTATGCTCTATAGGCACATTACCTTGAAAGGTTTGCAAACGATTATTGGCTAAAAATAAGGTAGATGCGGTGATAAAGCCGCTAATGTCTTACTCCAAATTATTGAAAGGCAACGTTGTCTGAAACCGATTTATTAGATAATAGTCTTTTGTTATTAGTAATTGATAAGGCATGAATTATCTTAATCGTCCAACGATGCTATGGTCGTTGTATCTGCTGTTTTGGTTGATGAGTCGTCCCATAGGGTCATGGGTGTAGACGCTGTCAAGCACGCCTTGTTGTCTGAACACTTCTTGATGGAGTTTGTTACGCTCACTGTGGCGTATCTCTATATGCTTGGATCATGTAGGCTTTGGTTATATAGATGACCTGAGCCGTAATACAACTGATTGATGATTTTGCCATCAGTGAAAGTTAATGAACTGGTACTTTCACAAGTTCTCTATTAACTGCCTGCTCTTTTTGCTAAAAACATAAAAAGCATACTACCAAAGAACCAGAATAAGGCCAGCCCTAAAGATATAACATTTAGCACTAACCATTGATAATGATCCTTGATCAGTAAAAGTGTATTTTTTTCGTCTAAGCTATTGTGCATGATACTAGTACCATTTTTGAACATGGGAAAGTATCCTTTTCTTTTATATATGAAGTGATATTGAATAAATATAGGAGTTGCGATGAAAGTCATAAATAACATTTCATACATATTCAATTTTCCTTTATAATAATTTTCATTACCGTAAAGATACTTACATAAATGTTTTAAATTATTCTGGGTGTAACGAATAACTAGTTGCTGTGAAATCATCCATAAAATCATACCTACTACAAAAATAAGAGTGCCAATATCTGCTAATAAGTCATAAGTCATAATAGATTATTCACCTTATCTCCAATATGTCTAACTACTTACCTCTCTCTTCAACCATGTAAAAAAGAAAACTCCGAACATCCAAAACAAACCAAAAAATAAAGATAAAACATTTAAAACTAGCCATTTATAATGTTTCTTAACTAATAAGAGAACATTTTTATTTTGAACTGACTATATATCAAAGGTAGCAACTAGACCAATCCCGATAGGACCTAAACCATTAGCTGACTTGCATTCCCGCGCAGCTCCAAACTACCTGCTAACAGCATCATTAGCCCTGCGACTGCTTTGCTACCTTCTACCAGTTTGTCTTCTTGAGACTTGGCTTGAAAGAATGCACTGACTAAAAAGACACAAGCGACCGTTTGTAGCATCGCTCCAAAATAATTAGTTCTGACGGCCTGATCTATTCGTCGATTGGTTATATCTTCAAAACGTTTATAGTCTTTGTAACCTTGATCGTATAATTCAGGTGTAGTATAGATAGAACGGTCAATAGCCTGCTTCAATATATTCTTGTCCGCATAATTTCTATTGCTACTTTGATAGACATTCATTCCTGCTCTAAGCTGATTTTTTTCTATGTAATAGATAAAGTTTTGATTAATAGGTTTGTTAAGTCTAGCCACCTCTCCTGAAGTTTTAAGGGCTTGATCAACGCTTTCTCTTATTCTAGTAGGCAAGCTTCCTGCGATATGCATGATACCGTTCATCAACGCTTTTCGTGCATCTGCATAGCTGCCTTGTCCTTTGACTATAATCAGCGCCTTTTCGTGAAAATAGCCAAATAGGTATTCTTTTTGGGACAACATGAGTCCAGATAGAGTTTGCCCTGTACGATAGTTTTTTATAAAGGGCAGTGCAAGCTGTTCTGCTAGGCTAACTGTTGCCCCTACTTGCCCAGCGATAGCATCGTATTTACCAAATATCGCAGCCGAGCCAGTATACAATAGCCCTGACCATGAGTTGGTCATAACTTCACTCGTCGTTAATCCTGAGGTAATAAGTGCAAGACTGTCAATATGATTGACGACCTCATCTTGATTAAACGCTAAAGCACGTGCTAGATATAGCCACTGCACTCTAAAAAGAATACAAGCGCTACTGGGATGCGCTTTGCGTAGCTAACCAAATAAACAAACCGCTACCTACAAACCAAAAAGCCATAAGAACAAAAGTAAAAAACGAACCCATAAGTAGCTTGTTATGTTTTTGGTACATCTTAAGCGCACTCTTGTCATTAATTAAAGGATACCAAGCCAATTGTGGTATTTTAAACGAATCATATTTTTTATATTTTAGGTGGTAGTTCATGTAAATGCCTGCCATTGCAATGATAAAAAAATGTATGTCATAACCGTCCAATTTTTTATCATAATATTTTTTGTCCGAATATAAGATATGAGCAATATCTTTCTTATGTCTTCTAAAATAAATAACGCATAATTGATACGTTATCATCCAAGTAATCATTCCACCTATACCAACAGCTATTGCAAGCCATCTAAAAATTTCTTGATAGTTCAATACAAGTGCTCCTATTGATAGATTAAATCAGCTAACTCTGCACCACCTACACCACCCCAATAGCCACCTGCGAGTCCCGCTCCAGCAGCCACTACGCCAACTACTAGAAATCCGATACCTCCTGTACCTATACCGAATGCTGTAGCTGCTAGCATCACTCCACCTGATGCAAGACCTGCACCTCCTAAGCTACCTTCAAGCTTCAAAGTTTCTTTAATGATTGTTTTTTGAGTATAACTGCTATCTCCTGTAGCATACGCCTCACTTACATTCATAGTTGCATCGGCAACGCTGACAGCTACAAGTAAGTTACCTCCTACTTTTGTAAATTTATCGACTTTTCCCATATTTCTGAAGTTTTTTGCGTATGCTTTAATTCCTCCCTTATATGTAGGAGAACGTGCGTATACGTTTTTCTTTATTTGCTGTCTTAACTTGCCTGTTTGTATACCAGAATTAAACTTAAAGTAACTTTGTGAAAATGAATTATCGAAATTTTTAAATAAGTTAGCGTATTTTCTCTTAAATAACTTAAAGTTTTTAGGATTAGAAAATTTAGTCTTATTTGACTTTTCATACTCCATGGCTTCGACTATTTTTGCGTATGCTTCCGTTACTTTTTTATTACTAACTTCGTTGAATGTTACTATCCCTTGAGAAGTACCTGCAGCGATAGCTGCATAGTTGACACTATTTGAAGGTAGTTCAGAACTATTAGGTTTTTCTGTTAAAGCTACATATTTTGAATTCAACAATACATCATGTAAGAAGTCTATATTTCTTGCAAATCTTTCGCTCTCAAATCCAAACTCTGTCTTTACTCTATCAAACTCAACTTTGGCTTCTTTAGCTTCTTGCTTAATCTTTTGTAGTTCAGAATTATTACTATTTGCAGTATTAGACAATATGACAAAGTCACCAGGCTGTAAGCTAAGCACTGGCGTGCTAGTCAAATGAGGATTATTGGCTCGAAATATATTTTCTTCTTTGTTCGTTGGCTCATACTTATATATTTTTCTAAGAAATTCTTTAACCGAATAATGCTCTTCAATTATTATCCATCCAACCTCAGTAGTGTCGAGTAACACTTTCTTAATCGTATTTGGATCTTTTTTAGTCCCTGCAATCATTGTTTTCAGTTCATATTTACGAAACACGCCTTTGCTTTTGTTAGGCTTAGCAGAGAGGTTTTTGACTAGCTGACCGTTAACCTTGATATGATAGTTAATTTTTTGAATGTCACCTTTAGGCAATTGACGCTCGATAGTTTTACCTTGATTGTTAAAATTCTGATCAATGTATCGCTTTGTCTTTATCCCTGTTGTTCTTTGATAAGTCGCTTCTCCAGATTTATACTGAATTACTAGATCATAGCGGAATTTTTGTATATCTACGGTAGAAGGCACTGCAAAAATAAGCCCTGTATATTTAGCTACCATAATTACTCTGCCTCCTCTACGCTATCGTCGTCTAAATCAATTTCTTCATGGACAATGGCATGCAATTCATAGTCTTTCGATGCATCATCAACAATTAGATTTAACTTACCTTCAAAATCAGTAGTATGTATCTCGGTTGAACCATCAGGTTTAATTAGCATACATTTGGTAAAGGGAAGTGGATTATCATCTTGGTCATGTACGATATAGCGAAGATAGTAATCCAGGTTCTCAGGCAGTTTTGCCGTCGGCAGATGCACAGCAGGAGACCCTGTACCACCCCCCTTCCCCCAACTCACCTTACCCGCTTTATACCCCACTTGCTTCGGTGTGATGAAAGTTACCTTACCACCTAACATCTCAATACCACTACCTGCTGCTTTTAGGGTCAGCGTATCAGGTGCGATAATCTCGATATTGTCGCGACTATGGATACGCAATATCTGCTCACTATCAAGGCGCATCTCGTCTTGGTGTGCTTGAATGGTCACATCACCATGGGCAGCGGTATGGGTTTGCGCTTTGTTTGCGTAATAGTGAATATCGCCAGCGACTAATTGGTTCATCTGGGTTTGACTATGATAATGGGTGTTATCAGTCGCATGACTATGCGTGCTCGATGTGCTGGTCTGCTGGCTGTGTTGTCCGCTGAGCATCGCTAGATGGCGCTGGGAGTCGATGAGCACGTTAGGCTGTTGCCATTGTCCTGCTTCGCTTAGCGCACTGTCACTGGTGTCTTTGCTAAATTCGGCAAATGGGGTTTGGCTGTCTTCGTTACTGCCGCTTTGATTACTGCCTGCTTTGTTGCTTTTCTTATTGTTTGTGCTCTCTATCCCGACTGGTTGATGAGCCTCAGTCAGCTGCTTGTAGGCCTGCTGGTGCTGATCCGCGGTTTGTAGTTTGCTATGACTGTTATGGCTCATGTGAGAGTTTGATGAGGGATCTGACTGCCTGCTACTGATATGAATGCCGGTGCTGCCTTGGACGTTGGCAGCGGCTTCAGTTTCGATACTGATGCCTTGTCCTCTTGCTTGACCACGAGTATGGTCGCTGTGTTGATACAGGTGACCAATGGTAAGACTGGATTGATAGCTGCTGCTGTAGAGGTTAATCTGCGGACTGTCAGGATGGGCGTCAAACATCAGCTGGTTGTAGCCGTTGCTGAGATGGTCTTTGGTGGCGTCTCCTGTGCGGCTGGAGTCGATGCTTTGGGTTTTGATGCCGTCGATGGGATGGGCATGGCTTGAGTTGATGAACCAAGCAGGACTGGTGGCGTCGATGAAGTCTGTGTCACTGGCAATGCGGTTGTGCTGGGCGTTATCGTTGCCTTGGCCGTTGTGGGTGCTGCCAATAATGATGGGATGGGTGATGTCACCACCGATAAAGTCAATGAGGACGTGCTGCCCATGACGTAGCGGATGAGTCTGTCCCATGTGGTCGGCGACGAGATGACTGGCGATGGGTATCCAATGGGCGCTGTCGTTGCTATTGTCGCTGCTTTGTTCAGTGCTGTCTTCACGCTGCCAATGGTATCTGATATGGGCGCGATGGTTGCGGTCATGAGTAATGGCGCTGCTATCGGTGTCTATGATGCTGGCGCTCATGAGTCCTGTGAGACTCGGATGCGATGCGCCAAGCTCGCTTAGCTGCTCACCAAAGGGGATATGGTGATGATGCGGAAATGGCAGATAGCAAGCCGTGATGTGGTGGACGTTTTCATTGTTATTATTGATGTCATCGGTTTGCTGGCGCTTTAGATTTGGGTTGGGCTGTAGGGTTAAGGGGTCAAAGGGTGCTACGCCGAGCCAGTCTGCGGGTATGTGATTGTTAATACTATGATGAATGGAGACTAGGCACAGAGGCTCTGTGAGATACGGGTTGCCACTGATGAAATGGGCGCTTGGTAGACTCAGATGGCGAATATTGCCGGTTAGGCTGCCAAGGTTGGCATGCTGCTGCGCGTTCTGCTGATAGCGGGTGGCAAGCGCAGTTAGTCCGTCGTCATTTAGGTAGCTATGACTGTGCAGGAAGCGGCTATGGCTGCTTGGGCTGTCTGTATTTATGGGTTGCTCGTTGGTGCTGCTGCCGGTATAGGTGCCTACTAATCGGTTGTCATAGCGATGTATGGCGCTATGCTGGGTATGCTGTGCAATACAGGGACGAATGGCAGTGATGCGGTCTTGTCTATCGGCGAGACTGGTGGGGTTTTGACTAAGGATACTTTGGATATCGTTATGATCTGGACGTAAGGCTTCACTGTCGTGTGGTAGTAGCACTAAGGTGTGTTTGTCTGCCTCATGACGGTAGTAACCGGTGATGCCGTATAGAGTGAGATATTGGGTTAAGTAGGCCAGATCGGTTTGGTTATATTGGACGCTGTGCTGTATATGGTAATCGCTGGCGCTACTTAAGCGCTCGTCTATCTCCACATCCATATCGTACGAGCTTATGATTTGAGTGATCAGCTCACTGAGACTGAGGTGGTGATGACGGCGGTTATGACTGTTTAGGCGTAGTTGGCTAAGAGCAGGTTCGCAGATGATGCGGTAGGCGGCCATACCGCTGTTGCTGCAAAGGGCGATGACTTCGGTGATGATGCCGTGGCGAATTTGACTCGGCAGTAGAGTGTCACCTGTGTGCCAATGGATGGCGAGACTTTGGCCTATCCAGTCTTTGGTATCCAGTCCTGCTTGTGGATGCAGTAAGGTGATGCTAATACGATAACCACAATAGAGGGCAAACTGGCGCTGCTGATAGGACTGCGCTCGTTGGTCATGATGATAGGGACTTGGATAGACATCAGGTGTGGGCATTAAAGCAGGCTGATCCCAAACGCTTTCAGGCAGTACCATGCCAAGCAGGCTTTCGATGAGGTCCGCTTGCTGAATAAGACTGGTAGCAATATCAGGATGGGCACTAGTAAGTTGCACGTGCCGCTTTGTTTGAGTCCATACCATGAAGTGCCCTTCTCTCTAAGTCCAAGGTTTAAATTTTAAAATTACAAGGTTTAAATATTTTGTATAGACTACAAGTCAACCGACAGCCCAAATCCAATTAATATTCCAACCAACTGTCCAATTAACAAACGAATCAATAGCTATCATTAGATGACTCACGTTTGGGCTGGATACCAATCATGTCCGACAGTGTGGATAACTGATCTTCGTTCTTAATGATATGAGCCAACCATTGGTCCAGTGGCATATCTGCCCAATCAATAGCCCGACCGAGTAAAAATGTCACTGGACTATGCGGCTCATTGGTTGCAAAGTAGTCTTGGATTTGCCCTAATAGTTTGAGTGCTTGCCGACGGTTGCTTTGATGATCGCGGTTGGTAGGATTAAAGCTTGTTGACGTGACGTTTGTTGAAGCGGGCGGCTGCCCACCAATCTTTGATGTCACATCCTCATCACTATTATCATAGACATTCGCATCATTTATACTCTCTTGAATAGTCTTATCTGCATTACCAAATTGTTCAGGTATCAACGGTTGCAAATGTTGTTTGAGCGCAACTAATAAATCAGTCACTGGTGCGAAGACCGGAGCATCCATACCCATTAGATTGTTAAGCTGATCAGTTAAGGCCTGCCATTGAGTAGTTATATTACTAAGTTCAGTCATTAATGATTGTTGCCAAGACTCGCTACTGTTCTTAATAGCTTGGTTATAATCACTAAGTGTTAATTGATTACTGGCTTCACTATCTGGATTTTGCTGACGCTGTTTATCATGGTCACGAGCGGTCAAATAGTAATTATAATTATGATTGCCAGTCTTAGTATCAGAGAGCGATAGTCGCTTGAGATCATCTGTTAAAGCTTTGACGAACCACGATAGCAAACCTGCTCTGATATCCATACTATCGTCTTCACCATCTAGTGGTGGATACATGGTGAGCCAATACTCATCATTTAATTCCTGTAGCAAGCGTAGCCCATGACTAATGCCTGCTAGATGATCGGTATGACTGAGCGCATCGACATACCATAGTGCTAGCTTCATATCTTTACTGGTATTAGTCAGCAACTCGGTACATTGAGTTTTCACAAAGTCCCAATCAGCGACTTTGAGTTCAGTGACCCAGTTACCTTGCGCCAGCAGTGGATCATCTTCTTGACGAGCAGCAACGATAGCATCGATGCGTGGGTCAAAGGTCAGGTCTTCACCGACACCTTGATGACTATCCGCAATAGGCGCTATAAGAGTTTTTATGCTGGGTAACGAAGAATGGTCAACACTCATTATGATAAATCCTCTTCAGTAATCTTTTTGGTTGCCGTTTTTTTCGTTGGAGTCTTTTTGGTAGTAGCTTTTTTTGTAGAGGTCTTTTTACTGGCCGGCTGTTTTGCAGTTAGCTGCTTGGTTGTTACTATATTGACTTGATCTTTACTGCTACTTTTAAGCTGGCTTTTTGCATTAATATTAGTATTATTCTCAGTGTCAGAATTAGCATCAGTCTCATCTTCACTGTGTTGCGCCATTTGATTGAGAGCCACAATAGCATCGCAGTCGAGACGATAAGCAAAATCGTCATTCTCATCGACGAATACCGTAATCTTTTTCAGTACACTTTGACTATCATCATGAGCAAGTAGCTGACCTGCCAGCTGCGGTAGCAACGTATGACTGATAATAGCGTCCGCATTGCGTGCACCAGAGTCAACTTCATGACAACGCGATAAAATTAGCTCAATAACCTCAGGATCGACGATACAAGGGACGTCATAATTATCACGAATACGACCAGTGATTTTATCTAGCTTAAGGCGAATAATTTCCGCTAGCGCGTCATCAGTCAATGGATAGTAAGGTATCACCGTCAGACGGCCCAAAAATGCTGGTTTAAAGGCTTTATACAAATGCGGGTTGATTGCCTGTTTTAGGCTGTCACTGTCGGGTAAGCTAAAATCAGTAACAGTAGGATCAGTATTGATACATTGCTGCATAATAGTAGAGGAACCAATATTACTGGTCAGCAAAATAAGAGTATTCTTGAAGTCGATTAAACGCCCTTCGCTATCTTCCATTACCCCTTTATCAAACACTTGATAAAATAAATCCAAAACGTCCGGATGGGCTTTTTCCACCTCATCAAGTAATAGAACACTATAAGGTCGGCGTCTGATGGCCTCAGTCAATACGCCCCCTTCGCCATAACCAACATAGCCTGGTGGCGAGCCTTTTAAAGACGCTACACTATGAGCTTCTTGATATTCGGACAGGTTAATCGTGATTAGATTACGCTCTCCTCCATATAATACTTCAGATAGTGCCAATGCCGTTTCTGTCTTCCCAACGCCGCTTGGCCCTACTAATAAGAACACGCCCTGCGGACGATTAGGATCATCTAAGCGTGCTTTCGCTGTATGAATACGCTTGACAATAGCGGCAACAGAATGGTCTTGTCCAATGACGCGCTCTTGCAAAGTATCAGCCAAGGTCAATATGTGGTTTTTTTCGTTACCTGCCATGTCTGTTAAAGGGATACCTGTCCAATCTGAAATAATCTGTTTGATGACCTGACGATCTAGTACCGCATGTATAAGACGCTGCGTTTCTTGTACTTTTTTTAATTGCTGCTCAATATTTTGGTACTCTGCTTGTTTTTCTAAGCGCGCTTTTGCATTAAGAGTATTAGAGTCATCTAGCTCGCTATTCAACTGCTGATTGAGCGCATCAAGCTGATCGTTAAGCTGACGTTGCTCCTGCCAGCGGCTCGTCATATCAGCAATACTTTGTTGATTCGTCTGGCGCTGCTCGTCGAGTATTGCAATTTGTTGGCTAACTTTTTCTTTTTCATCAACACCGCCAATACGCTCAAGCTGCTGACTGAGATTACTAATGTGTTGCTCTAGCTGTACACCCTTGGCTTTTAGCCTATCAAGCTGATTAGGAATGGCAGTCTTTGATAAGCTTACGCGTGCAGCCGCCGTATCTAATACACTTACCGCTTTATCGGGCAGTTGTCTATCACTGATATAACGTGCTGACAACTCGACCGCAGCTTGTAGCGCATCATCGTCTATCAATATACCGAAATGCTCTTGCATCTTGGCACTCAAACCACGAATCATCGCGACCGCCGTATCGATATCAGGCTCATCTACTTTGACGACTTGGAAGCGGCGCGATAAGGCAGCGTCTTTTTCGAAGTATTTTTTGTACTCTGACCAAGTAGTAGCAGCAATCGTTCTTAACTCACCGCGAGCCAGTGCAGGCTTAAGCAAGTTTGCAGCATCATTTTGACCAGCCTGCCCGCCAGCACCAATAAGCGTATGCGCCTCATCGATGAACAAGATAATTGGGTGTAATGAGGCTTGAACTTCTTCTATGACTTGCTTTAAG
This sequence comes from Psychrobacter sp. P11G5, assembly GCF_001593305.1. Taxonomy (NCBI): domain Bacteria; kingdom Pseudomonadati; phylum Pseudomonadota; class Gammaproteobacteria; order Moraxellales; family Moraxellaceae; genus Psychrobacter; species Psychrobacter sp. P11G5. Next base: position 2,240,744 of record NZ_CP012533.1, read on the forward strand.
CGGTTTTCAAACTCGCCTTTGACACTTGCGCCTGCTTGCAGTAGCCCCATGTCGAGACTGCGTATCGTCACGTCTTTTAATTGATCAGGTACATAACCGGCGACTATCTTTTGTGCCAAGCCTTCTACCACAGCAGTTTTACCAACGCCTGCCTCACCCGTCAAGATAGGATTGTTTTGACGACGGCGAATCAAAATATCGATCAGTTGATGAATCTCAAACTCACGCCCAATGACTGGGTCTATTTGCTCAGCACTGGCTTTGGCGGTTAGGTCATAAGTATATTTATCCAAGGCAGGTGTGGGCTGCTTGGTGGTCTGGCTAATATCTGATTGATCGTGACTGATATCAGAATCAGCACTATCAGACTTTGAACCATCAGACTTTGCACTATCAAAATTGGCATTCTCACTTAACGCAGCTTTGTCTGATTTAACTGAGCCACTACCTTCGGTACTACCGAAACATTGGCGATCATAATCGTCCTTGAGGGTAAAGCGATCGATATACTGTAGCTGCTCCGGCAAGGTCTTGAGTAGTGACTGGTAACGCTCATAAGCCAATAGAACTAATAGTATGTGACCTGAGCGAATTTCTAGCGGACTGTTTTTGTTCTCACTTTGTCCATGTAGGCTACTCGCTAACTCCCACGCATCTTCTAACAAAGCCATCAAGCCCTGACTAAATACAGGAGTTGAGCCTGTTGCCTGACTAAAACCAGTTAGTAAATCTGCTATCTCCGATAATAATAGCTGCTGATTAATCTTACTAACTTTTAATATCTGATCCACGTCATTGTTTGGTGTAGCAATAAGTTCATGTAGCAAGTGGATGGTATCGACTTCGCGATGCCCGTTATTGATACAAAGCCTAGCTGCCTGCTGCAAACACTGTCGACAGCTTGGACTTAAACGGGTAATAACAGCTTTTAGTTGGCTCATAAATCTTTTCCTTTGACATTCTCATTTGATTTAAAATTATATTTATAAACCCAATTCCAATTTTCTAACTGACTACTCTCTAACTGAATTGGCGAAGGTTGATGCTTGTCTTCCTGAGCTATAACCCTCTTCTTGTGAACCCTATTATTGTGTTATAACTTTCACTGAATAGGTAACGCATAACGGGTGTCGTCATGATGCTGAGTAGCAGGCTGCGATATTAAAAAACCACCGCGCCCTAAACCACCAAAACCATCTTCAGATAACGACAAAGGCTTAATATATTGCTTGTCCAGCTCTAGCTGCATCTCGACCGCCAAACATACACCGCACCATTTACGAATAAAATCAATGATGACTCGATACATATCGCCTGCTGGCAACAATCTGAGATAGCGCTTAGCATCCAATTGATGAAATACTATCCTAATCTTACTGTCGAACTGCACGGCACGCGCGCCGCAAAATGCTGACACACCAAGCGCTGCATACTGCCCACCAAGCGCTGTCTGTTCGGTAGCTGGTAGATCAAACCACTCAGGAACGAACTGCTGAACACTGACCGTGCTATCCAAAAAATGTGATAATATATGTGCTAATTGATCGGCAGTCAGACGTCCTGGGGCAATCATGCCAGCATAGGCAATCAAGCTGTCTATTGCCGTCAATTTCTTGGGCTGACGCGCAAGAGCTCGCAGGCTTAGTAGATAACTGTCCTTTTTATCGTTTAATTCATACTGCAACGGCAAATTATAAAACCAGCTCGCTTGGACATATAAGTCAGTCAGACGATGGTTAAACAAGTCTAAAAATGCAGGTGCCGCTTTATCTTTTGCATGATGTACTCTCGATGCTAGCTGATCGGTATACATCGCTGGTAAGACAGACATTGGGCCAGTAAGTCCGATGACCGATGGGTAAACCTCTAATTGTCTAACCTTTACTTGACTGGCATTTATTTGATTAGCATTGTCGTCCATATTGTCTTGTGCGATTAGTGACATCGACTCAATCTCGGCTTGTGGATACGCCAAAGACATTGATGCACGGTAGCGCACCTCGATAGATGCATGCCCCATACTGGCTTCATGACGAACCAAACGTAACGCCTGCAATAGATCGTAGGCTTGCGGCGTAGCGATTAGATCCGTTAAATAAGAGGACTGAGACCACTGCGTGGCTGACATCTATATATCTCCTCTTTGGTTACGGCATCACTAATCACAACTTCAACAAAACTATTTAAGCTGGCGTGATAACCAAAAACATGAGCCAGTAAATGGGCAAACTGACGGATACTAACACCAGCAAAGTTTTTTTGATTAATGCGAATATCAATCTCGGTTCCACGCACAAATCCTGGTTGTGGCAAACGTTGAATACGCCGAGCTTTAATACTGGTCGCAACAGAGACAATGCCTTCGACCAAAAGTTTATTTGAGGCTGATTGGGTAATGTCGTACAGTGATAGATACTCTTTCATCAGCTCAGCGTCTTGGGCGGCAAGTGATAGAAAGTTTAAACTAATTAGTGATATCAGTCGCCAGCGCTCTTCACCAGTGTATTCAAAACGTGCGGTTCTGGTTGGTTGCTTTAACAATGACAGACTACTAAAGCCTGTCATACCCTCACTAAACAGATCACCGCGACTTTGACCGAACACCACTTGCGCAGGTAAGTCTCTATTAGTACATAGCAAAGAAGCACTCATACTGACCGCACCTGACAAATCTTCTCGGCTCTTTTCTACAAACATAATCTGATATTCAAAACCCTGCTTAAATTCAGCCATATCCTTATCACGCTTAATATGATAATAACGACCTTCATCTTGCTGCTCATAATGATTCAGCGCATAAAATGGATGATACTCACGCTGTACTAAACGGTTATCATTTTGTTTGGACTCTATGACTTTATTGACCTCATAGATTTCATGCTGAAAGAGCGCGCGGGTATCGGGCACTAAGTCATAATAGATAGAACGATGAGTCACTTGAATTGGCTTGGCTGCTGCCTTGAATAGATTTACGACTGGCGTGCAAAATAACTTGATACTGCTTGCACTCAGCTGTTGCAGGTTTTTTAGGCGAATAGTGTTCTTTTTATCAAACTTAAAATAACAACGAATCTTAAAACCACTGCTATCAATTTTTAGTTCAGGGCAAGCATGACCAAGATTTAAGCGTAGAAAGTTAAATTTTTCTGGAAAATAAAAATATTCTTTTAATAAAGCGGAAGCAGCATTACTCACTCTGTGCGTTGGCAAAATCTGCTGCTCAGGATCGAAGCCAATAATTTCAAACGGACTGCCAACTACTTTATTAACTTGACTACCGTGGAGATGAGTTTGTCTGACATCACACCATAGCAAGTCCCACAGGCTAGTACCTTGACTGGCATCTTCATCTATATATAAATCCAGCGAGTGATCCAGTAATGTTTGATAATCAAAGCTTGGGTTAAGACCTTTAAACTTAATACTAATACAACCATTGAGCAGTCCATGCTGATTGTCATACACTTCTTGATGAGTCTCAAAACTGACAGCATCGATCTCTAGTGGTAGCAAGGTAACGTCTTGGGTTGATTGAAACTGACAAGGAGTGCCATTTATTTTTTGAGTGGAGAACGCGGTTTGTTTAGGTACTAAGACAGCCTCACTCATCGCATTGCCCTGTACACCTAGATTAAATTGAGCGATGGATACTGAAGGGAAAGGTTTAAGATAGTCGGGATACACGACTTCCAATAAAGACTCGGTAAAATCTGCGTATGAATCATCCAGCTTTTTATTAATGCGCGCACTAATCAGCGAAAAAGCCTGTATCAACCGTTCGATATGCGGATCATCTACCGTATCGTGTCCCATCAATAGCCTATTTGCTATTTTTGGATATTTTTTGGCAAACTCTTTCGACTGCTTATTGAACAAGCTAAGTTCATGCTCAAAATAAGGAAGTAGACTGTCCATGGTGCCTCAATATATTTATCGCTGCTAACTGTATAGATTGAGCGGTAATAGTAGTTATTTCATTAAGTTAATAATGATTATTTTATTAAGTAACGTTGAGAGCTTGGCTCAAAGAAAGCGTCGAAACTCACTAGCTCTTGCGCTGGATAAACTTTCAGTAAGGCTTCAATAGAAAAACAAAGCTGATTAACATCTACGGCACCAATATCCAGTGAAACTCTAACGTTTTTTAAACGGGTGTCTTGTTGCTCCACGGTTTGTGCTATTTGACGACAAATGTAATCGCAGTCCGCTGGATTGGCACTACTTAGCCCTACAAAGTCTAGTATTCCGAAACTCAAAATAGATGAGCGCACATGTTTATATTCTTGCAGCTTATCGGACACCACACAGCGTGTATTCAATAAAGATTCCAAGTCTCGTGCAACAGAAGATTTTAACTCCTCAATATTTAGACGACGCACAATAAGCTCATGCGCTAAGTGTCGAGGCTGGTCATCAAATAACTGCTCGAACAAGTTTGGACGAAACCCGACTTCTTTATTAGATGCTTTAGCAGCGTAATTCATTAATATAGTCATTCCTATCTTAGAAAATAAAAAAAGAAAGGCCTAAATATAAACCTTTCTTTTTAATCACAATATACGCATAACACGTGAGACTACCGATCTTAAGCAGTATACGTGGCAGTGTTATTAGCCAGCGACCACTTCTTAGTCACAGCGCCTTTAGCAGTACCATCGATATCTTGCTGCGTGTAAGTCCATTCAACTGCTGCATACTTGATACCGACTTTTTCGATTGGCACGCCTTCAGAACGGACAGTAGGTTCGACACTAGCGATAAGTGCATGCTTAAGCTTAACTTCAAGATATTTAACGCGCTTATCACCATTGGCACGATAAAAATCAATTTGAATCTCATCGAAAGTATAACCAGCTGAACACGCTTCCCATAGCTTAGGGCTAGTAGAATCCAAGTCTTTCATAAACGTCATGTCAGCATGCTCACAGCGCTCAGAGGTGTGACCACCAACGCTACTGGCTGTCGCTGACTTTGGTTGACGGATCAAATGGTCCCATGTATTTACTTCAAGCCAGCCTTTATGCTCGCTATCACGAGACTCGCCGTCAATTTTGTATTTACCACGGAACTGAATATAAATATCTTTCATATCACATACCTTGTTTTGAGAAGTTTACGTTTAACGTTGGATTTTAATAAACGATTAGCTGTTGCTAGACTGCGGTAGTTGAGTGACTAAACGCAAAGAAACAGACAATTCGTCAAGCTGAAAGTGTGGTCTCAAAAAGACCACTGACTTGTAGACACCAGGCTTACCTGGCACTTCTACAACTTGTACAGAAGCTTCGCGCAGTGGGTACTGGGCTTTGGCTTCTTGAGAGGCTCCGTCGTCTAGCAAGACATAACGAGAAATCCAGTCGTTCAAAAACGACTCAACATTACCAGGCGCTAAAAAACTACCAACCTTGTCGCGCATCATCGCTTTTAGGTAATGGGCAATACGGGATACTGCCATGATATATTGCAGCTGGGTCGATAAAACAGCATTAGCATTAGCATCATCGTTTTGGTAAGTTTTGGCTTTTTGTACTGATTGCGCTCCAAAGAAGGCCGCATAATTAGTATTTTTACAGTGAACTAATGGGATAAAACCTAAATCGCTCAGCTCTTTTTCACGGCGATCAGTGATAGATATCTCCGTTGGGCATTTAAGCGCCAAATCCCCTTCATCAGTCTTAAAGGTATGGACAGGTAAACCTTCCACCAAGCCACCCCCTTCAACACCGCGAATAGCCGCACACCAGCGATAGTCTGAGAAGGCAGAGGTTAGACGCGAAGCAAATGCATAAGCAGCATTCACCCATAGATAATCGCTATGATCAGTACCAGAAACTTCTTCCGTAAAATTAAAACCTTCAACCACTGTTCCTTCTTTAGGGTCATAAGGCAGACGTCCTAAGAATCTAGGAACCGTAAGTGCCACGTAGCGAGCATCTTCTGACTGTCTAAAAGCACGCCAGCGTATGTATTCTGCAGTTTCAAATATCTTCGATAAATCTCTAGGACGACCAATGTCAGTAAATGAGTCAAGCCCAAACATCTCAGCTGATGCTGCCGATACAAACGGTGCGTGAGAAGCTGCAGCCACATGAGATAATTGCTCAAGCAGATACATATCAGAGTTTTGGCGGGTAAATTCAAAATCACCAACGATTGCTGCATAGGGCTCGCCGCCAAAACTACCAAACTCTTCTTCATATATCTTTTTGAACAACGTGCTTTGATCAAAATCTATCGAAGATTGAAAGTCTTTGGTAAGCTCACGCTTAGTAGTATTCATCATGCGTATCTTAAGCATTGATTCAGAAGGCGTTTGACTACATAGGTAATGTAGACCGCGCCAACTAGATTCCAGCTTCTGAAACTCAGGAGCATGCATAACCGTAGTCAACTGCTTAGAGATCAGCGCATCAATCTGCGCAATACGCGCGTCGATCGATGCCGCTAGATTATCTGATAATGTCACCGTGCCTTGCATGACTTCATTAGCCAGCTCTGCAATTTGTGACTTCGCGCGATTCTTTTCATCATCAGACTTCGCAATATTACTTTTATTGACGATTTCTTCGAGTAAGTCGTAGCTTTCATTATCTAATGAATCAGTTACTATATTCTGCTGGGCTTGGGCACTCATCGCTTAATCCTCACCGTCAATTTGATTTCGTTCTGCCATTTTCCTGACTTGCTCAGTATTCTTGAGCACATCGTCCAATAAATCTTCAAGCTTTTCATTAGCCGATATCTTGTTGCGCAAATCTGCTAAGCGATCTCGTGCTTGCACCAACTGTTTTAACGGCTCAATCTGATCAGCCACAGCTTCAGGACGAAAACCATCAATACTGTTGAATGCTAAATCAACCGCAAATTCGCCACCTTTATCGCTTAAGTCATTGCTAACTCTAAAGGCTGCGCGCGGTGCTAGACCTGACATTACTTCGTCAAAGGTATCCAAATCCACTTCAACAAATTTTTTGTCTTTAAGACGTGGTTGCTCAAGTTTAGAATCACCTGAGAACTCTCCCAGCACGCCAACCACAAAGGGAATCTCCTTAGTTTCAATCGAATCACCAACTTCGACGTCATAAGTAAGATGTACCCGAGGAGCACGTACTTTTGCGAGTTTCTTTTGCACACTGTCTTGCTTTGCCATAATAAGTTACCTCAGCAATTGCTATTTTGAACGTACATTTTTGAATGGATCAGTGGATATAGGAGTTGTTTTTCTAGGAGTAGACTGTTGCTTAACCGGTTTGCTAGCAGCAAGCTTTTGTTTTACCGCTGTCTTTCTTTTAACAGGAGCAACTTGTCTTTTGACGGATGCGCGGCGTTGGCTTTTAGTTTTTGCAGCTCTAGGCTTGACGACAGGTGCTGGTGGCTTTGGTAAAGACTCATCATAGTTGAAACCGTAGACTTCACCGTATATTTTGCTCAGGGCGTACTGATATTCTTTTAAGAAGTCAGCTTCAACCTCATCAGTTAAGTAATCTGATTGCAATTGGCTTTGGGAGACAATAGCACTGCTATTCAACAATATTTTTTTGAGCTTAGAAGTATTTTGACCTAAATTAATCGCCTCGCTTGCTGCATAGACAGCATAGGCGTGATAGCCATTGTTATAGTAAATCTGTGCCAAAATCTCCCATGCTAAAGAGTCATTTGGATTGCTTGACAGTCTCTGATTTAAATCTGAAATTAATTGATGCAGTTGTGGTGATTTTGCATCAGCATTTTTGAGCTTAGCATATTGATTAATGATGCTTGAACCTGGATCTTTTTCTTGTATGACAAGCTCACTATGTGCTGTTCCCATAACTGAACCCGTGATAAATAGGCCCACTAGAATAGCTTTAGGCAGCTTAATACTGACTTTTATACTGCTTTTGATACTGGTCATCGTAAGTCGGTGCTCGCTATTGTTAGTATTAGATTGATACATCTATTTACTCAAGAGTAGTTTAACCAAAGGATGCTTATTCAGAGGTATTAATTAAGGTAGTCATACTGGTTAAAGTTTCTTTAAACCTAGCCTTATCATGACTATTCATCAATGCGTTGTCATGGTAAGCGTCTACATTACTCTCCATTACCTTGACAGCCGATAGCATGGCAATCTGACGAGCTTCAACAATCTGACTATCAACACTAAGTACTTCATTAGCCGCTCTTAATGCCCGTGAATAATTCTTTAACACATAGTTATTTTTGGCTACAGTCATCCATGCTTCTAGATTTCCTTCACGTAAAGTATTGACCTCAATAGCGTCAGCCAGATAAACGAGTGAAGGACCGTTTAACTTCTTAACTACTGGTTGGCTTACTATATTCTGCGTATTTTCTTTAGCGCCCATGCTACAGCCTGTGATCAGCACAGAGGTACTAAGGATTATGGATAGCAGATTTAAATTAGTAAGCTTAATACGATAAATAGGGTTCATAAATGCAGTATCATCAGGATTGTAAAGCAATAAAATAAGCGCAATAATTCATTAAAATACGCAATAATAGTGAACAAATAATAGTCCGTTTTCAGGTAGATTATACAGATACTTGACAATATTTCAATAAACTCTATAATTTTTAGCAAATAATTGTTTATTATTGTTTTCAATGCTTAATTACTCTTGTAATGTATAGTCATTAAAACCTACCTTATTCTCCTATAATCGCATACCATACATAAATTCGATGTTGTCACTGACTCCAAAAACATAAATAACGTTTATCTAATAGCTTTTCATTAGACAAACTATATAAGTGAAATAAGGTTAAAAAACATACTACTGTTTACTTTTGATTTTATGTATATGAACGCATGTTTACTATTTATAATCATACTTGGCTTCTCGACTAGGCTCTCCATAACACGGACACCTATTTGTTGGACAGCTCTCATTCAGGCAATTTGTTATCAGTATTCAGATGGCGGGGTACATTTCTATGTAAAAATGATCTAATGAAACCTAATTCTTTTTTAGACAATATAGATAAATATGAAAAACGTAACTCTCTTCCTTTGCTCTTGATAAGCACATACTCGCGCTTGATGTGTTGTTTCATCGCTATAGAATGATATTTTTCACCTGCTCTCAGCCAGAACTTAAATTTATTTCACTATCAATCTGATTTTTTAGAGAACCTGACTTTAATTTATGAACTAAAAAATTAAAGCCCAGCTTAAATATATATAAATTAGTATTTATATATATTTAAGCTGGGCTTTTTTAGAAAATCTATTTGTTTTTTCTGTATAATCGCTTTACTTCTTGCTATTTCTTTAGAAATTAACCTTACACTAAAAAAGATATCAATTATCTTTTTTCATTATCCATACTAATAGCTAATAATAGAAATTATAAACATAAAATCATTCATTATATTTACTAAAATACCTATATTTATCAAATAACCTCATCTATTTCTTAATTAAAGCAAAGAAATCATCAGTACCAACTCATACCCTTAATAGTCATCTTAGTTATATCTCCTTAGCTCAATGGCTACTAGATATTTATAACCCTGCATCTTCTTGTGTAAGCGCAACTATCTTAATAGGTACAGCGTAAGTCCATGGTGCGCCGCTTGTACAAATAAACTTACCATTTTCAAAGTACATAATACGGGCTGTAAAGTCGTTGTTTTCGTGATCCGTAATAGCACGCTCATCACTTTCGTCATCGACCGCACACCATATATTTTGGTGGCCATTTTTCAGCATTGCTCGGGTTAGGTCGCTACCTTTTAACTGATTATTCATTTTAAACTCCTCAGTCATTAGTTATATTGAAAGTTTAGAATATTTAGTACATCATAGTATTTTAAAGATTTTATCTTTCGTACTTTTAGTTAAAAAAAGATGTCTATACAACTATCATATGCTAGAAAATCTAGACGGTAACATCTACAGATTAATTAAATGGTTTTCATACTTTCTTTAGATAAACTAAATACGTAAAATTAGTAAGTGCTTATCCAAAAGATATGAATTAGATTAATCATTACTTAACTTAACAAACTAATAGTGCTGTCGGCTACCACTTATTTTTTTATTGTCATAAGTGGTACGAATGTACTCTTAAGTGGTAAAAAAAATAAAGCAAATGCTGATTTTACATCCCAATAAAAATTATAAGCGTTAATGAATGGTGATATATTCAAAATCAGGTTTATACATCCAAAATACTTGATATATAAGCTAATACTATATTTTTATAAGTTTGATACTCTCCCCACATCTAGCAAGTATTGCTCAAAAATATCCGTAAACTCAGGTAAAATAGAGCTTATGACAGCTTTTACCTCACCTGCCCCTCGTAAGATTATTCATCTCGATATGGATGCCTTTTATGCCAGCGTTGAACAACGGGATTTTCCACAATATCGTGGTAAGCCTTTGGTCGTTGGTGGAGATCCTAGTGGACGTGGCGTAGTAGCCGCTGCCAGCTATGAGGTACGTCAGTTTGGAGTGCGCTCTGCGATGTCCTGTTATGAGGCACGCAAACGTTGTCCAGATGTAATATTCGTACGACCGCGTTTTGATGTATATCGTGCTGTCAGCACCCAGATTCGTACTATTATGTATAGCTTAACACCGCGTGTTGAGCCGCTATCTTTAGATGAAGCTTATCTCGATGTTACGGGTCTACAAGTGCATAAAGGTTCAGCGACATTGATGGCTAACTGGTTGAGGGCACAGATACTAGAGCAAACAGGGCTAACAGCGTCAGCAGGCGTTTCGTTCAATAAGATGTTGGCAAAGATTGCCTCTGATATCCATAAACCTAACGGTACCGCCATTATCACACCCAATGACGCAGAAGCGTTTATTAGTACGCTACCTATAGAGCGCTTTCATGGAATTGGTAAGGCAACAGCCAAACGCTTACACGCAATGGGCGTAAGTAATGGAGCTGATCTTCGGCAGGTACCCGCAGCATCACTAGTTAATGAGTTCGGCAAGCGCGGGCAGTTCTATCATGATATTGCCCACGGTCGTGATGAGCGACCAGTGAAATCTGAACGTCAGCATAAATCGGTCGGCTCAGAAACTACCTTTAGGGATAACTTGAGTGATAACGAACAATTACGCGCACAAATTTATGAGCAAAACGCTGATGCATTCAGACAAATGAACAATAAGCAGCTTATTGCTTATACCATTACACTCAAGATAAAATATGCTGACTTTACGCAAATAACGCGTTCATATACCTTATCTACTGTTTTTATAAATGCAGAGTCTGCACATTATTGGTTAGATAAGCTGTTCTTAGATATACCGCGTACACTGCCTATCAGACTTGTAGGTGTAACCTATTCATCTTTAATGCCTGCAACCCAGATCCTGCCGCAGCTTAATCTATTCGATTAAGACTTATGATTCGTTTCTATTAATTCGTTTCTGTATTTGAACTTTAATGCAAAGCAGTAATCAATATAAGATTGCTTAGGCTATTTTTATAGTAGGCATAATAGTTAAAAGCCATTAGGAATTTTTCACGCTATTATCCCGTTTCTGCTAAACTTATGCCAAAATTTTTAACTGCCTTCATCATGCATTATGAGCAACTTCAGTTCTAAAACCGCCAATCCTAATATAGACAACGATACCAATATGAATGATATTAAACACAACGATGCCCCACTGACTTATCTAAGCGTTGCTGATTATGATTATGAGCTACCTGACGAGTTAATCGCCCGCTATCCCTTGGCCCAACGCTCAGACTCCAAGCTGCTTTATCTGCCAGCTATAGATCACAAAGAACAACCAAGTCAGCCTCAAGACCACTTGTTTACGGCATTGCCATCCTTGCTCAGTGCCGGTGATCTTATTGTCTTTAATGATACTAAGGTAATGAAAGCGCGACTATTCGGTAAAAAAGACACTGGAGGGCGCGTTGAAGTACTGATTGAGCGTTTGGTAGATAGCTCAGGATTAAAAGACAATGTTGATATAAACAATGAAACATTAGCTACGTATTCAAACATCGCATTAGGTCATGTTAAAGCCAGTAAAGCGCCAAAGCTTGGACAACGCTTATGGCTAGCTGACGAGCGTATGAGCTGTGAGATGATTGGTCGTCAAGACAACTTATTTATCTTAGCCTTCGATGCCCCTGTTTTGCCTGATTTAGAGCTTTATGGTGAGTTGCCAATACCACCCTATTTTGAGCGCCATGCCGATGCGACTGACAATACTCGTTATCAAACGATATTTCATGATCCAGCCAAACTTGCCAGCGTAGCTGCTCCTACAGCCAGTCTACATTTTGATGAAACTGTGCTGTCAGCTTTGGCTAATAAAGGTATTAATACAGCCTTTGTCACTTTGCATGTTGGTGCTGGCACATTTGCGCCAGTTAAGACAGAAAACCTGCTTAATCATACTATGCACAGCGAATATGCACACCTGCCACAAGCAACCGCAGATTTGATTAATCAAACCCATGCAAAGGGTAATAAGGTTATCGCTGTTGGCACGACTGTTGCACGTGTTCTAGAGACTGCTTATCAAAAAACGGCAAATAATGGCCAATCTGTTGCCACTTGGTCAGGAGATACGGACATATTTATATATCCTGGTTTTAAATTTGGCGTTATTGATCGTTTAATAACCAATTTCCATTTACCCAAATCTACCTTACTAATGCTTGTATCCGCATTTGCAGGTAAAGAAGCTATTGAACAGGCTTATCAACACGCAATTAGCCATCAGTACCGCTTTTTTAGTTATGGGGATGCCATGTTGTTGGATAAAAAAGCTTTTTAATAAATTTAAATCTCACTCATCGCTTGGTGATGTTGGTAATGAACACTACGAAATAAATGGTAAACTGAACATTATTTTGCTAAAAATACGGATAGCTATTACACCATTATAAAGAGTACTGTTATTAGTTATTCTCATAAGACACTATAAAAGGGCTGCGCATGTCTTGGCATTTACCTCATCGATTGACCAATATTCATCACGCGATGTCAATAGCACTACTTTGTTCTGTGAGCTCTGTAGTGTTGCTACCTGTTGCACAAGCAGCCACTATGGGTAAAACAATTATTACCTCTGCGCAGCACGAACCTTTGACTGCAAGTATTACAGTAACTGACATTAATGCTAAGGATTTTGCCGCCAGTCTTGCAAGTCCTGTCGTTTATCAACAGATGGGGCTAACCCCAACAGCATCAATGGCAGTAAGGTTTGTAGCAACTTCTGCCACTACTGGTCAACTGCTTATTAATACCTCACAACCGGTATCAATGCCATTTGCAGATGTAGTACTGGCAATAAATGACAATGGTCAGCGCAATGTAGTACCTAAGACTTTACTTATGCCACTTGGTAACAATGTTCCGATTAAGCAGCCTAATCGAGTTATGTCAGGTACAAAAAAACCGAATCTACCAGTAGTGTCAAACTCTAACTCCAAACCGTTAACTGTTAGACGCGGCGCACCGCCACCGCTATTTACGTCACCGAGTATGCAAGCATCGGTATCGACGCCATCGTTGCCAGAAACCAATTCGCTTCAAACATCTAACGTTAAGACGTTACCAGTTATGAGTGCTGTCAATGTACCAACCTTACCAGGGTCTCAAACTTCAAACACAGCGATTGCAAACGCCAATGTTTCGCAGGTGACGAAAGCAACAGACTTCTCTAACAATAGCTTAAATGGCAATAGCTCAAACAGTAGCAGTACTTTGAGAGATACGAACTTAATAGCAAATAATAGTAACGTTGGAAAAGCAGATAAAATAGATCATTTGAACATAAATAACTTAGAAGACGCTGCTGCTCCCAATATTAGTTCGACCACCAATAATAACAATGGACAAAAAAATAGTGCGCTAGGCAATAGTGTGCCGACAGCTGATGCTATTGGCGCTACCGGCAATATAAATAAACAGGTCGATATTTTAAATATCCAAGTGACTCGGCAGATTCAGCTGAAAGAAGACGCTATCAATAATGAAGCAAGTCAACCAATACCATTTGCAAACAATATTGAAGCTAAAAGCACGCCATCCAAAGCTTCGCTGCCCTCCTCTGCCAATACTACCTCAAACGATAACCATAATAATAATGCTGGTATGACAGTCGCAGCTCCGATGTCAGGTAATACAAGCACAGCAACGACGAGTTATACTGTACAACGTAATGACAACCTTTGGATCATCTCTCAACAGATTGCACAGCAAAACAACCTCGATGTACCAACTGTCATGAAACAAATTAAAGCGCAAAATCCTGACGCTTTTATTGCACAAGATGCTGACTTACTAAAGGCAAATGCTGAGCTTAGTCTGCCCAGCTATGACACAGTGCCTTCACAGCAGAGCCTACAAACTGCCATTGCAGCTCAAAGACAATATTATCTGCAGACTAACCCATCTAGAACGAAGAAAACTCATGAGAAAAAACCAACAGCAGTAGAATCTGCTAGCAACGCAAAAGCCATAGCCTCTAAGAGAACACCGTCAGAATCAAAAACAGCATCTGAACGTTCGGATAAGCCCTCTCAAGTTGCTACCAAAACTTTACCAAAGGCACGTTTTTCTGTTGTTGCACCTGGTCGCGACGGTAGTGCCGATGGCACTCAAACTAAAGCGGCTGCTGCAACTGGCAATGGCTTAAGCACAGATATCTTGGCTACACTCAAATCGGCGCGTCAGCATACCGCTGAGCAAGCTAAACGAGTAGCAGCGGCCAATAGTACCCTTGGTAGCTATGCTAAAAAATTACAACTACAAAACCAAAAACTGGCTGAGCTTGAAGCTCGACTCAAAAAATTACGCAATCAATAATTGCCTAGCTGCTCAGCATCAATTGCTGTAAACAGTGCTCGTAGGCTTGGGAGTATTTATGGATAGTATGCTATATATCATTATAGGTCTGGTGGTCGTTTTATTGGTAGCGGTACTCGTGCTACGCAAAAATAAGGCTCAAAAATCGACTACTCAGAACTCGAAAGAAACTGATAAAAATTTAGCTGCTCATGCATCAACGTCAAAACTAAAAACAGCATCTACAGGCTCTAATCAAAACTCTGCTCAGCAAAATGCTACTAAATTTGATCCTTTAGCTGTTGCCCAACGTTTTATGGATCAACAGCGTTATGATAAAGCGATTGAGAGTATAGAAAGAGGATTAATAGAAAAACCTCAAGATTCTAAATTATTACTCAAGCTGCTAAACATCTACGCTATCACTAATCAACATGACGATTTCACTAAAACATATAACGTTATCAAGTTGTCTGATGATACGACAGCTATAAATGATGCAGATCAACTTAAAGCGTTATTAGATCAAGAGCAAACACTATCCTCACCTGTGTCATCGTTTGCTGTTGAATCGACTATAAATGATAGTCTAACTCTGACAGATGAGATTACGTTATCAGATAGTAGTGATAAGACATTACCATCTGCGAGTAGTAATGCTGCTATAGACCATATGTCTTTAGATTTTAACATGACAATTTCAGAAGAAACTAAATCTGAATCAACTGTATCCGAAGATCATGTTGATAGTAATGAAGATAGTTTTGATCTCACATTGGATGATTTAGCAACAGAAAATGTAGAAGTTAACAACTTAGAATCTACAACTAGCGACGATAATGATTTTGACATAACTAAAGAGACAAGCGTCGCAAAAACGCCCGCAGAACCTATTGCTATTGATGATGTTAGTAAAAATAAGAATATAAACGTCGATGACGATTTTATGCTTGATTTCGATTTAATGTCAGATGATAGCAACATATCAGAATTAAACTTTGTCGATGATGTGCAAGCACAAGATAGTCAGTCACAACATATCAGCTCAGATGATGATTTTGTTTTAGAACTTGATGACTTGGTTGAAGAGACAAACAGTACTGATTTTTTAGAGAATAGCGCTCAAACTAATAGCGAAGATTTTGCACTACTTTTAGAAAGTGAAGATAGCCCATTGGCTGAGAACAGTACGCTTAGTATGGATACGCTGGACATTCAAGAAAGTACTAGCGACAATGCCATTGTACTTGATAACGATAACGTACTAGAGAACGATGTTGAAGATACGTTGGCACAACTTGACACAACGACTGTCAAAGATGAGTTTTCTATTAGCGATGACACACAACCTGCAGCAGTCAATGAAGTGTCGGAAATAGACATTGATACAACTACACTTTTCTTAGATGATGAAGTCTCTACTACTGAAACTTTGAAGAATGAAACGCATGATGACAAAGTACTCAATAATCAAAGCATAGAAGATAGTTTAGCAATAGATGACGAGTTTGATTTTGATTCAGTCGTAAACTCACCGTCTGTTAGCATGCCAGTAGAGAGTGAAAACAATGTAAGCCTTGTTGATGACAATGCAAATATCCATACACTTGTATCTCAAGAGATTGATTTTGCAGCTCAATTTGCCACAGACTTTGATTTTGTAAATACCTTGGACAGTAATCAAGTAACACTGGATTTAGCTGGTCAGTATTTACAGCTGGGTGAGTACGATAGTGCCAAACGCTTACTTAACGAAGTCATTACTCAAGGTAACAGTGAACAGCAGAATCAAGCACAAGAGATGCTGGCGCGTACAGCTTAAGATATAGTTAGGGCCAGTAATTTTAGCTTTATAATTCATTCATATTAATAGGGCTACAGTACTGCTGGAATAAATTTTTGAAGTCTCTGTATTACTTCGCACATAGCAAGCAAGTAAAATTTATACCAGCCCGAGACCATCCCAGCATGACATTGTCATAGGTGTGCTCTTTTTATTTTGAATTGACTATACTAT
Organism: Psychrobacter sp. P11G5; assembly: GCF_001593305.1. Taxonomy (NCBI): domain Bacteria; kingdom Pseudomonadati; phylum Pseudomonadota; class Gammaproteobacteria; order Moraxellales; family Moraxellaceae; genus Psychrobacter; species Psychrobacter sp. P11G5. The sequence goes on from NZ_CP012533.1 coordinate 2,257,545, forward strand.
CAATCTCTTAAACCATTATATTGTTCATCACCAAGCATCTTATGAAAATAGGATGCTTGTTTCTATTTTACGGTTTATCATTTATATTACCCCTACTGTTATTCTTATTACTTAACCTTAATGCGGTAATCTCATGCCATCATCTTCAACATTATCAAATCGATCATTTAATACTATTCAGCTTATTTACGCTGGTGGTACTTTTGGTAGTTACGGGCGCCCATTAGCTCCTTTAGATGCCGATATCTTCTTGCCTGCTTTACAAGAGCTACTTACTGAGCACAATCAAACAAATCAGTTGCCAGAAGTCTCGTGGTTAGATAATAAGCTGATTAAAGACAGTAGCCAGCTAACCTCAAACGACTTTGTGCATTTCTATGAGCTGTTATTAGATGCCTATGCACAAGGTCAACGTCAGTTTGTACTAATCACAGGTACAGATACTTTAAGTTATCTTGGCGCGTTTCTAGCGGAGGCATTTGCAGGCACGGATATGTGTTTGGTGGTCACTGGTAGTATGCGCCCATTGTTAGATAGCGATGTATTACAGACCTATACGGTAGATGCAAATAGTGATGCATGGAATAATCTCAGCGAGTCTTTACGTCTAGCTGCTGCTGGAGAGTCTGGCGTTAAGATAAGCTTTGGCGGTGAGTCATGGCCCGCACAAACAGTACAAAAAATTCATAGTCATGATTTTATGGCTTTTACCGGTCATACTCGTGCTGGCTACCCAAATAACAGTTATATAAAGCAGCTACCAGACACGCGCCGTCAACATTGGCTTGATGACCAAATAGCTGTTAAGAATGATATTCAAACCCGTGCAGAACAAGCGAATATCCATGCGATATATTGTCTACCTAATATTCCTGATATCTTGAGTACGCAGCTAGAAGCGCTATTGACCCAGCCACCATGCGGGATAATATTATTAGGTTTCGGCGCTGGCAATGTTCCTCACTCCAAAGATTTAGCCGAAGCATTGCAACGTGCGTACGAGCATGGTCATATGGTGGTATGCGCTAGCCAATGTCCATTTGGCGGGGTCAGCGACAGTTATGCTGCGGGTAGTTGGCAATATGATTACCATGTCATTGCTGGTGGGCGCTTAACCATTCCTGCTATCTATGCGCGATTGTTATGGCTATTGCTACGCTATGACACACCTGCACGAAGAAGACAACGCTGGACATATACTGTCAATCAGTCAGGAACAGCAATAAGAAAAAATCGTTGAACAATATTACCAAGTAAAACGACAAGCACCTGCCCCGAACACTACGCCTACTAGAGAAATTAAGAGATTAATGGAAGTTGAGAGACCAATGGAAGCTGAAAAACAAGACAACCCTACTTATAACTTGGCCATTGCCATCGAGTTTTTAGGAACTAATTATCGGGGCTGGCAACGTCAAAAAGAGGTGCTTGGAGTACAAGAGGCACTAGAAAAAGCCATTAGCACTGTTGCCAATGAATCTGTTGAAGTGGTCGCGGCAGGTCGTACTGATGCTGGTGTCCATGCCAGCAATATGATTGCGCATTTTGTCACCCACGCTTACCGCCCGACTCATAATTGGCTACGCGGTGTTAACAGCCTATTGCCTAATGATATTGCCTTACGCTGGGTCCAACCTATGCCAGCAGACTTTCATGCCCGTTTTGGCGCTATTGCTCGCCGTTATCGTTACATTACACTCAATCAAGCTGCACGTCCTGCCATACTCAATCATCAAGTCACCCATATTCACGAACCTCTAGATTTAGCGGCGATGCAGCTTGCAGCGGCTGATATTGCTGGGACTCATGATTTTAGTAGCTATCGTGCTGCAGCTTGCCAATCTAATCAGCCCATACGTACTGTCAGCCATGCCAAGCTTTTCGCCCATGGCGCATTTATCGTTTTTGACATTCAGGCGAATGGTTTTTTACATCATATGGTACGTAACCTAATGGGTACTTTATATGCGATTGGAAGACATGAGCTTGAGCCTACAGACTTCTTATCTATTTTAGAAAAAAAAGACCGCACCATCGCTCCACCTACTGCATCCGGTGACGGCCTATATTTTATTAACGCTTATTATCCTGAGCACTACCAGCAGCTGATGCCACAGGCCCCTCTTACCCCACTTTGGCTCAACCTGCCTGACTGAAAATAGGGCATGTCCTCATTTTGATAATGGTAATAAAAATGAGATAGATTTTTGTCAATCAAAGAAGATTTCGCAGAGAATATGAACATACTGTCTAGAAATTTTCAAAGAGTAACGAAAATATAGCCATTTTTAGCCCATTAGAGGTTCACTTGTTCAGATTGAAGACACGCCCTAGCTAGGATTGGCGAATATACATAACACTTACACAGTGTCAAGTAAAAACAATGTTTTGTTGCTTTAATATTGAAACTTACGTATAATATCGGCTTATTTTTCATTGATTGATACAAATTATGGCCAAAGACGATATTATTGAATTTGAAGGTGAAGTTATCGACACCCTTCCAAATACTTTGTTTAAAGTTCGTTTAGAAAACGGACACGAGATTATTGCTCATATCTCAGGAAAGATGCGTAAACACTATATTCGCATTTTAACTGGTGATAAAGTTAAAGTGGAAATGACACCTTATGACCTAACTAAAGGTCGCATTACTTATCGCGGCAAAAACTAATTTTTTTATAATGTCTTGTTCCTAAGACGACAGTTATTCGATTTTAAGTTATTAAACTGGTTATTGAATGGACTAGTTATTTGGTTGATACATAAAACTGAATGGTCTCCATAACAATAATAACAAAAACGACAAACTGTCCATTGCTATGACTTACAGCAGATAACTATCTACAAATAGCAGCTCGTTTAATAATTAACATTATTTTTGCAATATCTCTATTTCTGCAACGTCCCTATTCTTGCAACGTCTCATTGTTTTACTTAATTTTGCATAAAAAAATACCGCTAATCTTCAGCGGTATTTTTATGTCTGGGTTTTCATTTTGTAACGTTAGCAATTCCTAGGGCTAATCATTTGCCTATATTTAAATCATTGCAAAATCTTCATCTCATTTTCAAAAATTGAAGTTAATGATAAAGAGATGCGTAAGCGTTACGGCTAGTAATTTTTACGCATCACTGATAGATTTAGCTCATTATTTAAAAGTGGTATTACTTGAACTCTACCGTCGCATCATTTTTGATTGTACCTAATAATGCTAAAGCGTCCCAATTGGTCAATCTTATACAGCCTGACGATGCTTGTCTGCTAATGCGCGCTGGATCTGGCGAGCCATGAATACCATATGAGGGTTTACTAAGCCCTATCCATACCACACCTACTGGATTATTAGGGCCAGGAGGGATAATAACTTGACTGCCATCATCGCCAGTATAAGTGTAGTTAGGTTCATGCACTTTGACTTCAACGGTATGTTTGCCTGATGGCGATGGTGTTGCCGTGCTACCTACTGTAGTTGGATAACTAGCAACCAAATTATTCTGCTCATCATAAGCATATAAAGTTTCAGTTGTTTTGTCAGCCACTACTCGGCTAACTTGCTTGGTATTGGGGTTGCCAGGATTATAAACAGTGATACCCTCTCCGGCATTAAACTTGGCGTTTGGATTGAGTTCTTTAAGATACTTTTCACTCATATGGAATTTTTCTGCTAAGGCTTCGATAACGCTTTCGTAGTACATACCTTCAAGCTTAGCTTTGGCTTCTGCACCAGCAGGAATAGTGGTGGTTTTTAAATTTACATCAGCATCACTTAGCTTGTAGCTAACCAATACAGGTTGTGACATGAGCTTATTATTTTTAGTTAAAGCTTGCCATGTTTCTTCGTTGAGATTATTCGTCACCTTCAGACCACGAGACTTTTGAAACGCTTGCATGGCTTTGATGGAGTTCTTACCCCAATAGCCATCCACAGGTCCGACACTACTTTGATTCCAATTCAGCAAAGCCTGAAGCTTAGTGCTCATACTACGGCTTACGTTTGCGCCTTTTTTCCAGCTGGAACTATTAACCTTCTGAGCAAACTTTGGCAGATTATTCGTTGTGTATTTGATAGTAGGTAGCAGCTTATTCAGCGAATTCGCAGTCTTACTATTCTCAGTAAGATTTTGGCTGACACCATTGGTGACCGGACTAGCATCAGTACTAGCAACCTTATTGGCAGTACTAATAGTATTAGTATTTGCAGCAATACTTGGATTTACAAATAATACGGCAGATAACCCTAATGCCGCTATAGCAGAATTAACTTTTGTTATTTGATGCATGCTTCATTCCTCAATTGATTATTAATGAAATATTAAGATCACTATCTTATTTTTGTTTTTGACAATAACATTTAGCGAAATCATTACTAATTTGTTTCTAATTTTATTCTTTATAAAAGTATATTTCTACATACTATTTTAAAAGGGATAATGATGTCACAGGACCATTTTCTGATGTAACAGTTTTATGTTAACAAACATCTAATCTTATAGTTTCTATGTTAAAAATGGACCATATTTCAGAAATTTTCCCATAACACAGTGCAAAAAACCCAATAGATTATTATGCCGAATATTTATTCGATCATAAAAAACCCACAAACTGCTAGACAGCTTGTGGGCTTTATTCGACTTTAGCATGTATATAAATTATTTATAATCTAACCGATATAGTCAGCTTCAACTGTATCCGTCTAGTTTCCAAATAATGTGGGTTTATACTAGCTTCGCTAATACCGCCTCACCCATTTGCTTGCAACCAACTTGGATTAGCCCCGCCTCACTACTATCTAGAATATCAAGCGTACGCAGGCCATCATCAAGGACGTCACTGACTGCCTGTTCAATCGCTTGTGCTGCTGGTTCTTGTTTAAAAGTATAGCGCAGCATCATGGCGACAGAAAGTATCGTGGCTAATGGATTGGCTTTATCTTGTCCAGCAATGTCAGGTGCTGAGCCATGACAAGGCTCATACATACCCTTGCCGTTTTCATCAAGGCTAGCTGATGGCAGCATACCAATAGATCCTGTCAGCATAGCTGCTTCGTCAGATAAAATATCGCCGAACATATTGCCCGTTACCATGACATCGAACTGCTTAGGATCTTTAATCAGTTGCATACATGCATTGTCAGCATACATGTGCGATAACGCCACATCATTATAGTCCGATTGTTGCATCTCAATCATCGTCTGCTTCCACAGCTCAGTAACCTCTAGCACATTCGCTTTGTCTACTGAGCAGACTTTGGCTGCTGTACCTGCTGCTTGTGCACGCGTTTTTGCTAACTCAAAAGCGACCTTGCCAATACGTTGAATCTCACTAGTGCTATACACCATAGTGTTATAGCCTTGCTGCTCACCATTCTCTAGAGTACGAATACCACGTGGCTCACCAAAATAAATACCACCCGTTAGCTCACGGACAATGAGCAAATCTAAACCTGAGATAATCTCAGGTTTTATACTAGAAGCATTAGCCAGCTGCGGATAAAGTTTCGCGACACGCAAGTTGGCGAATAAACCAAGCTCACCACGAATTTTAAGCAGACCACGTTCAGGACGTTTACTGCGCTCTATAGCATCCCACTTAGGACCACCAACTGCTCCCAATAACACTGCGTCGGCTGCACGTGCACGACTAAGCGTTTCCTCTGGTAAAGGCTCACCAGTTACATCAACAGCTGCACCTCCAATCAATCCAGACTCAAGATTCAAATCTAGCGTAAATTTTTTATTGACGGCTTGCAGTACATTAATGGCTTGGGTCATAATCTCAGGACCAATGCCATCACCAGCTAATGTTAAAATCGTTGCCATACTAATCCTTGTTGGTAGGTAAAGTGGAAAAAGACAAGAGCAAAGTATTGCTTGATTTGATTCATGTTAGTGAGATATGACACTAAATTAATTATTCAAATGATACAGTACTAAACCTTAGCCTTTGATTTTGTTGTTTGGTTTATAACGCTGTTTTCTACAAACTCCCCCTGACTTTCAGTATTCATCTGTTTGCAAAACTGGCGCTTAATGCTATCGCCTTGAATAAGATCAATACATAAAGGATTAGGTGAAGCGGTGTCTAACAAACTGCCTGTATCTTGATTGGATTTTTTGCGATAAGCACGTAACAGATAAGTATCTGGCTGTACAAACTCATGAATCATCGCAAAGCGTTCAACATAACCGATATTATTTTCGGGATAAAAATTTATATGCACTTCACGCTTTGCAGGCTTGACCCGTGCATAATAGTTAGTCATACCAGGCATGCCAGACGCGGATAAAGGTACGATCTTGACAGACTTTTGGCTCTTTAGCGGTGCGATTATGTTGCTTGATTTAGAGTTAACAATATTATCGTAGTCCACTTGCTCAACACTCAGCATGGCAGGATCTACTGGTTTGTGGGTATCTGGCGCAATGACTAAAGTTTGGTCGATTTGCATGATTTCACAATGATAGGTTCCTGCACAGGCAATGTTTACTTCACCAGCAATAGGCTCAATCTTACCTGCCCATCTCTCAGCATTTTCTGCTTTATCTATTTGCTGGTAGCCCGTCAATAATTGACAACCTGACAGTAGCAAGCTTGTTGCGACAGCTGCACTTGTAAATACAACAATACGTTTTTTATTCATAATGACGGCTACTATTTCATAGTGATAACAAATTACCTTTCATTCTAGCCATTTTGTTACCATAACTCAACGTTGTATTATTGACCAATCTACTTTTATTAAATGCTGCAGCTAAGTGCCCAATAAGATTCGTTGCTTATGCCTTGACTTCATTAAATATCCAAGGCGTCTGTTGCATCATTTTATTTTCATAATCCTTAATGGCATCGCTCTGCTGCAGAGTAAGACCAATATCATCTAGACCATTCAACAAACAATGCTTGCGAAACTCATCAATTTCAAATGGATATTCTTGTCCTACTGAATTGATAACGACTTGTCGCTCCAAGTCTGCCGTTAGCTCATAGCCTTCATTTTCCAAAGTCTCTTTCATCAACTTATCGACAATTGCTTCATCTAAAACAATAGGTAGCATGCCATTCTTAAAGCAGTTGTTATAAAAAATATCTGCAAAACTTGGGGCAATAACCGTACGAAAGCCATATTCAGATAATGCCCAAGGCGCATGCTCACGGCTAGAACCGCAACCAAAGTTTCTGCGTGACAGTAAAATAATTGCGCCTTGATAACGTGGCTTATTTAAGACAAAGTCTGGGTTAATAACGCGTGTGCTATTGTCTTGGCCCGGATAGCCTTCATCAAGATAACGCCAATCATCAAATAAATTGACGCCAAAGCCGGTACGTTTAATAGATTTCAAAAACTGTTTTGCGATAATTTGGTCGGTATCGACGTTTGCGCGATCAAGTGGGCAAACGATACCTGTTTGAGTATTATAAGCTTGCATAAAAATTTCCTATAAATGACATTTCTTATTTAGAAGTAAGTGGCTGTTTTAATTGGCGCTACTGAGTGGCGATTAAAAGCAACGCTATGCACGTATCCATAGAGAATTGACGCGCATTACACTAGCATATAGCAACTAAAACGTACGCACATCCACAAAGTGACCAGCCAATGCGGCGGCAGCGGCCATCGCAGGACTCACCAAATGCGTGCGTCCACCAGTGCCTTGACGACCTTCAAAGTTACGGTTGGACGTTGATGCACAATGCTCTTCTGGCTCAAGCTTATCGGCATTCATCGCAAGGCACATTGAACAACCCGGCTCACGCCATTCAAAACCTGCATCGGTAAACAAGGTATCCAAACCTTCTGCTTCTGCTTGCAGTTTTACTTGCCCAGATCCTGCCACCACGATAGCTTCTTTAATCGTATTTGCAACTTTACGACCTTTAATCACTGCCGCTGCATCACGCAAATCTTCGATACGTGAGTTGGTACAAGAACCAATAAAGATACGATCAAGCTGAATATCAGTGATTGGCTGCCCTGCTTGCAAGCCCATATACGTATAAGCGCGTAACCAGCCTTCTTGCTGCGACTCATCAGCCGCTTGATCAGGGGTTGGTACCGACTGAGTAATGTCAACGACCATTTCAGGTGAGGTGCCCCAAGATACTTGCGGTGCAATTTGACTACCGTCGATTTCAATAACTGTATCAAATACTGCATCATCGTCTGAATATAGTGTACGCCAGTAAGCTTCTGCTTGTTCCCACTGCTTATCCGTTGGTGCGTAAGGACGACCTTTAACATAATCAATCGTTATGTCATCTACAGCTACCATGCCCACGCGTGCGCCAGCTTCAATTGCCATATTACAGACCGTCATGCGCCCTTCCATGCTCATATCTTCAAACACTTGTCCTGCAAACTCAATTGCGTGGCCATTGCCACCAGCTGTACCAATCTGCGCAATAATGGCAAGTACCACATCTTTTGAGGTTACGCCAGTGCCAAGCTTACCATTGACCCGAATTTGCATGTTTTTCATTTTTTTGGTAATTAAACACTGGGTTGCAAGTACATGCTCAACCTCAGAAGTTCCGATACCATGCGCAAGACAACCAAGTGCACCATGAGTTGCCGTATGCGAATCACCACATACGACTGTCATACCTGGAAGCACCAGACCTTGTTCAGGACCAACCACATGCAAGATGCCTTGACGAGCATCATTAATGGTGAACTCTGCAATATCAAACTTAGCGCAGTTATCATCTAGAGTAACCACCTGCAAGCGTGAGACTTTATCTTTGATACCAGCCACACCCTCAAGACGCTCTTTACTCACTGTCGGTACGTTATGATCAGGGCTGGCAATGTTAGCCGAGAGTCGCCACGGAGCGCGATTGGCAAGCTCTAAGCCTTCAAATGCTTGCGGACTAGTCACTTCATGCAATAGATGGCGGTCAATATAAATCAAGCTCGAACCATCATCACGCTTTGTGACTTCATGAGCATTCCAGAGTTTGTCGTATAACGTATGACCAGCCATATTGCTATCCTTTATTAATTGCCAATTACTTATTATGTATTTATCTCTGCCTATACTTCATAAATAGAGAGTTAATTATTGCAAATTCTTAGGGTTACCTATTTGTTCTTATACTTATTGCTCTTTACTGAAACAGTAATTTATAAAGCCATCAGAATAAAAATGTCAAAAAGTGTCCCAATGTCTTGTGATTATAGCAGCCTAATTCTATAATAATAATTGATGATTTTTATCTATTCACAAACTTTTATTTCTAATACATTATGAATAGGCAAGCCAACTTTTATTTATAGCTTATATCCAAGCTAAGGACATCGGTTTGAATACCACTAATTTGACGACGTTTGTGACCGTTATGCAAACAGGTAGCATATCAGGCGCAGCAGAGAAGCTGTTTATTACCCAGCCTGCTGTTAGCAAACGCATCAAAAATCTAGAAGATGAGTTTAAAATTACCTTATTTGATACCGTAGGTCGGGGTATTGTACCGACTCAAGCAGCCAGTGAAATGCTACCGCATGCGAAGCGCTGGCTAGAAGATTACGAGAATTTTAAGATAAACCTGCAACATTCTAAGCAAATCGTTTCTGGCAAATTAGTCATTGGTACCAGTCATCATATTGGCTTGCATCATCTTGCCCCAGTGTTGAAGGATTTTATCCAGAGTTATCCTGCGGTGCAGCTTGAAGTTCATTTCGTAGACTCAGAAGAAGCGCATAAAGCCGTCCTTGATGGCAATTTATCTCTGGCTTTTTTAACACTACCGCCTGTCTATGATAAGCGCCTCACCTATCATACCCTATGGTCAGACCCACTATATTTTATGACAGGTGCACTATCGCCTTTAGCGACGAAAACCAATGTAACCTTAGAGCAATTGGCACATTACCCTGCTATTTTACCTTCTGCTAACACCTTTACCAGTCAAATTACTCTAGCAGAATTCGCCAAACATAATCTAAAACCTTATGCGACCATGAGTACAAATCCACTTGAGTCTATTCGCATGTTGGTATCCGTTGGACTTGGCTGGTCGGTATTGCCGCAAACCCTTATCAGCCAAGATCTAGAACGTATCAATATGGCTGATAATATCGAACTACAACGATATTTAGGGGTGGTCATTAATCCCAAACTAACGCGTTCTAGTAGCGTTGAAGCTTTATTAGAATTGCTTGCGCCTATTGACTAATAATAGGTATAGCTGACAGTAAAGATAGCAGATCAATTCGTGACATAAATCTAATCAATAGTTCGAAGTCTATATGCACAGGCGCTGTTCGCAATTATAATCTCTATACGTTATAATACGCACAGGTTTACTTTTATAACATATAGTTACCATAACAACACTGATACTCACTTACTGAATGGTTTGGGTAAGGTATGATGGCAAATATAGTTATTTTTGCCAATCATCTATCTATGATAAGTAGATAGATGATTTAACTACCATCAGTAATAACGTTTAACAATGGTGCTTTATGTTTAATTTTTGCTGACTTCTGCATGTTATATTCTGTATAAGAGATATAGCCAAATTGCAGAATTGACAGTTTTAAATGATTGATTTTGTCCGTGATGATCAGTTAGAACTACTAACATTAGGTAATTTAATTGATTATTGATAACTTAATAAGTTATAGGTGAAAACAGCATCAATCATATAAAACTAGAAGTGAATACTGACTATAAGCAAAAAGCCATTTTGTTCTACTTAATGGCTTTTCTTGTCTTTGTAGATCGTATTTTAATCATAAGACTTTATAGTTAAATATAATTAAAACCAATACAGTTGGTTAAGGACAGTTTCTATGAATGGAATTTCTAGTGGTGTACTAATATCGCTTGGTGCCTATTTTTTGGTAATGATTGGGATTGGCATCTATGCCTACTTCAAACAAGCAAATGACACTGAAGGCTACATGCTTGGTGGGCGTAGCTTAGGTCCAGCAGTAACTGCTTTGTCAGCAGGTGCATCAGACATGTCAGGTTGGTTATTACTTGGCCTGCCCGGTTACATGTATGCTGACGGGGTCGTTAGTGTTTGGATTGCACTTGGCTTAACACTTGGTGCCTTGCTCAACTACATCATTGTCGCACCACGTCTTCGCGTTTATACCGAGGTCGCTGATAACGCAATTACTCTACCTGACTATTTCGCTAACCGCTTCGAAGACAAGTCGCACATGCTACGTGTCATATCAGCAGTGGTTATTATCTTATTTTTCACCGTCTATACTGCTGCAAGCTTAGTGGGTGGCGGTAAGCTTTTTGAAAGCTCACTTAACCTATCCTATAGTACTGGTCTTTGGGTTACCGCTGGCGTTGTTGTCGCTTACACCTTATTTGGTGGCTTCTTAGCGGTCTCAATGACTGACTTTGTGCAAGGTATCATCATGCTATTTGCGATGGTGATTGTGCCTGTTGTTGCTTTCACCGATCTTGGTGGTATATCGGCGACTACTACAGCAGTGAGAAATATTGATCCAAGCCTGCTAGATATTACTAGTGGCATGAGTGTGATTGGTATTATCTCTTTGATGGCATGGGGTCTTGGCTATTTCGGTCAACCACATATCATTGTGCGTTTTATGGCAATACGTTCGGTTAAAGATGTACCAACCGCACGTAATATCGGTATGAGCTGGATGGTTGTGAGCTTAATTGGTGCATTGATGACTGGTTTTGCTGGTCGTGCTTATGTACAAAAAACAGCAATGACCCTAGATGATCCTGAAACTATCTTTCTAGTGTTTACACAGTTTTTATTCCATCCCCTAGTATCGGGCTTCTTATTAGCAGCTATCTTAGCAGCCATCATGAGTACTATCTCATCACAGCTGTTAGTAGTATCAAGCTCGCTAACTAAAGATGTCTATAAGTTATTCTTTGATAAAGATGCACCAGAAGCTCGCCAAGTATTGGTCGGCCGACTATCAGTAGTCGCTGTAGCTGTGGTATCAATCTTACTCGCATCTGATCCGGACAGCTCGGTACTAAAGCTAGTGTCTAATGCTTGGGCAGGTTTTGGTGCGGCATTTGGACCACTAGTTATTATTAGTCTAATGTGGAAAGGTATGAACCGTAACGGTGCTGTTGCAGGCATGGTCGTTGGTGCGTTGACCGTTATCCTATGGATTTATGGTGGCTTCACTCTAGCTGACGGTACTGAACTTGGTAGCTGGTTATTCGCGATTGTCCCAGGCTTTATATTAAGTACGATTGCTATCGTCGTAGTCAGTATGGCTACTGGCGGTCCTAAACCTTCTGTTATTGCGAAGTTCGAAGAGATGGAGCTTAACTTAGATAAGTAAGCTATCGACATATTTTGTTGTTATCACAACTCTCGTTACTATCATGGTAGCGAGGGTTTTTTATTGTCTATTGAAAAATATCTATCCTATAGTCAGTTCGAAACGAAATCGATATGTTAATAGCCACGTGCTACTGGTATAAATTTTTCTTGAGTACTGTTCGCAAGCGTGTCCCGATGCTGCAAAAAATTTACCCTAGCAGCACTGTGTCGGTTTTAAAGTGAACCAACTATATTTAAATAGAGTTACTGACAGAGACGATATTGCATCTTATTAGATATCGGCTGTACTATACTTTATAGTTGTTGTAATAATTTAAAATCAACCTATCAAAAACAAAGCCAGCATAAGAAATACGAATAGAAAGTGTTTGTTTTATCTCTCTCAAACGCTCAACTCTTATTAATTGTTAGTACTATTACTTTCATGTATTTATGAGATTTTTTTACGCACAAAAAAAGCGACCCATCATGGATCGCTTTTTTATTGTTTTGAAAGTCAGTTACTAGCAAATAAAGAAACTACTAGTAATCTTGATAAGAAAGCTTCACACCCAGAATATAGCCATCATTGTCTTGGAAATCTCCAACGATTTTATCAGTTGGTAATTGACCTTTGGCATCACCGAACCATAGGTATTTACCACCCGCTGAGACTGCCCAGTTTTCGGTGACGTTGTATTTTGCACCAAGACCAACGCTATAGTAGCCTTCAATAGGTCCTAATGAAGTCGTTGGATCACCAGCACCGCTATCCCAACCGACAGTACCACTAACAGCAAGTGCTGGCGCTAAACGCTTGGCCACACCAACTTCTACTTGCCACTGATCGTCATCATACTCGACTAAGCTTAGACCATCAGGACCGTAACTTGCTTTGCTAACGTCGTTATATAGTGGCGGTGTTATTTTGAAATCACTCCATGGTACCCAGCGTACTTTTGCTGTGGCTAAAGTCGTTGGATTGATACCGGTTTGGAAATCAAAATTCACTGATTTTGGAGTAGTAATTTCGTACTTACTGCTTCGATTTGCAGCTGCAGCACCTAAAGCTGCGGCCTGCTCTGGAGTAGCTCCTTGTTGTAAAGCGCCTGCTTGAGTTAAAATTCCCGCTATAGGATAAGTTTCGGCTATATTCATATCATGATCAATCTCAGAACGATACGTCAATGCAGCTTTTAAAGCAATTTCAGGTTTGCTATAGGACATACCTGCTATGTAGCCATAATCCATATCAGGATTACTGTTTGAGGTGTAACCAGTCGCAAGACCATAAGCTAATCCGCGCAACTTTACTTCTGACTCAATACGCTGAGCGACTGGACCACCGTAAACTTGGAACTCTTTGTTAGCACCAAACTTCATACCTAGAAGCCCTGTTAAACTCTGGCTACGTACTTCAACGTTGGTGTTTTCTCCAGCCGTAGTTGACTCAGCTGTGGCTATTGCTCCTGCAGTTTGAGGATCAACACCATCAGCGATCAAGGCGCCTGCTGAAGCAGCCAGATCATTACCTGCCACAAAATTACTCTGAGTGTATTCAGCAGCGGCACCAAACGGCTCGTCATATAAGATACCAACACTAAAAGTATCGTTAATATCAGTTTTTACACCATAGCGGAAAAAATCATAACTCTCAGCGATGTCACCTGTTTCATCACCACGTACATAGTTGTTAGTGCTGTTATTGTTGTTTGAACTATCGTAACCACTAACGTCAGCATCAATGTAAGTATAAACAGCCTCAGCATAAGTACCATCTTGGAAGAATGCGGTGACATCTTGACCAGAGCGATCAAGACCAGCAGCATTAGATAAACTAGCTACAGAAATTGTTGCGATTGCTACCGCGAGTGTTTTCAAGTGAAAAGTATTGCGCATTGTGTATCTCCAAACATCCTCGTTGTTTTTACCGTTACCATAATTAGCCAGTGATAATATTTACCACGTTATGCTCGTTATTTAAACGGTCTCCTAATTTGAATAGTAATTGCTTTCTCACACTAAGACAACACTTAAAGTACTTTATTTCTCTAATATGACTGGACAGTTCTTAATTATAACCATATCTTTAATCAATCGTAGCTAAGGGTTATATATCAATATAGCTTTATCGAATCGACTTCTTAATATCAATAATGTGCTAACAGCAGGATTTCTTCATTTACCTTTTTTACTTAGATTTATCTACAAAAAAAGCGATCCATCATGGATCGCTTTTTTATTATTAAAAATTGATATAAACATAGTTAACTATCTATATATCAGAATAAATTCAGATATATAGATATTATTGGGCTTGATAAGACATCTTAACACCTAGTATATAACCATCATTGTCTTCAAAGTTGCTAACGATGTCTTGGGTTGGCGTTTTGCCTTTTGCATTACCAAACCATAAGTATTTGCCACCCGCTGAGACTGCCCAGTTTTCAGTCACGTTGTATTTGGCACCAAGGCCTGCACTGTAGTAGCCCTCAATAGGACCCAAAGAAGTTACTGGATTACCAGCACCACTATCCCAACCAATATTACCTGTAACCGCTAATGCCGGCGTTAGACGTTTGGCTAAACCAAGCTCGACAACCCATTGATCATCATCATAGCTGACTAGCGGTAGACCATCAGGACGGTACGCAGGATTAGCCGTACTAACCTCGTTATATAGTGGTGGTACAATCGAAAAGTCACTCCATGGTACCCAGCGAACCTTTGCAGTAGCTAGTGTCGTTGGGTTAACACCGGTTTGAAAGTCTAAGTTAACTGATTCAGGAGTAGTAATATCAATATTACCACCTCTGCTTGACGGAAACGTAAATGGTCCGCCAGCAATTTGAGGGATCGAACCACCGATTAACGGTGCAGCAGGATAACTTTCAAAAGCATGTGAGCTGTGATCAATTTCAGAACGGTAAGTTAATGCAGCTTTTAGAGCAATCTCAGGCTTACTATAAGCAATACCAGCTAGCCAACCATAATCTTGGTCAGCACCAATACGCGTGGTATAACCATTAGCTGGGCCATAACTCGTACCGCGTAATTTTACATCGGCTTGTACACGTTGAGCGACTGGACCACCATAAACTTGGAAATTTTTATTTTCGCCTAACTTTGCACCAATTATACCAGTAATACTTTCAGTACGAACTTCTACATTAGTACCTTCACCATTTCTAGGAGAAAGAGGGTTTTGGTCCACAAAATTATTATCACCGCTATAGTCAGCGGCTGCACCAAAAGGCTCATCATATAAAATACCAACGCTAAAAGTATCGTTGATATCCGCTTTTACACCATAACGAAAAAAGTCATAAGACTCTGCTATATCGCCAACCTTATTTCCTGTCGCATCTTTACCGCTAACATCAGCATCAATATAAGTATAACTGGCTTCTGCATATAGGCCGTCTTGTAAGAATGCAGTGATATCTTGCCCTGAGCGATCAAGACCAGCAGCGTTACCTATACTAGCAACAGAAAAGGCTGCAACAGCTACTACAAGTGTTTTTAAATGAAAATTAGGGCCCATTATATTTCTCCAAACGTCCTCATTGTCATACCTTCCTGATAATCATCATTATGCAGGTGGTATCCTCGGTGAAGGATGTTAATGTCTTTTGAACGTTAAGACAACACAAAATATATATTATTTCTCATTTATGACCGTTTGGTCACAGAATAACAGGTATATCTATTTATAGAGATATAGTTGAGTTAATTAAAAAGTTACCAAAAACCAAAATAAATAATAGGTAATTTCCTCAAATTTAATAATGTGGCGGTCTATCTGCTATTACATCAAAGGGCGCAATACCATCGTCAGCACTTTGACTTTCCACTTGCTTGTATACCAGCTGTAGCTGACGCTGCAGTGTATGAATATGTTTGTCTTGGCGAGTAACCACTTCATCAAGACGCTCTATTGTTAATTCAAGATGAGCCATACTCATTTGTAGTTCAACCATTTGTGTGTATAGCTCAGAATGGTCTGATATCCTATCTTTTTGGCTTGTACTGTCTTCTATATTTTCTAATGCGGTATTCATACTTTTCTCAATGTCATGACTATTTATAGTATAGGTCTCATATTATAGGTCATTTATAGTTAACGAGGGGTTAGTCATGATGATTGTTACTAATAAGATGATAGTGCTAAAGTGAAAATTACCTCATTTATATTCGTACTTTAACCATAATAGACATGATAAAAAATCTTTGCTCACGCTAAAGTCGTGTGGCAGCATGTTATACTGCTGACAATTTAGCAACATCCTTTATATCACTATCGTTCAATCATCACTTTCACCACTATATATAAGCTTAAGATAATTTATGGCACTGATACATTTAAAAAATATCCATCTCGCCTTTGGCGTTGCTCCTGTTCTCGATGGCATTGACTTTAGCATCAACGAAGGCGAGCGCGTCTGTTTGATCGGCCGCAATGGCGAAGGTAAATCTACTTTATTTAAACTAATCAACGGCTCATTGCAGCCTGATAGTGGTGAGGTCATCATTAACGGTAGTGCAAGCGTAGCAATGCTTGAGCAGGACGTACCTGAGACTAGCGGTAGAATATTAGACATCGTCATGGGTGGAAGTCGTCGTACCGCTGACCTATTGATTAAATACAACCAGCAGACTAATCTATGTGCAGATGGTGATATGGATGCTTGTGAGCGTATGGCAACGTTGCAGCATGATATTGATGCCGTTCACGGTTGGGATCTAGAACGCGAAGCAACTCGTCTGATCACTACTATGGGACTTGACCCTGAAGATGACTTATCCTCTCTATCCGGTGGTCGTAAGCGTCGTGTACTGCTTGCACGTGCATTAGTAACGAAGCCTGATATGCTATTACTTGATGAGCCAACCAACCATTTGGACGTTGATAGTATTGAATGGTTAGAGCGTTTCTTGCTCGATTGGCAAGGCCTGACCCTGCTGTTTGTCACCCATGATAGAGCATTCGTTGATAAGCTTTCTACTCGTATTGTGGAGCTTGATCGTGGTCAATTAACGAGCTATGACGTCACTCAAGGTGCAACAGGTTATGCACGTTACCAAGAGCTCAAAGAGCAACAGCTATTAGCAGAAGAAAAAAATAACGCAAACTTCGATAAAAAGCTAGCACAAGAAGAAGTTTGGATTCGCCAAGGCATTAAAGCGCGTCGTACCCGTAACGAAGGCCGCGTACGTGAACTAAAGGCGCTCCGTGAAGAACGTAGCGACCGCCGCGAGCAAGTCGGTAACGTTAATATTACGATGGGCGAAGGTGAAAAAAGCGGCAAGCTGGTCTGTAAGGTTAAAGATCTACATCTTGAGTACAACGGCAATGTATTGGTCGATAACTTTACGACTACTATTATGCGCGGTGACAAAATCGGTATCATAGGACCAAATGGCGCGGGTAAAACCACGCTTATTAAAGCCCTACTCGATATGTCTGATGATGAAGTGACCAAAAGTGGTAGCGTTGAGCTAGGCACGAATTTAAAAATCGCATTTTTCGATCAGCTTCGAGATCAGTTAGACCTTGAAGCTACTGTTGCTCAAAACGTATCAGAAGGCTCAGATTTCATCGAGGTTGGTGGACGTAAGACGCATATCATGAGCTATTTACAAGATTTCTTATTTGCTCCAGAACGTGCACGTACCCCAGTTAAAGCCCTATCTGGTGGTGAGCGTAACCGTGTGTTACTCGCCAAACAGCTGCTAAAACCTGCTAATATCCTGGTACTTGATGAGCCAACCAACGACTTGGACATGGCCACCCTTGAGCTGTTAGAAGAGTCCGTCAGCAGCTTTAACGGTACCATTCTTTTGATTAGCCATGACCGCTCATTTATGGATAACGTAGTCACTTCTACTTGGGTGTTTGACCAAGATGAAGATGGCAAAGGTATCGTTAAAGAATATGTCGGTGGCTACCAAGAATATCTGATACAGAAGAATCGCGCACAAGCAGCCAATGCAGTTAAGTCTACTAACAAAGGCGCTGAAAATAGTAAGTCTCCTAATAAGTCGACAGCAGTAGCCAAGCCCAATAAAGCGGCAAAAAAGCTGAACTATAATGATCAGCGCGAACTTGATAATCTACCAAAAGAGATTGCCGCTCTTGAACAAGAGCAAATTCAGCTACAAGAAAAATTGGCTGATGGTTCATGGTTCATTCAAGACTTCGAGGCGGCAACTGTTGCAAGCGAGCGACTGTTAGTCATTGAAGATGAAATGATGAATAAGCTTGAACGTTGGGAAGCCCTTGAAAATGATTGAAGTGCTTTTGGTTAGTCAATCAAAATGATAAAGACAATCAATATAGTATTGTTAGGCAAAAAACAGACAAATAGTTGTCAGTTATCTTGAATATGTCTTAATGAGACAAATAGTAGTAAATGTATGGAAAGTTAGTGAACATTACCGTAATTTCAAGTATCATTCTCGGTCTTTGAATATCCTTATTGATTCTAGGGTAATTGTTAAAATCATATTTTAATATAATGAAATGTTAGTTTTAGACTGGCTGTAACTTTTTAGTAAGGTTACAGCTAGAAAAGATATGCTGTCAGAGTAGTTTTATTTTTGACACAATAATTTATTTTATGACCAAAATAGCTTAGAATAGCAACAATTAGCAAAATTAGGCACAGCTAACGTGGCTTATATATTGGTATTGTAAATTTCTAAGTCACAAACCCAGTGTGGGATAATCCCATTTCATTCACCTGGAGGAAGTATTAATGAGCCATGCCGAAGGCGTTAATGTACAACGCCGTAGAGTTCTTATTGCCTCGACTGCCGCGATTGGTGCAGCTGGGGTAGCTGCTGTGGCGACACCTTTTGTTCGTTCTTGGTATCCAAGTGCTAAAGCAGAAGCTGCAGGCGCTGCAGTTACCCAAGATATCGGTTCTATCGAAGAAGGACAAATGATTGTCGTAAAATATCGCGGCAAACCTATCTTTGTAGTCAAACGCACTGAAGACATGTTAGGTACGCTTGAATCAGTAAAGCCATTATTATCTGACCCTGATTCTAGTGCATCACTACAACCTGAATACTGTACGAATCCTACTCGTTCTTTAGAACCAAGTGTATTGGTTGTAGAAGGCGTGTGTACGCATTTAGGCTGTGCACCAAATTACCGTCCTGATGTTGGTGCTGCTGACTTAGGTGGTAATGACTGGTACGGTGGATTTTTCTGTCCTTGTCACGGGTCTAAGTATGACCTAGCGGGTCGCGTCTATAGTGGCGTTCCGGCACCGCTTAACTTACCCATCCCAGAATATAGTATGGATGGTACCATCTTGACGGTTGGGGAGGCTTAATATGAGTATGGGTAAAAAGTTAATGCATTGGGTAGACGCGCGCTTTCCGGCGACTGAAACCTATGAATACCACATGTCCAAATATTATGCACCGAAGAACTTTAACTTTTGGTACTTCTTCGGCGTTTTATCAATGGTGGTATTGGTCAACCAATTGGTCACTGGGATTTGGCTTACGATGATGTACAACCCAAGTGCCGAAGGAGCATTTGCGTCTGTTGAATACATCATGCGTGACGTCAAAGGCGGCTGGCTTATTCGCTATATGCACTCGACTGGGGCATCAGCATTCTTTGTAGTAGTCTATTTGCATATGTTTAGAGCCTTGCTCTATGGTTCATATCAGAAACCACGTGAGCTTATTTGGCTTATCGGTATGGGCATCTACTTAGCCTTGATGGCAGAAGGCTTCTTCGGTTATCTACTACCGTGGGGCAATATGTCATTTTGGGGTGCACAGGTTATTTTGAATCTTCCTGCTGCGCTACCAGTTATTGGTGACGGTCTTGCTGAATGGGTACGCGGTGATTATATTATCTCAGGTATTACTCTAAACCGTTTCTTTGCCTTACATGTAGTTGCTATTCCACTAGTATTAGTCGGTTTGGTATTTATGCATTTAGTGGCTTTACATCATGTGGGTTCGAACAATCCAGATGGTATTGACATCAAGAAACTCAAAGATAAAAACGGCATACCATTAGATGGTATTGAGTTCCATCCTTACTACACCGTACACGATATGGTTGGTATTGTAGTGTTCTTTATTTGCTTCTTTGCAGTGGTATTCTTCTTCCCAGAAGGCGGCGGTTTCTTCCTTGAGCCACCAAACTTTGAAGCAGCTAACTCACTAAAAACGCCTGCACATATTGCGCCAGTATGGTACTACACTCCTTTCTATGCCATCTTACGTGCGGTTCCTGATAAGCTTGGTGGTGTTATAGCGATGGGTGCTGCGATTGCAGTATTGTTCCTAATACCATGGCTTGATAGATCTCCTGTACGTTCGATACGTTACAAAGGTATTTTATCTAAAATTGCTCTAACCATCTTTGCAATTAGCTTTTTGGTACTTGGCTATTTAGGTGCGACGCCAACGACGCCAACAGCGACATTAATGGCTCGTATATTTACTATATTGTATTTCTTGTTTTTCTTATTGATGCCGATTTACACTGCCATTGAGAAGTGTAAACAGCCACCAGAACGCGTTACCGGAGGTCACTAATGAACACGCTAACAAGATCCTTAACTGGTTTGGGCTTAGGTGCGGCATTAACCCTGACTGCTGGTACTGCACTGGCCGCAGGTAGTGGATGCGGTACGTTCACTAATGCCGAAGGTGTCGAAGAACATTTAGCTTGTAGCACAGCCCCAATTGATTTTACCAATAAGGGTTCGTTACAGAACGGTGCTAAGATGTTCATGAACTACTGCGCAGGTTGTCACTCAGCGAAGTACGTTCGTCATTCACGTATAGCGAAAGACTTAGAGATACCACCTGAGCTGGTCGAAAAGTATTTAATGGTGACCACTGATCAAATTGGTGATCATATTGATGCTGAAATTGATCCTGAGATTCAAGCATCATGGTTTGGGGCAGCACCACCAGACTTATCGCTTGAGACCAGATTACGCGGTGACGACTGGGTTTATACTTACTTGTTATCATTCTATGAGGATCCAAGTCGTCCTTGGGGTGCTAACAACTTAGTGTTGGCGAATGCAGCTATGCCTCATGTACTGCATAATCTACAAGAAGATTTAAGTAAAGAAGAGTTTGAAAGCGAAGTTGGTGATTTAGTTAACTTCATGGCATGGATGGGCGAACCTGTTCGTCATGATCGTCAGGTCATCGGTATGTTCGTTATTCTATTTTTGCTCGTCTTATTGATCCCCGTTTATCTACTAAACAAAGAGTTCTGGAAAGACGTAAAATAGTCAACCAATTGAATGTGATATATAAATTCTATATTCATTTATAAAAAGAGGCATTACTTCGGTAGTGCCTCTTTTTTTGTTTTGCGTTAAGGAATATTTTAATGCTTTCGTATTAAGCCCTATTAGTACTGATACTCGATATAGTTTACGCTTACTACCTTGATAAACGAGGCAACTTTGTTTACGATGGCAGCCTTAACTATTAACATTAGGCTTTCATGATTGATGCGAATGACATTCCGAGTAGTCAGCTAATTTTATATGCTGATGATGGCTACGACAGTCATGTGGTACGCCTATTACTTGAAGAAAAGAAGCTCGCTTACTATTTATCACGCTTACATTCTGAGCGTCCTGAAGACCTGACCGAGCTAAACCCTTATCATACTTTGCCTGTCTTACAGCAACGTGAAATCTCACTATATGAGATTAACGTTATCTTTGAGTATCTTGAGGAACGTTATCACGCAAACAAACTGCTGCCTGATACCCCGCAAGAGCGCGCACAATTTCGACAGTTAGCATGGCGTATCCAGCGTGATTGGCTGGTACTTGGTAAACGACTGCTCATGCATCCAGATAGCTTTAATAAAGCCCAAGCTGCCGTGGCAAAAAAACAGCTGGCTGATTCATTAATTACCCTATCCCCACTGTTCGCTCATAAGTCTTATTTTATGGCAGATGAATTTGGTTGGTGCGATGTGCTGTTAGCGCCCTTGTTATGGCGTCTTGAAGAAATGGGTATAGAACTACCTCGAGCTATCAGTCGTCCATTGTTTGACTATCAAACACGACTCTTTGAGCGTGAGAGTTTTAAAAAAAGCGTTCGCTAATTAGACGACTGCAGACAGCTTGATTAAAATGGAAATTAGTCCAATACAAGCTATTGAAATAAAAGATAAGCAAATTTCATTGATATTTTATCCGTTAATGAAAAGCTGAACAAAGTATTTTTTAATCATTAAAGACCATTAAATATAGGAAATCATCAGATGAGCGAAACCACGTCTATTACCCCAACCCGCCCCTATATGGTGCGGGCATTATACGAATGGATAGAAGACAATGCCCTGACACCGTATCTAATGGTAGATGCCACTGCTGAGAATGTACAAATACCAACCGAACACGTCCAAGATGGTCGTATCGTGCTAAATATCGCTAGCCGTGCTACAGGCAACATGAGTATGGAAAATGAATATATCCATTTCAGTGCACGCTTCGGTGGGGTATCGCAAGAGATTTGGGTACCGCTTATTGCTGTGATGGGTATTTATGCAAAAGAAAACTCACAGGGTATGTTCTTTGATCCTAGTGAATATGAAAACTATAAGCCTGAGGACGAATCAGAAGTTGCTGCTAAGAAGAGTCCTACTGTCGCTCCTAAGCCAAAACGTGATAACAAAGCAGGTTTAAAAGTCTTAAAATAATAAAGCTTAAGTTAATAAACACTGAGACATAAAAAAGCTGAGCGTATTAGATACGCCCAGCTTTTTTGTTGCCGGTTCAAAGGGCTTGCATCCCTAAAGACCGTATTAGGTTCTTGGTAATGTAACGCCTCTTTGACCTTGATATTTACCGCCACGGTCTTTATAACTGGTCTCGCAGACATCATCAGCATCACTTTGGAAGAATAGCATCTGTGCTACGCCTTCACCTGCATAAATACGTGCTGGCAAATTAGTGGTGTTACTAAACTCTAAAGTCACGTGCCCTTCCCACTCAGGCTCAAGTGGCGTCACGTTGACGATAATACCGCAGCGTGCATAAGTTGATTTACCAAGGCAAATCGTCAATACATCACGTGGAATGCGGAAATACTCCATCGTACGTGCCAATGCAAATGAGTTGGGTGGAATGATGCACTCATCACCTACAATATCGATAAAGCTTTTTTCATCGAAGTTTTTAGGATCAACCACTACTGAATGCACGTTGGTAAATACTTTAAACTCAGGCGCACAGCGTACGTCATAACCATAGCTTGAGGTGCCGTAACTAACCAAGCGTTCGCCTGCATCATTAAAGCGTACTTGACCCGGTTCATATGGCTCAATCATGCCATACTCTTCAGCCATTTTACGAATCCAGCGGTCAGACTTGATAGACATTGTTCTTCCTTAGCAAATATTTAATAGCGACGATTATACGGAATTGGCGGCTTAATTTATAGAGCAGTGGCGACTTTAAAATCCATAACGATATTAACGGACTTATTACCTATCATGATTCACCATTTGGCAAAATGATCTTCTGCCAGCCCTATCATCTTATCAATTCTAATCACCTCGTTTCCTAAGCGTATTTCACCACTATATAGTCCAATCCATTGCTCAAAGATACTGGCAAGCACACCAAAGTTATCCGTCTTCTTATAGACAGTAATAAGCGTAAAGGTTAAATCAATGTCGACATTGCTCCAACCTAAGTTTTGATGATAGACACTCCAAATATTCTGCGCTGATGCGTCCAAATCTTTACGTATAAACATCACGGGCGGCAAGTAAGATATCTGTCCATCAAGCCAGCACGCATTTTCACTGGCTCCTGTCTCATTAACGCCCATCGATAAGTTCAATGCAAAATGACGACCATCTGGTAAATAGCTATTAATACACGTCCAAAACCAATTGGTCTTGTGACGCATATAACCAAGTGTCCAATCTAGATTGGCAATGGTGGTATTAGTAAAGTCTATTTGCTTGGCTTTAGAATCAGGAATATTAGAAGCATTAACGTTAAACTTTGACTTGCCTTTAATGAGTAAATGCCCAGATATGGCTGTCAAAGGTTCTTTTTGAGTGAACGTCCAGCCTCGCCTGCCCGTTGGTGTACAGACAGCGAGTGGCTGCGACTGCCTTGCTAAGGTTGCATGGAGTGCAAGGTTTTGACTGTCTAGCGCAACGATAACTTGCGCGGGCGTAAAATCTAAAGTAACTGTCAGCTTTGCATGAACAAACGCAATCTTCCCTTGATGGCAATCACCTGTTAAATGTGTTTGGCGAGTCAAAGGTTGTAGCGCTTCATCAACCTCTAACTCATCAGTCTCATCGTTATAAAGATAGACGAAGGCACTAGTCGCAAGCTTAATGGTCGCCAGTGCTAAACAGACTCGATAAGGAGGCTGAATAATTTGGATAAAGCAAAATTGGTTGGCTTTGAGCGCTTTGCGCCAATTGGGTAAGGACTTTTGTGAGATAAGATAACTATAATAGTCAATATAGTTGATACTCTTGACGTGAGCAAAGACGCCAAAGGTAGGCTGACCATTTTGAATAAGCTCGTCAAGAGCAACTGGTCGCAAGCTGGTGGATAAGTGTTGCTGATCTTGTTCGTTGCGATTTTGATACATCGTCAAGGCATCCTAGCCAAATTTTTCTAAAGGTACTGGTTTTTTAAAGAGACTATTTGCTTAGAGTGACTATTTATTTAAAGAGACTATCTTTCCTTGATAGCTGACTGTGGTGTGTAAAACTCTTCTTTTTGCCTGTGCAGAAGCCACAAAAAATGCTTCCGTTATTACCTTAACTTCAATGCTGGTCAATCCATCAACTAACGTTTCTGTCACATTCGTTGATGCCATTACACTCATCCATAAAAAGTGTCTAGGAAACTTAACTAACAGGTCAGCAAGAGCCTTTGAAAACTTATTAAAATCAGCAATCACCATCCGGCGGTTGCTAAAGTCAGCTTTAACCTGATGACGTTTGCTACTACCATCTTTACAGTAGCAAACGCCAATCAATTGATTGTTTGAGAGTTCAATCACATATATCGGAGGGCGCAATAATTTTAGGAACTTATACTGTTTGGGAATATTATCTAAATGACTTTGATAAATAGATAAGCTCACAATACTTCCTTTTTAAAATACAAGGACTTTACAGGTTAACCGTTCAGGCTATTTCAATACCATTAAGAACCATCAAAAAATACGCTTATCATCGACAGGTTTAGCAAATTTATTAATATTGGCTTCGATGTTCTTAGCAATACTCAGATAATACGGCGCAAATTCATCATCAGCGAGTACGCTTGGTTCGCCTTTATCCACTTGTGCGCGAATCCCACTTGCCAATGGAAGCTGCCCTAACAGCGGTACCTGATATTGCTCAGCGATAAACTCGCCACCACCAGTACCAAAGATAGCTTCGGTATGATTACAGTTGCTACACGTATGCAGCGCCATGTTTTCAACCACACCAAGTACCGGAATATTGGTTTTGTTAAACATCTCGACGCCCTTTTGCGCATCAAGTAGTGCAATATGCTGCGGCGTCGTGACAATGACAGCGCCCGTAACGGGAATACGCTGTGCTAGCGTTAGTTGAATATCACCCGTACCTGGCGGCATATCAATCACTAAATAATCTAGCTGCGGCCAATTGGTTTGGTTATACAGCTGCATCAAGGCACCAGTGGCTTTTGGTCCACGCCAAGCGACAGGTGTATTATCACCATCGAGCAAGCTACCAATCGATAGCATCGCCATGCCATGCGCATCGACAGGAACGAACTGCTCATTTTCTAGTTGCGGCCTTACATCGGCGACGCCTAGCATCGTTGGCATACTAGGGCCATAAATATCAGCATCGAGTACGCCAACACGGTTGCCTAGCTTTTTTAATGCTAAGGCAATATTAACCGTCGTAGTTGATTTACCCACACCGCCTTTACCTGACGCGACTACGATAATATGACGAATACGCGGATGCGGCGCTAGTGACGCTTGTGTTGGTGCAGCTTTAGTAATCGGTGGTTCGCTGTCTGTATTGGATTGTGCGGTAGGCTTGGCTTGCTTAGCCATGGCATCCGTCGTCTTTGGCATTTGCTTCGGTAAGCTTGAGCCTGCGCCCTTAGCTGCCGCTAATAGACGTACATTCATATGAATGGTTTTGATACCGTGCGGATGCAGCAGTTGCCCAAGCTCTTGCTGAATGATTTCAGGATCAGTATCTGCTGGTAAACGTAAGTCTAAGGTTAATTGGTCGCCATCACGTTCAAGCCCCGTTACCATGGTAGCAATACTAATAGTGCCGACTTCATAGCCAAGCAATACTTTATCCACAGCACTATCACGCTCTGCTTGCTGTTGCGGAGTTTCAGGCTTTTCTGACGTTATTTTTTTTATAAAGTTGAACATAGCTACCTTTACTTCTATATGAATAGGTTTGATGACATGACTTTTAAGAATTTAATAGTAAATATTCTTGGGATAGTCAGTGTATCTGAATTGAGAATATTAAAAAGACTATAATATTAATAGTTGTCATTAATAAAAAGACTGCAATGAAATTCTTCTATATTTTAGCTGTTCGCTACCCTCTTATAATTGGCGCTCACGATTATTTACTAATAAGCTATTATATATAGTCAGTTCAAAACAAAAAAAGGTATAAAAATTTTTAGCGTGCGACTAGGGAGTATTGAACATTCGACCATGACACTGATAGAGGCTACACAACCTATATTTTAAAATAAAACATCCCAGCAGCATTGTGTGTTTCTGAATTAAATTGACTATTATTAAAGTTATATAGATAAAAATTGAGAAGCAATAAATAGGTAAATCAGTACGCCTGAGGCGTCACATACCGAGGTTATCAAAGGCGCACTGGCAGTGGCAGGGTCAAGACCTATTTTATTCAATACAAAAGGCAAGCTCATTCCAATTACACAGCCAATCATAACCACAGACATCATACTAAGCGCGAGCACCAAAGATACTACCGCATCGCCGCGCACATAACCAATGATAGAGATAGCAACTGCCATAGTAGCGCCTAGCATTAAGGCGACTACAGCTTCTCGTCCCAATAGCGAGAGCCAATCTCGCATGACCACATCGCCCGTCGCTAACGCACGCACCATCAAGGTGGCAGACTGAGAACCAGCGTTACCTCCACTATCGACTAAAAGTGGTAAGAAAAACACCAGCACTAAGTTGGCCGCAATTACCTCTTCAAAATTGGCAATACTAAAGCCCGAAAGCAAGTTGCCAAATACTAAAAACACCAGCCAAAACACGCGCTTACGATACAGTACTCTAACGCTGACATCTTTGAGCCTACCAACCATAGTCGTCACACCGCCTGACTTATGAAAGTCATCAGTAGCCTCATCACTAGCGACATCCATCGCATCATCATGGGTGACAATGCCTACCAAGGCACCACTGTCATCAGTAATTGGCAGTGCAATCAAGTCATAACGAGCCACTACTTTGGCGACGTCCTCTTGATCGTCGTTCACATTACAAGACACCACAGTGCTCATCATAATGTCATTAATTAACTGTTCAGGAGACGCTAAAATTAGTACTCGTAACGACACAACTCCTAACAACTTACGTTCATCATCAATCACATAAGCATGGTAGATGGTCTCAGCATCGGGGGCTTCCAGTCGTAGCGCATCCAATGCCTCTGTTACTGTCATCCGAGCAGCTAAAGTAGCATAATCAGACGTCATTAAGGCGCCAGCAGTGCGCTCCTCATAGGCAGATAGCCTACGGATATCTTCACGCTTCGCTTGCGCCAATGCAGGCAGTAAAGCGTCGCGCTGATCTTGATTTAGGTGCTTATATAAATCGGTGCGTTCATCAGCGGGCATCTCCCCTACTAATATCGCCATGCTATCTCGAGGAAACTCATGTGCCATAGCGACCTGAACATCAGGTTCTAGATAAGAAAAAATGGTAGAGCGATTAGATAAGCGCTCTAATAGCTGCCAAGCAAGTTCGGACTCCATGAGTGCCAGCACATCAGCGATATCAATAGGTCGCAAATCTTGTACTTGATTAATCGCTTGTTCGAATTGCTGTTGTTCGATGGCACGGCCTAATTTCGCTGCAAAAGTTTCGGCAAAATCTTTATTATTCATTATTTTTACTCCGTGCGGCCCAAAACGGTGCAGCAAAAGCTCATAAAAAAGAGCCAATAATATTGGCTCAAATTAATAGAAACTAGATGCTAATGGATTGGTCTTTTATTAGCAAGCTAATGAATACTAAACTAATAAAATATCAATCAAACCTGTTTAATTCATAAACCAACCATGACTGGCAACGATAGACTGCCCTGTAAACACATTGCTTGGGAACGCTGCTAAAAATAGCGCTAATTGAGCAATATCATCAACGGTGGTAAATTCTTTATCGACTGTATTGACCAGCATAATGTCATTAACCACCGACTCTTCACTGATGCCTTTTTCTGCCGCTTGTTGCGGGATTTGTTTTTCGACTAACGGCGTTTTAACAAATCCTGGGCAAATCACATGTGAGCGTACATTGTGCTCAGCGCCTTCTTTGGCTAACACACGGCACAATCCAAGCAAGCCGTGTTTAGCAGTCACATAAGGTGCTTTGTAAAGTGAGGCTTCATGCGAGTGTACTGAACCCATATAAATGACCGTACCACCTTTATCGTCTTTATACATATGCTGTACGGCAGCTTTGGTAGTCAGAAATGCACCATCTAAATGAATGGCGAGCATCTTTTTCCAATCATCAAATGCCATTTTATTAATCGGATCAATAATCTGAATACCGGCATTGGAGACGAGAATGTCAATACCGCCAAAAGTATCAACTAGCTGTTGCACGCCATCATTTACGGCATCCTCTGATGTCACATCCATAGCAATCGCCAGTGCGCGTCCACCAGCAGCCTCAATAGCATCGACCGTTTGCTGCGCCGCTTCAAGATTAATATCTGCAATACCAACCGCTGCCCCTGCTTTGGCATAAGTCTCAGCGATATCACGTCCGATACCACTTGCAGAGCCTGTGACTAAAGCTACCTTACCTGTCAAATCTTGTTGTAATTGAGTCGCCATATTTTATATTCCTTTATCAAATAGCTTGTTTTAATGCCTGTGCAAGATATATGTATGCAACATGCTTATTGAGCAATGCTCACTGGCGTCTTTTCTTGTAGTTCTTCAAAGCTAACGCCATCTGCAAGCTCAACCAACTTCAAACCATTGTCAGTGACATCTAATACGGCAAGCTCAGTGATGATACGATCCACTACGCCTTTGCCGGTTAATGGCAGCTCACAATTGGCAAGAATTTTTGGATCGCCGTGTTTATTAACTTGTTCCATTAATACAATCACGCGTTGCACGCCTGCAACTAGATCCATGGCACCGCCCATGCCTTTGACCATCTTTTTAGGAATCATCCAGTTGGCAAGGTCGCCCTGCTCCGAGACTTCCATCGCGCCCAATATTGCCAGATTGACATGACCGCCACGAATCATGGCAAATGACTCTGAGCTACCAAAATAACTGGCACCCGGCTCTGCTGTCACCGTTTGTTTACCTGCATTAATCAAGTCAGCATCTACGTTTTCAGCGGTTGGAAACTCACCAATACCTAACAGACCGTTTTCTGACTGTAGCCAAACATCCATACCTTCAGGAATATAGTTAGCCACTAGAGTTGGTAGACCAATTCCTAAGTTCACATAATAACCGTCTTGTAATTCTTTCGCAGCGCGCTGCGCCATCTGCTCTCTTGTCCATGCCATGGTAATTTCCTTATTTTTTACAATGTTCTATTATCATTAATCTAAAAAGTTAAAAAATATTTTGACAGACTCTTTATTTAAGCGTTTTCAACTGCTTTAGTTGTCGTTTTTTCGATACGTTTTTCAGGGTTGCTGTTTAATACAATACGCTGCACAAAGATACCAGGCAGATGCACTTCATCAGGATCGAACGTGCCAGTCTCTACGATTTCCTCTACTTCGACAATGGTAATTTTGCCAGCCATTGCACAGTCTGGATTGAAGTTACGGGCGGTTTTGTTGAACATTAAGTTACCCGATTTATCTGCTTTTTGCGCTTTGATTAATGACACATCAGCACGCAATGTATGTTCAAGCACATATGTGCGACCATCAAAATCACGCGTCTCTTTACCTTCCGCGACGAGTGTGCCGACGCCAGTTGCAGTATAGAACGCAGGAATACCAGCGCCACCCGAACGTAGCTTTTCAGCCAATGTACCTTGCGGGGTCAATTCAACTTCTAACTCGCCAGCTAGGTATTGACGCTCAAACTCTTTATTTTCACCGACATAAGATGAGATCATTTTTTTGATTTGACGAGTTTGTAATAGTAATCCTAAGCCAAAGTCATCAACACCCGCGTTATTACTGATACAGGTTAAATCTTTAACGCCGCTATCACGCAATGCTTCGATTAAAGCTTCAGGAATACCACACAGACCAAAACCGCCGATTGCGAGGGTTTGACCATCACTTACAATACCTTTTAACGCTTCTTCTGCACTACTATATACTTTTGATTGACTCATGGTTGTCTCCTATAATTATCGTTTATGATCTTTTAATTAACCCATAGATTAATAATGGTTTAACTTTATTATGTATCCGTTCTATTGTTGCCTTTGAATCATTTCATTAAGTTTGTTGTTTTTATTACCTTCTGTATTCATTTACACGCCATACCAGTTATACCACTAACCAAAACACACCCATAATAATTGCCCCTGATACTGCAAGCACTATCAGACAGTAGCCCATGATAGCTCGAGCATCTAAGCCGGCAATACCTAATAACGGTAATGCCCAAAATGGCTGAATCATATTCGTCCACGCATCGCCCCACGCAATCGCCATTGCCGTGACTGCTGGTTTGACACCAAGCTCGACACCAGCAGGTATCATGACAGGCCCTTGTACAGCAAACTGACCGCCGCCCGATGGTACAAAGACGTTGACTAAACCTGCGCTTAGAAATGCAAAAATAGGAAAGCTGTCTGCTGAAGCGGAATTGACGAAGAATTCGGTAACTTGAGTACTAATAGAGATGCCGTCAGCGTTTGCTCCGGTCATGATACCCATGATGCCACCATAAAACGGAAACAGTAATACAATACCAGTGATGCCGCCTATACCTGAGTTTACTGCGCGATAGTAACGCTCTAGCGTGCCATGCGATAACAATCCTACAAACAAGAATAGCCCAATAACTATGTTTAATCCTAGATTAAAACCATTGCTGCTAAATTCACTAATATAGTACATTAAGGCTAACGCCAGCAGAATTACGGCGACAATACGACTGTCATCTAATCTTTGTGCTGGGGTATCTCTGCGAGGCGACACGTAAGCTTCTTTTTTAATCAGCTTAGGATCAATAACGGTAGGGTTTTTTGGGTGCATAAAGCGATTTAACAGAGGCAAGATTATTACTAACAAGCCGACAATGAGCAAGTTGTATCCGGCAAACACGGTTTGTGATAAAGGCACTGCTTCGGTTATTGCATTGCCCGATAGCGTGAGCAAGGTGTCACCGCCTGAGCTTAACGTTAACGGTATCGACCCTGAAAAGCCTCCATGCCAGATAACAAACCCTGAATATGCGGCCGCTACCAATAAGGGGTAATCGACATTAGCTACTTTTTTTGCGAGTGACTTGGCAAAGATAGCGCCAATAATTAGACCAAAACCCCAGTTTATCCATGACCCAACCAGACCCACCAAGGTTGATACTATGATAGCGGTCGAAGGGGAATGAATACGACTGGCAATATTATCCAGTAGACGCTGAATGAATGGCGCACTAGCAAACGCATAGCCTGTCACCAATATAAGCGCCATTTGCATGGCAAAGCTATGTAGTGACCACAGCCCATTGCCCCAATGTCCTGCCATTGCTATTACGTTTTGGCCCGTAATAGCAAGTCCAACGACAAAAGCAATGAGCGTTAAAACAATAGAGAATACAAAAGGAGATGGTAGATACCGATTTACCAGTTGTACGCTGGCGTTGGTGATAGCACTAAACATATCCACATTCCTTGTCGATTTAATGTTTATGGTTCAAACTTATTGTTAGTAGATTACTGCTTGTTAAATATGGTAGTTTATCCATAGGACTCAATACAAGTACAACCATAATAATACAATTTATATCGATATATCATATATGCGATACTTATGCTAACTTAACATATTATTCTCATAGCGACTAGAGAATAACTTTAAGATTATAGAGGTTGCGATTGGTAGTGTGAATAAAAATATTATAGGTCACAATCATATCAGTACAGATGCATACTAAATATAATCTATTACTAAGTATTTGATATCTTGTGTTGACCTCTACTAGCAAGCACTGCATAATCGCTGACTGAATTTTGCCAAGGAGGGCGATCATGTTTAGCACACTTGCTATTGTTATTACTTTATTTCTATTAATGTTCTTTGCTTATCGCGGTTATTCAGTGCTGATTTTAGCACCGATTATGGCGATATTAGCTGTATTCCTATCAGGGGATTTTTTAAGTAGTATTCCTGCCTATACCGATGTCTTTATGGGTGCTTTGAGTGGATTCTTACTCAAATTCTTCCCTATTTTCTTGTTAGGTGCATTGTTTGGTCGTTTGATGGCAGACTCTGGAGCGGCGACAGCAATTGCCAATACCGTGGTCGAAAAGCTTGGTGCCAGCAAAGCCATTCTAGCAGTCATCTTAGTCTGTGCTATCTTAACCTATGGTGGTGTATCGTTATTTGTCGTAGCGTTTGCTATCTATCCAATCGCCAAAGACTTATTCAAAGCCGCTGATATTCCTAAGCGCTTGATTCCAGCAGCGATTGCCTTAGGCTCATTTACCTTTACGATGACCGCATTGCCGGGCACGCCAGCCATTCAGAATGCCATTCCAATTCCTTATTATAATACCAACGTATTTGCCGCGCCTATCCTAGGTATTATCGGCGGTACTATCATGTTTATTTGTGGTTGGTTATGGCTACAGTCACGGGCTAGAAAAGCCAATGCGGCAGGTGAAGGCTACGGTCAGCATGACGAAGAGGATGTAGGCGGCGTTGGTGCAGCAAAAAAAGAAGCCGAAGTGCTAAATACTCATCACACCTCCTTTACGGTTGCTATGATTCCGCTGGTATTAGTCATCGCTTTAAACGCTTTATTAACTTATGCTATTTTCCCTTCGATAGACTTTAGCAGCTTACAAGCTCAGTTTCCGGATTTAAATATCGCCGGCTCACTCGGTCTATGGTCGATTATTATCTCGTTAGTCGTTGCCTGTATTGTTTTGATTTTGCTGCGTATCGGTCATTGGAACAATCTACAAAAAACCATCAACCGTGGTACTTATGATTCGATGTTGCCGATTTTTAACACCGCATCGGAAGTTGGCTACGGTGCGGTTATCGCTTCACTTGCAGGCTTCCTTATCATTCGTGACAGTATCTTAAACCTAAATCCTGATAACCCACTAATCTCAGAAGCCGTTGCTATGACCACGCTTGCTGGTATTACGGGCTCATCATCAGGTGGTTTGAGTATCGCTCTATCGACGTTGGGCGAAGATTACCTGAGAATGGCGGTCGCAGCTGGTATTGATCCAGAGCTTATGCACCGCGTGGCGGTTATGGCAGCGGGCGGGCTTGATACTCTTCCACACAGTGGCGCGGTCATCACGTTGTTTGCGATTTGTGGCTTGACCCATAAGCAGTCATACCTTAATCTTGCGATGGTTACGATGATTATTCCATTAATCGCTGTGGTCGCTGTTATCATCTTAGGGACGATGTTTGGCTCATTTTAGAAACCGTTTAAGCTTTAATCAGTTTCTTGAGCTTTGAATATGAATGAGTTTTAATGTGTAAATTCAAAACCCACTTGGCAAATTGCTTGGTGGGTTTTTTAATAATAACTTTATAACGAGCAAAGCTAGGGCGTATTATTTATATCTAATAAATGAGCGACCATTTATGTACCATACGGAGCTAACTACCATATTGGTTACCGTATTGGTTATCACATTAATTACTGTATTAATTAGTATGGTAATGTCACAAATTTGACCGATTTACGGTATCATAGGCGCACTTTTTGAATTTTCATTTTTAGAAGTTTTAGTATTGATAGTTTGATATTAATAGTATCGCGTCTGCTCGCCATAAACGGCTTGCGACGTTTGATAACCAACCCGTTTATATAAAGTATAGGTGATGAAAGTGCGTGAGATTCTAGTAACCAGTGCGCTGCCCTACGCCAATGGCTATATCCATTTGGGGCATCTTGTAGAATATATTCAGACTGATATTTGGGCGCGTGCGATGAAGGCACAAGGCCATCAGGTCACTTATGTCTGCGCGGATGATGCACATGGTACGGCGATCATGCTCAAAGCAGAAGCTAATGGCATCACGCCAGAAGAGCAAATTGCCTCAGTTAAAGCCTCGCATGAAGCGGACTTTGCTAAATTTTTGATTAACTTTGACAATTATCACTCCACGCATTCAGAAGAAAACAAGCATTTTTCCGAGCTGATTTATCGTCGTCTTGATAGCGCTGGACATATCAGTACCAAAGACGTTGAGCAATTATTTGATCCTGAAAAGCAATTGTTTTTAGCGGATCGTTTTGTCAAAGGCACTTGCCCTGAATGCGGTGCGCTTGATCAATATGGCGATAACTGTGAAGTGTGCGGCACAACGTATGATGCAACAGATCTTAAAGATCCTTACTCGACGTTGTCTGACGCCACACCTGTCCTAAAAACCTCTAAGCACTATTTCTTTGATTTACCTGAGTTTGAGCAATTCTTAAAGGATTGGACGCGTAGTGATAATCGCTTGCAAACATCGGTTGCTAATAAACTGCAAGAATGGTTTGACGCTGGCCTGACCAGCTGGGATATCTCGCGCGATGCACCATATTTTGGTTTCCAAATTCCAGATACCCCAAGCGACGAGCCAGACAAATATTTTTATGTATGGCTAGATGCGCCAGTCGGTTACATGGCAAGCTTTAAAAACTTATGTGATAAGCGTGCAGGTACAGATGAAGCGCTTGATTTTGACCGTTATTGGATGCAAGAAAACGAGCATAAGACCGAGGTTTATCATTTCATTGGTAAAGACATCGTTTATTTCCATGCGTTATTTTGGCCAGCCATGCTTGCCGGTAGTGAATTCCGTACGCCGACTGGTGTCTTTGCCCATGGCTTCTTGATGGTTAATGGTGAAAAAATGAGTAAGTCACGTGGCACCTTTATTAAAGCCGAAACTTACGCTGATCATTTACACCCTGAATACTTGCGTTATTATTTTGCTAGCAAACTGTCTGACAAAGTCGAGGACATTAACCTTGATTTAGAAGACTTTATGCAAAAGGTCAACTCTGACTTGGTTGGTAAGGTCGTTAATATTGCCAGTCGTAGCGCTGGTTTCTTAGTGAAGAAATATGACGGTATGCTGTCGGACGTTTGCGTAGAGTCAATGCTTCTAGAAGATATTACCAAAACTGGTGATGAAATTGCTGCTGCTTATGAGAATCGCGAATTCTCGCGCGCTATGCGTTTAATCATGCAATGTGCAGATAAGGCCAACGAGTATATTGACGAGAAAAAACCATGGTCGCTTGCCAAGCAAGAAGGCACTGAGCAAGAAGTTCAAGACGTTTGCTCGGTTGCGATTAATATCTTCCGTCAATTGATGGTTTATCTAGCGCCAGTATTACCTGAGCTGACTGCCAATGCCAAAGAATTTTTAAACATTGATGACTTGAGTTTCGCTAGCCGTAACCAATGGTTGCTTGGTCATAAAATCAATAAATTTAAACCTTTAATGCAGCGTATCGAAGAAAAAGACGTTGCAGCGATGGTTGAAGCGTCAAAAGAGTCATTAGCTCAAACTGCTACTCCAGTTGCTAGCAAGTCAGTCACCGAAAAAGATAGCAAGACAGAAGCTGGTACTGGTGATGATGTAAATGCTGAGCAAGCTGATTATATTGGTATTGAAGACTTTGCCAAAGTTGAAATGAAAGTCGCACACGTCTTAGAGTGTAACCATGTCGAAGGCGCAGATAAGCTTCTGCAATTCACCTTAGACGTTGGCGAAGACAAACCGCGCAATGTGTTTAGCGGTATCCGTAAATTTTATGAGCCTGAGCAATTACTTGATAAAAAGGTGATTTGCGTCACTAATCTTGCACCACGTAAGATGAAATTTGGTATCTCGGAAGGCATGGTGTTATCGACTGGCGATCCAAAAACGGGGCTAACGGTTGTTACCTTGCCTGATGATTGCATCGTTGGTGATACTTTAGCTTAACTGCTCTCTTCAGCATTGACATAAAAAAAGATGTCCTACATGGCATCTTTTTTTTATGTCGTTTTTTATAGTATAGGGGTTAAGAAACCACTTAATAAAACCATCAATACATGACTCAATCACAGCTATGACGAATACGCTTTAATTTTTTATTGCGATAACTTACATTACTGTCATAATATGAACATAATGATCGACGGAACGATTACTTTATTGTTAGCCTGCTATTTTGGCATCAACATAGCATTGACTCGGCTAACCTGCATTTTCCAGTATCATCTTTAAAACCAAATATAACGAAGACGAACACAAGTACTACCATAAGTAGACTTAGCTATTCTGATAATGTTAACTTGGTTTTTACGATTGATATAACTTATGAGTTAACCTAATAATGACTATTGCTTCTACTTTACGCTTAAGCTTATACGGCGCTGCTATTAGCGCCACCCTTGGATTAATTGGCTGCTCAAATTCTACCGATACTGCTGCAACGACTGATGAAAGTGCAGCCGCTGATACTGACAAACCCGCTAAAACGTTGGCCATTACTCAAATCGTTGAACACCCATCGTTAGATGAGATGCGCCGCGGTATCATTGATGAGCTGGCTGATAATGGTTATGTTGAAGGCCAAAATCTAACTATCAACTTCCAAAGTGCTCAAGGTAATACAGCGACAGCAGGACAGATTGCCAAGCAGTTTGCAGGAGACAATCCAGACGCGATCGTAGCAATTTCAACGCCATCTGCCCAATCCATTGTTGCGTCAACTAAAACGGTTCCGGTTATTTATACTGCTATCTCAGACCCTGTTGCAGCGAAGCTCATTAACGAAAATAACGTACCTATCCAATCTAATGTGACAGGCCTATCAAGCGAGTTACCTATTGCGCCGCAGTTAGACAATATTCAAAAAATTGTACCCAATGCAAAAACCATTGGCTACGTCTATAGCCCAGGTGAGATTAACTCTGTAGTAGTGCTCAATCAGCTTAAAAAACTCGCGCCAGCGCGTGGACTCAAAATATTAGATGTGACAGCCAACCGTCCAACTGACGTTGCTATGGCGACTCGTAGTCTTGCTGGTCGCGTCGATGTCATTTATACCTCGTTAGATAATAACGTTGTGTCAGGATTTGAAGCAATGGCAGGTGCCGCTAACGAGCTTGATATTCCAGTCATTGCCTCGGACGAGTTTAGTGTAAGACGCGGTGCCACTGCTGCGCTAGGTGTCAACGATTATGACTTTGGCCGTACCACTGGAAAAATGGTTTATCGCGTGTTAAATGGCGAGGCTGTCAATACCATTAAGCCTGAAGTCATGAATAAATTAACCTTGTATGCAAGTCCGAAGCACGCGGCTGAGCAAGGTGTCAGCTTGCCAGCAGATTTACTAAAAAATGCCATTAACGTTGATACTGATACCAATACCAAATAGAAAGTAGTAGGCTATTAATTAGCACGTTAATTATTTATATAGTGTATGGACACACTATTATTTTAGGAGTAAGACCCATGTTGTATCAAAATCGTTTTGGTCATTTCAATTTTAGTAAAGCGCTATTATTAGGCGGCGTTTGTACTGCTATCTTGACTGGTTGTAATCAGTCAGCACAAGATACTAGCACTACTGACGCGGCTGCTACTGGCGATGCCGCAGTAGCTATGAAGACGGTCGCTATCACTGCTATTGTAGAACATCCAGCGCTAGATGATGTCCGTAAAGGTGTCATCGATGAGCTAAATGATGCCGGCTTTAAAGACGGTGAAAACTTAACGGTCAACTTCCAAAGTGCACAGGGCAATACTGCCACGGCGGGACAGATTGCCAAGCAATTCGTTGCAGACAATGCAGACGTTATCATCGCGATCGGCACTCCATCAGCGCAGTCAGTAGCTGCTGCGACTAGCAGTATCCCACTAGTATTTTCAGCAGTCACTGACCCAGTCGCAGCCAAACTAGTCACAAAACTAGATGGCTCTGGCACCAATGTCACTGGTGGCTCTGATGCACTACCTTATGAGCCACAAATTGAATTGATGCGTCAAATCATTCCTAGCTTAAAAAATGTCGGTTATGTTTATAGCCCAGGCGAAGTCAACTCAACGATTATCTTGAAAAACTTAAAAGAAAAACTGACACCACTAGGTATCAACGTACTCGAAGCGCCTGCCCAGCGTAGTACTGATATTGCGATGGCCGCCCGTAGCCTCGAAGGTAAGGTTGATATGATCTATACCTCAACCGATAACAACGTCGTATCGGCCTACGAATCACTATATCAAGTCGCTAAAGAGAGCAAAATCCCACTGATTGCCTCAGATACCAGTTCAGTTGAGCGCGGTGCCATTGCTGCCTTAGGCGTAAACTATTACGATCTTGGCCGCGAAACTGGTAAAATCGTTGTACGCATTCTAAACGGTGAAGAAGCCGGCGCCATTCCTGTTTATACGCCGCAAATGCTTGATTTATATGTCAGTCCAAACCATGCCAAAGAACAAGGCATTACTTTGCCACAAGCGGTTATCGATAAAGCAAAAGAAGTGGTAGAATAACGCACTTTTATAGTTGGCTCATCATAGCAATCATAATATAGATACCGAGTTTGATAGATTGCGTGTCAGCCGCCAGCTACCTTTATGCGATGAAGCTAAATGTTTAACATAAGAAACCCAGCTATGAATTAGTAGGCTGGGCTTCTTATTTAAAAGGCTATTATTAAGTAGCGGTTATTTAAATGCTTTTATTTAGCTCATTACTTATAAAATACTTATAAGTGCCAAGGTATTTGCTTAGGACTTTATTATTTACATAGCACTTATAACATAGCATTTAAATTTTGCGATATCTTGAACCAAAGCTTTGAACCAAGGTAGCTTATGATAGCTTTTCATCGTGACATGTTTTGGTTTACCCTAACCGCAGATTGCTTAATCTGTTAAATTCACCGCTTAGCCGTTTAGCTAAAATTGACTTATAAATTTATAGATAAGAGCGCGCTGGTATAAGCCACTTACTCTGTGAGTTAATAAATAGAATGTTATTTACTAAACGCTTGGTTATGACTTACTGATATCTTATGTCTCTAATTGCTTTTTTTGGTGCGCTTGAAAGCGGTCTAATTTACGGCCTAGTAGCACTTGGTGTGCTCATCTCATTTCGTACGCTCGACTTTCCTGATTTGACCGCTGATGGTAGTTTTCCATTAGGTGGCGCCGTCGCTGGCATCTCTATCGTCGCTGGTGTCAATCCATGGTTGGCCTGTGCTTTTGGTATGCTAGCAGGTTCAGTCGCTGGTATCGTCACTGCATGGCTACACGTCAAACTTGGTATCTTGCAACTACTTGCCAGCATCTTAGTCATGGTCGCGCTATATTCTGTCAACCTACGCATCATGGGCGCGCCCAACTTGCCGTTGTTAGGTGAAACCACAGTATTTAGCACTTTGGTCAATGACGAAAATGGCTATTGGATGCGTTGCCTTATCATTGGTGTGGTCATATTGCTTGCCAAGCTATTCTTAGATTGGTTCTATAGCACTGAAACTGGCTTATCCATGCGTGCAACTGGTTCAAACCTCCGTATGGCCCAAGCGCAAGGCATTAACACCTCTTGGATGACGATTATCGGTATGGCCGTCTCTAACGGCCTAATTGCTTTAGCAGGGGCGCTGTTTGTACAGACCCAAGGTGGCGCAGATATCTCTATCGGTATCGGTACGATTGTCATTGGTCTAGCAGCAGTCATCATTGGGGAGACCATCATCCCTGCCAAGCGTATTTGGCTGATTACCTTTGCCGTAATCGTTGGTGCGGTACTATATAAGCTATTTATTCAGGTCGCGCTATCGAGCGATACGCTGCGTAGTATTGGCTTTGGCCCGCAAGATTTGAACTTGATTACTGCCCTACTTGTGGTATTAGCACTGGTATTGCCAAAAGCAAAAACTAAGTTTTTATCTCGTAAAGT
The DNA here is from genome assembly GCF_001593305.1 of Psychrobacter sp. P11G5. Taxonomy (NCBI): domain Bacteria; kingdom Pseudomonadati; phylum Pseudomonadota; class Gammaproteobacteria; order Moraxellales; family Moraxellaceae; genus Psychrobacter; species Psychrobacter sp. P11G5. The sequence goes on from NZ_CP012533.1 coordinate 2,298,207, forward strand.
TCGCGTTCAATGACAGTCAAAGCAGGCGGTAAAAAACTGTAATAAGCTTGAAGAGACAATAAGGAATAACGATTATGATGCAAGCCACAGATTTACGGTTGACCTTTAACCCGGGCACGCCTATCGAAAACCCTGCCCTCCGTGGTATTAATTTAAACATCGCTGATGGCGAATTTGTGACTGTTATTGGTACTAATGGCGCAGGTAAATCGACTTTTCTAAACGCCGTAAGTGGTACCACGCGTGTCGATAGTGGCTCAATCTTACTAAACGGCATCGATGTCACCAAAAAAACAGCGCATCAACGCGCTCATTGGGTCGCCCGTGTGTTTCAAGACCCGATGGCTGGGACTTGTGAAGCATTAACTATCGAAGAAAATATGGCATTGGCCTACAAACGTGGCGGCAAACGAGGTCTAAGCTTTGCACTAAACCAGAATAACCGTGATTTATTCCGAGAAAAACTGTCAGTCCTAAAATTAGGTTTAGAAAATCGTTTGACCGACCGTATGGGGTTATTATCTGGCGGGCAACGTCAAGCTGTGAGCCTACTAATGGCATCATTACAACCCTCTAAGATTCTATTGCTTGATGAACATACTGCTGCTCTTGACCCTAAAACTGCTGCTTTCGTTTTAGAATTGACAGATAAGATTGTCACTGATAATGAGCTAACTACCATGATGGTCACGCACTCAATGCAACAAGCATTAGCACATGGCACGCGTACAGTAATGCTGCATCAAGGCCAAGTGGTATTAGATGTCGCTGGTGACATACGTAAAGATATGACTGTACATGACTTACTTGATATGTTTGAGCAAACTCGCGGTGAGAAGGTTGAAGATGATAGCTTGATTTTGAGTTAACTAGTCTACCGGCTGCTATGTCCGCAAGAAATGTATTAGTTGACAATCAAATTATAAACCTTCAAGAAAACACTCTTTTCTTGAAGGTTTTTTGTTATCTATAGTTAATGCTTCTACAAACTTTTCGCTAGCCATTATATAGTTGCTATATAAAGCTTATTTGCTGCCATTTACCTATAAGGTCTGTTATGCGCAAAATTCCTGTTTATTCCCACCCTGCTGCCGGTTGGCCTGCGCTGATTTCCTCTACTCGTAAATTGATGGATTATCAGACTTTCTTGCGTGGTAGTTTAAGTGTGCTAAAAAGCAATCAACCTAAAGGCGGGTTTGATTGTCCGGGCTGCGCTTGGCCGGATCATAAGTCACATAAAATGATTGATGTCTGCGAAAACGGCATTAAAGTCATTGCCAGTGAGACCATGTCAAAAAAGGCAGATGCACAATTCTTTGCACGGCACACCGTAACCGAGCTACAAGGATGGTCTGGCTACGAGCTTGAACATAGTGGGCGCTTATCAGAGCCCGTATATTATGATGCGACCCAAGACCGCTATGTACCGATTTCTTGGGAAGCTGCTTACAAGCGTATCGCTGAGCAGTTAGCACAGCTTGATTCGCCAGACGAGGCGCTATTTTATACTTCAGGCCGTGTGACCAACGAGCCAGCCTTTATGTATCAACTGTTTGTGCGCTGTTTTGGCACCAATAATTTACCAGATTGCTCAAACATGTGTCACGAGCCAACCTCAGTAATGCTCGGTAGACAGTTAGGCGTTGGCAAGGCGACGGTGATGTTAGAAGATTTTGAGCAAGCCAAACTGATATTAATGTTTGGTCAAAATCCTGCGACTAACCACCCACGCATGCTTGAAATGCTCGCCCATGCTCATGAGCAAGGCTGTCGAATCATCTCGATAAACCCTATGCGTGAACAAGGCTTAAGTAAATTTAGAAATCCGCAAAAGCCCACGCATATGGCGGCAGGTCAAAGTGATGATATGGTCGACGATGTCATTCAAATTCAAATCGGTGGCGATACTGCGCTGTTGACTGGTATTGCAAAATGGCTGATTGAGAACGATAAAATTAATAACGATTTTATTGCGACGCATACGTCAGGTTTTGAGCCATTAAAACAGTGGCTGACAGAACAGTCATGGGTGGATATCGAGCTTGGTTGCGGTATTGCTCAAACAGAAATTATCAATATCGCAAAGCTGGTTGCCAACAGTCCTGCGACGATTTGTACTTGGGGTATGGGCATCACCCAGCATGTGCAAGGTGATGACAATGTGGCGATGATTACTAACCTGTTACTATTGATGGGTATGATTGGGATTGATGGTGCAGGCGCTTCCCCAGTGCGTGGACATTCCAATGTGCAGGGCGATCGCACCATGGGCATTCATGAACGTCCCGGACAGGCTTTGCTTGATAGCCTTGAGCGCGTTTTTGAGCGTCCAATGCCGCAAGAGGACGGTTTTGATGTGGTGGCTGGCGCCAAAGCATTAATTGCTGGTAAGCTCAAAGTCTTTATGAGTATGGGCGGTAATTATGCCGTTGCCGCGCCTGATAGCAGTGCCATTCAACAAGCCTTGACCACGACTCAGCTCAATATTTTTGTGGGCACCAAGCTCAATGAAACCATGCTGTATCCGGGTGCAAATAACCTCATCTTACCTTGCTTAGGTCGCACCGAACGCATAATCACCGCTAAGGGTGAGCAGTTTGCCACTATCGAAGACTCTATGTGTCAGATTGTACCTACTCAAGGCAACCTTAAGCCTGTTAGCGATACGTTAAAGTCGGAAGCGCAGATTGTGGCAGATATTGCTACTCACGTGCTTGGAGCTGACTTATTAATCCCTTGGCAAGCAATGAGTGAAGACTTTGACATCATTCGTGACTATGTCGCCCAAGCGATTGATGGGTTTGAGAACTTTAACGAGCGTATTCGTGCGGCTGAGCGTGGCTTTCATTTATATCATCCAGCGCGCCATCGCGTGTGGAATACCGACAGTGGCAAAGCACAGTTTGAAGTACCGAAATATCCGATTACTTATGTCGCAGCACAGATGGCAGAGACAACCTCAGCCCTTATAGACAATGCGAGAGAAGATAACAATATCGATAGCACGCAAGATAATGAGCAAAAAATCTGGCAATTGACCAGTGTCCGTAGTCATGACCAATTCAATACTATGATATTTGGTTATCAAGACCGCTATCGCCAAACCAATCGCCGTGATGTGCTATTTATGCATCCTGATGAGATGAGCCGTTTAGGTTGGCAAGAAGGTGACCATGTTGTGGTATCGCGTCAAGCCAGCTCAAATAGCTCAAACATTACAGACGGCACAGATAAACCACGTACATTAGGGCCTTTAGTATTGACTGAGATGGATATCGCATCCAACGCCGTCGCAACTTACTACCCTGAGTGTAATGATTTATTTGATTTAGACACGCATGCGCCAGACTCCCACATACCAGCTTATAAATCAACGACCGTTGTTCTGCAACGTGTTGATGCAAACGCTGGCATAGCCGACCCTGCATAGTAAGCGTGAGATAATGATTGAGTTATGAATATATTTAAAAGGAAAACGGTAATAACTATGTCAATGCCCATAAGATATAACGAGCCATCATGATAGCTGAAAGCAATGCTGAAACTGACGCGAAATATAGCGATCAATTCTTAGTAAATAATAAATTGGCAAACAAAATTTCAGAAACTATAGAATTATCTGCGGCACCACTTGCGCGTAATCATTTAGCGCAAAAGCATTATTATCCGTCAGATAAGTATGGTCATCATAGTATTGCTGGGACCAGTGTTGCTCAGACTAGTACTGATCAAATCAGAGTTGACTCCCAGTCAGCTAGCTTAGCAGTGGAAGCTGCGGTTGCTATCGTTATTAACGGTATTCACTATGCGGTATTGATGGCAAGTCCTCACCAGCTAGAATATTTAGCTGTTGGATTCTTATTTAGTGAAGGCTTAATTCAGCACAGTCATGAGCTGCTTGATTGGGAAGTTACCCAGCTTACAGATATCGCAAGTTATCAAAAGTTTACGCAAGATTCGTTTGGGCAGGGTTCGCATGTAAAAAACCCTATGAATGAAAGTCTTGAACTTGAAGCATTTGAGCAAAGCTTAATATCACTGCAAGATTACGATATTTATGTGGTAGAGCTAGTGCTAAACCAACGCTGTCATCAGCGTATTCAAGCACAAAAGCGGCAGCTCGCAGGGCGTACAGGTTGCGGTATGTGTGGTATCACTGGACTAACGCAGGCACTGCCCGACTTGAGTGCTTATCGTCAAGACATGCAACAGGTCAAAGCAAATACTCCAAGCCTTAGCTATCTATTAGAAATACGGCAACAAGTCGATGCCATGCAACATACACATCAGTTGACAGGTGCCGTACATGCCGCCGCAACGATGTATAACCAACAATTATATTTGTTTGAAGATGTAGGACGTCACAACGCGCTCGATAAACTTATCGGCTGGCAACTGCGCAACAAGACGGAGGTTGAATGCGTCCTTATGACTTCACGCTTATCAATCGAGCTGGTGCAGAAATCCATTCGTGGTCGTATACCTTGGTTAGTTGGTATGTCCGCCCCTACCAGTACCGCCGTTCGTGTCGCCGAGCGTTATAGCTTGGGCTTGGCTGGATTCTTACGTGATAACAGAGTGACTTATTACTCAGGTACTTAAGGTGTTAAATTGAAAAAATATATAGGTGAAAGAAGTATTTAAACACAACGATATTTTCATTTCAGAAAATAAGCTTTAATATGGTTATAGATGCCTCTTTTCTTATGTTGGTTTTCAGAGCTTAGTAAAATTAAAGCTTAGAAAATTATTTATAAATCTCTATTTTTTAAACAATAGATTTTCTTACCCTATATTCAGAAAAAAGAACAAGACACTAGATGCCTTGTTCTTTTTTTATTATTCAACGTTTACTATTAAGTCAAACTATCTAGTAAATTGTGAATACTTAGCACATGACGCAGGCTGCCAATAAGTCTCAGTTGCAAAAAACTCATCTCTACGAAGCACACCTTCATAACTGTCATCGAAAATGACTTTATAACGGCAAGTTTCTACATTTTGATTGGCATCATAGAATTTGAGGATATAATCCCATTCGCGAGCATTGAAGCCTTCTTGAAAGTGTGGAGTACCAATCAGTTTGTAAATCTCGTTTTTAGTAGTACCGACTTTAATTTTGGCAACATCATTTTGCTCAACGATTTTGCCTTCTCTTTGCCATGCTGAACTTTGATCAGGGAATACCAAATCATCAGGATTAACAGAGCCATGCTGAGCGCCCGGACTGACATGCCAAGTACAGCCAGTTACAGCAAATAAAAGAGCAGTAGCCAACAATCCGTGGCGATAAATAGATAAGTTCATTGTTTATTCCTTAATGTGTCATGAGTGATTTGACAATATCTGCCCGAGTACAGACATTGTCATAATGCGTTTGATTGGATTAGAAATGGAAGCCTGCACCGATAGCACCGCCAGCATTACCTTGAGTATCGGCTGTACCATTTATTTTCATCACCCAGCGACCGTTATCAGAGACTCTTGAGACACCGATAGCAACTGCGCTTTCGCCGTTATATGAGGCAATACCACCACCTATCATCGACTTACCTGCGATGTAAGCTTGTGGCAATGATGACATCGCCATCGCGGCTGAGATACCAGCATTGGCATTGTCTTCAACCTCACCAATTCTATAGCCTAAATTATTAACGTTTCTGTCAATAGTCACAAGCTCACCATTAATTGCTCTATCGACAGTATCAAGCTGACTCACGTTTACAGCATCAGTAGGATTAACACCAGCGGCGACATTAGTAATTGTATTGCCACCATTATCCAGACCATTGCTATCAAGCGTCGTATTGCCAGCTTTAATACTAGTCACTACTATATTTTCGGCAGTAGCTACTCTAATACCACCATTGTCATTACTCAGGACAATGTTATTTCCGGTGACAAAGTTAGCCGTATTGTTTGCTTGGTTAACAGTCTTGACATTATTACCATCAATCTGAGTAACGACTGTTTGCATGGCACTATCTGCTTTCACTAAGCTATCTTTACTGGCCTGACTGAGATCTACAGCATAGTCAGTAACGTTAGCGGCATTTTTATTACCAGCTGTTACGGTCACTGCACTAGAACCAGAAACGCTGGCACCATTCGCATTAACGGTATAGATATCTTGTCCATTTTCACCTGTTGTTTTAACCACATTAGTGATGTTAGTACCAGCAGCAACTTCAGTTCTAGAGCCAGCAGCAGCTGCTTGTATATCACCGATGTTAGCGGCATTGGTAGCGATATCGCCGCCACTTGCAACGTTAGTAATTACGGTACCGCCTGCATTAATACCACCTGCAGTAATACTAGGTCCAGTAGCGCCATTGCTATTAGTAAAGCTTACGCCTGTTTGATTAACAACAGTGCTGTTACCAGCGTTATCACTAGCTGTAAAGCCGTTTGCACCGTAGCTAGTTGAATCACCAGCAGCATTGGTTACTGTAGTGCCACTTGCAGTCAATGCCGTTGTATCACCATCAGCATTAGTTACTGTAGTGCCACTTGCGGTCACTGCCGTTGTATTACCTGTACCATCATTAATAGCTAGGCCGGAATTGCTCAGAGTGCTATTACCAGCGGTAACACTAGTAACATCAAGGTCGTCTGCAGTGGCCACCTGATAGTTAGTAGAACCATCTTCATTAGCGGTTGAAGTTACAACAATGTTTTTGCCTTGCGTAACTGTGCTCTTGGCAGCGGCACTGTTTCTGACTTCATTCAATTGATCAAAGTTAACTGCATCTGTGCCATCTGTAGCTCTAGCTACATTGGTAATTTTGTTACCACCATTATCTAGGCCATTATTGCTCAGTCTAATCGTTTGGTTAGAACCGCCAGTCAGAGTAACACCGTTATTATTAACAAGGGTGTTGCCAGTAGTCACACTGTTTAAACCTAAGTCTCTGTTCAATTGAAGTTGCACACCATTAGCCGTAGTCACTGAGGCTATGTTTTCATCACCAGTAACGGCAATAGTGGCACCTAATTTAAAATTATTAGCTGTAACGCCATTTCCGAAGTTAATACCCTGATTGATGCTAGTGGTATTATTGGTAATACTGCTGTTTAACGTATCTGCAACTGAAAACAGCTGGCTACCGTTGATAGCATCTGTACTGGTTGCCGTTACATCACCGGCCGCAACATTTTTGATTTGACGTTCTTGACCACTAGCACCAACAGATATTTGATCACCTGCTACGATATTGGTTGCTCCAGCAAAGTTACCATAAGTGACATCGCCTACAGTTGCGCTTGTGACACTTTTCGCATTAGCCAAGGTATTCGAATTGGTACCAATCGCAACCGAACCCTCAGTAGTCGCTTGTGCGCCGCTACCAAGCGCAATAGAGTCTCTACCAGATGCTTTAGTTTGCTGCACAGATTGATAAGCAGCACCTTGCTGTCCAGAAACTGTAGAGGCATTTTCGATATCAGCAGAGCCAATAGCGATACCACGATATCCAGTTGCAGTTGCAGAATGACCTACAGCTAACGAGCCTGTGCCTGTTGCGGCAGCAACGTTACCCATGGCTTGCGAATAATCACCTGTAGCAACAGATTGTCGTCCTATCGCTAAAGCAGTATTGCCTGCGGATAAAGAGTCGACACCTATAGCAACGCCAGCAACATCCGTAGTTTTTGCATATTCACCTATTGCCAATCCCAATGCACCTTCAGTGCGTGCTCCCGTACCTATGGCGACCGAGCCTGCGTTCCTTCTCTCTGACGCATATTCTTGTCTATCACCTGCATCAACGGTACTGGCATTAGCCACATTATTGGTATAATAAGGATTGCCACGATCAGCGATTTGATATCCAATATCATTGGTAAAGGATGCGCAACCAATAGCGATGTTTTCTTTATTAGTGCCTGAATTTGCTTGACTGACATTAGTACATTCGGAATTGGAAACAGCCATACCATTACCTATACCGCCGCTTACCCCTACTGCAGCAATGGCTTGTGAAGACATGCCGATTGCCAAACCTGTTAGACCTACCGCAAATAACCCCGAACGTAATGCACTAAGGCGTAAGCTATAAGCACCTGCTGTCAGCTTGTTAGCAGATGCACTTGAAGCGTTAGAACTTACGCTAGACTTAGATGACTTGCCATTTGCTTTAGCGTTTTCAGCAACGGCTGTAAAACATTGTAGGGCGTCGTTCCAGATGACTTTATAATTGCGATTCATAATGTGTACTCCCAAATAGACCTATTAGATATAAAGAACAAAACCAAAATCTATGTTACAGAGAGCTTAAATACCAAAATGAAACGGGTCTTAATCTTATACGGAAGAAACATTTTATTGAAATGTAACCAGCTACTAAGCTTTAAGAAGCGAAAACTTTTTGTATTGTAAACTTACTGTTTCCATATATATTCATAATTCCGGATATATGTATTCATATTAACGGATATACATATATAGAAACAATACCGTTAGACAGTTATTTACAACCGTTCGTCAATATCTTTACATATTAACAACAAAGTCAACTGTTAATATCTTAAAAAACTTATGACTAAATTCTCGTTTTAGTACAAAATTATTAGTCATTATCGACCATATTCAATATCAACAAAGACAAAAAGACCCCAAGCATTTAATAGCCTTGAGGTCTTTTTGTCTCTGCACTCACCTTGGTGAAATACACAAATATATGATTATAATTAAAGATTTAAACCAGCGTATTGGTTGGGAGTCTTAAAATTGTCACAGAAGACAATAGAATTAATTATTAATTGGAGAGTTTTTTCTGTAATGTGCAAGCTTGCATGTCATATATCAATCAATGAACTGTATAACACTCTTACTGCTTACCAGCTAAATAGCAAAAAATGTCCGTTCGTCGGGATTTTGAAGTCACTTATTATCAGGGAGAGATAAGAATTTGATTGGATTTGTGCCAATAATTTGAGAAAAGTTGCTGAATTTGGTTATGTAGGTCCAGAGATGAAGGCAGTATTTTTGGTTAGTCTTCCATTACTCAGCCCTCTTAATTATCACTTTATGACCTTCCATCTTATTTTAGTGCTAAATAGAATAAAGCCTGTGAACACTACTGTCTGTCAACTACTTATCAACCTTACAATCATGCTCCCCACACATAATAAATATTTAAATATCAGATCTTTGAAGATTCGTATTCATTTGTGCTTTTGATATCTGAGGATAAATTTTTTAAGCATAGGAAGTAGTGAGGTGATCATATAGGATACAAGTGAGTCTTTAACAATTACATAGATTCATTTATCGTATTCGCATTGTTTAATATCAAATATAGGTATATTGTTAGGAAGCTGAAAACCCTATCTTATCAACCAGTTAATACATAATCATTACTATCCATATTTTGAAATTGTCAATAGTTATATAGTTACATTTTCTTGACAAATAGCATCGCCCTACTCAACTCAATTGTTTCTAGAAACATTTGTTGTTAAGCGGCTCTAAATTTATAATTACTTTAAATTAAATATGATACTGTTAGATACAAAAAACCACTACTATTATTTCATAGCAGTGGTTTTTATAGTTTATTAAAAGTAAAAATTTATGGACAGCTAGCGAGCTAAATAGGCTGTCATATCTTCCACTCCATGTAGTGTCATAGGGTACATGTTATTATTGAATAACTTTTTGATTTCCCCAATAGTCTGGGTATATTGCCAATAAGCTGGGGTTTCAGGATTCAACCATGCGACCTTGTCAAAATGGTCAAGTACCCTTTTCAACCACACTACGCCAGCTTCATTATTCATGTATTCAACGCTGCCACCCACTGAAAATAGCTCATATGGTGACATTGAGGCATCACCAACGAATATCACTCGGTACTCGCGGCCATATTTATTTAGTAGCTCAAAGGTTGGCATAGGCGCACTATGACGACGATTGTTATCCTTCCAGACATAATCATACAAACAGTTATGAAAGTAAAAGAAATCTAAGGTTTTAAATTCGTTTTTTGCCGCTGAGAACAACTTTTCTAATGCTTCAACATGGATATCCATACTGCCGCCCACATCAAATAGCATCAGTACTTTGACACGATTGCGACGCTCAGCCTGCATATGAATATCGAGTACGCCTTTCTTAGCAGTACGTTTGATGGTTTCATTAATATCTAGCTCGTCAGCGCTACCGGTGCGTGCAAATTGGCGCAAATTACGCAGTGCCATCTGAATTTGCCGCGTGCCAAGTAAACTATCATCGTCAAGATTACGGTATTTACGCTGCTCCCAAACCTTTGCTGCACTGCGTTTACGTGACTCTCCGCCCACGCGTACGCCTTCTGGATGATCACCATAAGCACCAAACGGTGAGGTGCCACCGGTGCCGACCCATTTACTACCACCTTGATGCCGCTCTTTTTGCTCTTTGAGACGCTCTTCTAAAGCCTTCATCAACTCTTCAAGCGAACCGTATTTTTTGAGCAATCGCCGCTGTTCTTCTGTTAGATTTTTTGGATCTAACTTTAAGTCCAGCCACTCTTTTGGAACGTCCGTCAGCTTTGCCATCAACTCATCGATGTCTAAGCTATCGACTCCCTCAAAATAATCTGCCATCGCCCGATCGAACTTATCAAAGTGACGTTCGTCTTTGACCATGCACAGACGAATAAGGCGATACATATCTTCACGACTGGCAAAATCGCGCAGCTCTGGGTCATCTGGATATTCAGGATGCGGCTGCATCATCAACCCATGCTCAAGTGCAGCGTTTAAATCAAGCAGCTCGCGAGTACTCACAGGCACACCGTAAGTACGTAAGGTATAGAATAGTTTGATAAACATAGTGTTTAACCTTAACGACGCATCATATTGGCAAAACGCTGTAATAAGTTCACATCAGCTTCATTTTTAAGAAGTGCGCCATACAATGGTGGAATAGACTTTTCACCACGCAAGTTTTCTTCCAACTCTTCTTGTGCCATATCATCAGCGAGTAATAAGGTTAACCAATCAACCAACTCTGAGGTTGATGGCGGCTTTTTGAGACCTTGAATATTGCGTAACTTATAGAAGATATCGAGCGCATCATTGACCAGTTTTTCTTGAATATTAGGAAAATGCACATCAATAATTTGACGCATGGTTTGCTCTTCTGGGAAGTCAATATAATGGAAAAAACAACGACGCAAAAATGCATCCGGTAGCTCTTTTTCATTGTTTGAGGTGATAATGACGACAGGGCGCTGCTCAGCAGTAATGGTCTCGCCCGTCTCATAGACATAAAAAGACATTTTATCAAGCTCATGCAACAAGTCATTTGGAAACTCAATATCCGCTTTATCTACTTCATCAATCAGCAGCACGCTACGCTCTTTACTGGTAAAAGCTTCCCAAAGTTTACCAGGCTTGATGTAGTTACCAATTTCATACACCTTGTCATCACCCAATTGTGAATCACGTAGGCGCGATACTGCATCGTATTCGTAGAGCCCTTGCTCAGCTTTGGTCGTTGATTTGATATGCCATGTAATAAGCGGCATACCTAAACTGCTGGCAACTTCTTCTGCCAGTAAGGTCTTACCTGTGCCCGGCTCACCTTTGATTAGCAGTGGCTTTTGTAATGTCATAGCCGCATTGACTGCCAGTTGCAGATCATCGGTGGCAATATAACTCTCAGTACCTGTAAAGCTTGGTTTTGCAGTCTTATTTTCAGTGCTCATGGTCAAATCTCAGTCGTTGTAATCAATATGGATATATGTCAAAAAATAATAGTTTAGATTAGCACAGCCTTTCTTAATGCCCAAATACTCATGCGTTCGCAGTAGCTAACAAATCTTAAGCATTTGGCTAATCTAAAGTTAACGTATTGCCATAAAAAAAGACACGCAACGGTGTCTTTTATTTTACTTCCTACAGTTTACAAAAAACTTGCTAGCTGATGTAAGTTGTTAACTATAGCTTCTTATCTGAATCAACCGAACCATCATCAACTTGTGTACTAGGCTTTGTCGTACTTAACCTCTTATCTATATTATCGTTAGAACTTTGCTTTTTCAAATTAATCTCTTGCTTGGCATTCATAGCATCATTATTTGAAGGCTTGGTAGTTACTGGAATGTTTACTGGTAATGGCTCACTATTCTTCTCTTCTATATAATTACCCGTTGCCAGTTGCATATTTGCTTGCGCATCTTCAGCACTACGGCGACGCGCTTTGTCCAAACTTGAATCAAAAGCGCCACGAATAAGCTGCCAGACAAAACCAACGAATAACCCAACGACCAATACCACTAGAATTGGTAGCGCATTGGTAATAGCAGTGGCAGTATCCTTCATCATAATCGCATAAACGACACTGATGCTTGCGGGCGCTATGACACTAGGATCACTAAGTGCAGTACCTGGTGCCAAGAGCACAGCAAACAATACCATCCAGCTCATGCCACCTAATGGACGCGGTAACATGCGTGCGACCAAAATCCAAAGTAGTAATACCACGATGGAGCCACCGAGATAAGCGTACATTGGCAGGTCGGCGGGTGGTACGTTTTTGACCATCTGACTCCACCAAATGACAATCTCACCAAGAATGTCACTAAGCTTTTCCAGAGGTAAGCTTTCTAAGATACTTTTTAACCAGTCCATGCGTGTTTAGATACCTACGTTTGTAATTAGCAATAGAGTCATTGAGTAGTCACTAAATTAATTAGCAACTCAGCCCTAACGTGCAAGCTTGATAGGTGGCTAGTTTATCACGACTTTATAGCAAAAAGCATATTAGCCTCTTGTGCAAAGACTTTTTTACGTGGGATTTTGGTAGCTTGTTTATAGGTTTTAGACTATCAGCTACCATCACCTTACTTGTGTTTTCACTGGCAGAATTATAAGTGCCTAGCCATAACCTAGTCGTAAATATTATCCTGAGACTCGCGAGCGCGCAGTTCTGCTTGACGGCGCATCACATCTTGCGGTGGCACTTGGACAAAATACCCTTGTGATTTTAGCTTCGCCAATACTTCTTCCTTGTCGACGCGGGCAAGCTTTGGCGTCGTTTCCAAATCCAGATGTATAACGAATTTACTCATACCCAAACTGGCTCGAAAGTCTTTTGGTAATACACCCAACCAATCCTTGATTTCATCAGTATCATCAGGATAATCGGGACGCGCGATATAGACATACATATCGTCATGTTTGGGAAATTTATAAATATCACAATGCATAAAACACCTATCTAACACTAAAGATTAAAGCAAATTGCAAATTAAAGCAGTCATGCAAAATGCTTATGGATAATAGGATTATAGCCTATCATGGTTCACTTTATTATCAATACTCGCTTTCAGTGGTAGCTTTTTAATAAAACAGCTGTATCTTTCCCTACTACTTATATTTTGTATTAGCATTTATTATTAGTAATGACTGAACTATCAATGAGACTTGGAGCATGATTTAGGGCATATTTGACGGTCAAAACCAGCAAAAAAACGACTTTTTATGAAATTATTGGCATTAATCCAATTGATGGCTTGTAAAACAGCTATGAACCTTTCATAATAAAAGCGTTTTTCAGGAGAGAGTTTTTGGCAGAAATGAGCGCTCATTGTGCGCTATTCATACTGTCATACGACCACCGAAGGCGCATCTACCCTGCCAATCGCTCAGGTAAAAGGACTGAAAAACGCATGCCCCCACTGTTTATTTGCATTTTTTATTTTAATTTTGCAATCATAAACAAGCGGCATAACAAATCTGGAGAGTGGTAAGGACGGACGACGCCTTACCCACCGAAGGGGAGAAAATATGACACTACACGCTCTGAGCTCATATTGAGTGCATAGCCTCTGATAAACAGCTGTCGTATTGAAAATCTCAGGTCACAGGACAGATAGGGCTTTTGCTTAAACGGACGTTACGCGTCTGTTTGGCTCACTGCTTTATGTTTTGTGTTACCCTTTGTGGCAATGTTTGCACCCTGCAATCTTGCTTCTCGCTACTGTTACGACGCTCATCAACCTCGTGCTTTTTACAAAGTACTGATGACGTACACACAAGGATTTGTTATGACCGATACTAGTTCTCAAGACAATAATAGCCAAGCTCCTCAACGTACACCTCTATATCAGTCTCACGTCGATAGTGATGGCAAAATGGTGGATTTTTCTGGCTGGGAGCTCCCAATTCATTACGGCTCACAAATCGAAGAGCATGAGGCAGTACGTACTGATGCTGGGATGTTTGACGTCTCACATATGGTAGTGGCTGACGTCAAAGGTGCTGAAAGCAAGGTATGGCTACAAAAACTACTAGCAAACGATGTCAATAAACTAAAAACCGTTGGTAAAGCCTTATACTCGCCTATGCTCAATGAGCAAGGCGGCATCATTGACGATCTTATTGTTTACTTGATGAATGCGGATGAAACCGAATACCGTATCGTGTCAAATGCTGGTACTCGTGATAAGGACATCGCTCACTTTGATAAAGTTGCTGAAGCTTTCGATGTTGCTATTACCGAACGTCCAGATCTTGCTATGCTTGCCGTTCAAGGGCCAAATGCAGTAGCAAAACTGGCGCAAGCTAAACCAAGTTGGGCTGATATTCTTGACGAGCTTAAGCCCTTTGTTGGTGCTGACCTTACTGATATAGAAGGTAAAGATTGGTTTGTCGCTCGTACTGGCTACACTGGCGAAGATGGCGTTGAAGTCATTATGCATGCGGATGATGCGCCTGCATTCTTTGAGCAGCTAAAAGCTAATGGCATTAAACCTGCTGGCCTTGGTGCGCGTGATACCCTACGTATGGAAGCTGGCATGAACCTCTATGGTCATGATATGGACGAAAATATTAGTCCTTATGAGTGTAACATGGGTTGGACACTGGCACTAAAAGACGAGCGCGACTTTGTTGGCCGTGAAGCAATGGTTAGCAAACGTCAGCAAGCAAAAGATGACAGCACTGCGATGAAGCAAGTTGGTCTACTACTGACTACCCGTGGCGTTTTACGTGAAGGCATGGAAGTGACTATCAATCAGGGCACAGATAATGAGCAAAAAGGCATCATTACCAGTGGTACGTTCTCCCCTAGCCTCAAAAACTCTATCGCTATCGCACGCGTTCCAGCTAGTTTATCAGACGACGATAAAGTACAAATCGACTTACGCGGTAAAGGTAAGTTCGTAGATGCTCGTGTCCTTAAGTTACCATTTGTACGCAATGGCAAGCAGCAGTTTGACTGATTTTAATGTTGACTAAGCTTAACGAATACTGTTTGATTATGGGTTAATCGAAACTTTCAACGACCACAATGATAACTTCGATTAACCACAGCCTATTATTGGCTTTTATGATTTCTTAATATGTTTTATTATCCAGCCTCTATCACTTAGGAGAGACACCATGAGCAATGTTCCAGCAGAATTAAAATACATCGCCAGCCATGAATGGTTACGCTTAGAAGAAGACGGTACTATCACCGTTGGTATCACTGACCATGCCCAAGACTTGCTTGGTGACGTGGTGTTCGTTGAGTTACCAGAAGTTGGTGACACTATCGTCGTTGATGATGAAATCTCAGTGGTAGAATCAGTAAAAGCGGCATCTGACGTTTATGCTCCTATCTCAGGTGAAGTCGTCGCAGTCAACGAAAGCCTTGAAGATGATCCTGAAATCATCAACTCAGACCCATACGGTGAAGGTTGGTTCTTTAGAATGAAGCCTGACAACATGGATGACTACGAAGCGCTACTAACGGCTGAAGAGTACCAAAACGAGCTGTAAGCTTCTAAAATATTGAAGCTAGTAAATAATACTAGCTGTCCAAAAACTGCAGATATTAGCGTCAGCTGGTATCTGCTTATATTTAGTAATATACAGACAACCTAATTCAACGAATAAACTAACTGTTGTATGACTTTATTCGTATCACGCTACGATTACCTATTTTTATTGTTCTTTATATTAACGCTACGTTTTGGAGCCTCATATGAGTCAAGCAGATTCTAACGCCAATCATACTGATGCAGCCGATACGCATAGTACTCATGTGGACAGAAATAAAACAGCTAATCTAGCAACACCTAGCTATACGCCGCAACTGCAAGCCTTTCGTGAAGTTATAGAATCACGTCGTTCAGTACGTCGTTTTACGGATACCCCTATTCCTGATGATGTGCTCGCAGAATGCCTACGACTGGCCATGCTAGCGCCAAATTCTAGCAACTTGCAGCCGTGGGAGTTTTATGTAATTGATAGTACAGATAGCCGCAAACGTGCTGTCAAAAACTGTATGGATCAAAACGCCGCGAAAACATCTGCGCGCTTAATTGCCGTGGTCGCACGTACTAATATTTGGCATGAGCATGCCCAGCAAGTTTTACGTGAATACCCTGATAAGCCTGTACCAAAAAAGGTCAAAGACTACTACACCAAGGTGGTAGCAGTAGACTTTTTACGTGGTCCGGTGAATACAGTATCCGCAGTTAAATGGGGCGCTACCCAAGTATTCAGACAAGTAAAAGGTCCGATTAAATCGCCTTATTATACCTCTGAAGATGTCAAAAACTGGGCAACCAACAATACTGCTCTTGCCGCTGGAAACTTAATGCTAGCACTGCGAGCACACGGTTTCGATAGCTGTCCTATGGGCGGATTTGACGAGCCTGCGATGAAAAAACTGCTTGGACTTAGCGATGATCATCATGTTGTCATGATGATTGGTGCAGGTGAGCGCTCTGACAAAGGTATTTATAACTCGCAGTTCCGCTTTGACCAAGACCAGTTTGTCCACTATGTTTAACTGATTGCCTGATTTGGCCGATAGCTTTTCCTTCATTTAGTGATTATTCGATTAAAGTTATTGTCTCAATTTTGCTCTACCCTTTTATCCTAACTTATTACTTTTTTATCCAGTCTATTAAGGATTGTCATGACTAATTCTCAAAAACCTACCTTTGATACTTTTAAAGGTTTATTTAATGAAACTGAATTCGTTTATCGTCACCTAGGTTCTAACGATACCAAGCAAGCCGATATGCTAAATGCGATTGGCTATAACGACATGGCAAGCTTTATTAATGATACGGTCCCTGAGCCGGTACGCATACATAAAGAATTAGACTTGCCGCTCGCGATGAGTGAGCATGCAGCCCTTGCCAAACTACGTGCCATGGCTGATAACATTACGGTCAATAAGAGCTATATCGGTCAAGGTTACTCGCCTGTGCGTATGCCAGCCGTTATTCAACGTAATGTGCTAGAAAATCCAGGTTGGTATACTGCTTACACGCCTTATCAAGCTGAAATCGCTCAAGGTCGTCTAGAAGCATTGCTTAACTTCCAACAAGTTTGTATTGATCTGACTGGACTTGAGCTTGCTGGTGCTTCATTACTTGACGAAGCGACTGCCGCTGCAGAAGCGATGGCAATGTCAAAACGCATGAGCAAAAGCAAATCAAACCAATTCTTCGTTGATGACCGTATCTACCCACAAACGCTAGACGTTATCCATACCCGTGCTAAATACTTTGGTTGGGAAGTTATCGTTGGTGATTTTGAACTGGCGAAATCTGGTGATTACTTCGGTGCGCTATTTCAGTATGTTGGTAAAGAAGGCGATGTTAAAGATTTAACGGATGTTATTAGCGCGGTTAAGAAAAACAAAACTTACACATCAGTCGTCAGCGATATCATGAGCTTGGTGCTATTAAAGTCACCTGCTGATATGGGTGCAGACCTTGCATTAGGTAGCACGCAGCGCTTTGGTATTCCTATGGGCTTTGGCGGTCCACACGCTGCCTATTTTGCTTTCTCTGATAAAGCAAAACGCTCAGCACCTGGTCGTATCATTGGGGTCTCAAAAGACTCGCAAGGTAACACCGCCCTACGTATGGCACTACAAACTCGTGAGCAACATATCCGCCGCGAAAAAGCCAACTCAAATATCTGTACCTCACAAGTATTGCTTGCCAACCTTGCTGGCATGTATGCCGTCTATCATGGTC
Organism: Psychrobacter sp. P11G5; assembly: GCF_001593305.1. Taxonomy (NCBI): domain Bacteria; kingdom Pseudomonadati; phylum Pseudomonadota; class Gammaproteobacteria; order Moraxellales; family Moraxellaceae; genus Psychrobacter; species Psychrobacter sp. P11G5. Next base: position 2,316,182 of record NZ_CP012533.1, read on the forward strand.
CAAGCGGTGTGAAGCGTATTGCCACTCGTATTCATGCGTTTGCCACTGCCTTCGCTGATGTTATCAGCAATGCAGGTAGCGACAACCAATTAAATGTCGTCCATAAGCAATTCTTTGACATGGTTGTGGTTGATTGCGGTTCAGAGAAGATGGCAACTCAAATTTTTGAAAATGCAGACAATGTTGGCTATAACCTGTGGCGTCTGAGCGATAGTAAACTGGGTGTATCATTTAGTGAAATTAGTGATGAAAAAGACTTTAATGTCTTAACTCAGCTTTTCGTTAGCAAGTCGCATAACTTACCTGAAGCGGCCAGTGTATCTTTAGATGCGGCGCACTTACGTACAGATGATATATTAACGCATCCAGTATTTAACTCGCATCATACCGAACATGAAATGCTACGTTATTTAAAGTCGCTTGAAGATAAAGATTTGGCGATGAACCGCAGTATGATTCCACTCGGTAGCTGTACAATGAAGCTAAACGCTACTAGTGAGATGCTACCTATCACATGGCCTGAGTTTGCAAACGTGCATCCTTTTGCACCGCGTGACCAAGTAAGCGGCTATATCGATATGATCGATAGCTTACAAGAGCAGCTAAAAGCTATTACTGGTTTCGATGATGTTTCTATGCAGCCAAACTCTGGCGCATCAGGTGAATATGCAGGTCTTCTTGCTATCCGTCGCTATCATGAGTCACTAGGTGAAACTGACCGCGATGTTTGCCTCATTCCTCAATCAGCGCACGGTACTAACCCTGCTACAGCGATGATGATGGGCATGAAAGTCGTTGTGGTCAGAACTGATGATAACGGTAACGTCGATATCGACGATTTAACGGCTAAGTGTGAAGAGCACAGCAAAAATCTTGGCGCTTTGATGATTACCTACCCATCAACACATGGCGTGTTTGAAGAAGGCATCCGTAAGATTTGTGACCTTATTCATAAGCATGGTGGTCAAGTCTACATGGATGGCGCTAACATGAATGCTCAGGTTGGTATCATGCAACCTGCTGACGTTGGTGCAGATGTACTACATATGAACTTGCACAAGACATTCTGTATTCCACATGGCGGTGGCGGTCCTGGTATGGGTCCTATCGGGATGCAAGCGCATTTGGCACCATTTATGGCCAACCATACCATCAGTCCAGTCCATAACGCGCAAAAGGACTGTTCAGCAGTATCAGCAGCACCGTATGGTTCAGCGAGCATTTTACCAATCTCGTGGATGTATATCGCGATGATGGGCCGTGATGGCTTGCTTGAAGCAACCAATCTGGCGTTATTAAATGCCAACTATGTTGCCTCTCAGCTTAAAGACCACTACCCTGTTTTATATACTGGTAAAAATGGTCAAGTCGCGCACGAATGTATCATTGATATTCGTCCATTAAAAGAAGAAACTGGCATCAGTGAGAGTGATATCGCTAAACGCTTAATGGATTATGGCTTCCATGCACCAACGATGAGCTTCCCAGTATCGGGTACGTTGATGATTGAACCAACAGAGTCTGAATCTAAAGAAGAGCTAGATCGCTTTATTAGTGCCTTAAAATCTATCAAAGCTGAAGCAATGAAAGCTAAAGCAGGCGAAGATAATTGGACACTAGAAGACAACCCGTTGGTCAATGCACCGCATACAGCTTCTATGATTACTGATAGCGAATGGACGCATCCATACAGCCGTGATACTGCTGCGTTCCCGCTACCTTATGTCCGTGCTCACAAGTTCTGGCCAAGTGTGGCACGCGTTGATGATGCTTATGGTGATAAGAACCTGATGTGTTCTTGCCCAAGTATCGAAAACTACATGTAGTATTCGATAACAAAAAGTCATCTTAATACATTGTTTTATATAAAAATAAACCTCCAAGTCAGTAGCTGATTTGGAGGTTTTTATTTTGTTTACTATTTATGTATATAATATTTATAGTCAGTTCAATATAAAACAAGTACGTTCAAAATAGCGTTATGCTGGTATAAATTTTAAACTAAATCGACTATAACATCATCGCTAAACAATCCTATTATTTAGCGATATAATAAAAGCTGAATGCGATAAAAATTAGCTTAACTCATTGTAATAAAACCACTTTTTTGGACAATATCATGCAACATAAAAATCGGGTCATTCTTATTCATGGCTTACATCAAACCGCATGGATTATGCGGCCATTGGCTAAACGCTTACAAGCAGCAGGTTTTGATACTCATCAATACAGCTACCGTAGTATGCGTGATGGCATCACAACCAATAGTCAGCGTCTCAATACATGGCTTGAGCATAACCATCATCCCGACCTGCCGATAGATTTGGTCGGGCATAGTTTAGGTGGCTTGATTATTCGCGATTTTGTTTATCATTACCCAAAGTGGCAGATTGGACGCTGCGTGACCCTCGGGACACCGCATGTTGGTAGCGTTTGTGCCGATTACATTTGGCGATTGACCCCTGTTGTCGTAGGTCGCTCATATGTTGATGCATTGGATGGGACGGTTGCGCCATTGCCAGAACATGTTACTTTGGGCGTGATTGCGGGCAATAAGCCCTATGGCTTGGGGCAGCTATTTTTGCAATATCATAATCGCAAGCTGCGTAAAGCAGGCCGATCGCAACTTGAGCAGGAGCTTGTGCATGATGGGACGGTATATGTAAAGGAGACTAAAATTGATGCTGCTACTGACCATATTGTCATGCCTGTCTCACATACAGGCATGTTAGTTAATGAGTCAGTGGCGGCGCAAACAGAATATTTTCTACAGTATGGAAGATTTAAACGTTGATACCCATACCTTGCTGCAATTCTGTTTTATGCTTTTTAATGACAGGAATTAAAGTTTGCATTACCCAATCATTGCGCCAGCCCTTTAAGCCTTGCGGTAGTTCTGCTAAATCTTTATCAAAGGCAATCACTTCGTAAAGCTGCCCCAGCCATTTTTTGCGCATAAGCACGTTAGCTGGCACGCCAATTTTTTCTGCTTGTGCATCTACCGCTTGTTGAACCGCTTTTGACAATACTTTGTTTTTAGAGCGATATGGGGGTAGCAGACATTCTGGATGCTCAGCAGATGCTAGATTTTTTGCTTCTTTGATGACCTTTAGCAACTCTTCACCATAAAGACGCAACATACTACGGTGAATTGTTGTCTTATGGGCAAGCTCACGCATACTGGTTGGCTTTTCAGTGATAATCTCACGCACTGCTTGTTTTTTAATCACAAAAGTACGCGGCTGATTGGTCGAACGTGCCAGCGCTTCACGCCAAGTAGCAACCGCTTGCAATATCGCCATTTGTTGCGAATTATAGCGATAATCTGCCATCGTTAAGTACATGGCCTCATCTTCTACATGCTGCGTTTGGTATAGCTCATAAGCATACAACTGGCAATCTGCCCATACATATTCAAACAGACCTTGTCTTTTTAACTCATATTCAAGGCTCAAATATAGCGCTGGTAAAAAACGTACATCATCGATTGCATATTGCTCTTGCTCATCTGATAATGGGCGTTGCAACCAATCAGATTGACTTTGTTCTTTATCAATATGCATATCCAACTGATCATCAAGCGCCTGCTGATAGCCCATTTGTAGCTGCCCAGTCAAATAAGATAAGGCAATCTGCGTATCAAAAATATTAGTCAATGGCGGACAACCAGAGAGTAAATAGAAAATACCTAAATCTTCTCCACAAGCATGCCAAATCGCAACATCAACTTCACTTAGCGCTTGCCAAAGTTCAGCTAATTGTAACTGCGGTGCATCTAATAAATAAATATGATTGCCCGTATTTAGCTGCACGAGTGCCAAACGCGGATAATAAGTATCACGCTTGATAAACTCAGTATCTAAAGCTACTCGTCCGCAAACCTTCAAGGCTTTGATGACTTCGTCTAATTGCTCTTGCTTACGCACCCAAGTGACAGACGCTTCATCCGCTATGTCTAGCAGCGCATCAATATCTGGCTCGGCAGGCACTGCTGCTGAATTAGCAACTGCGTGCATCTGGCTATTATTAACGCCTTCAGTTGGGTTAGAGTGCGAAATACTATCTTGAGAAGAATGGGTTTGAGAAGTTAAATCAAAAGAGCTAAGGTCAGACACGGGCAGATACCTGCATAGATAAAAGAGAATAAATCGCTAACAATAGCGCTTAGAGATAGAAAATTAAACGATTATATCAAATCAGAATGCTTAGTTCGGAATGGATAGTTCAAAACACTTGATTCAAAATGCTCAGTATAACAACACCAAGTATAAAATGATAAATAAGCGCTTAGAAATTTAAATTCTGAGAGCTGCTATGTACCAATCCAAAAGATACATGGCTTGTTTTTATTATAAAAAGGAGCGGTTTTGCATAGCTTGCCCAAGAGTCATACTATCAAGATATTCAAGCTCACCGCCCATGGGTACGCCTTGTGCCAAACGCGTGACTTTATTGACGTGACGACTGACAGCCTCACTAATAAAGTGCGCAGTCGTCTGACCTTCAACGGTGGTACCCGTTGCCAGTATGAGCTCCTCGACTGGTTCTTGCTTGACGCGCCACACCAATTGGTCAATATTTAAATCATCAGCGCTGATACCATCAATCGGTGACAGATGCCCGCCCAAGACAAAATAACGTCCACGGTAGCCTGCAGTCTGCTCAATTGCCATAACGTCAGCGGCGGTCTCGACCACACACAGTATCCCATCATCGCGTCTTGGATCTTGGCACAACGGGCAAACTGCATCATCACTAAAGCTATGACAACGCTGACATTCTACGATATCACGCATTGCCTCATCAAGTGCTTGGGCGAGTGCCATGCCTTGTGGGCGTTTTTTAGTGAGCAGATGTAGCGCCATGCGCTGGGCACTCTTTTGACCAACACCCGGCAAAATACGCAGCTGTTTAACCAGCTGATCAAATTTGGCTGTAAGCAAAGTTGCTTCCTTTATCTATAAACCGTAGCTATAAAAATGGGGTCGCATCCTATAGATAACAACCCCATTATTGTCTTCAATATGCAGTATTTACCGCAAATTAAGGCTTAGAATAAACCTTGCATACCTGGTGGTAGACCCATGCCTGAAGTCGCGCCAGCCATCGTTTCTTCATAGAGCTCATCCGCTTGACGAACCGCATCATTGATAGCAGCAGCGATTAAGTCTTCAATCATATCAGGCTCATCTTCAAGCAAGCTTGGATCAATACTTAAGCGCTTGACCACATGACGACCAGTCATAGTGACTTTTACTAGACCACTACCCGCTTCTGCATGGACTTCTTTATTAGCTAAATCCTTTTTTGCCGTCTCAACATTGGCTTCAACTTTCTTTTGCATCGTCTGTGCTTGTTGCATAAGTGCTTGAATGTTCATAATTGCCTCTTTCTTTTATAGTAATGGATGATAAATGATGAATAGCTGTTAATCATAAAATTGATACGATAACGTTGATTATACCGTCATCTTTATAAACTGTCTAAACCACGCGCCAAATCTTTGATAATATCTTCTACATCTTCTAGACCTACTGACAGACGGATAAGCCCATCTTTGACACCAGCCTCAGCGCGCGCCTCAGGTGTCAGTCGAAAATGAGTTGTGGTCGCAGGATGCGTAATGGTGGTTTTGGCATCCCCTAAGTTGTTGGTGATAGAGACCATTTGAGTCGAGTCGATAACATGCCAAGCAGCAACCTTTGGATCACGGCTATCCGCATGAGCAGATGCCTCAACTTCAAAACCCATGATGGCGCCATAGCCTTCATTCATATGATGTTGACGCTTGGTAAGCTCGTGAGATGGGTGATCAGAGAGTCCTGAAAAGTGCACTTTACTGACGTTAGGATGACTGACCAAGAACGCTGCTACTTTATTAGCATTGGCACAGTGAGCTTGCATACGTAATTTAAGTGTCTCAAGTCCTTTGGTAAAGACCCATGCATTAAACGGACTCATACTGATACCGCCTGAGCGCACGACTGTAAATGCCTCTTGCATCAGCTTATCACTACCGACCAGCGCACCACCCAATACTCGACCCTGCCCGTCTAAGTATTTGGTTGCAGAATGAATCACCACATCAGCACCCAAATCTAATGGGCGTTGCAGCGCTGGCGTAGCAAAACAATTATCAACGACTAGTAACACATCGTTAGCTTTACATAGCTGACTTAAATAACCGATATCACAAATCTGCGCCAAAGGATTGCTCGGGCTTTCGCAATAAATCACTTTAGTATTTGGTTGTATGGCATTTGCCCATGCATCATTATCGAAACAATCGACGTAGCTAACCTCAACGCCGAACTTAGCCATATAATTATTGAATAGCCCAATAGATGAGCCAAATAATTGATTGGCGGCAAGCAGATGATCGCCTGCCTTTAAGTAGGCTAAGCACATGGTCAAAATGGCGCCCATGCCTGAAGCTGTAGCGACAGCGCGCTCGCCATTTTCAAGTGCTGCTAAACGACGCTCAAAGGTGCGCACGCTTGGATTGGTATGCCGTGAATAGACGTTACCAGTCTTGGTGCCATCAAAATGCGCAGCGGCATCGCTTGCTGAGGTATAGACATAAGAGCTGGTAGTAAATATAGGTTCGGAGTGCTCGCCTTCGTCAGTACGGTGTTGCCCTGCACGAACCGCAATGGTCTGCATACCATAATCGAGGCCTAAATCTAAGGCATCATTACGCCAGTTTGGATCTAATTTATTTAGATTACTTTCATCTTGCACTTGCGACTGACTCATAAGTTTTCCGTTGCTATGGTTAGTATTAAGATTACTGCTTATCTTTCTAATTATAGATTGATGAAGGCGTTTATCATATCATGCCACTATATTTCAGACATTAGATTTCAGTTAGTAGGTTTAGTTAGTAGGTTTAGTTAGTAGCTTTCAGGTATCGCTGCTAACTACCTATATCTTTCAAGACAGCTAAAATTGATGATTAGTTTTGAGTATTCCTAAAAGGTTATTTTTGAAAACTATCTTGCCAAGCGATAGAGCCTACGATAAGTTGTCGCTTCAACTCGATTAATAGCTCAGTCTAAGAAAAATAACGTATTTTTAATAGGCAGATATTGCGACACCTGCTAAGCTAAGCAGCGATTTAATTCGTGTTCTAAACGTTGCTATTATATAGCTCATAAACAATGCTATTATTACTCTACATTAGTCTGTATAAATTCCAGTATATTTTTAAGCTCACTTTTTTAAGCTCATTAAGGTAAACCAGTTATGTCGATGTTAAGTATAGAGCCAAGCAGCTTGACGCTGAGTCTAACACTTGGACTAACCTTAGGCCTTAGTGGATGCCAAAGCTTGCCAAAGCAGCCACATTTGCCTGAAAGCCAAGCGCTATCAGCGCGCGTTAATGCTTTATACCAACAAGACAGTAGCCTAGACAGCTCTCAAAGTAAAAATACTGACATTAGTAATACCGACTTGGTTGCAGCCATTAGTGAACAAAATGACATTCACCCTGAGTTATCAGGCTATCATCCGATTGTAACTGGTGCGAACGCTTTTGCCTCACGTAGCATTTTGACTGATATGGCTACTCGCAGTATTGATGTGCAGTACTATATTTGGCATGACGATCAGGCAGGTCAATTACTATTGAAAGACTTATGGGAAGCAGCTGAGCGCGGAGTTATTGTACGCTTGTTGCTCGATGACTTTAATAACGATGCAAAATTTGATCAGCATTTACTGCGTTTTGCCAGTCATCCAAATATTGCTGTACGTATTATTAATCCCTTGATGCACCGCAAGTTCCAAGCGATGAACTTTGTCACTGGTCTGCCACGTATCAATCGGCGCATGCATAATAAAAGCATGACTTTCGATAAGCAGATTACCGTTATTGGCGGTCGTAACATTGGCAATGAGTATCTTAGTAATGATCAAAACAGTCAATTTGCTGATTTAGATGTGCTGCTCATCGGCAAAGTGGTTGCAGATATTGATAATAGCTTTATGAGCTACTGGTCGGCACCGATATCTTTTGATATCGAAACGCTGGTTACTCTAGATAAAGGGACTACCAGTAATTTTTTAATCGGTTTAGATAAGTTAGATGAAGATGAAAAGAGTAGTTCACGCAGCAGTTTAGCTATCTACAAAACAGCTATTGAAGACTCCTCTATTGATGTTGATTTGGTCAATAAACGCGTGCCATTTCGTTGGACAGACATGCAGTTTTTGAGTGATGACGTTGGAAAATTAACCAAAACAGTTCCTACCGATAGCAACTTGGTTCATCAATTACGTACCTTATTAGGCAGTCCGTCTAAAAAGCTCACTATCATTTCATCGTATTTTGTCCCAACTAAGGATGGAGTAGATACTCTGGTACAGTTGGCAGAATCAGGTATCGATATAAAGATTTTGACCAACTCTTTTGATGCTACTGACGTGACTGCAGTGCATTCTGGTTATAGTAAATGGCGTCCTCACTTGCTGGGTGCTGGTGTCAAAATATATGAGCTAAAATCGACTGCTAGTGAAGAGAAACGTGAAAATAAATTATGGAAAGCGCGCAGTCAGTCATCAACCAGCTTACATGCTAAGACTTTTGCTGTAGATGACCATCAGGTCTTCATTGGCTCTTATAATGTTGATCCACGTTCAGCTAACATTAATACTGAGATGGGTGTAATTATCAATGATGATGAGCTAGCCAGTCAGTTGCATGAGGCGCTTAGTGATGATCTATTGAGTCAAGCCTACGAAGTAAAGTTAATAGATAACAATCAGTTACAGTGGCATACCATCGAAGATGGTAAAAAGGTGGTTTATAATTCAGAGCCACGAGTAGGTTTCTCTGACCACGTATGGCTCACTATCATGTCTTGGCTACCTATCGACTGGCTATTATAAAATTTAAAACTGTTTAATTTCTAAAGATGTCCTTAAATTGGTTAGTGGGCTTTCAAGCAAAATCCTCTTAGCTTAAAACGTTCTAATTTATTTTTTCGGCAAATCAGCATCTAATTATGTTGGTTTGCCGCTTTTCATTATGGCCGGTTATCTCCATGATGACCGTCTTAACAACCACTTTAATATGTGGATGCGTGATCTATTATGCCGTCTCGTTCTCAATATGCACTAATGTCTTCTAAAGACAAAAATATCGTTCTATTTATCTGCTTTTGCAGCGCTATTGCTTTTTTCGACTTTCTGATCTATTTATATATTGCAGACATTGTGTCCTCTGCTTTTTTCCCCGCTAGTACCAATCCTGATGTTCTAAAACTTCGAGGAATTGGGCTTTTTGCCGTGGGCTATTTGGCACGACCGCTTGGTGGCATCATTCTTGGTCGATATGGTGATATCAAGGGCCGTAAGCCGACTTTATTAATCAGTATGCTGATCATCGCAGGTAGTTTGCTGGCAATGGCATGTTTGCCAACGTATGCACAATGGGGATTAGTAGCTCCAGCCTTATTTATAATACTAAGGCTTATACAAGGCATGGCGTTTGGTCTTTATGTGCCATTAGCTTGGGTTTTTGTGGCAGAGCATGTACCACGGCAGTATTTATCAGTTGGCTGTAGTTATGTGACCGCCAGTTTTTTTATAGGCGTGCTACTATCCAACGCTTTTTTTGTATGGCTGACTGGTTCTATGACTCCTGAGCAACTAACCACTTATGGTTGGCGCTTGCCATTTTTTGTTGCAGCGGCCATGAGCTTTTTGCCATTATTGGCATGGCGCTTTATTGACGAGTCACCGTTTTTTTTAGAGATGAACAAGTCAAAGCCTAGTAACTATGTTGCCAAACCATTCACATTACTCTTTAAGCATTGTAAACATTCAATATTTATTGGCATGATGTTAACTTTGATTATTTCTAGCATTACTACCGTAATCGTACTATTGCTCCCAGACTTGATTGAATTGCGCTTTAGCTTGGACAAAGATTTGTTTGGGTTTTCACACAGCTTAGGTATTGTGTTTATGATTTTTGGTTGTGTGTTTTATGGAATACTATCTAACTATCAAAATTTCGGTAAAATTTTAGTCGCTGGTTCTATCTTACTAATCGCTCAAATGTTTGCCTTTTTTTACCATATGCAGGCTGGTGGCGATTATATTTTAATCATGTATGCACTCTTAGGATTTTGTGCTGGCATTGTTGGAATGGTGCCAGCTATTTTCGTACAGTTATTTCCGACCAATGTACGCCTAACAGGAATGGCGTTTTGCTACAACGTGACCTATGGTATTGTAGGCGTATCAGTACCTTTTGGGCTTGGCTATGCCACTACGTTTGTAAGTTTTTCACCAGCACTGTACATCGCTTTTATCGGCTGTATTGGAATTATTATGGGGGTTTATTTTTATAATTTGCCCGAATATAAAAAAATCAATCAGCTTATTTAGCATCGGTATTATTCAACTTACCTATTATTCATTTTTATAACTTCTTCGTTTAAAAGTTGAGTGTAATAATCTTTTTAACCCATTGCATCCAATATAAATATTTAAAAAATAAAATATTAAGGCTTAACAACCATGGTTGATATGACCAATAAACGACTCTCAGTCGCACCGATGATTGACTGGACAACGACAGATTATCGTTACTTTGCGCGGCTCTTTAATCCGCAAGTTTATTTATACACCGAGATGATCAGTACCGGTGCGTTAATCCATGGCAACCGTGCGCGGCATTTACGCTTTGATGCACTTGAACATCCTGTTGTATTGCAGCTAGGAGGTGCAGACACTACCGAAATGACTCAGTGTGCTGAATTTGCCCAGCAGCATGGTTACGACGAGGTCAATATCAATGTTGGCTGCCCCTCTGACCGCGTACAGCATAATAAGATTGGCGCTTGCCTAATGGCAGAACCCCATACGGTCGCTGATTTAGTGAAGCACATGCAGGCTGCTGTCGATATTCCAGTGACGGTTAAGCATCGCATTGGTATTGATGATTTTGACAGTTATGAGTTCATGGCAGATTTTGTACAAACTGTGGCCGCTGCTGGTTGCACGCGCTTTATCGTTCATGCACGTACCGCATGGCTACAAGGTCTTAGTCCTAAGCAGAACCGTGAGATACCGCCGCTACGTTATGATGATGTCTATCGTCTCAAGCAAGACTTCCCAGAGCTTGAGATCGAAATTAACGGTGGTATCGATACAGTAGCCGATATTGCAGCGCACTTGCAGCACATTGATGGGGTAATGATTGGACGGGCCTTTTATCACAACCCTTATCTATTAGCAGAAGCCAATAGCTTATGGGGGCAACCTGTACCCAAACGTTCAGATATTTTAGCGCAGCTGTATCCATATCTGGATGAGCAGGTCGCAAAAGGTGAAGCACTCTCTACGATGGCGCGACACTACTTAGGACTGTTCCAAGGAATGACTGGCGCACGCAAGTGGCGACAAGCGTTAAGTGGTAAGCCTCATTTAACGATTGAAGATATCAAGCAGGCAGCATCGGAGGTTCTACAGTTAAACCCTGATGCGTAGCTTGTTTTGGGTAAGACTGTTTTGACTAAGCTTATTTTGGCTAAACAGATTTTTGACTAAGCCACTTGTGCTAAATACTGCCACATAGCAACACCATTATTAATAATGTGTAATAGCATTGGCAGTATTAGCGAGCCTGATTTAATCCGCGCATAGCAAAATATAAATGCTAGTACCACGATAGTAGTGATTTCATAAATGCCGTATTGCAGATGAATAACGGCAAATATAAGGCTAGTCACGATACTCGCTACCAGTGTACCGCGCTGCCTTGAATATGACGTTGCAGCAAACTGCTCAGCAATGGCTGACCATAATATACCGCGAAAGACTAGCTCTTCATATATCGGTGCGACAATCACCATTGCAAAGATTAACAACCACACTGAACTGACAGATTGATATAAAGGATCTACGAAGACCAGTGGTGATTTATCCAACAAGTAAGTCAATGCCTGACTGCCAATCATAAATATCAATAGCAATCCAAGCATACCCATGCCGACTGCTATTGAGAACGGTTTGAGTGCTAAATACTGACGCATGTCACCAGATTTTAAGCGCACAATCAAATAGCTGAGTGCCATTAGTAACACGCAGCTAATAATAATCGATGCGCTTACTACTGTTCCATCATTACTACCAAAAAAGAATATATCACCCACTGTTGAGTTTTTGACGGCTGGCAACCATAGCTTGCCAGCGATATATATCCCAATCAATTGACTGCCAAAAAAAGCGATGACCATCCCTATAACAAGTAGAAATGCACCTAAGCGTGAAAATAATGGTAAACGCTTAGACTGCAGTGTCAATACATCGTTCGAAGCGGTGGCATGGTTTGGCATAACGTTATGACTCAAAACGGTAAACTGTCAATTCTAATAGAAAATTAATATTAATAATATCTAGCCTTTACGTTGGCAGTTGCTGCTTAATTAATGTTAATACCTGTAATGCTACAGATTCTGGATGCTCGAGTGGAAACATATGACCACCTGCATGCGTTTCGTAAGGAATACCCAGCCGTGTTTGTATTTGCTGCGGGAAACGACGCTTTAAAAATATACTATCTTCTCCAATAATCAGCGTAACTGGCGGTTTAGGCCTGCGATTAGGCGATAACCAGTACCAAGATGGATTGGTACGAAACACAGCAACCTCACTGTCTTTAGGGATTGCCAACGTTACTTTGCCATCTGCGCGCTCACATAAGCCATGCTGAATATAGCCCTCAAAACTACGTTCATCAAAATGCTTAAAAAAACCTTTATGACGCATCTTCTCGTAAGCATCTGCACGACTGTCCCAAACGTCACGACGATTCTTAGATATTCCGGATGGTGACAACTTATCCATCATGCGATTATCCATCAGGGGTAGCTTGTCAGCCGCCTTTGCCACATGCCAAATCAAACTGGACTTGCCATAAATCCAAGGCGGGTCCATGAGTACCGCTTGACTAAAGATTTCGGGTGCACGGTATAACGCCTGCAAGGTACACATAGCACCAAGTGAATGCCCAACTCCTATCACTTGCGTAACACCATGTTTTTCGCAGGCAGTCTGTGCACTATCGATAATCTGCTGGGTTAGACTGCGCCAATGATTATCAACAGGATAATTTGGATCGCCACCTAGCATCGGTATATATTCAATCGTAAAAAACTCAGCCAACTTCTCAAAGAATGGTTGATAGACCGCACTTGGCATCCCATTGGCATGGGCGAAATGGATGACCGGCTTCTGGGTTATTTTGGATACAGGCAACGATGCAAAGGTCTGCAAATTGATTTCACTCATGACAGGCTCTCATTGGTTCATATTATTATTTGGTACGTTATTTAGAATTATGAAACATCATATATAACTGAGGCTGAGCATAACTATATGCTCAGCCTCAACAATCATACACATTAAATATAAAACATAAAATGCTTAACGCATTTGCACGTTACCATCTTCTTGCGGTAATACATCAAGATTGATACTTGAACCAACGCCTGCGCCTAGTTTGACTGCGAAGCGATCCATAAACATTTGGAACGGATCCATCGGCGTATAGTTAACCACATTGTCTAATTTTAAATCTCTTTCCAAACTTGCAATACTACCAGTCTTGTCGGCTAATCCTAAAGCTATCGATTGCTCACCAGTCCAAAACAATCCTGAGAATAGTTTGTTGTCTTCTGGATTTTTCAAACGGTCGCCACGACCTTCTTTTACGGCATTGATAAAGTGCTTATGCGTATTAGCGAGGACTTTTTCGACATGTTGCTCTTCGTAGTTACTTAACGGACGTGACAGGCTCAAGATATCTTTATACTCGCCAGCCGTGATAGTACGATCTTCAACACCTACTTTGTCCATCAGGCTTTCGATATTATAGCTTGGCATAATGACGCCAATAGAACCCACTAAACTTGATGGATTAACATAAATCTCATCTGCAGCTGATGCAATATAATAAGCACCAGATGCACCAATATCACCAATAACAGCATAGAGCTTCTTATCTGGATACTCTTGACGCAAGTCCATCATGGTTTGCCAGATTTCATCTGATTGTACCGGAGACCCACCAGGTGAGTTAATCTCTAGCGCTACCGCTTTTGAGTTGTTATTTTCAAAGGCGCGCGTCAATGCTTTGCTAATGTCATAGGCATTGGCAGCGTCAGCGTTACTTATCGTCCCTTGTAGTTCAACTACGGCTAAATGTGGCTTACTGGTATCAATTCCGTCCAGACCAGAGGGCGCTTCACTAGTGCAACTACGACCTACCGTTAAAAATAACAATAGGATATAACCGAAAGTGAGCAATTTGAAAAAGATACTCCAACGCCTTGAGCGGCGCTGCTCTTCTACACTGGCTAATAAAGTTTTTTCAATGAGACGCCATTCTTGTCCACTTGGCTGATTAGGCGAGATTTGCTGCGATGTTACCGGCTGATTTTCTGAATTATCAGGACGTTTATTAGGGTCTGGTGGCCAGTTGGGCATATAACTTCCTAGGTAAGAAACAATCTAAAACAATAAAAAAAATGGTCTAGAACATAAATATAGTAAAAATTGAAATATATGAATATTCTGTCTTAATAGGCCACTAAGTATGGTGGTATTTTAGTCATGGTTCAATAGTGAAACCGTGAATTATCATCATATTATGATGTTAGGGCGTGTTGAAACTCAATGCTACTTCTAAGGGATTATGATCGTGAGTAATTATTTCATCAACCTGTTGGCGCTTTAGTACGTCAGCAGATATCTGCGATGCGCTGTGACCAAGCCACTGTATAGGATAACTTGAAGTCTTGTCATTAGTAAATGACTCAGCTGAACACAGCAATGACCACATGTGCCAAATGCGCTGGTGAGTATCAGCATCCAAGATAATACGCGCTTTATAAGACTTGTCTTGTTCGTTTTGTTTATTTTGATAAGGACTTTGTTGAGTAGCTTGTAATGTCATTGGATTAAGTATCTGAGTAGTTGCAAGCAGGGATTGTTGTGGGTCGTTAGCGTTATACCGAACCACACGTATTGGTTGCTGACTGTCAATTGCTATGGTGCAATCCCAAACGCTATTATCCTCTATTTCACTCCAGCCTGTCATAGCATGCAGTGTTAAAGCACCATTAGCCAGCTGCCAATTCTTACCTTGCTCGCAATTTTGAGCACTGATCGTTGTTTTTTTCGTAGATTGATTACTGTCTAGATATGACTGTTGGTAGGCCGTCCAGCGTTCATGACGTCCTGCTTGCCAATATTGATTGGTAGGTATACTTTGACGTAGCTGCAATACAGTCATTGGTAGCAGCTGGGTATTAGTCTTAGCATTACTACTATTTCCATTCTTGCTAGGGAATGTTCTCATTAGTGCTGTTGCATTGGTTTGTACGACGATACCTTCTAAATGCTTAATCGATAAAGTCCGTAGCTGTTGCTCTAAACTTGCGGTCAACTTATCTGCAGTCAGTGCGCTTGACATCGTCCTTTTATCAAATGGTCTATGATCTGCTAAAAATAGCCAGCTAACGTTAGCTGAAATCAATGTACTGTTATTGCTATTGCTATTTTTTTTATCAGTCTTATCATTTACTACTGGATATTGCAGCACCGTAGCGCTCAAATATTGATCGCCAGTTGGTAGCACATATAGGGTTGGCGTTATCGCTAATGACTGCTGATTGGCATACACCGTCATCACTAATAAGCTCAGTGGCGGTAGTGCTAGCCAGCGACTGATAAGCCCGCGCGGTAGCAACCATGGCAACATAGCCAATAAGGCCATTAATAATATAGCCATGTTCACTGGTGTATATAACCATGCATCTGATAGTGATGGTAACGAGGTTAACCACATTATTAGTTCATGTAAGCCTGCGACTATCATACTTACCAATGACCAAATACTATCAGCCACCGCAGGCAGTACGAGATAACAAAGTCCTGCTAACAGATTCAATGGGACGATTATCCAGCCGAACAAACCAATAGCAAATAGGTTAATGACTAGCCCCCACAACGATGCCTTACCAAATAATAGCAACGTTATCGGTAGCAGCGCGATAAATAACCAAAACTGCAGTTTGAATATGCGTTTGCCCGTTATCCATAATTGCGTGAGAAAAATATTGCTTGTACGATTATCATGACTAATACTAGGTCGATACTGCTGTGGCAAAACTGATTTGTCTTGCTGGTGCGACATATCATCATATTTAAGCAATAATGCTACTGCGATAAAAGATAGCCAATAACCTGCCTGCCATAACACATAAGGATCATGCCATGCCATCAGCACTGCCAGTGCTAGCAATACACGCATAGTACTAATCGGTAGTAGCGTTAATCGTACCAATCCTACTATCAGCAACATCCAAGCAGTACGTGCAGCTGGTACATCAAAACCTGTAAACAAAGCATAGATAAAGGCGGCACTAATCATGACCCACCAGCGCACTTGCCAACGCGGTATAACACGATATAGCGCAGACCCCATGCGATCGACTAACAATACGGCTGCACCTGCGAGCATAATTGCTAAAAACAAAACATGGGTGCCGGAAATAGCCAAAAGATGGGAGATACCAGCCAGTTGGTATAAATCTTTAGTGTCACGGTTAATTAAACTGCGATCACCGGTGAGCAAACTCAATGTTACTGCTTTTGCTTGCTGCTCAGCTATGGTTTGCGCCGCCCAGTTTTGATAAAAGTGTTGTCGCAGTTGCCAACGCCATTGGTCAATGTGAGTACGCAAACGTTTCAAGAATGATTCAGACGCAGAATTCGAAGCTGACGCACTGTCTAATGAATTAACGGATGTTCCAATCGCAATGATAGTCGCCATACCATCAATATGACGACTACGTAGCCAACGATAGCTATCAAAACCCGTTGGATTATTGATTGATTGCTCGGAGGTAGCTAAAGGCATAAGATTCAAGGTCATTAGCAGCTGATCGCCAGGCTGTAAATTATTGAGATCTGATGTCTGCTTATTATTAGATGATTTATTAGAATAGGCATTGAGTAATACGCGATATTCTAAACCTATACCAGTGTCATCATATAAATTCTTATCATGTAAATTACTATTGCTTAGGCTATTATTAATATAATCGCGTGTTTGTGCATGTAAATCTTGAGAGGTTAATTCGGAGACTAATGGCGACACGGCTTGTAAGGTTACCACTTGCCGATAGCCACTGTTTATTTCAGGATTATAGACGCTATCGCTGATACCCTCGATAGTAACCAACGCTTGGACTCGCATAGGTACATCAATTTTCGTACTCTCTGCTTGTTGATAGCCAGACAAAGCTTCCAGTGCACTGCCGATAATGAGTAGGCCTACCAATACAATCACCAGCAGATAACGGATGAATTTAAAAGGCAAGGTTATCTTCTGTGCTTTATATTTGAGAAGAGAGCTATTAGTTGATTTAGTTGATAGCGGTAACAATGCATTACGCTGAATAACGAGAAGTAAGATAACCATCGTTAAGATTAACAAGAGCCAAATTGTAGAGCTCACTACGAGCGAATTTAACGGTAGAGCCATATCTTCAACAAGGTTCAATGTTGCTATCGTCAACGTCCCTATCATAACTACGATTATTGAAATGCCAACCAACCAATACACCAGCACTCCTTGCTTGATAGTTTATTAAATATATTTTAGCTTGATGCAACTTGCAACCTTCTGTATAAGATGGCAAGTAACCTTAAAAAGATAGTAATGAACCGTTATGAATGGCTTATTATTTATTGAATTGTCTATTATCTGACATAAGACGACTAAATACCGATGATAGCATTATTAACTATATTACCCTATACTAATTAAACATGTCGCGGTTGCCATTACTTATAGCTACCCTTCCTATTATTTTACTGACGATATTTTATTAATATTGCTACATACCAGCCTCTTACACTCTGCTGAGTGGACTGTAGATAATGATCAAAGGCAAACCTGTGCCCCAAAAACGTCTCAAAAGCCTACTACCCACGCCCGAAAAAATCTTAGAAAGTCGCACCTTAAAGCTATTTGCGCCGCATCTGGCTGATCCGCGTTTATGGCAATTCAACCGCCATAGTTTGAATAAGGCAGTTTATATTGGCGTGCTCAGCGCATTTTTTCCGTTGCCAGGACAGATGCTGTTGGCTTTAATCGGCGCGCTTATTTTTCGCGCTAACGTACCTATGGCGCTTGGCTTAACATGGATCACAAACCCCCTTACCACCCTTCCAGTTTTCTACGCTGGTTATTATGTTGGTGCTAAGATTATGGGCGAGCCAATGATTAGTTTGAGGGTAATTGGGAGGATGATTACTGACTTTAGCTTGTGGGTATTGTCAAGTGGTGCTAATCCGTTCGTTACTTATCGCGGTACCGTATCATTGACCGCATTCTGTTTGGGATTAACGTTGCTAGCAGTGGTTACTAGTATTGTTTGTGGTTTAACCTTCAAAGCAATTTGGCGCTATAAAACTGTTACTAGCTGGCAAAAGCGTCAAAAAAAATCTTTGGATAAACCACCAAAACCCTAATAAAACTTAGTCATTCCTAACTGTTTTTATTATTCGAAAACCTTATTCATCTTCTTGGTTTTTGTTTATAGATTCAATAACTTGATCGGTAAAACTACTATCCATGACTAAAATATCGATCACTTCCTTATCTTTAAGTAAAGTATAACGCTTGCCGGTAGCACTATCTTGAGCTTTTATGTCGTAATCAGCACCAGCAAGCGTTATGGCATCAAAAGCTGGTGTTAATAGCTCTATTTGTGCCTGCCTATCAATCGTATCAAATAACGTTGGATCAATGTAGGTCTTTAATGGGTCGTTGCCTTCTTCAGCACTACCAAAAGCAGCCACTGGGTCATCATTTTCATTCATAATATTCGTCCTCATGAATTTTGCTCAGACTGTCAATTATATGAGCAGTTGTCGTTATCAAATTGCTATCGTACTTATCTGTTATCTGTTATCCGTTTAGTAGCTTAATACTCAGCCCAGTGACCATTGCGTAGCAATAATTGGCGATCAGCAAGTGCTGCTAGATTACGGTCATGAGTCACCATAAGCAATGCCGTTTGCATCGTACTCTGCAACTCTGACAACAAGCCAAATACGCTTTGGGCATTATCGTAATCCAAGTTACCGGTCGGCTCATCCGCCAATATTAGCGAGGGCTTAGTAACCAATGCGCGAGCAATTGCCACTCGCTGACGTTCGCCACCTGATAGCTCACCTGGTCTATGGTCTAATCGATGTCCTAAACCTACATTCTCTAACAGCTCAACCGCCTGCTTACGCGCTTCAGTCGTTGATACTTTTGGGCGCATCAATAGTGGCATTGCGACGTTTTCTACTGCAGTGAATTCCGCCAATAAATGATGGAACTGATAGATAAAACCCAAATGCTTATTACGCATCGCACCGCGCTCAGTTTCATTCATATGATTTAAGCACTTACCATGCAGCCATACTTCACCCTCAGTTGGTGTGTCTAGACCACCCAACAAATGCAACAAAGTACTCTTACCTGAACCACTGGTACCAACGATAGCGATACGTTCGCCAGCATTAACGGACAAATCCAAGCCCGTCAGTACTTGCGTGCGCACGGCACCTTCATCATATATCTTATTGATGTTGCTTGCCTCTAAAATGGCCGCCATACTACTTCCTTTATTCATATTTATTGTCAATTTAAAACTGACACATGAAATTTATAATTATATTTTTCCACGCTGTTATCGTAAAGTCTTAAAGCACTCTATTCATAACGCAATGTTTGTGCAGGCTGAATTTTAGCAGCTCGACGTGCAGGATATATGGTTGCCAAAAAGCTTAGGACAAATGAGGCGCCCGTAATCAATACCACATCAACCAAACGCAGCTGCGACGGTAAGTAATTGATAAAATATGCGTCAAACAGATTTAGTCCGAAACTTTGGTTAATCCAACCTAAAATATCACTAATACTTAATGCAAATATAACCCCGAGCACAGTACCAGCTACCGTACCAATGACACCAATCACAACACCCTGCACCATAAATACTTGCGTAATCAAACGTGGGGACGCACCAAAGGTTTTCAAAATCGCTATATCTGCTTTTTTATCAGTCACTAGCATGACTAAACTTGAGACAATATTAAATGCTGCAACAAGAATAATTAAGAATAGTAGCAAGCCTACCATCGCTTTTTCCATTTGAATAGCACCAAATAGATTACCATGGGTCTGGGTCCAATCGTTGGGGTACAGTTGTTCTGGCGCGATGGCAGCCGCTTTCTGCGCTGCCATCGGTGCATTGAACAAATCATCAAGCTTCATGCGAATACCTTGTGCACCTTCTGGTAGGCGCAGCAGTTTCGCTGCATCATTCATTGGAATGAACGCCATCAAGCTATCTACTTCTGGACTGATACTAAAAATACCCGTTAAAGTGAAACGCTTAAAGCGTGGTATCACGCCAGCTGGAGATGGAGATGCCTCTGGTAGCACCAGAGTGACTTTATCACCGATACTCAAACCTAAAGACTGCACCATCTCTTCGCCCAGTACAATACTAAAGTCGCCACCTTTTAAAGTATCAATGCTTCCTTCCGTCATATGCTCATTAATGATCGAAACATTTTTTTCGTACTCAGGATCGACACCTGTGACCATAATCCCTGCAACCTGACCGTTTGACGTCAGCATACCTTGCAGTTGAATGAATGGTGCTACTGCTGCAACCTCTGGATCTTCTTTGATGCGATCAGCAAGCTGCTTCCAGTCACTGATAACTTCGGGCGAAGTCACAGTCGCTTGCGGAACCATTCCCAAGATACGAGTTTTCAACTCGCGATCAAAGCCATTCATAACTGATAGTACGGTAATCAATACCGCCACCCCAAGGGTTAGACCAATCATTGAGATGAGCGATATAAAAGAGATAAAGCGATTACTGCGCTCTGCTCGGGTGTACCGTAAACCGATAAATAACGCTAAAGGACGAAACATATTAAAACTCTTTATCTTATCTGGGTGAGCAACTTTCATATAAGCACATCAATGCAAACTAGCAAACCTGATGTGCTTGGCAAACAACTGAGCCAACAAGGGCGATGGTTGTATTAATATTAAGTAAACACATAACGTAGTTTCAGACACGCCAACTATGGGTGTCAAAAAAGTGGATAGTTTGACACAATTTTTCCAATATGTGCCAATCATTAGCAAAAACTGCGGGTCTTTTTTAACAAAACATAGTGCTTTGTTATTATTTTTTTATGGGGGGCTTGCTATTAGTTGCGTCTATACCTATATATTGTATGCTAAGGACAATTGTCATTAACCCCTCATTGTTGTTTGTTGACCCATCGCTAATGTTGCTGCGCAAACATAGCACAATAATAAGCATGTATATAATATATTGCTTAGGTATTGGCTTACTGCGTCAGTAACAAATAAAGACTAACTAGCGATATTTGGTGTCCAAACTTCATGCCTGACTTAAGTTTGAGTATTTTCATGACCATTAATTATCAATATAAAAACGTACAATCTCCTACCAAAATTACCTTAACAGACGAGCAAACTGCTGGTCATGCTGATCATTGGCGTATTTTAACTGATGATATGAGTCGTGATGTGCCGGAATGGCTACAGCAGATGATCGAGCAAGCGGCTATGCCAAAGGGATTAAATAATAACGTTAGTGCTCAAGATACTTGCTTGCTACTCTCAGAAGATCAACCTTGTCATATCAATCAAGTATTAGCGATGAAAGACGGCAAGCCTGAGTGCTTTATCAACGCCTATCCTTGCGTCAACGGTCCTTACGGTCTGACTTGTACGATTGAACGTACGATCGTCAATGAGAGTACACACGATGCGGTTCTACGTTTACGTAGTGTTGATGGCAGTATCATTTATGCTTTCGATCAACTCTATACTGCCAATCGTAATTTGTACCAACAAAACACACCCTATTTTGTGAATTTTAGTGCATGGGCACATGAAATTACGATCAGCGAGCAGAATGAAGTTATTATGGTCGAGGATCAAGAAGCCATTCGCTATCATCGTGCCTTTAATGACATAGTTGCTGCTAATGATGGACAAGTACCAGATGATATTCAAGAACAAATTAAAGACTGGCAACCAGAAACTAAAGAACAAATGGCACCTGTAGAAATCAACTTGGGTCATATGTGTGCGTATTTATTTGGTGACACGCTAGGACAAGAAGACGAAGCATGGTGTCAAGGACAGGTAATTGGCAAACAAGACACTACATTCAATGATAAGTCTATCATTTTGTTTGATGTGGTTATACTACGTGAGCAAGATGCAGACCCGTTTGTCGTACGTGTCGGTGCGCTGAGCACGGTGACTACCAAAGCTATCCAAGTAAACGATTACATACAAGCAAATATTTGGCTACAAGCAGCAATTTATAAAGAAAATCAGACATCTGAAAATTCAAAAGTATAGATACAGAATCAGATGCAAGCCAGTTAAACATTTTAAAAAAATTAATTTAGCTAGGGCATAACATCATTATCTACTAAGTATAGATGTGAATTTTTAACAATCTGTGGTTCCAATAAAAAGCCCCTAATAGTTAATTAGGGGCTTTTTTATACATGGCTAAACAGCTCTAAGCCATCGTAGTCATTGATTTAATGCGTTTAAATAGCTCTTTTTGTTCTGTACTCACACGTGCAGTTTGTAAGGCCATCAACTGTGACATATCACCTTCAACACGGATCTTACCGCCCATAAAGGCACCCATAATCTCATTCATGTCGAAATCTGTGATGATAGACTGCAGAGTATCACGATCGAGCAACAGCGTAGTAGTAGCACTATCGTTTAAGCCTTTATGAAGCAGACCATCTGAAAAACTGGCTTCGATATCTTGCTCAGCATCAGAAACTTTTAGATTAATAATCATGTTTGCCAATGCTGGCGGTAAGTTTAGCTCACCAGCTTCGTTGCCTAATTGTGATACTTGCTCAAACCATGCATCCGTCAAAAAAACTGCCATATTATTATCCTTTATAAACTTACGGTTGATGTTACTGCGTCTCATTATGGCGCGGTTTTAGGATAAGTAAAACCCAAAGGTGCCACTATTTGTCAAATTGTAACAAATTATCATATTTTTATATCTACCTGACATAGTCATAAATCAATATATATTGATATCTCTCGCTAAATATGAGCTTATATTGAGCTAATGAGGCAAACCCTTACATTTTGTATTGATATATACAGGGTTTTTGTTATGATGAGCGCCGATAGTTATAGATAAATAGATAGCCTACGAAGATTGTCAATGTGACAATCAAATTGGGTTAACTTAATGAAAAATACTGATAACCTTCAATTATTTTTGTCTTAACATATCCACTCTATAGGAGTATCATAAGTTAAATCATATGGTTAGTGACACATAAGCTGACAATGTTGATAAAGCCGTTTAGTGATACTTAGCTCTATGGGAGGATAATGACAATAGGATGACTATTCATTAACGTTATATCAAAATCTTATTTATTTTTACCACGAACATAGAGGTTTACAGTCATTTTGCTAGAATATTAGTGAAGGTTGTCAGCCAAATTGTTTACCAAAGAGTTTGTATTTTGGCGCATAGTTCTGATGATATTTTATTAAGATTGCGTTACAATACCTTAAACAGAGTCGGGAGTTTTAACTAAACATTACGTAAACATGTTTTTTGTCAGCTGCCGCTAGCATACGTCTATGATTCATACTCTATATAATAGATGTTTGATGCTCAAGTACGGCTTGTTTCCTTATTAACCTTAACGATGTATTAATCGCCTCAATCTCGCCGAATAGTGATAATAGCGCTTCTTAGTGCTTATTTATCGTCATTATTAGTCAATCCCCTGCGAGAAATTTCACGCGGTAGTTAATAAACCCTTACGGTGATAAGTGAGTCAGACAACAGCATGTGCCACGATCGTTATATTTTTATAGCATAGATATCGTGGAGAGTTAGTTAATTCTGTTGATAATTCGGGCTGTAAAGGAATCATCCAATGAGTTTACAAAACACAGCAGTCGCCCCAGTTGACCGTGAATATGAAATCACTATCATAAGATTTTTTACGATCATGGCCGTAGCATGGGGCATCGTCGGCATGAGTCTTGGTGTGTTCATTGCTTCACAGTTGGCATGGCCAGCACTTAACTTTGACATTCCATGGCTGACCTTTAGTCGTCTAAGACCGCTACATACTAATGCGGTCATTTTTGCGTTCGGTGGTTGTGCCCTATTCGCAACGTCCTACTATATTGTCCAGCGGACTTGTAAAACAAGGTTATTTGCGCCTTATCTAGCTTGGTTTACTTTTTGGGGTTGGCAAGCGGTTATCGTATCAGCCGTCATTACTCTACCTCTAGGTTTAACCTCTACCAAAGAATATGCTGAACTTGAGTGGCCTATCGATATCTTGATTGCTTTGGTCTGGATATCTTATGCCATTGTTTTCTTCGGTACACTGATCAAACGTAAAACCTCACACATTTATGTGGCTAACTGGTTCTTTGCTGCTTTTATTATTACGATTGCCTTACTTCATATCGTAAATAGTATGGCTATTCCTGTTAGTGCGTTTAAATCTTACTCACTATTCGGCGGTGCAACTGACGCCATGGTACAGTGGTGGTATGGACATAATGCGGTAGGTTTCTACTTAACCGCAGCTTTCCTTGGGATGATGTATTACTTCGTTCCAGTACAGATTGGCCGTCCTATTTATTCTTATCGGTTGTCTATCGTTCACTTTTGGGCGCTAATTGCGTCTTACATGTGGGCTGGTGGTCACCATTTGCATTATTCAGCGCTTCCAGATTGGACGCAGTCACTTGCAATGGTATTCTCAATCATCCTATTCGCTCCATCTTGGGGTGGTATGATTAACGGTGTATTAACGCTATCAGGTAGCTGGGATAAACTGCGTACCGATCCAATCATTCGCTTTATGATTGTGGCATTGTCGTTCTATGCGATGTCAACTTTTGAAGGTCCAATGATGTCGATCAAGACGGTCAACGCGTTATCGCATAACACTGACTGGACGATAGGTCACGTACACTCAGGTGCGCTTGGTTGGGTAGGTATGATTACGATTGGTTCATTATATGTATTGTTACCACGTATTTATAACAAGCCAAAAATGTACTCTATCAGCTTAATTACTACGCATTTCTGGCTAGCAACTGCTGGTACTATATTTTATATCGTATCAATGTGGATCTCAGGTATAGGCCAAGGCATGATGTGGCTTGCTACGAACCCAGATGGTACTTTAGTATATAGCTTTGTTGATACCGTTGAGTTCTCGCATTATCCGTATATTGGCCGTGCTTTTGGTGGGTTCTTATATGTATCGGGTATGTTTGTTATGGCATATAACTGTTATAAAACGCTCAAAATGCCAGAGGGTAAGCCTGTAGATATCGCAGACCCTACTGATCATCAACCCAGTGTCGATGACTCAAAGACAGCTAACGTATAAGGAGCTATCATGGCTGGTACACCGCATGAAATTATTGAAAAAAATACAGGCTTGTTGGTCATCTTTATCGTTATCGCAATTAGCTTTGCAACGCTAGTTGAAATCGTACCATTGATATATGATAACAAGAATCCTGAAGACGGCGGGGTGAATACTCCCCTTCCCGCCATGGAGCCTTGGACTGCACTTGAATTTGAAGGCCGTGATATTTATATTCGTGAAGGTTGTCACGTATGTCACACTCAAATGGTTCGTCCATTGCGTGCTGAAGTTGAGCGTTATGGACCATATTCACGTGCTGCTGAGTCTACGTGGGATCATCCTTTCTTATGGGGATCAAAACGTACAGGTCCTGACTTAGCACGTGTTGGTGGACGCTACTCTGAAGATTGGCAAAAGCAGCATTTAATCGCTCCACGTTCACTGGTGCCTGAATCTGTTATGCCAGGCTTCCCTTGGTTGGCAACTAACGAAGTCAACGGTGAAAACGTTCAAGCTAAGATGCGTCTATTCCGTGATCGTTTTGGCGTGCCTTACACTGAAGAAGATATTGAAGGTGCTCCTGATGCGGTTATTGGCGCCACTGAGCTTGATGCTCTGGTTGCCTATCTCCAGCAATTGGGTACCGCTATGGAAGGACAGCGCTAATGGGTATTGGTGAATTACAAACAATTGCGACCGTCTCTGCCTTTATTGCCTTTTTGGGCGTTGCATGGTGGGCGTATTCGCCAAAAAACAAAAAACGCTTCGAAGAAGATGCACAACTTGCGCTTGATGACGAGGTCAAAGAGACTTTGTCTGAAGAGCAGCGCAATAAGGATGAACGATGACATTTTTTTGGAGTTCTTGGATTACCATACTAAGTATTGGTTGTTGGCTTTTTATTCTTGGGGTTTTATTATTTGTATTAAAATATAAACCAGATCTCGAGGAAGACGGTACTACAGGTCACACTTACGACGGTATTCAAGAATACGATAAACCACTTCCTAAATGGTGGTTAGTAATATTTTTTGGCTCAATCGTTTGGGGTGTTGCATATTGGGTGTTTTTCCCAGCTCTTTTCCCATCAAAGTGGGACGGTATTGCAACAGTAGAAGTCGATGGCGAAACTCTGCCTTGGACATCAAAAAACGAGCTATATAGTGAGCTTGAGAGTAACAATAAAGTATTTACAGATAACTTTGAGAAAAACATTCTAGCAAAAGCTAATGCCAGCGGTGCTACATCGACTCTAGCGACACTTGCTGACATGCAAGCGACCATGCGTCGTAGTGAGAATCCGCCAGCAGATTTGCAAACTCAGATTGATCAAAAAGTTGCAGAACTTGCACCTTATGTAGAGAAACTATCTGAGAACCCAAATGCGCTGAAAGTCGGTAGTCGCCTGTTTTTACAGAACTGTGCAGTGTGTCATGGCTCTAACGCTAAAGGTGCAACAGGTTATCCAAATCTAACTGATAATGATTGGTTATATGGTGGTGCACCTGAGAATATCCTGACTACGCTTCATAACGGCCGCGTCGGTGGTATGGCAGCATGGCGTGATCAACTTGGTGAAGACGGTATACGTGCTGTCTCTGAGTATGTTTTATCAATATCTGGTAATCAAGAAGATTATGACCTTGATCAGACAATGGTTGCACAGGGTAAATTGATATTTAATGAGCCTACTAACTGTGTACTCTGTCATGGTCCAGATGCTAAAGGTATGATTTCTACTGGCGCACCTAACTTGACTGATAATATTTGGTTATATGGTGGTGAGCGTGAAACCATTCGTGAGACTTTACGTTATGGACGTGCTGGTGTAATGCCAGAGTGGCAAACTAAGCTTGGTAATGAGCGTATTATGCTTCTTGCTGCTTACGTTTATTCACTATCAGATAAAAAAGTTCAACCTAAAGCGTTACCTGTTATGGCTACTGCCACTGCTCCTAATGCAGCCGAAACTGCAGAAGTTTCTACTAACTAAGCTTTTTTAGTTAACAGTTATATTATGGCGCAAATAGATGGATGTTATTTAAAAGAAGGAGGACTGTCATTACAGTCCTCCTTTTTTAGTTAAGCGTTTATTTACAGCCCTTAACCCTATAGTCAGACTATGATAAATCCCATTATTTTTACGCTAATAATAATTGTTTTTTAAGGGTATCACCCCATTTAAAGTAAGGGGAATGCTAAAATAGTAATGATTGTAAATAGGGCATTAATGATTAATTTAGATAAAATTTATCCAACTCCAACCAGTTGTATATAACCGCTCATTTTTTAGCTGGTTAAACCTATTTTAATATCCATATTTATAAAGCTATCCTGTTACTTACTGACATTGATAACATCGTAAGCATTTACATCTTATTTTTATCACAGGTGTATGTTACTCATGCCAGCAGACTGATTCTTTTTTAAAAGAGGCAAGTTTATGTCAGCACAACAACCTAATAAAATCCCAGTACAACAAATAGATCTTGATGCGACAAAGTATCGTATCCACCCTCGGTTTGTCACAGGTTTTTATCAAAACATTCGTGTCATTAGCATGTATGCATTTTTAGCATTGTTTTTGATTCTACCTTGGTTGCGTTATAACGGTAGGCAGGCAATTTGGTTTGATGTGCCATCGCAGCATTACTATATCTTTGGCATGACTTTTTTGACGCAAGATTTTTATTTTATTGCCGCATTTGCCCTAATTGCCGCTTTTACTTTGTTTATGGTAACTGTTTACGCTGGCCGAGTATGGTGTGGCTACGCTTGCCCACAAACGATTTGGACGCATCTTTATCAATATGTCGAAAAAGTAGTCATTGGCGATCGCAATAAACGTATTAAGTTCGATAAGTCACCAATGAGCGCTACTAAAGCTTTTAAACGTTTTCTGATATATTTTATTTGGTTTGTGTTTTCGATGATAACCGCCACCACTTTTGTCAGTTATGTGGCAGGAACTGACTATCTGTATAGTAGTTGGCAGATGATAGGTTTTATTCCATTTCCTGATTGGTCAACGTGGGTTTGGGTCTCAGTATTTATATTTGCTTTTTCAACTTATGTTAATGCGGGCTACATGCGTGAGCAAATGTGTGTCCAAATTTGTCCTTATGGTCGTTTTCAAAGTGTCATGTTTGATAAGGATACACTCATTGTTTCTTACGATTATGAGCGCGGTGAGCCTCGTGGCGCGCGTAAAAAGGGCACTAACCCTGACGATTTAGGCGATTGTATCGAATGCCAAATGTGTGTGCAGGTATGCCCTACTGGTATTGATATTCGAGATGGCTTACAAGTCGCCTGTATTCAATGTGCGGCTTGTGTCGATGCCTGTAATGAAGTCATGGACAAAGTTGGCTATCCACGGGGACTCATCAGATATACGACTGAGCGACAACTGGCTGAAAAAGAGCCAAGCCGTGTCTTGCGTCCGCGTTTATTTGCTTATTTAACGTTACTGGCTGTGTTATGTGGTGGTCTTATTTATGCTTTGACTGATCGTGTGCCATTAGAGATTGATATTCGCCGTGACCGTAACCAGCTGTCTTCTATGACTACTCAAGGTATGATTGAAAATAGCTATATTGTGAAGCTAACCAATAAAACGCAAGAGCCACATGCTTATACGATTGCGCTTGCGCCGCAAGATGGTCTGAGTTTAGAGCTACGTTTTAACGATGTACCGTTAGAAGCTGGCGAGAGCTTTGATATGCCAGTCAGTATTTATGGTGACCCTGATATCGTTGAATCGGGTCAAACGCCTATTACGTTAAATGTGGTCAGCGAAGATGGTCAGTATAAGGTAAGTAAGCAAAATATTTTTACTACGCAAGGTCAGTAAACATCTGAAATATAACGTATAATCTATGGTTAAGTGTCGTTATATCAGACACTTAACCGATAAAACAGTGCATTAATCAAGCTATATTGATTGTGCCTATGGATTATCCTTAAGCAGACTTCATTTAACGGTCATGTTTATCAGTTCATACATTTAATAGGTATTCTATGTCTACACCAACTCCTACGCCAAACTTTAAGCATCAAGATAGCCAGCCTTGGTACAAGAATTATATGGTGGTCATCTTTGTGATCGGTATGCCAGCTTTTGTGGTTATCGCCTGCATTTGGTTTGTTTACTATTCTTACCAGATTCGTGACAGTGTAGTACGTGATGACTGGTATATGGATGGTAAGACCCTTTATCATGATGTGTCACGCGATAAGCTTACATACGATTTAAACCTGCATGGCAAAATGCAGTTTACATCAGACGGCGATATTACTTTTTATCTTGACTATCCACAGCAGAGTCTGCAAACAGGCAAGTTGCTGAACGGTGAACCACTCACCTATCCTGATAAGTTAGAGTTATCTATCTCGCATGCAACAGATGTCAAAAAGGATCGTGACGTGGTGTTACAGCATCAAGATGGCAATAGATACAGTGCCAAAGTAGATATCGACCCAGTAAAAGCTAAGTACTATCTACAAGTCAGCAATGATGGTAAAGATGACTGGCGTATGCAGGATGTCGCAAAGTTGCCACGTCCAGAAGTTAGCTTTGATCCATTGCCTGTCTTTGCTAAAAGTTAAAGCGAGTCTTGAAAAATTAGTTTTAAAATACAAAAAACCAGCTATTAATCAGCTGGTTTTTTTGTGAGTGTTATTTGGCTTGTGTCGCCTACTAACCAATTTTACTTAGTGAAATAGACAGCTAAATAACGGGATTAATTGTGGGAATTTTTAGTGTAGTACCGCTACTTTCTGTCGTTTTATCCGTGCTTATCGTTTTATTAGTGCTTACTGATTGCTGATTATCATTATAATTATGAGTACTAGCGAATTTTGGATTAAAAGTCTGAGTTTTTGGCGCTATAGGAAGACCAATCTCAGCGAGACTAGCAGTCTGCCCTGCTTGGATATTATCACCTTCAAATAAGCGTTCGTTATCATCGCGCTCTAAACTTAACTGTTCAAAATCAAATAGCTCACGATCTGCTAATTGTGAAGGCGCAACATTTTGCATGGCTTTGAAGATAGAAGCCAAACGCTGCGGATGAGCATCATCCCATTCGCGCAGCATGTCATTGATAATTGCGCGTTGTAGATTGGTTTGGCTACCGCATAAGTTACAGGGAATAATTGGAAATTCCTTTAAGCGTGCATATTCGATAATGTCTTTTTCTTCAACATACGCTAATGGACGAATAAGTATGTTTTGTTTATCGTCGCTGAGTAATTTGGGCGGCATCGATTTTAGCGCACCACCATGAAATAGATTCAAAAAGAAAGTCGCCAACATATCATCGCGATGATGTCCAAGGGCGATTTTGGTCGCGCCAATTTGTTTGGCAAAACCGTATAACGAACCACGACGCAGACGCGAACAGGCCGAGCAATAGGTTTTTCCTTCTGGCACTACGCTTTTGACGATACTATAAGTATCTTTTTCTAAAATATAGTGTGCAATTCCTTGCTCATTTAAATAAGCGGGCAAGATATCTTCTGGATAACCAGGCTGCTTTTGATCAAGATTAACTGCGACGATATCAAAGCTAATCGGTGCAATACGCTTCAATAACAGCAAAATATCTAGCAGTGTATAGCTATCTTTACCGCCTGAGACGCAAACCATTACCACGTCGCCATCTTCGATCATATTAAAATCGCGAATCGCCCATGATACTTGTCTACGCAGTTTCTTTTGTAATTTGAGAAACGATGCAGACTCTTTATATACATGCTCTGTAGATGCTTGTCCGTCATCTGACTGTTCAGAAGCAAGCTCAATATCGACATTCATATCAGCTTCATCATCTTCCATACTATAGAAATCAGCCTCTGAAGTGTGGCTATCCAAATCAACTTCAGAAGACATATTGTCAACCTGAGACGTATTTTTGGGCGTAAACAAGGTCGCTGCGGTCATAAATTACTCAATATCTCTACAAGGATTATTTTATAAGAAAGCAGTTTGCAATAAAACGGACTATGAATAGGTATTACTACTGATACTTCCAAAACAGGAGCGATTATAACAAAAATTGCTAACAGATTGAAAAGCTGAGATTAAATTATAAGGTTTAAATGCTACATCTATTTGCCAACGCTACAAATACAGTCTTAAAAATCTTATGCGATGTTCTGACATCTTATCGTCTTTATGGTTGTGTAATAGTAGCGGTATTTTTGTTAAAATAGCCTTTTTTCGCAAATCAATAATAGACATCCTTATGACTAACGTTAATCCGCAAACCAACTTTCCTAATCACGCATCCGAGGCTACCTTGAATGATCTTCATAAAAGCCAAAATGCTGTTGTGCTATTGTCAGGTGGTCTCGACTCGGTAACTTGTCTGTATTGGGCCAAAGCACGTTATGCCTCTGTCACTGCCGTAAGCTTTAATTATGGTCAGCGCCATAATAGTGAACTTGTCGCGGCAAAAGCGATCGCTAAAACTGCAGAGGTTAATCACCGAATCATTGATATCGATATCGCCCAGCTTGGGGGTTCATCGTTGACTGACCACAGCATGATCGTTCCTGATGGCGATGCGGATAAATTCCCTAACAAAAAACATGATGAGATTGATAACGACGCAATTCCAAATACTTACGTGCCTGCGCGCAATACTATATTCTTATCTTATGCGCTAGCCGTCGCTGAAGTGGCTGATGCCAATCACATCGTCATTGGGGTCAGCTCAGTAGACTATTCTGGATATCCTGACTGCCGTCCTGAATATATCGCCGCCTTTGAACACATGGCAAACCTTGCAACCAAAGCGGGTGTCACTGGTCATCATTTGAGTATTCAAACACCACTACAGCAGCTGTCTAAAGCACAAACGATTGAGCTTGGACTATCGCTTGGTGTCGATTATGGACAGACAATTTCTTGCTATCAAGCGGATGTAAACGGCTTGGCTTGCGGTGTCTGTGACAGCTGTGCGCTGCGTCGTCAAGGCTTTATCCAAGCTGGAGTCGCTGATCCCACGCATTATCAGGCACAGTACCAAGGCTCAAACTAAGTTGCACCTTGTATCTAAATCTTATTTGATAAGTACCGTGCAATTTACAAAGTTTACAAACATAAGCGTAACATTTGATTGCATCAACACAGCAAGCGCGTGGTGTTTTTTGACAACTATAATTGTTATGGTATGAGTCCTTATGTTTTTACGACCTATGTTTTTATTAAATAACATCTACACAAGTGGCGCAAAGAAATTTTTAGTTAATACTAGGGCATGTCCTCAATTCAATTGATAGTCATCTAAATGGTGATAAAAATGGCTAAATTTTGCCAAACAGCGTCAAATAGCTGGTCAATATCTCGATATTATCTGCGCTATTTTTCTTGTTTGACTGCAATTTATCTCATTTTCATCACCATTTTTAAAATGAGGACACGCCCTAGCATTACCCATTTAGCGTCTGTTCGTTTTTTATTCTATTGACGCTGTATCTATTTATAAGAGAATATTTATGAAGCTATTACAAATACTACCCCTAGCATTAATTGGTCTGATCGCTATGCCGCAAGCAAATGCTATCGATATTAAGCAAAACAACGTTAATCAATGTGTCACTGGTGCAGTCAAATATAAAGTTGCTGATAAAAATACTGCTACTAAGCTCTGTGATTGCACTATTGGTGTACGTAGTGAGATGACTATTGGTCAGATGTGGGAAATTGAAAGCTATGCGCAAGACAAAAAGGATCCTTCAGGCCTACCTTACGTGAAAAAAATGCAAAAAGATCTACAACAGTGCACGAAAGGACTAGACTTAAAGCAACCACAAAAACCTGCTTAAACTATCAGTTAAAAACGTATAATAAAAAAGACTGGCAAGTGTCAGTCTTTTTTTTGCTAATAAATGAGTAGAATATTAAATTCGTCATTTATTTCTGTTAATCTAATTATAATAAGCTAACCAATAATCAAAATTGACCCTATTTTCAAAGATTAAAATAATACTGAAAATAAGTATAAGCCCTACATATATTAGGCTAAATGATTTTAATCATATTTTTTGAGTTTGACATAATAAGGAATTTAACATGGCTAAGCCAACAACAGAAAGCATTGTTCTACCAAATTTTCCAGTAACTATAGTACGTAATCTCGATAATAACTTTATCCACGATGATATTAGTTTAAAAGAGTTGGTTCAGCATACCGATAAAGGGCTCATTCTTTATTTTTATCCCAAGGACAGTACGCCTGGTTGTACCACTCAAGCCACAGAGTTTACTGAGCATCTTAATGCCTTTGATACGCTTGGCTATGACATCATTGGTGTATCGCGAGACAGCGTTGAGTCTCATGAAAAATTTATCACCAAATATGATTTACAGATTTCATTGATTAGCGATAGCGATGAAAAGCTATGTCAGTACTTCGATGTCATTAAAGAAAAAAACATGTATGGTAAGACGACTATCGGCCTTGTGCGCTCAGCATTTGTGTTTAATAAGGACGGCGAGCTCACCCATGCCCAGCGCAATTTACGTGCAAAAGGATATACTGAGCGTTTGCTCGACACATTAACCTCTTAATAAGTAAGTTTAAGGTCGAAAGAATAGATAAGAATATAAAAAGCCTTACCAACACTGATTAATATGTATCAGTACTAGTAAGGCTTCTTATATCTGCTATCGTTCTCTTACTAGACTCTCATAAACCCTAAATCTTGATTATTGAAATTGTGAAGATTGGGGGCTATCAGTCTTAAATCACTATTCGGTACGCCAAACCATTTAGCCAAAGTTGCGGAATACTGGTCAATAGAAGTGGTAGGTAACATTCTCCCTTGTCCTACATCTTCTGCCGTATCAAGGCCGATTTCAGGACTTTGACCATAAAAGTCTTTGCCATTTACCGCACCACCCATAATCATATGATGACTACCCCAACCATGATCAGAGCCGTTACCGTTACTACTAAACGTACGGCCAAAGTCTGATGCAGTAAAGGTTGTCACACTCTGAGTCATATTTAATTCTTCAGTCGCTTCATAGAAGCTGGCTAATGCATCATCAACTAATGACATTTGCTTGCCATGCCTACTTAATAAGCTAGAGTGAGTATCAAAACCTTTAAGACTCACAAAGAATACCTGTCTTTTCACACCAAAATTGCCGCGTGCTTTGATTAGCTTTGCAACAACCTCTAGCTGCTCAGCTAAAGAGTTATTGGCTGAAAACTGCGTATTCAGTTCGCCTGCACTTTCTAAAGCCGATGACATAGTGTATTCAGCGTCTATTGAACGCAATGTAACTTCATTAATATGGTTTTCCATAATATTGTCACGATTCGAGGTAATAAGCTCTCTAAAAGCCGATGCGCACTTTCGTGAACCATAAAGTCTGGCATTTTCTTGTGCTGGTGAAATGGGAATAATGCCATTTGATTCAATATTAAGTGGGATTGTTTTATCTCCCGTCAGAAATAGAGAGTCGTTAGCTGTACTAATACAAGAAAACATGGCTTGCGAGTTTTGATTCAAAATAAGATCACCGATCTTTCCACCCCAGCCTTCCTTAAACGCTTCAGAAGAAGTGCTTTGCCATATTTTTTTCTGTGTAGAGTGTGAAAACAGTATATTTGGCAGGGGTACTGTTTTTCTTTTGTATTCATCAAGCGAGGTTGGTTGAATTAAAGTACCTACATTTTGTAAGACCGCCAGTTTTTTTAGATGAAATAAGCTATTTAAACGTTGAAGGTTGGGATGAAAACCCCATTTTAGTCCGTCTGCTAAGCTTGATGATGGTATCAAAGGCAGAATCTTTGATTGGTCTATAGCAATACTTTGGCGTACGTCTTTATAAGTCTTGTAGTTATTCGAATCGAAAGGAATAAGGGTATTAGCCTGATCATTACCTCCATCTAAAAACACACAAACCAAGGCTTTATAATCTGTTGCCGTTGCTGCTGCTTCAGCCATACCCATAAGATTTATAGTGAAAGGATTGGCAACGCCTGCTGCGGTTAGATATCCTAAACGCTTTAAAAATGCTCTTCTTGATAATTCACTCATAATAATAATTCGCTTCTAATAGTCTTTTTATTTCTGTACGAGATAATCTGGGCTAACCATAGTCATAAATATAGCTAAATGAATGCGATCCTCTTTCCAGTCGGGAGAATTATCAGTCAACTCTTTTAAAGCGAATCTTATTAAACCTATCGTTTTAGATGACATCTGACCGCCACATAAGATAAGGTTCAAGTGATCTACTAACTCTTCAGGTTGATCATATAACTTCATCTCTGTTCTATAATCTGGTGCTATCTCAACGACAGTTTCAATAAACCCATAAAAAATGCCTTTTTCGATCACACGTTTTATATGATTAATATAACCTACTGTAGAGGTCACATTATGTAGCTGAAGCTCTGGCGCGACCATCCCATTATCGATAAACGCATCTGTATTAGGCGTATAATCCATATCAAAAAAGTTAAATACTGAGGGTGCCCTAAGAGGACTTTGATTCAGGAACCATTTTCTACTACTGGTAGTACTCACCATCCACTCACCTGATTCGCTCTGACGATTACTAAAGGTATGAACCCATTGAATCAGCCTAACCATAGGCTCTCGAACCTTACCAATAGTTGGTTCATATATATCAGGAAGAATGCGAGCCTCTTTATCAGTTAAAATAGCTTCTAAAACTGACTTTAAGTTACCGCGCTCGCCTTTATTATCGCTATTAAAGATAGTAGCGACTCGCCTTACATAATTAGGGCTTGGATTACTGGTAACTAAACGCTGGATAATCTGCTTGCTTATGAACGGTCCAACATTGGGATGATTGAATAAAGTGTCGATCACGATATCTAGTGCTTGCTCGCCACTTGTGCCTTCAGGTACAGTCACCCCAAAAAAACTTGCGCTACGAGTATCATGCCTGCTCCGTATATTAATCATAGGATTACGCGTGAATTCAACGTAAGTATCTGATTTATCAACGTTAGACCTATTATCTACCGTCCAACCCGTTAAAGCTCGAGCAATATTGGTGACGGTTTCTTGGTTATAAGTTTCTATCGGTTTGCCATTGCGTAATTTAGGTGTGCCATCAAGATTTAACTCAACTAATCCAATGGTAAATAGCTGCATGACTTCTCGAGCGTAATTCTCATCTGGTCTGCGCCCTGAATCATTGGCTCTTCTACTGTGTCTTAAATCTAGATAGGCACCCATACCTATATTTAGAGTAATTGACTTTAATAAATCTCTAAAACTACCAAACGCATGCTTATTAAGTAGATCCCAATATGCAGCAGCGGCAAATGATGGATGAGGAAGGCTCAAGCCAATAGTGGACAATACCATAGTCTCAGATAGTGCTAATGCCATACGCTTACGTAAAGTATCTTTAGAAGACAGCAATTGTTGCCATGCCATCCAGTCTCCAGGTCTATCAGAATATTGATTTTTTTTAGTATTATGCCCTTCTTTCAATAACCAGTTATATCCCGTAATCTCGATTGGCATAGAAAATTGTTCATTTAACCATCGACTTATACCAATGCTTTTAAGATCTTCAATCTCTGCTTTGGTTGAAGAAAACTGCGCTTGCTGCAAAAACCTAGCAGCGTTAATATCATTCAGTGGTTCTATCCCCATAATATTATCTTCAGCTGGGCTGGTTGGATTAGAGCTGGATGCATCAGGGCTTGTCGTGCTAGGACCTGTCGTGCTAGGACCTGTCGTGCTAGGACCTGTCGTACTAGGACCTGTCGTACTAGGACCTGTCGTACTAGGACCTGTCGTACTAGAGCCTGTCGTGCTAGAGCCTGCCGTACTAGAGCCTGCTGTACTAGAGCCTGCTGTACTAGAGCCTGCTGTACTAGAGCCTGCTGTACTAGAGCCTGCTGTACTAGAGCCGCTTGATGAGCCGCTTGATGAGCCACCTCCTCCACAACCGATGAGGAATAATGGCATAGACGCTATGACAGGGTGTTGCATCTTAACCGGATAAAATCTCTTACTGGAATGTTTGAGATGAGTTTCTTTTAATGCGTTAGTAGGAGTCCATTCATTAATCGTAGATAAAGATGCTCTCTTGCCCACGTTTTCCATGCAATTGCCTTAAATAATAGGGTTTGATATGTTTCTTAATCTATATTCTCACTGATACACAGAAATCTTGATGCCATCTCTACCATGTTTAAAAAACGCAACTTATGGTCTTTTATTTCAATAAGTTAGAGCACAAGGCATTATATTGAATAAAAAAATCAGGTATTCTTTCGAATATCTGATTTTTTTCCAGACTGTCTTTTAACGTTAATTTGGTTTGCTATAATAAAAACGACATTTATATTTATGTCAGTAAAAAAAGATAAAGCACTTGATTAAAAATTGTGCAATTTGCATACCAAAAACCCATCTAGCTTCTTTCATTAATATGACTTGTTAGTAATATTTATTAACAAATTAGCTTGCTTATTTATGATAGACGGTGTTTTTTTACGATAGATGGTTTTATTTTGAGGTAAACAGTCATGTGGAAGTGACTGCAAAACTACTTTCGTTTAGCGTAGTTCCTATTCGAATCTAATGAACTAGTCAACATAGTCTTGAAAAAATGACTACACATTTTTGCAACAGCTTGCTACGTATAGATAGATGTATGACGTTAAGATAACCTTTAATATTGAAAGCTATTATTAAAAATAATCGACTACTGAAGTATTAATCTGAATACCTAATTAATTGAGGACAATATGAGCAAATCATCTAATGAAACCAATGGCAACGTCAATCGTAAGGTAGATGTGGCGGTGATTGGCGCTGGCACTGCGGGCCAAAACGCCTTTCGCCAAGCGAGAAAAACCAATGATAACGTTGTCATTATCAATGATGGATTTTGGACAACGACTTGTATCCAAGTTGGCTGCATGCCGAGTAAGCTATTAATTGCAGCGGCTGATCGTGCATACGAGGCCAACCATTCTGCAGATTTCGGTATTCATGCTACTGCTCAGATAGATGGCAAACGAGTGATGGAGCGGGTCCGTGATGAGCGTAACCATTTTGCCAGCTATATCAAAAAACAGGTCGAAGGCTGGCCTGAAGATAAAAAAATAGATGGCCGTGCTCATATCAATAAGCAAGGACTGATTGAGGTAAATGATGAGCTGATAGAAGCTGAGAAAATCATCGTCGCTACTGGTAGTTCAACATTCATTCCAGATGGCTGGGCTGATAGACTTGGCGATACCATGATAACCTCTGACACTGCCTTTGAACTTACCGACTTACCAAGATCCATGGCAGTGGTCGGTTCAGGTGCTATTGGGTTAGAGCTTGCTCAAGCATTTCAACGATTGGGCGTAGATGTAACAGTATTTAATCGAGTCAAACGGGTGGCTGGGCTTAAAGATCCTGACATTAGTAATAAAGCCATCGATTGCTTAAGTCGCGAATTAACGATGCATCTAGGCAGTAAAATCAATGATGTGGGTACCCAAGTAGCAGATAATGCTAAAGGGTCGATTGCTTTCATTGATTATGAAGATAGTGCTGGTCAGTCACAGCAATGGCAAGGTGAGTATGTACTGGTCGCAACTGGTCGCCGTAACAATATCGAGCAATTGGGCATTGAAAACCTAGGTGTTGAGCTTGATGATAAAAACCGCCCAAAACAACTAGATAAAAAGACCGGACAAATCGGTAATCTTGATGTTTATATCGTTGGTGACGCTAATGCGAATATCCCTCTATTACATGTGGCCAGTGATGAAGGGTATAGTGCGGGCAGTATGGTTTGTAAAAACGAAGCGGATGCTTATATACGTCCACCTGCTATTCCTTTTTCAATCGTTTTTTGCTCACCACAAATTGTCAACGTTGGCCTGTCTCTACCAGAAATCCAGCAAAATCCAGATCTTGAATATGTGGTTGGTAGCGTCAGTTTTGATAATCAAGGACGTAGCCGTGTGATGGGAGTCAATTGTGGTCTATTGCACATCTATGGTTGTAAAAAGACTGATAAAGTTCTAGGCGCTAGTATGGTTGGTCCTGATGCCGAGTATATCGGACATATATTAGCCACTGCGATTACCAATGATTTAAGCGTCAAAGCATTACTTGATACCCCTTTTTACCACCCTACTATTTTGGAAGGTCTACGCACTGCTCTACGCGATGTACAGCATAAAATGAAAATACCTTATCAATCTCAAGATGCACAGGAAGATAGCTTTTAATCACCTGCTCGGTTACACTTTCAAACAAGAGATAGGCGTAGTGCCAGCCATGACTCAGGTCATGGTTGATCGGTACTAAGCTGACAGAATTTGAAACATAACTTTGCATGGACAAGACGATGGCAATTGCTGGTATTACTGATTTTTTTGAAGAGATTATCCGTGACCTGCATACTAGCTTATATCTTGCTCTTGGTGGCTCAGTAGAGGAAGACTCTTTCGATTGGTCCTCTCAAGCGGTAGAGTTGGTTAGCACTGGCATCAAAATCCTAATACTGCTTGCCATATTAGGATTTTTTTATTGGCTGACCATTTATATTATTAAACACAATAAAGCACGCTTTCGCTTTAATGAGCGCCGTAACAATATTGCACGTTCAGTGCTGCGTTACATATGGGTGGTTGCCAGCTTAATCGCAATTATGAGTCAGATTAACTTTGAGCCAAGTACTGTCAAAGCCACAGCAAAAGCCAGTACTTGGGCAGGTATCTACTATATATTATGGGCATCATCGGGACAAATTATTCATAGAGTATTGCAACATTATGGCCTTAATGCTTCTATTGAACAGCTACTTAAGAATATTTTATCTGTACTGATTTGGGTACTGGGACTGGCCAGCGTCATGGCACAATTTGGCTTCGATATTGTGTCGCTGGTGGCTGGTTTGGGCATCGTTGGCTTGGCGGTTGGCTTTGCTGCCCAGTCAACGCTAGCCAACTTTATCGCTGGTATTACTATTTTGCTTGAACAATCATTTCAAGTTGGCGACTGGATTAATATCAACGACCAAGAAGGACGCGTTGTCCTGATTTCGCTGCGTACAACCCATATCTTAACTCGAGATAACATCACCGTTATTATCCCAAATTCCAATGTAGCCTCGTCCGAGGTTACCAACCTAACTTCCAAAAACTTTATACGATTTGATATTCGTATGCGTATTGCTTTTGAGGATGATATTGACACTGCACGCAAGGAAATCTTGCAAGTACTTACTGACACCG
The DNA here is from genome assembly GCF_001593305.1 of Psychrobacter sp. P11G5. Taxonomy (NCBI): domain Bacteria; kingdom Pseudomonadati; phylum Pseudomonadota; class Gammaproteobacteria; order Moraxellales; family Moraxellaceae; genus Psychrobacter; species Psychrobacter sp. P11G5. Next base: position 2,356,981 of record NZ_CP012533.1, read on the forward strand.
ATGTAGTACTCAGTCGTCCTGAAACTTCAGCAACAGTAGCGGAGATTGGCGAATACGGAGTGTTTTTTATCGTGCGTTTTTGGGTTAAGCCAGCCGCCGTGGCTCGTATGCCCAAAATTAAAGAAGGCCTACAAGAAGATATCAAGCGCGCTTTTGATGCCGCGAATATCTCAACCCCCTACCCTCATATGCGTTTACTAATGCCAAAAGACGTCGATTATCCTATCGCTACTAAACCCTTTGCGACCACGACTCAGATCGTATCAGAAGAAGTTTCAATGACAAAGAATGATAAGTAACGATATTAGAGTGTATGAATTTTTTACATCTCAAACACAGCCTTTTAAACCAAGTATTTTTGGGTTAAGAGCTTTTAAACATAACCACTTTAAACCATCCTATCTTGAAATATGGTAAAATTACCGGTTAAACATCTTATTGTATGATGTGCATTACTTATTAATTTAGCCACAGGTATCCGTATGACCGAAACAACCTCGCCCGCATCTTCAACAGCTTCTTCGCCAGAGTTGTCGCTTGACCTTATCATTACCTGCGCCGATGGGCTTGAGGCACCGCTACAAACTGAGCTGACAAGCTTTGGGATTGCAAGTGACATTAAAAGTACAGGTCGTCTGACCGTTACGGGTACGTTACGTGATCTCTATACGATTTGCCTCTGGTCACGGGTGGCCTCGCGAGTATTGATGTTAATTAAACGCAAAAACATCAATACTGAATATGATGTGGCTGAGCAGCTTTACGGTCTGGCAAAATCGGTCAAATGGACTGAGCAATTTAGCTTAGAGCAAACGTTTGCTATTCGTCTATCTGTTGATAAGCGCGTTGCCGTCAGTCAGCAGTTTGCTATGCTGCGTATCAAAGATGCGATTGCAGATACTTTTAATGAAGTTTATGACAGTCGTCCTAACGTCGATAGTAAAAACCCAGACTTTTCTGTGTTTGCAACTGTCAATGATAAACAAGCTGAGCTGTATCTAGATTTATCAGGTACCAGTTTGCATCGCCGTGGTTATCGCGTGGCAATGACAGAAGCGCCATTAAAAGAAAACTTGGCAGCGGCTTTGCTCTACAGCGCAGGCTGGCATAAGAAAAACGACGCTGGCAATGCGCCTTTCTATAATGCTTTGGTCGATCCGATGTGTGGCTCTGGAACATTTATCATTGAAGCGCTGCTCATGCATTGCGATTATGCGGTTGGTATCGATAAAGCCGCCAATCAGTTTGGCTTTTACCAGTGGCAACATCATGATGATGCATTATGGCAACAGATGATTGATGATGCCCAAACACGCTTCCGAGAAGCCTTAGCAATCGCTAACGAGCAGCCAGATACCCTACCGCTAATTTTGGGTTTTGATGCGGATAGTGGCGCAATTCTCGCGACAGAAAAGAACCTGATTGCTGCAGGTTTGCAAGATTTGCTGCCGCTACTTGACCTTGAGACTCGCGCCCTCGATCAACTAAGTACTGTTCTAAAGCCGCTGGCCGACGATGGTAGATTAAGCAATCCTTTAATCATTACTAACCCACCTTATGGTGAGCGTTTGGGTGATGAAGAAATGATTAAGCCGTTATATCAAGCATTAGGGCTTATCTTACAAGATAGCTTTGCAGGTAGCGGTGTCGATCCGATGCTTGGCATATTGGCCTCAAATGTCGAACAGGTTGATATCTTACCGATTAAAGAACCAAAAACGTTACGTTGTCATAATGGTGCTATCACTGTTTATTTCCGCTATGGCATCCTGATCGCTGGGCAAACGGGCAATCTCGTTAGTCGCTTTGAGAAACGTGAGATTGAAGTGGAAGATGGACAGGACTTTATTAATCGCTTGCAAAAAAATCTTGCCAAACTTAAAAAGCTCGCCAAAAAAGACAACGTGAGCAATGTGCGTGTCTACGATGCTGACTTGCCTGACTTCAAAGTCGCTATCGACTTATATGGCGATTATGCACACGTGCAAGAATATGCACCGCCTAAAACCATTCCACCTGAAACTGCTAAGAAACGCTTTAATTTGGCGTTAATGGGTATTCGTGAAGTGTTCGACATTAACCGCGAACAAATCTTTATCAAAACTCGTGCGCGTCAGTCTGGTAATGACCAATATAGCAAACAAGGCAATGTCGAAAAGCGTGGCAAATTTTATGTCGCTCGTGAAGACGGCGCGTACTTTTATGTCAACTTCACTGATTATCTCGATACAGGTCTTTTCATTGACCATCGCAATATGCGTGCGCGTATCAAAGACAACAGTCGCGGCAAAGCAGTATTGAACTTGTTTGCTTATACTTGTACAGCGAGTGTGCACGCAGCATTAGCTGGTGCTAAAAAAGTCACCAGTGTTGATTTATCACAGAATTATCTAGATTGGGGCAAGCAAAACTTTGTGCTTAACGGTCTGGACGTTAGTCGCAGCAAATATCAATTTGTAGCTGCTGATATCTTTGAGTGGATTAAAGACAATACTGAACAATTCGACATTATCTTTATTGATCCACCGACCTTTTCGAACTCTAAAAAGTTCCAAGGTACTTTTGATGTGCAGCGCGACCATGCTGCTCTCATCAATCGTGCAATGAATCGCTTAACCTCCGATGGCGTATTGTATTTTTCTAACAACTTTACCCGCTTTGAGCTGGATGAGCAGTTGACCGAACGTTACGATATTATCGATATTACCCAAAAAACAATTGGCTTTGATTTTAATGTCAAAAAACCGATTCATCAAAGTTTTGAGATTCGTCACCGTCAGAGTTTATAAGGCTATAGACAATTGCAAATAGTAATCGAAGCAGTTTAAGCCGCTAAATTTTAGGTTTTATAGTCAATTTTATATTAAACGCAACAATGACCTAATCTGCTTTGATTGGGTCATTTTTTGTTGTTATGATAGAGCGTTATTAAGCGTTGGTCTTGCGCCAGTTTTGGCTCAACATCGCTTTTTCTTGCACAATCTTAATCTAAAACCTTTCAACAAAACGTTTAACTTACTCTAATAACTTTAATTTACCCTAATAACCTTAATTTAACCTAATAACAAGGACAATCCCATGGCTTTATCACTTAATAAAGGCGGTAACTTATCGCTAACCAAAACTGACCCAAATTTAACCAAACTGCTTATCGGTCTTGGTTGGGATGAGCGCGCAACTTCTGGCGCTGAGTTCGATCTTGATGCCAGTGTCTTTTTGCTAAGCACGGCTGGCAAAGTACGCGGTGATCATGACTTTATCTTTTATAACCAGCTTAAGTCTGACAATGGCGCGGTTGAGCATACTGGTGATAACCGTACTGGCGAAGGCGATGGTGATGATGAACTCGTCAAAGTAAACCTGACCCAAGTACCTGCTGACGTTGATAAAATCGTCGTAACCGTTACTATTCATGATGCTGCTGCTCGTAGTCAAAACTTTGGCCAAGTAGCGAACGCTTTTATCCGTGTGGTTAACGAAGATACGGGTACTGAAGTCGTACGTTTTGATTTAGCAGAAGACTATTCTGTTGAGACTGCCATGGTATTTGGCGAAGTTTATCGCCATAACGGTGAGTGGAAATTCCGTGCCGTTGGTCAAGGCTACTCAGGTGGCTTACAAGCGATGTGCCAGCAATATGGTGTTGATATCTAAGTTAGTACTTAAACTGATATTAGAATAGTTATCACATCCAAAATATGAAGTAGCTACTTATCAGCTATCAATATTTAATATAGTTGCGAAACAGTCACAATTATTGTTAGCCAAACGACTAGTAATGCTTTATGTTTCGTTTAAAATTATGCATAAAAAGTGGTTAGCAATAGCCGCTTTTTTGTGGTTAGTGTCTATAATAGGCCGACCTTAGCTTTACGCAACCAGACAGGATGTGTCATGAGACATTTTTATTTAGACTTTATCTTCACGGCCATTGCCTTAGCGGTAGCGGCGTGGTGGGGATATTCACATGGCGGTATGGGCGGCTTGATTGCCACCCTATCTATTACTGCTATTTTGGCCGTCATGGAGATTTCATTATCATTTGATAATGCGGTGGTCAACGCCTCAGTCCTTAAAGGCTGGGACGAATTTTGGAAAAAGATTTTCTTAACCGTTGGTATTTTAATCGCGGTATTTGGTATGCGCTTGGTCTTCCCTATTGTCATCGTCGCGGTTACCGCTGATCTTGGCATGATGGAAGTGATCAACTTAGCCTTGTATAATCCTGAAGAATACTCAGCAAGATTAATGGCACATCATGCTGAAATCTCAGCATTTGGTGGTATTTTCTTATTGTTGGTCTTCTTAAACTTCGTATTCGATGATAAAGACGTGCACTGGTTTGAGTGGCTTGAGAGTCGCTTGGCTAAACTCGGCAAAGTCGATGCTATGAGCGTATTCGTCGCCCTTATAGTCTTAATGATTGCCGTAACATGGGCCAGTGCAGAGCAAGCTTCTGCGGTATTAATCGCTGGTGTTTGGGGTATCCTAGTTTACCTTGGCGTACAGGTTATATCTGGTATGCTTGAGGGTGATCTTGAAGAAGATTTAGAAAACGAAGAAAGTGGCTCAGGCGCAGCGGCGACTAGCGCTATTATGAAAGGTGGTATTATCGGTTTCTTATACTTAGAAGTCCTTGATGCCTCGTTCAGTTTCGATGGTGTTATTGGTGCATTTGCTATTACCAATGACGTTATTGTCATTATGCTAGGCCTTGCTATTGGTGCGATGTTCGTGCGTTCTATGACCATCTTCTTAGTAGACAAAGGCACGCTTGATGAGTTTATCTACCTTGAGCATGGTGCACATTATGCTATCGGTGCATTAGCAATTATCATGCTACTATCGGTGAAATTCCATGTGCCAGAGATTATTACTGGTCTTATTGGTATTGCCTTTATTGGCTGGGCATTGCTTGCCTCACTTAAGTACCGTAAGGAAGAAGCGAAATCTATCACTTGAGGTTAGTTGGACATTAAATATAACTCCACTTAATTTAAATTGATATCGAACTAACAACAGGCTATACCAATACGTTTGGTATAGCCTGTTTTCGTTTTTGGGTAAACTTTTAATATTTCTTACATTAATACTCTTATAAAATTATTTGTCATTTTATTATGATGTTTTCTACGCAATTTGCGACTATTGATGAATTTACTTTTTGATAACAATGTCTTAACGACTATTGCTGGGATTGTTAAAAAGTATCAGAGATGCATGATTATTATGTCCCTTAGTAAGCATATGGTAAGCTCACAAAATTCGCCTTGCTTAGTGGGCAAACGCTTAGTATAGTAAAACGTAATGATATGCAGGACGTGGCGTGCAGGTAAATATACTTACTGTTTGCTCTTACGGATAAATTACTGCATTATTTTTAGCTCATTTGTTCAAAACCCAATCCACTCAATTATTAATCTAAAGGATATTTATATGGCTATTAGCTTAACGAAAGGCGGCAACGTAAACTTATCAAAAGAAGCACCAGGTTTAACCAATATTACTGTTGGTCTTGGCTGGGATCCACGCGCTACTGACGGTCAAGAATTTGACTTAGACGCTATCGGCTTTTTGGTTAATGAAGCAGGCAAAGTCCGTAACGACCAAGATTTTATCTTCTTTAACAACTTAAAGTCAGACAATGGCGCAGTTGAGCATACTGGTGATAACCGTACCGGTGAAGGCGATGGCGATGATGAAAAAATCAAAATCAACCTTGCTAGCATTCCTTCTGATGTCAGCAAAGTAGCTATCTGCGCTATCATTTATGAAGGTCAAAACCGTAATCAAAACTTCGGTCAAGTGGCTGAAGCTTATATTCGTGTTGTAAACGACAATGGCGATTCTGAAATCGCACGCTACGACCTATCAGAAGATGGTAGTACTGAAACTGCGATGATCTTCGGTGAATTGTATCGTCACAGTGGCGATTGGAAATTCCGTGCTGTTGGTCAAGGCTTCAGTGGTGGTCTTGGACCATTAGCAGCCTCTTATGGCGTAAATGTTTAGTTTTTGACTCTAATCGTTTATAAGTACAAGAGTTCAGTCGGATAGCTGATTGCACTCTATATAAGCTATCAAGTGTGTTAAAAGCACTTGATAGCTTTAAAAGTAAATGGACCTTGAAAAATTTTATTTAAAGACTAGTGTTTGAAAATAAATCTTAAGATAAACCAAGAACTAGAATAAGGATTTGCTACCCATGACTGCCACGTTTAGCCTAATCGGTACCATTGAGCCATTTTTGCATTGCAACCTTAAAAAAGGCGATTCGATTTATTGCGAAGCTAATGCAATGGTGATGATGGAATCCAATCTTGAGCTTAAAGGTAAGTTGCAAGGCGGCTTGGTGCAGTCATTAATGCGCCGTTTCGCTAATGATGAATCACTTTTTCAGCAGCAGATTGAAGCGGTCAATGGTGAGGGCGATTGTTTGCTTGCGCCTACCCTAGACGGTGATATGCAAATTATTGATGTTGGCAAGCAGCAATACACGTTGAGTGACGGTGCTTTTGTTGCCGCACAAACTGGCGTGGATATCAGAGCGAACATCCAGCGCAACCTTGGCGGAGCTGTATTCGGTGACACTGGTGGCTTTATGGTTATGCAAACCCAAGGGCAAGGTCAGGTCGTGGTATCAGGTTTCGGCTCGCTATTTGAGATTGACGTAACTCCAGATAAAGACGTTATCATCGATAACGGTCATGTCGTCTGCTGGGATTCAAACCTAGATTATAAGCTGTCGGTCTCTACCAGTAAGAAAAAAGGCATCATGAGTAACATTATCAATTCGGTCACCAGTGGTGAAGGTATGGTTTTGAACTTCTCAGGTACGGGTAAGGTCATTATCTGCTCACGCAATCGGGACAGCTATCAAGGTTGGTTACAGAGTATCCTAGGTACTAGCTCAGGGGGTCGCGGCGGTAGTGGTGGCTTTCTAGACAATATCTTATAACTAAATTTTTAAACTATTCCACTCACAATTATTATAATACCATTCACAAAAATTAGAGTAGCGAGGAAAACGAGTGCAAGTACTACGTCTTGTAGACTAAGCAAGTTTGACACAGCTAATCATGTTTTTTGGAGTTGGTATAAGGATCTTATCATGGCAGTTAGTTTACAAAAGGGTCAAAAAATATCCCTAAGCAAAGAAGCTGGTGGCAACCTTACCCAAGTGAAGCTAGGTCTTGGTTGGGATGTTGCACAAGGACCTCAAGACAAAAAAGGCGGCTTCTTAGGTAAGTTGTTTGGCGGCGGCACTGGCGGCGACTCTATCGACTTAGATGCTTCATGCATTATGTTTGATAGCAATAAACAGCCCGTCGATGCTATTTGGTTCAGTCAGCTTAAATCAAAAGATGGCAGTATCGTTCATACTGGTGATAACCGCACTGGCGATGGTGACGGTGATGATGAAGTAATCAACGTTGATCTCTCAAAAGTACCTGCTGATGTGGTGTCATTGGTCTTTACCGTTAATAGCTTTACTGGACAGACGTTTGAAACAGTAGAGAATGCATTTTGCCGTATCGTCAATGCTGATAATAACTCAGAAGTAGCACGCTACAACCTATCTGCACAAGGTAGTCATACGGCAATGGTTATGGCAAAAGTATATCGCCACAACGATGAATGGAAGATGCATGCTATTGGCGAAACCGCTTCTGGTCGCACGTTCCATGATTTGATGCCTGCTATTACACCGCATGCATAAATAGATCGCTATTATAGTAGCGTATAGAATGTCAAAAAAGCCCAGTTATTTATAATAGCTGGGCTTTTTAATTTGCAAATTATTAATATTAAATTAAAGCTCTTTGATTATTTCTCTCTACTTCCTCTTTCTACCACACTTATCAGCTAAAACTTAAATAGGAGGTTTTATCACTCTCCTGATAACTTCTAAATAGTATAGAAGTGTGCAACTCGTTACTCATAATGTACAACTGGTCGCCTATATGCTCATCTCGTACGTCTCACGACACTATAAGCCGTTTCTATATTACAGTTTAGTTTCTATTGAAAAATATATCACATTCTCTAAAACGGATTATTTGGAGTAAACGGCATGTCAAAGAGCAAAATTGATAATACAGATTTAGTGAGTACGCAAAAGAAAAAATTTGAGATGCCGCATATTTACGTCATATTATTTGTATTTAGTGCTATTGCAGCTATTCTTACGCACTTTGTACCCTCTGGCAAATACGACCGAGTTCTTGGGCCAGAAGGTAGAACAACCATTGATGCCACGTCCTACCATCTTATAGAGCAAACTCCAGTTGGTGTCACCGAATTTCTAACTGCGGTGCCTAGAGGTCTTATCGATGCAGGTGAAGTCGTGTTCTTCACATTTATTATCGGTGGTATGTTTATGGTACTTAGAAGAACAGGAATTATCGAAGTTGCTGTTGATAAGCTAGCTCGAAAATTTGCAAATAACGGCTTGCTATTAATAGCAGTACTAACAACAACATTTGCTTTTATTGCCACATTAATTGGTACACCGGAATTATCATTAGTATATATTCCAGTCATTATGCCCTTAATTATTGCCTTAGGATACGACTCGGTAACGGCTGCTGCAATTGCACTATGTGGAACTGGTGCTGGTTTTAGCGCCGGTGTGCTCAATCCAATCAATACGGGGCTTGGACAAAAGTTGTCTGGACTACCAGTGTTCTCAGGAATGGGATTACGTTCAATCGTATTCGTTTTAGCAGTCACTACAGTTATTTTCTTTATTATAAGATATGCAAAGAAAGTTAAAAACAATCCATCCAAAAGTTACGTCTATGAAGAGGACAGTGAAAAGAGAATAGAGTTTAATCAAATTGTCGGCGGTACTGCTCTTACCATGTCATTTCGTCAAAAGCTAGCTGCATACGCAATGCTTATTCTATCCGTAGTACTAGTATACGGAGTACTTAAGCAGGGTTGGTTCATGGTAGAGATGTCCGGACTATTTGTCATCATGGGCATCGTAGTTGGAATGATTGCTGGTCTTAAGCTTACTGAAATATGTGATGGGTTTAACCAAGGCTTTAAAGATGTATTAATGGGAGCATTCATTGTTGGCTTAGCTCGTGCAGTTGCTGTAGTCTTAGAAGATGGCAATGTTATGGACACAATTGTACATTCTTTAGGCGTATTAGTTGGAGATCTACCTCCTGAGCTTGCAGCTGTTGGCATGTACTTTGTTCAAACAGCAATTAATTTTGTGATCTCTTCTGGTAGTGGACAAGCCCTTGTTACTATGCCTATTATGGCGCCACTTGCTGACCTTGTAGGTGTAACTAGACAGACTGCAGTTCTAGCCTATCAACTTGGTGATGGCTTTACTCATGTTCTTTTCCCAACTAGTGGATATTTTATGGCAGCATTAGTTATCGCTGGTGTTCCTTATCAAAAGTGGTTACGCTTTTTCTTACCTATTTTTGCAGTTTGGGCCATGATTGCCATTGGCGCGCTAATTATCGCTCAGATTATTGGTTGGTCATAACTGATAATGAGATAATCTCATTCACAAATAAGAGGGATAGAGGTTTCCTACATCTATCCCTCTTATTCATATTATAATCCAAGCGCTTTTTTGATTGCTTTAACGTACGAGCGACTTACCGAGATTTTAGAGCCATTTTTTAGTACAATTAAATAAGTTCGATTGAACCAAGGCTCTAAAACTGCTATTTGTTTGATATTAACGATATAGCCTCTATGCACTTGGATAAAATTATTACCAAGTTTTTCCTTCATTTTATAAAGTAAGGTATCTGTTAGGTATTTTTTTTCTAGGGTTTGAATATAAGCTTGACGATTTTCAGTACCAATATATAGAATATCTTTAGTATCGATGACAATGATTCGATCATTTTCTTTTACTGTAATGCTATGTTTTTTCTCTTTATTTATTGAGGGTACGAGTTCAACATTATTCTCTAAATGAGACGTACTATTCAAGTTTGCTAACTTGTCCACCGCTTTTAGTAGCCTGACTTTATCAATGGGCTTAACGATATAATCTATAGCATCAAGCTCAAAGGCGTCTAATGCGTACTCACCATAAGCAGTTACGAATACAACCATAGGACGTTTTTTCATATTGTTAAATTGCTTTGCAAGATCAAGGCCGTTACCATTTTCAAGTTCTATATCCAAAAACACAGCGTCGGGTTGCTTCTCATTAATATCCCATAACGCCTGATGCGTGTCTTCTGCCTCACCGATCACTTTTATCTTCCCTGTATCATGTAGAAGATAAATCAGCTCTTGCCTAGCTAATATCTCATCCTCAATAACATACACATTCATCCGCATTCTTCCCTAATCTTTAGCTGGCAATATAATTGAAACACAAGTTCCTATACCAATATCACTATCTACACTAAAGCGGACCTCTTGATTATACAATGCTGTCAGTCGTTCTTTTATATTAAAAAGTGCAGTACCACTTCCATCTTTAGACGAGGTTACAACACGCTCACCTAAATCCACTATTCGGTTTGATTCAATACCAACGCCATTGTCAGATACTTTGATTGAAATTAAGATCTCTGATACTTTTTTAATTTCAATACAAACCGCACCTTTTACTTGTAACCTTTTAAATCCACCATGCTTTATCGCGTTTTCAACTAAGGGTTGAATGATAAATGGAGGAATAAGATAATCCATTAAATCAGAATCTATCTCTATACGCATCGCAAACTTGTCTGGAAAGCGAGCTTGCTCAATAGCTAAATAGGCCTGTACATTATCCATTTCTTTATGGATAGGGACCAAAAAATCGCCAATACCTGTCAAATTATTTCGTAAATAAGTTGATAAATGTACTAATAGATTTCGCGCCAGCATTGGATCAATTCTACATAAAGCGACGATAGTATTAAGAGCATTAAATAAAAAATGCGGTTGCAGTTGGGATTGTAGTGATTCGATTTTTGCACTTTGTAGTAGTTGGTTATGACGCTCAATCTCACCAAGCTCTAACTGATTTGAGAACAGCTTCCCTAATCCTTCGATCAACTCTTTTTCGACGGAAGTAATGTGTGCTGAGCTTCTATAGTAGAAGCTAAGGGTACCAATTACCTTATTTTTTACGCAAAATGGGACTACCACAGAAGCTCTACTATTAGGTTTATTCGAAAACAGCCATTTTGACTTTGATTCATTTAATACGGATTTGCCCGTTGCTAAAACTAACTTACGCGAAATCAAATCTTCTTTATCATTTCTCTTTTGATTGGTTACTTCTCCAGTATAAGCCAGTTCACGTAACCCTCTAGTAATCGCTACATGCTCTACAGCAGTTAATTTTTTAATAATTTCTGTACTTTTTTTAGCCGAGTTTTCATTCAAACCCGATCGAAATAAGGAAAAGGTTTGATCAGCAATTGAGAATGTTTTGACCGTTTGATTTGCTCTCGTTCGCTCTTCTTCTTGTATGGCATTATAAAAAATCATCGCACAAATCCATATACCAATACTATTTATAATGATAATTGGGGGACCTGTAAAACTAATTAATGTAAGAGCAGCAGTATGATCGGCAGTTAAGACTGGAATGACTAAAATTTGAATGGTTAAAATAACAATACTAATAAAAAACATATATTTGGGCTTGATTAAACCTACTCCGCGCCACTTATATCCAAACCATCCTGCAAGGCAACCGCCTAAAATAGATACCCAAAAAGTAGCGCTGCTGATAAAGCCACCCATTAGTAAGCGATGAGCTCCTGCAATTAGAGAGGCTCCTACACCAACTATCGGACCTGCAAAAAATCCACCGATAATGATGCCAATATTTCGTGTGTCCACTACTGCATTGTTTGATTGAAGAGTAGGGTTCCATAAATCAGATATAATGGTATGGTTCCCTGGTTCTACAACAAGGGCCGTATAATTACCAATTACTCCAAACATACCGAATATCATGGTTAAGAAAAATAAGTCAACTATTCCAACTCGGTGGTAAATCATTTTTCTAAAGATAGATAGTCTAGTTATCAAAAAAGCAATAGTGATAATAAGGGTCATTCTTGATAGCATTTGTGTCAGTATTTCCCACATCGAACTCTCTCATTTCTATAGTGGATATAAACCTTTTAGCACATAAGAATCAACCTAATAATTACCATCAGATTTTTCACTAGACCGCAATCATAACTGGTATGTCAAGTAAAGCTGAAGCGCCTACTTGCGCCCACGCTTCCAACTAAATCCCCAGTTAAAGGCTTTGTCCATTTCTTGATGGCCTTTAAAATATTGGTTAATACGCTCAACATTGATACTACCTTGCTGGTTGACCAAACGTGCAATACCGCACATCGGCAAATTGCCTGTCCCTTCCGTTAATCGTGTTTCGATGGGTGGCTGATCTGGCACATGAATGGTCACTACCCCATCCGTTTGCGCCCAGTTCGGTGCACCTTCGTAGATAAAAGCAAAGATGAATACTTCCTCAATCTGTGACCACTGTTGACCATTAATATCAAGCCACTCACCGCCGCTGACTTGTCCGGTTCTATCATCAGCACGTAACAACACATAAGGCGCTGATTGTAGATTACCGAAGCGATTTCCCAAGGCTTGAATCAGTGTTTTTTCGCCATTTTTCAGATGAATCATTGCACCAACGTCGAGATCAATACCGCCTTTACCATGCTGCTTAAATAAATCGCCTAGCAAGCCTTTTTTAGGCGCTTGCTTGTCAATATTTGGGCGTTGATTCCAGTTTAGGTTGACAGATATTTTGCCAAAGTCATCGCGTTTTTTAAGATTAATACTAGATTGGTTTTTGGTTAAGGTGATTTTGCTTAAATTGATTGAAGGGCTAGTGGAGCTTGTAGGAATCGGTGGTGGTGTACTTGCTTTATTTGCAGAACTGCCTGCTTTTTGCGTGTTAATAGGTCTTTGGGTATTGATAGGTTGTGACTGACCCTGTGACTGGTTCTGACCTTGACTTTGAGCTTGGGACTGAGCCGGCGCTTCATCCGCAATCTCAATACCGAAATGCTCAGACAACGGTTTAAGACCACCTTCAAAACCTTGAGCGATAAAGCGAAACTTCCAGCTACCTTGCCGACGATAACATTCAGCTAAGATAATGGCTTTTTCATTACGTCCAGTGCTACTAAGTTGGCAAGTCATCAATATTTGGCTGCCTTGTAGCACTTGAATATCTACATCGCCGACTTGAGCAAGCGTCTGCGCGCTAGAAAACGCAAGGGCAATCTTCTCAATACTCGCGGGCTGCACAGGCAAGTTGATATCAAAAAACCCATCGCTATCATGACCTCGGAAACTCACGCTACCATCATCGCTACGCGTCTGTCCATAAAATATCATGTCACCATCGCCGCGTACTTTACCTTCACTTGTTAGGCGATAAGCGGCACAATCGATAGCATTTTGGCTTAAAATTCTGATACTAATATTATCAGTTGGTAGTGGTGCATTAGCACCTGCAACCAGTTTTTGAGGTTGGGCTTGACTCATAATATGTCCTTTGAATTACTTATTATCTCGTTTTGTTTATTGTATTAACTATCGTCATATAGTAGCACGGATATTACTAGAGTTTTAATAAGCAAACTCGCTAAGTAAATAGTCAACAAACCGCCTTACAAATCCTTGATACTATTTCATCAGGAGCATTTATAACTGCTGGCAGTTGTATATAATGGAGCATACGCTAAGCAACCACTCTTTGATAATTATCTCGATTTATCTAACTACCTATAAAATTTATTATAACGCTGAGAGAACTATGGATAACCCTGAAAACACCAATCATAATACAACAGTAGCCGCTTGGTTAGCTGAAGGTCAATCCAGCCAGCGTGATATGTTAGCAAGCTTGCAATCCCTAAAAACCAGATCTGATACGCCATTTAATATCATTGCGTCCCATCGCCAAAATAGACCTGAGATTTTTGAATTTGCTGATAGTTTTTACCTTGAGCCATCTTTAAATCCCTTAGATGATAATGAGCAACCGATACCCGAAGCTATTATTCCACGCTGGCAATTTGTACTGGAACAAGCCAAGCAGCATAACGTGAAAGTGCTACTTACGGGTCGCAATGGTATCGACTACGAGGCGCAGCGCGAAGCATTTAGTGCGGCTGGTATTCGTCTATTGACAGGGGCAACTAGCGTAGCAGCATTAGAATCAATCGATGACAAGTTTGCCTTTATGCAGCATTGCCACTTGCATAATATTCCAGTTGCAGATGCGTGGCGTTTTGATAATACTGCTGAACTTGACGCTTTACTTGCCGAACATGGTCATCAACCCTTATGCGTTAAGCCTGTTACCGGTATATTTGCACAAGGATTTTGGCGACTTGATTCAGGTAAAGAAGAGGATGAGACCTACGATAGCTTTGAGCATCTGTACTTTACCGAAGAGAAGAAGATTAATACCGACCAGTTTTTGAATGCCTATACTAATAGCCAAATGATACACGAACGTCCTATTCCAATGCTGTTGATGCCTTACTTATCAGGGCAAGAGTATTCTATCGATGTTGTGTGCGAATATGGTGAAGTCTTAGCAGCAATCACTCGCCATAAAACCGGTAAAATCCAGCACATCGGCTATGAGCGGTCAGTTATGGATGTCGTCATTCCATTGATTAAAGTTTTTGGCTGCGATGGTATCGTCAGTGTACAGACTAAGGCAGATGATGCTGGCCAGCAGCGCGTCCTTGAGATTAACAGTCGCCCATCAGGTGGTATTGGCTATACGACTCACAGCGGTGTAGACTTAACGCAAGTAGGATTTTCCTATTGGTTAGGCTTAACCAAAAAACCTGATTTAGATGATATCATCCAGAAGATTACACCTTGTCAAGTACGCTCCATTATGACAAGTGTCATGATCGATGATTAGATGATTACTTAAATTATCCTAAAAGTAGTGAGTTACAGCATCTAAAGGACTGAGCAGATTTTTTAAACAGTCAGGCACAAAAAAGGTTTTTAGATATAAATCTAAAAACCTTTTTTTATGGCTCTCTTCACTCAGCTGTAGGAGTGATGATGGCTTATAATTAGATAGTTACTCGCCAAATACTAGAGTTGCTTTCTTAGGTGCGTTATAAGAAGCAGCGGCCCATAGCAAGCTCAGTACAATTACCGAACCTACAAAGATAGTAAGCGATGAAGTAAACGCGCTTGAATTATTATAACCCATAGACATCATTTCACCTGTATGAGTCATCTCCATAGCCGCCATACCAGTATAGTGCATACCGCAAACTGCTATACCCATGATGAACGCGCTACCAAAACGTTGTAGATTTCCACGTAGGTTAAATGCCAACCACAGTGCTGCAATAGCGGCTACGATAGCAATAACAATTGAGGCAATTAAAAGTGTCGTGTTGTACGACATAGTTGCATCCATCTGCATTGAAGCCATACCAGTGTAATGCATCGCTGCAACGCCAAGACCCGTTAGTGTACCGCCGCCTAATAATTTGGCAATGCTTGGTGTACCACGGCCTACGATAATAATTCCAACTGCAACAAATACAATTGCAAGCAACATAGAGACAATTGTCATACCAATGTTATAAGTAACAGGCATCTGCATATCGACTGCCATCATACCAATGTAGTGCATTGACCAAATTGCGCCACCAATAGCAATTGAAGATAGCGCTACCCAAAAATATAGATCTGATCCTGGTTTTGCAGCTGGAACCCGAATAGCAAGGTTTAAACCAACATAAGAACCAAATACTGCAATCGCGTATGAAACAAGCACCAAAAGCATGTCATATTGAACTTCAATCATTTTTCTACCCTTTATATTTAATAAAAACTGAGCATAAGACAACGCTGGTTTGGTTGAACCGAGGTGCTTAATACGTTTACTATTTATTGTTCATAGGAATTGAATTTCCTATGAATGATTACTTTCTATCTAATGTTAAATTCACAAATATTGGTACTACCAGCTCCGCAACTGGTTTCCTCAACGCTCGCTCTCCCTACTGCAGGGTTGGCCGTTAAGAATCCTTCTATATAACCTACAACAAAGTGGCAACCTGAATGATTGGTATTTGATGGACCACAAAATGGACATCTAATTAAAGTGATCACGTTCTCATCTGCTTTCACTTTAGAAAAGTCTTTTAGTGCTGGGACAAGCTCTCGACTAATCGCCGCCGATCTTTTTAATGGGCTACCAAGAGCATAGTCGCGTTGGTAAATACCGCCGCCGACCTTGCGACCCAATTCGTGCAATGCAGTAGCACGCTTATCACTTGCCAAACTTTCTTCGTATTGTTTGACAACATCAACTATATTTGGATACTGAGCTCCGATAGCCGCTAGAATAGCTTTCTCATCTAACGCTTTTTTATTCGGTGCTACCGTTTCTTCGTCTTCAGAAATTTCTAGGTTGAACAATGTACAACCGGCAATAGAAGATAAGTCATCGACTAAATCAGCTTGTGTTTTCGATCCCTGACTTCTGGCAACCACATAAATAATGTTTCCACCATTTTCTGATGGTTCTTGTTTTTGCGATACTAGTTGATAACCTGCTTTAATAAGAGGTGAAATAACGTTGACTAGACGAATGCGTTCAGACGACGTTTCCAATGCGCAAGAAAATTTCAAAGACCACTCCTTTTTCTGAAAATATAGCTAGAATTTTCTAATACCAAGCTATTTAAACAAAGCTGATAATTAAAATAAACCGCATACGATTATTTATAGAATCGTCCCGAATTTATTATACTATTTATTTAACGTTTACAATATGCGTTTAATGATAATATTGTAACTTATATTTTGGATGAATTTTTGTCGCATAAGCGTTATTGGACCACAAATACATACTTCTTACATATCAACTCTATGCTTTTTACCTATTAATTAGCAGTCGTTTATTTATTTCCATAAGTCCAAAAAACAAATAACTTATCGGCAACATAAAACCAGTCAGATACACTAAATTATCGATAATATCAGTGGCTTTAGTAATTTCTTCTTAACGGTTACTTGTATGACAACGAAAAGTAGACTAGAAAACAAAGGTAAAGACCCTAAGTTTAAAAATATAAATTTTGTTTCCTTCTTTATCATTGAGAAACTATAGCAGGATTAATTTCTCAGAAGGATTTCGCCAGCATTATTACTCAAGGTATACACACTAGCAAGTCTTAACGCGATATCGTCCGATAGAGGGTGATATCATCCGATAAATGACATTGAGGTAGTGACACACATGATTAAAGTCAGAATAGGACAGAGATTTTCGTTTAAAGGTCGTAGCTTAAATAGCGTTTTTATTTGACTTAATTTTTGTTGGATAAATTTAGTTGAACTATGGCTGAACTGACTTGTTACCCAGTCTAGCGAAAGTCCAACTATCACGTTATTCATGATCAACGAATATTGCTTTAGGCTTCCTACTGTCGGGAGTCACTACAAGTCTTTTTGTGAGTATGCATAAAATATGCGCTATATGATGAAATTTCAGTTATTATCTGCGCTATTAGCGAACGCTTAAATCGTTTCGGACAACTCGTTTGGTTTGTCATGCATGACAGCTACATCTCTGACTACACTATAATTAAGCAAGCAAAGCCGCAGCACGTTATGGCTGTTGTAATTGATAGAATTTATAACTATACAAGATCAAAAGTATAAAGGAATATTAATGTCAAATAAGCAACACAGCACCACTATTAACTTACCGCGAGGTAATCTTGATCTCACCTATCAA
Source organism: Psychrobacter sp. P11G5 (assembly GCF_001593305.1). Lineage (NCBI taxonomy): Bacteria > Pseudomonadati > Pseudomonadota > Gammaproteobacteria > Moraxellales > Moraxellaceae > Psychrobacter > Psychrobacter sp. P11G5. The sequence continues at coordinate 2,374,736 of NZ_CP012533.1, forward strand.
ATTAACGATACTTCAGGTAGTAAAGCGACTTATCAACTAGAAGAACTATTAAGCTTTGCGCAACGTATAAACCCCAAACGCGCATTTCTATTCGTCTCAAAAGTCTTAGGTCGTCATATCCCAGTTGCGCCTAGTACCATGCGCAATGCTTTTACTGACTTAGCAAATCTAGTACCTAGCGATTTACCCGGGCCGATTTTGGTCATTGGTATGGCAGAGACTGCTGTTGGGTTATCCGCTGGTGTCCATCAGGCGCTACAAGCGCGCTATCCCAAGGCTTTATTATTAAACTCCACGCGTCATGCGCAACACAATGATGATAATAGTGAAACGTTACTAACGACTTTTAGCGAAGACCACAGTCACGCTAGCCAGCATTTAATTTATCAAAGTGCAGATAAAGCTACGCAAGAGCAATTACTTGCTAGCAAGACGCTTATTATGGTCGATGATGAAGCCTCAACGGGCAATACTTGCGTCAATGTCGTGACTGCCCTACGTAATGCTGGACTCGCACAATTAGAGCAAGTACATCTCACCACTTTGGTTGATTGGTCCCTAAATCAGAATCAGGGTACAGCTGATGCAGACGATACAATATCTACTCGTTTGCCTAATATAGACTTTCATCGTCATCATTTATTGTCTGGTGCATGGCAATGGACGGATGCACCCGACCCTGAACCTATTATCATGCCATCGGTCGATACGACAGAGGCTGGCAGTCAGCCATTAGGCAACACTGGTAATTGGGGACGCTTCCCAACGCTAGATAGCACAGATGGATTTGATAATTATCTGGAGAAGTTTCAAACTGCATTTACGCGTTTTAATGAGCAAGCACAGTTTGATAAAAAGCAATTACCTGAGCGGATTTTGGTATTGGGTAGTAATGAGTTTGTGTGGTTGCCGTTTTTATTGGCGGAATGGCTTGAGCAAACTGCTAGCTTAAATAGTGACAATCAGACAGTTAAATTTAGCGCCTTGACACGCTCACCGATTGCACTTGGTGGTGCGATTACCACCATGCTAAGCTTTAGCGACAATTATGGTCTAGGTATGACCAATTTTGCTTATAACGTTGAGCCAAGCGATTGGGATTTGATTGTGCTTTGTGTAGAAACGGCTTCTGATAGCGTGGATGACATGTGGCAAGGTTTGGATAATGTGTTGGTGGTGAGTCCTACACTTTGAACTATCCTCTAAATCATACTCTGATTTTCAAATCTATTATTTATGGACGCTTTTATGACTACCCCATTCTTCAAGACCAGTCCCGACATTATCAAACCCTACGCGCTAATGGATTTGGACGATACGCTTTTTCAAACCCAACGCAAAATTGATGCATGGGATTTGCCAATGGCTGAGTCTGAAAACTTAGTCTGCGCCACGGTTAATAAAAAAGGCGAGCCGTTAAGTTTTATGAGCCAGCGCCAAGCGTCATTCTTTAATTGGTTGCTTGCTAGCACTGAGTTAATAGTAGTAACCGCGCGCGACCGTAGCGAAATCAAACGTGTAAAGCTACCTTTTGACAGTTGGCAAGTTTTGACTCATGGAGCGATTATTTTAACAGCTGATGGCGAACTATTAAGCGCATGGCAACAGCGTATGTATGAGCAGCTTAGCCCTTTACAAGACAAGCTTCACCAGCTGAGCAAATTATTTGCCAATCATAGTGAAAACGATGACAGTCAATTGGTATTTACACCGCATATTGATAGCTTTAATAATGGTTCTGCTAATGAAGAGCTCACCATTTATCTGGCTATTAAACATGCGCAAAAAAACCATCAAGCGCTAGTAGAATTAGCTGCACAGTTACCTAATCTAATACGTGATTTTGATCAGGATTTCTATGTTCATGTAAATGCAAATAATCTCGCGATACTGCCACATGCGGTTCATAAGCATCATGCAGTAAAGTTTTTATTAGACCATCATTTAGACAGTCAACGTCCGAGTTTTGGCTTTGGTGACAGTCTGGCAGATTTACCTTTTCTGCAACTGCTTGACTGGTATGGTATGCCTAATCATGGTCAACTGCACGACAATCTTAACTCTTAATAATTTTCGGCGATTAACAACTCTCAAATATCAATAATTATAATAACGATAGCAGCTTATACGAGTAAAAAACCTCCTATGACCACTCCCAATATTCAAAAACTCGATAAATACGGCTCAGGCAGTTACCTTGCCAGCGATGTAACAGTGCTACTCGATATCGTTGATAAAGACGCGGTTGCAGACGTGCCGGTTAGCCAAAAAGAAGCGCTTATTCAAAGTGGCCAGCGCCATTATTCAGACATGCTGACCTTAGAGAAAGCACCGTCAGCCATGCATGAGCAATTATACGCGCAGGCATTAGAGCAAGGCACAAATAGAACCGCGACGGATATCGCTAACTTGGCTTATACGCTACACCATACTTTTCAAAACCCTCTAAATGAAAGCACCATTAATGTTAAGCGCCCACTAGTACTAGTTAGCTTAGTACGAGCAGGTTTGCCAGTTGGAGTATTATTACAACGTGCCCTATCAGATAATGAAAGGTCAGATGCCGATAGCGACTACTCTCTGCCCAGTGTGCATTACGGTATTAGCATCATCCGTGATCGTGGCCTTGATCCAGTCGCTTTACAGATGATATTACACGCTTACCCAGACAGCCCCATCGTATTCGTCGATGGTTGGACAGGTAAAGGCGCTATTTATCAAGAGCTTGCTCATAGCTTAGAGCCTTTTAGCAACCCTAGCCATCCAAATTTTGCCAATATTTTTCATCAAGGAAAAGACGCCATCCCGCTACTTACACTCGCTGATCCAGCGGGCGTAGCATGGCTAGCTGCTAGTGAAGAAGACTGGTTGATCCCATCAGGTTTATTAAATAGCACGGTGTCGGGATTGATTTCACGTAGTCTTTATACTGAGCCGCAATCAGGTCTACATCGCAGTGTTTTTTATGATAATTTAGTAGAAGCAGATCATAGCTTAGCGTTTATCGATCATATTGATACAGCACGACGTGCATTAACGATACCTTTGCAACGTTTGCCAACATTTAAGCAGCCGCGCTATCAGACTGCTGATTTAATAGATAAGCTAGCTGCAGACTACAATATCACCAATCGTAACCGTATCAAGCCGACGATTGCAGAGGCGACACGCGCCATATTACGCCGCGATCCCGAGCGCATTCTACTGGCTACTGCCGAGCATCCCGATACCGTGTTATTGCGACATTTATGTGCGCAGCGAGATATTAATATTACTGTGTTAGGTGCTAAAATACTCCCCTATCAAGCCATCACTCTTATCAAGCAACGCACAACAGACAGCCAATCATAAGTAGGATAAGCGTCCAACGCTTTTGTCCCTGCACTATCATTCACTACTATTTACGATAACATCTACTATGTCAGAAAAAACGTCCAGCCTTTATAATTATACTCAGTCTTATGAACACCTGATCACTGAGCGTCATGCTATGATCAAGCCGCATACCCATCACCCTTATCAACTTGGCGCTAGCCTTTATATGCCAGCTACTCGCCAAGACATTTGGCAAGTCATTAAGCGTGACAAATTACCGACGATTAATAGCATTATCATTTGTTTAGAAGACGCGGTTAGCCATAGTGATGTTGAGTTGGCACTCGAGCGCTTGCAGGTACTGCTCCATACGTGGTCGGCACATGTTAATAGTATTAATGAGCCAACCAGACAAGCTAATCTTCAATCAGAGCAGCAATCAAAGCAGCAAAACCAGCAGCCGACGCGACCATTGGTCTTTGTACGTCCACGTAATCCGGCCATGCTACAGCAGCTAGCAGATTTTGCTCACATTGATCTGATTGATGGCTTCGTCATGCCTAAAGTCGATATGTATAGCTTATCCAATTGGCGTATGGCCTGTCAGAATGTAAGTACTGACCAGTTATTGATGCCGACCTTAGAGACTGCAGCCCTATTCAACCCGCATCATAATCAAGAGTTAGCGATTGGCTTTAAAGAAGCCTTTAGTCAGCCAGTCTTTGCCCTACGTATCGGTGGCAATGATCTGTTTGCCGCGCTGCGTTTGCGCCGTCCGAAAGACAGCATTGTCTACGATACTCCGATTGGTACTCTTGCCTATCAGTTACTTGGCTGTTTTGTACCGCATGGTTTTTATCTAAGCGCGCCAGTCTTTGAATATTTAGACCAGCCAACGCTATTTATGCAAGAGCTGACTCGCGATGTGAGCTTAGGTTTGGTCGGAAAAACCGTCATTCATCCAAGTCAGATTGCTTTGGTACAACAAGCTTACTGCGTGCCCCTTAGTATGCTAGATGAGGCGCAAGCGATACTCCATAGTGAAGCGAAAGCTGTATTTAAATATAATAATACGATGTTAGAGCCTGCCACACACCGTGCTTGGGCGCATGAAGTGGTCAATCGTGCAGAAGTGTTTGGTACGATTAACGATGGTAATAGTGACTATAAAGCGCGCTTATAATCAATCCTAAATAAAACTGGCACGCTCTATGCCACAGGCTGCTGGTATTAATTTCCCTTGCGTACTATACCTACGCCGACAGAGACTGCGCGAAACTAATACCAGCAGCACTGTACCTATTTTAAAGTATGTTAACTACATAAAAGACGCAATTGTAAAAGTCATATATTAATTTTGCAAAAAAAGCCGCTATTCAATCAATGATAGCGGCTTTTTTATTCAAACTTTGAAATCCTACACACAGCACTCTAGAAAATTACTCATCACTGTATTTACTTGCTCAGGCTCTTCCATGGTCGCAGTATGACCAGCTCGCTCAATGACAGCAAGCTTCGAGCCTTTAATCGCAAAATGCATCCGCTCAGACTTGGCATATGGCGTCGCTGCATCTTCATCACCGACCACTATCAATGTCGGCGTCGTGATACTTCCCAGCTGATCATAAGTCCCCTTGCGCTCAATGACGCCCATCGTGGCCCTGGACACACCAACCTTATTATTGCCTTGTATCTGTGCCAGCCAATCTTTGCATTCAGATTTGCGCGACTTGTCTGCTAAGAAGCTACTGCCAAACATAATCGGCATAACCTTTTTACTGACTCGCTTCATACCTAGCCAACGAATCGCTGTAATCAATTTGCGATATTGCGGTGCAGACTTAGGATCTTCAGGATCAGATGACGTTTCTAACAATATCAATGAAGACAACAGCTCCGGGCGACTTATAGCGATACGTTGCCCGATAAATCCACCCATCGATAAACCTACAAAATGGCAACTATCAATGTTAAGGGCATCAAGTAGCGCGATAGTATCATCGGCTAAAGTGTCCATATCATAGCCGGACTTAGTAATCTGCGACTGTCCCTGCCCGCGAAAATCAAAAGCGATGCAGCGATACTCATCTTGAAAGTGTGCTACCTGCTTATCATACATTCGTGTACTCCACAGCAGGCCATGGGCGAACACCATTACGGGTTTACTCTGATCATTAGGTGCACTGTCTTCGTAATAAATATTCGCATTGTTGATTTGAATATGAGGCATAGAAACTTCCTTGTCTGATAATTATTTATAAGTAAAAAGCGATTAGCTCGTTTGTGAATGACTTTTTGGTACAAGCGTGAATGCTTTAGCATAAGACATAAGATATTTATTTCAAGTAATGTTTCTAATAATGAATGTAAGCAGCTTTAAACCCGTAAAGACTTCTCACCACCTATTAATTCCTGTCTATAGCTATGCAGAAATACTATCAAGATTAGTATGGCTTAAGCGCCCACAAAACCTGCTTTTATAATCATGACAAGCTGCTATAGTAAGCAGAATTAGCAACAAATACTGAATCATTTATTCGGATCACTTTTCATTCATTATCGATCAATGTTAATCAGCCATTTAAAATAAGGAAATCCAAGATGTCACAATCTCTAGTCGAGTATCACAGCGAAAACCATATTGCCACCATCACTCTAAATGACCCAAAAAGTCTGAATGCCTTTAGCACACCATTAAAGACCAGTGTACTAGAAGCGCTTGAGCAGGCTGAAGCTGATGATAAAGTTAGAGTAATTGTCTTACAAGGTGCAGGCGGCAATTTCTCAAGCGGTGGTGACATTAAAGAGATGCTATCTGAAGGCATAGACAAAGAAGTGATTTCAAATAAACTAAAAGGCATGGTGGAAGGCGCTGGAGAAGTCAGCTTAAAGTTGCGTAAAATCCATAAACCAATTATTGCTAAATTAGAAGGCGCGGTTGCAGGCGCAGGCATGAACTTAGCCTTAACTTGCGATTTTCGTATCACCGCAGATAACGCGAAATTCGTGCAAGCCTTTGTACATATCGGCCTCGTACCTGATGCTGGCGGTGTGTATTTATTAAATCAGTTAATTGGCCCTGCTAAAACCACTGAGCTTGTAATGCTTGGCAATAAAATCAGTGCACAAGACATGGCTGACTTAAACTTGGTCAACCAAGTCGTGTCATCTGAAGATCTTGATGCCGCAGTGTTAAAGCTTGCCTCTCGTCTGAGCGCTCTGCCAGCTAAAGCCTTGTCTAGCATGAAACATATGCTCAATACTCATGCTTACTCAGGCTTGAATGAGGCACTCGATATGGAAGTGCAACAACAAGCAATGCTGGCGAAAACTGATGATTTCATTGAAGGGGTTACAGCGTTCATTGAAAAGCGCAAACCAGTTTATCAAGGTAAGTAATAAACTAGTCAGGCTCGCTTTTGAAATATCATCAAAAAGGCTGCCAAATGGCAGCCTTTTGTCTTGAGTAAAACCCTATATATTATGGTTAACCATATCGTTACTTGTTAAGAAGCGGAGGCTGACTCCTGTTGATATGGTAAAGTAAATATCTTGTCAAAACCTAACGTAAAAACAAAGGTATAAACTAAGAAGAATAGCAATAACGCTGCCTCCATTATAAAGGCTTTTGTCACACCAACATCATACCAAATCATATACAGTGGTAAGCAAATTAAAACCAATCCGCCTTCAAATCCCAAGGCATGGGCACTACGTATCCATAACGTGCGCTTGGTCACCTGCTTACGACTTTCCCACGCCTCAAAGGCCGTATTGTAAATAAAGTTCCAGATCACAGCGGCCAATGACACCATCACAGCAACTGGTAAGGACTCTGCCGCATCGCCACCACTGAGCTTCATCAGTACAAAGGTAGAAGAAATGATTGCGATAATCTCAAAGATAATCACATAGACGATACGACGTTTGAGTGGGGATAAAGTAATCAACCAAAACTCCAGAGCACTTGATTGTAAACAAAAAAGTGCCTATCAAAGTATCGGTCCGTCCCGAGTTAGAAGAGAGAAAAAAGTGCAGAGCCACGGTTTCCGCCTGCCCCTATATTATACCTAAAATAGTAAGAGAAGCCAGTTAGTGCTGATAACAAAAAAACCCCGCATCGTCATGATGCGGGTTTTTTTTTATCTTACTAATTAGCTTTAAAGCAAATATTAAGTCAACTGAGCAACGTTAATTTTATCCGCTTCTTCAGTGTACTCTTCCATACGGTCGAAGTTCATGTACTGATACACTTCTTCGCCCATGCTGTTTAGCATGCCAGCATACTGCTGATATTCTTCGTTAGTCGGCAATTTACCAAGTACTGCTGCCACTGCTGCAAGCTCTGCAGAAGCCAGATATACATCAGCGCCTTGACCTAGACGGTTCGGGAAGTTGCGGGTTGAGGTCGATACCGCAGTAGAGTTCGGTGCGATACGTGCTTGGTTACCCATACATAGTGAACAACCTGGCATCTCAGTACGAGCGCCGGCTTGAGCATAAATGTTGTAATAACCTTCTTCCATCAACTGACGCGCATCCATCTTGGTTGGTGGCGCAATCCATAGACGAGTCTTGAGGCTACCTGCTGGTACGTCTTGTAGCAGTTTACCTGCAGCACGGAAATGACCAATGTTAGTCATACATGAACCAATGAATACTTCATCAATGGTATCACCAGCCACGTCAGCCAATGTTTTTGCATCATCTGGATCGTTCGGGCAGCAAAGAATCGGCTCTTTAATCGTGCTCATGTCGATAGTCATATCGATGGCGTATTCTGCATCTTCGTCAGCACGCATGAGGCTTGGATTAGCCAACCACTCTTGCATTTGCTCGATACGACGGCTAATAGTACGCGCATCGCCATAGCCTTCTGAGATCATCCACTTAAGTAGCGTGATGTTTGAATTTAGGTACTCAGTTACTGACTCTTCAGATAGCGTGATGGTACAACCTGCGGCACTACGCTCAGCTGACGCATCAGATAACTCAAACGCTTGCTCAGCGGTTAGGTCTTCTAAGCCTTCAATTTCAAGAATACGACCATTGAATTCGTTGATTTTGCCTTTCTTATCAACGGTTAATAGACCTTCTTTGATCGCTTGATAAGGAATCGCATGGACTAAGTCACGTAGCGTGATACCAGGCTGACGTTCGCCAACGAAGCGGACACGGACAGACTCAGGCATATCAAGTGGCATAACACCAGTCGCTGCTGCGAATGCTACTAGACCAGAACCAGCTGGGAACGAGATACCCATTGGGAAACGAGTATGCGAGTCACCACCAGTACCAACGGTATCTGGAAGTAGCATACGGTTCAACCACGAGTGAATGATGCCATCGCCCGGACGTAAGCTGACGCCGCCACGGTTCATGATGAAGTCAGGTAGTGTATGCTGAGTCTCAACGTCAACTGGCTTTGGATAAGCAGCAGTGTGACAGAATGACTGCATGACTAAGTCTGCTTGGAAGCCCAAACATGCCAAATCTTTTAGCTCATCACGGGTCATCGGACCAGTGGTATCCTGAGAACCGACCGTAGTCATTTTTGGCTCACAATACATACCTGGACGTACGCCTTGCAGGCCACAAGCTTTACCAACCATTTTTTGTGCAAGCGTAAAGCCTTTACCAGTATCAACTGGCTCTTCTGGCTTGGCAAAGATATCTGAATGACCAAGACCCATGTATTCACGAGCACGGTTAGTCAAACCACGACCAACGATTAGTGGAATACGGCCACCAGCACGAACTTCATCAAGCAATGTTGGTGAGTTTAGCTTGAACGTTGACAGTACTTCGTCAGAGTCATGCTTAGTGATTTTGCCTTCATACGGATAGATGTCAAATACATCACCCATGTTTAGGTTATCAACAGCCACTTTTTCGATTGGTAATGCGCCAGAATCTTCCATAGTGTTAAAGAAGATAGGTGCAATATTGTTACCTAATACTAAACCGCCGCCACGTTTGTTTGGCACGTTAGGGATATCATCGCCCATGAGCCACAATACTGAGTTCGTCGCAGACTTACGGCTAGAACCCGTACCAACCACGTCACCAACATAAGCCAGTGGATGGCCTTTTTCTTTTAACGCTTCGATCTGCTTCATTGGACCGACAACGCCCTCTTCGTCAGCAGTGATGCCGTCGCGAGAGTTTTTGTGCATGGCTAATGAATGCAATGGGATATCAGGACGGCTCCACGCATCTTGCGCAGGTGACAAGTCATCAGTGTTGGTTTCGCCAGTCACTTTAAACGTCGTGTAAGTGGTCTTTTCTGGTACGGCAGCACGGTTTAAGAACCATTCAGCGTCAGCCCAAGATTGAACGACTTCTTTTGCAATGTCATTACCAGCTTCAGCTTTTTCAGTGACGTCATTGAACGCGTCAAATACGAGCAATGTCTTTTTCAATGCTTCTGCTGCGTCTTGTGCGACATCGGCGTCGTCTAGTGCAGCAACCAATGGCTGAACGTTGTAGCCACCTTGCATAGTGCCTAGGATTTCAACGGCTTTTTGCTTGCTGATAAGTGGTGATGATGCTTCACCCTTAAGGATAGCAGCTAAAAATGCAGCTTTAACGTAAGCAGCTTGGTCAACGCCAGCAGGAATACGGTTTTCTAGCAGGTTCATTAAGAACGCGTCTTCGCCTGCTGGTGGGGTTTTTAATATTTCAACCAACTCTGCTACTTGTTTTTCATTCAGTGGTAGCGGAACCGTTCCTAGCTCAGCACGTTCTTCGACATGTTTACGATAAGCTTCTAACACAATAGTCGTCCTCGTCAGTTGGGGGGTATTAGCACATTACGTGGGTAGTCAGCATGACAGCCTGCGTCTATGTACTAGGTGGAATAATTATCCGTGCAATCATAGCTTAAAACGCTCTAAATGTTAATGGCTCAGCCTTTAAAAGGCTCATAAAGCAGCCATAAAGGGGTCATATTGAACATTTATTATATAAATAGTACCATCAACAATATGATTGACTGCCTTTATAGAACCCGTACTCAGCTTGTAACTCTTGTCAAGCACAGCTCGATTTACGGTTAAACAAATACTGTGCGACGGCGATACTCTTTTGTAAGATATTATTTTATAAAATATCATTTTAATACGATAGCTTAGAAAAATAGCGCTTGAAAAAATAGTTTTTATTAGCAAATACTAAATTGATAAAATAAATATGAAGGATGACGACATGGACGGTAGTGATATGGAAAACCACGACATAGAAAACAAGGATATGGAGCACAACGCTAATTATCAAAACGGTCTCAAGGTTCGTACTGAAGTAATGGGCGAGGCACATGTCAAACGCTCGCTTGATAGCGCAACTGGATTTACCCAGCCATTGCAAGACTGGATCATTGAAAACGCTTGGGGCAGCACTTGGCAAGATGACTCAGTATTACCGCGCAAATATCGCTCATTAATCACCATCGCCTTTTTAATTGCGCAAAAAAGCCCAACTGAGCTAAAAGGACATATCCGAGGTGCCATTAATAACGGTGCCAGTGTCGCTGAGATTCGAGAAGTATTGATGCATAGCTTGCCTTACTGCGGTGCACCTGCCACCCAAGAAGCGTTTCGTGCTGCTATAGAAATACTGAATGAATTGGACATTGACATAGATATTTAAAACTATGGTAATCAGACTAATCGTAGTAGTCTTGATTAGGTCAGTGAGACAATATTCTTTGGAAATTAACTCCTAAATCTCTGCTATAATATCTCAACTCATAAAACATTTTAATAATTCCATAAACCCTTATACTACAGAGGGTTAAGAGATAATTTAATTATGACAACTGCCGTACAAACACATGTGCCTGCTGCTAAGGTCAAACCCAAAAAAGCCATCCAAGGCGAAAAGCTACGTGGCTACGATAAAGTTGCACGTATCCCAATTAAAGTAATCCCGACCGTCGAGGCGAAGAAAAAGCCAGATTGGATTCGGGTTAAGATGTCGTCGCCTGCTGAAGTGGCCCGTATCAAAGCCACCTTGCGTGAGCAAAAGCTCTATACCGTCTGTGAAGAAGCTGCCTGCCCTAACCTGCCGCAGTGCTTCGCTGATGGTACGGCGACCTTTATGATTATGGGTGATATTTGTACCCGTCGCTGCCCGTTCTGCGACGTGGGACATGGTCGTCCAAATGAGCTGGACGCTGATGAACCCCGCCATACGGCTGAGACCATTTTAGGCTTGCAGTTGAAATATGCCGTTATCACCTCTGTTGATCGTGATGATCTAAAAGATGGCGGTGCTGCGCATTTCGTTGAAGTACTCAATGAATCAAGAGCGCTTAGCCCGAACTGCTTAATTGAAATCCTAGTACCTGATTTCCGTGGGCGCATGGAAGTGGCTTTAGATTTGCTGACGGAAACACCGCCAGATGTGTTTAACCACAATATCGAAACTGTGCCTCGTCTGTACAAAGCCTTCCGCCCAGGCTCTGACTATCAACATTCATTAGATTTGCTCAAGCTGTATAAAGAGCGTCGTCCTGATATCGCTACCAAGTGCGGTTTTATGGTTGGCCTTGGTGAAACTGAAGAAGAAATATATGCATTGCTTGATGATTTAAAAGCGCATAACGTGGATATGATTACGGTTGGTCAGTATCTACAACCTAGTAAAAACCACGCGCCAGTTGATCGTTATGTTCATCCAGACGAGTTCCAGCGTTATATGGCTTATGGCAAAAAGATTGGCTTCTTTAACATTTGGGCAGGGCCGATGGTACGCTCAAGCTACTTTGCCGATCGTCAATACTACGGCGAAGATTGCCCAGCACCTATTCGTAGTAAAAAGGCATTGGCAGCAGAAGGTAAGCTTGGCTGCTAGTATCTGATTGATTAAGCCAGTTATTTATAGAAAAAGGAGACTCGAAAAGGTCTCCTTTTTTATTGTGCTCTACTCAAAGCGACTACATTAGTACGCTAAGATAGTGCTATATTTCGAAATAATAAAAAACTCTACCTACCCTATTTAAGGACTGACCGATGAGCAGCGAATTTACCCCACAAGAAGGCTCTTGCTCCTGTTATAGCAATACTTATACGGTCAACAATACCCCTGTTGGGCGCTTTATCTGCCACTGTACTATTTGCCAAGAATTCACTGGTCAAGCTTATAATGATGTAACGGTTTTGCTTAAGTCAGATGTCAGCGAATTAGATATCAAAAAAACGCTTTTTCAGCACTGGAAAATGCCGCCGAACATTAACCGTGGACTTTGTAAATACTGTCATAAACCAAGTATAGAAATGGCGTTGGGTGGCAATCTCATATTAGTACCGACAACAAACTACCCTGACATAGCTGCATTACCTGAACCGACTATGCATCTATTTTATGATAGCCGAGTAGAAGATATGGACGATGATTTACCCAAGTATAATGGCTTTGTACAAAGTCAGGCAATGATCGTTAAAGCGCTTGCTCAGGGTATGTTTAAAAGAGTGGCGAGTCGTTAGTGTCTGTGTTTAGGATCTAGGTTTAGAACCCAAATTCAGACCCTAAAAATCATCACTAAAAACAGTAAGCTGAGAATATAAAAAGGGTGAATAACAATTATTTGTTATTCACCCTTTTTTATGACTTTAATACATCTGTAAAGCCTTCAAGTCTAACGCTTTAAACGGTTAGAGTTGGCGTTGGCTTATCAGCTGTTTTTATATTAAATACAGCCACGATTAATACTATTACTCCGCCGATTAATCCTGTCGTAAGCTCAGGATAGATCAATAGTAACGCGCCAATGGTCAGTATTCCACGAGTTAGTGGATTCATAGCACCTTTAAAATAACCCTCCAGCGCCGCACTTAGCGCGATAACACCTGTGACCGAAGTCAACACGACAGTTACTATGTCAAGAATAGGCGGTAGCGGAAAATCTTTCGCCGTGACCGCTAGACCAGTTGGGTCTATCATCAGCATCGTGGGGCTATAAATAAACATAAATGGCACGATAAATCCGGCCAATGCTAACTTTAACGATAAGAAGCCTGTCTTCATCGGATCGCCACCGGATATACCAGCGCCGGCAAAGGCTGCCAGACACACAGGCGGTGTAATATTAGCGAAAATACCAAAATAGAATACGAACATATGCGCTGATAAAATCGGAATATCAAACCCTGCTAAAGCTGGTGCTGCCATCGTTGCCGTAATAATATAAGCTGGAATAGACGGTAGCCCCATGCCCAATACCATCGATGCTAGCATCGTTAAAATAAGGGTTAGGAATAATGACCCTGCTCCTAGCGTCACGATTGATGAGGTCATCACCGTACCAAAGCTGGTCAAACTCACAACCCCGATGATCACACCTACCACCGCACAAGCTGCCATCACGGCTAGCGACTGACGAGCACCATCTTCTAAAGCACCCAAAATGTCAGAAACCCCCATTCTGGTCTCTTTGCGTAGCATACTAATCACGACCGTAAAACCAATGGTATAAGCCGCGGCATAGCCTACGGGTACGTTTCTGATTAATAGAAATATCAAAAATACAATCGGTAATAGCATGTGACCGCGCGCTTTTAATACCTCTTTTACCTGCGGTAAGCTCTCTTTGGCGATACCTTTTAGGTCGCGACGTCCGGCGCGAAAATGCACTTGAGCAATGACGCCCAAATAATAAAGTACCGCTGGTAGTAGTGCTGCTAAAGCAATCGTACTATAGGGCAACCCTGTGGTCTCCGCCATGATAAAAGCACTGGCACCCATAATAGGTGGCAATATCTGCCCGCCCACAGAAGCGCTCGCCTCTACTGCACCTGCAAAGTCCTTATGATAACCGACCTTTTTCATTAAAGGGATAGTAAACGCTCCGGTGCTGACAACGTTCGATAATGCTGAGCCGTTGATACTACCCATAAAGCCACTTGAGATGACTGCAACCTTTGCAGGCCCGCCTTTTTTATCACCAGCTAATGCTAGTGCCAAGTCATTAAACAGCTGTCCCATGCCAGAACGCGCTAAAAATGCGCCAAATAAAATAAACAGAAAGATGAAAGTAACCGACGCCCCAATCGCAACAGAATAGAGACCTTCAGTCTTTAAAAATAGTTGACCAAAGATATCACCCATATCATAAGGGCGCGTAAGCAGCCGATCAGGCATAAAGTCTAGATGACTGACAAACGGATAAGCCAAAAATATCGACGCTAATATAGGCAAAATCCAACCAGTGATACGTCGACTGCCTTCAAGCACACAAATTACCGTGATAATAGAAAATACCACATCAACCTGATTGGCCATGCCGCCACGCGAGGTCACAATGTCTTGATACTCGTAGATGAGATAGGCCATTCCAGATAAGGACAGGGCAAACCAAATCCAGTCATACCAAGCCACCTGCTGTCGGCTGCTTTTTTTACTGGCTGGAAAAATAAGAAATATCAAGGCAAATCCAACGCCGACATGCACAGAGCGTTGTAGCAGTGCAGGCATGGGATTAAAAGTGATATACAGATGAAACAGAGAATATAAAATGCAAATCCCAGCGATAAAATACTTTACTGGGCCTTGGGTGATGTTACGGGTGATTGACTCTCGGTCATACTTTTCTAATATTGCTCGATTATGAGCTTCCGTCTCAGCTTCAGTGCCAGTATCTGGCTGCTCAGGCAAATGAGCATCATCGCTGAGCCCAGTCATCACGCTATCGTGATCCGTCACTTGAGAGTTCATGACAAAAGTCCTTTTTCAATCTATCAATTAAATTATACGCTTTAGGCGTAATAGTTACTTCAGAATAATCTGGCGCCCACTCATGAATCAAAAGCCGATAGTCAGCATAATCAAGCTCACCCTTGGTAAGTCTAGATACTACCCAATTAAGATTGGGTAGCTTCTCGTTGATTTGATAACCCAAATAGCCAGGTTTTTGTATGGGCGCAAGCGCTTCAGTAGAAGGGGTGCCGGCGCCAAATGCTTCAAAATAAGTAGTGGTCAGGAGTAGTCCATCATTTTCACGTTGATACTGCTCCTCCCACCATTGCTTTTCTACAGAATGAATCCAGCGCAACTGAAAATTAGGTTCAGTGAAATAACAGGTTCTTCCATCGACTTGCACTTCGATAACAGGCTGACGTGATAAGCTGGCCCATAGCGCAAAAAAAACTAGCGCAACAACCAGTGCCGCGCTAGTTAATAGCCATAAACGTTTATTTGGCTGCTTGCTCATCATAGTACTTTTTAGCTCCAGGATGAATCGGTGCTACCATGCCAGTATTGGCAGTCTCTAGACTGATATCAGTGGCCGCTTGGTGTGCTGTTCTTAAACCATCTAAGTTTTCAAATAAAGCCTTGGTCAACTTATAACCGTCAGCTTCAGATAAATCCGAACGTACTAATAAGGCATTCATAATCGCTGCAGTTGGAATCGCTGCTTCATTACCATAAGTGCCTGCAGGAATCTCGAAAGTTTTAAAGTAAGGTTTGGTTGCAATGATTTCATTCAGCTTGTCTTGATTGATGGTTATCAGTTGCAAATCTAAGCCTTGCTCTAACTCCATCAATGACGAGTTTGGTAGACCACTACTAAAGAATGCCGCTTCGATTTTACCCGCTTTCATGCCATCTGCTGCTTCAGCAAAGCCTAGATAATCTACTTCAACATCATCATAAGTGATACCGAACCCTTCCAATAACGTCCTAGCATTAACCTCAGTTCCAGAGCCCTGATCACCTACTGCAATACGCTTACCGCGCAAATCTTCAATATTTTTGATGCCAGATTTTTTGGTGGTGACAACTTGCACCACGTTAGGATATAACACAGCAATCTGTTGAATGTTGGCTACTGGTTGATCGAAGTTGTTTTTACCTTCAACGGCATCAGTGACGACATCACTAAGCGCCAGTACCATATCGACCTTGCCTTGGGTCAGTAGATTGACGTTTTCTACTGAAGCGCCTGTCGTTTGTGTCTTTGAGTTAACACCAAAGGTCTTGGCATAAATCTCTGATAGCGATGTACCAATGATATTATAAGGGCCTGACGCGCCCCCTGTCGCTATGGTAACAAACTTCGTCTCAAGCTTATCATCAGCAGCTGGGGCAGCCGTTTCTGACTCGCCAGAGACCGCTGAATCATCAACGCTCGCCGTTTCATTTTCTGTTTTTGAGCACGCAGTGAATGCCAAACTAGACGCAATCATTGCTATGATTAGAGACGTTTTACTGGTCAATTTCATTGGTTTCTTCCTTGATGGTTAAGACTATCTTCGGTTATAAGTTAATTTAATTTATCAATAGCCTAGTAAGCATACCGCAACTCACTTCAAATACAAATTATATCTAACGACTTTTTCGTGTTATACCTATAAGCCTCTCATTAATAGTGATTTATTTTTGAAAAAATATAACCTATGCTGACGACAATCATAACGACATGGAAGCCAATTAAGATGAGCACAGTAAGAGATAGTCAAATCGCAAATGAAAAGCCTTTAAACGACAGCACCTCCACAACTATTCGCAAATCAGCTGATATCGCTATTATCGGTGGTAGCGGTCTGTATCAAATGCAGGCTTTAACCAATAAGCGCAGCGTTAAAGTTGAGACACCCTATGGAGATCCATCCGATGATATTGTACTCGGTGAACTTGATGGCGTAACGGTCGCATTCTTAACGCGACATGGTCAAGGGCACAGATTGACCCCATCTGAGGTGCCTTATCGTGCCAATATCTATGCATTAAAAACCTTAGGCGTCAGCTATATCGTCTCAGTCTCAGCAGTTGGCTCATTGCAAGAGTCGCTGAAGCCATTAGATATGGTCATTCCTGATCAAATGATTGATATGACTAAGCAGAGAGTAAACTCGTTCTTTGGAGATGGTGCGGTCGCCCATGTGTCAATGGCTGACCCTTTATGCCCTGAAGTAGCAGACATTTTGCTACGAGCTTATGATAAAGCCAATATTACGGATGGACAGTGCCACCCTAAAGCGACCTATGTATGTATCGAAGGGCCGCAGTTTTCTACGCGCGCAGAATCACACTGGTATCGGCAGATGCAAGCGGACATCATTGGTATGACCAATATGCCAGAAGCGAAGCTGGCACGTGAAGCGAGTATCGCCTATGCCACCTTGGCGCTAGTGACCGATTTTGATAGCTGGCATCCTACCGAGGAAGCCGTCAGTGCCGATTATGCTATAAAAAATCTAATGAAAAATGCAGATAACGCGCAACAAGTGATTAAGCAAGCAATCGCTCTACTTGCCGCCGAACAGCCTAAATCAATCGCTCATACTGCGCTAGCTCAAGCGTTAGTCACCCCTATTGAAGCGATGGATGAACAAACCAAAACTAGACTTGCAGCGTTACTTCCTTAGATGTTGAAATATGCATTCAATAAAAGAGGCCATCAAATCATTTGATGGCCTCTTTCATGTTTAATAGACTATTTTTTAACAAATAGTTTTTTTAAATCATACAAATCTTATTTTTAACAACAGCTGCCTGAATCAACAGACGTCCCAGCATTTGAGCTAGACATTATATTCGCTTGATTACCAAATGGCAGGATGTCACCACAGCCTGCAAAAATACCGTAGTGGCGACTATCATCTCCAATAAAGTCAAAATGCTTAGCAAATCGTGATTCTTTTAGCATGCGAAAAGTATTACCGCAGACGGGGAAGACGCGACCTGTCTCAATCGCATGATGCTTATCTAAATCAAAACAATGCGTTAGCTGGTCAATGGTTCCGTGATAAACGACTGCTTGACCGTGGTCTTCACAAGCATCTTCAAGCGTGGCGATTTTAAACAATCGATAAGTAGCGGAAAAAAACTGAATATCACCAATCTTAGCAGCAAGTAGCGGATCAGTGATTTCAAGCGGACGGTCTTCAACCAGACGCGGGTCTAAAAAATCAGCCTGTCGCGCTAGGCGCTCAAAATCCTTCCAGTATAATGCACCGCTTAAACACTCTCCATAGAGGACAGGATCATTGATTAAGTGCTGCGGGATACGGCGGTCTGCATATACGTCAGAGAAGTAAAACTCACCGCCCGGCTTAAGCAAACGCTGCACACTGGCCATCACTGCTGCTTTATCAGGTGATAGGTTAATGACGCAATTTGAGACAATGATATCAAAGCTATTGGAGTCTAGATTTAGGTCATCTAGTTTTTCGATGTAGCCCTTAAGAAACGTCACATTATCGTAGCCAAATTTATCGACATGATAATCTTGATGTTGCTTTGCAATGGCTAATTGTTCGTCCGTCATATCGACACCGACCACATGGCCTGTACGTCCAACCAATTGTGCGAGCGCATACACATCACGGCCTGATCCACATCCCAAATCTAGGATACGGCAACCTTCAAGTAGCGCTGGGCAGACCAATCCACAACCATAGTATCGACTTAAAACTTCATCATGAATATTGGCTAACAAAGGCTTTAACCAACTTGGCATATTGCTAACATCACAGCATGCTGACGTTTTTAAGTCCTCGGTGCTTTGTAGCTGCTTGCCATAATAATCTTGAACGACCTCATGCATAATAACTTCCTTGTTAATAATAAAACAGCTTAAGCAATCTTATAAATGTCATTCTAAAAGTAATAAATATTAGTCACATTTAGAGGACAAGCCAATCAACATCATATTTTTTCAAGCCAGCCTACGGGCAGGTATTTTAAATCTGCAGGCTCATCAATATCATGTAATGGATTTAGTAATATCAGCGACCAATCCAATGCTTTAATACGCTGTCGAGTCACCGCTGCTACGCTGGCAGTACTCCACTCGATATCCGAGAATAAATCAGCATGAGTTTGCTTAAATCCTAAGAGCACATAACCGCCATCCGAGGCTGGAATCATTACGGCATCAGACTGCTCTAGTTGCTGCACTGCACCTTGGATACGTGTTTCGGTCAGACTGGGACAATCAGTACCAATTAATAAAACCTGTTCAAATTTACTTAGAGCTTGCTGGCTGGCAGTTAACATACGTAACCCTAAGTCACCATCTGCTTGCGCTGACCACTGTAATGACTCGGGTAAATTAAGCGTCTGCCAACATGGGTCATTTGGTGCTGGACTAACGCACAGCTCAACGCTAAACCCACTTGCTACTGCCTGCTCAACACTATGCAATAACAGCTGGCGTGCCATACTGGTAGAGCCTTCGACACCGAGTGCGGGTTGCAGACGAGTTTTTGCCATGCCGCGAGCGGGAAACTTGGCAAAGATAATGATGAGCGTGTCTGTTGGCATAGGATACTTTGGCATAGAGTATTTAAGTTTATTTGTAGGGTGCGCCGCGTGCACCGATAGAAAGTTGTTGTTCTAAATTGGTGCGCATGACACACCATACGCTTGCTGCTTAATGGTCTTTAAGTTGATAACTAGTTTTTATAATAACGCTGTTTGATATTATCAGCAGATACACCGCACCAATAATCAAAGCGCAACCGCCACATCAGTAATATCGTGCGCCATGTACCATACTGCTGCCAGCGCCGTGGTGAAGTTATCACCTTACTATTTAGACAAGCTGGCTTACCGATAGCTTTAAGACGTTTGCAAAGCTCAATATCTTCCATCAACGGCTGGTCAGGGTAACCGCCTAGCTGCTTAAAAAGTTCTCGCTCAACAAATATTGCTTGGTCACCTGTAGCAATCCCACTCAATCTCGAACGCCAATTCATCATTTGACTGACTACCTTGAGCATCCACTCAGAACTGTCCAAATGTACATCGAAACGCCCCCACTCTGCTCGCATGACTGCCGATTTAATATCGGTGATAGCGTGGTTCGGCAACTGCGTATCAGCATGCAAAAATAGTAATATGTTACCTGTTGCTAGGTCAGCACCTGCATTCATCTGGGTAGCACGACCAGCGGCGGACTCTACTACTTGCCAGTCAGCAACTTGCCCGTTACTAGCTGATTGGCTAGCGATAACTGAGTGACTGGTATCGATCAACCCTTCAATCAGTTTCTTGGCGACAGCCACTGAGCTATCCGTTGAACCGCCATCGACTAATATGACTTGATGCGGTAGTGGATTCAGATGGACAAGATGACTAATCAATCGCGGCAAATTGTCCGCTTCATTTAATACCGGTATTACGATAGAGATATTAATTGCCACAGCAGTCATTTTTATTAACGCCCAGTTTATTTTTTATTTAAGCGCCAATCATAATCAGTGTAGCTGATTTTAGTCTTGCCACTTTTTAGATCAGCGGCTTGAGACTTGTTAAGACCCAAAGATGAACTATAACGACCTAAAAAACCCTCTAAGTTATTAGTACCACGCCAATTTGTCGCGAAGTCTTCTTTGTACCATTTAAAAATTGGCGAGACCTCAAGCGTGCTGCCTTTAAGACGATTACGACTACTATCGGCTAAGAATTTACTGGTCACTTGCTCTAGCTGCTTGTCTAATTTGTTGCCTGTGAAAGCATCATCCAACAGGGCTGGGCAGCCAATGCTCGCACAATTAACCGCAAAGTGAATACGCGGATCGTTATAACGCTTGGAGCCGCGAATCAGATTATGTTCAATATCATCCAGCGAGCGTGTTTTACCCAATAATGGAATAAAATCCTGCTTCCAAGGCGAGCTTAATAATGATCCAATATCTTTAATCGACTTGATATTTGGATATTTAGTGAGCACCAACTCTACCGTAGCCGCGTTGTAGACATTAATTAAAAATGCTAATTGCTCATCTTTATTCCAACGATTGAATTCAGACTGAGTCACTTTACTAGTGGCACTCAGATAGCTTGACAGCTTACTCTTATCCGCCTGCATACCAGCATAATCCACCACTGACGCCTTACCAGCACTAGTCATGGTCACATGTTTGTCTAGCAACGCATCCCAACTGCTGTGATTAAAGTCAGCATAGGCCACTGCGCTTGATAACAAGATAGTGGTAGCAATAGCCATCTTGACTATTAAGTTATTGAATAACGACATCGTATTAACTCCGTTGAAATTGATAAGTGTTTACCTATGCTAATTTTATGTACTTTAATTTTGTGGACTATAACAAAGCTAAATAGCTGACTCTTCTAAAATTCCACCGCAGCTGCTGCCTTGTCCTGCCGTACAACCATAACAGTGATCTGCAATGGCAATATCATCACCAGCAGGATTCTGCATTAATAAATCTCGTAGATGCCGACGGGATTTGTTTGGTACCGGAATCTTTAGCTGCTGATTAAAATCGCAATCAAACAACTCTCCTAACCAATTGACACTAATGGTCGAGCGGCACATAACTTCGGTTAAGTTAGCAGCCACATAATTGGCTTTGAGCAGATCCATATAGGGATGGAATTCGTTTTTAGCTAATAGCACCGCACCAAAGCGCTGAATAGGCATATTGGTTAAGGCAAACAGCTGATTAAACTCAATATCGAAGTGCGCTTTCAACTCGTGCTTATAGTCAGCTTCTAGCTGCTGCTGATTGGGCGGTAGCGTTGCACCTTGCGGGTTATAAACAAGATTCAACGTTAAATTAGAGTCAGCTTTATTATCGCTTTTTCCGTAACCCAAGGCATTAAGCTTATGCAATCCTAAAATACTGTCATCAAAAGCCCCTTTACCGCGCTGCTTGTCTACATTTTCTAACGAGTAACAAGGTAGCGAGGCGACGACTTCAACCTCATTATCCGCTAAAAACTGCGCCATATCTTCATAACCTTCTTCCATCAGAATCGTCAAATTACAGCGATCAATCACTTTTACACCCAACGCTCGTGCTGCTTTGACCAAGTGCTTAAAGTCTTCGTGCATCTCAGGCGCGCCACCGGTCAAATCTAGCGTATCGATATTTTGTGCTTGGAGGACTTGTGGAATCAGATCAACTAGCTCACGTGACATCATCTCCGTACGGTACGGACTGGCTGCGACATGACAATGCACACAGGACATGTTGCATAAGTAGCCCATATTAACTTGCAGGACTTTGAGCTTCTGTCTTTTAATATTAGGAAAATCAGTATCTTCGAGTAGTTCAATGGTAGATTTCATAATGGTATAGAATCCAGTTGTTGGCCCTCTTTAGCGTAAGGAAATATAACTAAAACTTTGACTTAAGCAATATTTATCTTATAAGTGTGCTATCAAAATAAAGTTAATCTAATTAATAATACCTTATTTTTCTCTCATATTTTTATTAATATTAACTATTTAACTGGTTATTCCATATCAGCACTAAATTTTATTGGGTGCTACGAGACGTTCATCGGATATATAAAGACGATATAAATAGCCAAATAATATTGACCGCATCTGGCTTTATAGTTAGATTGGTTGCAGCCATAATTTGTTGAATGATGAATTTATCCTAAATAAATGTGATAAAACATTGATTTTGTAGCTTATCGATATAATAAAGTGCTATTAAAGACAGGTTATCTAGAATGATATGATTATAATATGCACCCTAGAGCGCGTTAAATAATCAAAAAGGATAAGACGGTTATAAGCGTAGACTCCAACACAATACAACAGGCCATACGTTTTAAACCCATAACTATTTAAGGATTCGCTTATGAGTACTTTTGAACAAATTACTTCTTCTGATAATACCCATTATTTGCATCATACATTTTTTGAGCCAACAGACGGCGAGGTTAAGGCGACCTTGCTAATCGTACACGGCATGGCAGAGCACAGTGGTCGCTATGCAGAATTTGCGCAATTCTTAGCCGACAATGGTATTGCAGTCGCTACTTATGATCAGCTCGGTCATGGACGTACCATTAAAACACCAGAAGAGTTGGGGTTTTTCGGTAATGAGCACCCTGCACAATCATTATTAAAAGATGTCATCGTTATGGCGAATACTTTAAAAAATCGTCATCCTGATGTGCCGCACTTCGTTATGGGTCACTCGATGGGTTCATTTATCGTGCGCACCGTACTTAAGCATCATGCTCAAGATTTTACTGGAGCCATTCTGATGGGCACCGCAAATGCGAATCCACTAGTAAAAATCCTGCTTCCGTTAAACACTATTCTTGCAAAAACAGCCCCAAAAAAGCCAAATACCGTATTCGCCGAAATCATGAATAAGGTACTCAATGCTAAGCTTAATGAGCGTATTTCCCCCTCTCCATTTGCATGGTTAAGTGAAGACACTGCTAATATTGAAGCATATGAAGCTGACCCACTGACTGGTTTTGACTTTACTAACAATGGTTTTATGACGTTGTTTACGTTGATGCAGGCTGGATTGCATAAAGGCTGGGCATCTACTATCAACAAGGGCTTTCCGATGCTATTTGTCAGCGGCGAGAACGATCCTATCGGTAATATGGGTCGCGGCATTCGCGATATAATCAAAAACTTGCATAAGCAAGGCTTTAGCAATACTGATGCACGCTTACACCCTAACATGCGCCACGAGCCGCTACATGAGCAACACCACACCGTGGTTTATCATGATATTTTGCATTGGATACGTCATTTAAGTGCATAACAGTGGCTGACTCGGTTTGCTAAAACTCGCCAAATTAGCGACAATACGCTAAGCTACTTTTTTAGTATTAGTTGCCAGTCATATTTAGTTGCAGCTCATATTCAAATATAAAATCTATTTTCAATTACCTTCACCTATACCATCTCAAAAATTAGAGTAACGCGGAAAACGAGTGCAAGCCCTACAGCTAGTAGGCTAAACGAGTTTGACAAAGTTAAGCAGGTTTTTAGGTTTGGTATGATCACTTTTTAGGAACTTTTATGTCATTACAACAGACCATCGAACAAGCATTTGAAAAACGTAACGAATACAGCCCAAGCACTATGCCACAAGACGTACGCGACGCCATTAATGAAGTGCTTGAAAAACTAGACAACGGTAGCTTGCGCGTTGCTGAAAAGAAAGATGGCGAATGGGTTGTCAATCAGTGGGCCAAAAAAGCAGTTTTGCTATCGTTCCGCCTTAATGACAACTATGTCATGCCAGCTGGCGAGCATGTGCAGTTCTATGACAAAGTACCAACTAAGTTTGCTGATTGGACCGAAGCTCAGTTTAAAGAAGCCGGCGTACGTGTCGTACCACCAGCGGTTGCCCGTAAAGGCTCATATATCGCAGCAGGCGCAGTGTTAATGCCATCGTATGTCAATATCGGTGCTTATGTCGATCAAGGCGCCATGGTAGATACATGGGCGACTGTTGGTTCATGTGCTCAAATTGGTAAAAACGTGCATCTATCAGGTGGCGTGGGTATCGGCGGCGTACTTGAGCCACTACAAGCCAACCCTACTATTATTGAAGACAATTGCTTCATCGGTGCACGTTCTGAAATCGTTGAAGGCGTGATCGTAGAAGAAGGAGCAGTTATCTCTATGGGCGTCTATATCGGTCAGTCTACGCGCATTTATGACCGTGAAACGGGTGAGATTCATCGTGGTCGCGTACCAGCAGGCTCAGTTGTCGTACCAGGCAGCTTGCCTTCTGAAGACGGCACGCATAGCTTATATGCTGCTATCATTGTGAAAAAAGTGGATGCGCAGACACGTGCTAAAACTTCAGTGAATGAGTTATTACGCTTAGCATAAACGAATCACCTTTAAATAACTTTTATATCATTTCAGCTGTTATTTAATTGTGAGCGTTGTACTCAGTTTAATGAAAAGCCGACTTGTCCTAAGTCGGCTTTTTTCTGAGTGCTTGGCAATTGGAACAGTTCTATACTGTTCATTTTCAGACTGCTTATCAAAGGAACTGATATGATTAACCGTCACTACGCCATTATTGGTGGAGGCATTAACGGACTCTCTGTGGCACGGCAATTACTTTTGGATTTTCCAGAATCTGGAGTCACGGTGTTTGAAAAAGAAGGCGATGTCGCCCAGCACCAGTCAAGTCATAACTCCGGTGTAGTACATGCTGGTCTTTATTATGAGCCGGGTGGTCTTAAAGCACGCTTATGTCGCCGAGGTGCTGAACTGGTCAAACAATACTGTTTAGAAAATAATATTGCTTATGATGAGTGCGGAAAAGTAGTAGTGGCATTAAATGTCGTTGAAGAAGCTAGGTTAGAGAGTATCTATCAAAAATCTATCGCCAATAAAGTGCCAAACGTTCGCATGCTAAATGGCGAAGAAATCAGAGAGGTTGAGCCCAATTGTATTGGTACTAAAGCTCTCTACTCTCCGCGTACCGCTATCGTAAGCTATGGAGATATTGCCATAGAAATGGCAAAAGAAATCAAGCAAAGAGGCGGCAATATTATCCTTGGGAAAAAGGTGATTCGTTTAACTGAAAAAAATAATAAAGTTATTGTCCATTTCTCAGGCCATCTTTCAGACAGTGACCAACACGATATTCATTTCGATCAGGTTATTGCTTGTGCTGGCCTGCAGTCTGATCGACTAGCCGCTCATTCAGGCGATATAGAAACTCCTAAAATAGTGCCATTTTTTGGTCAGTATTACGTGATTGATGAAGCTTACAAAGCACACGTTAAAGGTTTAATTTATCCTGTTCCCGACCCTAGCTATCCCTTTTTAGGCGTGCATTTTACCAAACGCATTGATGGTCAAATGACCATTGGGCCAAACGCATTTATCTCTTTTGGTCGTGAAAATTACAGCGGTAAAGATTATAATATCTCAGATATTTATGACTTTCTCACCTATAAAGGTTTTTGGAAGTTTTCGTCGAGAAACATGTCTGCGGCCGTGCGTGAGTTACGTACGGTACTAAGCCAAACGAACTTTGTCGAACAAGCCGCTAAATATGTTCCCTCTTTAGCAAATGTCTCAGTAACCCCCGCTACCAGAGGGATTCGTGCGCAAGCAATGGAGACTGACGGCTCTTTAGTCGATGATTTCGTTATTAGAAAACAGGGAAACATTACCCATATTCGTAATGCACCATCGCCAGGTGCAACGTCATCCTTAGCGATTGCCGAATATATCGTCAGAGAAGTCATGACGCATTCATAAATATAGTCAGTACAACATAAAATCGTTACGTTGGTGACCATGTTACGTTAATAGCCATGTACTGCATCTATTTTAAAGTAAATGAGCTATAGCATGATTAACAGTCTAATGAATTAGTCGTGAGCTTTTTTGCTACACTCCAGTATCTTTTTTTGCGGCTTAATAGGATAGCTTACGTTATAATCCTTTTATTATTAATAATATGACTGAGTTATAAGTTTATCTACCTTGTAAATCATCTTTTTATAAGCCCTCTTTTTTCGTCTTGATTGATACCTGTCTAAACATGTATCGACACTTAACTGTATTTGAAAATGTTATGAATGAGTCATCACTACGCAACCTTACTATTCCTGTCACTGATCCCGAAGCAGGACTTCGTATCACTGAAATTTTTTATTCTTTGCAAGGTGAAGCCTTAACTTCAGGCTTGCCGACGATATTTGTACGCCTGACTGGCTGTCCGCTACGCTGCGTCTATTGTGATACTGAATACGCTTTTAGTGGTGGCGAGCGTCAGGCGCTTGAAACCATTATGACTACGATTAAAGGTTATCCTTGCAAACGCATTTGTCTTACCGGTGGCGAGCCCTTAGCACAGCCTAATGCTATTGAACTTATGAAGCGCTTATTAGCCGATGATTATGAAATCTCCCTTGAAACAGCAGGTGCACTCACGGTAGAAAACGTCCCGCCAGTTGTCAGCAAAGTCATGGATCTTAAAACACCAAGCTCAGGTGAAGTTGATAAAAACCTATGGTCAAATCTTGATTATTTAACCCAACATGACCAGATTAAGTTTGTCATTATGAATCGTGAGGATTACGATTGGGCAAAGGTGAAACTGTTTGAGCATAAGCTTGATAAACTGGTCGGTACCGTTTGGTTTTCACCAATGTTCAATGTAGCAGATGATTTTGATGAAGAGGCCAGCCCTGAAGTGCCTGTACTGGCGCGAGAACTTGCAGAATGGATGTTAGCTGATGCGCTGCCTGTACGCTTTCAATTGCAATTACACAAAATCATCTGGGCGGATGCCAAAGGTAAATAGCCAATAATCAAAGCCTAATAGCTGCCCTGTCTTAGTAAAATTATAATAGTCAACCCACACACTTAAAAGCATATACCAGCCAGCTGTAAGGACACAGGAATGGTCAGATTAATTTTGTTAGGCCTACTGGCTGGTGCGTTTTTTAGCTCGACGTTTATTTTAAACGAGCTGATGAGTGCAGCCGGTGGTCATTGGTTTTGGTCGGCAAGTCTACGTTATATTTTTATGTGGCTTATCATTACCGTTATCATTACGATGCAATATGGTTTTGGTCGCATTAAAGAGCTGACCACTATTTTTTGTCAGCATTGGGGTTTTTGGTGTGTGACCGGAAGTATTGGCTTCGGGTTATTTTATACGGGCATCTGCTATGCCGCTGACCATGTCGCAGGTTGGGTCGTTGCGGCGACATTTATGTTCACTGTCGTCACCAGTTTGCTCGTGCTGTTGGCCTTTGGACAGCGCTTTGATAAAAAGTTTATTGGTTACGCGCTATTAGTATTTATCGGTGTGGTGCTAGTCAACGTCAGTGAAGGCCTACGTGCCGCTGCTGTAACAGATATCAATGCTGCGCCAATGGCAGAAATGCTACTCTACGGCGCGTTACCTGCGCTGATTGCCGCTTTTAGCTATCCCATTGGTAATCAATTAGTCTGGCAAGTCTCTTACAACGCGAAAAAAGCTAACGCTGATAAGCGTGATGCTGCGAAATATAAAACCTTAGCAGACGACGCTATTAAACAAAGTAGCGCCATTACCGTCCAATCTCAAACTACTCTCCAAACCCTGATTGCACGCATTCCTGCTATCGAAACCTCACTCTTGCAAAATGCTTTTAATAAAGTATGGCTAACGACTTTGGGTAGTTTGCCGTTTTGGTTACTTTCAGGCATTATAGTGCGGCCTGAATTGCCTGATACTTCACAACTATTTAATACTTTATTAGTAGCACTATTGGCAGGAGTAGCAGCGACCACTATCTTTCTGTATGCGCGTGGTCAAGCGCAAACGTCAAGTGAGGTTGCTGGGGTAGATTCGACCCAAGCCAGCGAGGTGATATTTGCTTTAATTGGCGGTATATTATTATTGAATAATGCGATACCCTCAGCGATGGGGCTCATTGGCATTGCACTGATTATGCTAGGATTGGTATTGTTTGCAAAAGATGGTTAAAAAACGCTTAAATCTTATCCGACCACTTAGCAAAAGTTATACCCGTTATCTAAGATAAGTTATTAGTATTAAATAATGCTCAAGTTAGAGCGTTCCATCAACTTTGATAGTGAGTGCTTGGTGATACAATCATGACTAATGATTTGATTTTTCCTGATATCTTACTCTATTTACTCGATATGGTTGGCGTGATTGCTTGTGCTATCGCCGGAACTTTGCTGGCTCAGCATAAAGGCTTTGATATCGCTGGCTGTATTCTCGTATCTATGGTCAATGCAATTGGCGGCGGTACGCTACGTGATATGGCATTGGATCGCCATCCTCTATTTTGGATGACCGATCTCAATTATGTGATTGTAATCACTGTGACTTCCTTAATTCTGCAAATCTTTTTTCATTTGTATCACAAGATTGATAACGCACTGAAGCTTTTTGACGCGATTGGCTTAGCAGCATTTAGCGTTATTGGCTTTAAAGTTGCATTAAACCAAGACATGTCACCGCTAATTGCAATTATGATGGGGGTCTGGACCGCTATCATTGGTGGTATGCTGCGCGATATTATTTGTAATGAGATACCGATGGTACTGCAGCGTGAGATTTATATCTCTGCAAGTATTGCCGGATCAGTGACTTATTTGCTGCTTGAAAATTTGGGCGTAAATGCAGGATTGAATGAATTTATCATGCTTGGCGTTATCTTTGCCGTGCGTATGCTAGCGTTGCGCTTTGATTGGCATCTGCCCTCTATTCGCTTGGTTGATTAGTTAATTAGAATAAATCTTGCATAATCTTAGAATCAAACTGCTCTGTTTTTCCTGTTGAACATACTGACTATTAGCAATCATACCTTTTAATAATTAAGAACTTAGTGAGAATCACCCATGTTGGCTATCGCCCTGGATCCCGCGGAATTGATTACCACTTTTGACCCACGCTCTTTGATATATCTGTTTGATATGATCGGCATTGTTGCTTGTAGTATTTCGGGTACGATATTAGCCAAACATAAAAACTTCGATGTATTTGGCTGCTTACTGGTATCGATAGTGACGGCAATCGGTGGTGGTACGGTACGTGATGTGATTTTGGATCGTCATCCGCTATTTTGGATGGTGGACATGAGTTACCTTACGGTCATCACTATCTCTTCATTAGCGATGCAGATATTCTTTCATCCCAATTCAAGACGGGTCGATAAGTTTTTAAAACTCTCTGATACGATTGGTCTATCAGCCTTTACCTTAATCGGGATCAAAGTTGCCGACAGTATGGGAACCAATGTCCCCGTAGCATTGTTACTGGGCGTCATTACGATTATTGTCGGTGGTATCATCCGCGATATGATCTGCAACGAGATTCCGTTAGTGCTCCAGCAGGAGATTTATATTACCGCAGCACTAACTGGTGGCATTCTCTACTTTGCGCTACACAACCTAGGCGTAGCTGAATGGGTTGCTGATATCTCTGCTATGAGTACTATCTTTACCTTAAGGATGCTTGCCATTCGTTATGACTGGCAGTTTCCGACACTCGAATGGAAGTATTAAAGCCTAGCAACTATTAATACAGCAACTGCCAATACAGCTAACGCCCTAGCTCACTTCTACAGTCTCTTTGACGAGCGCTAAATCTTTTACCATAAGCTGCAAACTTTGTTTACCATTCCATTCGTTGATGTCTAGCTGAAATAACAAGTGTACTTTTTCAGCTCGGTAATCCCAAGCGCTACTATCAAAGTTAAAATAAATCGCTTCAATCGGATACTGCACGTCAGGATAACGCAGTGACAGTTTAAGGTGCTTATCTTTTAAGACTTTAAAGCTCAGCACTTCAAATATGCCGTCAAATATCGGCGGCGCAAAGCCATGACCCCAAATACTGGCATTGGCTAAATGCTCAGCGAACCATAAGCTAAAGTCACCTGCTTGTAGTGGTCCATCGGTGAATTTCTGCTCGGCGAATACCTCATCATCCATCTCTGCCATGACTTCATTGAACGCTGTCACAAACGCTTCAAAGTTACGACGCTTGAGGGTCAAACCTGCCGCCATCGCATGACCACCAAAGTGAGTAATCAATTCAGGATAGCGCTCCGCTACTTGTTCAATCGCATCACGAATATGCACGCCAGCAATAGATCGTGCTGAGCCTTTGATTGCATCATCATCACCAGTACGCTCTGTATCAGCAGGTGCAAAGACGATGCTAGGCAAATAATGACTTTCTTTTAAGCGTCCGGCGACGATACCGATGACGCCTTGATGCCAATCATCCTGATATAAAATAATGCTGCGATTGCCATTGCTGACAGGTTTGTTTTTAGCAGAGCTATTATGTTTGGATTCATCATGAGGAATAATTTCATCATTGTTTGCGTCAAGATTGCTGTTATTAGAACTGCTATTCTCCAGATCGTTGTTTTCAAGATCGTTGTTTTCAAGATCATCATCAGCCGCCAATGTTTGCACAATGCTATCCGTTTGTGCGCGCATCTCGCCTTCTACATGACGACGGGTACGGTTTAGCTGCTCAAGCTCCTGCGCCAAACGTTGCGCGGTGCTCCAGTCTTCAGTCAATAAGCACTCAATACCGATGCGCATATTATCCATACGTCCAGCAGCATTGATACGCGGGCCTAAAACGAAACCAAAATCCTGCGCGTGTAATTGCTTGGGATCTCGACCCGCTTGCTCGAGCAATGCCAAGATACCTAAACAGCAGCGCCCTTGACGAATAGCGGTCAACCCATGATGCACTAAGATACGGTTGTTTTTATCAAGGACACCAACGTCTGCAATCGTGCCAAGCGCCACTAAGTCTAAATATTGACTGACTTGTACGGTGGACTTACCTGCTTCACGGCGCAGTTTTGCTAAACGTCCAAGTACATAAAACGCAACCCCAACCCCTACTAATGCCTTACTAGTAAAATCACAATCGAGCTGATTGGGATTGACCACAGCCTCTGCAGGTGGTGTCTCTTTAGTCGTCAAGTGATGGTCTGTGATAATAACGATAATGCCGTCAGCCTTCGCACGCGCTACACCTTCATGGCTTGAGATACCATTATCGACAGTAACTATCATATCTGGCTTGTAGGTTTCAATACCTAGCTCGACAATCTCTGGCGTCAGACCATAGCCATATTTGAAACGATCTGGTACTAAAAAATCAACGACCGCGCCCATCTTCGTGAGCGCACGCATCATCAGCGCGGTACTGGTCGCGCCATCACAGTCAAAGTCGCCAACGACAAGGATACGCTGACCTTCATCAATGGCCACGTCTAATAGACGCACTGCTTCGGTGACGCCATGTAGCATCTCAGCTGGCAGTAGACCAGACAATCCTGTCTCAAGCTCATCAGGCACAGTAATACCGCGACCTGCATACAGGCGAGCCAGAGTAAATGATTGAGCGGCAAGTGGTTGCAACGCAGTGGGCAACTCGTCGATGCGAGTGCTGGTATAACGGGGGGTTAAATTTAGCATGAGCGTATTCTACTGGCTTTGTTAGATGGTCACAACGGGAATTTATAGCGCTTCAGTCTATGGTACATGATGCATGGTTGCCCAAAATTGATTACGTTCGGCGCTTCGCGAACTTTCTACAGGTTAAATTTCTACTCAATACGGTGCGTTATTTACAAAAACTGTGCATAGTGACCTTATTTTTCTGCATTTTGATACAAAGCAATGATTGTAAGCCGTCTATAAATCCATAAAATGGTAACCATCTGAGATACTTGCTATCTGTTGAATTTTTGCTCTTTTGTTTTTTATCATTTATTCATCTATAAGGAAGCTTTATGAAAACCACTCCAGCAGCTGAAAAACTACCAAATACTATTGATCCAAATTTAGACTTAGAACAAGTAAAAAAAGACTGCCAAAAATTGGTCAAAAAACGCGCCAAATATTCAGCTGGTGTCGCCGTCGTCCCTGTACCATTCTTTGATGTCGCGGTTGATGCAGGTATGCTTACCCAGCTACTACCTCAAATTAGCGAACGCTTTGGCCTGATTGAAGGTCGTGAATCAGCAGTCGATTTAGAGTCGCGTGCTGTACATTGGGGTGCTTTAAAAGATCGTACTGTCGATTTCGCTGGTCTCATGGCGACACGCGGTATTGTCAAAAAGACTGTACAAGGCTTTGGTGGTCGTATCGCTGCCAAGCAAGTAACTAAGTTTATTCCTCTTGGTGGTCAAATGGTTGCAGCTACCATGGGCTATATGATTTTCAAAAAAATCGCGAATGACCATATTAATGAATGTTATAAACTAGCGAAAGACATTCAGAAAAAACAACATGGTAAAAATGTCTAAAATTATTAGATAAGCGCATAAAAATAAAACCAGCTAAGATAATTTGTCTTAGCTGGTTTTTTAATGGTAATTAAAGTATTTGTAAGCTCAATAGCATTTATAATCTCTATAATAGTACAGCATGCATTCAGAAAATATTGATAAAACAGACCTTATCCAAGATTAAAACTCATACTGCAAACCCAGTTGTACTGAACTGTCTCTATTGTCACGTGCAAAGGTGGTGTCCCCGTTTAGATAAGCATAAACGTTCTTGTGAACTTTGCTACTGACACCAAGGTCAAAACGTCCGTAATTATCATCATTATCTTGAGTAATTCTAACCTCTCTCTTTTGACCATCAGCTAAAGCAGTCGCTGATAAATTAGCTATCAAGCCATCTTCAATGACATGCACGTAGGCAAGCTTGCTTTGTAACTTGACGGGCGTATCCGCCACATTGAAACGATACTGTAATTGGTAACCAAGCTCTGAATCCCACGCATCATTAGAGATATCGTCAACATTGAGAGCAGTACGAGAGTTAGCGTTGCCACTGGTATAACCATCGATGTCGATCTGGCTATAGTTGAGATCTAAATAAGCGCCATGGGCGACATTTTTATTAATAATAAAATTATAACCCAATTCATTGTGTGCGCTAAACACATCAGCATCAACGCTACCACGCTCATTATTATTGATGATATTGATACCATCATTCCCATCCAATCTTACCGTTCTATTGGTATCTAAATCATGTTGAGACAGGCTCAAAGACGTGGTATTCCACCAAGGTGTGTTTTTGCCACCCAGTAAAGAGTAAGCTTGAACACCATAGCTCGTGTCTTTTTTGATGCTATTTTCCATACTCTTATTGTCTTGATTGGCAGCCAGCAAGCCTGCACCCACTCGCCAATTGGGCTGTAGAGTGTATTCGCCATATAGACCAATCTGTGCCCGTCTGCCCTTTTCCATACCCTCAGTATCTATATAACTTTGAGAGCCATCAACCCAGACATGAGTACTCGAATCAGAATCGAGAGATGCAGGTTGATCAATA
The DNA here is from genome assembly GCF_001593305.1 of Psychrobacter sp. P11G5. Lineage (NCBI taxonomy): Bacteria > Pseudomonadati > Pseudomonadota > Gammaproteobacteria > Moraxellales > Moraxellaceae > Psychrobacter > Psychrobacter sp. P11G5. Next base: position 2,408,613 of record NZ_CP012533.1, read on the forward strand.
GCGTTTAAAGCGAGAAAATTGGCCCGCTCAAACACTGGTGAATGTGAATCAGTAGCGTTGTTTTTTAAATGCTCGCTCATCGTATTTTGCAGATTAATAGCACTCTTCATCGATTGCACGATGTCTGCATTGGTTTGCTCAACGATTAATCGAGTAATAATACGAGAGTAATCACCCATTCTTTGAGCAATACGCGCCTCACCAAAGGCATCTACCAGCACCTCTTCATTGTCTAATGCAGGATTGTGCCACGTATAACCATCTGGAATTTTTGGATTGTCAGTCTGCGTATAACCATCATAATAAGGCCCCAAGCTCCAATTTGTCGCTTCAAATGCGACTACCGGCATAACACTATCGAAAGACTCTTGGTCACTACAGCAACCGACACCATAAGGCTCGTATGGCTCAGTTTCACCTGGTGGAATAATGGCTGGGTTAACTTGGAAGTCAATGCCCAGCTCTTTTGCAATACGAAGCGCATTTTCACGCAAGCTCACATTAGCAGCCACTTCTTGACCGTTATCGTCATACGCGTTTCGACCTGCATTGGCATACATAATGTCGCCAGTGATTAAGCTGTCTAAATTAACCATACCTAGCGCATTTGATTTTTCTGCTGCGCTCAATGCCTCAACGAAAGCTTTTGAGCCGTTAAGCCCGCCTTCTTCAGCACCAAACGCGACGAGTTGAACGTCATGCTCGGCTTCGATACCATTCAAATTTCTGACCAGTTCTGACAATACTCCAGCGCCAGAAGCATTGTCATCCAAGGCTTGCAAGTTTTGGTAGTTTGGATAGGCTACAGCAGAGTCGTAATGCGCCCCTATAAATAACGTTCTGTCGGTATCAGCCGTTCCTGATTGAGTCACCACTACATTATTACTAGTGAGCTGCTGGTCTTTGAATAATCCATACGGAGCGATAAAATCAAAATTCCGAAGATCAACTTGATTGTTACTGCCATCGATAGTCATACGTTGTTGCATATAATTGGCAGCTTGTGATTCTGTATCAGAGCCTGTATATCTTCCAGAGTAGTTACGAGCAAGTGTTAACGCTGTCTCTGTGCCATAAGCCCCATATTCAGCGTCCGCCCATGTCTGTGTCCCTGTCAATGCGGTTAGCACTGCAACCACTGACAAAGTAAGTTGTGATAATTTAATAGCCATTGCACCGCTCCTTGGTTGAGACATATTTCACATTCGACCATAGCACTGACATTAATGGCAGAGCCTATCTATGAATGTTCAACACGCCCTAAATAAATGTGACTAATAATAAAAATTAATTAAAAACAACATCATTTACAAGCTATAAAAATCTCAGGTTTGGAGGTTTATTTGCTATAGTCCGTTAAGCTACAAACACAACTGAAAACATTGAAGGGAAAACCATGAAAAAAATCTTAGTTTCAACCGTTATGCTTGCTACCTTCGCCCTAGCTGGATGTACAACCACAGGTGGCGTAAATACTAATGCGGGCACTGCGATGGGTACAGCGAACGAAATCGGTATGAACGTATTCAAGGCAGCTATTGATAACCAATGCCGCAGTCAGATTGAAAATCAAAGTGCTTGGCGTATTGCCAGCGCTGCCATGACTGAGACACAAGAAGAAGCGGTAAAAAGTAAAGTTTGTGGTTGTGTGAGTGAGCAAGCACCTCAACAAGTTACTATTGTTGAGTTGGGTAACGCTGCTATAGATTCAGCATACCGTACACAGTTAGTGGCAAAAGTCGTCGCCAAATCGTTGCAGAGCTGCTACGGCAGTATTGTTAAATAAGAAGCATCACTAAACAACGATTTTGCTCAGAAAAAGACGCTAATAAAGGGTGCGTTGGTGAATCTTGACGCACCCTACTCCCTATTATGTACAATACACTGCGTAAAACCGTACAACACACTGCCTAACACCCTAAATATAGCCATTATCAAAAGAAAATACCTGAGGTCAAAAGACTTAATTTTTATTTGTTATAGATTAACTTGGCTACAAAGGGGCTGCTAGAGGCAGAATTTTGTTACGAAAATATTTGGATTTACCATCAAGAACTTTATCAACTTCTTTGATTAAATCTTGGATGATGTCGTCGTAAATGCCATGATTTAACTCTTTTTCAAAAGGCGTATATGGATGTTTACGAGCTGCTGATCTCACTTCAGTTACACCTTGCTTGGTATAAAAGATATCGACTCGACCATCACTATTTAATACGCAATTTAACTCTCCATTCTCAATCACCAGCTCTACACGTTCAGGCATGAAAATATAATCATCCACATCAATTAGCTTTTTTTCTACTTCTCGTTTTAAAAACGACTTAATATCAAACATAGATATATCCCTAACGTTTAAATTTTTATAAAATCAATCTAAAATAACTTTCACACAAGTTTGCTTATAATACAGACTCGCTACTACCTACCTTCAATTGAATACAACAGACGTACAACCTTTAAAATCTATCACTTTATCTATCATGAGTTTTATATAGATTATTATACTTAAATTCATAAAGTATCCGTTTCGTTATCCTTTAGAGTCCACCAACTATAAGGCTAATCATTGATTGACCCAGCATTTGTTCAAATCTTTGATAAATAAAGCTTTATCTAACTATTTTATAAGAGACAACGCTTTTTTTTAAGATAGGAAATGTAAAACTGCGTGTGCTGTTAGTAAGATCAGGGATAATTGTTAATAGTGGTATCAGAGTCACTAAAAAATGGCATTACTATGTAGGAAAAGGAAATATAGAACAACATAATAGCGGATGGTAGGATTAGCGCCATTATTACACTCCAATAAAAAAGGTGAGCTGCAAATTATGCGACTCACCTTTTTTAGTGTTAATTTTAGTGCTAATTAATCTCTTGTACATCATCAATCACACCCAGCCTTTCTCACGAAATGACTTTAACACTTTAATGAACACTGCCATCTCATCGGGTGTACCGAGTGTTAAGCGACTAAAACCTTCAATTGGTGGAAACTCGCGTCCGACCACAATGCCATGTTCTCGCATTCTGTCCATGTAGGCTTTTACATTGCCTTTGACTTCATGAAAAATAAAGTTGGCTTGTGAAGGCAAATGACGCAGACCCAATTCGTCTAACGTCGCTTCAACCATTTCACGTGATTGATTAGTGATACTTAAGCTACGCGCCAAAAAATCTTCGTCATCTAGGGTCGCGAGGACGGCCACTGCACCTGACAAATTGGTATTGTCTATGGACATGAAAGCTTCGATAGCAGCGGTCGTTTGCGGATTAGCAATCGCATAGCCCATGCGCATACCTGCCAGCGCACATAGCTTTGAGAAAGTACGAACGACGATCAAGTTGTCTGATAATTCCTGCTTTACCCACTCAACCCCACTCTCAAAACTTGGGTCTGTAATATATTCTGAATAAGCTTGATCTAATAGAAAGTAGTGATTCGCTGGGGCCTCTTTTATCCAAGCTCTCAGCTTATCCGTTGCGGTGATGGTTGCCGTTGGATTGTTAGGATTGCAAAGATAAAACAAGCTAATGCCATCGAATTCGTTGGCTGCTTTTTGCAGGCTGTCAAAATCCAAATCGTAACTGTCAGGCGTGAGTGGCACTTTTACGACAGACTCACCGATAGAGAGTGCATACAATTCTGCATAAGCAAAAGTAGGATCAGGCACGATGACTTGGAATTGCTTACCTGCTTTTAAAGCTTTGGTTTGTAGCATTTGCACGACGGCTCGGATATTTTCGCTGGAGCCGTTACCTAGCGACACTTCACTTTCTGTCACGCCGTTTATTTCTGCAATTTTGCTAATGAGGGCTGCGCGTTGATCGTCTGGATAACGAAACCCGATATCAAAAGATTGTAGGATAGCTTGCTTGGCAGATTCTGCCATGCCTAGTGAGTTTTCGTTAGAGTTTAACTCTAGTAAGTTATGAGTATGCACAATGGATAATAGACCTAATTTGGAAGTGAATGATGGAGTGAATGGGTGCCATATTAAGTGGCATTGAATTTGATTACAAGGGGGTCTCATAAACAAACATGAGATACTTTTTTGGTAGTAATTTTTACAGGCAAAAAGACCATTTTTAATCTTGAGCACACCATAAAAAAGGTGAGATGCAACATATGCAACTCACCTTTCTCAATATTGATTAGTCCTGTTTAGCTCACTAATCTTTTAAAGTACCAATCACACCCAACCTTTTTCACGAAATGACTTTAGTACTTTGATAAATATTTCCATCTCATCAGGCGTGCCAAGCGTTAGGCGGTTGAACCCCGTGACAGGTGAAAACTCGCGACCGACCTTAATACCACTGTCTCGCATTCTAGCGATGTAGGTTTTTAAATCACCTTTGATTTCATGAAAAATAAAATTGGTTTGGGATGGCAAGTAGCGAAGTCCAAGCTCGTCTAATACGGTTTCAATCATCTGGCGCGACTGATTGGTCGTGCGCAAACTTAACTCTAAAAATTCTGCATCATTTAACGTCGCAATGGCGGCGACCGCACCTGATAAGTTGGTGTTATCCATAGACATAAACGCTTCAACAGCTTCAATGGCTTGCGGATTAGAAATTGCATAGCCCACTCGCATACCAGCCAAGGCACATAACTTTGAGAAAGTATGAATCACAATAAGATTGTCTGATAATCCTTGTTTTACCCACTCAACCCCACTCTCAAAGCTTGGGTCATTCACGTATTCTAAGTAAGCTTGATCTAATAAAAAGTAGTGGTTGCCTGGTGAGTTACCTATCCATGTTTTAAGCTGTTTCGTTGATGTAATGGTTCCGGTTGGATTATTAGGATTGCAAAGATAAAGTAAACTAATCCCGTCAAACTCGTCGGCAGCTTTTTGCAGACGTTGAAGATCTAGGTCATAGTTTTCGGCAGTTAATGGTATCTTGACTACGGACGCCCCAATGGAGTTTGCATACATCTCTGCACAATCAAACGTTGGCACAGGGATTACCATCTGAAACTCTCTGCCCTCTTTGAATGCTTTATGTTGCAGCATTTGAATGGTAGCTCGCATATTTTCAGTCGAGCCATTGCCTAATGAGATTTGGTCTTCTGCCACACCATGAATGGTGGCAATTTTGCTAATGAGTGCAGCGCGTGGATTATCTGGATAACGAAAACCTTCACTTAAAGATTCTGTAACGGCTTTTTTGGCAGAATCTGACATGCCTAGCGAGTTTTCGTTTGCATTTAACTCTATCATTTTATTATTTTGCATGATGGACGATACGCCTAAATGTCAGTGGATAATAAGATCAAATTTAATCATTGATATCATATTAAGTGGCATTTGGTATGATTACAAGTTTTCTAAACCCCAAACTTTAGTTATTAATCCTATCCAACAAAAAGCTATCTTATTTCAAGCATTTAGCAGACCATAAAAAAGCGAGTCAACTTCGTAACTCGCCCTATTTTTAACGATTAAACAGTTATCAAAACCCTTTAATGCACCAGATGCGCTTTTAACTCCAGCACTTTATCTCTTGTCTTCGCTGCATCCTCAAACTTTAGATCACGCGAGAACTGTTTCATAAGCTTCTCAAGACGATTGATTTCTTTGGCAAGCAAATCAGGACTGCGCAAGATACTGATATCGACATCCGGCAGATGACTCTTGATTGGAATCACCTCATTATCATTGGCATTGAGATCATCGCCAGTATCAATTTTATCTGTGATACTCCGGCGCGCGCCTTTTGGCGTGATATTATGTTCAAGGTTAAAAGCGACCTGCTTTTCACGGCGACGATCCGTTTCTTCAATCGCTTTTTGCATACTGTTGGTGACACGGTCAGCATAGAGAATAGCCTTACCATTGATATGACGCGCGGCACGACCAATAGTCTGAATCAAAGCACGCTCAGAACGCAAGAAGCCCTCTTTATCCGCATCAAATATCGCCACCAATGATACCTCGGGCATATCCAAACCTTCACGCAGCAAGTTGATGCCGACCAGCACATCATGCACGCCAGTACGTAGTTCATGAATAATCTGCATACGTTCAACGGTATCGATATCCGAATGCAAATACGCGACTTTGACATCGTATTCTTTGAGATAGCTGGTCAAATCCTCTGACATGCGCTTGGTTAAGGTAGTGATAAGTACACGCTCGTCTTTTTCACGGCGTTTGGTAATCTCCGACAGCACATCATCGACCTGCGTGAGCACGGGACGAATCTCAATCTCTGGATCAATCAGACCGGTTGGACGTACGACTTGCTCGACTACTTGCTCACTGTGTTCTAACTCATACAAGGCTGGCGTGGCGCTCACATAGATAGTTTTGGGCTTGATGCGCTCCCACTCTTCAAATTTCATCGGGCGGTTATTCATCGCACTTGGTAGGCGGAAACCGTAATTGACCAAGTTCTCTTTACGCGATCTATCGCCTTTATACATCGCGCCAATTTGCGAAACGGTCACGTGCGACTCATCGAGGAACAGTAACGCATCCTCTGGAATATAATCAAACAAGGTAGGCGGCGCCTCCCCTGATGGGCGTCCAGAGAGATGCTGTGAGTAGTTCTCGATGCCGTTACAGTAGCCGAGCTGTTGAATCATCTCAAGATCATACTGTGTGCGCTCTTTAAGACGCTGCGCTTCAATCAGCTTATTATTATCGCGGAAATACTCTAAACGTGGCTCAAGCTCCGCGCGAATAGTATGACTGGCCGCTTCTAGTTTATTACGCGGGGTCACATAATGCGATTTTGGATAAATAGTAATGCGTGGCACCTTGCGTACCGTCTTACCAGTCAGTGGATCAAACCATGTAATTTTCTCGACTTCATTATCAAATAGATGCACACGCACAGCCAGCTGCTCAGATTCAGCTGGATAGATGTCTAATAACTCCCCGCGCAATCGATAAGTACCACGCCCGAAGTCCAGCTCGTTACGGGTATATTGCATCTCAACCAAACGCTTAATGGTCGCAGTACGATCTATTTTGTCGCCGACGACGATATGCAGTAGCATTTTCAAGTAACTTTCTGGATCACCTAAACCATAGATACACGATACTGAGGCGACAATAATCGCATCACGGCGCTCTAATAATGCCCGCGTTGCTGACAAGCGCATTTGGTCAATATGATCGTTAATAGCACTGTCTTTTTCGATAAAGGTATCGCTGGCGGCGACATAAGCTTCGGGCTGATAATAGTCATAATAGCTGACAAAGTACTCAACCGCATTATTCGGAAAGAACGCTTTAAACTCACCATATAGCTGTGCAGCTAGGGTCTTGTTATGCGCCATGATAATGGTTGGACGCTGAGTTTCAGAGATTACCTTGGCCATAGTGAAAGTCTTACCAGAACCAGTAACACCAAGCAACAACTGCTCATCCATGCCAGAATTAATACCTTTGACTAATTTTTCAATCGCCTGCGGCTGATCCCCTGCTGGCTCAAAGTCCGTAACCATCTCAAAGGCACGACTTGATATTTGCGTCCCTGACGCATTGACACCACTAATTTCAGCTTCGCCTTGGAGCTGAGTGGCCAATTGGTTTAACTGACGCGACGAGCGCGGTTCAGGCATTCGCATAATGGCTTTCTTCCTGATATCTATAAAAGGTTATAAGAGGTAAGGTTTAAAACAATATGGGGGTCAAACTACTCTTTTTAAAGGATAATTGCAGGTTTTATCGCTAGGATTGACTGACGGCTAATCTAGTGATTAAGACGTAAAAATATACAATAAAGAGGTTGGATATTCAGGTATATTTTATCGATAGAGCATCTTAATTATCAAACATAACGAACCAAGGAATATACTATGAAAGGCAACTATTTGTGCGGCAATATAACGATTGAAGTAGAAGACATCAATACTTTTGAGGCATGCCATTGCGGAATGTGTCGGCGCTGGGGCAGCGGACCTTTGATGGCGGTACATAGTCAATCAAAGCCTAATATTAAAGGTCAGGAATCGATAACTGTATATCAATCATCTGAGTGGGCTGAGCGTGCATTTTGTAATAAATGTGGCACTAATCTGTATTACCATCAACTTGGTTCTGAGGTTTATGTATTGTCACTAGGACTATTCCAAGAACATGCCAACCTTAACTTTGCTAGCCAAATATTTATCGATAAAAAACCTGAATATTACGAATTTGCTAACGTTACTTAAAATCTTACTCAGCAACAACTGTTCGATAAATTTGCTGAGAAAGGCATCACCACGGCCAAAAAGTAATCATCATGCGCATTAAATCCATATTAAATAGTCTTATATTTTCTTCTAGCGTTACAAAGCTTTTCACGATTAACAAAGTCATTACACGACCACTTAATAAAGCCTAACGCTTGAGGGTTCAATCATCGATTTAAGCTGTTATTATCATTAATGAATTAACGAGCAACACCCAAGCAGAATGTTAGTCAGGGTTTTATACTGATTGTAAAAGGTAATGCATCATTTCTGCTTAAGAAATATATTAATAAAGAACTATTTATCGTAAAACTTCTAAACTCAATAAAATAACTCTAAATAATGGAGCAAGATATGAGAGAACGTTACGCAAGTGGTATAAATGACGACACTGCTAAAAAAATGGTAGATCTACTAAACGCTAATCTAGCCAACTTAATCGATTTAAGCATGGACAGTAAACAGTGTCATTGGAATCTACAAGGTACTGGCTTTATCGGTGTACATCAGTTATTAGATGACACTTATGGTCGTTTGACTGAGGCTTTTGACACTGTCGCTGAACGTATTGTTATCCTTGGCGGTAAAGCCAATGGTATCTCTAAGCGTGTGGTTGAGGACTCTATCTTAGAAACTTATCCAACTGACATTACTGAAGTTGATCAACATGTTCGTGAGCTGACCAATCGCTATAAGACAATTGCAGCATCATTGCGTGAAGCGATCGATACCGCTGGCGACGCTGGTGATGAAGATACCGCTGACCTGTTAACTGAAATTAGCCGTATCGTTGACAAAGATGCTTGGTTCATCGGTGCAAACGCGCCAAAATCATAAATTTTTTATAAACTTAGCTAACTAATAGCTTTGATATATAAAAATTTGATACATAAAAGCTAGTATAAAACTGAATATGAATGCAAAAAGGTCACCGTAATTGGTGACCTTTTTTTGCCTGTCGTTTAAAACTTAAATACTCACTCAGTAATACTTATTCAGCGTTTTAAAAGTTACTAGAATGTCAGCTTTGATAATTGCTATCTACCAGTTTGACAGAAATATCAGACAGCCTCACTACTTTCTAGACTCAAAATTTCGGCATTGGGCACGGAGAGTGTCAGAATAGCCTCTTGAAATAACGGATCTGCACGGAACTGGTTTTCAATATCTTCGAATTTTTGTGCGATTTTTTCTTCTTTTTGATTGCCGGCAATATCTACTGCCGCTACCATAAATATCTTTTTGGGTCCGACCCACTCTAAATGCAGATACGAGACACTATCGATATCAGGATGATTGAGCAGCTCGACTAACGCATAATTGTGTATGCTATCTGTTACTTTATATCCGACTAAAAAATCACGGTTACGGCTGATTAGAAAGATGGCTACTACTCCTAATAGTAGGCCAACAATGATGGAACCAAGTGCGTCCCAAAACGGCTGCCCAGTATAAGCATGCATACCCATCGCCGCAGCAGCAATAACCAAACCAATGACAGCCGCCAAATCTTCAAAGAATACACCACGTAAAGTTGGGTTTGAAGTATTAACAACATAACCAATGGCGCTAACATTAATCGCTTTGCCATGTTTTTTGCTTTGTAAGTAAGCTTGTATTAACGAAAAACCTTCAAGTACAAAAGCTACCGCTAATACGATAAAGCCGATAGTGTAGTTAGTTTCACTCTCAGCAGCATTCCATTCGGTGATGCCTGTATAAATAGAAACGATGGAACCTGCCATAAAGACGCCAAAAGCGGCAATCATTGACCACACATAGGACTCTTTACCGTAGCCTAACGGATGACTTTCATCAGCAGGTTTAATCGCCTTTTTTTCTGCGACAATTAATAAGGTGCCGTTACCCGCATCTGCCCAAGAGTGCGCTGACTCCGCTATCATAGAGGCAGAGCCAGTCATAAATGCAGCCACTGTTTTTGCAATAGCAATGATAAGGTTTGCCCCGACTGCAATCAGTACCGTAACTAATGACCCAGAATGTTGATCGTCGTTATTAGATGCAAAGTTAGAGGCCTTATCAGGAGCAGAACTAGAATTGGACTCTTCAGTGGGATTACCAGCACCGCGAGCACGGTGACCGCGCGGCGCTGACTGGCTATTAATACGGCCATGTAGATTGGTTTTTGAGGGCTTCAAACTCATAATAGTCTCAATAAAATAATGAAGGTTTAATCACTATATTTACTATATGGTTTATGGCAGTTACCTTGCTGTCTAGAACAACAGATACTTTGTTATTTAAAATAAAAGCGAGCCCAGTCCGAGATGTGGCCTAGTGTAAGCTAAAGTAATCAGTCGCTTTTTTTAGCATTATCACTAGTGGCACTGGCTGAATTTCCAATCATTTCATCGATATCACAGCTAGGACGTTGTGAGCTATTCATGCGCAGATTTTTACGCTCCAAACCTGCATCAAAGCGACATTGCTGCATGGCATTTTTAATATCAAGCGGCGGAATAGGTGTCGGCTTACCATTATCATCGATAGCTACCATGGTGAAATAGCAGCTATTGGTATGGCGAATGGTACGCGCGCGCACATCTTCTGCTTCAACGCGAATACCAATTTCCATAGAAGTTGTGCCCACGTAATTGACACTCGCGGCAAAGGTGACCAGCTCACCAACATAAATGGGCTCACGGAACATCACTTGATCGACGGACAGCGTCACCACATAACTACCGCTATAACGACTGGCACAAGCATAAGCGACCTGATCAAGCATTTTAAGCAAATCACCACCATGTACATTACCAATGAAGTTTGCCATATCAGGCGTCATTAGCACCGACATATAGAGCTCATGGTTTAATGGGGCTTTTTTGGCCGTTGAAGTGGTGTTTAATTGTGGCATAGTTTTCCCAGTTCGCTATTATCAGTTAAAGGTGGCGTGCATAATTGGCAATAGTGTAACGCAAACCAGCTGTTTTATGACAGCTTTATGATAGTGTCCGGTCGGTCAGCATCAGCGGTTAATCAATATTTCGAGCTACTCATCACTGTCAATTTAACTAGCTCAGCCAGTGAAAACGATAAGCCAGCCATGCCACAATAGCACTGACAGAACCTGTTAATAACCCGCCCCATACGAAGTCCACTAAGGCAGTATCTAACGTAAAGCCTTTATATAACGCAAGATTGGTAAAGTCATAAGTACCGTAAGCCATTAGTCCTATTAACCCGCCCAGTAAAAAAATATGACCGATCGAAGCACCTGCTTTAATTTGCGGGTAAAGAATCAATATGCAGAGAGCTAATAGATAAAACATGTAAAACACGCCAGCCGCGACCATATTTGGCTCATCAGCGAGTAAGTGTCCGATACGCTTTTCATAGAATAAGCCTGTCATAGTCTTAAGCCAGACCGCGTCGATACCTAAAAATATGACAACCGCAGCAAGGTAGATAAATACATAACCCATGATAATATCCTTTTATGATGGTAACTAAGCATGAGACACGCTTGCAGCATTGCTTATTATTACGCTAATTATACCTAAGCTGACACCAGGGCTGCTGGCGAATCAGAAAAATGCAGCGAATCGATATTGTCCTTCTTAACTGCTGTTACCTGTACTACTCCAATCGTACGCTCCAAAAAGCCGCCTTCACAGTAGCAGAAATAAAATTCCCACAAACGAATAAATGCCTCGTCGTAACCGAGCGCTTTAATCTCTTCACGTTGCGCCATAAAAGCAGTACGCCAATCGCGCAATGTATAAGCATAATCAAAGCCGTAATCATGCAATTGCTTAATGACCATGTCTGTCTGTTCGGTAAATTGAGTATTTAGCTCTTGGTTGGATAGCAAACAACCACCAGGAAAAATATGTGTCTGGATAAAGTCGACCGATTCTAGATAATCTTCATAATCTTGATCATTAAAGGTGATGGCTTGTAGCACCATCAGTCCTGTAGGCTTGAGTAAGCTATTACATTTAGCAAAGAACGTTGGCAGATATTCATGACCAACTGCCTCTATCATCTCAATACTTACTAGCTTGTCGTAATTCCCTGTCAGCTCACGATAATCTTGTTTAAGCAGAGTAATCTTATCAGACAGTCCTGCCGCCTCGACTCGGCGATGCGCCTCCTGATACTGAGCGTCAGAGATGGTCGTCGTCGTTACCTGACAGCCATAATGCTTGGCCGCGTAAATCGCAAAACCGCCCCAGCCTGTGCCGATTTCAATGACATGATCATCAGCCGTCAATTGTAAACGCTGACAAATCAGTGCCAGCTTATGCTCCTGTGCCTCTGCAAGCGTTGTATCAGGTGTCATGTATACCGCTGATGAGTACATCATAGTCGGGTCTAAAAAGCGCTCGTACATGGCATTACCCAAATCATAATGCGCTAGAATATTAGATTTGGAGCCAGCCTGATCGTTACCGCGCAGTTGATGCTTGGCTTTCTCTAAGGTTTTACTTAGACCTGCAAAGCGATTTTCCAAACTGTTCAGCACTGCTAAATTGCGTGCAGCCAGCCGTATTAAACCAGTCAAATCATCAGTATCCCACTCACCCTCAATATAGCTATCGGCAAGTGCAATAGAGCCGCCAAATAATAATCGACGATAGACATTACTATCATGAATTGTCAGAGTAACGTCTAACGAGTGCCGACCCACTGCTGAGCTGCTTATTACGCTTGATTGCTTGCTACCGAAGCTGTTTGTCTTCGGTGCTCGCTCGTCAAAATCTTCAATCAAAGTGATGCTACCGAATTGAAGATAGCTAAGCGCACGGAATATTGCCTTTCTAGCCAAGTAATTTACACTCTTATTAACTGGCTTTAAGATAGCGTTGTTACTGACCGTTTTGCTTAAACGCGCAGTAATTTTATCTAGTTTTGATGTAGGTGTACGGTCGGTTGGGCTTGCTGGCATCGTGCTATTATCCTTTTATATTTTAAAGCGGAAATTTTCTATTAGGATTGACGGTCACTCTTACTAAGAGATATCTTTAGAATCTTTGACGTCCTGCTGACTATCAGCCAGCTTTTCATCATAATTGATATAAGGAACTTTTTTGATAGCATAGAGCTTGAAAGCATGCCAATAAATACGTGTCAGCGACGTAAAATTCATTAACGGATTTTTCCGCAGACTGTCACGAATTGTCGTCTGTGTCATCGGTATACCGGACATCTTGACCCCTGTTTTTAATACTTCACCACGCGCGTCACTTATGTTGATAGCGATGCGAACTTGCAAGCAATTATCTGACTGTTTTTTTACCTTTACCTGCCAGCGATACAGCTGATCTATCGGGTTAAATGGTGAAACATGAAAGTCTTTATCGTGGCAAAACTTGGTGTCAGTACCGTCTAATAAAAACCCATAATAGTGACGTTTGTCCCATGGTGTGTTGGAAACCTCTGCGAGCAGATGCGTAGGTATTTGCTCCTTATCAAAACCCAAGTAAAAATTGACTGGGCTAAAATATAGTCCAACATTGCGGCAGACTACCATGCCCATCATTTCACCTGCCGGAGCACTACCTGCATACTTAATAAACGCTTTTTTTAAGCGCTGTTCGAGCGCTTTAGCACTATTTAAACTATTTTTTTTGTCGTTACCAGCGTCATCGTCATCTACATTTGGATGTAAATAATCATCTGCATAGAACTGCTGCAATGCCTTTTTTTCTGCTGAAAATAGTGACAAACCTTTAATGCGACTACGCTTATTTAACATTCGTTTAGCTAGGGCTGATGTGCTCACTTCTGGTAATAACTGTCCCGCTGCTAGCGCACTGATATTGACACCCCAATAACGATACGGATAAGCAAACTTGTGCACGCTGGGTAGCAACCGACTATGCCATGTTGTCCCATGAAACAATTGATGCGGCAACATATTAGAGCCTTGTGGCGACTCATGAATTGGCATAGCGTCAGACGAATGAACTGAGGTAGTCATAATGTGCTCTTATATAATGATATTATTGCACTGCTATGTATTTTTAGCCTTACGACGACCGAATAAGCCTCGTTTTTTCTTATTATTGAATGCTTGTGCAGCTGGTTGTAAAGTTGCAACATAGTCCACCAATTCTTGATTGGTAGTAACCGTCATTACGTAACGTTTTTTGAGTTTGCGTGCTTTTTTGTCTGCCTTTACTGGCAAGTCTCTATAACGAAATGGCGTGTGTGTGCTATCACTATGGGGTAGGTGATTTGGATCGACTTCATCTTTAATATCAATCGTACTACCCAATGCCTGACAGACACGCAGGCCACTACGTACGCCATCTTCATGAAAGCCATTGAACCAATATGCTCCGCAAAAATGCGTATGTAGACCACTACCCGATATGCGCGACCACTGAGCTTGTGCAGCAATCATCTCGTTGTCGAATACGGGATGGTTATAGTCAATACTTTTAATGACCTGCGCTGGATCAATATCTTTATTTAGCGTGACTAGATAATTATGCTGCTTGGTCAAACGCTGCAAGATATTCATATGATAAGTCAATACTGGCTTCGCAGATGCTTGTTGTTCACGTTCACCAGTCTTATCCTGAGCTTTATCTTTACTGTCAATCAAGTAATTCCAACTGGCCCATGCTAGTGATTTCTTTGGCAATACTTCGGTATCGGTATGCAGCACCGCCGTATTATTAGTAAACTGAAATTGTCCCAGTACTTCACTCTCATCAGGACTGGCATCTTTCAGTAATTTTAGCGCCGTATCTGCATGACAAGCAAAGATAACGTCATCAAAGGTTAGCTTTTGCACATTGTTATTGGCATCTTTATCAATGACGTTTAACGTCACTTTATTGTCATGCCGAGTGACCGACTGCACCGGACTATTGACCCGCACAGTACCGCCGGTTTTAACGAAACGCGTCACTAACTTATTAACATACTGCTTAGAGCCACCTTTGATGGTGAACCATTGCGGACGATTAACCACATCGAGCAAGCCATGGTTATCAAAAAACTGGGCGAAGAATACCAATGGCGTATCTTGTACTTTTTCTAGACTAGTCGACCAGATTGCTGAGACCATCGGCAATAGATAGTTATCGGTAAACAAAGCGCCATAACGCTTACTCGTCAGATAGCTACCTAGGGTTTGCTCAGTAAAACCCCTAACATCCTGCCCTTGTGCGCGCGCTGTCTCATAGTCTTGACGCAATTGACGGATATGTTTATTGAACTGCAAAATATCAGTCATAAACGCCCAAAACTTAGGTTTAAGGACATTTTTGCGCTGCGATAGTAAGGTGTTCAGCGTATGACCATTATATTCAAAGTTGCGAGCGGTATTTTTCACTGAAAAGCTCATATCCGTTGCTTGAAATGGTACTTGCAAGTCATGCAATAAACGAAAAAAGTTAGGATAAGTACGCTCGTTAAAGACAATGAAACCCGTATCTATCGCACTACTCTCTACTTTAGTTTCTTTCGTCTTTTTGCCATATTGCAACGTCACATCAATCGTATTTACGTGCCCGCCAATATAGTCGCTGACCTCAAACACTGTTACGTCATGGAGCTTAGCCAAATAATGGGCACAAGTTAATCCTGCTATTCCAGAACCGATAATAGCGACACTTTTTGTTGCTTGATCATTGACTGCTTGAGTATTGACTGTTTGGCTAGCTTGTACTGGTTGTTGCTTTACAGTTTTTGGTTGATCAGATGCACGCTGACGGCGAAAAAATGGCATAAAACTTTCCTTGGTGTTCTATTTAATAAGACATTACCTAGCTTGATAATGAGTCGCTTAGCTCACTATTTTTTATTCATTTTTTCACTGACTTGCTGCCATACCGTATCCGGCAATGCGCCTAACGTCTTTAACGATAGCGTTAGTCTTCTGGGAAATTCAATGACCTCATCGCCATCTTTGATACCTTGACGAATAGCAAAACTCGCTTGCTCAGGCGTCTGTATAAACGGCATTGGAAAGTCATTTTGCTGCGTCATTGGCGTTTTTACAAAACCTGGTACCACTAAACTAACATCGACATGGTGCGGTGCTAGGCTAATTTGCAAGGTTTTCATTAAGTAATGAATCGCAGCTTTCGAGCTACCGTAAGCTTCCGCACGGGCAAATGGTACATAAGCCGAAGCAGAACCAAGGCCGACTAAACGTCCTTTTGAGGCAATGAGTTTGGGCAACACGCCTTCGATAGCATGTGATAGCGTACCCATATTGACCGACATGACTTTCATAAAGACGCTACTATCAAAATTAGGCATATCTAAATATTCACACATACCTGCGCCACAAATCGCTAAATCAATTTGATTTACTTTGTCAAAGGCCTCGATGACCTTCTCGCGATCCATCAGATCTAAATCAATCGGTGTTGCGCCTAGGTCTTTTAGCTCTGCTAATGCCTTGTCATCACGCCCAACCGCGTACACTTCATGACCATCTTGTAAGTAGTCCTTTGCCAATTGATAGCCAATACCAGAGGTTGCGCCAGTGATTAGAATATGTAGTTTTCTAGGAGAGTCCGTCATCGTAAAATCCTTTTTTGAGTGGTATTTTTTCAGTAGTCCTTTGAAGTAGCTTATTAAATACCGAAGCTCTTATAAATTCAGATATATGAATATGTTAAGAGATAATACTAGGCATCTCTGTTAGCAATAATCTTATCGAAACTTCTAATTCATTTAATAAAACTAAATAATAGGCAGTTAAATAATTATAGTATAAGGACTGATAATTACTGTTGTAACTTCGCAAGATGTTTCTTATAAATGTTGTTGTTTAGAACCAACTTTCTTTCTTACACTAGCCACAGCAATGCCCTATTGCCAGTTAAGACAGCGCAATATCAGCATGCTACAATGCCAAGAATGAACTTATTAAAGTTAATATAAAGGCCTTCATGGATTTATATTTAACCCAGCCTTCCAGTTTTTACCCCGTACTAACGATAACTAATAACGCTATATAATTAGCCTCGATTATCCAACTTCCACTCCCAGCTAAAAAGGATCTCTCATGAGCGAATTGCAACTGTCTGACCGCGTCAACAACATCAAACCATCACCTACCCTTGCTATTACTAATAAAGCTAAAGAGCTAAAAGCGTCTGGTAAAGACATCATTGGTTTGGGCGCAGGCGAGCCTGACTTTGATACCCCAGAACACGTAAAACAAGCAGCAATTAAGGCGATTAACGAAGGTTTTACCAAGTACACCGCTGTCGATGGCACGCCAGAGCTTAAAAAAGCCATTATTGAGAAGTTCAAGCGTGATAATGACCTCAGCTATGAGCCTAATGAGATTTTGGTATCGGTCGGTGGCAAGCAGTCATTCTTTAACCTTGTGCAAGCTTTTATCAATCCAGGTGATGAAGTCATCATTCCAGCACCGTACTGGGTCAGCTATCCTGACATGGTTATCATCGCTGAAGGTGTGCCAGTCATCGTGAAATGTCCAGCTGAGCAAGACTTTAAAATCACTGCCGAACAGTTAGAAGCGGCCATTACTGACAAAACCAAATTGTTGGTGCTGAATAGTCCATCTAACCCAACAGGCATGATTTATACCTTAGATGAGCTAAAAGCCATCGCTGAAGTGCTCAAAAAGCATCCACAAGTTTATGTGGCTTCTGATGATATGTACGAGCATATTCGCTGGACAGGTGATAAGTTCTACAACATCTTAAATGCCGCACCTGAGCTAAAAGAGCGTGCGATTATTTTAAATGGCGTATCAAAAGCGTATGCGATGACTGGTTGGCGTATTGGTTATGCAGGTGGCCCTGCTAAATTAATCGGCGCAATGAAAAAAGTGCAATCACAATCAACCTCATGCCCAGCATCGATCAGTCAAGTCGCTGCCGAAGCGGCTATCAGTGGTGACCAAAGCGTATTGACGCCTATGGTCGAAGCTTTCGAGCAGCGTTGTGACCTCGTCGTCGATGGCTTAAATGCGATTAAAGGCATCACTTGTCTACGTCCTGATGGCGCATTCTATGTCTATCCTAATATCGTGCCATTGATTAAAGC
Organism: Psychrobacter sp. P11G5; assembly: GCF_001593305.1. Lineage (NCBI taxonomy): Bacteria > Pseudomonadati > Pseudomonadota > Gammaproteobacteria > Moraxellales > Moraxellaceae > Psychrobacter > Psychrobacter sp. P11G5. The sequence continues at coordinate 2,426,821 of NZ_CP012533.1, forward strand.
GGCTGGTCTCTCGTCTTGTACTGAATTCTCAGAATGGTTATTGGAGAAAGTCGGTGTAGCAGTCGTCCCTGGTGATGCATTTGGTCTTGGTGGCTACATGCGTATCTCATATGCCACTGATGAAGCTACTTTAAAAGATGCCCTATCACGTATTGAAAAAGCGGTTGCAGACCTTGATATTACTGAGTAAGTTTTAGTAGAAACTCGTTTAAAACAGCTGACTTAATAGTAAGTTTTAAACTAAAAAAGACGTCTATGATATCTATCGTAGGTGTCTTTTTTCATGTATTTCTTAAATTTTTCAACTTCAAAAATACGCTTATAACGGGATTTGTAAGCACAGAAAAATATAATTTTTGTAGAAAATGCGAAAAAAGCTTGACGTATCTTTTATTTTTGCTAGAATACGCCCCACTTAGCAAGAACTCGTTAGAGCCTTCTAAGTCTCGTTGTAAGAAGTTAAACACTTACAGCTTATTCTCCAATAGCTCAGTTGGTAGAGCAACGGACTGTTAATCCGTGTGTCCCTGGTTCGAGCCCAGGTTGGAGAGCCAAATTTTAGTAGTAAACTACTTTGAATTATTATTAATTCAATTATGGCATTTGCCAAAACCCTCGTCGATTTGATGAGGGTTTTTTTATGGGTGTTGTATGTGCAACTCTACGATTAATCTTAGATAGTTAGCCCTAAATAATTTGACTAGAAAAAACGTAATCAAAAATAATCGCAGCTTGGCTATTACTCAAGTTTTCACCTGCATTAACCTTCTTATCTGTCTTTGCTTAGATCAAACTCTTGTGTCCAACCAAAATAGCTTGAAAAAACGACAAATAATGGTCAAATATGCAGCACAATTAGCACTAAACATCGTTAAATCAAGAATTATCATCAATAACTGATGATTAGTGATTTATTTGGTTGACAGGCTACAGCTACTTGGCTAAAATGTGCCCCACATAACGCAAACGAGCTTAGTGCTTGCTATGTCAGACACGTTCAGCAGGTTTGCCGTTATCACAGCTTATTCCCCAATAGCTCAGTTGGTAGAGCAACGGACTGTTAATCCGTGTGTCCCTGGTTCGAGCCCAGGTTGGGGAGCCATATATTGAAAAGCCTTCATCTACTATTGATGAAGGCTTTTTTATGGTTATTGTTTTTGCCTCTGTAGTGTTCTTTGCAGTGGTTTTGTTGTATGGTAAGTAGTATTGATAACTGTTAATTTATAACGGCCATCTAAAATATTTATAAGTAACTACTCTGAGCGTCAATTGCAGATGAATAGCTACTATCATTCTTGTTCTTTGTTTTTAGTCACTAAAAGTAATGGTTTATTATGATACCTGTACGCATAAAAAATAAGTTCTCTGATCATCCGCAAAAAATCATGCGCCCGATCAGTATTCGCCTCTCTGAGGAGATGATTGAGCTGCTAGAGGCAACTTCATCGGAGCTTGGATTTAAACGCATTCAAGGGCTGATTCGTTTGTACATTCGCCAAGGGCTTGACCGTGATCATCAAGACTATACCTTAGCACATGATGAAGTTTTTATTGAGACCTTGCGTAAGCGCGGTGTCAGCCAACGTATCATTGATGAAGCAATTGTGGTCACTCACAATAATAACATCACGCATCCGTTGACTGAATTACAAAATAACGACTAGATCTGGCCTACGTACTGGATTAGTTATTAGTTATTGGTACTAATGTTCTAAGAGATAGATAAAAAAAGCTAGCAGCTAGGTTGCTTAAACGCACTTATCTGCTAGCTTTTTTATGGTTGTATTTTGCGTACCTTATTTTCAACAACCTACTTTATTATTTACCTTACTACTTTTCGCAACTTTTCCTTATCCCTACTCTGTTTTTAATCGTATAAATCCTTCTTTTTTATTATATAAATCCTTCTTTTTTATTATATAAAGCTTCTCTTTCTATCATATAAAACTTTAATGTTAAGCATAATTTAACATAATAGCCAACGATGACTCATAATACTACTCATCAAAATACGGTATATTGCAATTGAAGTGAGTTGCAGTAAGGCCGATTCAATCCTAATAGGCAAAATAGATTTAACCCTGCCACTATATAATAATTAGAGAGTCTATTAGAAAACAACAAGGAGGTAGATGATGGTAAATTTTTTGAAGAAACGATTGGTAGCGAGCACGCACGCTTTGGCACATCGCTCTAATACCTCGCATAAAATTCGTGCTCAATACTCTTACCAGCGCATGAGCACAACTGCATTGCTTGTCTTGTGCCTAGGAGCATTACCTTTAGTAAGTGGCTGCTCAAAGCCGCAGACTGATCCCAGTAAGCAGACCATACCAACTAACTCTGATCAATGGCAAACAAAGCTAGGAGATACCTTTGAGCAGTTACCTGAGGGTGATAGACAGCTGCTTAGCCGCTATATGCTACGAATGAAGCTTAGCGGTGCTTACGAGTCTGGAGCGATGCCACGCATAACGATTAAGCAAGCCCTAGTACAACAACGCGAGTACGAGCGCCTGCATCCTAACAATCCAACTGGTAAAAAAAGCCCTGTTGTTATAAATCAACAGAAAGGCGCTATTCATGCCTTAACTTATCCTGTCGCCCTACTACCAGTCAAGACCAGCGATAGCGATAGCTTAAATCAGGTGAAGCTACAGTTTATGCTGTCTAATCATGGCACAGTGGCTATTAAGAGCTTTCAAGGAACACTGCTAATGAAAGACGCAAAGCTGACAAAAGGCAAAAAATTTAATGTGCCGTTAACGCAGTTCAAATCGCCAATCGAGCCGGAGCAATCTGGCAAAATAATCATTGAGAGTAGTATTGAGGATATCAATGTCATGCGTGCGATTAGAAATGCACAAGATGTGACAATAGAAATTAGTGAAGGTACGCTAACTCTGACGGATGGACAGAATATTAAGTTTGTAAACGCGCTTGCGAAGTAGACTGTTTAATTCATATTAAGGCTAATTAAATGTTTTACTGCTAGATATACTGTAAGTTATTTGGCTTATAATTCTATAAAAAATAGCCATAAAAAAAGCCCCAATCAATAACTGATTGGGGCTTTTTGAATTTGGCGGAGACGGAGAGATTCGAACTCTCGAAGGGCTATGAACCCTTGTCGGTTTTCAAGACCGGTGCATTCAACCGCTCTGCCACGTCTCCATTTGTGCATCATTATAGCGATATGAAATGAGAATGCAAGCGCATATTTCAAAAAACTTGAATTATTTTACCGCTGGACGTTTTTTACTTATTTCTTGCTTACTAGAAGCTAGGTGCAAACACATATCAAGAAGCCTATTCGCATAGCCCCACTCATTATCATACCAAGCAAAAACCTTATATTGATTACCTATTTGCATAAGCTGCTGACCATCAATGATGAGTGACTCAGGCTGATGAATAAAGTCACTTGATACTAGAGGTTCATCGGTATAGGCCATAATATCGAGCAAATGCGCTTGGCTGGCAGATTTGAGCACTTCTCGCATGTTATCCACGCTAACATCTGGCGCATTAAATACAAAGGTCACATCAATCGCTGCAACATCAATGGTTGGTACTCGAATAGAATGACCATTAATCTTCCCTACCATTGCTGGCAACACGCGTTCCGTGGCTGCGATACTACTGGAAGTCGTAGGAATAATATTATAGCCAGAAGCACGCGCTCGTCTTGGGTCTCGGTGAGCCTGATCAAGTACTGTCTGATCAGCGGTGACCGAATGTATCTCAGTCATCATCGCCGACTCTACACCAAATGCCTTATCGAGCGTATCAATCAGCGGTACTAATGCCTGCGTAGTACAAGAGACGCTAGAAATAATCGGTAGCTTGCACGTTAGCGACTCAGTATTGACGCCCATGACAATACAAGCGTCGACATCATCAAAGGGCGCAGCTCCAATAATAACTTGTTGTGCCCCAGCTTCGATATGCAGATGTGCTTGCTCATAAGAGCGAAAATGTCCCGTACACTCTAAGACCACATCGATTCCAAGCGTCTGCCATGGTAGCTGCTTAGGATCTGGCTCTGAGAGCATGCGTATACAGTAAGTATGATTGTTTTTAGTTAAGCATAGCTGAGTTTCGCTATATTCGTCGGCCAAGCCTTCTACTATGTCCGCACTAACGCCAAGACGGCTCAATCGACCATGAGTGCTATCAAACTTTAATAGGTGCAATAAAATATCGGGGGATGCCAAGTCGTTAATAGCCACTACATGAATCGCTCGTCCAAGCACCTCAAAACGCTCTAGCAGTGCGCGCAGTACATTACGCCCTATACGTCCAAAACCATTAATAGCGACTCTTAGTGGCTGCGTGTGCTCGCTGGTAGCATGAAACGCCGCTGCTACTGCAGGATCTGACGTGAGTCGATAGTTGGCACTAGAAAAATCAGGCATAACAAGGTATCGCTATAAAAGTAGGGGATAATATAGGGAGCAAGATTGCAAGCCTACGGTGTAATAAAAATCAGCGCCAAACGAATAGTATTGTAATCGACACTTTGTTTAAGACTCTCGTAAATAGGCTTGATTTTCACACTACCATTATCGTTAAAATCATTCGGATTATTGGCGACTTTAATCGCCACATAGGCATTACCTACTGCCATCATTACTTCGTCGTCAGGACGCAGATGATCACAGGCAAGGCTTGGGTCTTGGCGTTTCAGATCACTAATGTGACGCATAATCGTTGACTGCGCAAGCTCACGTGTCTGTGCGATATCAGCGATAGATAAGCTTTCTTCTAATAGTAGCCGTGTCGCTAGCAATGTACTATCTGATTTATCTGAGACTTGATTGCCCAGTTTTTGTTTCTTGTCTTGTTGCGCTTGTTGCTGCTCACGGCGTTTCTTTTGTAAGTTAGCATAGGCATCAATCACCGACTTGCTCAAGGTGCCGCCTGACTTTAGAATGAATTTCTCATGCGCCTGCTTCATGCTTTCTTCATCAAGCATTGCATAGTTGGCATCAGCTTCATCGGACAGCACTAAAAAGCGTTTGTCGGCCCCGCGTGCCAGTGGATCAAGTTGCAAGCTCATATCATTCATACCCAGCAGCTGCAAACCCGCCAGCGACTTAAGCCGTGATAACGCCACATAACCTTGTCCCAGCTCAAAAGTACGTGACAAGTCAATTTCCGCAGCATCAAGGGTCATGCCTTGCGACTTATGAATGGTAATCGCCCAAGCTAAGCATAATGGTACTTGCAAATAACTTGCTAGCACGTCTCCAGTCTCATCTTCGATTATCCACTCTTCAGGCTCAGCGATGACTTCACGTCCTGAATTAAGTCTAACCACTGGCATTTTCTGCGTCGTTGGCTTTTTAGCTTTGGGCTTCTCTTTATCTTTGCTTTTGTTTTTGGCAGTATCTGTATCACTGTCCGTACTGCCGTCTTCTTCAATTAAAGGGTCACTATTGTCTTTGCTGTCATCGACCTTTACTGCCGCAAAGCCTATCAACTCACCCATCGTGCCATTAGAGACGCCAAGCTCGGTATTGTTTTTGATAAACATCACTTTTGCGCCAACTTTGAGAATGAGCTCATCTTGAGTACGCACCGTCTTTTTGAGTGTCTCAACCAGTTTACTATCGCCAGTCACCGTGGACTCAAAACGCATCATCTCGCCATCTAACGCAGCCAGCTCTTTATCATTGATTTTATTGACGTTGAGATTGTGCGTGTACAGACGTGTACGCTTGATATCGACGTTTTGATCATAGGTGGCTTCTAAGGCAGCAATCGCTTCAAAAGTGACTTCTTGGCGACGGATTTGGTTAAGAATATCGTCTAAATCAAGCCCGCCATTAGCGGCCTCGCTCACTTGCCGATGTTGCTCAGACAGATAGCAAATATGAAACTTGGCATCAAGCCAAGCCTCCGACATAAAAGCGAACTTCTCACGGTTACTCTCGCCCTTACTGCCAATTGGCGGTAGCTGAAAAAAGTCTCCAGCGACAACGACCTGAATACCACCAAATGCCTTGTCATTTTTGCGCACATGCTTAAGTACTTGGCTGACCAAATTGATCTGCTTGGCATGCAACATCGATATCTCATCAATAATTAGAACAGCAGTGTCTTTCAACCTGTCCGCTAAAAATTGTTTGCGTGATAAATTGGTTAAATCACGATCAGTTAGCTCATCTTTAATACCGATGCCCGACCAGCTATGAATAGTTGTGCCGTTCATGTGTGTGGCCGCGATACCGGTACTTGCAGTGACAGCGACTGGCACACGGCGCGCACGCAAATAATTGATATATTGATTGAGAGTATAAGTCTTCCCTGAACCTGCTGAGCCTGTCAAAAATACATTTTGACCTGTTTTTAAGATATCAAGAGCAGAAGATTGACGCATATATCCAAACCAATTAAGTTAATAGTAATAAGAAAAAAGTAGAAGAGAACAAAGTCGCCCTCTATGCATTGATAGCCGGAGCAGTTAAAAATTGGTACAAGGCAATTCAGCGCAAATAGTACATTGGATAAATCAAGCAAGATGAGCGCCTTAAAATTGTACAAATGCTTTGACTGTAGCAGCTTAGAGTATTTGGCAACAATTATAACAGCTGCATCAGCTTTGCGAACTACTTTAACTCAATCATCTTATATAACTTAAAGTTATGCGATGCGAAATATATCATTATAAAAAGTCATTATAACTCTGTGTCAAAGCTCAGTACGATAGGGTGAGTAGTTAATCAGGAAGATTGGCTATTAAACACGTAAGCATATATTTTTTATAGCTTTTTATAAAATAATAAATAAACTTTCATGTGATCTATCTCAAACAATACAACAAGGAGTCGTTAATGTTATACGCCTATCCCAATACTGAAAACAGTCCTGTCCAATTCCGCGAAAAATATGACAATTTTATCAACGGTGAGTGGGTTGCACCAGCTGATGGTGAATACTTTGATAATACAAGTCCTATCGATGGTAAGTCTATCTGCCAAGTCGCACGCTCAAAAGAAGCGGATGTTGAAGCTGCGCTAGATGCCGCTCATGCCGCCAAAGATGCGTGGGGCAAAACCAGTGTTACTGAACGCTCTAATATGTTGCTCAAACTTGCCGACGGTATCGAGGCCAATTTAGAGGCAATCGCTATCGCCGAGAGCTATGAAAACGGTAAACCTGTACGTGAAACCCTCGCCGCTGATATTCCAATCGCCATCGACCATTTGCGTTACTTTGCTGGCGTTATCCGCGCACAAGAAGGCGGCATCAGTCAAATTGATGAAGATACAGTCGCTTATCATTTTCATGAACCACTTGGCGTCGTCGGTCAAATCATCCCTTGGAACTTCCCTATTCTAATGGCAATCTGGAAAATTGCCCCTGCTCTTGCAGCGGGTAACTGTGTCGTCCTCAAGCCAGCCGAGCAAACCCCTGCTTCTGTTTTGTATATGCTTGACTTAATAGGCGCAGCGGACATTCTGCCTAAAGGCGTACTGAATGTCATCAACGGCTTTGGTGTTGAAGCTGGTAAACCAATCGCTTCTAACCCACGTATTGATAAAGTGTCCTTTACTGGTGAGACCACCACTGGTCGCCTCATTATGCAATATGCCAGTGAAAATATCATTCCGGTGACTCTAGAGCTGGGTGGAAAAAGTCCAAACATCTTCTTTGCCGATATCATGGATGAAGATGATGACTTCTTAGACAAGGCAGTTGAAGGTTTGGTCATGTTTGCGCTAAACCAAGGCGAAGTCTGTACTTGCCCATCACGCGCCCTCGTGCACGAAAGCATCTATGATGAATTTATGAAGCGTTGTATCGCGCGCGTTAAAGCCATCAAAATGGGCAATCCACTCGATACTGATACTATGATCGGTGCTCAAGCCAGCTCAGATCAGTTAGAAAAAATCCTATCTTATCTCGATATTGGTAAAAAAGAAGGCGCGAAAGTCCTTGTCGGTGGTGAACTCGCCAAACATGATGGTGAAATGGCAAACGGTTATTATGTACAACCAACCATCTTTGAAGGCACCAATGATATGCGCGTGTTCCAAGAAGAAATCTTTGGTCCTGTGCTTGCCGTTACTACCTTTAAAGACGATGAAGAAGCGATGGCGCTCGCCAATGATACCTTATACGGTCTTGGTGCTGGCGTATGGACGCGTAACGGCACTCGCGCTTATCGTTTCGGTCGTGGCATTAAAGCCGGTCGCGTTTGGACGAATTGTTATCACCTCTATCCTGCGCATTCAGCGTTTGGCGGTTATAAGCAGTCTGGTATCGGCCGTGAAAACCATCTAATGATGCTAGATCATTATCAACAAACCAAAAACATGCTGGTATCTTATAGTCCTAAAGCGATGGGCTTCTTTTAAATCTACCTCTCAAAGCACTTTATGGCAAAAACCGTAAAGTGCGAACTTAATGCTCGCTGAGTATTTTAAAGTAAAGAACGATGATAAGGAGTTGCAACGTGAGTAATAAAATGAAAGCTGCTGTTTTACATGAGTTCGGACAACCTTTACAAATTGAAGAAGTGGACATTCCGACCCCCGGTGCTGGTCAAATCGTTGTAAAAATGCAAGCATCAGGTGTCTGTCATACCGATTTGCATGCGGTTGAAGGAGATTGGCCAGTCAAACCTAGCCCACCATTTATCCCCGGACACGAAGGCGTAGGCCTTATAACCGCCGTTGGCGAAAACGTACATCATGTCAAAGAAGGTGACCGAGTCGGTGTGCCTTGGCTCTACTCTGCCTGTGGTCACTGTACCCATTGTTTGGGCGGCTGGGAGACTTTATGTCTACGCCAAAAAAACTCTGGCTACTCAGTAAACGGCAGTTTTGCAGAATATGTTCTAGCAGATGCCAACTATGTGGGCATCATTCCTGAGGGCGTTGACTCTGTTGAGATTGCACCAGTTTTATGTGCAGGTGTCACGGTGTATAAAGGTCTTAAAATGACCGACACCAAGCCAGGCGATTGGGTTGTCATTTCAGGTATCGGCGGACTTGGTCACATGGCGGTACAGTACGCCATTGCCATGGGCTTGAATGTTGCCGCTGTGGATATTGATGATGAGAAGCTTGAGTTTGCCAAAAAACTGGGTGCGACCGTCACTGTTAATGCCAAAAACACCGACCCTGGTGAGTATCTACAAAAAGAGATCGGTGGCGCTCATGGAGTGCTCGTGACTGCCGTATCCTCTAAGGCATTTGATCAAGCCTTAACTATGTTACGACGCGGTGGTACTTTGGTTTGTAATGGTCTGCCTACTGGTGATTTTCCTGTATCTATCTTTGACACAGTTCTGAACGGTATTACTATTCGCGGTTCAATCGTGGGTACACGTCTTGACTTGCAAGAATCGCTAGAGATGGCAGCAGAAGGCAAGGTGAAAGCAACCGTTGCCGCTGAGCCGCTTGAGAATATCAATGACATTCTTGAACGTATGCGCCAAGGTAAAATCGAGGGTCGCATTGTGATTGACTACTCCATGTAGCCATTTCAATTTTTTGAGACATTTTGATGTTTTTGAAACTGTCTCAGTGATTGGCACTTTTCGTCATAAACAACAGGTCGTATCCCTTCAACCATGCATTACTAGCAATTTGAGTTGAAGGGATACGACCTTTTTATTCTCAGATGTCAGTTATTAATAATTTTTTAATAATGAGTTATTTACAGTATAAGTTAGCAGTACCCTTAGTCTATTCATAGCCTTTATGTAGGGGAATAACATGACAAGCACGCCTAACGATCAAAAGAGCGCGGTCTCTGGCAGCACTCAAGCTGAAAAAGATTATTTCGCCAAACGTCAACTTAAAGAAGGCGCGGTTGGTTGGGTTTTATTAATAGGTCTTGGCGTCGCCTATGTCATCTCTGGAGACTTTGCTGGTTGGAACTTTGGCCTAGCACAAGGTGGTTGGGGCGGTATGTTCGTCGCCTTGATAGCCGTAGCTCTCATGTATCTATGTATGTGTTTATCAATGTCAGAGATGTCCACCATGTTGCCTACAGCAGGCGGCGGATATAGTTTCGCCCGTACCGCTTTTGGTCCTTTGGGAGGGTATTTAACTGGTACTGCGATTTTGATTGAATATGCTATCGCACCAGCCGCTATCGCAGTGTTCATTGGCTCATACTGCGAGTCATTGTTCGGTATCGGGGGCTGGATCGTATATTTAACATGTTATATCGTCTTTATAGCTATTCACTTAAAAGGCGCAGGCGAAGCATTAAAGATTATGTTTGGCATTACCGCTGTTGCCTGTATTGCCCTGGTCGTATTTATTGTGTCGATGTTTCCGCATTTTGATAGTAAAAATTTATTTGATATTGCCGTCGGTACACAGGCGGGAGCAAGTCCGTTTCTACCCTTTGGGTATATCGGGATTTGGGCTGCCGTTCCTTATGCAATTTGGTTCTTTTTAGCGGTTGAGGGTGTACCTCTAGCGGCTGAAGAAGCTAAAGATCCTGCTAAGTCATTACCGCGTGGATTAATCGGCTCTATGCTAATTTTAGCGTCATTCGCGCTGCTTATTTTATTCTTAGGACCAGGTGCTGCGGGTGCAGATACCTTAAAAGATTCAGGGGCGCCTTTGGTTGATGCCCTAATTGCCGTATACGGTGAAAATACGTGGTTGGCAAGTTTTGTAAACTTCGTTGGTCTCGCAGGTCTTATCGCCAGCTTCTTTTCCATCATTTATGCCTACTCTCGGCAGATTTTCGCCTTATCGCGTGCGGGTTATTTACCCAAAAAACTATCGCTAACTAATAGCAATAAAGCACCTTATTTGGCTCTAATTGTCCCTGGGATTATAGGTTTTTTGTTATCGCTTACTGGCGAAGGAGATCTTCTTATTCTTATGGCGGTATTCGGTGCGACCATCTCATATGTATTAATGATGGCCTCGCACATTAAGCTGCGTTTATCTCGTCCTGACCTGCCACGCCCTTATAAGACACCGGGCGGTATCATGACTTCAGGTATAGCGCTTGTGCTCGCTTCTCTTGCCGTAATCGCAGGACTGATGGTAGATCCTAAAGTTTGGTTTATGGCAGCGGGGATTTATGTCGTATTTATTCTCTACTTTGTCATATTTAGCCGTCATCACTTAGTGAGTGGTACGCCAGAAGAAGAGTTCGCTGAAATTAGAGCCGCGTCAGATGATTTAAGTTAATGATTTTTATAGAACTTGTATTTTATAGCCTATAAAACGTATAGATAGAAGGTGAACAAAATGGCTTATCAACATACTGTAGGACAGAAAACCTACCAATTTGAGAGTTTAAAGGTGTTACTTGCCAAAGCATCGCCACGACGCTCAGGTGATGATTTGGCTGGGGTTGCAGCCTCTGATGCCACTGAACGTGTAGCAGCACAAATGGCTTTAGCGGATTGTTTATTAATCGACTTTTTGGATGATATTACTATCCCCTATGAAGACGATGAAGTAACTCGGCTGATTATGGCACAACATGATAAACAAGCCTTCGCTAAAATATCTAGCTTTACCGTTGGTGATTTAAGAAACTGGCTATTAGGAGAATCTGCTACAAGGGATGAAATAGCCCAATTAAAATATGCCTTTACCCCAGAGATGGTAGCTGCCGTTAGCAAAATAATGCGCGTACAAGACCTAATTTTAGTAGCAAAGAAATGCCAAGTCGTTACTAAGTTTCGTAACACTATCGGTCTTGATGGTTGCTTATCTACGCGCTTACAGCCCAATCACCCTACTGATGACATGCTGGGCATTTCTGCCAGTATTATCGATGGCTTGATGTATGGCAACGGGGACGCTGTGATTGGCATCAATCCCGCCACTGACAATCTACAAAATTTATCAGAATTACTAAAGCTGCTAGACCATGTGATATCTGAATATCAAATTCCCACTCAATCTTGTGTATTAACTCACATAACCTCCGCTATCCAATTGATTGAGAAAAAAGTACCCGTTGATTTAGTCTTTCAGTCAATTACCGGCAGCGAAAAAGCCAATACTAGCTTTGGTATAGATTTAGCGCTATTAAGAGAAGGCTATGAAGCGGGGATCAGCCTAAATCGTGGTACGGTCGGGCAAAATGTTATGTACTTTGAAACTGGACAAGGCAGTGCGCTGTCAAGCAATGCACACTTCGATGTCGATCAACAAACGCTTGAAGCAAGGGCTTATGCAGTGGCTAGAGAATTTAACCCACTGTTAGTAAATACGGTCGTTGGATTTATTGGTCCTGAATATCTGTTTGACGGCAAACAAATCATTCGCGCCGGCTTAGAGGATCACTTCTGTGGCAAGCTGCTTGGCGTACCTATGGGCTGTGATATTTGCTATACCAATCACGCCGATGCCGATCAAGATGATATGGATACCTTACTGACCTTGCTTGCGACGGCTGGAATCAACTTTATTATGGGTATTCCAGGCTCCGATGATGTCATGCTCAATTATCAAACCACCTCATTCCATGATGCACTCTATGCTAGGCAGCTGCTTGGATTGACTCCTGCTCCTGAGTTTGCGCATTGGCTCAGTGAAAACGGCATTTATACTCAAACGCAAAACAGTATTCAGTGGTCAGACAAGCCATCCTCTCTACTTTCTGGCATTATATAACCCTATAATAGTGATTAAAATAAATCTATAAAGTTACGCAATACCGAATCATAAAGGAGAATGCTATGTCTATGAATGATTCGCAAGTTAAGCAGTCGATTATTGACGAAGACAAACCCGAAACGAGTCAACGATCTGAATTGGTTCATCTAGATCCTTGGCAGAAGTTAAAAGAATATACAGATTCTAGAATCGCTTTAGGACGAGTTGGCTGTAGTATTCCTACCAAAGCTTTATTAAAGTTTCAGCTTGATCACGCTGAAGCCAAAGATGCGGTATTACAAGATTTGGATATCGAACGCTTGGTTGATGATTTGTCTACACAATGCCATCTTATTTTTAAAGATATGGACACAGAGGCTGCGACAGAAAATTTAGAAAAAAGTGACGAACAATCTCTAGAGCAATCAGATGAGGTTTGGGAGCTATTCAAAGTGATGAGTCAGGCAGAAAACAAATCTGACTATCTTAAACGTCCAGATTGGGGAAGGCTATTAAACAGTGACTCCTCTGAAAAACTAGAGCACTTTTTAGAACAATCTGGTACAGATAAATCTTATGATGTCATCATCGTGATGGGAGATGGTCTATCGGCACGAGCGCTAGAAGAAAATGGGCCCAAGCTTGTAGCAGAGCTTATTCCGTTATTCAAAGAGCAAGGCTGGAGCATCGCGCCCTTGGTCATTGCTACTGGCAGCCGTGTGGCTTTAGGCGATAAAGTTGCTGAACGTCTCAATGCCAAAATGCTGGTAATGCTTATTGGTGAGCGGCCCGGTCTTAGCTCCCCTGACAGTTTAGGTATTTATTACACTTGGGACGCGCATGCTGAAAGCCATGATGCCATGCGCAACTGTATCTCTAATGTGCGAGCTGCTGGACTGCCTGTCAAAATGGCAGCAAATCGACTATTAGCGCTAATGAAAAAATCTTGTGAACTTAAATTATCTGGTGTTGATTTAAAAGATGAGCAAGAGCTACCAACCCTAGATCAAAGTCAGCCAGCGATAAAACTGCTATAAAATAAATTGCATAAATTATTGTCATGACAAGGAGTCCGACATGAAACTTGAAGCTACAGAATCCTGTAAAGAATTAATCGAACTACTAAAATCTAAGCACGGTGACCTGATGTTCCATCAATCTGGCGGCTGCTGCGATGGCAGCTCACCGATGTGTTATCCGTTAGGTGAGTTTAAAGTTGGCGGTCAAGATGTGTTGATCGGTGAGCTGGCTGGCTGTCCATTTTATATGGGTAAAGCACAATATAAACTATGGCAGCATACCGATCTAACTATCGATGTGGTAGACGGTCGCGGTGCTAGTTTTTCACTTGAGATACCAGAGGGCAAACGCTTTATCGTGCGCTCAGAAATATGTGAAGTATAGGCAAATCATTTTAAAAGACATATATCACAGCTCAAAATAACAGACATATTCCATCTCGAAAATCTATTTCGTTAACCTGACTCATCAAACCTTCCTTTCCTTAAAGGCGTATTGACCAATCGATACGCCTTAGTCATTTTTATTTATTTATTCTGATAAAATAATAGTTATTGTAATGGACGACCAATGTTTAATTGGCATGGACGCTACAAGGAATAAGAAATGGAATTTGATACAAAGTTTGATTACGTCATCGTTGGTGGCGGTTCAGCGGGCTGCGTACTTGCCAGCCGACTTACGGAAAACCCAGACATTAGTGTTTGCTTGTTAGAGTATGGCGGTGATGGTAAAGACCTGACTATTCGCGTACCTGCTGGGCTTATTCTTCTCGTCCCTGGCAAACCGCTCAAGTTAAACAACTGGTGCTTTCATACCATCCCTCAAACTCATTTAAATAACCGTCGCGGCTTTCAACCTCGCGGACAGTGTTTGGGTGGCTCATCCGCTATTAATGCCATGATTTATACGCGCGGCAGTGCTCTAGATTATGAGCGCTGGGTAGAACAAGGTTGTACTGGATGGGGATTCGATGATGTCTTGCCTTATTTTATCAAGGCCGAAAATAACGTCCATGGTGGCGATGATCTGCATGGCGATAGCGGGCCGCTCCATGTCAGCGACTTACTTAGCCCACGTGATATCTCAAAAGCATTTGTAGAAGCAGGTGTTGCCAATGGACTGGCTCACAATCAAGACTTCAACGGAACAAAACAAGACGGCGTAGGCCTGTACCAAGTCACTCATTTTCATGGTGAAAAACAAGGTCAACGCTGCTCTGCCGCTGCCGCCTATCTACACCCAGTCGAAAGCCGACCTAACCTTACTATTGTTACTCACGCTCAAGCTAACCGTGTCTTAATCGAAGATAGTCAAGCGGTGGGCATCGTCTACGAAAAAGATAGTGTTGAACATACCGTTATGGCTCGTCATGAAGTCATTTTATCAGGTGGCGCTTTTGGCTCACCTAAAGTACTCATGCTATCGGGTATTGGTCCAGCCGAGCATTTGCAAGCGCATGGTATTGATGTTGTAGTAGATTCACCAGAAGTGGGCGGCAACTTACAAGATCATTTGGATGTGGTGTTTGACTACGAGGTCAATACCACCGATGTATTTGGAGTCGGCATGGCTGGTGGTAGAAACTTCTTCAAAGCTCTTTCACAATGGAGAAAGGATGGCACAGGTCTGCTGTCCACCAATTATGCTGAAGCTGGTGCTTTCTTTAGTGTTGGCGATGACCCGCAAGAATGGCCAAATACTCAGCTACACTTTGTGATATCTCGAGTAGTCAATCACGGCCGCGATATCAAACTTGGCTACGCTATCTCATGTCATGCTTGCTACCTGCGTCCTGAAAGTCGCGGTACTGTCCGCCTTGATTCTGCCAATCCTTCTGATCCAGTGTTGATTGATCCAAACTATCTCTCTCATCCCAAAGATGTGGAGTACATGGTTGCAGGAGCAGAACGTACCCGAGCAATCATGCAAGAAGCGCCAATCGCCAAATATATCACCGAAGACTACCCTGCTCCTTATCTCGAAAAAGACGGCATGCTTGGCTATATTAAAAATAGATCTGATACCATCTATCATCCTGTTGGTACCTGCCGAATGGGCTCAGATGACAGCTCCGTAGTGGATTTGGAATTGAAAGTGCGCGGTGTAAGCGGATTACGGGTAATCGATGCGTCAATCATGCCAACTTTAATCAGCGGCAATACCAATGCGCCAACTATTATGATCGCTGAGAAGTTAGCCGATATGATTAAAGCCAAACATGATCATGTCAAATCAGTTTCATCCTAAATCACCGAAATTTAATGGCTGAAAGTTAAAGGCTATATCACTAGCTCTGATATGTATCATATTACGAAGAGAGTAGTTAAATAGCTCTCTTCATTCAGTCACTTCCACTTAATTAACAACGTTAAGACGTGATATTTTTGTTGAATTTAGTTTACAGATATCTTGCGTTGTAGCCATTTAACAGAGTATATTCAAACGACTTATTTATATTTGTATTTTTTGCAGACTTGATTCAGAGTGGGTAAAACATGACTACTGTTCTGCATTGCATATTAAAGATACTATATTAATAAATACTTTAAAGGGAATTAAGAGCTTGCCAATTGTGTTCATGGTTCGAACACGGATCTGTATATTTATTGGCAATGACTTATCGTTTACATAGGATGTAACAATGCAAAAAACACTCTTCAAACTTACGATGTTGGCTACGGTTGTCTTGAGTATAAGCGCTTGTAGCAGCGACAACAAAACCACTAATGATTCTGCTGCCAGCTCAGACGCCAAAGCGGCTAAAACATTACTTTACTGCTCAGAAGGCAGCCCCGCTGGTTTCGATCCAGCACAATACACTTCTGGTACTGACTTTGATGCCAGCGCCTACCCCATCTATAACGGCTTGGTGGAATTTAAAAGAGCGGGTACTGAGATTCAACCAGGGCTAGCTGAAAGCTGGGATATTAGTGAAGATGGCAAGACTTATACCTTTAATCTACGTAAAGGGGTCAAATTTGGTAAAACAGACTACTTTACCCCAACCCGCGACTTTAACGCTGATGACGTCGTCTTTACGCTAGAACGTATCACCAACCCAGACTTTGAATTTAATAAAGCTTATCCTGCTGAGTTCCCATATTCGGTCGGCATGGGATTGCCTGATATCATCTCTGATATCGAAAAGGTCGACGACTATACGGTAAAAATCACCCTCAGCGAAACCAACGCGCCGTTTTTACAGAACCTAGCAATGGCCTTTGCTTATATTAATTCTGCTGAATATGCAGACCAATTAATGGCTGCGGATAATGCCGCTGATATTAATACCAAACCTGTTGGTACCGGACCTTTCGTCTTTACCTCCTATCAAAAAGACGCGCAAATTCGTTATACCAAAAATCCAGACTATTGGAACAAAGACGATATTCATATCGACAATCTAGTTTTCGTCATCACCAAAGACTCAGCAGTTCGCGCCCAAAAAGTTCAAGCCGGCGAATGCCATGTGTCAGCCTATCCAAAACCTGCCGAAATTAATTCTGTCAAAAAATCTGGTAAAGCCACAGTCCTTGATCAGCCTGGCTTCAACGTCGGCTATGTAGGCTACAATGTCGAAAAACCTAAGCTTGATGATCTTAAAGTCCGTCAAGCGTTAGATATGGCCATTAATAAAGACGCTATTATCAATGCGGTCTATCAGAGTGAAGGGCTTAAAGCGACCAATCCAATGCCGCCAACGCAGTGGGGTTACGACGAGTCGCTTAAAGATGCCCCTTATGACGTTGAGAAAGCAAAAGCGCTTATGAAAGAAGCCGGTGCTGACAATCTTGAAATCGACCTATGGTATATGCCTGTTCAACGACCATATAACCCTAATGCCAAGCTGATGGCTGAGATGCTACAAGCTGATTGGGCGAAGATTGGCGTCGATACCAAGCTTGTCACTTATGAGTGGGGCGAGTACCTGAATCGCGCTGCTAAAGGTGAGCACGATGTTATTCTAGCTGGCTGGACCGGTGACAATGGGGACCCAGATAACTGGCTTGGTACGTTATTATCTTGTGATGCTGTCGGTGGTAACAACTATTCACGCTGGTGTAATAAGGACTTTGACAGTTTAGTGACCAATGCCCGGCAAATTACCAATCAAGATGATCGCGTCAGTGATTATGTACAAGCTCAGCAGATATTCAAAGAGCAACTGCCTTGGACAACGATGGCACATTCGGTGGTAACAGTATTCACGGCACCAAACGTTGTCGATTATAAAATTAGTCCACTAGGTTCAATACGCTTTGATGGTGTGAAGGTTGAATAACCTTGGCTAATTAAGTCCGGTACGACATGCACTGTTATTTAATTTGTATTCGGCTGGATCAGACTCTCTGCTCCAGCCGTATTTGTATGAGTTAAGCGCTTTGCTAAACACATTGCCAAACATATTGTCACGGACAGTCTCAGCACTGCTAATACGCTAATCATCGATCTATAACTATTGACCCTCAACTATTGAGCAGCCCATGCTACTGTATATTCTGCGTCGAATTGCTATTCTAATTCCCGTCTATCTTGGCCTAACACTGTCGACCTTTACCCTAATTCGTCTCGTACCTGGAGATGCCGTCGAGATTATGATGGGTGAGCGTATGGTCGATCCAGAGCTACATGCCCGTGCACTAGAAAGACTTGGATTAGACAAACCACTCATCGTCCAATATTGGGATTACTTAACCGGTATCTTGACCGGTGATTTTGGACAATCCTTTCGTACACGTACCCCAGTGTTACAAGACTTCTTTGCCCATTTTGTACCAACCTTAGAGCTGGCTGTATGCGCCATTGTCATTGCCAGTGTCATTGGTGTTAGCTTAGGTATCTTTGCTGCGCTGCGACGTGGTACTTGGATTGATTACACCTTAATGTCAGGAGCGCTGGCAGGATACTCTATGCCCATATATCTATTAGGTCCTATCCTAACCGGTATATTCGCCCACTATTTAGGCCTGTTACCAGTCGCTGGGGTGATATCTGTCGCGCAGTTTTTAGATGTTAAGCCCTTATATGGCTCGTGGTTATTGGGTTCTCTGACGTCAGGAGAACCTGGCGCATTTTGGGATGTGGTAAAGCACTTTATCTTACCTTCTATTGCTTTATCGACTATTCCATTAGCGATGATCGCGCGGATGACACGCTCTGCAATGCTAGAGGTGTTAGATGAGGACTATGTGCGTACAGCACGAGCCAAAGGCTTATCGCCACGCCGAGTGATAATGATACACGTTATGCGCAATGCTTTGATTACAGTAGTCACTGTCGTTGGTTTGCAGATGGCGACCTTGCTTGCTGGCGCTATTATCACTGAGACTATCTTTAGTTGGCCGGGCGTTGGTAATTGGCTACTCGATGGCTTTTTTACTCGTGATTATCCTATTGTACAAAACGGTATCTTACTGGTAGCCACAGCCTTGATTTTGGTTAGTTTATTTATCGATATTTTGTATGGTCTTATCAATCCGCGTATTCGACATACTTCTTAATTTAACATTGATAAATAATTATATTACAAATAGTGACGACTAGCGCTTGCATGGTTTAGAGCAATTTTTAGCAAATTCTTAGTAATTTTTTAGGAATAGGACTCTAAACACTGTCGAAGCGCTAGCCACTACAGGAATTGCTCATGAAGCCTTCTGTTCTCCCCTCTGATATCAATCTGGCAGCTACACCGCCCTCGTCTTGGCAGCTATTTCTATCGACGTTCTGCCGAAATAAAGGCGCCGTGCTTGGCTTTATTGTACTGGCGTTGATGGTCATTATTGCCATACTTGCGCCCGCTATTGCGCCTCATGACCCTTATGAATTGTTCACCGGCCAAGAGCAACTGCCACCAGCGTTTCTGAGTGGTGGCGATACTATGTTTTGGCTCGGCACTGACGATGCAGGTCGAGATACTTTATCTCGGGTGATGTATGGCGCGCGTTATTCATTGTTTATTGGTCTAAGTGCCACTACCCTCGCTATGTTGGTCGGTGTTTCATTAGGACTTAGCGCCGCGTTTTGGCCAAAGGTTTGGGGTAAAGCGGTGATGCTAGTCAATGATATTTTAATGTCCTATCCTAGCTTGCTGTTGGCTATCATTATTGCGGCTATCCTAGGCCCTTCTATGACCAACACTATTATTACGATTGCTTTGGTCTGTACCCCGCCTTTTATTCGCCTGACACGTGCCACCGCAATGGTAGAGCTACAACGTGAGTATTTTGTTGCCTCACAAGTGATGGGTGCTGGCGTATTCCGCTTATTGTTCGTGACCATTCTACCCAACTGTATGGCCCCGCTCATCGTACAAGCGACGATGATTTTCTCCTCTGCAATTTTAGAAGCAGGTGCGATTGGTTTCCTAGGCTTCGGTGTACAACCGCCAGATGCTGAATGGGGTGCAATGTTAGGTACAGCGCGTCAATATATTCAAAGTAATGTTTGGCTAGCTATTTGGCCGGGTGTCGCTATCTTCTTAGCTGCCTTATCAATTAACTTAACTGGTGATGGCCTACGCGACGCTCTAGATCCTAAATTGAAGCAGGTAACCTAATGACTGAAATTTTAAACAATGCTTCTGTAGTAAATTCAGCGCGTCCATCGGTAAATAACACACCGTTATTATTAGATATCAAAAATCTCTCGGTAACCTTTGGTGAAGGGGCGCGTGCTTTTCGCGCAGTAGATGATGTGTCGTTAACGATTAGGCAAGGCGAAGTTGTGGCAGTCGTCGGTGAATCTGGTTCAGGAAAGTCCGTCACTATGATGGCCTTAATGGGACTGTTGCCGCCTTCTGCGACAGTTCGTGCTAAGCGAGTAATGTTTGATAATAAAGACATGCTGAGTATGCGAGCCAAAGAAAAACGCGGCATTATTGGTAAAGATATCTCGATGATTTTTCAAAATGCGATGTCTTGTCTAAATCCAAGCTTTACGGTTGAGATGCAATTGGGTGAAGTACTGCGCAAACATCTTGGCTTACGGGGTTCAGCGGTCCAGACACGTATCTTAGAGCTGCTTGAATTGGTTGAGATGCCTGACGCCAGAAACCGTCTCAAAGTCTATCCGCATCAGCTGTCAGGCGGTATGAGCCAGCGGGTCATGATTGCGATGGCGATTGCTTGCGAGCCAAAACTACTTATCGCCGATGAACCAACCACCGCTCTTGATGTCACGGTGCAAGCGCAAATCATGGACTTGCTCAGCCGACTACAACGTGAAAAACAAATGGCAATGGTGCTTATCACTCACGATCTGGGTTTAGTCGCGCAAAACTCACGCGATGTCGTCGTCATGTATGCCGGACAAGTGGTTGAAACCAGCACTGTACCAGAGATTTTCCAAAACCCTGCTCACCCTTATACCGAAGCATTGCTACAAGCAATTCCTGAGCTAGCTATCGGTCAAGATAGACTCAATAGCTTGCCGGGTGTCGTACCCAGTCAATATGATCGCCCAAGCGGTTGCTTATTGTCTCCGCGTTGTCCGTATAAAGAGCCAGCTTGTGAAGTACCACCGCCCATTTTAGACACGCCTAATGGCAGCGTGCGCTGCATTCACTCAGACCTATCAAATTTACCTTCTCGCACTTCTATCGCTAACACTGCTACTGTGGAGTCCCAGTTATGAGTAATAAAGTGGTCTTAAAAGCAGTGAATCTACACAAGCATTACCCAGTATCGCAAGGTTTGGGCAAGCCTAAAGCTTATGTTAAAGCCTTAAACGGTATCTCGTTCGAGCTTGAAGCTGGTAAGACGCTTGCGGTCGTTGGTGAGTCAGGCTGCGGTAAATCGACTCTCGCCCGCCAGCTAACGCTCATCGAACAGCCTACTGACGGTGAGCTTTTCATTAACGATGAAGCGACGACTGGCTACAGCCGAAAAGCATTAAAAGATTTGCGTACCGAGATTCAGATGGTATTCCAAAACCCTTATGGTAGCCTTAACCCGCGTCATACTATTGGTTATCAATTGACTGAACCGTTAGATATTCATACCAAGTTATCAAAGGAAGAAAAGCGCAGCAAAATTAATGAGATGATGAGACATGTGGGTCTGCGTCCCGAACACGCTGGCCGTTATCCGCATATGTTTTCAGGTGGACAGCGTCAACGGATTGCCCTCGCCCGCGCTATGATGCTCAACCCAAAGATTGTGGTCGCCGATGAGCCTACCTCCGCGCTCGATGTCTCGATTCAAGCGCAAGTTTTGAATTTATTCATGGACTTGCAAGACGAATACCATACCGCTTACGTCTTTATCTCACACAACCTATCAGTAGTACGCCATGTCGCTGATGATGTAATGGTGATGTACTTAGGTCAGGCGGTCGAACACGGGCCTAAAGAAGCCATTTATAATGCCCCAAAACATCCTTACACCATTGCTTTATTAGCAGCGGCACCGACTGTGACTGGCCATAAAAATGACTTAACCTTACATGGTGAGCTTCCAAGTCCACTTAACCCACCAACTGGCTGCGCGCTGCATAAACGCTGTCCTTATGCCAAACCTAAATGTAGTGAAATAGAGCCGGAGCTGCGAGAGTGGGAAGGTCGATTGGTGTCTTGTTTACGGTTGGAAGAGATTTATGGGTAAAGTAGCTATGGGTTGATCACATCTAATTAACGTTCACCACACCGCGACATTTAGGAAACTGACTACAACCATAAAACGCCTGCTCTGCGCGCGCGCCTTTTTTTGCCACACGTTTAATCATCTCACTATGACATCTTGGGCAAGCGGGAGCATTATCAGAAACGATCGACGCTTCAACTTGCTCAATAATACAAGGCTCTTTAGTAGAAGATTCCTTGATTTTAGGCTCTGATTCCAAAACCTCAAATGGCGTGATAAAAAAAGAATCATCATTATTCAGTTGAGAGCTAAGCTGCACATTGCTAGATGGCACAATAGGTGAATTAGGCTGTTCAACTTCCGTTTGACCAGACCATCGGAGTACTTCTCTGCTTTTAACAGCAGTTTTTATTTCTGGTGCAGCTTTAGCTTTAGCAACTAATTTATTTTTTGGCTTATCGGTTGGCTGCTTATTTGGATTGTTATGTTTATCTTTTAGATAGGCTTTATGCTGACTGTTAGTTTTCCAAGATTTGCTAAATCTATTACTTTCAATTTGCTCAACGATAGATTTAACCTCTGCTTCGGTTAATAATTTATCCTGCTTTTTCTTAACATAAGACGCCATCCCATTAGTCAAGACATGCTCTGGCAGCTCATCACGAGTCTTAAGCTCGCACTCACCGATAAACGCAATCATCGAATGGAAATAACTCGTATCTAATTCTAATAAATTAGCTAGCGTTTTAATATGTAGATAATTCTGCCGTAGTGGATTCTGAAACTTATATTTGCGTCCATTTGGGAAGGCTTGTGTCCACTGTCTTTGATTTTCGCTACCATATATCCAGCCTTTATAATTCTTGGTTTCGATGACGAAAATGCCATACACGGAGACGATGACATGGTCAATTTGGGTGCTACCGCCATTAGACAGCGGCAAAGTGACATTGTTCAGGCGATGATAGATCTCTTTATCAAGCTTTAGCAACATAGCTACATTGATGACGGTTTCACCTAGGAAGCCTTTAAAGGTGGACTTTAGGGACATAGCTTTTCTTTTTAATACGTGGATAGAAGTCTAGGAGGTATATATGCGATGAATAGAGCAAATATAAAAAATGTACGTTTAATTTTTGCAGCGCAAACTGAATTATTCGTTGCTTAGAAATTAGGTATATTTTGGAATACATTCCTTTATATTATTATAAAAGCTATCATAAATCTCTTCAAAATATTTTTGTCTTTGTTCAAGTTTGTCTAGATTTTTTTCATTAGCGTTCATTTCGTGAAGTCGCTGAGCGACACATAAATCCAATCCTGCTTGTAGAAAAGCCTTACATTCACCTTCAAGTTCAGAAAAATATAGTATTGTTAATATCTCAATTTTTCCACCTTCTCTAGAAAAATTACTAAGATCGAAGCTTTTACTATCTTTACCTTGAAAACGCTTAGCTTCGTTCTCTTTTACAAGCGTAGCAAAATCTGCAAGCTTAAAAACTAGCTCCTCAAACTTATCTCTAAGAAAAGCTCGCCGCTCTTTTTTTCGGTCAAAATATTGAGTAATGAAAATACCGCACAAGCCTAAGAATCCAATAATAAAGGCTGCTATCACTCCTTCACTTAGACCTATTTGATGTAACCATGTTGTATGTGTTGTTAGTTTTATATCTTCCATTTATTTCATCCGAATTTCAGCATCATAAAATCAGAAACTGCAACTCCTATCTAATTATATTATAGAAAATAGATGCGATGGTTTTTACTATATTCTAACACCAAAATAAAGTCTAGCCGCATTAAGAATGCTAAATGATGATCCATATTTTATTGGAGTTATTTTGTTAGTATATAGTTATTTAAAATAACTACTAAAACCCATCACGTAAAAAAAGAGCCACCAGATTTCTCTCGTAGCTCTTTTTTTGATTACTAACTAAGTCAGGTTTATTACACCAAACTATTTACCGCTTCAACTACCGCTTCTGTAGTGATACCAAACTCTTTATACAAGTCGCTGGCAGGCGCTGATTCGCCATAAGTGGTCATGCCGATGACTTTGCCATCAAGGCCAACGAACTTATACCAGTAGTCTACATGAGCCGCTTCGACAGCGACGCGGGCGCGGATATTGGTAGGCAATACCGCTTCACGGTAGCTGGCGTCTTGCTCCATAAAGATTTCAGCACATGGCATAGAGACCACACGGACGCCAACGCCATTTTCGCTAAGCGTCTCGTACGCTTCCATCGCTAAGCCAACTTCTGAACCCGTTGCAATGATGATGGCTTTTAGCTCGCCTTGTTCCTTCGCTAGCACATAACCACCTTTAGTGATATTAGCGACTTGCTCACTGTCACGTGCTTGATGCGGTAAGCTTTGACGGCTAAAGATAAGTGCAGATGGATTGTTTTCTGACTTAATCGCTTCTACCCAAGCCGTAGCAGATTCGGTCGCATCACAAGGACGCCATGTACGTAGATTTGGCGTGGTGCGTAGGCTAGTCAGTTGCTCAACTGGCTGATGCGTTGGGCCATCTTCACCCAGACCAATAGAGTCATGCGTATAAACATGGATGATACGTTGCTTCATCAATGCGCCCATACGCACAGCGTTACGCGCGTATTCCATGAACATCAGGAAGGTCGCCACGTAAGGGATAAAGCCACCGTGTAGCGCGATACCATTGGCAATCGCGGTCATACCGAACTCGCGCACGCCATAGTAAATATAGTTGCCATCAGCGTCAGTTTCGATGCCTTTAGCACCTTTAAATAGTGTGAGGTTTGAGCCAGCTAGATCCGCTGAACCGCCCAACAATTCTGGTAATAATGGCTGCAAAGTATTAATCGCATTTTGACTGGCTTTACGACTGGCAACATCACCGCCCTGCTCTTGGGTTTGTTGGATATAGTCTTGCGCTTGCTTGTCAAAGTCCGCTGGCAACTCACCATTTAAGCGGCGTAGTAGCTCGCTTGCCAATTCTGGATAAGCCTTTTTATAAGCTTCAAAGTCCGCATCCCAGTTCTTTTGTTGCACATCACCTTTAGCTTTGGCATCCCACGCTTCATAAATTTCATCATCTAATTCAAACGGTGCATGCTTCCAAGATAACGCATCACGAGTCAAGGCGATTTCGTCATCACCAAGTGGTGCACCATGGCTGGCTGCTAAGCCTTGCTTGTTCGGACTACCAGCGCCGATAGTGGTTTTGCAGATGATTAAGCTTGGTTTAGTGGTCTCAGCAATCGCTTTCTCAGTTGCTTGAGTGATAGCATCGGTATCATGACCATCGACTTTGATAACTTGCCAGCCATACGCTTCAAAGCGCGCTTGCGTATCATCAGTGAACCAGCCTTCAACATTACCATCGATTGATATGCCATTGTCATCATAGAAGAATACTAACTTGCCAAGCGATAACGTGCCAGCCAGTGAACAAACTTCATGGCTGATACCTTCCATCAAGCAGCCATCACCCAAGAACGCATAAGTATGGTGGTCAACGATGTTATGTCCGTCACGATTAAACTGTGCCGCTAGCGTCTTCTCAGCGATAGCAAAACCAACCGCATTCGCGATGCCCTGACCTAGTGGACCAGTCGTGGTTTCAATACCTGGTGTATAACCAAGCTCAGGATGACCTGGGGTCTTTGAATGTAGCTGACGGAAGCCTTTTAGGTCATCGACGCTGACATCATAGCCTGATAAATGGAGTAACGAGTAAATAAGCATCGAGCCATGGCCGTTCGATAACACAAAGCGGTCACGGTTGTGCCATTGCGGATCGGCAGGATTATGTTTTAAAAATTTGCGCCACAGAACTTCAGCAATATCAGCCATGCCCATCGGCGCGCCTGGATGTCCAGAGTTGGCTTTTTGAACCGCATCAAATGAGAGCACACGGATGGCATTGGCTAATTTACGTTCGTTAATTGGGGTGGGCATAGAGTGTCCTAATATTCGAATGAGAAGTATGGAAGATAAGAGGAAAATCGATTGAACAGTAAAATAAAAGCGCGATAAACGCACTTAAAAATAAGGTGATTAATTAAGGGGCAATATTAACATATTTGCCATGAGCCAAGCCAAAAACGGCCTCATAAAATCGTTTGTATTTAACAATGACTTATATCGGTTTTGTTAAATAACAATTAATAATAGGCAAAAGTAATAAATAGCGAGTTAGCATTATAACTCGCTATTTATATAGACAAAATATTTATTAAACTGAAATTGTCTCAGCATCGCCCATAAACGGACGCAACACTTCTGGAATCGTGATACTACCATCCGCATTTTGATAATTTTCCATCACAGCTAATAAGGTACGACCAACTGCCAAACCTGAACCATTTAGCGTATGCGCCAAACTAGTCTGCTTGCCGTCTTTGACCCGCGTGCCCATACGGCGTGCTTGGAAGTCACCGCAGTTTGAGCAGCTAGAGATTTCGCGATAGGTCTCTTGGCTTGGTAACCATACTTCGATGTCATAAGTTTTTTGCGCGGCAAAGCCCATATCGCCAGTGCACAGTTTTACAGTACGGTATGGCAGATTCAACTGCTGCAAGATATATTCAGCCTGCCTTGTCATCGCTTCAAGCAAGTCATCTGAATGCTCAGCGCTGGCAATATTGACCATCTCAACTTTTTCAAACTGATGCTGACGAATGAGACCACGAGTATCACGACCGTGCGAGCCGGCTTCACTACGGAAACATGGCGTATGCGCGGTAAACTTTAACGGCAGCTCTTTGATATCTAAGCGCTCGCCGCGTACCAAATTGGTCATCGGTACTTCCGCCGTCGGAATGAGATAAAAATCCATATCATCATTATTCGTATGATTAGTAAGTTTAAACAAATCATCTTCAAACTTCGGTAACTGACCTGTGCCTTTTAAGCTTTCTGAATTGACGATATAAGGAACATACGTTTCAGTATAGCCGTACTTAATCGTATGAGTATTCAGCATAAACTGAATTAAGGCACGGTGCATTTGTGCCAACTGTCCTCTAAGCACGTTGAAGCGGCTACCAGTTAGTTTGGTTGCTGCTTCAAAGTCGAGCATACCGAGTGTCTCACCTATATGAGTATGGTCTTGAATCTCAAAGTCAAACTCGCGCGGCGTGCCCCATTTGCGCACTTCGACGTTATCATCTTCTGACGTACCGACTGGCACATCTGCTGCTGGAATATTGGGAATCTGCAAAGCCGCTTGGGTGATGCGCTCTTGTAAAGTGCGCAGCTCGTCTTCGGCCGTTTTAATCTCACCGCTGACACTTTGCATCTCAGCCAATAGCTCACTGGCATCTTCGCCCGATTTTTTTAGCGCGCCCACTTGCTTAGCACCAGCGTTACGGCGCGATTGCAACTCTTCGGTTTTGACTTGTAGCGATTTACGCTCATTTTCAATGGTTTGCCAGAACTCCATATCAAGCGTATAGCCACGGGTGGCCAGCTGTTGCTGTAAGTCGCTTAAATCGCCGCGTAAGAGTTTCGGATCAATCATAATAGTTGCCTGTAACGCTGAGAGTGAGTAGAAGGTTTAAAAAAATTTTTAATATAATAAGTGGCCAGCTTAGATTTATAACAGAGCTTTATGCCTAGTTATGACATAGTTATAGTCTTGCTGTGACGCCATGCTTTTTATGACAAAATATTGTAGCCGCTATAATACCAAGACCCAGTAGATTTGACCATGTTTAGACCATTTTTTAACTAGGTTTTCAGGATTTTCTACCTCTAATTTATAGCAACTACTTTTAGTTTAACGATATCCTTCAGCGCTCAATAATGTATGTCTTTTTGAATTAATGTATGCCTTTTTGAATTTTTAACCCTAAAGTCATACTAATTCCAAAATTTTGAGTGGCAAAGATAACGAGGGGAAATACTACATGTAACGGATTAGGCTAGTTTGGCACAGCTAGTCGCATTTTTTGGAACCGATATTAGCTTTCATAACTGATATTAACTCTTCTAAGCGTCGTATATCTCTATTAATGTCATTAATATGGCATCTATAAGGGCACAGATATCCTTATATGTTTCATTTAAGAGCACTTTTCGGTAAGATAAGCGCATACCTTTATTACACTTCCAGCCAACGACGGCGTAGCTGCTTACGTTTGGCGTTTTTAAACCCAACACTTTTAATATAAGTATTTGAGAAACCTTTATGGCCCTGTACCCCTACACGCTACAACCTGTCGCCTTAAATTTAACCGAGGCTGAATTCCATCAAGCACAGTATGAGCTATTCGCCAGCGCTAGCCCCTCTTTCGGTTTAAAAAGCATCAAAATGAAAGAATGGATTATTATGGCAGTGGTCGTAATACTAGCAATTGTAGGGTTAGTCTTCGTAACAGGTTACTCGACGATTATTTTTTGGCTAATGCTGGTTGCGGTCGTAATTTATTTACTGGTTCGCACCCTTGGCTTTAAATGGTATGTCAAAAGAGAATTTGAAAAACAAGTTGCTGATCAAGAGATGCCAGACGAGATGCGTCAGATGAAGTTGGGTGTGCAAAAACATGGTTTAGTCATGGCAATGCCAACCAATCAGCCTGATTTGATGAACAATAATAAGATGCGTGGCATGCAAATGCGGGCTGGTACTACTCAACAAGCGGTTATTCCATGGACTGCGGTCAAAAGCTGGGATGAGACTGATGACTATATCTTTATGATGTTTGAAATGAAAGGTCAGCAAGGCAGTCAAATTGTACCTAAACGTTTGCAAGCGCAAAAATTCCCGATTGATACGGTACGTCAGCACCTGAAAGAAGTAGTTCCTGTAAAAGGTTTAAACCCTGAGAGCATTCAACCACCTTCATGATAGTATTTAGGTCTCTTTATCTGTTTTACTTTAAATGATAAAGAGACTTGCTTAATAGTAAAGAGAGTTTCTTTAGAGTTTTACAAAACCAATCATAGCATTATATTTATTAAATTTAACTAATCCATTATGGTTTGCTATTATAATAGGCATCAAAAGTTAAAGCATCGTAGTTATTAGTGGTACCAGTCTTTTTCAGAATCCAGTCTCTTTCGTAATATCGTCGTTATATGTTCAGACTTTGGTATGATAAAGAAGGTAATCATAAGTAACGCGACTTGCTATACTCCTATTTTATAAAATCAACACTCACATTATAAGGATAATATTATGAGTAATACTGATAACAGTACTAACCAGATTGGTCTAGAAAAAGCTGAAATGAGTCAAGTAATTGATAAATTAAATGGTCTATTATCTAGCTATCATACTTTCTATATTAACGTCCGTGGTTACCACTGGAATGTTAAAGGCGAGCATTTCTTCTCATTACATCCTAAGTTTGAGGAGTTATACACTGCTCTACAATTACAGATTGATGAGATCGCTGAACGTATTCTAACCTTAGGTGGTACACCATTACATGCTTATAGCGATTTTTCACAGCACACTAGCATCAAAGAAGACAAGAACGTTAAAGACGGTAACACCTGTGTAAAAGGTGTGGTGACTGGTCTGCAAACGCTTATTGAAGAGCAGCGTCAAGTTTCAGCACTAGCAGCAGAAAGCGATGACCAAGGTTCAGCCGACCTAGTTGATGCTTATGTACAAGAGCAAGAAAAACTAGTTTGGATGTATAACGCATTCTTAGGTTAATGATTAACTAGACTCTGCTAGTCATTACATCTAATCGTAAATAAAAAAAGCACCTATTATTAGGTGCTTTTTTATTACTCAGATATCGTTAACTAATACTATAAAAACAGATGGTTACTGTTGAATCCATTGGCGCATTTTCTCACGTTCAGCAGGCGTTGCATTAAGCCAAATTTGCATAAAGCTATCAAGGGTATTCGCAGACTGAGTGCTAGAGCTTACCGTACCAGTGTTTACCTTAGGCTGGGTTATTACAGTTTGCTGCCCAGTAGTTGAAGTCGGCTGCTCTAATGCAGCAATAGCGCGCTGGTTCTGTAGTTCGGCATCACTGCTACCACCAAACACACCGCCTAGAGCTTTACCTATACCTGATAGCAAGCCACCTTGATTTCCACCGATGCTTTGCTGACTGGCGATAACCCTATTGTCCTGTTGTACTGCTAGCGTTGGACGTTCAGCATATTCTTTGGCAGCTTTATACTCTTCTGGTTGATTAGGCATAGTCAAACGATAGGTTTGATTGTCTGCCAGTTCCGCCGTTACGCTCACATTGCCTGAACGCAAATAGTCATGCTCATCACGAGGCAAATCATATAGACGGTCATATTTAGCAGTAATGGCATGTTGACCAGGCTGCAAAGTAAACGTTTTAGTTAAAGGCTGAAAGGCACTTTGTTTAACTTCCTGCCCATTAATAGCGGTCACTTTAATATGGTCATCGACGAGCAAAGTAACGGCTGCATGTGAAAGCATAGACACTGAACCTGCGCCAATTAAGAGCGTGCTGATTGTCAGTTTTTTAAGCAAAGAGGCAGAGATTTTCATAAGATATCCTATCCATGATAAAAAATTTGGTAAAAAAATTAAAGGTTAGAGCATTGAGCTATTTATCTTCAATAAGTGTCAGCAGCTAAAAATCCAGTGGTATTGTATGGTTGTCATTACTTGCTGCTTCATCATCTTTTTGGGTTTCTTGAGCGATATCAGCAAGCTCTGCCGCGAGCGTTTGTTCATCAATAGTACGCAATGCATCGCTTATCACTGCTTTAGATATATTACTACGTCCAAGATTAGAAAACATCGGCTGAATATAGTTGAGCACCTCCATCATTGCCCCGATACGATGCGGTCCTTCGGTCAGCAGATGCTCAATAATACGCTCATCAAATTGCCAACCACGCCGACGTAAAATAGACTGTAATAATGCTTTACGGTCTGCTAGGTCATGACCATTGGGTACTTTGAAAGTGGGTGCTTGTGCTAAACGAGTCAGCAGATCAGTCAGCTGAAACGGCAATTCACTGGCGGGTCTATTGGCAGCAAATAGTAATTGGCGCTGCCCTTCACGGCTGCGGTTTATCAAATGAAACAAGGCTTCTTGCCATTGAGCGCTATGTTCCAACACTTCTAAATCATCAATGGCGATAAGATCAAAGTTCTCTAAGGATGACAGTACGTGGACATCGGTATGAATCAACTCATTAAGTGATAAACAAATTGCTGACTTATCCATCTCAATGAATGACTCACAAATAGCCGATAGCAAATGAGACTTACCAGTAGCAGGGCTACCGAATAGGTACAGCTGGCCTATCAGGCCGACATGTAGCTGCCGCACTGCATCAATAATCGACATCCAACCTGGACCAGCAAAGTCGCTGAGACTCGCATCGTGCTTAATGTCCAGATTGAGACTTAGCTGTGCTTCTGCCATGAATCATCAACTCGTTTTGCATAGCGCAATGTAAAGAAAAAATTAATTTGTTGAACAATCTTCTTTAAACTGGCTTAAATACTGCGTGACATAAATTTTTTGGTATTGGCATGTAGTTTTCTTAACTTACATTTTTTTGTTATCCAACAGTTCTCTCGTTCAGTAATAAATTAACTAAATGCTTTATTAAAAAAGACCTTTGTCAAAATTAACCGAAACGAGCAACTGCTATAGTTAATACTGCGCCTATATATAACATATTTACAAAATGACTGACAAGTCTTTTACTTACTAAGCCTGATTAACTGCTATTCGTCAATCTAACATTTAACAACTGCTGCTTGTCTGATCTATCGCCTTCAATCTTAACTTACTTATCTTTCTTCAAATAAATTTAGTTGTTTACGACCCTTATAAAAGTCGGTAGAGCGATAATAATTATAGAGATGTCGAAATAGTACGTTAAGTACAGCGGATACAGGCAAGGCAATCAACATACCGACGAAACCTAGTAAGCTTGCGCCTGCCAATACAGAAAAAATAACCCATAACGGTGAAAGCCCGATTTTATCACCCAACAGGAGTGGCTGTAACACGTATCCTTCGGCCGCTTGTCCTACTAAAAACGCACCAACGATTAGAGACAGATAAGTCCAATTTAGACCAAATTGGAACAGACAAGCAATAACGGCGGCTATGAAACCAAGTCCAAAACCTAAATACGGTACAAAACTCGCAACACCTGCAACCATACCAATAATTAGTCCAAGCTCAAGCCCAATCAGTTGTAATTGCACAGCATAAATAATCCCTAACAGCACCATGACCAGTAATTGACCTTTAATGAAAGCCATCAATGCACGGTCACACTCTTGGGCGATGCCAATGACTGTTTTGCAGTAAGCAGTAGGAATAGCCACTTTCCAGCTAAGCAGACGTTTGTCCCAATTAAATAAGAAATAAAACGTCAGAATGGGTACTAGCACAATCAGTCCGGCATTATTAATAAAGTTCATACTTGAGGCAAGTATTTGGCTCATCCATGTACTGGCGTCTGAGAATCTATAATGCGTCTGCATATAATCTACTAAGGTCTCGGACAAACCCTTCGCCTCTAACTCTGGCAGACGAACAGGGCTATTATTAGTAAACCATTCACGTACCACTTCATCATACCAGCTCAGAATTTTGGGCAAATACTCCCAAGCGGCTTGCAGTTGATGCCACAACGTTGGCACAATCCACCAGAGTAGCAACACCATACTGAAGGTCAGTGCTGAATAGACGACAATAATAGCTATCCAGCGTCTAACATACCTTGATAAGCGTTTGACCAGTGGATTAAGTAAATAAGCCAGTATGAATGCAATAACGAACGGTATAATGACCGGCATCATCAAATACAATAAAAATAGGGTTACAACAATAGCAACGACAATAAATAAGCGCCGAAAAAAAGGATCTATTGGTTGATTTATCATTAAGGGCAATCCTACGATTAAGCTGATTTGAGATGATGACGTTACTAGAACTGGTCTTATAAGTTATTAAATGACCTTCCTGTAATAGTAATCATTAGTACGGCAATTTTACAATTACTTTGGCGCTTTATTATCGCAGAGTACAGTAAAAAATCAGTCATTTTTTGTGTCTTGGTTTTTTATTTGCCGCTTATAGCAAATCTTGGTCAAATATTGGCAAGTTGCTTTGCGAGTGTGGCCTGTTTTTGGGTATAATGCGCGCACCACATTCAAATTTTATAATACTGACTTCAATTATTCATTGTAATGAATAACTTCAACTATTAATTCCAATTATCTATCCCCAACTGTGAGATGACTATGAGTGACAAGCCTTCTTTAAGCTACAAAGATGCCGGCGTTGATATTGATGCAGGCGATGCATTGGTTCAACGAATCAAGTCCGTAGCAAAAGCCACTACTCGCCCTGAAGTTGTGGGTGGACTTGGCGGTTTTGGCGCCCTATGTCGTATTCCGACAGGTTACACCTCTCCGCTACTCGTATCTGGTACTGATGGCGTTGGTACTAAGCTTAAGTTGGCACTACAGCTAAATCGTCATGACACTATTGGCATTGATTTGGTGGCGATGTGCGTTAATGATCTATTGGTTTGCGGTGCAGAACCATTGTTCTTTTTAGATTACTATGCAACGGGTAAACTCGATGTCGATGTTGCTGCTACCGTCGTGACTGGTATTGGTGATGGTTGTAAACTTGCCAATTGTGCCCTTATCGGCGGTGAAACGGCTGAAATGCCAGGCATGTACCAAGACGACGATTATGATTTAGCTGGATTCTGTGTGGGCGTGGTTGAAGAAAGCGAGGTTATCACTGGTGAAAATGTCGCAGAAGGCGATGTTCTAATCGCCCTTTCTTCAAGTGGCGCGCATTCTAACGGGTATTCATTAGTACGTAAAGTTATCGAAGTCAGCGGTATTGATGTTACTAGCAGCAATGAGCAGCTAGATGGGCAGCATATTCAAGATGCGCTAATGGCACCTACTCGTATTTATGTAAAAGCGATTAAAGCTCTGCAGGATACCCTTGGTAGCTCCGCACTGCATGCCATGTCACATATCACTGGTGGCGGCTTAACGGATAACTTGCCACGCGTATTACCGGATAATTTAGCCGCTAGCATCGATACCAACAGCTGGCAGTTCTCAGAGCTATTCACTTGGCTACAAACTGAGGGCAATATTGAGCAAAGTGAGATGTACCGCACCTTTAACTGCGGTGTTGGCTTTGTTATCGTTATGCCTAAAGATAAAGCTGAAGCGGCGATTAAAACTTTGAATGATGCTGGCGAAAAAGCATGGCAACTAGGTGAGATGGTTAATCGTGAAGCGGATGCAGTGGTGTACCGTTAATGTCAGTATCGCCAATATCAGATGATAATCTACAAAGCACTTCTAAAAGTATCGCAAAAGTATCGGCTAAACCTTTACGCATTGCGGTATTGGTATCAGGCAGTGGTAGCAATCTACAAGTATTAATAGATGCTATGCAAGCAGGTGCACTACCGATTGAGATAGTCGGTGTCATTAGTAATCGTGAGGATGCTTATGCCATCACACGTGCGCAAGATGCCGCTATTCCAGTAGAAGTATTGTCGCACGTTGCTAATGGCAAACGCATGGGAATCAAAACTTTTGAGAGTCATGCTAATGCTCAACTGGTAGAATGGCAAGCAGATTTGATTGTATTAGCTGGTTTTATGCGGGTATTGAGTGCAGATTTTATCGATAACGCACCAGCACCGATGATTAACCTACACCCTTCTCTATTACCTGTTTATAAAGGGCTAGATACTCATCAGCGTGCCATACAAGCAGGTGAGCGTCATCATGGCTGTAGTATTCATGTCGTCACTGCTGAGCTCGATGCGGGCGCTGTTTTGACCCAAGCTTTATTAGAAATCAATCAAAAAGATACGGCGGATTGTCTACAAACGCGAGTGCAAAAGCTTGAGCATCAGCTATTGCCTTGGACAATTTTGTTATTAGCTAAAGGTGTAATCAACCTGAATAGTCAGGGCAAAGAAACTTTTTCTATGTTACCCACCTTACCTTTAAAGCTGTATTTAAACAGTTAATGCAATGGCAAGAAGCAAAGAAAAATATTAATCATTTAAAACTATCGCTCATAAAAAAGCCCAGTCACTCAATTTATGAATGACTGGGCTTTTCGGTATCTAATGTTTAAAGCGTTTTAACTTTAAAGTCTGTACGTGTTCTTAACTGTTATGAACGTGGACACCTTTGATGTTTACGAATTCTTTAATACCGAAACCACCATGCTCGCGACCATGACCCGAGTTTTTCACACCACCAAAAGGTAATGCTGGATTTGCGAGGCCATAACCATTGATATAGACCATACCCGTATCAAACTGTTCATTGGCTAGACGTATAGCTTTGTCTTCATCTTTAGAGAAGATAGCGCCACCTAAGCCATAACGGCTGTCGTTAGCGATACGTAATGCATCGTCTTGATCTTTAGCACGTATCAGCGATGCTACTGGACCAAATAGCTCATCATCATAAGCTGGTTGACCTTTTTCAACATTTTCCAAAATAGTCGCTGGATAGAAGCTACCTTTACCTTCTGGTAATTTACCACCAACAGATATAGTAGCGCCTTTGCTTACGCTCTCTTCCACTTGCTCATGCAATTTTTCTTGCAGATCTTTGCGGGCTAATGGACCAAGATCCGAGCTGTCGTCCATTGGATCGCCTGCTTTTTTGCTTTCGAACTCTTCAACGATACGCTTACGGAACTCATCATATAAACTGTCGACAACGATAAAGCGCTTTGCAGCAACACAAGTTTCGCCATTATTTATCAGACGCGCTAGAGTACAAGTTTGTACTGCAAGCTCTAGGTCAGCATCCTCTAAAACGATAAATGCGTCATTCGAGCCCAACTCTAGGACCGCTTTTTTGATTGCTTTTGCTGCTTGCTGACCGACGATGCTACCTGCACCATCACTACCAGTGAGCGTCACGCCACGTACTTTATCATTACCAATTAACTTTTCTGACTGATCATGATCGATTAGAATAGTACGGAACAAATCGTTTGGTAAGTCAGACTCATGGAATATTTTTTCAATTAATAAGCCAGAACCAGTCACGTTTGCTGCATGCTTAAGCAGAACGCTGTTACCTGCCATCAAATTGGCTATGGTATAACGGAACACTTGATAAGCTGGGAAATTCCAAGGCTGCATACCATAGATAACGCCAATGGGCTGATAAGTGACAATACCTTTTTTGAGACCTTCGATGTCACGTTCATCATCAGCAAGCGCGGCCACACCCTTCTCTGCGGTGTAATCACAAATCGCTTTACATAGATCAATTTCTTGTAGACTCTGACTATAAAGTTTACCGCGCTCTTCAGTCATAAGACGAGATAGCTCCTCTTTGTACTTCATCAAGGTCTCGCCAATAGAATTAATAACCTTCGCACGCTCTTCATGGCTAGTTTTACGCCATTCTAGAAATGCTTGATGCGAGGCTTCAACAATGTTGTTAACCTCATCATTACTCATATAGTTATATTCTTTAATGTCTTCGCCTGTTGCTGGGTTTACAGTAGTAATATCTGCCATGATTATTGACCTTATCCATTTATTTAGTTGATTGATAAATTGCTTAGATGATACTAATTACAAAACACATATTTCTTAGTCTTATCATCTAGCTCTAAACAGTTATTATTCTAAAGATGTTCGTTTTAAAGATATTCTTGCTTAACGTTCAACTTTTCTAAGTTCGAATTATCATAACAAAACTATTCGCTTACAGTTTTACAAGATATAAAGAAATGTGCTTGATATGTTAAGAATGTGACTGTCTTATTAAGAAATACTTAACCAACCCCAAGTTCAAACAAATAAAAAACCAGCACAAAGGCTGGTTTTATTTAACATTAAACTTTAATAGAAGTTGCAATGATTTAGAACAGCCCTGATGCTGAAATGGGAAGTGCCTAAATAAAAGCTACCTTAAAACAGATGATTAATGGTGGGTATTTCTTGCTCCTGATTCTCTTCATCAGCAACCACCTGCCGTGCAACATGCATGATAAGTTGTCGTAACCAGCGATGCGCTGGATGATGCTGTAATAACGGTGACCATGCCATCGTCAGCTCAAATTCAGGAATAAAGAATGGTGGCTCTTTCATCATAATACTGTCGTTATTGGCCTGCATGCGTGCAACTCGGGTCGGCAATGTCGCAATCAAATCTTTGTTTGCCGCGAGCATGGCCGGCATCTGATAATGACGAGTAAAGACACTAATCTGCCTTTTTTGTCCTAGACGCTGTAGCGCTTGATCGATAGAGCCAAGTCCGCCAGACTTTTCTGGATTGACTCCGAACCCCACGCCCATACCTGTCTTGGATACCCAGACATGCTGCGCTTTTAGATAGTTTTTTAGATTAAAACGATTGGCATAAGGGCTTTCAGATGATAATAAGCAGCTAAAAGTGTCGCGCCAAACTAATACTTGATGGAAGCTTTGCGGTATCTCGTTGAAGCGGTTAATCGCCAAATCAACTCGCCCTTGCTCCATATCACGATAAGACACGTCTGAAGGTGTCAAAAAGTCCAAAATCACATTCGGTGCTTCAGAGCGTAAAGCTTTTACCAGTTTTGGTACCAGTGTCGCCTCAGCATAGTCTGAGGTCATAATACGAAAGACGCGTGACGTGCTATATGGGCGAAACTCCGTACGCGGCTCTAATACTTGAGTCAGATCAGCAAGTATCTCACGAATACGTGGTTGCAGCTCTAAAGCTCGTTCGGTCGGCGTCATACCTTCAGATGAACGCACCAATAACGGGTCGTTGAATAGCTTACGCAAACGTCGCAATATATTACTCATTGCAGGCTGGGTGATGCCTAACTGCTCAGCAGCACGTGTGACGTTTTTTTCTCTTAACAATACATCTAAATGCACCAATAAATTTAAATCGACCCGCTGCAAATTCATATGTATTTCTCTTTTACTTAGAATAAATGCTATTTAATACTTAGCAATTTTTGCGTTGTTTTTATAGATAATTATGGGTGTTATACAGCCATTAGTAGGAAATTAAGAGTATTTTTTGCATTAACTTTGCTCAACATTAGCTATTATAACGTAATTCTTCTAAACTCAAACCATTGTTTTTGTTACTCTATATATTATGGAAATACCAAAGATAACTATCATAAATTAGGTAAATCTTGGTAACCCCGCTATAGTGAGTTATACAAATAATTGACAGCACAGACAATAATTCTTAT
Organism: Psychrobacter sp. P11G5; assembly: GCF_001593305.1. Classification (NCBI taxonomy): domain Bacteria; kingdom Pseudomonadati; phylum Pseudomonadota; class Gammaproteobacteria; order Moraxellales; family Moraxellaceae; genus Psychrobacter; species Psychrobacter sp. P11G5. The sequence goes on from NZ_CP012533.1 coordinate 2,465,209, forward strand.
CTCAAATCGTTATTTTATTTATATAACTAAACAACGTATTTGTACGATGGGTTGTTACGTAGCTCAATGATTAAGTGCTAGCATCATCATCATATAATGCTTTGACTATTTATGTCTAAATACGCAGTTAGTTATTGTAACATTTCTTATTAGTAAGCAGAGATTTGGTAGGTGGTGAGATTTCTGCTGCAATGTATCGAGATATGAATGTCAATACAAACCTAATATGCTTTGACTACTAACTACTTTTTCTAGTAGAGTCAAGTAAACCTCTTGTATTTTACAGCAGGTTTGTTTAGGGTAATAGAGATAATATTTATAGTAAATTGTCATTCGCCGTTTGTGAGGCGGACTTCAATTTGCCCTTAGTAGTACCAATAGCAATTAAGTTTCAACGCAAGTTAGTACAATCGTAATCCCTGTAAATTCCTCGCAAATCAAATTTAGTTACGATCATTTTACCACTTGATTCTGTGCTCGTTAGAATTTGTTCGTCAAACTTTTAATACCCCACCAAGGAGACTGTAGATGTCAACTACTTATAAATCAGCAATCGATTTAGTACGTGAATTAAAGCAAAAACACGGTAACTGGCAGAATATCAGCGAAACTGATGCTGCACGTATGATGGCACAAAACCGCTTCAAAACTGGTTTAGACATTGCAAAGTACACTGCAAAAATCATGCGTCAAGACATGGAAGATTATGACAACGACACATCTCAGTACACGCAGTCTCTAGGTGCATGGCATGGTTTTGTTGCCCAACAAACTATGTATGCTAAGAAAAAATACTTTGGTACTACTGCTAAAACTTACATCTACCTATCAGGTTGGATGGTAGCAGCCTTACGTTCTGAGTTCGGTCCTCTACCTGACCAATCGATGCACGAAAAAACATCAGTACCTAAGCTAATCGCAGAAATCTACACGTTCTTACGTCAAGCTGATGCTAAAGTGCTAAACGACTACTTCCGTGAGCTAAACGCTGCTGAAGAAGCGGGTCAAGATACCACAGCCATCCAAGAAAAAATCGAAAACTTTGATTCACATGTTGTGCCAATCATTGCTGATATCGATGCTGGTTTCGGTAACGAAGAAGCGACTTACCTACTAACTAAGCAAATGATCGAAGCTGGTGCTTGTGCTATCCAAGTTGAGAACCAAGTATCTGACGCTAAGCAATGTGGTCACCAAGCTGGTAAAGTAACTGTACCGCATGAAGATTATATCGCAAAAATCAATGCGATTCGTTATGCATTCTTAGAGCTTGGTGTTGAAGACGGTATCATCGTTGCTCGTACTGACTCTGAAGGCGCATCACTAACGCAAAAAATCCCAGTATCAAATGAGCCAGGCGATCTTGCTTCTCAGTACATCGACTTCATCGAAATGGAAGAAGTGACGCTAGAGAACGCGAAAGAGAACGATAGCTTGCTTAAGCACAACGGCAAACTTGTACGTCCAGTTCGCTTGCCAAACGGTCTATATCAGTTCCGTGAAGATACTAACATCGACCGCGTTGTCCTTGACTGTGTAACCGCTCTAGAAAACGGCGCTGACCTACTATGGATCGAAACACCGACTCCAGACGTAGAACACATTAAAATGATGGTTGATCGCATTAAAGAGCAACAGCCTAAAGCTAAGCTAGTTTATAACAACAGCCCATCATTCAACTGGACGCTTAATTTCCGTAAGCAAGTTATCGCTCAGTGGGAAGAAGAAGGCAAAGACATCTCTGCATACAATAAAGATGACTTGATGAGTGCTGATTATGACGGTACTGAGCTTGATGCAGCAGCTGACGTTGCCGCTAAAAACTTCCAACGTGATGCATCACGTGAAGCTGGTGTATTCCATCACTTAATCACGCTACCTACTTACCACACGACAGCACTTAGCGTTCATGAACTTGCTAAAGGCTACTTCGGTGAAGACGGTATGCTTGCTTATGCAGCTGGCGTACAACGTAAAGAAATTCGTGAAGGCATCGCTTGTGTTAAGCACCAAGCAATGGCGGGTTCTGACCTTGGCGATGATCACAAAGAGATCTTCTCTGGTGACAACGCTCTAAAAGCTGGCGGCGGCAAGAACACAATGAACCAGTTCTAATTACCGACCATCTCTAAGTACAGATTACAAGAAAAGCTGCCCTACATCATGTAGGGTAGCTTTTTTATTGCAACTTAAATAATTGTAGAATGGTAGACTAATAGTTATTAGTCAGAATTATTAGGAGCCATCATGCAGGAAATAGAGCTAAAGTTTTTAGTACCAGAGTCGCGGCTAAAGAGCCTGATGCGTCAAGCCCAAGTCAAGTCCTCACAGATTACGCAACTGGCAGCGCATTATTACGATACACCTGATCAACAGCTTGCACAGGCTGGTATTGGCTTACGTATTCGTAAAGAAGGCGACACCTGGGTACAGACTATCAAAGCTGGTGGCGATGGTATTGCAGCACGTTTAGAGCATAATGCTACATTAGATAATGCACAAGTACAGGCCATGCTGGATAATAATAAGCTAATGCCTGATTTGACGATTTATAAAGACACCTCAATTGCTTCTACTTTGGCCGATTTCAAGCTCAAAAAACTGGCACAAAAACTAACACGCCAATATGTTACTGATGTAAAGCGCACTACCCGTTTGTTAATGGAAGACAGTAAAGATGAGGATAGCAATAGTATTGAGATGGCGTACGATCATGGAGAAGTTATCCATGGTCATGATGATACCCAGCGCGATCCTATTCAAGAGATTGAGTTTGAGCTGGTCTCAGGAGATTTAGACTTTTTATTTACGACTGCTAAAACGTGGTGTAAGCGTTATAAGCTCTGCTTGTCTACCGTCACCAAAGCTGAGCGCGGTGGCCTACTAATCACTGGGCAAAATCATAGTCCAGCGGTTAGTACTGACCTTAGCCAGCTGAATATTAACAAAGACAGCACCATGCCTGCCTTTGTACGCGCAGCAGTGCATAATTGTCTGTTGCAGATATTACCGAATAGTAGTGCTGTCGTGGCTGGCAGCAAAGATGATGAGCATATCTTACAACTATCCATTGGTATTAACCGCCTGCGTGCTGCATTACAAGCATTTGCCGGCTTTTCTGATGAGCTTAACCCTGACTGGCAGCCGATACTAAAACAAACAGCGACCTTACTTGGTAGCTATCGTGAACTCGCCTATCTTGCTTCATATATCGAGCCTAAACTGCAAGAATTTAATGCGCCTGTAGTCGATTGGACTGCAGACCTCGAAGCACTCAAAATTAAGCCTATCGATGTGGTAGCAGCCAATGACTTTCAACTAACTCTACTGGAGCTGATTGCCTTTGTTATGAGTGATCCGCACCTTGAACCGCAAGCTGATAAGTGCGCCAATGATAAACTGGCAAAAATACTATCTAAGCAGCATACAAAGTTTGTGAAAGCCGAGCAAAGCCTAGAAAGTAAAAATGATACCAGCGACAATGGCTCTGATAGTAAGGATTTGGAAAGCGTTGATTCACATAATGTTAATTTAGAAAGCAGTGATAAAGACAAAGCGCAGCATAAATTGTACCGCCAATTAACAGATTTACGCTATATCAATCAGTTTGCCGTGCCATTATTGAATAAGAAAGATGGTAAAAAGAAAGCCAAACGCTGGTTAAAACGTTTGATAAAAGCGCAAAAATCATTGGGTCGATATTGTGAACATCTTCAATATCAACAACGTTATCAGCAAAAGTCAGAAGAAAACTCTAATGCGCTGTATGGTGCGGGCTGGTTTGCTGCAACGCTAAAAAAAGACCTTAGACGCACTGAAAAACACTTGGCTAAAGTGAAAGACAGCTCGATATTTTGGTAAAGGTATTTATAAAAAATAATAAAAATGCAGAATAAAAGAGACAGCTCCATTTATAAGAGCTGTCTCTTTTAACCTTAAATTAATGAATATAACATCGCCAGTTATTTATAAACTTTATTGACCAAACCAGTATTTAGCTAGCTACAATAGTAACCGCTATGCCTTCTTCAACCTTCTCAAACAGCTCAATAATGTCCTCATTACGCATACGTACACAACCATGTGATAGTGGTATACCCATCGGCTCAGTGTCTGGTGTGCCATGAATATAGATATAACGCTGATACGTATCACAGCCGCCTTGACTGTTACTGCCTTTATTAACACCTTCCTCAAGACCACTTAGCCATAAAATACGGCTTAATATCCAATCACGTTCAGGATGTAGCGCGCCAAGCTCAGCACTATATACCTCGCCCGTAGATACTCGTCCAACAAACACAGCATTCATAGGCTCATCCTTACCTATCTTCTTGGAAATGATATGGTTGCCGAGCGGTGTGCAACCACTATCTTGCTGGCTACCAATGCCGTTCTTAGCAGTGGATACTTTATATTGAGCAAGCTCAGTTTGCTGCTGATATGCTGTTAGAGTTTGCTTAGCAATATTGATTACTAGCTGCGTATCGGTGCGGTTGTTATTTATCATAATAAAAGCTTCCGGCTGTCATTCATAACATGATTAATAGCATTATCAGTAAAATGATTATAAATTTCTATTATTAAGGGATTGTATCAAGACATTTGGCACCGTAATATAGGGGCACACTTTTTGATGCTAGCAGATTATGACGACTATTTCACCGACACGTGTGTCGATGTATGACTTTTTATACCAAGATACTCAGCCAATGGTGTCGTTATTAGCTGATGTCGCTCAACTATCGTTACCACAGACACGCCTTGCAGTTGGCTTTGGTTTACAAGCGATTGTAAGTGCTCTACTCGCTTATCAACAGCGTTATCAAGGTCTGTCTGTTAGCAAAAAGCTATTTAATCGTAGTGCAGTAAAAGAGCTACGTCGATACAACTCTATGAACTTTACAACCATCAAGGCAACGTCATATCATCGTCATGATGTCGCCAATGCAATATTTAAAGACAGCACTGATGTGATCAAGGCTAGCGAATACATAGCAAATAAGATTGACGCTAATACCTCTCAGGTCCAAACCTTGCTCACCTGTCTGTGTGTTATCGTTTTACGAGAGCTTGCAATATTAGCGGACTATAGCCAGCTTGATAATGATGAGATTGACAAATGGTTTGCTTTGCAACCACAGTTTTTATCACTTGAACGCTTTGCAGCTATTGAGCCAAAGGTAACTCCTGCAGATAATAAAGAATATACCATATCGACAGAATATACAGAGTTAGAGTTGGATAGCAAAGAGCTTAATGTCTTTGAAAACAGGCAACTATCAAGCGCGCCCCCACCTTTCGACCCTTATTGGTATGAGCTGACCGCATTCAAACCCGATAATTATAAACCGGTACAAGACATGCAGCTGGCAACTGGTCACTATCTAAAAGCCATCGGCCGTTCATCTGATAATTTGCAGCAAGGCGGACATAATGACTTGTTGATATTTGCAGAAATGACGGCCATCACGTTGCCGCATCAACGCTGGCTATTACAGCTGGCCAAAATTTCAGAGATCTACTTGCAGCGCGATCGTTTGCGCATTACCTCTGAACCTGAAAACCCACCAAAACCACCTTTGGTAAGTTTAGGGTTAATCGGCGGTAACAGTGAAAGTACGCCAGCAACTACTAGCGAGATACCAATTGAATACGATACACCAGTCCCTATTTGGAAAAACCCAATTATCCTGATTATTATTTTGGTTATTGGTAGTCTCAGTGCGCTTGCGACCTTAAAATACCAAACGCAGAAATCTAATGGTGCCATACCTGCAACGGCAGAAGTGTTAAAGCAAGACCTCATGGAAGAACGTCAACAGCAGGATGTAGCCATTGTGATGGTAGATGATGGTGAAACTGATATTAAGAAAGCGGCAAAAACTGAATAGAAAAGATCAGCTCTTGAAGTATGTTTATAAAATTTAGTAGCAATAAAAAACAGAGACACTATTGATATAGGTCTCTGTTTTTTATGTAATCTAAAGGCTTACTTGACTACCAATAGTCTATAAATCTTATTTTGATAAGTCACGACCACGGCTGGCTTCAATAGCTAGACGTAGACCATTTAGACGAATGAAACCTTCCGCATCTTTTTGATCATACGCGCCAGCATCATCTTCAAAAGTCGCGATTTTTTCATCGAACAAAGAATCATCTGACTTACGACCAACGACGCTAACAGCACCTTTGTACAACTTCACACGTACCGTACCGTTGACATACTCTTGTGATTTATCAATCAAAGCTTGTAACATCATACGTTCAGGACTAAACCAGTAACCATTGTAGATAGTTTTAGCATAGCGTGGCATTAGCTCATCTTTTAGATGCGCCGCTTCACGATCTAGCGTTAATGACTCAATGCCGCGATGCGCTTTTAACATAATTGTACCAGCTGGTGTCTCGTAGCAACCACGTGACTTCATACCAACGTAACGGTTTTCTACGATATCTAAACGTCCGATACCATGCTTGCCGCCAATTTCATTTAGCTTAATCATAATCTCATATGGCTTGAGTGTCTCGCCGTCAATCGCAACGATATCACCTTTTTCGTATTCTAATTCTAGATATTGCGCTTCATCAGGTGCTTCTTCTGGGCTGACTGACCAACGCCACATATCGTCTTCTGCTTCAGCATATGGATCTTCTAGGATACCGCCCTCATAAGAGATATGCAGTAAGTTAGCATCCATTGAGTAAGGAGATTTGGTCTTATTACCCGCATAATCGATCGCAATATCATGCTCTTTAGCATATTCCATCAAGCTTTCACGGCTAGACAAATCCCACTCACGCCAAGGCGCAATGGTCACAACATCTGGAGACAAGGCAACAGCACCGAGCTCAAAACGTACTTGGTCATTGCCTTTACCGGTCGCACCATGGCTGATAGCGTCAGCATTGTGTTCTTTGGCAATCTCGACCAATCGTTTGGCAATCAGTGGACGGGCGATAGAAGTACCGAGCAGATACTCACCTTCATAAATAGCATTGGCACGGAACATAGGAAATACATAATCGCGGGCAAATTCTTCACGTAAGTCTTCGATATGGATATGTTTGATGCCCATCGCTTCAGCTTTAGCGCGCGCCGGCTCTACCTCTTCACCTTGACCAATGTCAGCAGTAAAAGTAATCACTTCGGCATCATAGGTTTCTTGAAGCCATTTAGCGATGATTGAGGTATCAAGGCCACCTGAATATGCCAATACGATTTTATTGATATTTTTTGGATCAAGCTGAGCCATGAACAACTCCTAATATAAGAATTTAGTTATCGGAAAAGATGCTAAGAATGAATTGAAGTATAAATTGCCTACTCAGTGTACATCATATTCACAATTGGCAAAAGTGTAACTCTCTTACGAGTCATAATTTATCAACAATTCATCTTATATTTGCTAGCGATATTGATGATAATTGTAGTGATAATCATGAAAAAGGTATTCAAAGACTGCGTCGTTATATTTGGTTGCATATTTAGTCAAGCAGTCAAATCTGCTATTATAGTAAAGAGCCAAATATCGATGTAAATAAACATTATGATGGATAAGCATTGTTATAAAATAAATATCCTTATGTTAAGCAAAATATTTAACCATAATTTTTGAATTTGAGACGACGGGTCAAAGAACCTATCTCAACCCATAGCAGCAACTCTGATGTTTTATTTTCATCTATACCCTTTATACACCTTTTTTTAACGATAGCAATTATTACAAAACTTGCGCCTTAGCGTCTTTTACTATCATCTTTTTTCACTATACCTTAAGACATAGAAAACTATGACCCCAATTACTGATTCCATTAAAGAGTTAACTATCCTTCAGCCAGACGATTGGCATATTCACTTGCGTGATGATAAGGCACTTGCCACTACTGTAGCGCATGCGGCGGCAAGCTTTAATCGCGTCATCTGTATGCCAAATCTAGTACCACCAGTTAAAAATACTGATGATGCGCGTGCCTATCGCGCTCGTATCATGCAGCATTTGCACGATAGTAATTTGGATGCTGAGCGCAAAGCTGCTTTTGAACCACGTATGACTTTATATCTAACTGATCAAACTACCGCAAAAGATATTGAAGTAGCTGCCCAATCAGGTATCGTACAAGCGGTCAAACTGTATCCTGCGGGCGCTACAACCAACTCTGCTGATGGTGTCACGGATATTAATGCCTGCGTTGATGTGTTCGAAGCCATGGAAAAGTATAATTTACCACTACTACTACACGGTGAAGTAACGCACGACCATGTCGATATTTTTGATCGTGAAAAGCGCTTTTTAGAAGAGGTACTTGGGCAAATTATTGCTAAATTCCCTACTCTCAAAATTGTGATGGAGCATATTACTACTAGCGACGCGGCTGACTTTGTATTAGCACAAGGTAATCAAGTTGCGGCTACTATTACCCCGCAGCACTTGATGTTCAACCGTAACCACATGCTATTGGGTGGTATCAAGCCCCACTTTTACTGTTTGCCTATCTTAAAACGTAAACAACATCAAGAAGTGCTGCTAAATGTTGCTACTAGTGGCAGTCCAAAATTCTTTTTGGGAACTGATTCAGCACCACATGCAACAGACAAAAAAGAAGCCGCTTGTGGCTGTGCTGGCTGCTACAGCTCATCAATTGCCCTACCCTTATATGCGACCGCATTTGATAGTGTCGGCAAAATTGATAAATTAGAAGGCTTCACTAGCCGTTTTGGTGCACAGTTTTATGGCCTACCAGTTAACGAAACTACCGTTACCCTAACGAATAACCCTATGCAAGTGCCTACAGGTTACCCTTACTTTGATGGGCAAACGCTTACACCACTAATGGCTGGTGAGATGCTACCCTGGTCTATCAAAGCATAAACAGTACACAAATCCTCTCAATGCTATCGAGATGCTGCGAGTGTTCAATGGCTATTGTTTTGATAGCATTGGACATTAACAGCATCTCAATGTATTCGCATCACCGATAGAAGTGACTTAACTTAATATGACAACCCAAAACAAAGCTACCTTGTCTACTGATGACTCATTAAACACTCAAGCCAGCATTGCTTCTGATAGCACTCTAAATATGCAGTCAACTACTGATGTCTGCTCTAGTACCAATACAAATGAGACTGAGCAAGACTCAGCTCCAATGACTATGAAAGAGCGCTTTCGTAAGTTTGTACCCGTCATTGTCGATGTCGAGACAGCAGGATTTAATGCACAGACCGATGCACTATTAGAGATTGCTTGTATTCCAATCTTATTAGACGAGCATGGAGTATTTTACCCAGGAGAAGCACTCAATGCTCATATTGAACCTTTCGAAGGTGCTAATCTAGAGCCAAGATCGCTGGCATTCACTGGTATAGATCCTAATAACCCTATGCGTAAAGCAATTGCAGAAGATGAAAAGACTGCGCTACGTCGGATCTTTAAAGGACTAAAAGAAGTACGCCGTGCTGAAGACTGTCGTCAATGTGTACTAGTCGGTCATAATGCGCATTTTGACTTAGCATTCTTGAATGCCGCAGTAATGCGTACTAATAGCAAAAACCATAACCCGTTCCATCAATTTTCAGTGTTTGATACGGTTACTTTATCAGCGTTGGCCTTTGGTCAAACAGTACTAGCACGTGCTTGTAAAGCTGCTGGGCTTGAGTTTGATGGTAGTCATGCTCACTCAGCACTTTATGATACTCAAAAGACAGCCGAACTATTTTGTCATATTCTAAACCAGTACCCTATGTTGCCCAATGCTTTACATACTGAGCAAACAGAGGTAGAGTTAACTGACAACGACGATGAATAACCAGTAGCATGCAGATATCGATTATGTCTATTCATCATTATGATTAGCCAGATAATTTTATTTTTGGAATAACTTTGCCATCTTGATTTTATAATCAATAAGGACGTAACTGTTAGGATGATGATAAATGACAAGCAAGATAACTGTCACTCGAGGTTTGTATATTATACTGTCTAAATAAAACTGATGGTTCGCTTTCTTTTTATGGATTCCGTCTGTCTCAATATGATGTCCTATAGATGACTTAAGTTACTCATATCCCAACTAGTATATGTAATATGCTAATTAGGGAACTACGGAGGGGCTTTATCATGGATCCACAATTTAAGTTATGGGGTACTATCATTGGTTACATGATACTCGCTTTGACTATCAGCACCTGTACCTCTCTATGGATTCGCCATCATTTAAAGAGTAATGACTTACATCCACGCCGTGCTATCAAAAAAAGATATTTAATTTTAAAAAGACGAAGAAAAAGGCTTGACACAAAGCGCAGACGCCATTAGAATGTGCACCACTTCAGCATAAATGGTGAAAGCAGCTGAAGGTGCAGTACCTAGTCCCCATCGTCTAGAGGCCTAGGACACCGCCCTTTCACGGCGGTAACGGGGGTTCGAATCCCCCTGGGGACGCCACATATTAAAGCGCTATTAGTAATTGTTTTAGCACTTTTGAAACCCGTAAAATCTTATAGATTTTACGGGTTTTTTTATGCCTATCTTTTTCTAGTAATCGCATTATTCCAGACGTAGATAACATAACCAGATATACACAACACAAAAAGCCAGCAGGACGCTGGCTTTTATTATAGAACACTAAGAATCAATACTTTATTAGAATTTGTCAGATAGCATAAACCATAATAATGCCAATATGATTAGCGCACCCAATACAGTTTGAATTAAGAAAAAAGCTTGATGCTGCCCCACAACTTTACCTAATGTTAAACCTAGTGCATTGTACTTAATTGGCTGAGCATCGACTTCACCTGTCTTTTCTTGCTCTTTGTAATAACCTTTCAAAATTTTCAAAAATTGTTTCCACTCATTAGGAGCCCAGTTATAGGGTTTAAAAGGCATAAGTGCCTTGGCTTTAGGATCACTGATCATCCAACGTTCAAGTATGATGGAGCGTAATGACCAACCAGTAAATCCGCGCTCGCTAATCGCACAGAAATCTAAAGTTTGGATATCTTTATGCCTATCATCCATGAGTAATCGATTTTTCAAATTAGTTAATACTTGCTCTGTACCCTCTACACATTGGAAAAAGTATCCATTGCCATAGCAAAGTACACCAGTAATATCATCATCTTTATTATTTTTTATAGAAATTTCAGCAATATCATTTAGTGTGCTAGCGCCAGATAGTCCCGTTGAAGTAATCCGGCTAACATATACAAACTGGTAAAGATCAATCTCTTCTAAATGGTTCATAGTAGTAACGTGCGACAATTAAATGCCCCTTAACATTAGACGAATAAACGCCTATAGACTTTAAAATATAATAAATAAGACAGAAAACAGAATTTTTATGCCTTGTCATATTATTGATATTATAAGTTTTTATTATTAATTGTATTAACTTGGTTACATCATAAGGCAGTTAGGTCAACTAAGCAACTTATTACGTTAATACAACAATAAATTATTGTAACTAAACAATTTTTCATCTTCTATTATATTCGGAAAGGCTGATATTTAAAGGGATTAAGTTGACTAGAACCAAAAATAGGTTGAATAAAGAATTCTGGCAACACAATCTATTGAGAGTTAGTTATGAATAAGAATTAATTATAATAAGAAAGCTAAAAGAACAAAGAACAAATAGGAAGAGTGGTATTAACGAATTCTATTTATAAAAAAGCTTCGTTAATACAATGGTCTAGCTTTGAGCGTTGAGAATAGCGGCTAGCAACGTAGCATCTTCAGGATAGGTAAGTTTGATATTTTGACGACTGCCAGTAACGAGTCGAATAGGCAGCTGTAAGTGTTCGAAAGCACTGGCTTCATCGGTAATAGCTAGTTGATGTTCAGCGACATATGCTAGTACTTTCTGCAGCTGATCTAGTCGAAAGACTTGCGGGGTTTGTGCTTGCCACATATTACTACGGTCGATAGTACGTTTAGTATAAGGATGTGTGCTGCTACTTATTGTATTATCTACGAGCTCAGATTGGGCAGTAGACTGGAGATAGGACTCTTTTAGGGTATCAGCCACAGGTGTGGCTAAAATAGCGCCATAAGGCTCTAGTATCGCCGCTTCAATAACTTGATCGATATCATGACTGGGCACAGCAGGACGCGCAGCATCATGTATCAGCACTAGATCTGAATCCTTAGCACCTGCATTACTGATGGCCTCTACCCCTGCCTGTACTGACTGCCAACGCTCAATTCCACCGACAGCATAATGTATAGGAAGTGCAAAATCTAATGTCTGTGCTGTGCTGTCATCTGCCGCTACAACCAATAAGCACTTATCAATATAAGTACTACACGCAAGCCTTGCCACACTATGCTGTAGCAGCGTCTGATCTTGCAGCTGGGTATATTGCTTGGCTATAGACGCACCAAAACGGCTACCGCGACCAGCAGCGACGATCATGGCATGTATACGAGGTATAGTATTCATAAGGTAGTACTCATGGTTAAAATCCATGACAGTATGGCTAGACAAAAATGAAAACTAGGAGAAGTGAAGACTTTAAGATGTACAACGTCTCTATTATAGGTAAGAGAAGAAGATAAGTCTTTAGAAAATTAATAGCGACTGTGCGTGGTTGGTGCGGTTGATACTTGTACAAAAGTCTCATTTGGCTTAATCAAGCCCAAATCTAAACGAGCATGCTCTTCTACTGCTTCAAGACCGTTTTTCAAATCATGGACATCGGTACGTAACAGGTTGTTTGCCGCCACTTGATTGTCATTCAAGCGCTGTTGATCTTCAATTTGAGTTAACAGTTTGTTGCGCTCAAAGCGACCATTTTCACCTAACCAATACTGATATTGCAGACCCAAAAGTACTGCAACGGCTAGAGCGAGTAATATAAATTGGCTTAAGTATTTCATAAAGTGATAACGCCAAACCATATAGAGATAATAAAATAAACATTAATTAAGCTTGCTAGGCGAAATACAAATAATGATATATCACCTAGCTTTAGCTATAAGTTCAGGTTCTTAACCACGTAGACCAATGAACTCTTCACGACCACGATAGCTTGCACGGACTTGTTGTTCGATACGTAGCAACTGATTATATTTCGCGACGCGATCTGAACGGCATAGTGAGCCAGTTTTGATCTGACCAGCAGCAGTACCAACCGCTAAATCTGCAATAGTACTATCTTCAGTTTCACCTGAACGATGCGAGATAATCGTTGCATAGCCATTTTTCTTGGCAAGGTAAATCGCATCTAACGTTTCTGATAATGTACCAATTTGGTTAAACTTAATCAAAATTGCATTGGCGATATGCTTATCAATACCTTCTTGTAAAATAGCAGGATTGGTCACAAATAAATCATCACCAACCAACTGAACCTTATCACCAATCTGCTCAGTCAAATACTTCCAACCATCCCAATCTGACTCATCAAGACCGTCTTCGATAGAGATAATAGGATATTGACGTGCCAATCCAACTAAATAGTCGGAGAATCCTTGACTATCGAAAGCCTTATTGCCCTCGCCTGCCAAGATGTATTGACCATCTTTATAGAACTCGCTAGCAGCACAGTCTAAAGCCAAATGAATATCTTCACCCGCTTTATAGCCAACTTGCTCAATCGCCTGCATGATAACAGTGATAGCTTCTTCATTGCTACGTAAGTTCGGTGCAAAGCCGCCTTCATCGCCGACTGCTGTATTCAAGCCTTGTGATTTCAAAACAGACTTTAAGCTATGGAAAATCTCCGTACCAGCACGCAACGCTTCTGAGAAGCTGGTGAAACCAACTGGCTCAATCATAAATTCTTGGATATCAACCGTATTATCCGCATGCTCACCACCGTTTAAGATGTTCATCATCGGTACAGGCATTGTCAGCGACGTCTGATTACGTAAGTTGGCAATGTATTGATGTAATGGCAGATTTTGTGACTTAGCAGCAGCTTTGGCAGTCGCCAGTGACACGGCTAGCATCGCATTAGCACCAAGACTGTCTTTGTTTTCTGTACCATCTAACGCAATCATAGCGTCATCGATACCTTGCTGCTCTGTAACATCTTTATCTACCAAAGCACTGCGAATCTGGCTATTAACATTGGCAACGGCTTTTTTAACGCCTTTACCCATATAGCGATCTTTGTCGCCATCACGCAGCTCGAGCGCCTCACGTGAGCCAGTAGAAGCGCCGCTTGGAGCAGCAGCACGTCCGATAGTACCATCGGCTAAAATTACATCGGCTTCAATCGTTGGGTTACCGCGCGAGTCTAAAATCTCACGAGCGCGAATGTCTTTAATTGCGGTGACGTTGTTGGTTTCTTCAGCGTACATAATGTCTGTTAATTCCTTTGGTCATGCCAAGTTTGTGGGATAAATAACGGCAACTAGAATACAAAAAAAGATAAAGCAAAATATCATATAGCACACGTGTCTAAAGTTACTTTAGACATCTATACAGCCAGCTACTTTTTGACATCTTTAAATGTCTAATTGGTGCATCAAATACTTGGCTATAGTGCTTGGCATAATAGCATATATTTCGCCAAACTTCCCTTATCTTACACCAACTTGCGCCCATAAAATCAAACATAAGTAATGATGCTAGCGGTTATAGTCTCGTTTAAGTGCATATAATATCAAAGACGATATGATATTTATATCTTCGCTGAGCTTTGCGTTTCCATATCAGATGGGGATACCGTATTATGTAGCTCCACCTCTGTTTTAAATCGTGTCAATCGTAGCGCATTCATTAATACTGAAATGGAGCTAAGCGCCATAGCGGCGGCGGCAATCATAGGGTTTAAAAAGCCAAAGGCGGCAAGCGGAATACCAAGGCAATTATAGATAAAAGCAAAAAACAAATTTTGCTTGATATTACGCAGTGTTGCTTGAGCAATTTTTTGCGCAGCATCGATATGCATGAGCGACTCGCCCATCAAACGTGCAGAGGCACTATGCTGAGCAACATCAGTACCCTCAAACATGGCAAAGCTAGCATCAGCGGTGGCCATCGCTGGCGCATCGTTGACACCATCACCTGCCATCGCAACTTTATGACCAGCGGTTTGCAATAAGGCAATTTGGCTTGCTTTATCACGAGGGCTCATTTTACCGTAAGCTTGTTCAATACCCAGCTGCCCTGCCACATGATCGACGACGGACTGTTTATCACCACTCATCAAAATGACATTGATACCAGAATCCTGTAGCGCGGTAATGGCTTGCGGCGTATCAGCCTTTAAGTCATCAGCAAGGGCAAAAGCACCAAGCGGCTCATCATTAATACTAATCGCAACGGTACTGGCAATTTGCCATACCTTTGGCATCAGCTTTGGCAACGTCAAGTTAGCAAACTCTGCGGTACCGACTTTTACAAGACCTAAGCCTTCGATATTTGCTTGTATACCAGCGCCTTTGATGACGCTAATATCAGTCACATTCATTAATGGTAAGTTTCGCGCGGTAGCCGCATTGATAAGCGCAGTCGCTAAGGGGTGGCTGGCATGCGCCTCAACGCTCGCGGCAATTTGTAAGACATCATCAATGGCAAGCGACTTATCTACCATCACATTGTCCACGATAGTAGGCTTACCGATGGTTAATGTGCCTGTTTTATCCAAGACAACGGTATCAATATTACCTGCGGCTTCTAGGCTTTGCGCGTCTTTAAACCAAACGCCATGACGCGCAGCGACACCCATACCAGCCATGATAGCGGCTGGTGTGGCCAAACCAAGTGCACACGGACAGGCAATGACTAATACAGACACTGCATGCATCAAGGCGATGTCAATCATACCGGTCAACCACCATGTCAGCCCAAAAGTGACAATAGCAATCGCCACTACGACTGGGACAAATACTGCCGTTACTCTATCGGCAAGGCGTGCTAAATTGGCTTTTGAGCCTTGCGCATCACTGAGCGCCTGCACCATATCACCAAGCTTCGTATCGCTGCCTTTAGCACTGACGCGATATAGTAAGCTGCCGTTTTCGACTAGAGCGCCTGCTAGTAGTCCATCGCCCTCTTCTTTTTTGAGTGGTACTGACTCACCAGTTAAATGACTCTCCACGCACCAACCACTGCCACCGATAACCGTACCATCAGTTGCTACGCGGCTCCCTTGCTTAGCGCGCAAAATATTACCAACCTGCACATCTTGCAGGGCAACATTATGAAAGTCGCCATTCGGCTGCTGCTGCTCGACTTCATCAGGGGTTAATGACAATAATAAATCAATACTGTTAAGGCTATGCTTTTTGGTACGCTCTTCAAGATATTTACCCGTACGAACAAACGCAATGACCATTACCCCTGCTTCAAAATACACCGCAGGACCGCTATCCGCACCGTGACCACCAGCATGACCACTTTGCAAAAGACTACTTAAGGTGCCATCGCCATGAGTGAGCCATAAATAAGTTGAGTATGCCCAAATGGTTACCGTACCGATGACGACCAGCACATCCATATTGGCAAGACCACCTTTGATTGACGCCCAAGCGCTTTTATAAAATGGTAACGCCAGTCCAAATTGTACAATTGTCGCTAAGATAAACTGCATCCAGACCGGTAGCATCCATGACATACCCTGACCGAAAAGCATGCCTGCCATACCAACTAAAAATGGCACCAAGCAAATCCATAACCCAATCAGTCGCCATGGGTATTCAGTCGCCGTAT
Organism: Psychrobacter sp. P11G5; assembly: GCF_001593305.1. Classification (NCBI taxonomy): domain Bacteria; kingdom Pseudomonadati; phylum Pseudomonadota; class Gammaproteobacteria; order Moraxellales; family Moraxellaceae; genus Psychrobacter; species Psychrobacter sp. P11G5. The sequence goes on from NZ_CP012533.1 coordinate 2,481,880, forward strand.
CTTTATCTGTTTTCGCAAACAAGCTATCACCTGCCTGCAAGTTTGCAACGAAACCCGTCTTATTTACCCAATCCGTGACTTGCTCGGGCGTGGTCTGCGTCGGATCGTAATCTACATTGGCGGTCTCGCCAGCGAAGTTTACACTCACCTCATATACCGACGGCTTTTTATTAAGTACCTTCTCGATGCGTGAGGCACAAGCCTGACATGTCATTCCATCAATGGCCAGTTGCAGGTGTGCACGCTCGGGCGCGAGCGTCGTATTAGACTGAATATCAGTCTCAACATCATAGGACTGGTCATTGGCGGTACGGGTAGAATCATTCATAAATAGAACTCGTCATTGCGTTATAGCGTTTATAAATTCGTATGAGCAATAAAAATATCAGTGGATGGGAAATCTAAATGAAACAAGTAGGACATTCTAAAATTAAATATCAGTGTTAATATTAAATGGTTACGACTGCTGTCTATTCAAGTCAGATGCTCTCTGCAAATCAATAACAGCAAGCCAGTTAAGTTACAGAAGCAACCCCATATTCATAACCACTGTTAATTTAAATATCCATCAAAAAACCAGCCATGATAGCTGGTTTTCTTACATAAACGACAATGCTTAAGAGTTAGCGACGGTCGCATCAAATCCAGCTTCGTCGATAGCAGATGCAATAGCTTCTGCACTTGTTTTGCTATCGTCAAAGGTTACTGTCGCTTGATTGTCTGCAAGCTCGATACTGATATCATCTAAACCATCGATATCGGCGGTGGCATTATGGACGCTTGCCACACAGCCACCACAAGTCATGCCATCAATTTTAATAATACGTGTTTGGTCTGCCATGTTAGGTTCCTTATTCTTGTAAATGAGTTTTTATAGATGAATATTTTTATAAGTAAATAAACTGCTTTTATAGTTATTTTCTAAAGACTAATTTTTAAAATAACTGTCTTTTAAAGTTTTATAAAAACAATACTTAATCAGCATAATCCGTATTATCGTTAACAACAAGACTCATTGGTTATTACTTTATTAACAGAACCATAAATTTGTGCCAAAACGATAAGGAACATCTCTTATTCTAGAGCAAAACCTGCAGGCAATAGCTAATCATGATGATGTGGATTTTGCGGTGCATCAATAGGAAACGGCTGGGTAACATAATCGACCATGCTAATCGCGGCAGTTAAGGCGTGAATACTGGTATCGGTATCATCGTAGCTTACGGTAGCAACATCGTTCTCAGGATCAAGCTCGATTGCGGTCACCCCTGTGATATTCTTAAGCGCGGTCATCACGCTCTCTAATCCTTCGGTGTCATCGATATTTTCGATACTGACTTGTGCAATTTGGATGGCCATTATCTTACCCTCTTATCATTTCCTACATTGACTGCATTAATGAGTATCTAATACCTCAAAGCCTTTGACCAAATCATCAATCTGCTTCAACTGACGTAAGAATGGCTCTAGTTGACTCATACGCAATGCACATGGGCCGTCACACTTTGCCGTTTCTGGGCTTGGATGCGCTTCTAAAAACAGCCCTGCTAGTCCTGTTGCCATACCTGCACGGGCAAGCGTCGTTATTTGCTCACGACGTCCACCTGCACTATCACTACGTGCACCCGGCTGCTGTAAGCTATGTGTCACATCAAAGAATACTGGAATATCCATCTGCTTCATGGTATCAAAGCCCAGCATATCAACAACTAGATTATTATAACCAAAGGCACTACCGCGCTCACAAAGGATAAGCTTATCGTTTCCACCTTCGAGGCATTTATTAACGATATGGCGCATCTCGTGCGGGGCTAAAAACTGCGCTTTTTTAATATTGATGATGGCGTCTGTCTTAGCCATCGCATGTACCAAGTCAGTCTGACGCGATAAAAATGCAGGAAGCTGGATAATATCGGCAACCTCAGCGACGGGCGCTGCTTGATATGGTTCGTGCACATCAGTAATGATCGGCACTTGGAACTTCTCTTTAATTTGCCCTAGCCAATCAATACCTTGCTCTAACCCAGGGCCTCGATACGAATGTAGGCTCGAGCGATTGGCTTTATCAAAGCTGGCTTTGAATACATAGCCGATACCCAAACGCTGGCATATCTCGACATACTGCTCAGCAATCTCAAATGCCAACTCTTTTGACTCTAAGACATTCATACCACCGAACAATACAAATGGCTGATCGTTACCGATATTAATGGTGTTATTGTTAGGAGTAGTAAGCTGAATATGTGATTGCGCGGTTAATAAATTATCCATGAAGTCATTGCCCTGTTTATTGTTATTAATGTTGCTATCCCATATTGTAACCGATAGCCCAATTAAAAAAAGTGTGCAAGCGTAATTAGACAAAATCGATAGTCATCAATAAATCATCACGAACGTCATATAGTCGATACTAAATAAAATGGATACATGACATTATGATGCGTGACTGGTACAAACTTTTCTTGCTTGCTGTGCCTACGCAGACAGAGGCTACAAAAAATTTATACCAGTCCCACGGTATATCTTTTATATTGACCTGACTATAGCGTTAAAACCACAGTGCCACAAAAACATGATTAAAAAAAAGACCAATCCGAAGATCAGTCTTTTCTATATCTATCATGCTGTCGTACGATAGCTGTTATTTAGTTTCACTATAATTTTTTGCAGCTTTAACAAAACTATTAAACAGTGGGTGACCACCACGCGGTGAACTGGTAAATTCAGGGTGGAACTGAACCGCGATAAACCATGGATGATCGGCAACCTCAACCGATTCAACCAAATGTTGCTTAGCAGAATAACCTGATATGGTCATGCCCCCTTGCTCTAATGGTTCGATATAACGATTGTTCATCTCATAACGATGGCGATGACGCTCAGTGATATTGCTTGCGCCATAGATCTGGCTCAGCTTGCTACCAGCAACCAGTTCAGCTTGCTGAGCACCTAAACGCATAGTGCCACCAAGATCTGAGTCATCACTACGAATCTGTAGCTCGCCGCGCTCATCTAACCACTCAGTAATCAGACCAATGATAGGCTCAGCGGTCTTGCGATCAAACTCAGAAGAATTGGCATCAATTTTAAGTACATTACGCGCATACTCAATTACAGCTAATTGCATACCAAGGCAAATACCTAGATAAGGTACGTTGTTTTCACGAGCGTAAGTGATGGCTTTTATTTTACCATTGGTACCGCGCTCTCCAAAACCACCTGGTACTAAGATGGCATCAACATTATTTAGCTGCGCCAATAAACTGTCATCATCTTCTAAACGCTCAGCATCGATATAATCAATTTTAACGTCTGCTTTATGCGTGATACCTGCGTGTAGCAACGCCTCGTTGATAGACTTATAGGCATCAGGCAATTCGACATATTTGCCAACCATCGCTACGGTGACAGTTGATTCAGGATTGAGCTGGGCTTCAACCACTTTGTCCCAATCGCTCAAATCTGCTTCAGGTACATCAAGACCAAAGCGCTCGCAGATTAGATCATCAAGATCTTGCTCATGAAGTGTACGCGGTATTTGATAGATGCTTTGCGCATCTTCACACATGATGACCGCACGTTCTTCAACGTTAGTAAATAATGCAATCTTACGGCGGTTATCTTGCGAGATATGATGGTCAGAGCGACAGATTAAAATATCAGGCTGCAAGCCAATAGAACGCAGCTCTTTCACTGAATGCTGAGTCGGTTTGGTTTTGGTTTCGCCCGCACTAGCAATATAAGGTACTAGCGTCAAATGCATCAACATGGCTCTATTGCGACCAAGCTCTACTTGCATCTGGCGTACGGCTTCCATAAAAGGTAGTGACTCGATATCACCGACCGTCCCGCCAATCTCAATAATGGCGATATCATAGCCCACACCACTGGCTAAGATTTTACTCTTAATCTCATCAGTGATATGTGGAATAACCTGTACCGTACCGCCTAGGTATTCACCACGGCGCTCTTTATTCAGGACATTCTGATAGATGCGACCACTGGTGAAGTTGTTACTCTTACTCATCTTTGAATGGCGTAAAAAACGCTCATAATAACCCAAATCTAAATCCGTCTCCGCCCCATCTTCAGTGACGAACACCTCGCCATGCTGGAACGGACTCATCGTACCTGGATCAACGTTAATATACGGATCCATCTTGGTCATCGTTACACTCACGCCGCGCGCTTCGAGTATCGCAGCAAGGGAAGCTGCGGTAATACCTTTCCCTAGTGAGGACACTACCCCACCGGTCACAAATATAAACTTGGTCATAGTACTCTATCGGTAATTGGTAAAAGAGGATTTTACTAAAAATACGCCATAAAATATAGGGCAAAAGCACAAACTCTATTAAATTATTAAGTTTCGGCGATATCGTGCGCTTATAGGCTCTTGGTATATTTAGCTAACCGATACAAAGTTATTTAGATCCTCTTTAATGAGACTTAGCACTGGCTCTGTGCTTAAACACCAATAAACAGACAATTATAAAGACTAGTAATGCTGCTGAAGCTCCAAAACGGCTTAGTGCTAAGCCTCCATGATCAATAGGTTTATCCAAAAAGTCACCTAGTACTGCCCCTAATGGTCTGGTCAGAATAAAGGCCGACCAGAATAATAGCGTTCTAGATATTTTTGTCCAAAAATAAGCGCCAGCGATTACCGCTAACAAGCTTCCAAATATAATGGCGCTAGTGGTATATCCCATGCCTTTACTATCTGCTACCCAATCACCAAGTGCTGTGCCTAGTGTTTGAGAGAACATAATAGTCGTCCAATAAAACACCTCAGCCTTAGGTGACACAATACTATCAACACTGATACTGCCCATAGTTTTTCGCCAAACTATTAAACATAGAACTAACATTATGAATAATAATGACGACCCACCAGCATAGCCAATCCCTAAAGAACGATCAACGAAATCTGCAATTGTGGTCCCAAGAGTAGTGGTCGCGACGATAGTACCCCAATACAACCACTTATTAAACTGTTTTGCTTTGATTTGGGTGGCGACTGCGATAGTAAATATGACGGCAAATATTGCTGTACTTATGATGTACCCTAAGTTCAATGACATAGATAGTGCATCGCCCGCTGTCTCCCCTAAGGTAGTCGCCGCTATTTTTATTATCCAAAATAGTAACGTGACCTCTGGTACTTTTACTAATGCTTGTTTTACAGTAGCCGTGTAATCACCTGACATAGATTTGTTCATTTTTATGCCTCTTTGAGTTACTACTCAGTTTAATTAATAAATTTATTTACTTTACAAACAATACTGATATTAGAAAGCCAACTTATTAAACAATAACCCTAAAGCCGTTAAGAAAGCATTAAGATGCACAAAAAGAGGCCTATCAATTTTGATAGGCCTCTTTTTGTGCATCTTACTTTATAACAAGAAATTTAGAATTTGTATTCTAGACCAGCACCGACCACGAAGACGCTAGCATCACCACGCGCTCTGACAAGAATATCTTTATCACCGTCATCTTGACCAGCAATGAAAAGATCATTTTTTAAGTCTGCAGTGTTATTACCGACATAAGCATGTGCAATTATATTCTTTCTAAAGCTATATTTACCGCCTACGACGATTTGATCTGAATTATTTTCATTAATGCCTCTTAAGTTATCCGTTTTATTGTACTGTGCATATATTGAGGCTGGACGAGCGAGGTTACTTAGACCCATCTCAGCACTTAATATCAATCCTTTTTCAGTTTCATTAGTATCATCAAAATCAGCTTGTTGGTATAGAGCGCCCACTTTTACTGGATAAGCAACATAATTACTTAGATCGACAGTAGCCGTCCCACGGATCATATCGCCGCCCGTATTAGTACTACTGGGATTTTTAGTAGCCAGATCACTCTGATAAGCAACACCAGCCGTAAAGCCATTGCCTGGATTAAATAGTAATGAGGCACCATAGCCGCTGTCACGACTATTATCGTCAGATATAAAGTCTTCATCAGCACCATACTGCAACGCAAGCTCTAATGGTAACTCATTGTATTTAGGCGCTTTCCAGACGATAGAGTTATTAACTCGGTAACCATCAGCTAAGGTTAAAGCATTGGCTAGTGTATTTTTGCTTAAACTACTAGCACCCACATTGTCCCAGTAACCTTCATTGACCGTGACATTATCGATATAATCAACGACTGAGTAGTTACGACCAAAGCGGAATTCGCCAAGGTCTTTATTCTTTAGACCCAGATAAGTATCACGGCTTTTAAAACCGATGTTACTGCTGCCACTATCATCAACCTTGATTCCATACTCTAATTGGTAGATCACATCAGTATTGGCAGTCATGGCTTCAGAACCTTTGAAACCAATACGTGAAGATTTTGATGCGATTTCTACTGAACTGTTGTCTTCATTAATGCTTATACTACTATCGTCCATAGCTTCTCGTTCGAATGAAGCATTGACATAGTTGGCGGTAACAAATGCTTTGCCATAAACAGTCGGTGCCGCTTGAGCTGTAGATACTAATAGCATTGCGACTGATGAGGCTAAAAATAGTTTTTTCAAAAGACATCTCCACTTTACAATTTTTTTGATAAATTGGTTAAGGTTAGCTGATATATAAAGAGTTACTGAACTAGTCAGACATAAATATAGCAATCCAATATGACAGTAAGATGAAAAAACAAAATTTACATACCTGTAACTATTCGCATTACTTAATTTTAGACTGTATCTTTTTATCGCATAAAAAAACTCACTCCGAAGGATGAGTTTTTGAACACACTAGATGTTTAAAGGTTCAGACTAAAATAAGTATTCTATCCCTCCTCCGATAGCGAGTACATCAGCGCTACCATGTGCCGCAACAAGCTCAGCCTCATTATTACTCTCCAACTCGTTTAGGGCGTGTTGAACATTGAGTATAAATTTCTGGCAAAAAAAATAGCGAACGGGTAATCTTTAAGTTCTCACACAAAAAAGATCTCGTTCGCTATGCCTCGTACTATGCTCAAAAATGAACACTGGACAAGACTAAGACCTATATTACTAGAACTTAATATCTATGACAAAGGAAATCTGAGACTGACCATTGAGGGCATCCTTTATCGTATGCGAACCGGCTGTCCTTGGCGCGATTTACCGGCTTACTTTGGAAAGCCCAATACTGTCTACAAGGCTTATCAACGCTGGTTTCGCAGTAATAAGCTCATTGGACTATTTGCTTTAGTTATCAGAGAGCCTGACCTTGAGTGGGTATTTATAGATGGTACTCATATCAAGGCACATCAGCACAGTAGTGGTCGTCATGAAGCTGCTCAAGCCATTAGTAAGAGTGTCGCAGGACGTGCCACTAAAATTCATCTAGCGGTCGATGCTCATGGCAATCCGATTACCTTTATTCTGTCAGATGGCACAACCCACGATGTTAAAGTCGCATCTGACTTAGTAGATAAGGTTGATTTGAGCAAGACAGACGTTGTATGTGCAGATAAAGGCTATGACTCTGACACACTACGAGAGTATATTGAACAAACAGCAACTTGTAATAATATCCCTCGGAAACGAAACACCAAGTCCTCTAACGACCATATGGATTGGGAGTTGTACAAAGCACGACATTTAGTAGAAAATGCTTTCGCTAAGCTAAAACAGTATAGAGCGGTTGCCACCAGATTTGATAAGCTAAGACAGAGTTATGAGAATACGGTCGCTCTTGCTTGTGCTTATATCTGGCTAAAATTATGAATGTTCAACACGCCCTAATATAACTAGACCGTTTTCTAAATCAGCAGAGTTATAACCAGCGTAAGCATGAGCAATTATATGTTCCCTCAACATGTATTTGCCACCTAGAACGAGTTGATTCGAATTATTGTTATCGAGACCACCCAGATTGTCAGTCTTGTCGTACTGAAGATAAACAGCAGCTGGACGGGGGAAGTTAGTTAGACCCAGCTCAGCACTCAAAATTAAACCTTTTTCTGTTGCAGAATTAAAGATATTACTACCATCATAGTCAGCTTCTTGATATAGCGCACCTATAATTACTGGATGTGAAGTATATTTGCCTAAGTCGACACTAGCGCTACCGCGGATAATGTCACCACTGATGGTCATATCTTTATCATAAGCTACCCCAGCGCTAAAGCCAGTACCCCGATCAAACATCAACGAAGCCCCAAAACCACTCTTACTATCACTGCTGTCAGATAAAAAAGTTTCATCAGCGCCATACTGTAGGACTAGATTGAGGGGCAAGTCGTTATATTTAGGGGCAATCCAAACGATGGAATTATTAATACGGTCGCCATCAGTTAAGGTTAAAGCGTCACTAAAAGAATCATTGTCATCAAGGCTACTAGAGCCAAGATTATCCCAATAACCTTCAGTGATTGTGACATTATTGACGTAATCAACAACTGAATAGTTACGACCAAAGCGAAACTCACCAAAGTCTTTGTTTACTAGACCTAGGTAGGTATCACGGCTTTTAAAACCGATGTTGTCTTCACCACTGCTGTCAATTTCAACACCATATTCTAATTGATAAATCACATCAGTATTAGCCGTAATTGCCTCAGAATCTCTAAAGCCTAGGCGTGAAGAATGGGAGTCGATTTGTACTGAACCACTGTCTTCACTGATATTTATAGTGTCATTAGGAGAGTCCATAGATTGGCGATCAAGTGAAGCACTGACATAGTTGGCGCTAACAAATGCTTTGCCATAGATAATCGGTGATGCTTGAGCTGTAGATACAGATAAAGCGGCGATTGATGAAGCTAAAAGTAATTTTTTCATAGCATATTTCCATTTTTTCAATTCTAAGCGCACTAAGGTTGATATTTAGTTACCATCATATTGTTATAACTCCTCATATATGTCACAGGTAAATGGATATTGAGATAAATCAGTAATATAAAATTTAGATAAAAAAACCCACCCCGGAGGATGAGTCTTTTGGTATATCAGCTATATAAAAGCTAGTACTAGACTAGCACTGTCCTGTTACTAGAATAAGTATTCTAGACCGCCACCGATAGCGAGTACATCAATATCACCACGTAAGTCGATTTCATTAACATTGCCGTCTTCGTCTCTCGAACCAAAACGACCATTGTTTAATTCCGCTGAATTTAGACCAGCATAGGCATGAGCGATCATATTATTTTTAAACGCATATTTGCCACCTACAACGACTTGATTTGAGTCATTATTCTCAAGACCACTGATATTGTCGGTTTTGTCATACTGAATATAAACAGAGGCTGGACGGGCAAAATTCGAAAAACCCATTTCAGCACTCACCACTAAACCGTCCTCTGTTGCAGTAGTAGTACCGGCATAGTCAGCTTCTTGATATAGAACGCCTAACTTTACAGGAGCTGCGATATATTTACCTAAATCGACGCTAGCACTGCCACGGATAATATCACCACTAACACTCATGTCTTGCTCATAAGCAATACCAGCGGTAATGCCTGTACCTGGATCAAACATCAATGAGGCACCATAGCCTGCGTCACGATCACTCTCAGATATAAAGTCTTCATCAGCACCATACATCAGCGCAAGCGCTAATGGTAGGTCATTGTATTTAGGCGCTTTCCAAACGATTGAATTATTGATACGGTTACCAACGGTCGGGGTCAAAATATTAGCAAAGCTGTCGTTGTTGTTCAGAGTACTAGAGCCAAGATTATCCCAATAACCTTCATTAACTGATACGTTATTGATATAGTCAATGACTGTGTAGTTACGACCAAAGCGGAATTCACCGAAGTCTTTATTTTTTAAACCTAAATAAGTATCACGACTTTTGAAGCCAATGTTATCGCTACCACTATCATCAACTTTAACGCCGTACTCTAATTGGTAAATTACGTCAGTGTTGGCCGTTATCGCTTCAGAGCCTCTGAAGCCTAAACGTGAAATATTAGAATTAACTTGTAATGAACCGTTGTCTTCATTAATTCTGTTATTATTATCCATATTCTGACCATCAATTTCAGCATTAACGTAATCAGTAGTAACGAATACTTTACCATAAACGGTAGGTGCTGCCTGTGCTGCAGATACAGATAGGGCGGCGATTGCTGTCGCTAAAAGTAGTTTTTTCATGGGGTATCTCCACTTTACAATTGTAGTAATGAGCAAGCTGTGATTAGCTGGCGCCCATAATGGTATCGTCACAAATCCTCAAAGATATAATGTGTAACTGGCTACCGAGATTAGTCAGAAACAAGTGTGGCGAATTTCTATTACCGTAAGATAAAAAACCATGACTTACATGAATGGGACCGAAAAAGTAACTGCCATGTAAACTTAGGTCTTTATTGCTCTACTGTGTAACATCCGTTACCAAACTCATACTTCGAGTACAAGCATAACAACTTTGACATAATTTGCAACATCTTTTTTAGCGTTTAATTACAGATTTTAAAAAAAATCAAAGTGAGATTAAATACGACAAATATTCATTAATCTAAATTTAAAAGCATAAAAAACGCCACTAGCCGTTGAAACGACTAGTGGCGCTACTTATGAAGATAATTAGTAAAACTACTTACTCAGAGCTAATTATTGATACTCACTAGCTAAAGAAACCTAAATAAATATTTTTAAATTAAGCGTATTTTGATAAATATTGTTTCATTATTGAAGCAATAAAGTCTGATTTCTCTATTTAGTTGAGTTATACGCCAGCTTTTAGGTCAAGACGTGCTTGATGCAATAACGGCTCAGTATAGCCACTAGGCTGCTCACAACCTTTAAATACCAAGTCACATGCTGCCTTGAATGCGTACGAATGTTCAAAGTCAGTAGCCATCGGCTGATAATCAGCATCGCCAGCATTTTGCTCATCGACGACTTTTGCCATACGCTTCATAGCTTCCATGACTTGTTGCTCACTGACTACGTTATGGTGTAACCAGTTGGCGATATGTTGACTTGAGATACGTAGAGTCGCGCGGTCTTCCATTAGACCGACATCATTAATATCGGGTACTTTAGAACAACCAACACCTTGGTTCACCCAGCGTACAACGTAGCCTAAGATGCCCTGAGCGTTATTCTCAAGCTCTTGCTGCTTTTCTTCGTCTGTCCAGTTGGTGTCTTTGGCTAATGGAATGGTCAAAATATCGTCTAAACTTGCACGTTTGCGTGACTTTAGACTGTCTTGTACCTCAGCGACGTTCACTTGATGATAATGCATGCTGTGTAAGGTTGCGCCTGTCGGTGATGGTACCCATGCTGTATTGGCGCCCGCTTGTGGATGAGCGGCCTTAGTATCCATCATCTCTTTCATCTCATCAGGCTTTGCCCACATACCTTTACCGATTTGAGCATGACCTTGTAGACCAGTCTCTAGACCGATATCAACGTTCCATTGCTCATATGCAGGTTGCCATGCTTGTGACTTCATATCACCTTTACGCACGAATGGTCCTGCATTCATACTGGTATGCATCTCATCACCAGTACGATCTAAGAAGCCTGTATTAATAAAGATAACGCGCTCTTTAGCTTGACGAATGGCTTCTTTGAGGTTGACCGTCATACGGCGCTCCTCATCCATGATACCGATTTTGAGAGTGTTACGCTCTAAGCCTAATAAGTCTTCTGAAGCATTGAATAAGTCATTAGCAAACTTCACTTCTTCAGGACCATGCATTTTTGGCTTGACGATATACATTGAGCCCTTGCGGGAGTTTGATAGCTCGTTCCTACCTTTGATGTCATTTAAGGATAGTAACGGCGTAATTAAGCCATCCATTAATCCTTCAAAAATTTCTTCTTGACCATTGCCCAAATCGACCAAGATTGCAGGATTTTGCATCAAGTGACCGACATTACGGATTAATAATAATGAGCGACCTGGCAATATAAGCTTACCGCCTTCTGGTGTGGTGTATTCACGATCTGGGTTTTGTTTCCGAGTACGGGTCTTGCCACCTTTTTCAAAAGTCTCTTGCAAGTCACCATTCATAAGACCAAGCCAATTGCGATAGACCTCGACTTTTTCTTCTGCATCGACAGCAGCGATTGAATCTTCGCAATCTTGAATCGCCGTAATCGCTGACTCAAGCAATACGTCTTTGATGTTGGCTGGGTCATCTTTACCAACTGGATTATTAGCATCGATTTGGATTTCAGCATGTAAATTATTATTCTTTAACAAAATACCAGTAGGACTATCTACCTCGCCAACATAACCGACAAACTTAGCTGGATCTTGCAGCTGCGTGCTGCTATCACCTTGAGCAATCTCAAGCTTACCATCCACTACTTTAAAGCCAGTAACATCATTATATGAGCCTGATGCTAGCGCAAAGCTATCATCTAGGAATTTTTTGGCATAAGCGACGACGGCAGCGCCGCGAGTAGGATTATAACCACCTGTCGCTTCTTGACCATTCTCATCGCTAATGACATCAGTACCATATAAGGCATCATACAGGCTGCCCCAGCGTGCGTTAGTAGCATTGAGCGCATAGCGAGCATTTCGTACGGGTACTACCAACTGTGGCCCTGCGATATGAGCAATCTCGTCATCAACGTTTTCTGTACTTACTTTAAAATCATCGCCTTCTGGTAATAGGTAACCAATCTCTTGTAAGAATGTCTTATAGGCAGGATAATCAATTTCGCCATCTTTGGCAGGGTTATCTAAATGCCATTGATCAATCTGACCTTGGATTTTGTCACGTTTGGCTAGCAGGGCTTTGTTACGCGGAATAAACTCCTTGACCACCTTTTCAAAACCTGACCAATAACTATCCGAATCAACGCCAACTTTAGGTAGCACTTCATTTTCAATAAAGTCATACATCTGCTGGTCAATTGCAAGAATGCCTTTCTGGATACGATTAGGGTGAGAAGTCTGGCTCATAGTGGTGTCCTTATCTGTTCGTGATGGAAGTCAATAATGATTTATTATAGTAACTGGTGAAATTGAGATATGTTTAGCACTTTGCATTCAGTCTAAATTTGAATACGATGTTAAGCGAAGTTGATAAAGCCGAATACAACCCGCCTTAACTAGCAATCTAGTAATTTTTCAATAGTTAAGATGAGGTTATCTATATAGTGGCTATATTATCTTTTGTTTCAAAATATCATTAATCGTTAGTATGCTGACGTGCATCTGGTAGAGAGCTACACGTCTATAGCCTGTCAGCTAACAATTAATAGTAAGACAAAATGACTTAGAAGCAAAATATCATCCTACTATCAAATAATAAAATAAACAACAAAAAGGCATTTAGTAAATAAATAACAGGGTTGTATAAAAATGATACTGTATAAGGCACAAGCCCTAAGCATCATAACTAATGTTAGTTGAAGAGATGACTTGAGGGTAAGTATAAACTGTAAGTAATCATTACAGAGTGAAGCAATGCTTAAATGTTATATATCTTGGTAGCCTTCAACTATTTATAGTATTCTGTGATTATTCATCTCGTAACAGCCTACTGTTATACTACTCACTACTTATAACAATGAGCTAAACCGCCTACTTTTGTATTTTTCAGCCGCTTTCACTGACCACTACTTCCTTTTAATACAGATATATCAGACTATGAATAATCATAATATAAGCCATAAGCCAGCAGTAGAGAATTTAATAGACAATCTATCAAACAGCATAAAAGATAATGACTTGCAGAATGAAGACAGTACCGATATCACACAATTGCGAGCACCTATAAAGGTAGACTTATCCCCTATCTATGCGTTCTTAGGTAGTCGAACTACACAAGCTTGGGTAGATGCTGCTATTGCGAACTTGCCATTGATTATTCAAGACCATGCCAACTGCGAAAAAAAAGCAGCGGGCACTGCGATGAATCTAATATTCCGTTATGAGTTTTCTTACGACTTACAGCGTAAGTTAGCCCAACTGATACGTGAGGAAATGCTGCACTACGAGCAAGTGCTGGGTATCATGAATGATCGCGGTCAAGACTGGAAATATCTAAGTGCAGGTCGTTATGCCAAGGGCATGCTAAGACACAAACGCACCTACGAGCCAGCAGCGATGGTAGATGTCTTGATAATTGGAGCATTTATTGAAGCACGTTCATGCGAACGCTTTGCCGCACTTGCTGAGGTAATCGATGATGAACGCTTGGCAAAATACTATCGATACTTGCTCAAGTCAGAAAGCCGCCATTTTGAGGATTATTTGGCACTGGCGCAATCATTGTCTGACGATAATATTGATGAACAAGTCGCCTTCTTTAAAGAAGTGGAAGCAGAATTAATATCTAGTCCAGATACTGAGCTACGTTTTCATAGCGGTACACCTGCTTAAAAAATCCTTAGAATACTAACTGGTACAAATATGAAAAAATGTTGTAGCCGATTGGAGTATTTGGCTCAATCAGTTACAACATCTTCTTAATTGTGACTATCAAATTATATTTGCCTTATATAAAGGTACTTTATATATAAAGGTATTTAATTATTTATCATCTTCCATTAGTGGACTGTCATACTGCTTGCTACCTTTAGCAACATTATGCGGATCATGATCGGCACTTTTGCGCTCAGCAGCAGCAGGATTCACTTTTTGCAAAGCATCATCTGGGACGATGCCATTGTTATCGTCTGCATCCTTTAACTCATACTCTTTGTCTACTTCACATTCTTTATCCAGTTCATGTCCTTCATTAATATTGCTATCTTTTGAGATACTCATTAGCGTTCCTTATTACGATAATTACCAGACAAATCAAATAAAAACCATTTTATACAAGATGAATGAAGAGAATAGACAACTGCTATCCCCACTATCTTTAAACTTTAATCTTTTTCATCCGGATTTAAAGTACGTGTTTGTGCATTATCAATATTGGCATATCGATTCATATCAGTAATACCTTCACTTTTAGGTGCTTCACTACGCACAGTATCTTCGTTAATATTTTCGTCAAAAGCATTGCCTTCTTGGTCACGGCGGTCAGGCTGACGTGCTGGATTGTCACCGTCATTAACATGCTCAGAACCGACTATTCCTTCTTCAAAGGTATCAGCACCCTTATTAACAGTAGTATTGGTTTCGACTTCATGACGACTATCGTGAAATTCCTCTTCGCGAGTCATTGCTGTTTTTTCTGCTAACGATTTGCTATCAACATCATTATTATCTAAGCTACTATTCATAATAGGAGTCTTTGTGAGCGCGGGATCTTTAGTTTCCATTAGATTGTCCTTGTTGCCGTATATTATTTAAAGTGTCTTGTTTAGGGTGTTTTGACGTTTGTTATAGCACCAGCATCAAAAGCTATTCATTGCCTTTTTGACTAAGATCGTAGGCATTTAAATCGCCAACATTTTTACCACCTGCTGGCAAATCTTCTTCTTTACGTGGATCAGAATATATCTCATCAGTCTCTTGAGAGTCTTCTATCGGTCCGTCTATTTCTGGCTCGTGCTTACGCCCCGCATAGCTCCCTTTAGGGTTTGGTCGATGCGATACTGTCGGATCATTGACCGAAAGCTTTTTATCGTGTCGTTCACGACTGATATCTTTGTCATCCATGTCTTTATTGTTAGTGTCTTTGTAGGTTGTCATAGCGTCTCCCTCGCTGGTATTGCCCAATTTAATTACTTACCTATTTATCAGTACGGACTTCTTCGTCAATAAAAGGTGTCGCCTGCTCTTTAGTCAACTCTTCTGGCATGTTGACTTGCTTATTTTCTTTTAGATTATTTTCAATTTGTTCAACACTGGCATTTTCTGCTGCTTGTTTAATATCTGAAGTATCATTTTTGCTAGTACTCATTAGAAAGCCTCTACTATTATTTATGTTTATAAATGAATTTTTTATCTGCTAATTTTAAATGAATCTTACTTATACCAGTATCAATTATAGGTAGATAATGAGCTTTTGCACTAGTGTACTGCAGTGTCAATATGTGAATAAATGTGATGTTAAAGGACAGTTTGTAACCCACTATATTAAGCCAGCAGATTATCGATGGTATGCCATTTCTGTATTTTCTTGCATCGTTTGGCATAACTCAAGACACGCTGTAGCAAAATTTGCTACCATGTATTTTTAGATTTTAAGACTTACGGTTTATTATTTAGGTAATCAGATTATGGCCAAAAATGCCCTACAAGCTCAACTCTTAAAAGCGGGATTGGTTGATAGCAAAAAAGCCAAGCAATTAAGTAAACAGTCTCAGCATGCCAAACGTACTGGCGATCCATCAACTGTTGAAGCTAAAAAAGCTCTAGCAGAAGCCCAAGCCAAAAAAGTAGAAAAGGATCAAAAGCTTAATCAGGAAAAACAGCAAATCTTAGAACAGAAAATGTTAAATGCTAATATCATCCAAATGATTAAACAACATCAGATTAAAGATATACAGGGTGATGTAAGCTACCAGTTTGTTGATCAATCTAAAGTGAAAAAAATTCATATCACTCAAAAACTATATGACCAAATAGTGGCTGGTCATGTGGTTATTGCACGATTGGAAGAGGGTTATGCTCTACTTCCTCGCCCCTTAGCAGATCGTATCGATGCTAAATTAGAAGGGTTTATGGTGGTGTCTAACGATAAATCAGATGTTGAGCTAGCAGATGACGACCCTTATGCAGCCTATGTGATTCCAGACGATCTGATGTGGTAGTCATTAAACTAAAAAACCCTTCATAGAATTAAGTAATCTACGAAGGGTTTTTTAGTACTGAGCTTTTACTAAATGAGCTTTTACTAAATATGTTGCTCTATATCCAGTTCAAAATAAAGGATATGCTAATCGATGACAGCCTCTAAGATTATTGTTAACTTTTTTCACCGACATGATTGATAGTTTTCAATAAATGCTCTTGTGCAATATGTAGTGGTTCGTCCGCTACTGGCTGAACCTGCTGCCAACGTCCATCGCCATCAAGCGTCCATGCTTGAACGTTATCTTGTAGATAGTTCTGCAAGCCGTCTTGATAAATTTGTGCAAATATCTTTTTATCTTCAATGGGAAATGCGACTTCGACCCGATGGAACAAGTTTCTATCCATCCAGTCAGCACTTCCACAATACATACGTTCGTCGCCATTGTTATAAAAATAATAGATGCGGGTGTGTTCTAAAAAGCGGCCAATGACTGAGCGCACGGTGATATTCTCAGACAATCCCTGTACTTGCGGACGCAGACAACACATCGAGCGCAGGATTAGCTCAATTTTAACGCCTGCTTGCGACGCATCATATAGCCTATCAATCAGTCGACGTTCAGTCAGAGCATTGGCTTTAATGATAATACGCGCACGTTTACCAGCTCTAGCATGTGCAATCTCAGCATCGATAAAGCTCATTAGCTTTTCATGTAAGGTAAATGGCGCATGCAGTAGCTTTTTGAGATTGGCAGGTTTGCCCATACCAGTGAGCTCTTGGAAGATTTTATGCACGTCCTCTGAGATGTCAGGGTCAGCAGTAAATAAGCCATAGTCAGTATAGACCTTGGCATTAGCTGCATGATAGTTACCCGTACCTAAGTGTACATAACGGTGAATTTTTTCATCCTCACGGCGAATAATAAGCATGAGCTTGGCATGAGTCTTATAGCCAACGATACCGTAAACCACGACCGCACCTGCTTCTTGTAGATAGTTAGCAACCGCAATATTGGATGCTTCGTCGAAGCGTGCGCGTAGCTCAATGATAGCGGTGACTTCTTTGCCATTACGAGCAGCGGCGGCCAGCGCTTGTACAATTTCTGAATTGGTGCCTGAGCGGTATAAGGTTTGTTTGATTGCTAAGACTTTTGGATCACTGGCGGCTTGCCATAATAAATTGATAACAGGTGAGAACGCATGAAAAGGATGATGTACCAGCACATCCCCTTTGCGCATAGCAGCAAACATACTGGTGCTTTTGTCGAGCTTATCGGCTTCACGGCGGAACGGTTTGGGTACAATGTGGGTAAATGGTTCATAACGTAGCGCTGGAATATTAAAATCAAATAGCAACCGTGTTAAGTTTACTGGTCCATTGACACGATATAACTGATTGTCATGTAGCTCGAATTCATCGAGCAAATAGTCACTGATAGGGGTTGGGCAATCAGTCGTGACCTCTAAACGAACCTTATCACCAAAACGACGGTTTTCAAGCTCACCTTCAAGGGCCTTGGCAATATCCTCGACATCATCTGCCAAGTCCAAATCCGCATTACGTGTCAACCTGAATTGATGACAGCCTGTTACATTCATGCCAGGGAATAGCTCGCCGATATGCTCATGAATGATAGCAGAGAGCATGACATGATGCTCTTTACCACCAGTCAGCTCGTCAGGCAAACGGATAACGCGAGGTAAACTACGCGGCGCTGGCACAATGGCGAGATTAATATCGCGACCAAAGGCATCTTTACCTTCTAACGTAGCGATAAAGTTAAGGCTTTTATTCACCAAGCGCGGAAACGGGTGCGCAGGATCAATACTAATCGGGGTCAATACTGGCGATACTTGTTCAGTAAAATAACGTTTCATCCATGCTGATTGCTCGGCATTGAGCTCATCGCGTTTTAGATAACGGATATCTTCTTTCGCGAGGGCTGGTAGGATGTCTTCGTTAAGAATACGATATTGTTCATCAATAGCATCGTGCGTTACTGTGGATATCTCGTTGAGAACTTCACTTGGGCGCATACCATGAGCACTGGTTGACACATCACCGATATTTAGCTTTTGCATAATACCAGCGACACGAATCTCAAAGAACTCATCGATATTGGACGAAAAAATAATTAAAAAGAATAAGCGCTCGAGTAACGGATGACGCGGGCTTGCTGCTTGCGCTAATACCCGTAGATGAAACTGTAATAAAGACAAGTCGCGGTTGATATAACTGCTGGGTGAGTAGCTGCCATCTTCTGAGCGTTGCCACGCAATTTGGGTCAAGTTATCATTTACTATATAAGTTTCTGCATTTTTGAAAGCGCTATCAATTTGAGTGTTCTGCTCGTGGTTGATTTCATTACGGTTGTTAACACTGTGGTTGCTAGCATTGTCACTATTATTATTAACATCACTGACTTTAGTATTGTTGACTTCAGTATCACTATTTTGATTCATCTTCGCCTGTGTCATGCAACCACTCCTTATTATAATCCATCATTGTCAATCGCTATCATGCCCTGACCTCCATATTACCGCAACTGCATAAGGCTGCAACTATCTCTCTCACCTACTCTACTAATATTATTTTTATATACGAACTACTAGTCTTTTACTATTAACAGAGCAAATAAACAATAGAACAAATAAAGTCAGACCATTAACTCGCTTGTGGTAATACCGCATTCTTCATACGTTTTTTGATAATCCGCTGTTTGTTACGTAAGCTTCTATCGCCTTGGTTGTCTTCATAGTACTTAGGATTGGTCAGCATTCCGATTAGCAGTGCGGACTCATCACGATTTAGATTGGCGGCGGACTTATTAAAGTAATTTTGAGCAGCAGCTTCGACACCGTAAATGCCGTTGCCAAATTCTGCCACATTTAGATAAGCCGTCAAGATACGCTGCTTGTCCCATATGGTTTCAATCATCACTGTGACAATAGCTTCTTCACCTTTACGAATGTAGGAGCGATGCGAGGTCAGAAATAAGTTCTTGGCCAGCTGCTGAGTAATCGTTGAGCCACCAGCAGACATTTTACCTGTTTCTTCGTTTTTCTTGCGTGCCGCCTCAATACCTTTAAAATCAAAGCCATTATGCTGACTAAACGTCGAATCCTCACTGACAATCGCCGCTTGCTTAGCAGATTTAGCAATGTCATCATATTCTACCCAAGTCTGCGTGACCGTGCCGCCTGTAAGTCGGTGAGTTAGCATAAACATACTGTTATTAATTGGCTGGGTTTTCCAAATTAACAGTAGTCCAGCGACTAACACATGGAATGCTACGACTAACAACATTAATGCCAGTAATAGTCGTTTAATAAATTTGCCAAAACTTGCCATGCGCAAAGTATCCGAATAATTAAAAATAATAAAAGTTGTCAGCTAATGATAAGCAGCAGGCTATCTTACCTAATCTCACAATCGCTGTCATTATTTACCCCGTTTCTTTATCATGTGATGAGCTTTAAATAGTATTCACTTTTTATCTAGGTATTTAAGGCTGGTACTTTATAACAGGTATTAAAAGAAGAGAATAAACATGCATAATGACAATAATATAACTGCCTTGCGCGCACGTATCATTGAAGTGAGCCCAAATCTTGGCAGCGATGAAAATCTTGATAACTGGTGGCTACTCGGCACATCTGGCTGTCATCTATGTGATGTCGCTGAACAACTTATGGCGCGCTTTCAAAGCGTACAACCTATCGAATATCAGCATGTTGATATCGCAGAATTTGATGAAGATCTGATGATGGAGTTTGCCACTACCATCCCCGTAATTCTGACGCCATCAAAACGATTAGACTATCCATTTTCAGTCATGGATTTGCAGCAGTTACTATAAATCTCTTGTTACTTTTACCTTCAAGCCTACTGTTAATAACACTCTGAAAATCAGCTACTATTTTATTTGTTTCAGCCTTGATTATTTACTAGTATAAAATTCAAACTTTTGCTATTTTGACTAAATGGTCAAGATAGTAAATTGACTAGATAAGGATTATCACCATTTGAGATTATAAACCTAGCCCTACGATCAGTCCGATATTGACTACGGATCTGAACATTTATCGATAAGGATTGTTGATAATGTATACTTTTTTGGCCCTCGCACCAATTTTAGTCGTTTTAGTCTTGCTGGTAGTGATGCGCCTACCGGCAAAAATATCTATGAGTGTTGCCTATTTAGTGACCGCTCTTTTAGCCTTGTTCGTTTGGCAAGCGAGTGGTGCCCAAGTAGCAGCAGCTACTACAAATGGCATCATCATCGCTCTCACGCTTTTATTCATTGTATTTGCCGCTATTTTATTATTGAATACGTTAAAAGAAGGCGGCGCTATTGTCGCTATTCGTAAAGGCTTTATGGATATTTCGCCCGATAGACGCATTCAAGCGATCATTGTCGCTTGGTTATTCTGCTCGATGGTAGAAGGCTCATCAGGATTTGGTACGCCCTCTGCTATTGGTGCGCCGCTATTATTGGCTTTAGGTTTTCCTGCCATGGCCTCTGTTATGGCAGTTCTCATTATTCAATCAACACCCGTATCATTTGGTGCTGTTGGTACCCCCATATTACTCGGTGTTTGGACGGGTATCAACGATAAGCAGGATATTACACAGGCCATTGCGCCACTTTCTGCGGAGAACTATCTACTACAAATCGCTGGTAACGTTGGTCTTATCCATGCGCTAGTGGGCTTTTTAATTCCGCTAATTTTAAGTGCGTTCTTAACCCGATTCTTTGGCGAAAAGCGCTCCTTCGTTGAAGGACTAAAAGTATGGCCGTTTGCAATATTTGCCGGTCTCAGCTTTACTATCCCTTACTTCTTAGTAGCCAAATATCTAGGTCCTGAATTCCCATCGCTCGTTGGTGGTTTTATCGGTCTAATGATTGTACTGCCTGCCGCGAAACGTGGCTTTTTGATGCCAAAAGATACTTTTGACTTTGCACCACGTGCCAAATGGGACAAGGACTGGCTCGGGTCACTTGATGAAGAAAAATATGATGATTCGGTTGCACCAAAATTTTCTTTAATTCGTGCGTTTTCCCCTTATCTCATCGTTATCGCTCTCTTAATTATAACTAGGGTCGTTGCACCGCTTAAAGCATTTTTGACTGGTGAATTGACTACGATTGAATTTAGCAATCTCTTTGGTACGACTATTTCTAGTAAAATACAGCTTGCTTACTCTCCTGGAGCGATTCTAATTATCAGCTCTTTGTTGTGCATCTTATTGTTTAAAATGAACGGTCAAGCCGTTAAGCGCAGTTGGAGTAATTCGGCGAAGACGATGGTTGCTGCCGCACCAGCTTTGCTATTCTCGGTGCCTATGGTACAAGTATTCATTAATTCAGGCTCAGCCGCTGAAGTCGCTACTGCGCTACCGGCTATGCCAATATTACTGGCTGAAAGTGCGGCTGGTGCGTTTCAAAATGCATGGCCTCTAGTATCGCCGTGGATTGGAGCGATGGGCGCCTTCATTGCCGGATCAAATACGGTTAGTAATATGATGTTCTCGTATTTTCAATGGTCAACTGCTAGCCAAATCGGTCTCGATAGTAACCTTGCGGCGCAAGTCGTCGCCCTGCAAGCGGTCGGCGGTGCCGCTGGTAATATGATCGCCGTGCACAACGTGGTCGCGGCTTGTGCGGTAGTCGGTCTGATGGATAAAGAAGGTTATGTTATACGCAAGACATTGGTGGCGATGACTTATTATGTGATACAAGCTGGTTTTATTGGTATGGCTATTATCTTTGGTCAACTATGGTGGTGGGCTTTAGCTGTGATTTGGCCGATAGCATTCTTTAGTATCATGTCGCTGACAAATAGAAAACGAGTCGTTAGTTAATATTGCAAGGTTACATGAATCACTAACCAAGTTATATATATTGATTATCAACACTTAATATGACGCTATTAGATTGTTTCTGATAGCGTCATATTGGTATTATAGTTTCTATATTATGATTATGAACCACATATTATAAACGCTATTTTACCGATACTTTAGCTTAGCTATTTAGCTATACAGGAAACCTCCATGAAAGACTTGAGCAAAGTTACCGAAATTGAAGATCTGCGCCGTGTTGCCGAGCGCAAAATACCGCGTATGTTTTACGATTATGTCGATTCAGGCTCATGGACTGAAACCACTTACCGTAATAATGAGACGGACTTTGATCGTATTAAGCTACGCCAGCGGGTATTGGTAAATATGGACAATCGTAGCCTTGCGACGCAGATGATTGGCGAACAAGTCAAAATGCCAGTTGCGATTGCACCAACTGGTTTTACTGGCATGATGTGGGCGGACGGCGAGATTCATGCGGCGCGGGCAGCAGAGAAATTTGGCGTGCCTTTTTCACTATCAACCATGAGTATCTGCTCTATTGAGGATGTTGCTGAAAATACCAGTGCTCCGTTTTGGTTTCAGCTCTATGTCATGCGTGATCAGGACTTTATGGCCAATCTTATCCGCCGTGCCAAAGCGGCAAATTGTTCCGCGCTCATTTTGACAGCTGATCTGCAAGTACTTGGTCAACGTCATAAGGATATCAAAAACGGTCTATCCGCGCCGCCCAAACCAACCCTCGCCAATATCTTAAATCTAATGACCAAGCCAGAATGGTGTCTAAATATGCTTGGTACCAAACGTCGTACTTTTGGCAACATCGTCGGACATGCCAAAAACGTCGCTGATATGTCCTCACTTTCAGCATGGACAGCAGAACAGTTCGACCCGCGTTTGAGCTGGGATGATGTCGCACGTATCAAAGATGCATGGGGCGGCAAGCTAATTATAAAAGGTATTATGGAGCCTGAAGATGCTATCTTGGCTGCCCGTAGTGGTGCGGATGCATTGGTGGTCTCAAACCATGGTGGCCGTCAATTAGATGGTGCGCCCTCCTCAATCTCTGCTTTGAGCGATATCGTGCAGGCGGTTCATGCCGAAAATAGTGATATCGAGGTGTGGCTCGATAGTGGTATTCGCTCCGGTCAAGATGTCTTAAAAGCCATCTCTTTGGGTGCAAGAGGCACTATGATTGGGCGAGCTTTCTTGTACGGGCTAGGTGCTTATGGTGAAGATGGGGTGCGCCGTGCGCTTGAGATTATCCATAAAGAATGTGATATCAGTATGGCATTCTGTGGTCATACTGATATTAATCAGGTGACGGATGATATTTTAGTCAAAGGAACTTACGAGCAGCTCAAGTCAGCATTACCTTATGTCCCACCAATGCGCTGGTAGATTTTAGTTTTACACAAGTAGATTTATATTCGACAGCTTTGTTTATCTAACCGTTAGCCCTTATACTCTATCTATCATCTTTCACTGATATTTAGCTTTTATGACCATTAAACAACTTCTAAAAACAGCGCCCGTCACCACTCTACTCTTAGTCAGCTTTATTGGACTATTTATCATGCAAGTGCTGACAGGCGTCGATGCCAATAATCCCTCGACTGAAGCCCTGCTCAATTGGGGCGCTAATGCCCTGCCCTTAACCATGACTGATGATCCATGGCGACTGGTCAGCAGTGCGTTTTTGCACATTGGCTTGATGCATTTATTGTTTAATGGCTTTGCCATGTACTTCTTCGGGCAAATTGCGGAGCCGATGTTTGGCTCAGCTAAATTTTTGGCATTGTTTTTATTGGCGGCGATCGGTGGCAACTTACTTAATAATCATGTGACATGGCAAGGTATTTTAGACGGTACTGGGCAACCGGGGCTTTCAGCTGGCGCATCTGGTGGTATCATGGGTATTGGTGGCACACTTTTAATAGCCGCGCTGTTTAAAATATCTGTTAATGGCATGGTGCTCAATTTAAGAAGCCTGATATTTATTATGGGTATCAACCTTGTATATGGCTTTGCGGTACCGGGCATTGATAATGCAGGACATATCGGCGGCGCTATTACTGGCTTAGTAATTGCACTGGCTTTTGCTATCGCTTACCGTCAGCGTATGGCGATTGCTCTACAAAACGTACCTAATATTCCTATTTATCAGAACCGTTATCAAACTGATTACCCAAATGACTATCAGACCAGCTATATCGATCATCCAGCGAGTAGCGATGCTGACGTTAATAACAATGATTTTAATGTCGGTCTTAATAGCGGCTTCAATAGTGATACTTATT
Organism: Psychrobacter sp. P11G5; assembly: GCF_001593305.1. Taxonomy (NCBI): domain Bacteria; kingdom Pseudomonadati; phylum Pseudomonadota; class Gammaproteobacteria; order Moraxellales; family Moraxellaceae; genus Psychrobacter; species Psychrobacter sp. P11G5. The sequence continues at coordinate 2,506,662 of NZ_CP012533.1, forward strand.
CTGATAATGGCACTTATGCAAATTCAGACAGGAACATCAACGCCGCTCATGCCAATATTATCAAACAAAAAACGCCTGCGAAACCTGCTTTTATTTGGCAGCTACTACCATGGATCGCGATGTTGTTGATAAGCATTGGCTTCGTCTGGTGGTGGCAAGATATTCATCAGCAAATCTTACAAGTGTTAAAAACCATTGAGTAAACCGTCATACTTATTTATCATTGCTAAATAGCTCATGAAAACAGCATATTCGTTTATTTTTCCCTACTCACTTTTTTCTACCCAATTATTACCACTCACTTATGAGATTCAATTATGTTCAAACTTGCAGCGCTCTCTAATAACTCTAAGTGCGCCTTGCTTAGTACTTTAACGGCCACTGCACTATTTAGCGTGGCTAGCTTGTCCAGTGCAGCACTTTTTAACAACCTACCTACTGACCAAGACGCTGAACTAAGCGTTGGCGTCAATGTCATGGCGGTCAACTCAGCCTATGATTTGGAAGATAACACCGAGATTCGGGTATTACCGGGCGTGTTCTATGACAATAATAGAGTCTATGCGCGCGGTGCTCAAGCTGGTGTTTACCTTCACAATGACGGCACCAATCAGCTGTCTGCTTACGCTCAATTATCAGGTTCAGAATTTGATCCTGAAGATGCGAATGGTGCGCTTCAAGGTCTGGACGAGCGTAAAACCTCAGCCGTTGCCGGTTTAACTTATCTACGCCGCACCCCTATTGGCGGCTTCCGTGGGCAATTTGCCACTGACATTCTAGATCGTAGTGGTGGGAATACTGCTCGCTTGACGTATCTGGCAAAAGTTACTAAAGGCAAGCTAACGGTCTATCCGAGTGTTGGCTTTGAATATTATGATGCGGACTACAATGAATACTATTATGGTGTAAGTGATGAAGAGTCGGCAAAAACGGGTGTTGAAGCTTATACCTCTAATTCGAGCTTGAATCCGTACGTCAATGTTAGTGCCAACTATGACTTCAGTGAAAACTGGGCAGGATTTTTTAATCAAAGCTTAAGCTACTTGCCTAACGAGCAATACGATAGTCCAATGGTTGACTCGCGTACTGATGCAACGACGACGCTTGGTTTGCTTTATAAGTTTTAGAGTTCTTGAAAATGTGATAGAAAAAGCCGAGCATTTTGCTTGGCTTTTTTATTGTGTTAATTCATTGATATGAGACACTAGCCTATCATATAAATTCCAGATTTGATTTTATATATAGGATTGCACCATTATGTTCCACGCTACCCTTTGGATGATTGGAGCACTCACCTCATTCTGTTTAATGGCCATTGGTGCTCGTGAGCTGAATAGTCAAATTGGTGTTTTTCAGATTTTATTCTTCCGAAGTATCGTAGGCTTGCTAGTATTATTGCCAATAATATTTTTATCAAATTTTTCATCAAAAAAGAGCAACTTTTTATTCCCCAAGCGTATTAAATTACACTTAGTGAGAAACTTATTTCATTTCGCGGGGCAATATGGATGGTTCTTAGGTATAGGACTACTGCCCTTAGCAACCGTTTTTGCTATCGAATTCACCGTACCTTTTTGGACGATAATCATCTCGTATCTCTTCCTAAAAGAATCGATAACCGTAAAAAAGATTATTGCCGTATTACTCGGAATTCTAGGGGTAATAGTCATCGTTCAACCCAGCTTAGATGTCGCTCACTATGCGTCATTAATAGTTTTAGGTGCAGCCATTTGTTATGCCTTTTCCCATGTGGCTACAAAATCGTTATCTAATACTGAAAGCCCAATCACCATCATTTTTATGATGTGTTTGATACAAGCGCCTTTAGGATTGCTTTTATTTATAGAAGGGTGGACAACGCCAGCAGGTATTCAATGGCTATGGCTCGTAATCATAGGTGTCACGGCACTATCGGCACATTATTGTATGACCAAAGCCATGCAACATGCAGAGGTTACATTCGTGGTCACTATGGATATGTTTAGATTACCGCTCATCTCACTCATTGGCGTACTCATATATGCTGAGCACTTTAGCGTGGCTTTGATACTTGGTATGCTGCTAATAGTCGCTGGTAACTCGGTAAATATCTATAGTAAGGAAAATAGGCCTTGAAATCCTGTAGACCAGCTTCATATATACAGTAGGTTAAATACACAGTGAACAATCAAATATAAGGAGACTGTTATGAGTAAACTAATCACACGCAACTCTATCTTTGACAACTTCTTTGATGATATGGCACCGAGCTTTTTGATGCGTCCACTGCATGGTGATGCACTGCCTAGCGCCAACCAAATCAAGATTGATGTCAACGAAAAAGACAATAAGTTTTACGTCAATGCTGAGATTCCTGGCGTCGCTAAAGAAGACATTGATTTATCCATTACTGGAGATATTGTCTCTATTAGCGCAGAAATCGAACAAAAAGACGAGCAAAAAGAAGGCAATAACGTACTACGCAGTGAGCGTTACTTTGGCTCGGTCTCACGTAGCTTCCGGTTGCCAGATAAGGTAAAAGTCGATGAGGCAGAAGCGTCATATGAAAATGGCGTATTGCAGTTGGTACTGCCAAAAGAGACCGGCTCAGATCGTAAAAAGCTCGAGATTAAATAAATTTTAGTCAAGCTTTAGTGAAAACTTGAGTAAGTTGTTAAAGGCGTATGAGCGATTCATACGTCTTTTTTTATTTTGCGGAACTATAATGAATTTCAAATAAAAAGAGTACAGCTATGACAGCGTGCTACTGGTACAAACTTTTCTTGCGTGCTGCGTACCTTCGATGCTGCGCAAAATTCATCCCAATAGCGCTATGAAATTTTCAGAGTGTATCTACTATATCATTACATTTAAAGTTGATAATTATATAAATCTCAATACTCTTATTATTTATTTTTAAAATACATTATTATAATTTTTATTTTATATCGATAGATAAACATCAATCAAGATATGTAAACAACACAGAACAACGCCCTATGCACTAACTGTATTTGTATGGCAGGTTAGTTTCTTCAAGCCCTCGTAGAGAATAAAGACTAAGCGTAACTCACCATATAAATACGCCAAAAAAAACCTTGCCACTCTATCTAAGAGCAACAAGGTCATTCAACTTATTAGCCGTTACCAGCTCACCAAAAACTAGCCTTTAAGCTTTACGATAGAGGCGACATTACAGCCTTTATAAAGGATTTCACTGTTGGCATCTTGGATATTAGCCGATGATTTATGATAGTTATTTAAATGCAGCTCACCAGTCATAATACTGAAATTATCTTCTTCACCAAATACCGTCATCGTATTGTCACTACGAGCGAGGTTAATGGGCAAAAATCTTTTTTGCCATTCAGGTTGGCTTCAGCGAATGTCGGTAGATACTGCTCATTAAAGCCATAAGTCACGCTGACTTTCTTATTGTTTTGGCAGGTATAGTTGACTTGTCTGTGTTTGATGGCAGCTGTAGGGTGCGCCTAGCGCACCGACATATGACTTATTAATCAAACTTAAGCCGCTAATTTATTGTTCTATTTGATAAAGCAGAGTTTGCATATTAATAAATTTATTTATTCATTGTGTAATTTTCTCATCAGAATTCCGAGGCTGATATTTCCGAAGTACTCAAATTCCCATTTGTTACTTGATACAAGGTAATATTATATCCAGAGATTTGATAACCTGTATCCTGAAAATAAAATACTGAATTCGCTTTACTATATTCAGTTTCAGCACCAAATAAATCTTCGTAGCCATACCATTTTTCTCCTGATGCGTACTTGATATCGTATGAACCCAATGGAACTTCAGTAGTAAGACTTTGTCCTGCATGAATGAAAATAGTCATTACTATATCATCAGTTCCCGTTGTCACTAACTTTACTAGATAGTATCCAGAACCTGATGTTTCTATTTCAAGAGGTGCAACTCTAGGTTGGTTCGTATATAAGTCAATAGTACCATTCATTAATGGTGACATTTCTTGCAATACAATACTAACTTTACTTGTTTCTGACTCGTCTTTTATAAGAGAAGAAATATAACCTAGGAATCCAGAAGTTGATAGATACCAAATGGCTACTCCTAATGCAACTAATCTAATAGCTAATACTATATTATCGAACCAACTACCATAATTTTTTTTATTATCAGATTTTACAAGACTCAAATCTTCATTGCATTTTCTACATGCAGGTAGATAATTATTCACACTATCTGGAACTATATTTTTCTGAAAGCAATTTGGGCAAACGACTGTTTTACTCATGATAATCCCTGATAATATATCAATAGGTAAATTTAAACTGCATTTAGTAATACTAGAATTTTGTGCGATCTAAAATCTACTTTCAGTTATATATTATCACTCTTAAAAAGTGTGTAAACCTTAGATGATGAAAATCAATGTAGGGTGCGACCAGCGCACCGCTGAGACACGAATCTAAGCTCGGATTTATTTATAATTCAATGTCTAACTTGAGGTGCGGTTTAGCCTTGATTGCAGTGGTATCCTGCTGGTTTGGGTGAGTGCGGAAGCTAGGTTTTGGAGTGGCTATGCGCAGCAAGAGACACTACAAACCGTAGCCACCGCCTCATCCAGACTAGCAGATACAAGCGCAAAGCAGGAATAGCTCCAAAACTTACTTTAAAACCCAAAAAAGACCTCGCCACATTAAGTGATAAGGTCTTTTCAAGTAACTTACTTCTCAGTAGTACAAATATGACACTGCTATAAGGAAGATGAGCGCAAATTGTACCTGTCGTACATTAAGCGAGTCTGACACCGTAGCAGGTCACTATTTGGTCTATGACTTAAGAAGGATGTACCATATCAGCTGGCGTCACCCACTTATCAAACTGCGCTTCAGTTAACAGCTCCAACTCAACCGCAACTTGCTTCAACGTTTTGTTTTCTTTATAAGCAGTCTTGGCGATTTTCGCGGCGTTTTCATAACCAACATGACGATTCAATGCGGTAACTAGCATTAATGAATTGTGCAAGAAGTCATCGATTTTGTCTTTGACAGGCTCAATGCCAACGGCACAATTATCGTTGAAGCTATTGCACGCATCACCCAATAGTTGGATAGATTGCAATAAGTTAAAGGCAATCACTGGCTTATAAACGTTTAGCTCAAAGTTACCTGACGCGCCTGCCATGCTGATAGTGACGTCGTTACCCATGACTTGAGCAACAACCATGGTCATTGCTTCTGACTGGGTTGGGTTCACTTTACCCGGCATGATTGATGAGCCTGGCTCGTTCTCTGGAATCGTCAATTCGCCTAGACCACAACGAGGGCCTGAGGCCAACCAACGTACATCGTTAGCAATTTTGTTTAAGCTGCCCGCTAGCGTTTTTAGTGCGCCTGAAGCAAATACTTCGGCATCACGAGCCGCTAGCGCTTCAAATTTATTTGGTGAAGTAACAAATGGCAGACCAGTCAAGGTTGATAACTGCTCAGCTGCTTTTACCGCATAATCAGGATGGGCGTTTAGACCTGTACCAACCGCCGTACCGCCTAGTGGCAATTCATATAGACCTTGTAGCGCATTATCGATACGAGTCAATGAATGGTCAAGCTGGCTCACATAACCGCTGAATTCTTGGCCTAACGTCAAAGGCGTGGCGTCTTGTAAGTGGGTACGACCGATTTTTACGATGCTATCGAATTCTTTAGCTTTGGCATCTAGCGTATCGCGTAGTGCTTTTACTGCTGGGATAAGCAGGCTGTTGATTTGACGAGCAGCAGCCACACGAATCGCCGTTGGGAAGCTGTCATTGGTAGATTGAGCATGGTTGACATGGTCATTTGGATGAATTGGCGCGTAGCTACCGCGCTCAGAACCAGCGATTTCGTTGGCACGGTTGGCTAAAACTTCGTTCATGTTCATGTTGGACTGCGTACCAGAACCCGTCTGCCAAACCACTAATGGGAACTGATCCGTTAGACCGCCGTTGATGATTTCGTCAGCAGCTTGTACGATTAAATCGCGCTTATCGCCTTCGATACGCTCAAGGCTAGCATTGGTAATGGCAGCAGCTTTTTTCACTAATGCCATTGCTTCAATCATTGGACGTGGCAACGTCTCGCCACCGATTTTAAAGTTCTCACGGCTACGCTGAGTTTGCGCACCCCAATAAGCGTCAGCTGGGACTTCCACGTTGCCCATGGTATCTTTTTCGGTACGAGTTGCCTGATTCTGTGTCGACATAACTACCCTCTTTGATGGTTTGTTGTATAGCTGCTTCGAAAAAAGTGCAACACACGCTGCACATAAAGGAAAATACGATGTAAAGTGGCGTTATGATAGCATGACTAGGCCGTGTTGAATATTCACAAATAGGTATTGATACCGCCTAAAAGCACCAGCCATCATCAACTTAATACATTATAGGATAGTATATCTATGCATCCTGAGCTAAAGAACTCTAACTCTAATGAATCTAAAGTTAGCAATCCTCCTAGACGGCAATTTACCCGCCAGCGTCGCCAGTTGACAGATGGGGAGCGCAGACAATATGCGCGCATGGCAAGTTTGCACTTAATTAAGTTACAGCAGCGCTTGGCTCCGCGTGCGCGTATTGGCTTATATTATGATGGCTTTGGCGAGCTGCCCACTCAGCCACTATTAGATTGGTGTCAACGCTTAGGCTATTTACCTTATTTACCAGTGGTTGGTTCGCTCGGTCGTGATAATAAGGGAAACGTTGATAAACACCTGCGCTTTGTGCCTATTTATCAATCGAAACTGTTAAACATACCGACACGTATTCACAGCTTAGGTATGAAACAAAACCATCATCGTCGACTACTTTGGGCGCGAGAATTAGATGTAATTATCTGTCCGTTAGTAGCGGTTGATAAAAGCGGTAATCGTATGGGCATGGGTGGTGGCTTTTATGATACGACGCTTGGAAGAAGCTATCAGGCAGGGTTAAAGAAACCGTTGAAAATTGGCTGGTGCTATGATTTTCAGGTGGTAGAACATCTCGAACGTCAACCATGGGATGTGCCATTAGATGGCTTGATAACGCCAAGCGGTATAAGGTGGTTTTGATGAAAGACGATAAAAAACCTGATAAAAAAGAATCTAGCGCTGATAACGTGGATGAATATTTGCAAACGTTAGATAATAAAGAGGAAAAACGGGAGCAGATTTACTATAGTCAAGAGCAATCCTTTAACTCTGATGAGTTGGCAAGGGTAATTAATAAGAAACGCTTAAATGAGCTATTGGCGCAAAGTGATGACTTTTTGCGTGGCTTATCAGGTGAGATTGAAGATTTTGATGAGGATAGTTCTAAATAATACCTGACTCTTAACTTAGTATGAACTACCGTAGGCTGATGCTTTTAGACCTGAAAAGCGTTAAAAAATTGCACTGCAATTTTAGCTTTGCAAGGAAAATCCTTTAAATAGAATTTTCTCAATTACTTGACTTTAATAAGTATCATACAAGTTAAAAACTCAGCCTACATTAACTAACAACCAAACTAAAAAGGCGAATGATTATAAAATCACTCGCCTTTTTCATATCTACTATTATGGTTTAGATTATTGATTAAAGCACCATCGCGGCTATCCAACCAAATATCAATAATGGAATATTGTAATGTAAGAATGTCGGCACCACGCTGTCTTTGATATGGTCATGTTGCCCATCAATATTTAGACCAGAGGTTGGCCCCAATGTTGAATCTGACGCAGGAGAGCCCGCATCACCAAGCGCGCCAGCCGTACCAATAATTGCAACCGTCGCCAGTGGCGAAAAGCCTAGAGAAATACAGAGCGGCACATAAATCGCGGCAATAATTGGAATGGTTGAGAATGACGAGCCGATACCCATCGTGACCACCAAACCAATTCCAAGCATGACCAAAGCAGCAATGGCTTTATTACCTGCAAACAAGTTGGTCGCGCCATCGATGAGCGGTGCAATTTCACCCGTCGCTTTCATGACTTCTGCAAATCCCTGCGCGGTAATCATAATAAAGCCAATCATCGCCATGAGTTTAATACCGTCATTAAATACGGTGTCAGCTTCACGCCACTTGACCACGCCCGTTGCCATAAAGACGGCAAAGCCAAACATCGAGCCTAGCAACAGCGAATCCGTATAAAGCTGTACGACAAAGGCGGTGACAATTGCAGCTAGGGCGACAAGCGTTTTTAGCTTACTTTGAGATTGTGCACCAGCTGCGGTTTTGCTTAAAGAATCACCTTCAACAACTGCATCATGGGCTTCTTTATCTATCGCTACTTGTTTGTATTGGCGCGGCTTACGATAGCTGATAAATACTGCTGTCAGTAAACCAACTAGCATACCTAACGCTGGAATCGCCATGGCCTTAACCACAGAGATATTGGCGATATCAATGCCCGCTTCACCGACGTTTTTTAGCATGATTTGATTGAGATAAATATCACCAAAGCCATATGGGATAAACATGTAGGTAGTGACCAAACCAAAGGTCAACAGACAAGCGATCAAGCGTCTATCAATCTGCATACGGTTAAAGGCGAGCAACAATGGCGGCACAAGCAGTGGAATAAATGCGATATGAATGGGGATTAAGTTTTGACTAAAGCAACTCATGGTGATTAAGCCTGCGAACAGCATGTACTTAATCATGCCGCCAGTACCGCCAGCATCAATGCGCTTGATCACCGCCCCTGCCAATGATTGCGGCAACCCTGAGTGCGCAATCGCCACCGCAAAAGCACCAAGTAGCGCGTAAGACAGAGCGATTTGGGCCCCATTGCGAATACCTTCTTGAAAGGCCTCTAAGGTATCGGTGATACCGAGACCCGCTAGCAGCCCGCCCGCTAGTGCGCCAATTAATAAACTGAGCACCACGTGCACTCGCGAAAGTGACAGCCCTAGCATAATAACGACTGCCAGTAGTACCGCGTTGATGGTCATGTATTGCCCCTTTTGCTTGATGCTCTGGCCTAATTAAGACCTATTAATATCTTAAAACCTATGAATACTGCCCTGATGTCTAAAATGCTTTGATCCAAAAAGCACGGTTTCAGACGCGTGTCAGTTTACCTTATTTTTCCTATAAAGCCTACGCTCAGAACGGAGCAGATATTAGCCGGATTAAAAATAATCAAGTATTATTCTTTACCCTGTTGAGTAGTAAGGCCTTGCAATTTTTTATGGGGACACCATTTATCTAAACATGAACCACGAACTTGACTTTACAAGTCTGGTGAACGAGGAAAGATTATATGAGTAATAACGAACATAACATCGAAAAAGACGATCTTGCTCAAGACACCCTTGCACAAGATAATGTTGAACAAGACAATAACGATCTTGAAAACTCGTCTGCATCTATAGAAGATGCCAAGAAGGATGATCATTCAGACAATTATCTGCCGCTACTGGCGCTCAGAGACGTGGTGGTCTATCCGCACATGCAAATCGCCCTATTCGTCGGTCGTGCGCCATCCGTACAAGCGGTTGAGCTTGCACAAGCCGAATATGGTAATAAAGTATTGGTCGTTGCACAAAAAGACTCGCTGACCGAGGACATCGATCATGACAACTTGTACCAATATGGTACGGTTTGCCGCATCGTCAGCACCATGCCACATGATAGCGATGAGGATTGCATCAAAGTCCTTATCGAAGGTCAATATCGTGCGCGTGTCGATACGATTCAGGACCATGATAACGTCTTGATGGCAAGCTTTGAGCGTGCTGACCTCGACATGCAAATGGATGACAGTCAGCAGAAAAACACCATTCAAGCTTTAACCAGCTTGTTTGAAAGCTATGCTGATGCACGTCTACGTAATGCCCGTGAGCTCACTCGTGTGGCGAAACGCATTGATGACTTGCTTGAGTTGGTATATTTCATCTCAACTCGAGTTTCGATGGATCTTGATATCAAACAATCGTTTTTAGAAAATGACGATATCAAAACCCACATCAACACCTTGACTGAATATTTGGTCAAGCAAAGTGCCGAGCAGAATATCGAACAAGATATTCAAGATGCCGTCCGTCAACAGATGGAAGACAATCAGCGCGAGTATTTCTTAAATGAAAAAATGAAAGCCATCAAAAATGAGCTGTCTGATATGAATGACGGTGCGTTTGATGGTGACGACGATGTCGCTGAGCTTGAAAAACGCTTAGAAGATGCTGATTTGCCAGATGATGTGCGCAAAAAAGCAGAGCAAGAGTTTAAAAAGCTTAAAATGATGCCACCTGCATCGAGTGAATCATCAGTCGTACGTAACTATATTGAGTGGATTTTGGATACGCCGTGGAATGCGACGACTAAAGTTTCTATCAATTTAGAGAAAGCTAAGACCACTCTCGATGAAGACCACTATGGCTTGCAAGATGTTAAAGATCGCATCTTAGAATACCTCGCAGTCCAATCGCGAGTGAAAAAACTTCGTGGTCCGATTCTTTGTCTCGTCGGTCCTCCTGGTGTTGGTAAAACCTCATTGGGTGAGTCGATTGCACGTGCAACCGGTCGTAAGTTCGTCCGTATGGCACTTGGTGGCGTCCGTGATGAAGCCGAAATCCGTGGTCATCGCCGTACTTATATCGGTGCGATGCCGGGTAAGATCGTCCAGTCTTTAGCCAAAGTAGAGGTTAAAAACCCACTATTCTTGCTAGATGAAGTCGATAAAATGGCGCAAGACTTCCGTGGCGATCCAGCATCAGCGCTATTAGAAGTATTAGATCCGTCGCAGAATGACAAGTTCAACGACCATTATTTAGATATGGACTTAGACTTATCACAAGTGATGTTCATCTGTACGGCTAACAGCATGGATATCCCGCCTGCCCTTCTTGACCGGATGGAAGTCATCCGTCTACCGGGTTATACCGAAGAAGAAAAGGTCAATATCGCGAAAAAATATCTCGTACCAAAAGCCATCAAGCAAAATGGGCTTAAAGAAGGCGAGATTGAAATCGTAGAAGCGGCATTGCACAGCATCGTACGTAGCTATACGCGTGAAGCAGGTGTGCGGAACCTTGAGCGTGAAGTTAATAAAATCTGCCGTAAAGTCGTGCGCGGTTCAGTTGAAAGTCATGGCGCACGTGCTCCGAAAAAAGACGAGCGTGAGCTGGTCGTGGTCGATGACAAAAATATCGATGACTACTTAGGCGTCCATCAGTATGATTATGGTCTAGCAGAAGAAGAGCCTGAGATTGGTCGTATCACTGGCCTTGCATGGACACAAGTCGGTGGTGAGTTACTCACTATCGAAGCAGTCGCCATGAAAGGTAAAGGTGAGCTTAGCTTTACTGGCTCATTAGGTGATGTGATGAAAGAGTCTATTCGCGCAGCGATGAGCGTAGTACGTGCTCGTGGTGATAGCTTAGGTATTGACTACGAAACGGTCAAAACGACTGATATTCATGTGCATATGCCAGAGGGTGCGACACCAAAAGATGGTCCATCTGCAGGTGGTGCACTGACAACAGCCCTAGTATCTGCCTTGACTGGCATCGCTATTCGTCCGGATATTGCGATGACAGGTGAGATTACACTGCGCGGTAAAATCCTACGCATCGGTGGTCTCAAAGAGAAGCTACTAGCCGCGCATCGTGGTGGCATCAAGCATGTGTTGATTCCAGCAAGTAATGAGCGCGACTTGGCCGATATCCCTGATAACGTCAAAGAAGGCTTAACTATTCAGCCAGTGGCAACGATTGATGAGATATTAAAAGTTGCTTTGGTTAGTATGCCAACGCCGCTTAAGCCTACGAAAGTGACGGTTGATAAAACCTCAAGCAAAGCGCTGCACAATTAATCTAAATTATTAATAGTTAATAGATGCAAAAAGACCGTAATTGATATTACGGTCTTTTTTTATGTTCAATATTTTTGAAAACCTATTCAAGTTTCCCTTTTATTCATTGTGTTTATACATTACACCAATGATTGCAACCTATAGTCTGAATTTTTACTACTTAATCTATCTATTTTTCAAACCCATACGCTATTTACATTTATTAACTGATTGTTGCGCTTATGGTAAATAACTATGATGATTGTTTGTCTATACTAACTGTGATGTCTCTAAGTAGCACAGAGATGGCCTACACAAATTGTAGACTTAATCATAATTACAAGAGTTAAATAACTAAATAAAATGGAGAAACCAATGAAAAAGACGATGCTTGCAAGTGTTCTATTATGTGGTTCAGCGTTAGCAATGACTGGTTGCCAAACGGTACAAGATCAGCTAAAAACGGGGAATCCATTTAGCCAACCTGCTCTAAAATCAACGATTAAAACGGTTGATAGTAATAACAAAGAAGTCGGTCAAGTATTCTTACGTCCTGTTGATGGTGGCGTACAAGTTTATGGTAAGCTTATGAATATGACACCGGGCAAAACTGTGTCGCTACATATTCATGAGACTGGTAGTTGTGCTGATATGGGTAAAGCAGCAGGTGGTCACTTCAACCCTGATAACTTTCCACACTCTAACCCAGATGACATGAAAGGCCATGCAGGTGATCTACCTAATCTAACCGCCAATGCTGATGGTGTTGCTACTATTAACTATGTAAATAAGCAAATTTCTGCAGCTCAAACAGGCAAATACAGCGTCAACCGTTTAGCCTTTATCGTCCATGGCGGTGTTGATGATTATACTAGCCAACCAGCAGGTAATGCCGGTGACCGTATCGCTTGCGGTATCATTGAAAAGAACTAATAACGTTTAGCTTGAATATTATTACCAGCATAAAAAAACCTCTTAGAATGCTAAGAGGTTTTTTTATGCTTTAAAACGATACGATATCAAGAGTTAGATATATCGCTTAAAGGTAAAGCGGTAAAAGAAGGTTACTCCTCTACCCATTCGCCTTTGCGCCAGTACACACCCCAACGCGTGGCTTTACCGTTTTTCTCAGAGCCAATATATTGCTCTTTTTTCTTACGTGACCAGCGTAGGATAGTTGGATTACCATCAGGATCTTCATCCGGCCCTTCAAACAGATATTGGAACTTATCTTCCATTTTATCTTTGATTTCGCGTAGCTCAGCAAGCTTTGGCGCACGTGTCTCACGTACTTTCGGGAACTTAGACGCCGCTAAGAACATCCCAGCTGCCCCTTCACGCAGGATAAAATAATCCTCATGCTTGGTCGATTTTAGCTCAGGCAGATGAATAGGATCCATACGCGGCGGTGCTGCTTCGCCAGTTTTTAGCACTTTACGAGTGTTGTCACATTTTTGACAAGCAAAGTAAGGGCCAAAACGTCCGGTCTTTAGCTCCATTTGCCCCTCACACTTATTACAGTCAATGGTTGGTGCATCTGAGCCCGGCACTTCAAACTTACCTTCTTCTAGGATATAACCATCACAATCAGGGTTGTTACCGCAGATGTGTAGTTTGAGACCACCATCGACGATATAACCGTTCATGGCTGTACCGCATTTCGGACAACGCTTCTTCTCCATCAAATCTTTGACTTCAGCAGCGTCGTCGTCACCTTCAGCGTCGTCAAGGTTGGCAAAAGCTTCGACTGGCATTAAGTTCTTCGTGCCTTTACAGCGCTCTTTAGGTGGCAAGTTATAGCCAGTACAACCTAAGAATACACCTGTTGAGCCGGTACGAAGTTGCATTGGACGATCACAAATATCACAGTGTACGTCCGGCACATCGGTCGGATCATTAGGACGCATGCCGTCTTTATCTTTGGCATGTTCAAGCTTAAGCTTAAAATCACCGTAGAAATTATCGAGTACATCTTTCCAATCTTGTTCACCTTCTGCAACGTGATCGAGTTTGTCTTCTAGGGCAGCGGTAAAAGTATAATCCATCAAGTCTGGGAAGCTGGCTGTCAGTCTATCAGTTACGATATCACCCATTTTTTCGGCAAATAAACGCTTATTCTCAAGCTTTACATAACCACGATCTTGAATAGTTGAGATGATTGATGCATAAGTCGATGGACGACCGATACCTTTTTTCTCAAGCTCTTTAACTAAGCTTGCTTCAGTAAAGCGTGGAGCTGGCTTGGTAAAATGCTGACTTGGATCAAGCTTATCAAGGATAAGCTTATCGCCTTTTTTGACATCAGGTAACAAGGTATCGTCAGTCTTGGCTGGTGGCATCACTTTAGTATAGCCATCAAAAACCATGGTACGACCACGAGCTTTTAGCTCAACATCATCTGCACCAACAAATAGATTTACAGACAGATATTTTGCTGGCAGCATCTGACAGGCGACAAACTGACGCCAAATTAGCTCGTATAGACGTATTGCATCACGCTCAACGCCTTTCAGCTGAGTGGACTTCATATTGACGTTAGAAGGACGAATGGCCTCATGCGCTTCCTGTGCGCCTTGCTTATTACCGTAGAAGTTTGGCTTTTCTGGCACATACTTTGCGCCATAGCTATCTTCAATATAGCCACGCACAGCAGCGAGCGCATCACCAGATAAGAAAGTCGAGTCGGTACGCATATAAGTGATATGACCAGCTTCGTATAAGCGCTGTGCCAAAATCATAGTCTTTTTGACAGAGAACCCTAAACGTGTACTTGCCGCTTGCTGCAATGTCGAGGTGATAAACGGCGCACTTGGACGCGATTGCGTGGGCTTCTCTTCGCGCTCTTTAACGATAAAGTCGCTTGAATTAAGCACTTCTAATACTTTATCAGTCTGCTCTTTATTGACAAGCTTTAGCGTTTTGCCGCCTTGCTTGGTTGCTTCCAGGCGAATACCAATCTCTTCAGCGTCTTTTTTGCTAGTGGTAATATGCGTATCAGCATGAATCTGCCAATATTCTTCTGGAATAAAAGCGCGAATCTCATGCTCACGTTCGACCACTAAGCGCATGGCAACCGACTGTACACGACCTGCAGACAGACCGCGAGCAACCTTTTGCCACAGTAATGGCGATACCATAAAACCAACGACCCGATCCAAAAAGCGCCGCGCTTGTTGTGCATTGACGCGATCGATATCGAGTTTTGACGGCTGCTTAAAGGCATTTTGAATGGCAGATTTGGTAATCTCGTTAAAGACCACGCGCTCATACTTGCTATCTGCACCACCGATGACTTCTTTGAGATGCCAAGCGATTGCCTCCCCTTCTCTATCCATATCCGTTGCGAGATAGATTTTGTCAGCGTCTTTCGCTAAAGCCTTTAGCTCTTTGATAACTTTGGTCTTGTTTGGCAGTACTTCGTAGACTGCAGCCCAGTCGTGCTCTGGGTCTACGCCCATACGCCGTACCAGCGCTTGCTGTGCTTTTTCTTCTTTGCTCAGAGTTTCATCTTTTTTAGTGCTTGTCGCTTTCTTAGCGCTTTTACTTGCACCTACCGGCAAATCACGGACATGACCAATACTTGAGCGTACGATAAAGTCATCGCCAAGGTATTTATTAATTGTTTTAGCCTTGGCTGGTGATTCGACAATGACTAATGACTTGCCTTTCGGTTTGTCAGAAGCAGAAGCCGGACTTTTTTTAGTTGTAGTTTTTGCCATATGTGACGACACCGTAATAAGTAGATTAAAAGTAAGGTTAGATTCAGCAGCATGGCAATTTTGTTAGCTAATCATAATAGCTCAGCGATTTGTGGTAATAAAAGCTGCCAACAAAAACGGTTATCTAACAAACAATAACGATAAAACAAAAATATAGTTATAAAGACGTTACACTGCTAGGAGTGAAACTGTCAACTGCAAATGACTGAGAGTCTGCCAAAAGTGCTTGCATATTGCCTATTAATGGAGATTAAAAAATACTTTACTAGCTCTAAAGTTTTTTCTGCATTTCAAGCGACCATTTTTCAAGATTTTCTTTAAGCGCTAGCAAGTCTGCCTCAATCAATTTTTGCTGATAAGCAGGATTGGTTGATGGACGCACATAAGCGATGTCTTCCCAATAAATAATAATGCTATTGGCCTTGGTTAATAAACCTTTCACAAACGGCTCAATACTCACGGGTAAATCCAGTGGCACTTTATCCAAGCTAAAATTGGTTTTTTTGATAGCACTGCCATTATTAGTGTTGCTGTTATTAGTACGAATGGCACTTGGAATAGTAAGCTTAGTGCTATCTGTAGTCATATCGATAAAGCTACTATCTGGTCGCCATTGCCCGTCAATCACTTGATAGCGTGCATGTGGCAGTTGCGTATCTTCTAGCACTAAACAATACTGACCCATCATCCCGCGACCATATTCATTATCTTTGCCCTTGATCCAGTCAGGACAGGTAACAAGCTTTGGGTTGAGCTGCAGACGACGCGCAGTCATACGTAGCTTGTCCAAACGCTGGTCGATACCGCTGGGTTTGAGCGCCATCATACTCCCTAATACAAATAGTACAATGACAATTCCAATCCATAACCCCATGACCATCTTGCCTTATCGTTTAATTAACAAACACCTAATAACGGTGTAAGCATTACTTGTTGATTATTTTGAACTATTGAATACGCTATCGTTATTCTGCATTAGCAATATACTAAATGGCGACCATGTTGCCTGATAACGATACGATTGCAAAATACCATGTGCAGACTAATATCGCGACCTTGTGTTCAAAATTCAAGCACCAACGGTTACTCTATATAGATAAACCCGAGACAAACACTTCCATATCAGTAACTTAGCAATTGATAATAATTAAATCTAATAACAAGATATGAAAAGTCGCTGGCAGAAAAAATGCTATGATAAACCATAATTTTAAACGCGCGCAGGTTTATTATGGATTATCTTACTAAGCTAAACTCATCTACTACTTTTTTAGCGAGCAAAATTGCCGATAAGCTCACGAGTAAATTCAGTATCACTATATCGATGATAGGCGCCACACTAATCGCTTTATCAGGCTGTGCAACGACACAAAGTCTAACGCCGCAACAGTGTCAGACCAGTAATTGGCAAGAAGTCGGCTACGCAGACGGTATCCGTGGGCGCTCAGGTGCTTACTTTGGTCAATATACCAATCAGTGTGCAAGCGTCGGCGGAGCAATGCCCAATCGCATCCGATGGGAGCAAGGACGCCAGCAAGGCCTCAAAAACTACTGTACTGAACTTAATGCTTATAAGCTTGGCCGCGAAGGTTATGACTGGCAACCGGTCTGTCCACTCGAAGGCATTGAAAAGTTAGAAGAAGCCTACTCTCAAGGACGTTACTATTATATCCGCCAGCGTGATCTCGACTATCTACGTTCGCCTTACCCGTTTGGCTTTGGACCTGGGCGCTTTGGTTATGGCTATCGTCCATTTGGCTATGGTTGGTAAAGGCTGTGGTAGGCAACAGCTGATGTTAAGTTTTATTAAAGCTAAGAAACGATATAATCAATCCACTATAAAATAAATACAGTGTTACTGGGATAAATTTTGCGCAGCCTCTGTCAGCGTAGACACAGCAAGCAAGTAAAATTTATACCAGTGACACGTTATAATGTTTGTACTCTTTTTATTTAAGATTAACTATAAAATAAAGGAAACCTCGCAAGGTTGCCCAAGCGAGGCCGGAGGAAAAGTTTATTATTTTAATTGTTCTTCTTATTGTCTTGTTGATTTTTTTATTGATAAGTTTGCTGATTTTTTTAGTCAGCTTGTTGCTATAGGACTGTTATAAAAGTTATAGCATTTAGCCAATAATATTACTCGTTAACAAAGGCTATCTTGCTGAGTCCAGCTTCACTAGCGGCCGCCAACACTTGCGCCACGGTATCGTACTTGCCTTCTTTATCAGCACGCAGTTGCACGGAAGGATCTTTACCAGCTGCGCTTTGCTGTTGCAGTCGCGTTTCTAGCTCTTCCATACTGATTGGATCACTATCCCAAAATATTCCTGCGTCTTTATCAATACTGATCTGAATGGCTTCTGGCGGTGTTTCATTTAGCTCAGCACTAGTCTTTGGCAAGTCTAACGGCACCGTCGGATTTAACACCGTCGCTGTTAATAAAAATATAATCATCAATACCAGCATGATATCGATGAGTGGAATGAGGTTCATCTCACTCATACTTTGACTATCATCATCACCCAGTTGAAATGCCATAGTTCTTCTCAATATTTTTAATTATTCGCCATACATTTAAAACGTTGTCGATTATCTCTAGCTATCGTTCTTTTTTGCTGACAACGCTATCAATAAACACTCATTAAAGCTGTGATGGTGCTGAGCTACGATAAGGCTTTGCTTGCTGAGCTTCATTTATATCTGCGTCATGACCCTGCACTAGCTGCGTTTGCATAGTGGTAGATTGATTATCTATTGACAGTTGTTGTTTGGCTAATTTGGTAGATTGTGCCAGTAAGTCATGCGCTCTATCGTTGGCGTGATACATTACACGGCGATTGATACGCACCGCAAGGTTGTAAAACACTACCGCTGGAATAGCGACCGCAATACCAAGCCCTGTCATGATAAGCGCTTCACCAACCGGCCCTGCTACTTGTCCCAATCCCGCCTGCCCGCTCGTGCCGATGTTATGCAGCGCATGAAAAATCCCCCACACCGTCCCAAACAGTCCAATAAAGGGCGCAATCGCGGCAGTCGTGCCGAGGATTGGCAATCCGCGCTCACTGGCAAAGCGGTAGCGGCCTATATGCTTAAGTAACGTCTGCTCAGTGACCAGACGATGAGTGGCTGCATCATAATCTATTAAATCAGACTGTTTAGCAGCAATCTGCTGACTCAATTCATCAGCGACATTGTCGGCCAATTTGCGACTTTGTAGTACACGAATAATACCCGTTACCCAAGAGATGATAGATAAAGCGAATAGCAGAAAGAACAAGGTTCTGGTCACCATATCGCTATATTGCCAGTAGGTCGTAAAGTCCATGTCAGATTCCTTAGTTTTTTATGCAATAGCATAATGCTGCTACGCATATTATGCCTCGCCTTATCATGAGAATTATAAATAAATATTTTTTAAGAATAAGTAAGATCAAAATCAACCAACTAAGGTACAGCGTAACTAATAGGTAATGTCACATTTCCTACCACTGGTTCACCATTCTTAGTAAAAGGTTTGAATTTTCCAGAGCGTACTTGACGCTGCGCCTCTTTGTCTACTATTGAATTGCCCGAGGATTTAGCAACTCGCACACTATCGATACCGCCCTGTTTATTTACTCTCAATATCAATACGACATTAAAGGTATCACCAGAAAGGGCTCTACGTGAAGCACGCTCAGGAAAGCTAAAGTTCGGTGCGGATGCCCAATTTGCATTGCTAGCAGTGAAATTCACTGGTGTATTATTTGCTGCGGCTTTTGCCTCAGCGCTTACTCGTGCTGCAGCCTCAGCCGCTTCTTTCGCCGCCTTTGCTGCGGCTGCTTGTGCATCACGGGCAGCTTTAGCGTCTGCTATTCTTTTGGCTTCTGCAACCGCATTCGCATGAGCTTCTTGAGCTGCTTTTTCCGCTTGTGCTGCCACTATTTTACGCTGCTCATTAGCAGTTGATGTATCGATTATAGGCTCTGGTAACGGCTGTTGGAGTTTTTCTTTCGGAGCTTCTTTTTTAGGAGTCTCTTTTTTAATAATATCGGGCTTTTTTTCTTTTACTTTCACGATAGGTGATGTATCAGGTTTTTCATCTCTCACCACTGGCTCTATTGGTTTTGATGGCGTATCTACCTTAGCTTTAGATACTGGCTTAGCTTTCGGTACTGGTTCTTGTTCAGGTTTAGTTTTTTCCGTTGGTTGAGATTGTGCTTTTGGCTGAGGTTCAGGCTCTTGTTTAGCTGCTTGCTCTTTCGCTTCTACCTCAGCAATGGCATTTTGGGCAGGTAATGATACAAACTCAATCTCGATAGGTAGTTTTTCTTTAGACAGCTCAACTTTCGGTTCAGGCGTTTTTATTGCTACCAAAGCCACTGCCGTAAGCACGTGTAGTCCCACAACTATAACAACAGCTATGATTATCGATCTAAGGGGTGGCGCGTCTAAATCCGTTGAACTCATAACAGCCTAATATTTATATTTAATCGACGTACAATCGCGTTGATAGGATTACAATGGCGTAGATAATAATGCAAACGATAACTATTATCAATAACAAATTTAAATTATTTCTCTCATTGTCAAATCCTTTACAACCACTATTGTACGGCTATTTAACTAAAGAAAAGCTTTATTCTAGTTAAATTTTCCTACCCGAAACTCTATTCATCCAACAAATTACGGCTATCGAACAATAGCACTAAAAGACAATATTTATGAATTATCCTTGATAGTTAATAACAACCATTATCATTTATATTGATAATGAGTCTCAATTACTTTATCATAACCTCTAATTTACTATTCCGTCCTGCTAAAACTATAAAAACCAGTTAATAAAAAATAATAAATTGAATTAGACAAATCAGCGAGTACTGTATTAGCGTGCACAACAACGCTAAACAAGCTCTTTTTACTTTCCTATATTTGCAGTTACTTTACTAAAAGACTGCACAAACCCGTAATATACCGAGTTATTTATGCCTACTAACACCTTCTGCTCTAGCCGTTCTACTGCCTTTTCTTTTAAACGTCCACTATTGACTGTCATGATGACAGCACTAGTTGCCAGCATTGGCTTGACAGCTTGTTCGTCACCCGATTCTGAAGTAAATGATACTAAGGTGGAGATTAACACTGCTGATGCCGCCTCGAATGTCGCTAACAACGATGCTGTTTCAGTGGCTACCATTGAAGTGGGTACGGTCAAAGGCCCTGTAAGTCTAGCGATAAATCCATCACCATTGGTCGTTTATGATATGACCTTGATGCAAGATTTGGCAGCGCTGGATGTGGCGGTCGATGGCATGCCAAGTGGTCTACATTTAGACAATCTGCACTCAAAAACTCAGCCTGAGCCAAAATCAGTCGGTACGGTATTTGAGCCAGACCTTGAAGCGTTAAATGCCATGCAGCCACAAGCTATTTTGGTCGGCTCACGGATGGCAGAAAAATACGATGCGCTTTCAAGCATTGCGCCAACGCTTGATATGACCATTGATACGGCAAATATTTATGAGTCGAGCAAGCAACGTCTGCATGATTTGGGTGCATTGTTTGGTAAAAGTGATCAGGCAGCAAAACTGCAAGGTAATATCGACAGTCTCATTGGCGAGACCAAAGCCTTAACCGAGGATAAAGGTAAAGGCTTAGTGGTCATGGTGAATGGCAATAAGCTGTCCGCCTATGGTGATAAGTCACGCTATGGCTTTATTCATACAGTATTAGATATCCCGATGGCCGATGACAAAATCGCCGACGCACGTCACGGTCAACCTGTATCTTTTGAGTATCTACAAAAGACCAACCCTGACTGGCTATTCGTTGTCGATCGCAGTGCTGCAATTGGGGAAGATGGCGCTGGTGCCAAAGCGGTATTGGACAATCCATTGGTGGCGCAAACCAATGCTTGGAGTAAAAATCAAGTGGTCTACCTTAGCCCAGATTCTTACCTAGCATTCGGTGGTTACTATCAATGGATGCAAGATTTGACTACCATTAAAGATGCTTTTGCTAGCGCGAAATAGACCTGATAACGATACGAGCCATATTTCTTAATTACCCATTAATAAGCCAGTAGACGTTATGTCGTTATTTTCATCTCGCGCTCATGCCAGTGTCAAAGACAATCCTGCTTTGCCAGCTGCACCATCAAGTTGGCAAAAAAAGACCAGTAGTGGCCTGAGTCCTAAACATCAACGTGCCGCCATACCACCGTGGTTAATCAACACGGGTAGCCTCATTATCATGGGGCTTTTGGTGTTGTTAAGTTTATCGATTGGGGTGGCAGATTTTTCGTGGTCAGGTATCTTGCACAGCATTATTAATCATAGCGCCAACTCAGACAGCTCACTGCTATTGGTCAGCCGCATACCGCGTACCATTGCCATCATTTTGACTGGTATCGCCATGGCGGTTGCAGGGATGATTATTCAAGTGGTGCTAAAAAACCGCTTTGTTGAGCCGTCGATGGTTGGGGCGACTCAAAGCGCGGCACTGGGTTTATTGGTCGTCAGCTTGCTATTTCCTGCCAGTGCGCTCATTGTAAAAATGGGTGTGGCGACCATTACTGCAATGTTTGGCATGATGCTATTTATGCTGCTCATTCACCGTATTCCGCCGACTGATTTTTTGATGATTCCGCTAATTGGCATTGTCTTTGGCGGCATTATTGAAGCGGTGACGACCTTTATCGCTTATCAAACTGAATCACTACAGATGCTCAGTGTTTGGCAATTTGGTGACTTCTCTGCTGTATTAGCCGGTCGTTATGAGCTGTTGTGGCTAACCGGTGGACTGTGCGTGCTGGCTTATATCATCGCCGACAAGCTAACCATCGTCGGGCTGGGCGATAACATCGCGTTGAACTTAGGGATTAGTAAACGCCAAGTCACGTGGCTTGGCGTCGGTATGGTGGCAATGATGAGCGCTGTCGTTGTGGTAACGGTTGGTATGATTCCCTTTATTGGCTTGGTCGTACCCAATATCGTCAGCCGATTGATGGGTGACAAATTACGCCGTAGCTTGCCAGCTGTCGCCCTACTAGGTGCTTCAGCAGTACTGCTCTGCGATATCATCGGGCGCTCTATTCGCTACCCGTTTGAAGTGCCAGTCGCTACTGTCTTTGGTGTGGTCGGCACCGTAATATTTTTATGGCTGTTATTACGCGCGCCTGCTGAGCAATAATATATATCAATAAGACAGCTCCCTAATTGTTATTAACTCTTTTCTTAATTTATTCGTCCTGTTGTCTGCTTAGATAAGCTTGGCGTTGTTACTATTAAAGGTAGCATAGTAGGATTTATGTATGTTTTCACCGTCTAAGCATCGTCTTATAAATGACAGTTCTACAAAGTCTGGCTCGGCAGAAAAGAGTGTTCTAGAAAATGGCAGTTTTGAAAACGACAGCGATGCCAACACTTCTGCACAGAGTCATCTAGCACAACTTTGGGCATTTATCGTCAACCATCCAAAATCAATTGCCGCCATTATCTTATTGATCTCAATGACGCTGTTTTTGACGCTCAATGTCAACGGTTATTGGGATTTTGCCCTGCCGTTACGGGGCAAAAAACTACTGGCACTTATGGTGGTAGGCTATGCGATTGGCGTGTCGACCTTACTGTTTCAAACCCTAACGCACAATCCCATTTTGACGCCATCGCTATTGGGTTTTGACTCGCTCTATGTCTTGCTGCAGAGCTTATTGGTGTTCTTTTTGGGTGCGATGAGCTTTACCAGCATCAATCCTATTGCCAAGTTTACCCTTGAAATTGTCCTGATGTTTGGCGCGTCCCTACTGTTGTTTCAAGTGCTATTCTCAAAAAGCAGTCAGGATTTGACGCGGTTGATATTAGTGGGCGTCATCTTTGGCGTGTTGTTTCGCAGCTTATCGGCGCTGATTGCGCGCCTGATTAATCCTGATGATTTCGTCGTCGTACAATCTGCCAGTTACGCGCAATTTAATACAGTCAATCCACAGCTACTGGGTATCAGCCTCTTTATTTGTGCCATTAGCGCTGTGTTTGTTTGGCGCTGGCGTTATCAATGCGATGTATTGATGCTTGGTAAGGCGCAAGCGATTAACCTTGGTATTAATTATCAACGCTTAGCCTTTGGGCTGTTAACGGTCATTGCGGTATTGGTCGCCACGGCAACCGCTTTGGTCGGTCCGGTAACCTTTTTTGGCTTACTAGTCTGTGCGTTAACCAATCGCATTGCTCGTCATATGTATCATAGCGAACGCCTGATATTGGTTAGTTTGGTGGCGATGATTTGCTTGGTACTCGGTCAGACAGTGTTTGAGCAAGTATTGGGCATGGCAGGTGTACTGTCAGTGGTGATTGAATTAGCTGGTGGCTTAGTATTTTTAATGCTAATTTTCATGACTCAGCGTCGTTGATTACGGCTTATTAAGACTGCACGGATCAAAAAAATTTTAACGACAAGATATATAAATATATGCAGATGCTATTGGGATAAGTTTTTTGCAGCCTTTGTCTGCATCGGCACAGCAAGCGAAAAAAACTTATTCCAGTAGCGTTATAGCGTTTTTGAATCGGACCAACTGTATGATTAAACTCGATAATATCTCCCACCATATTGGCAAACAACAAATCCTGCATGACATTACCTTGTCTTTACCACCCTCACAAGTGATTGCTTTAATTGGCCCCAATGGCGCAGGTAAATCCACCCTGTTTTCAGTAATGGCACGACTGCAACCCCTACAGTCAGGACAGGTAAGTTTTGCTGTAGATAATGAGGAACGTGATATTGTTAGCTGTCATGTGCGAACCTTGTCTAAGACAGTAGCGATGCTCGGACAAGACAATCAAGTACAAGGGCGACTGCGTGTGCATGAGCTGCTGATGTTTGGGCGCTACCCCTATCATCAAGGGCAACCAACCGCAAACGATGAACAAAAAGTGCAGGATATTATTGAGCGCTTTGAGCTAGAACCATTAGCCAAGCGTTTCTTATCAACATTGTCCGGTGGTCAACGGCAACGCGTGCTGATTGCAATGATTGTTTGCCAAGATACGCCGTATCTATTGCTCGATGAGCCGCTGAATAATCTGGATATGTACCATGCTGGCCGCCTGATGCGTGAGCTGCGTGAGTTGAGTCATAGCCAGAAAAAGACTGTGGTGATCGTCCTACATGATATCAATCAAGCGGCACAATTCGCCGATACGGTGGTCACCATGAAAGCAGGTAAAGTAATGGCAGTTGGTAAACCTGCCGATGTCATCACCCAAGAGACTATGAAGGATTTATATAACGTCGATGTCTCAGTTCTTAGTCATCAGGGTCGTCCAGTGATTGTCGATACATTGTTATAGTGACGCTTCACCATAATTCCCATATATAGTTGGTTCAATATAAAAACGATACGCAAGACTGGTATAAATTTTTTGCAGCCTCTGTCAGCGTAGACACAGCAAGCAAGAAAAATTTATACCAGTCTGGAAATCTCACATAGCGTATCGGTTTCATTTGGTATTGGATATATGGTATCGCTGTTTGTGTTTGCGACTTATAGCCCTAACGCGGCATCTTCCCGCTTCACAATTTTATGCTCATCTTCACTGCTATCAAGCTTCCAATAACTTGAGATATAGAGATGGCTCTTAGTCACTTCTTTTTCTTTAAAATACCGTCGTAGCGCTCGCATACTATTAAACTCACATGCCGCCCACACTGCAGGTGTACCGGCTAACCAAGTAAGTGCTTTAATACGCTCAAGTATTGGGTAGTGGCTATCACTTGCCATTGCATTCACAACCCACTCAATCTCGATATTTTTTGGTTTTGTGAGAGATTGGATATCGTCCTCACTCAACACTTCTATGACCGCGTAGCCGACTGCATCCTCTGGCAGTTGTGCCAAATTAACCGTGATGGCTGGCAAAGCAGTCATATCGCCTGCTAACAAAAACCAATTCGCCTCATGATTGATGGTTTTCTTTGCACCTGGACCACCAATCAAAATAGTGTCACCGACTTGAGTCGTTTTGGCCCAGTGCGATGCTGGCCCTTCGGCACCTTTATGATTGAGACCGTGTAATACAAAATCGACATCCATCTCATCAGCGCGCTGCTGGATAATGGTATAGGTACGCATGATTGGTTTTTGCTCCTCACCCTGAGGAAACATCAATTTGATATAGGCGCTTTCTTGGTCTACTGGGAAGTTTTTCATCCCTTCCCCTCCCAAAGTAATACGGCGCATATTGGGTGTGATATCAGCGATACACTTTACTTCTAATACTCTTGGGCTAGGTTTGGACATTTTTAGATCCTTTTATTTATAAAGTTATATTTTTCTTTTAGATAAGATCGGTTTGAAGTGCTAGCTATTTTACACTAGCATTATGTTATGCACCTTCACGTGCACATTTCAATTAGGTCATGTTTACTTCAGCTTTCGCAACGCTTTGCCTCGTTGTTGCCGACCTTTCCACCACAGATAAACGCCAGTGCCTGATAATATCGTCACGACCAAACCTATCAGCGCTAAGAATACTTGATACAGTCGATGAGTAAGTTGTTCATCTTCGCCTTGACCAATATGTCCCATGTGTAGCGTTGATAACCATTGGTCTACTTTACTGCCGAATGAGCTTTGATAACCAAAATTAACGCGCTCAACGTTACCTGTTTGGGCATCGACAGTGATAGATGAGGCGCCGCTGTGGCTGCCAACATCCTTATCGGTTTTAAAGCGCATTTGCCATTGCTTGTCCTCTTCTACCCAGCGCAATCCCAATAACTGCTGGACGCTGACCCCATTTTTTTGCGCGGCAATATTCGCCTGCTTGCTAACATACTCAATACTATTGGCTTTATTCACAATAGCAGCAACACGTGTTTCATTACTAACTGGCGCAAAACTTGGCATGTCCTGCACGCTAGATTTATCTGGTTTATTTGACTCACCTTTTTCTCTTTCTTTACCTTCTTTGCTTTCAAGTCCAACCACTGCTTGCATCACCGGTTTATAAACTTGCTGCAAGTTAAAACCCACACTCGACCAAGCAATGACAAATAACATCAGCCAAAGCCACAATCCAAACGCATGGTGCAGATCATAGTTGAGCTTAAAGATATTGGTTTTTCTGCGGATTTTCCAAGCAGGTAGCCAACGCTTAAATAATGAAGCACGTTTTTTACTGACGGTTTTTTTATTAATATCCGAGTTGGCTTTATTAGACTTTACTGCCCGTGGAAAAGTAAGATAAAAGCCAATAAAGCAATTAAGCGTCCACACCAGCGCCACTAAGCCTAACAGCAGCCTACCGATATCACCTAGCAACAAATCACGGTGTAGCCAAAACACCTTCCACATGGTATTGCGCCATGCCCATTCATCCTTATTACGAGTACCGATAATCTCACTGGTAAAGGGGTTGATATAGACTTCTTGGAAAGGGGCTTTAGGCTGAGATTTCGCTTTAGGGCCTCTTACTCTATCTACCAAAAATACAGCAGATTTGTCAGGCGCTATCGAGGTTGGCATACTCGAAAATGTCTGTTTTGGATAACTTGTAATGACCTTGTCATGCAGCTCAGCGATCGATAATGGCGGCGTTCGTTGCGCTTCAATATGCACCAGCTCATGATTGAACATATCGTCCAGCTCGTCATAAAATGCTAGCAGCGCTCCAGTGAGACCAGCCATGATTAAAAAAGCGGCCATCGCAAGTCCGGTATAACGATGGATCCATAGACAGGTTTGGCGCAGATTAAATGAAAATAATGTCATTAGTCCTAATTCTTTATTAATTTATCATGTGATTGGTCATTAGAATGTAGCTGTTAATTGATAATTCTGCCAAGTTAAGAAGAAACCCGCATGAAAAAAGCCAGCTCTCATACAAAGACAGCTGACTTTTAAATATTACCAATAGCAGTTAGATTAGAACTGATACGTTAAAGAAGTTTTGATATTACGACCCATCTCAAAATCCGTGTAATTATCATCTAAAGCGTTGTTACGTGAGGCATGGCTGGCATAAGTTTCATCAAAGATATTGTAGACGCCTAATGTCGCTTTTAAGCCTTCAACCTGAGTTGGTGTATAGCTCATAAAGATATCATGCACGTCGTAGTTTGGTTTTTCGATATCATCTCCACTCGTATTAGGCGTCACTGAAGCAACATAGGTACTGCGCCAGCCAAGCTCTGTGGTGTCCGTTGGCGCGTAGCCAAGGTTGACCATGTATTTATCACCAGACTCAGAGCTACTACCGCTCACTGAAGCGATGTTATAACCGGTATTTTCGCCCTTACTGCGGGCACGCGCATAGCTGAGACCCATGTTAAAGTTATCTATTTTATAATCGGCTGCAAGCTCAACGCCTTTGATTTTAAAATCTTCGTCTTTGTTAATCACACCCTGACATGTCTCAGGGGAATCACTAGTACCTAGCTGTCCAGTTGTACAATTTAGACCCGTTCTACTGCCACCAGCACGGACAAATTCAAGGTAGTTTTCAATATTGGTCTCAAAGTATTTGGCACTCAGTCGTAGCGCATCATCAGCGCTAGTCAGACCGCGAAGCGTCGTCGCCATACCAACTTCAGCGTTCGAGCCTTCTTCTGCTTTGAGGTCATTATTAACATAGGTATCTTCACCATCTTGATTAAAGATAGCTTGGCTTAAATCTGGACCGTTAAACAGCTGCGTATAGCTGGCGAATACTTGCGTACGCGGTGCAATCTCGTAACTGGCAGCCAGTGCGCCAACGACATTGTCGTAAGTTTTGCCAGCCGATACAAATTCAGGAGACTCATAACGGTCATAACGTATGCCCGGCGTTAGGGTTAATTTACCCATCTGCCACTGGTCTTCTAAATATACTGAGGTGTTTTTTGCTTCATCAGTGCCAGTTTTGGCAGAGTTGCGCGCCATCTCTGACTCTTTTTTATAGTGCTCAACGCCAGCAATCAGCTTATGCGTCCCTGTGATGCCCGCGATGATAGCGTCATCAATAATACTGGTGTTTTGGATTTTAGCACCAGTGGTCTTAACGCCCGCTTCCCAATCATAACCTAGATTTTCGGTATAATCCGTATCCCTTGAGATACTCGTTTCTGTTTGATAAACATTGGTATCAACGTCTATTAAGCGACTCACTGGATTATAGCTATAATCTAGCGTATAAGTATCACGCTTTACTTTTTGCGGGAGAATCTCGTTCCAACTACCTACCCCTGAACTCGCTGGAAAATCAGGACGTAATGGGAATAAACCTTCGTTTTCGGTACGGCTAAAGCCAGCACCAACATGATGATCATCGCCAATATAGGCACCCGCTTTTAATAGGATGTTTTCGCCTTCGCTATCTTGGGTTTGAATCTCACGCCCCTTGCCATCTTCACCAGCATTGGCATCACGTTTGCCATAATAAGCAAGTAAGTCAACATTCTCTGTCGGTGCGCCATAGACAGTTGCTGAAGTGAGTATCTCGTCATTATTACTGCCATATCCTGCATGTAATTTGGCACCAATCTTTTGACCAGGTTTGAGCAAGTCTGCCGCATCGACGGTTTCAAAAGCCACACCGCCGCCAATCGCATCATTACCCAGCGTGACTGAATTATTACCCACCGATACATCTGCTTGTTTTAGTAAGTCTGGGTCAATCGTGACATCGCCCATATGATAAAACATCGCGCCTTCTTGACGCGCACCATCAATTGTTACTTTTAGATTGGTATCATCAAGACCGCGTACTCGCACACGCTGGTTCACCGATGAAGTACCACCGACTTCAACCCCTGGTATGACGTCCAAAAAATCACTTAAGTGGCTAGCTTGCGCGGCTGGCGTATAGTCATCTATGTAGACAGAATCTTCTTGTACACTATCACGGACTGAGCTATTGGCCGTCACAGTAATCGTCTGTAATGTCGTACTTGGCATATCTTTTACAGCAGCTGTACTGGCTGCTTGTGACCCTTGCGACCACAATACCGCTGCCACACCCATAGACAATACGGTCAATCGACTAGATAGCTTTGCTGGTTTTGACGACTTTGATAACTCTACTTCACGCATAACGCACTCACTTTAATTACTATCAGAATTGGATTTTTAAAAATCACTATTAAAAGCCATTTATCAACGGTCTTTTCCCAGAACTGCTTGTTTATACTTCTTAATGCTTTAACGTCATCTAGCGGCACATGCGAATCGCATTGCAAATGATAATGATTAGCATTTAAATTATGAGAGGCATAATAACGAAGTATTAACAATTTGGCAATAATTAATGTGAGAAATTTAGCATTAAAAATTCGCGCGCGTGTGTTTGTTACCTTAACCGCTTAATACTCATCTTTTTTAACAACTTTCCTCGAATAAATAAACGCAATAATATTAAAAAAAACGTTGCAATGCGTTACCCTTTCGCTATACCCTAATATAGCTGACCAAATAGTCAGGTTTTAAGATATGACGGTTAGTGAGATTAATAAATAAATAGTTGTTATCGATAAATAATGGCTGGCTTTTTTATTTATTAGCACAAGGATCAGTGCGACTCTTTGTCAGATAGATAGGCCATACGATTCGTTAGAGAGCTTTAAATGAATAGGGAGCTCTAACCCATATGTCTCTTGTATTGCTTAATATTACCGACAGAGATTGGACTAAAAGTCACTTTAGGAGGAAGCCAAAATGAGTGAACACACTCAAGGAAACCCTGATTTGTTATACGGACTGCATGAACGTCCTGCCCCTGCAAAAGCATTTTTGGGCGCGGTACAGCACGTACTAGCCAGCTTTGTCGGTATTATTACCCCTTCATTAATTATTGGCGGTGTCTTGGGTTTGGGCGAACACATCCCCTACCTCATCAGTATGTCTTTAATGGTATCAGGGGTTGCGACTTTCATTCAGACTCGCAAGATTGGCCCTGTCGGTTCTGGACTCATGGCTTTACAGGGCACTAGTTTTGGTTTTTTAGCTGCAGTATTAGCAGCAGGTTTTGTGGTAAAAAATCGAGGGGGTAGTCCAGAGGAGATTCTCTCTGTCATCTTTGGCGTCTCGTTTCTTGGTGCCTTCGTCGAGATTTTCTTAAGCCAATTCATTACCAAGCTTAAGTCTTTGATGAGCCCTATCGTTACTGGTTGCGTGATTGTCACTATTGGGCTGTCATTAACCAAAGTAGGTCTGACTGATTTGGCAGGCGGCGTTGGTGCTGAGGACTTTGGTAGTATGCAGAACCTACTACTAGGTGGCGGTGTACTGGTGAGTGTGGTGCTAATCAGTATTATTGATAATAAAGTTATTCGCTCTAGTGCGATCTTTATTGGGCTAATGCTAGGTTTGGTTGCAGCGATGTTCATGGGACGTATTGACTTCTCTTTAGTATCTGAAGCCCCCGTGTTTACTCTGCCTGTGCCCTTTAAATTTGGTTTTGGTTTTGACTGGCAAGCTTTTATTCCTATCGCCTTTATGTATATTATTACCAGTATTGAGACCTCAGGTGACTTAACTGCAACCTCAATGATTTCAGGTGAACCTATTAAAGGCCCACTATACGAAAAACGTATTAAAGGCGGTGTCTTAGGTGATGGGGTTAACTCATTGATTGCGGCGGTGTTCAATACCTTCCCAGTGACGACGTTTAGCCAAAACAATGGCGTGATTCAGATGACGGGCATCGCTAGCCGCTATGTTGGCTTTTATGTGGGTGCTATCTTATTCACTATGGGTATGTTTCCTATTTTGGGCGCTATCTTCACTCAATTACCAAAACCCGTCGTGGGCGGAGTGACATTACTGATGTTTGCAACGGTAGCGACCGCAGGTATTCGCATTCTATCAACCGTAGAATTTACCCATCGTAATATCTTAATCATTGCGACCTCACTAGGTCTATCAATGGGTGTTGCTTTTGTCCCCGATGTATTTGCCCAAACCCCTCAATTTTTCCGTAATATTTTTGGCTCAGCAGTTACGATGTCAGGTATCGTTGCTATCGCTCTCGATATGATCTTGCCAAAGAACTATGGTGTTGAATTTGATGAGCCAGAGCAACATGCTGATGAAAAGTTAAAGCCCGTGCGTGAATTGTCTCAGAGCGAAATTGAGATAGAAAGTCAGGCGTTGTGATTTGCCTATAATTTAATTGAGCGCAGGAAGAGTATCAGGAAGAGAATTTTTCTGCACCTCAATCACCACTTTAGCGATATAGCGTTAACAAAGCTACTATCGTTAAAGTGGTTTTGGCTATATAAAACAAGAGCCTTTACCTGCTGTTAAAGACCGCAGCCACGTAAAATGAACGGTACTAAAAACTCAGCCGCACGCGCCTCATCTTGTTCATCGTAGGCACTCTTTTGCATCAAGCCGACGATTTCTGTCTCAAACTCTGCATATCTCTGGGTCGTTGCCCAAATCAAAATCAATAATTGCAATGGATCGGCAATGCCAATTTTGCCCTGCTCATGCCATGTCTTCATCACCTCTATTTTATCAAGTGCCCACTCTTGCATCGTCGTTGACATAAAGTCATGTAGATGCGGTGCACCGCCAATGACCTCAAGCGCGAACAGCTTATGCCGATTTGGGTTTACAAATGCTTGATGCAACTTGGTACGCACAAACTTTTCGATAACGGCTTTAGGGTCACTATCAACCGTCATGGTGACCAGTCCTTCGTTCCATTCTTGAATAATAGAATGCAGCACCGCCTTGTACAGATTCTTTTTATTTTTAAAGTAATAATGAATATTGGCTTTTGGCAGCCCTGCTCGATCAGCGATACCTTGCATAGTCGCGCCGCGATAGCTTTGTAGGACGAACTCCTCTTCAGCTGCTGCTAGAATCAACGCTTGGTTTTGCGCACGAATATCTTGTTGACTACGATGGGCAGGTGCTTCAGGCGCAGGTGAGGTGTCCGCTTGGTTCTGTTGTGCCATAGTTTGAGCCATTAGGTATTGTTATTAATAAACAACCATATTCCAGTGAACTTATTAGGATAAAGCCCTAGTTTTTATGAAACATAGCAAGATAAATGGAAATATTTTGTATAAAGTAGTTGACCAAATGGTCAGGTTTAAGCAGAATAGATAATATCAGACCAATGACTACTCAAGCAATACTACTTTAGCACGGGTTTCGCATAGTCTTTATTTGATGGAAAAATATTATCCTATTGTCATAGATGCTTATGAACCTTAGGCTTCTATCTTACTAGAATTTTTGTATAAAAAGAAAAGGATGTAACCGTGAGCTTAACGTTACCGCAATTTAATGAACTATCTCAAGCCGATGCGACCTCACGCCTATTGACCTGTTGCACTAGCACCAGCTGGGCACATGACTTGGCAAACGCGCGTCCTTTTGCAGATATAGACACCTTGCTTGCCCGTAGCGATGGAATATGGCAACAGGCTCAAACGACTGAAGCGAATTTGCTTGAGGCGTTTGACGGTCATCCACAGATCGGCAATGTCGACTCGCTCAAAGAAAAATACCGCAACACTCAAGATAGTGCCGCGCATGAGCAGTCAGGCGCAAATGATGCTGAGGATGATGTGATTGCAGCATTGGCGCAAGGCAATCAAGATTATCTCGATAAGTTTGGCTTTATCTTTATCGTGTTTGCAACGGGCAAGAGCGCGCAGCAAATGCTGGATTTATTGTTAGCACGTTTGCCAAACGATCGTGCTACTGAGCTGGTTAATGCCGCTGCTGAGCAAAATAAAATTACGCGTTTACGCCTACAGAAACTGCTAGGCGCCGCTTAACGTAAACGCTGCCTTACTTGTTCAATATATAAAAGGAATTATCATGTCAGGTACTCTCTCATCACATATCTTAGATATCCATCTTGGCAAACCTGCCGCTGACATAGCGGTGACGCTACACAGCGTAAGCGCAAGCGGCAAGGCGTCACTATTAGCCAATGGCGTCACCAACGCTGATGGACGCGTGACACCAGATAGCTGGTCGTTTGACCCAACTATTGATATTGCTGAATATCACTTAGATGTTGGTCGTTATACCTTAACGTTTGATACCCAAGCTTATTTTGATGCACAAAATCTAACGGCTTTTTATCCGCAAGTAGTCATCGATTTTATGATAAGTGATAACGGTCACTACCATGTACCGCTACTACTTAGCGCACATGGCTACAGCACGTATCGCGGCTCGTAAATTTATTACGTCACAGTGTAAAAATACACTGGATGAAAGAACATTGGACAAAAGGACACTTGCCACATGGGCGCATATCTTCTCGATTGGTTAGCTTTATTTTTTCGCTGGTTTCACGTTATCGCTGGGATTGCATGGATTGGTGCGTCTTTCTATTTTGTTTGGTTGGATCTCAGTCTGCGTAAACCACCACAGTGGAAAGCCGATAAAGGTATCTCAGGCGACTTATGGGCAGTACATGGCGGTGGGTTTTATGAGATTGCTAAATACAAGCTTGAGCCTGAAGAGATGCCCAAGACCCTACACTGGTTTAAATGGGAAGCTTATACGACGTGGCTGACTGGTATGGCAATGCTTTCTATTGTCTACTATGCCAACGCAACAGCTTACCTAATCGATCCCAGCAAAGTCGCTTTTGGTAGCAGTATCGGTGCTATATCTACAAGCTTATTGTTCTTATTCGGCAGCTACTTTATTTATGAAGTGATTGTTCGCAGTCACTTAGGTAAAAACGCCTTTGTCTTTAGCTCGCTTATTTTTATATTATTAATTATCGCGACGTGGGGTTCTTATCAGCTGTTCAGTGATCGCGCCTCCTTCATTCATATTGGTGCCATTTTAGGTACGGTAATGGCGGGTAACGTATTCTTCGGCATCATGCCAGCTCAGCGCGCACTCGTAGATTGTGTGCGGCGCGGTGAAAAACCAGGTAAAGAAGTCGCCGACTTGGCACTACAAGCCAAAAACCGCTCGCTGATGAATAACTACTTTACCCTACCGCTCATTTTTACCATGATTAGCAACCACTATCCGATGATGTATTCTCATACACACGGCTGGTTGGTATTGGTATTTGTAGGGATTATTACTGCTCTTGTACGTCATTACTTCAACCAAAAACATTTAGGTAATACGCAAACAAAGTTCCTATGGATTCCTGCATTATTAACGGTGCTATTGATTATTTGGATGCGTCCAGCGCCAATCGAGCCATTACCTGCCGCTAGCGCTCCAGTCGCTGCTGCGCCTGCAGTAACTGACGGCATGCCACCAACTTCTAGTACTAATGCTAACAATGAAATAGCAGGTGATACGGCTGTTAATGCTACTGCTATTAATGAGACTGACAAGGCTGACTCTGATGAAAATGTCACCGCCGCAGCCATTCCAGTGGCGGCCTCAGCTGACGATGCCATTATGGATGTTGTGCACACGCGCTGCAGTACCTGCCATGCCGCACAGCCAATCCAGCAAGGCTTTGCTGCACCGCCAGCGGGTATTATCATCCAGACACCCGAAGACATGAAAATTCACAAAGCCAAAATCATCACTGCGGTACAAAGTGGCTATATGCCCCTAGGAAACCTCACTCAATTAACGGATGAAGAACGTCAGCAAATTGTAGCGTATGCTTCCGGATTATAAATGAGCATTCTAAACACAGATAAGTAAACACCAATCAAACAATTACCTTGACCAATGACCTAGACATCCTTAAAGTGTTAACAATAAACGTTATTAAGTGTTAACAATCTTGGTTTCGATTGATTCCAATCTAAAGGGAGAAAAGGATGTCCACTGCGAATGAGCAAGGAAGTCAGCTCAGTAATAAGTCCAACAGCGCGCTCTATGATTGCAACACTTTCAATCCAGAACGCAAAAACTCAAGATTATATAATGAAGATCTTGCCCCGCTACAGCCTGAACAGCGTAATTGGGGCTGGTTTGCGATATTTAATGTTTGGTCCAATGATATTCAGAGCTTATTCGGTTATACCTTAGCGGCCTCCTTATTTTTGAGTTATGGACTGAATGGCTGGTGGGTCATGGCAGCGATTATCTGCTCAGGATTCATCGTCATGCTGATGGTCAACTTGACGGGTAAGCCGAGCGTCAAATATGGCATTCCTTTTCCAGTACTCATACGAGCTAGTATGGGAATCAATGGCGCTAATCTTCCGGCTATATTACGAGCCATTATTGGTATCTTTTGGTACGGCGTGCAGACCTATTTTGCATCCACTGCGGTCGCTATTTTATTAACATTAATGATGGGTAGCTCGGATGCAACCTTTTTGGGCTTAAACGGCACCGCTTGGCTCGCTTTCGTAATCGTTTGGGTGTTTCAGATTTTGCTTTTTTGGGCAGGGGTTGAACCTATCAAGCACTTTTTAAACTGGGCAGGTCCGCTAGTTTATGTGGTGATGGTTATCTTGATGGGCGTAGTCTGGTATCAGTCAGGCTCAGAATTATTACCGGCTATTAACTCCATTTTTGCTAGTGGCAGCGATTATACGGGTAGCTCTTTTCAGGCCTTTACGGCTATCGTTGGTACTATGGTTGCTTACTTTGCCGCAGTGGTCATCAACTTCGGTGACTTTTCACGGTTTTTGCGTAGCGAGCGTGATATGAGACTGGGTAACTTACTCGGTTTGCCGATTAACATGGTGTTTTTCTCCTTCATCGCTCTAGTCATTACCGCAGGTACTCTAGTCTTGTTTGGTGAGGCCTTAACGAACCCGTCAGATATCGTTGATCGGGTGGACTCTTTGCCATTAACTATCGTCGCTGCCCTAACGTTCTTTGCCGCAACCGTCGGTATCAATATGGTCGCCAACTTCATACCACCAGCTTACGACTTGGCCAATCTGTTTCCTAAACATATTAACTTTCGTAAGGGCGGCTTAATCACTGCTGTTATCGCTTTTTTCGTTGGCGCATTGTGGTTATCTTTTATTAGTAAGATCGGCATTGTGGGTTTTGTAAATGCTGTCGGTGCCGTTATTGCGCCCTTCTTCGGAATCTTGGTCATCGATTATTATATAATAAAGCGCCAACAAATCGATATGGATGACTTGTTTTCGGCAAAACCCACAGGCGCTTATTACTATTATAAAGGTTGGAACGTTCGCGGTTTGATCGCCTTTGCTGTTGGCGCTTTATTCTCGCTTGCCACTGTATTGGTACCTTCGCTCACCTCACTTGAAGGTTACGGTTTCTTATTAGGAGCTGCGTTAGGTGGTATCGTTTATTGGCTACTTATGCGTCCCTACGCCGTAAAACCTAATCAAGCATAAGACTTTAGGTAATAAAAACATCTCAACTGAAATAAAGGAATATCGAACATGACTCAGAAAATC
Source organism: Psychrobacter sp. P11G5 (assembly GCF_001593305.1). NCBI lineage: Bacteria > Pseudomonadati > Pseudomonadota > Gammaproteobacteria > Moraxellales > Moraxellaceae > Psychrobacter > Psychrobacter sp. P11G5. The sequence continues at coordinate 2,543,458 of NZ_CP012533.1, forward strand.
ACCAGCGATTTTAATCAAGACACCTACCCACGTGACCTAAAAGGCTATGGTGGCAATCCACCACAAGCCAATTGGCCAGGTGGTGCAAAGATTGCTGTACAGTTCGTACTAAATATTGAAGAAGGGGCAGAAAACAGCGTCATGCACGGCGATGGTCAGTCTGAGCGCTTTTTGTCAGATGTTTTAGGCACGCCAGAATTTAACAATCGTCACCAGTCTATAGAGTCTGCATTTGAGTACGGTAGCCGCGTGGGTGTTTGGCGAGTATTAGATGTGTTTAAAGAATATGGCTTACCCATTACTACCTTTACTTGTGCTGCCGCTGCTGAAAAAACACCGCATATCATCGAGCGCGTCTTAGAGGACGGTCATGAAATCGCCAGTCATGGACTGCGCTGGATCACTTATCAATATATGTATCGTGAGACCGAACGTGAGCATGTGCGTGCGGCGACTAAAATCTTTGAGCGGATGCTTGGCGGGCAGCCGCTGGGCTGGTACACTGGTCGTGACAGCCCTAATACCCGCGAGCTGGTAGCCGAGCAAGGCGGTTATATCTATGACTCCGACTCTTACGCTGATGAGCTACCTTACTGGCTCAATGTGAAGGTAGCAGAAGGCAACAAGATTGAGCGCAAACCGCATTTGGTTATCCCTTATACGCTTGAAACCAACGATATGCGTTTTGCTTCAAGCCCTGGATTTACGCACGCCGAACCCTTTTATCAATATCTAAAAGACAGCTTCGATACCTTATACGAAGAAGGCTCGCATACCCCTAAAATGCTAACGATTGGTCTACATTGTCGCATTATCGGCCGTGCTGGTCGCATCAAAGCCCTCAAACAGTTTTTGCAATACATCACCAGTAAACCCGATGTTTGGATATGCCGCCGCGACGAAATCGCTAAGCACTGGTATGAAAACCATCCCGCCACGGCTGATAACACTGCCAACTGGATGTAAACGTGAGCTCAGACACAAATTTATCGCGGCACAAAACCACTAAGGAACATGAATAATGTCAACAAAAAGTACTTATTATGCACCAACTGGCGGATTGCCTCCGCAAACACAGTTACTATCTGATCGCGCTATCTTTACCGAAGCTTATGCGATTATTCCTAAACGTGTACTAACCGACATTGTTATTAGCTACCTGCCGTTTTGGGAAGGAATGCGGATGTGGGTACTTGCACGTCCTTTAAGCGGTTTTTCAGAAACCTTCTCACAATACATCGTTGAAGTAGCACCAAATGGCGGCTCAGAAAAACCTGAGCTAGATGCAAAAGCCGAAGGTGTTGTATTCATCGTTGAAGGTGAAATGGATATGACTATAGAAGGTGAAGCGCATCATCTTGAAGCGGGTGGTTATGCATTTTTACCGCCGGGATGTAAATGGACGCTGAAAAACAATAGCGATAAACACGTTAAATTTCATTGGATCCGCAAAGCTTATCAATTTGTAGAAGGTATTGATGCGCCCGAAGCCTTTGTAACCAGCGATCACGATGTTGAAGCGATTGAGATGCCGGACACAGGAGGCGTATGGGCAACCACTAGGTTTACAGAGCAATCTGATATGCGTCACGACATGCATGTGAATATAGTCACTTTCCAGCCAGGTGGCGTGATTCCATTTGATGAAACTCATGTTATGGAACATGGTTTGTATGTACTAGAAGGTAAAGCCGTATATCACTTAAACGGCGAATGGGTAGAAGTTGAGGCCGGTGATTTTATGTGGCTGCGCGCATTTTGCCCACAATCTTGTTACGCTGGCGGACCTGGTCCATTTAGATACTTACTATATAAAGATGTGAATAGACATATGCCGTTTATTCGCCCAGAACGATAACCCATCCAGAACGATAAACAGTTTAGAGGCATAATCGTTAATTCGAGTATGTCATTTACTCCCAGATGACGGTTTAAGTCGCGTACGGGTTTATGGTAAAGTTGCTGATACTGCCAATTAAACGACTCTACCAATTAACAGACCCTATTAACCCATAGTAAGGTGAATTCATGAGTACTACAATCATAGCCAAACCTTTGACCAAAGCTGAGTTTGCGCCATATGGTAAGGTTATTGAGCCGTACGACAAAGAGCAAGAAACGCCTGAAAATTGTTATGAGATTAATAATGGCTACGCCAAGCGCCATCATGCTATCGCTGAGTCTAAGCTTGATGGTGGCAATGTCGGCATGAGTATTTTCTGTGCTAAAAAGCGCGAATTTCCTATCGCTTTGTCAGTGATGGAATATCATCCGTTTGGTACACAGGCTTTCTTTTCGATGCATGGTCAAGATTATATTGTCGTCGTTGCACCTGCGGGCGAGCCGCCCCGGTCTGCTGATGATTTGACCGTGTTTTATGCCAAGTCTCATCAAGGCGTGCAATATGATGCCAACGTTTGGCATCACCCACTGCTCGCACTTGGTTGTGACTCTGACTTTTTGGTCATTGATCGTATCAATGGCGAAGGCAATAACTGCCATGAGCTTGATATTAATGATTGGCAAGTTCAGATTGAAATTGATCGTGAATCTGACAGCGCAACTAAAAGTGAAATCAACAGTGAGCATAGTTAAGTTTATACTTCGCTGACTCGTATTAACTAAGCATTAGACAATAGCTTTAACATTAAATGAATCATGACACACAAAAGACAGCCCTCAATCGGGTTGTCTTTTCTTATTTTAGTACCGCCTTTGAGAAGTTATATTGCGCTGTTGCTCAGACAGTTTGGACAACTAAAAGCCTTGTAAAACATGGCGACAATTGGACATTAATAAGAGAACGATATGGCAAACACCAGTAGCGTAATGTCAGCGTGGCAATCATGGATAGGTACTATTCAAATTATCACAGCCGCTGTCTGCTGGGGTACTTTAGGGATATTCTCGACCTACCTCAACCAAATCGGCTTTAGTGGCTGGCAAATTACCATTTTGCGCATCGTTACCGCTGCTTTTCTTATCCTTGTCATGCTGCCAAAATTATGGCCACATCTCGTTAAGCTACGTCCAAAGCAGTGGCTTGGACTAGCGCTACAGTCTTTAATTGGCGTGCTTGGTATGTCGGTATGCTACTTCTTTGCCGTTATTTATGTCGGTGCTGGTCCCGCTGTCGCCCTCCTTTATACTGCGCCCGTTTTTAGCTTACTTTTCTCAGCGTTTTTTCTTAGTGAATCCATTACGCGGCAGTCGGCATTCCTAGCACTAATGGCTGTATTCGGCGTCGGCTTAACGATGTTAGGTGAGCAAGCACAAGCCAATTGGGGTATTGTGCTCGGACTGCTATCAGGCGTGTGTTATTCCCTATACGGAGTACTCGGCAAGCGCGCGATGCATTATGCGCATCCTGCCCCTTTGGTATTTTTTACCTCTATTGTCATTAGTGCTGGTGTGCTGCTATTGCTACCTGAAACCTATAACACCTATGAGCAATTATTAACCTTGCCTTTGCTTACTTGGGGCTACGTCTTAGGACTGTCTTTGCTTGGAACAGTCGTACCTTTTGGTCTCTATATGAAAGCGTTGGAGAAGCTACCTGCTACTCGCGCTTCAGTATTTACTATCTTTGAGCCGTTGACTGCTATCGCCCTTGCGACAATGCTATTACACCAATCATTATCGTGGATTCAATACGTGGGCGTGGTATTGATTTTATTGGCGGCTTTATTTAATGCCGTATTAAACGGTACTACCACGCGTGTACCGCGTTGGCTAAGAAGACGGCAAAAAGTTTAGTTTTTATTACGCGCTACTAAAAATTAACGTTCAAAATATTTAGAATACAGCAGCAGCTATTTTTATTAGATTAAAAAAGCCCCAACCATGACATCATAGTTGGGACTTTTTTTTGCCTAAAAATTTTCTTTAGAGTGCTTGAGACTTTGCTTCAAAAAAAATTTACGCGATAGTCGATCCACTGTAAAATAAATACAGCGCTACTGAGATAAATTTTGCGCAGCCTCTGTCTGCGTAGGCACAGCAAGCAAGGAAAAATTATCTCAGTAGCACATTATAATCTTTGTAATGCTTTTATTTAGGGCTGACTATATATAGATTTGATAAATAACTTGGATTACCCTAACCTTATTACTGCACAATACGCTGTAGAAATGCTTGCGTACGAGGGTGCTCGGAGTCTTCAAATAACTGCTTCGCGCTGCCCTCTTCGACCACATAACCATCTTCAATCAAGACGACATGGTCAGCGACATCACGAGCAAAGTTGATTTCATGGGTTACGACAACCATCGTCCAGCCTTCAGATGCCAGTTTTTTCATCGCCTCGAGTACGTCTTGGACCAGCTCGGGATCAAGCGCGGAAGTTGGTTCATCGAACAACAGTAACGACGGCTCAATGGCCAGCGCACGAGCAATACCAACTCGCTGCTGCTGGCCACCAGATAGCTGAAACGGGTAAAGATCCGCTTTGTCCGATAGACCAACCTTCTCTAATAAAACTAAAGCCTGCTCACGGGCTTGTGCTTTACTTTGCCCTTGTACCACCGTCGGCCCAAGCATTAAATTTTCAATCGCTGTCTTATGCGGAAACAAATTATAAGACTGAAACACCATGCCTGATTTACGTTGCAGTGCCAGCAAGGTTTTTTTCTTAGGCTTAGTGCCAAAGTCGACCGTCAAGCTGCCATCATCAAACGCAATGACACCTTGATCAGGAATCTCCAGCGCATTAAGACAACGTAAAAAAGTAGTTTTTCCCGATCCTGACGGCCCTAATATCACGACTACTTGGCCTTTGTGAATGGTCAAATCAATGCCTTTGAGCACTTGATTACTACCAAAGGCTTTGTGAATATTGGTGACTTGAATCATAAAGGTTCCTGTTGTGCGGATAATACTGGCAATATTATAAGGCGTATTTATAAATTATTTAGCGATATAGCGATCAAGACGAATCTCAAGCTTGCCTTGAATAAAGGTCAAGAACAGACAAATACCCCAATAAATAACCGCCGCTTCAGTATAGACCAGCATAAATTCATAATTACGCGCCGTGATAATCTGAGCTTGTTTGAACAGCTCAGTGACGAGTACCAATGAGGCCAAAGACGTGTCTTTTACCAAGCTGATAAAAGTATTGGATAACGGTGGCACTGAAACCCGTAGCGCTTGTGGCAAAATTACATGGCGAAAGGTTTGTAGGTACGTTAACCCTACGGTTGAGCCTGCTTCCCACTGGCCTTTTGGAATAGATAAAATAGAGGCACGCACCGTCTCAGACGCATACGCACCGATATTCAGTGAAAAGGCAATAATCGCAGAAGGGAATGGATCAAGCTTCAATCCAACACTGGGCAAACCATAGAAGATGATAAATAGCTGCACCAGCATCGGTGTACCGCGAATCGCAGACACGTAAATACGGGCAAGTCTATAGATAATCTCGTGAAACCAGCCAGCACGCGGCACGATACGAATTAGTGCTACCGTCAGCGCAATTGCCATACCAATTGCAAACGAGATCAATGCTAGCGGTATCGAATAATAGATACCGCCTTTCAGCATTGGCCAAAATGAATTGATAACAATTTGCGCCCGATCAGGGTCCATAAATGGCAATAATGCCAGTAGTTCAGCTAGCACTGACGTGATAGAAGCTAGCATTATTTTTGTTGACTTATATCAGCACCAAAGAACTCTTCGCTAAGTTTGGTTAGCGTCCCATCGGCTGCTAATGCTGCCATTGCTTCGTCTAATTTTGCGACGACGGCTTCATCGCCTTTAATCAAGACTAATCCTGAACCAGTTTGCTCACTGGCCGGTGCAACCAATTTAATCTCAAGCGCGCTGTCTGGGAATTTTTTTAGATAGTCTAATATTGCAAGGTTATCGTTCATTGTAAAGTCAGCACGATCTTGTTTAACCAATTGAATCGCTTGTGCCATGCCATCAACAGGAACGACTTCTGCGCCATAGCGTTCTGCTAGCTCACCATAGTTACTGCTGAGCGACTGTGCTGAACGTAGACCTTTTAACGCTTCCCACGAGCTATAGCGATTGTCATCAGTTGGCGCTAAAACCACAGCGCCTGACCAGCTGTAAGCTTGAGATTTGTCATATTTTGCTAAACGCTCAGGGGTAGTTAGACTGACTTGGTTGGCGACCATATCAAAACGTTTTGAGTCCAGACCTGCCAGCATGGCGTCCCACTGAGTTTCTTTAAATTCAACATCAACGCCTAATTTATCAGCGACTGCACGCGTTACTTCGACATCATAACCCGTCAGCTTTCCACTCTCATCATGATAAGTGAATGGTGGGTAGGTGCCTTCGGTACCGACGTTAATAGTGCCGCCATTATTGATACGTTGTAGCAAATCAGAACCGGCAGTCTCAGCACTGTCGGTTGCATTGGTTTCAGCTTCATTAGTAGTAGACTGACCACAAGCGGCAAGCAATACAGTACTGGCGGCAAGGGCTAAAAGATTACGACGTTTCATAAGGCGTCCTTATAAGATGAATGGATAATGCAAAAATGTATAAGGCAAACAAAGTTAAATAAAACTATATAATATGAATATCACAATAAAACATGTGCACTGCAATATTTGCTTTGGTTGCCCGATTTGAGGATATTGTTTGTGTCTTTCAATACTATTTTATATTATTTTTCTTTTATGAACTTTTAACAAAAGAATTCGATGTAGCAGAATCAAAGTTAATCCATACTATTTAAACGGCGTCTAGCTCATATACTATCGCAATTTGGCAAGAATAACCGTACAAAAACAGTGAGCACGCGTAAGATTGTTAAAGTTTGCCAGAGAATTGATAGCGATCGCCTGCATGCCACATCTTGACAAAGGTCAGTACCTTCCCTGCCGAATAAGTTTGACGACGTAGCACTAACGTCGGTGACTGCGGTGCAATCTGTAGGGCATCAGCGATCTCATCAGGTGCTGCTAAGGCTCGAATGGTATAGTTACCGCGCTCAAGTGGGCTTTCGGCAATGAGATAATCGCTAGTATTTACCACACTAAAATCTTGCTCGATAAACTCTGGTACTTTTGTCGCATCCACCCAACGCTCTTCAAACTGTATCGGCTGACCGTCAGCGAAATGAATGATTTTTACTTCATATAAAACAGCCGGCTCAGTGCTATTAGTATTGCTATCAGTGTCCTTTGAATCATCACCCTTAGAATTAGAAGATACAACTGCTTCATCAATACCAAATTTACGGCGCATCTCATCATCTAACATGCTCGCGGTAATAGCGCGTTTGCTCACCACTTGTGCCTGATAGTCGCGATTGGCCGACTTTAAATCTTGAGCGATATTGCGCACTTCTACAAAGGTATGATTGAACTGCTGCTGTGCGACAAATGTCCCCGACCCTTGCCGACGCTCTAATACCCGCTCTTCGCTTAATTCTTTTAAGGCGCGGTTTACTGTCATTCGCGATACGCCAAACTCTTCCGCCAACGCCATTTCGGTAGAGATAGCTTCGCCCGCCTGCCATTTTCCAGAATGGATATTATCCAATATTGCGTTTTTAATCCGCTGATATGCTGGAACTGTTTTTGTCATGTCACTCTTCACCTTTGTCATGCTCATCTTTAACCGTCGACTTCAACTATACAGGTATGCAGCTATAAAAGTGCTGACATAATATCATGACAGTTATCATAATCACCATGAGAACAGCCTATCAAACAAAGCAACTTCATAAATAATTTAACTATTTATAAAAAAATGCTTGCATGAAAAAATAATCTTTGATAATTTGTATATACAACTTATTGACAATACCAAATAATGTTAATAGTAAATCGTATAGATAATCACAAGGACATGATCATGACTACCGATAATGGAATGAGCAACAACGGAACCAGCAACAATAATGAATTTACGCGTCGTGATGAGAGTCGTAATATTGCTGCGCCGACTGGCAGTACGCTCAATTGCAAAAGCTGGCTGACCGAAGCGCCTTATCGCATGCTGCAAAACAACCTACACCCTGATGTGGCCGAAAACCCAAAAAGCTTGGTTGTGTATGGCGGTATCGGACGTGCAGCCCGTAACTGGGAAAGCTATGATCAAATACTCGCGTCACTCAAAGAATTAGAAGACGATGAGACCTTATTAGTGCAATCAGGCAAACCAGTTGGCGTCTTTCAAACTCATGAAAATGCGCCACGTGTGTTGATTGCCAACTCCAACCTTGTCCCGCGCTGGGCAACGTGGGAGCATTTCAATGAGCTTGATCGCAAAGACCTATTTATGTACGGCCAAATGACTGCCGGTAGCTGGATTTATATCGGCACTCAAGGCATCGTCCAAGGCACTTATGAAACTTTTGTCGAAGCCGGTCGCCAGCATTATGATGGCAGCTGGGCAGGACGTTGGATTTTGACCGCTGGTCTTGGTGGTATGGGCGGCGCACAGCCATTAGCCGCGACCTTTGCCGGCGCAACTTCTTTAAACATCGAATGCCAACAGTCTAGTATTGATTTCCGTTTGCGTACTGGTTACGTCGATAAGCAAGCAGACGATCTTGACCATGCTTATGAGCTGATTAAACAACATACGGACGCGGGTGAAGCCGTCTCAATCGCGCTACTTGGTAATGCGGCGGATATCTTGCCTGAGATGGTTAAGCGTGCCAATGCAGGCGAGATAAAACCTGATTTGGTCACTGACCAAACCTCCGCTCATGACTTAATCAATGGCTATCTGCCAAGTGGCTGGACAGTTGAAGAATGGAAAGCGGCACAAGAAAATCCGGACCAACATGCCGCATTAACCAAAGATGCCGCCGAGTCTTGTGCCGTACACGTGCAGGCCATGCTAGATCTACAAGAAATGGGTATCCCAACGACTGATTATGGTAATAACATTCGTCAAGTTGCCTTTGATGAAGGGGTGAAAAATGCCTTTAATTTCCCGGGTTTTGTCCCTGCTTATATTCGCCCGCTGTTTTGCCAAGGCAAAGGCCCATTCCGCTGGGTAGCATTATCAGGTGATCCAGAAGATATCTACAAAACCGATCAGAAGATTAAAGAGCTGTTTCCTGAAAATCAGCATATTCATCGCTGGCTAGACATGGCAAAAGAACGCATTCAGTTTCAAGGCTTGCCAGCGCGTATCTGCTGGTTAGGCCTTGGTGAACGTGATAAAGCAGGCTTAGCCTTTAATGAGATGGTTAAAAATGGTGAATTAAAAGGTCCTATCGTTATCGGTCGTGACCATTTGGATACTGGCTCTGTTGCCAGCCCAAACCGCGAAACAGAAAGTATGAAAGATGGTTCAGATGCGGTATCTGACTGGGCGTTATTAAACGGCATGCTCAATGTCGCAGGCGGCGCCACTTGGGTGTCATTACATCATGGCGGCGGTGTTGGTATGGGTTACTCGCAGCACTCTGGCATGGTCATCGTCGCTGATGGCACAGATGCCGCTGCCAAGCGCTTGGCGCGAGTACTGGTCAATGATTGCGGCTCAGGTGTGATGCGTCATGCGGATGCAGGCTATGAGCTGGCCATCAAAACAGCAAAAGACTATGGCTTAAATCTGCCGATGATTAAATAGCTTGCCCTTGTCCTTATATGCTCAAATGATATAAGGACATCATCAACACTTTATCAAGGACGATAATATGTCTGAACGTGATATTTTGCCCCCAGGTAGCTCTTTGCCTAGAACGCCTCTAGACAGTCCAGCACCTGCTAGCCCGCCGCCTGAAAAGCTGCTGTCCAAACCTGTAGCGCTGATACAGCTAATCGTATTTAGTGCTATTGGTCTGGTGATGTTCTTTGTACCCTTCACTATTGGTGAAAAGAGCACCATTTTATTTGATCACGGGGCAACTTATCTAGTCACTCAGCAGCACACCCTTGCGGTATTTTTACTGTTTTTACTGATGATTTATGGTGTTGGCAAACCCATTTACGATGGTTCATGGCGTAAAAATATCACCAATATGATATTAACCGCCTTTAAGATTATCGGGCTGGTACTCGCCATCATGTATATCACTGATATGGCGCCTGCTATCATCATGGAAAAGGACATGTTGCCGTTTTTGTTTGAAAAACTGGCATTACCAGTCGGCATGATTGTCCCTATTGGCGCATTAATCCTCGCTTTTTTGCTCGGTTTTGGCTTGCTGGAGATGTTTGGAGTACTCATGCAGCCTATTATGAAGCCAATTTGGAAAACACCCGGCTCATCAGCGATTGATGCGGTCGCCTCTTTTGTTGGCAGTTACTCTATTGGGCTGCTCATTACCAATCGGGTCTTTCTGCAAAATCAATATTCGGTTCGTGAAGCCATCATTATTGCTACTGGTTTTTCTACGGTGTCGGCAGCGTTTATGGTCATCGTTGCTAAGACCCTTGGTCTAATGGAATTTTGGAATCTGTTTTTTTGGTCGACACTGATTATTACCTTTATTGTCACCGCCATTAGTGCACGTATTCCACCTATTCGAGGTTTTGATGATAGCGTCGAGCGTCCAAACTTGGACCACCAACAAGGTAATCGCTTAGCAGCAGCGTATCATTTGGGACTGGCTACTTCGCGCCGTGCGACTGACCTCAAACAAATTATGTGGTCGAACTTTCGCGATGGGGTGACGATGGCGGCAGCGATTGTACCCTCGATTATTGCGGTAGGGTTAACGGGTTTATTACTAGCCAAATATACGCCTGTCTTTGATGCCTTGGGCTTGCTCTTGTATCCATTCACTTGGGTAACCGGTATGCCTGAGCCACTAGTTGCTGCCAAAGGCATGTCAGCGGGACTGGCTGAAATGTTTTTGCCTGCCCTCTTGCTAACGGAAGCTGAGATCTTGACCCGCTATGTGGCAGGAGTGGTTTCGATTAGTAGCGTGCTGTTTTTTTCAGCGATGATTCCTTGTGTATTGGCAACTGAGATTCCGCTGTCAGTACCTAAGATGGTCATTATTTGGTTTGAGCGAGTGGTGCTTAGCATTCTAATCGCTGCACCTTTTGGACACTTAGCGATATATTTGGGCTGGATCAGTTAGACCGACTGAAACAAGCAGGATTGGTTAAGAAAATTTAAACAGCATAGCTTTTAACTGTTTATAAACAACAAAGCATAAACTAAAATGTATAGACAACAAAAAATACAATTAATATAGCTCATAAAATTAGGATAACTCGCATGACTGATATCAAAAAACTAACCCTACATCCGCGCCAATTAAGCTTCGAGATGTTGCGCGATATTTATGAGCGACCTGTCATATTGACACTACCTGAAAGCGCTTATGAAGCGATAGATGCCTCACATGAAGATGTACGCACCATCATTGCGCGTGATAAGAGCGCTTATGGTATCAATACCGGTTTTGGCCTATTAGCAAAAACCCGTATCAGTGATGATCAGCTTGAGCTACTCCAGCGTAACCTTATCGTTTCTCACTCGGTGGGTACGGGTGAAGCACTGCCAGACAACGTGGTCAGGCTAATTATGGTGATGAAAGTTGCCAGTTTAGCGCAAGGCGTCTCTGGTGTACGTCGCGCTGTGGTCGATAGCTTACTTGGCTTAATCAACAATCAAATTACCCCAAACATTCCTGCCAAAGGCTCCGTTGGGGCATCTGGTGACTTAGCACCTTTATCGCATATGACGCTGGCGATGATGGGCGAAGGCGATGTCTATGTTGACGGCAAAAAAATACCCGCTGCTGATGCATTAGCGCAACATGGTCTTGAGCCCATTACCCTAGCAGCCAAAGAAGGGCTCGCTCTTATTAATGGTACTCAGGTCTCAACCGCATTGGCATTGCGTGGTTATTTCTTAGCACGGGACTTACTTGAGACAGCAACCATCGTCGGCTCCATGTCTATCGATGCCGCCAAAGGCTCAGATGCTCCATTTGATGCGCGTATTCATGAAGTGCGTGGTCATCATGGGCAAATTGAAATTGCTAAAGCGCATCGCCAGCTGATTAAAGGCAGTGCTATCCGCGCCTCGCATGATGGCGAACAGGACGATAGAGTACAGGACCCTTATTGCTTACGCTGTCAGCCACAAGTCATGGGTGCTTGCCTTGATATCATCAACCAAGCAGGAAAAACCTTATTAATTGAATCTAATGCGGTGACCGATAACCCACTTATCTTCACTAACGATGATGGCCCAGTTGCTATCTCAGGTGGTAACTTCCATGCCGAGCCAGTTGCCTTTGCCGCAGACATTTTAGCCTTGGCAATTGCTGAGATTGGTTCTATGTCTGAGCGCCGTGTGGCTTTATTGATTGATGCAACCTTGTCAGGCGGCTTACCACCATTCTTGGTGGATAATGCGGGAGTGAACTCAGGCTTTATGATTGCCCATGTCACCGCAGCGGCACTCGCCTCAGAGAACAAATCTATCGCCCATCCTGGCAGTGTCGATAGCATTCCAACTTCTGCCAACCAAGAAGACCACGTATCGATGGCAACCTATTGTGCGCGCCGCCTATACGAGATGGCGCAAAATACCGCCACCATTATCGGTATTGAGTTATTGGCTGCTGGTCAAGGTATCGACTTCCATCGTGGACTAGATACCTCGGAAGCGTTGAAAACAGCACATCAAAAACTACGCGAGCAAGTCACTTTTTATGATAAAGATCGCTACCTAGCGCCTGATATTGAAGCAGCAAAACAACTAGTATTAGATGGCACGCTCACCGAATATTGGCAGTCACTGCGCAGCGATTGGTATGAGTCTAAATAGGAAAGTTTTATATATATAATACCCACTCTCAACCATCTAGCTTTATTGGCGTAAGCCATACTAAATTGAAAGTCAGGTTTTATATTATGAAAGGAGGTCAACAATGACAATAGCCGTTAGCCACACTGCAGCTGATATGAGTCGGTGGACAGGACGTGCAGAGCCGTTTGAGTCTGCGCGCGCCCGCTACTGGTATCAAATAGCGCAGCCTTATGCCTTTGATAGCACCAGTCAGCAAAATGGTCAGCGCATTGGACTGGTCGGTTTTGCTTGTGATCAAGGCGTCAGACGTAATCAAGGACGCGTAGGTGCAAGAGCTGCGCCGCCCTTGATTCGCCAAGCATTTGCGGCGCTGCCGGTCATCGCTGAGTTACAACAACGCTATGAGGGTCAACTGCCGACTCTACTAGGTGATGCTGGTGATATCCATTGTCATGATAATGATGATTTTGCCGAGCGTACTCTGGAGCAAGCTCAAGTAAAATATGCCGATAAGATTAGCCATATTATCCAGGAAGGCGGTCTACCTATCGGGCTTGGTGGTGGTCATGCCATCGCTTATGGTAGCTTTTTAGGATTATGGCAGGCGCTGTCATCAAAAGCCGATCAGCCTACTAATGACGTCAGCAATGTCGAGAGCCATGTTGAAAATGATGTCAAAAGCCATGCGAGCGCAATGCCTACCATCGGGGTGATTAACTTTGATGCGCATCTAGATATTCGTCAATCTGATGTCGCCACGTCTGGTACGCCATTTCGTCAAATTGCCGAGCACCTTGATGAACAAGGTCAGCCATTTCACTATTGCTGTATCGGCGTCAGTCGGTTTTCCAACACTGCCGCGCTCTTTGACCGTGCTGAGCAGTTAGGCGTACACATTATCAGTGATGAAGATTGCACCAATAAAAAATGGAAAAAAATTGCTACTCAAATAGAGACCTTTATCAATGAAGTCGATGTGGTCTACTTAACTATTGATATGGATTGCCTGCCGTCGAGCGTCGTTCCTGGTGTCAGTGCGCCCGCCGCCTATGGTATTAACTTGGCATTCGTTGAGCGCGCGGTCAAACATATCATGGCATCAAACAAAGTAAGAATAGCTGATATTGCCGAGATTAACCCGACCTTTGATGTTGATGGACGCAGCTGTAAAGTCGCCGCTCGCCTCTTGGCGACTATTATCGAGCAGCATCTACTATTAACATAGACGAAATACAGTCAGTTCATTATAAACAAGTTACAGTGCTACTAGAGTACATTTTTCGCAGCCTCTGTCTGCGTAGGCACAGCAAGCAAGGAAAATTTACTCTAGTAGCACATTATAATAGTTATAACGCTATTATTTGAACTGACTGTAGCTTCTTACTCAAAATTGCTAGCTCTAAACTAAAATAAGCAGGAGCACATCATGACTAATACTACAAATCCTACAGACCAAATGCCTATAAACGATTCCACTCTGACGTCGTTTGACCACCTCATTATCAATGCCAATCTCGCAACTTTTTCAGCGCAATACGGGTTTGATATTTATAATGACAACCAAGAAAAAAGCACCCCTTATGGTCAATTAGAAAACGCTGCTATCGGTATCAAAGACGGCAAAATTGCATGGGTTGGTACGCATGAGCAAATAAAGCCGCATCTTACTCATTATAAAAATAATCAAATCAAAGACGCTGATGGCAACTGGGTCACGCCTGGACTCATCGATTGTCATACCCATATCGTTTATGGCGGTAACCGCAGCAACGAGTTCGAAGCGCGATTGCAAGGTGCCAGTTATCAAGATATTGCGGCACAAGGTGGCGGCATTGTCTCAACCGTTAGCGCCACCCGCGCAGCGAATGAGGAAGAATTGTTTGCGCAAAGTGAAAAACGTCTGCTCGCGCTCATCAAAGAAGGCGTGACCAGTGTCGAAATCAAATCTGGGTATGGACTGGACCTAGAAACTGAGCGCAAAATGCTAAAAGTCGCCCGCGCACTCGGTGACAAACACAACATTCATGTCAGCACCACTTATTTAGCCGCCCATGCCCTACCACCTGAATACAAGTCTCACGTACAGGACCGCTCGGATGACTATATCGAGCAAGTTTGCCAGTGGTTACCAATCTTGCATAGCGAGGGCTTGGTCGATGCGGTCGATGGCTTCTGTGAAAACATTGCCTTTACTGCTGAGCAAATTAAGCGCGTCTTTGAAGTTGCTCGTTCGTTAGGCTTGCCAGTTAAGTTGCATTCTGAGCAGCTCTCAAACATAGGCGCTAGTGCTTTGGTAGCAGAATACCAAGGACTATCAAGCGACCATCTTGAGCACTTAGTAGAAGACGATATTAAAAAAATGGCCGCAAGCAACACGGTAGCGGTGCTACTGCCGGGTGCTTTTTATACGCTACGTGATACCAAACTGCCACCGATTGAAGAGTTGCGTAAACATCAAGTTCCGATTGCCGTTTCAACAGATTGCAACCCCGGTACTTCCCCATTAACGTCGCTGTTATTAGCGATGAATATGGGCTGTACACTATTTTATTTAACCCCTGAAGAAGTATTGGCAGGAGCGACCGTTCATGCGGCACAAGCGTTAGGTCTAGCCAAAAAAGGCAAAATAGAAGTGGGTTACGATGCTGATTTAGCGTTATGGGATATCGCTCGCCCTGCTGACCTTGCTTATCAAATGGGGCTAAATCCTATCGCAGGTGTTATGGTTCAAGGTAAATGGCATGAGACGGTATAGCGAATTTATATAAACGTTTAGCATAATTAAAGAAGCCCTAACCATTAAATGATTGGGGCTTCTTTATTGGCTATCGAATTAACAAGTTACTATCACATAATCAGTTCGATATATAGCCAGTTCAAATATAGTCAGTTAAATATAAAACGATACAGTGAAACTAGGATGCATGCTCTTAGCTTGTGAGTTTTGCAGCCTTTGTCTATGCAAACACAAATAGCCAAAAAAACTTATACCAGTTCCGTGTCATAACTTCACATATTTATTTAATATCAACTATCTATGAATAACTAAACTCTGTAGTGAGCATTATAACTCTACATCTGCCGCAGCATCAGTATTGACGTTAGTATTGGCATTACTATTGGCATCAGTGTCTTTAGTTTTACGTTCAAATACAGTACCTGTTTCGGCATCGATATTTAGTTCAACAATTTGATCAGCCTTTAGTACTTTAACTTCGTAGTAGGTCTGATGGTCAGCATAATCATTATCATTTTCGAATTCAATTTCTAAGACACGACCACTGGTTTGTTTTTCCGCAGTATTGATAGCATCCATAATCTTGATTTTTGCTTGCTGCTGAACTTCATAACTATCGACATCATCTTTATCTAAATTTTCGGTTTCAGACTTTACGACTTTGCCAGTTATAGCATCAACTTTGATTTCATAACCAGTGGTATTAGTACTGAATTCCAGCTCATAGACACCGCCATCACCCTCAGCATCGCTGTCATTTTCATCAAACTCTGCGCTGATTAAAGTACCGGAAGCTTCTTTGCTCGCCGTAGTAATCGCCTGCTTTAGGCTAATTTTCGCTGTTTGAGCAGCACTCACTTCGTCAGTATGATTAGCAGCACTAACAGCTGTACTCACTACACCTGCGCTCAATGCTAAAGTTAGACAAGCGCCCAATGTAGTCAGTTGCAATTTTTTAATAATATTACTCATATCTCTTTATCCTTATAGCCATTATGGAATTGCTTTTATGATACGGATATATAAGGATAAACATGAGACAAAAAGGTAGCGTAATGTAGCACTAATGTACTGTAAAACATTATCTAATAATTACCTTTTTTCTATGGCTATCATACACTTAGGTAATGCTATTGCAGTAGAAATAAGGTATAATGTTATTCCGTTTTTTATAATGTTACTTCACCTTTTTAGGTCATTTAAGCCTCTATGCTAAATACGTCCCACCTAACAGACTCACTATACGATAATACTTATCACTCTTTAACGGGCGTTAGTTTTGACATTATTGCTGATTTTGATACTTCTGGTTTTGATACTGAGTCGGCATTGGCTTTTGCAAGCTTACCGCTTATCATTCAAGAGCAAATGTTGCAGAGTAAACGGATTGTATTGATAGCAAATAACCCTTCAATAGATACAGCGAGCTTAGAGACGCTGTTGCAGCCGACAGATATGCTAGTTTTGTTTAATGACTTTATTCATGCTGATTTTTTTGCTCATCACCCTAGCGCTAAAGATCTACCAAAACTGTTATTTTTTAGAAAAATCGGCGACAGTTTATTGCATTTTGGCATGCCGCCGCGTAGTAACAACTTAACTGCAATGCTAGATATGGCCAAGCATGCACCACTTGGCATCTTGTTTGGGAATACTGACTACCAGTTTCCATTACCAGCTGACGACCCCAGCCCTAATGATGACCCGATAACAGCTAGCCGAGTACTAGAGATTCCAGAACTGCTAAATGAATTGTTGCATAGCGATGAGCATTGTCGCGTGCTATCGGAGCAGCATAGCGTGGTAGCAGATTATCCTATTTTTGCTGATATCCATTCATCTGCGCCGACCTCAGGATTTTTGTTGTATCGGCTATTATTAGCGGCATGTTTGGAGGTGCAACAGCAGCAAAATACTGAGATGCCAATATCGATGATCATGTTGGGCTTTAATAATGATGATAAAACAGCGCACTTTTGGGATGGGCATAATTGGGCGTTTGAAAGACAAGAGCTTGCGACGCCGCCTAATAGCGTCGAGATTATCCGTCAGTATTAATACATCAGCACTAACGAATCAGTGTTAATAAAACAGAGCCTCTACATCATTTAGATATACAGCATACTAAACATAAGGCGCATCCGGATAATGAGCCGCTCTAATCTCGACTTCACTTGGCTGTCGATTGATAGCAATCGGTACTGTCTGCGTATCTTGCCAGTTAATCAATTGCAACTGCGCAAACTCTGCTAACCATCCTGACATCGGCCAATGTTGCCATTTTTCATAAAAGCGATTGGCATTGATAACGATACTATCTAAATGATTAAGCGGCGGTCTATAGACACTATGCTGTTGATGGTAAATCACATCATCAGTTAAGTAAAAATCGATATTCAACGCACGCGCCATAAAAGCAAAATCCGTATCTTCAGCGCCGTAGCCGACATAATCCGTATCAAAGCCACCAATTCGCTCAAATTGACTGCGCATTATCGCAAAACAAAGACTCCAAAATGCACCATAATCTTGCGTCTGTTTAATAGACTTATCTTGATGCTGCAAATCAAAGTTATCCCGATAAGGGTTAAATACGGACAGCTTGTCTAGATAATCGGCTGCTAATTTACCTTGTTGTAGCTGACTACCCTCATCATCGGTTAAAGGACGCATCAGATAACGCGGTTGACCCATCAATAAGGCTTTGGAATGTGCTTGGAGTTTATAATGTAGCTGCTCAATAAAGGTTGGGGCGACGATACAATCTACATCCAAGAAAACCATGGCGTCATACGTGGCGCGCGCGGCTCCAAGGTTACGGTTACGACCAATATCAAATGATGCGCTACTTGCTAATCCATCCTCAGTCGCTGTAGTCGTTGCTAACTTAATAATATTTAAATCGTACTCTGCTAGACGTTCATGCTCAGCATCGTCATTAACGATAATAATTTCTGCTGGTTTGACACTACCCTGCGCCAAACTACTGAGTAGATTGTAGAGGTGTCGATTGCGTCCATAGCAGGTAGTAATTACACTCATGGGAATGGCGTCTTGCGCTTTGGTTATCGTTGTCATAGAAATATTTGCTCTTATTATCTTTCAGGTTTTATACCTAGCTGCGGCAATAACCATTCCTCAAACCAAGCTTTAACGGAAGTATAGTCAGCGAAACTATCCATAAATTCTTGCGCTAGCATATTAGCTTGGTTACCCGTCAAAGCAGTCTTATCAGTGTTGATTGATTCATTGATAACTGATTCGTTGTTAATTGACTTATTGTTAACTGATAAAAAAGACGGTATATCCTGACTACCCAAACTTGAAGTTTGACCGATAAACTGTGCCCAACTTAAAGCACGGCCTTGCTCAATTAGCGCCTCTGCCATGACTTCTTGCTCACGATGCGGACGCTCATCTGGCAATACAATAAGCGGCGTCGCATAGTCATACGCTTGCGCAATACCGTTCAAACCACAAGCCATCAAAAGCAGATCACTATAGGCAATAAATGGGGTCACATCATCTACGTGAGCAGCAATATCGACATAATCACGTGCCTCATCATTAATAGGCCCAAGCGATATAATCAATGCGTTCGGTAATGCACGGCGTAGCTCTGGCAGCTTGGCATCAATAGCATCATGCCCACCATAGCCCTTGATGACAGTAACAATGTTGCCTTCGTTAGCATTGTCTTCAGCTGATTTATTGACAGCGTCTAAACGCGAGTAAAGTCGCTCATGAATAGTATTATCAGTAGTGAGCGTCATGAGCTTATTTATAAAGGCGGTAAACGTTAACAGCTCATCCGTCTTATTGGGCATGAAATCAAGATATAGCGTTTTTTGGCGTACCCAGTCCGGCGTTGCTGACGCTTCAAGCGCCTTTGGATAAGGGGCTAATAATCCCAGCGCGCCAGCAAAGGCATTCAAATGTGGCTTATCATCGCGCTCGCCTGCCAGCCTTACGTATAAGTAAGGCACGCTAGCTGTACGGCATAGCATGGCAACTTCAGCGCTGACATCAATAATCATCAGGTCAATCCGGCGCTGACGAATCTCATTGAGCAGCTGCCAACTGCGCGTCTGCACATTGCCATTACCTACTGGCGAGTAATGCAAGCTACTCGGCTGCCAATACTCACCAGCTCGTCCTGGCAGTACATCTTCTGGCAGCTGATCCTCAGCGCTTAAACGTACGATTTGCTCATCAGCTATCGCGCTAAAGCGATAACCATCATTAGGAAAACTGGTAAACACTGTTATCTGCGAGCGTAATGTAGGCGGCAGTAGAACAGCCAATTTATCCGCTTGGCGGCAGTGACCTGAACCATGATGATGAGCATAATAGCCAATACGCATAAAAGATGTCCTAGAACTTACTTATTAAGAAATGACACTTAAATAGCTAGTGAAGTTAGTCTGTTTACTTTAGAAAATTTTAGTAGGCTAGAACTTGAATCATAAGTAGCATCTAGAAAGACAAGGCCTGAATCTGAGCACTAACACTATCATTGTCACTACTTTCTAATACCTGCTCATATAGCCGCAGATAACCATCAACCATTGTAGCGACGGAACAAAACTGCTCAGCACGAAGGCGACATGCCACGCGAGAAATATGTTTAATATCATCAAAAGCTTGAATAAAAGCGTCTTTGTCCATCTTAGGTACGATAATACCAGTCGATGACGTGACAATCTCAGCGCTCGCACCGACATCAAATCCAATCACTGGCGTACCGCAAGCCAAACTCTCAGCCAGCGTTAAGCCATAAGGCTCGTCCCATGTACTGGTAAATAGCATAGCAGTCACTTGGCTTAAGCGTTCATTGATTTGATCTTTACTCAGATGACCGACGTAATTGAATAAAGACCCATCGTTTTTATCTTCTTCTAGTAGCGGCGCAACGTACTCATCAAAATATTCCTCATTACTCTTTGGCCCTGCAATAATGAGGCGCTTGCCTGCCGCTTTGCAATACTCCATCGCTAGATGTGTGCCTTTTTCCACACAAATACGTCCGTACCAAAAGTAAACCTCATCTTCAATCGGTTGTACGTTAGCTTTAAACGACTGTACATCAATACCGTTATAGACCACATGAGAAGGCACGAACTCAGCAAATAACTGCTGCTGATGACCACTAATCGCGGTGAACTGGGTTTGCGTGCCTTGACGTAGTGTCAATAATGCTAAGCGCAGCTGCGGGAAAATCGGCGTATGAAAGGTGGTAAAGAAGCGTGCGCCAAACGCCTGACCCATCATCATCGGTATATGATGCAAGCTGTGATTGTGCACCACGTCGATCATGCCCTGTTCATCACGACTGATGATATCGCGCATGGCTTGCTGATACACCAAATACTGATACAGCTCCTCACGGCTCATACCTACCGAATCATGCTCCTTGTCATAGACCAACGCATCAAACTGCATGCGCGTCATAAAGGGCACGAGTGTCGCATTAGTTTGACTATCAGCGTGTGCATAGAGCGACACTTCATGCCCTTGAGCAACCAATTCATCACAGATAAGCTCGGTAATCATTTCAAGACCGCCAGCGTATGGCTGTGCAATTGGGTACAAAGAGTGCGCAATAACAGCAATGCGCAATACAGGAGTATCCATTACGCTAGCATCACGGTAAGCAGTAATACTTGATATATCGACAGTAGGGCTAGATAGCATAACGAGTCCAATATGAATTGATTAAGTATAAATTAACTAAATATGAGTTGAATGACAGTTATTAGGTACAGATAAAAATTGTAGAGATTAAAATTAATGTTGTTAAAAATTAACAGCATTGTCGTCTTTGAATGAAGACACCAAAGGTCTGTCTTTTGATTTAGCAATACTAATCATGTGCGGCTGAGACAAGTTTTTAGTAACGAAGCTTTTAGCACTGATAGCACTGAGGTTTTTAGTAATTAAGGTCTCAGCAGCTACCCTTTTATTTGCAACCTTATATTCTTCATAGCTGTAATTATCCAGCATCACCTTGGCAGCCCATATTTTTAGGATACAAACCATCACAGCGCAGCCAAATAGTAGCGGTGAATATAACAGTGAAAATGGCGATACGATTATGGCTGTGGTTATATTTAGCATTAGCAATACTTTAGGCATCGCCATTAAATTGGCAACATAAACTGATTTGCGTGTACGCACAAACTCTTGCTTCGGCGTACAGATAAATGGCTTTTTTTGTCCCCATAGTACTGGCCACCATGATAAAGCGCCCAGCTCCCAAAAATTCAGATGCACAGCCCAAGCCCGCAAACGATTACTTAAACTTGGCGCAGCTCCATTGCTAGTTTGCTGATTGAGCGGTGCACTATCCTGCATATATGCCCATAAGCGCCTACCCAAGAATATAGCGTAGCTCACATACACGATATATAGCGGAGCGAGCAAAGCATGAATATTCAAACTGCTGCCAAACAACAAAGCACCCGTAATGATAAGTAGCGTCAATAACTGCAATACGATAAAGATACCGGTAAAGTTCACCCAAGCACTAAGCTGAGATAAGTGCGCACCCATATAAGCTAGACGCTCACTGAGTTTCTTTTTTGTGTCTGGTGAACCTGTGGCGAATAAACTTGTTGAAGGCAAGTTTGATGACGCTGAAAAGTAAGTATTAAGCACTTGCATATTGCCGTAGATCCAACGTCGCCGCTGACTCATTAGGTCGTGTAAGGTAGTCGGCAGCAGTCCTGTCGCGATAACCTCAGGAACGAACTGACTACGCAAGCCGCGACCATGCATCAGCACACCCATCTGCGCATCTTCGGTAATTGATGCACCTGACCAACCGCCCAAATCTAGTAGCGCGCGACGGCGAATAACCGCATAAGTCCCTGTCGATAGCGCACGTTTACGGTTGAATGGACGGTATAAATGATGATTGAAATAATGATTTAACTCGCTATGAATATCGACTCGCCCTGCGTCCCGATAAAACTGCGGAAATTGCAATAGCGCATGAGACGGATAGCGTTCGATAGCATTTGCAATTGATATTCGCGCCTGCGGTAACGCCTGATAATCACTGTCGACTACTACTATATGACTGCAATTAGGATCCATGAGTCCCAACGCTAAATTGAGCGCACCTGCTTTAAAGCCTGCAACTGAATCAATATGATAAAAATGTACATTATGACGCGCAGCAAGACTGGCACAGAACTGTGCTAATGGCTCGTATAAGGTCGTTTGGGTATTATTATTATCGACGATTAGAATTTCATCGTCGTCTGCTTTGATAGCTAATAATGATTTAATTGTCTCAATGACTAGCGCTGCTGGCTCAGCACGAGTCATTAGCTGAAAACTTAAACGTATAGGCGTTTCTTTACTAATATGGGCATTCTTTGATACAGCTTTGTACGTCTGGCTGTCTGCTCTATTTAGAATGTTTTTATTGAGAAGAGTTTTGTTCAGAATAGTTCTATTGAGATTTTTTTCTTCGAAGTTATTGCTACGATCGCTTCTGCCGTGACTCTCAGTTTGAGCTTTAGAATTCTTTAGATGATAAGCAGGTGAACTATCAGTCTTTGGTGAACTATGAATCTTTAATGTATTATTCTTGGTTAAACTCAAGCTATTTATGTTTTTTGTTTTATTATCTGTGACAACGTATTGGTTTGCATTTACGTCAGCTTCTTTCATACCATCTCTCCTTATGGCACCTTTTGCTATAGCACTCCTTTCTATAGCATTCTGTCTTATGGTTTCCTCACTTATAAATAATGACGTTTTTGTAGAATAATTTACTTTATTGATACTCATGTCTTGTCCCTGTGTTTACCCGTTAACTAAGAAGGAAATTAAAACGAAAAATAGAAACTTGTCGGTTTCTATAATCGTCATAATTTATCTATCAGCGAGAGGGTCAACCCATGTACTTATAGCTGCTTAATTGACACTCAGTTTGTATTAGTCTTAAATTTTATCTGAGTAATATTATTCAAAGTCTTATCGTTATCTGCCTGTATAAAAATCTATGATAGTTGAAAGAAATAATAGTCTTTACCTGTGAAATGTACATAATCACCCCATAGTGTAACGCCACGTAATTATTGTAAAAACGCTGCTATATTAGTCGCTTAGCGTCCATATAACTCTATCTATCGTCTTTGATACATTAATCATATTGTTTGATAGCTAACGATAAATACTCGAAGATACACGTCATGTTAATAGCTATTTCTTTAATGCTATCAAGGTTGGTTAAAGTGATGCTTGTCTTATGTATAGATTGATTTCTATAGCTTTATTTTGCACAAAAAAATACCGCACCTATAAGATATAGATGCGGTATTTAAGAATGCTCTAACACTGCTTTCAGACTACTTTAGGAGCTAAGAACAAGCTACCTTACAGTCTTATTAGTTTATGTCATAAGCTATCTTACATCACAAGTTAGTTTAAAATACCATAAGCACATAACGCATCAGCCACTCGTTTGAAACCGACAATGTTGGCACCTGCAACATAGTCGATATAACCATTGTCAGTCTGATTGTACTTCTCTGACGCTTCAGCCGCACAATCATGGATATTCTTCATAATAAGTTTTAGACGCTCATCAATTTGATCAAAACTTTTATATTGACGTACTGAGTTTTGCGACATCTCAAGCGCAGATACTGCGACCCCTCCAGCATTTGCTGCCTTACCTGGCGCATAATGCACACGATGCAGACAGATATAATCAACTGCTTTGGCAGTCAGAGGCATATTAGCGCCTTCGACTACGTATTTTATGCCGTTCTCAACCATGAGTTTGGCATCATCTTCATCAACTTCGTTTTGAGTGGCTGAAGGGATAGCGATATCGCCCTTAAACTGCCATGGCTTTTGATCGGCAAACCACTCGCCACCATAGACATCGACATAGTCAGCTAACGGTTTACTTTGTTCTTTTTGCTTTTTAAGCCAGTCGATTTTTTCTTGATCGAGACCTGCTTCATCATACAAAGTACCTTTTGAATCAGACACCGTAATTGGAATACCACCGAGCATAAAGACCTTTTCAGCAGCATGTAGTGAGACGTTACCCGCCCCTGATATCAACACCCTCTTACCTTTGATATCTTCGTTCTGCGCGGCCAGCATATTCTCTAGGAAGTAAACTGCGCCATACCCTGTGGCCTCCGTACGCACCAAGCTACCACCAAAACCCACGCCTTTACCGGTTAATACACCGCCGTGCTCGTGAGTCAAGTTCTTGTACATGGCAAACATATAGCTGACTTCACGGCTGCCAACACCGATATCGCCTGCTGGTACGTCAACGTCTTTACCAACATAGTGATGCAATTCGCGCATAAAAGCATAGCAAAAACGACGAATATCATTATCAGTTTTGCCCTTAGGGTCAAAATCAGAACCCCCTTTACCGCCGCCCATAGGTAGACCGGTCAATGCGTTTTTGAAGATTTGCTCAAAGCCTAAAAACTTCAAAATAGATTGATTCACCGATGGATGAAAACGTACGCCACCTTTATAAGGTCCCAAAGCGTTGCTGAACTGAACACGCCAGCCGCGATTGACTTGAACTTCGCCTTTATCGTTTTCCCAGTTAATACGAAAAGCAATAATACGATCAGGCTCTACTAGACGCTCGAATATTTTGAATTTTTGGTATTCAGGATGAGCATCATATAAAGGGGCAATGGTAAGCGCAACTTCTTTGACTGCTTGAACAAACTCAGGTTGATGTGCATAGCGCGCTTCAACTTTTTCGATGGCCTGACTGATACTCATAGATCTTCCTTAACTATAGAACGTGTGATGGTACTCGATTACATCTCTACAATACCGTACTCAGTAGACTACGGCATTGCAAGTACTGATGCAGGATTGATTTTTTGCGTTCGGTACACAAAAGGCTAGCGGGATTAAAAGCCGATAAGTTAAGCAACCGACAGGCGTCATGACGTTTATATGTCTATTGCATATCACTTTGAGACTACTGAGTATGTACAGATGGGATCGGTATGACAAAGACAGTAATTGTGGCGCGCAGCTTATATGGTCAAAACGGTTGGTTACTTGACATCTCCTATTTAATTTACCCTGCTACTGAAAAAAGTCAATCCCGTATTGCAATATAAATGCTACTAATTATGAACGGCTATGGTTATAGACGAATACATCCTAAGGCATCTCATTGATTCTTATCATATATTGGCCTGAATAAGCGTATGAGCGGTATAAAAAGTAAAGCAAATGGCAAAAAACTTAACTTAAATTCGATAATTTCATATCATTATTAATAGTAAGGCATTATAATAATCCACATTGCTAGTAAGGTATTATAATCGTTTACCTGAATACATCCTTTGTTTAAATACAAAGTTATTTTTGAATATTATCAATGAATGGTTTGTGTCCATTTAACAATGAGAGATTGTGAGATATCTATGCGTACAGATTCGTTCCAACAAATACTAGAAGACCTTAATAGCTCATCAGCAGACGTCGAAGCCTCTGCTCTAATCTCAAACGATGGCTTAATGATAGCTTCAGCTTTGCCGACAGGCGTGGATGAAGACCGCGTTGGTGCTATGTCAGCAGCGTTATTATCGTTGGGTGACCGCGCAGGTCGTGAGTTGGCTCGTGGCAGTATTGACCGTATTATGATTCAAGGTGAAAAAGGCTATGTAATTATGACTTCATCAGGTGATGAAGCAGTCCTTACGATTATGGCCAAAACCAATGCCAAACTTGGGTTGATATTTTTGGACATTAAACGCGCCTCAGAAGCACTTGCCAAGCTGATCTAAGTAATAGATCTAGGTAATAAAAATCATTCTTGTCGTCTAGCATAGTCGATCCACAATAATATCGACGCCAAAAAACCAAAGCAAACCAAGAGCAAGCTATAGATTAATATGGCGAGCGAAGTTGAGACCGTAGCGGTTTTATGACTATAGACGACTGAAAATTTATAATGATAAATATAGGAGGTTATTATGGGCTCTCCCCTTCTCGATGCCGCGAAGCCTGATATGCCAGCTGAGAAAGTTGCACTGACTTATCATGACGGTACTTCACGCAGCGTTTATGACTCTGCGATTGAACGTCCCTATCCTGATGGCAAGCTAATCGTCTCGCGTACGGATTTAGACGGTATCATCACCCATGTGAATGATGCGTTCGTAGAAATCAGTGGCTATACGACAGACGAGCTGATCGGTCAGCAGCACTATATATTGCGTCACCCTGATATGCCCAATGCCGCTTATCAGGACTTATGGCAAACGGTGAAGGCAGGACAAAAATGGCATGGCTATGTCAAAAATTTATGCAAAGATGGCAGCCATTATTGGGTATATGCGACCGTCGTGCCTAACGTACGCCGTGGACAAACCGTCGGCTATACGTCCGTGCGCCGTAAGCCCTCGCGTAGCAAAATTGAAGCGGCGACTATGCAATATGCCGAAATGAAACAGAATGAGGAAGGTTAAATCATGAACGAGAAGATGTATAACCTATTAATCGCCCCTGATTTTTCACCTGATCGTTTTGCAGGTTGGCATATGTTTAACACCTTAATCCAAAAGCGTGCGGACATTCACTTGCATCTCAATACACCTACCTCTCATGCTGAACAAGAAGAGATGGTCGATGCCGGTGACATACATATTATCTATGCCAATCCTTTTGATGCTGCCGCTTTGATTCGTGAAAAAGGCTATCGCGCCATCGCACGCCCAATCGGTAAATCTGATGAAATGGTCATTGCAGCGGCCGCCAATAGTGACATTAATCACTTAGAAGATTTGACCAAAGGCGCAACCGTCGCCATGGCAGACAACCGCGATGTGAAGCTTATCGGTCTGCGCTTACTAGAAGCGGTAGACTTAGAAGAAGCAGATTTAAACTGGGAAGTGACCGAAACCTATCAAGCGGCGGCAAGGCAAGTCATTAAAGGTGACGCACAAGCTGCGTTCTTCTTAGCAGAAATCTTTCATAGCTTCTCACGTTTGACCAAAGCACAACTGTCAGTACTGATCGAAAGTGATTTGGCAGATATTAGTCATGTGCTACTGATTAAAGAGGATTTCGTTGAAGCGGATGCATTAAGTCAGGCGATATTGACCTTTCATGAAGATGATAGTGGTAAAGAGGCGCTTGCCGAACTTGGTATGCCGCAAGGCTTTGAGGCGATGAGCGAAGAAGATGGCGAGTTTATGTTGGATTTGATGGAAACCTTACTTGATTAAGTTTTAGAAGGTTGTTGCTTTATAAAATCATGTATCGTCTGTCGCGCTAAAACCTATAATACCCCTTATATTAAGGACACCGTCATGGCTGATTTATTTCCAACTGACGAGTTACTTTTACATAAAAGCGGCGAGATGACTGCACGTCGCACGTTTCGTTATTACTCTCGGAAGATTTTCGCCGCGCCCAATAACCACTACTATCACGAACAACGTATCAATGCCGCTTTGATGCTTAATGAAAAAGAACCGCTACAAGGCGCGGTCGCTGACTTTTTCTTTGGCTGTTGGTATGACATTCCTTACGATGTCAAAGATATCTTTGCTCGTATTCAAGGTCGCCTGCATCCGCAGATAGAGCACGCCTTTCATAACTGTATCAACAAGCTTGATTATATAAGGCACAGCAGTGAGTTTGCGACGCGCTGGAGCGTACTGGTAACGCCATCGTTGAACGTGCAAACCCATCGCCTACGTATCAGCAGTGATGATGCCAAAGAGATCGCTCGGAACATTACCAATGAGCTAATGAGCGCACGTGATGCGGCGGACTGGAATACGATTGAGCAAATTGAGCGTGAATTTTTTGCTCATTGCTTGGCTTGTAATGATCGCTTAGCCTTCTCTATCGTTTGGTTTCGCTTAGGTAAAAGCGACTGGCAATTTGATGAACACTGGAGTGATTGCCAACAGCAATTAGAACAAACGGGTTCAACTTCTACAAAAGAAATCTTAGGCTCTAAGCCAGTAAAAAACACGCTAAGCTTAGACAACAAGGCAAGCGCGTAGCTATTGCTGGTTTAACATTGCAACTGATTAACCCCTATTTTATTCCATCCTGTCGATAAGGTAACTTTTATGTCCACTTTTGATGATGCTGACAAAACCTATATTACCTTAACCCCTGCTGGCGTGTTTGAAGCATTTTCCCAAAGTGAACCAACCGCACAGCAGTTGGCATTACAGGCACTGTTGTCACATCGCGAGACGATGCTGGTCGCAGCATGGCTGGAGGAGTATTCAGAACGATGGTTAAATAACTTCGTTGAACAAGGTTTCATTGAAAAGCTATCTACCTTTTTGCCCGCTCCCAACTTACCACTTGATCAGTTTTTGCCGTATGTGGTGGCAAGCTTATCCGGCAAGCGCCGCGCTGCCATCGCTTCAGATGAAGGGTTTTGTTTGGCACGCATTGGCTACAGCCAAGAAGAAGCCGACATGCTTAGCGTAGCAGCAGCGGACTTCTCTGGATTTATGCTACGTCAAAAACAGCGCGGCTGGGCAGTTGAAAGCCAAGCAATATCTTTCTTTCAGCAAGTTGATTTATTGATTCCTGAGACCAGCTTTGTATTTTTGTGGATCGATGGTGGCGGCTATGCACTTATTATCGACGGTGAACCCTTGACCAATAATCGCGCCTTTGTTGAGCTAATTTGGGGCATCAAAACCTCTGGTCTGCGATTTGATAACTAAAGCTCCATTATAAAAAAACGTCAATGCAAAATATAACTTCGTCAAAGCATGACTTCGTACTGAAACTCTCCGATATCAAGCAATCGTGCATCTAATATGTCCAAACTAAGTGCACGCTTACAACCCATTCACTTTAAAAGTCAGCCAGTGCTGCTGGAATGAATTTTTTCAGCCTCTGTCACGCTGGCGAACAGCACACAAGAAAAGCTTATGCTAGTAGCACGTCTTATAGAAGACTCCTTTTAATAGCAGACTTTAAAAAGCTAGCAACATCAGTAATACTAGTAATATTAGTACCTTGCGAAATAACAATAACTCACCGAGCTATCAGGCATAATATTATCCAGTTAATCTTAAATTAATTACACCCACCTCTTTATATAGGCTGTTACTCAGTCTTTCCCACCTTTTTATTATCCAACTCCTGATAGTGGCAACCTCTGCCAATCCTTGCACTCTTGCTCATTTTTTAGGACAGTTTATGACTTCGCTTACTACTGTGCGCGTGCGTTATCAAACGATTGAAATTGGCAATACCGATATTCACATTTGCACCTTACGCGACAACCAACAATTCAGTGACCCTGACGATGAGGCACTCAATTTAGGTATTTGCTCGGCATCTTGGCCACTGTTTGGGGTGATATGGCCGTCAAGCTTGGTACTGGCTAACCATATGCTCGATTATAATATCGCGGGTAAGCGTATATTGGAGGTCGGCTGCGGGATGGCACTATCCAGCCTACTACTTAATCATCGGCATGCGGACATCACGGCGACGGACTATCATCCGACGGTCGAGTACTTCCTTGATCGCAATACCACGTTAAATAATAATAAAGAAATTAACTTTGAGCGCTTAGACTGGGCCGAAGACAACAGTCAACTTGGACGCTTTGATATGATCATCGGTAGCGACCTACTCTACGAAGATCAGCATATCGATATATTGGCCGCATTCATTGAGCGCCATGCCAGCTCCAACTGTGAAGTCATCATCGTTGACCCCGGACGCGGACGCAAAAACAAGCTGACGACAAAAATGATTGCGTCAGGCTTTAGTAGTCAACACATAAAACCTGAAGATACTACTTATTTGGATCTACCGTTTAAGGGGCATATCTTGACGTTTTCTCGAAATAGTTAAGATTTTTGAGAGATTTTAAAAAATCTGACTTAAAACTATAATGGCAATTTATTAAATTTCTAACAAAAATGTTTCTGATTTGTAAGAAAAAATCCTACTAACCACTATGGTTTGTATTTTTTGCCTTTAGAGTTTATTAATCAACTATTAACAATAGATTCCTGCCACTGCTGTTGAGTAACCTTATACAAGACGTGCTCAGCAAGTGGATGGCTGGGATTAAGCATTGGATGATAAAAGTTTTCTTGTGTATCAGTCATACCAATACGCTGCATAATCAATTGCGAGTGCTTGTTAATAACGGCAGTAAAGGCGACGACTTCATCAAGCTCTAATGTTTCAAATGCGAACCTTAACGAGGCTCTTGCTGCCTCAGTTGCATAACCTTGTCCCCAATAGTCTTTGTGTAGTCGCCAACCAATTTCCACATTGGGCGCAAAAGGCATATCAGCATGTGATTCATTCAAGCCAACCATACCGATAAAGGCCTCCTTCTTTTCTAAACTGCCTTTTAGACTCACCGCCCAAAACCCCCAGCCTTTATCTTCAATAAGCTGCTGGCACTTTTTGGCTATCACATCGCTCAATGTTAGCGATAATAGCTTGGGAAAGTATTTCATTACCTCAGGATCAGCATTCATCTCTGCAAACACAGCAAAGTCGCTTGGTTGCCATTGCCTGAGGTAAAGTCGTTCTGTTATTAGCACTCTTTGCGTCATGATATTTTGCCTGCTTCGTCCAATGCTCAACTCTCCTAACATTTACTATATTCTGCCGCTACACATTCACTTTATACTTCAAATCACGTGCCTCATCACCCGTCATCCCACGAAACCCCCAACAATGCGCTGGTTGCTCTTTTATCGTAATCTCGATATCTATCGGTGCGATTCCTACTTCCGATTCAATACGTTGAAACAATGCTTTGATCAGCGCCTTTTGCGTAGCGATAGTACGTCCTTCCATCATACTAATCTCAATGACAGTATAAGCTGCCGACCTATCATTAGGATAGTAAAAATCCTCAGAGTCTAGCGGTATGAAGCGCTGTGCCCTTTTATCCTCTGGTAATCCAAGTACCGACTGCTTGCAGCTATGAATGATAGTGGACAGCGCTGCTTAAATAGGATTGAGATTCTCTTTAACACCATAGATAACGATCATAAGTAAGCCTATATACTTTAGAGAAAATAATTTTATTTAATTTAATTAAAAACTCATTTAATCACAAACCCTATTTCTTGGGAATAATAAAAAAATATTTTATTATGATTAAATTTATATAACTTAAAATATAATCCTTAACTTATTATTTATTTACATATTTAGA
This sequence comes from Psychrobacter sp. P11G5, assembly GCF_001593305.1. Lineage (NCBI taxonomy): Bacteria > Pseudomonadati > Pseudomonadota > Gammaproteobacteria > Moraxellales > Moraxellaceae > Psychrobacter > Psychrobacter sp. P11G5. Next base: position 2,575,107 of record NZ_CP012533.1, read on the forward strand.
AATATTATTATATTTTGATTAAATTTATACATATATGAAAAAATTTTTACCTAAAATTTTACATCTTGATCTTTTAACCTTAAAAGACTAATAAATAAAATTTAATGTATTTTATTATTCTTTAAATCATATTTATTTTTCGTCTTATCGAGAATCCATATATCAATAATGCTCATATAGTCTAATCGATACTTCGTACACTATACCTTACAAGGCATTGATAACACCTGCTTAATAATCTTAAAACAATCTCAAAACAATGACTTTTAAAGCTATTTTTTTAGTTATATAAAACTTATAACTCATCTATAAAAAATAAAAAACTTTTATTTATATTCGTTTAAATAAATATAAAAATATTTATATAAAATACTTATATTCTTTAAATCGAATATTAATTATCAGTTAAAATAAAAACTTAATTATGGTTTATAAAAATTAATTAACTTCACTTTGTATTACTTTTGTATTACCATTAATTATTAATTATTAATTATTCTTTAATTAAAAGTATTAGTTATTTCTTCTCTACTAATGTCAATTTATTGTCAGCAGATCTTACTGTTATCAAGCAGGGTTTTGACCACTACAGGATGTTACCTTATGAATCGCAATTATAAAGTTATTTGGAATCAGTCATTAAACTGTTTTATGGCAGTAGCAGAATATGCGAAAAGTCGCGGCAAATCATCAAGTGCCGTCGTAAGATCTAACGCTGCAAGTGCTTCCAATGATACGGTAACAGGAGGCGCGCAACTCTTGCGCCTCAGTGCATTGTGCGTGGGGCTAGCTAGTGCTGGATTTAGTATGCAAGCAGTAGCTGTTGTAGGAGCTAGTTCAATAGATACTAACGAGTGTCTTATTTCTGCTCTTGGCACAGATACCATGGCAGATAAGTCTACTGGTGATATCGCTATAGGCTGTGAGAGCGATGCTAGTGGTAGAAACAATATTGCAATAGGTGGTAGAGCAACGACTAAGGTAGATGCAGGAGACATACAAGGCGCTCAAAGTATAGCCATAGGCTATGATACTCAAGTAAAAGGTGATCAATCTATAGGATTTGGTGCCAATGTACGCTCCAATAGTAGCTCATCTATTGCAATCGGTGGTGATGATTTAGATTCAGCATCTAAGAGCAATATAGACGGTTCAACGAACAGTAATTTAAACAGTGGCGATGTCAACGAAGCTTTTAAAAAGTTCGCAGGTCGTGATTTAGTCTATACAGCTGCAGAAGGTGCAAGTAATCCAAATATTCCAGATGCAAATAGAAGACAATATATCGGCACAGAAACTGCTGGAGCTGCTTCAGTAGCTATTGGCGTACAAGCACAGTCAATCGGTGCGTTATCCACTGCATTTGGTACACAGGCTACCTCTATTGGTGTAGGTTCTACAGCTCTTGGTGTATCAGCCACTGCCACCAAGTCAGGTTCAGTCGCTCTTGGTGCTGGCGCAGAGACAGATAGCGATGCTACTTCCGAAAAGACAATTGTAATAGGTGGCAACACCTATAACTTCGCTGGTAGTGTGTTAGATGATGTAGGTGCGGTCAAGTTAGGTGCGCAAGTCTCCGTCGGTGCAGCAGGGCTTGAACGACAAATAAAGAACGTCGCTGGTGGTAAAATTAGCACAGACAGTACTGATGCTATTAATGGTAGTCAATTAGCGGCTACCAACTCAGCACTTGAAGCTACTAATAACAATATTGTAGGCTTAACCAATGGCTCCGTAGGCCTTGTTCGTCAAGACAACGGAACAAACCCTATAACAGTTGGTAATGCTACTGGCGGCACAAGCGTTAACTTTACTGGTACTGATGGCGTGCGTACTCTAAGCGGCCTTGCTAATGGCAACGTTGTCACAGGTTCAACCGAAGCTGTTACAGGTGATCAGTTAAACACTACTAATAGCAATGTCACTACTGCTCAAACAACAGCAAACACGGCAAACACTACGGCAAACAGTGCCCTAACCAAAGCCAATCTAGGCTTTGATATCACTGCTGATAATGGTACCCAAGACAACGTGCAGTTGGGCGAAGCGGTTAACTTCACCAATACTGACAACAACTTAGTTGCGACCATTTCAGACAACGCCATCAACTATGATCTAGCATACGATATTAGTGTCAATCAAGTCACTGTTGGTGATGCCACCAACAATACGGTATTGACCAGTACGGCTACTGGCTTAGATGTCGGTGGTGATAAGATTACTAATGTTGCAGATGGCACTATTGCAGCTGGTTCAACAGATGCAGTGACTGGTAATCAACTGAATGCTACCAATGCTGACGTTACTGCTAATACAGGTAATATCACTACTAACTCGAATAATATCACCGCCAACACGGCTGGTATCACTGACAATAGCAACCGCTCTGTTGGCAGTCTATCTGCATTGGGCGGCGGCGCTGCTTATGATGTGGCAAACAATACTTATACTGCCCCAACTTATACTTTAAATGGTGGAACTGATAGCTTTGATAACGTCGGTGATGCGCTAGGCAACCTTGATACTCGTACCACTGCCAATACCGGTGACATTGCAACGAATACTGGTAACATCACTACTAGTACTGGCAACATCGCTGACCTCGCCTCTGGTAAAACAGGTCTTGTGCGTCAAGACAACGGCACTGATCCTATTACCATTGGTGGCCAAACTGGTGGCACCAGTGTCAACTTTTCTGGTACTGATGGCGTGCGTACCTTAAGTGGTCTTAAAAATGGTAACGTTGCTGCGGGTTCAACCGAGGCGGTGACTGGTGATCAGTTAAATACTACTAATAGCAATGTCACTACTGCTCAAACAACAGCAAACACGGCAAACACTACGGCAAACAGTGCCCTAACCAAAGCCAATCTAGGCTTTGATATCACTGCTGATAATGGTACCCAAGACAACGTGCAGTTGGGTGAAGCGGTTAACTTCACCAATACTGACAACAACTTAGTTGCGACCGTTTCAGACAACGCCATCAACTATGATCTAGCAGACGATATTAGTGTCAATCAAGTCACTGTTGGTGATGCCACCAACAATACGGTATTGACCAGTACGGCTACTGGCTTAGACGTCGGTGGTGATAAGATTACTAATGTTGCAGATGGTAGCTTGAATACTACAAGCACTGATGCGGTTAATGGCAGTCAACTTAACGCGACAAATACTAATGTCACAACCAATACAGGTAATATTACAACCAATACTGGCAACATCGCTGACCTAGCTTCTGGTAAAACAGGTCTTGTCCGTCAAGACGCCGATACAGGCGCGATTACGGTTGGCGCTCAGACTGGCGGTACAAGCGTTAACTTTATTGGTACTGATGGCGTGCGTACCTTAAGTGGTCTTGAAAATGGTAACGTTGCCGCAGGTTCAACCGAGGCGGTGACTGGTGATCAGTTAAATACTACTAATACCAACATCACCGACAACAGCAATCGCTCTACTGGCAACTTAGCTGCCTTGGGCGGTGGTGCAGCTTATAATGCAGCAACTGACACTTATACCGCCCCAAGCTATATCTTAGACGACGGGACTGACACGGGCACTAACGCCCCAGCATTTAACAATGTCGGCGATGCCCTTGGTAACCTTGACACTCGTGCTGCTAGTAACACCACTGAGATCAACAAAGGTATCAACTTCGGTAATGGCACGACAGGCAACAACTTTGCGCTAGGCGATACGATTAATGTCACTGGTGATAGTAATATCACTTCTACCACCACCACAGGCGGTGTACAAGTTACTCTGAACGATAATATCAATGTCAACAGAGCCACTGCTGGTAACAGTACATTGAATAATGCTGGCGTTACCATTGTTGACGGTCCTAACAATACCGTTACTCTTAGCGGATCTGGACTCAATAACGGTAATAATAGAATTACAAACCTAGCTAATGGCGTTGCACCAGATGACGCAGCAACCTTCGGTCAGCTAACAGACACCAATAATATTGCAACAGGGAACTTAGCTGCACTTGGTGGCGGTGCAACTTATAACGCTGTAACTAACACTTATACCTCACCTACCTATACCCTAGACGATGGTAGCAATGCTGGTACCACAGCAAACTTTGATAACGTTGGTAGTGCCCTTGGCAACCTTGATACTCGTACTACTACTAACACTACGGGCATCGCTGATCTGGCTTCTGGTAAAACAGGGCTTGTCCGTCAAGACAACGGCACTGATCCTATTACCATTGGCGGTCAAACTGGTGGCACCAGTGTCAGCTTTGCCAATGTAGATGGCGATGCTCGTCAACTAACCGGAGTGGCAAGTGCAGGTGACATAAGCTTACCTGCCAATGCTAATACTGCAGTGAATGCTGGTGATGTAAACACTGCGGTAACTGGTCTCACCAATACAGGTTTACAGTTCTCAGGTGACAGCACTACCCCATTCACTCGTAAGCTTGGTGAAGAGCTAAAAGTACGTGGCGGAGCGACTGAAGCGGACCTCACAGAGAACAACATTGGGGTGGTTGCCAGTAACGGCGACACTTTAACCGTCAAACTCAATAAAGACATCGACCTAGGCGCGACTGGTAGTGTCACCACCGGCAACACCACAACCAACACTACTGGTGTGAGAGTTGATGACGGTACTGTTGATGGTAATGCCACCACTATTACTGCCATAGGCACTAACGTCACAGATGGTACTAATACAAGCAACTACGGTGCAAATGGCTTCACAGCGACCGACGGTATTACCAGTACGGTCTTTAACCAAAGTGGGATCAGATTTTTAGACAATAACAATGATGCTATCGGTCCTAGCATTACTGCTAGTGGTATCGATGCTGGTGGTACCGTCATTACTGGTGTGGCAGATGGTACTATTGCAACTAATAGCACAGATGCTATTAACGGCGGTCAATTGGCAGCAACAAATGCAACCTTAGAAGCTCAAAAAACCAAATACTTCAGCGTCAACTCAACTGGTGGTACTAACGAAAACAATGAGGGGGCGACAGGTGAAGATGCAATTGCTATCGGTAAAGACACTTCAGCTACTGGCTTCAAGGCGACTGCTGTAGGTTCTGAAAATCAGGCTTCAGCTGGTGGTAGCTCGGCCTTTGGTACCTTAAACAATGTATCAGGTGAGGTTAGCTCAGCCTTTGGTGTATTTAATAACGTAACAGGTCCAGCCAGTTCTGCTATAGGTGCATTTAATAACATATCAGGTGAAGCTAGCTCAGCTGTAGGTATTGAAAACACCATTGATGCTGACAACGCCTTTATCATAGGTAACAACGTCACTATCGCTGCCGGCTTAAATGGCGCAGTAGGTATCGGTAGCGATACCACGGTGACAGCCTCTACCCTCGCAAGTTTTGCCCCTACTGGTACAACCGTTGTAGGAACAGCAATAGGTAGTAATGTAGTCAGTATTGGTAGTGCAGGTAGTGAACGTCGATTGACTAACGTCGCCGCCGGCGGTGCAGATACCGACGCTGTCAACGTCAGTCAGCTAAAAGGCTTAAGTACTACAGTTGATGATAACTCAGCTTTATCTCAAGGCAACCTTACCGCTTTAGGTGGCAATGCAGCATACGATGCGGCAACTGGTATTTACACTGCACCTGTTTTCTCTGTCGTGAGCAATCCATCAAACGCAGCTACTAATGTCCGTACCGTTGGTGATGCAATCACTGCACTAAATTCAGCTGTACAAACACCGCTTAGCTTCACTGGCGACAATACAACAGTTACAGTGACTCGTAAACTCGGTCAGGCACTCGTCGTAAAAGGTGGAGCACCGTCTACAGCTGCTCTGACGGACAATAATATTGGTGTGGTCGCTAATGGTGCTGATAACTCATTAACTGTGAAATTGGCTGAGAATATTAATCTCGGTACGACTGGTAGTATCACCACCGGCAACACCACAACCAACAATGCTGGTGTGAGAATTGATGACGGTACCAATACCAGTAACTATGGTGCGACAGGCTTTACGGCTACTGACGCTGCAGGCCACAATGGCACAATCGTTAATCAGACAGGCATAAGCTTTACTGACAACGTAGGTGCTACTACTGGACCGAATATCACGGCAGCAGGTATTGATGCCAATAATACGGTTATCAGTAATGTTGCAACTGGGGTCGCTGACGGCGATGCTGTCAACAAAGGCCAGTTAGACGCGATAGCAGGCTCTGGTAACATAAAGACCGATGCTCTAGGCAACAGCACGGCAAGTAACTTAGGCGGCAATGCCGCTTATGACTCGGATACGGGCATGGTCAGCGCCCCTACCTATACCTTAAACAACGGCAATAATGATGCGACCACCACTGACTTTAACAATGTCGGTGATGCGCTAGGTAACCTTGATGGTCGAACCAGCACCAACACCAGCGATATCGACGACATCAACGCTGGTCGCACCGGTATTGTCCGTCAAGACGCCGGTACAAGCGCGATTACGGTTGGCGCTACAATTGGTGGTACAAGCGTCAGCTTTACTGGTACTGATGGCGTACGTACTTTAAGTGGTCTTGCCAATGGCAACATTGCCGCAGGTTCAACCGAAGCGGTGACTGGTGATCAGCTAAATAGTAGTTCGGCTGCTCTTGCAACTATCATTGGTGGCAATGCAACGAACGCTGACGGTATTGTTACCGCAACCAACATTGGCGGCACTGGTGTTAATACGATTGACGGTGCCATCTCTTCTGTTAAAGATGCAGCTACCAAAGCGAAAAGCACCGTCACTGAAGGTAAAAACATCACCGTTTCCGAAACGGTCAACACTGATGGTTCTACTGATTATGAAGTCAAAACCAAGGATGACTTAGCACTTACTAGCGTGACGACCGGCAATACCGTAACCAACACTGCTGGTGTAAGCATTGATGATGGTGCAGACAACATCACGACCATGACTAGTGCAGGTACTAATGTCTCTGACGGTACCAGCACCAGCAACTATGGCGCAGAAGGCTTTAGTGCCACAGACAATGCTGGTAACAATGGCATCATTGTCAACCAAGGCGGCATAAGCTTCATTAATGGCACAGGCGACACAACAGGGCCAATCATCACGGCACAAGGCATCGATGCAAATGATACTAAAATTACTAACCTAACCGATGGTTCAGTAGCTAGCGATGCAGCAACCTTTGGTCAATTAAGCGCTATTGCTGGCAACATAACTGCAAGTGGTGTTCAATATGATCGTAATGATGACGATACAGTAAACTACGATAGAGTTATCTTTAACGGTACACAGGCTGTTATTGGTAAAGACGATAACGATAATAATATCGTAGTAAGCGGTGGCACCACTCTTACTAACATTGCCAATGGTATCAATGCTGCTGATGCAGTTAATAAAGGTCAGCTTGATAGAGCTACCAAAGTCAAAATCTTCGATAAAAATGGTAAGGAATTTACCATTAATATCGCTGAGCAAGTCGCTAATACCTCTGTAGATAACAGTAATTTGGATTCGTTGTTCTTAACCTACGATGTCGAAGGTCAAGGAGTTACCGATCGTTTAAGGATCGGTCAAACCGTGCAAAAAATGAATACCGAAGGGGTGAAATTTGCCCATACCAATGCTGTTAGTCCTGAAGGTGATTTAGGTATTACCAATGACTCAAGTGCTGGTGGTGCTAATTCAACAGCCATTGGTGTCAATGCTATTGTAGAATCTGATGCTGAGAGCACTCTCGCATTAGGTCACAACACCAAAGCATCAGCTGATGCCAAAAATGCTGTCGTTATCGGACAAGGCTCTCAAGTCAATGGCGCCTCTTCTGTTGCTATTGGCGACGGTGCTCAAGCCAACGGCACTCAGTCTATTAGTGTAGGTACAGGCAACATCGTCAACGGTAATAACTCAGGGGCCTTTGGTGACCCAAGCATTATCGATGGTAATAACAGTTACTCAGTAGGTAATGACAATACTATTGATAGTGATGACACCTTTGTATTCGGCAACAATGTCACCCAAACTGTCGAGGGTTCAGTAGTATTAGGCACTGGCTCTGCAGCGATGACAGGTGCTGGAATTATTGGTTTTGGCGCAGTCGGTAATGCGGCGATTATGGCTACTACAAGCACTACAGGCGCAGTTGCTGTAGGCGATGCGGCTAATGGCACATATCGCCAAATCACAGGTGTCGCTGCTGGTACAGCCGACTCTGACGCCGTCAACGTCTCGCAATTAAAAGCAGTCAGTGACGCATTTGGTGATAGCAATGCATCCCTCAATAATGCAGCAGTCCAATATGATAAAAACCCAGATGATACTGTCAATAAAGGTAGCATCACGTTAGGTGGCGGCACTGGAGGCACTACTATAACCAACGTAAAAGATGGTGATATAAGTGCAAATAGTACCGATGCTATCAACGGTGGTCAGCTACATAACCTTGGCAACGGTGTCGCTGGCATCATTGGCGGCGATGCCACCTATGATGCTGATGGCAACCTTACTGCTAATAACATTGGTGGTACTGGCAAAGGTAATATCAGTGATGCTATTGCCTCTGTTAACCAAGGCAATGCTCAGGCCAATGAAGATATCCAAGCCAATAACGAGAAGATCACAGACAACACTGGTCGTCTTGACGCAGGTATCAGCTTTGGCGCGGATAATGGCGATGACATCAGTCAGAGCGTTGGCGGTAATAGTGGCAGCATTCAGTTTGAAGGCGGTAACAACATTACGACCAGCACTGCTAATGGCGGTATTCAAATTGGCCTAGATGGCAACATCGAAGTCGATAGTGTCACCACAGGCAATACGGTGGTTGATAACACAGGCGTCACCATCAAAGATGGTCCTAGCATGACCGCTGAAGGCTTTAATGCAGCCAACACTGTCATTACTGGAGTTGAAGCTGGTACCAATGAAAAAGATGCTGTCAATTTCGGTCAACTCACTGCTCTTGATAAAAAACTGGGTGATAGCGTCAATGCCCTAGGCTACAGAATTGGTGAAGTCGAAGACAATGCAAACGCTGGTATCTCAGCAGCGATGGCAATGTCTTCATTACCGCAAGCGTATATCCCAGGTAAGTCAATGGTCGGCGGCGGTATTGCGTCATACAATGGCGAAAGTGCAGTGGCTGTTGGTGTATCTAAAGTGTCTGATAACGGTCGTTGGGTAATTAAAGTGAATGGTACGGCAGATACGCAAGGGAATGCTGGCGGTGCAATTGGTGCAGGCTTCCATTTCTAGTATAACAACGTTACTTCATGACAGCGTTTATATGCCAATAGGTCTGATTATAAATAGATAAGCGCTGTCAAATTACTCATAAAATATATTAAGGAATGGATAATGAAAAAATCTGCATATCATTACGGCTTACTGGCAACGACTGCTTTACTATTCACAGTGACTGGCTGTACCCAAAAAAACATAACACCGACTTGGCATTTGACGCCTGGTGCCCAGCACGGATCTGTTGATGCCAATGACTTAGTGTTCCCTGATCCAAACAAAGCATGGCAAAAAGGAGGTAGGATCGTCAATCATGAAGATGTTGCTAATATTCAAGTAGGTACTACCAAAGATCAAATCTACCAGTTGATTGGCACACCTCACTTTAGTGAAGGATTTAACGCTCGCGAATGGGACTATATTCTCAAATTCTACGATGCTGATAAAAGAGTCGAGACTTGCCAATACAAAATAATCTTTGATGATAGTTATGAAGGCAGAATACGTGACGACGAATTCTTTGCTACTGAGTTTTATTGGCAACCAGCATCCTGTGCTAAGTATGCGCGCTAATCTATTGAACTCATAAGCCATATAATTAAACTGAAAAGCCATACAATTGAACTAAGAAGCAAAACATTGAAAGCAAGGCATCTAATGCCTTGCTTTTAATGCCGAAAATGCCTTACTCAAAATAAATGACTGCCTAATATACTAGCCAAAATCAATCCCATCATTCGGTTTTACTATTGGCATGTCAGCTTCATTCCATGCCTCAAAACCACCTGCAATAGATACTACTTGCTTATAGCCAAGCGCTTCTAATGACTGCGCTGCCAACGCTGCACGTCCGCCGGACTTACAATAAAGCACAATATTGGTATCAGCACCAGTAGTGGCTGTTAGGTCGTCAATTTTAAACTCTAATAACCCGCGAGGTATCAGTACTGCCTTTTCAATATGACCAGTAGCGTATTCCTCAGGTTCTCTTACATCGATAACGATATCGGCTTTATCACAAGCAGCAGCTGCTTGCGCCAGTGCAACTTCAGTGATTTGTGCTTTAGCAGCGCTTACTAAATCCTGTGGGGTTTTCATAGTTATACCTCAAAATATGGTAGACAAATCAGAACAGCTTGATAGGTATTGTTATGATAAAAACACCTAAGGCAGCCAACTTAGACTTTAAAAAGTATAGAGCGTGTTGAGCATTTAAAAATTACTATCAAAGACCATTCACTATTAAAAATAGTATATTATTTTGTATATTATATCTACAGATTTCAACTTATTTCAATATATTCAATTTATATAATAATACATTACTCTGTCGCTGCTTCCACTCTGATATCTAACGTCAGATTTCTTGTCATTCCCAGTAAGGCGTATTTATTAATCTTCCATTTAGTCCGATCAATCGTAGTGGTAAAACCTCCCCCACAAACTGAATTTTTACGTGAGGGGCTAACATAGCAATCGAAATTGGTAGCCGTTAGCGTGACCGGATGAGTCTCCCCATGTAGCGTTAGTTTGCCATCGACTCGGATAACCTCTGAGCGTGTTTTATCAGTCATAAAATACCACTTAGTAGACTCAAAGTAAGCCAAGGGAAATTGTGCCACATCAAAGAAATCACGACTCGTCAGCTTTTGATTGAATGATCGACTACCTGTACTTAAGGATTTTATTGGAATGATAAGCGAGATGTTGCCCGTGTGTGCATTTGGATCATATTGTAGCTGCCCCGTCACATTGTAAAAGCCACCCGTATGGGTGGAGTTTTTATTAAAATAGTCGATGGCGAAACGTACATTGGTGCGGGCTGGGTCAATATTATAGGTCGCAGCATGACTACTGACACAAGACATTATTAATAACAACGCCATTAGTGGCTTGCGATAGTGGGATAGCTTTCGATCGGGTAAAAGACAACTCATAGTGGCATTCCTTTGCGAAGTTGTTTCAACGATACAATTTCAAAGATAAAATAGTCATTAAACCATTCCTTATAACTGTAAAACTAAGCTAAAAATTTAGACGATAAAGAAGCTGCCATTGCCTAGATTCACTTACTCAACACTTATTTTTAAACTTTGGCACAGCAAAATCGTGCCTGTTTTTCAGTTAATCAATACCTTGATAATACTCCAATTATTCATGGTTAAATTTGCAAATACATGAGACACACGATAAAAAATTACGTTACAAAACGTATTGATTGCATTCCGCATTGTAGTATTTCACGATATATTCGGCTAGAATAATATATTACCTTTTCCGAATATACTAAAATATACAAGTAGAATGTTATGATAAATACTGGTGATAAACTACTGTGTACGGCTGGCAATACTTTTTATGCAGCAGGAAATACCTACGTTGTAGGTGACTTTGTGAATGAAAAGTACTTTCAAGTGCTCACAGGCTATAACGATGAGCATTGGTATGCGACATTGAATAATGAAAAAATATACGTGCACTTTGATTCTGCTGCTACCGTATATGACGATGCATGGTTCGATTGTATGAACAACAAAAGAAGCGCCTAATAAGCTCGTACACCCTTTATTATATTTGCAGATGTTGCCACGCAAATATCAAAATAGCAGCAGCGATCAACCAGCCTGCCACACCTAGTAATAATGCTTTGTACAAGCCAATATGGCTAAAGCTAAAAAATACAATCAGTGTATAAATGAGATGCGGTATCACACCTAGCATACTAAATATCAATGCAATTTTAAAATCTGCCGCACTACGCTGAGTGCCAACTAAAAAATGGCTAATTAAAGTAAAGGTCGGAAAAAGTGGCGCAAGTGCTGCCAAATAAAAGAACCTGCTTTGAGCGAACATTTGAATCAACAATACCACCAACGCGCCAACAAGCATTTTTAGCCAAATCATGATGAGGTTATCTCCTGTTAGGTACTGGTTGACTGTACATTGATTGGCTTACTATATAGCAGTTAAGAGTCTTAATGCTAAATCCAGTATTATTTATCATAGAAAAACCTCATAAACATATCTCATTTATGAGGTTTTTCTTATTAATGACTGATAATTTTTCATGCTTAAGTCTATTTGCAACCAACTATATTTTAGTGGCTTTTATAATTTAAAATTATAGTTTAATTATTATATAGTCCATACTAAATAAAGTAGATATGTTGTATTCTTACACAGAACTGGTACGAATTTTTCTTGCTTGCTGTGCCTACGCAGACAGAGGCTGCAAAAAATTCATTCCAGTTCCACCGTATTCTTTTTATATTGAACTAACTATAGCTTAGTAAAACTTATATTTTGGTAAAACTTATAGCTTGCTAAAAACAGCCTCTTCACTCAAGCGCGATTTCGGTAATTCTACATTATAGCCATCACCACTACGATAACCAAGACTGACAACGCCTACAGCGGTTAAGCCTTTACTATTCAAGTCAAGCTCGTCATCGAGCACCTCAAAATCAACGCCTTCCATCGGTGTCGCGTCAATCCCAAGCGTTGCTGCGCCAAGTAATAAAGCACCCATCGTAATATAAACCTGCTTAGCCAACCAAAACGGCTCATCTTTTTCTGAAAAACGGTGATTATTAACTGATTTCTTACGTTTTTCATCCATTTGTGTTTTGCGCTTCGGTTCAGTAAAACGACCATCAGCGTCTTCTTTTTCGAGTAACTCACTCAAATACTCATCATCTGCATAAGCACGACTACAAAAAACGATAACGTGTGAGGCATTCTTTATTTTTGATGAATTGGCTTCGTGATGCCCATCAGTCCCTTTAGCAACTCTAGCTTTACCGGCATCATCATCGGCAATTACATAGTGCCAAGGTTGAATATTGGTCGCTGAAGGACTCATGTGCAACACATCTTTTAGACGCTGAAAGTCATCAGCTGACAGCTTTTTGATAGGGTCATAGTCTCTAACGCTATAGCGCCAATTCATCGCATCAGTGATATCTTTCATACATTATTCCTGTTCGTACATTTTGAAAGTTTAAAGTAAATTCTCTCTCTATCTCATTGTAAATGACAGATAAATATACAGGTAAAATTTACGAGATAAGTGTCATTTCAGTTATGATAAATTCATCGACCATGCCATCTGTTACCTTTACATAGTTCTGAAAATGCTGGCTTTTTACATGCTGCTGCAAAAGCTCATTGTTTTCCCAAATCTCATAAACGATAAATCCATTAAGATTTGCATTGTCTTGATGTAAGTCATATTGAATACAACCTTGATCAGCTTGTGATGCTGCTGTTAGTTTAAGTAGTTCAGATTTGACTCGCTCAACGTGCTCAGGTTTGGCTTTGATAGTAGCAACGATGGTGAGTGGCTTGTTTGCTTGCGTGTTCATAAATTCTTCCTATGTTTTAATATTATAATTATTTTAAATAAATTCATTTAAGCAGGTTCAATATATTCGCTCAAAACGTTAAATTAGACTTGTAAAGCTAAGCGATAATTTAACGCCTTATACAGGCCAGCCTTCTAATACGATTTTGCCATGTGCTTGACGATTCTCTAACATCTGGTGCGCACTGCGTAAATGCTCGGCTGTGATAGTGCCAAGATTGTGAGCAACCGTGGTTTTAATCTCGCCAGCATCAATTAATGTTGCCACAGCATTTAATAAATGGTGCTGTTCAATCATGTCTGGCGTATTAAACATTGAGCGCGCAAACATAAACTCCCAATGTAGGCTTAAGCTTTTAGTCTTAAGCGGTAGGACGTCTAGTGCTGCTGGGTCATCAATCAGTCCAAGCTTACCTTGAGGTTTTAAGCATTTAATAATTTCTTCATAATGGTCTTCAGTGTTATTGAGACTCACGACATAGTCTACTTCAGCAATGCCTGTTTTTTGCAGCTCATCAGACAATGCATTACGGTGATTGATAACATAGTCAGCGCCCAAATCTTTGAGCCACTGTACACTCTCATCCCTTGAAGCAGTACCAATAATGGTAGCTGACGTTCGTGCTTTTAATAGTTGGGTTAATATTGATCCTACCCCGCCCGCTGCGCCAATCACTAATACTGAAACGTCATTAGTATTCTCATCATTACCGTTTTCATCCGTCGAACTATCAGAAACAGGCACTTGCAAGCGGTCAAATAACATCTCCCATGCCGTAATTGTAGTGAGCGGAAGCGCCGCAGCCTCAGCGAAAGATAAGGATGTCGGCATGTGGCCAACGATACGCTCATCGACCAGCTGATACTCAGCATTGCTGCCTGAACGGGTCAAATCTCCAGCGTAATAAACGTTATCTCCTACTGAGAACAGACTGACTTCTTCACCGATAGCCGTTACGATACCAGCAGCATCCCAACCAATAACAGCATACTCACCCTCTGGTGCAGGACGCGATGCACGGATTTTATAATCTACCGGATTGACGGATATGGCTTTAACTTCTACCAAAATATCATGGCCTGAAGCAGTCGGTTTATCAAGAGTAATGTCTTGTAGCGCTTGTTCATCATCGATAGGTAGGTTGTTTTGATAACCAATGGCTTTGACAGTTTGCATAAGGGTATGTCCCAGTTTTTGATGATAAGTTTAATGAGATACTTTGTAACGGTTTAATTTCTAACCATTAATTGATGCGGCTAGATATAAATCTTATGTAGAAAGCGACTGCAATACTGTCTGAGTCTGGCGTTCAAGCTCTGCAATGGCTTCTTTATTTAGAGCGTCTGCATGCGGTTGTCCGAACTCTCCTCTTGCGTCACCATGTACGCCATCTTTAATATCATTATCAAAATATTTACCGCTATCGTCAACGAACTCATCTGAGATGGCAAGTTCAGTTAGGATGTTCGCTCCTTTATCCGCTGATGACCAATGTTGACCATAAGCTTCATCGACCATTTTTGTATTCAATAGCGAGCCTGGATTCACAGCGATTACATTGATGTCATCTGCTGCGACTGTGTCAGCTAAATCCATAGTCCACATCGTTAATGCTAGCTTACTTTGAGCATAGGCATCTTTATCAGCGAGACGGTCCTGTCCTGCAAATGCCTTATAGGATATCGGAGCTTGAGCCGCTGAGCTTAGATTTACGATACGAGCTTTACTAGACTTTTTGAGTAGTGGTAATAAGGCGTTGGTTAACTCGTAAGGCGCTAAGTAATTGACCACGAAGCGTATGTCCAACTCATCTTTAGTCGTTGCCGATGCGGTTGTATAAATCCCTGCATTGTTTATGAGTACATCAAGCTTTGGCAGCTTTTCGCTCACTTCTGCTGCCATCTTGAGTACAGCGGTTAAATCGGAGAAATCAGCCACAAACCCGTCAATATTATCTACTGCTGCGCCTGTCGCTACTGCTTTGGCTTCTGCAATGACACTGGCAAGTTTGTCGGCATTTCTGCCATGCACATACACTTGATGTCCCGCTTCTGCCAGTTTTAAAGCTGCCAATTTGCCAATGCCATCAGTACTACCAGTGATTAAAATAGTCTTAGTCATGAGACGTCCTTATTGTTTGAGTTGTTATTTAAATTATTATTCAAGTTTTGGATTTGTGTACTATTTTATCCATCGTAATAGCACCCATTGTAATGAAAGTGTTGTGCTTCAAAAAGTAGCTATAGCCGGAAACACTTTCAATATCTTCCTAAAATGAGCTAACTTGCTAAGTGTAAAACCACCTTTTTAAGCTACTTCATTAAATTATTTTGTCAAATTAGCGTTGCTATCAATGAGATAACAATTAAGTAGCTATGTTTATAAGCTAATTGATTCGTCACTTAATTGATTTGTAACTTGATTGAGCAATCACTCAATCAAGGTTGAACGTTCGCTCAAAATCATTTATAGTGGCTTTAGCTGATTTACTTAGGCAAGCATCACCTATCAATTTGAGCAATCACTCAAATATAATATTACGTCTATTGTTGATTGAGCTACCTTACTTTAGTAATCATTAAATAATTAACAACCACAATAAGGGTTTTTACATGACTGAATTTACTTTACACGACAAACAGAGCGCACCAGTAGATAGCAAAGAGCTGCTTGATATTTCTATCAATGCTTTTGGCATGGTTCCAAATTTACACGCGGTAATGGCCGAAGCGCCGGGCTTACTCGAAGGTTATCAACGTCTACATCAATTGTTTTTAGACAGTAGTTTTGATGATGAAGAAGTTACTGTTGTATGGCAAACTATCAACGTTGAGCACGCTTGTCATTACTGCGTTCCTGCGCATACTGGTATTGCCAAAAGTATGAAAGTAGATGACGCGATTACCGAAGCATTACGTAATGAAACCCCACTACCGACTGATAAATTAGAAGTGCTACGTAACTTTACGCTTTCTGTTGTCCGTGATCGTGGTAACGTTAATGATGATGCCGTACAAGCATTTTTAGATGCAGGCTTCACCAAGCGCCAGATTTTAGAAGTCGTCCTTGCTGCCGCGCAAAAAGTGATGAGCAACTACACCAACCATCTGGCCAACACGCCAATCGATAAGCCTTTTCAAAAGTTTGAATGGCACAAAGCCGACTAATAAAGCAGATTAACCATTACGTTAACGATGCAACCAATTTAGGGTTGTAATAACCCTTTTGGTGTTTCTATACTGTTGTTTAAAAGTCTGCTGTTTGCGAGAGTATTGTTTAAGAAGCTGTTGTTCGGAAAATGTTCGAGCAGCTGTTTTCTCAGTTAACGTCATACGTATCAGTTAGAATTACAGATATCAGTTAGAATCATAAATAGTAGCTAACGAGAGGTCATATGGAAAATTCAAAGCAGTTATCATCAGAGCAACCACTGCGCATAGATATTGTATCGGACGTGGTCTGCCCTTGGTGTGTCATCGGCTACCGCCAGCTGGCAGAAGCGCTTGAGCAAACCAATACCGAGCATAAAATTCACTGGCATCCGTTTGAGTTAAATCCTGATATGCCAATCGAAGGTCAGAACTTGCGCGAGCATATCACTGAGAAGTACGGCTCAAGCAGAGAAGAATCTGATGCTAGCCGAGTTAGAATGACTGAGGCTGGTAGCGAGGTTGGCTTTGAGTTTAATTTCACTGAGGAGACTCGCACCTATAATACCTTTGATTTGCATCAGCTGCTGCACTGGGCAGATCAGCAAGGCCGTATGCACGACCTAAAGCAAGCCTTGTTCGCCGCTCACTTTACCAATGGTCGTAATATCTCTGATAAAGGAGTGCTGGCAGATATTGCAGCAGAGATTGGGCTAGATCGTAGCGAAGCGGTAGCAGTATTAAAGGATCAACGCTTTGCAGAAGAAGTACGTCAAGCTCAACAACAGTGGCGTCAGCAAGGTATTCAAAGCGTACCCTCTGTTATCTTTAATCAAAAACACTTGGTTAGCGGTGCACAAGGGGTTGAGAACTTCAAAAGTATCTTACAGCAATTGGCAGATCTGCCAGAATAAACGACACTTTTGATGAATATTAAAAATTGGCCATTGAAAATTGGCCATTAAAATTTAGATATAAAAAAGGCTACTTGAAACTTCAAGTAGCCTTTTTTATGGTTTCATCAATTTATAAGGGTGATTTACACTGTTAATTAGTTCTCAGTTTGACCTCTGATTAACTTAGCAAGCACACTTAACTAGACCTATTATTCAGAGCCAGTTAGCGAACTAGCCAGCAAACGTGTTATTACGCAATGCTTCTATCGATTGCGCCATATCTTCGGCAAGCTCATGTACGGCAGCACTATCTACATCACGCTGTGCAAAAGCGCGCAGCCCCATTATTTCAGCTTGTAAACGCCGAGCCAGCCTAACAGGGTCAAGCTCACTATCAAGCTCCCCTATGCGCTGAGCTTCCGTAAAGCAGTCAATAAATCGCGCTTCCATACCAGCCAGCATGGCCTCAACCTTTTGTAAGGCTGATTGCTCACGGGCGCCAAGCTCCAACAAGCTTTTGACCAGCATACAAGCACGACTTGGCAGCCCCTTATCGAGAATTCCGCCAAGCTGTCGCAAGTAGGCAGCTAGCCCCATCAATGGCGAACTATGGGTCTTCAAAGTATATTCTAGCTCAGCCAATGTCAGACGAGCATAGTATTCTAGTACTTCTTGGAACAATCCATCCTTGCTACCAAAAGCTGCATAAATACTCCCCGGCCGCATATCGAGTGCTTTTTCTAAATCTTTTAAGGATGTCGCATGAAAACCCTTTTGCCAGAACAGTTGTAAAGCTCGTTCTAAAGATTCTTGTCGGTTATAAAGTGCAGTGCGTGACATAATATATTCCGTTTTCTCACAGCCTTAGCGTCATATAATGAAATGAGCATGACTGTACAACTTGAGTGACTGCTCAATTTTATCTTGACTAGCTATTACAGTCCAGTTAAAGTTTATTAACAGGGCTCAGACTATTGATTGTCAAGAATCACTAGCCACAATAATACTGAATGAATAAGCAAAAGAGAAAGAAGGATTGCCATTGCCGTATCAGCACATCATCAGCACTTTCGATTTGCATCTTGTGTGATTCAATTTTGACCGACTAGGTTGTCCACATAAGTTGTACGTATAATAGAGGTATTAACTGCTTTTAAAATCCGAGTTGAAAGTGTCTTGAATAGCTTTTCTGCATAGCTTTTCTGCATAGCTATAATACAGTAGGTAAAGGACGAAAGAACGTAGGCTTCACAGTAGTCCAAACACTTTGGGGTAGCTTGAATGCGTATAAATATATCTACTTTCTGTGACAATCAGCTTCAGAGATTTCCAAATAAGGAAATTTCGTCTCGATTATGCTCCGCATTCTTCCTATTAGCCATTACTCTTATATCCAGCTTGTTGACGGGTTGTACGAAACGAATCTGGAACAAGCCAATAACGGATAAGACCACCACAAGTCGCTACGATTTTCGCAATAACTTACCTAAAAACTCAGATGACATCTTTGTTGTGCTCGCATTTTCTGGTGGCGGTACACGAGCGGCAGCGCTTAGCTACGGCGTGCTAGAAAAGCTCCGCGACACACCAGTGACTATAAACGGCGTGGAGCGTCGACTGTTAGATGAGGTGGATGTTATTTCTTCGGTATCGGGCGGTAGCTACACAGCAGCCTACTACGGCTTATTTGGCGATGATATATTTAAGCAGTTTGCGCCAGATTTTTTGTATGAGGACTGGCAGTCTCGACTGATAAAGCTCGCGATACGTCCGCAAAGCCTTATAGCGATGAGCAGCTCTGAATACAATCGTGGCGATCTGGTAGCGAATAACTTAAATCATAGTCTGTTTCAGCAAAAAACTTTTGCCGATATGGGGCGTGGAAAGTTACCTTACGTTATCCTGAATGCCAGTGACTTAAATAATTCAACGACATTTTCCTTTACCCAGCAGCATTTTGATTTTTTGTGTTCGGATTTGTCGAGTTATCCGGTGGCAAATGCTGTGATGGCATCTTCCTCAGTACCTGGCATCTTTGCACCTATAGCGCTGCGCAATTTTTCCGACTGCCCTCAGCGTTACCAGTCGTGGGTCGAGGATGCCTTAAATCAAGACAGTCATCTGCCGCGCAATTATGCGGTAGCCCGGGCGTTAAAACGTTATTCTTATCCAGATCGCATGCCCGTCCTACGCTTAGTAGATGGCGGGGTAACTGATAACTTGGGTGTGCGTGGATCTATGATGAGTCCAGTGACTCAATATGGCGATGTGCCCAATATGGCTGGCGCGTTTAGCCCTGAAAAATTCCGTCAAGTTAAACAAGTGCTGGTCGTAGTCGCCAATGCTCAAACCTACTCTGAGCATAAATGGTCATTGGAAGGTAAAGACCCAGGGTTCTTCGAGACAGTTTCAGCTTCTAGCGAAGTGGCATTAGGTATTTTAAATAACGAGACCGTCTCATTAGCTAAAAAAGAATTTTTGCAATGGGGTGAGCACGTGAATGCACAGCGCAGCTCTGACTCGCCTCAAGTTGAGGTACATTTTTCCATATTAACTTTCGATCAAGTTGAAAATAAAAAAGAGCGCGCAAAGTTCGATGCCATGCCAACCACTTTTCATCTGCAACCTAAACAAGTTGATGAGTTGCGGGAGTTAGGCAGCAGCTTACTTGATCAATCTGAGGAATTCCAAAATTTTCGTAAAGCGCTACAGTGACGAATAGCAAAGTTGTGGTCTGGACTAAACGGGCTACTTGAAGCCAAACAAGACACTCACTATTACACTCTAACTCTAATGTATTGACACTCCAGTGCCGACCCTCTAAAGATTTCGATTCAGTAAACTCTAACAAGGATGAAGCGTTATCTACCCTGTAAACAATCCAATGTCTCTGTTTTTTGAAATCATATCATTTACATATGATAACAAAGCATAACAATATAATTTGAGTGATTACTCAAATTCATCTTGAATGACTGCTCAAGCTAGTTTAAAGTGAAATTAATCAGTTTTATAATTATAACTGTAGTTATCAGCCTACTTCCCTCACAGACGCAATTTACCATTATTAAAAAAGGATCTTTTATGTCCTCTAACCAATCACCCTCGATTATCGTATTTGATGTCAATGAGACTCTACTAGATATCGATACCCTTACGCCTTTATTCGCTCGCCTGTTCGGTAACAAGCACATGTTAAGGGAGTGGTTTGCCCAATTGGTGCTTTATTCGCAAACCATGACTTTATCAGGACTTTATACGCCTTTTGGTGAGCTTGGCGTCGGTGCGTTACAGATGACAGCTGATATCCATGAAATCACACTGACAGATGACGATATCGATGAGTTAAAAGAGCGCATGAGCAAAATGCCTGCT
The DNA here is from genome assembly GCF_001593305.1 of Psychrobacter sp. P11G5. NCBI lineage: Bacteria > Pseudomonadati > Pseudomonadota > Gammaproteobacteria > Moraxellales > Moraxellaceae > Psychrobacter > Psychrobacter sp. P11G5. The sequence continues at coordinate 2,596,095 of NZ_CP012533.1, forward strand.
CATCCTGATGCAATACCAGCATTAACCAAACTACGTGATGCAGGGTTTCGACTAGTGACGTTGACCAATTCACCCAGTAGTGCTTCTCCTACGCCACTTGAAAAAGCAGGATTGAGTGAGTTCTTTGAGCAGTCTTTTAGCGTTGAGAAGGTTGCAAAGTTCAAGCCTGCGCCTGAGACTTATCAAATGGCAGCTAAAGAGCTGGCTGTTGAAATGTCAGATTTATGCCTAGTGGCTTGTCATCTTTGGGATACGATTGGCGCTCAAGCGGCTGGCTGCCAAGGGGCGTTTCTCAAACGTCCTTATAACGCCATGTTGCCTGCCTCCAATGTGCCAACACCGAACTTTATGGCCTCAGATCTTGTCACGCTTGCTGAGCAGATTGTTAATGGACAACATGAGTAACCTTAAAACCTGAACAAGTAAAACCTGAACAAGGAATGTTTACCATGAATAAATATATGTCAGGAATTATTGCAGGCTTCATTGCCACCGTCGTTATGACTATTTTACTAATGCTAAAAAGCATGATGGGTCTGATGCCTGATTTAGACATCATAGCTATGCTCGCATCAATGATGGGTGACAGTCTAGTATTGGCATGGCTCGCTCACTTTATGATTGGTTCTATCGGCTATGGTCTAGCAATGGCAGTAGTGGCTGGTGCGGATAGGAGTAAGAATTTTACGCTGATTGGTGCGGTTATAGGTGCTGCTGGTTGGCTTATGATGATGATTGCTCTTATGCCGATGATGGGTAATCGCCTATTTGGTCTAGCTATGCCAAGCGGTATCATGATTCCTATCGCAACCTTAGTGCTCCATTTAATCTTTGGTGTGGTATTAGGTAAGGCTTATGCCAAGCTCGTTTTTAAACATTGAAGCTTATTAAAAATAGCCAACTTATTGTAGAAGGTTTAATTTACCTACCAAGCCTTCTATGTCTCAACACGAATTATTCACATTCATGCAAACCATTAAATAAAGGATAAATCATGCAGTCAAATTACGCACAAAAACTTCAAGCTGGTGTCAAATTTCCCAGTATAGATGTACAAATGCTAAATGATGATGTGAAGTCGCTTGGCACGCCTGAGAACGGTCACGATTGGAAATTAGTCGTTGTTTACCGAGGTCAACATTGTCCAATTTGTACGAAATACCTTAACCAGTTAGAAACCGTAAAAGCATCATTTGCTGAGGCAGGTGTCGATATCATTGCGATATCAGGTGACAGTAAAGAGCAATTAGAGAGTCATTTAGAAAAATTAGATATCAATTTTCCTATTGCTTATGGTTTAACTATTGAGCAAATGAATACGCTAGGGCTCTACATTTCTGACCCACGTTCAGAGAAAGAGACTGATCATCCCTTTGCAGAGCCTGGTTTGTTTGTCATTAATGCTGATGGAGAGATTCAAATCGTCGATATCTCCAACGCGCCTTTTGCTAGACCTGAACTTGAAACCCTTGCGAATGGTTTATCCTTTGTTCGAAAAAACGATTACCCTATTCGTGGTACGCATCGTTAGATATAATTTTATCTAATCTAAAACTCTCATCGATAGAAGTAGTTAGATTCACTCATTTATTCATAATATTGTTATAAATAAATGGGATTTCCAGCAGCTGTGTGAGAATGCGCGCTCAATTACCTAACTCAAGGACGACACATGAAAACGCTCAGAACCCCCGATTCGTGTTTTGCGAATCTGCCCGATTATGATTTTGCCCCGCACTACTTAATGGTTGACGATGGCGAAGGGGGTGAGTTGCGCGTGCATTACCTCGACGAGGGCCCAAGGGACGCCTATCCGGTGTTACTGCTCCATGGGGAACCTTCATGGTGTTATCTGTATCGTAAAATCATCCCAATACTGACTGCAGCAGGACACCGCGTGATTGCACCAGACCTCCCCGGTTTTGGACGCTCAGACAAACCCGCATCCCGTACTGACTATACCTACCAGCGTCATGTCGACTGGCTACAATCAGCACTCGACCAGTTAGATCTAAAGGACATCACCTTGTTTTGTCAGGACTGGGGCGGCCTGATTGGTCTGCGCTTGGTTGCGGCACATCCAGATCGGTTTGCTCGGGTAGCGGCTGGTAATACCATGCTCCCCACTGGCGACCACGATCTAGGAGAAAGTTTTCGAAAATGGCAGAAATTCTCACAGGAAACACCAGAATTTAATGTGGGAGGCGCTATAAAGAGTGGTACTGTTACGGAGCTGCCGCAAGCGGTAATCGACGCTTACAATACGCCATTTCCTGATGAGTCTTATAAGGAAGGTGCTAGGCAGTTTCCATTACTAGTACCTATAACTCCGGATGACCCTGCCTCTGAGAATAACCGCACTGCTTGGATTGAGCTGAGCAAATGGACTAAGCCCTTTATTACTCTATTTAGCGATTCTGATCCGATTACTGCTGGCGGTGATCGAGTAATGCAAAAACTTATTCCCGGAACCAAAGGCCAAAATCATACGACTATTGCCAACGCTGGACATTTTCTTCAAGAAGATCAAGGCGAGAAAGTGGCCGAGCTTTTGGTCAAGTTCATTAATGACAACTAGAGCGTGTTCTCAATCTCAACGAGTGAACCTCTAATGCGTTAAAAATGGCTATATTTCTGTCACTCTTTAAAAATTTCTAGACAATATATTCATACCCTCTGTAAAATTTCCTTTGTAACGTAAGCACATCTTAAAATAAACATTTTAAAACTGCTATTTCATCATGCAAAATGCCGCCCCCATTAGGAGCGGCATCTTTATTTTATGACACTGTTATCTTATAACGCTAAATTTATAACCAATATCGTTAACCATTATTTTTAGAAAGTATTTCTTAAAAATGAATAACCGTACGAATACTCTCACCCTTGTGCATCAAGTCAAAGGCTTCGTTAATGTCTTCTAATGGCATCGTATGAGTGATAAAGTCATTTAATGGGATGTCACCTTGCATATAACGATCGACGTAGCCGGGAAGTTCGCTGCGTCCTTTGACCCCGCCAAATGCTGAACCTTTCCAGACGCGACCAGTCACTAGCTGGAATGGACGGGTTGAGATTTCTTTCCCTGCACCAGCGACACCGATGATGACCGACTCGCCCCAGCCTTTGTGGCAGCACTCAAGCGCTGAACGCATCACATCGACATTACCAATACACTCAAACGAATAGTCTACGCCACCATCAGTCATCTCAACGATGACCTCTTGGATAGGCTTGTCATAGTCTTTAGAATTGATGCAATCAGTCGCGCCAAGCTTCTTAGCCAACTCAAACTTATCTTCGTTGATATCAATACCGATAATACGACTGGCTTTTGCCATTTTTGCACCAATGATGGCGGCAAGGCCAATACCACCAAGACCGAAAACAGCAACGGTAGCCCCTTCTTCAACCTTAGCGGTATTCATAACCGCACCCATACCGGTGGTCACGCCACAACCGAGTAGACAAACCTTTTCTAACGGTGCGTCTTTATCTACTTTGGCCAAAGAAATCTCTGGTAGGACAGTATATTCAGAGAAAGTTGAGCAACCCATGTAATGATAAATTGGCTCACCATCTTTATAAAAACGCGTGGTGCCGTCTGGCATTAAGCCTTTACCTTGAGTCTCGCGTACGGCTGAGCATAGGTTGGTTTTACCTGAAGTACAGAATTTACAGACGCCGCATTCTGCGGTATATAAAGGAATAACGTGATCGCCGACTTGAACGCTGGTCACGCCTTCGCCGATTTGCTCAACGATACCGCCGCCTTCATGACCTAAAATAGCTGGGAATACACCTTCTGGATCTTCACCAGATAAGGTAAAGGCATCGGTGTGGCAGACACCACTGGCGATGATTTTTACCAATACTTCGCCTTTGCGCGGCAGCATGACATCCACTTCTTCGATAGATAGTGGTTGGTTTGGGCCCCAAGCGATGGCGGCTTTCGATTTAATAAATTTATCTGACATAGTTGTCTCTCTTTTTAATTAGTTTTATCGATTATTGAGCACAGACCTATTCATCTTATAGTGCTGACTTAGTAGAGGCAAGCTACAGTTGTACCAGTCTGTGAAGCATTAAACTTTATACTGACCATTATAGTCGTTTCTGCCATGATAACAATGTGCTATATTTACAAATATCTTTTACACAGTGGTAATAATCATGCGCTGGGATGGTATTAGCGAGTTCGTCTATGTGGCGGAGTACGAGAGCTTTACGCGCGCTGCAAAAGAATTGGGCGTCTCAACCGCGCAAGTCAGTCGGCAGATAAGCGCTTTAGAGAAACGTCTCAATATTAAATTGCTATATCGTACAACTCGTAAGGTATCACTGACTGAGGAAGGCCGCGTATTTTATCAGCATTGCCGCAGTGTACTCGATGGCTTGGATGCCGCTGAGCAAGCAGTAAGTAACTTACAATCAAAACCCCAAGGCAGGATTAAACTGACCGCTCCTGTCACTTATGGCGAGCAGCAATTATTGCCACTGGTCAATGATTTCATGGTGCAATATAGTGATATCGAAGTGACGGCATTTTTGAGTAATCAAAAAATCGACTTGGTTGATGGCGGCTATGATTTAGCGATTCGTATTGGTAAATTAAGCGATTCGACGATGATGGCAAAAAAACTTAGCCGTCGTACCAACTTCGTTTGTGCTGCGCCCGCTTATCTCGAAAAATACGGCACGCCTCATGTTCTGTCCGAGCTAAGCCAACATAACTGCTTACTTGGCACTCGTGATTATTGGCACTTTATAGATTTTAAAGAAACAGGTTCTAGAAAAACAGATTCTGGCAAAGATGCTAATAAAGAAAAAAACCTGCGCGTGTCTGGCACGGTGCAATATAACAGTGGTCATAGCCTAGTTGATGCTGCGTTAAAAGGTCTGGGTATTGTGCAGCTACCTGATTATTATGTGCAAAAGTACTTAGCATCAGGCGCGCTGGTCAGCTTACTAGATAACTATAGAGAGCCCGAGGAAAGTATCTGGGCCGTCTATCCGCACAACCGTCATTTATCACCAAAGATTAGGTTGCTCGTAGATTATCTAGCAGAGCGTTTGGCTGTGTAATTAGTTTTGGCTTAGTCATTCTTTAAGAGGTGTTGTAATGCGACCCTTTACTATACGCAGTTTATTACGCACAATGTTATGGTTCACAATGAATATTCGATGTTGTCAGCCATGACTCGCTGAATAAACGACCACAATAAAAAAGGATTTTTTTATGCTTAAGATTATCTCTATCGCTGCCCTAGCTTTGGCCGTATCCTCTTGCGCCAGTGTTGAAAATATTTTAAACGCGCCGGATAAGGTGCAGTCGACGCCAGAAACGATGACTGCTATCAATGCTGAAAAGGGTCTGATTACGATGCAAAGTAATCACTCCGTTCAAGATACCGCTGATAAGCTAGCGGCAATTATTGAAAGCAAAGGCATGAAAGTATTTGCGCGCGTCGATCATCAGAAAAATGCGCAAGGTGTCGATTTAACATTAAGACCGACGCAAGTGATTATGTTTGGTAATCCGAAAGCGGGTACGCCATTGATGAATTGCGAGCAAAGCGTCGCTATCGACTTGCCGCAAAAAATCCTCATCAGTGAAGATGCTGATAAAAAAGTTTGGTTGTCGTACAACAATCCTGAATATCTCAAAGACCGTCATAATATAAAAGGTTGTGATACCCAGTTAGCGAATATCGCAAAAGCCCTTGATGGTGTTAGTAAAGCAGCTATTGCAAAGTAATACCGTTCCCAAAAAATACGATTAACAGCGTTAAACTCGCTTAATCTACTAGATGTAGTACTTGCACTCGTTTTCCTTGCTACTCTAATTTTTGGGAATGTTATAAGCTTTGGGTGAAAATCTGAACAAAAAAAGGTGGGATGCAAAGGCACTCCCACCTTTTTTAGGTCTTTGAAAGATTAACTTATTAGCAATCCTCAGACCGTGCTATTTGCTCATGTAACTCTACTTTCAACTTCTTTGCACATTCGATAATCTTTTTTCGACCAGCAGGAATAGCGCCATATTCAATCGCTATCTCTCGCATTTGTACCGTGACATCATAGTGCGGATAACTGGCATTACGGTGGAATAAACGCTCATCCACTTCAATTAGTGCGGCAAAATCATGCAACTCTTGCAGGGTATCTGCCAGCATGTGGCACCATTTATAGCCTTTAAATTCTATCTGCATAAAATCGACGTATATCGCCATAGAGCTGTACCTTTGAGATTTTTAAATAATTTGGTTTTATTTTAATACAAAACTAACTTAACTTTACGTTTTGATTATTAACCTACTTTCAGAATCGGCTTAATGGTAATGCCACTTGCCGAATCTTCAAACGCTTGGTTAATGTCCTCAAAATCGTAAAACTTAACCAATTTATCAAATGGGAATTGACCAGTTTTAAAGTAAGTAATCAACTGTGGAATAAATACTCGAGGAATAGAGTCGCCTTCGATGACGCCAATCATGCTCTTACCTTCGGCCATCAAGTCATTATGGACATCAATATTCATCTCTGGTGTAATACCGACAATTGCGACTGTACCCAAAGATCGCAAGGCATTCAATGATTGCTTAACAACCGTAGGCACGCCTGTGGTTTCAACGGCATAGTGGCTGCCACCGTCAGTTATTTTTTTGACTTCTATTACGACATCGACATTTTTACCGTTGAGAGTATGGGTCGCGCCAAGCTCTTTTGCCAGCTCAAGACGACTATCATGTACATCAACGGCAATGATATGCTGACAGCCAACAATCTTGGCTGCCATCACTGCACTGAGGCCAACTGCACCAGCACCATAAATCACGATACTAGAACCAAACTCTGGCTTTAGACGATTTAACACCGTTCCAGCGCCAGTCTGAATACCACATCCTAACGGTCCAAGTAGCGCTAAATCGACATCCGGATCGACTTTCACGGCATTTCTAGACTTAGCAATCGCATAAGTGGCAAATGAGGACTGTCCAAAAAAAGTCGCCAGCGTCTCACCATCTTGCGCAAGTCTACGGGTGCCATCGTCCATCGCACCACCGAAGTTCAGCTCATTAAAAGTGTCGCAAACGGTTGGATGACCCGTCAGGCAATGCCCACAATTACCGCAGTGCGCAAATGATAACACTACATGATCACCGACTTGCAAATCAGTTACCCCTGCGCCGACAGCATCCACTATCCCAGACCCTTCATGACCCAGTACGATAGGAAATGGCGCTATGCCCATATCACGCGCGACCACATCAGTATGACAGACGCCAGCTGCAATAATTTTAACCCGTATCTCGTCAATCTCAGGCGTTGCAAGCTGTACAGGCTCTAATTCGAACGCCGCGCCTTGGTTATGAGTTACTGCTGCTTTAATATCCATTAGTATTACCTCTTCAATTAGTTACTTCAGCTAGTTTCTCTCAGGAGCCATATGCTTATAATTTAGCTACGCCTCAACAATGACAATCTGATTTCAATATAGATTACTACTCAGTATATTACTGCTCAGTCGTTTAAGCTCAAAAAGAGACACAAAAGCTAGTCTGCCTCTACATCTCTCTTGAGATATCAATTCTCTTTAAAGTTGTTCTTTAAGCTTATTCTCAAAATGATTTCTATCTACCAAGAATCCAGCCACCATCCATAAATACGTTAGAACCATGCATGTAGTTAGAGTCGTCAGAGGCTAGGAATACAGCACAATCTCCTCTAACTTTTCCGCGCGCTATGTCAGGCATTGATTCGGCAGGCAGTTACAGTAGTCATTGTAGATCTAACTACCATATTAACCCTTCAACCTCGCCTAGCTATCTTGCAATAATTTCAACGTCTGACATGTCTTAGCGCACCAAAATCACCGGTGTCAGTGTGCTGGCGATGATTTCTGTAGTAGTGCTGCCAAGAAACAAGCGCTGCAATTTAGAGTGGCCATAAGCACCAACCACAATAATATCGACATCATTATCTATCTGAAACGACAACAGTCCATCAACAGCATCAAGCTCAGGCAAATGATGAGCCTCTACCTTAAAACCCGCTGACGTTATATGTTCAACGGCATCAGCAAGACTTTTTTTGGCGGCGTCTTTGTCATTACCTACCATCACGATATAACCTTGCAACCCTTTTAATAGCTCACTTCTTGCCACCATCTGTGTAGCTTTGATAGCGGTTTTACTAGCATCAAATGCGACCATGTATGACCTGGGCTCTTCAAATTTCTCTGAGCAAATCAAGACAGGTATGCTTGATGCTCGTGCGACAGTTTCGATTTGGCTGCCGATATTGATGCGGCTGTTCTTATGATCTTCGCCGCGACGCCCCATAATGATGGCACGATTTTCTTCTTTAAAATGTTCAATGGCAGGTAACAATTTACCGCGACGTTGATAAATATTAACTTCTACATCTTCAAAGCTACTTTGCAGATAGCTTTTTGCATCTTGTACCAAGGCATTGCTATAACTGTTCACAACCTTTGCTCTTTTTTCATCCAATTCTGTTAATTCTTCTAATAAATATTCACGACTATTGATTCCTATCGCTCCTGATAAGTCACGTCTGGTCGACGCCGGAACATCGCTAACATGCAGTAACCCAACCGGTAGACCCAACCTGCTGGCATACCATGCCGCATAATCACAAACCGATTCAGTAACCGCTGAGCCGTCAATACAGGCTAAAACGTGCTGTTCTGTTTTCATGATTCATCCTTAAATTTCTAATTATCGAATGGATAGAGTTATCAATGCGCGTCAATAACGCTATTGCATTGCGTCTGTCACTACAGAAATCGTTGCTAGCTGACTACTAAGCAAGCTCATTACTGCTGCAGTAACGGACGTACAACCCGACTTATAGATCCACACCTATAATCATTAAAATACAATAGCTTAGGGGTTATAGACTCAGGCGATGATCATACTATTTAGCATATCATCTCTATCATTGGATAACCGTTTCAAGATGTACTTTTACGATTTGTATAGATTAGCGCCCATTCAGCCTATTCACACTGGCAATCAGCGCCACCATAACCATGCCTATAACGATAAGAATACCTGACATCAGGTGCGCGGCTTCGTAGTTGAGCGCCTCAACTTGCTCATAGATTGCGATGGATACGACTTTGGTCTCGCCGGAGATACTGCCGCCTATCATGAGCACCACCCCAAACTCACCAATAGTATGAGCAAAGCTGATGAGGCTGCCCAAAATAATACCTACCTTTGCTTGTGGGAGCGCGACTCTGATAAAGCGTCTTAGACGGCTGGGCTCTAATAAATGCGCCATCTCCATGACGCTTTGCGGTATACGTAAAAATTGGGCATAGACAGGCTGAATATAGAAAGGTAAGGAATAAATGATAGAGCCGATGACCAGACCTTCAAAGGTAAAGATCAAAGGGCTGATGTTGTGTTCACTGAGCCACTTGCCAATACCCATGCTAGGGCTTAGTAGGAGTAATAAATAAAAACCAATGACGGTAGGGGGTAGTACGAGTGGCATGGCGATAATGCCCATAAGTATAACTTTAAGACGTGCAATCAGTTGCCCACGACTGGGCTTAGCAAGCCAATAAGCGACAGGTGTGGCAAAGAGTAATAAGCATAAGGTGGTAACAGTAGCAAGCTTGATGCTGACTAGAAACGGGCTAAGCATGTTTGACATTAGGGATGGGGCTATCATGATGTCATTGCTCGTTGCGTTAAAGGGTTTATTGTATTTAATGAATCACTATTGAACCGCTAGATAGCCCGCTTGTGAGAAGTGTTGTTGTCCTGCTTTGGAGGTTAAATAATCGCTGAAGTCTGTTGCCGTAGAGGTGTCACTGATTATAATACCGTCTTGCAGGATAGCCGGATAAGAATCGGGCGCTAGGGTAACGAACTGCTCAGGCGTGGCTTTAATAGCTATAATTTGTGATTGCGCAACAAAACCATAATCAACACTACCAGTATGCGCATATTGAAACGCTTGACCAATATTTTCCGCTTGTATTAAACGTTTTTGCTTATCCAAAACATCATACACATGTTGCGCTTGTAGATAAGATTTTGCCGATGCACCATAAGGCGCAAGCTCAGGACTGGCAATGGTTATTTTGGCATTGGTATCGCTCATGAATAAATCAGTCAATGCCGATGGTTTCAGCCCAACCAAAGATTTAGTGACACTATAGAGCACTAGTTGACCTTGCGCATAGGTAAAAGGTTGATGAGACATTTCGCTTTGGGAGCTATCAATAGCTAATTTGGCAGGGAATTCTTGATTGGCTGATAAAAATATATCGTAAGGTGCACCCGCTTTAATCTGCGCGTATAACTTACCAGAAGAGGCGTAAGTAACATCTATATCTTGGTTAGGTAAGCCTTTATCTGTTTTATAGCTTTCTACAATGGCAGGCAGTACGTCAGATAAATTGGCAGCAGCAGCGATACGTAGCGTTTGTGTTTGCTCAGTAGTATCAGCAGCAGAAGCTGTATTTGTAGTATTCTCCTGCGTGCATGCACTTAAAGCCAGTACCGCACCAACTAAAACCGCTGTTTTAACCATTATTACTCAGCCATTTAGAAGAATCATCCTCATAATATTCCTGCTTCCATACCGGAATGTCCGCCTTGATGGTATCGAGTATCCAGCGGCAAGCATCAAAAGCCGGATAACGATGGGCAGAGACGACCCCTACCCATACTGCCACATCACCTATCTCTAATGCGCCAATACGGTGAATAGCAATGGCATGAGTAATCTCAAAACGCTGTTTAGCTTCCTCAATAATGGCACGACCTTGATTCAGCGCTAAGTCTTCGTAACCGTAGTACGTTAAACGATCAACGCTGCTGGCATTATTATGATTGCGCACGCGACCCTCAAAGCAGACAAAAGCACCACAACTGTCATTATCAAGGGTGTTTTTAAGTCTGTCTTCGTCGATAGCCATGTCTAATAAGGCAAAGCCATCGCGTTTAGCTAATTGGTATACCTCATCAACGCTACGTTTGATGGTCATTGAATGGCTATGAACGTTGTCTGTCATTTGCTGTCTCTATTTTCTGTCTTGTTAAATATGAAGCTGTCTACTAAAACTTAACCACCAGCGACTGGGGTGATAAATACCACACTGTCGCCATCATTAATCTGATCTGTCCATTTAGCAAAGTAATCATTCACAGCAACGCGCAGCTCTGACTGCGGACGACTAAAACGATGCTTTTGGCTAAGCTGCTGATACAGCTCAGTCAATGAGGTCGACTGCTGCACGCTGACGGTTTCTTGTTGGCAGTTGGCTTCGTCGGCTAGACTAGCAAAGTATAGGACGTTGATATTCATGGTGGCTGCGGTGTTGGTTGCTACCTCTAAAGTACTCATAATATTCTCCATTCTTGTCAAACTATCCAGCTCAGCTCTGTTGCATAACATCGCTGGTTCTCAAAACGTATTTACTCTTTTAAGCATGACTATAATCTGATTTACCGCCCGTTTTTGTTATCAAACGAACATTATCAATAACGATATCATGTGATATGGCTTTAGTCATGTCATAGATGGTCAGGCAAGCAATACTCACAGCGGTTAAGGCTTCCATCTCGACCCCTGTTTTATGAGTGACTTTGACAGTGCCGCTGACGATAATACTATTCAGTGCATCATCATATTTAAAGGTTAAACCAATCTTATCTAATGGTAGTGGATGGCACAGTGGAATAAGATCGTGGGTGCGCTTGGCGGCCATGATGCCGGCGATATGCGCGGTTTGAGTAATGCTACCCTTTTTAGTCATGCCATCGGCAGCTTTGATTTGTTGATAAATCTCGCTGGGAAAACGCACTTGTCCAACCGCGTTGGCTTCTCGTGTTGTGGCGGTCTTGCCACTGACATCCACCATAGTGATATCGCCGTCACTGTCTAAATGCGATAAAGCGGATTGGGTTACAGCAGATTGGTTATTTTCCTGACTCTTGCTATTCATTTATAGTTTCTCTTACATTTTTTATAAATCACTTAACGATGCACAGGCACGCTTAAATTCCTCAGGCGTATTAAAATTGGTCAAGTGCTGCCAGTTTTTTTCAAATGGTACAGCTTGTACAATAGGTTTGATGAATTGCATTACTCGCCGCTGTCCGCTATCAATATAAGCTTTTAAGTCAGGCTCAACGCTTAATTGATAAAGTCCTAACAATGGATATAAATGGCTGTCATCGGTTAAGCAAATTACTTTTTTATCAACTGCTTGGCTATCTGTTGTTTCGCTTTCGGTAGCTTGACTATCAGTTGCTTGCATTGCTGAAGACTGTAACTTTTGCCATAAATCTATGGCCGATATTAAGCTATCACAGCTGATAACCAGCAGCCACGATGATTGTTTTTTTACTAAAGCATCTGATAAATAAGTATTTACCATGGTTTGCAGGGCCGACTCGATAGCGACTAACGCACCACCTGTATCAATTTGGCTGTTACTATTCTGCCCATCAACATGGTCAGCGCCATAATCAGCAATATGAATAATAGATGCTTGCGAGTTGCTGACTTTTAGCGCTGATTCAACGCAAAAACCGCGTCCATTATCAGCAATCATAATTGGAGTGTTTAAATTTAATGCATGCCGCACATGATAATCAATCAGGCGCTCACCTGTAGGTAGGATGAGTTCCGCTTTAGGCGTGCCCATACGGCTAGACGCGCCGCCCGCTAAAATGACCACACCTGCCAAGCTATCTAAACGGTTTACAGTATCAATCATGACTAGGGTTAGTACGCATAAAGTGTGGCACAAAATTGCACGGACGCGTACGGCTATCAAACTGCTCTTTTAAGATACTCTCCCAACCTGTACGGCACGCGCCTGACGAACCCGGTAGACAGAAAATACCCGTACCATTTGCCATCCCCGCAATCGCGCGCGACTGTACCGTTGACATGCCAATCTCATCTTTTGAGATTAAGCGGAACATCTCACCAAAGCCATCAATCGATTTATCAAACAAGACATTCACCGCCTCTGGCATACTGTCTCTGATATAGAAACCGGTACCACCTGTGGTAATCACGGCATGGACTTTTGGATCAGCAATCCAGCCGCTGATAACGGCTCTTATCTGATAGATATCGTCGGTAATGATCTTGCGATCAGCTAAGGTATGACCTGCTTCGGTCAAGCTATCTGCTAGATACTGCCCTGAGGTATCTTCTGCAAGGGTGCGACTGTCAGAAACGGTTAGAATAGCAATGTTAAGGGGGATAAACTCGGCAGCAGGCTTGCTCATAAAGGTTTCCTTAATAGATGTAAAACTAAGTCGTTAAAAGAATAATGATTAACTTCTTATTATTAGAGATAAAAAAATATAAATCAGACTAACCTATAAATCCGACAACCTAACCACCGATAATCGATAGGTTATGCATAATACCGCTATTGGACTCATGCAAATGATGATGTTCAGGTTTGATTGGCATAAAGCGATGTAAGGTATCAACGAGTCCTTGCACATCGTTTGTTTGCAAATGCTGACGGATATCGTAGTTGCCTTGGTCAAATAAACACAGATGTACACGGCCTTGGCTACTGACCCGTAGACGGTTACAGGTATCACAGAAGTGTTCAGCGTAAGGGGCAATCATACCAATGCGTCCAACATAGTCTGGATGACTGTATTCTACTGCTGGGCCATCGCTACTACCCCGTTCATGCGGTTGCCAACCTTGCTCTATGAGATAGTCGATGATGGTATCGGAGTGCGCATGCTGGGCAAAGAACAAATCACTGTTATCACTGGTTTGCATAAATTCAATAAAGCGGTAAGTGACAGGTCTGTCTTTGACATAGTCGATGGCGGTGACTAGATTCTCAAAAGCGGTCTCTGCCATCAGTACACTGTTTATCTTTAATTTGATATCCGTGGTTTCTAATAAGGTATCCATATCAACGAGCAGCTGCGGCAAGGTATTAAAGCCCGTCATCTTATAAAAGGTGGCGGCATCAAAGCTGTCCATGCTGATGTTGAGTTGATTTAGTCCAGCGGCTTGCCAACTAGCTAGGTGCTTACCAAGTTTATAACCATTACTAGTCATAGCAACAGTCTCAATGCCCGGTGTCTGTTTAATAGTTTGGATAATCTCAACGACGTCGCGGCGAATGGAGGGCTCACCGCCTGTGATTCTGACCTTTTTAGTACCAACTTGGGCAAAGCCGCGAATAAGCGTGGCAATCTCAGGGATGCTAAGCTCGTCATCAGGGCGCTTGCCTTGATAGCCATTGGGTAGACAGTATTCACAGCGAAAGTTGCAAAAGTCGGTGATGGATAGACGCAAGTAAGTCAGACGACGAGAGAAGCCATCGGTTAGGGGCTGATGGTTTTTAATAGCATCATCAGTAGCACAAGTAGTATCGTAAACAACAGGCGCAGCAACAGACGACGGCCTATAGCTATCGAATATAGAGGACTCTGAGGTAGGCGAATATATTTGAGCGCTGCCTATTTTAACGTTGTCATTATTCATATATTACTGCCATCAGTATTGCTAATCACAAGCGCTGCTTTACTACTTATGCTTATCGTTTATCAACCTATTGTAGCGTTTATCTTCAACTTTTCTTGTAGTCATCTTATAGTAAATTAGCAAACGCTCACTTAGCTATGCAACCAAGGAAAAGGTTGCACGATCACCTTACTATTTGCTGCCACATCACCGCTGTCTTTATCTAAAACGATAAAGCAATTGGCACGACTAAGTTGTTTGATTCTATGCGATTGCTGACTTGAGAAACACTCAACTTGATAGTTTCCTGCCTTACCTTGTGATAATACCCCACGTTGAAAGTCTTTGCGACCGACTGATTTTCTAATGTCATTGGTGAGCGTGGCTTTGACGTTGAGTTGCATGGGTTGCTCTGACACGCTAGCGCCTGACATCTGCCACAACGCTGGAATCACAAATTGTAGCGCCCCGACGACAGTGGATAACGGATTGCCAGGTAAGCCAAAGTACAATACGGGCTTATCTAAATCTTTATTCAATTCACCAAATAACTCACCAAACACGAAGGGCTTACCAGGTTTCATCGCTACTTTGTAATGGTTAATCTGCCCGAGCTGCTCAATCACTGTGGTCAAAAAATCATAATCTCCCACCGACACGCCAGCTGTAGAAATCAGTACGTCACAGTCTTGCATGGCTTCGTTGACAGCGGCAGTCGTCTTATCCAAATCATCAGGGATAATGCCATAATCACGAATGGTAATCGGCAAGTCTGTCAGCAAGGTTTTAAGAGTTGGGGTATTGGAGTTATATATCTGCGCTAAGCTTGTGAGCTCATCACCAACAGCAACGAGTTCATCACCGGTCGCGAGCACCCCTACGATAAGTGGTTCAAATAGCTTCACTTGGCTAATGCCTAAATTGGCAAGTAAGCTAATATCAGCAGGATTAATACGTTTGCCTACTTTTAAGACGGCTTCACCTGATTTTATCTCTTCGCCTTGTCGACGAATATTGCTATCGATTTGAGCAGTTTGTGTGAGCGTTATAGCATAAGGCTGAGATTTATCGAGCGTGTCTTTTATTTCCGCAAAATTTGTATTCTCTTGCATAATGACCGTATCACAGCTATCTGGCACGACTGCGCCTGTGAAAATACGCACGCCTTGTCCTGCTGCTAACTCACCAGTGTAAGCACTGCCCGCTTGTGACTCGCCAATGATTTCAATCGTGCTGTCTTTCGATAACGTACTGCCTTGAGCAATCGCATAACCATCCATCGCGGATAGATTTTGTCTTGGCACATCAAAAATTGATTTGATATCTTGCGCCAGTATTTGATTGCGGCTGTCCAGTAGCTTGCAAGTATCGACTGCTCTTTGTTTTAGGGAAAAGTCGTTATTGTTATATTTTTCTACGCGCAGCTTTATCGCTGACTGCAATTCTTCCATGGTAATCATAAAGGGTTACTCTTTTTATTTATAGTAGTGGGACAAAAGGTTAAAAAATAGAAGGCAAAAAGATTTCAACGATGCAAGCAGTCTCTTGGTCTGTTTTTATTATCATTACTAGATCAACTATAATTAGTTCAAGATAAGGAAATTACACTTACTATAACGTGCTACGGATATAAGTTTTTCGCAGCCTCTGTCTGCGTAGGCACAGCAGGCCAGAAAAACTTATATCCGTAGCACTATATTACTTTTAAATTAAATCGACTCTATCCAGCCATCTCTGTGCTCTAGCATGAGCGAGTTGCTCAGGCGTGTCAATATCATAACTGAGCTGATGATTATCCACAGTACTTATCTGACTAGTTGGCAGTCCTCTAATTAAGTAACGCAGCCCTTTATCCCCTGTTAGCAATGCTTGCCATTGTTTTAGCAACTCGTAATCAATCGATAAAGGCAGTCCAATGATATCTTTTTTAAGGGTTTCAGTAGCGGTTGTCTCATCAATAGCATTTTTCTTATCAATAA
The DNA here is from genome assembly GCF_001593305.1 of Psychrobacter sp. P11G5. Taxonomy (NCBI): domain Bacteria; kingdom Pseudomonadati; phylum Pseudomonadota; class Gammaproteobacteria; order Moraxellales; family Moraxellaceae; genus Psychrobacter; species Psychrobacter sp. P11G5. Next base: position 2,612,579 of record NZ_CP012533.1, read on the forward strand.
CAGCTTTCTCATCTAAATCCTGCCAGTTGCTCCAATTTTCCAAACTACTATAGCCACTTGCAACCACCGTCTGTGTACCTGCTAGCAAGGTTAGCAAATGCTCCTCATCGAGTAAAATTTGATCAACGCCCATGATTAATACTCGATTGATTAATAAGCTATCGCAGCTATCGGCACTATCCAAACGATTTAACGCTTTAATACCTAAATATAAACTATGCGCCATCCCTGTTTCGGGTATTGGATTCATTATCGTGTGAACATTGTCATGCTGAGTAGCTAACTCGGTAATCGCACTGGCTATTAATAGATTATCTTCAGGAATAACAATGATAATGGCTTGCGGCTGGGTCGCTAATGCAAGCTTGGTCATATAGCAGATTAATGGCTCACCATCTTTGTTGAGGAGTTGCTTCACTTGACCCAAACGCTGGCTTAATCCACTTGCTAAAACAATAACGGCATGGTTTTGAGTCATCATGCGTGGCTCATCATAGCTATATCGCTATTTGCTAAATCTACACATTTAGCTGGCGATGCTTGATTATGCATGACCGCATTTATTTGCGCCATGATACCCAGAGCTAAAGCTTCGGGGCCATCGCCACCTAACTTATAGCCGATAGGATAATGTAATTTGTTTATACCAACAGATAAACCCGCAGGATTGACGTTAGTAGCACTGATTTCTTCAATCAGACGCTCGGTACGATAGCGCGGCCCCAATTGCCCAAGGTACTGATAATGATTGGCATGCGCTAGTAATACAGCAAGGCGAGCGCGATCTTGGCTAAGGCTATGCGACATCAAAGCGACGGCAGCATTATCGCTAAGTTTGAGTAGAGTATCGGTATCTTCTAACGCTAGCGGCAGCACTTCATCTGCTTGCGGAAAACGCATACGCGTAGCATATTGCGCACGACTGTCTACAACGGTGACATGCCAATCTTGCAGCTTTGCCATGGTGACCAGCGGCATGACATCATTGCCTGCACCGCAAATCAGCAGACGGATTTGTGACTCTAATCTTTGTACCAGCCACTCTGTTGTTAAATTAACATTGTCATCATTGTCATCATCTTTTAAAACGACGTATTCGGCATTTTTATCACCAAGCTCATACTGTGCTAAATATTCAACCGTATTGATAAGAGTATTTGAAGCATCAGACCCGGATTGATTTAAGCTGTTATTAGTACCAATACGATTAGTGCCAATGCCATTAGCGCCTATAGTCGTAATTTGTCCTGACTCGGTATAATCATCTAAATTAACGCGCATACCGATTTGCAGTTCAGGATTTGAGTTTTGGCGACTAGCAGAGCGAATTAATGTGGCTATTTTGACAAGTTGCTGCGTACCTCGAACTTGACCAATAACATCCAAAAGCGCCGTCGCTGTCGTTAAGCGCTCAAACAAAACATGTACCCGTCCATTACATCCTAAGCCAAAATTCAACTCGTCTAAATCAAGATCTGGCTCATCATGGAAATCAACATTTAAAAAATCGTCTTTGGACGTCTCTTCTTTAGCAGCTGCTTTCGCTTCGCCATTTTCAGTGTATTCAATATCATCGCCCGTTTGATAAACTTGGACATTAGCGCCATTACGAGTAAGCCAAAAGGCACGTTTGATAATATGCGGCTCAAGGCAGCCACCACTTATCATTCCGACCGAGCGTCCATCTGCGCATATAAGCATCATAGCGCCAGCACGACGATATGCTGAGCCTTCGGTACGGACCACCGTTGCCAATACAGCATCAACGTTTTGTTGCTGAGCCTCGCGTGCCAGCTTAAGAATGTCAGCGATTTGATTCATAACGCCTCTTGTTTTGCTTATGTTATAAGTTGCTTATGTTATAAACAGTTAGGTTGTAAAAACCCGCTAACTAAGCGGGTTTCTTTAATGCAAAAACTTCTATTAAAACGACACTCGTATTTAAAATTACTCTGGCATCTCAGCGAGCAGTTTATCAAGCGTAATCGGAAAGTCATAAACTCTGACGCCAACTGCATTATAAATGGCATTCGCAATGGCAGCAGCCGCACCGGAAATTGCTGTTTCACCAATCCCTTTAATATGCATAGGGTTGGTATAGGGATCGTCTTCTTCTACCAAAATAACATCGAGCTGCGGTACATCGGCATTGACAGGAACATGGTATTCAGCAAGGTCATGGTTGCATAGGCGACCGTCACGCTTGTCATGGATGACTTCTTCCATCAAAGCAGAGCCAATGCCAAATATCATACCGCCATAGCACTGCGAGGTAGCCGTTTTGTGGTTTAAGATACGCCCTGCTGCGAATGCGCCAGTCATACGTTTGACGCGAATCTCACCAGTGACTCTATGTACAGCAACTTCAGCGAAGTTGGCACCAAAGGAAGATTGACGGTATTTTTTGCCATTTTTACCCGGTTTGATTTGACCTTTAGCACTGACTTTTTGATCGTCATATTTAGCGATGATATCTGCCAACGCGTAAGGCTGAGAACTACTAAAATCATATTCTTCCGTCTTAGCTTTCGGAATTGGTAAGCCAGTCTTTTCAGCCACTTTATCCGCTAAGCCCGTTGCCTTTTCTGTTAGACCAGAGAGCTTATCCGTCAAGCCCGGTACTTTTTGAACCAATCCTGTAGCTTTTTCTTTACCAAGTTCAAGCGCAGCTTCAAGAGCAATTTCTGTCACGCTAGGATCATGCTCGCCTGTTTGCTTGATTTGACCATTATCTAACTGGATATTATCAGGATAAAGACCAACCTTATCTGCAATCATCTCACGCAACTGCTCACAGGCTAAATAGACGCTACTGCCCGCACTTGCAGCACCAAAACTACCACCCGAGCCTGATGCAGCTGGTAAATCGCTATCGCCTAATTTCATCTCAACATGGTCAATAGGTAGCCCCAATAGATCCGCAGCGACTTGGGAGAATACCGTATAAGAGCCAGTACCAATGTCAGTCATATCAGTTTCAATAATGGCTTTCACGCCAAGCGCTTTTGAGCTGTCTATCTGCAAGGTTGCACGTGCTTCAGAAGGCTGTAATTGGTTACCACGAGCAGAAGCTGCCATGCCTGTGCCTATCCACCAATCTCCCTCTAACTGACTGGCAGGCTTGGCATTACGTTGACTCCAACCGAACTGCTCAGCGCCTTGTTCCATGCAGGCAATGAGCTGACGCGTTGAGAACGGAATGTCCTGACTGGGGTCATTTTTAGGTTCATTACGGCGGCGCAGCTCAATAGGATCAATATCCAACTGCGAGGCCAGCTCGTCCATGGCACATTCAACCGCAATCATACCAACAGCCTCGCCCGGCGCACGCATCGAGCCTGATAATACTTGGTTCATATCCATTTGTTGGTAGTGTACTCGGCGGTTCTCACCACGATATAAATACTGGGTAGACAATGCGGTTGGCTCAAAAAACCCTTCTTCAGGTAAATTACTAGTCACCGTATCGTGAATCATGGTATTGATAAGACCGTTTTCATCGCAGCCAATAGCGATACGCTGACGGGTGTTTGAGCGCCTTACCGTTGCTTCCATTACCTGTGGGCGAGTCATAGTAATCAGCACTGGACGACCAAGCTCTTTTGCTGCAATCGCTGCCGCAATTGACTCTGGAGCGATGCCCAGCTTACTGCCAAAACCACCACCGACATAATAAGCAATCAGTTGCACTTGATCTTTCTTTAAGTCTAAAGCGTCCATTACTTGCTGTTTGCAAGACGCCAACATCTGGTTAGAGGTGTACATAATGAGCTTATCATCTTCCCAATGTGCCAATGTCGCATGCGGTTCCATAGCTGAGCTGTTTTGGCTTGGGGTATGATAGAGGCGATCAACGGTCACCGCAGCATCAGCCAGTCCTTGCTCCGGATCACCCTGTTCAGAATTTTTATCTGAGCCTTCTTTTTCATTAACATCATGAGCATTGGGCAGCTCTTTGGTAAAGTCGACAGCGGCTTTGTCAGTTTCGTCTTTATAGGTCACTTTGATAGCATTTGCGCCTTCTGTTGCCGCCTCAAAAGTTTCTGCAATCACGACAGCTATGGGTTGACCATGATAAAACACTTCACTCACACCTTGAGTAGGTGCTTTTGTTGCCCCGCCTTGCTGAGCATTACGTAAAAAATGCTTAGGATCGGTCACCACTTTGATGATACCGGGAATATCCTCTACAGAGCTACTGTCAATATTCTCCACTTCACCCTTAGCAATGGTTGCCCCAACCAAGACGCCATACACTTGGTTTTCTAGATGAATCTCTGCCGAATAAGGCGCTTGACCACTGACCTTTAATGAGCCATCAACGCGATTAATGGGTTTACCAACCAGTTTGCTTGCCGTTTTGTCGAACAAAGTGTCAACAGGCTTATCCATGGTCATTTTTTTGGTCGATTCTGCTGGAAGTACTGAGTCCAATAATGACATGATTATGCTCCCTTGCCCGCTAATGCGCGCTGAATAACTTGTTTTAATAAGCGACGTGTCAGTGGTATTTTGAAATCGTTTTGACCACTACCCTTGGCATCTTTTAATAATAAATCCGCCGCCTGCGTAATAACACCATCATTGCCATCGGTGTCAGTTAATAATGCTTCGACTGCCTCATTGCGCCATGGCTGAGTACCGATACCGCCAAATGCTAAGCGAACCGTGTCCAAATTACCGCTATCATCAACGTCTATTACTGCTGCACAAGATACTAAGGCAAACGCGTAAGAGGCACGGTCACGCACTTTGTCATAAGTGTGCATACCTTTGATAGGCGCTGGCAGAACCACATGAGTGATAAGCTCGCCTGACTCTAAAACGTTTTCGATATGCGGCGTATTTTTTGGCAAACAATAAAAGTCTTTAACATCAATCTTGCGAGTTGAGCCGTCCGCTTTAACCGTTTCAATGGTGGCATCAAGCAAACGCATCGCCACCGCCATATCGGATGGATGCTGAGCGATACAAGAGTGGCTCGTGCCTAAAATTGCCAAAGTGCGGTTTTCACCCTCAATAGCAGGGCAACCTGAGCCCGGATTACGCTTATTACAGGCGCTGTCTGTCTGATAAAAATAGTAGCAACGAGTACGCTGTAAGAAATTACCGCCAGTCGTGGCTTTGTTACGTAGCTGTCCAGTTGCACCAGCTAATATTGCACGAGACAATACCGGATAATTTGCAATGACATCAGGATGGGCAGCCAAATCACTATTGCTGACCAGCGTACCGATACGCAGTCCGCCGTCATCAGTCGTTTCTATCTGTTGTAATTCTAAGCGCGTCACATCAACCAATTTAGTTGGCGTTTCAATCTCTAGCTTCATCAAATCTAAGAGGTTGGTACCGCCTGCGATAAATGAGGCTTCTTTAGGAGTAGCAAACATAACCGCTTGCTGCGGTTCAAGGGCACGAATATATTCAAAGCGTTTCATGAGCGGCCTCCTGATGTGCTATTGGCAGTCTTATTATTCGACGACTTGTTACCTAGCTGCGCCTCACTTGGCGGCGGCGACCAAATACCGGTTACTTCTGAGCCTTGTACTGAGTTACTTACAGGCTTTGTAGATTTGTCGGCTATTTGGTTCTCTAAAACTTGAGAGATGGCTTTAATAATATTGGGATAAGCGGAACAGCGACAAATGTTGCCACTCATACGCTCAGCGATTTCTTGTACTAACAGCCCATCAGGATTTTGCAGATCAGTAGTGACGTGGCTTGGCCAGTTTTGTTTGACCTCTTCTATCAGTGCCGTCGCTGAACAGATTTGCCCAGGGGTACAATATCCACACTGGAAAGCGTCATGATCTTTAAAGGCTTGCTGCAACTCAGATAACGACTCAGGCAATCCAATACCCTCAATCGTCGTAATCTCATCGCCATCGTGCATGACCGCTAGCGTCAAACATGAATTCACGCGCTCGCCATTAATGAGGATGGTACAGGCACCACATTGACCGTGGTCACAGCCTTTTTTGGGTCCAGTGATTTGTAGATGTTGGCGGCAGACATCGAGCAATGTCGTGCGCGGGTCGAGATTATCAAGCTGATAATCCTGCTTATTAATCGTTAACGTCAAAGTAGACATGCTGGCTTCTCGCTGGCGGATGATGATAGTTTCCAGATGAGATATTGCTATTCATCCATCTATTCAATATTAATTAACGTGCTGTTAATCATTAAAATTTTAAAAAGTATTGAGGTTATTTTTCCTTAATTGTTCTTAGCTTATAAATCCTTAGTGACTTTTTATTGGCAGCTTCCTATTCCTTTACAGTCTCTTATCAACGGAGACAAATCAGCCTATCAATACGATGAAAATCGACTCAAATAATCCGTTATTTGGTCAACTGTCAAGCTACTGTCAGGTATTAAATACAGCCTAACATCATAATTAACATAGAAAAATAAGCTCAAAACAAGCTATACATTAATATGCTTGGCACAGCTTAGGATATTGTTTTTTTGTAGTAGATAGGAAAAAAATGTTAACGCTCAAGAAAATCTGCCTCTTTCTCATTTGCGCTTACTGAACTAAAATTCCAACTGGCTTAATTTCACTTTTCATCTTACTTCAACCTTTTATATAGTCATTTTATATAGTCATTAACTTATAACGACCAATCTAAAATTTCACTGTTAATAAGATAAATTTCCTATTGTCATCAAACTGTCATCAAAGCTTGGCAAACTACGACACATCTCACAGGAAGTACATTTTGCACTGTTGTCAAACTTTAGGAGTCTTACATGCGTTATTCGTTATTAGCAGTAGCCGTTAGTTGCACTTTAGTACTTACAGCTTGTAATAAATCAACCGACACCGCAGAGTCAGCTGCTGATAGTAGTAGCGCCGTAACCAGCACAGAAACAACTAACAAAACAACCTCCTCGTCAGCAACCGATTTTAAATCTGCTGAAAACATCGCTATGAATATCACCGGTGCAGGCGCTTCGTTCCCGCAACCTATCTATGCCAAATGGTCTTATGACTACAATGCCGCGACTGGTGGTCAAGTGAATTACCAATCAATCGGCTCCTCAGGCGGCATCAAACAAATTCAATCAAAAACGGTAGACTTTGGCGCGTCCGATGCACCGATGACACCTGAAGAGTTGGATGCAGCAGGACTTATTCAGTTTCCGACCGTTATCGGTGGCGTAGTACCGATTGTAAACATCGATGGCATAGAGCCAGGCCAGTTAAAATTGGACGGCACAACGTTAGCAGATATCTATCTGGGTAAGATTAGCAACTGGAATGACCCAGCAATTAAAGCTATGAATCCGGACTTAACGCTTCCTGACGCTGCTATTACTACCGTGTTCCGCTCGGACGGTTCAGGCACGACTTTTAACTTTACCGATTATCTGGCTAAGGTTTCAACTGACTGGAAAGATAGCGTTGGTGTCGATAAAACAGTCAAATGGCCGACCTCTAGCACTGGTGCTGGCGGTAAAGGTAACGAAGGCGTATCAAGTTACGTCAATCGTATGAAAAACTCTATCGGCTACGTCGAGTACGCTTACGCCAAGCAAAATAACATGTCACATGCTGCACTAAAAAATGCGGCTGGCAACTTCGTGCAGCCATCTGCTGAGACCTTTGCAGCGGCAGGTGATATCGACTGGTCACAGCAAGCAGGCTTTTATAAAGTCATCACCAACTCTGAGACTGAGCAAGCATGGCCAATCGCAGCGGCAACCTTTATCTTAGTGCATAAGCAGCCAGAGAATCCGCAGCAAGTGGCTGGCGTGTTGAACTTCTTTGATTGGGCTTACACTCAAGGCGATGATAGTGCCATGGCACTTGATTATGTTCCTTTCTCTGATACCGCTGTTGCGCTCTTTAAAGCGCAGTGGAATGAAGTCAAAGGCAGCGATGGTCAACCCGTCTACAAACCAGCTCAATAGTTTTTAAAAACCCGGTAATGATTCTCGAATTACCCTCTTAAACAATTATTCTCCGGTAGTTGTTTAAGAGGTTTTATCACAGTAAATTTATAAGTAGAGCCGATAATGCATATCGATAGCGCTACTTAATAAGATTTAGTTTGCTGTGATAAGACCTTATTAATCTTTTTGAACCTTTTGATTTAACCCTATTTAATGCTGAGACACTTATGAATGACCTAAGGTCCCAACTGGCTAAACAAAAACGTTACGACGCGCTATTCGTCAATGCAACCAAGGCTTTTGCCATCCTCGTTCTCTTATCATTGGGCGGCATTTTAGTCTCTCTAATCATTGGGGCTTGGCCGAGCATTCAAACATTTGGTCTCGGCTTTTATACCAGTAATAACTGGGATACGGTTGCCAATGAGTACGGTGCGCTAGCGCCTATTTATGGCACGCTGATCACTTCGTTTATCGCTATTTTAATTGCCGTGCCAGTCAGCTTTGGTATTGCGATATTTCTGACCGAGATGTGCCCGAATTTCTTAAAAAAGCCACTTGGTATCGCTATTGAGCTGCTAGCAGGTATCCCTTCTATCATTTACGGTATGTGGGGTTTGTTTGTATTTGCGCCTTTTTTTGGCGATCACATTCAGCCGTGGTTTATTGAACACGTCGGTCCACTGCCTATCATCGGTAAGCTATTTACGGGTGCGCCAATGGGACTCGGCATGTTTACCGCTTCACTGGTACTTGCCATCATGATTATTCCTTTTATCGCGGCCACCATGCGTGATGTCTTTTCCGTGGTACCGGATTTATTAAAAGAATCGGCTTATGGCATGGGTGCGACGACATGGGAAGTCATGTTTAAGATTATCTTGCCCTATACCAAAGCTGGCGTCGTTGGTGGTGTCATCTTGGGACTGGGTCGTGCCCTTGGCGAGACCATGGCAGTGACCTTCCTTATCGGCAATGCCTTTAATATCAGTCCAAGTTTATTTACTTCTGGGGTTACCATTACCTCAGCCCTTGCCAATGAATTTGCAGAAGCCTCTAGTGAGCTACATCTGGCGTCGTTGTTACATTTAGGCTTAATCCTATTTGTCATCACTTTCATTGTGCTGTCGTTGGCTAAGCTCATGCTGATGCGCATGGATCAAAAAGCAGGTAATCGATAGCAGTTCGATTACCTCGGTAAATTTCGATGGTTATTGGTATTGATAAAAATATGGGAAACAAGTTCTATGCCTTCTAACAACGCGGCTAATGCAAACAGCGCAATCGACGCAATCAATAATGGCTTACCTATTAAAAACAGTTTTGAAGGTCGTTATAACAAGCGCCTTTATAACAAACGGCGCTGGGCCAATAAGCTTGGTTTAGGCTTTGCGATGTCAGCGATGTTTTTTGGCTTATTTTGGTTGTTTTGGATTTTATTTACGCTCTTCGTTGAAGGTTTCCAAGGTATAGTGCAAATGCCTATTTTTACCGCCGACACCCCACCTCCTATGAGTGCAGGCGGTTTACGCAACGCCATTGTCGGTTCAGTCATGTTGGCGTTTTCAGGATTGTTTATCGGCGCGCCTATTGGCCTGATGACAGGGATTTATTTATCTGAGTTCTCTCAGGGCAGCATGCTTGGCAAAGTGACACGCTTCTTAAATGATATTTTGCTCTCTGCACCGTCGATTGTCATTGGTCTCTTTATTTATGCATTGATGGTAAAAGGCCAAAGCTTTTCTGGTTGGGCCGGCGCACTGGCATTGGCACTAATTGTCATTCCTGTAGTCGTGCGTACGACTGAAAACATGCTCAATTTAGTGCCCAATAACATTCGTGAAGCAGCCTATGCACTGGGTACACCCAAGTGGAAGATGGTAACACAAGTCACTATTAAAGCGGCTCGAGCTGGACTTACCACAGGCGTATTGTTGGCCTTTGCCAGAATCACGGGTGAGACTGCGCCGTTACTATTTACGGCATTGAATAATCAATACTTTAGTACCGATATGAGCCAGCCAATTGCTAACTTGCCTAATACCATCTATCAGTTTGCCATGAGCCCTTATGACAATTGGCATGCACTCGCATGGGCAGCGGCACTGCTTATTACTGCTTCGGTATTGGTATTAAATGTCTTAGCAAGATTCATTGGCAGTCGAGGTCAAACCAAATAGCAGTCAGAGTCAATAAAGCCTCCCGCCAAATCACCTTACATATAACATTTACTTAAATTTATATTCATTAAGCTAGGTTGGATAAATTATGAATAACGTCATAAGCAAAATCCGTACAACAACTAATACTAACAACTTTAATACGCCAAAAGGCAATCTATTAAATAGACCGATGTCGACAGCAGCGCAAATGCAGCAACCAGATGCGTCAAACTTAAATAAGCAAACACTGCATGATATTCCTAAAAACATGCCTGCAGCTAAAATGCAGATTCGAGATTTGAGTTTTTATTATGGTGATTTTCAGGCACTAAAAAACATCAATATCGACATTCCTGATAAAAAAGTGACTGCCTTTATCGGCCCCTCAGGTTGCGGAAAATCGACCCTGTTACGTACTTTCAATCGTATGTATGACTTATACCCAGGCATGCGTGCAGAAGGCAATATCAATCTTGATGGCAAAAACATCTTAGGTAAAGACGTCGATGTCAACTTGCTACGCGCGCAGGTCGGTATGGTCTTTCAGAAGCCAACCCCGTTCCCAATGTCCATCTATGACAATGTCGCCTTTGGTGTGCGTCTCTATGAAAAGCTAAGCAAAGCTGAGCTGGATAATCGTGTGGAATGGGCGCTAAAAAAATCGGCATTATGGCCAGAAGTAAAAGACAAGCTAAAAGCGTCAGGCTTATCTTTATCAGGCGGACAGCAGCAACGATTATGTATCGCCCGTAGTGTCGCTACCAAGCCTGAAGTACTGTTGCTCGATGAACCAACCTCTGCATTGGATCCTATCTCAACGGGTGCAATCGAAGATTTGATAGAAGATTTAAAAAATGACTACACCATTGCCATCGTCACCCATAACATGCAGCAGGCTGCGCGAGTTTCAGACTACACGGTCTATATGTATTTGGGCGACATGATTGAGATGGGTGAGACGGATCAAGTATTTACCACGCCTGCGCAAAAAGCGACGGAAGATTATATTACGGGGCGTTATGGTTAACGTTGAGCTGATTAAAATTATTGACGCATATTAAGAAAATCACGCCATAAAATACGAATATTCAGGGAATACCTCTCATGCAAAGTGACAAGCATATCTCTAAAAGTTTTGACCAAGATCTGGATGAAGCCATTCGCTTATTTTTATACATGGGTGATAGCGCCGCCAACCAAGTCGCCAAAGCCATCCACGCCCTTATTGATAAAGATGAAACGCTGGCACAAGAGGTCATCGATATGGACTTCGATATCAATCGGATGGAAGTTGAGCTCGATGAGCATATCCTATTATTGGTCGCCAAACGCCAGCCAGCTGCCAGTGATTTACGCTTGGTGATGTCCATTAGTAAAGGTGTGGTTGATTTAGAGCGCATCGGCGATGAAGCGGTCAAAATTGCCCAAATGGCAAACAAAATTGCAGTACAAGGCAAGTCATCATACGGTTACGCTGAGGTCCAACATCTCAGCAATCAGGTTCGTCTCATGCTACATAATGCGCTAGAAGCCTTTAGCCAGTCCAATGCTGAGCAAGCATTTGAAGTCATGCGTAATGATGGCTTGGTCAATGATGAATACCAATCGGCGATTCGCGCTTTGATGACTTATATCATGGAGGACTCGCGGCACGTCTCAAAAGTAATCAATATTATGTGGGTATTGCGCGCGCTTGAGCGTATTGGTGATCATGCACAGAACGTCGCTGAGCTAGTGATTAACTATATTAGTGGGCAAGATGTGCGCCACTCGGACTATAAAATGGTAGAAAAAGCCGTGCAAGAAGCCAATGATAGAATGGCTGCACGCCAAGTCAGTACGACATCAGCCACCATGTCGATAACTGACTTTGAATCGTCAAATAATGGTGAAGGCTGACAAAATAGACCCAGCTTGTTGTAAGATATGCCTCGCATTGTTACCCTGATGAATTATTAGTACCGTTGAGGAATATCATGAAAAAACTACTGGCTGTAACTCCTATTATTTTGTTATTAGCGGCATGCGCGACTAACGCACCCATGCATAGTGGCAACAGCACTCAGGCACAGAAAACTCAAACCTTTACCTGTGACGATAACGCTAAAGTAGCCGCCGCTTATTCAGTGAACGGAAAGGTTGCCAACTTAAGCTTGACCTTGCCTAAGCTTGGCTTACGCAATAAAAGAGTTAATCTTAAACAAGCAGTGTCAGGTTCTGGTGCTCGTTATATTAAGGAATCAAGCTCCAAAGCCAGCTACGAGTGGCAGACTAAAGCCAATGTTGGCGTCCTGAGTATCAGCTCAGTAAACGATCGCAAATACAGCGTTACTTGCCGACTATAAAATCAGCAGTAATATGTTTTCCTAAGCAATTTTTTTTCTAAGTAAACCCTCTTTCTATCATTAGGAAGACCTAAAAAAAGTGCCAGTCGGAACTGACTGGCACTTTTTTTATCAAAAGACACTGTTATTAATAATTATTCCTAAGCTGGTGGCGTACCTTCAGCGTTGGATACGACAGTGTCAATCTGTATCAAAGCATCCATAGGAATAGCGGCGACGCCAATCACTGTTCTCGCTGGCAAGTCGCCATCAAAGAATGTCTTATAAATATCATTTACCGCATCGATATCTGTGATATCTGTAAGTTGGATAGTCATTTTTACCACATCATCCATAACATGGTCGATACTTTCTACAATAGCTTTGATATTTTCTAAGCATTGCTTTGTCTGCGCTTTTATATCACCATCGATTAGTTTACCCGTTTCAGGATTGATAGGTAGTTGACCTGAGAGATGGTTGTAATGAGAGAACGCCACCGTTTGTGTGGATAGCGGATTCTTCGGCGCTTTATCCGTGTTGTTAGCCTTAATAGTGATGCCATGTTTATCTTCAGTGGCTTGTGGCGGTGTGCCATTTCCATGAGACACGATAGCATCAATCTGTACTAAAGCATCCAGCTGTAAATCTGACGCTATCACCATTGTTAGTGCCGGTAAGTAGGCCGCGCTTCCATCACTGGTCGACTCTGGAAAGAACTCTTTATAAACGTCATTTACTACGTCCACATCGGCAATATTCTTTAAAAAGATATTTACTTTGACAATTTCATGGAGAGGAACATCGATACTTTCTAAAATCGCTTCGATGTTTTGTAAGCATTGCTGCGTTTGCTCTTTGACACCACCAGCGACCAGCTCACCAGTTTCAATATCTACAGGCAGTTGCGCTGAGATATTGTTGTAATGAGAAAAAGCGACCGTATGCGGCGATACCGAATCCTTTGGTACTTGTTCATTATTTTTTGGCACTTTTACCAGCTCAACGGGTGCTTGCGGATAAGTACCTTCACCGTTTGAGATAACAGCGTCCATTTGTACTAGAGCATTTCCCATGGGTAGTGCTGCTACTGCTATGACCGTCCGTGTCGGCAGATAGCCTTGAAAAAATGCGGGATAAATTGTATCTATTTCTTTAATATCAGCGATATCTTTTAAAAATATATTAATTTTGATTACATCATTCATGTCATGATCGATGCTTTCTACAATAGTTTTGATATTTTTTAGGCACTGTGCTGCCTGCACTTTTATATCATTCGCGACTAATTCACCGGTGGTAATATTGACAGGTAATTGCGCTGAAATATAGTTGTAATGCGAAAAAGCAACGGTTTGTGTAGATAGTAAATTTTGCGGGGCAATGTCCGTGTTTCTTGATACTTTTATGATAGTGTCATTAATAGTGTCATTAATAGTGTCGTTCATATCGGTATTCCCTATTTGATATGTGTTTTTATATAAGTCTCAGTTTGATGCAGTTTTATCGTGTTCTATAAAAAGCTGGTTGTGGAATAAGACGAGAAAATTAAACTCAAAAAGCCGCAAGAAATCTGTGCGGCTTTTTAGATTTATCATGATAACTGGGTTGCAGCACTAATAGAGATTAGCTAGTGAAGATTAGCCAGCAGCCAATACTCCACCAATGATAGCAACCACGCCGCCTAATGCACGAGTAATACGGTTATCGGCTTTAAGCATCATGGTACCTAGACCGCGACCAATAAAGGTAATGGCTAAGGTTGCGACAACGAAGCCGGCCATATAAAGCAGTAAACTTGAACCTTGGGTCATCTCAGTTCCGTGAGCATAACCGTGGGCGACCATAAACAGCGCAACCAAAGTGCCACCAACAGCAGTCGGCAGTTTTGCCAGCGTCGCAATTAGTACACCAACTAGCAGTACTGACATGGCAATGCCTGTCTCTATCCCAGCCAAACTGACACCAGCCCAAGCGAGGCCTGCGCCCGCTATCATGCCACCGACGACAAATAATGGCGTGCCACGTTTCATCGTGGTGTTTTGGCGAATACTCCAAAAACCAATCGCACCCATGGCTAATAAGTGGTCAAGACCCATTAATGGATGCAGCAAACCGCTAAGAAAACCATTGCTCACGTGCTCGCCATGGCCAGGGTGGGCAATAGCTAAAGTGGCCGTCAGCATCAGCCCGATGGTCATTAATAGCTTCGCCACTGGCAACTTAGTCATTTTATTCATGGTGTTCTCCCTCTGTTCTTTTTGTTTATTATTAACTGGTATATAACTGTTTTTTATATCTTACTTGTACTATAAAGGCGTATCAGCACTGGCAGTTAAGCATTAATAATTAAGCACTTATTCTTAAGCATCAGCGCTTAGCTTTCCAGGACGACGCTCAGGTAACATGCCCTGCTTTAAAATAAAGCTAATGATTTCTTCTACGCCCACGCCGTCATACAGGTTGGTGAATATAAAAGGACGCTCGCCGCGCATCTTTTTCGAGTCACGTTCCATCACATCCAGGGAGGCGTGTACATATTCAGCGATGTCAATTTTATTGATAATCAATAAGTCTGATTTGGTAATACCTGGGCCGCCTTTACGAGGAATTTTATCACCAGCAGCGACGTCGATGACGTATAGGGTTAAATCAGAAAGCTCTGGGCTAAAAGTAGCCGCTAAATTATCGCCACCAGACTCTACTAACACCAGCTCTAGATTAGGATGACGCGTTTGCAAGTCATCGATTGCGGCCAGATTCATAGAAGCATCTTCGCGGATAGCCGTATGCGGACAGCCGCCCGTTTCCACACCAAGAATACGGTCAGCAGGCAAGGCGTCGTGCTTAAGTAAAAAATCAGCATCTTCACGGGTGTAGATGTCGTTGGTGACCACGGCAATGTCATAGTGGTCTTTTAGGGCGCTACATAACTGACGCAATAAGGCCGTTTTGCCAGAACCAACTGGCCCACCGACACCTATTCTTAAACAATGTTTCATGGCTATCTTTCCTTATATATTAGTCGAAATGTATTAGGGCGTGTTGAACATTGAGTATAAATTTCTGGCAAAAAAAATAGCGAACGGGTAATCTTTAAGTTCTCACACAAAAAAGATCTCGTTCGCTATGCCTCGTACTATGCTCAAAAATGAACACTGGACAAGACTAAGACCTATATTACTAGAACTTAATATCTATGACAAAGGAAATCTGAGACTGACCATTGAGGGCATCCTTTATCGTATGCGAACCGGCTGTCCTTGGCGCGATTTACCGGCTTACTTTGGAAAGCCCAATACTGTCTACAAGGCTTATCAACGCTGGTTTCGCAGTAATAAGCTCATTGGACTATTTGCTTTAGTTATCAGAGAGCCTGACCTTGAGTGGGTATTTATAGATGGTACTCATATCAAGGCACATCAGCACAGTAGTGGTCGTCATGAAGCTGCTCAAGCCATTAGTAAGAGTGTCGCAGGACGTGCCACTAAAATTCATCTAGCGGTCGATGCTCATGGCAATCCGATTACCTTTATTCTGTCAGATGGCACAACCCACGATGTTAAAGTCGCATCTGACTTAGTAGATAAGGTTGATTTGAGCAAGACAGACGTTGTATGTGCAGATAAAGGCTATGACTCTGACACACTACGAGAGTATATTGAACAAACAGCAACTTGTAATAATATCCCTCGGAAACGAAACACCAAGTCCTCTAACGACCATATGGATTGGGAGTTGTACAAAGCACGACATTTAGTAGAAAATGCTTTCGCTAAGCTAAAACAGTATAGAGCGGTTGCCACCAGATTTGATAAGCTAAGACAGAGTTATGAGAATACGGTCGCTCTTGCTTGTGCTTATATCTGGCTAAAATTATGAATGTTCAACACGCCCTAGTTAAAGCTGTTATAAAATCGAAGCGGCTATAAAATTAAAGCGCTCGTAAAATAAAAACGATCAGCTTCTAAATAATCTTGAATATTGGGTTTCATGTTGGGCACTACCGAGCGCTAAGCCCGGTAAAACCGGACCCAATTGCTCATCAGTTAAGGCCAGCGCAGTATCAACGGCAGCGACCAGTTGCGGGCGCAATTGCTCGTTTAAACGTTGCGCAGCAGTATGACCTAAGGGCATTGCTTTACATGCGACCGCCAGTTGGTTTTCCAGCCAGCCCCAAGCAAAGCCGAGTAGACTTTGGCGTACAGGCACTTGGCGTTGGTGGGCGGTCCAAGCAAAAACGGTCACATAACCGGGCTCTTCTGGTAGCTTGGCATGACCTAACGCTGTCTGCGGCTGCAACTCTAAACTATTCAGCAAGCGTATCAATGCTTGACCCAAGCGTGTGTCTTCATCGCTGAGCTCAGCGGTCTCACGATTGGCATGTATCCAGTCATTCCAAAAGGCAAGCCCTTCACTGTCACCATTCTCCCAGCAGGTTTGCAAACGTGCCAGCACTGGTAATTCGCAGCGGGACATACCATCGTCAAGTACGCCCTCTAACCACTCGCCAAGCTCAGCCTCATTACATACCCAGCCAAGCTCAAATGCACTCTCTAAGCCTTGCGACCAAGCGAATGCACCGATTGGCAATGCAGGGCTAATCAGTTGCATCAGTCCCAGCAGCGCCAGATCGCTGGTTGCGTTTGGCTGTACGTCAGTGTGCATGGTTATGGTCGTCATTATGGGAATGTCCATGGGCATGATTGTGTTCGTGAGAGTGATCAGTTGCATGCTCATGGGCATGAGAGTGTTCACGGCCAGCTTGCGCATAAGCACCAGATTCAGGATCGAATGGCGCCTGGTGATGACTCAAGGTTGCCCCCAGCAGCACTGCCAATTCTTCTAACACGTGATCTGGCGGGAACCGCACCCAATGACGCCCATCTTCGTCGCTACCAAGGGCGAGCGATACATGACGATTACCTAAGTGATAGCCAAGTCGTCCCAATGCTAAACCGCCCTCAACATAAGCGGTAGTGACTGGCTCATCAGCGGCGCATACTTGGATGATCTCGCCACTACTCGCTTGTAGTAAATCACCATGACGCAGTACCGGACCACGATCAAGGAACAAGCCGACATCAAGGCCGCTATCAGTCACCGCTTTTAGGCGGCCACGTATGCGCAGCTCATAAGGTAAAGTCAGGGTGTCGTGTACATCGGCCTGAGTGCTGCCGTCGATTCTCTTTATTAATTCAAGCATGTTGATATCCTTACAAGCGCTCTAAAACAAATGGTAACGTTGGGCTAATGGTAATTCTGACAGTGGCTCACAAGTTAATAACACGCCATCTGCGCGAACTTCATAAGTTTGTGGATCTACTGTCAGCTCTGGGCAGGCGTCATTGAGCTTCATATCACTCTTACGCATTTGACGGACGTTTTTACATGCCACCAGCCTGCTCTTTAGACCAAGTCTTTCTTCTAATCCGGTATTCATAGCTGCTTGACTAACAAAAGTAATTCGAGTTGCGGCAGCGGCACGACCAAGCGCACCAAACATACGGCGATAATGCACAGGTTGCGGCGTAGAAATAGCCGCATTGGGATCACCCATAGCAGCGCCAGCTATCATGCCACCCTTGAGAATAATTGATGGCTTAACGCCAAAGAAGCCCGGCTTCCACAATACGAGATCTGCCAATTTATCCACTTCAACAGAACCGACTTCATGGCCAACGCCATGAGTGATGGCTGGATTAATAGTGTATTTGGCAATGTAGCGCTTCACGCGGAAGTTGTCCGTACCGCGTTCCTCATCTTCTGGTAACAGACCACGTTGCAGGCGCATTTTGTGCGCAGTTTGCCAAGTACGGCACACTACTTCGCCAATACGACCCATCGCTTGCGAATCAGACGAAATCATCGAAATCACACCCATATCATGCAGGATGTCTTCAGCAGCAATAGTCTCACGGCGGATACGCGAATCGGCAAAGGCAACATCTTCTGGAATACTGGGATCTAGATTATGGCATTCCATCAACATATCGAGATGCTCATCAACGGTATTAATCGTATAAGGGCGTGTCGGATTGGTAGATGATGGCAAGACGTTGGGCAAGCTACAAGCGACGATAATATCGGGTGCATGACCACCGCCCGCACCTTCAGTGTGGTAGGTATGGATACAGCGGTCTTTGAACGCCGCTATGGTGTCTTCCACAAAACCAGACTCATTTAAGCTATCAGCATGAATGGCAATCTGTATATCATAGCGATCGGCCACATCCAAAGCGTTGCTGATAGAGGCTGGAGTCGCGCCCCAATCTTCATGGATCTTTAGACTCATCGCGCCAGCTTCTACTTGTTGTACCAGCGCTTCAGGAGTACTGGCACTACCTTTCCCAAGAAAACCAATGTTAATGGGCAGGTCGTCCACGGCTTGCATCATTTTGCCTAGATGCCAAGGGCCGGGCGTATGGGTGGTTGCGATTGAGCCAGTCGCTGGTCCCGTACCGCCACCAATCATAGTCGTCAAGCCACTCATTAATGCTTCGTCAACCTGCTGCGGACAAATATAATGCACATGAGTGTCAACACCGCCCGCCGTCAAAATTTGACCTTCACCCGCTATAATTTCGGTACCAGGGCCAATGACAATATCGACATCAGGTTGGGTATCAGGGTTACCAGCTTTTCCGATAGCAGCGATGCGGCCATTTTTTAGACCCACATCGGCTTTCACGATACCCCACCAGTCGATAATGACAGCATTGGTAATGACAGTATCCATCACGGTATCGTCGCAGCGCTGACTTTGACCCATACCATCACGAATCACCTTGCCACCACCGAACATGACCTCTTCACCATAATGCGTGTAGTCTTTTTCTATCTCGATCCACAGCTCAGTATCGCCTAAACGAATTCTATCGCCGGTCGTTGGACCATACATATCTGCATAAGCTTGGCGAGTAATTTTCATGAGTTCGCTCCTGAGTCTGAGTTTTGGTTCTGACCCTGATCTAAGGGACCCATTACCTCACCACGGAAACCATAAATATGGCGTAAACCTGAAAAAGGAATTAACGGTACGTCACGGTGTTGACCCGGCTCAAAACGTATTGCCATACCTGCTGCAATCGCTAAGCGGTGCCCATAAGCTTTTTTACGGTCAAAGTCTAAGGCCGCGTTGGTCTCGGCAAAGTGATAGTGAGAGCCGACTTGGATAGGACGGTCACCCGTGTTTGCGACATTGATAGTGATAGGTTCACGATCGACACATAACTCAATGTCATCGCTCTTTAGCTGATATTCACCAGGAATCATAGCAAGTCTCCTCAGACAATAGGGTTATGAACGGTCACAAGCTTCGTGCCGTCGGGAAAGGTTGCCTCAACTTGCAGGCTTTCAATCATCTCAGCGATGCCATCCATGACGTCATCTCGGGTAAGGATCTCGCGGCCCGCACTCATCATATCTGCCACAGTACGGCCTTCACGCGCACCCTCCATAATGGCGCAACTGATCAGCGCTATTGCTTCAGGATAATTCAGTTTGAGGCCTTTAGCCTTACGGCGCTCAGCAAGCAGCCCTGCGGTAAACAATAGCAACTTATCTTTATCTCTTGGCGTTAATTCCATCGCTGACTCCTTCTTATATTATGGTTATCGTTTTATGGAAAGCCTATGTCATTAGAAGGCTTATGTTATTAGTTATTAGTTATTAGTTATTAGATATTAATTGTTAATAGACAGATAAAAGCGTTTGTCAGCACCTAAGCAACTGCTTGGGCGCCAATCGTTAGGTCAACCAAATTCGTGGTGTAATAGCTTTGTGTCCAGTCAATCGCGGACGCAGCACTTCTCGTGCTTGCTGAAATATATCCCAAGCTTCGTTACGCTCTATGCCTAAATAGCGTAGCAGCAATACGCCGCGACGATAGGTAACTGCCCAATGATTGGCAGCGGGTATATGCTCACGTAGTGCAGTGATGGCCTCTAGCGGATCGTCCAATCCAACCGCCCATAACGTCGCATGGACGGTGGCACCGCCCTGCCCCCACATGCCAGCAAATCTTGGATGATCGGGGTCTATGCATTGGCGTTCTATCCATAATGGGCGGCCATTACGGGTGAGATGAAAGCGCTGTTCGAGACGCCCACTAACGAAAGGGAGCTTGCTGGCAGGACGGCCAAGACCGAGAATCTCCCACCCTAAGCATTTGGCGTTATCTTCTAAATCAATGATGATAGTCTGCTCGCCGCGAGAGCCGTCAAAAGCGAGCGTTTCTTGCGGTAGCCATTCTAAAGTAGCGTCATTAGCAATTTTTAGGTGGGTATGCTGGTTCCAAGCAACGCCGTTACTATCAGCTTTATAAAGCTTATTGGCAGCTGGTGTCGTTAATAAAGTATGGGCGTTTGCCGCCACGGTGACATCTATATTGAGCGCATCGCCACTCGCTATACCACCAGGCGGATGCAGCAGATAAACGTGACAGCAGCCATCGCGACCTTCAGGATAGAACGGTCTTTGCACACGCAGGGGACCATAATGGCGAGCTATATTCATGCGGGTAATGCTAATCTCAGCTTCGGCGTGAGCACCAAATCCCAACGTTAAAAATGCCGCCCAATGACGGTTGGCATCAAATTGGTGTCCTGAGTCTGTAGCAGTCTGTTGTACTGTAGATTTATGAGATAAAGTTGTCATTCCATCAAACACCTTTTTATAGGCCCAGCGCGACACATATCGCTGAATCGTTAGCCAATCGTCCTGTTAGACAGGCAATCAACTTAAAATAGCAAAATGAGCAAAATATTCACGTGCGCGGGTGAGGTCAGGTTGACAATACTGGCTTATAGTTGATTCAATTTAAAAGAGAGTCAAGGCAACCGAGTGCAGATGGTTATGTGATACTTCAAGCGAGGTTAACGCTGTTACTCTTTTATAGAGGATTGAATACATTAGCCGTCAATGAATGTCAATATATGGGCATTAAATGCCTAGAAATTGTAAAACTAATTAGTACAGGTAGATTCGATTAAATGTCAGGGTAGTAGATTATATCCCTTGATATGAATATTGGTTTTGGTCACTCAGGACTTGAAAAGAACACTTATGAGAAAACACCTATACTCTATAACTCTTATAGGTTATTAACTAAGGCTTGTCAAGATAATAATCGGAATTTAGCGAAGGACAAACTATGGTTGAATCTAAGTATTATCAGACTTTTAGCTTAATATCATTAGCCAAATCACAGCTCTCGCCAATGTAACCACAAGCGTGTGTCCAACTCAAACTGATGATAATCTGGCTCCATGTGACAGCACAATTGATAAAAAGCCTTATTATGCTCATGCTCTTTAAAATGTGCCAATTCATGCACGACAATCATGCGTAAAAATTCAGGCGGCGCTTCTTTGAATAGGCTTGCCACCGTAATGCTGTTATGCGATTTTAGCTTACTGCCTTGTACACGAGACTGGGTAGTATGAATGCCCAGCGCATGCTTGAGGACTTTTAACTTGCTACTGTAACTGACGTTCGATAACTGACCAATCTTGCGCATAGATTGGTTTTTTATGTCATTTATGTATTGATAAAGTGCTTTATCGCTTTGTACTTGGTGCTGATTAGGGTACTTGTTTTCTAGGTACTCTCCTAGCCTACCATCACTAATGAGCAGTGCCGCTTGGGTTTGAATTTGCTCAGAGTAATGAGCGATGTACTTGAGTGTGGTCACAAATTTATCCTTTGCTTATACAGGGTATGTCCTAGTCAAAACACCTTAAAAATATTACGGTACTGCTGGTATAAGTTTTTCTTGCTTGCTGTGCCTACGCAGACAGAGGCTGCAAAAAACTTATACCAGCAGTACGTGATGTATCGATATTAATTTTCACTGACTAGACTTTAGAACTTGTCTCTATAGATTTTACTCTATCCCTGTTTATTTTTTTCAATAAAAAACCCCATAAGCTGCATTTAACTTATGGGGTCACCTCTTACGATATTTTTATTTGAACATTTAAAACCTATTACTTAATATCATTGTCACGCAATACTACAATAGATTGCCAATGAATCAGTTAACGCTCTAAATGTAGATACTGCAAATGGCGCTCGTACTGATTTAAGATATCGACCAATACTTGCTCTTTAGAGTAGCCAACCAAGTCATACTCTTGCGAGCCATCACTTAAGAATACCTCAGCACGATAATAGTACTCTGCGTGCTTGGTTGAGGTATTGAGCGTGAAATTAGGACGCTCAGCTTTAATCAAATTAACTTCATAAATAAAGTCATCTTCATCACCATGTCCAACTCGTAATTTTAGACCATCTATTTGACCGCTACTCTCATCCATGCCTTCATCTATATCTTGCCCGATATGTGCAGGGTTACGGATATCCAAAGACGTTTTTAGACCGCCAGCTTTAAGTTCATTTTCAACTTCAGTCATTGCAGGTCTGACCACATTTTGCAAAAACCGTTCAACTTGCGCATGTCCAGGGAAGCTAACAATACGTTGTAAACGCGCTTTCCAGCTCTTACCGCTATCAAGCACGTTTGCGGTGCCAACCGTACTGGCTTTGCGTTTATTGCCCTCTTCTTTTAATGATTTCCACATCGACATCATATAGAGCACAAGGATAAGTGAGAAAGGCAAGCCGGCTATCACAGATACTGACTGTAATGACGCAAAGCCACCAGCGAACAGTAGACCCAAAGTAATCAAACCCGTTGCCGCTGCCCAAAACAGACGCAACCAAACTGGTGCGTCGGTATCATTGGTCATGCCTCTTGAGCTTAGGTTCGCCAATACTAAAGCGCCTGAGTCAGCTGAAGTCACAAAGAATACTAGCCCGATAACCACGCCAGCGAACGACAAAACATCACTGTAAGGAAAATACTCAAACAAGGCAAACATGCCCATCGCTGCATCATTAACAGCAATTTCACCAAGCTCGGTTGCCCCATTGGCCACTAAATCTATCGCTGAATTACCAAAGATAGAGAACCATGCAAAGATGAAACCAAGCGGGATAAACATCACACCAAACACAAACTCTCGCAAAGTACGACCACGGCTAATACGCGCGATAAACAAGCCTACAAATGGCGCCCAAGCAACCCACCATGCCCAGAAAAATATCGTCCAGCCTGATTTCCAATCGGCACCAGCAGTACCGTCATAGGCATACACATCAAAGGTTTTGTAGATAATGGTTTGGAAGTATTGACCAATACTTTGGGTAAAGGTATTCAATAGATAAACCGTATTACCCATCACTAATATCGCGATTAATAGCAATATCGAAGAGAGCATGTTGAATTCGGATAAACGGCGTACGCCTTTTTCAACACCGGTCATCGCAGAGATAGCTGCTGCAGCAACCACGCCCACAATGATGAAAGTCTGCACCATTTTACTGGATTCAATACCAAATACATGGGTTAGTCCAGCATTGGCCTGCAATACCCCAATGCCTAAGCTGGTCGCAATACCCATCAGCGTACAGACGACGCCAAAGGTATCAATGCCATCACCCAGCCAGCCTTTAATTAAGCGCTCACCAAAGATAGGCGTCAGTGGTGAACGTAAGGCTAACGGCATGTTTTTACGATAAGCAAAGTACGCCAATGCCATCCCGATTAGCGCATAAATGCCCCAGCCATGTAGACCCCAATGTAAAAAGGTCTGAGCAAGTGCTTCACGCATGGCCGCCTCACTGGCAGGCTCGAGCCCAGTATGCGGCGTTAGATAATGCATCAACGGCTCAGACGCACCAAAGAACAATAAATCAATGCCGATACCAGCAGAGAACAGCATCGCGGCCCACGCTAAAAAGGGAAACTGAGCTTTTTCATGATCTTGACCAAGCTTGATATCACCATACTTGGAGAAGCCAACAAATAATGCAAATATACTATAAGCGGCAACTACCAACATGTAATACCAGCCAAAACTCTCTGATACCCATGCCATACTTGAGCTTAATAATGCCTCACTATAATCTGGAAACGCAATCGTCCAGATGATTAATAAAATAGAAATAATAGCTGAACCTAAAAAAACCGTCTTATTTAGAGTCAGGGGTTTCGTCGCATCTTTTGATGGCGAGCTGTACATAAAAGACCTCAATAGGTAAATTAAACAGGGTCTGATATTGCTTTGTCCGTCATAACCTTATGACTGATAACCGCATGACATATAAATAACCGCATGACGCACAAAGCAGTACCAATGAATAAATTTGCTACCTTTAAACTGTTAGAAAAATAGCAAAGCAAACGATAAACAGAGGCAGCTATAAAGGCTTCATCTGCTTAACATGAGCGCTGATAAAAAAGACCTTTACTGTGAAAGGCCTTCTTACTTGAAATCGTCTTATATTATTTATTATCCAATAGCTTATACAGTCGTTTATCCAACAGAACTATAATCGCGCATCGGCTCCGCTCTGAGCGGTGCGCCATTGGCGACATAATAGTCTGCCGTTGAGCGTGGCAGCTGCACACCGCGCATTTTATCAACGATTTTTTCGGCGAGCATAATCGTAGTCGCGTTAAGATTACCACTAATTATATTTGGCATGATAGACGCATCAACGACTCGCAAGCCACTAATACCGTGCACTAGGCCTTCTCCATTGACCACCGAATCATTACCTTCGCCCATTGGACAAGTACAAGAAGGATGATAAGCCGTCTCACTGTGGTTACGTACATATTCATCCAACTGAGCATCGGTCACCAAATCATCGGTCGGCGCAATAGCACGTCCACGATAAGGATCAAGCGCTGGCTGATGCATAATCTCACGAGTGATACGCATGGCAGCGCGGAACTCTTGCCAGTCTTGATCATGAGACATATAGTTAAATAAGATACTCGGATGCGCGCTTGGGTCTTTTGAGGTTAGCTTGACACGGCCACGACTTGGCGAGCGTAATGAGCCAACGTGTGCTTGGAAACTATGAGAGTTCACCGCACTGCGGCCATCATAACGCACCGCTAACGGCAGGAAATGATACTGGATATTAGGATGGGTAAACTTCTCATCGGTACGGATAAAGCCGCCACCTTCAAATTGGTTTGATGCACCAAGTCCTGTCCCCATAAACAACCATTCAGCACCAATCGCTGGCTTATTCCACCATTTATTGGCAGGCGCAATTGAGACTGGTAGCTTACATTCGTACTGCATATACAGCTCTAAATGGTCTTGTAGATTATTACCGACACCCGGTAAATCCAAAACCTCAGTCACGCCTACATCTTTAAGCCATTGACCAGGACCAATCCCAGAGCGCTGCAACAGTTGCGGTGTGGCAATCGCGCCCGATGAAACAATCACTTCACGAGATGCGTAAAAGTTTTTAGTTTGACCTTGATGTTCTACTTTGACACCGACAGCACGCTTGCCATCGAACAAAATCACATCGGTCAATGCACCCGTTAAAATGGTGATATTGCTACGTGGTTTGGCACGGTCAAGATAACCACGCGCCGTTGATGCGCGGCGACCATTAGGTGTCACAAAGCGATCCATTGGCCCAAATCCTTCTTGCTGATAGCCATTTAAATCATCTGTGCTTGGATAGCCAGCTTGCACGCCCGCTTCAATCATCGCTTCAAACAGCGGATTGACTCCAGGCTTTGAAGTGGTCATCTCAACCGGACCACCCACGCCATGATAATCGTTTTCGCCAGCGTCGCAGTTTTCTAGCTTTTTAAAGTAAGGCAGACAGTCTGAATAAGTCCAATCTTCTAAGCCTTTGATTTTCGCCCAATCGTCAAAATCGAGCGCATTGCCACGGATATAGCACATACCGTTAATCAACGATGAGCCACCAAGCCCTTTACCTCGACCGCAGTCCATCACGCGATTATTCATATTCGGCTCGGGATCGGTTTTGTATCCCCAGTTATAAGTGGTGCCTTGCAACGGCATCGCGAGCGCCGCTGGCATCTGGGTGCGAAAGTCTAAGCGATGGTCTGGACGACCCGCCTCTAACAGCAACACCTTAATGTTGGCATCTTCGGTCAAACGGGTGGCCAGCACGTTTCCTGCTGAGCCTGCACCAACAATGATGTAGTCATACTCAGGTGTGATTGTTGTCATAAAATGCTCCATAATATTGAAAATAAATCATTTAATATCAGTAAGATTGAATCAAAAGGACAAATTAGCCCAAATGAATCAATCTTACTGATTAAGAATCTTCTCAATACAAATTATTAAAATACAGACTCAAACGCGCCCAACTCTACTTGAATAGATTTGGTCTGTGTATAGTGCTCAAGAGCTTCAATACCATTCTCACGGCCAATACCCGAATGCTTATAACCACCAACTGGCATTTGCGCAGGTGATTCACCCCAAGTATTTAACCAGCAAATACCGGCTTCAATCTGAGCAATCACTCGATGTGCGCGAGTCAAATCAGCGGTCACCACCCCTGCTGCCAAGCCGTACTCGGTATCATTGGCACGGCGAATGACTTCTTCTTCGGTCTCATAAGTCAATATCGACATCACTGGGCCAAAGATTTCCTCACGTACGATAGTCATATCATCGCTGCAATCGGTGAACACAGTCGGTGCGACAAACGCACCGTTGGCAAGTTCGCCTGAGGTGATACGTTCGCCGCCAGTTAATAGACGCGCGCCACCCTTTTTACCTTGCTCGATATAGCCAAGTACTCTTTCCATATGCGTAAAGCTGACCATTGGACCCATATTGATATTTTCATCCATTGGATCGCCCAATTTGATACGCTCAACACGCGTTAAGATAGCCTCTTCAAACTTGGCTTGTAGCGCTTTAGGGATAAACACACGCGTGCCATTGGTACAAACCTGACCGCTGCTATAGAAGTTCGCCATCATGGCGATATCAGCAGCGGTATCGATATCGGCATCTTCAAATATAATCAATGGCGACTTACCACCAAGCTCTAAGGTCACGTCTTTAAGAGACGATGATGCTGCACTCGACATGACTTTTTTACCAGTCGGAACGCCGCCAGTAAACGATACTTTGGCGATATCAGGATGCTGGGTTAATGCTTCGCCCACTTCATAATTACCTTGCACGACGTTAAAGACGCCATCTGGCAAGCCCGCTTCGGTAAATATTTCCGCCAGTTTTAAGGCGGTTAATGGCGTGACTTCTGATGGTTTAAAAATCATTGCATTACCAGCGGCTAATGCTGGTGCAGCCTTCCACATCGCGATTTGAATCGGATAATTCCACGCGCCAATTCCGGCGACCACGCCAAGTGGCTCCTGACGGGTATAGACAAAGCTGGTATCACGCAGCGGAATCTGACGACCTTCAATCATCGGTGCAAGACCTGCATAATACTCAATGACATCGGCACCAGTGACGATATCGACATATTTGGTCTCAGAGTAAGCTTTACCTGTGTCTTTGGTCTCAAGTAACGCCAGCACATCATTGCGTTCGCGCAGTATGGCTACTGCGTTTAATAGAATACGACTACGTTCAACTGGCGTCATCGCTGCCCAAACTTTTTGACCTTTTTGCGCCGCAATAACGGCTTCATTAATCTGCTCAGCAGTCGTTTGCTGAATGGTTGCCAGCACTTTACCCGTCGCTGGATTAATATCTTCAAAAGTAGTTAACGAGTCATCGACAGCCAGATAGCGACCATTAATATAGGCGGTTTGTACTTGTTCTAAATCGATAATGTCTGTTAAGTTACTTAGATTTGGGTTCGGATTTGGGTTTGGGTTTGTCTTTGAATCTGTCATGAGTTCTCCTGTCGACGATTGATACAAGCTTTGTAAAAAAGTTAATACCGAATAATTTCGTCATTGTTTAAGTTTTAAAAAATAAAATTTATATGGTTCTTTCTTAAGGTTTCTTTCTTGAGTTATTTGAGAGCGGCGTTTTAATCATTCTCAGGTTGCGTCATTTTTATCAAACGCGCGCGTAATGATTTTTTGTCCGATATATTAATTCCTGAAAAATCAGAGAGCCAAATACCATCAGCGACCAAACGCACCATACACAAGGTTTCGGTATTATCGGTTGCTTCATGCTTCTTTAATTGCTCATTTGACCAATCGGCCCACAGCTGACGTAGCTCGCTATCACCCAGCATCAATACATATAAAGTGGCTTGATTATCAAACTCTTCCTGCCCTTTTTCGCCTAAGCTAATCGTGGCATCGATATAAGCGCGGGTGAAAGAGCCATAACGCACAGGGTCTCCCGCCATAGCTTGATTCACTTCTGCCTCAAACTTGGCCATGGCGTCATGAAACACTTCAAGGATGAGCGCATTCTTAGTAGTAAAGTGATGCATCACGCCACCTTTGGTCACCCCGACCGCATCAGCAACGGCTTGAAAAGTTACCTTTGACAGCCCCTGCTCTAACGTTATTCGTGCCGCCTGATCTAGCAGCGCACGACGCACTACTTCTGGCTGTTTTTTACGTTTATAAGCGTTTTCTGTTTCCATTTTTATTTCCATGTTCATTTTTACCTACCTGTCAGTGCACCACAGAATTAGACAGTAAGTTCATTACAATGACACCGCCAACAATCATCGCAATGCCCACCACCGCTGCTGTATCAAGGCTTTGCTTAAATAACACAATGCCCACAAGCGAAGTTAAAACGATGCCCAGTCCGCCCCACAGCGCATAAGCGATACCAAGCGGTATGGTCTTGATGGTTTGCGTCAACAAGTAAAATGAGATGGCATAAAGCACGCCCATAATCAGGGTCGGCACCAAACGCGTAAATTGCTCTGACTTTACTAAAAACGTCGTGCCAATCACTTCACAAATGATAGCAATGGCTAGGTAACCGTAAGCGATAGTAGTAGGACTCATATTTAGGATACCTATTCAAAACAAACATGGTTTTTCAAATCAAGCATAACTTCTTGATTAAGCATAAGTTAATAAGAATAAAATTTTAAAGCACGTAGCAAAGAAACCATACGGTCGGTATTGTATAGAAATATTCTAGCAATGTGAAGGGCTGGTTTGTATCCTTACCATTCATAGATAGTCAAATGCATCAACTTAACATCTCGTCTCTAATAAGAGCCAGATTAGTATATAGTTGGATATAGGATTGAATATATAATTAAATATAAAGTACGTTGCGCAAAAATGATGGATGAGAATCTTTCGATTTGTTTAGGATTAATAACTAATGATCAACAACCAATGATTAAGGTATCTAACTATGAAACGTGCCAATCAACTACAGCCCTTATCGCGTCAACATCACCTCGGTCTCCATATTGGACGCCACGCCAAAGAATGCGTAGATAATCCTGAGCAGATCGCTGAACATTGGCAAGCGCTGTCCTCTTATATGAGCGATATGCGTCATCATTTCCAGATTGAAGACAATCTAATCATCGCAGCTTTATTGCCTCATCAATCTACTCAGCCTGAGGTCGCATCCATACTCGATACATTGACTACGCAGCATAAGCTGTTGCATGAATCAACAGCAGACATAGAAGCATCTCAAGAGAATAAAAGTGATGCCGTCACTGTGCAGCAAGTTAGACAACTTGCTAACCTGCTATATGACCATGTGCGTTTTGAAGAACGTGAGCTCTTCCCTATCGTTGAAAAATATCTAACAGAGGATGAGTTGGATGTGATTTATGAGGCGAGTCCAGACAGTATTAAGCGCTCAAATGAAAGTCGCTAAATCGAATAGTGATTAGGTTGTAAAAGCAATTCATCAACGCTGATTCAACCTATTCACACTGGCAATCAACGCCACCATAATCATGCCCATAATGATAAGAATACCTGACATCAGGTGTGCCGCTTCGTAATTGAGCGCTTCGACTTGCTCATAGATTGCGATGGACACCACTTTGGTCTCGCCGGAGATACTGCCGCCTATCATCAGCACTACCCCAAATTCCCCAATAGTATGGGCAAAGCTGATGAGGCTGCCGAGGATAATACCCACCTTTGCTTGTGGGAGCGCGACTCTGATAAAGCGTCTTAGACGACTGGGCTCTAATAAGTGCGCCATCTCTATCACGCTTTTCGGTATGCATAAAAATTGGGCATAGACAGGTTGGATATAGAAAGGTAAGGAATAAATGATAGAACCGATGACCAGACCTTCAAAGGTAAAGATTAATGGGCTGATGTTGTGTTCACTGAGCCACTTGCCAATACCCATGCTAGGGCTTAGCAGTAGCAATAAATAAAAACCAATGACGGTAGGAGGCAGTACGAGTGGCATGGCGATAATGCCCATAAGTATAACTTTAAGACGTGCAATGACTTGCCCACGACTCGGCTTAGCGAGCCAATAAGCCACAGGTGTGGCAAAGAGTAATAGACATAAGGTGGTGACAGCAGCAAGTTTGATGCTGACTAAGAACGGACTGAGCATGTCTGACATTAGGGATGGGGCTATCATGATGTCATTGCTCGTTGCCGTTAGTTAGTTAGATCATGTTCATCAGTTTATCATTGGGCAATTTTGCCTACCCATTATTACTCAGCCACTTAGAAGAATCATCCTCATAATATTCCTGCTTCCACACTGGGATGTCCGCTTTGATGGTGTCGAGTATCCATCGGCAAGCGTCAAAAGCTGGATAACGATGCGCAGAAACAACCCCCACCCATACCGCCACATCGCCTATCTCTAATGCGCCAATACGGTGAATAGCAATAGCATGGGTAATCTCAAAACGCTGTTTGGCCTCTTCGATAATAGCTCGGCCTTGATTGAGCGCTAAGTCTTCATAACCATAATAAGTTAAGCGCTCAACACTGGTGGCATTATTATGATTGCGGACGCGACCTTCAAAGCAGACAAAAGCACCGCAACTATCATTATCAAGGGTATTTTTAAGTCTGTCTTCATCGATAGCAATATCTAATAAGGCAAAGCCATCGCGTTCAGCTAATTGGTATACCTCATCAACGCTACGTTTGATGGTCATTGAGTGGCTATGGACGTTGTCTGTCATGTGGTATCTCTATAAGTTATAGTCAGCTGAAAATAAAACTGTTATTTAAATTCAAAAGCGCTACTGGAATGGATTTTGCGCCGCCTCTGTCGGCGTAGGCACAGCACGCAAGTAAAATTTATACCAGTAGCGCTACATTTCTTTGAAAGTGTATCAGCTATATTCTATAAAGTTCTTACTCAACCACCAGCGACTGGGGTGATAAACACCACACTGTCGCCATCATTAATCTGGTCTGTCCAGTTAGCAAAGTAATCATTCACAGCAACGCGCAGCTCTGACTGCGGACGACTAAAACGATGCTTTTGCGTCAACTGCTCATAAAGCTGGCTCAATGAGGTCGATTGCTGCACGCTGACGGTTTCTTGTTGACAGTTGGCTTCGTCGGCTAGACTGGCAAAGTATAAGACGTTGATATTCATGGTGGCATTCAAGTTGGTTTCTACTTCGGTTTCTAATTCAACAGTGTTCATAACATTCTCCATTCTTTACAAACTATTCAGCTTCATTTCATTGCTAATCATTAAAACGAAATCTTATTATCTTAAGCATGACTATAATCTGACTTGCCGCCCGTTTTTTTCACTAAACGCACGTTATCAATAACGATATCATGTGATATGGCTTTGGTCATATCATAGATGGTCAGGCAAGCAATACTCACAGCGGTTAAGGCTTCCATCTCGACCCCTGTTTTATGAGTGACTTTGACAGTGCCGCTGACGATAATACTATTCAGTGCATCATCATATTTAAAGGTTAAACCAATCTTATCTAATGGTAGTGGATGGCACAGTGGAATAAGATCGTGGGTGCGCTTGGCGGCCATGATGCCGGCGATATGCGCGGTTTGAGTAATGCTACCCTTTTTAGTCATGCCATCGGCAGCTTTGATTTGTTGATAAATCTCGCTGGGAAAACGCACTTGTCCAACCGCGTTGGCTTCTCGTGTTGTGGCGGTCTTGCCACTGACATCCACCATGGTAATGTCGCCGTCACGGTCTAAATGCGATAAGGCAGATTGGCTCACAGCAGCTTGGTTATCTTTTTGGGCAGTAGCACGCATTACATACTCTCTTTATCAAACGATCTCTTTGTTTTATTAGTTAACTATTAGACCGTCTTAGATGTTTAAATTATCGCTTTGGCGGCAATCAATCATTAACCAAAACCTGTTTTATAATTTAGTCATAACTTAATCATGGCTCAATCATGACTAGGATTGGTACGCATAAAGTGCGGCACAAAGTTACACGGACGGGTACGGCTATCAAACTGCTCTTTTAAGATACTCTCCCAGCCTGTACGGCATGCGCCTGATGAGCCCGGCAAGCAGAAAATACCCGTACCGTTCGCCATCCCCGCAATCGCGCGCGACTGTACGGTTGACATACCAATCTCATCTTTTGAGATTAAGCGGAACATCTCACCAAAGCCATCAATCGATTTATCAAACAAGACATTCACTGCCTCTGGCATGCTGTCTCTGATATAAAAACCTGTGCCACCAGTAGTAATCACGGCATGGACTTTTGGATCAGCAATCCAGCCGCTGATAACGGCTCTTATCTGATAGATATCGTCGGTAATTAGCTTGCGATCAGCCAAAGTGTGACCTGCTTCGGTTAAGCTATCTAATAGATACTGCCCTGAAGTATCTTCTGCCAGCGTGCGACTGTCAGAAACGGTTAAAATAGCAATGTTAAGGGGGATAAACTCGGCAGCGGGCTTGCTCATAAAGGTTTCCTCGGGAAACTTGGTTTTAATGATTAAAATGAAAGTGGATGGCTGACCAACCTAACCACCGATAATCGATAGATTATGCATAATACCGCTATTGGACTCATGCAAATGATGATGTTCAGGTTTGATTGGCATAAAACTATGTAAGGTATCAACGAGTCCTTGCACATCGTTTGTTTGCAAATGCTGACGGATATCGTAGTTGCCTTGGTCAAATAAACACAGATGTACACGGCCTTGACTACTTACCCGCAGGCGGTTACAAGTATCACAGAAGTGCGCGGCATAAGGGGCAATCATGCCGATTCGGCCGAGATAATCTGGATGACTATACTCTACTGCTGGACCGTCGCTACTGCCCCGTTCATGGGGTTGCCAGCCATGCTCTATGAGATAGTCGATGATGGTATCGGAATGGGCATGCTGGGCAAAGAACAAGTCACTGTTATCACTGGTTTGCATAAATTCAATAAAACGATAAGTGACGGGTCTGTCTTTGACATAGTCGATGGCGGTGACTAGGTTTTCGAAAGCGGTCTCTGCCATTAAAACACTGTTTATCTTAAGTTTGATATCCGTGGTTTCTAATAAGGTATCCATGTCAGCAAGTAGTTGCGGCAAGGTATTAAAGCCCGTCATCTTATGAAAGGTATCTGCATCAAAGCTGTCCATGCTGATATTGAGTTGATTTAGTCCAGCGGCTTGCCAACTAGCTAGGTGCTTACCAAGTTTATAACCGTTACTGGTCATGGCAACGGTTTCTATGCCTTCAGTTTGTTTAATGGTTTGAATAATCTCAACGACGTCGCGGCGAATGGAAGGCTCTCCGCCCGTGATTCTGACCTTTTTGGTGCCAACTTGGGCAAAGCCGCGAATAAGCGTGGCAATTTCAGGGATGCTGAGCTCGTCATCAGGGCGCTTGCCTTGGTAGCCATTGGGTAGACAGTATTCACAGCGAAAGTTGCAAAAGTCGGTAATCGATAGACGCAGATATGTCAGACGACGAGAAAAGCCGTCGGTTAGGGGCTGCGTCACTATATCAGGATTTGCAAAAGAAGTTGATGGAACAGCAGGTGAAATAGGTGCGTACCCATCAGGAGCATGGGGCGTATAAAGAGATACACTCTCTATAGTTGGGGCGAGATAGTTCATAGGTAATTACCGTAATATTGAATATGTTGTGTGCTCTAAGCGTTGCCTCAGGTTGTGAATAGGAAAAGTTCTGTTTAAAGCTTATTATGACAAATAAAGCGCAAATACAAAATAACCCTAAGTAACCTAAAGTCTACCACTAAAGTAGTAGACGCTAAGTTGCTTAAGGTCGTTTAATGATAAGTTTTTTAATAACAGGGTTTTAATAACGGGTTTTTAATGAGGAGCTTTTTAATAACGGATTTTAATAACGGGTCTCTTGCTAATAATCCGAGAAAACTTCTAACTATGCAGCCAAGGAAAAGGTTGTACCGTCACAGTATTACCCGCTGCTACATTGCCGCTGTCTTTTTCTAACACGATAAAGCAATTGGCACGACTAAGTTGTTTGATTCTATGCGATTGCTGATTTGAGAAACATTCAACTTGGTAACTGCCTGCCTCACCTTGCGTTAACACCCCGCGCTGAAAGTCAGCACGTCCGACTGATTTTGTAATGTCATTCATTAGCGTGGCTTTGACATTCAGTTGCATGGGTTGCTCAGGCAAGCTAGCGCCTGACATTTGCCACAATGCTGGAATCACAAATTGCAACGCTCCTACTACCGTGGATAACGGATTGCCGGGTAAGCCAAAGTATAAAACAGGCTTATCAACGTTTTTTGTTAGTTCGCCAAACACGAAAGGTTTGCCAGGCTTCATCGCCACTTTGTAATGATTAATTTGGCCTAGCTGCTCGACGACTGTCGTCAAAAAATCATAATCTCCCACCGACACGCCAGCAGTTGAGATTATCACATCACACTTTTTCATGGCTTTATGAATGACTTTGGTAGTCTGAGCCATATCATCAGGGACAATGCCGTAGTCATTAATGACGATAGGTAAAGAGTCTAATAGGCTTTTAAGAGTCGGCGTATTGGAGTTGTATATTTGCGCTAAAGTTTTTAGCTTATCACCAAGTGCGACAAGCTCGTCACCAGTCGCCAGCAGTCCGACAGTGAGTGGTTTAAACACTTTTACTGTGCTGATGCCTAAATTGGCAAGTAAGCTGATATCGGCAGGATTAATGCGTTTGCCTTGCTGTAAGACCAGCTCATTCTGCTGTATCTCCTCCCCTTGCTTACGAATATGGGCATCTACGTCTGCCGCTTTTGATAAAATAATATCGTAAGGCTGGGTTTTATCAATGTTATCTTTGATATAAGCAAAATTGGTGTTCTCTTGCATGATGACTGTATCGCAACTATCCGGTACGACTGCGCCGGTAAAGATACGAATGCCTTGGCCCTTTTTGAGCTTACCTGTGTAAGGAGCGCCTGCTTGCGACTCGCCAATGATCTCAATGATCATGCCTTTGGGAAGATCACTATTATGAGCAATAGCGTAGCCATCCATCGCCGATAGATTGTGTCTTGGCACAGCAAATGATGAAATAATATATTCAGCCAATATCTGATTACGGCTGTCTAACAGAGCGCAGCTACTCACTGACCTTTTAGATAGCGGCCAGTCGTTTTGATTGTAGTTATTGACCCGCTGCTTTATCGCTGACTGTAACTCTTCGATAGTAATCATAAGCGTACACTCTTTTTATTAACCGTAAGCATTCGCATCTCAAAAGAGACACGTCAAAAGTAGTTAATTAACCCCGAAAGACGTTTTCTTGCTCAAGCGTCATCTCAATCCCTTCTATGTCTGCTTCATCTGCTAAGGTAAACAGATAGTCGCACAGTGACTGATGAAAGGCTCGCTGGCTCAACTTATTGTGTATAGCAGGGCTTACTTGCTCATAAGTCATTTGTATGCCTAGTTGCTTATCCATTACGTCGACGATATGAAAACCATATCTGCTTTCGATAGGACTAGGTGCCAGTCCTGCATCTAATTTGAATAACGTGCTTTCAAATTCTGGTACAGTTTGGCCTTTACTGATGATACCTAACTCACCGTCCTGCTCTTTTGAAGGGCAAGCAGAATATTGCCGAGCTAATTGAATAAATTCAGCATTAGGATTGATATCATTGTTAATTTGTTCAATAAATTCGTAAGCGCTCTTTTTGAGTTTTAGTCTCTCATCACCATCTTCTGGCAAACACGCCAATAAGATATGACGAACGGACATAATCGGGTCGGTCATAAAATCGTGCATATTTTGCTGATAGTAACGCTCGCATGTTGCCATATCAGGTATCGTCGCTTGGACGTTTTTGTCTATTAATGCAGAGATTGCTTGTTCTTCATCTTTTGTCCATGCCGGCTCACCTAGGCTAGGTTCATTCAACACGGCAAGCTTTAATAATTCACGCACTACCAAAGCTTGGGTCGCTAAGAATACAGCGTCTTCTTTGTCTTCTGCTGGATGATACTGTAGCTCTTGCGCGATAGCGGTTCTATCGATCATCACACCGTTGACCAGCACCGACGGTAGCTCGTCGCGGCTAGAGGCAATTAGATTTTTATGATTGCTACGTTCTTCTGCCATCGCTTTTTCGATAAATTCTTGGTCAGAATGCGGTTTTTGAAGATCAGATAATGTTGGCATCATACGAACGATATCATCGCCATTACTCATAGGAATACTATTGGCGACATTTGAAGTATTAGCAGCATGATTGTCACTGTTAACTTTACTAGTAGCATTGCTATCATTAACATAGTCGGCTGGGTTATAGGTACTGACATTCATGGCTGGTACTCCACTAATAATTCATATAATAGAAAATAATATTGAAAACAACATAGGAAATTTAAAAATATTATTCAGACTTTGATTTAAGATAAGTGTATCTCACTCTCAACTCAGTATGGACTATCGTAGGCTGTGGCTTTAGCCCAGCGTTTTTAAATAGTTGAGAGTGGGGTACAAATGTATAAAATAAAGCAGCACTTAAAATCTTAATTATCATGCAACCTAGCTTTTTCTAATAAGCTAACTGTTTAATAATTTACTTAATAAGCCCTCTAAGTGCCGCTCTATTTTTATGATTAAGACAGCTCTAAGCTCATTTTAGGACCGAACGGCTCGTAATGAACATTATCTACCCCATGATCGAGCTTCATCAGCCCATCAATCATACTTTCCATAAATGGCATTGAACCGCACACATAAATATCAGCTGGCTCTGGCAACGTAGCAAGCCACGCTTCATCAAGTATTTGTCCAGAGTCAAAATAGAAAATATGTTTTTCAACGTTTGCCGCTGATTCTAAAAGTTTATTGACCTCAGTATCAAAGGCATGATGCTCTTCATTTTGACAAGCATATACCCAAATGATAGGTCTCTCTGGGTTCGCCGTCACTTGCGCCTCTAACATCGACAAGATAGGTGTGACTCCAACGCCAGCACTCATCAGTACTAATGGGATATCGTTTTGCTGCACTAGATCTTGGTTGAGCTCAAAGTCGCCAGCAGGTGCAGATAATAAAATAGTATCGCCAACCTCTACTTCATCATGTAAATGGTTGGAGACCAAACCATAATGGCCGTCACGATTGTCCCGTCTTACTGCAAACTGAATACCTTTATCGGTATTAGTTGAATATAAAGAATAATGACGCAGGGCTACATGATCACTATCTTCAGGATCGGTTTTTACCGTGATATATTGACCAGCTGTTAGGTTGAGCTTACTTAGATCAATGTTTTGGCTGGTTTCTGAACTTTCATTAACTGGAACGACAGTAAAAGCAGCAATATCTTTAGCAGCAGCTGACTTTGCAACCACTTTGAAAGGTACGAAACCTTCCCACATTGCCTGCTCATACATATCTTCTTCTAGCTGAATAAAGACGCCAGCAATCTCATCATAAGCTTCAGCCCAAGCGTCGATGATGTCATCATTAGCCGCCTCTCCTAGCACTTCTTTTATCGCGCCAAGTAGATGCTTACCCACGATAGGATAATGCTCTGGCAGGATTTGTAAGGCACGGTGTTTATGACTGATTTGTGTCACCTGCGGCAGCAAGATTGCTAAGTTTTCAAGATGCTTGGCAGCGGCTAAAACTGTAGTCGCCAATGCAGTCTGTTGCCGACCTAGCTTTTGATTGGTCTCGTTAAAGATGTCTAACAGTTCAGGATGCTCTTTGAACATGTTCTGATAGAACACAGTGGTAATCGCGGTGCCATGCTCTTCGAGTACAGGTACGGTTGCTTTTACGATTTCTATAGTCTTTGGTGAAGCCATTATGTTTTCCTTAGTGAGTATTGATTGAGTGTTATTTGGTATATATTATAAGATTCATTTTAAATGAATCTTATAATAACTTATCATAACATCAATGCTGTATCACTGTTGTGACTTTTTCTCTTACGACTGTTTCAGCTATCACTGCGACTCTTACCACTATTACTATTGTGAGTTTTTCTGCCTAACAATCTGATAACGGCGACCGAAATACCAGACGGGTGCGCTAATAATATGGATCAATCGAGT
Organism: Psychrobacter sp. P11G5; assembly: GCF_001593305.1. Lineage (NCBI taxonomy): Bacteria > Pseudomonadati > Pseudomonadota > Gammaproteobacteria > Moraxellales > Moraxellaceae > Psychrobacter > Psychrobacter sp. P11G5. Next base: position 2,651,253 of record NZ_CP012533.1, read on the forward strand.
GAACGGGAAAATCATAATCAGGGTAATACCCAGCGCCATGTGCAGCTGGTAAATCAGATCGGCTTGCTCAATACGTGCGGCGGCTTGGATAGGTCTTAAGACGGTAATGTCTTGTGCCCAACCAGCAAAGTTCATCATCGTATAACCATCTAAGTGTTGCACAGAAGTAAAAATGGTTATCAAGCCTAAATTAAGCTGAACGAATAAGAGTACGAGTACCAGCTTGTCTGAGAATGATGAAGTGTTGGAAATACGATCATCAGTGAAGCGTCGCCACATGAGCATCGCCAGACCAATCCAGCAAAATACACCGGCTATACCGCCCACTACCACGGCTGCAATCTGTTTATTACCGGCACTGATAAAGGTTTCATAAATAAAATGCGGGGTTAACAATCCGAATAGATGACCAAGTAGCACGACAATGATACCGACATGAAAAAAGTTGCTTGCTAAGCGCATATTTTTGGTTCTGAGCATCTGAGTAGAGCCGGTCTTCCATGAATACTGCGATAAATCAAAACGCACCCAAGTACCAACGATAGCGACGGCCAAAGCAATATAAGGATAAACACCAAAAAGGAATATCTGTAGCAAATTTAGGCCGGCTAGAGCCTCTAAATTAGGACCTGCAATATCCATGTCTTATCTCCTTACGATTAATTGACCGATGATTTTTGGTTCTGGCTTTGTTGGAAGTCCACCCAGTGCACAGGAGCATCAACCACTTTGGCGGCCGCAGATTTTCTAACCCCTGCTTTTGCAGCAAGGCTCTGGGTACTTGTCTGCGAGGGACAGCGCTCTTCTTGCTGTGCATCCAAAAAGGTGACGACTTCTTCTTCCCATTCTTTATCTAGCGCTTCAAAACTGTCGTCGCGCTGCTCTTTACTGATTTTTTCTTGATACTCATCAACCATATCGAGTGGCTTGCCAGCAATCTGTAATAGCGCATTGAAGCAGCCTTTATACAAGCTTCCGCGGTCTTCGAGTCTGGCAGCAAGCAAAGCAATAATGTGACTGACATCAGCGATATCCATACGAATCTGAATATCATCTTCAATAACCGCTGCTTGGTAAGCCAAAAATTCCAAATATAAAGGCAAGAAATCTGGCAACTCTTTAACGCTAATCTCAAAGCCCGCTTCTTGGTATTGATTCATCAAATCGACCATCGCTTGCCCGCGATCACGGGACTCCCCATGCACATGCTCAAACAGCCAAAGCGATAAAGAACGACCACGCTCAAAGAGACCGTCATAACGCGCTTGCGCCTCAAGAGATCCCGTCTCAATTAAGTCTTCAATCAAATTAATAATCTGGATACGCACATCCGGACTAATGAGTGTGGATTTCGCCACTATCTCTGCACAATCTGCGAGCGTATCGCCTAAGAACAGCTCATTACTGGGATAATCTATAAGTAGGCTCAATACTTTTAATAGCTTGAGATCTGAATTGCCAATACTAGGCGGCACAATTGGCTCATTCACTGAATTGGCATTATAAACTTGAGAAGTTTGCATCTTACGACTCCCACTTTTGTACAGTGTCGATGAAATCACGGCGATTGGCTTTACGTTGACCAAACATACTGTTGTCAGAATGTCCTGAGCAGCCTTCACCGAAGGTGAAACCGCAGCCATTACGCTCAGCAAAAGCATCACTTAATGCTTCTTCACGATGGGCAGTTGGAATGACAAAACGATCTTCATAGTTAGCAATAGCAAGATAGCGGTACATCTCTTCAACTTGCAGTTTAGTGAGACCCACGTCATCCAAGATACTTTGTACTTCTTGCTTTTCAACCAGCTGCATACGCTTGTAGCTACGCATGGCCAGCAGACGTTTTAACGCTAAACGTACTGGCTCTTCATCGCCTGCTGTCAGCAGGTTAGCAAGATAACGTAGCGGAATACGCAAACTATCGACATCTGGAATCAGTCCATCCATACCGACTTTGCCAGCTTCGGCAGCATTCTGAATTGGTGACAATGGCGGCACATACCACACCATCGGCAAGGTACGATATTCAGGATGTAGCGGTAAGGCGAGCTTCCAATCTACCGCCAGCTTATACACAGGTGAGCGCTGCGCAGAATCAATCACCGACTGCGGCACGCCATCTTTTAATGCCTGGGCAATCACGACAGGATCATTGGGATCTAAAAACAAATCTAACTGCGCTTGATAGATATCCTGCTCATTAGGAGTGCTAGCCGCTTCGGCAATCTTGTCAGCATCGTATAAAAGCACGCCTAGATAACGGATACGACCGACACAAGTCTCCGAGCATACGGTCGGCATACCTGCTTCGATACGCGGATAACAAAAGATGCATTTTTCAGATTTGCCGGACTTCCAGTTGTAGTAAATCTTTTTATAAGGACAGCCTGAGATACACATCCGCCAGCCGCGACATTTTTCTTGGTCAATCAGCACGATGCCATCTTCTTCACGCTTATAAATCGCGCCACTAGGACAGGCAGCCACACAAGTCGGATTCAAGCAATGCTCACAAAGACGCGGTAGATACATCATGAAAGTATTTTCATATTCGCCATAAATATCCGCTTGGATATTATCAAAGTTCTTATCCTTACGACGTTTTTCAAACTCCGTACCTAGGATTTCTTCCCAGTTGGGACCCCATTCTATCTTTTGCATGCGCTTGCCTGTGATGGCTGAACGCGGGCGGGCGATAGGCTGGTGGTTACTGATAGGTGCGGTATGCAGATGCTGATAATCAAAATCGAATGGCTCGTAATAATCATCAATCTCTGGCAAGTCAGGGTTAGCAAATATATTGGCGAGTACTCTGAATTTACCGCCGATGCGTGGGTTTATGCTGCCGTTGGCATTACGTATCCAACCGCCTTTCCATTTGGTTTGATTCTCCCACTCTTTGGGGTAACCGATGCCGGGCTTAGTTTCAACGTTATTGAACCACGCATATTCCATCCCTTCACGGCTGGTCCAGACGTTTTTGCAGGTGACTGAGCAAGTGTGACAACCGATACATTTATCAAGGTTAAGCACCATGCCTACTTGTGAACGAATTTTCATGGGGTGTGCTCCAAGTATTTATATAATAAGTATTAGTAGAAAAAAGTGCCTTTACCCATCAATGCTGTTTGGCAGTGGACGAGGTAATGCGTTATCTGGCTTGTCTTCTAACCAGTCGATTTTTGACATTTTGCGGATAACGACAAACTCATCACGATTACAACCCACGGTGCCATAGTAGTTAAAGCCATAAGACTGCTGAGCATAGCTACCAATCATATGCGTTGGCTTTAAGATAGTACGAGTCACCGAGTTATGAATACCGCCACGAGTGCCCGTTTGCTCAGAGCCTGGAATGTTGACCAGTTTTTCTTGTGCGTGGTACATCATGGTCATGCCTTCTTTGACCCGTTGGCTGACGATGGCACGAGCGGTGATTGCACCGTTGGCATTAAACAGCTCAATCCAGTCGTTATCGACGATATCGGCTTTTTGTGCATCAACTTCTGACATCCAGACACAAGGCCCACCACGGCTGAGTGTCAGCATGAGCAAGTTTTCAGAATAAGTGCTATGGATGCCCCACTTTTGATGCGGCGTTAAGAAATTCAGCACAATCTCTTTATTACCATTCGGCTTAGCATCTTTGAGCATCTCAGTGGTTTTGGTATCGATAGGTGGACGATACTGCTGCATTTGCTCACCAAATGCCTGCATCCAAGGATGATCTTGATAAAACTGCTGACGCCCAGTAATCGTACGCCAAGGGATAAGCTCATGAACGTTGGTATAGCCCGCGTTATAGCTCACCTCATCAGACTCAATACCGGACCACGTTGGGCTGGAGATGATTTTGCGCGGTTGTGCGACGATATCTTTAAAGCGAATTTTTACATGCTCACTTGATTTGGCCAGATGAGTATGTTCGCGACCAGTAAATTCAGATAATGCTGCCCAGCCTTTGACCGCGACATGGCCATTGGTCTCAGGAGCTAACATCAAGATAGTTTCAGAGGCGTGAATAGCAGTGCTAATATTAGGCCGACCTTCAGAGACGCCGGGTTCAGTGACTCGGTAATTAAGATCACCCAATTGCTTGACCTCAGTTTTCATATCCCAATTCAGTCCTTTTGAGCCGTTGCCTAGTTTTTCTAAGGCAGGGCCAAGCGAGGTGAATTTTGCGTAAGTACTAGGATAGTCACGTTCAATGACTTTAATCATTGGGCAGTTTTTACCGGGTACTGGCTTTTCACCTGCGGTTTTCCAGTCTGTACCACCAAATGGCTGGGCTAATTCGCCAGGGGTATCATGTTGCATCGGCAGAGTGACGACATCAGTCTCAACCCCTAAGTGACCTTTTGAGACTTCAGAGAAGCTCTTAGCAATCCCTTTGTAGATCTCCCAATCCGTTTTAGATTCCCAAGCAGGGTCTGTCGCTGCCGTTAATGGATGAATAAAGGGATGCATGTCTGAAGTATTCATATCGTCTTTTTCGTACCATGTTGCGGTTGGTAGTACGATGTCGGAATATAAACAGGTTGAGGACATGCGGAAGTCTAAGGTGACCACCAAATCTAATTTGCCAGTCGGGCCTTTTTCTACCCAATCCACTTCTTTTGGTTGTAAATGTCCGGCAGGATTCTCTTCATTGAGCAGACCGTTTTTGGTGCCCAAGAAATAATGGAGCATATACTCATGACCTTTACCTGATGAGCCCAATAGGTTTGAGCGCCAGATAAACATGTTGCGCGGGAAGTTGGCGGGATTATCAGGAGATTCACAAGCAAAGCGTAAGCTGCCATCTTCTAGAGAATCGACCACATATTCTTCAACCTCTTTGCCACTTTCTTTCGCTTTGGCGGCGATGGTTAGCGGATTACGGTTCAGCTGCGGTGCAGATGGTAGCCAGCCTGCCCGTTCTGCTTGAATGTTGTAGTCAAGCATATGCTCAGGGAAGAACTTCTTATCGACGAGTGGCGAGAGTATTTCATGGGCAGAGATAGTCTCATGACGCCACTGTGAGCTGTGGTTATAGAAGAAGCTCGTACCATTCATATGACGCGGCGGACGATGCCAATCAAGGGCAAACGCCAGCGGTAACCAGCCGGTTTGAGGACGTAACTTTTCTTGGCCAACATAATGCGCCCAACCGCCACCTGATTTCCCAATACAGCCACAAAGCATGAGCATATTGATGACACCGCGATAGTTCATATCTAGGTGATACCAGTGGTTCATGCCAGCACCAATGATAATCATCGATTTACCATGAGTCTTATGCGCATTTTCAGCGAACTCACGCGCGACTTGGATGACGCGCTCACGGCTAAGACCAGTAATTACCTCTTGCCAAGCAGGCGTGCCCGGTACGGTGGCATCATCATAATCATCAGTGACATGCTCGCCGCCAACGCCATTATCGACACCAAGGTTGGCAACCGTTAAGTCAAATACGGTCGCGACGACAGCGGTCGTGCCGTCAGCCAGTTGTATAGTCTTACATGGGACGGTTTTTTGTTGGATGGGCTCGCCCGGTACTGAGGTGAAGTGCGGATGATCTACATGACCAAAGTAATCAAAGCCAACGACGCAAGTTTCGCTGCTATCTTTTAGCGTAAGCGTCAGGTCAATCTCTGCGCCTGTCGCACCGTTTTTACTTTCAAGATTCCACTTACCCTTCTCGCCCCAGCGATAACCGATAGAACCAAGCGGAGACACCAGTTCGCCATCATGATTAAGTCCGATGGTTTTCCATTCTGGATTGTTTTCTTGACCTAAGTTATCCACTAAGTCAGAAGCACGCAAATAACGACCAGCATGGCGCGCGCCCTCTTCACCCTCTAACATAACGAGTACTGGCAAATCCGTATAGCGCTTGGCGTAATCCAAGAAATAATCACTAGGCTGCTTGAGGTAAAACTCTTTGATAATCACATGGCAAAAGGCTTGCGCGACTGCGGCATCAGTACCTTGCTTGGGGTTCAGCCATAAGTCCGTTAGCTTAGAGACTTCCGCGTAGTCAGGCGTGATAGAGACCGTCTTGGTGCCTTTATAACGAACTTCCGTAAAGAAATGCGCATCTGGTGTTCGAGTTTGTGGAACGTTTGAACCCCAAGCAATGATGTAGTCGGAGTTGTACCAATCGGCTGATTCTGGCACGTCTGTTTGCTCGCCCCAAGTCATTGGAGAGGCTGGCGGCAAGTCACAATACCAGTCATAAAATGACAAGCAAACACCACCAATAAGCGATAGGTAACGACTACCAGCCGCATAACTTACCATCGACATCGCAGGAATCGGTGAAAAGCCAACAATCCGATCAGGACCATAAACTTTGGCAGTATAGACGTTGCTGGCAGCAATGATTTCGTTAACTTCGCTCCACGTTGAGCGGATAAAGCCGCCAAGCCCGCGCTTGGATTTATACTGTTCTGCTTTGATAGGATCTTCTACGATACTGCCCCATGCATCGACTGGATCTGGATACTGCCCTTTGGCTTCGCGCCATAATTTTAATAGAGGCTTACGCACTTTTGGGTATTTAACCCGATTAGCAGAGTACATATACCAACTATAACTTGCCCCACGAGGACAGCCACGCGGTTCATGATTTGGTAGATCTGGGCGCGTTTCTGGATAGTCAGTTTGCTGAGTTTCCCACGTGACTAGACCGTTTTTGACATAGATTTTCCACGAACAAGAGCCAGTACAGTTGACGCCATGAGTCGAGCGGACGATTTTGTCATACTGCCAGCGGCTGCGATAAACGTTTTCCCAATCACGAGCCTCATCACGTGTCTCGCCATGTCCACCGGCGAATTCTCCCTGTTTGCGTTTAAAAAAGCGGAATTGGTCGAGTAAATGACTCATTTTGCTATCCTCTATTTTGTAGCTTATGTTTATGGTCTACGATTAGTTTGACTAATGTTCTTAGCATTGGCTGCATAGCTGAGTACGAATTGGTCTCTCTATATATAAAATCTTGATATAAAAGCTATAAATACTTTTCGATATCATCATTTTAGGGAAGCGCTGGAGGTCTTACTATTATCTAAGATAGGCAGATCACTACTCCCTTAGTGGTAGCCACTTTAAAAATACTATTGCCAAAATATCCCTAAAATATCCATTGAATAAAACCAAGGGCGCTTAGCCAATACATAAATAATGGGAAAATAGCCAAAGAAAACATCGAAAAATGGCCAAAAAGAATGCTACTTACAGAAGCAAGTAGCATGATGAAAAATTTTAACACTATGGCGGCTGTCTAAAACAAATACAAAAACTATAACGCGCTATTGGAATAACTGTTCCTTGCTTGCTGTGCCTACGCAGACAGATGCTGTGCAAAAGTTATCCCTGTAGCGCTATATTTATTTTATAGTGGCTCGACTATATGTTTTTATTAGAAACCTGTTTTTAGCTTGGAAATTCAGCGTTTTTACGACTGTAGTACCACCATGTTAAGACAATACAAACGAGGTAATAGATTATTAAAGCGATAAAAGTACCAAATACGCCCAAACCTGAGCCAAACATTTTTGGCACAAAGAACGCTCCATAAGCGGCAACAGCTGAGGTAAAGCCTACGACTGCAGCTGACTCTTTGCGTATCTCTACGAACAGCGCTTCTGTCCCAATTTTCTCTGGTTTAAGGCGCTCATGCAACGTTCTAAAAATGATAGGAATCATCGTAAAGGTAGAGCCGTTACCAATGCCAGTTGTGATAAACAACACCATGAATGAGATAAAGTAACCAACAAAGCTCCCCTCCCTACTCTCACTAGGCAAAAAGTACATCACTGCCAGTACCGCTAACACCATGACAATGTAATTCCAAAAAGTCACTTTAGCGCCACTGGTCTTATCGGATAACCAACCCCCAAATGGACGAAACAGTGCCCCTACCAATGGACCCAAAAAGGCGAATTTTAAGGCATCTATAGCGGGAAACGAGTGCTTGATAAGCATAGGAAATGCCGCTGAAAAGCCAATAAACGAGCCAAAAGTAGCCATATATAGGATGCACATGATCCAGTTATTCTTACGCTTAAAGATAATAGACTGGTCTTTAAAGGAGGCTTTGGCAGTGGCGATGTCATTCATCCCAAACCAAGCCAATACCGAAAATAGCAAGATAAAGGGCACCCAAATAAAACCAGCATTTTGTAGATAGAACAATGTGCCTGTCTCAGATACCTGAGGATTCCCACCTAGCGACCCAAATGCTGCAAACAGTATCACTAGCGGTACTGTGAACTGCATGACTGACACGCCCAAATTACCAAGGCCTGCATTGAGACCAAGCGCAGTGCCCTGTTCCGCTTTTGGATAAAAGAACGAAATATTGGACATAGATGAGGCAAAGTTACCTCCACCGAAGCCGCATAATAGTGCGATGATGGCAAATATCATAAAGGGTGTATCGGGATTTTGTACCGCAAGCCCCATCCATAGTGACGGAATTAATAAAGAAGCCGTCGATATAGCCGTCCAACGCCTGCCACCAAAGATAGGCACCATAAAAGAGTAGAATATACGTAGCGTAGCTCCAGTCAACCCTGGTAGAGCGGCGAGCCAGAATAGCTGACCATCATCAAAATCAAATCCAATCTCTGGTAGATGTACAATGACTGCACTCCATACCATCCACACTGCAAAGGCAAGTAGCAGTGCCGGTATCGATATCCATAAGTTACGCTTGGCGACTTTTTTGCCGCCACCTTCCCAAAATTCTGCTACCTCAGGACGCCAGTCGGTGATGAGCTTACCGCCTTTCGTATAGTATTTATTGCTCATTCTATTCCTCACTTAGTATCGGCTATGCCTAATTATGATCAGTAACACTCACTTGATGTGCTAACAAAAAGTGATAACTTACGGTACTGTGTTATCACGTCTATTAGTATTAGTACGTAGTGGTAGACCGATACTTGGAAGGGGTAGTATTTAGCACACTAAATTAACTACTGCTTTAGAGGTATATTAAAGATTGACCCTTTAATGATAGATTTATACTGGGGCTTGTACTCTTGGATGTTTTGCAAATATTTCAAACTCAAAAATCTTATAAACCTATACTCCCTGAGAGGTAAAACCTTATTAATTATGAATAGTCGTCTGTTACGTCATTCTCTGCCCCTACATGTTTGGGCTGCTATATTTACAATCTCCATCCTATGCTTCATATCCGCAATAGGTAGCGGCATGCTCGCGTGGATGTCTGAATCAGATGCGCAAGCCATTAATACCGCAGGCTCGATACGTATGGCGACTTATCGTATTAACTATCAGTTAGCGACTGACTTTGCCGAAGATTATCCTTCTAATTTGAATATCGGTCTTGAGAAAAGTGACTTTTCAAGTAATGACATAGTAAGTAATGACTCAGCAAGTAACGACCTAGCAGCCAATGAAATAGCAAATAGGGCTCAAGAACAAAATGAGTTAAGTTATCTCGATAAAGGTAAGTCTGAAAAAGTACAAGTACTCATTGAAGACATGGAAGATAGGCTGACGACATTACGCGACTATCAATCAACCAATGCCAATGAACATAAAGTGATAAACAATGAACTTGGAATAATTGAATCACAGTGGCTTCAAGATTTGAAACCTGCATTGTTAGTGCAAGATAAGCCGAGATTTTATGCTGTGTCATCTCAGTATATTAAGGACGTGGATAGCTTCGTCAGTGAGCTACAGTTTAGAAATGAGCAACGTCAGACTTGGCAGCAGTCTCTACAAGTTGCGTCATTAGCGCTGACTATCATTATTATGTTGGTGGGTATGCAAAAGCTACGTCAAAACGTGCTGCTACCTGTCAAACGCCTTATCCAAGCCAACAGTCAGTTTAAACAAGGCAAGCGCGATACTAGAGTATCGATATCGGGTTATGAAGAGTTTAATAAACTTGGCAACTCTTTTAATGATATGGCGAGCACCATTGAGACTCACCAGCGTTTACTTGAAAATGAAGTACAGATAAAAACCCAGCACTTAGTCAAGGCCAACCAAGTGTTATCGCTGTTCTATGACTTTTCTAAACACCTAACCACCAGTCAAGTGAGCTTGCATCGGCTCGATAATTTAATCACAGACTTTGGCGACCTGTTTCCTCATTTAGACTTCACTTTATGTATTCAAAACAACGCCCTACATAATAAAGACTCTATAGCTTTACATGATGACAAAATGAAAGAGCTATGTACCAAGCTCAACTGTGACAATTGCCTCATTAAAGAAGACGCCCATACCAAGACCTACCCTATTGCCCACCAAAAAGTTGAATTTGGTGAGCTTAAAGTTCGACCTAAATCAACGTTGCTGATGAATAGTGAGTTGTCGCTAGATGATACAGAGCCAAGCAACCAATCCTCACAGCGTATCAAGACGGTAGAGATAGACAGTACCTATCTAAATTCTGAAAATAGCGAGCTGATTGTCGCGCTCACTAACCTTATCAGCACAGCTTTGTCTCTACGTAAACAGCGTCAGCAAGAACATCAGCTCATACTGTTTGAAGAGAGAAGCACTATTGCAAGGGAGCTACATGATTCTTTGGCTCAGTCGCTGTCATATCTAAAAATCCAAGTTAGCGTCTTAGAAAGACATCTTAGTAATGTCTCTGATAAAGAATGTGCAACAGTTATCTCGCAGTATATTGCACAAATAAAAGCAGGCCTCAATTCAGCCTATCAATCACTGCGCGACTTATTAGTTACCTTTCGTCTCACTATAGACAGTGATAACTTTGACGATGCTTTGCATGAGACCGCCAACGAATTTTCTCTAAAAGGCGACTTCCATGTCGTGGTAAATAACAGAGTGATGACGCTAAATTTAAATGCTAATGAACAGGTAAATTTGATTCAAATTACTAGAGAGGCATTATCAAATATCAGCAGGCATGCGCAAGCTGACAAAGTAGAAGTTGACTTGAGTTACGATGAAGACAGATATATTGTCATGACCATTGTAGATGATGGAGTCGGAATATCAGGCACTGTAGACCAGTCTCAGCATCACGGCTTAATGATTATGAAAGAGCGTGCGCATAACTTGGGCGGCGAATTAGTGGTATCTAATAAAGAGCCTCATGGAACGATCGTCACGACTAAATTTATTCCCCATTTCTTTGAAGAGTATGCAACCGAAGAGGCTCATTTATAAGCCCTTAACAACAGTACGTATCAATATTATTATGGATTGACGATAACTTATTATTTTTGAAGACTTATTATTTTTGAAAACTTAAATACCTTATTTTGTAGAATTTTTAATTTGCGAGTATGTTATGAGTACCCATGTTTATACCCCTACATCTCCAGCTAAGCTTTTATTAGTCGACGACCATCCTATGTTGCGCCGAGGCATCGCAGAATTATTGAGCCTTGAAAATGATGTAAAAGTGGTTGGTGAAGCCAGTAACGGACAAGAGGCGCTAGCATTCTTAGAAAATAATGAAGTAGACTTGGTTATCTTAGATCATAAAATGCCTATCCTGACTGGTCTTGAAACCTTAAGAGAAATCAGGGCTAGAGATATTGAGGTAAAAACCTTGCTGTTCACCGTCTCCGATAGTGGCGAAGACGTGCAGGAAGCTTTGAAATTGGGCGTAGATGGTTACTTACTAAAAGATATGGAACCTGAATTAATCATCGTTGATATCCGAAAAGTATTGCGAGGAGAGCTGGTTATCAGTCCAAATCTGGCATCAATACTGGCACAAACACTACGCAAACCCAGCATCGACGATATCGCAAGCAATCTGACTGCCAGAGAATTACAAGTCATCCAAATGATTGCAGAAGGTCTTAGTAATAAAATGATTGCCAATAAACTGGATATCGCAGAATCAACGGTAAAAGTCCATGTTAAACATATTCTGAATAAGACTGGCCTACGGACGCGCGTAGAAGCCGCCGTTTGGACAGTGAATCATTTGTCCAAATAAGCTTATAGTTTAAGGCGTTATAATAGACTCTATTAAACATTCAAATATTAAGACTGACTATAGCTAATCCACCATACTCAAATCTGAAAGGACTAAGAATATGTCGAAGATTAAAATCAGAAGAGCCTATACAGAAAAAGGCAAAGATGATGGGTACTGTATATTGGTGGACCGTTTGTGGCCTAGAGGTATTAAAAAAGAAGATTTGAGTTTTAGCTGGTGGCCAAAACAAATAGCCCCATCGGATAAACTTAGAAAGTCTTTTGCTCATGATGAAGATAAATTCAATGATTTTAAAAAGTCTTACAAAGAAGAACTAGACGACAATGATATGAAAGAGGAATTTTTAGATAAGGTAACTACTCAGCTCAAAAAGCATAACGTTACTTTAATCTACGGCGCAAAAGATGAAGAACATAACCAAGCCGTAGTATTAAAAGAATGGATTGAAGACCAGTTAAAATGATAAAAAATCCACCTAATGATACGCTAGATGGATTTTTTATGGACAGAAAAAACACTATCAACCGTTGTATTCTTTGGCAATTTGCAAATCTACCGACGACATCTTATAGTCTTCACCAAAGGCGTCTTCAGGCTCTTTTAACCAGAAGAAACAAACCATCCAAGCAATAAACGCACCGGCAGCGATGATTAAAAAGAACTGACTTGGCTCTACAAAGGTATAAACAAACAAATAGAATACTGCGCCCACATTGCCATACGCGCCTGCCATACCCGATATCTGGCCGGTCAAACGGCGTTTGATTGATGGAATAATACCAAAGGTCGCCCCTTCTGCGCCTTGCACAAACACTGAGCAGAGAATGGTAAAAACGACGGCGATAAATAATGGCCACTCGGCATTTAGCAATCCCATTAACCCAAATCCGATACCGATGCCAAACATATATATCAGCATAACTAGGCGTCGATTACCGACACGATCAGAGATATACCCTCCTAACGGACGCGCCCACAAATTAACGAACGCAAAAGTTGAAGCCACCAAGCCTGCTACGGTAGGATCGAGCTTCCAAGTCGCGGCAAAAAACATTGGGAGCATAGAGACCACCGCAAGCTCAGCGCCAAAGTTTGCAAAATAGCTTACATTAAGGGCAGCAACGGATTTGAACGGATACTTATCATCTTCCGGGATACCTGCTTTTAGCATGGGTGCATTGACGCTAATCGCCTTATAGATCTGATAGATAACGACAGCGGCGATAAGGAGATAGAAAGCCCAAGCACCGGTCTCACTTAAAAAACCCATGTTTTTAGTGCGATAAACCAATACTCCTAAGATGCCATACAAAGGAATAGTAAATAGGCAGTATAGCCAAAGATCTCGCCAGCTTGAGACCTCTAATGCGCCCGACTTACGTGATTTTTTGTGGGTATCTTCTGTAGGCCCATCTGTTATCAAAAACCAGTACGCAACACCGTATATAGCCATCAGCAAGCCTGATAAGGCAATCGCCCAGCGCCACCCATCATCACCACCGAAGAACTGCAGTGCTACCGTTGGAATAGTAATCGCCGCTGCTGCTGAACCAAAATTCCCCCAACCAGCATAGAACCCCTCCGCAAAGCCAATGTCTTTAGGCTTGAACCATAGCGCCGTCATATGGATACCAACGACGAAGCCTGCACCCACGATAGACATAAATAAACGCGCGACAAATAGCTGCATGGCTGAGGTGCCAAAAGCGAAAAACCATGTCGGTATCGCCATCACTACCATCAATATAGAAAACACCCTTCTAGGCCCAAAACGATCTAAGGCCATGCCCACAACCACTCGGCCAGGAATGGTCAAAGCGACGTTCGCAATCAAGAAGAGCTTGATATGATCTGAGGTTAAATAGCTCTCTGTCTGTAACATAGACGTCGCGAGTGGCGCCATATTGAACCAAACATAAAAGGTAAGAAAAAAAGCAATCCACGTATAGTGAAGCGCTCTTATCTCACGGCGCTCCATTTCCAGCAGCTCTTTTGCATGCATGATAAATACTCTCCACCATAAAACTTGTCAGTTATGAATAGTTCTGATGGAGACAAGATAGCAATAAGTAGTAGCCTTAACTATTGAGCAAAAGCAGTATAAAACCTAGTTTTAATACTACTTAATGAGGATTAAAAGCTATCACTCATTTCTTTTATACTTATTAATACTTAAAGTCGCATGACGATATTGTAGATCCACTATAAAACAAATACAGCACTACTGGGATAAATTTTGCGCAGCCTCTGTCTGCGTAGGCACAGCAAGCAAGGAAAATTTATTCCAGTAGTGGATTATAATTTATGTACTTCTTTTATTTAGGACTGACCATAGTAAAACAGTCTGTAAGTTGTTATATTATGAGAATGATTATCATTAATATTTAAGAACAAGCTTAAAATAAACTAAAAACAAAAGACTTATTAACCAAGGAGCTATCATGACTCGTGCAATCATCCCAAGTCACTGGAAAATAAAACGCTCTACGCACTTTTTTACCAAAGATAAAGTTCCCAAAGCCTTATTAACTCATCACAATACTGCAGAGGGCGTATTTGGCCAAATTTGTGTCATGCAAGGTGTTGTCACCTTTTACGGATTTGCCAACGAAGCCGCTACCGAACCGGAGCAGACCATAGTCATTAAAGCAGGAGAATTTGCCGTTAGTCCACCGCAATACTGGCATCGCGTAGAGTTGAGTGACGACGCACAATTCAATATCAACTTTTGGACCGAAGGTGATACTGCTAACAAGTCACTGTTCAACAGCTCTACCATTCATAGCAAACCTATTAAGAAGTTATTTGATAAGCCTGATGAGCAATAATAATTCTCTATATACTCTAAGTATTGGTTCTAAAAATTCAGCTAAAAAAACCCCCAGTCATTAAACTGGGGATTTTTGGATTTTGCACTACCACATAAGCAACAATCATCGAACGCATGTCAATTGCCAATGCTCAGCAAGTACAACAATCTAGGCTCAACGTACTAAATAGCTGCTGACACAAACTAACACTTCAAAGCCTTAAGCGAAGCCAGTATCATAGCAGCATTGAATTAACCCTAATATTTGAAAATTCAACAGACCCTAATCAAAGGAAAATACAGTGTCACAGGCTCAGCCAACTATCGAACAAACACCTCACCTCACAGACAAGCAAAACAGCGCACTAAAAAACCTTACCATCATGGGCTATCTAGAGGGCACTTCTTTCTTGTTATTGCTCGGCATCGCCATGCCACTAAAATATATGATGGGCATTCCAGAAGCTGTGAAATATGTCGGTATGGCACACGGCGTGTTATTTATCGCCTACATCGTAATACTCATGGGCTCAACCATCAAAATTAAAATGCCGCTTTGGGCTATGCCCGCAGGTGTGCTCGGCTCGTTTTTACCGTTTGGCCCATTTATATTCGACCACTTTTTGAAAAAAAGCTTAAGTAAAAACGAGAAGATAGCAGCCTAAGATAAGTTCTGCTGTGGATACTATTGATGCATGCTTAGTTTAAAACACAGCTTTGATAAATAAGAAGCAATCGGCAACCTTAATTGCTGCATGCTAGTCAGCTCTTAAGTGAGTTTAAATAGCTATTATAAATAGTCGTTCTAAACAGCTACTGCAAATTGCCTTTTTCTAAATTTGCTAAAAATGCTGCAAAACCTTCTGTCGCTCGAGCATCTAGACGGCTGCTAGTAATCACACGGACGCGATTACTCCAAGTAATAGCATAGCCTTGGCTCTCAAACTTTTTAACCAAGTCCACATCTTCATGGCACCTTAATGGGGCAAAGCCGCCAACGGTGAGATAGGCCTCACTGCTAAAACTTAAGTTTGCCCCATGAATATGGCGATGTCCCATCATATCTTGATAATGAGCCATATAATCTTCGCGCGTTTGCGGGGTTAAATTCACCCAGCTATCAACGCTCACCACGCCGCAAATCATATCGGTGGGCTGGTCAGTAATATGGGTAATTTGCTGCACCAGCCAATCTTTAGTCACTACTGAATCGGCATCTGTACAGGCAATCCAAGTTGCGCCATGTGTAATCGCATGGCGAATACCCAAATCTCGCACCCGTCCCACACAGCGATAATCATAGCTTATATAATCAACGCCTGTACCTTTGACTATCGTAAGCGTCTCATCAGTGCAGCTATCAAGCACCACCAGCGGATACGCCGCAATAGTTGAGGGTAATTGCGCAATAGCGGTCTGAACCGATGCCAAGCAATTGGCAATAGTCATCGCCTCATTATGAGCGGGAATCACGATAGCGATTTTCATGTCGACGCTGTGCCTCCCCTTATACCGCCCAACATGCCACCCACTATTTTGCAGACTGTCATACGCGGTTATACCCCATCATATTAAGTTTTCTTGCATAGCAACGGACTTTGGAGAGTGTTGCCAAACATCTAATAAAAAATCACTATCTACAATCTGGCTTTGATGAGTAAAAGCAGGGTGAATAAAAGCGAGATGAGTAAAAACTGTATGAGTAAGAGCTGAACGATCCACTTCATTATTTGTCATATTAAACGCTCGCTGTAAGCGTTGGTGCACCGTCTCGCCAGTCATTACAAAGCCGTCGATAGCATAGCGCCAATGACAGCACAGCAATGTACCGCCTACAGCTAGGTTTTGTTTAATCCAAGTGATAACCGTATCAATATCAATGGACGATAAATAATATAAAATCTCACTAATAACGATTAAATCAAAGGGTGGTTTATTAGCAGATGCGCCATCCGATAAAGGATAAGATTGTAGAAGCACATCTTCTAAACTCAGTAATACGTGAGGAATAACTCCTTGTATCACCTTAGAATGCGATGACTTTCCCAAGCGTTGTTTGGCAAGTTTCACCGCCTGAGCGTTACCATCTATACTGAGCAAAGCCTGACAACGACGGGCTAGTAATTCACTAAACACCCCGTTACCACAGCCCAATTCAATGGCATTGTCATACTCTGCTTGTGGCAATACGGCGAGACACATCTCACGTTTTCGTTTTTCATACCAGCGCGTCTGATACTGCCATGGGTCGCTATTATCACTATATAACGCATCAAAATACGTCTCTGAATAGGTATCAGATTGGGAGTTAGATTGAGTAGCAGTTTGGTTACAGCCCATCGAAGTAGCGTCAGCAACATTTAAACTATTGCTAAGATTCATTGACGGCGTAGATTTAGGATTGTGGCTCATACAAATAAACCTCCCAAGGTTGGCTAATTCTGGCGATGGTTTGAGCCGATAAAATAGGCAGATTACCCGTACTCTCATCAATGGTAATTTGGCTAGTAAAGCAAGCAATAGCTTGAGATTTACGCTGTACTTGCTCATCGGTTAAATCAACTCTGACAGCAGAATGCCAAGGAATCCGACTATCGGCAGGCTGTGCCCAATGCCACGCCCAAATCAATACTTGATAACAGGCTAGATGATGCTGCTTGGCAAATGCGGCGACCACTTGTCCCGTTGCCTCGTGGTCAGGATGTCCATCATGAATAAAGGGCGTCACTAAAATATCGTCAGGCTGGATAATGGCTGCTAACTTTTCAGTAAACTGTGCCTGCGCAGCGAATACCTCGCCATCAGTCAATTCTAAGGCAATAGTCGTCACTTGATGAGCTACGCCCAATACAGCTAATGCGTTGACGCTTTCTTGCGGACGGATAATATCAAGCTGATCTGGAGGATAAATCTTTGAGTCTGGATGGCTTTGTGTGCCGTTAGTCACGTGAATAAGAATGATAGGATTGCCATTAATAGCCAGTTGTTGCAGCAGACCACCACAGCCTAATACTTCATCATCAGGATGTGGCGCAAAGATACACACCCGCTGGTGCGGTGAAAAGTGTTTCGCCATATTTAATCGAGGCAGATTGTGCAGCCCTTGCCAATTTTGCCACGCGTCTTGACTGGTACCATCGCCTTCAATAATACGGTCGCCAACAATCGGATGGTTGCTTTTTATAACATTATCTTTTGTAGGCTCAGCCTTACTAGGCATTATAGTTGCCATATGTTTTCTCGCCTATCAGTTAAGTCGCTGGTTAAGTCGCTAGCTGATTCTCCAGCTAAGACACTAGATAACTCGCCAATCTTTTGCAGATCAAACGCGCCATGACTTTGACGAATAAATACGGGCAAATCTGCTGCTAATCTTGCAAAATGAGCATTACTACAAAACGGTGCTGCGCCTAATGCCTGTCCGACGCCCTCCAGTACTTGGCGCGCCACCTGCTCAACGTTTGCTCTTAATTGACGAATAGCAAGCTCATGGCTGTGCTGCGGCTGGGTATCTATTAAGTGAGCAACATGATAAAAATACTGCCGAGTGACTGCCAATGCTGTCCCAATTTGCCCCAAATACATGGCTTTATAATCGTTCGGTTTTTGTTGATACGCGGTGATTAAATAGCCTGCGAGACAGGTCGCTGCGCCATACCAGCAAGCGGCAACCCCTGCTGCCCCATGCCAAAATCCCACCCGTTCTAAATACACATTTGCTGCCCCAACCTTACTGGTCGCCACCCCATTAAACTGTAGGGTGGCGGTATCAGTGGCTTGCATGCCGACTGCTTGCCAAGCCCTGTTGTCAATCTCAATGCCAGCTTGCTGCATATCTACTATAAGTAGCTGCGAATGACCTTGCTCATCTCGATAAGTGATTAGCCCATGATCAACAATATTTGCCCCCGAACACCATGCTTTGATGCCTGTAACTTTACCCTCTTGATAGCTCAGAGGATGTCCCTCTGCCGCCCAAACCGCCCATAGTCCTTGTGCCGGTTTGTCACAACCCACTTCATGCAAAATACTGAGCGCATCCAAATGTGATTCAAACCATTTGGCAATCGTCAAATCAATACCTGCCACATAAGCCAAAACTTGCCAGCGGATGAATGTATTTGAGTTAGTTTCACATTTGTTTTTTTTAACATCAGCGGCAGCACTAGCAGGATGAGGAATTCTATCGCTATAAGTGACTAAAGTATTTAATATCTCATGGCGCAATTTATCAGTTATACAAAGCGTGCTGAGCGCTTGATTATCAGCGGCTACAATCTCTTCTACAACAGCTTGAATGTTTTCTAACAAAGAACTTTCTGCATTTAACCGTAACATAGGGGTTTCCTAATTATTCTTGTAAGTCAAACGCATGGACCGTGGCTGAGTGCGGGTTATTTGTCTGAGGTCTGTTACCACCGTATAGGTCATCTAAGAAATTTTGCTGCCAAGCGTGTAAATCATCTTGCTGCAGTCCTTGCAATAACGTCTGATAGCGGGACTTTCGCTGCGCTAATGGCATCGTCAAGGCAGTTTTTAAACCCTGTATTATACTTTTCGGCTGATGCGGATCGACAATCACCGCCGCTTGCATTTGCTCGGCTGCCCCTGCATAACCTGACAGCAATAACACTCCAGGATTCTCAGGATTTTGGGCAGCAATGTATTCTTTGGCGACTAAATTCATACCATCTTTGAGCGAATTTACCCAACCAATATCACTGTGCCAAAATGCTCTCATCAATGTCTCGTGGTTCAACACTTTTTCGCTATACGTAATCGCCTGCCAATTATTTGTTAAGTCGTCTGTCAAATCGTCTATCAAAGCATCAGCATCCAAAAAACCAATTTCAAAGGTATCCGCTTGATATTCATTAGGCAGAAATTGCTGATTGATATCATTGACCGCTTGTTTGACACTTTTATAAAGCTGTTGATAAACCGGTAAGTCTAAACGACTAGGACAAGCAATTTGTAATAGCTTTAGCTGATTTTGATAGATTGGATTTTGCTGTAGAAAAGAACCATACGCTGAAAAACGCTCTAATAAACCTTTAGAATAATCAATCCTATCTACCGCTATTATTTGCTGGGCGGCAGGCTTTGTAGCACTATCTTTATGCGTATGTTTTGCAAACTGGGATGAGAAATGTGAGGATAAATGGCTAACTTGCTGCTGGATTTTGTCTACATTAACGCCGATTGGATAGGCATTAATTGCTAAACAGTGCGGAGCACTTAAGTCTAGATTGAGCATCAGCTGTACACCAGCGGAGTTTGTAGTTTTGGAAAAACTTTGCTCGGCATGCAAAGCGTTTGGTAGAGAAGCTTTTGAAAAACTTTCCTGCAAATACCTATCTTTTAAATAACTGTCTCTTGAATAGCTATCTTTTACATACCTGCTTTTTAAAAAAATTTTTTCCAAAAATTCATCCTTTAAATAATGTTGGAATACGTCAATGCAGTTGGTTTTATCTTGCTCAGTTTGGGTGCCGAGCACATCATAATGAGCAAGATACCTAATCAGTTCAGAGCTTTTTTCAAGCTGTTGCCAAAATGCTAACGGGGCAAACGGAATGTGCAAAAAGAAGCCGATACGATTTGTCATACCCATTTGCTTGCAATAATAAGCCATGCTTAAAAAGTGATAATCATGTACCCAAATCACATCATCGGGTTGAATAATGTTTTTTAACTGTCGGGCAAAAAGGCAATTTACCTCTTGATAACCTGCATAATCCTCTGCTGTTTGACTGATTAAATCAGGTTGCTCATGCAGTAGCAGCCACAGCACATTATTGGCAAAACCGCAGTAAAAGTGCTGATATTGTTTGCTCGTTAGGGCCGTAGTCATATAAGTGACTTCTGCATTGGTCTCATGCAGATATGCTGAAGTAGCTTGTTTATTGATGCTGAATTCATTGTTATCACAGTTGTCATCAGCCTCAACAACCTCACCATTCCAACCCATCCAGATGACTGAATTTCCTACTAATACGTCGTGCAAGGCTACTGCAAGCCCGCCTGCCATTGGATTGCCATCGGGCATTTTTACCCGATTAGATAAGACGATTAATCGGCTCATATGATTTATCTCGTTGTTCTTTCAGCAATGGAAGATTAGAGTCTGCTAAATCAGACGATAAAGTGGCGTTTTTTTGATAAAAGACGAATTGGCAAAAGCTTAAAAAGTTATCAAGCAAGACTGTTACTTCATCAATATTACGTACATAGTAATGAGCACACGTTGGCTCACTGCCTACTTTAATACCCATACCTTTTACTGAACTATTCACTGAGCTATTCGCTGAACTACGATATTTTTGTATTGCTCTTTTTTCACTTACCTTGTTTTTGGATACTTCGTTTTCAAATACTGTGTTTTCATTTTGTACGGCAATAAAACCTGCCTCATCAGTAATGTCATCACCAATAAAAATGGCACACAGCTCCTTGTCAGTTTGCATTTTTTCTAACAAGGTTAAGATCGCTGTACCTTTATCCGCTCCTTTTGGCACAATCTCCCAGACGTATTTACCCTGTTTCAACGTCCAGTTAGCATAGTTACTTAAGGTTTTTAGCATAATGGTATGAGCCACATTGGCTAATGTAGGATTTTTACGAAAGTGCAGAGCAACGGAATAAGGCTTATTTTCTATGGTTAAGTCACTATATGACGTACTATATTGGCTAATAATCTGCCTTATAGCAGTAAGTTCGGCATTATCAACATGCGCGGTGCTTGCAACGTTATTGTCGTTTTTTTTGCCTATAGCACTATTAAAGCTACCATTAAGTGCTATTTCTAATCCGTGCGTTGCTGCAATTGGCAATTGTAAAGGTGAGAGCATTTGCTTTGCTTCAGCAAGACTACGCCCTGTCACGATGGCGACTTGTACCCCATAGTTTTGTATTCGTTGTAAAAGCAATAATGTTGCATTTGGGATGATGCTATCTTTTGGATCAAGGGTAAAATCTGCAAGCGTACCGTCTATATCCAAAAACAAACAATAATCTCGCTGATGAGATAAATAATTAGCAAAATTATTTGGTTGGATGTATATAGCTGGCGTATTTAAGCTATGATTTCTTCCTGAAGTCACGCTCGTTCCTTTTTCTTTTTAATAGGACGTTGTGTCTAGCCTAATTTAATTCATATTCAAAATAAATTATGTATTAAAAGCTAACATGTTCGTAAGTGTTTGTTTGTAAACAATAATAACCTACTAGTAAGTTTGCCACAAAGCCAGCTACCCTGTGATGGCAAAAGTATTCAATTTGGTATAAATTTCTTTAGTGTAAGTCTTTTAGTTCATAAACATTGCAAGTAACCGCAAACCACATCATCAATTTCAACTACTGAAAAATCATCGCCTTTGGTAACTACGCCGGCATCATCACGCCAGAGTTTTGATTTTCTATGCTTATGAATAACTTTGCCTTTTTATGAAAAAGCATGCGTTATAGAAAGATTAATCTTGTTTCTCTATATGTCTAATGGCTATTATTGATAACACTTAGTCATAACACTGGGATTCCAACCAACGGCTCAACTTAATAATGTCAGCTTGGTTAGATTTTAGCTCATTGTAAAAAAAATAAAACTCATCCCCTGTTAGCAATTCGTGCATCGGAATTTTGACGAGATTCTGCTTATGGGCTTGATCCAACATCATATAGTTATCAATAAGCGCAATACCTAGGTTATAACGTGCAGCCTCTGTGGCAAGTAGTACGTGGCTGAATTGATTGATTTTTACATTGTTCGGTAATTCAAACCCACCTGCTTTACACCACCTCAGCCAATCATTAGCCGCATTTTCACTTTTCCCAGAATATCTTACTGATAGTATGGGATGTTGCCACAATGCCTCAGGCAATGGTTTGTCCTTTATTTTTTCCCATAGCTTTTGACCACAAACAGGAAATAACTTTTCAGCGAATAAAAACGTGCTGACCACGTTACGCTTTGGCGGATTGACGGTAATAAAACAATCTGAGAATTGCTCATTATAATCGTCTTGGTCTGTCACCATATTTAAGGTTAGCTCAATCTCTGGGTGTTGTTTACGAAAGTCTTCTAATCGAGGAATTAACCAATTAACGGCTACTGAGCTATACAGTGCTAGGCGAATATGCCCAGGTTTATCATATCGAATAGCCTGACTGGTATTCGAAATAACAGCCAATGATCGGTTTATTTCTGTGAAATAACGCGCCCCTATTTCTGTGAGCGAAAGGGTCCGACCTTGCCTATAAAATAAAGCTTCCCCTAGATATTCTTCGAGAGTTCGAACTTGATGGCTCACAGCGCTTTGAGTCACATTCAGGCTTTCTGCTGCTTTTGAAAAACTATTAAATCTTGCAACTGATTCAAAGCATTGTATTGCACGCAATGGTGGTAGTTTCATTATTATCTCAGCTAATACTAAACGTCTTTATATCATTATACGTCATGGGTATATACGAATATACTGCTTACTTAAGCATTAAATTAGCGTCATTCAATTTGATTTCTTGAATATTTTTAGGATAAAGCTGAGGACTACAATGCCAAAGATGAGTGTTGGATTTGCAATGATTTTATTGGTTTTAGGGAATATGGTTGCAATCCTTTCAGATGCGTTGATAAAGGACTTACCGGCTGGAACGGCGGTATATCAATTTGTTCTGTTTCGCCAACTGACAGCTGTTTTAATGCTACTACCCTTTTGCTTCTTGAATAAGCAAGCCAAGCTATTTAGTAACATAAAATGGCATTTCGTACGTGGCCATGTTTGGTTGTTGGGTGCGGTATTTATGGTACTGTCTCTTCAAGCGCTCCCTCTGGCAACGGCTAATGCTATTTTTTATACCACCCCATTGCTTATGTTACCGTTGGGTTTTTTGTTTTATAAAGACAGACTCACAGCACCAAGCATAATCGTGTCAATGCTAGGTTTCGCCGGTATTCTTATCGTCGTAAAACCGACACAAATTAATATGGGCGCTATATTTGCACTGATAGTGGCTGTGACTATGGCTACAAACAACTTATTAGTGCGTAAACTACCCAAGCAGCATACCGTCGCTCAAACTTTGTTTTTGACTAATTTAGTGGGCATACCGTTTGGGCTTAGTTTGGCCTTTTGGGAAAACCAACCGTTGGATTGGTACCCGCTATTGATAGCAGCGGGCTCAAATTTATTTATTTTGATCTATGCGGGTATATGCGTGCTGGTATACCGAGTAGTTGAAGCGCATAAAATCTCTAGTGCAGAATATACGGGGCTGTTAGGGGCAGTGTTCATCGGCATCGTGTGGTTTGATGAGATACCAGATGTCAGTTTATTGGTGGGTTCAGCGTTGATTATTATCCCTTTAATTTGGCTAGCAACACTTGAGTCCACTAAATATAAAAAGCCGGTTCCGATAGAGTAAATATTAATTTTAACAACATTCCTAACCTCTCTTAGATATCAGACATCATGTAAAAAAATCACATCGAGTTGATGTGATTTTTAATTAATAAAAGTCTACAACTATTTTTACTTTTACTTTTAGATATGACGACAATACCCAGTGCCTTAAAAACTCATTTAATTCGAGTATAAAATCCATGCTTTAAATAAGTTGAATGAATATTCAAGTGTTAATTTGAAGGTAAAGATAACACTAACACTACGTTAATTTTCTACAAATTACTAGCTATGATAGCGAATAACAAGAAAAACTAGTCACTCTTTGTATCTTAGGTTAGCTTTTTATTCGTTACTCTTAACATTGCTTGCAACCGCTGACATTAAGTCAGGTACAAACCTTTCGCTAAACCCTGCTATAAAAGCAAAGCAAACCAAAGCATATATATTTTCTTTAAAAGGAGCCAAAGCTAACTCAGAATTAGCACAAAAAACTATGAACAAACCAAACACAATACCAATAAATATTCTAGATATTGCTTCACTATATAGTCCGCGATAACTAATATAAGGATCGATAGAAATTTCATTATTTCTCTGCAAGGATGAAATCATAGTTCCCAAAACTCCAGCGCTGGCTCCAGAGAAGTATATTAAACCCCTATCAAAATATAAATAGCCACATAAAAATAAAATAAGCATAATAATGGTTGTCAGTAGACTAACACAGAAAATTTTTATTTTAAGGTAGCTTTCTATTTGTGAGTATATAAACACTCTCGGTTTCTCAAATAGATCAACATTATCTTGTATTACTTCTTGTCTAAAAGCGTTAGATAATGAAGCGCTCAGCAACCTTGAAACTGCTTTACGTTGGGATTTAGGTAAAGCAGATGTAGCTAAAGACTGTAATGCATTGAAGTCTTCAGCGGGCTTTCTTAAAGATTCATGAAGTTTAGAGTGATGCCATTGTATTAGATCTCCTTTTACCCTATAAATCTTAAAGCGCGGCCCTCTAGAAACAACAGATAGTATTTCATCTTTGTATTTCTCGATATAACTTTCAACTTCCTTGAATAGAGCTTCGGTAGATTTAAGATCATTAGTCCTTAAAGATTCAGAAATTATGTCTGCTAGCATATCATTGATAACTGAAATTCTATTCTGGGTTAGTACGCTCCCAGCTAAAGTTCTTATTCGTTTAGCCGCTAGAAGCACATTGTTTGCATTGTCACTTATTTTATCTATTTCCCAGCAAAGCCCACCATTTGCATTCCAAAATAAAATATAATTTATGGAACTATCATATATGCCAGAAATTTTTGATCCTGTTCTTGTCATATCTCCAATACTATAAAGACGCTTGTCTCTATTTTTTTCTTCTAATGTATTTTCTTCATTTTCTTGAAAGATCAATTTAACCTCCTGAGTTTAAGTATGACTAATATCTCATTCTGTGCTATTCCAGTTTTTTATAATACTCTAAAACGGCACTCAATTTATAATGTTATCAAAAAACAATAACCACTATAAATGTACTAAGCATAAATGATCTCCTGATCTCTATCTTTATATAGAGAAAACTAAAAAGATAAAGCTGCTTACTAGAGGCCTTGATACTGAATCAAGATCGATGTATCTTTGTAAAGATATATCTGGTTTAGCAACTACCTCTTAGATACGCTAAATTAACTGACCACTACCTTTATCCTCTCAACCAAAAAATCTACAGCCGCTTTTACTTTTGGCACTAGATAGCGCTGCTTTTGATATAACAAATACACGGCCATATCAGCATGTTGCGTGATTGCCAATTCATGCTCAAACTTGAGCTCTTGCAACTGCCCTGATTCAAGATATGACGCTAACGCCCAGCGAGTTGACATCAGAATACCTTCATCCTCACAAGCTTTTCTCGCTAGCCACGGTCCATTATTTGAAATCGCAACCGCTGGCCCTGAGACATCATGCCATTGACCATCGATATGACATAACCAAGGCGTTGGCCCTGTCGGCGCTTTAAAATATAGGCCATGATGTTCTTTTAACTCCATCACATTTTTAGGCATACCGTATTTTTCTAAATAGCTTGGTGAAGCGACAGGGATAAACCCATTATCCATGAGCCTTATTGCTAATACACGCTCATTAGGTGCGTAACCACCACGAATAGCGATATCAACATCATCACGTCCCAGCGTCGATAACTCATCACTTAAGCTAACATCTAGGACAATCTCAGGGTATAAAGCGCTAAATTCATCCAGTAATGGCAGTAGTATTTTTTCACCAAAACCCACCATCGAGCTGATACTCAAACGCCCCATTGGCGTGGTTTGATAACTGCGCACCGTTTCATGGCTTTGTTTTAGCTGACTTAATATTTGCTGTACATCGTTATAGTAAATTTGCCCTACTTCTGTCAGTTTGACGATGCGAGTCGAACGCTTTAATAACGTCGCACCCAAACTCTTTTCTAAATCAGCGACTCGCCTTGAGAGCGATGAGGGCGGCACATCAAACACCTTCGCCGCTTTGGTGAAACTGCCCGTTTCGGCGACTTTACTGAAATAGCGTATTGCCCGTAATTGATCCAACTCACTTCTCCATTTAAGAAACAATCGTCAATAATTAGCTTTTAAGAAGCATCTACGCATTTTCGCTCTATTATTGTCTTAAAAGCAATAGTGATTCACATATACCCTTATATACAAGCCAATTAAAACCAGTAATAATAGATTCAACTTAGACATTGCAGCCTTAGTTTTGTTTCTTCGGCAATGCTTCGGCAATAAAAATAACAATCACCTTAATAATGGATAACTGACTGATGATTACTTTGCACGGTTTTGCTGCTAGCAACTATTACAACCTAGTAAAACATGTCCTTTTATATAAACAACTGCCATTCCAAGAAAATCTGGTCTACGGTGGTAGTGACGAGTTACTGGCAGTCAGTCCAGTTGGCAAAGTACCTGCTATCACAACGCTTGAAGATTTTAATATTTCAGAATCGAGCGTCATTTGTGACTTTATCGAAGAGCGTTACCCTGACACTCCTCTATACCCTACAGATGCTGGCGAACGTGCGGTTGTGCGTCAAATCATGAAAATAGCAGAGCTTTATTTAGAGCTGCCAAGCAGACGACTGATTCCTTTTGCCTTTTCAGGTACGGCTATTCCTAAGCCTGTTGCAGCGGAAGTACGCCAAGTATTAGAGCGTGGCATTTCTGCCTTAAATCGCCTAAGTCAGTTTTCACCTTGGATTGCTGGCGAGCAATTTACCATGGCTGATATCTACGTTTATTACGTTAGCACCATTGTTAGCAATTTTGCCTCAAAGCAACTTGACTGGGATGTATTGGCAGAGATACCAGATATGAAAGAGTGGAACGAAGCGATGAGTCAATCTGCCATTGCTCAAACAATAGAAGCAGATCGCTTGGCAAACATGCCTGAGTTTATGCAGAAAGTAAAAGAGCAAATTCAAGCAGTCAACGCCGATTAGTTTTAGCATTAAAAGAATAGCTCAAACTAAGCTTTATTTAAATTCAATAACACATACTTTGACCAATATAAAAAGTGATTGGTTTAACACCCTTAATTATTTGCAGGAGCAAAACATAATGTCAGATACAAACATCCAACTGGTTTCAACCATCAGCGCAGACAATAAATTAACCTTATCTTTGCAAGACATCGATATGCCGCAGCCAGGTGCTGACGAAGTCGTTGTACGCATTGAAGCGGCGCCATTAAACCCATCTGACCAAGCCGTGTTGTTTAGCGCCGCTGATATGTCCACAGCGACTCAGTCAGGTACAGAAGAGCGTCCCGTTATCACAGCGGACGTTGCCGCGCAGTTCATGTCAGCGCTGAAAACGCGTGTTGGCAAAGACACACCTGTAGGCAATGAAGGCGCAGGAACCGTGGTCGCAGCGGGATCATCACCTGCAGCACAAGCATTGATGGGTAAAACAGTAGCGGTGATTGGCGGCGGTACTTATCGTCAATATTTATCTGCCAACGTACAAAGCTGCTTAGTATTAAAAGACGGCACAACCGCTAAAGAAGGTGCTTCCTCTTTTGTGAATCCGCTGACTGCACTGGCAATGGTTGAAACCATGCGTGCCGAAGGTCATAAAGCCATCATTCATGCGGCAGCAGCCTCTAGCCTCGGTCAAATGCTCAACCGTATTTGTATGGCTGATGGCATTGATTTAATCAACATTGTACGTAAAGAAGAACAAGAAACCTTGCTACGTGATATGGGTGCAAAATATGTGGTTAACTCAAGCAAAGATTCTTTCCTTGCTGACTTGACGGCAGCAATTACTGAAACGGGTGCTACGATTGCATTTGATCCTATCGGTGGCGGTCAATTAGCCAGCGATATCCTTAACTGCATGGAAGCGGCAATCACTCGCGATGTCGAAGAATACAACGTGTATGGCTCTAATACGTTCAAACAAGTTTATGTTTATGGCGGATTAAACCGTGGCCCTATTACGCTCAATCGTAACTTCGGTTTTGCTTGGGGTGTTAACGGCTTCTTGTTATTCAATGCACTAGGCAAATTAGGCACTGAAACGGCCATGTCGATGCGTAAACGTGTGGCAGAAGAAATCACCACCACCTTTGCTAGTCGCTACACCCATGAAGTGTCATTGGCAGAGGCGCTACAATTGGATTCGATAGCGGCTTACTCTAAACAAGCGACAGGTGAGAAATACTTAATCACCCCGCAAAGCTAGTGGTTGCTGAAATAATAGATTTTTAAATTATAAAAAAGCAGATACTATTTCTAGTATCTGCTTTCGTATATCTTTAACGGTTATCTAACGCAAATAGAAAAAAGTTTCTACTTCAACAAAACCTCTTGCAAGCTGCCTTAAATTAGCTGATCTTTACTTATCGTTTACAACTATTAGTCTTTGACCTTAAGCCTGCTTACTTGCTATACATTTCTTCATCGCTTCTTTTTCAGTAACGCTTAGGTGACCTTGTGACCTATCCATATCCAAATTAGCTCGACATTCCTGTCTCATTTTTTTTAATTCAGTAGATGCGGCTGGTTTTTGAATATCATTCATCTCATCTGCAAAGGCGATACTCGGCACCATAGCATTGGCAGAATAACTTGTTGCACTGAGTAATGTGGCTAACAATATAAACAAGGTCTGTTTCATTAGAGGTCTCTATCAATTTTTAAAGTGCGTTTTTAATTAGTGTCAAGATCGACTAACGAATAATTTAAAGCACTGTTTGTGACTCTAAGCTCGCTCAGGCTATTATGCCGACTGATTGCTATCATAGCTGGTATATACGTTACGTAGTTTGATGAAAATTAAAGAAAGGTAACAGTTTTTGCGCTCAATAAGGATTTATAGAAATATTGGCTTGCGATGATGAGATGCGACCAAAACATCCTAACAATCGCACTCAAATGATTTGGTAAAAAAAGGTATGTTAGAAAATTCTGCTGCTTCAGGACGTAGTACGAATTAGATTTATAGCAAAGACTATGAGCTTTGAAGGGGTTTTATACTGAGTGCAAGTCTATTACATTAAAACAAGATATATGAATAAACTCCTGTTAATACGCTCAGTTTATCAAGTTTGGTTCTACGGTTTCTTCAGCATACCTCTCTTTTTAAATATGATCACATTACAAACTCGAAAGCAGAACACTTGTTTCGCTATTCAAAATGCCATCAATCTCTCTTACTTGACGCAGCACTTCATCAAATTCTCTCAAGCTTGTAGTGTGTATCTCTGCTACCAAGTCCCACGCACCATTTGTCGTATGTAGCTTAATGAGTTGCGGGATGCCTCGTAACTTCCTAATTACTTGTGACGTAGACTTTCCTGTTACTTCAATCATCATCATAGCTTTGACGGTTTCTTTGTCTAGTGCCTCATGTACTCGAATCGTAAATCCTAAAATAGCACCGTTATGAATCAATCTATCCAATCTGTTTTGGATAGTGGCACGAGAGACTTTGAGTTTTTTAGCAAGGTTTGAGATGGTTGCTCGACCATCTTGTCGAAGTTCAGATATCAGTTCGCTATCTAAAGAGTCATAAGTGTAATACGCCATAAAAATGCTTCCTTCATTGAGTTTTGACATTATGCTAAATAGCACCTAACAATATGCCAAAAAAATGTCCATATTTAATAACTTATTGACATTTTAACTGACAATTATAGTTGGTAGGATATTAATTGTCGGTTCAATAAACAATATTCATGAAAAGGAACAGAATTAATGTCTAAATTTATCGTACCACCCAAGGAAGGCATTCCATTCGTTAGTGTACAAGCGATGGCTAAAATGATTCATGATTATGGCGTTGAGCAATGTATCACAGATCTAGTGGATGCTTTAGAGCAAGATTTCCTTCGTTGGGATCAATTCGAAAAATCTTCTCGCTTTGCTTCGCATTCAAAAGACGGCGTCATAGAGCTCATGCCTGTAAGCGATGGAGAGATGTTTGCTTGTAAATATGTCAATGGTCATCCAATTAATACCAAACGAAATTTACAGACCGTAGCGGCTATGGGTATCTTGTCTGATGTTGAAAACGGGTACCCTATTTTGCTGACAGAAATGTGTATCCTTACGGCATTACGTACGGCTGCCACATCAGCTATGTTGGCCAAACATTGTGCACCAAAAGGCGCTACAAAACTGGCGTTAATAGGAAACGGTGCTCAGTCTGAATTTCAAGCGTTGGGTATGAAAGCCATAATGGGTATCTCAGAAGTTCGTTTGTATGATATTGACCCAGCGGCATCACAGAAAACAGCTGATAACCTTTCAGACTCAGGTTTGAAAGTGATTGTTTGTCGCACGTTAGAAGAAGCTGTTTTGGGTGCAGAGATCATTACTACCTGTACGGCTGATAAAACAAATGCCACTATTTTACGAGACGAGATAATTACAAAAGGTGTTTATATCAATGCGATAGGCGGTGATTGTCCTGGTAAGACAGAGCTGGATAGCAATATATTAATGCGAGCAGATCGTGTGATTGTAGAGTTTGAGCCTCAGACACGCATTGAGGGAGAGATCCAAAATCTATCAAGCGACTTCCCTGTTATTGAATTTCATCGAATCCTCAAAGGTGAAGTGCAAGCTCGAACGTCAGCTGATGATCTCATAGTGTTTGATGGCGTTGGTTTTGCATCAGAAGACTTTACGGCTTTGGTATTTTTACGCGACTTGATCAGAGAGCAAGGAGGATATGAGATTTTAGATCTGATACCTCAGCAAGCTGACCCTAAAAATCTATACTCGGTAGTGAAAGACCATAGCATAGTGACCAATGAAGCTACGGCTGTGTCATAAGTAATTAATATAGTCAGTCCAATATGAAAAAGATACAGCGGGACTGGGAAGAATTTTTTACAGCCTCTGTCGGCGTAGGCACAGCAAGCCAGAAAAATTTATACCAGCTTCGCGTTATTAAATAATGTATCCGTTTTATTTAGTATCGACTATACAAAAAAAATAAGCCCTTCTCATTTTGTGTAACGTTTAAAACCAACATCATTTTTTAAATTTTATCTATGTTTAGCAAGGCTCTTGGACAGCTATGGATATGTTTATTATTTTAAATCTATCTGCTATTTTTCAAGAGCTTTAATATAGAAAAATCAATTTAATCCCAAATTTAAATGATATAAAAAATTTATTTTCTTTAATAGAGACAAAATCATGACTGATATGATGAAAAATATAAGAATAGTAGAAGTTTATTCAGATATTGCAGGATATAAAAAAGGCGCCTCTCTAGGAATTGATGCATTAAAAGCGTCATCAAAAGAACTCAATGCAGATTATTTTGAAAAATTGCAATTCGACAGTATTGAGGATGATAGTAATAGTGAAGGGGAATCACAATTTTCACATGCAAAATATGCTGATGTGATTGAACCGATTATCTCTAAGTTAGCACATAAAATAAAAGATATAAGAAATGAGAATAAATTCCCAATTGTTTTAGCTGGAGATCATTCTAGTTGTGCAGGAACGATGCATGGCCTTAAGATGGCGCATCCCAATTCTGAAATTGGTGTGGTCTATATAGACGCACATGCTGACTTTCATTCACCATATACCAGTGGCTCAGGAAATATGCATGGAATGCCTTTGGCTATGGCTTGTGCAATTGACAATCTGGAATGTCAGCGAAATGAGCTTTCTGAAAAAGAAAAAGAGTATTGGGAGAGATTAAAATTTATGGCTTCTGATGAGCCGTCAATCAAGCCTGAAAATGTGGTTTTTTGTGCCGTTAGAGATTATCAAGAAGAAGAGATGGATTTAATTAAAAGACATAAAATCCCTTTATATACCGTTGCTGAGATAACTCAAAAAGGAATCAGTTCCACAGTAGAGGAAATCTTCAAAAAATTGGAATATTGCGATCACATTTATGTCTCATTTGATGTTGATAGTGTGGATCCTTTATATGTTCCAGGAACAGGTACGCCTGCAATGAATGGGCTGTCATATGAACAAGCAATGCAACTTAACATAGAATTAATCAAGAATAAGAAAGTATGCTGTTGGGAAATGGCAGAAATCAATCCTTTGTATAACAATTCAAAAGATGACTCAACCAGAATATTTAAAATTTTAGAAAAAGTGACACAGTCTCTTTTAAATAATTACTAGTGTGAAGTTATTTAAAATGAGTTAAAGCATCTAACCTAAGTATATTTATTGCAAATATTTCTTTAGGTTAGTTAAAAAATGGACTGCGAGTAACAATAATATGGACATTATTAAAGCCAGTGCTTCGAGTCAAGATGTTAGCAGTATCAATATCAGACAGTTTTTAAAATTCTTTATACCATCTATAATAGGTTTGATGCTTTTCGTATTTCCAATTCCATATGTAGATGGTAGATTTGTATCATATGCAGAAGGATTTACCATTCCTATCTCTGTGTTAAAGGACTATATACAAGGTTACATGGGTAACCTTTTGCCACTGTTCGTCGTAATCTCAATTATGATTACATTGTGTTGTACGTTATATACTAAAATCATGAAACCTTCAGTGATTTTAAATAATGCGTTTTTAAATAATTTACTGAACGTTACAACACCTTGGCTTATTATTAGAATGCTTGGTGCGTTTTTTGTTGTTGTTACCTATTTCAAGTATGGTTATGAATTCATATATTCAGATAGTATCGGGGGATTAATCTTATATGAATTAATGCCAATACTTTTTATCGTGTTTTTCTTAGCTGGATTATTGCTACCACTACTACTTGATTTTGGCTTATTAGAGTTTTTTGGTGTTTTATTAAGTAAAGTGATGAGACCTCTATTTGGTTTGCCAGGTAGATCATCTGTAGATTGTTTAACATCATGGTTGGGTGATGGAACCATTGGCGTATTACTAACTGATAAACAATTGGAAGGTGGGTTTTATACTAAAAAAGAAGCGGCCGTTATTGCTACAAGCTTTTCAGCAGTCTCGATTACATTCTGTTTGGTTGTCATCTCTCAAGTTAAGCTAGAAAGCTACTTTCTCAATATGATTGGGGTGGTTGCTTTATGCGGGATCGTTTGTGCTTTAATAGTACCGAGGTTATTACCTTTATCTAGAATTGAAAATACGTATGTAGTAGAAAATAGCGATAGAGATCATGAAACCATCCCTGAAGGAAAAACATTATTTACGCACAGCTTACATAAAGCCGTTCAAAAAGCAGAAAAGAGCCCAAGCTTTTCTACTTTCTTAAAGGATGGGTTAAAAAATATTTTGGATATGTGGATCGGAATACTACCTGTCGTTATGGCAATCGGGACGATGGGGTTAATCGTTGCAGAAGAAACACCTGTATTTGATTATTTAGGTATGCCGTTTATTCCATTCTTAGAGTTATTGAATATACCTTTTGCAGCAGAAATGTCAAAAACCATTATGGTGGGTTTTGCAGATATGTTTTTACCTGCTATTATCGGCTCTTCAATAGAATCAGAATTAACTCGATTTGTAATAGCTTGCTTGTCAGTTTCTCAATTGATCTATATGTCGGAAGTAGGCGGATTGATTTTAGGAACGAAGATTCCAGTGAGCTTTTTTCAGTTACTAATAATTTTTCTATTAAGAACCATTATTTCATTACCGATTATTGCAATATGTGCTCATATGATTTTTTAAGTATAAGGCTATTTATAGATTAATCTAGTTTTATTCATCGTTGCTTTTTCAGGTAATTTAAAGCTAATTGAATTTTCGTTATTGTAAAGTGTTATAAATAAGATATTCCCGCTATAGTCCATATTTTATAAGCAAAAAAAATCCCCAGTCGTTAAACTGGGGATTTTTTTGTCGAGCTGAATTTGGTAGGCATAAGCAGATTCGAACTGCTGACCTCTACCATGTCAAGGTAGGTCAACCAAAACCCATAAATGTATCTTATATTACATCCCTTTACTTATAATGCCTACAGCGATTTTTAACTTCACGAAAACGCAAAGTTATTTAAAATCATATTAGATTTATTTCGTAAATAGGCACTATAAAATTATAGTGTTTTTACCTCCACTCCCTCCTCGGTTTTTTGAGCTAATTACCTATATTTTCTCCACTTTTTCTGTCCTTTTTACTAAAAAGGCTAGGTTTAACTCATCATTTCGGCGATGACTTTCCTTGTTTATTAAGTTTAATCTCTGCATAATATAAGGAGAATAGCCCTCTAACTTCTGCAGGTTTTGGTCTTATTATGAAACACGTTACTTATATTCATGAACACCCCAATTGGACAGATTGGCAATGGTCAGATAAAAAACTGTTGCCGCTGGTAAGCCAAGTGCGATTGCTTCAAGGTCAGCTTCTCGGAAAATTGCTGACATTAGGATTTGATTTAAATGTTGAAGCTCAGTTAGACGCCGTTACTCTTGAAATCGTTAAAACATCTGAGATCGAAGGTGAAATTTTAAAAACAGATCAAGTAAGATCCTCTGTTGCTCGGCATTTAGGGGTTGATGACCATAATATGCCTGCAGCCTCACGAGAAATTGATGCAGTGGTTGAGATGATGCTAGATACAACATTCCACTATCAAAAGCCCTTATTGTTAGAAGATTTGCTCGGTTGGCATCGAGCGCTGTTCCCAGAAGGCTATAGCGGGCTTTATCGTATTAAAGTTGGCAAGCTTCGGGATGATAGTCAAGGCACTATGCAAGTAGTTTCAGGAGGCTATGGCCGAGAGCGAGTGCATTTTGTTGCTCCTCATGCAGACAGGATTTTTGATGAGTTGGATCTTTTTTTACAGTGGCTTAATATGCCGTCTAGCCAGCAAGATAATTTAGATTTGGTCATTAAAGCGGGTATCGCGCATTTATGGTTTGTGACGTTGCATCCTTTCGATGATGGTAATGGACGGCTGACAAGAGCAATCACGGAGCGAATGCTAGCAAAAAGTGATGGTAGCGCTCAGCGCTTTTATAGTATGTCCGCGCAAATTCTAAATCGGCGCAATGATTATTATAAGGTGTTGGAACGTACACAAAAAGGCGATCGCGATATTACTTTGTGGCTGGTTTGGTTTTTAGAAACGCTGAAAGACGCTTTACTTGCAGCTCAAGCGACCACCGATAAAATTATGGATAAAGCCAGCTTTTGGCAGATGCATCGACATCATGCGTTAAATGATAGACAGATTAAGATGCTTAATAGTTTGATGAGTGACTTTTACGGCAAGTTGACCACTAAAAAATGGGCGACTATTAATAAGTGCTCGATTGATACCGCACTTCGAGATATCAATGATTTGATAGAAAAAGGAATGTTAGAGAAGTCCGCTGCTTCAGGGCGTAGTACAAATTATGAGATTGTTTTATAAGCTTGGGCACTGATTGACAGCTAGTCCTAGTTATACCCTCCCGCAACCTTCTTGACAGCTTCAGCTTTAAATTCGGCTCTAGGAGGTAGTTTTCTTGTTTCTGGTAAGCTCCGATTAATACGCTTAGTTTACCAAGTTTACCTCTACGGTTTCTTCAGCATAGCTCAGCCCCCTTTGGTTTTTATAGTTAATCAAAACAATATACATATTACAGTAATACTAAACCAGTGAGTACACCTGAAAACCTATCATTAGCCTATACCTAAAACATAAAACTTCTAAACGATAACTTAGCTATCATTAGACTTGTTTCTAAAATTAAATGATAGTAATATCTTGCTATTATCAATGAACATTAATTATTAAGTCTAAGTAATAGAGGTCGCGTTATGACCGTTCGTATTTATGTGAGAGCCAGCACTAAGGATCAAGACGCTAAGAGAGCCTTGTCTGACTTGATTACCTTTAGCCAAAGCTATAACGTTAAACATGTTGAGTACGTTGAGCATTTCAGTGGTACAAAGCTCGATAGGCCAGTATTAGCTAAGCTATTAAAAGACGCTGATCAAGGCGATATTCTGCTGGTTGAAAGCGTGGACAGATTAAGCAGGCTATCTCAAGATGATTTTGCAATTCTAAAGCAGCGCATCAAAGACAAGGGCTTGCGATTGGTGGTGGCTGATCTACCAACTACGCATACGGTAAGTAAAGGCATGACAGGTGAGATCCTAACAGTGATTAACCATATGCTGATCGACTTATTAGCAACGATGGCAAAGCTTGATAACGACAAGCGTAGAGAGCGTATCAAGCAGGGATTGGCTAACAGTGGCTATAAGCCCTCCGGTAAGAAGCCTAATACAACGAAACACAATCGTATTAGAGAATTAGACAGTCAAGGCAATATGACAAAAGAGGAGATCGCTAAGGCGGTTGGTGTTGGGGTAGCTACGGTTTATCGGGTGTTAAAGCAGGGCTAGACGACACTATGTCGGAGGGTCTCCAAACCCGGTACGGTTCACCTAGCAAACATTCGTTATTTTTTGGCCTTAACTAAACTTTGTGCGTAATGGTATTTTCTGGCTGACTTCTACTTTGAACGCATGTTACCGCGCACTCAAGGTCATGCTGAAGAATGGTCAATCCTTCAAAAACCATGACGTCATTGGCCGCTGAACACTTTAGCTTTGACTACTAATTAATAGTGTCAAAACGATAAAAAGAGCGCCGATGCACTCTTTTTATTCCTAGTCCGACCTTACAATTCAACTTCCCCCAGCAACTTAGCTGTCGCTCCAATTTTCTGGCCTCATCCTTAGACTTTGGCAAAAGCGTCCCCTACAGTTAAAAAGAGTTCACTACGCTCACTGATAGTTTCTTTAGAGTAAGTGCATTAAAAATTCCGTCATGTCTCTGTCTTTCTACAACTTAAATTTAAGTAAGAAAATCGCGCTAATATTTAAAAAACTCTTTAACAAAAAAAATAATATAAATATTTAAATACATCAGCAAAACAAATATTATCAACATTCACATATCAATAAAGGGAATAAAAATGTCAAAAAATTATAAGCTCAGCCACTATATCTTTCCGCTCATGCTGGGCTTTTTATCAATGAATGCTATAGCGGCAATTAATGTCTATGGTCCAGGTGGACCAGCACCAGCGATGCACGAAGCAGCGAAACAATTTAAAAATAAAACAGGGATTGATGTCCATGTAACCGCGGGCCCTACTTCACAATGGAGCGACAAAGCCAAGCTTGATGCCGACGTCATCTATAGTGGTTCGGAAGCCATGATGTCTGATTTCGAAAGCTTATTTGCCGACAAAATCGTAAAGGACTCGATTGAGCCTATTTACCTACGCCCTGCTGCCATTTTAGTCAGAAAAGGCAATCCCAAACATATTCAAGGATTTAAAGATCTAAGCAGGCCAAACACTAAAGTTTTGGTCACCCATGGCGCAGGCCAAGTCGGCATGTGGGAAGATATTGCAGGTAGAACGGGCAACATTCAGCTCACAAAATCCTTCCGTAAAAATATCGCCATGTATGCACCCAATACAGGCACAGCGAAAAAAGCATGGGAAACTGACAGCAGCTATGATGCATGGTTGGTGTTTAATATTTGGGGAGTCAGTAATCCAGACATTGGGCAAATTATCCCGATCGAACCTGAACTGGTGATTTACCGTGATGCAGGTGTTGCACTAACTCAACACAGTCTAAAAAATCCTGAAGCAAAAAGTTTTATTACGTTTTTAAGCTCTGCACAAGGCCATGCGATTTTTAAACAGTTTGGTTGGAACAAATGAGTGCTTAATTTTAATCTTTGATCCACATTCAAGATCAGTTTCCAAGCTTAAAAAATCGAACTTTTAACAAGCAAATTGGACATAAAAAAGAGCGCCACGGCGCTCTTGATTGAAGAAAATATAACTACTGAACCTCGGCCAAAAGCGTTTGTGCTGCCATTTTACCCAAGGTATTCGATGCCAAAGGACTATCTCCTGTAATTAACTTACGGTCTTGAATACACTGTCTCGACATCTCTTTATTAACCACTTCCACACCCAACTTTTCTAAGCGATCTGCCAGCAACCATAGTCAACATGAAAAAAACGAAAATCTCATGCAAGCCTTTGAAGCGATCCAAGCCAAATACGGCAAATCTAAAATTGCATTGAGTGGTTGTTATTTGCCAAATCGTGCTTGGAGTATGAGCTGAGATCGTTTGACGCAGAATTATTTTAGTTGGGATGGGTTACTTCGGGTGTAGCACCGCCCAGTTCAACATCAGTAAATTCATAAAGTTAGCAACACAATCCAAGAAATAAGAAATTTATCTCTGCACACGACAAAAAAACAAAAAAGTCTGTTAAAGCAAAGGCATAATAGTAATTTTTAAGACGAATAGACCATGCCAAACTTTAACAGACTTAGTGAAACTTTAACTCAAAACCTGAGTATGAACAAGGCAAGAATCACATGTTTGAGCCTAATGATAATAGCCCTGATTACTGCTCAAAGCAGTAATCTTAAAAAAAATAGCAAGACACCTCCCTAAGGGTGGCAAGACCGACAGTCACTATCGCAGACTACAGCGATTTTTTGCCGAAGCGAGGATAGACTACGATCAACTGGCTTTAATGATATATCGACTATTTGGGCTAGGCAAAGTCACCTTAACCATTGACCGCACCAACTGGAAATGGGGTAAAAGTAACCTCAACATCTTTATGCTAGGGGTGGTATATAAAGGGATAGCCATCCCCTTATACTGGCAAATGCTAGATAAGCGAGGTAATACAAACCATCTTGAACGCTGTGAACTTATTGAGCGGTTTATCAAACAATTTGGCAAAGATAACCTTGAGATGATAGTAGCAGACAGAGAGTTTGTTGGCGAAAAATGGTTTAACTGGCTCACCAATAATCACATACCCTTTGCCATACGGATTAAGAAGAACAGTAAAGTTAAGAATCATCATGGCAAGTTGGTACAGATTAAAGAGTTATTGCGCCATGTTAGCCATCAAGAAACATATCGACATGGGCGAATACTGACTGTCGATGGTTGTTTGGTTCGAGTATTTGCCAAGCGTGATAAAGACTATGGTTTAGTGATTGTGGCCACCAATCAACTAGAAACAGTGGATGCGATGACAAGCTATGCTAAGCTAAGCGTTGGGAGATTGAGACTTTATTTGCTTGTCTAAAGGGCCGTGGCTTTAATCTTGAAGATACCCACTTAACCCATCTTGATCGGGTCAGTAAATTAGTCGCAGTGAACGCCTTAGCATTTTGTTGGGCTTATCATGTCGGTATTTATAAAGACAAAGATAAGCCGTTAAAGCGCAAGTTGGGGAGTTTCCCAAACTTTGTGTAACTGCTTATAATCCACTAACAGGAGAATAAGCAATGACTAACCAATCTGACATCAAGAAACTGGCTGAGCAAATGGCCAGCAGCATGAAAAGCTTCGATGACATCAAAGACTTTCAAAAGCAGCTCATGCAGTCCTTCATCGACACTGCCCTAGAAGCAGAAATGGAAGAGCATCTCGGCTACCCCAAGCATGAAAAGGCAGACAGGCCTAATAAGCGCAATGGGCACACTAAAAAGAGAGTCCGTAGCGACACAGGCGAGCTTGAGATCTCCACCCCCAGAGACCGCGACAGTAGCTTTGAGCCTGTACTTGTCAGTAAGCATCAAACCCGTATTTCAGGTCTTGATGATAAAATCATATTTCACTACAGGCATAGCCTTACGTCTTGCGCTTCGGGCAAGTGTCTCCCAGACACTTGCTGATCCTCGCTCATACGCCAAAGGTCAAACCACCACTGAGATCGTAGAGAGCATTAAAGAGCTCTACGATGTCGACATCTCAAGCTCTCTTGTCTCAAGAGTCACCGATAACATATTAGAGGACATCACCGCTTGGCAGAACCGGCCGCTGAGCAGTGTTTATCCTATCGTCTATTTAGACTGCATTGTCATTAAAGTACGTCAAGACAAGCAGATCATCAACAAGGCAATCTATCTGGCCTTAGGCGTTGCTCTTGATGGTAAAAAAGAGCTGCTTGGCATGTGGCTATCAGAGAACGAGGGCGCTAAATTCTGGCTTGGTGTTCTCACTGAGCTACAAAACCACGGGGTTCAAGATATTCTTATTGCCTGTGTAGACGGCCTAAAAGGCTTCCCTGATGCCATTAATACGGTCTACCCTAACGCTCAGGTTCAGCTGTGTATCGTGCATATGGTGCGCTATTCGATGAAGTTCGTACCTTGGACGGACAAGAAGGCCGTAGCAGCTGATTTAAAGGCCATCTACGGTGCTGATACGCTTGAGATGGCAGAGGCCAACCTTGAGCACTTTGATGAAGTATGGGGCAAAGAGTACCCGCATGTCATCAAGTCTTGGCGTAATAACTGGGAGGGCTTAACGGTGTTCTTTGAGTACCCTAAAGACATCAGAAAAGTCATTTATACCACCAATGCGATAGAGTCGCTAAATAGTGTCATTCGAACAGCGGTGAATAAGCGTAAGGTGTTTCCCTCTGATCAAGCCGCCTTCAAGGTGGTCTATTTGGCAACTCAACAGGCATCGTCAAGGTGGTCGATGCCGATTCGTAACTGGACGGCGGCTCTTAATCGCTTTATAATTATGTTTGATGATCGTATCAGTAAGCATTTAATCTAAATGGCAGTTACACAGAATCTGGGATGGGCTCTTGCTGGTATCATTAATTTCGAGCTAAACCTATGACTTTTGCAAGAGGTCTACTGACTAATCATTTTCTAAGAATAAGGAAGTTACTATGAAGCGTATTATGATGTTATCTGCACTAAGTGGTGTTTTAGCGCTTACAGGCTGCTCGACAATGGATAAAGTATTTGGCACTAATATGTCAGGAATGAATGATAACCAGATGGTTAGTAGCAGCGCCGTACCAGTGACTAGTAGAAACGGTATGCTGGTTGATTCTACTAATTACATGACGCTATATACCTTTGACAAAGACACTGCCAATAAGTCGAACTGTACAGGTGATTGTTTAGCGGCTTGGCCAGCACTTACCGCCCCTAACAATGCCAAAAGCGTCGGTCAGTTCTCGACTTTTCAGCGTGATGACGGTACTTATCAGTGGGCTGCCAATAACATGCCGTTATACTTCTTTGTAAAAGACACTAAAGCTGGAGATGCAAACGGCGATAATGTAAAAGGCGTTTGGCATATTGTTCCAACTCAATAAAGCCCAATATATTGTAGAGACAAAAAACAGCAGCTATAACTAGTTATAGCTGGTGTTTTTTTATAGTGATACTGTCTGCAATAATACTTTTTAATACTACCTTATTAAGCAGGTCTGTTCGCCTCATCTTCAGAAGCAAGTGCTGCCTTTTTCCTATATAAAGGAAAGAAGTCAGAATTCAAATCTTCCTCGCTCAGACCAACCTTGGCTACCAATTCGGCATATTTCTCTGGGTTGACAATGAGTCTATAGGTTTTAAAATCAAACTCCTCAGAGGGGGAGCTAAAGCCTTTTTTATATTTGTATAGTGAGTCGAGGCTAGCACCAAGGCCACCGCCAAGGTGAAGTAATTTATAGTTATTTTCCCGCCCCCAGTCTCTTGCCACATGAGTAATCAGTTTAGCAGGCTGCAGTTTTCTATAATCGTCGAGCGTTCCTCCTAAATGATACTGCATAATCCCTGACTCCTCACAGGCAGTGTATAAAGAAGAAGCAATAGGCTTATCTTCTTGATAAGCCGTTATCAACAGCAATCTGCCTTGTAGGTTTTTAGACAAATTATAGTAATAATTGTCATCAAAAAAATAATAATCAGTGGCACCAACATTCGCCATCGTCTCTTCATAAATCTTTGAAAAGATTTTAGCGTTTTCTTCGTCCAACGCTTCAACCTTAGTAGTCACATCCATTTTCATTGCTTTTTTGATGCCACGGCGGTGCTGATTTTGAGTTTCTTGCCAGTATTCTTCTTCAGATTTAGTCAAATCAGAGGCTACTGTTAAGCCATGCTTTATTATTTTGCCAATAGCTGGGGGGCGCTCTCGTTCTTTGTTAATGATGGGATGCAGGCGCATAAACAAAGAGACACAGCCTTCTTCATAAAGAAAATCCTGAAGGCCTTTCAACATAATATCCAGCTCATCAGTGGTCACAGTGTCGTCAACCAGCGGACCGCCATACCCATAAGTAGAAGTGGCATCCCAGTACTTAGCGTCAATCTCTCTTATCATTAAAGGCAAATATATTTTTTTATTATTATAACCCCAGTTCGGGATAAGTGATTCATTAAGCTGCTGATAGTATTGATATTTTCTATTACTCTTGAAGACCAGCTAAGTCTTTGAAGACAGGCTTCTCTATAAACTACTGTCAAAAGCATGACTTTATAAGGTCAGATAATAATTATACAAATAGTATCAACAACTTAAGCACTGGCTTATCCCGAACTGGGGTTTTACTACTAAAATCAATCTTCTGTCAAAATATCAATAAAACTCTGCCAAATGGGGCTTTGATGACGCGCTTTATGCCACACCAGCCACCACGTGCGCGCTAAATCAATACCTGCTACTTTCACCTGCACCAGCTCTGCTTTATCCAATTCTGCTTGAATGACATACTGCGATAAGCAGCCAAGCCCAATATCGGCGCTGACCATATGCTTAATGGCTTCTGACTGCTGAATTGCCATGACAATCTCGGCATGCGGTAGATGCTGCAATAACTGCTCATCGATAATCTGCCGCGTCCCCGAACCCGCCTCTCGTACCAGTAATGGCAGCCTTGCCAATCGTTCAGCGCTGAGCTCATAGCATTTTTCTTTATGGTTATAGTCCATGTTTGCCAGCCATTTACTATGAGATTTAGCAAATACCATCAAGGTATCGGTCCGCCAAGCGCGCTGCTCAATGACTTTCATATCTGTCGGGCGCGGCATACCTTCTACAAGCGCAATATCGATATTTAATTGCTCAACCTCGCCGACCACTTCTTGGGTATTGGCAATATACATATCGATATGGGCATCGGGTAGCGCTTCGTACAATTTGGCAAGCAGCGGTGGCAATACATAATTACCGATAGTCGTGCTAGCACCAATATGAATCTGCCCTGCTTGATGCTTATGATAATGCTCAAGCGTTAAAGCTTGTCCCAAAATCGCTTGTGCCTGTATATAGATAGGATGGGCGTTTGGATGCTGATTGAGCCTGCGCCCGACGCGCTCAAATAGCGGCATTTGTAACCGCGCCTCCAGCTCAGTGAGTGCACTGCTGACCGCTGATTGCGATAAATGCAGCTCTTCACTGGCACGGCTGGTACTGCCAGTTTGATAAATACTGACAAACACTGATAATTGCTTGAGGGTAATCTTTGGTAATACCTGCATGGCTTTTTTCATAATTTCTCTGACACCCTATCTTATTGATACAACCTAAAAACCACCTGTTATTTTAAAAACCCTTTATTATCTAAAAAACCATCTTTTTAGCCCAAAGACTTTTATTAACCTAAAAAATCGATAGTTTTTATCTAATTAATCTGTTTTTATTATAGATTGGTCTGCCTTATAATGTCTATTCATAAGCTTATGCTTATTTCGATTATGGACAATAGGACACTTCGTCATGCACGCCTTAACTAAAACAGTGACCAACTACTTCCCAACCAATCGCCATTTCGCAGGTTTGATAGTGGTGTTTGTCGGTAGCTTATTTTGCTTATGGCTAAATACGAGCTTGGATGTCTGGAGTCACGGGCGCATTATAGGCTTGTCTTCGTTAACGCTAGCGATTTTGATCGGTATGATATTGGGCAATACCGTTTATTCTAGTTTCGCTGAGCAGCTACATGTGGGCGTGACATTTGCCAAAGGTCAAATACTGCGTCTCGCCATCATGTTTTATGGCTTTAAGCTGACCCTAACGCAAGTATCAAGTGTCGGACTGTCTGCGGTGATGAGCGATGCGTTGGTATTGACCTCGACTTTTTTAATCACTTATTGGTTAGGTACAAAATGGCTCAAAGTCGATAAACAAACGACGTTATTGATTGGTGCAGGCGCGAGTATTTGCGGGGCAGCAGCTGTTATCGCCGCAGAGCCAGTGATCAAGGCCGAAGCGCACAAAGTCACTATCGCTGTGGCTACGGTCGTGGTCTTTGGCACCATTGCGATGCTGCTTTATCCGTTTTTATACCATCTTGGTTGGTTGCAACCTTGGCTAAATGCTCAGCAGTACGGGATTTATACGGGTGCCACCATTCATGAAG
The DNA here is from genome assembly GCF_001593305.1 of Psychrobacter sp. P11G5. Classification (NCBI taxonomy): domain Bacteria; kingdom Pseudomonadati; phylum Pseudomonadota; class Gammaproteobacteria; order Moraxellales; family Moraxellaceae; genus Psychrobacter; species Psychrobacter sp. P11G5. The sequence continues at coordinate 2,696,099 of NZ_CP012533.1, forward strand.
TGGCGCAAGTCGTCGTCGCTGGTAACGCAGTCAGTCCCGAAGTGGGTGACACAGCGGTTGTCACCAAGATGATACGCGTGATGATGCTCGCGCCGTTCTTATTGGTTTTATCTTTTGCGTTGACCAAAGGCAGTAACGATCAAGGTAACAAACCCTCTGTAATGAGCCGCATTCAACAAGTCAAAGTGCCTTGGTTTGCCTTCATATTCATTGCCATCGTCTTACTGCACACTTGGGTGCCGATGACCGCAAGCTTTGAGCGTAGTATGGTGATACTAGACGATGTGCTGCTCACCATGGCAATGTTTGCGCTGGGTCTAACCACGCATTTGGGCGCTATCAAACAAGCTGGCGTTAAACCCCTTATCTTAGGTGCGATTATGTTTGCTTGGTTAATCGTTGGTGGCGGCTTGATCAATATTGGCATCGCTTCACTGTAAAAAAGCTATTTAACCCCAGTTCGGGATAAGCCACATTGTAACTCATTGATACTATTTACAATGTTGCTACCTGTCCCTGCTGAGGCATATTTTTGATGGTGGGTTTATAGGGAAACCAGCAATAAGCAATTAAACCTGACAGCAAGTTTGTGATAAACCCCGTGACACTACGATGGCGTGAGTGTTCGATTTGGCACAAGTTTTTAAGCTCTCCAAACACCGTTTCAACCAAAGAGCGATGATTGAGTAGTGCCTCATCCATAGGCTCAAGTAATTGGGGTTTCATATTACGCCGAAGTTTGGTTATCAACGTGGTATCACTGTGTTTTGTGAGCCACTCGTTTAGGGCTTTACTGATATAGCCTCTATCCCCAAACACCTTGCCAAACACAGGCGTTGCCATATCCTTAACAGGCGCTCTATCATCGGTATTACCCTCAGTGACTTTGACGGATACCAGCTCACCTTTATGATTGATAATGGCGTGTAGCTTAAAGCCATAGAACCAGCCCATGCTGCTTTTGCCTCGGGTTGCAAGTCCTTCAAAGACTTTATGACGGTAGATACGTTTGTTATGACAAACTGCTATCTTGGTTGAATCAATATAGCTGATACCCGTACAGTCGCCCATCATGCTTTGCAAGTAGGCACATAGTGGCATGATACTGCGCGGCACAAGCTTTATAAATCGCGAGTAGCTCGGCAGATTTGGAAACTCCCGTTTCATCATGCCAAGCATGTGATGGTAGTAAAACGCCTTAAACTGTCGATAACGTAATTGATGAAACAGTACCAAGATGGTCATAATCTCTGCTACACTTATCTGGCATGCTCTTAGCCGTTGACGGCCCGTTGCGATTAAATGAGCGTCAAACTCAGGTTTGAATTGCTGATAAAAGTCGTCAATATGGCAGTATAGTTCGGTTAGGTTGTCCATGTAAGAAGTCCTTGTTGTGAAGTTTGTCTTGGTAAACTCACTTTAGCAATTTTGGGCTTCTTTTTTTATCTTTTTTTGAGCGCTTATCCCGAATTGGGGTTAAATATCAAATGCAACAATAAACAATAAATGACGAGAGGGTATGTATGAAACCTGATAACCATAACTTAACTTTTAAGCAGCATAAATTGTTTGGTGCGCTTATCCTACTGACAGTGACATCGTCGTTATTTGCTTGTAGCGAAACCAATACCACTGCTGCAACCACAGCGACTGTAGAGACGGCAACAGACAGCCAGAATTCAAAAGTCCAAACGCCTAAAACGGTGACTCCGAGCGCTAGCAGTAACAGTGATGCGCTGAGAAACGTCTCTGCGACGGTTTATAAAGATGCCAATTGTGGCTGCTGTAAAGAGTGGATTAGCCATGCCGAAGATCATGGTATGACCGCTGAGGGGCAAGATGTTGCCGACTTAGCGGTATTTAAACAGCGCTACGGCGTCCCTAATAATATGCGCTCTTGTCACACCACGGTCACGAGTGATGGTTATGTGTTTGAAGGCCATGTACCCGCTAAGCATGTTGCAGAGTTTTTAGCAAACCCGCCAAGCGACGCCATTGGCCTTGCTGTACCGGGTATGCCTATGGGGAGTCCTGGTATGGAATATAACAATCAGTTCGACCCTTATCAAATCATGCAAATAAATAAAGATGGTAGCACAGCGGTATATGCTGAGGTTGATAGCGCCAATGCCCAGTTATAGCTGAAAAGGATGATTTTTACTGTCCATCGCTAACTTATTAATAACCCCAGTTCGGGATAAGCGCTCAAAAAAAAGATAAAAAAAGAAGTCCGAAGTTGCTAAAGTAAGTTTACCAAGACCACTTAAGCAAAAAGGACTTCTTACATGGACAACCTAACCGAACTATACTGCCATATTGACGACTTTTATCAGCAATTCAAACCTGAGTTTGACGCTCATTTAATCGCAACGGGACACCAAAGGTTAAGAGCATGCAAGATAAGTGTAGCAGAGATGATGACCATCTTGGTACTGTTTCATCAACTGCGGTATCGACAGTTTAAGGCGTTTTACTACCATCACATGCTTGGCATGATGAAACGGGCGTTTCCAAATCTGCCGAGCTACTCGCGATTTATAGAGCTTGTGCCGCGCAGTATCATGCCACTGTGCAGCTACTTGCAAAGCATGATGGGCGACTGTACGGGTATCAGCTATATTGATTCAACCAAGATAGCAGTTTGTCATAACAAGCGTATCTACCGTCATAAAGTCTTTAAGGGACTTGCAACCCGAGGCAAAAGTAGCATGGGTTGGTTTTACGGCTTTAAGCTACACGCCATTATCAATCATAAAGGTGAGCTGGTCTCCGTCAAAGTCACTGCGGGTAATACCGATGATAGAGCGCCTGTTAAGGATATGGCAACGCCTGTGTTTGGCAAGGTGTTTGGGGATAGAGGCATGGTTGCCTGTGCGGTACTAATTCTAAATAGTGAGCAGCAAGCAAACCTTTGCCACCGTATTTACTCATGGTCCCACTGTTAAAAAGTCTTTAGTAGAGTTATTAAGCCATATACCTCTTCTGCGGGAAGCTGAAAATGAGCTGTCTGTTATGTTTAATCAAGACTTTCTATAGTCATCCGTCCAATTATTTCACTAGCAAAACACCATAGCCGTTTTTTACTTCTTTACTAATAGGTTATACAGCTATTGATAGCACCACTTTCAAAAGCTGTCCTACATACGGTTCTAGTATTATGAAACTTACTGTAATAATCATTTGTTAAGGGATCTGTTGATTGATTTCAATATTAACTTGAGTCTGTTCAGCGCTAATCACTACTGGGTTACCTGATAGATCACCCGACTCTGCGGACGCAGTCCCACTATGGCTAACACGAGCAACGACTGCTAACTGAGTTTTGTCGCTACGGGCAGATTGTAACGTGCGTTCTGGCATCATCGCATCAAGATCGCTTAAACGGATACTGGCTTTACCTTGCTTGATGATACTAATAGGTAAACGTTTGGCGGCAAACGGAGGGCCCCCTTTCACATCACGTATCGCTACAAACAACACATCATTGGCTTTAACCAATGGTAATAGACTCGCATCAATAGAGACGGTAACTTCGATACCTTGCGCGGCTTGCTGCTCTTGCTCGATGACATTAGCACTTAGCTCATCAAGGCTCGCTAGCGCTTTACTATGGTCACCTGGTTTGGCAGCGATGCTCTCACGTAAACGCTTAATCCAACCTTGCGCTTCTGCAAAGTTACTACCACGTGCCTCACCCATTGCCATTAGCATCTGCGCACCTTCATGCTGTGGATTTTTGGCAAGGACATCTTGTAATACACGGCGGCTACTGGCATCAAGCTGACCTTTATTGGCAAAAAAGCTAATCTGCGCATAAGTGGTCGCAATCTCTTCATTGTCTGGTGACAGACGGTAAGCGCGTGACAAAGCTTCAATCGCTGAGTCGGTAGCTTCAAGCGATAAAAACAGCTCTGACAAACGCATCCAGCGATCAGGATCATCGGCATGACGATAAACGTTGGTCTGCATCGCGCTGATAAGCTGCTGGCCGTTTTCGATTGCCCATACAGGTGGCTGATCGATTTTGCCAGTCAACAAGTCATCAGCGACTTTTCCGACCTTGTCTTCGGCCGTCCACAGATCAAACACAGGCGTTCGGTCACCCACCATCAGATACGCCAGCGCAGCCAATACAGGCACCCAAACCATGAGGATCAAGCGGCTTTTGATACCAGGGGTGACCATCGGCGTGACTTCACGCTGGGCATCCAATAGTTGCCGCTCAAGCTCAAGCTTTTGGTTTTGGTAGTGAGCATCATCGATGGTGCCACTGTCTTTGTCTGTTTTTAGCTCTGCCAGACGCTCGCGAAACACCGCCACGTTGATATCTAGTAGCTGGTTGTCCACAGAAGTGCCTGATGTACGCGTGGCGCGCAGCCATGGCATGATGGTAATAACAGCAAGGAGTAAGGCAATCAGTAAGCTTAGAGCAATAAATAAGCCAGCAGTAGAGAATATGGTCATTTTTTGTCCTCGGGGCTTGTGGTGTCATGAGCGTCATTATCGGTGCTATTGGCACGCGATAGCAGACGATCAAGTTCGGCTTTTTCGGCGGCAGTCAGCTCCGAGGCGGTATTATCTACCGTCACTCTACTCTGACCGCTCGCTACCAGCTGGCGGCGACGGCTTTGCCAAAACCACCCTATCAATAATACGATCAGTAGCAATGGCGGAAAAAACCATAAAATCCATGTCGATGGACGTACAGGCGGCTTGTAGCTGATAAAATCGCCGTAGCGCTCTTGCATATAATCCCGGATTTCCGCATCACTACGTCTGTCTTTAATCAAATCATAGACTTTTTGCTTTAAGTCTTGGGCAATCGGTGCATCAGAACCTGCCAAGTTTTGGTTTTGGCATTTCGGGCAACGTAGCTCTTCGATCAATCCTCGGTATTGTGCTTCTTGTTGGACAGAATCAAAATCATAGACGTCAATCGCCGCATAGCTGGTCACACTTAGGAGACAGGCAAGTATTAAGCTCGCTACTTTTATCGTAACGGCCTTTATTGAAAGGGCTATCATTTGCACACCTCTTCAACCTGAATCGCATCTGGACTGACGTTATTATCATTGGCATCATTGAGTACCGTTAAGCAAGGCTCAATACGATCTTGCCAGTTACTCTCGTTAATCTCACCAACAATGTGCTGGCGAATAACGCCTTCACCATCGACAGTGAAAGTCTCAGGCGCACCCGTCAACCCTAAGTCCAAGGCAAACTGGCCGGACAAATCCTGAATAGACATCGAAAAGGGATCACCGCCTCGGTTGAGATAGCTGAGCGCATCACCGATATCGTCTTTATAATTCACGCCAACCAGATTGACACCACGCTCTTCTAGTTGCATCAAAAAAGGATGCTCAATAACGCAAGTTGGGCACCAAGAGCCCCAAATATTCATCAAAAAGGGCTCATCAGGTAAGTTGTCATTGGTCATGATCCGACTGGTATCGGACAACAATGGCAGCTCAAACGCTGGTACTGGGCGTTCAAGCGCGGTATTGGTTACGATTTCAGTCGGCTGCCCCAAACGAAAATAAAGCATAACCATAACAGCAGCAAAGATGATCAGCGGGATCAAAAACCATATTCTAATTTGGCTTTTTTTCATTGTTCGATTACCTTTTGTTTCAGGGGGTTGCTCGGAAAAATGATTAGACTTAGTCATTTTGCTTCTCCCCTATTAGTGTCGTGTTATTAGTAGTGCTTTTAACATCTAAATCAGTAACCGTCGTAAAGCCTGACTTACTCGCTGCAATTTGTGCAGGGGTCTTGGATGTTTTGAGACGATAGCGCCTATCAAGCATACTCAGCAGACCACCCAATGCCATAATAATAGCGCCGAGCCATATCCAACGAATCAATGGCTTCACATAAATACGTACGGCCCATTTATTACTGCCTTCAGCTATAGGTTCACCAAGTGCGACGTACACATCACGCATCAGACTGTCATCAATCGCTGCTTCGGTCATTGGCATCATGCTAATAATGTAATTGCGTTTTTCAGGGTATAACGTAGTCACAGCACGGCTATCTTTACTCACTTCGACCTCAGCTTGGGTCGCATCATAGTTACTGCCTTTGACTTCGCGGAAGCCTTTAACGGTGAAGTCGTAACCTTGGACATGGACCGTTTCGCCAACACTCAATGCCACATCGCGCTCGATACTCAAGGTACTGGTAAAGGCAACACCGATGACCGCTACAATCACACCAATATGTGCCGTTTGCTGACCCCAGTAGCTTAAACGCAGCTTATTTAAGCCTTGCAAAAAGCTTGGTGCATTTTTGGTTTTGTCTTTGAAATCAACCACCATCCAGAACAGTACCCAAAAACTTACTGCTAGTGTTACACCAATATTAAGCATGGCAGATGGACTGACAAAGTAAGTGATGACTGCAGCTAATACTAGACTGCTCGCCGCAATGACCATACCAACGCCTAACAATGGACGCTTATCTTGTTTCCAGCGGATATTGGAGCCCATACCCATGGCAACCAGCAATAGCCATGTTAAAGGCACAAATAGCGCATTAAAGTACGGAGGACCTACCGATACCTGACCCAAGCTAAAGGCGTCGGCAATGATAGGATAGAGGGTACCAAGCAATACCACTAACGTTGCAATCAAAATGATGATGTTGTTAATGACTAAAAATGACTCACGCGAAACTAGTTGATACTGACTTTCAATCGTCAAACGCCAGCCACGCAGCGCAAACATCAGCAAACCACCACCGACGATGATGCCAAGAATCACTAAAATTACCAGACCACGAGTGGGGTCAGCGGCAAACGAATGCACTGAGGTAATAACCCCTGAACGTACAAGGAAAGTACCCAAGAGACTTAAGGCAAAAGCAAAGATAGCCAGCATAATGGTCCATGCTTTAAAGACACCGCGCTTCTCAGTCACTGCCAACGAATGCAGCAAGGCTAAACCGGCAAGCCAAGGCATCAGTGAGGCGTTTTCTACAGGATCCCAAAACCACCAGCCGCCCCAGCCAAGCTCATAATACGCCCACCAAGAGCCAAGAGCGATACCAACGGTCAAAAACCCCCAAGCCGCTAGCGCCCATGGACGCGACCAACGTGTCCATACTGCATCCAAACGCCCTTCCCACAATGCCGCCATACAAAAAGCAAATGGCACCGCTAAGCCCACATAACCCATATACAGCATCGGTGGGTGAACGATCAGCCCAAAATCCTGCAAAAGTGGGTTGAGATCTACCCCATCTACGGGCAGATTGGGCAAGGTACGATCAAATGGCGACGAGGTAAAAATCAGCATCGCTAGCATCATGACCTGCACACCGGCCAATATCACGAGTACCCGCGCGCGCATCGACAACGGTAAGCCACGGCTAAAATAGGAGACCAGCGCGCACCACGTGGCCATGATGGTCATCCACAACAAGAGCGAGCCTTCGTGTCCGCCCCATGTCGCCGAGAGTTTATAGTACCAAGGCAACAAAGTATTAGAGTGCTGCGTGACATAGACGAGACTAAAGTCATTGAAATAAAAGCCTGCCATCAATGCAACAAATGAAAAAATCATGGCAGCAAACTGTGCCCACGCGAGACTGGGCGCGAGACGCTGCCAAGCAACGTGATCGCGCATGACGCCAACGGTTGGTAATACCACCTGCAAAATCGCCAATATAAAGGCGGCCAGCAAGGCAAAATAACCCAATTCTGTGATTAACATACGGTCTAACCCTGTTTACTCTAATATGATTTAAGCTCACTGTAACGGTTGGATTTTTATTATTGGAAACTATTGAAATTTACTGCTATCTCTAGCTCCAATTGTTTTCGAAGTGTTTTGAAAAGCGTGCCGAAAGTAATAGACAATCATAAATATACAACCATCTTTTGTTAGGTAAGAAGAATATTGAATTAGTTAACCGGACTTATAACAGCCTAATGCCATCTAAATAAGACCTAGACGATCACACCTGAAAGACAGGCGCGAATCCACCGCCTGGCGTACGGAAGTTAGTCACCTGACCTTGATACACACGCGCAGCAGGTAGTAACAGTTTTCCGCCATACGTATAAAGACGTATATCTACCTTTCTTGTTGTTACGATGTCATCAATTTTGAGTGATCTCTCTCCTGCAGGGACAAAGGTCTGTGCGATATAATCTTCATCCAGAATGTTTTCGAAGACGCGTCGAGTCAGTTTGCTACCGCGATAAACGCCTTTGCTTCCATGACCAGCAACTGGCTTAAAAAACAGTTGCCGCCGAGTAAGCCACAACTCTGCTGCATCGTCTCTTGATACAATCTTAGTCCTCGGTACAGACCTTTCGAGGCACTCCACTGCAGCCTCATCCAGACCCCAAGAGCGCAATATTTGGGAGTCTGATAGCAATGTCAGGTTTTGCTTATTGGCCAACATAGCATGTACGCGGGGATTGGGTGTCACTACCACAGCACCCTCTAAATAAGCCTGCTTAAGCAATACATGGTCAGGGTCCTCAAATGCAAAGTCGACAAGCCGATTGTAAATCATATCGATTTTCTGGCCATGGGCTGTTAACGTACCGTCGATATACTCGAGTTCAGAGGGATCAAGTATCACAGTATCAATACCTCTAGCTTGGAGCAGTTGACAGGCTAACTCAAACTCTAAGAACATGAACTGACTCTCGGGGTCATTGTCCACAATGGCTATCCGATTGGGCATAGCAACAGCGGACTGTCGCTGCCATTCCTGTTTGAACATGTCAAACACTGCTTCCTCGAACCTATCTAGCATTTGATTGGTTACAGCGCTTTGCTCTGAGGGGTTGCAACAGCGTTTTTGTGCGCGAGCGAGCAACACATTCAGAAATGCGCCACCGGCATTAGTATTGACCTCGATGAGCTGAGGTCCATCGCTACCCAAGTGAAAGTCATAACCCATGAGGGCCCCTATTGGGCCTGGGTCGAAAGCAGCTATTTCTGGTGCCCACGACAGCACTTGCTCTTGATACAATGGCAGTTCGGCAGCTGACTCGATAGCCCTGACGATTCGCTCCATCGCCTCTATCTCTGTTTTGGGAACGAACACGGGTGTTGCTGAAAAAAGCTTATTAAGCTCGTTCGCTCCTATTGGATTGTTTCTAGTTTCTACCAATTGATCTTGAAGGCTTGTATTAAGCGCTTTACGATCAAGGGTAATGCAGTAGCACTCTTGGTTAAGTCGATTTGCAAGACCGTCATTTTTTTCGTTGTTATTAGTTGGGTGTTCCATTTAGAGTCCGTCGCTAAGTAGAGTACTCACGCTGACATACTCTAGTAAAAAGTAAAAAAGGTTCTTGGCGTGTTTAAGTAGTGCTAGCTACTTTCTAATGTTTCATTCCCTGAGACTAAATCATTATTTCGTTCATTTTTAATTAATATCTTTGCTAAGAGTAAACCCAGCTCAAATAATAGCCACATAGGAATCGCCAACAACAGCATTGATACACCATCAGGCGGTGTCACTACCGCGGCGATCCCAAAACAGCCGACTATGATATAACGACGCTTATCTTCTAAACTTTGAGTAGAAACGATTCCGGCCATTATCAGCAATAAGGTAACCACTGGAATCTCAAAAGTCAGTCCAAACACCATAAATAGCTTGAGGGCAAAGCTCAGATAACTGTCAATATCGGTCATTGGTATAACGTTCTGCGGAGCGAACATAATAAAAAATTTCAATACCCCTTTGAGTACGACAAAGTAGGAAAAAGCAACACCAGCATAAAATAGAAATATCGAAGATAGCAGTACAGGAATGGCAATTTTCTTCTCTTTTTTATATAAGCCGGAAGCTACAAATGACCAAATTTGATACAGGATATAAGGCATTGCTAAAAATGCGGCGACGAATATCGTTAAGCGAATGGGTGCCATAAAGTTTGACGTTATATCAGTGGCAATCATGGTCGAATTGATGGGTAACTGCGCCACTAATGGGTCTGATAAAAGATTATAAAGCTCGCGTGAAAATCCCACCAATACTAAGAATATAATTAAGACGACCACGCATATTCTTATTAAGTGCGTACGCAGCTCGATTAAATGTCCGGTAATAGGCATATCGCCAAGCGTACCTAACGTATCTCCAGACTCACTATTCTGTGTTGTATCTGTTGGCGCCTCAAACTCTATATCTGTTATTTTTTCTTGTCGACTTTTTTGCCGTTTAAATAGGCTCACTGATCCGCCTCCTGTTTAATGAACGAGGAGGTAGTATTCTGTTGATGGTCTTTATCATAAGGGGTGATTGACTGATGTGAAGCGTCTAGGCTTTGGTTCTGTGACTGCTCAAACTTTTGCATACTGCCACGCATTTCTGCTAATTCGCGCTTCATATCCGACTCGGTCTGACGGATTTTCGCAAGTTCATTTTGCATTTGTTGACGTGTTTCAGCTAGATCAAGCTCAGCTTCTATTTCAGATTGTAGAGTGGATACTGTACGGCGCAGTTTGGCATACCATTGCCCAGCGGTACGTGCGGCTTGCGGCAGTTTTTCTGGGCCCAATACGATTAAAGCAATGACGCCAAACAAGAGTAATTCGGAAAACCCAATATCAAACATAACAGTCACATATATTAATAGACTACTTAGTGCCGCTATTTATAAGCGGCGCGCTTCATACTTTAGGCTGGTCATCAGTGGAAATAGGGCTGATTTCCATATCATCAGCCTGATTACCTACACGCGTATTTAAATCATTACTTGCAGCTGGCGTACTATTTTCATGGCTAAGCACATGATTTTTGCGAGCATTCTCGGGTTCTTCATCTTTGACCGCTTCTTTAAAACCCTTCACCGCACCGCCTAAATCTTTACCTGCATTTTTAAGCTTGGCAGTACCAAATACGACCACCACTACGACCAATAAAATCAGCCAATGTGTAATAGAAAAGCTGCCCATAACGGTATCCTTATATTTTGTGATCTTGTTTAGACCAGTATGTGTCAGTGTGCTTTAGAACACTTTTTACCGTACCAGAATTATAGTTTCAAACGGCGCAATCGCAGCGCGTTAGCAATCACCGAGAATGACGACAAGCTCATCGCTGCCGCTGCTATCATCGGACTGAGCAGAAGCCCAAATATGGGATAGAGCACACCTGCGGCAATAGGAACACCAAGTGCATTGTAGATAAAGGCAAAAAACAGATTCTGTCTGATATTGCGCATGGTGGCGTGGCTAAGCTTATAAGCTTTGGCAATGCCCATTAAATCACCTTTTAGCAGGGTAATGCCCGCACTCTCCATCGCCACATCGGTACCGGTTCCCATAGCGATACCAACATTAGCTTGCGCTAGCGCTGGTGCGTCGTTGATACCATCACCCGCCATAGCGACCAATTTACCGCTGTCTTGCATTTCTTTGACGATACGGTTTTTATCCTCTGGTGAAACATCCGCATGAACTTCATCAATACCTAATTTATTAGCGACTGCCTGAGCAGTTTTTTCGTTGTCACCGGTTAGCATCACAACTTTTAAACCTGCGTCATGAAGCAGTGAAATAGCCTCTTTAGTGCTTGGTTTAATAGGGTCAGCAACTGAAATAATACCAGCAGCTTTACCGTCTATAGCCACAAACATTACCGTTTCACCGTCTTTTCTACGGACATCAGCTTTAGTGGACAGCTCATTATCAAAACTATTTAGGCTTTCCATAAGCTTAGAGTTACCAATAGCGACTTTCTTACCATCGACCACGGCTTGTACGCCTTCGCCAGTAGTCGAATTAAAGTCAGTAGCTTTAGGAATAATGAGTGATCTTTCTTGAGCTGCTCTAACGATAGCTTCTGCTAAAGGATGCTCGCTAGCGCTTTCTACTGAGGCTACCAATGCGAGGAACTCGTCTTCATCTTGACCTACCTGCGCATCAATTGCGGTAAGCTCGGGCTTACCAGCGGTCAGTGTTCCGGTCTTGTCGACGACAATGGTATCGACTTTTTCCATACTCTCTAACGCTTCAGCATTTTTGATGAGGACGCCGTTTTGCGCGCCTTTGCCGGTACCAACCATAATGGACATCGGCGTCGCTAGACCAAGGGCACAAGGACAAGCAATAATCAGTACCGCAATCGCGTTAACCAAAGCATAGGTCATAGCGGGCTCAGGGCCGAATATCGCCCAGACAATAAAGGTTATGATAGAGGTGACAATAACAATAGGTACGAACCAACCCGCCACTTGATCTACCAATTTCTGTATAGGTGCGCGGCTACGCTGGGCTTCAGCAACCATTTGTACAATTTTAGATAATACTGAATCTGCTCCAACATTGACCGCTTCGACTAATAGCGTTCCGGTGCCATTTACCGTACCACCAGTCACTGTATCTCCTGCTACTTTTGATACAGGGATTGGCTCACCCGTCACCATTGATTCATCAACACTACTATTACCATCGATCACTGTACCATCTACGGGTAGTTTCTCACCTGGTTTAACCCGTAGCTTATCGCCAGTGACGACCTCATCAAGCGAGACTTCGACTTCTTCACCGTTTTCATCGACACGTCTTGCGGTTGGTGGTGCGAGCTCAAGCAAAGCTCTAATCGCACCTGAAGTTTGACTTCTAGCTTTGAGCTCTAATACTTGACCCAGTAGCACCAAGGTCACAATGACCGCTGCCGCTTCATAGTAGACTCCGACTTGACCAGAGGCATCTCTGAAACTGTCTGGGAAAATATCGGGAAAAAAGGTCGCGACAATACTAAAAATATAAGCAGCGCCTACGCCTATCGCAATCAAGGTAAACATATTTAGATTGCGGCTTTTTATAGACTGCCAGCCACGGACGAAAAACGGGGCGGCGCCCCAAAGCACTACAGGGGTCGCGAGCACTAACTCAGCCCATTGTAAGATCTTTGAAGAGATACCATACTGACTAAAATTAACTACGTTTAAGTCAAACATACCGCTCATCACATATATTAATAGCGGTACAGTCAACACGGTACATATCCAAAAACGACGAGTCATGTCGTCAAGCTCTGAGGTGTCCTCTTCACCGATAGTAAGCGTTTCGGGCTCAAGCGCCATACCACATATCGGACAACCGCTATTTCTAACGTCTCTCACTTCAGGATGCATAGGACAGGTATATACCGTGCCATCGTAATCAGCAGGTACTTTATCGTATTTACCGCCTTTAACAGATTTTACTCCGCTACTATCAGTATCCTTTCCATGACAACTGGCGTGACTATCATCTTTAGCAACTTCGTCTTCAGGTTTAAGAAACATGCCACATATTGGGCAGTCACTTTTTTCAACATCTCTTACTTCTGGATGCATAGGACAAATATAAATCGTGCCGTTATAATTTTCTGGTATCTTGTCGTACTTATTGCCTTCGACAGACTTTAACTCAGTACTATTATTAGCATCCGCTTTATGACAATGCGCATGACTGCCCTCATTACTGTTGGATTCAGCAACCTCGTCTTCAGGTTTGAGAAACATGCCGCATATCGGACAATCGCTCTTCTCAGTATCTCTAACCTCAGGATGCATCGGGCAGATATAAACCGTACCACTATAGTTTTCTGGCACTTTATCGTACTGACCACCTTTGATAGATTTTTCATCGGCAATATGTTTCATAAAATCACTCCTTGAAGACAATAAATAAAGCTTTTAAAGCACAATCATCAACCTTTAATTGCTATTCATCTAATTACTAATCTAGATATCTCGAAAATTAAGTTTCAATTGGAACTTAATCTTTATTACGCAAATATTTGAGTAAGGCCATAATAGTCAATATCAGTACCGCAAAAACCAGTACTGTAAACAATAAGGAGACAATAGATTCTCCCCAACCCATACCGTGCATCGATCCATTCATCATGCCGTGCATAGTCCCGTTCATCATACCGTGCATCATAATAACCATTACAAGGACTCCTTATTTGTTATTTCCTTAGTATAAGTAATGATATAGTGCTAGTGTGTGAACGTACACCTCTCAATAGTCTGCTTACTTAATAACACCTAATACAAAGTGCTCAAAATTTGTGACTGCCTATTCCAACTCATCAATAAGCGCTTGCATCTCACCGATTTCACGCTTTTGTGCTTCGATAATGTCATCAGCAAGCTGGCGTACACGTGGATCTTCGATATCAGCACGCGAACTGGTCAAAATAGCAATCGAGTGATGCGGTATCATCGCCTGCATCCAATCCACTTGATTCTACTAATAAATACTAGCGCAATCGATTTACTCAAATTGAAAAGGTTTGCTGACTATTAATACACTAATACCTTCGACCTATTTTGCGAACCAACGATATAGTGGCACGAACAAGATGGCGAAATACCAACCGTAAAGATATGATTCTACAAGTCCAATTAGAAAACCTGTCCACGTCAACCACTCAAAGCCAGGTAGCAGAGGCGCCCAAGCTTCATGCATACTTATCTGTTCGGGTGCAAGTAAGCCAAAGCCTATGCATAACAGGTAACTAATGAGTAGAAACAACGATACACTGTTGCCAACAGGGACAATTCTCAAAGGACTTGTCGTTAAGTTTGATTTGGCCATCTTAGTAATCCTCACTATTGTATGATGTGGTTCAAGCTCAAGATAACCAATCGTATCTAACCATGCTAACTCTAAGGATTTGTATGAATTAAAGCTTTATCCTGTATTGATATTACTTTTTAACTCGTGCGGCGGCGGCAAGTTGACGCCATTGACCCCATTGAGGAATAAACATTGGCACTTGCTGTTTGTAAGCAAGGTAGTCTTTACCAAACTCTTCAAACATATGCCGTTCCTCACGTCGAGCTAACCATGTGTATACAAGCACAATCACTGGAAACAGACCGATTGAAAACAGAGTTGGCCAATGCACCACACCCTCACCGAACAGTGCAATAAACAACCCGGTGTACTGAGGATGACGTACGTAGGCATAGAGTCCATCAGTTACTAAACGATTTTCCCCTCGTGCTTTGTGGACTTGGCGCCAACCTTGAGCAAAAAGACCGACTCCTAAAAATGCAATAGCATAGCCGAGTAGCATTGAGATCATCATGCCTGTCTCACCTAAACCAACAAGGGTCGACCATAAGCTAGCGCTGACATATTGGCTGTCCAAACCAAAAAACCGTACTAATAAATATATAGTGAGCGGAAAGCCATACATTTCTGCGTAAAGTGCAATAATGAAAGCCTGAACTACACCAGCACCCGCCCATTCACGCCAGTTCTTTGGTGCGAAATAACGGTAAAAGAACCAAGAAATCAGAACAATAACAATTAGTGCGAGACCCCAAGTTCCAGCGTGATTAAATGACTCATTCATAGCTTACTTTCCCTGTTGTCTTTATGAATATCGTATTGCATGAAATCAATTCTTGAAGATAGTAAGCAGACGCTTAAATCTATGCAATTTTTAACCAAACAATTTTCTGTAAACTCTTTGATGTTACTGTCAATGATGGTCTGCAAGCGTATCTTTTTCGATAGCTTTTTTCCTCGCTGAAGATTTCAGGTAAACCTGCTCAGCCACAGCAATCACTACAATAGTGACGACTGCTACGCCAAGTACGAATGGATCTGAGTTTAGTTTAATCCAGACAAAACCGCCGAGAACCAACAGGTCAAGAAGTATGGCCACTATAGGCACCCACATCACCGCCTTTATATCCTGACGAAGGTATCGCAAAACACCCCAATGAATGGCGATATCCATAATTAGATAGAAAACAATGCCAAGCGCTGCAATTCGTGATAAGTCAAATAACGTCGTAAAAGCTAAACCCAACACCACAGTATAGACCAACGTATGTTTTTGAACGCTTCCCGGCATTCCCAAATGACGATGAGGCACCAGCTTCATCTCAGTCAACATAGCAAGCATACGAGAGACTGCGAAGATGCTAGCAAGGAGGCCGCCAGCGGTAGCTACCATTGCGATTGCAACTGTGAACCATAGACCATAGTCGCCAAGTGCTGGGCGTGCGGCGGCAGCCAAGGAGTAATCTTTAGTTTCGATGATTTCGGCAAGAGATAGATTACTAGACACCGCGAAACCGACTAGAGTGTAAATAACTACGCATATTGCGATTGATATTACAATGGCACGGCCGACGTTGCGATGAGGATTTTTTACTTCCGAGCCACTGTTGGTAATCGTGGTAAAGCCTTTAAATGCCAGTATGCCTAGCGCCGTTGCGCCAAGAAAGTCACCAACAGTATTAGTGTCATCTAATGTAGAAGAATCAACTGCAAAGCTATCAGCTAGCCAGATACCAACCAACCCGAATATAAGAATACCGACAATTTTTATAATACCGATAACCGATGCAACCCCCTGAATCCAACGATTACCAAGTAAATTGATAAAGAACGCAGCAAGAATAAGCGCGGCGCCAAGGATGGATACCATGCGACCGCTGTCATCGCCACCGAATAACTGCATAGTGTATGACCCGAACGTCCGGGCCAAAAAGCTCTGCGCTATAACCATGGAGAAATACATCAGCAGGGCATTAAATCCAGTCGGTAAACGATCTCCGTATGCCTGATGCAGGTACATTGCAACACCGCCAGCCGACGGGTAAGCGTTAGAGATTTTGATATAAGAATAGGCACTAAAAGAAACAACGATTGCGGCGGCTAGAAAAGCAAGTGGGAAAAGCGAACCCGTCATCTGAGCCATCTGACCGGTCAGAGCGAAAATACCAGCACCGATCATGACACCGGTACCTAGCATAACTGTTCCTGATAATGTCAAACTATCCTTCTGATAGCGAGTCGTTCTATCTTGCTTCATACTTATTCGACCTTAATTTATTTCTTCGTAGAACTTCAGTTTTACAGGTTATTTTTGAAGTAAGGAGTAGGTATAGTTAGAATTAAAAGACGCGATATAGTAAATAGTTTTTAAAGAAGAGCTTACTTATTGGTATCATAATATATTATTCCAACTCATCAATAAGTGCTTGCATCTCACCGATTTCACGCTTTTGTGCTTCGATAATGTCATCAGCAAGCTGACGTACACGTGGATCTTCGATATCAGCACGCGAACTGGTCAAAATAGCAATCGAGTGATGCGGTATCATCGCCTGCATCCAATCCACTTGATCGACCGTTTGCTGAGAGCGTACGCCCCAAAGACCAAAGGCAAATAAAACTACGCTAACCCCATAAACCATCAAGTTTATCTTGGTTTTTTTATACATATTGGTCATAAAGGCGAGCATGATAATTGCCATTACCGCGCCCATATACAGCGCCATATAAGCTCGGGTTTCACTAAAGTAAATATGATCCCACTGATAGGTGTTAAAATACATCATGATAAACATCACCACTGTGGATGTTAAAATCATGATTGTGAACTTTACATAAGGGTTCATTTGCTTCTGTTTATTATCCATATGGTTATTCATATTCTTGTCCTTAATTTAGTAAAAAGGCACCTAAATAAAGAGGTGCCTTTTTTTAGAGCTAGTGTTATAAACTGTTGTTACTTACATGGTTAACACTAGAACCAAAACATCACACCAGCAGTCAGACTATTAGAATCAACGTCTTCGTCCTCTTGACGACGTAAGTCTCGCGCATCACCCAAGGCGCTCTCGTAGCTGAAACCAACATAAGGCGCGAGCTGACGACTGAATGTCTCATAAGCCAGCCTAACTTCAGCTTCAAACTCATTAAAGCCTTTAGTAATACCGTTATCGGTATCATCTTTACTAAAGGCAGTCAGCTCCAGCTCTGGTCTGACCACCCAACGCTGATCTAAGCGCCACTCGTACGCTGCCCCAAGATCAAGCTGGACTTGACCATCAGTATATAGATAAGCTCTTGCGTCAGTCTCAACGAAGTACGGCGCCGTACCAGCAATGCCTGCCATGATTGCGGACTTATCGTTTTCAGTATTATAAGCAATACCCGCTTCTCCATTCCAGAGGATACCGAGCGGCTTCCAATAAGCGAGTGAGCTTAGACTATCGATCTCTTTATCATCGTTAGTTTGAGCACTACCTTCACTGCGTAGAGTGACACGATTACTATCAGTACCGTACCACGTATCAAACTCAAAATCGATTTGGTCATTCTCAAACTGATAGCCCAAAGTTTCTACTGACACACCCCATAACGGTAAGCTACCCATCATCACAGGCTTACCAAAGCGACCATAGGGAACACCGTTCGAGTAGTCAGGGCTTCGAGCATCGGCTGGTGCTTCGCCACCTTGCATTCCTGACATGTCCATACTGCCATGATCCATGCCCGACATATCCATGCCACTATGATCCATACCTGACATATCGCCCGACATATCCATGCCACTATGATCCATATCTGACATGTCACCTGACATATCCATACCACTATGATCCATATCCGACATATCGCCTGACATATCCATGCCACTATGGTCCATATCTGACATATCGCCTGACATATCCATGCCACTATGGTCCATATCTGACATATTGCCCGACATATCCATGCTGCTGTGATCCATATCTGACATATCCATACCAGACATGTCCATACTGCCATGATCCATGTTCGACATGTCCATACTACTATGGTCCATATCTGACATAGTCATGTCTTTTTTAACCGTGGACGGGTCAGCAGCATTAGCAAATGATGATGCTAATAATACCAATGATGATACCCCGGCGAACCGTAAACCTACTTTATGTATTTTCATCTCATCTCTCACCTATCAACCAAAGATTTGCTTAAACAACGGCAACTTCTCTAAACATCCCTGCTTCCATGTGATAGAGCAAGTGGCAATGCCATGCCCATCTGCCAGCTTCTCCGGTGACATCAAAGCTTATCTTTTGTGCAGGCTGTACCATTATCGTATGCTTACGTACTTGAAACTCACCTGAAGGCATCCGCAGATCGCTCCACATACCATGCAAATGCATGGGATGATTCATCATGGTGTCATTGACTAAGGTAATACGTACGCGCTCACCCGGCTTAATATTGACCGGTGCGGCATCTTTGAACATAACCCCGTCTAGAGCCCAAATATAGCGCTCCATGTTTCCCGTCAGATGTATTTCAATCTCTCTGGTGGGTTTGCGCTGCTCTGCCATTATCTCATCGCCGACAGAGCGCAACTGACTATAATTCAAAACCTTTCTATCAATGTTACGTAGATTAATACCAGGGTCATCAAGGTTCATACGCGGACTATCAACGCGCATATCGGACTTAAAGTCATATTCTGTTTTGGCATGTTTAGCGTTATAGCCATTCGATCCCATGGCGCCCATCATGTCGGCCATCGTCAGCCATTCGATTTTGTCCATAGCAGGTATCGCAGGACGAGCACCTTTTTTGGTAGCAAGCGTTGTCGCAACATAGCCTGACCGATCTATGTTTTGAGCAAATATGGTATGCGCGTCTTTAGTGGGCGTCACGATGACATCATAAGTCTCGGCCACCCCAATACGGAAATCATCGATATCGACGGGACTGACATCAATCCCATCCGTCGCGACGACTTTCATTTTTAGGCCGGGGATGCGTACATCAAATATCGTCTGCGCTGAACCATTAATAAAACGTAGTTTGACCGGCTGTCCAGCCTTGACAAGTTGCGTCCAGTTAGCCGCTGTGGTTTTACCATTCATAAGATAAGTAAACGTGGTCTCACCAGATAAATCAGTAAAGTCTGTCGGCATCATCCGCATCTGATTCCACGTTTTGCGCTTATCAAAAGCCGCCTCAAGATCCGTAGCGGCAATATCGGACAATAGCTTTTTAAAGTCTGGCAGATGATAATTATCAAAGTCAGCACGCTGCTTAAGTAGTTTTAGCAGATTATGCGGATCGCGATGCGTCCAATCACTAAGCAGGATAACGTGATCTTCCTCGATAGGATAGCGTTCGCGCCCTTTAGGTTCAATCACAATAGCCCCGCGCATACCGGTCTGCTCTTGGAAGCCAGTATGCGAGTGATACCAATAAGTGCCTGACTGTATCAGTTTAAATTTGTACGTGAAGGTGCTACCCGCAGGAATACCATCAAAGCTGATACCCGGTACGCCATCCATCTCAAACGGCACTAAGAGGCCATGCCAGTGAATAGAGGTCGACTCATTCAGCTGATTATGGACTCGAATGGTGACCGTATCGCCTTCTTGCATCTTAAGCGTTGGCGCAGGCAGTGAGTCATTTATCAGCGTTGCCATGCTTGACTTGCCGTTGACCGTTATCATCTTCTCACTGACATAAAGATCAAACTCTTTGCCTGTCAGTATAGGTACAATGTGATCGGCTCTATCACTATTGACTACGACATTTTGGCTTTTAGTTAAAGCACTATTAGCCATCGTCGGTAGTGTGGATAGCATCGACGCGCCAAGTAGCGTAGATGACCCTGTCAAAAAACGCCTGCGGTTAAATCTGTTTTTATTCATAATATTGACCTAAGTTAATCCATGAAATGAGAGTTGAACTTATATATCTGATAACTTATTAATAGAACTACATCTGCTGCGCTGGCGACTCAATAGCCGCATACACTTGAGTGCTGCCATCCTTGTTCAATTGCATGACTTTATAGGGCATGAATTTACCTTCATACTCCATACCGGGGCTACCAACCGGCATACTCGGTACGGCAAGTCCAATAGCTTGTGCAGGAGGATTTGCTAAGAATTCAGCCATGTATTTAGCAGGAACGTGACCTTCAAAAACATAACCATTAGTAGTGACGGTGGTATGACAAGAGCGCATTTGCTGCGGGACACCGTAACGCTCTTTAAATAAAGATAAATCTGTAACGTCTTGCGCAGTTGCGCTTAGACCATGACCTTCGGCATAGCCTACCCATTCTTTGCAGCAGCCGCAGTTGGCATCTTTATAAACTGTGGCTGAGACGTTTTTGAGTAATGATGACGAGCTGTTAACGGGAGCATTTGTAGGAGCAGAACTTTCATTTTGTACTTGTGCATTCTGGGTAGCAGACTGTTCAACCTTTACTGGTTGAGAATCAGAGCCACTGGTATTAGATTGGCTGCAAGCGGCTAGCGTTAACGAGAGTGACGATGTCACCACCAATAAAAGGACACGACTGGATAACCAGCTATGTCCATTAGAAAGCACATGTGTGTAATGTCTCATTAAATTACTCCTAAACGTCTATTATTATGCTCGATATTCTAAAAACTTACACCCTATATTTAATTCTTATGTACTTAACTAAAAACATTAAATGCAGCACTGTTCAGTACTGCATTATTAATATAATAGCGACAACCGTGAGTTAGGAGGCTTTCATATCTAGAAAGTATTAATGCTGCATTCCAGATTCATCATCCGACATATTCATATCACCGTCAAATGACATGTCCATCATATCGCCATCTATCCTAGTGGTTAGCATCGTGTACTGAGCTTCATCTAATTCAGGTAACGATCTAATGAAGGCTACCATTGCCCACATTCTAGCGTCGTCATGAGAAGCACCCCACGTAGGCATTCCAGATGCCATAATACCGTGCTTGATTGCCCAAAAGCCTTGCTTTGCACCGTCTTCTGTTTGATAACGTTTGACAATATCAGCCTTGGTAAAGTTGGGCGGCTTTGGATATAAGCCCTCACTAAAGTCAGTTTGTGCCACTCCCGGAGACAAGTGACAGCCTGCACACATATCCTTATAGTCCGCGCCCCCAGAAATGATATCGACCTTCTCTAAGTCTGGTACCACAATATCTTTACTGGCATTTGCTATGGAACGATTGCGAGCGGTTTCCAAAAAGCTAAACATCATTGGGCTATGCTCTTGGTCAGCTCCCACATTGACAACACCACTAGTAACAACCGCAAACACGCCAACGATTGCCACAAATACGGTAAAGAGCGCACCCAATAAAAATTTCATATGTTTTCCTAAAACTTTATTTTCGTTAAGTGTTGACTGCTATTTAGCAGAGCTAAAATTTTTAAGATTTACTGTCGTTAGTAACACAGTTTTTTTGGTACATTTGCTTCATTTTACCCATGTTAGCCATCATTGCTTTCATAGCAGGATCTTTCATATCCATCTTGCTATGATCCATTTTTTGCATCATTTGCATATTCTTTTCCAACTTTTCACAGTTCATTTGATCTTTTTTAGCATGCAATTTTGGATCATGCGCCATAGCTGAGGTCGATACGACAAGAGCGATGACCGTCATTGCGATTGATTTAGACAGTAATTTAAATTGTGACATGATTAATTCCTATTATTTGGATTAAAGGTTATTGAGTTCAATAGCTGTTAAACCAGCCTAAATGATACATTAATCATTCTGACTGGTAGATGACGATAAGATTACAATTCTGTCATTCTCACCGCTTTAGATTTTAATGCGCGATATATTCATTTAATATGGCTTCAGCATTTCTATCACGATCGCTACCATATTTTTTTACAAAATACTTTTCAGACTGCAAATGTTGATCTTGATGTTGAACCTGACAAGCCACTCTGGCGTCGACATAACTTTTCTTTTGCTCTTTGGACATTTGTGCATCATTATGATCTGCGTTTCTTGCAAAACTAGTGAGCGCATCACAATTACCGAGAACAGAAGCATCTAAGTTTGTGGTATGCGCATTGGCCGCTGACATGCCCACTAACATCGATACTGAAAGCAAAGCTGCTTTTTTTAATGAACTATAATTTTTCATATAAGACCCTTTAAAGATAAATAACAAACTGTTTAAGTAGGATAATTGCTTTACTCGTAGAGGCAGTCTGTATCAGAGACAAGCCAATATGCGGCGTTGATTTAGAATACTAAATGGTGGCTGACAGCTAGATGACACGGATATTACATGTTCGTTAGGAACAGCATAATATTGTCATCTTCTTGTCATTAAAACCAAATACCAGCATCTGTCTCTATCCAAAGAACACTGTTATAACAAGGGTTCCTGATAAATATATGGCTGATAAGCTAACAATGTTAGTGATACGCTGTTGACAACTATAATGATATAAAGGTAAGCAACGATGAAAGTACTGTTAGTAGAAGATGAGAAAAACCTTGGAGAATATATTAAGAAAGGCTTAACTGAGGCCGGTTTCATCGTGGATCATCACATGACAGGTTTAGATGGCTATCATGCGTTAATGACTGAAGATTTTAGTGTGGTTTTGATGGATGTGATGCTGCCTGACGTCAGCGGCTTTGAGCTGATACAGCGCTACCGTGCTGCTGGAAAGCATACGCCTGTTTTATTTTTAACCGCTAAAGATGATTTAAGCGATCGGATTAAGGGCATTGAAATTGGTGGCGATGATTATCTGACCAAACCTTTTGCTTTTGCCGAGCTAATTGTCCGAATAAAAAGCCTATTGCGGCGTGCCAATCAATCAGACTATAAAAGCTCTGTCATACATATGGCTGACCTAAAAATGGATATTGCTAAACGCACTGTATATAGAGGCGATACCAACATAAAATTGACTGCTAAAGAATTTGCTTTATTACAACTTTTCTTAGAACGTCAAGGTGAGGTACTGCCACGCACTGTGATTGCCTCACAAGTATGGGACATAAATTTTGACAGTGATACAAATGTCATTGACGTCGCTATAAGGCGCTTGCGGATAAAAATTGATGATGGATTTGATATAAAGCTGATTCATACGGTACGCGGAATGGGCTACAAGTTAGAGCCACTGGCTGTCGACGTGGATAGTGGCATGGGCGACGATAGTATTAATAAAGACAGTCTGACATCAAATGAGACATAAATCTAAGAATCGGCGTTGGTCACTGTTATGGCGAACTGTTTTTTTACTGACAATATTTGTTGTTATCTCTCAAGTTATTATTTATATATGGGTTCAGCGCTCTGTTAACGAGCACTTTGAGCAAATGGACTCAGAGATTATTACCCATGCAGCTTTTAACCTGCGTAAACGCATGGTGAATTTTAACGATCACATAGAACCTTTTACAGTGTCAAAGTCGCAAGCGCTAATTGATGCCAATCATCTACATTCTTCTTGGTTAGACTATGATTTAAAAACGTTAATATCAGACAAAAACGGCAATTTATTGTCCAGCGATCCCAGTAATTTCATCAATGATCTACCGGCAGATTTTAGCTTGTTACAACTATTGCAGGACTATCGCGATCAGCAGTTTATGATCAAGATAAATAATAGGCATTACCGAGCCATTATCATTACACATCAAGAGGTTTTGGCATTTATTGCTCTACCTATCGATGTGCATCATCAATATCTTATCCAGTTTAATCGCCAGCTGAGCTTGATACTTATCGCCATTACCTTATTATTGGTTTCAGTAGCAGCACTAAGTGTACACTGGGGTTTTGCTCCCCTAGCTACTATCGTACAAAAGATGAAAGGCATTAATCTTCAAAGGTTAGATGAAAGAATTGTGGTTGGCGATATGCCGTTAGAATTACGTCCACTAACGGAGTCTTATAATTCTATGATGGTCAAGCTTGAAAGTAACTTTGAATCATTATCACGGTTTTCAGACAATATCGCCCATGAGCTACGTACGCCAATAGCGACGCTGAGTACGCAAACGCAAGTCATGTTAACTAAGCCAAGAGAAAGCGACGAATACATTGAGCAATTGCATCATCAGCATGATACGTTAAAGCAGTTATCCGCCATGATTAACGATATGTTATTACTGGCAAAAACTCAAAAAGAGCTGAGTGATTCGCAAATCAGTCATGTCGATATAGAGAGCTTGATCACAAAGCTTATAGATTATTATGAGATGATTGCTGAGGATCGTGAGATAATCTTTGAAAAATCGGGTGATTTTAAAACAGTACTAGGTGATAAAGGCTTATTGCAACGGCTGTTTGCCAACCTGATGTCAAATGCGATTTATTATGCGGCTAGTAATAGCACTATTATGATATCCGCTACTGTCCTCACTTCAAGCACCTCGCTTAATGCGCCAAAAGACGATATTCAATCCCCAGAGCAGCTCTGGTTAAGAATAACTATGACCAACCGTCTAGACAAACCATTAAATCAGATTGAAGCCGATAAACTGTTTGAGCGATTCTATCGTCATGATAAAACGAATACGATGCATTCAGGAACAGGCTTAGGCTTAGGCTTATCTATTGTGCAAGCTATCGCCAATGCTCATAATGGCAAAGTTAGTATTACTATCAAAGATGAGTGTCTTTTTGAGGTTGCTGTAAAGTTGTTGATTGCCAGGTAGTAAATACCTTCATACTGTCTATGAACCGCTCAGATTAGATCGAAGGCGAGTTTACTTGGAAGGTCTCTCTATCCATAAGATGAGATTCTGACTTGCGATAGTTGTACTTTTCAATTGTTGGACAAAAAATTTCTTATATAAGCCTATTTCATACATTCTATTACCAATAATTATGGTGCCTTTATGATGATTCATCCTCAGTATGATCCCGTAGCGCTTTCCTTGGGTCCATTGGAAGTGCACTGGTATGGGCTAATGTATTTGCTAGCCTTTGCTGCCGCTTACGGTTTGGCTTGGTATCGCAGTACCAAACGCGACAATTGGACCACCGACATGGTCTCTGACTTAGTCTTTTATGGCGCGCTTGGTGTCATCTTAGGCGGTCGTATTGGCTATGTGCTGTTTTATCAGTTCGGTGAATTACTCCAAAACCCTGCCTATATATTAAAAGTCTGGGAAGGCGGTATGTCTTTCCACGGCGGCTTTATCGGCGTCATGCTAGGTATGTGGTTCTTTGCCCGTAAATATAAAAAGACTACCTTTCAAGTATTCGATTTTATCGTTCCTTGTGTACCAACCGGCTTACTGTTTGGGCGTATCGGCAACTATATCAATGGCGAATTATGGGGTCGCGTCTCAGACGGTGGCTATAACTGGCTGACCTACTTTCCGCAAGCCGCGGCGTTTGATATGGAGCAATTACAGAGCAATCCACAATTGCAAGAATTGATGATTGAAGTCAATGGTCAATACATATTGCCTCGTCATCCATCACAGCTATATGAAGCCTTTGCCGAAGGTCTGCTGCTATTTATATTCTTATGGTGGTATTCATCAAAACCACGTCCACGTATGGCCGCCTCCGCTGTATTCTTACTAGGCTATGGCATCAGCCGCTTTATCATTGAATTCTTCCGCCAGCCAGATGCTGACCAAGGATTCATATTATTAGGTTGGATGACCAAAGGGCAAATCTTAAGCGCGCCGATGATTATCGCCGGCTTAATCATGCTGATTTATGCTTACAAACGCGGTATTTATGATTGGGGTAAGCAGTCTGCATATTAGAAATAAGTGTCGAGGTGCATGAACAAATAAATATAAATGCAGTTCTAACAAGATACATTCCATTTGCAGAATTAATACCTAACCCCAGTTCGGGATAAGCGCTCAAAAAAAAGATAAAAAAAGAAGTCCAAAGTTGCTAAAGTAAGTTTACCAAGACCACTTAAGCAAAAAGGACTTCTTACATGGACAACCTAACCGAACTATACTGCCATATTGACGACTTTTATCAGCAATTCAAACCTGAGTTTGACGCTCATTTAATCGCAACGGGCCGTCAACGGCTAAGAGCATGCCAGATAAGTGTAGCAGAGATGATGACCATCTTGGTACTGTTTCATCAACTGCGGTATCGACAGTTTAAGGCGTTTTACTACCATCACATGCTTGGCATGATGAAACGGGAGTTTCCAAATCTGCCGAGCTACTCGCGATTTATAGAGCTTGTGCCGCGCAGTATCATGCCACTGTGCAGCTACTTGCAAAGCATGATGGGCGACTGTACGGGTATCAGCTATATTGATTCAACCAAGATAGCAGTTTGTCATAACAAGCGTATCTACCGTCATAAAGTCTTTGAGAGTATGGCGCAAAGAGGTAAAGGTAGTATGGGCTGGTTTTACGGCTTTAAGCTACACGCCATTATCAATCATAAGGGCG
This sequence comes from Psychrobacter sp. P11G5, assembly GCF_001593305.1. Taxonomy (NCBI): domain Bacteria; kingdom Pseudomonadati; phylum Pseudomonadota; class Gammaproteobacteria; order Moraxellales; family Moraxellaceae; genus Psychrobacter; species Psychrobacter sp. P11G5. The sequence continues at coordinate 2,723,064 of NZ_CP012533.1, forward strand.
AGCTTGTATCTGTTAAAGTCACTGCGGGTAATACGGATGACAGAGTGCCTGTTAAGGATATGGCAACACCTGTGTTTGGGGATAGAGGCTATATCAGTAAAGCCCTAAACGCGTGGCTCACAAAACACAGTGATACTACGTTGATCACTAAACTTCGGCGTCATATGAAACCCCAATTACTCAAGCCTATGGATGAGGCACTACTCAATCATCGCTCTTTGGTTGAAACGGTGTTTGGGGAGCTTAAAAACTTGTGTCAGATTGAGCATTCACGCCATCGTAGTGTCACGGGTTTTATTACAAACTTGCTGTCAGGTTTGATTGCTTATTGCTGGTTTCCCTATAAACCCACCATCAAAAATATGCCTCAGCAGAGACAGGTAGCGACATTGTAAATAGTATCAATGAGTTACAATGTGGCTTATCCCGAACTGGGGTTACCCCATTATTGATAGTAGATTCACTGATTTTTAAATTCTAGGCGTCGCTGTCGAACACCGAAGCAAACTTAAATAACTTATGACGCATTATCTAAAATCACTAACTCTTCATCCGTAATCAATACCATATAAACAAAAAATCGCAGCAACGGAGAAAATTGCCATTTATCATTTACAGAGGATCTGTTATCAATCAAAGCGATTCCAATGTTGAACGTACCCATACTATCTTTACTGATGCTACGCAATCCCTTCATATCAGCTAAATTAAGATGGACTTGTGATGCCGCAGGATGAGCAACTAGCCAATTTTTCGCTGGCAGTAATTGTTTGGCAATTTTGATAAAACGTCGTAACGCTTTCTTTTCTTTGATTGAAAAAGGAACAAACGCCTTACTGTAAGATAGATGCTCTTGGCATAGAGCTATAAACCACTGCCAATCATCTAATGAGTTATCTCGTAGTTTTTGAGCACTGCTTTGCAGTGAAGACAGTAATCTATAATCACTTTTGTACTGAATACTTTTTGGAAGGCCATTTGTTCCAATGAATCTAGGGTTATCATGGCTCGAGGTCACATTGGCTACTTTTCGCGCTCGATTTATAATGATATCTGCGTCGTGTAAATCAATATTAACCATTATTGCAGCCTGCTTTAAAGCTATGCCTAAAGCATTTTGCTGTAATAAGAACCAAATGCTATTCATGCCATAGCGCATAAATAACGTTTCTGTCCTACTTTGTGAATCGACTAAAAGGGTCGTGTTTTTAATACATAAGCGAGGCGCTTCATATTTGCGCTGACTAAGACTTCGAAACAACAACTTTCGGACGCTAGTTAGGCTGACGTCGTTATGGTCGATAATGGCATCATTCTCTTTAAGCCTTTTTCTATTGATGCCAGTGACGTTGTTAATGGCAACAACTGGTAGCTTAATATTAGCGCCGCTCAGCGCATAAGTTGCCATTAAAACAGCGATATGGTTGTAATACTCAAAACTGCGCTGCGGTGATAAATGACCCATGATTCCAGATAGAGCGTACCAGCGATCTTGCGCATTAAGATGCTCACCAAGAACGCCATATTTGATCCGTTTAATGTCTTCTTCGTTATAATCAGTCAAAGCTTTAACAAGCTCAGTATCACCACATAGTACAAGTGATAAATTAGTAACCGCCGTATGTCGAAACGCATGAAAGGTTTGCTCCGGCTTATTACCTGGCTTTTTTGGGATGTCCTGTAAGATACGTCTTAGCAGTTGTAGCGGTACGTGATCATCAATTGGCGTCTTTTCAGAAGATAGTGTGAATATAAAGCTTCTAGGATTAAGACCGACAGTACTTTGTGTGTATCTTATAAATAATGCCAACTCGTCTGGCTGCAACAAAGCATAAATAGGGATTCTACGATTGCTGCCAGCTGTTTTTAAATCACGATAAGGATTACTACGAACAACAAGTGACGGAGACGGTGAATTTAGGCCTTCTATATCAATGTACCGTAATCCTAACAGCTCCTTTTTACGCATTCCTGTTCGATAGACCAGCATAAACATCAAAGCAAACATCTCTCGCTCTAGAATATCCACGCTATGCAAAATCTGTGTAATAATCGCGTGATACATATGAAGGGAAATCAACTCAGCACGAACGCGTCGACCCTCTTTTTCATAGGCAATCGTTACTTGTGGTAGATCGTAATTTTCATGAGCAAAGTTATGAAGGCGTTGTAACAGCTTTGCATAATAAGAAATATTTATGTGACGGCGAACTGTGGTTTTGTACTCCAAAATATCCTCATAGAGCACCTCAAAGTCCTCTTCATCCCAACCATCAATAGGCTGATTCATTGAAAAATACAGCCATTCATAGCCAATGCTTCTAATGTATTGCAACACGGAAGTACTTTTAATAGAATTGTCCAACTCATCTTTTAAAAGAGCCAGTATCCAATCTAAAAACACCCTCTCATTAACTGCAGTGTATTGCTCATACCTTTTTTCTATCCTTTGGATCAAAGTAAGCGGTTTATAGCCTAATCTCTTACTTTTTAGACTTCCTACAATTTTAAAATCACTAGCGATATCCGTAATCAGCTCTGAGCGCCGTACTTTTCTACCATGTAGGCTTGGAGTCGTGCTTTTATCTAATATATTTTCTGATCCTTTTATTGACAACTTTAGAATATCGTCTAAGTCGTAATTTTTTACCGATTTCTTATATTGTCCTTCTAAAAATTCTTTAAACTTCTCTTTGGTCAGCCCTGCTGTATTTTGCTTGCTACTCAGTACCGCTACGGAAGCTTGATCAATATCAGCACCATCAAGCATCTCCCAATGGTAACTTGCGTAAGACAGCATCTGCGGAAAAGTTAAAATCGTCAAACCCCCATTGTTAAGCACTGGTTTTAAAGCGTTTATCAAGTAACTCTCAGCACTTTTTTTTAAACTTTTTTCAGCCTCATCATTGATAGCCAGTTTATTTTTTGCTTGGCGATATCGTAGCAACCAGCATTGGCTGACCATATCTAGAACAATTTGCTGAGTGTTGTAAAGCTGATTTTGCGTGTTACTACGCTCATTGCCATAATACGCTTGTAGAAACCGGACTGATATTAGTAATCGCTTATTGATAAATGGCTGGTATTTTTCATTTATTAGAGCCTCAAGCCAACTTTCAAGTATGGCTTTACTATTAATGCCACCATACATGATGCCAGAGTAAACCAGCCATCCTAATATTTCTTCTAAGCTATACTCACTCGTTTGTGTCCAGTGGTGACTTACCGCTCGTACCATCTCATTAATTTGCTTACCTTTAGTGATCCAATCATTATTAATGAGGAGCGGATTAAATTTTGTGGGCAATACAGTCTTGATATTAGGATAGCGATAATCATTAAGCATAAAATGCTTGTTTTGATAGTCAATAAAACGATTTACCACTTTATAGGCTTGTTTAACTCTTTTCTCTGTTTGGCATGTCTGCGTGATGGTTTGATGAGCATAGCTTTGAAACTCTAAAAACCCTTCTGCATCTATGGGCCTGATTTGTTGATTTAAAACAATATTGAACTGTTGCAACAGCAAATCCCAACGCCACCAGCGCTTATCAAAATATATAATGCGACATCTATGCTTCTCTACTAAAAAAGTATGGCTATGATAAGCACAAGCTTTACGAGAGTATTTTTTAGTATCTTTTAGTATCTTGATATTATCAGGATACGCTTGACGTAGTTGCTCCCATTTGGTTTGAAACTTAGCAAGCAATCCAATTTCAAGCTGCTTGGCCTTCCCTACCTCTTCTAGTATTTGAGGGTCAGGGATATAAGCCTTTTTTCTTCCATCAAATTTTGCCAGTGTATCTATAATTTTAGGCGGCTTGATTTCATTTACGAGCACGACATGCTCCATTCATCATGATTGTTTTTGATATTAATTTCTTTTAAACCCAATGTCTCTGCCAGCTGTTCAAACTGATCACCCACTTGTTTAATCTGATGCTTACTAAGTGATGAGAAACGTCCTAATGCATGTTGGCGCGCTTTTTCATGACCAACAACTGCATTGATGAGCACCATATCAACGCCTAGTCTTTCAAGTTGAGTCCGTACAAAATGACGGGTCCAATAAGGGTCAGTGTCAATAATATCTTTGGTCATATGATAAGCGTCGCCTCGTTTGATGACATCAAGTGTACTGAAGTTCTCTGATAGCAGTCGCAATAATGCGATCTCATTACCTAGACGTATCTCATCAATACATTCGCTAATTTCCTGTTTCAATAAATTATTAAGCTGATAACCAATTAAATAGCTCCGGTAATCGCTTAGTAAGCGTATGAGTGTCGAACATAAAGGTATGAGTCTATGACTCTTTGATTTTCGATTGGGTTTGTCATCAATCATTAGCCAGCCAGCCTCAAGATCGATATCGCTCATCAGTCCGATACCGTTATTTGGTCGTACACCCGTCAATAAACAAAGTACAAACCATACGAAAATGCTGATACGATTAAAATGTGTATTGGCATCAGTACTGCTGTCCGCCCATGCTTGCAGCTCAGTGATAATCTCACGAACATAATTTGGCGTAAATGCAAATACAGAACCTAACGTGTACTTGTGCCAAGGGGTGATATATGACATATCAAAGTGATTGTCTTGATTAAATATACTCAGCGCTAATTTATAGTGAGACAAAATCTCTTCGCTAAGATGACTGCTGTAATACATGGCTGGAGCTTGAGAGGCAGGCGTTCTGCAAATCAGGTCAGCGATGTGAGCATTGCTGTTTGGCGTGTAGCGAGAAAGCACCACATGCAGTGCAGTCTCAATACGATTTGTTGATAAGTATGGCAAACTTATTTTAGCGCGTAGATAGGTAAGATATTCTTGAATATCATTATCTGATGGTAGCTCACCTGTTAATATTTCATCGATAAGCCATTGCGGGACAGGAATTTTAATGATGTCAAGCTGATTTTCATACTTACTACCATTAAACGCTTCTTGCCGTTTGGTAATACCAAGCGAATGCTGAATGTAGCTTCGATTCAAACCAATTTTAAAAATACTCGGATGACCAATGTATCCTGCAATAGTTAAAGATTTAATGGGCAACGCTGTAATCATAGACAGCAACAAAATGTAAGCACAGTCCCGATTGGAAGTGTTGGTTGAAAACTGAGTATCTTGGCAAAGCGCTGAAAATATCCGCTGATAGCTGGACTTTGGTAGTACCCGAACGTTTGAATTGAGCGCGAGTTCTTGTTGAGAAATGTGGTTTTGTTGCAGCGATAAGTCTATCGTTTGGAGCGGAAAAGACAGCCCTTTTGGCAAGTCAGTAGTGACTTCATAACTTATAAAGGGCGGGTCATAATGATCAATACTTTCTTCATATGTGGTGGTTAAGCCCTCATAACTCTCAGTCATCGCCGTATAAAACTGCGATTGCGACTCTAATACGAAATCTTCAAAATGTTCATCATTCGACCCTAGGTCATTTTGAACATTATTGACTGCTAACAATACAGGTTGATTGGCTAGGCTAATAGGCTTTATCTGGTTATTGGGTTCTATTTTTAGACGTTTTTTCACATAGTGAGCATCTTGATAAGACGCTATGATCTTATTAATTTGTCTGACATCAGGAAGCTTTAAAAACTCTTTTTGTGTACGATCACCATACTTAATCGCTAAACGCTTTGACACATCTTGTAGTGATATCAAGATATTATCTACTTTTTGCTCTGGTATCTCAGGAAGCTCACGCCAAATCCAGGTTCGTGTTGCTGCCTTTGAGAATTGAGCCAGTTTAAATTGCATCAAAATATTGTGCATATGCGTCTTTTTGCCATGATACATAAGCAAAACCGCAGTGTGTAACGCAATTGCAAGCCAATACAGCTTCTGCCGAAGACGAACGGTTTGACGACGCTTATACATGATATTTTGCATCAAAATTAAGACTTGCATTATAAGCGGCTTTTCACTGAGCTCAGATCTGCCAATGTGCATATCACGCTCGGCAACCGGTCTCTCATGCAATATTTTTATCACTTTATTAATCAGTTGCTCTTGGTGATCAGCATTGCAATAACCTTCCTGAACCACTGCTACGATATCACCAATAGCTGCTACTGCCCTTTCTCTATTCTTAAAATCGTCATGATCGCCTTGGTGGTTGATGGTCTGTTTGATAACGTCGAGACTCGGTACATCGCGAAGATGGTAGTGAGACTTAATAGTTGACATTATTTTTGTCCTTTTTATAACGTTTATAATAAGTCTGCTCATGAATGTTAATAAGATTACAAAAAGTACCGATAGAGAATTTTTTTGAGCTAAAAAGCTGCTGGTTTATATCAGCAGTGAGAAATCTATTTAAATGAATATAAATTAACCTGATATCTAAATATTTTTGATATCTACATATAATGTCAATCAATTCATAAAATGCATATTTAACCTCGAATTGCGCTTCATTAATTTTTACTATGGATACTTTCTCTGCGCACAACTCTTGGTTAAGATCTACAGTTTTTAACAGATAAAAAACTTCAAAGTTATTCACTAATTGTATTACTTCGCCGGTTTTTATAAATAGTATAGGCTTGGCTAGCGTCAGATTTTGATAAGCTATAAATGTGTTCGAAGATTTAATTTGCGGACGAATGAACTGATTATAGATTTCAAACAATTTGACGATGTCATTAACAATCACGACTGAAGTCTTTTGTAACTTAGCAATAGTGACATTATCCATTTTATATTCCTCTAAAATTTGACCTCTACCCTTGTTAAATACCTTACAACCTTAAAGGATATTAAAAAAGCTGCTCTGAGAGATAAGCGTCAATTGGTGTCGCATATAATTAATTCTGATTTTGATGCTAAAGTGGATGAGAATGACTTGTATTCTAGTTAATCCCCTTACTCACGAGGAACAGGGCTGGTAGCGTAAAGTGATGTTAGCATGCAACGTTTTTATAGCGTGTCGGCTCAAATACTTAAACATCGTAATGATTACTACAAAATATTAGAGCGTACTCAAAAAGGGAATGCAGATGTTACTGAATGGTTGATTTGGTTTTTACAAGCTTTAGAGTAAACACTATTATGCGCACAGAAAACCACGGATAAAATCATCAGTAAAGCCAGCTTTTGGCAGACCCACCGTCAGCAACTATTGAATCCAAGGCAAGTAAATATGGTCAATGTACTGTTGATTAGTGTTTAAGGCAAACTCATGATCAAAAAAAAAGGGGGGGGATAATGACGAAGTGTTCGGCGAATACTGAATTGAAAGCTATTAAGGATTTGGTAGAAAAAAGCATATTAGAGAAGTCTACTGCTTAAGGGCGCAGTACGAGTTATGAGCTAGTCTTATAAAGCTTACTCTCTATCGTAAAAAAACAGTATGACCAAAGAAAAATCAATATACTCGAGAATTCTAAGTTAGTCAGATATCCCTGACCACAGGGGGCCCTCAGTGCCTGCTACTAAAAAGGTTGGCTGCTTATTTTTAAGTTTTGTTAAAAGCTCTATTTCTGTTAGACGTTCATAGATCTTGATTAGATTACCATCAGGATTTTAATGCACAAATCACTTATCACACTGATGTCATCGAATAAGGTCAATAAACTGGCTCATGCCATCTAAGATCCTTAGCGCATATTCGCGTAAATTAATAAATAGATTTCTATTGAACTTTTTTTAATGTTTTTTAGTATCACCAACAATCTTGTCCATCAAGGCAAACAACAGGCCTGAAAGTACAAACGTCATATGAATAATCACTTTCCACATCAACCTATCAGCATCACTCTCACTCATCTCTTTGGGTATATCCATAAATGATTTAAGAAGATCGATAGCAGAAATGGCAACAATAGCACCGATGACTTTAAGTTTTAGGCCAGAGAAATTAATTTTTCCCATCCATTCAGGACGATCCTCATGATCCCCTGTATCAATTTTTGAGACAAAGATTTCATAACCACTGAATATAATGATGAGTAACAAACTTGCGACCAATGACATGTCGATAAGAGCTAACGCACCAACGATCACATCGGCTTCAGACGCACTGAGCACATGGGTGATCATATGCCACATTTCTTGGAAAAATTTGATAAATAATAAAATAATACCGAGTACTAATCCCAAATAAAATGGGGCTAGTAGCCAACGGCTATTAAATATGATTTTCTCTAATCTTTGCTCAGTTTTCTTTAGCATAGGGATCTCTTAAGGTTTTCGATGGTATTAATTACAAGGCTTAATATGATGACAATCACATTATTGGTAATCGCAAATGCATTAATCATGCTTTCAAGGCTGAATGGGAGGTTAAGGACTTCAAAATATAGAAAATAATAATACCTTTCCTCATAATTGCGCTGGTTGCTTATGCTACTATAAAACTGAGCCTTCTATTGCTCAATTTTTTATGCCCATTTTTCTTAACGATTACTCTAACTTTTATAAGGAAAGACACTGATGTGGTTGGCAATACTTGCAGTAGTCGTAGGACTAGCAATTTTGGTATGGAGTGCTGATGTTTTTATTGATGGTGCCGTCGCTTTAGCTAATAAGTTGAATGTACCCAGTTTTTTGATTGGTGTCATCATTCTAGGTTTAGGTACTTCAGCACCAGAGATGATAGTGTCCATGTTAGCTGCTTTAGAAGGTAGCCCTGAGCTAGCATTGGGTAATGCTTATGGTTCTAACATTGTTAATATCGCCTTAGTATTAGGCGCAACGGTATTGATAAGTCCAATTATTATCCGAAAAAGTATTATCAATCGTGATATGCCCTTACTACTGTTGGTGACGGCAGTAGCTGCTTGGCAATTAAGCGATGGCGTCTTAAGTAATACCGACGGTATAGTATTAATAGTACTTCTAGTCGTTGTCTTAGGCATACAAATCATCTTGAGCCTGCGTGAAGGCAACCACGAACATGAAGGCGATACTGTAGAAGAAACTGCAAAAGCTGAACACAGTATGGCGCAAGGTTTAGGTAGGTTGTTTCTTGGTTTGCTCGTATTAATACTAAGCTCGCGCGCTATCGTTTGGGGCGCTATCGAACTTGCTACTTTCTGGGGCTTGAGTGAGCTTATCATTGGTCTCACTATCGTCGCTATCGGTACGTCACTGCCTGAATTAGTTGCGAGCTTGTCGGCCGCACGTAAAGGCGAGCATGATATGGCTTTGGGTAATATTATAGGCTCTAACGTTTTTAATACTTTAGGAGTCGTAGGTGTAGCAGCACTCATTGCGCCTATTACTCCGAGTAGCATTATTCTGTCGCGTGATATATTAGCGATGGGTCTCTTAACCTTACTACTGTTTGCGATGTGCCTATTTGCATTTAAAACCAAGCGTGCATTCGGTCGTACTTCTGGCACCACCTTAGTACTATTTTTCGTCGGCTATACTGTCTGGTTAATTCAGACGGTCAGTATGTAGCAAGTTACTAATAATCACATACGTTTGATTCGACAGTTTACAGTTTCTAATAATTCGTCATAGACTTTCATGTAATTACCTAGGCATCTTCAAATTGAACCGCCCCGACTTTATCGGAGGCTGATTTACTTTAGTCAGGCAGCAATGCCTGACAGGATTAAATTATCATAATACCGCTTTTCGGTGGTGGTTCAAAAAGTAGGCTAAATTAAACATACCCATGATTGATGTAAAAGAAAGCTAAATCAAAGGCTTTAAAGTGATTTTCCAGTTTTTTAGAAAAGTTACAACTTCGCCTAAATGCTCGCCTTACTCGATGTCTGATAGTGCAATTATTACCTTCAATGCCGACCGTGAAAAACTTGCCAATGACTTGGGTAAAGCCCTTAAAACCAGTAACAAAGCTATCCCAGGTATCACTAGCGATTCTAGCACAACTTACGCCTAGGGCTTTCAGCTTAGCTTTAAGCTTTTTGACAGTGTTAAGGTCTCGTTTTCCCCACACATAGGCAACAATTTCACCTGTGTCACGGTGATAGGCATAAATTAGCCATTGTTTGTTGGTTTTTTTACCTACGAATGTCCAAAGCTCATCAATTTCAAGACAGTCGTATTGCCTTTGCTTGGGGGTTATTGGGTAGTGACACTTTTTTAGGGTGGCTAGTACTTTGCCTTTGCTGATTCTCTCAACGCAAGCGATGTCTTTTATGCCACTGCCTCGAACCATAAGATATCGTATTTTGCTATCTTTTTGGGAGTGACATCCTTGGTACGTTAAGGCATGGTCTCCAATAAACTGCCGTTTGCAGTCTTTGCATTTATAGTTTTGTTTACCATAGCTTTTGAAGCCATTTTTCTTTATATTGTCACTTAGACAGGCTGGGCATTTGATGTATAGTGTGATGTGCATTTCACTATTTTATCAATTTCTCAGCCTGTTTTTTTCCCAGCCTACTTTTTGAACCACCACCCGGATTCAGATACCTTTATGAATAAAACAACTTTTAAAATATCGAAAATGGACTGCCCTTCGGAAGAGAACCTAATCCGAATGAAGCTAGATGGCAATTCGGATATTGAATATCTTGAATTCGACATTCCTAATCGTCAATTAACCGTATTTCATCATGGTAATGTTGAAAATATACAGCATGCTATTCATGACCTAAATTTAGGCGACACCCTACTTTCAACCGAAACTATTGACCCCTCTAATTCAAATGATAATATCGAAGTCAAAACTAACGCTAATCATGAAAAAGACGCGGAGCAACGTAAGCTACTGTGGATAGTGCTGGTTATTAACTTTGCCTTCTTTATTATCGAAATGAGCACTGGGCTGATTTCTCGTTCAATGGGATTGGTTGCCGACAGCTTAGACATGTTAGCAGATAGCTTCGTGTACGGAATCAGCTTGTTTGCTGTTGGTGGAACGGTTGTAAAGAAAAAACGTATTGCTAGAATTGCTGGATATTTTCAAATCACGCTAGCGATTCTCGGCTTTTTAGAAGTAATAAGACGTTTCTTTGGCAATGAGCAGTTACCTGACTTTTCTACCATGATTGTTATATCGATTCTTGCTCTGATTGCAAACTCAATCTGCCTTTATATATTGCAAAAATCGAAGAGTAAAGAAGAGGCTCATATGAAAGCCAGTATGATTTTCACTTCAAACGATGTGATTATCAATTTAGGGGTGATTGTTGCAGGTGTTCTGGTGAATTGGTTAAACTCGAGTACCCCTGATTTAATTATTGGGAGCATCGTATTTGCTTTAGTTATTCAAGGCGCCTTTAGAATACTAAAGTTAAGTAAATAGCTGAGCCTAGTAGCTCAAGCAAATAGCCCAAGTAAGTAGCTTAATCAAACCGCTAAGTGTAAAGTAGCTAGGTTTGAAGGAAACAAACATCATAAGGATATGAGACCTCGAGCAGGTGGTGGTTCAAAAAGTAGGCTGGGAAAAAAACAGGCTGAGAAATTGATAAAATAGTGAAATGCACATCACACTATAGGCTAATGATAGGGCAAAAGCGCGGCGACCAGTCCCATAATTCAAAAGCCTGTTATAGATAGTTCCATATTAACAGTCTATTTTGAGTAGTCTGTTAATAGGTTTAAAGGGTGAAATAGCTGGTTCCTTTGGGGTATACCCTTATTTACTGACCAGTTTTATGAGGCCCCTATAATGCTGCCACCCCAAACAACCGACCAATCAATGATGTTGCGACCATAGCGAGCACACCCCATATCACAACTCTAGACGTAGCAGGAATAACAGGGGCACCGCCCAAGCGCGCTGATATTATGCCAAGTAGCGCTAAGCCTACTATCGTTAAAGTCGCGAGTGACCAAACCAGTGTTTGTGCTGGCAAAAGTAAAATACCAATAATCGGTAATATGGCGCCCGCAATGAATGACAATCCAGAAGCAACTGACGCATGAATCGGCTTAGCTTGACTCAGATCTGTCAAACCAATCTCATCTCGGGCATGCGCCTCTAGTGCATCATGCTCAGTCAAAGCTATGGCAACTTGATGCGCTAAGACATGATCCAGTCCACGTTTCTCATAAATTTTGGTGAGCTCAAATAGCTCGCGCTCAGCATTATGAGTCAGTTCATGCAACTCTTTATCCAGATCCGCTTTTTCGGTATCAGCTTGAGACGATACTGAAATATACTCACCAGCTGCCATCGATAGAGCACCTGCGGTTAACGCGGCCATCCCTGTCAATAGCAGTGTTTGACTATTTGCACTTGCTGCAGCGACACCGACTAATAGACTCGCGGTTGAAATCAGTCCATCATTGGCACCAAGTACTGCTGCCCTAAGCCAATGATTGCGATTGCTTAGATGAGCTTCGTCGTGAATAGAATGATGCATAGCATAGATACCCTCAAACGATTTAGACATAAATTAGAATATGTCAGTGTAGCCTATAATGACACACCAATTTCCACATAGTTACCTTGCTTGCTTTAAAGCGATTATTCGATAGGTTATTAGTAAAAAGACTATTGTTTGACTGCCGGCATAAAATAATAACAAAGGCAGCGCGCGACTGTCTGAGCCCACCATAAACACATGAATACTGATGAACATATACGCCATAAAGGTCAAAAAGTGTAGCCAGCGCCATGCTGATTGACCAATATACTGCTTAATATAAAAACTAAACGCACAGATAAATAAGAACCAAAACCCCAACTGCCCCAAGGCCACGCCCACACGCTCAGTCTGAAAACCAAAAGGCATTAGCACCTGCCATAAGTTCAGATTTAAGAAATTATCTGCTAATAAGATACCAGCATGAAACGCGGCAAAGCCTACGGCAATCAGGCTTAGATACTGATGTAAGACAAATACCCGCGCTGCATTAAAGCGCTTGCCTAAACGAGTGCTTAACAACAAGCCAAAAATGACTGCCAACCAAAATAACGTATAAGCGATAACACCGCTTGCCCGTGATAAATACCAAAAGTGTTTATCTGTGCTGGTCAGTAGCTGAGATACCGTCTCTCCCCAAGTTAACGACGCATAACCACCAACTCCGATAGCAATGCTTAACGTTAAGCCAACCCATAGAGCCTGAGTGAGAACATTAGTATTGGAAGCAGTATGACTGCTGGTAGGATGGTCTGTATGCATGACTATGCTCCTATGAATGGCTTTACTTAATGTATTGATATCTAGCGCATGTCGCGTGATAAATTAACTAGCAAGCAGGTTTGGACGCATGGCAGAAGTCACCATCACTTTGTTATCCCTATCTATTAACAACGCCGCAATATGGTGTTTGTTGAGCCACGCCACGGCTGCTTTAACACCAAGAAGCACGCAGTATTTGGCGTATACCTCCGCCGTCATCGCATCTTTCGCCAGTACCGTTGCAGTTAGGACGTCACTTGTTACTGGACGCAAGTCATGCGGATGGATCAAATGATGTTGCCAGCGGCCGTCGTGCAACCAGCGACGATAATCTTGCCCAGATGTGGCGACAGCCCCAGAGCTGAGCTTGAGGATCGCCACATCTTCATCATTGTGAACGTGCTCACTATTGGCAAAATACGGCTTGGCAACAGCCACTCCCCAAGACACCGGTTTATCTGTTGGGTTTTTTGGAACACCAATCGCGATATCCCCACCCATATCGACTAAGCAGGGAATATGCCAGTCATGAACTCGGCTAATATTTTCCGCCAACTGCATGGCGCACCACCCTTTGACATATCCATTCAAATCCAGTGCCATGCCAGCTGGCAGATATACTTGATGTTGTCTGTCAGCTAACTGGCGAAGCTGAATACCTTCTATCTGCTGATTGGCATGGTTAGCACTTGTCGTGTCTTGCACGTTTGTAGGGGTGCTTACGCTAGTAACAGGTAATGATGGCACAGACATTTTGGGCAAGGTCTCAAATGAATGCTTATAGCCTGCGTCCCATAGAGGGTGCAATAACGTTGGTGTTACTAAGCCTTGAGTCTTTGAGACAAAGTGAATGGCACGCTGCAACACCTCAAATAATTCTGAACTCACCTCAGACCATTGGTCGCCACGGTTATTCAGTCTCATAAGCTCACTGCTGTCATCAAAACGACTGAAGATATGTTCCCAGTCAGCTAAGCGCTGCTGAATATCGTTTGTCAAAAAAGCGACTTGTTGGTCTATTCTCATTTGTGAAGGTTGCGCGCTCAGTCTTGTGGTATTTAAGCTAATTTGAATGTGACAACCCATGGCAAACAGTTTAATCGTTGCCAGTTGCGGTGTTGTTTGATTGGACATATTTGTGTGCATTCAAAGCCCTCCCTTGACTAAACATTCAAACTAAATAATCTGTGGTTTTTCTTATTTATTGAGAAGATCGCGTACGAGCGACAACCCTTATTACCTCAACAGGTGCGACTGCATTGACCTGTCGCAATTGATTGATATCAGCGATGGGCGTTGGCGTGACTGCCCTTTCATCAGACTCAGCAACAGCAGTGCTTATAATGGCAGTGCTCACAGGGGCAGTTTTTTGTTCTTGATTGAGTAGTACCAGCCATCCTGCCATAGTACCTGCAATCGAGACCATCATAATGCTGCTTTTAAGAGCGGCAAAAGGATCTGCTTTTTTAGCCGTTTTTTTGACGGCTGGTGTCGAATGTGATTTGGTATTAGTCATCGTATTCCTCCTCATCATGTTGCTGATAGCTCATGGCGATTAGGCGATCATTCTCTTTATAGTATTTTTTATCGTGTGCTTTGCGATGTTTATCCTCTTTACGTTTATCATCATCGTGGTGCTTATCTTCATAATCGTCATCGTCAAATCTCTCAGCACGATAGTCATTGGTCGCAACCGGATTCAGTACAGTGCCGACACTGGCATCAATATAAGTAGCGCCGCTGTCTAATAGCACCTCATAAGCGACGGTGCCGTTATAATTGACGAGCTCGGGTGAAGCCTGCAATACTGAATTGGGCGCGTCTTGCTGCGCAAGCGCAGTTGCTTGCGTGGCTGTGAGTGCCGCCAGAGGTGATGGATTGGCAAATGGGGATTGCGTGAGAGGGTTTGCCACGGCTTTAAAGGACGATAAATCAGAGGATATAGAGGTAATGTCAGTATTTTGACTCATGGCATTCGCAGCTGATAGTGCGTCATCAGCGCTGGGCGACTGGACAGATAAGGCGATAACGCCACCAAAAAACACTAATGAGGTTGCACCAACAGTCAATAATAAGGGTTTTAATAGAGGTAGGCTCATAAGATTGTACTCCGTCTATATTATTAGGGAATACAACTAGCATACGGGGTAAATATTAACTCAACCTTAAGCCCACGCCGATTAATTTTTATCGTTTTATCAGATGCTTGATATCGCTTTTTTATGTCTTATCGTGACGATAAAGCCAGTTTCTGGTTGAGAGCGGTTAGCAAACTCTAACGTCAGACCGTGCAGCTCTGCTATTCGATTGGCAATGGATAGCCCAAGACCGCTACCTAATTGGCTTTGACCTGCTGGGCGATAAAAGCGCTCGCTTAAGCGCGTCAGTTGTTCTGGCTCGACGCCACTGCCATTATCGACCACTCTAATAGCATTGGTGTCGAGCTGAAGTTCAATCAAAGCGCCCTCGGGACAATAGCGAATGGCATTGTCCAACAGGTTACGGATGAGCAGTTTGAATAAAATTGGATTGATAAGGATGGGTAGAATATCAGCAGGATTGTCACAGTTCACAGTGCGTTTTAATTGCATGTGCTTTTCACGAGCCAGCCGATTGACATCACTGAGTACAATATCCGTTAGCATCAACCAATCCGGACTTTCTAATTGCTCAGGAGGTAATTGTTGTTGCGGTTCTATTTTGGCTAAAATCAGCAGTTGATCGACCAAATGAGTGGCCCGCTCAATGCCATTGCTAATGTTTTGGGCATGATAGAATAGCTGATTATCGTCTTCTACGCCAGATAACTGCAATATCTGCTGCTGTAACAAATCAGCTTGTAGCTTTAACGCCGCAAGCGGGCTTCTAAGCTCATGTGAGGCATCGGCGGTAAAGCGCTGCTCACGTGCTAGGGTATCCGCGACTTTTACAAACAAGACATTTAAGGCGCTCACTAACGGTTGGATCTCTTTGGGCACGTCCGCTGTGATGGGGCTATCATCTTGCGGTTGACGCTGTTCAAGCGCACTACTAATCTGAGTTAACGGCATAAACCCCCGCCGGATCAGCCACACCACCAAACCCATAAATGCAAATAGCCCAATCAACATCGGCAGCACTTGCACGGACATGGCATCAGTAATCATCTCTCGGCGAGATTTGAGGTTCTGTCCGACGGCAATGACCCGACCTTCATAGTCATGATCATCATGGACGTAAAATAAACGCCAGCGCTTACTAAAAGGGTTGAGGCGCTGATAGGCAGAATCATGCTCTTCTAAAAACCCATGCTGGTCTGGCAAAAAAGCAAATGATTGACCATTTTCATCAGCCATTAATAGACGGCCTTTTTTATCCCAAATGGCAAAGCCCATATAGTCATCCTCAGCCTCACCAAGATCACCTGATAGCTGCTTACTTTTTAACGCATAGATTTTGGGCGTGTGCTTTTTGTTATCATCCCTTTGCCTATGATGGTCTTTATCGTCCTCTTCTTTGGGGGCGACCCCTATTAAATAACGGGCAACTTGAGTGATTTGGGTGTCATTCATCTCATTGATTTCGTGCCAAAGCTTCCACGCAATAAAGCTTGAGGTAAGCACCCACAGCAAAGGTAAACCAATCAGTAGCGATGTTAATAGCCGTTGCTGAATACTTTTCATAGGCTCACCAAGTAGCAGACAAAGTGGAGGCACCAAAAACAGACCGTTGAATGCCTAACGGTGGTTAATGGTGGTTATGGACTGGATTGAGATAGTAGCCAATACCGCGTTTGGTCAAGATAAAATCATTGCCCAGTTTTTTACGTAAATGATGAATGTGTACTTCAATGGCATTGCTTTCGATATCTTGTTGCCACCCATATAGCTTGTCTTCTAAGCTTGCGCGGCTGTGGATTTGCTTAGGGTGGGTCAGCATTTGCTCTAAGATTGCCACTTCTTTGATGGTTAATTCTACCATTTTGCCTTGATAAGAGACTTGCTGATTCTGAGGCTGATAGGCCACTTCGCCATAACGGACTTCAGGTTGACACCGACCTTGGCTGCGTCTCATCAATGCTTGTAGACGGGCAATCACCTCATCTAATGCAAATGGCTTCACCAAATAATCATCAGCGCCGGCATTGAGTCCTGCCACACGATTGGCAATCGCATCGCGAGCGGTGATAATCAATACTGGCGTATCTATGTGTTTTTCCCGCCAGTTTTTTAGGACGGTCATGCCATCACCTTTTGGCAAGGTCAAATCCAGCAGTACCGCATCAAACATGCCATCTTGCAGCGCCATCTCACCTTGCTTGGCATCACCAAACCAATCCACCATCATGCCATGACTTTTTAAGCCAAGGACAATTCCATCAGCGATGGTGCTGTCGTCTTCTATCAATAATATGCGTGCCATAAGTGCTCCATCGCTTGACTTATTTCATAGTAGTCGGCTTGTCTGTCACCGTTTTTTTGCCCGTTATCATTGATTTAATGAGGTTTTGGCGTTGCCAGTAACTCATGGCAATCGCTGCGATGATATGTAGAGGAACCAGTAGATATAAGCTGTTTGCTAATAACTCATGAATCTCTTCAAGCACCTCTTTATCACCAAACAGCCCTGCTTCCATCAGATAACCGGTTAGTCCTAACCCTATAGTCACAGCCCATAACGATAACATCATCAGTGCGGCCAAGGGGTTATGACCAAGATTCTGCTCATCAACGCGTCGAACGCTTAAATCTGATACATGCCGTTTGAGTCGTTTTGGTGTGGGGAAAAAGCCAGTAAAGCGTGCATAGCGCGTGCCAACCAGACCCCAAAGTAAACGTATGACCACCAGTCCCAAAACGGTATAGCCGACATACTCATGCCACTCACCACCATCTTCGGTAAAAAACAGATTAGCAATAATACCAGCTGCGACTGTCCAATGAGTCACTCTTACTAATAGGTCCCAAACTTTTACTTGCCTCGCTTTAGGCATGTTCGGTACATGTGCAGAAGAGTTGTCCCAATTAATGATGTCTTTTTGGCTCATGGTTGTCACTCCTTAATCATTTGTTTGTTTATTGACAACACCCGCTGCTAAACACTGAAAATCAGCAAGATATCGTAAGCAGACGAGATATCACATCATCTGCCTTATCGCTATTACAACAAACAAATCTTAAGGTGAGCTTAGGACGTTAAAACAGGTAAATCATTGTGCAGCGAACCGGTAGCCTACGTCGTGCCATATACACCACTTAAGAATTATTTAAGAATCAGGCTGTATTATTAGCCATACTTCTCAATAAATACCTACTTGTTAAATCAAGCTTTCTTAACGGCAATAAAATAATTTTTCGGGAGATTCTTATGGCTTTAAAGTCATGGCAAGTGATCGGTAGTGTCGTACTGATCACTTCAATCACTGTACTCATGCAAATTTCCTCTGAAACGTGGATCACATCAGCAACAGTCAGTTTGATAATGGGTGCTTCGGCTTTAGCGTGCATGGCAAGCTCATGCATACTCGCTAGCCGTTGGCACGGTATTGAAAGGCTCTTTGGCGGTCTGGACAGGGTTTATGAAGCGCATAAGTGGATTGCTATATGGGCACTTATTTTCGCTGTCTATCATTTTGTCTTCAAAGCCAAGCTAGACGCTTGGGATCTTGCGCCCATTTTGGAGTTGTCCAAATATTGGACGCGTTTGATGCGTCAACTCAGCCTTGTCGCGTTAGGTCTGATTATACTACTGGCGCTGAATCGCAAAATCCCGTATGGCAACTGGCGTTGGTTGCATAAGTTCTCAGGCCCACTTTTTTTAATCGTTATACTACATTGGCTGAGCTTTGAGTCTCCCATCACACTGACTAGTCCAGCAGGTATTTGGTTAGCACTACTTTGTTCTGTAGGCGTGATTGCAGCATTGTACAAGATGATATTGTACCCATTCATTGCCAAAGCCGGAGAGTATAAGTTAGTCGCTATATCCCAGGGCAAAGCGGCGGTACACTTGGAGTTTGAGCCAGTCCGTAAAGGGTTTCAATTTAAGGCTGGTCAATTTGCCTTTATCTCTCTTAAAGAACCAGGTTTGCACGAGCCGCATCCTTTTACCATAGCTAACGCACCTTCTGATACTGGACACATCCATTTTGTGATTCGAGCATTGGGTGATTATACAAAAAAGCTAAATGAACAAGCCAAAGTGGGTATGTTGGCTGATATTTATGCGCCTCATGGTAATTTTAAACGTATATCAAATGCAGAGCGTGAAATCTGGATTGGTGCCGGAGTAGGAATCTCTCCCTTTATTTCTTGGCAAGAGGATAAAACTATCGGTCATTTTGAACGTGCCACTCTGATATATTGCTTCGATCCTGCGCGTGTTTTTCCAAGTGTTGAGCGTATGCAGGAGATGACAGAACAGTCTGGAGTAGATTTCGTAGCCAACCCAAGTGGCAGTAATGCCATGGCTGAAACCATTCGGCAAGTCGCCAGTGAAGTTAATCCAAAGCAGATTCAGATTAGTTTTTGCGGTCCAAAAGGGCTTTTAGGAAAAGTACAAGAGTTAATGAAAGAAAATGGTATTCCTGCCAAAAATATTCATTATGAGTTTTTTGATTTTCGCTAGAACACGTACAATTTGCCGTGCTTAACACAAACCCAATAAGACAAATGGCACGCTGGCTCAAGTCATAAAGTCATCGGTGCTAGTGCTAAGTAGGCGAACGACAATGGTATACAGATTAATTTAAGTCATCGAACGTTGATCAGGAGCCTGGTGGTTTAAAGGCCGTCTTATACTTAATGGTCTACAGTGACTTAACATGAAATGGATATACCGCCATTTCATGTTAAAAAGGACACTACTGTGTACACGGAGCTACTATAAATAACTAGGAGTGATGATAACAATAGCGTACAACCGAATATTCAAGTCCTCACTAGGGAACCGAACCAGTTAGAGCGCCTGATTGGTTCACAATAGGCATACCCTTATTGAGCTGTTTCCTACTAAAGTTTATTTACCTGCCCTAAGAACAATATAGCATCGGTTTTATTGTCTTTAATCATAAACATAAAGGGATGGTCGGCTGTAATTTCGGCTTTATGAGTCGCCATAACAAGTTGTACACCAATCCCCGTTGCTGCTGCGGCAACCGTGCCTTTTTCGTCAACTTCAACCACCGCTTTATGGATAACAGAATCTACTTTTAACGGTAGCTTGTCATTGAACAAGCTGTAGTTAGCACGACTATCAAAAGCGATGGGCATTCCCATATTGGCCGAGCCTTTCCTAAAAAGTGTGTAACTGCTTATAATCCACTAACAGGAGAATAAGCAATGACTAACCAATCTGACATCAAGAAACTGGCTGAGCAAATGGCTAGCAGCATTAACAGCTTCGATGATATCAAAGACTTTCAGAAGCAACTCATGCAATCCTTATAGATCAAATTATAAATTATGCAAAATTTCTTGAACCAACATGTATTTTATATAGTATATATTATATATATAAAAAATTTTTCTCCTACCAAACCTTACTCTATATACCTTATACATTATTTATATACTATCTACTAGATATAACGCATAGGTGACTTAGAAAATCACGGTCAATGCGAATTAAGCCACGATAACCTTCATCACCGCATAGGTGACTTAGAAACACCAAATTAATGATGGGCTAAACATAGCTAGCTTCATCACCGCATAGGTGACTTAGAAAATCGTGCTAACAATGCCTTGCGCTTGCTTATCCTTCATCACCGCATAGGTGACTTAGAAAAACCGAATCAAACGGATTAAAACCAGCTAATGCTTCATCACCGCATAGGTGACTTAGAAAATAAAGTATTAACGAATGGCTATGCCCATCACCTTCATCACCGCATAGGTGACTTAGAAATCGTGTAAATCGAGTGGGATAAAATCAAGCATCTTCATCACCGCATAGGTGACTTAGAAAATCAAGAAATATCCAATTTAACACCTGAACAGCTTCATCACCGCATAGGTGACTTAGAAATAGAGTGAAGTTTACACCCGCTGGCGTGGCTACTTCATCACCGCATAGGTGACTTAGAAGTCTCGCAAAAAGACTGATTAAACGCTAAGCTTTTGACATAGAAAAAAATAACAAACAATAAAAAACCAGACAGCCTAGGCCATCTGGTTATCAAGTATTATCAAATACCTACCTACTAACCGTAAGCTGTCCCCCAGAAAAACTGATGCATCCATCACAAAACCAAGATTTATGTTGTCTTGCATGGGGGATATCTGCTGGCACATCGAGTTGATAAGGACGACCGCAATACTCGCAATGTATATCACCCAAATAAACCTGGCATTTTGCAAGCGTAGCAAACAACTCATCAGACCTTATATTGTAATCGTAGCAAAGTATCTTTAGATGAGCGATATAGTCATTGGGTGATACGTATGACCAATACTGATAGCACAAACGCTTTGCTACATCATCTAGGCTTGAGTCGAACACAAAGTTAACACTCATGATATTCTCCTCGTTAGTAGCCATAACCAGACGGCGGTAGTAGCTCGTAAATCTCGCTTTGTAGTTGAACATACATATCATCAACCAAATATCCAAGACTCGCATCCAAGCGCTTCTGTACCCATATACGTATTGCCATATGGTTATCAAAGCAAGGCTTGATTTCTAAAAAGCGTGCTAGATTATAACCAGGTTGAATACACAAATCATAAATCAACATATTAGCGATAGTATGGGCATCCTCACTGACATAGCCATTAGGCTTAAACTCGGCAAATAGCTTATCGTAATCAATAATTTTCATTTTTACGTCTCCTTGTCAGTAGATAATTGAGCCATCTGGCTTCGATTTACGAGCGCCTCAAAAGCGCTACCATCCTGCCGTGTCATATTTGGTACATAGCGACTATAAGTGTTAAATAACATCTTAGTCGTTGAGTGCCCCATTTGACTGGCTATCCACTCAGGACTCTCACCTGCCGCCAACCACAAAGTCGCTGCCGTATGGCGTGTTTGATAGGCGTTACGCTTCTTCAACCGTAAAACTTTAAGTGTGGGATGCCAAATACGCTTATTCACATTGTTATAATCCAATGGCTCACCCGTATGTGAGCAAAACACATAATCCGAACGCCTATATGAGATTTCTTTTTGCTCTTTCAGCGCATCATAGACCCATGGAGACATCTGAATAGCACGATAAGACTCCTGTGTTTTAGGAGGAACAATCTTGCCTTTGACTAACGCCTGCTTAATGACAATTTCACGACGATTAAAATCAACGTTATCCCATGTCAGCCCATCAATCTCACTAGTACGCATACCTGTAAAAAATCGCACCAGATAATAATGGCGATAATCCTCCCTCACGCCATTAATAAACGTCCAAACCTCCTCCAGTGTGAGAGGCTGAATATCAGTTTTAGGCTGTTTGAGTGCCTTGATATCATAATAAGGGTTATCAAACTTATAGCGTTTAGCGGCTTCTTTTAGTATCATACCTAAAGGTACCATTATAGAATTGATGCGTGCCGCTGACAGATGTTTGTTAGCTTTTCCGTACGTTACTTTGCCGAGCGATGAACGGAAGGCTAATACATCTGTCTTTTTTATGAGATGA
Source organism: Psychrobacter sp. P11G5 (assembly GCF_001593305.1). Classification (NCBI taxonomy): domain Bacteria; kingdom Pseudomonadati; phylum Pseudomonadota; class Gammaproteobacteria; order Moraxellales; family Moraxellaceae; genus Psychrobacter; species Psychrobacter sp. P11G5. Next base: position 2,745,744 of record NZ_CP012533.1, read on the forward strand.
ATGGGTTTAGTACCAAACTCAGGAAGCAAATACATATCAATAATCTCCTGTATTTTGCGCTTGTAAGTATCGCGCCACTCAATTTCTTTTTCAGAAAACCACAGTGTTGCGAACTGCTTGAAGGAAGGAACGTTGGTATTAATACATTCCTTACGATCGTTCAAAGCCACCATTTCTGCAGCCTTATCACTTTTCGGAAAGTATTTAGCATAATTAAAAATACCTAACCTAATTTCGGCTTCCATATTCAAAATAATACTTTCAAGCTTTTTACGATTTGCCGGAGTATCTATCAGGTTTGTCGTCTCCCGACAGCGTTTGCCCATATAATAAAAATCGACTATAAGCCTCTTATTTCTGCTTCTAATGCTAGCCATCATATTTCTCCTTATTGCAATGCCATGGCGTTGATGCTACCGGTGATACCAGTACGCATGTCTTTTTCAATTTCTTCCCAAACGTATAAAATCTTGCGACCACCAAAAGGACGTATGTAATGAATGCCTTCAATAAGTACGCTATCCTTAAGCTCATTACGGATCGTGCGCGGATTGTATTTGATACGCTCAGAAAGCTCTTGGGTTGTCAGGTAAGTATGTGACATAATAGATTCCTTGTAAGTTAATTAAGCTACTTTACGAGTCTATCGAACATTAATGTACTTCTATAAAACAACAAAGTACTTCGATACGCTTAATATACCGTTATTTGTTATTCGATACAAGTACTTTTTATGAAATAAAGGTTTTTATTATGATTGTGTCTAATTTGCCAGTTTTATTAGCAGAGCGCAGAATGAAGGTTGCTGATTTGATAAGGATGACAGGCATTAGTAAATCTACAATGCACAAAATCTATAATGAACAGACTTCGCGAATAGATTTTGAAACCATGGATAAGATTTGTGAAGCACTAGATGTGGGTGTGGGTGAATTATTTACTTATATCCCTAACGAGGCATCAGAAGAAGTTAAATAGGTGGTAAAGAAAAGTTTGGAGTAGAGGTCAAATATCGGAGAAGACAAGATAGTGATATTTTAGGTTGGTCACGTTTTACTCACCATTTGGTCACCGAGCTTTTTTAAGAAAAAAGAATACTGATAAAAATAGAGCAGCTACAACACGAATCAAATAGAAGTTTTGCGCTACGACCCTTATAAAACGGGCATAAAAAAAGCCCCAATCATAAAGATTGGGGCTTTCGAATCTGGTAGGCGTAACTAGATTCGAACTAGCGACCTCTACCATGTCAAGGTAGCGCTCTAACCAACTGAGCTATACGCCTATTTAGGTTGAGCATTTTAGCAAGTTTTCGAGACTTTGCAAGTGTTTTCTATCTAAACTAGAAGTTATTATTCAAATAGATGTGATTTAACAGCTTGAACAACCTGATTATATAGTGAAAACCGTAATAAGCAATTATGATGGACAACCTTAACCAAGCTAAATACTTACAACAACCTACATACGTTTTCCTTAAGTTGTTTGAGTGCGCGCTGATATTTAGCATTACTCGCATCGAGCGTACTCAGTCGCCCATAGCGTAGTTGTCGGTAGTCTTGTTTAATGTTATCGATATGCTGTCGAGTGAATGTTAGGTTGTCTGCCATTAATATGTTATCAGGCGCTGCTAGACTATCCGCTAGCCGATCAAGCCACGCTAATTGTCCTTCACTCTCATCACGAGCGAGTAACTTATCGTTTTTACTAATTCGTTTAGACAATTTAGCCAACGGTAAATCTGCCGGATGCCAACGCTTACGTCGACGTTGCCATATTATAAGCACCAACACTGATATGACCACGATGGCACTGGCCGTTAACCAAACTATTTGTTGCATAAACGAGCTGATATTGAACCACTTTAGTAGCGAGCCTGCTTGCTTATCTTGATCGTAGCCAACAACATCTTTTTGCCAATAATAGCTGGCTTGGTCAGACAAACGTCTGAGTGTTTGCAGCATCTGATACTGCTGGTAGCTAATCTGCGCGCCAGCACCATCGCCAAACAATGCCGCTCCTTGCGTTTGAGTTAATGCGTCCATCCCTTGTTCAACACGCTCTGGCGCGACGAATGCAGTCGGGTCAACGCGTACCCACCCCTGACCGTCAAGCCATACTTCAGTCCATGCGTGAGCATCCATCTGCCGTACTTCCCACACGTTGCCACCGCGACTCAGCTCACCGCCTTGATAGCCAGCCACGACTCGCGCTGGAACGCCAGCCGCACGCATCATAAAAGTAAAACTTGAAGAATAATGCTCACAGAACCCTGCTTTGGTATCAAATAAAAACTCATCGATACGGTTATCATTTAGCCGTGGCGGCGATAACGTATAACGAAATTCCGTTTGATTAATCCAGCGCTCAAGCGCTTGCATATAGCGCACAGGATCAGAGCCTGATTGCGCAAATAGCTGCTGAGCAAGTGCACGCGCTTGCGGATTGCCATCGTTAGGTAGAGCCAAGTTAATACGACGAGAGGACTTATCAAGCACAGGGTCAATACGCATTGGTGCAAAACGTAGGACGTTATAACGTAGCTGCTGGGTAACAGGTAAGTCTTTTAATAAGGTAAATTCTGAGGTAATGCTGACGTCTGTACGCTGGGTAAATGGGTAATCGAGACCAAATAACCAGTTTTGTTGAGTTGGCTCCAAGATAACTTCATAGTTATTGGGTGCAAGCTGTACTTCATCAGGAACGGTGGCAAGTGCTTGTTCAATCCATACAGGAATTTGCTTTGTAGGCTGCCACTGCTGCTGCGTGCTACGATTAGGTCGCCATGTCACACCATCAAAGTCACTAAATACCAAACCACGCCAGTACAGCTCATGTTGTGGTGGAGTTTCATCCGCAAACTCAACTCTAAAAGCAAGCGCGGTTGATTGACTTAGATTAGCGAAGTCACCAGGTGACATACTATCAGAGACGCCAGTTGTCGCCTGCTGCCCTGATAGTTGCACTGACCATAATGGCGGTAGCCGTGGAAAGAATAAAAACAGCACCACTAATAACGGTAGTGCCCCTACTCCTAATATGCCAAGTGTACGCAGGCGTCCATCACCGCGTATATTGCCATCATCATTAAGCGCAATGAATGCTAGCAAGATGACAATCGTACCTATGATGACCTCTAAAGTAGTGACTAATCCTTGATTCATCAAAAATAGCGCAGCAAGCACAAACAGTGATAAATTTAACACTACATAAGCATCACGGCGCTTATACAACTCCCAAAGCTTACTAATCAAGCACAGTACTAAAAATGCCACACCCATATCCAGACCAAAGCTTGTGTTATAAGTCAGCCACAAGCCTACCAGTCCTAATAAAAACCCAAGCATTTGCATGCTTTGATACATGCGCTTGAGATGGCGCAGTTGCTTAAACCTCTGTTTAAACTTAGCTTTGATATAAGGCAGTTGGGCAATGATAGTGATTAAAGCAAAGACCATTAACCATAGTGGCAGATGAGCAGCATGGGGAAGGATTACGATAACCTGAGTCAGCAATACCCAATAATAAGCCGGTAGCGCTAGCAATTTTCTATACCATTTTCTGTTTGGGTTATAGCTGTTATTAGCAGTATTTCCCAATGCTAGATTTTCAAAACTTGCAGGCGAGGTTACCGCTGCAAAAGCAGATGAGTTCGGCAAAGATATGTTAGAAGAAGGGTTGCGCGCGCGCTTAGAATCAATCATGACGACTGTGCCAACCGAAGCAAACACACTTGCGCAAATGCCTCGCCATGTCCAATCGCTGACTCTGTATGGCTCTCGTTAGGCAATTGCATGGTAAAGGGCACTCCAAGGCTGCCAAGCGTAATTGCGCCATGAGCCAGTTGCGCAAGCTTTTGTTCATGATGGGCAGCTGGCATATCGGCATAATCTAAAACCTGCTCTACTCCGACTGGATCAGCGAAATGCTTAGTAAGCATCCCCTGACCACGTGCCACATGCGCCCACGAGACTCTTGCTAGTGATTCGCCTTCGATGTAACTATCAAGACGCTCAAAATCATCTTGGCCTTGGATATGTTGACTATACTGTCCACCCGTCGGCAAGTCATCTAAGCTTGCAGTCACATACTGCGTCTGCCAGTCAAAAGCCGATGGCTTTGGATAGACCCAAGCAGTGCGCGCAAAATAAACGTATGACCATGCGCGCATAATACCAAGCGGATAAACCGTACTGACTGTTAATCTAGGAAGCTCAAGCTGACCGCGTTTATAGGTAATAATAGGCAGACGAATAATTTGCTCACCTTGTACGCGCGGTAGCAGTACCTGCAACTTGGGATCGTTATTAAGTAATTTACGGCTACGCTTGCTGTTGCGCTTATGGTCATGTTCGTTATTTTCTTGCTTATCCAACTGATGTTGCTCAAACCTAAACATCAATTGTCGTCTTGGTTGGCGACTCTCACTACGCACTTGCAGGGTCACCCAAACTGGCGCCCCTACTTCTGCCATAGTTACTTCCAGCAATTGAACTTGCAGGCCAGATATGTGCAAAAAGGTCATATGAAAGCTAATCAGCCATATACTAATAAGGTAAAAACAAAGCCCCAAAACCAAGTTATTGCCATAGTTGATACCAGCAATAAAGGTAATCATCAATAGTACAGCGAAAAGTAGCCCTTCACGTCGGAAGAAAATATAGACATTACGCAAGTTGAGAGTAGCACTATCACTCTTGGGAGCACGCTTAGCAAACCAGCGTGCCATTGCTCGTTTGATTGGCTGGGTCAGGGTACGTGGTGATAAGGTGCGCGGTAATACAGTCATAGCTGCCTTGTCATTATGGTTAGCACTTAAATAACTTTGCTTTCGTCCAAATTATTATTTAAACAATTACCGTTACTTCATTGATAATCCGCTGAGCAATGGTCTGTGGTGCTTGCCCACCAACGACATGCGATGGCACAAAGCGCTGACCTAACCTGTGGTCTGTAACAGCAGTAAATACTGCTTGAATATCCTCTGGTGATACCTCTTGATGACCTGACACATACGCATGAGCCTGTGCTGCTCGCTGCAGCGACAATACACCTCGCGGTGATAGCCCATGATACTCTTGGCTAATTCGGGTCTTTGCGACCAGACGCTGTAGATAATCCAGTACCACATCCGCGACATATACTTGTTGAACGCCTTGGCGTGCAAGCAGCACAGCATCCGTAGCAAGCATCGCATCTAAACTTGCGAGTAGCTCTCGACGATCTTGACCTCGGAGCAATGCGCGCTCTGCTGTTGGCGAAGGATAACCAAGCGACAAGCACATCAAGAACCGATCCAATTGTGACTCAGGCAGCGGATACGCACCCGCTTGCTGCATTGGGTTTTGGGTAGCAATGACGAAGAATGGCTTGGGTAAGCGATAGGTCTGGCCATCTTGGGTTACTTGATGCTCTTCCATCGCTTCAAGCAAAGCACTTTGAGTTTTTGGGCTGGAGCGGTTAATTTCATCGGCAAGTAGTAGCTGAGTAAAGATAGGCCCTTTACGGAACTCAAAACTCTGCGTAGTTTGGTTATAGATACTCATACCTAAAATATCTGCTGGCAGCATATCATTGGTAAATTGCACACGATTAAATGACAAACCCAGTAGCTGCGCTAAACCTTGTGCTAACGTTGTCTTACCCATTCCCGGTAAATCTTGCAGTAGCAAATGCCCACCTGCCAGCACACAGCTAAGTGCAAGCTTAACCACTTGCGGCTTATCGAGCACCACTTGATTAAGCTGTACAAGCAATTGCGCCACTTGGCGTTGATTGGCTAAATAATTGGCAGTAGTATTGCTTGAATGCTCTAAACCAAAGTCTGACTCTAACTGAGATACCGTGTTTTTATGAGATGATAAATCGTAAGCATGGTTTTGGTGCATAATAAACTACCAACTTGATTAGAGCATGCTTGAATATTTACAGATAGACTCTGTCAGAGTTATGGTCAATATCAAATACACCCTATTATAATAAGGTTAAAAAGAGCAATCAAAAAGCGTTCTAATGGAAATACGTAAGATTAATTATAATAAAAATAAGGCAGAGTTATTAAAGGTTTGATATCAGTAGCTTGCGGCTGGCTTGTTTTCTGCACCTGCTGGTATCTCGACTGCCTCATTGTTCATCTGCGTGTGCTTAGCCTTTACCACTTGATTCCCATCGCTATCAACAATCGGAGCAGTCATACGCAGAGTAGACAGATAAGCGATAATATCAGCACGCTCATCGGCATCTGGCATCGGGTCTGACAACATCTTTGAATCTGGCATCGCTTTTTGAGCATCTGCAATATAAGGATCTAATGTTTCGGCATCCCATACCCAGCCTGAGCTTGTTAGTGCTGTACCATAGTCATAGTCTTCTAACTCGGCAGCAGGCGCACCGTATATATTCATCAGTTGCGGGCCTTTTTTATTACTTCCCGGGTTTAACTGATGGCACTGGCCGCAAGCCTCTTCATAGATGATAGCGCCATTATCAGCATCCCCTACGCTATACACTGGTAAGGTAACAGGGTCACGATAATCAGGTGGCGTACGCTCACAAGCAGTGAGCGAAAACGTTGCAATTAATATACCACCGAGTGCAATATTGACGTTAATAGGCATATTTATATATTCTTCAGATTTATTGATTGAGGGGGCTTTATAAGCGTGTGAGGATAATAGCAGACGTATAGCGATAATGCAGAAATGTTGGTACGTTCTGAGATGCTGAGCGTACGCTGTTAAATTACATCGAAACTTAATAGCTAATTTTTATGATCTAGAGGGTTTCTGCTCTTTAGACAGTTTCTCTTTAAATACCATTTTTCTTAAACAACGATCTTCTTAAACAACGTTCATCGTTTTATTTGGCATCTCTAAATAATAGCCTTGCAAGTAACGCGCACCGACACTCCATGACACTGACATCGTAGCGGCCTCTTCAATATAAGGCATCAACACATCAATATTAAGCTCATTAGTGCGAACAATCAGAGATTTAATGGCATCCAAATTATCAGGTTTACTGATCTCATTGACATATTCACGAGCCAAGCGTGTCATATCAGGCTGCACGAATTCAGCAATTTCAATTGATTTTGCCGAGGTGCCAAAGTTATGAATACCTACTTGACAACTAATATCGCTCAGAGCTGCAAACTGAGATTTGGCAATCGTAAGGTGATTGGCCACATCTTGCTCATTAAACTGCAGTGTCAAGGCTCCTGATACGCCGCCCACTGCTTTAATTAGCTGACTGGCCACACTAGGCAGTTTTTTATCTATCAATGAGGCACTGGTCAACTGGACTAAGATGCGCGCTTCGGGGTGAGTCTTGCGCACCTCATTCAACTGTTTACAAGCATTGATCAATATCCAGCGGTCTATTTTTTCGCGCAGATGGTGTGTTTTTGCAACTGTCATAAATTTGTCAGGTGTCAACACAGTATTATCAGCGTCGGCTAATGGCAGGCGCAGATAAACTTCAAAAAAGTCACTGCGATCTTGATTGATATCATAAATTGGCTGGAAGAAAAGCTCAAAGCGGTTGTGAGTGATGGCACTTACTAAGTACTCGGCTAAAGCACTATCATCGCTGTTCGCATGCTCACTTGGATCATACAGATGATAAGCATTACCGTGGTTTGCAGTCTCAATTCTAATATGATTAATCGCATCAATAGCACGCTCGAGCAATATTTGCGGCTCGGCAGCGTTAGCGTCCATTTTGACAATACCAATACTGACTGTTGTATTAGTCGTGCGTTCATCAACTTCAATGAGCATATCACTGATATGCTGACGAACACTCTCAGCGAGCTCGATAAGTGCCTGAGACGATAAACCTTCAACTAGAACGGTAAATGCCGTATCACTAAAGCGGCTAATATGACCATCTGCTACTGTCTGCTCCAGCATACGAGCCACTTGCTGAACAGTGGCATCTACTCCTTGCAAACCTAAGCTACTACTGATTTTGCCGATATTATCTAGCTGTATATATAATAAGCCTGCCCTCACCTTACCTTCTAGCACTGATTGGTGTAAAGCCTCAAAACGCTCTTCAAAGCCGCGACGGTTATTAAGTCCTGTTAGGCTATCTTGGCGTTCAGCTACTGCTAAACGTTTAGCAATCTCAGCACTGTTATTGTTATTTTGCTGAATGATAATTTGGGTAACTGGCTCACCATCCAAGGTAGCTGCTGCTAACTGTAGCTTGGCCTCAAAAGTGCTACCGTCCATACGCTTACTTTCAAAATTGAATTCAACTTGCTCGCGATTACCTTTATCGAACTGACGTAAAAACTCTTTAAAGCCTTTAACATTGTCTTTTCCTGCGATAAAATCAATGACTGGCAAACCGATAATATCATCCATCGATTCAAAATTGAATAATTGTAGATAAGGGTCATTGGCAAAGATATGGATCCCTTGATCAATGTAGGCAACGGCACTTTTAGAGTTCTTAATCAAAATATTGGCACGCTGCTCAGCTTCAGAGAGTACATAGCGCAAGGTATTCAGCTGTCGCAGACTACGTAAGTTAGCATGTTGCAGGCAGATGGCCATTACCACTTGCACTTCTTTTTCTGCTAACAGTGCCTTTACCATCACCCCATCAATGACTGCTGGCAAACCATCATCGTTGCGGCCAGTGCCTGCCATCTCATCACTCATAAGCCCAATTATAGGCAAATCAAGGTTTTGTTCCTGCACAATACCGACCACATCAGTGAAGCTCAAATCATAGGCACGCCCAAACACTAAAACATCCCACTGGTGGCGCAGTGACTTTAGCAGCTCTTCTTTATCGTCTAGGAATCCTAGATTAACCTCATCATAATAAGCAGATAATAAACTGACTAAACGCTCAGCGTACAGCTGATCTTCGTCTATAACCAACAGATTTAAGATAGATTTGGTTCTCATAATAGGCCTTTTTATTCTTATAATCGTGATTATAGTATACTATATTACAATAACACTTAAGCAATACTTAACTAATGAATAGTGCCACTTACTTAACTACTATTAACCACAATTTATAAACTATGATTTAAAATAACCGACTCTCCAGTTACTTACAATCAAAAATTAATCGCAATCAAATTTGCGTAAAAATGTGGATTGTATCAGCCTTACTCAATTAAATCTGTATCACTTTATACTGGCTAAACTCCTCACTATTGATTAAGCATTGCTGCAAACAAAGCGTCTTTTGTTTGTTATTAATGCGCAGCATGACTTTATCGTTAGATTGGAAGTGATAAGGAGGGACTATGATAGTAAATTCTGTTTGCAATTCTTTATCACCAGCGATCATAAAAGCTGGTACAAAGCATTGGCTACGGTGGTCTCTAATATCCAATCGCAGGGCACAAGCTGTCAATACATGACCAAATACCTGCCACTCTACTTCAATGTACCTATTTTCAAAATTGAGCCAGCGCACCATACCCATTGACCACTTCAATTTGCTACTATTATTTGGATGATGTAACAATAACAAACTCATCAGGCCTAGTGGTGGCGGAGCCTTATTAAGCTTATCAGTAGTATGAGTATCGACATCAGTTACGATAGTTTTATTTAAATGAGAAGATGGTTTTTCTACCCTTTCATCTATTGCTGTTTGAGGTTGTGTTAGGTCTTCTGTAGGCAATAAATGCAATGTTCTAAATTGCAATGTGGTATCTGCGTGATCAAAAGTCTCAACGTTAAGTGTGATGTTTACAGTGTCTTTTTTGGGCTGCGTATCATAGCGTGGCAATTGCTCAGTCGGTAACTCTGAGGCAGCAATTATGCTCATCAAGCTATGCGCACCTGCTACCTCATAATGAATGTTGTTAAAACCCCTAATGATAGTAGCGCGCTGCTTTGAATGATATTTGGTCGGCATTACCATTTGCCGCTCGACATAACGATGCTTAATCGCCATCAACATTTTATTAACTAGCTGATATTCAATCGCTGCATTATTACTATCAAGTAAGGCCTGCTTGCGCTGATGTAGATATGCTATCAATGGCTCAAGGTCGATAAACAAGCAACGATGATGCTCTTCATAAGGATTGATGGCTGAGTTGGCAGTAAGGTATTCAGGCGGGTTGTCACTTTGCAGATCCACAAAAATACGTGTCTCAGTCTGCGGCTCAATAGTAGCATGGACATGAGTTGACCATAAGGGTAGTAAACGTTGAGTTAACAACATATTGGGACGACGCATGGCACGGACATTCAATAAACTATGCAAGCAAATCTGTACATATAAGTCGTGAATACTAAGCGCATGATTTGTAACTACCTGCGTGCTTAGATTAGTGTGAGCTACATTTACCTCACAAGCTAAGTGATACAACTCATTGAATGCTGCCCATAGATATGGCCGTGGCTGTTGGTAGGATATATTTTGCTCATACAATAACTTTTGATAGGTTATTAGCGATTGATAAATAGTGGCCGCTAAAATGAGCGGTGAGGTTTTTGCTAAAGTTAGAAAACGTCTCCAACCATGTCCTGACGTTGTGCTTTGCTGGTCATTCAACGCTAAGCTCTTACGTTGTATAACATTGTCATAAGCCAAGATAGTCAAATAATATAACGATTCAACTTGAGCAATATATGCCAGCTGCTCGTTGTTGAATGCACCCAACTCATAGTTATAGTGTTTATGCAGTGAGGTAATTAAGCGATCCGAGGCACAGGAGACAATACTCAGAAGCTTAAGTCGCAGTTTATCATCTAAGTCTGCAACAGCCAGCTCAGTCAATATCTGCTCAAGCTGCATTGCCTGCTGAGCCTCAATCTGTGTTGGTAAGCTCGCTGCCCACTTAAGCAGTTGCTGCTCTTGTCCATTAACATAGTTATGCGAAGGCTGTTTTAGTGGTGCTTTATGTGATAAATAATTCTGAAAGTCTGACAGCGTTATCATAAGCCCTCTTTAGCAAAACATTTAAGTTCAGGTTAGCAGTTGACACATCCATTGTTTTCTTAGCACACCACAGAGCATTACTAATGTTTAGTAAAATATACTAACACAACTTACTATGTTGAATACCTTAACTGCCTTTGTAAATATCAATCGGTACTTTAAATGGTCTATTCGGCAATTCTTGTACCAGTTTGGGTACCAGATACCCAGGAAGTGCCGCTAATAATAACCAATATAAGCTAATAGCCGACCGCTCATCGTTATCAAAATGCGCAGCTCCCGCCACTTTATCTAACACATGCAAATAATAAGGCAAAACGCCCGCATCGAATAAACGCTGACTGAGCGCTGTTTGAGTCATTACGCTATCATTAATACCCTTTAATAAGACTGCTTGATTTAGTAGCACGACTCCAGCAACCCGCGCTCGCTGCAAATACTCAGCGGTATTGGTATCAATCTCATTAGCATGGTTGCAGTGAATAACCATGACAATGTTGCAACGACTTTGGCTAAGACGATCTAACAACGCATTGTCCAAGCGCTCAGGAATCACCAACGGTAAGCGCGTATGCAAACGAATAGTCGTCAGTTGCGGTATCGCCTCTAAAGTATCAAGCCATGCAAACAGCCGCCGATTAGAGACACTGAGTGGATCGCCGCCACTCAAGATTACCTCATTCACTTCGGGATGCTCGGCAATATATGATGTGATGGCCAAATGTTCAGCCGAGGTTGGCATATTAGCGTTATAATCGAAATGCTGACGAAAGCAATAACGACAATGAATTGCACAAGCGCCTGTGACTGTTAACAGCACCCTTGATTGGTACTTATGCAGCAACCCTTTGATTGGGTTTTGATCGTTTTCAGCCAACGGATCAGCGACGTAACCCGTCACCGTAATTTGTTCTTGCTTATCTGGCAAGACCTGTTTTAATAACGGATCATTGGCATCGCCAGCAGTCATCTTAGCAACGAAGGCACGCGGGACACGCAGATGAAAGTGCGCTGGGATATAAATCTGGGCTTTTAGCGTCTCAAGATTGAGTACGGTAAGCAACTCATCCACTGAAGTAATCGCTTCGGATAATTGTGTTTGCCAGTTTTTTTGTGTGATTAAATGGTTTATCATGACAACCTAATGCGTGTGCCTAAAAACCGACATTATACGCTGTAAGTCAGCGCGCTATCAAAGCATGCCTATCAAACATAATGGTTTATGCCTATCTACCTTTGCCATTAACAGACTTCGGCCAGTTATGATAGGTATTTAAGCACAGATATCATCATGTCAGGTTTGGTGGCGCACCGATAATTAATCATTAACTTAGTAGCAATCTATCAATATAATTACCGCAACCTTTAGGAGTCTCTTGTGGCAAGTTTTTCTACCAACGAATTTAAAGCCGGTTTAAAAGTCATGCTTGATGGCAATCCTTATGCCATTGTCGAAAATGAGTTTGTTAAGCCAGGTAAAGGTCAAGCCTTCAACCGTGTCAAAATGCGTAATCTGCGCAGTGGCAGAATGCTTGAGCAAACCTTTAAATCAGGTGACAGCTTAGAAGCTGCTGACGTGATAGATACTGAAATGAACTATCTGTATAACGACGGTGAATTTTGGCACTTTATGCATCCTGAAAGCTTTGAGCAGTTACAAGCGGACAAAACAGCGATAGGTAATGCAGCACAATGGTTAAAAGAAAATAGTAACGCACTATGTGTGATTACTTTATTCAATGGCGTGCCATTAACTATTACTCCGCCAAATTTCGTCGAATTACAGATTACTGAAACAGATCCTGGTGTACGCGGTGACACATCTGGCGGTGGTGGTAAGCCTGCCACTCTAGAAACTGGCGCAGTTGTGCGTGTACCACTATTTGTACAACAAGGCGAAATAGTCCGTGTCGATACGCGCACGAGTGACTATCAGACTCGTGTTGGCTAACAAAGTTAGACCTATAAAAAAGCTCAACCATCGTAACGATGGTTGAGCTTTTTTTGGTCTTCGTAATAACTATTTGTAATAACTGAAGGTCAAGATAATGCTTTAAGCCTACCGTCATTGGCTTGTTTTTTTGTGGCTTGTTGATGCATGAGCCAGTATTGTACCAGCGCATTAAGTTGCTCTTTTTTGAAAGGTTTGGTGCAGTAGTCTTGCATACCAACTTTCAGATACTTTTCGCGTTCACCATCCATTGCGTTTGCAGTCAGTGCAATAATAGGTGGTAACGACTTTGGATCATAAATCTCGTGCAGCTTAATCGTTGCTTGCATCCCATCCATAATCGGCATGTGATGATCCATTAGTATCACGTCAAAACGCTGCGGATGTGCTGAGAACTTATCGATAGCTTTTTGACCATCAGTGACATGCGTTACCTTGTGTCCGCTATCACATAGGGCTTTTTTAGCAATCATTGCATTAACGTTATCATCTTCAACTAGTAATATATGTCCCGAATACTGTGAGTCAGGCTCAACATCTATAGTATCCGAGAGCTGCCAATCATCATATTCTGTTTGATCTATAGTTGCTAGTGGCAACAATACTTTAAATGTAGTGCCTTCTCCCACTACACTGTTTGCCCAAATATGACCCCCCATCAAATTAACTAAAGATTTGCATACAGACAAGCCAAGACCCGTACCACCATATAAGCGATGGGTGGACTTGTCTGCTTGGTTATAAGCATCAAATATGGCATCCAATGATTCGGGCTTGATACCGACACCTGTATCTGTAACATCAATACAGACAGTCATGTCATGGCAGATTATCTTATCAGTTTTTAAACCTAGACTGCTGCATCCACCCTCACTACAATGCGGCGCATGGGTGACATTAATACTGACACGCCCACCTTCACGAGTGAACTTAATCGCATTATTAACAAGGTTTGCCAAAATCTGTTTAAGGCGTACCGGATCGCCCTGTATGTAAGGCGATAACTTCTCATTATAATTATAATCAAGTGTTAATCCGCGCTGACGAGCTCTAACTGCAAACAAACTCATAATCTCATCACATAGTACCGATAAATCCATGGGTACAGCATCAATAGTCATCTTACCCGACTCAACTTTCGATAAGTCTAAAATTCCATTGATAATCGCAAGTAAATGCTCAGTTGATACCTTTATATTATCTACATAATCTTTTTGCTCGGCATCTAGGTCAGTATCATCGAGCATCTCGACCATACCAATAATACCATTCATAGGTGTCCGTATCTCATGGCTCATATTGGCCAAAAATTCAGACTTCATTTTATTGGCATGTTTGGCACGATGTTGGTTTTTTTGTAGTTGTAACGCGTCTGCTGCCATATCAGCGAACTGCATTAGCAGTCTCGCCTTGTCGTCATTAAACTCATGATTGGGTTTGATATCGAATAAACAAAGTGAGCCCAAATGATAAGTCTTATTATCCTCTTTTAGAATGATAGGTGCACCGGCATAAAACCGTAGCTTAGGATCTTCTGTCACTAATGGATTATTAGCGAAACGTTTATCAAGCGACAAATCTGGCACGATAAAAACATTATCAGATAACACGGTATAATTACAGATTGCCACTCCACGCTTAGTCATGCACAAACTACCAAATCCATGCGGAGATTTTAGATACTGTACATGCTCGTCCATAAAAGTGATGGCAACCATAGGCACATCAAAAAATAGTTTCACAAGCTCAGTTAAGCGCGAAAATGCGGGCTCATTACAAGTATTAAGCACGTCGTATTCATGCAGCTTAGCAACACGCAAATGCTCATCTAATGCTAGCGGATAGGTATGAATCGACAAAGCTGTCTCCAAATTAATAGGAAGTAATGGGTTAAGCGTTAACTTGCTTGGTCAACATCTGTAACGCTTCACTGACCATAATCATTGCCACCACAGACGTTACAGCGACTGCAGAGCCATAGCCTCCGCATTGTAATCCGCCTGCCTGACAGCTTTTGTCTACACGCGGCGGTTCAGTTGAGTACACACATCTGATACCGAATTTATCTTTTAAGGCACTATTAATACCTTTCTCATGACGCAGTTTGTTACGTAGACGTGCTAACAATGGATCTTGATAACTGTCTTTTAAGTCACTGACTGTAATTTGAGATGGGTCTATCTTACCCCCTGCTCCACCTGCACAAACGAGTTTTAGTTTGTTAAAGCGGCAGTGTAGTGCAATAGCGAGCTTGGCACTCATATCATCGACACAGTCTAAAATGACAATAGGTCTATGCTCGGCAGCGGCAGTTTTTGCTTCATGGCGACTGGGTAATAATTCGACGACATTATCAACAGTTAAAAAATCATCTACCAAATGCAAAGTGAGTTTTGGGTTAATTTCATGCAACCGCGCACCCATCGCTGCTATTTTACTTTGACCAAAAGTACTATCGAGCGCAGGCAGCTGCCGATTGACATTGGAGGCTACCAATACATCTAAGTCGATTAAAGTAATGTTGCCTACTGCGGTACGCGCTAACGCTTCAGCAGCCCAAGAGCCAACGCCACCAACGCCAATAATGTAAACATGTGCAGCAGCAAAGATATCGAATGCAGCTGTACCATATAATGTCTGCGTCCCTTGAAAGCGCCGCTCGTATTGCTGGTCTACAGATGCTACGTTACTTACTGTATTAGTTGCTGCATTTAATGTGCCATGTTCTGAAGCCCCATCAGTAGTGTCCAGTTGTACATCGGTTTGCTTGGGTTGCGGTGGTTGATTCATAACGAATTAGAAGCTCTTGTGATTGGTGAGATCATAGTTAATAGTGTTTTATGCTTAATTTTGACTTATGCTTAATTGCATACTATGTGGGATAAGACCAAGAAGTTTGCAAAGCATTGCAACTATTTTGCCACAATTGATGGGCAAGCTCTGCTGGCTCTACGTTGAGCAATTCACTAAGACTCATCAGCACCCATGGTAAATTGGCGGGTATATTGTGGTTGTGTCCGTCAGCGCCTTGCCATTCATTATCTGGACTTTGTCCCGATGCTAAGCGACTGTCTGATTGGCTAGTTAGTTGATCGTCATCTGATGTCTGACACATGATCGGCGTCATATCAGGACAGTCGGTTTCAATGACCAAACATTCTAATCCGTAGCTATCAACGGCAGCTTTGATGGCGCGGCGCAGCTTTTTGGCGTTTTGGTTGGTAATTTGTCCAGTAACACCAAGCTTAAAGCCCAACTTAACAAACGCTTTCGCCTCTTGCTCACCGCCGCTAAAGCTGTGAGCAATACCGCCTAGCTTATGCGCATTGTAATCATGTGCTTTGATGATGGCCAACGCTTCGGCATGCGCTTTACGGATATGCAGCATCACAGGTAGCTTGTGCGTTACCGCTATATCTAGCTGCGCCTCAAAGAAGCGTTTCTGCTTGGCAAAAGCTTCAGGCTGTTTCATCGCATCGGTGTAGGTATCCAATCCTATTTCACCAATTGCCAGCGGGCGCTGTTCTTGGATCATCTGCGCCATACTAGTGAGATGCGCATCAGTATGCTGTTCGATATAAAAAGGATGTAGACCAAGCGCAATATGCGCTTTAGGGTATAAGTTTGCACAATTAGCTTTGTCCATGCTCTCAAACAAAGGCATTTGTTCGATTGCCTGCTGAGTCTCATACAGTCGAGGAAAATGTTGATGTAGATAACCGACCAACATTAAATGACGAACACCGTGCACATAAGCTTGCTGCGTCTGTGGTTGTCTATCGCTATCAAAGACTGGCGCATCAAAATGAGTATGGGTATCGATAAGAGGATAGACAGCAGGTAATGGGAAGTGGTTTGAAATTGAAGTTGGGTCTGTACGAGTCATAATCCGCCTTGATAATAAGTTCTTTATAGTCGGTTAATGAATGATTTATGAATGAGTAGTTAGTTGATTATGATGATAGAAAATTTTCGGTTTTTAAGTGATTAATAGCTTTGTATCAACACATTAATGCATTGATATAAAGCTATTAGGGCGTGTCCTCATTTTGATAACATAAAAGCGGTTTCTTAACGGTTTACTTTTTCTTACCGAATTCGTTATCTTGAGAGTCTTTAGCTTTAGAACCTTTAGATTGGTGCTTTTTAGTTTTTGAGTCGTCTGCTCTAGATTCCTCATTAGCATTGAGAGTTGCTTGCCAGCTGCTACGTCTTGGTAGCAATAGTAAGGCCGTTCCGACAATACCCAATGTCAGCCACTTTTTTTTATTCATCCACTTAACTCCCAATTACTGTCGCTGTTTTTACTATTGTCTCGCGTACGTTAAAAGCAAAGTTTAATGACAAATTCGGAAGTCTACCACTTAGCGCTTTAGCGGATAAGTAGTAATTCCTGTACTTGGACTATCGACCTTTGTAAACCCTTGCGTTGCAGGTTTTGGCTTTTGATCTCGCTTAGGTACAAGCGGGTTCAGTGGCATCAACTCATAGTCGGCATCAACCTTACCATCCCATCCTTCAGTGCCACTCAATGGCAGCTGCTTAATCGTACCGTTCTTATCTATAACCAATTGCAATACACGCATCTGATTAAATTTACGCTCCGTGACACTAGCGACTGCGCCACCATCGCGTAGGATAGTTGGTTGTAAGAATATAATTAAGTTACTCTTTTGGGTATTGTCACTATCAGATCGGAACAGTCGACCAATAATAGGTATGTTACCTAGACCAGGGACTCTTTGTTGACTGGTCGTCGTGTTATCACGCATCAAACCGCCAAGCGCAATAGTCTGTTGGTCGTCTGCTAAAATAGTAGTATTAATAAGGCTTTTATTAGTAGTTAACCCGCTGGCATTGCCGACGCTACTTGGTACCACTGAAGACACCTCTTGCGAAACTTCTAAACGTACCGTGCCGTTATCACCAATGTGGGGAATGACATTAAGATTAATACCGATATCTTGGCGCTCAATAGTCTGAAATGGGTTGTCAGAAGAGCTACCACTAGTGGTATAAGAGCCAGTCACAAAAGGTACGTTTTGACCGACTAAAATGCTGGCTTTTTCGTTGTCTAACGTCAAAATTGATGGCATGGATAATAAGTTAGCACTAGTAGAAGAGTCGAGTGCTTGCAAAATAGCCCCATAAAATTGCGTATTTCCATTGCGGTCTGTACTACTATCACCAATGCCAAGTAACGCCCCAGCGATAGAGCCAGCTGCAGAGCTGATACCTGATGCGCCGCCGGACAGCACTGCACCGGCAAGTGATGCTGCACTGACTCCAGCATTATTGAAGTTAACTACCCCATAGCCGCTGTTGGCATTGCCCAGTGCCCACTGCACCCCAAGCTGGGTCGCATCATCGCCTGAGACTTCAACGATAGCAGCTTGAATGAGGACTTGTGCACGGCGGTTATCCAGCTGATTGACAGCAGCTTCAATCTCAAACATCAGCTCTGGTGCAGCATTAACGATAATTGAGTTTTGAGTCTCATCAGCGATAATGCTGAACGGGCGGCCGCCAGTGCTTGTACCTGATCCACCTGAGCTAGTCGCAGATGCTGCCGATGAGTTATTACCACCCGTTAAACTGTTACCATTTGACGTATCACCAGTATTACTATTTAACGCACCACTCGTGCCTGTGCTACTAGCATCGTTGAGTGAGGCTGATTCCAAAGTTGAAGTTGCACCAGCACTATTAATAGACTGATTGGCAAGTAAGCCGCGTAGCATCTCTGCGATATGCCCGGCGCTCGCATACTTTAAGCGAAAGACTCGTAAACCGCTTAGCCGACGCGAGGGCGTAGTATCAAGCTGATTGACCATTTCTTGCACTTTAGCAATCATCTCAGGACTACCTTTAACCAGTAGCCTATCACTGGAAGTATCAGCAATAACTTTAAGCTGATTACCTCCTTGCGCCTGCCCTGCACCTGTACTTAAAACCAGTGCGCTAATGAGGTCCATCATACGCTCAGCATCTACATGACGCAGCGGTATGACCTGTAAACTATCATTAACATTATTATCTAAATCGCGAATGAGCGTGGTTAATTGGTTCAAACTATCAGCACGATCAGACAGTACCAGTGCGTTTACTCCAGGCACAGCAGCAGCATGTGCAGATTGTGGCATTAGTGGACGAATAACGCCCAATACCTCCGCTGCTTGCGTATTGGTCAAATAAATAACGCGAGTTGCTAGTGCTTCACCGACACTATCACCGCGCAAATCGACGGCAACACCGGACTGCTTAGCGACATTGTCAGGGACTAGTTTAATCGTCGTTCCTGAATCAATCGCTGCAATACCATTGACCTGCATCACACTCAAAAACAGCTGATAAATCTCATCACGAGATAAAGCTTTGTTGGAGATAACGGTCACATTGCCATTAATACGTGGATCAAGGACAAAGTTTTGGTCGGTAATCGTTGCCACTTCATTGATGAAAGCCTTGATATCCGCGTCTTGCAGATTCACCTTCCAGCTTTCGGCACTGGCAAACCCAAACGTTGCTGCCCATAGCGGCAGTGCTAAACACAATGGCCGACATATATACAGCAAACGCTGCAATGAATGGCGTAAAGGTGTTACTGAAAATTTATGAAAACTTATCATGGTCATAATTACCCATTGTGATATCACTCAGTCTAAACTGAAACGTTGCTAAGATAGCGCTAACAATATTGTCATTTGGTTGAAATAGTGGTGACTTGTTCAAACAGCTTTCATTTAAACACAATAATAGAGTCTAAAACTGCTGACGAATCGTAATCACTTGGTCCCCACGTTTTACTTCAATCTGAGCTTCACCTGACTGCTGAACTTGTTTTAATAAGCCAGCATCTTGCGTAGGATCACTGCCGATACTTTGACCATTCACCTTAAGCACTCGATCACCAGGCTCTAGTCCCAACCGATTACGTACGCCGGCTGGCATCGCAGCGGTGACTTGATAACCTTCTCCTGCAGCCATTACCCCCATACGACTCAAATAGCTGGCTGGACTGTCTTGTAATGCTGTAACGGCTTCATCAATAGCAGAGTTTGAGTTACCTGTATCATTGCTATCGGCAGCAGATCCATTAGCAGAATCAGCAACATCATCACTAGGTGTAGAGTTAGGTATCGGCATCGGTTGCGTTGATGGTAACGAATTATTAGTCGAGCTATTGTTATCTGGCAAACGCTGATTACTCACGTTCCCAGCAGCCATATCACTTTGATCAAGTGGCATTGAGTCCGCCATGCTAATGACAATTTGCTTGCTAGCAGCGTCAGTAATAATGACAGCATTCCAATCGACTGCAATAAGGGTATAGCCACTATCTTGTAAGCTTTCACCAATACGGTAATTTTTTACTTCACCATTTACATCTAATAATGCCGAAGATAAACTTTCTGGTATCGCTAACAGCACCCCTTTTAGAGCCACATTAGGCGGTGGCTGTACGGCAGCTGCAACGGGTTCAGGATCGGCGAAAATAGCAAACAAACTGCTATTATCAGCATTGGATGCTGCATTACTCTGCAATGACTGTATCTGCAATGCAGGTGCAGTAGGCGGCGCTAATATCAGCCATAGTAGACGTGCTGCTGTCCAAGCTAACCAACCAAGGGCCAATAATAACAGCCATGTCGAAAATCGATTCAGGTTATCTATCACTGGTTTTAGGCGTGCCGATACACTCATCATTTAACGCACCCCTAGGCCTGTCATTAACGGCTGGCGAACACTCACCACCGCTGTATCTTTCGGTGCTTGCCCCTCATACTCTGGCATATTCTCTAATAACCGCTGCGTCAAACTCACATCTAGCATATTATCGCCATCAAGATACAAGTCGCCTAAACGCTTATCTTGATTGTCCAATAGATTCATATGTAGCAGGTTTGTATCATTCTTTTGTTCTGTACTGAGTTCAGCGCGCATGGCTGGCATCGTGATATAAAACACTTTACCGCCACTTGGATAACCGACTTCACCGCCAACCCATGTCAGCTGACCATCTGCTTTTGTAAAGCCTATCGACTTTGGATCTGAACCTGACTTGCGTTGCAATGAAATCGCATTGACTTGAATAGGGGTATTGGGCAGCTGCCAATCGACCAATCCAGCGAGCGTTTCCGGCGCAATTTTGCCACTCATATCAGCAACCTGCCAAGCGTTACGCCCTACTTTGATTTGTCCATCAAGGCGCGTCTGACCGGTACTGATGTCGATATCAGCGCCTATTTTACCTAAGAACAATTGCCACGGCTGCCAAGACCAATCGGCTGAACCTGTCAACGGGATGGTCGCTACTGGCAATTGCCAAATGGCTGAGCCTTGCCATAAATTACCTGACACATGCTGCACATAAGGTGAATCCGGTGCGTATTTTTCAATTACCCACGCTGCTGGCATCTGTAACAATGCAAATAGAGTGAATAAAATGAATCCAACCAGCCACCACAGCTTACGAGGACGCTTATGAGACGAAGCAGATGCTTTGGGCACAGTTAGAGTACTCTTATTGGCAAGGTAAAAATGATATTATCATAACAAACAATCACCTATATATGACAGCAAAAAAACCAGTATCTTTATTTAAAGATACTGGCTCTTAAAATCTAATCAGACAATTGTATTATCACTTTAATATATAACTCTCTTTCAAAGAGCTGATAAAGTCAGTGCAATATAGAACGGCTATAGCAAAATATATCTTGCCCATAGTCATTATATAAACAAGCTACCATATTAGCTTGATTTTTATACAGCAAAATCTTCAAGATCACTACCTGCTGCTAGTGCATCAACTAACCACGTAGGCTTACGGCCACGGCCAGTCCATGTCTCTTGATTGTTATCAGTATTACGATATTTGATACTGCGTTTTTTCTCTAATTTTTCACCAGCCTTTAGAATCTCTTCGATGGTACTGTTGCTTTCTTCTGCAATTTTTTCGAACTGCATATAAGCATCATATAAACGCTGGTGTTGTTTTTTGGCGATAAGTTGTTGTGCATTTTCAGTAATGGCACGTAACTCATCTACGTTTAAATTGTCTAAATCAATGGTATTATTTTTATTCATAACAGCCTCGGTTTCAAAAATAGAAATAAGCTCAATAGGTCTTTTATAACTTCTCAAGCGCTGGATAGATATCTAGCAATACTGCTTTACCGCTGTTGATGTCTCTTTGAATATAGTAATTAAACCAGATTTAATGTAAATCCATTTAATCGATTCTATAATATGCGACACCTAATTAAACAGCTTTAGTAACCGTGCGAGATTAACATAATTTTTATCCTTAATGAATAATTAAATATTAATAATAGCATTTAAGTTTTTGAATAATAAAAGTCTATATTCATATTAAATAATATTAGCTTTCATAATCATCTATCAATAACTACGCATATTCTATTATCTTTTATAGACATAAGTTTGTTATAGAAATATGGTTAAACATCTAAATGACTCATTTTATAAACAGCAAAAACCAACTACTTTTTAATTCCCTAACGCATTTAAGGCTATAAAAACATTAGCCATAAAAAAGAGCCTATATTTGAAGGCTCTTTTTTATATTAAAGTCTAAGGTGTATAAGTTAAAAAGGAATATCATCATCTACCGGGCCATCTGGCATAGCCGTAGGTTTTGATTGTGCTGGCGTTTGAGTAGGCTGATTAAACTGATTTTGTTGAGCCGGTGCATTTTGATTATTGAAGCTATTCTGGTTGCTGCCTTGAGCTGCCGCACCGCCAGCTTGATTATAACCACCTTGC
The DNA here is from genome assembly GCF_001593305.1 of Psychrobacter sp. P11G5. NCBI lineage: Bacteria > Pseudomonadati > Pseudomonadota > Gammaproteobacteria > Moraxellales > Moraxellaceae > Psychrobacter > Psychrobacter sp. P11G5. The sequence goes on from NZ_CP012533.1 coordinate 2,768,410, forward strand.
TGAGCTGGCTGATTGTTTGCTTGCTGACCAAAGTTGTTTTGATTACTTTGACCGCCTTGATTACCGTAACTGCCGCCTTGATTTTGATTTGAGCCTTGACCACCAAAGTTATTGCTATCTTGACCACCACTGCTCGTGCCATCGAGCATTTGCATTTGCTCAGCACGAATCTCAGTGATGTAACGATCTTGTCCGCTTTGATCTTGGTATTTACGGGTACGCAGACTACCTTCAATATAAACCTTACTGCCTTTACGAAGATACTGCGCGGCAATCTCTCCTAAGCGATTAAATAATGCAATACGATGCCATTCGGTCGCTTCTCTTTTTTCACCGCTTTGCTTATCTGTCCATTGCTCTGACGTCGCAACCGAGATATTGGTCACGCTACCGCCATTATTAAATTGACGTGCCTCAGGGTCTGCTCCAAGGTTACCGATAATGATAACTTTATTAACTCCGCGCATGGTACCGTCCTTTTACTTATGAATAATTTAATGAATAGTTTTAACTGTCATTTAATGGAACCAATTAATACTATCAGTAATTTGTTTTTACTTTAACCAATTTTTGTTTAAATATCTAGGGGGCTTTGAGCAAGATGCGACAGCTCCTGTCGTGAAGTATCGGTCAGCTGGGTTTTGTCTAACTTAAGGTATGCTACCTGTTCTTTTGCCATTACCACCAGCTCATCGACGCCATCTACTGCCAGCATCTGCCGTGACCAATCTTGAATGTTGATATTTTTAGGAATAGTGACTGTCGTACTTGATAGATAAGGCGGCTGGGCAATCGGGATAATGAAAAGCAACGCTGCACCCATGATAGCGGCTAATATGCCCCAAGCCAGCAGATTTGGCTGCGTCAATAGTAAGCCACCCATCGCACCGCCAACAAAGGCCCCAAAGAACTGGCTAGATGAGTTAAGTCCCATTGCCGTCGCTTTATTCGCTACTGGCGCCCGCTTCGAGATCCATGATGGAATGGTGGCTTCAAGTAAATTAAAGCCCATAAAGTATAATAATAGACCTAAAATAATACCCACACCAAGATGACTACCAAAGGCGAGCAACGCTAATGAGGCAGTCATAAGCGCCAATGCTCCTAAAAACACTTGGCGCATTTTGCGTTTCTTTTCGGCAATGATGATAAACGGAATCGCGACGGCAAAGCCAATAAATAACAATGGCAAATAAACCAAGCCCTGCTGGCGTACAGACAAGCCCATCACGTCACTTAGCTGATGCGGCAAAATAACAAATATCGCCGTCATGGTAAGATGTAGCGCAAAGATGCCGATATGCAAGCGGTTTAAATCGCCTATTTTTATCACGCTAGCCAATTGCTGGCCAATCGATTTATTGTCCAAATTATGCTTAAGGACTCGTAGCGGTGTGGGCACGACGAAAAGTAGCATCATCGCTAAAACAGCAAAGCCTGCGGTTAACCAAAATAGTCCGGAAATACCAAGCGAACCAACCAGCAAGGGGCCAAAGGCAAAAGCGAGCATGATAGAGGTGGCAATGGTCAAGCCCATGGTTGCCATCGCTTTGGTGCGCATCTCTTCACGCGTCACATCAGCGAGTAATGCCATCAATACCGCAGAGACCGCACCACTACCTGCCAGCGCTCGACCGATAATGACCTCATAAATATCAGTCGCATTTGCCGCGATGATACCGCCAAGGGCAAATAATATTAAACCCAAAAATATGATAGGTTTACGGGGAAACTTATCCGCGGCAAGGCTCATTGGTATCTGAAAAATAGCCTGCCCTAGCCCATAAATACCGACCGCTAAACCGATCAAAAATGGCGTGGCATGCGCATAATTGTCACCATACACAGAAAACACAGGCACAATCATAAACAGGCCAATCATCCGCAAGGCAAATATACCACCGACCCCCAGAATTGCCCGTTTTTCTACGCTATTCATACTTGCCTCACTGGTTTATCACATCACGACTGACATCTATACATTATGACAATGCACAGCTGCGCTACACTTATGGGTCTATCGACTGCCTCTGGCAACTATCGGCTAGTAAGACTGACAAGTAGCATCTAGAGCTACCTGCTCTAAGAGCGACATGTACCAAATTTAATAATAATTTGGCAAAATGCTCGTCTATTCGCTCAACCCATAAATCAAGCCCCACAGTATAAAACATTCGCTACTTAGTTGCCGAGACTTTTGTCTTCCTGCCTAGACTTACTATTCCACGCCATCCCAATTCATTCATTTTACTCAATAATTTTGTTACTAAGTGCATCTAATACCTACTGATGCCTTGAATAATCCTGTAGTCATGACAATAAAGTAAGACGTTGTAAAAGTTATGATAGAGCAGTATATAAACAGGATAGCCTTATGAACGCGAACAATGATATTACGAGCAATTATTCATAGTACTTAACTATTCGTAGTTTGTAGATATTCCCAGTTTATAAATACTCATAGAGTCTAAAAGATAGAGCTTAAGAGATAAAGCATAATAAATAGTGTCTAAGAATATGAAATTGGCTTATTTATATCCTTTTGTGACATTAAGTCCTTAATTTATTACTCTATGATAACTTTGAGAATGAAATTAACGTTGATAACTTAGTATTCACATACATTACAGCAATAAACCCAATTCAATTAAAATTTAAACTTTTGTCAATATTTAAATAACGAATCGCTTTATAGTTAGAATCATCGAATACCCCAATAAATAATAAGTACCTATAAATCTTTAATGATGGTTATAAAGACCTTTTATTTTTAATAATCAAATAAAGCGTAGTCTATTTTCAAGTAGCATGACTAAATCTTTTAATTAAACCTTATCTACATTTTTGTATTTTATAACCATACGTACATAGTTGTTTTAATAACGCTTTTAGCAAATAGGAAACCCAGAACCGATGGCACACGAGCATATTAAGATTCGCGGCGCACGCACTCATAATCTAAAAAACATCGACTTAGACATTCCACGAGATAAATTTGTGGTGATTACTGGCCTATCTGGTTCTGGTAAATCATCGCTGGCCTTTGATACGCTTTATGCCGAAGGGCAACGTCGCTATGTCGAGAGTCTATCGGCTTATGCGCGTCAGTTTCTCTCGCAAATGGAGAAGCCAGAGGTCGATAGTATTGAAGGTCTCTCCCCTGCGATTGCTATCGAGCAGAAATCAACCAACCATAATCCACGCTCAACGGTCGGTACGATTACCGAAATCTATGACTATTTGCGTCTGCTCTATGCGCGTATCGGTACGCCTTATTGTCCAGAACATGGCGAGCCAATGGTCGCGCAGTCGGTCACCGAAATGGTCGATCAAGTCATGGCGCTCCCAGATGACACAAAACTAATGATACTTGCGCCAGTGGTTCGTGAGCGCAAAGGTGAGCATACAGTTCTGCTTGAGCAATTAATTGGTCAAGGATTCGTACGCGTACGTGTCGATGGCGATGTTTACGATACTGATGAACTACCGACACTCGATAAAAAGAAAAAGCATACGATCGAGGTCGTGGTCGACCGCTTTAAAGTTCGTGACGACTTAGGCAACCGCGTCGCTGAAAGTTTGGAGACTGCCCTACGTTTAGGTCAAGGTTTGGTGACGCTGCACTTTATGGATGGTAATCCAAAAGAAGGCGGTGATGCTAATCAGGTCATGTCTGCCAAGCACTCTTGCCCTGTTTGTGACCGCGCAGTGTCTGAGCTTGAGCCGCGTATGTTCAGTTTTAACAATCCTTATGGTGCTTGCCCAAGTTGTGATGGTCTCGGTAAACGTCAGTATTTCTCAGCCGAAAAGCTGATTACTCACCATGAAAAATCGCTCAATCAAGGCGCGATTAATGGTTGGGATAAGCGTCACGCTTATTACTTTGGCTTGCTTTCGACTGTTTGTAAGCACTTTAAAATCGATATGGATGCGCCGTGGCAAGAGCTGCCAAACGCGCAGCAAGATCTCATCATGCATGGCTCGGGTAAAGAAAAGTTGACCTTTAACTTTACTGATGAGCGCGGTCGTAAAACCAATAAGACGGTACCGTTTGAAGGCGTGCTGCCTTACTTGGAACGCCGCTATGCCAAAACGCAAAGTAACCTTGTGCGTGATGAGCTGGCGAAATACTTGGCGGATACTACTTGTAACGTCTGTGATGGCGCGCGTCTGAATGAGATATCACGCAATGTCCGCGTCAACGAGCATACCATCGCTGAAATCGTCAAGTTGTCTATCGGTGATGCCGCTGACTATTATAAAACGCTGAAGATTGGCGGTCATAAAGGCGAAGTTGCAGAAAAAATCTTTAAAGAGATTAATGAGCGTCTAAACTTCCTCGTCAGTGTCGGACTTGATTATCTATCCCTTGCCCGCTCTGCTGAAACGCTATCGGGCGGTGAAGCGCAACGTATTCGTTTGGCTAGCCAAATTGGTGCGGGCTTGATGGGCGTCATGTATGTACTCGATGAGCCATCGATTGGTTTGCATCAGCGTGACAATGATCGCTTGCTAAAAACCTTAACGCGCTTGCGTGATTTGGGTAATACCGTGCTAGTCGTTGAGCATGATGAAGATGCCATTCGCCAAGCGGATCACGTCATCGATATCGGTGTCGGCGCGGGCGTACATGGCGGTCATATCATCGCTCAGGGTACGGTCGATGACATCATGGCCAATGAAGAATCACTAACTGGACAATATATGTCTGGTAAGAAAAAAATCGAGATTCCAAGCATTCGTCACAAGGCTAAAACGATAGAGATTGAGGAAAAAGGGAAAGCCAAACCGAAAAAAGTACCGATGACCATTGAGCTAAAAGGTGCATCAGGTAACAACTTACACGATGTTGATTTGACCTTGCCAATAGGTATCATGACTTGTATCACTGGCGTCTCAGGTTCTGGTAAATCGACCCTCATCAACCGTACCTTGATGCCACTGGCAGCAACGCAGTTGAATAATGCCTCAACGCTCATCGCGGATAAGCATGACAGCATCAATGGTCTTGAGCATTTGGATAAAATGGTCGATATCGATCAAAGTCCGATTGGTCGTACACCGCGTTCAAATCCAGCGACGTATACCGGTGTCTTTACGCCAGTACGTGAGATGTTTGCACAAACGCAAGAAGCGCGGGCCCGTGGTTACAAAGCGGGTCGCTTTAGCTTCAACGTGAAAGGCGGACGCTGTGAGATGTGTCAAGGTGATGGTCTCATCAAAGTTGAGATGCACTTTTTGCCAGACATGTATGTGCCGTGTGACACCTGTGAAGGCAAACGCTATAACCGCGAGACTTTAGAGATTCACTATAAAGGTAAAAATATCGCCGATGTGCTCGATATGACTGTTGAAGATGCGACTGAGTTCTTCTCTGCCATTCCAGCGATTTATCGTCGCCTGCAAGCGTTGATGGATGTTGGTTTGAGCTACATTCGCTTGGGTCAATCTGCGCCAACATTATCAGGTGGTGAAGCGCAGCGTGTTAAGTTAGCCCGTGAATTGGCCAAACGTGATACCGGACAGACGCTCTATATCTTGGATGAGCCAACCACTGGCTTACATTTCCATGATATTGATAAGCTACTCAATATCTTGCATGCGCTACGTGATAAAGGTAATACTATCGTGGTCATCGAGCACAATCTTGACGTCATCAAAACTGCGGATTGGGTCATTGATTTAGGTCCTGAAGGTGGTAAAGGTGGTGGACTGATTATCGCGGAAGGTACGCCAGAGGAAGTGGCAGAAGTGAAAGGCTCGTATACTGGTGAGTTTTTAAAGCCAATGCTTAAACAAGCGATGAAAGAAGTGAGCTAATTAGATAATAGTTAGAAAGTGATTGAAAGGCTGCTCTTTAGGGAGTGGCCTTTTTTGTTGGGTAATAGTTAAGATATCAAGTTAGATAAGGTGTAATTAAAAATTGACTTTTGAAGCCATTTTACAAAATCAATACCATTTATAGTTGGACTCTTGAGCCATTTTTTCCGAAGAAATTTTTTATGATTTAACTTAGTTATTCATTAATATATGATTAAGATGTTTTAACACATTCTATAACTCTTTATTAATACAGTAACAGGAACACCTATGAATCAATCAAATATCTTAGTCTCAGATAAACCAACTGAATCCTTTATCATAAAAATCATTCTGCCTATAGATAAATGCCCTAAGGTTAAGAATCGTTTTATCAATAGTGAAGGTAAAGCAGAAGTCTATATAACCAAAAAAACGACACAAAAAGATGCTTTAGAAGGACATAACGTATATGCTCTATCAGGCTACCAAGGATTGATAGTACCAAATTACGCTAACTCTCATACTAAAAATGAAATTGAAAATTATTTGAACAATAGATTTGGTAATGACTGGGAAGTTAGACTGGAGAAAGTTAATATAAAAAATAGAACTATTTAAAAACAAGGTTAGCTTATGAGTACGTTAAAAAATAAATGTTACTATTGCGGGCAACCAAAAACAAGTATGGAGCATGTCCCTCCTAAAGTATTTTTTCCTGATAAAAAGTATAGTCACAATGACATTAATCATAGACAAGAATTGATTACCGTTCCTTCTTGTGATGTCCACAACTCTAATAAGTCACATTTAGATGAGTATTTATTCGTTATTATGGCAATAAACATTCTTGCTAATGAGAATGGTCAGCATTTAGCTCTAAAAAAGGCTGTGGATAAAATAATAAAGAGAAAACCTAAATTATTTAAAGAAGTATTAGGGTCAGCACAAGAGGTACTTGTTGATGAATACGGCTTAGGAGAACTACAGTCTACGTTCGCATTCGAATTTGATAAAAATAAGTTAGATGAATGTTTTGACTATATATCTAGAGGTATATATTTTCATCACTTTCAAAAAAACTATGAAGGCAAAGTTAAGTCGCGCTATCAATTTGTAGTATCACTTGATAGCGACTCAGTAACTACAAATAAAAAACTAGAGGAATATCGTCAGTTTGTTAAAGAGAGATTGAATAATATAGAGAAACATGGGCAAAACACTGAAGTTTTTTATTATAAAGTTCTTGAAGAAGGTTCAGATAAGGTTTTTTTTCAATTATCATTTTATGAATCTCTAAAAATAGATATATTCTTACTTACGGAAAGCTCTTAACCTTTATGTAAACTACTCTTACTAGACTAACAAAATTACACTCAACTCAATCTACAAAAGCATAGGAAAGCTAATTCTCCCTAACCTACACAAACTCCCTCTCAAAATTCATTACCCGCGCATCTACGGTCCGCTCTATCTTCTCCTCTATTTGGCTGCATTGTGACTCGACTTCACGTTTAGACAGCCCGACGATTACAAACGTCCATTCGCTGGCATCATGCCGATCACGCTCGCCGCTCTCACATACCGCGACGCTTGGCGTATTGCCAAAGCGGGCGTGCAGGCCGCCCATACGTTGGCGCTTTTCTTTTAATGAGCTACATCCGGATAGCGCAAAAGTCAGCGTTAAGATAGCGATATGCATTTTATTCTCCTTGCGACAGTGGTTTACGCTTTATAATAGTAGCAAATAAGCACGGCAAGTTATGCTATCGTTACCTTGCCGTATCGATACCTCATAACGACTCACACTGTTTATACTAATACCATTCATAAAAATCACAATAGCCAACATGCGTACTCGCCCAATGACCTCTATCAGCTACGTACAGCAACAGCGCATTACTCGATTATGCGTGCGCTGCGGATTACTCCTTATGCAATATGGTGCCGAGTCCGCTGTGGTGGTTGACTTGTCTAAACGTTTGGGATTCGCTTTGGGAATGAGTAGCGTAGAATGTTCGCTTAATTTTAATGCCATCACCTTGACGACCATCTGTGATGAACGCTGTATCACCACTACTCGAGACACTATTAATCAAAGCATCAATGTCAATTTATTGGTACAAATCCAGCAAATTATCAATAAAACCGAAGCCGATACAAATAGCCACAAGCTATATAACAATAAGCTGAAGTCTGAGCTTACTGACCGCACCACCCTTGCGTTTGATGAATTAGATAAAACGGTTTATCCAACGTGGCTGGTAGGTATATTTGTTGGCGCATCTTGTGCCGCGTTTGCGAATCTTAATGGTGGCAGTTGGTCGATTACCGCCGTAACCTTTATCGCTGGCATGGTAGCGATGTTTACCCGCATTTATTTGGCTAAGCACCACTTCAATCCCTTTATCACGGTCATCGTGACGGCATTTATCGCCTCTTTGATTGGGGCGACGACTTACTATTTTGATATTGGTAATAATGCAGATATTGCCGTTGCCTCTAGCGTTCTACTGCTGGTGCCAAGCTTTCCTTTGATTAACTCTTTCTCAGACATCTTAAAGGGCTATGTCAATATCGGCGTTGGACGTGCCGTTTTTACCTATATGTTGACCTTGTCCGCGTGCGTCGGCATCGTGATGGCGCTGATCTTACTGCAAATACAACATTGGGGGTTTTGACATGTGGTTTATAGAAACCGTGGTATTGTCATGCATCATTACCCTTGGTTGGACGCTGATGTTCAGCGTACCCAAACGCTATATTCTGCCTTGTTTGCTGATGACCGCGTTTGGATTTGGGCTAAAAACAGCACTTGTCTATCAGCACATCCATCTGGTGGTTGCCAGCTTCTTTGGGGCGATGCTTGCCAGCTTTTTGGGCGTGTATTTTTCTAAAAAATATACCCTACCACCCAAAGCGTTAATCTCACCAAGTGTCATCTGTATGATGCCAGGTATCGCCGCTTATAAGGCAATGGTTAGTATGGTGCAGATTGGTTATTTTGGTTTTTCGGACGAATTATTTAGCCAAATGATGGTTTATTTGTTTGAGGCCTTGTTTGTTACCTCAGGATTGGTGTTAGGTTTGTCCATTCCCGGACTGTTATTTTATAGACGTCGTGCCATTGTGTAGATAGGTTTAGATGGCGGGCTATTTCTGCCTAAATACTTTTACATACCGATGCGACTCAGCACACCTTCATGATAAAAACCTTGTAAGATTTATTATCATACCCATTACCATAGAGTTCAAAATTGTACCAAAACTTAATAAAGAGACATAACAATGACAAAACATTATGATTATATTTCCATTGGCGGCGGTAGCGGCGGTATTGCCTCGATCAACCGAGCGGCGAGCTATGGCAAAAAATGCGCCATTATAGAAGCTGACCAATTGGGCGGCACCTGCGTAAACTGGGGCTGCGTACCTAAAAAGGTAATGTGGTACGGAGCACAAGTTGCCGAAGCCATCGAAAAATATGCGCCTGATTACGGCTTTGACGTGGAAGTAAAAGGCTTTGACTTTCAAAAGCTGGTCAATAGTCGTCAACAGTATATCCAAAATATTCACCGCTCTTATGATAATAACTTGGCGAAAAATGGCGTTGAAGTGATAAAGGGTTTTGCCAAATTTATCGATACCAATACGGTCGAGGTTAATGGCGAACACATTACCGCTGACCATATTTTGATTGCTACAGGCGGTCACCCTATTCTTCCTAATATCAAAGGCGCAGAACACGGTATTGATTCTGATGGATTTTTTAGGTTAAACCATTTGCCAAAACGTGTGGCTATCGTCGGCGCAGGATATATCGCTGTTGAGATCGCGGGCGTACTTAACAGTCTAGGCGCTGAGGTGCATTTGTATGTTCGTCAGCATTCACCGCTACGCTCATTTGATCATACTATCGTCGAGGCCTTGCTGATAGAAATGGAGCAAGACGGCATTCAACTGCATACTGAAACCACCCTTACTGAAGTCAATAAGAATGAAGATGGCAGTTTAGAGTTATGTACCAAAGATGGCGCTCTTGATACCGTAGATTGCTTGATTTGGGCGATTGGTCGCGCGCCTTCCACCGATACTATCAACTTGGATGTCACAGGCGTTGAGACGACGGACAACGGCAAAATCAAAGTCGATAAGTTCCAAAATACTAATGTTGAAGGCATTTATGCGGTTGGCGATATTATTGAGAACAGTATTGATTTGACGCCAGTGGCTATCGCGGCGGGTCGTAGGTTGTCTGAGCGCTTGTTTAATGACAAAACCGATGAGCATTTAGTTTATGATCTTATCCCGACGGTTATCTTTACCCACCCTGCTATCGGCACTATTGGCTTGTCTGAGATTGACGCTATCAATCATCATGGCAAGGACAATATCAAATGCTACACCTCGACATTTACCTCTATGTATAGCGCGGTGACTCAGCATCGTCAAAAGTGCGTGATGAAGCTAGTGTGCTTAGGAGATGATGAAAAAGTTATCGGTTTGCATGGTATTGGTTATGGTGTTGATGAGATGATTCAAGGCTTTGCGGTGGCGATAAAAATGGGCGCTACCAAAGCTGACTTTGATAATACCGTTGCTATTCACCCTACGGGTTCGGAAGAATTTGTGACGATGCGTTAGATAGACTGGGTGCTATTAGAAGAAAGGCTATTCTTGACGGAATAGCCTTTTTTATTGCCTATTTTTTATTTAGTGTAAAACCACATACTGACAGCACAATCACGATACTGCTATGATGCGTTTAATAATGACCGTTGCGAGATGACTGTGTGGCAGGTATACCTTTTTATATTACCGATTGGTTTAGGCATCATGACCTTGGCAGCAAGCTTACTGTTTTTATTTGCTTACCTGATGTCTGATGACAATGCCACGCGCTTGCCTGCTTTCAACTGGTTTAAGCGTTTAATTATCGTGGCATTTGTTCTGCTAAGCGTTGGCTTGTTTATGACCTTTGGGCATTTTTGGGGTTAGCTCAAGTTTGATATAGATAAAGTTAACCTTTAAGCGTTAACGATTTTCTCTAATTCTAATAACTCTAAATCCTGACGTTTTGGTTCGCCATTATTGCCATCATATGGAAATGGCATCTTATTACCATTCAACTGATAACCACGGCGCTGATAGTAAGCCAATAGCTCAGGTCGATGGCTTAAAATAGACATAGTAAGACGGGTTGGTTGGCTATTACTTTTTAAATGTCTTTCAGCGAAAGTTTCAGCGGCTTGTAATATTACATTACCAACGCCCTGCCCCTGCAGCTCTGGATGTACGGCAAACATACCAATATAAGCTTTGTTATCATTGTCAGTCCTATTAAGGTTGCTCTCATTTGTATTGTCATCAACTTTTATATCGACCGCAATACAACCCAACAGCTCACCGGTTTCATCTCCACCGCGTTCGCCTGTGGTCGTTTTTGGATAAATGAATAGATAGTGTTTTGGATTGGCAATGATGCTTGCTAGCTCAGCTTGAGTGATACGAATACCACCGACTAAATCCGCTTCATTGGTCCAGCCCTCTGTCTCTCGGTAGCAGCGGTTTAGTAACTGTTCGAGTGCGTCAATATCATCCGCTTCTGCTTGTCGTAAAAATACGGACTCTCTATTCAAGTGGTTTTTACCTGTCTGTTCTTTATTCATGAAACTGGTTGTCCTTTTCCGTCTATTTAGTATAAAAGGCTATATGATAAAAGGCTGACCTAAATTAATAGACCAGCCTTTATAGTAAACCTTATCAGATTTAAGTACTAGCGTGATAACGCCTGTGCTTGGTCGATGAGATTAAATCCTGCATTGATTTGCGCACGCGTTGGCGCATGACCACGGCGGAGTAGCTCAGAAAAGGCAACCAGCTCTTTATTACGCCCTAACGTGCTAGCAGCACTAGCACGCGTGTCTTCCCCATCGTCATCAAAGTAATATTCGATATAATCTAGCGTATCTGGCGAGCCAAACAAGATATTGTTATCTGGCGAGGCTGCATGTCCGCTATAGCGTAGGCTTTTGCCATATTGTGCCGTCCAAAAGAAAGGAATACGTTCCTCTAGCGAGTTGACATTGTCTTGATTTAAGATAGCTGCTGCCGTCACGATGCCATGTTGCAGAGCCACCCGCCAATGCTCAATACGCATACGTCCCATTTGGTTGGTCGCTTTAGCAATATCACCGAGCGCATAGACGCCATCACGCAGTTGTAGATGCTCATCCACTTGCACGCCATCTGGAGCGTTCACCTCATTTAAAATCTCTGTACGTGGTGCTACGCCTGTACCTAAAATGACAACATCTGCTGCAAGCGTACTGCCATCTGACAGTTTTACACCGCTGACTTTACTACCTTCTCCATTGATTTCATCAACACCTGCGCCAAATGCGAAGGTAACCCCTTTTTCTTCATGGAGTTTGATGAGCGCATTACTCACCGTTTCAGAGACTATATTGCTCATGACGCGGCGGCTGCGCCCAATAACGGTGACAGATGCTGCCTTTCCCGCCTCCATTAAAGCAGACGCAACCTCCATACCGATAAACCCTGTACCAACAATGATGACACGCTGATCATGACTGGCCGCTTTGATCAGTTTAGCATCTTCCATACTACGTAGCGTATAGACGCCATCCAAATCAGCACCTTTAAAAGGCGGTATCTTAGGCTCAGCACCTGTCGCTACCACTAGGAAGTCCGCTGTTTGCTGCTCACTATTGCCACTCTCGTCTTCTATCACGATAGTGCGCTCATTGGGTAATACTTCGCTGACGGTTTGATTTAAGCGTAGCTCGATATTATTTTTACTGGCCCACTCGCTGCCGCCAAGCATCAAATATTTCTCTTCCATTTTTCCTGCCAAAAATGCTTTCGACAATAAAGGACGGTTATAAGGGGCTTTATCATCTTTACTAATCAAGGTAATCTTACCGCCATAGCCAGTATGACGCAGCTGATTGGCCGTCATAAAACCAGCACCGCCGCCACCAATGATAATAGTATGGGTATCAGTCAGCTTGTCGTTTTCAACGCGTTTATCTATCTTCGCTGAGGTATTGACGGTCAAGCTATCGCCCTCATCTGTCAGCTCATACTGCGTCAATCCGCGCATGGCAACTGGCTCTAATAGCGTGCCATCGCGGCTGTCAAAACTGCCATGATGCCACGGGCAGACCACTCGATTACCACAGCGCATGCCATCACCTAAATCTGCACCAACATGAGGACATTTGCCATCAAAGGCAAAAAACTCGTCCTCATCACGGGTAATTAAAATGATACTATCGTCATCTTGTTTATATGACTTCATACCGCCACTTGGAATGTCAGATTTATTGATCGTTACTAGATTTTTGGCGGCGATTTTGTTATCGGCTTGGTTATTATTAACTTGGCTCATAGGTCATCCTTAACAGTTATAATTATGTTCTGCGTAAAACGTGTTTGAGATAGTCGATATACTTTAATGAATACAGGATTACTGCGGACTACCAAGCGTTACTGGAATGAATTTTACGAAGCCTCTGTCGGCGTAGGCACAGCAAGCGAGAAAAATTTGTACCAGTAACGCATAATAATGTTATGTAACCATTTTATTTAGTATCAAGTATACATTTAAAAAAAGTAGATTCATTGATAGTAGCAAGCCCAGTTAGCGTACGCTGTTTATTTGTATGTTTGCTGCGTTGCAAAACGTAACTTCCTAACCTTTACTAGCCTTTAACGAATAGCTCTATTCTTTCAACCTAAAGCTTATAACCAAAATACAAGACGACTTTATGAATTCTCAAGATCAAGATAACCAGAACGAAATGACAGCTACGTCTACTTCTGAACCTGACTTAAACAGTCAGTCATCTAATAATGAACAGTTTGATATCACCAGTTTTGATATCGAGGCAGCGACGGATACTGCGCAATTACCGCAGCCAACTTTGCCACCTCTCAAACAAGCGACTTACAAGACCCATAACACAGATTTTGTCGTCAATGAAATATTGCCGTTAGACTTTACTGGCGAGGGTGAGCACTTATGGCTACATATAGAGAAGTCAGGGGTGAATACTGCCTATCTGGCTAAATTACTGTCAGAGTGGGCAGAGATTCCCTTACGTGATGTCGGTTATTCAGGACTCAAAGACCGTCATGCGCTGACGACTCAGTGGTTTAGCTTAAGAATACCTTTGAGGCAATTGCCAGAGTCTGAGTTTGCACCAGTAGATATCAGCGACAGCGAGTCGGTCACTATCCTTGCTCAACATTGGCACAATAAAAAGCTTAATCGTGGTACGCACCGAGCTAATCAATTTATTATCACCTTGCGAGATATTGAGTTGGAAAATGAAGATAAGTCGTCTGTAGAAAAGCATTTGCAAAATATCAGCGCAAGCGGCGTGCCCAATTATTTTGGCCCACAGCGTTTTGGGTGGAATGGTAATAATATTCGAGAAGCCTTGGCATTGTTTGCGCGTCCAACGCCAGAAAGTCGACCTCAGCCAAAGAAGAGCAAACGTAAACGTGCGCCGCGAGAGCAAAATTCTATGGAATTGTCTGCCGCGCGTAGCTTAATATTTAATGAGATATTGGCTGCACGGGTACGGGATGGTAGTTGGAATACTGGACTCGCAGGTGAGGTGTTTAACTTAGACGGTTCAGGCTCGATATTTACCAGTGAAGAAATAGACGATACTTTACGCGCGCGAGTTGCTAGCGGTGATATTCATCCAACAGGCGTGTTATGGGGCATGGCTAATGACAAAGTCAGCAGCGTAGCAGCTCAGCTTGAGAACGATGTGGTACAGAGTAGTGCGTTATTAACGCAGCTGGCAATGGGGTTAGAGAAGCGCGATGTGAAAGCACAACGACGAGCGCTACGATTGCCGATTGAAGCCTTGAGTTGGGAATGGCAAGGTAGTCAAAATAGTAATGAGCAAACGCTGGTATTAAACTTTACGTTGACGACTGGCAGTTTTGCGACCAGTGTATTGGCAAGCTTGGTGCAACGGTTAAGCACCTTGTAATTAATTGCGTAGTGCATGAAGGTCAAACAATCTTTATTAAACTGCGCTGTCATTAGCTGCTAGCCAATGGGGTAGCAGCTTTTAGGTGCAATAAAGGGGCTCAATATTACTATTTTCCGCTGCTAGCATCTCGTTGGCGCTAACGACTTGATTACGGCCACGATCTTTGGCTTCATATAAAGCTTTGTCTGCTATCCTAATTAAGCGCTGGCAAATATCACTTGGCAATTGCGCCTTTGGTAGCTCTGGAGCTTGTTTAGTCACCCGCTTACCTCTTCGCGACTTAACTATCTGCGACTTTGTTAGCTGCGGTGCGTGTTCTGTTGACTTTATAGAGGCATATCTTTGCTTAATGCATGTCCGCTCAGTATGAGTCAATGTATAGAGCCCTAGACTCGCCGTTATACTAAAGCTGAGACTATGATTTACTTGAATCACGTGATTGGCAATATCGCAACGCAATTGTTCCGCAATAGTCATCGCTAAATCGTGCGCCATATCAGGTAAGATAATTAGAAATTCTTCACCGCCATAACGGCTAACAATGTCTATATCAGCGAGTGTATCCATCAATATATTCGCAACTTCTTTTAATACTTGATCGCCGACTTCATGACCATAATTATCATTGATATATTTAAATAAATCCAAATCTAACAAGATGACGGTATAGTCCTGAGTATCTGTCAAATCTGCTAGCGTTTGCCGCATTTGGGTCAGACCATAGCGTCGATTCTTCAGTCCTGTCAGCTCGTCATGATTGGCATGCTGTATAATTTCTTTTTTACTGTTATCTAAGATTAATAATAGTGTACTAAATACATATACCATAAAAATAGCTTTGGGCAATGCCAAATACATGTGCGTTGCACGCCAAAAGAATACTGAAGAACGACGAATCTCGTTTATGCTATCCCAGCTAAGCGTACCATCTTGAAAAATAGTGGCTGCTATCGCATTTTCCATATTAGTCATCTCGGTATAAGTCTGATAACTATAAGTACCAAGCGGTAACGAAGTAATGGTGAGTTGACGCATACTGGGCAAATTCACGCCCAAATAAGGCAAAATAGCCACTAACACAATCAAGAATACTTGAATTAAGAATGCATACCAAATATAACGACGGCGTACCAGCATCATCGCCAGCATAGTACCGCCAACTAGCGACACTCCTGAGACCAAACTACTATGACCCATTACCAAAACGACAACTGCAATATATAAGCTATAGACAAAAATTAGTACGATTTGCCAATTATGTAGACGTTTATAGTCATTTTTAATATGCGATAAATGGCCTACCATCCACCAAAAAAACAATCCCATCAGCGTTATGGTTACCCATATTGGATATAATAGCGCCATATCTACATAGCTGCCAAAGGCATCTTGCCGTAACCATACAAGTAGACACCATAACCAATGCATGGTGACTTCCATCACAATGAACAAGGCTAACAATGATGCTCTATCCGCAGCTTGCCACTCAAAAATCATTTGAGAAAGTTTTTTGTAGCCTAGCCGATATATCGATGTAACCATATACGCGTTACCACGTGCACATTCAATCTGTCGTTAACACTAACCCAAACGGAATCGTTTGTTGATAGCCACTGACAGACTGATAGATAAGTTCAAAGCATTAAAAGCGTTGCGCCTTTATTACTATATTAGTATTAATCCTAGGATATGGCAGATGAGCATCTTATTGGTTTACTCTTTAAATGATTGATATGCTTTGTAATTTTTATCAAGCCATCCATCGACGCAGCACTATACTCGTTTTTGTGAATGTTATTCTTACTCGTATAATTCTGATATGTTTATTATTGAGTTTGACAACTTTCAAATAGTTTAGCAATACGATTGTTATAGAGGGTATCTATATACGATATATGGTTGATAATTGCTTCATAATTAATAACTAGTATTTTCAAAAAGTTGCCAGACTCCGAGCTGCTCAGTAGTCAGACTTGGCACATCACCCAAACGTCGCCATGGCATATTACTACCATGAAAGTCACTACCAATTGAAGCGACAAGCTCATGTTCAGCAATACTACGATCAACCATTTTTCGGGTGCTGATCGGCTCACTAGTCGCTGGTAACTCACAAGCATCACCGCCAAGCTGAGCAAACTCTTCGATAAGCTTACGTACTCGTGTAGCCGAAAGCTGATAACGCGTTGGATGCGCGAGCACTGCTTTACCGCCGCAAGCATGAATCAGCTCAATACCATCCGCCATACTCAGGGCATCAATCGCCACATAAGCGGATTTATTGTCGGCTAAATATTTATCGAAAGCCTTTTGTACGGTCTTAACTTCGCCACGCTCAAATAACACTTGCCCAATATGCGCACGCCCAACTGCTTGTGGATTGCCACCAGCTTTATCAAGTACGGCTTGCCAAAGCTCATCATAATCAATATCCAGCAGCTTACTGAGTTTTTCAGTGATACGCTGACCACGAGTTGCCCGGCTTTCTTGCAACTGCTGTAGAGTTTCGTGCATTTTTTCACGATCTGTAAAATCGAGTCCAAGCACATGAATAATTTTATTGGTTGATTTATTCTTACCATAACCGCCGTTTAGCGTATGCTCACAGCTAATCTCAACGCCATTGATAAGCGTCATTCCATATGCAGTTGCTGCTGCTCTAGCTTCATCAATGCCTAGTAAAGTATCGTGATCAGTTAATGCCAGCACATCGACACCAGCTGCATGCGCGCGCTGCACTACATCTGCCGGTGCATAAGTGCCATCAGAACAGGTACTATGGCAATGTAAATCGAATTTCATAAAGTTGGCCTTAGGTTTTTAATACGGATATTGATGGATTAATTGGGAATAATTGAATGAATAATATAATTGATTCAATTTAAAAGATGTACAAGGCAACCGAGTGCAGATGTATAAGTGATACTTCAAACAAGGTTAACGCTGTCACTCTTTTATAGTGGATTGACTATAGCTAAATGGATGAATAGTAATGATACGTATTATGGCTTACGCCTATTATCGAATATGATTGTAGTGTTGTCTGCTTTTTTTTAGCGCAGTAGACGTGTAAACTACCCACTACGTTTTTGTTGGACATCCCACTTGTTATGAAAGCATTACTAGACTTCATTCCTCTGATTGCCTTTTTTATTACTGCCCGTCAGAGCGGTATTTTGGCAGCAGCAGGTGCCTTGCTGATTGCAACTATTATCATTTATGCGATTCATTTCGTGCGCCAAAAAGGTAAATTCGATAAGCAGCAATGGGTTGTATTACTATTAACCATTGTGTTTTGTGGTGGTACGCTACTGCTACGTGATGACATCTATCTACGTTGGAAATCACCAATTATCAACGGTATCTTTGCCTTAACGTTGTTTATTAGTGCGGCTATCAACAAGCCTCTAATGCAACTAGCGATGAAAGATGTGTTCACCCTAACGATGAGTGGCTGGAAAAAGCTAACTGTCGCATGGGCACTGTTCTTTGCCTTTATGGGCGTATTACATTATATCACGGCATTTACAATGTCTGATGAAGCATGGATTAACTTTAAAACCTATGGCTGGATTCCGATTATGTTGGTGTTCGTTGTCGCTCAATTTGCGGTATTAAAAAAGCATCTAAATCCAGCCTTAACTGACAAGTCTGCGAAATAAAGGTTAATAATAGTATCCTGCTTGCTTACTTCTATCAGCATTAAAAATAAAATATACTTTGGTATTCGTTATTTTGTAATAAAAGTTAAATGGTTTCTAAATACCCATAGCGACAATAATTAATTGTTAATGACAAATCAGTATTATTCTTACCGATTATAACTCTTTATTCTTACTACTTATTAAGGAAGGATTATGTCTTTATTTGCTATCATTGGTCATGATGTGGCCAACAGCGCAGCACAGCGTCAAATTACGCGTGCTGAACACGTTGAACGTTTACAAGCTTTAAGTCGCGAGCAACGCCTAGTTATTGCAGGGCCAACCCCTATTGAACATGGTAAAAGTGATATGTCAGGCAGTCTCATTATTGCAGATTTTGACTCACTTGAAGCAGCGCAGGCATGGGCAAGCGCAGAACCTTATCTACGTGATGGCGTGTACAGTCACGTTGATATCAAGCCTTTTATAAAAACGTTGCCAGCACCTACTAACGATATAGCAGATAAGGTAGTGCCATCGTGAGTCAGCGCTCATCTTTGTTAAAAAAATATTATAAATATAGTCTTGCTAGCATCATTGTCATCACTGCGATATCAGCGCAAGCTGCCCCAACGGTCACGAACAATGATCCGGCAGCGACGCCGCCTATAACGAGTCAAAATACCTCTGCTCAATCAACGACACCAGCTAACAATACTTTAGCAGCACAACTACAGCCTTCAGATAAAGCATTATCCGATGCTAACCAAGCGCTACTCAGTCGCAATGCACAGCTACAAAGACAAGTTAATGACTTACAAACTCAAGTTAACGTCTTAGTCTATGAGAGCAAAGGTCAGTTGTTTTTATATGGTGCTTTCACGGTGTTGATTAGCTTATTGGTCGGTATTTTCGTCTCGTGGTTAGTGTTTGTGCGTCGTGAGCGCTGGTAGTATCAGCAGTTGTTATTGATAGACTCTATTCGATATTTCACGCCTACTAACCCTAACTATTTCCAAGCTTCTTCAATGTTTAAGCTTCTCTAATAGAGCCATCAACGCTCCTAAGAACGTTTTCATGCCTACCGCTCAAATCAAAAATGCTGAACCATCAAACGTCATTACTCCTGCCAATATTGACTGGCAAATGGATGATACGGGTAATATGGTGCCAGTGTCAGGTGAGTTTGAGGATGTTTACTTCTCACATGCCGACGGACTAGCGGAGTCGCGTCATGTGTTTTTGGCACATAACCAACTGCCAGAGCGGCTGGCAAACCTTGAGCCAAAGCAGTGCTTTACCATCGCTGAATTGGGTTTTGGTACTGGACTAAATCTCTTGGCAACTTGGCAGCTATGGCGACAACTGCGTGAAACGCATCCACAATTAGCGACTGCGAAACTGCATTTTATTACTACCGAAAAATTCCCGATACCGCTTGCAGATTTAACGCAGATACTGGCATTATGGGGACAGCGTGCGCCCGAGCTGACAGAGATAATTGAGCTATTTTTATCTGCCTATCCTCCTCTTATCGCGGGCTGTCATCGCTTGCATTTTTTCAATGATAATTTGACCGTTGATATATGGTTGGGCGATGCAGCTATCAGCTTAGCCAAATTAGCTTTGGATACTTCTATCAAGCCCGCGCCCTACATTGATGCATGGTTTTTAGATGGCTTTGCCCCTTCTTGCAATAGTACCTTATGGGCTAAAAACATCTTTGCACAAATTCAGCGCCTGTCACGTCCAAAGACGACTGCAGCCACGTATAGCTGTGCCGGTATTGTCAAACGTGCGCTACAAAATTGTGGATTTGAGATTGAAAAAGTTAAAGGCTTTGGGCGTAAGCGTGAAATGCTAACGGCGGTCATGGCTGATAAAGTATATTCGAATGATAGTGATAGCAGTTCTACGCTATCTAGCGCTCACAATCATATCGTAGTTATTGGTGCTGGCGTCTCTGGACTGCTAACGGCATGGTCGCTAGCCAATCACGGTATCAATGTCACCTTACTAGATAAATCAGCCCCCTTAGCCGGAGCATCAGGTAACCCTCGCGCCCTACTCGCACCCAAAATGACGCCTATCCATCATGTCGACGAGCATCTGCATACCATAGGTTATCTCTATAGCAGCAGACTATATCGAAAGCTCAATGAAAAGGCTGCAAAGCAAAATACAGCGCCAGTACTTGAGCCAACTGGCGCACTTGATCTCCTTATGAAAGCCAATATCGGTACGGAGCAAATTTTAGATTATCCCGACGATATGGCAACCACGCTATCGCTTGCACAAGCAAAAGAGACTACTGGATTAAAAACGCAAGATTTATCAGAGAATTTGTACTTACCCCAATCTGGCTTGGTCAACCCACAAGCTTTAAAAAATACAATACTGACCCATCCGTTAATCCGCTTTCAACACTTAGAAGTTAGCAGTATTAACGAGATGGAAAGCCATGTTTGTATTGAAGGCAGTAATCAGGATAAAGATATAATATCTATCATCGCCGATAACGTGGTGATTTGTGCCGCTTTTGAGAGCCATCAGCTAGATAAACGTATTTTTGATTGTCGTAAAATCCGCGGTCAGCTTTCTTGGTTTATTCCCTCAGCAACACAATGGGCAAAACTGCCCAAACTTCCTCTCAAGTACGGTGGCTATTGCACCTCATTTAGCGGGCAAGCTGGTGACAGTAAGTTGAATGAGGTAGTAGAAGGCGAACAGTATTTATTACTAGGCGCAAGCTTTGTGCGCAATGATACAGACACTGGTATTCGTAATGAAGAACACCAGATTAGCCGCGAAAAACTAGTCACTGCCATTCCTGAGATGGAATCGGTCATTCCAACAGATACCAGTCTGTGGCAGGGACGCGCAGGCATTCGCACCCAGACCCCTGATTATCATCCGATGGTTGGGCAATTGGTAGATAGTAAACGGATTTGGACCATGAGTGCGATGGGCGCTAAAGGTTATGCGCTAGCGCCTATATGCGCTGAAACTTTGGCAGATATGATGCTAGGCTCGTTTGCACCATTGTCAGCGGCGATGCTTGCACGACTCTCGCCAAATCGCACGCGTTTGCAAACGCCGCTAACTTGAATAATTGAGCTTTTTAACGAATAATACTATCCTGTATTATTTCTATTTGAAGTCAATTCTAATAGTGAGACATACTCCATGCCTTACCATCAAACTACCCTTACTCTACCTGCCTACGCGCGCGGCATTCATATCATAACGCCAATGATTGAAGATGCGCTTGATAAGCTAATACCTCATACATCTAAAGCAGGTCTAGTACACCTATTTTTACAGCATACTTCCGCCAGTCTCGCTATCAACGAAAATGCTGATCCAGATGTCAGATTAGATACCGAAGACTGGCTTAACAAAATAGCACCAGCCGACCAGCCAGAATATCGACATACGCTAGAAGGTTCAGACGATCTGCCAGCTCATTTTAAAAGTATAATGCTTGGGGTCAGCTTAACCGTTCCACTTATCAATGGCGCATTAGGACTAGGAATGTGGCAAGGTATTTACCTATGTGAGCATAGAGACAACCTCGAAAAATATGGTGGACAGCGAAAGCTAGTTATTACCGTAAGCACTTAGTCATATATTGTCATTCAATAGCAAATTACTGCTCACAGCTTACTATGCTTAAATAAACCCCTCTTGATGGATAACAACCTCATTATGAAAGCCCCTACTTTAGCTTCACTAAAATCCAAGTCCTACTTGCGTGTTTTTCCCGCCATTTTTTTTAGTGTGCTGATACTGACTGCCTGCCAAAAGAAACCAGAACCTGAAACAGCTAACGAAGCCCAAGCTGAAACAACCGTTCAAAGTACGCCTGTTAATGATAACAGTGATAATGATGTAGCTATAGACAGCTCTCAAAACTCGGTTGATTCCATCACAGATTCAGAGCACGATGTTAACTTAAACGAGCTTGAAAACGATATCGAAACGGTAGAAATAGAACCAAATACTGCAGCCGCGACCCCTAATCCAGAACAAGCGATTAAAGGCGCGCAAATCACTGATGTACGTTATAAAAGCGCGTCAGGTGAAACTTTATCCGTCGTCTTTGAAACCTCGGCTGCGGGCGTACTCAATGCCATCGTAACCTTACCTAATAAACCCAAAATGACCCTAAGCGCACCAGAAGGCCAAGGTAATAATCCTACTTATCGCTCAACAGATGGTAGTATTCAGCTGGTCAGTCATGGTGGTGGTAGCGCTATAGATCTTATTCAAAACAATAAAGTCACCAGCTTCGATGCTGTCAGTGCTGAAGCTGAAGTCATCACTGAATAATTTATTAGAAGACACATAGCTTAAGCCCATTAAAAATAATATTTTAAGCAATAAAAAAGGCGGTACACGTTACGATCGTGTGCCGCCTTTTTTATTGCTTTGGTTTAGCCAAAGCCAGTTGTTTGCCCAAACAGGCTGACCAGCCAGCTCATCACGGCCCACAATCCCCAAACAATAAATATCAAAACGACTAGCCCTAATATGTCAGGTATATGCAGATAGAGCCAAGCAACGATTGGATTACGCCAAAAGCGACTTTGCTGCTGTTTGTCTTCTAGTGATTGATGTAAAAATGGCCGATCCATATGCATGGTTTCAGTGATGCCATACTCATCTTGTAGGTGCTGATGTACGATGCCCAAGGTTTTACGACTAGGACGTATAAAGATATCCAGCAGCGTCCCGATACCAGGTACGATGCCAACCACCATATCGATGAGCGCCAGTCTGACTGCTGGTGTCATTTTATGCGCTGGGACACCTAGCTGACGACCCAATATAAACGCATAGCTGGTCAAGGCAAGTCCAGCCAAATCTCCTGCTAGCGGAATAGTCGATAGTGCCGCATCAGCGCCCATCCCTTGTTTGGTAAAAGGGATACGTACTAACGAATCCATGGTATTAGCAAACTTCGCCAATTTACGTTCGGTAGCGATGACTTGCTCGCGTGTTAACCCATGCTCAGCCAGCTTTGCTTGATAGTCTGCCATAGGTTTATCTGTTGGCTTTTTCGCTTTTAATCTCGAAAATTTATTTAGTTTATCCATTAAAAGTCGTCCATAGACAAGCAATTGCTATAAGAGCAAAGACGTAACGCCCTACCCAAATATTGGCTAAAAATGCCTGAAAGCAGGCCAATGCATGACGACTGGCACAAGCGCTGTTTTGCTTAGCAAACATTATCGCTACTAGCGCCAAGCCAAATACTGGTGTCACACCTAACGTCGTTGGTGCAAAGTAATGCCACAACACTACGCCCATTATTAATAGAAATAAGGTTTGTAGTAGTGAGATGATAACTACATCATAGCGGCCAAATAATATCGCCGTTGATTTCACCCCAATCTTTAAATCGTCCTCACGGTCAGCCATGGCATACTGGGTATCGTAGGCTACTGTCCAGCACATGTAAGCTATGAACAACAACCAACACCAGATATCAGGGGCGCCTTGTATGGCTACATAAGCCATCGGTATCGCCCAACCAAAAGCGGCGGCTAAAAACACTTGCGGCAAATGCGTAAAACGTTTCATAAAAGGGTAAATAAACGCCAATATGACCGCACCCAGAGACCAATAGAATACTTCAATAGGCAAGAAAAATAATAAACTGGCACTTAATAATACCAACAGCAAAAATGCAGCGATGGCTTCTTTAGCAGATAAGCGACCATCTGCCAATGGACGGCCTTTGGTACGGGTCACATGACCGTCTACTTTGCGATCGGCGAAGTCATTAATCGCACAACCTGCTGCCCGCATAAAAATCGCGCCCAGAGCAAATAACACAAATATCTTCAGACTTGGCAGACCTGCCGTTGCTCCTTGCTGCTGCGCTTGACCCATCGCTGCCAGCATTACGCCCCACAGCGTTGGCCATAGTAATAGCTCAATGCCTACTGGCTTATCAAAGCGCGTTAGCTGCATGTAGGCGTGTAACTTTTCTTTGAAACTCAAAGCTGAGGGACTGTTGGTCATTAAATCATCTCTAAACATATAGCTTCTAAATATAACGGCTCTAAGTATCTATAGCCTCTAGATATATAGCTTCTAAATATCCTGCCACATCCGATTTGCTTCAATCAGTGATATCTCAGGATATTGTTTACGTAAAGCTTTGATAGCAGGGATTTTATCTTTTTGTGCTGCTTGTTGACGCAAAAAGGCTAATTGCTCTTGTGGGTTGCTCAATTCTTTTAAACGCGCCTCTAACCTTAAAATTCGAGTACGCAGTATGATGTTTATCAATAATAGGCCTGCACCCATGGCCCAAATTATTAGCGTTGTCACTACGTGCTCCTGAGCCTATTGAATTTAAGCTTGTTAATTAGTTTGTTTTACATAGATAGCTAAATAAAATAACCATCAAAGCGTACTGCTTCATTATTCCAGCTTTCACTTGGTTGTTGATTGGCAAGTAACGGCGCAAACTGCGGCCGCTTCACGACCACGCGACCTTGTTTTTCACCATTTTGACTAACAACAGCTTGCGCACTTTGTAGCAATTGTCGTTCTTCTTCTGATGTTGGCGGGCTAGCCAATTGATGCAGTGCTTGCATATGCTTACCTACTTTAGCACCTTTACCCGTCTTACTATCCTGATAGCTATCTTCTGGAAACATCGGATCCAAATAGACCACATCGATTATTTTGCTATTTGCAGTTACTGATTCAGCTTTTAGACTCGAAAAATAGCTGAGCGCATCGGTATTTATAATATGCAGACGCGTCATCAACTTTTGCCAATTCGGTAATGCACTCATCCGCTGCTGCTCTGCTAACAATAGCAATGCCATCAAAGGTTGCTGCTCAAGCATCGTTACTTGCGCGCCTGTACTGGCTAATATCAGACTATCATGACCGAATCCAGCGGTAGCATCGATGACGATACTATCCGATGTGATTTTAGCAGCTTGTAATAACAGCTCAGATTTACGTCCAGCACTCACCACACGGCGTTGTAACTTATCCCATTCCGGTGCGACACTCAGTCCATCACTAAGCCACGATAGCTTGTCTTTGTCATCCAGCAGTAAAATAGGCCGGGTAGATATCTGACTTAATTGCTGGCGACGTTTTTGATTGAGTTTATCGGTAATTAGCTCGGTATTTAAAACGATTGGCAGTTCATGTTCAGTTATTAACGTCTGCAAGCTATCAATCTGCGCTTGCTGTGATTCGCTAACATAGAGTAGCTGGCAATGCACAAAGGCGGTAGCCTCTCTAAACTCTTGCTGCAAAGCGGTCATACCTGCCCTCCCTTTATGTTATCTGCAAACCTAGTAAAACAACGTGCAAATCTAGCCAGCCATCTGATAACCAAACAACCAAGACGCCAGTAATACCACCACCCCAGTAATAATGCGTAGCCACGCAAAAATCGTAAAATCACGGCGACTCACCCACGCGACTAACCAGCGAATACAAAGTAGCGCTACGATAAAGGACACTACTGTGCCTACGCCTAATACCAACCAATCCTCGCTACTGGTCAACACATCACCGTGTTTGAGCAAGTCCAACAAGGCTGCACCTACGATGACTGGGATACCCAAAAAGAATGAAAACTCTGCTGAAGCTTTACGCGAGACCCCAAGCCAAAGGGCACCAATAATAGTGGCCCCTGAGCGTGACGTACCTGGTATCAATGCTAAACACTGAAACAAACCAATCATTAGCGCCGTTTTTAAACTGACCTCTTCGGCTTCTGTAGCAATGATCGTCTTGGGACGCTTTTCCACGTAAAAGATCAGCAAACCACCAATGATTAGCATAATGGCGACAATCATAGGATTGAACAAATAAGTTTTGATTTCATCCGCAAAGGTGAAGCCAACGAGCATAACCGGAACAGTGGCAACGATCAGACTCAGTCCCAACTGCCTTGGATTGGTCATGCCTTCTGCTTTGCCCGTCAGCAGACCCATCAATGCTTGCCATAACCTGCCCCAATAATCATAAATGACCGCTAATATAGCGCCCAACTGAACCACCACAATGAACAAGTCAACTTTGTCTTTGGTCCAAAAGCCCATCAGATCAGCTGATAAGATTAGGTAACCAGTACTAGAGATGGGCAAAAACTCGGTGATACCTTCAACGATACCCATGATGACAGCTTGAATTAACAAGAGTATATCCACAATTATTTTCCTAAAAACAGACCTGTTGGCTGTCCTATATTGTCGTTGCTTTTATAAGGTTTGGCGCATGGTTAATACTACGCATCTAGCTATTATGAATGACGTTTACATTACTGTATTTAAATGACTATGTTAAAAACTATGCTTTACCTTGCTCTTTTAACGTTTTCCACGCTTGGTTGCGCAGATACTTTGGTAGCGCATGCGCCGCATCGGTACCGCCAGAATTTATAAACTGAGCAATACCCAGTTGTCCAATCACTGTCGCATCCGGCCAAACATCGTCATGACATATTTGTCCATCATATAATTTTAAGAGCGACGCGCCATTACCGGCAATAGGAATATCGAGTACTGTTTGGCTATCATAATCCAGCAGTTGCTCAGTGCTCTCTTCATCATTGACTAACACTGGCTGCATGACAGTATGATCTGATTGAGGATCTGATTGCTCGCTATCTTTTATTGCATATTGCCCAAAGTAAACTTGCTGCATACGTGCGTCAAGGGCGCTATATACTTGCGTTACACCATATTGTTGATATGCCCGCTGCGCAATCGCTTGCAGACTTGAGACTCCTACGCAAGGTAAATCATGTGCCACCGATAGCGCTTGTACCACCGCAGTATTAATACGAATACCGCTAAATGCACCTGGACCTCGATTAAATATTAATGCCTGCATGTCCGAAAGGCTCAGTTTAGATTCGGACAGAGCTGCATCGATCATTGGTAAAATTTGTTGGGTCTGCTGGCGCTTACCAGTCTCGGTATGACTCGACAGTACTTGACCACTCGCATCTAAAATTGCGATTGAGCACTGATCGAACACGGTATCCATTGCTAAAAACATTGTAACCTCGGCTTATACTTTTGGCACTATAGTCAGTCCACTATAAAAGTGTTGCTGCGTTAACCTCATTTGAAGTATGACATAACCATCGACACTCGGTTGCCTTGTCCCACTCTCAAAGTACCACTTTCAAATTGAATCGACTACATAAAAAATACGCCCTAATAAAATAGCGCCTATCATAGCATTTAGGGTAAGCGATTTTTATCACTTTCTACGTTTTTCACACTTTATTCATGAGAAGACATATAAACATAGGTGTTCTAATAGGTGAGCTAAATAGCATCCATAAAAAAACCCAAAACTACTTTAGCTCTGGGTTTTTATTAGACTTATAGGGCTAACAAATTCAACTACTACTTAAAAGCGCGTTTTAAACTTTTTTGGCGCTTGGTTTTCCATCTCTTGCATCTGCTTTTGCATCTCTTCAGTGCTAGGCATATTATTAGGATCAAGTCCCATTTGCTTCGCCATTTGTTGCGGCTTCACATCTTTAGGACCGCCTTGCTGACCGCCGCCGCCAAATAAAGGACCGCCGCCCCCAGCTCCGCCACCGCCGCCGCCCATTAACCCTTGCATAGACTTCATCATCTTACTGATGCCTTCAGGCTTGGATATCATTTTCATCATTTTTGCCATTTGCTTGTGCTGCTTGAGCAAACGGTTGACGTCTTGGATCTCACGCCCCGAGCCTGCAGCAATACGACGCTTGCGACTAGGGTTAATCTTATCAGGATTCTGACGCTCAAATGGGGTCATAGAATTAATTAACGCTTCCATTTCACGGACTTTTTCTTCAGGTTTAGCGTCTTCGACAGCTTTTTGCATATCCGAACCGCCCATGCCTGGCATTTTATCAAGGAAGCCCGACATACCGCCCATATTTTTCATCTGCTGGAACTGAGTCAATAGATCCTCAAGGTCGAAGTCGCCGCCCTTTTGCATCTTTTTCGCCATTTTTTCGGCTTTATCACGGTCGATTTTTTGTTCGACTTCTTCAACCAGACTCAGTACGTCACCCATACCAAGAATACGCTGGGCAATACGCTCAGGATGGAATAGCTCTAAGGCGTCGAGTTTTTCACCGCGACCTAAGAACTTAATCGGCTTACCTGTGATAGCGCGTACAGAAAGCGCTGCACCGCCGCGAGCATCACCGTCAGTCTTAGTTAAGATAACACCCGTCAATGGCAACGCATCGTTAAAGGCTTTGGCAGTATTGGCTGCATCTTGACCTGTCATGGCATCAACCACAAACAGTGTCTCGGATGGATTAACCGCAGCGGTTAACGCCTTAATCTCATCCATCATGGTCTCATCGATAGCTAGACGACCCGCCGTATCAATAATCAAGATGTCTTGGTATTGAATTTTTGCTTCTTCGATAGCGCGTAGGGCGATATCAATTGGGTTCTCGTCGCTACTTGAGTTAACGAACTTGGCGTCAACTTGACCGGCTACTTGCTGAAGCTGCTGTATTGCCGCTGGACGATAGACGTCAGCTGAGACCAGCATGACCTTTTTCTTATGGCGCTCTTGTAGATATTTGGCCAGTTTACCTGCAGTGGTGGTTTTACCCGCACCTTGCAGACCCGCTAGTAAGTATACGACAGGAGGCTTACCCGTCATCTCAAGCTGCTGATTAGCACTGCCCATCATTTCGGTCAGCTCATCGTGGACAATCTTTACAAACGCCTGACCTGGAGCTAATTCTTTTAGCACCTCAGCACCAAGCGCCTGCTCTTTAACGCGTTTAACAAAATCGCGAGTGACCGGTAGCGCCACGTCGGCTTCTAACAACGCCATACGCACTTCACGTAACGTGTCTTTGATATTGTCTTCAGTCAGTTGCCCCGTGCCGGCGATATTGCGTAGGCTCGACGATAGACGTTCTGTTAAGGTATCAAACATAAATAACTCTCAATTAAACAATTAAAATATTTTTATAAAAAGGCTTCTTGTTAAGGTATATGCAGTCAAAAAGCACTTTATTAAAGATGGATTAAACAAAATGGTTTAGGGTATCGCACATTTACATCGAATATGATTTATCTAAAAATGATTGACTATCAATACTATAGCGTAATTTCCGCTAAGACTTTAGACGCATTTGGCTTTACTCTAATGGATTGACAGCCATAGTAATACGGTTAAACAAATACTGTTATATAAATACCGCTATATAAACTGTCATCTATTGAGTGGCTTATATAAACCTCTATAAATAGTTGGTGCCTCATAATGAATAACTATTTATGATCTTAGCATCTATGAATAATAATAGAGATGATTCTCAACTAGCCTTCATTTTATGATAGATTGGACGATTATTCTAATAATACCACTTTAGCGTTAAATTGAGCGGCGATTTTGCGCTCATTATGGGATGAGGCTTTTACCTGTGCACCTTGCGTTCATAATTGCTAGTATGGCTTATATAGCAGTCAGTATCCATATCAGTTGGGCGTTGACGAAGAGCAACCCTATTCATAAAGGCTTAAGCCTTGGCTTACTGGTCGTCGGTATGCTCGCACATGCCGCCCTATTATATCCGTATGTGGTTACGTTATATGGGCTAAATTTTAACTTATTTAACATAATCAGCCTAATTAGTCTGTTTTTCTTGTTTTTCTATGTACTCTTCTGTCTGTACCGTCCTATTCTTAGTCTAGGTATCCTAGCCGCACCGACTGCGCTTATTGGTATGACAGTGGGCTATGTTGGCCGCGCACCTTATCAGCCACTAACTGATGTCAGCATCGGTCTTGAAGCGCATATTCTATTATCACTTGCTGCCTACTGTGTGCTGCTGATGGCTACAGTGCAAGCGCTATTTTTGCGTATGCAAATTCGTGAGCTTAAGCATCATACCATCCATCGTTTTTGGGTCAATAAACTACCGCCTCTACAAAGTATGGAGAGCTTATTATTCGATATGATATTGGTAGGCTTTATACTACTTAGCATCGCGCTGGGAATTGGCTTTATCTATGTAGAAGACTTGATGGCGCAGCATATTGTGCATAAGACGGTATTTAGCATGTTATCTTGGTTGCTATTTGGCATACTTTTGATAGGCAATTGGCGCGCTGGCTGGCGTGGCAAACGTGCGGCTAATATTACTTTCTATGCCTTTATCTTATTAGCAATTGGCTTTGTCGGTAGCAAGTTTGTCTTAGAGCTAGTGTTATAGAGTGAGCGTCACAGTCGGTCAGTATAAATCATAAACGATATTGCTGACCGTAACGCTTATTTAATAAGATCTTCTCTCTAATTAAATACCACTGTTTTATTGCCTGTCACAATGACTCGATTTTGCACATGCCAGTTCACTGCGCGTGCCAATACATTGCGCTCAATATCACGACCAATAGCACGTAATTCTACCACGCCCTGACGATGCGTTACACGGTGCACATCCTGCTCAATAATAGGGCCTTGATCGAGCTCTGCAGTGACGTAATGCGCAGTCGCACCGATAAGCTTAACGCCTTTGTCATACGCCTGACGATAAGGATCTGCTCCGACGAAAGCTGGTAAGAATGAATGATGAATATTAATAATCTGCATTGGCCAGCGTTCAATGAAATCAGACGATAATATCTGCATATAGCGTGCTAATACTATTAAGTCGTTACCTGCCATCAATTCATCAACTCGCTCCTCCGCCTCAGGTTTATTATCCTTAGTTACCGGTACGTGATGAAAAGGTATCCCAAAGTTTTCTACCGCTTGACGCAGATCTTCATGATTACTTACAACAGAAGTAATCTGGCAATCGAGCAATCCTCGTTGATGACGCCATAACAAATCCAACAAGGCATGATCAAACTTCGATACCAAAATACCGACCTTCGTCTTAATTGCATTGTCATGTAAATGCCAAGTCATATTATGGCGTTTGGCAACCGTATGCCCGAAGCTGGCCTCAAAGTTATCAATAATCTCGCTCAAACCTTCTAGAACAAACTCTAAACGCATAAAGTACTGTCCACCTTCATGTGCAGTTGAATACTGATCAAGAGAGATAATATTGCCACCATAGCGATGAATAAACTCTGATACCGCTTGTACGATACCTGCTTGATCTCGGCATTTAATGAGCAATGTGGCAGTGTCGATAGCCGTTATAGGTAATGAAGCACTAGATATAGCCTGTGATAAAGTATCCGGTGAAGCATTCGTTGCAGTGTCTGACATAATGTGCCTAATCAAAAAATAAGGTGATTGCTACCTGTGTTTGAAGAACCATTGATAGCATAGCAAGTCAACTATTCTAATCGTTTTTGCAATGTTTTGCTTATTGAGTTGGTTGTTTTACGTTATTTATATTACCAATACGAAAACCCCCAACGCGGGTTGGGGGTTCGTTTTGAGATTGGTAAATACTAGTTGGCGTTGAAACAAGTATCGTAAATACCAAATGGACTTGCCCAGTTAGGACGTGCTGGCTTACCAATATCAACGTCATCTATGAGAACTGGAAAGCTCATTACACGAGACTGTTTTGACTCACTACCATCTACACTAGTATTAACAGTAACTTTTGCTCTATACCATTCTGCATATTCTTTTGGATAACGTACTGAAAAGTCAACTTTCCCGAATTGATCAGTAATAAAATTAAAGTTCTGACTAGAGCTAACTTCATTACCATCTTTATCAAGCACTGCCGCGACATTGATAGGATCTAATTGACCATTGCCATTAACATCTTCACCTGAATCTAAGATACCATTGTTATTAGTATCTTCATTATCACAAGTTCTGTAGAAACCATATCGATTAGTAGGAGAGGTAACCAAAGGGAACAAGAGGGTGCGAATGCTCCAGACCTTCTCATCAGCTTCATCTCTAGCAACAAAAAACTCACCTTTTCCGTAACTACTAGGATTTAAATTGATGGATACGGGCTGATTGATAGCCGGTTTACCTGTGCTATTAAGCACACTGATTGAACCTTTTTGAAAATAATATACCTGACGATCACCGGCAGAAACTTTATCAGCGAAAGCGAAACTGATAAACGTTGATTTCGTTTGTACAGAAAGACTTGAAGTACTTTTAATGCTTTTTGGCTTTACTTCCTGTTCTGTCTTGTCTGGCAATTGAATGAACTTTACCTCAGCTTCGATGATGACACCGTCAGTCTGTGTTGGGTTCTGCCCCGCATTATAAACTACCGTTGCTAAACCACTACTATTAGTATAAGCCACCCCTTGTCCTAAGCTACCGCCAGAGGCATCTTTGGTTGTTGTGAATTGCACGATGGCATTCTTTACCGGAGCGTCATCTTTATCTAACACTCGAGCAATTACTTCAGTAGAGCCACCAACACTAAGAACAGATCGTTCAGTTTGCAGGATCAACTTAGTAGGGCTAATCGATACGAAGCTTAATACTGTTTCTTTAGTATTATCTGGCTGTCCCACCCTTCTATGTGTCGCAATTATAGTGGCGCTATCAGGCACGCTTGACTCAATGTAGAACTCGACCTTTTTATTCATTACCGTTAATATACGACGAGAGCTACCAAAACTTTCAGTCTCACTCATGTCTTTGAAAATTTTACCCTTATTCGTTGTAACAACAACGCTATCACCATTGATACCATCTGGCACATTCAGAGTAACTTTCTTCCTGATACCCACAACTATGTCAGTAGTCTGTTCAAAGTTCATGTTTGAGCTAGTAGCAGACCCTATAGTTAATACATTAGGAATACGTTGAATACTCTTAGGGCCTTTAATCTCAATACTAAATACATAACTATCATCATTTGAAGCATTCAGAGTGGAAGCATTTAAATCAAACCTGAAGTTACCATCAGAATCAGTACTGCTAGTACCTGCTTCTACATTATTACTATACAGAACCACATCTGCGCGATTAATAGGCTTTGCTGCACCATCCAGAATTTGTCCAGATACTGAAAAGTTTTCTCCATTACTCACTATATTTTTAGAAGAAACAACATTACTTGCACGAGTACCCGAAACTATAATAGGGAAGCTTTGCTCAACGATACTATTCTTTTCATCATCAACAACTACCGTTAATAGACTTTCATGATTTAGCTGGGCGTCAACATTTACTCTGCTTTGTAACAACTCGACGGCAATTAGTCCTTGCTCATTAGTGATTTGCTTAGAAGGACTATTCAAAGACAGGCCATATAACGCAGCATCAGTAATACCTATTATCACAGGAACGCCTGCAACGATACCACCTTTCTTATCGGTTACTCTAATATTTACCGTTGCTTTATCCGAACCTGTTAATAGCTCAGTTTTATCTGATGAGATAAACACATCATAAACATCATCTTTTTGCGTGCTGGTATTACCTTCTTGACCAAATAATGTAATAGATTGTTCGATGCCATCAACACTAACCTTTACTATTAAGCCGTTTTTTATAAGAAAATCACTCTGTTCTGCAGTTAGATTATTTCTTGCTTGTAGCTCAATGAAAGCTCTTCCTTTCTCGTCGGTAGTGACTCTAGAGCTAGAAGTGCTAAACAACCCAGTAGCCTTAGGATCGGTGATTTCAAAGGTAACCACCTTATTATCTAACACACCATTTTTAACATCTAATACCAAAGCTTCTATCCTGATGGAAGTATCTTTAGCCGTATTCACATTAATATTAGTATAATTAGATAATATATATACTTCATTTGCCTTAATGGTTGACTCTTCATCACCCGCACCCTGATCATTTGGATCTTGATTATCAGGTGTTACTGGAACCAATCCAATATCAGGTTTTGGCGCGATAGAATCTACGGTATCACTGTCACCACCCCCACCACAACCAGCTAAGGTGAGCGCTAAAGTCAGTGCTGTCAACTGAAACAGCTTAGAAGTAAAAGGTAGCGGGCTATATGACATTTTTTGGACTCCGAATCAGCAATGATGTATTCGAGAAGATAAGCAAGAATCGTTCCCAATCTACAAATATATAAGCAAAAGTAGATAAGGTTACCGTATGTTTACTATATATATAAAGTGTATTAAATTTCTAACAGCAACTTTACTGACTTTTGTTCTAAGTTACAACTAAAAATTATACCTATGGGTTAAGTAATCGATGACATACGAACGTAGATTCAGGGTATAATAGGTGACTTTTATGACGACGATTATCACAAAATAATTTGAATGTTTACTGATTTTATGGTATAAATGTCGGCTTTAAAATTTTCTGAATTGGTCAGTCTGTTATTTGCCTTTAGATGACAGCGAAAACCAGCTCAACCTTCATATAGTTTTGTTTGGTGCAATGGTGCCGCTTGCTGTGTCCATGCCGCAAATACGCGCAACTTGCCCAGACTGGTATGAGAATCCCTCATACCTCATAGATCAGGAGTTCGCCATGTCTAGAGTTTGCCAAGTGACTGGAAAGCGCCCTATGGTGGGTAATAATGTTTCGCACGCAAACAACAAAACCCGTCGTCGCTTTCTACCAAACCTTCACAACCATCGTTTTTGGGTAGAATCTGAAAACCGTTTTGTACGTCTACGTATATCTACTAAAGGTATGCGCATCATTGACAAAGTTGGTATTGATAAAGTGTTAGCAGATTTGCGCGCACAAGGTCAAAAAGTTTAAGCCACGCGCTTGTCTGCCATCATTTAAAGGAAAGCTATCATGAGAGATAAAATCAAGTTGGTATCAACTGCTGGTACTGGGTATTACTACACCACTACTAAAAATAAGCGCACAATGCCTGGCAAAATGGAGATCAAAAAGTTTGATCCTAAAATTCGCCAACATGTGATCTTTAAAGAAGCAAAAATCAAATAATTTGTATTTTTTATAGAATAATTTTCTATAAATAAAATTATTTGAACAATAAAAAAGGGCCTATCAATTGATAAGCCCTTTTTTATTGTCTGCAATTTATATCTTATTATGAATAAATTGCCTTAAGTTCAATCATAGCCTGTTAGCTATAATTCGTAGGTTCTTTATCATAGACATGCGCATGCCACTGACTCATCTGCTTTTGCATAATCACTTGAATAGCTGCATGAATCATATGCTGACCGATAGCTTGAGTATCACTACCAAGCAACTCTTTAAGCTTATCAGAAAAGTCGATGGTCATTAGTGGTGCTTCATCTTGTTCAGCATCACGTAACAATAATCTACCGTCATCTGCTTCTACCAGTTCAAGAGTCGTCTCTTTAGCAAATCCTGCAAACTTATCTTGGGTATCGTTGTCTACTTCTATCTCATTATCAATATCATATGGCATTTAATGTATCCTCAATTATACCGTCTTGTCATTGCATAGAGTTTTACGTCTCAAGACAACATGGGTAAATGTATCATACTCATACAATGGACGCTTTGACCCTAGAATTCAAGAGCATTAACGCAAGTCTTATAAATAAGCCGATATTGACTACGTCATAATAACTGTTAAATTAACGCCAGTAGCGCAATTTGGCTAAGGTAAATAACAAGGCGACGAACATACCCAGATAATACATGAGTTTTAACTCTAGCGTCGGGTCACGATATTTAAATGGCAGTGCGACGGCGGCAGTAGCGGTGGGAAATATTAACAGCATCAGTAGCCAGCTCTCAAAAACATGTAACCAGCCTTGAAACCCTTCGCCATGACTCAGCGAAGCTAACCCTAACAATAGACAAGCAATAATAAGGCTAGTGAACAAAACATTAGGTAGATCTTTTGGGTAAATAATATTCGCAATACGGGTGGGCATAATTTGCATATAAAATTCCAGTCAAGACGAAAATCATGACTTAATAATGATAAAAAATTTATGAATAATGTGAAATTTAGCTATAAGTGCCCATCAACCATAGCAATGAAATACAAGAAGTCAGATAGCCTAGACTTATCGCATTCCAGCCCGCAATATCAGTACCATTCAACTTGTTGAATACACGCGCACCAAGCCAAAAAAGTAACGGAATACCGAGCACAAAAGCAGGTACTATTACCGCCGCATGGCGTAACACATCTCCGACATCATCCCCCACCATTAAGCGAAAACCATATCCAGCAAGGCTCAGTATCAATGAAAATATCGCTAAGCCAATGGTAATTCCTTTGGGTACTAAACTGCGTTTTTGTTGTCGATTAGACGAACCCTTATCGTCTTGTACTGGTGAGGTTGGCTTATCCATAATGCACCTTTTTGTGACGTAAGACTATTCTTACCTGTATCACTATAATGGCTATTTGCTACTATTTACCAAAGCTAACTCTTGACGCATGGCAGTAATAGCTGCCTGATAATCATCTTGATTAAAGATAGCAGAGCCAGCTACAAACATATCAGCACCAGCCTCAGCGATAGCACGAATATTACTCGCTTTGATACCGCCATCTACCTCTAACCTAATATCACGGCCGCTAGTATCGATACGCTGACGGACTTCGCGCACTTTATCCAAGGTACTTTCGATAAACGACTGCCCACCAAATCCTGGGTTGACGCTCATCAGTAATATTTGATCGACTTTATCCATTACATAATCTAAATAATGCAGTGGCGTGGCTGGGTTAAGTACCAAACCACATTTAGCCCCGCCGTCTTTAATCAGTTGCAAGGAGCGATCAACATGTCCACTAGCTTCTGGGTGAAAAGTAATAACGCTAGCACCGGCTTCTAAGAACTGCTCAATCATACCATCGACTGGGCTAACCATTAGATGTACATCAATGGGTGCATCAATACCATAATCACGTAACGCCTTACAAATCATACTACCAAAGGTCAGGTTCGGTACGTAATGGTTATCCATTACATCAAAATGTATGACGTCGGCGCCTGCTTTTAGAACAGTCTCCACTTCTTCGCCCAAACGCGCAAAGTCAGCAGATAATATTGAAGGGGCGATTAGATATTGTTTAGAAGGGCTAATCATAATTGAGCTACCTAATTAATGTTTTGATAAATTGATAATTTTGGTAAATTGACAAAAACGAGAAGGCTTACCTCAACATTATTAATGCTAGATAAACCGATAAACTTTCTATTCTAA
Source organism: Psychrobacter sp. P11G5 (assembly GCF_001593305.1). Classification (NCBI taxonomy): domain Bacteria; kingdom Pseudomonadati; phylum Pseudomonadota; class Gammaproteobacteria; order Moraxellales; family Moraxellaceae; genus Psychrobacter; species Psychrobacter sp. P11G5. The sequence continues at coordinate 2,805,965 of NZ_CP012533.1, forward strand.
AAAACAATGCCTTAAAAGCTTATTCTTCGGAGACTTGTGCCTCGAAAACTGATATCTTAAAAATTACTGTCTTAAAACTACTATCGTGGCTTATATTGGGTTTTGCAATAGGCACGGCCTACTTCGAAAGATCGTTTCGCTTGATGCTTAGTAGAACGACCGGTTACACGTTGGCGCCATAGACGAAAAGATGAGGGTTTTAGCTGTTGACGCATCAATTTAATGACGTTAGCTTCACTAAGTCCATAACTGTGCTCTATAGCGCCAAAAGGCGTTCTATCTTCCCATGCCATTTCTATCACACGTGATATTTGCGCGGCATCCAGTATTTTATCAGCTGCTAAATTATCTGGTCTTGACTGCAACTGATCTGAGCTCACAATATCTAAGCTGAGCGTATCTTTGGTCTTATTATTGGCTGCTCGTTTTGTGCGTAAAGCTGTATCTATGTCAGCCTGCATAGTAGCAAGTGATGATTGTATATTCTGTTGCTGATTATTTAAACGTTCACCTACGGATGACGCTTGATGATATACCATAAACTCTTACCTTTTGCGTATTAAGTATTTAATTAACCAAGCCCTATTTTATATCAATAACTGAGCTTGGTTAAACTATCCGCTAAGCCGTCTATCTACAGTACAGTCACAAAAATCGCTTTATAAATAATAGTTTAGGGTAAAGTTACAGATAAGCATAAGGGTATAACTAGCTCAACTGCGCCATACGCCAATGATGCTCGATATGATCATTAATCACGGTTTGAATAAAGTAATAGCTGTGGTCGTGACCTGCTTGATAGCGTAGTGTTAACGGCTGTTTGGCTTCTTCACAAGCTTTTTGTAGTTTGGACGTTTGTAGCTGACCTTCTGCTAAGAAGTTATCATCGGCACCTTGATCAACTAAGATACTTGAATACTTGCGACCAGCATTTTTAATCGTCTGCGCTGCATCAGCTTGAGCCCACAGATCGTTATCATCACCGAAATACTCGGTATAAGCTGCTTGACCCCATGCTGACTCACTGGCGGCACACACTGGCGATAGCGCTGAGACACTGACAAACTTACTTGGGAACTTAAAACCTAGTAGCAGCGCACCATGACCGCCCATTGAGTGGCCTGTAATACCAAGACTACTAATGGCAAACTCAGAGCGAAGCAAGTCATACAACTCATCTACGATATAACTTTGCATATTGAAGTTTTCGGCCCATGGTGCATTAGTCGCATCGACGTAATAGCTTGCGCCTTGACCCACAAAATAACGTTCATCGTTCGGCACTTCGTCATCTTCGCTACTTCTAGGAGACGTATCTGGTGCAATAAATATCATGCCAAGCTCGCTACATCTTTGCTGAAAGTGCGCTTTATGAGTAACGTTATCGGCGTTACAAGTCAAACCTGACAAATACAATATGGCGGGGCAAAGCTTTCCTGCAAGCGCTTCATCTGGCAAATAAATACTAAACGTCATTGGCGTTTTGGTCGCTGTTGATTGATGACTATAGTAATGCTGTTCACCGTCAAAGCAGCGGTTCACGCTTTTTTGCGTGAGCTGGGTGTTGGCAGATAGACTATTATTGTAAGAATTATTCATGATTGATATCCTTTTTATCGAAATTAAAACAAATGATGCTTATAAAAATTATGCAATAAGACATTTATCCAATAAGACCATGATACCATTTTCAAAAATTAAAGGAGCGCTGAAAAAAGGAACGCTGAAAAAGGACGCACGTATCAACAGCAATTAGGCAAAACGAATAATAAGAAATCTCAAGCAGTAAGACTTCATAAATAGTGTAGTCAATAATTTTTATAGAAACAATTTTTAGGATGAGCTGGAGCCAAGGTGATTGCTATAACATATAGTCATTTCGAAATAAAATCGATACTTTAATAGCCACATGCTACTGGTATAAATTTTTATTGCGTGCTGTTCGCAAGCGTGACAAAGGCTGCAAAAAATTTACCCCAGCAGCACTGTATCGGTTTTAAAATGATCCAATTATAGAAAATTAGCGTTTATCTTCTACTCTGTAGTAGACGTAGCAGTATTCTCCAGCTTATCAGTAGAATCTTCAGGGATAATATTAATAGGGACAGCAGTATTGTTAGTGATGTTCGCTACTGAAGAGCGCGTCTTATCAAATAACGTCTTTTCAAATGCAGGCAAGGCGGTTTTCATTAAGCTACCGACGACCATTTGTGGCTCTGATGACTCAAAGCCCATAAAGCTTTCGCGCTCACTAACACGTAGGCTGGCATCCTTGAACGCTGCCGCAAAACTGGTGTTTTCACGTAAACTTTCCGCAAAGAAGGCTTGACCAAAATAGGTCATTTCAGCCGTATTAGTACAACCAAACGACATTTTATCGGCTGCTGAAGCGGTAATAACGACAGTCGTTGGTGACGTTAGCTCATCAATGAATGAACCAGAATAACAGGCTGATACCACGATCACGCGCCAGCGAATGCCTGATGCATCAAGTGCTTCTCGTAGCCATGCGGCATCTAGATTATCCATCTCTAGTGGAGGGTTGGATAAATGAATAAAGTCTTGGTCACCATGTGATGATAAGGTCATGAATAACACATCTTCATCAGCATCCATTTGCTGACCGATTTTTTTCAAGCCTTGTAAAATACTAGTCTTAGTCGCCACTGGCTCATCTAGCCAGCTATAAGTATTATTAATTAGCGCCAGTGAATGGCCACTGGTTCCAAAGCGTACATCAAACAATTCTCGCACTTTATTAATTTCAGAGCGAAAGACGTTTTGATCAGAGAAGCCTGCCACACCCATGAAATACCAATCACTCTTACCAGGCATGCTGGGATCAATACTGGCTAAAGCTTGCTGTAATAAGCGTGGCTGCTTATAAAGTGCTGCTTCCTCTAAAACAGGCTGTACAGGTACTTGCTTAAAAATAGGTTGATCAGCGACATTACGCTGCCAAATAGTCAATAGTGCCACAGCGCCTATCAGTATAATAATCCGCTCCCACCACGGTGTACGTTGCCTACGAGCAAAGATCCACAATAATGCTAGCGTTTGCCATAAAAACAGTACTAGAAACAATATCGGTAAAAATGAATAACTCCATTCGGGTAACCAGCCGTGACTGCCTAAAACTTGCACAATGCTTTGTAGCAGTGCAGATAACGTGTCGGCCACCAACCATAGCACTACTGGTACAAATACCAGCATCTGGTTGCCAGAACGCCTCGCAAGAATAATACCGACTAAAGAGATGATTGCGGGCCAAATCAAATAGCTGACCAATCCTTGTTCATTGAAGACACTCCCCGCTTCAGCAGCTAACCAAGAAAACAGTACGTTACTGCCTAGCGCTAATAAGGCAAATAAGGCAAATTGTACAAAGGTTGGTTTTACCCAAGAAAACGCACGGGTCGACCCTACCAACATCCAAAGGGCAGCGATAATATTGGCAGCGAAATTGAGCGAGAAGCGCTGAAGTGAAATGGTTTTTAGCGACGAGAGTGGCAAAGACTTAGACCTCTATCCAGTCGAGAGAAATGACTATCATCATACCGATAACATAACCTCATAGTTTATCCTGCTAATCTATCGCGATTGTAACGGATTGTCAGCTAAGACGATAAGCATAATTTGTAAAAACCCATATAAAATATTAACTTAAAAAGCGAATAAAAAAAGGAGGCCTTGAATTCAAGACCTCCTTTCACATCAGCTACTAGACATTACCGCATCAATAATTCATTGACACGTTTAAGATAAGCAGCTGGATCTTCTAACTGACCGCCATCAGCCAATAATGCTTGGTCAAAGATGACTTGCGCAAGGTCGTCAAACTGCTCACTACTCTCAAGCTTTTTGATAAGCGGATGATCAGGGTTAACTTCTAATGTTGGCTTACTCGCTGGTACATCTTGACCCATCTGCTGAAGCATTTGAATCATTTGTGGTGACAGCTCGCCTTCACCAACGACTAAGCAAGCTGGACTGTCTACCAGACGTGTTGAGACTTTGACATCTTTTGCACGTTCGCCTAACGCCACTTTAAGTTTATCGACGACTGGCTTCATGATTTCTTGTGCCTTTTCAGCTTCTGCCTTTTCTTCATCGTCCTGCAAGTCGCCCAAATCTACAGCGCCTTTAGCGATGTTTTGTAGCGGCATATCATCAAACTGAGTCAAGAAGTTCATTGCCCATTCATCGACACGGCTAGTCATTAAGATAACTTCGATGCCTTTTTTCTTAAACAGCTCAAGTTGCGGACTGTTTTTGGCAGCGGCTAAGTTATCAGCCGTTAGATAGTAGATAGCCTTTTGACCGTCTTTCATGCGCGCTTTATAATCTTCAAAGCTAGTCTCGACCTTATCATTAGTGCTGGTGGCATAACGAAGTAACTTGGCAATACGTTCTTGATTGCCCATGTCTTCGCCAACACCTTCTTTGATAACATCGCCAAATTCTGCGTAGAACTGCGCGAATTTTTCTTGCTTGTCATTGTCTTCGCTATTGGCCAAACTTGATAGCATTGTCAGAATGCGACGCGCGTTACCATCACGAATAGATTTCACATCACGTGATTCTTGTAGTAATTCGCGGCTAACATTCAATGGCAAGTCTGCTGAGTCGATAACCCCTTTTACAAAGCGTAGATACATCGGTAGCAGTTGCTCAGCGTCATCCATGATAAATACGCGTTTGACGTAAAGCTTAAGACCATGCTGCTGTTCACGAGTATATAAATCTACTGGTGCTTTTTTGGGGATATACAGCAATTGCGTATATTGAACGCGACCTTCAACACGGTTGTGCGTCCAAGTCAGCGGCGCATCCATGTCATAAGTGATGTTTTTATAAAAATCGACATACTCGTCATCTTCAATCTCAGACGCTGAGCGGGTCCAAAGCGCACTGGCTTTATTGATAGTTTCCCACTCATCGGTAAGTACCATCTCGCCGCCAGCTGGAGTATTGCTCGCCTCAGAGTCTTCCCCTTCTTCCTTTACATCTTCTTGCCAGACTTCTTTACGCATCTGAATCGGCAGGCTGATATGGTCTGAATATTTATTGACCAAACGCTTAATTTTGCCGCGATCTAGGTAGTTATCTTCGCCTTCAGAATATTCTTCTTTTAGATGCAAAGTGATGGCTGTGCCACGCGCTGCTTTATTGATAGGCTCAACCGTAAAGCTACCAGTACCATCTGATACCCAGCGCACCCCTTTATCCGCGGGGTCGCCTGCTTTGCGCGATTCAACACTAATCGTATCAGCTACGATAAATCCTGAATAAAAACCAACACCAAACTGTCCGATCAATTGACCGTCTTGCTTTTGTGATTCAGACAACTTATCTAAGAATGCTTTAGTACCTGATTTAGCAATCGTACCCAAGTTTTCGATGGCATCCGCTTCATTCATACCGATACCATTATCAGTAAAGGTAATGGTTTTGGCCTCGATATCGACTGCAATACGAATACGCAGCTCACCATCGTCTTCATAAAGACTATCGTCATTGGTAGCTTCAAAGCGCAATTTATCACACGCATCAGAAGCGTTAGAAACCAGCTCACGCACAAAAATATCGGCATTAGAATAAAGCGAATGGGTCACTAAATGCAGCAGTTGCGCAACTTCCGCTTCAAAAGTGTGTTTTTTTAATTCAGGGGTACTTTCATTAACGTTACTGTTATTAGTATTGAGATTATCAGCGTTGTTATTATCCGCTTGGGTCTGTTCACTCATAAAAAACTCCTATTATTCTTACCAAAGATGCTGTTAGCAGCATATATTAATCACAAGAACTGCAAGTACTAGCAAATAAGCGCAGCTAATTGATAAAATCTGCGATAAATAATGCTAGGCTGGTTAATCAAATAGGGGCACGGTCAAAAATTTCAAGCATAAATGGTAGCTTTATTAAGTTTAAAGCATCATTTAACTTCTTTTTGCTTATCCTGAATCACAGATTAGCGCGGCATCGGTCGAATAGTTAGGATTTGCTCGCTGCGACCAAAAGGCCCATGCACATCATGCAGTACTGAACTGGTAAGCCCTATTCCGTCATCGCCATATTGCTGTACCGCTTCGATACCAAGCCAGCGACCTTTAGGTGCGCGGTGCATATGAATTTGCAAATCAGTATTGGGGAACATCCACTGGGCGGCTGACAGCTCTATTCCAAGCCGTGGCACGACGCCATTGGCCGTATCAACCATACCTAATAGATGTACCAAATCATCGGTTGGTTCGCCTGCCACCATCTCGATATCATTGGTTATCCAGACCATGCCTTTACCCGCACGACGATCTGGAGAAGCAACCAAACGCACGCTTTCAATAAAACCGCCAGGCCAGCCTTTCATGTCGTCCCAAACAGGCAATCCATCTGGCTGATGCAACGCCTTTTGATCTTCTAACCCTGCAACAACGCTAGTATCTTGAGTCATCAGTCGCCACGCACGAGCGATAATACAATCGCGGCCACGACTGCTCATTACTGCTTCTATTAGCTCGATGGTCTTGCCCGGACGAATGCAACGGGTAGTAACCGTAAACTCATCAAGCGGAATCAGTCCCAAGATATCAAGACTAATACGGGCAACGCGCATATTGGCTTGCGGTGCAAACTTTTCTAATTCGACCGCCAGTAACCCAGTCGCTGGCGCCATGTGTTGTTCATGTTCATTCCACGCACCTTGCGCATGCTCAGTTGGCTGATAATGCGCAACGCAGGTACCATCTGTTTGCTGTTCACGTTTTATAAAGTTGTAATAAGCTGACATAACCATCCTTAGTTTTTTATAAAATCTCTCGGACCAATCCATTGTTTCGATTGTTATGAGAAGTGGCTGTATGTAAAAAACATCACTACGTTTTATTATGAGGGTTTATTAAACACACTCTAATAGTGTTTTTTTGAACTCAGTATTTTTAGACTCAGTATTATTGTGTTACTCATAGGCTATTTGGGCGCTGGTTTACCTTTACGCCCTACCTAATAAGCTCTTGTTTTCTTATATTAAGAATCTTGCGACTCTTTATAATTAAGAATAATAAAAAGATCATAATCACAATTAAGGCACTATAAAAAAGACTATTGTCTTTCATAAAATGCACGATATTCAGCCCAAGCAACACGACAACCAATCCAATTACAAACATATTTATTTTCAATTGCTTGTTAACCTCGTCAAGAGTCGCTTCTGCTAGTACAAACCTTTTTTTCTGTTTTTTCATTCTACCTAACCTATTAGTAGATGGTTTTTATTAAGCACTTTATTTTGAACGGATTATACCTCTACTTGCCTACTTGGGTAACCGGAATACGCAAGGCTTTCGGCAAACTAAAGGTCACGTTTTCCTCAATACCCGACAACTCACTAGGCAAATCACCGCCCCAATCTTGTAGTTGTTGTAGCACTTCTTGAATCAGTATTTCAGGCGCTGAAGCTCCAGCGGTTACCCCAACACTTTGAATCCCATCGAACCATTTACGATTCATCTCGCTAGCATCATCAATCAGATATGCTTGGCAATTCATGCGCTCTGCTAACTCACGCAGACGATTAGAGTTTGACGAGTTTGGTGAGCCCACCACTAAGACGACTTCACAGCGACCGGCCAAATCTTTGACCGCATCTTGACGGTTTTGGGTGGCATAACAGATATCGTCTTTGCGCGGACCTTGAATACTAGGAAACTTGTCACGTAATGCATCGATGACACGAGCGGTATCATCCATCGAAAGCGTGGTTTGGGTGACAAATGCCAAACGTTCAGCATTTTGCACTGTCAACGCTTCGACATCAGTTTCATTTTCAACGAGGTGGATTTGTCCACCATGACGACGGTTAAAGCGCCCCATCGTGCCTTCAACTTCAGGGTGTCCAGCATGTCCGATTAGTACTGCATCCATACCGTCTTGCGCAAATCTTGCGACCTCGATATGTACTTTGGTGACCAAAGGACAAGTTGCATCAAAGACAGTTAGGTCACGACGTGTCGCTTCGTCTTCAACGGCTTTCGAAACTCCATGTGCGGAGAAAATAACGATTGAGCCGTCCGGCACTTCATCCAGCTCTTCGACGAATACCGCGCCACGATTGGCCAAGTCTGAAACCACAAACTTGTTATGCACGACTTCATGACGCACATAAATAGGTGGCTCAAAACGGGTCAATGCTTCGTTAACAATCGCAATTGCGCGATCCACACCAGCACAAAATCCACGTGGATTAGCAAGATAAATTTGCATAAGGCAGCCTATCATTGGATAATTTAGATTCTAAAAAATTAGGGTGAAACGAATACTCTACTTTAGCATAATTTGCTTTTATTGCCTTTTAAAATACCACCGTTCCAGTCGTAATTGAACTGGAGAGGCGACTAACTAAAATAAAAGTATTAAAAGCAGTTTATAATTACCAAGCAATCATGCTTTCTATCACTCTACATGATGGCATTTTATCTTTTTACCAGCCTTTATCCGTTCATTAGGACACACTGTATGACAGGTTCATTATTTATCATTACTGCCGCCTCCGGTACTGGCAAGACCTCACTGGTTAAACAGCTACTTGCTACCACCAACGATTTGACTGTTAGTGTCTCTCATACCACGCGCGCTCCACGACCTGGCGAGATTGACGGTCAGCATTATCACTTTACCAGCATAGATATGTTTACAAAGGCTATCGGCGAAGGACAGTTTTTAGAGCACGCCGAAGTGTTTGGTAACTATTACGGCACCTCAGAGTCAAGTGTACGGGCGCAGTTAGAAGCGGGCATTGATGTCATTTTAGAGATTGACTGGCAAGGCGCGCTGCAAGTTAAAAATATATTTGCCGAGGCAATCATGATTTTTATCTTGCCACCGAGCGTTGCGACGTTACGTCAGCGTCTATCGACACGTGCGACAGACAGTACCGATGTTATTGAACAGCGCTTAGCAGGCTCAGTTAATGAGATGTCGCAGTATGTACATGCAGATTACGTGGTAATTAATGATAATTTTGAGGTTGCCTTGACTGAGCTGAAAGCCATTATCGTTGCTGACAGACAGACTTTAACACGTCAACAACAGCGATATAGTCGCGTTATTACAAACTTATTATCAGGCTCGCCTGACCAATCATAAGCCTAATATTCAATCTTATATCCTCTAAAAGATTAGACGTAAAAAGCAACTGCGCGTTTGGGTAAATAAATGCTATAATAGCCAGTTATTACCCCTTATATTTTTGATACTATTTTTATCGAGTTGCGGGCAATGTCCGTTACTGATAAAAACAACCGAGGTAGCTATCTATGGCACGAGTGACGATTGAAGATTGTTTGGAAAATGTTGATAATCGCTTTGAATTGGTATTAGTTGCCAGCAAACGCGCTCGCCAGCTGGCTAAAGGTATTGCTGAGCCGCTAGTAGAAGTTGACAATGACAAACCTACCGTATTGGCGCTACGTGAAATTGCCGCTGGCAAGATTACTCGTGATATCCTAAATCAGCCGGAGCATACTTTTGCGACCAGCTCACTAGATTTAGCATTATCGGGTGATCATAGCTTTTAGAGCTGTATAATCTTGATTTTATTTAATCTGTAGTAATATAATTTATATTACAGTTTGAAATGAATGCTATAACAAAAACCACAGTGTCATGCTGTGGTTTTTGCCGTTTAAGTCCAATAGGTAAGTCCAGCATGATTTTCTAAACGATTGTCAATAGTCGTTACTCGGAGATAGCTGGTACCATTTATTATTACTTAAAGGTTTTTAAACTGTCTACTCGCTTAGTAGTTGACATTCAACGCAATTTACGATTAATTAGAGGGTGGCGTAGTGATAATGAAGATGAAAAACAGTAATTTTCGAGCTTGCCTATTTTCAAAAAGCATAATCTTTTAAAAGCATTATCGTCCAACCAATATTTAAATAGCATTGTTCTATTTAACGTATAGGCATTGGGCAAGTAGCTTCTACCAAAATCGTAACGAACAATAGGATCGCCACTCTATGAGCCAAACCTTACCCAAACTCAGTCACTATTTGGTTGATGAAGCTCAGTATAATTTACTGCGTTCGGTTGGGTATCTATGTGCAGCTGAGCGCCATGATATTATTGATGCCTGCGCATTTGGTGATGTTGCGCACATAAAAGACAAGCGCAAGTCAGGAGAGCCTTATATTACGCATCCTATTGCGGTCGCTGAAATATTAGCTGGCTTTCGCTTAGATCGGGATACTATCATTGCAGCTATTTTGCATGATACAGTCGAAGATACTGAGGTTAGTGACGAGCAGCTTGAAGAGCGCTACGGTAAGATAGTCGCAAGACTGGTCGATGGGGTAACCAAATTAAAATCCTCCACTCATAATAAGCAACAAAATAAAGCCGCTACCTTTCATAAAATTCTCACCGCCACTTTGAACGATCCACGCGTATTAATTATCAAGCTTGCCGACCGTTTGCATAACATGTCTACACTTGATGCCGTTCGCCCTGAAAAGCAACGCGCTACTGCTCAAGAGACTTTAGATTTTTATGTACCATTTGCACGCTTAATGGGGCTCAATGATATTGCCGATTATATTGAAGTCTTATGTTATCGCAATCTTAACTCTGATATGTATAACAAAATATCTGACAAACTGTTACAGCATGGTCTTGGACGTAATTTTCAAAGGGAAGCTATTCATCGCTATCTGACTATAGTACTCAATAATTTAGAGCTTGGTGGACACGTAAAAGTATTAGACAACCGCGTGGTTATATATCGACAATTTTTCCGTAATCGCGGTGAAATCAATGCCCTGCTCCGTCATTATGCTTTTGAGATTGTGCTCGATAATATTGAAGCTTGTGACAAGCTGGCTTATTATTTGATCAAAAAATACCAGATTGATGATTCTCATATTGAAGACAATATTCGCAGACCGCTACCTGGTGGCAATCAGTCGCTCACCCTCATCTATGAGCGTGATAACGACTGTGTCAAAGTAACTATTTTAACCAAGCAGATGCAGAGTGCGGCAAGACTTGGCGTAATCGGAGCAGAACACGCCTCTGACGTTAGTCAATCAGTCATTCAAGCTTCGTTACGCAATATGAAAGACTTGGTCGATGAAGACACTTTAGATGAAAACAGTCCTGACTTTACGGCGGCTGTCTCTACCATTAATGAGCTGATGGATTACCTGCATTCCAGTAAAATCATTTGCTATAGTCCGCAAGGCCGTGCTTATGAGCTACCACAAGGTGCAACCGCACTAGATTTTGCCTATGCGGTCGGTCCTATGGTCGGAAACGTCGCCGTCGGTGCAAATGTCGATGGCAAAAAAGCCAAGCTTGGTACGGTTGTGAAAAACGGCCAGCTGGTTGAAATTGAAGTCAATAGCCACTCAGAACCAAAAGCTGAATGGCTTGGTTTTGTGGTCACCAACAAAGCACGTGAAGAGATTTTACGTTGGTTTAAAGATTTATCCGCCGCTGACAAGCAGCATCATGGTCAACAAGCTTTAGATCGAGCGTTAAAAACTTACCAAAAAAATCTTGATGATTTGACTGATAGCGATTGGAAAAACTTAATTGAATGGCGCGGCTTACCAGAAAAGAGTGCTCTATTTGAGCAGATAAGTTCTGGCACACTACTACCGCAGCTTGTAGTATCACGCTTATTTAGCGATGAGGTAAGCAATCTACAAGTACAAGGACATAATGACGATATGACGCAGCCCCAACAGCTGATTGCTAATGCTGCAGGTGTTGAGATTGATTTTGCCAATTGCTGCCATCCTATCTATGGCGACCCTATCGTTGGGCATTTATCAAAGCATGGTCTGGTTGTACATCGACATAAATGCTTCTCACTGGACGATATTCGTAAAGACAATCCTTATCAGGTCATACAATTGCGCTGGCGTAGTGATAAGGGGATAAAACAAGGTGAGGCAGTTGAGCAAAGCGGGAAAGAAGGCGGGAAAGTTCGTTTTCCAGCTTATCTAAAACTATCTATCGCTCTTAGCGACGAACAAATCACTGAAGTCATCTACCACTTGCGTCAGCTGAATATCGGCGTCGAAACGGTCGATGTACGTAGCAGTGATACCATTGTTCATATTATTGTCCGTAGCCGCGATCACTTAGCGCAAGGTATTCGTGAGCTGCGCTCTTTATTGGGCTTTCCTAATATCGTACGCCTATATCAGCTCTAAAAACATTTATAACAATTATCTAAATTTTTATTGATTAGGGCGTGTCCTAGATAATCTGTCAAAAAATCGATACTTTTAGCCTAAAATTTTAGAAAAATTCAAAACAATGCTAGACTCTTCTGCTAACTTTTTAGCATACTAAACTAATGAACATACAATAAGGATATAAAATGAGCCGTCAAACCATCCAAACTGATAAAGCTCCTGCAGCCGTTGGCACCTATTCACAAGCAGTTAAAGTGGGTAACACTGTTTATATCTCAGGACAGCTTGGTTTCGATCCTGATACGATGGAATTACGAGACGGTTTTGAGGCGCAAGCGAAGCAAGTATTTGCTAACTTGAAAGCCGTTTGTGAAGCAGCTGGTGGTAGCTTAAATGATGTGGTTAAGTTTAATGTATCTTTAACTGATTTAAGCGACTTTGCCGTACTTAATGAAGTATTCGTTGAAAACCTAAGTGAGCCTTACCCTGCCCGCGCTGCCGTACAGGTTGCTGCATTGCCTAAAGGTGGCGTGGTTGAGATTGAAGCTATTTTATATATTGAGTAACGTTATATATTGGATTAGGCCGTGTCACCAATTAGCACATTGGTACATTTAATGGTCTTAAAATATTAAGTCAAAAAAGTTACTGCTAAAAAACTTCTAGAGTAAGCCCAAATATAGCTATTTGGGCTTATTGCTATTACCCTCATCAATATCATTTTCTAAATATCTAAAAGCTAAATATCTAAACGTTGGGGATGCATTTATGTTGGTACAAGTTGCTCTACCCGTGCCCCTTTATCGGGTATTTGACTATAGCGTACCGGCAGATGTAAACGCCTTATCAAGCTCTTCTTTACCTCATGTTGGTAGTCGCGTCGAGGTATCATTCGGTCGTCAGACTCTAGTCGGTATTGTAGTCGCTCATATCTCGGAAGCTGATAGCAGCGTACCCACGAATAAACTAAAACCCATTAATAAAAGCTTAGATGCTGAGCCTATTTTAGATGCCAGTATGTTAAAGCTGGCCTATTGGCTTGCGCGCTATTATCACTACCCGCTCGGTGATGTCTTGGCAGTCATCTTGCCAAGCTTGGTTCGTCAAGGCAAACCACTGGACTTACTCATTACCCACTGGCGAATTTTGGCGAATGCGAGCGACGACGACTTTCGCGCCAATGCAAAAAAACAAAAACAGCAATTTGATATGCTCAAACTACATGGCGAACGCGGTGCTAGTGAAGACGTACTATTATTGGAAGGTATGGAGCGAGCTTTTTTAAAAACGCTAGAAGATAAATGTCTTATCGAGCGCTATATTGAGCCAAAACAAGCGCTATCTCCTGTCAAATTAGCAAAAATGCCACTCGATCTCAATGATGAGCAACAGCTTGCCGTTGCAGCCATTGTTATCGCCCATGAAGCTGAACGCTATACAGGATTTTTACTAAACGGCATTACCGGTAGTGGCAAGACCGAAGTCTATCTACAAGCGATGCAAGCTGTATTAGAAGCTGGCAAGCAGGTTTTGATTTTAGTGCCGGAGATTGGACTGACCCCGCAGACGCGTGCGCGTTTTGCCAGTCGCTTTGCCGCTCATATCGTCTTACTGCATTCAGGCATGAACAATACTCACCGCCTACAAGGCTGGCAAGATTGCCGCACTGGTCATGCTCAAATCATTATCGGGACGCGTTCAGCGGTACTATATCCTTTTAAAGATTTAGGACTTATCGTCGTTGATGAAGCACATGATGGTTCTTATAAGCAGCAAGATACACTGCGTTATCATGCTGCTGACGTCGCGCTTTATCGCGGCCTGCAATACAATATCCCAGTCGTGCTTGGTACCGCTACCCCTTCTCTTGAGCATTTAAAACTGGTCGATGACGGCAAGTTAGTAGAGTGCCAACTGCTTACTCGTCCTGGCAATGCCAAACCTGCCATGATGCAGCTGATTGATGCGCGCTTGCAAAGTACTCATCAACAAACGACGGATGACGGCGCGCGCTTTGATACAGGTTTGACCGATGCATTGATTGGTGCAATACGGCAAACGCTCGAATCGGGTAATCAAGTATTGATATTCTTAAATCGTCGCGGTTATGCCCCTGTCTTATTGTGTGAGGCTTGCGGTTGGCAGGCGGACTGCCCCCGCTGTGATGCCCATTTAACCGTTCATTATAATAGCCAAGCTCAGCATAGCAATTACTCAAGCAACTCATATCTGAAATGCCATCATTGTGATTGGCAAGCTTATATTCCTACTGTTTGCCCTGATTGCAGTAGTCAAAACTTAGATGCCAAGGGTATGGGTACCACAAGGCTGAGCGAAAACCTACACGCTATCTTTGCCAATCCGCAAACCAGTAAAGAGCTGTATCCGATTATTCAAATCGATCGCGATACTACCAGGCGTAAAGATAGCTGGGAGAATATTTATCAGCGTATCAATCAAGGCAATCCTGCTATCTTAGTCGGCACGCAAATGGTCGCCAAAGGTCATCACTTTCCCAATGTCACCTTAGTTTGTTTGCCCAATGCTGATCGTGGCTTTTTATCAGCAGACTTTCGCTCGCCTGAACATACCGCTCAGCTAATGGTTCAGGTGGCAGGCCGTGCTGGACGCGGTGATAAATCTGGTCGCGTACTGATTCAAACGCTGCAACCAGATAATGAGCTATTATTAAAGCTGGTGAAAGACGGTTATCTGTCATTCGCGCGTGAGCTATTGCAAGAGCGTAAAATGATGGGATTACCCCCTCATAGCCACGCCGCACTAATACGCTGTGAAGGCAAAACCCTTGCGGCTACTACTCAAGCCCTTAAATATGCCATTGCCAATCTGCCTCATGGACACAACCTCGCCGTACTTGGCCCTATCGATGCACCGATGAGTAAAAAGAACAGCCGCTATCACGCACAATTGCTGCTCTTAGCAAAAGATCGGCAGCAATTACACCATGTATTAAATCAATGGTGGCAGCCAGTACTCGCCTTGCCCAGCGCCAAATACCTCAAGCTTACTTTAGACATTGATCCTGTTGGTTGGTAGTCTTAGAGCGTATCCTCAATCTGAACATTAAATTCTAAATGGGCTAAAAAGGGCTAAATAATTTTCCGTTATATCTATTCTCCATTATTTATCTACCGTATTTTTACCTCGTCATTACAGCTTCTAATACTCGGCTATGTTAAATTCATAATTAACCTTTGATAGATTCTGACAAAAATGCAGCATCTACTTTATATAAAGCATAAATTAATATCGACTAGTTTATTTAAATTTCAGCAAACCTGAGTGTTGTTATGAATCAAAAAAATTCAAACCCTGAACAAAGTAACCACTCTTATCAGAATGGAGCGGCTGTGCCTGAGCATCTGCACAAAGATGATGAGAGCAACTACACTCATGACAATCAAGACACTCACGACCACGATGAACACTTAGAGCAAACAACAGCGCCGCGTGATACCAAAGGCTATCAGCGCACTTTACTGTTTAGCTTTATTATCATTACTGGCTACATGTTTATTGAAGCTATCGGCGGCTGGCTCACAGGCAGTTTAGCGTTATTATCTGATGCAGGTCACATGCTAAGCGATGCTATAGCACTTGGCGCTACCCTAATGGCTTTTAAAATCGGTGAGAAAGCGGCTACCCATCAAAAGACTTTTGGCTATAAACGTTTTGAGATATTAGTTGCTACTGTCAATGGCGCTACGCTTGTTATCATTGCGCTGATGATTTTCTATGAAGCAATCAAACGCTTCAATTCACCGCCTGAAATCGCTACCCAAGGTATGCTTATTGTTGCCACCATCGGTATGCTAGTCAATATTTTGGTTGCGTGGCTTATGCATCGAGGTAGCCGCAGTGGAAATGGAAATGAACACGCTCACAATCACAGTCATAGCTCAAATAAAGACAACGCAAATACCAAAGCCTCGGGCAATAAAGAACCCGTTAATCTCAATATGCAAAGTGCTTACTTACATGTACTGAGCGATTTAATGGGATCCGTTGCCGCTATTATTGCTGCGCTATTGATGATGAGTTTTGGTTGGGTCTGGGCAGATGCAGCGGCGTCAGTGATTGTTGCCATACTAATCTTAATCAGTGGTTACCGCGTCGTACGAGATTCGGTACATATCTTAATGGAAGGTACGCCAGAAGGAATATCACTGGTTGATGTTGAGGATAAATTGGTTGCCCATCCACAGGTACAAAAAGTCCATGACCTGCATGTTTGGAGCATCACCAGCGGCTTAAACGCCTTATCTTGTCATGTGGTGGTCGATGGTGACATGAGAATCTCGGATGCCAGCTTATTGATTGCCAATCTTGAACAAAGCTTGTTAGAGCTCGGTATTCATCACGCCACCATTCAGGTCGAAAGCTTATCGCATCCGCAAACTGAGGCACATAGTGATGCGCTGGTCTGTGATATCTCAGAGCGTCCTGCTGATGGTAATAGCCATATTGGTCACAGCCATTAGTAACAGTCATTGGTAATGAAGAATCAATTACTGGCTATTAGGTAGAATCGTAGATGATACAGACGCAGCTAGTTAGTGGTTACCTCTAATGCAGCGGTAAATATAGCGTAATATAGGCCAAACTAACCAAGCTACTGCGGTAATCCAAACAATGAACCCAAGACCTAATAACGTCATTCTAATCCAAAAATCTAAACAGCCATTGTACACATCAGGCAGATAAGCTGGCCCCATATTCGACGCCATCACTAACCAAAATCCAAAGGCTAGTGTCAATCCTATAACAAGTATTCTTATTAACAGTAGGAAGGGAGTTTGGTTGATGCTCCATGATAAATTAGTTTCGATTTTTACTTTATTCCATTTTTCTCAATCTTATAAAGCCTGTCCATTTATAACCTCGTTTGCCTCTTCCGTTAAAATCACCTTAACAACTTTTATCAAGCTTTTGCTTATCCGATTTCAAAAAAAACCATTCCAAGCAGGCTTATATGGTTATAATAACTATTGTAAACCACCGTTTAAGCTATAGATTGACTTTGGCAAACATACTTATTAGTATTTTTTCAACTTATCTATTGATGATATAACACTATGTCTAGACGCTCGGCGCCCTTTGTCGCCCCCGACTATATCGACAACCCTACTTCAACAGACGGCAAAAAACACGCCAAGGTTTTGCTATCAACGCTGCAAGAGGATATCTTCAGCTTTCGTAATGAGCAGTTTCCGCCTGATATTTTGCGCCAAATTCGTGACATGCCCATTTATGAAGGTAACTTAGCAGAAGTCCAAGCCTACCAACAACGCTGGCAAAATCTGCTTGAGCGCGCAATGGCATTTTATCCTGCTGCCAACCTACCACCCGACTATCTACCATTGCCGGCCAGTCTTGAGATTCCACAGTTTATCTACCATGTTCAGCGCCTACATCTAACCAAGACCCATGCAAAAGAATCCAAAAGCTTTGGGTCGGTCGGTGCGCTTACCGATAAATGCGGTGATTACAGTGCTGATGAGATCGCGCGTATGTCGTCAGTATTTGATAATGACGATGAGGCGCGCTTAGTTGCCCATCGTGAATTTATTGATCTGCGCGCGTATGTTTTTTGCCGTGACCATAAAAGCGAGATGTTAGAGCCTGAACGCATACGCTTTTATCGTACTGGGCTTATCGTCCATGCGCTGCCAGATTTCAAAATAATTGATAGTCGGCAGACGCCGCGTAAGCGTCGCAATGACGCATATAGCAATCCGCTAGCGGACAATGGAGTGTGGAAAATTTACCGTAAAAAATAACCATATTATTATTTTATTTACGCGTGTCATTGATTATATTTTGAAGCTTTAAAATAGACAATAGCGTGCTCTATAGTTTATTTAAGCTTATTTGGTTACAGGAAAGATGAGTGAAAGTACTATCAATAGTAGACTAAGCGAACCTGACACCGTATCTAATGTAGATTAGATTGACTATATTTTTATATTGATTGCTAAGGATTTTATATGTTCGCTGCCGCTGCCGGCTCACCAAACTTGATGTTACAAGCCACCATATTTTTGGGTGCAGCGCTGCTTTTTGTTCCACTTGGTAAACGCTTTGGTATAGCCACTGTCCTCGGTTATCTGATTACAGGGCTGATATTAGGCCCAAGTGCGCTAGATGTGGCAGGTGATGCCGAGAGCTTGCTACACTTTTCTGAGTTTGGTGTGGTAATGCTGCTATTCATCATTGGTCTTGAATTGCAACCATCACGGCTTTGGGCACTACGACGCTCTATATTCGTCCTTGGCGGCTTACAAGTTGGGCTTACAGGCACGCTATTGATGGTAATTCTGTATCAGTTTTTCTCTCTAAGACTAGATACTGCTTTCATTGTCGGCTTCGGCTTAGCGCTCTCTTCTACTGCCTTTGTACTACAGATACTGACCGAAAAACAGCAACTCTCTAGTACACATGGGCGTGAAGCATTTACTATCTTACTATTCCAAGATATTGCCGTTATTCCATTATTAGCAGTGATTCCATTTTTATCAGGTGTGCGCGAACAAAGCTACGATTTGATTTATTTTGGCAAAGTTTTTGCCGTCTTTGGTGGTCTTATCCTTGCTAGCCGTTATGTTATCCGACCATTTTTTAAGTTTGTAGCATCCAGTGGTGCTTCAGAGCTACTGACCGCTGTCGCCTTGTTTATCGTCATGGGCGTATCTATTTTGATGGGACAAATCGGTCTGTCAATGGCTTTAGGTGCATTTTTGACCGGTGTACTATTAGCTGACTCTGAATATCGTCATGAGCTAGAAGCAAGTATTGAGCCATTTAAAGGTTTATTACTCGGCTTATTTTTTATGTCAGTAGGTATGCTGACCGATATCAAGCTTATCTTAGCGCATCCTATATTCATAATAAGTTGTGCGTTGGCGTTGATGTTTATCAAGTTTGCCGTGATTACTGCTATTGCAAAAATATCAGGCAATCGCTGGCCGACCAGTATTCGGCTTGGTGTTACCTTAGCTCAAGGCGGTGAGTTTGCCTTTGTTTTATTCAATGTCGCGGCGACTCAAAATGTATTAGCGCCTGAACTGGAAAACACGCTTAATCTAATCGTAACCATTTCTATGGCACTCACACCGTTGGCATTTTTATTACTAGATAAAGTCGGCGAGCCTTTGTTCGCTAAAAGTAAGCCTAGTCGCGAACACGATACGATTCCCGACCATGAGCATCCAGTCATTATCGCTGGTTTTGGACGAGTCGGACAAATTATCGGGCGAGTACTACGCATGCATAATATCGAATTTACTGCCATTGAACGCTCGGCAAATCGAGTGGATTTTGTGCGTAAATTTGGTAACCAAGTCTATTATGGCGATCCAAAAAACCCTGAAATTCTGCGTGCTGCCGGTATCAGTAAAGCACGTATTTTTATTATCGCTGTTGATGATTTAGAGCGCTCTATCACTACCGCTGAGTATCTTCGCAAAAACTATCCTGATTTAGTTGTGCTAGCGCGAGCTCGTGACCGTCAGCATTATTACCGCTTACGTGAGGTCGGTGTGCGTCATATCTGGCGTGAGACCTACTTATCCTCGTTAGATATGTCGCGCGAGTCCTTACAGCTGCTTGGAATATCACCTGAAAAAGCACGTGAGACCATTCAAACTTTCCGCAACTACGATGACGATTTAATTGAACGTCAGCAAGCGATCTATGGTGATGAGGCGCGCCTGATTGAATCAGCACAATCGGCTATGGCTGAGCTTGAAAGCTTGTTTGATGAAGATATCGGTAAAGCGCGCAAGATGGACTTAGGTGAGTTTTATGAAGTCCTTAAGAATCAAGCAACGCCCGTTGATGACGCCCCAGATGATGTCGTTACTGACCCTAAGGCCTAGATGATTTGTGGTTTATTGCTCAGTTTATCGATAGCTCGGTTTGACAGTTACTTAGCTTGATAGTTACTTAGCTTGATAGTTACTTAGTTTGACAGCTACTAAATTTTAAGTGCCAAACATGATTTAATTAGCCATGCAGCGTTTGGGAGCCTGTTTTTTATTAAGTGAGCTTATACAATTCCAGCTATCGCTATCAGGGTTATGGTGAAACACTAAGGTTTGACCATTTAGATAACGTATAGGGAACTTGGCATTTTCAACTGTCGCCACCACTGCACAGTCAGTAGCGGATACACCTTCTACTTGCGTAGTAATATGCATGCGTACCTGCTGTGCATCGGTGCTGAGAGGTAATTTGGTTGGGCACTCTCCCGTTTGCTGATAGATTAGAGCGACCCTATTCTGCGCATTTTTAGTTATGTCATAAGCATCAAACAATACCTCATTTTCCTTTTGTTTGGCGATAATCGGCAAAAACTGCACATTGATCACCATGAGCGCAAAAGCAAAAAATCCAAAACCAAGCCCCAAACCAAATAAGCTCACTCCTCCCTCACGGCGTAGATGCGCTTGTTGCGCTGATTCGTCTCGTGGATGGTCATTAATAGCATCCGCAATTTCACGTCTTGCCATTCGGTAATAATAAGCATCGGTCCAGCGAGCCACTATAAAGGCCCAAAACAGCCAAATAACTGCTGCAATTCCAATACGTGTTGCCATCTGATAGACATCTGGAATATAAGGCATCGCCACAAATTCAAACGTGACTAGCGCGATGACAATATTAAGTTGAATAAAGGACCAGCCAGCAACGCTATAGACAAGAGCGTCCATGTAACGCTTACGATATAGGAGCCAAGGTAAGGTAATAAAGAACGCAGCCCAGTGCCACTTGGGTGACAGATATCCTTGCTGATCAAACTGCGCAAAGCGCTTAAGGTAATAACCTTGTGTACGATGACCAATAAACCATTGATCAAGCTTTTTGCGCTTGAGAGGACTCAGCTGTTCTTGATAAAATGGTGGTGGCGAATCCGTCTCAATAAATAACATAGCAGTAGGCTCTATTAACTGTGCATGATTAAAAATTACTTGAAATTTAGGATTCTAAATAGGGATTTATTGGGTCGATAGGTAACCTTTATTATATGATAATCAAAAGGCAGATGCGATATCACTTTAGTGCCGATAGGTAGCTTAATATAGCGTCTATCTAAGCGCGTTAGTAAGCGATTGATAACTTACTAATAACCACGTCCATTGTAGTTTGGTCATTCATTATAAGATTGGACGTTCACACCCAGGTGTATTTAACTTATAATACGCTCATATTCGTCACTTAATTAAGTTCTATAGATCTTATGAATGAACATTCTCACACCGATAGCCCTTCTCAAAGCCATAACGACATGGCCACTGATACCGATATCGACACTGATATAAATACCAATGAATCTGCATCGACCGACGCAGAAGCGTCTGATAGCAAACACATTCGTATCGTCAATACGTTTATGAAACGCCGCACGCATATGAATAAAAATGCCGAGCTGGCACTAACTGATCCAGAATTTGCTCAGTATTTGGTGAATAATAGTTTCGGTGATGGCGATCTAGAGGGCATAAATGATCTGCGCTCGCTATTTGCTGACACGCCGAATGGCAGTGACGCTCCGCTTACCTTAGAGATTGGTTTTGGGTTGGGTGATTCGTTTATTGAGATGGCCGCAGTTGACCCTACACGCAACTTTGTTGGAGTCGAAGTACATGAGCCCGGTATTGGCAAATGTGCCTATATGGCTGGTACACAAGGCTTGACCAACGTTAAAATTATCAATGGTGATGCCATTCAACTACTGAAGCAGCTGCCAGAAAACCATATTGACCGTATTCAACTTTATTTCCCTGATCCGTGGCAAAAAAAGCGTCATTATAAGCGCCGTTTTGTCAGTCCGGAACGCATGGCTATAGTTGCTCGCAGTCTAAAGCAAGGTGGCTGGTTTCATACGGCAACCGACTGGGAACATTATGCATTTTGGATGGTCGATGTGTTAGATAACTTTGCTGGCCTCAGTAATCAGGCAGGTAAAGGTAGCTTTACTGCACGTCCTGACTTTCGTCCAATGACCAAGTTTGAACGTCGCGGCTTAGAACGTGGTCATGGTGTTTGGGATTTGATTTATACTAAAGACTAAATTTTTATCTTTTTTATAGTTTATATTCAGCATTCAGCGGCTAATCGACTTAGCCGCTTTTTTGTAACATTATATAATCAATTCATGTGCTCAAACTACTCGATTCATGAGCTCAAACTACATAGTATCGCCCTACTTACTCTTGTGGTTGTGCGCTACTCTAGCTTATTGTTATATCATTCATTCTTTTGCCACCCTTCTTATTTTCTAGTATCTATTCTCTGACATCTGTTTCTGTTCCTGCATTTACCAAATATCTACTTCCTAGCTGATAAAGTTTCATTCTACATTGCGGCTATGCAACATTACGCCAGTCTAGTCTTTATTTGAATCCAAAACTTTATCTTCAGAATAATGCAAAGAGCTCTTGCTATTTTCAACTATTGTTTTTATCAAAAAAAATTTTAGCATTCCAGTTTTTCTTAAAGTTTAGGCTAATAATGACTATAAAGGTAACGAGACAATACTACGTGAAACATCGTCAAAAAATATAAAAATTAGCACGATTTTCCTATAAAATCTGAGCTACAAAAACATCTCGACTGAATCTCAAGCTTTTATCATCATCGCAAACATTGATAGCATAAGGGTTTGATGAGTTTTCCCCATAAGCTGTGGATAAGTATGTGGATAAGTGCCTACTTGACACGTATCTAGCTTGATACACTAATGCCTTAGGTAAAATCGTTCATTTTTTGTACAATTTAAATTAATATTAGAATCAATAACTTATGTTATTAAAAAAGTAAAAATAACTTTTTAGAAATTAATTTCAAATATTTTTCATACTAACCTATGTTTCACGAACGAGACTTTAGAGCCTATTATTTTCTGTGGACAACTTAATATTTTTATTGACAAATTTGGCTGGTAGTGAGTCTAAGTTACCATATTAATAGTAAGAATTTCTACTATTTCATTTAACTTTTTCGTCAATTTAAATCATGCGACAGCTATTGTCGCTTGTTCTGTATCAGGTCAAGATGTAGCAGTCAGATTTTGCTATAATTACTTCATCAAATAACACACCTAAAGACATCACTTCTCCAAACTTTTTTCTACTTTTATTATCGATATTTTTTACTGTATAGTGGGACAAAGTATTCTTATAGCGTTTTAGCTAAGATAAATATGAAATTAAAAGTAGGTTAAGATAGACGACCCATGTATTAAAAATTTTTGTTTAATTATCACTATACATTCAAACTTTCGAATTACTCTTTTATGATAAGGACTCCATTATGGACGACAATAAAGCCAAAGCACTTAAAGCGGCACTGGGTCAAATTGAAAAGCAATTTGGCAAAAATACCATCATGCATCTAGGTGACGACTCTGCCATTTTGGATGTTGATGTGGTATCAACAGGCTCATTAGGTCTAGACATTGCCCTTGGCATTGGTGGCCTACCAAAAGGCCGTATCGTTGAGATTTATGGCCCAGAAAGCTCTGGTAAAACTACCATGACGCTACAAGCTATTGCAGAATGCCAAAAGCAAGGTGGTATCTGTGCCTTTATTGATGCTGAGCATGCACTAGATCCAGTTTATGCGCGCAAGCTTGGCGTGAATACTGATGAACTATTGCTCTCTCAGCCTGATAATGGTGAGCAAGCGCTTGAAATCACTGACATGCTTGTGCGTTCTGGGGCGGTTGATATGATTGTTATTGATTCAGTTGCTGCCTTGACGCCGCGTGCAGAGATTGAGGGCGAGATGGGCGACTCACATATGGGTTTGCAAGCACGCTTGATGAGCCAAGCCTTACGTAAGATTACTGGTAATGCTAAACGCTCTAACTGTATGGTAGTATTTATTAACCAAATCCGTATGAAAATCGGTGTCATGTTTGGTAGCCCTGAGACCACAACAGGTGGTAACGCACTTAAGTTCTACGCCTCAGTGCGTATGGACATTCGTCGTATTGGTGCGGTTAAAAATGGTGATGAAATCATCGGCAACCAAACTCGGGTTAAAGTTATCAAAAATAAGATGGCACCGCCTTTCCGCCAAGCAGAGTTTGAAATCACTTATGGTGAAGGTACTAACCACTTAGCCGAAGTGATTGACTTGGGTGTTGAGATTGGTGCGGTTGGCAAAGCAGGCTCGTGGTATAGCTATGGCGATGAAAAAATCGGTCAAGGTAAAGCTAACTCTGTGCTGTTTTTGAAAGAGAACCCTGCTATTGCCAAAGAGATTGAAGATAAAATTCGTGACGAAAAGCTTGGATCAAAAAAAGAAGCAAAAGCAACGGACGCTAATGAAGCCGATGCAGAACTGGCCTCTGAACCTGTACAATAGCAGCTTAATCACTAATCATTATCAATAATCTTGATTTCTTATGAAAATTAAAACATTAGCCGAAATTCTAGCTGAATCGGAAGCCGATTCAGCTAGTACTCCTGTCTCTAAACCAAAAACATCCACTCAAAAGTATTTATCTAAAAAACCTGCCAAAATAAAACAATCTGTAGATAAATCAAAATATGCAAAATCTAGTCCTAGGCGCGCAGATCTTAAGGATGACGAGCCTTCTCAAACCTTTGATAACTCCGACAACGATACTACCTCATTTTTATCTCCTGACCATTCATCCAAATCTTCTAAGTCTAAATCGAAAAAGCGCTTTCATCCGGCTGCCAATTTTGAGCCTGAAGCTAATGAAAGACCTACTTACCAGCTTCCTACATCGCAAAGTATCAGAGAGATGCTAGCAGAAGTTAAACGTAACGTTCATGCTGACGCTATAGTCGATAAGTCCAATATAAAAGAATTTTCAGATATAGATAAAATTAGCGACGACAACACAATTAGTCGCACCGATGAGCACTTATCAGAGCCAGAAAAAGACTGTAGTGAAGTTAATCAAACGGACAACTTACCATCCGCGTTAAAAGCCTACCTACGTACACCTGAGCAGCGACAAGCAGAAGTAGATGCTATCAAAGCTGAAAGTCGCCTACGCTGGTTAGCGTTTTACTATTTATCGCGCCGCGAATATGGCAAAGCTGAATTAAAACAAAAACTACTCGATAAAGAGCAAGATCCTACCAAAATTGATGAACTACTCGATGAGTTTGAAGAGAAGGGTTATCAAAGTGATTACCGTACTACCTTGATGCTTATTCGGGAAAATATCCGTAAAGGTCGTGGACGTGGACGCATCAAACAAGAGTTCTATCGCAAAAAAATAGCCATACCTAGCAATATAGATGAGCTAATTGACATGGCAAATACAGAGTCTGATGAATTTAGCGAGTTCGTTGATGAGGATCCAGAAAGCTTAGTGGAAGGCGTCGACTGGCTAAAGCTTGCGGTAGCTGCACGTACCAAAAAATATGGAAACGACATCCCTATTGAGCAAAAAGACAAAGCACGCCAGCTGCGGTTTTTACAATATCGTGGATTTAAGAGTGATATCTGTTTTGCCGCGCTCAACTATACGTTAGAGACGTTAGATGAACGCTTTTAGCTAATTTTCTTGCAGATTGATTAGGTTAAAGTATTTAGAACGCAATGAATGAACCCTATTAATAATATGTACGCACGTTTAATAATAGCCGAGCACTTTCCACCAAACCAGACCTGCACCTATCCAAACGACTAAGTTAACCACACTCATTATCGCGCCAATACCCCACCACTCCCCTAATGTCACATAATCTGAGTTAAAGATAACTGGAGCGGTACCTGTCGCATAATGAGTCAAGGTCATCATGATGTTGCCTGCTGCCGCAAGTATTAACGCATATAACATTGGCGGTGCACCTAAGCTTAACCCTACTGCGTAAAAGGCTGCGAATAGCGCTGTAATATGAGCAGTAGTACTGGCAAAGAAATAATGGATATACAAATAAACCAAGGTCAAAATCGCTACTGCACCCATCCAACCAACCCCAGTCGTACCAATCATTGACTCGATGTTGCTAGAAAACCAGCTGATCAAACCAAGCTTATTTAGGTAAGACGCCATCATAATTAGCGCACCGAACCAAATAATAGTATCCCAAGCAGACTTTTCTTTGAGCACATCCTCCCACGTGAGTACACCAGTTAATATCAAAGTCGTCAATCCAATAAAAGCCGTCGTCGTGGCATCAACACTAAAGGCTTCACCGAATATAAGAGCAGGAATATTCGCCCACAGTATCAACATCAGTGCAAAGACACCAAGCATAATCTTTTCTTGCTTACTGATACTCCCCATTTCATCCAAATTTTCTGTAGCGAATTTTTTGGCGTTGGGTGTAACTTTTAAGTCAGGTGGATAAATGACATAAATGACCAGTGGCATCAATATTAAACATAGCATCCCAGGTACAAACATCGCCACTGCCCATGTTGTCCAAGACAGTTGAATGTCACCACCTGTTGCTTTGTTAACTAAATCTACGACCAGAGGGTTGGGTGCGGTTGCAGTAATAAACATGCCCGAAGTGATTGGGTTAGCATGATAATTCACCATTGCTAAATAACGGCCAATCTTTTTTTGAGTACCTTCTTCTGGAGTTGAATGGAAACTCTGCGCGATGGATTTCATAATAGGGTGAATAATACCGCCACCACGGGCAGTATTAGAGGGCGTAATAGGTGCAATCATTAACTCAGCTGCAGTTAGGGAATAAGCCACACCAATCGATTTTTTGCCGAAAATAGAGATAAAGTAATAAGCAATACGGCGTCCCAAACCAGTCTTAATCAATCCTCGCGATATCATTACCGCGATACCGATCAGCCAAATAAGCGGGCTTGAGTAGCTTGAGAGAGCATCACTGATTGCCTCTTTCGGGCTCTCATTAGTCACGCCAGTGACAGCCACTAATGTCACTGCAATAATGGCAATTGCGCCAATCGGTAAAACTTTACCAATAATGGCAACAATCGTAGCAATAAACAACGCCAGCATATGCCAAGCTTCAGGTGTAACGTCAGCAGGAACTGGAATAACGAACCAGATAATCAAGCCAACTAAGACGGCAATCGCGGCAGGAATAGGTTTAAATGGCATCATCAGCTCAACCTTATCACACGTATAGTAGGTAGTAATATCTTATTCATCAGCTTCAACAAAACCTAAAACTGTAAATAGATAAAAAAACATATAATGAAGCAGTCATTAACTAATTATATAGCTATGATATAACGATTAGACTAATGCTGCTTTATTGCTCACTTTTTTTAACATAACTATTTAATGTTAACAATGTCACTTAATGCTAAGAGTGCCACGAGTTTCTGATTATTAATTATTGGCCATAAAAAAAGAGTGCGTTATTAAACGCACTCTTTTTTAAACCAAAACATAGTGTACTGAAATTAAAAAATACTTGTCTTATTTCAGCGTACCAAGACGACTAGATAATTGACTAACAATCTGATCAATCTCTTGATTGGCTTCTGATTCATTGTCCAAATTGCCATGTGGCGTTAGCTGATTAAAGACTTCTGGCAGTAGCTCAGCCAGACCTTGGCGTACTTCTACATCATTGGCACCAGTATGCGCAGCGACTTGTTGAATTTCATTCTCGTCAAATAAACGACTGACATCATTAGGATCCAAGTTATCATTAAGTTCATGATTACTCATCCAAGAGCGTGCTTGATTGTCATAACCCATTCCTGTGACTTTAGACAATGCGCCGCTAAGTCCACCGTTACGTTGAATCCAGCTTAGTACCATAGGCATAAGAGCCGCCACTAGCATACCTTTACCACCGAAACCGCTTCTAGTACGCTGACTGCCTAATACGCTACCTAAGATATCACCTAAGCCGCCTGCACCAGAGCTCATACCACCGCGCTGATTGCCACCAGTCAAACCTCCTAAAATATCATCCAAACCAAAGCCATTACCTGGCTGTTTATCGTATTGTTGCGGATTATATTCACGTGTTTGATTGCGACTACCTGTTAATACCCCACCTAAAATATCACCAAGACCACCAGTACGACGCGGATTAATATTCTGATTGACTGGGTTGCGTTTAGAATCTTCTGGATCCATAGCACTACGGGCGACTTGTGTAATTAAATTTCCTAATAAACTCATAGTATTATCCTCTTATTATTTATAATCGTATTGTCATACCTGACATCAGAGCTGTTAAAAGCATAATCTGACCTGCTATCTAATATAACAAACCGTTTTAACTAGCAGGATAGGTATTTTGTTATAACGCGTAGGACTTCGTTAGAGAATAATGAAACATTGAATATAAAAAATTTATACAATCATATTACCCATGTAAATTTTGCCTGAAACAGACAACTTTAAACAATTTTTTCACCTGATATATTCGCTAAAATATTTAGCTGTCGCCATTCATTACGACTGACTTGATCACGAAAAACGGTCACTGTCAGAGTGCGCTTAAAAGGCTCGACAGTCATAAATTCAAAAGTTATCAACCAATGATAACGATGTATATTATTAAGCTCAGCCAGCCATAGCTCATCGCCGCGGCCAGTACGCATAAGTAATTGCCAATCCTGACTCACTTGCTTATACAAAGGTGGCTGACTCAAATGTAACAATATTGGACGTGATAAAGCCAAATAGCTTACTACTACTGCACTGACAACCAGTATCACAACATCTTGCCACAATGATAATTCGGCAAGCCATAATAGTAATACCAGCGCACTTAGCAATCCGACATATATGAGCGCACGAAGATAACTGCTAGAATTAACAGCAGTATCAATACGTAACGGATTGGTTTGCGACGGAGCCATAGCGTTGTCAAGCATAAGAGAGAACCAGATTTTTATAGTGAATCTTTAGCATGGCGCCATGTCTTAATTTTATTTACTAATGTCCATATCGCTTCGTTTTCTGGACGAGCTTGATTGGTAAAGTAATCCAGTAAATCTGGGTCTTCATGAGTAAGCATTTGCGCAAAAGCCTCTTGCTCAGCAGGCGCTGCTGTCAAGTAAAGCTCTTTAACGTAAGGATCAATATAGAAATCTAACTCTTTTAATCCACGGCGTGCTTGATAAATAATACGGCGCTGTTCGTTAGTTGGTTCTGGTTGGGTTATTGCTGTCATAGGTACAGTCTCAATTAAAGATATATTTAAATAGAAGTTTGATTTTTAATCATCGAATAATAATTATGATAGTTAGGCTTTATGCTGATTATGAGTGGATAACTGTTTCCACAATGCCACTGCCTGCTGCATCATTGGCACATTATGGGTACGAATAATGCTTGCGCCTTGTTGCAAAGCCAGCAAGCCAGCGGCAGTCCCTACTGCATCACGATCAGATGCTTTAGTCTCTGCGATCATATTGACTCCGCTATTGGCCAATACTTCTGCTAAAAAACGCTTGCGCGAAACACCAAACATCATTGGTAACCCAAGTATTTGCAAGCTATCAAGCTGTGTTAATAAGGCGCAGTGATGGTCATAGTTTTTAGCGAAACCAAAGCCTGGGTCAATAATTATCTTATCACGCTTCACGCCAAAGCTTGTTACCTCATCGATACGAGCGGCTAACTCAGCAATGACATCGCTAACTACATTATTATACTGCGCTAAATGATTCATGGTTGTCGGCTCACCACGCATATGCATAAGCATGACTGGTATATCAAGTTTGACCGCCATAGCTACTGCACCCTCGCGCTTGAGAGCACGCACATCATTCCAAATGTCTGCACCTGCTTCAAACGCAGTCTCTATAACTGCAGGATTACTAGTATCAATAGATAGCCAAACTGCATCGCCAAGATGTTGTCTGATGGCTTTGACAACTGGCACCACGCGCTGTACTTCTTCAATAGTATCAACGGCATCCGCATTTGGACGTGTAGATTCGCCCCCAATATCGATAATAGTCGCTCCTGCCTCCAGCATTTCTTGACAGTGTGCAACGGCTTTATCAATGGCATTGAATTGTCCACCATCCGAGAATGAGTCAGGTGTTACATTCAAAATGCCCATTATATGTGGTTGAGATAAATCTAAAACTTTATTGCCACTAGACAGAGTATAAGCTGGTAAAGGGAGGAACAATGCCATAATTAATCCATTATTAATAATTGTTTTATAAATAAATATGCTTTGCTAAATGATCGGTCTCAGTTATGTTCTACAAGAAGATAAATACCGAAGCAAATAAATTTAGCTCATCATACCAGTAAATTTATACCAATAAAAAAGCCCTTTAAGAAAAAGGGCTTTTGCATAAATTATTGAATGACTTTTAACTTTACATCGCTGGCAATGGTGGTGGAGTTAAACCCGTTGGCTTAATATTACCTTTTGCGAGATTGACTTCATGTTGGTAAACTTTTGGTGGACGTGGATCTTCACCTGCTAGGATATCCTGCAACTGATCACGGTCAATCGTTTCCCATTTCATTAAGGCATCAACCATTGCATGCATTTTATCTTGATTACCTTCGATCAGCTCACGAGCAATATCATACTGCTCTTCTAACATCCGGCGTACTTCTTCATCAACTTTTTGCTGCGTCGCTTCTGAGATAGTACGGTTACTAGAACCGAAATATCCTTGCGAGCTATCATCATCTTCATACACCATAATACCAAGGGCATCAGACATACCATACTTAGTAACCATGGCGCGCGCCATTTTAGTTGCACGCTCAAAGTCGTTAGAAGCGCCTGTCGACTGCTGATTAATAAATACTTCTTCAGCAATACGACCACCGAATAATATAGCGATATCGCTTAGCATTTTTGACTTATACATACTAGTTTGATCGTGCTCAGGCAATTGCCAAGTCACACCAAGCGCAAAACCACGCGGCATAATAGTCACTTTATGCACAGGATCCGTACCTGGCAATAGCTCAGCGACCAATGCATGGCCCGCCTCATGATAAGCAGTTGCACGGCGCTCTTCTTCGCGTATCACCATTGATTTACGCTCAGGACCCATGTACAACTTATCTTTAGCATCTTCAAAATCATTCATGTCGACGCTAGTTTTATTACGACGTGCTGCAAACAATGCTGCTTCGTTTACAAGGTTAGCAAGCTGTGCGCCACTGAATCCAGGAGTACCACGAGCAAGTGCATTGGCATCAACACCGATAGTATTCGGTAGTTTTCTCAAATGCACTTTTAAAATTTGCTCACGGCCTTTAATATCTGGCAAGCCTACTTGCACCTGACGGTCAAAACGACCCGGACGCAACAATGCTTTATCGAGAACATCTGCACGGTTAGTCGCAGCGATGACAATAACGCCTTCATTACCTTCAAAACCATCCATCTCGACCAGCAACTGGTTAAGCGTCTGTTCACGCTCGTCATTACCGCCGCCCATACCAGAGCCACGATGGCGACCGACTGCATCAATCTCATCAATAAAGATGATACAAGGCGCACTTTTCTTGGCTTGTTCAAACATGTCACGTACACGAGATGCACCGACACCGACGAACATCTCAACAAAATCAGAACCTGAAATTGAGAAGAACGGTACTTTAGCTTCACCAGCAATGGCTCGTGCTAGCAACGTTTTACCAGTACCAGGAGGACCTACCATCAAAATACCACGTGGAATCGTCGCACCAAGCTTGGTAAACTTATCGGGATCACGTAAGAACTCGACAACTTCCACCACTTCTTCTTTGGCTTCTTCACAACCAGCAACGTCTTCGAAGTTGACGTTGATTTGGTCTTCAGTCAGCATTTTAGCTTTAGATTTACCAAAGCTCATTGGACCGCCGCCCTTACCGCCAGCGCCCCCTTGCATGTTACGCATGAAGAACAAGAACAGACCAATAATCAATAGGATTGGGAAACTGGCTATTAACAATTGCATTAACACGCTTTGACGTTTAGGCGCAGTCCCTTGGACTTCGACTTGGTTCTCACGCAATAGTGGCATTAGCTGCTCATCAGTCACAGCTGGCCTAATGGTCTCAAAAGATGAGCCATTTTTCTTCTCGCCGATGATTTGCTCGCCGTCAATCTCAACACTGGCTACTTGGTTTTCGGACACTGCGGTCACAAACTCAGAGTAGTTAAGGTTATCTGGCTCAGATGATTGATCAAAGCCACTAAACACCAGCACCAAAACGCCGATTACCACCAGCCACAATAAGGTATTTTTTACCATGTCGCTCACTAGTTATTCCCATCCCTTACTTATTGGTGTGTTTACTAAACACGTGACGCCCATATATAAATGTAATATAAATTCATCATACATTATCAGACGACTTTGCTTGAAACAAAACAAAGTTAATATATTATGATATGTGGTTTTAACCTGCACAATTCAAGCGAAAGCTGCGTTTATTCAGTTAACAATTGTAGCGGTTTTCGCACCTTATATGACGTACTTTATAAAGTTAATAATAGACTATTTATTAGCTACAACCTATTGAAACAACAAGTTATTTTATTGCTATCCAGAACATCTCTTTTGATCGTGGTCTAGATGCTGCAGGCTTCATACTACGAATCTTACTAAATTTAGACTGCATCTGCTTGCGTAATTCTTGTGAGCCCTCACCTTGAAACACTTTCATAATAAGCGCGCCACCTTCTGGTAAGGTATCCAAAGCAAAGTCTACAGCCAGCTCGCATAAGTACATCATTCGGGGTTGATCAATAGAACTATTCCCTGCTGTGTTAGGTGCCATATCAGACAATACCACATCTACTTGCTTGCCACCGACCTCAGCCATGATTTTGTCAAAAACTTCTGCTTCTCTAAAGTCGCCTTGAATAAACTTCACATCTGCTAAAGCATCCATAGGCAAGATATCAGACGCAATTAAAGTACCTCGTTCACCAACTAGTTTAATTGCAACCTGTGACCAACTGCCAGGAGCACTGCCTAAATCTACTACAGTCATACCAGGAGATATCAATTTGGCTTTATCGTTTATCTCAAGCAACTTATAAGCAGCACGTGCACGGTAGCCATCTTTTTGTGCTTGTTTCACATAATAGTCGTCAATATGCTCTTTCATCCAAGCACTACTACTTTTTGACAAACCTTTATTCTCAATACGCGTGGCCAAAATACCTGCTCCTATTACTTTACAACGTGACAACGTGACAACGTGACAACGTGACAACGTGACAACGTGACAACTTACCAATGTACAACTATTTAAATTTATATTTATATTTTTTATATTCGACAGTATTTACCTGTAGTGGGGTTTAAGCATTAAATCTGCAATGCCTATTTTACTTTTAAGACTGCCTATTTAGAATAAATCTATGATAGTTAATAAAATTAATAGCATTAGTAATGATTTAACAGCTTTATGACTCAGCAGCGTCTATAATGCGGCAAGTTAATCAGTTTAACATTTTCATCACGTAAAATCGTGCAAAATACTGATGATTTCATGCAAGATGGTCACAGATTATTTATAATGAATATTAACTTTTTTAATAACATTGTTTTAATGATATTGTTTAAATAACATTGCTTCTTATTTATTATGACTCGTTATAACAACGCAACTATTTTAAGACTGTCTTTTATTTTTACTAGAATTTAGGAATACTATGCAACTCGATAACGCTACGATTAAACGCTTAAAAGGTATTGGTCATGAGCTCAAACCTGTCGTTATGATCGGTAATAATGGCATTACTCCTGCCATCACTGAAGAGATTGACCGTGCTTTGACTGATCATGAACTTATTAAAGTAAAACTACCTGCTGGTAGTAAACATGACCGCGACTTGGTCAGTACGGAACTTGCTACTGCTGCTAAGGCTGAGGTGATTCATACTATTGGACGTATGGCATTATTACTACGCCAGAATCCAAATGCCAACCCTAAGTTGTCAAACCTAGTACGCCATGCTCAATAGCAAATGAGCAATGAATGATATTGGTTAAACCCATACAACGGTTATAATTATAAAAGCCGCGACGCATCATTGCTCGCGGCTTTTATGTTATCTCTCACTTAATATATTCTATATTGAAAATCTCTGTTAGGTCACTTTTGTCATGAGTCAGCTATTCAACCTAAAACTTGCAACCGAAAATCTATTTACAGATGCAAAGCAGATTGGTGTACCCATTGATCAGCTCCTGCAAATTCGAATTAGCGTAAGTGCTTCAATCATTTATCAGCCCAAGCGACAACTTTGGCTGAGTTATCAAGTTC
The DNA here is from genome assembly GCF_001593305.1 of Psychrobacter sp. P11G5. Taxonomy (NCBI): domain Bacteria; kingdom Pseudomonadati; phylum Pseudomonadota; class Gammaproteobacteria; order Moraxellales; family Moraxellaceae; genus Psychrobacter; species Psychrobacter sp. P11G5. Next base: position 2,840,381 of record NZ_CP012533.1, read on the forward strand.
AGCTGCCATCACCTACCTTAGCTGCGCAACTAGATTGGCCCGCATGGCAACAAACACAGGTCAGTTTCAATGATTACTTGTGGGAGCAGACTTGCTTGGAGTGTTTTATTAGTAGTAAAGCTATTGGTGATAACGAAACGACCAGCTATATCGAAATCAACGCCAGCCCCAATGGGCAATATGCACTGTATAAGTTTAACGACTATCGCACTCCATCGACGCTACCTCCAGAAGCATTACTACAATCAGATAGCAAGACAAAGGCTCATATCATTTGGAAAGACAACTTTTCAGGCCAACAGATAAAAAGCGTAATTGGTCTGAAACCATCTCTTAGACTGGCAAGTCTCGCTATAGATTTAACTGCTGCTAAATTTATTCCATACTATCAGTATCAACGTAGCTTTGGATTGTATTTAGAACAAATATCATCTGACTATTCCAATTCTGAATTGCCTGCTGATATTGGTATCGCGCTGCTACATCCTTGCGTAATTCTACGTTTTGATAAAACCAATTTATACTTCGCATCGGCTCATGCTGCCCCGCCCGACTTTCATCAGCAGTATCATTGGTCAAAACTGGATTACCAAGCTGCACTGTCTAAATCAACGTTGTCTTAAATGAGCTTTATAATTATTAGACGACCTTATCAGACAGCTAAAAACAGATGTTTTTGATTGCAGTTTAACAAGTATAAGAATAAACATAAAAAAACTCAGTAATGTCATAAAGAGCATTACTGAGTTAGGAGAAAACGGTCAATTTTTAGCTTACGGCTACTTAATCAGACTTTATTTGTCAGCCATAGCAAGGTAGATACCACGATCTGAAGCATCATCAACGTACTGCGAATCACGCCATGTAGTATAGTTATGAACGCCGCTGTATGGGCTAATACTGTTCTGACGGAAATCAGAAACCCATCCTGAACCGTCAAAAATTTGGATATGGCCATGCGGACGTTGTGAGCTGCGATCATAGACTACGACATCACCTACTTGTGGCGGCATGTCATTGCTGATTTTGGTAAAACCTGCGTTAGCAAGTGTGCCGCGAGAGGCATACTGATAAGCTGAAGGATTAGGCGTAAATTCGTAACCAGCTGACTGTAAAGCTTTACGTACATAACGGGCACAATATCCAGAGCTTCTAGACAAAGCAACTCGTGACGCACGAGCAGCGGCGATAGCAGGAGCTGAGTTACTATCTGGTACTCTGCTACTAGCTTGCTGCTGACGCTCATATGATAAGCGATTGGTTAACGATGCTAACTGATATTCTTTTTGTTTGGCATGAGCACTTAAATTGTCGATAGCTTGACTGATTTCATCATTGCTAAAGACATGGGCGCCACTATTGGTGCTATAGACGTTGCGACTAGAACCATAGTTTTGAGAAACTGAAATATTTGTGATGGTATGACTCAAGGTATTATTTGGTTGAAAGGTGGTTTCGGCAGCACCACTCGTTTGTGCTAAACCCATTCCCAGTACTGACAAAATTAATAAAGCTTGTTTCATAAATTTACTACCTATTTGTTAATACAAGATTGCTCGTCATCCGTGACAAAGCATTAATTGATTTAGAGGATGTACCATTGAATAACCATGATAAAATCCTTAGTACAGCAGCTAACTATTCAGTCTATGACGATTAACACAGGCATTATTGCCAGTTTGGTTATTCGCCTCTTAAACAGCTCGCTTTATATTCTATATATACTGATATTAGGCATATTTATTTTATAAATCGGCTTTTATCACCTAATTGATGAGTAAACACGATGTCAAAAAAACAGCCTAATCGTCTTGCTGAGCTTATCGACCATCAAGCATTTGCTGGTAGCGCACTACCTCAAACACTAGCTGATAATATGCGTCTTTATACACAAGTAACCAATGAGATAAAAACGCTATTGGTAGACTGTCTACCTGAAGAAATACTTAATACCTGCTGGGTTGTAGGTCTGAGCTCTGAGCAATTAACACTAAGCGTAGCCTCAGTTACTGCAGCCAATCATATTCGATACTTACAACATGCATATCTACAAGTACTGACAACGCAGTCAATTACATTTCAACAACTTAAGAAGATTCGCGTAGTAGTATCGAAAACCAATACTAATAATTCATCGTATAAAGAAAAATTATCATCACTAACTAATAATCTTAAACATGATAAAGCCAATGAAAATCAGGCTCTTAGCCAAAACACAAAGCGGACTATAGCACAGGCTGCAAAGCATGTCACCACTGATGAAAAGCTCAAAAAAGCACTTTTACGACTAGCAAATGAGTAAAATTTCGCATCTTACAATGTAATCTTATGTAAATAAAAACAGAAAATCGACATGGTAACGCTGCATTTTTGTAATTCTATAAACAAAAAAAATCATCTGTCAGCTCTATCCCTATTAAGGATTTGACTAGCAGATGATTTTTTTACTGTCCAAAGCTTTTATATTGTCTAGGCTAGAGCCTAGTTATTAAAAAATATGAAAGTATATATTTTTCAATGTGATTATAATTTGAACGTTGATATTCCCAAAATATGTAATCTTACGTAAATGTTGCGATACTTCGTGTATATTCCTGTATTCATCCTTCAACAGTTAGACCTGTTAGAGGTAAATATTCGATAGGACAGGTTACATTGTCATCAAAAGTTACAATTTCAAAGTTATTTGCATCTGATAAGATTTCACGTACTAACATATTGTTTAAGGCGTGTCCTGATTTATAGGCATTAAAACGACCTATAATAGGATATCCAATCAAATATAAATCGCCTAAAGCATCTAAAATCTTATGGCGAACGAACTCATCAGCAAAGCGTAACCCACCAGCATTTAATATACGAGCATCATCAATGACAATCGCATTGTCCATACTACCGCCCAACGCTAAGTTGTTTTGTCTTAACGTCTCAATATCCTGTAAAAATCCAAAAGTACGCGCCTCACTTAATTGCTCGATGAAATTTTGTGTTGAAAAGTTAAGTTGAGCATGTTGAAAGTCTTTATCGAAAGCTGGATGATCAAAATCAATCTCAAAATTTAATTCAAATCCTTCATAAGGACGCAGTTCTGCCCACTTATCATCAACATCGACACGAACTGGTCGGACAATACGCAGAAACTTCTTTAACTCATCTTGTTCAGTGAAGCCTGCTTGCAATAGTAAGCCCACAAAAGGTGAGGCACTACCATCCATAATCGGAATTTCGCTCGCAGATACTCTTATTAACAGGTTATCTATACCAAGTCCTGCTATTGCACTTAATAAATGCTCAACCGTACCGACGCGCGTACCACCAAATACAAGATTTGATGACATCATGGTATCTTGTACTAAAAAAGCACTAGCTGGAATCGGCTCACTACCCTCAATATCTGAGCGCTCAAAAACCACTCCAGTGTTAACAGGTTGTGGATGAAACTCTAAATCAACAGGCTCGCCACTGTGCAGACCGATACCTGTAATAGCTATAGCTGTTTTTATGGTTCGTTGATTCATGGCTGCTTTCTCACATATTTTGTTACAATTGCCATAGTGTACCACTAGCTCCTATCAATTCGCTATAGTCAAAAATCAGTAATTTACTCATTTCTATGATTGACCCAGCTTATGATGAACTGTTTTTCATTATTAACTTATTAATGACTTGCCTAATTAACACCAATTTTTTAGCTAAAACTATGTTAAAACCTTTTAAATATCTACTATTAACAGATTATAAATACAAAAAAGCCAGCGTTGCTACGCTGGCTTTCTATGAAACTGACATTATTTTTAACAATTTATTAAAACTTTATGATCTAAAAACCGTCGTAAAAAGCATACAATATATTAATATTAGTGCAACTTAAAACAGTTTAATTATTTATTCTGCTGACGTTTAAGATAGTCTTGAATACTGTTAGTTTTGGTCTGTGGTTGCTCTTGAGCAGGTGCAGAACGTGCTCCAGTATCTTGATACGCTTGGTTTTGCGAATGCTTTTGACTGTTCAAAGCACTGGTATGCAGATTGGGATCTACTGGTTGCGTGCTGGTCACAGAAGGCACGGGTTGTTGAACTTTAGGTGCTTCACTTACCTTTTCATCCAACGTCAAACCTGTTGCGATAACCGTAACATGTAAATCATCGCCCATCTCTTCATCAACAACGGAACCATAGAAAATGTTCGCTTCATCAGTATCTGTGATACCTTCCACAATTTCACTGATCTGACTGAATTCATCTAATGATAGAGTTTCTGAAGAGATAACGTTGACTAATAAGCCTTTGGCATTTTCTAAGCATAGATCATCTAACAACGGTGACTTGATTGCCTTTTCAGTGGCTTGACGCGCACGATCATCACCACTAGCACGCCCGACACCCATCATAGCGTGACCTTTAGCTGTCATCGCAGTACGAATATCATTGAAGTCAATGTTAACAAGACCGGAGCGCGCAATAGTTTCAGCAATACCCTGCACTGCATGCAATAACACATCATCCGCTTTTTTAAACGCGTCTTTCATTGAAATATTACCATAGACACTCATAAGCTTGTCATTAGGAATAGTAATGATAGAATCAACGAAGTTTGTCAATTGCTCAATGCCTGCTTTAGCAGATTTGTTACGCTTGCCGCCTTCAAACTTAAATGGTGTCGTAACGACCGCAACGGTCAAAACTTCCATCTCTTTCGCGATACGCGCAATGACAGGAGCTGCACCAGTACCTGTACCACCACCCATGCCAGCAGTAATGAATACCATATCTGAGTTTTCAAGCAAAGTTCGAATCGCTTCCTCTTCGCTTTCTGCAGCTTCACGCCCAACTTCTGGGTTAGCACCAGCACCTAAGCCACGATTACTCTTCGCACCAAGCTGCAATTTATGCGGTACTGTCAGGCGATCAAGGGCTTGTCTATCAGTATTGGCACAAATAAACGTCACGCCTTTGATACCTTGCTGTACCATATGTTCGACTGCATTACCGCCACCGCCGCCAACACCGAATACGGTAAAACGAGCTTGGCCATTATTTTGAGGCTGGTTATCATCTGGCATGGTGTATTTTGACATAAAAAAGATTCTCCAGTTGCAGATAGCGTGATGGTCGATACGTGGTAACGCACTCGCATAAAGTACTATCGACTTACTATATATAAATGCATACAAATAAAATAAGATAATAAAGCTGAGGCTTAGTTGATACGTGTCAAACCTCTATCTAAATGCGCTACGCTAATAATATGGTCTCGCAGTACTACAGTATTTTGTCAAATAAACGTATTAATCGTTAGATTGAGATAGCGCACTTCAAAGACGATTACAAACGTTTATGCTTTTAAATACTTTATTCTAAATACTCTAAAGTATTTTTTTAAGAACACTAGTGAAACGATGGCCGACACTTTGGAAAGTACCTTTTATTCGGCCCTGTTTAATAGCGTCAGGTTCACTTTGCTCACTGTGACGAAACTGCTCACTTTGACTATAGAGTAAAGTTCCGAATGCAGTTTGATAAGCACGATCATTCACCTGTATATTCAGCTGCTTAAATGACTCTTCATTATCAAAATGATTATAAGCACTGATAGCCGGATGTGTGTTAGACAGCACCACTGGCATTTTTAACAGTCTTTTGGCAAAAGGTATCATACCTTTAATGGTACTACCACCACCAGTAAGTACAATACCGCGATCGATATAACTTAACAGATCTGCCTCATGTAACTGTCGAATGACTTCAGTAAATATCTGTACATAACGCGCTTCAATAATGCGTGCTAGATTATAAAGACTGACATTGACCTCGTCACCTGTACCTTGCGGTTTAAAAATAAAAAACGAGCTTGGATCCATACTATTTATATCGACTGTACCATGTGATTTTTTGAGCTTTTCGGCTTCTATCATAGAAATACCGATATCAGCTGAAATATCCATTGTTACTTCATGGCTACCACTTGCGATACAATGAGTAAAAATAAGCTTATTTTCTTTATACACGCAAATACTAGTAGTACTTGCGCCTATATCTACTAGGCAAACACCTTGTTGGCGTTCTTCACCCATTAAACTATATTCGGCGCTCGTTACTGCATCAAAAACAATATGATCGATACCAACATCACACCCTTGCAGCAGCTTTTGTATATTTTGACGGCTAGAGACCGGCATCATCATCATGTGATACATGACTGTGATGTTTTTTGCAATCATCTCAATAGCATCATCAACCATTGCTTCTTGCTCATCAATATAAATACCTTGCTGACAGCAGTGCATCAAATAATAATCAGACGGCAAATCTTGCGATTTAGCATTGGATAATGCTTGTACCATATCTTTAGCACGTACAGTCTCTTCCTCGACCGCTACATTACCGACACTGTTTTTGCTAGACAATTCAGGAGTAGCTAAGGTCAACCATACACTATGTACACGGCAGTTCGCTGTATCTTCAGCATCTTGAATGGCTTGTTTGATGGCACCTTGCAAGCGTTCACGATGTTTGATTTGACCTTGATAAAAATCGCTATTTTTAACTTGCCCAACACCCATAATACGTATGTCTTTTGCAGACACAACGCTGCCGATCACGACATAGACTGCAGTGGCACTCAGATGGACAACAACCAGATTTTCAGTATTTTTCATGGTACCAAACAAATTATCGCTAAACAGGAGACTACATGACGTCTCCATTAAATCATTAGAACAGTACTATTTTGAATTTATACATCATCTATAGCACAAAGACGGCAAAACTGTTGTACAGGTAAGACTAGTTTACGTTACAGGTTGAGCTACCACTGGTTCTACTTGTGGCACTTCAGTCTTCCATGCAACGGTAAAACCGTTCTTATATCTTAAATCTACCGACTGCATATTCTCACGGCGGTCACTTAATTGATTGCTTAAAAGCTGGCTTAAATTAAGTAACTTTTGCGCGGTATTTTCGTTATCGACAATAACCCTTAGACCATTATCGAAACGTACTAACCAAGTCATACGCGGTGTTAGAATGATATCCTCAACTCGCATATCAAGCGGTGCATACCAATCATTAATCTGCTGCATTTGCTGCATAATAACAGGCGCTTGGTTCATCTCACCTTGCAACGTAGCAAATTTTGGCTTGGTTAACTCTTCGCTGTCTGCTGGCACGAATACTGCACCTTGAGCATCGACTAAACGTTCTGTACCAAAATTGGCTACTGCCTGCTTAGGTAATGCTGTGATGACGATACCACGCTGCCAATCTCGAGTCACACTGATCTGATCGACCCAAGCAAGTCCCATTGCAATATCTCGTAACGCCTGCAAGTCAGTTGTAAAAAAACTACTTACTGTTTGCTGACTCATAGTCTGTTGCAAAGCTTGATATTGAGCAGTGGTCAAATCTTGTGTATTGACATGAATAGCAGCTGGCGGTGCATCACGTAGAGCCTTACCACCCATCATTAATATTAATAACAATAGCCCTACTACAAGAGTCATAAAAAAATACTTAACCCAAGTAGGTACTTGCAAGCTGGATCTCGGGCGACGGGCGTCATCACTCATCAAGTCAGTTGTTCCATTGACAGTTTGAGCCATAACCGCGTTTGCCCCTATACCTTGTATATATTTTAGCTTATTAAATATTTCGATTAAATAACTACTGTTTTGCTATGACCGTTTTGCTATAAAAGCCATCAAACTTTAATGCTTTGTCTCTCAATACACGATAAACGCCTAAAATGAGATAAATATCACCAACATAGGGTAATCATTACAATATTAACGTATTTTGATGGTAAACAATAGCCTAACCCATGCTGTAACTAGCGATTTTACACAAGTTTACAGGAAGCTGTGTTATAGCAGGGCTAGCGATACAATCTTAGGATGCATTATATCCGTTTTGTTCAATATAGCACTAAAAATATTAGCAATTTATCTTAATAAATAGTACTAAACTCTATTTATTGTAAAGTAGCAGCGATAAGCTCTCTAACACGATACTAAAAGACAATCTCTAATGAATAGTTTCTCTCTATTAAAGTGTTTGTGCCAGTATGTGCCAGCATAAGGTATCAAAGTCCATACCTCGTGCTTTAGCTGCCATCGGGACTAAGCTATGACTGGTCATACCAGGTACCGTATTGATTTCAAGTAACCAAAAATTGCCAGCTTCATCTTGCATAGCATCGACACGTCCCCAGCCTTTTGCATTAACGGCACGGAACGCAGCAAGGCTCAGGTCTTGCAAATGTTTTTCATCACTACTACTGAGTCCACAAGGAATATAATAGCCAGTATCATTGCGATTATATTTAGCTTCAAAATCGTAAAAGTTAGTGATATCAGCAGGCTCTAAACGAATAACTGGATAGGCTTCATCATCAATAATAACAATTGTAAACTCACGACCCGTAATCCAGCGTTCAGCCATTACTACATCGCCACACTGTACTGCCGTTGCATAGGCCGCAGGCAACTCGTCAAGATGGTTGACCTTAGTCATGCCAATACTTGAACCTTCATGTACAGGTTTAATAATTAAAGGTAAACCCAACATATTCACCACTTGCTGCCAGTCAGTATCAGCTGTCAACAATGAAAATGGTGCCGTTGATAACCCGCAACCCTGCCACAACTGCTTAGTACGAACTTTATCCATGCCCAGCGCTGACGCTAAAATCCCTGAACCTGTTTGCGGAATATCAAACCATTGCAACACGCCTTGTAGCAAACCATCTTCGCCGCCGCGACCATGTAACACGTTAAACACGCGATCATAGTCACGAAGCTCAGTAATGTCTTGATGTTTAGGATCAAAATGAGTGGCATCGACGCCTTGGTTTTGTAGCGCTTGCAATACAGCGGCCCCACTGTCCAATGACACGCTGCGCTCATTGCTACTGCCACCATAAACGACAGCCACCTTACCAAACTCACTCGCATCTTTCACTTTGCTAGGAGCGACAGTTAATAGTGTGTCTTGCTTTAGCTGGTTATTTTCCATAGTATCTTTCTCTGCTTGCGCAGCTGCTGCTAAAGCAGACTCTGGATTAGTAATAAGCGTCGTATTCTCGGCATCATTTATGGCTTCGTTGAGGTTTTTTGCATTTTCTTGATTGTTAATAGACATGTAGATAGTTCCTAAAATTCTTCTAGCTTACTGGATATAGAGATTGTTTGCAGCCAAGTCGATGGATATCTGGCCCACATTACCGGCACCTTGAGTGATAAGCATGTCATTTGCTTTTAATAAGCGTTGCATGACAGGCGCTAGATTGTCCTTATCAATAATCGTTGGTTCAACTTCGCCACGCAAGCGAATACTGCGTGCTAATGACTTAGTATCAGCACCTGCAATCGGGCTTTCGCCTGCTGAATATACTTCTAATAATAATAGCTCATCAACGCTTGAGAGTACTTCGACGAAATCATCATAGCAGTCACGCGTACGGCTATAACGATGCGGCTGAAACAGCATCACTAGACGACGATCAGGAAAACTCTGGCGAGCCGCTTTGATAGTGGCATCGACTTCTTTTGGATGGTGACCATAATCATCAATCAACAAAACATTACCCTCATCAATATCCACAGAGGCATGCTGCTCAAAGCGACGACCGACCCCTTCGAATTTCTGCAGTGCGCGCTTAATCGCTTCGTCATCGACGCCTTCATCGGTTGCCATGGTAATAGCAGCAAGGGCGTTATAGACGTTATGCGTACCAGGGATATTTAATGTCAAGCGTAGCGGCTCACGGTCGCGGCGCAATACGGTAAAGTGAGTCTTAGTACCCTCAGTAACCAAGTCAATTGCCTGTACATCGTTAAACGGCTCAAGACCAAAAGTCAGTACGGGACGGCCAATATCATCAATCATCGCATACAGCTCAGGGTCATCACCGCACACCACAGCCAAGCCATAAAACGGCATATTTTGTAAAAACTGAATGTAAGCAGCTTTTAGTTTATCGAAGCTGTTTTCATAGGTCTCCATATGGTCTTGGTCGATATTGGTGACAATCGCGGCCATTGGATGCAATGACAAAAACGACGCATCAGACTCGTCTGCTTCAGCAACCAAATAACGACTACTGCCAAGCGCGGCATTTTTCCCTGAGGCATTTAGCTTACCGCCAATCACGTAGGTCGGATCGAGCTGTCCTTCTGCCATCATAGTAGTCAGCAAACTAGTCGTTGTGGTCTTGCCATGTGCGCCAGCAACGGCAATACCATGACGATAACGCATTAACTCGCCTAGCATATCAGCGCGTCGAACCACTGGCAGACGCGCTTCTAGTGCTGCTTTTACTTCAGGATTGCTGCGGTCAATCGCTGACGATACGACGATGACATCCGCATTGGCAATATTTTTGGAATCATGACCAATCGATATTTCGATACCAATTTGCTCTAGACGTCGAGTAATCACGCTATCAGCGATGTCAGAACCGCTAACTTGATAGCCTTGATTATTCATAACCTCAGCGATACCGCACATACCTGAACCGCCAATACCGATAAAATGCAAATGCTGAATACGGCGCATTTCTGGTATTTCAATCAAACGCTTAGGTAGAGCTTTCGCAGAGGTAGACATAAGGATTTCTCTTTATTAAAGGCTAATAAAATATGATGAATTAAAAAACTTAGTTACGGAAAACAATCAGTCATGAAAGCAAAGGCTTATGATATAAGCTACAACGCTTGCCAAATGATATCAGCAACTTGCTTACTGGCACTACGATTAGCAAGGGCGTGACCTTTCTTTGCCATCTCCAAGCAAGTATGACGATCAAGTGCTGCAAGCTCATCACTCAAACGCTGCGGTGTCAACTCAGACTGCGGTAATAAAATCGCAGCATCGTGTGACGTCAAGGTGCGCGCATTCGCAGTTTGATGATCATCTACCGCATGCGGTAGCGGCACAAAAATCGCAGCGATACCGACATTTTGAATTTCAGTAACCGTCAAGGCACCAGCTCGGCAAACGATAATATCTGCCCAATTATATGCCGCTGCCATATCATCAATAAATGGCTGCACTACAAACTTATGAGCGCCTAAGTCCTCACTATCATAAGCCGCTTGTGTAGCGCCCTCGTTATTACGCCCGCATTGATGACGCACTTCAAAAGGACGGTCTATTAACGAAAGTGCTTTAGGTACGGTGTCGTTTAATACTTGCGCGCCAAGCGAGCCACCAACCACCAACAATTTAAGCGCTGAACTGTCATTAATGTCATAACGCTCAGTCGGTTCATCCACACCCGTAATAGCGTTACGTACTGGATTACCAACGGTTTCAAGCTTAGCATCCTGTTCACTATTAGCAAAAGTATGCTCAAACGCCTGCATTACCTTAGTAGAAATCTTAGCCAAATAACGATTGCTCATACCGGCAATAGCATTTTGCTCATGGATAATTAGAGGCGTATTAGTCATACGCGCAGCAATACCACCAGGCGCAGTTACGTAACCACCAAAACCTACTACCATATCAATCTGATTGCTACGGATAATTTTAACTGCTGCCATCGTCGCTGATAGCAAGGTAAAGGGTAATTTGACTACACGCCCTATGCCTTTGCCGCGTAACCCTTGCATCGCAATAGGATGAAAAGCGTAACCAGTTGGCTTAACCAAGCCATTTTCCATACCATTCGGCGTACCTAGCCAGTGAATAACGGCACCGCGTTGGGTCAATTCCTCAGCAACTGCCAGTGCTGGGAATACATGTCCACCAGTACCAGCGGCCATCATCAATATATGCGGTGTCTTCATTAACGCCTGCCTTTCTTATCTGTACTAAAATGAATATTAAGTAGTAGCCACTGATATATTGATAGAAGTGATTCACTCTGAAGGCACATACACAAAAGCCCGCATAGTATAGAGGAATCTATGCTCATTTATACAGCATTTTATCGCTTAAATAATGGGTTAAATGGCTATAATATTAAACAATAAAAATGAGAGATATCAAAAAACTAATAACCTCTCATCTCCAAAATATAACCCTTAAAATACAATCCTTAACAACGAGCTTCTATCGCTATCATAAATTCTGTCGCAATATCAGTACCACATTGATCATCAATCTCACGTACGCAAGTCGGACTGGTCACGTTAATCTCCGTAATCCGTCCACCGATTAAGTCTAAGCCGACGAACATTAGGCCTTTTTCTTTGACGATTGGGGCGACTACTTCTGCCACTTGGCGTTCAATATCGGTAAGCGGCATGGCCACTCCGCTACCACCAGCAGCTAGATTACCACGGGTTTCGCCTTTGGTAGGAATACGTGCCAAGCTGTAATCGATTACCACTCCATCGACGATTAACACACGCTTATCACCCTCTTTAATCTCTGGTAAATAACGCTGTGCCATAATTGGCAAGGTTTCAAGCTCAGTTAATATTTCTAGTGTCACCCCGATGTTTGGGCTATCAGCGGTCAGACGGAAAATGCCCGTGCCGCCCATGCCGTCTAATGGCTTGACAATGACATCTTGTTGCTCAGTGATAAATTTGCGAATATGTGCTTGTTTGCTGGTCACAATCGTTGGGCTCATATAATCGCTAAACCAAGTGGCAAATAACTTCTCATTACAGTCGCGAATCGCTTGTGGGTCATTGACCACTAGCACGCCTGCCGCTTTAGCATGATCAAGCATATAGGTCGCATAAATAAAGCGCATGTCAAACGGCGGATCTTTACGCATCAAAATCACGTTATAGTCGCTGACCGGACCTGTCGCCTTATCACCTAACGTATAGAAATTTTCAGGGTCACGCTTTACCGTCACTGGCTGCGTATCGACCATCAATTGCCCACGATCCAACCAAAGATCATGAATCTGACAATAGCCAAGCGTGTGACCACGGTCTTGTGCGGCCCACATCATTGCCAAAGTGGTGTCTTTTTTATAATTAACCTGTTCGATAGGATCCATGATGACGAGTATTTTTAAAGATTTTTTTTGATTTTCTTGGCTCATGATAAGGCTCACTTACGTTATATTATGAATAGGCAGTTATAGGAAATTACAGGCACTTATTTATAGGCAAGTATTCATAAGCACCTGCAATGTAGCAAAGCTTCAATACAACTCAAGAACAGCATTCTAACAACAAACTATACGCCGTACTGCTCACGGTAATGCTGCATTTTTGCTAGTTGGGTCGCGTCTTTATGCTGGCCGTTTTGTGTACCATGGTCGTCAGCTAAATAACTGATTAAATCGTCAATGTTGACGAGTGCACGCACCGGTACTTTTAGGGTCACTACGAGCTCTTGTATAGCAGAATAATCGCTTTGGCCTTTTTCTTTACGATCAAGGGCTACAATAATACCTGCAACGCTTGCGCCAGCTTGCTCTAATATCTCGACCACTTCGCGCATCGCTGTGCCAGCAGTAATAACATCGTCAAGTACCCAGACAGCTTTGCCACTGACATCAGCACCGACTAAGTTACCACCCTCGCCATGAGTTTTGGCTTCTTTACGGTTATAACCCCATTTAGCATTGATACCATGATGCAGCCATAACGCTTGCGCTGTTGCGGCAACGAATGGAATACCTTTATAAGCCGCACCAAAAATGACCAGCTCTTGCTGCTCTGCATCGTTATTGCTAGCATCTATTTGTTCAGCCATCTCTGCGGCCAAGGCATCTGCATAACCGCGCGCTAGTAACGATAACATCTCACCAGTCGCTAGCAAGCCTGCATTAAAAAAATACGGACTGATACGACCAGACTTAAGCACAAACTCACCAAACTTTAAAACTTGATTGTCTAAAGCCAATTGAATAAATTGATGAGATGAGAAAGAAACGTTTTGGGCGTGTTGAGCATTAGTCATTGGGGCATTGAGCATTATGGCTTTCCTATCAGCAAAATAAAGGGCAAAAAATTTGCATTATTGTACGCATTATTGATCAGCTTGACCAACCATTGATGTCGTAATCCTGCATATTGGGATAACGAGTCAACAGGCCACTACGCGATGAGAGATTAAAATAGCATTGACCATCATGGCTCACTTGTATGCCCCAGCCTAAATGGTAAGCCGCAACAATAATATGTCCCGCAAATAGCCGAATCTGACGATACTGATAACGCTGTGCTGGCTCAAGATCAAGCTGACTGAGCAGATAACTACGGACATGCTGACAGATTTGCGCCGCACTATAGCTATGATTGATAGTTTTGCGCGTACTACACTGCTTTAGAGCATGGACAGCGACGCTACACGCCATGATGTCTGTCGCCAAACTGCCCTCGCCTGTCTCAAACTGCTGCGGCTGTAAAATCACTTGCCAATCATCAGCATAAAGACTGCTGAGTAACTCATCAGGATTATAACGTTTGGTCAACGCACGTAACGAGGCAGAAGACGCTTTAGTATTATTTTTATTGGAGCCATTATCATCTTTATTAATCTTTACGGGACTATCAGCAAGCGCAAAACCATAACGATTCAGTTTTGGATAAGCGCGAATCGCCTGCTGAATATCTGACATATCTAATAGAGTCATGTTGCTTAGCGGCGATAATAATGGCTGCTCGCTATGATTTTGATAAAAATTATCAGGAAATTCGACAAGCTTTGCCGCATTTAATAATGACAAATGCTCAGCCAATGCCTCTGACGCAACCAACTCCCATTTCGATAAACTGTCTTCATTAGGCTGATAAAACCGCGCAGAATTTCCATAGAGCCGTCGCAATTGGCCATTTAGGCGTCGAGCAGGCTCTGGAATATCACTTAAAGGCCGCGCAGGGTCAAGTGGCGATTGGCTCGGATCAAAGTTAGGGTGCACGATCGCAGGCTGCTTGCTATCAGGCAACGTAGACGACAGCTCAGCATTGCCTTCTGGCAGCTTATCGCCTATTGCTGCAAGTTCAGCATTGGGTAAGCGATTATCAGAAGTAGAAGGCTGGGTCATGAAATCTCCATAAACTATAAAATATAAAATCAATTCTAATTAAATCAAACTGTCATCTTACTCTTGATGGCGCAAAATATCACGATAACCTACCTGCCAGTCAGGATAATTGAGCCAAGCTAACGGAATGTTGCTATGTAAACGTTTCCCCGTAACAGTTATTTTTTTCTTATCAATAGCAGGAGGCGTCTCTCCTATCTGCTCACTTAACCAAACGCCTAGCTCAAAAGTCGTGACTGGCGCATAGTCAGTGGCGATATAAAGGGGCTTTGGCGCCCCTGTAGTCAGTACATTGGCGATAATATTGACCAAATCACGATCCATAATACGATTGCTCCAGTGTGCGGCTGCCACTGGCTCTTTTTGTGGCTCGCGGGCTTTACGTAGGCGCATTAGACGCTCGCGTCCGTAAATTCCGCTCGGACGAATGACAATGGCTTTATTACCAAAACCTTGTTGCAGCGCTTGTTCTGCTTGGAGTATCACTTTGGAAGCTTCGCGCTCAGGGGTAATAGGCGCGGTATCTTCATCAATCCATTCACCATTATCTTGACCATAAACACCCGTTGAGGAAATAAAAACAACGCGCACAAGGTTGGTTAGCTTATCCGCAAGCTCTGCTAAATGTTGATTAATCGCCAAGTAACTGTCGTGATAACCGCTGGTTGAATATTCATCAGGAGTGACGATAATTGCAATATGAGTAAAGTCTTGCAGCTGCTCAGCGCTAAGCGTCAACGCATCAGCTTGCATAAACTTTGCATTACTATTCAAATCATAATGCTCGCGTTTACTACGAGCAAGACCAGTGACCGAGAAACCGTCCTCAGCAAGTCTATTGGTGACTGGCAGACCGATATCACCTTGTCCGATAATCAGTAAATTTTGCGTACTCATTTTATATCCTTAAAAATAGCGTCTGTATGACAATTGCACATCGTCATTGGCATCGACACGATCTTGCCAGTCGTAGTTGGCATTGATGCGTAATGCTTGTTTTTTATCGATATCGTATTGCAGACCTAAGCTTGAGATCGGCTGCCAATAATGACCGCGGACGTTAGAGTCGTCACTGCTGCCATGATACCAATATGGCAATTGCAATTCAGCCTGCGCGCGTAACTGATTGTTAATCTGATAACGGCAGCCAGCATTTACGCCTGCGCCTACGCGGAAGCCTTTATTCATCCCGCGTCCCGCTTGCCCCTTCCCTGATAACAAGGCATAGCATAGCTGTGGCGGCATCTCACCAGTACCAGCACTAGGTGTACCGAACGCCCACGACCAACCAGTTTCATAGCCAACGCTCCCAACTAAATGGTTCCGACCCTCGGCTTGCGAGCCATCGTTCACGCGCGTCGCTTCGACACTTGCACCCCAAGTCTTGCCTTGCTTAGCAGTATTGACCGGATTAAAAGAGCGTCCGCGCAGCACGGTGAAGTTTTCTAATACCACGCTGTCAGGTTCATTGTCCTTACTGCTATCAGTATCATAAAAGCGCAGCGTAGTGGCAAGCGCTTCTAAATTAAAGAACTGTGAAAATCCTGACGCCCGATCAAGGGTGTCATGAAAGCCTAAACGTAATCCAACATCGACATAGCTATTGTCACCGCGCTGACCAATGCCAATTTGAGCCACTTGCAAAGGATGCCTATCGATAGGATTATTATCCGAGGCGACAATACCGTAATCTATAATCGTTTTTGGGTCAGCATCATCAGCAGATATACTTGATGCCAAATTGCGCTCTGCTGATTTAATATTACGAGCGTCATCTTTAGATAGTTTCTGATAACCAAGCGCCGCAGCTGCCTTAGCCTTATTCAGCTCGGCTTGACGTACGGTACTGTCAGATGGCGTGTAACGAGTATCTGCTAATATACCTTCGTTATTTAGCAGTTGAATCACGTCGGAAGGAATGACGACATAGGGCAATTGACTGAGCAAATCCTGCTCAGGACGCACGACATCAATCAAGCGTAAAATCTCAGAAGCACAGTTGTCCGTGGTGAAATAATAAGGAATGTCTAAATCTTTGGTTTCCCATACATGCAATATGATTTGTTGTACTTCCGCGGGAGTCAAATCCAACTGATACGTCCACGCATCGCGCTCATCGTCTTTGAGATACTTGGCCAGCTTCTCTGGATAAGGATCAATCTCAATTACGTTATTATAAGCACCAGTAGCCGACTTAATAGCGTAAACGGCAAAAGCATCATCAGGATTACCATCGACGGTATCGTTGAGCGCATAAGCATGATGAATTTGGCTAGGATCTGCCGCGCTTGCTGGCGAGTCAATACGCAGCAAAGTGTGAGCAAAAGCGGAGATTGGATTGTCCAAATACTCCTCGGCAAACATAATTGACAGTTGCTCAGGAGCTAGCATGGTCATCCATTTTTTAAGCTCTGGACAGTCAGCTTGCAGGCGCGAAATGTCGATGCCCAAAGTCTCAGTAAGCCAGTGCGTGCGTGCTGGAAAACGACAAATGGCTGAGTTTGAGTTATTGGTAGACTGTGTGATTTGAGGCGCTGCGATTTGATTGGCAAACGCGATGAGCATCGCGTCAAGCTCAGCACTGGCATCCTGTTGTCCACTCGCACTCAGAAAAAACTCTGGACTATCAATTAAGCTTTTGGGCGCACCTTTATTAAATAGCGATTTTTTATCATCTAAAAAATATAATAACCGTCGCCATGTTCTATGCTCGGCAAGATTGTCTGCCTGTACTTGCTTACGCCATGTGGCTAATAGTTGTTCGGCTTGTAGTGAATTAGCTCGATTGTTTTGCACACTCTTATCACTATCCAAATTCACCGCTTTTGCTTGAGGCGCAGCAGTTATATTAGGCGCTAATTCCCCTGTTGTCACTACTGACAATGGCGTTGGCAAAAAAGCCTGCGCATTTGCAGAGAGTAGTAGCCCAGCAATGGCAATCGGCAAACGTGCTCGATGACTACAAGCTCGCAGGCTAATTGTGCTTAAGGTACAATCTACAGATATAGAAGACGGCTTTATAGACATGAGGTAAAATCTCGCACGTTATTATTGATAGGCTGGTAGCGCTGCTAAGGTCTAGTCAACAAGTTCTGCTAGGCTGTTGACTTAAATATTTCAAAAGTTATCTTGGAACTAAATTATTTAATTATTTGGCTCTTAAGTATATAAATTATGTTTGTTATTATTTTACGAAAATTTATTAGATAAATGCTTTAGCTGCATACTTGTTAATACCATTATATAAAGAGAACATTATGCTCAGTTCAGCTATTCCATCGTCAATGACTATCAAAGATGGCCTATTATCCGACGCGACATGGCTTGCATCACCGAATAACAATAGACGACCTGACGATACGACCATTGATACTATCGTCATTCATAATATTAGCCTACCACCCAATGAGTTTGGCGCCTGTGGCACTGACGGCGTACATTATGTAAAAGCGCTATTTACCAATCAATTAGACTGGGATGCACATCCTTATTTTCAGACAATTAGAGGCGCAGAAGTTTCAGCGCACCTATTTATCGAACGTGATGGCACTATTACTCAATTTGTAAATTTCAATGAACGCGCGTGGCATGCGGGCAGATCAAGCTACCTTGGCCTACCTGAATGTAACGATTATAGCATCGGCATCGAGCTTGAAGGGTCAGATTTTGTGACCTTCACCACCGCTCAATACGACACGCTCGCAGCAGTAGTCGCCGCTATATACGCCGCCTATCCTAAAACCCGCCGACACCTAACCGGACACAGTGATATTGCACCGGGACGTAAGACAGATCCTGGTGATTATTTTGAATGGGCGAAGTTACGCGGGCTAGTGGCCGAGAAATTCTGTAAGTAGCGATTACTCATAATAACAGCAGCATTCAATTCCACATTCAATTCATTTATCTATACTATAGATATGCCATGAAAGTGCTATAATCCGTCAGTTTTTTGGAAACAGTAAATCAGCAAACAACCATCAGTAAACAACTTAGCAAAATAGGTTCTCATGGCAAAAAGTCGGTTATTTCGTTCAACCATGGTGGTCAGTAGCATGACCATGCTGTCTCGTATCTTAGGTCTGGTGCGCGATATCGTATTGTTAGGTGTCTTTGGCGCAGGTGGTCTGATGGATGCCTTTTTGGTTGCCTTTAAGATACCTAACTTTTTGCGACGTCTGTTTGCTGAAGGTGCATTTAGCCAAGCTTTCGTTCCTGTACTGTCCGAATATAAAGAAAAATACAGCCTACAACAGGTACAGATTTTAGTCAGTCGTACCTCAGGGGCACTGTTGCTGGTTTTATCCATGCTGACAGTCGTTGTCATTTTAATCGCACCTTGGGTAGTGACATTATTTGCGCCTGGATTTGCCGATCAACCGGACAAATTTGCCATTACCGCTGAGTTGCTACGTCTGACCTTCCCTTACTTGCTATTTATTTCTATGACCGCTTTTGCCAGTGGTATCTTGCAAAGCTACGGGCGCTTTGCTGCGCCAGCTTTTGCACCGGTATTATTAAACTTGTGTATGATTGGCGGTGCACTGATTTTTGCCCCGATGTTCGATACGCCGATTATGGCGCTCGGTTATGCAGTTGCTATCGCAGGTTTGCTGCAGTTCTTACTTCAACTGCCGCAGTTATGGCAACAAAAACTGCTGGTTGCACCTAAAATTGATTTTCAGCACGAAGGTGTTAAGCGTATTCTAAAATTGATGCTACCTGCTATCTTTGGCGTCTCTGTCACTCAGATTAACCTACTGCTCAATACCGTATTCGCTTCTCTCATGATAGGCGGTTCAGTCTCTTGGTTATATGCTGCGGAACGTATGAGCGAGCTACCACTAGGACTAATCGGTGTGGCTATCGGTACGGTTATTCTACCCAGCTTGTCAAAAAGTGAAGCGCAAAAAGATGATGTTAGCTTTAAAAAGACTATTGATTGGGCAGCGCGGCTAATTATTTTGGTTGGTGTTCCAGCATCGGCAGCCTTATTTATACTGGCAGATGTGCTCATGCAGGCGCTGTTTTTACGTGGTGAGTTTACCTTACGTGATGCACAAATGAGCTCGTTGGCGCTACGTAGTATGGCCGGCGGAATTTTGGGATTCATGTTGATTAAAATCTTTGCACCAGCATTTTTTGCGCGTCAAGATACCAGAACACCAGTAAAAATCGGTATTATTTCCGTGTTTGCCAATATGGTTTTCAGTGTTATTTTTATCGGGATATTTTACTTTTTCAAAATACCATTGCATGGTGCCTTGGCTTTAGCGACTACGGGTGCAGCATTCGTGAACGCAGGCTTGTTATATTACTTCTTACACAAGCGTGATATTTTCCGCTTTGGCAGCCATTGGAAAAAGCTTTTTGCCCAGTTTGCGATTTCTACAAGCGCTATGGTCGCAGTCCTTTATGTCATGCTGCCCTACTTCCCAACCGATGATGCTCAATGGCGACGTATAGCGGCTCTGCTCATTATGTGTGCGGTTGGCGCAGTAGTTTATGGCGTAGTATTATTAGCAACAGGCTTCCGTCCTCGTCAGCTAAAACATGGTTAAAACCAAATAAAACGCTGACTTACGAAACCAAAACAAGCTTAGTATGAGAATTGACAGTGCATGACGTTGATAATTGCCATAATGAGTTTTTAATGCATAAATGAATTTTGAGGACCAATATGACAACTAAACAATCTATCCTGCTACGTTTGCCAACCATACTGTCTGCTGGCGTGCTGAGCACCGGACTAGTTATAAGTGGTTGTAGCAACAACGATAATGTAGAAACAGAGACAGCTGCCAATAGTACTGAAAATACTACAGATGTTGTGGAAGTATCTGAGAACGATGTAGCTGGTCAGGCAGAATTAATTGATACTGATAATGCTGCTGAAAGTCAGCAAATAGCTGAGAGCTCTGCTAACAAGCAAAAAAGCCTAGTTACCAATCCGACCGAAGCTGGCACACCAGAAGATACTGTCAAAAAAGCTCTAGATAGCTTATATGATGGCGATGTGCAGCAAGCCGCTGGATACTATAAGGTAGATATGGCAAATTTTGAAGAAGAGCTGGCTAAGACTCAGTCTGCTTTTCAGCAAACTGTCGATGGCGTCACTATTACTGATACTAAATACAATAATGATAAAACCCACGCCACTATCACTGGTGAATTGATGTTAAAAGGTCAAAGTGAGCCTGCGCCATTGACTTATGAATTGCAGAAAATAGACAACCAATGGAAGATTCTAGGTTAAATCTACTCCTTGCCTTCACTTAACATTATTTGTCTGACGTCACTGCTTTACCTAGCATGACAACGTCAGCGATGAAACCCTCCATATCGCAAACTTTCGGCATATGTCCCCACTGCTCAAAACCAAGCTTACGGAATAATCCTAAGCTTGGCTGGTTATGGGCAAATATAAGTGCGATTACATTGTGAATACCTAGACTTGGCGCTCGTGTTAGCATCCAGCGCGTCAGTAAGCTACCCAGTCCTTTTCCATGATAATCCTGATGCAAGTAGATACTGATTTCAGTGCTGATATGGTACGCGGTACGTGCATACAAATCACTAAAGCTGCCCCACGCGACGATTGGCGACGCTGTTTGCGCTGTGCTTTCGTTAGCCTCATTCGCCAATTTAACAACCGCTCTAACAACATAGATTGGGCGCGTTAGACTATTTAGATGCTCCTCAAACCATTCTGCACGCTCTTCACAAGTTACTGGAGCAAGATTGGCCGTTGCTTGTTTGCCCGCAATGCTTTGATTATAGATTGCTAAAATCTCTGGCAAATCAGCCTTGCTGGCACGCTGCACAGTAAATTGCTCATTGAGATTATATGTTGGAGATGTCGATGGTATATCGTTCAAAGCAATGTCAGTCATAGGGTCTCCATAGCTAATGGTAAAGTTTGTGATAAACAATTAAAAATCAATCTTGGTTATTAAACATAGTCAATCTACAGTCGCATTTATTACAGTTATTAAAGAAGAATGGGCGTAGGCGTATATGGGATACTGCAAGCGAGATTAACGCCGTCACTCTTTTATAGTGGATTGACTATACTTGTATTATCAGCAGACTATAGGATGTTAGTATGGCTATTTTACTTTATAATGGCTGGTTTTAGACACATCAATCTTTAATAGAGATGTGTTTTTTCTTTTTTATCTGTTCTTATCTATCATAGCTGAAAATTTATGAACACCTATTTTCTTGAGCAACTGATTGCGTCGCCAAGCACTTTGCCTGCAAATACTAGCCCAGTAGATTTAGCGCCCTGTGTGCTGACTATCGGCAACTTCGACGGTGTGCATTTAGGTCATCAAGCGATGTTAGCCCAAGTTCGTGACATTGCTGACGCGCAAAACCTTAACTCTGCCGTCATGATATTTGAACCACAGCCGCGTGAATTTTTCTCACCAGCGACTGCTCCTGCGCGCCTGACCAATCTTGCAGAAAAGCAAGCCTTGCTCGCAGAATATGGCATTGAGACACTGATTGTAGCAGGCTTTGATAGCGATTTTCGCTCATTATCAGCGCAAGCATTCGCTGATCTTTTAGCACTACGCTTGAACGTAAAATCTTTGGTATTAGGTGATGACTTCAAATTTGGTCATGACCGTACCGGCGACAGTCAGTTTTTGCGTGACTATGGCTTGCATGTCACCAATTTACATACCGTCACGGATGAAAGCGATGCAGCTGAGCGCATTAGCTCTACTCGTGTTCGCGATCTATTATTAGCCGGTGACCTTGACGCTGCTAACACTCTGCTCGGCCGCGACTATACCATTACAGGGTTAGTCATCGGTGGTGATAAAATTGGTCGTACCATGGACTTCCCCACTGCTAATATCGATTTAGAACGCTTAAAACCTGCTCTACACGGTATTTTCGCAGTTGACGTGGTCAGCTTAGATGATGATGGAAAAGTAATACCTAATGGTTTAACAGCACTCGCTGTTGATGGCAAAACAGGCGTCGCAGGCTTACGTCCGTATAGCTTGTTTGGTACAGCGAGTATCGGTACCAGACCCTCTGTCGATAAAGAGCGTGACTGGCGCTTGGAAGTACATTTTCCAGCGTTGCAAGCTGATCTATATGGCTTGACGCTGCAAGTACGATTTTTACATTATCTGCATGGCGAACGACATTATGACGGTTTAGAGGCCTTAAAAATAGGCATTCATAACGATGTAAAAGAATTACTTGATTGGCGCTCAAAGCAGAAAATAAGTTAAAAAGTATGCTTAATTTATAGGCAGAAAAAAACCCACAACCTTAACGCTTGTGGGTTTTCGTTTTAATCAATCTTTTTTATTTTTCTAAGCATCTGGGTGCATGCGTACATTTAAGTCATCAATAACTTCTACCCATGCCGCATCTTTTTCCCACTCTTCTTGTAAGAACATACGCTGATTATCATTCCAGACATCAGACTCTGTTAACTTCTCTTCTTTCGCTAATTTATGTTTTTCAACAAAGCTATCAATCGCTTCGTCAGAGCTATCAAGCCCTAGCTGTGCAAATAATTCATTCATATTGTATTCAGGTTCACCCAACATACTTTTTCTCCTTAAGTGCTACGGATTCAATTGTGCTTATTATTTGAACTAACGTATTCATTGTAGCAAGCTTTATTTTAAAAGCTGTTATTCAACGTTAATCTAACGTTATCAATTGTGTTAACGACTGATTATCAAAAACTAAGAAATCACAGTGCATTGATAACCAAAAATTCAGCATAAATTATTAATGATGCGAATGTTAAAGTACAAAAAAGCCCTCTATATAGAAGGCTTTTTTACATAATACGAATTATAAATAGCGCCAAAGTCTTAGCAAGCTACTTAATTATGGTAATAAATGTGCTACTGCATCACGCTCTTCGCTAAGCTCTTGCTCAGTCGCCGCCATTTTCTCTTTTGAGAAATCTGATGACACATCAACGCCGTCTACGATAGACCAGTCGCCGTTAGCGCAGGTAACTGGGAATGAGTAGATTAAGCCTTCAGCAATACCGTATTCGCCGTTTGAGTAAACACCCATTGATACCCAATCGTTTTCATCACTACCTAGTGCCCACGTGCGCATGTGTGCAATGGCAGCATTGGCAGCAGAAGCGGCAGATGATGCACCGCGAGCTTTAATAATCGCTGCACCGCGCTGTTGTACTTCTGGGATATAAGTGTTTTCGTACCAATCGCGATCTACTAGATCTAGCGCTGGCTTACCGTTTACGGTACAAGCGGTTAGGTCTGGATACTGAGTTGATGAATGGTTGCCCCAGATAGTCATGTTTTTGATGTCATTAACAGTGCTGTCAGTTTTGTCAGCTAACTGTGCCATAGCACGGTTATGATCTAGGCGAGTCATGGCAGTAAAGTTACGTGGGTCAAGATCTGGTGCATTACGCTGAGCGATAAGCGCGTTGGTATTCGCAGGGTTACCCACGACCAATACTTTTACATCACGGCTTGCAACATCGTTCAATGCTTTACCTTGTGCTGAGAAAATCGCAGCATTGGCTTCTAGCAAATCTTTACGTTCCATACCTGGGCCACGCGGACGTGCGCCAACAAGTAATGCATAGTCGATATCTTTAAATGCAACGTTAGCATCATCAGTTTGAACGATACCGGCCAACAATGGGAATGCACAGTCTTCTAGTTCCATGACTACACCCTTTAGGGCGTCAAGAGCTGGTGTGATTTCAAGTAATTGCAAAATAACTGGCTGATCTTTACCTAGCATCTCGCCAGATGCAATACGAAATAGCATCGCGTAGCTGATATTACCAGCGGCACCAGTCACGGCAACACGTAAAGGCTGTTTCATAGAATACTCCCTAATTAATTATTAGATAATGTCGTCATCATTATATAGACAGGCATATTAGATATGGACTTGCTCAATGAGGTATAGACTTGCTCAATGGTAGCGGTCACAAACCGAAAGCTAGTGTAGCACTTCGTTCGGTAAACCGTCTAGAGATAACAACGCGCTTACTGATGTCTATATTGTTACATTTTATACATACAAAAGTTTGTCAGCAAAAAAGACTGTCTGATTAAATAGTAAGTATAGAAAACACAAAAGCCGCCCTAAAGAGGCGGCTTTAATACGTTAATGTATATCTCTAATACTCATAAGCAGCATTGCTCAGGTATAACTATTTACCACCTGAAATAATGAAATTGTTGCCGCAACTGTTTATCACCTCATTGCATCTACCGAATTGACCACCGTCATAACAGACATGGATGTCAGTAAGCACAGACTGACGGCGACTACCAGCCTGACAGATTAAGTCAATACTAGCAGAAGACATTCCACTATTGAGACGAGTCATTTGACTAATAAAACGAGACTTTGAAACTGTGTAGCTATTGCCCGTATTCAACTCGCTAGGTAGTTTTAATGCTCCTGCATAGTTGGTGATTTGACGAAAATAACTGCTAGCACTAAGCGGGCTACACGCACCGTAATGTTGCCATGCTTGGCTGCGCACAGTGGTATCAGGCATGATACGGTTGACTACTTTTAATTGTAATGGAGTCAGGCGCGGATCACTACCGCGTCCACAGCGCTCACCATAACCCATATCTAAGCCAGATACTGTTAAAGAGTAACCTTCTAAACATTGACGCATACGTGCGCGTGAAGGTTGCAAATTACATAAAGCTGGAGTCATCTCAATCATTAACACTCGCTGACCAGTCTGAACCGCATTTGCTGCCTGCGCAGGTAGTGACAGCATAACTTGTAGCAATGCTAAACCTGTAATACTTAAAGTGAGATGACTTAGAGTAAAAGGACTTAGAGTGAAAGGATAGACTTTATCAAAAGTGGTGTTCTGACAGCTTTCTGAGCAATGCTTTTTTGATCGATCGTTTTTCAAAACCGGCTGCCATAATTGAGTCTTTGAGCTCGATACCCTAATAAACTGTTGCACATACCTCTTAACAGATGATTGAAATCTGATAGATATCTGCATAAGCCGATTTGGGTCATTATTTATCATAAGTAAAAAAACATTCAATAGTTATTAGGCGTGAATAATACATTCAGGCAACATCATACAGTGAAATGCACCTAAGTTTTAGGTTTAAAATACCAATAATTAAAGTAGTAACTCTGAATATACAATTTAGTAAAAGTTTTTTAATAACGATAGGTTATCAGATATTAACTAAAGTAATGGTAGCAAAACTCCTTTCTTAATCTATAGCAAATACGTAAGCTGACAGTTAAGTCCTAAGCACGGCACGTACATGCTAACGATCAAGCGCTTTACTACCACTTATAGCAATTTAGGCCTACATTTTAATGTTTTGGTAGACCTAAGTAATGTATACCTTTAAAACGCTGCTGGAACAGTACCCATGCGCTCACTGATAGGCTTAGCACGACCTAACAAACTACTATAGACAGTTGCATTTTCCATTACATGTTTAACGTAATTACGAGTCTCAGGATAAGCTATTGACTCAACATACTGATCAGAGGCCAACGAACCATAGGTAGGTTGCCAACGCTTAGCGTTGTTTGGGCCAGCATTATAACCTGCAGTTGCCAGTACAGGCTGATAGTTCAGCTTGCCTAAGATATCACTCATATACCATGTGCCATAACGAATATTGGTATCACCACTATTGGCACGGCTGGCACTATACGACTCGCCTAAATTACGAGCAATATACTTTGCCGTATCAGGCATGATTTGCATAAGCCCGCTAGCACCAACGTTAGAACGCGCTGATGTTACAAAGCGACTTTCTTGACGCATAATGCCGTATGCCCATGCTGGGTCGATACCTGCCGACTGACTATAACGTACCACTGAATCTTGGTGCGGCATTGGATGTGATAGCGCCAAGCTATTTACTTTGTCAGTATTATCAGCAGCATAGATAGCGCGATCAAGCCAGCCCATATCATGTGCTTGACGAGCTGCTGCAATAATCAAGCCATCATCACGATTATCACGTGCCTGCTTCACCGCCCAGTTCCACTCGCGATTGGCATAGGCACGGCTGGCATCTGCATTGTATAGTGCAAAAGCACGCGCAAAATGTTGGTTCTGCAAAACACGTGCTTTATCAGCATTACTTACGTTCGGCAAGCTACTACCACCTAAACTATTAGCATCAAAGCGTTGACCAACTTTATCTTTTGCCAACAAACCATAGTAATCATTACTTTTGGCCAAATGCTGATACATCTTCTTAGCAGTATTGCGCTTACCACTGTTACTCGATTGCTCGTACGCACGTGCCAACCAATATTGCCACTGATTTAGTTTTTGAGTTTCAGCATCCATTTGTGAGATAGATTCAACTACATCATCCCAACGGCTAAAACGAATGGCGGCTTTAGCATAGTCTTCAGCTTCTTCGAAGTTGAAATCATCATCTAAGCTATTGCGGAACCAGTCAACGGCCTCAGAGCTAAAGCCATCATCGGTGGTATGGTTCATGCGCTGCACACCAATGATACGATAAGCATAACGGCGCGTATCATCGTTTAACAGCTTCGCTGAGCGCTGATTGTCTTGTTTGATATCGAAATCTAACTGCATTGCAGCCTCGCTGTATGACTTCTCGGCGAGTCGCCCAATCGCATACAGATATAGATATTGATTGGTTTGGTTATTAGGCTGCATACCAAAGCGTCCAAAATAGGCGCTTGGATTCAGCTGAATCTCACTCAATGCTGAATAAGAAATGGGAGTGCCAAGGCGTGATGATAAGGCCATGATATCGCCCGTCTTGCCTTTGCGTAACATACGTTTGAGACGTGATGCCCGATCCTGATTACTGATTAGTGTATTATTATTAAGCTCAGTTGCTAGCTGATCGCACAATGCAGGCTGTTTGAGCGTGTTCAACCAAACGTCCGACTTTTCTGCCAACGCTCGCATAGTGTCGCCACCACTATTAAATCCAAGTCCAATTGCACAGCGCTCACTACGATCACCATTGGTAACCAAATTGGCAACTTGACGTACCGACGCATAATCACCTGAAGCGGCTTTTGCTTCTGCAAAGTCAGCGACTAATTTTTCAGCCATGACAGTATCAGGATATTGACGGACGAACTGTGATATGGCAGCAGAGCTTTGGGCATTTAAGTCCAGATTCATACGCCAATATGTTGGATACATGGCAAATAATCCGCCACTCATTAATTGCTCATAATTAAATAGTGCACTGACATCACCACGTTCTGCAGCCAATGCAGCGGCCGTGAAATAATCCACACTATTGTCTTGCTGGTAGCTCTCACCATAAGGTGCAGGCTGTGCACAGGCTACTTGCGACAATCCAAGCGCACTCATTGCCGTAGCGACACTCAGTGCACCAATACGCAACGAGCGAGCTTGTAAGCATGCAGCGGTCATGTGGCTAAGACGTTTGGACGGATGACTCATAGAAGCATCCATACCATTACATTTAGGCATGTCAAAATTGTTGCGGTGGCTGTTCTTGTGATTGGCAGCAGGCTGCTTTGTCATACTTGCTCTCTTTATTATATTAATGATCATTTTGCACTAGAACGCTAAATAAATAAGTCGTTCTAGCTCTCATATCTGTATTGACTGTCTAAAATAAATGCTTAAAGTTGGCAGGTATAAGATGCGTTAACTATGCGCTAAAATAGTCTAGCATTACGCTCATCTGCCAATCTAACAAATATTTATCACTTTATTACTGTTTGCTTAGGATCGAACTAATGTACGATGATAAGGGCATAATACTCATCATACTATATTCGTCTGACTTTCAACCACCACCCTTACTATTTATCAATAAATAAGAGAGTGGCGCGTAACACAAAGGTGATATGACGTTAAACTTCTTCCATCAGCCATACCTATAACGAATTATTGATAAGCAATTGATAGTATTATAAATAATTCATCATGATTGTAGCCGATAGTATACGGTTACTTTTCACATTACTAGATGGTTATGATAAAATACGCCACGCATTAATGGCTTGCCGCTATATTGTTTGATAATTCTTGATAATTGTGGATTTTACTTATGAGTGTTTCTGTATTCGACCCCCGCATTAATGACGCTAGCTCTGAAGCTACTGTCACTGCGCCTGCTATCAATGCACTCGTAGAGCCAAATCTGGCGCAACCATCGGCCGCGACAAAGAAAATATTTATCACCACGCAAGGCTGTCAGATGAACGTCTACGACTCCGGCAAAATGCTTGACGTACTTGGCGATTCGCATGGCATGGTCGTGACCCATGATATCGATGAAGCCGATGTACTGCTCATGAACACTTGCTCAATTCGTGAAAAAGCCCAAGAAAAAGTCTTTTCAGAATTGGGTCGCTGGCGTAAACTGAAAGAAAAACGTCCAGATTTAGTGATCGGTGTTGGTGGCTGCGTAGCCTCGCAAGAAGGCGATAATATTCAAAAACGCGCCCCTTATGTCGATATGATATTTGGCCCACAGACTCTACATCGTCTTCCAGAATTATACGATCAATCGAGCGAGCAACGCGATATAGCACCTAAAAATCGTATTGGTACGATTGATATCTCCTTCCCCAGTATCGAAAAATTTGATTTTCTACCTGAACCAAAAGTAGAGGGTTACAAAGCCTTTGTCTCTGTTATGGAAGGCTGCTCAAAGTATTGCTCGTTTTGTGTGGTTCCCTATACGCGCGGCGAAGAATTATCACGTCCGCTTGATGATGTATTGGCAGAGATTGACAATTTAGCAGCGCAAGGTGTGCGTGAGATTAATCTACTCGGTCAAAACGTTAACGGCTATCGCGGTGAAAAAGATGATGGCAGTATTTGCCGTTTTGCAGAGCTCCTACATTATGTCTCGCATGTCGATGGTGTTGAGCGTATCCGCTATACGACCAGCCATCCGCTAGAATTTACTGACGATATTATTGACGCTTATGCGCAATTACCAGAGCTGGTATCGCACCTGCATCTACCAGTACAAAGTGGCTCGAATAGAATTTTGGCAGCGATGAAACGTAACCACACCATTGATGTTTATATCAATCAGATTAATAAGCTTAGAGCGATTCGTCCTGATATTTATTTATCTAGTGACTTTATCATTGGCTTCCCTGGTGAGTCTGATGAAGACTTTCAAGACACTTTGAATCTGGCAAAAGAGTTGGATTTCGATCACTCTTATAGCTTTATTTATTCTAAGCGTCCGGGCACGCCAGCAGCAGAGCTTGCTGATGATGTGAGCTTCAAAACTAAGAAAGAGCGTTTAGCAGAATTTCAAAAAGTTATCATTGACTCAACGCTTGCCAAAACTCATGAGATGGTTGGCACGACTGCTCGCGTATTAGTTGAACAAATTGCAGACCGTCATCCAGACTGCTTAATCGGTACTGCGGATAACACACGTACCGTCATGTTCCCTTATGACATTGATAAAATGGATGAGCTACTCGGTAAAATCGTTAGTGTACGTGTGACTGACTTTGTGAGTCCGCATATGGTGAAAGGCGAGATTGTCGAAGTGTTGGCTTAAATCTTTAGAAAAATTGAATTAATAAAAAAGCCGTTCGCTACTTACTTATAGCGAACGGCTTCTTTGTGAGTCATATTAATATTAAAAATTATCCATCTTTTACATCATAAAACTATTTAACACTTCAATTAGTAAAGCTGCTGCAATTAAAATAAATATTACCCCGCAACTACGATTCAACCACGTTAAGCGATTGCCCATATCAAGCCAACTTGCCAGCTTTTTGCCACCTAGGGTATAAATAATTTGCCAAATCGTCTCACTTAAAAATAATCCTATGGTTAATAAGATATATTGTGGCCATAGCGGTGCACTAAAATTGATGAATTTAGGAAAAAATGCGGCGAAAAACAAAATCGCTTTTGGGTTAGATAGCGATACCCATATCCCAGTACGAAATAGTGTCATATTGCTCGGTGATACTCTAACTGCCGCACTCGATAGTGAGCGCGGCTGCGGCGTTTTTTTATCAGTCACAGATGACATCGTATCAGGATAGTCAGCCGCGACCTCCTCGCTCATTTCGCGAGCATCACTCATTAAGCTGCCATCACCAGCATCGCGCCATGAGCTGATACCCAAATAGATTAGATATGCTGCGCCTACTGCTTTAATAACAGTGAGCAGCCAAGGTGACTGGCGACTAATTACATCCAAGCCAAGCAAGGTTGAAAGCAATAGAATGAACAAACCAAGGCTTAATCCTGCCAGCGTCCATAGCGTCCGCTTCACCCCATAGTTCATGCCATACTGAAATGCGAGTAGCATATTGGGACCAGGAGTCGCTGAGATAAAAAACGTACTTGCAAAAAACACCGCAAACAGATGCCAAGACATCAACTAACCCCTACTCTTTTATTTAAAATAAACTGAATACATGAAAAAGATGCAAAAAATAAACACCGCCATCAAGACGGTGTATTTTATGCCTATTCATATCAAATATAAACGGTCTGCTATCTAATGGACTAATTAACCGTACAGCTACCTAACAACTTCTGTAAAAACCCATCACAACGCTCAATTTCACTCAGCTCGACATATTCATCAGCTTTATGAGCCTGCTCGATACTACCGGGACCACAGATAATCGTTGGGATGCCAGCATTGGTAAATTGCCCGCCCTCAGTTGCATAAGCTACTTTATGACGTTTATCATCGCCCGTGAGTGCTGCTATTAACGCTTGTAGCTCAGCACTGTCGCTATCGGTCATTGCTGGCACGCTTTCTTCTTGCATCAGCTCAATGCCGGTATCGGCAGCGCGTGCTTGCATTTGTGCGCTGAGCTCTGCAACCTTTGCTTGAATCGGCGCGAGGATATCGTCTTGCGTCATATGCGGCAGATTGCGATAGTCAAAGGTAAACTCACATAGATTGGGGACAATATTGGTCGCCGTCCCACCTTTTATCGTGCCCACTGAAAGTGTCGAATAAGGCACATCAAACAGCGCATCCCCATCATCAAGAGCACCGTCACGATGACTAATCTCTTCCGCCAAGGTATCAACATAACCAATCAAACGACTGGCATAGCTAATGGCGTTGACGCCCTGCGCAGTCAATGATGAATGCGCAGACTTGCCATGGACGCGGCAACGATAAACAGCGATGCCTTTATGTGCCACAACCATCGTCATTTTAGTTGGTTCCCCAACAATACAATAATCAGGTGTGATACCACGTGCTTTTAAATCTGCCAATATTAAGGGCGCACCTAAGCAACCAACTTCTTCATCAAATGATAAAGCCAAGTGCAATGGACGACGTAGCTGACCATTTTTAGATAGCTTCGCAGCTTGTGGCAATAGCGTCAATGCGCAAGCGATAAAGCCTTTCATATCACAAGCGCCGCGTCCATATAGTTTGTCACCACGAATGGTCGCGGTGAACGGCTCTGACGTCCAGTCTTGACCATCAACTGGCACCACATCAGTATGACCAGATAGCACGAGACCGTGGTTGACTTCGTCAGCGTTTGCCCCTGCTGGCACAGTAACGAATAGATTGGCTTTATTTTTGGCTTCATTAAAAGTCAAATCCACCGTTAAACCTAACTGCTCGCAGTAGGCTTGTACATCTTCAATTAATGCTAAGTTTGAATGCCGACTGACCGTATCAAAACCAATCAAGCGCGTTAACCAATCGATACTTTTAGATGGATAGTCAGTATTTTTAAGTTGGCTATCATTATCATTTGAAATCATAGGATATCCTTATCAAAATATAATACCGATCCTAGAAATACGATTAGCTATATCAAACTTGCTAAGCCTACAAGATGTAGTACTCGCATTCGTTTTCCTTGCTACTGTAATTTTTGGGATGGTAAAAAATAAAAAACGTTAGCCTTTTTGGAAAGAACGCTGGTGTAACTGTTTTACTTCTTCGTCTAAGCCTGCAACCGGACCATCTACTGGTACGTTCGGCGCCACTTCTTGAATTGACAAGGTATTGATGGGAGATGAGGATTTGACGCCCATCTCATCCATCCATTCGCCTAACTGTTTTGAGGAGCTAACGTAGACGATACGCCCCAATTCTGCCCAGGCATGAGCAGCAGAGCACATGGCACAATGCTCACCTGAAGTATAAACCACCGCTTTTGCACGCCCCTCTAGAGTCATATTTTCCGCCGCCCATTTCGCGACAGCAATCTCAGGATGGTAAGTTGCATCGACCGTATTGGCACGGTTACGATCTTCACGCAATACATGACCCTCGCCATCGACCAACACACTACCGAATGGCTCATCGCCTGCTTCTAAAGCTTCAGCGGCAAGCTCAACACAGCGACGCAGATGTTGCATTTCATTGTCGGTTATCATAATGCTACTCTTATTCTACTTCTAATAAGTTGTTTAGTAATTAGTCTTACTCTTGAGACAGTTTAAATCTTAATTATGTGGCTCGCAAGTTAGTATAAAGTAAGTACAAAACGGTGCGAGCCACGTGATCAGAAATAGATATATGCAGGGTTGTTGAGTTTTATTAAGTATTTACGATGGATTATTCTGATTCATTACATCCAACACATGTGGCATAGGCTTTGGTAACTTACCTTCCGCTTGCAATTCTTTAGTTGTTTTAGCATCCATAGCGAGACCTGAGATTAGCGCCAACTCTTTAACAGGTTTGCGTTTGCGGGTGGCAAAGCTCACAGGCACCATACGCGCAAACTCATAAATATAAAGGTAGGACTCTTCGCCGCCCTCATACTCTTCATCTTCTTCAAGACGAATACCGCCAATCTTAGCCAAATCCATTAGCATCTCATTTTCTTCGCTAGTTAGGCGACAATCAGTGATACCAAAACCTGTCATAAAGCCATTTGCCCACTGTTTTAACGCCATCACGCGCTCATACAAGTCATGCTCATCGTCAGGTACTAGTGGCGTATACGCATAAGCGTCGTCTTTGTCTTTGAGCTGAAATACCGTATCCTCTGCCTCTTCAGTCAATAAAGTCAATGCAGCATCTGGTAACGGCGCAAAGCTCAACTCTGCCAATACGGTCGCCCATTCTTGCTCAGTAGGCGCGTTGCAAGCCGTCATCAAGCCAGTCATCAAACCATGTAGCTCACAAATACTCACGTCAGTCCAATCTTCAATCGCATTTGACCAAGTATTCCAGCCAGAGATATTGTCATTCATAATAGTTGTCCCATCAATTAGTTAGTAATTATTCGTTAAAGACAGTCGCAACCTTACGATATTTGCAAGACTGCGACTAATAAAAGTAAAAAACAAAGCTCAATACGTGCAATTACTTTGTTGATATAGATATTATGCGGTCACCTATGGCATTATTAAACGTAACGAAGAAAATTCATCCACGCATGACTTGTTAAGGATAAAAACTGACTATGTATGATCAACTTAAAAGCCTAGAAAAAATGATACTCGATATAAAAAAGCAGTATCAGCTCGTCAGTGCTGAACTTAGCAGCCTAAAACAACAACCTAATAGTGACCCAAAAGAGCTGGCCGCCCTCCAAACCAAGCTTGATAGCAGTAGCACTGAACGTGATAACGCTAAAAAACAGCTGGGCGATCTAGATAAACGCTATCAGAACCTTGCTGAAGCCCATCATATGATCGGTGAGGAACAAGACAAGCTGCAAAAACAGCTGAGTGATTTGCAACAACAAAATAGCCAATTACAACAGCATAATGATGAGCTCAAGCAGCAAAACAGCGAAATTAAAAAACAAAACCATGACTTGCAAGAGAAAAACCAGCTCGCTGCCGAACGTACGCAAGTCGTATTAAAACGGTTGACGCGTATTGATCAAATGGAAGGTTAAGCATTCTTTAAATGCATGCTTTATATAAATGATACTGCGGCGTGTCATATACTGATAGCGCCACTCTACTCATATTATTTTAACGACGTTAACTTGTAGGATCTTTTATGACTGATAATAATAGCAACGCCACTCAAAACGACAAATTGCAATCTGAGCAGAATCAAAAACAGCATGAGCACGCTGACAATGCTAAATCAACCAGTGCGCAAGCAGTAACTTCTAACAATACAGCTTCTAATGCCAGCACAAAATCTGCGGCTCCTGAACCACAAATGAAAAAAGTCGATATCGTCATCGCCGGGGTAACTTATCAGATTTATTGCCCAGTGAATGAAGAAGCAGAACTACGTTCAGCGGTCTACTACATCAATGACTTTCTTCTAAACATTAAAAGAGAGGCACCGAATTTAGGTCAAGAGAATTTACTCGTATTATGCTGCTTGAACCTTTATGAAAAAATCCATGCGCATAAAAAGACAGATAACGAGACTGCGCAAGCGTCCAAACAAGCTGAAGCACTACTCAGCAAAATTATGAAAGATGCACAGTCTATTTTGTAAATTTAAACACAGGCTCTTATCTTTCTTTGATAGTACAGCATCCGATAGTGTAGAAAGCAATGCGAATTATCATTTGTAACTCTTACCAGCATGGAAGTCTGCTTGATGCTCATAGTTGCAAAAGAATAACTCTTGGTTAGCTTCAATATTGCTATCGCTGTTTGCAGCTAAGCTAGGCTTGGTTTCAAGGACGCCGCGATATTCAGCTAAGCTGTTGCCGCAGAAATTACAATGACGCGGTGTGGTCACATCGCCCTCTTTTGGCATCATGCTTTTGGGCGCTCGTGGATACATGAACTTATAAAAGCCCCACATCGAAATCCAAATAATAATGATGATAATAATCGCAGCGAACACAGGAATGCTCCTCGGTTTGGCAGTTAATGCGCTATGGGGATATAGTCAATTCACTCTAAAAACGTTACAGCGAGTCTGATAGAAATTTTTGCAGCCTCTGTCTGCGTAGGCACAGCAAGCAAGAACATTTTCATCAGCCTCGCATGGAACTAAAATGCATGATACTCTTATTTAATATAGGCTATAGCTATGATGTAAAGTTTACTGTAAATCATGCTACTAGTACAATCACTGCTCTGTCTACTTACTGTCGGACTAATTATTAAAAAGCTTGAAGCATTTCTTACCTGTGCATAAAAAAACTGGCTACCTATAGCCAGTTTTTTATGGACGCTGTTTAATGCATAGTTTTTATTGATAGCATTTCAAATGGTTTAGACAACAACCTTACAGCTGCAGCTCACTAATATCAGCCACGGTTAAGAACAGCGCCCGTACCTGATTAAGCAACGCTAAGCGATTGTTCTTTAGCGCTGCATCTTCACTATTAACCATCACATTATCAAAGAACTGTGTCAATGGTTCATCTAAACTGGCTAGTGTTTGCAATACTTGCGTGTAGTCAGCCTTTTCGAGTAGTGGTGTCACCGCTGTTTGCGCTTGACGAACGCTACTATATAAAACCTGTTCGGCAGGTTCAGCTAGCAATGCCTCATCCACCTTATCAGCAACGGTTACTTCTGACTTGGCTAAAATGTTAGCCACGCGCTTGTTCGAATCAGCCAACATTGAGGCTTGCGGTAACTCGCTAAAAGTCTGTACTGCACGAATACGTTGATCAAAATCGAGCGGCATGTGCGGATTAATCGCCTGCACCGCCTGAATAGTATCGACGCTGACGCCTTGCTCAGTATACATTGCTCGATAGCGTGAATTTAAAAATGCCATTACTTGGGTAAAGGTATCGCCCATTTTAGCAATCTTACTGCCTTCAGTGCTGGTATAGTTTTTAATTGCCTGCTCAACCAAAGCGACCAAATTAATCGGCAGCTGCTTTTCAATCAAAATACGCAAAATACCAATCGCCGAACGACGCAAGCTAAACGGGTCTTTTGAGCCTGTTGGTGCTTGGTCTATCGCAAAAATACCGACCAGAGTATCCAAGCGATCAGCCAGTGCTAAGCAAATACCAATCGGCGTTTTAGGTAATACATCACCACTAAATTTAGGCAGATACTGCTCTTCCAAACTTGCAGCAACGGCAGCAGGTTCGCCATTTAAGCGCGCATAGTAAGTCCCAGCGATACCTTGCAACTCAGGATACTCACCAACCAGTGAGCTTGCCAAGTCCGCTTTTGCCAACATCGCCGCACGTACTGTTTCCTCAATATCAATTTGCTCACCTTGTTGCTGCATAAGTGTGGCAACAAACGCGGCAAGCTTGGCAATACGCTCAGACTTCTCCCAAATCGTACCCAGTTTGTCTTGGAATACGCGAGTTTTGAGACTTTCAGTCAGTGCAAACAATGGCTGCTTTTGATCTTGTAAAAAGAAAAATTCTGCATCCGCCAAACGCGGGCGCACGACTTTTTCATTACCCTCAATGATTTGCTTAGGATCTTTTGATTCGATGTTAGTAATAAAGATAAAGTAAGGTTGCAGCTTACCTTCTTTATCAGTCAGACAAAAATACTTTTGATCCGCTTGCATAGTCGAGATAAGCGCTTCTTGCGGTACTTGTAAAAAGCGTGATTCAAAGTCAGCTCGTAGCGCAATCGGAAAATCAACCAACGCCGTCACTTCGTCTAACAGATCCTGCGGTACAATCGCATTAGCATTTACTTGATTGGCTAGTGCTTTGACTTGGTTTTTGATGAGCATTTGACGTTTGTCAAAATCAGCAACGACTTTAAGACCTTTTAATAGCTCTTCATAGTCATTAGCATGAGCAATGGTATGATAATCAGGACTATGGAAGCGATGGCCACGGGTTTGCGTGCCAGTTTGGTGGCCTTGGATAGTAGCATCAATGACAGCGTCATCCTGCATCAATACTGCCCATTGTACCGGACGGACGAATTCTTCCCTTGACGCACCTGAGCGCATACGTTTCGCTATTGGCAGGTTATCAAGCGCGGTCTGAAAAATAGCAGGTAACAGCTCCGTGGTCGCTTGACCATGAACCGCCTGCTCATAGCCAACATAATCACCTTTATCGGTGTTAATGGTCGTAAGCTCGCTTGCCTCAATACCTAGGCCTTTAGCAAAACCCATCGCGGCGCGCGTCGGATTGCCATCAGCATCAAATGCGGCTTTAATCGCAGGGCCACGCTTTTGCTCAGTACGGTCAGGTTGCTTGTCTGCAATCCCTTCAATCTGTAACGCTAAACGGCGCGGTGCGGCAAATGCTTTTATACTATCAAAGCTAATATTAGCTTCTGTTAGCTGTTCTTTGACGCTGTTCTCTAATGCATCGCGTAAGGGTTTTAAGCTCTTTGGAGGCAGCTCTTCACACCCCAGTTCAAATAAAATTGTACTCATGGGATGCTCCTATTTATTGTTGTTAGTTGATTGGTTTTTATTTGACTCTTTAGTTTCAGTTGCCGTTTCAGTCTCATCTTTTGGCAAATACTTATCTAAAGCTGCTTGACGATGGTCGTCATCTGCCAATGGGAAGCCCAGCTTGGCACGCGCTTCGACATAACTGACAGCCACTTTACGAGCTAAGGTACGCACACGCAGAATAAAGCGCTGACGTTCAGTCACTGAAATAGCACCACGCGCATCGAGCAAATTAAAGGCATGTGAGGCTTTTAACACCATCTCGTACGCTGGCAATGGCAAACCTGCTGCAACCAGCTTATCTGCCTGCTCTTCGTAAAAGTCAAAAAACTCGCCCATCTTTGGCACATCAGCGTGTTCAAAATTATAAGTGGATTGCTCAACTTCATTTTGATGAAAAACATCGCCATAAGTAACACGGCCAAATTCACCATCTGCCCAAACCAAATCATAGACGCTATCGACGCCTTGCACATACATGGCTAAACGCTCAAGACCGTATGTAATCTCACCAGTCACTGGGAAACACTCAATACCGCCAACTTGCTGGAAGTAAGTAAACTGCGTCACTTCCATACCGTTTAGCCAAATCTCCCAACCAAGACCCCACGCACCGAGCGTAGGCGACTCCCAGTTGTCCTCAACGAAACGCACGTCATGCACCAACGGATCGATACCGATGGCTCTTAGTGAGTCTAAATATAGCTCTTGGATATTAGGTGGATTAGGCTTTAAAACCACTTGGAACTGATAGTAATGCTGCAAGCGGTTTGGATTATCACCGTAACGACCGTCAGTTGGGCGGCGCGAAGGCTGGACATAAGCGGCATTCCAGCGTTCAGGACCTAGCGAACGCAAGAAAGTAGCAGTATGAAAGGTACCGGCGCCGACTTCCATATCATAAGGCTGCAATATCACGCAGCCCTTGTCAGCCCAGTAATTCTGTAAGGTTAAGATTAAATCTTGGAAAGTCATCGGTTGAGAATTCATAAGAAGATCACTATGGAATTAGGAGTGTTAGACCGAACCTGATAAACATTTATGCTCATTGTTCGTGCAGCGCATCCGGCTACATATCTATTTGCCTGCTCACCTTACTAAAAAATGGATATTTTATCCATATTTACAGCAACTAAATTTATCTTACGTTTCAAATATGACAAAAAACGCAGCTATCTTAGTAAATCAATTATCTAGTAAGTTATAAGGTTTAGAATCACATAGCAAAAAAAATACCCAGATGAGTTAACATCTGGGCAGGAGGAAAAGTGTATCGCTGCTATCCTGTTATGGTCAGGCTTTTTGCTTTTTATAGGCTACTTGATATCAACTACTATTTTTTATTACTATTAATCTTGCGTTGTTAAATTTGATGCTATTAATATTATTCTAAAAATATACTACTGATAAGACTGATTGGAAGCCTTAGGCATGACAATCCATAAAACGATATAGATTAAGATACCAGGTACTGCGGCGCTTAGAGTGGAAATTATTACAAATAGAAGGCGTACCCATGTTGGCGACCAACCTACATATTCTGCAATACCGCCCATCACACCAGCGATCATACGGCTGTTCTGTGAACGATGTAATTTTGCTAACTTAGCCAAAGCTTATACCTCTCTTTTTAGACTTATCTTTTAATTTTACTTAATATTATTATTATGAAATTTTTAAATATTACAATTGAGAAGTTAGTCTAATATTGTTTGAAAAACATATTCTAATAGCTATCTTTTAATTGCTTCTTACTCTTCTTAACTTACGGACAATTATAGCAACTAATTAAGCTTTATCTGTTAGCGGTGTAGGTATGGTTTGTGACTTTATGCTACTTAAACTTGCCCTAACCTGTCCTAAATGGTCTGTAACTACCTGATTCTAAATAATTATTTCAAAA
Organism: Psychrobacter sp. P11G5; assembly: GCF_001593305.1. NCBI lineage: Bacteria > Pseudomonadati > Pseudomonadota > Gammaproteobacteria > Moraxellales > Moraxellaceae > Psychrobacter > Psychrobacter sp. P11G5. The sequence continues at coordinate 2,880,510 of NZ_CP012533.1, forward strand.
TGTTTCAAGAATCGCTTTGTTGCTCCTATCTTACTACTATTCTACTGGCAGTTTGCTATATACTTTTGACTTCTCACATAAGACTGCTAGATTGATACTTTAATGACTAACGAAAACTAAATAATCGAATTATTTATATACGAAATTAGTGCTATATTTTTGAAATTTATGAAGTAAATTAAACAGTTAGTTATGAACAAGTAATTGTGGAAAAGCAGCTACAAGCAAGTGATTATAAATAAAAACATTACTATAAGTGCTGCTCTGACAGCTTTTATTGGAAATAGAAATATCTAACGATGAAAAACGTTATGATTTAAACAGACTAAACTATTTATACAGGCTAACAAAAACCAAGCAGCAGTTTACAATAAGCCACCTGTATCAAGGTGCAAAGCTTTATATAGTCTGACCTTAATAAAATCGCTATCCAATGTAATGTGTAATAGAGAATCAATGAAATATTGTATAGTCAGTCCTAAATAAAAGAAGTACAAAGATTATAATGCGCTACTAAGATGATTTTTACGCAGCCTCTGTCTGCGTAGGCACAGCAAGCAAGAAAAAATTATCTCAGTAGCGCTGTATTTATTTTTATAGCGGATCGACTATATAAGTAACTTTTTAGGTAAAATTTTAGGAAATATTATGTACGATAATGGCTTGATGATTGGGCACTTTGAACCACTACATTTGGGGCAGATGCGTAGTATTTTGGATGCTGCAGGGCAAGCAAAATCCTTACACATCATCATTACCGCTCACCCGTCACCGCACCCAGATTTCACTATTACGCTACAAGACAAAGCGCGTTGGCTCCAGATGGCTTGTGCAGATTTGCCATTTATTCACATTCATACCACTCATGAGATTGAGCTGCCACTACACGACAGCTTCGATGATGTGACTATCGATATTGCTGCTAGCAATGCCAAATTGCAACGCCTGATTGAGGCATTAGACCTACCGGCAGAGGCCGTTTTATTCGTTGCGGACAATCATCCAGTGGCGCAGAGCAATATTCAGGAGCAATTACTAATGAAAGTGGTGACTACCCCGCTCCAGCCAGAATTTGACTCTTATGCTATCGCTCGTGATCCCGTCGCCCATTGGTCAGCGATTCATCCACAAGCGCGCGGTGATTACACAAAGACTGTCGCTATCGTTGGCGGTGAAAGCTCAGGGAAGACCACCTTAGTTCATAAACTTGCTAACTATTATGGGGCAAGTTTTGCGCTAGAGATGGGACGACTGTATGTCGGCACGGACTTAGGCGGCAGTGAGATTGGGCTACAATACAGTGATTACGGACCCATCGCGCTCAATCATGCTCAGGCTATGCGAGATGCTGCTGCTGTGGCGACAGCGCCTGTCACTATCGTTGACACTGATTTTGTGACCACACAAGCATTTTGTGAAGAGTATGAAGGACGTACCCATCCCTTCGTTAGTGCCTGTATTGATGAATTTCGCTTAGACCATACCATTATGCTGGATAACAACACGCCATGGGTTGATGATGGCATGCGCTCATTGGGTGACCCTGATGCACGCGGACGTTTTGAGCAGCGCCTCGTCGATATTTTTGCACGTCACAACATAGCGCCGCATTTGATTGATGAACCCGATTATGACGCCCGCTATCAGCAAGCGCTAATCCTTATCGATCAATATGTTTATGGCAAAAAACCATGACTAGCAGGCTCAAAGGCACCAAATTTATAGTCATATTGCTTTTGTCAGTATTTTTCTGATACTCATATTTTTTAGGAAAAGAAGTTATGCGCATTCAGCTATTGGACAACATTACCGGAAAGTGGGCCATGCAATGGATTGTCATCTGGTTCATTTGCGGCGTTATTGCGTTATCTACAGGCTTTTGGCTTACTACAGAACATACAACACTCGATATATTTTATTTGGGTGTCTCTTTTGTCGGTCTAGTCTGTGTAGTGTCGCTATCATTCCGTAAAAACGTCATGGGTAATGGCCTTGGTATGGCAGCGACCGCTGGCGAGGTAGTAGTACAAGCAACTTCTGGTGCAGTAGGCTTGATGCTGGCGCCGTTATTTAACTTTTTTACCCATGTTTATGGATTATTTTATTGGTCCAAGCATACTGATCTTGATGGTGATATGGTACCTAAGTCAGCCAGTAAATGGGTTTGGCTTATCACTGCTACGTTTATTGCCGTTGGCTTAGCACTATTCCCAACGGTCAATGATATTCTTGCAAGCTATGGCTATGCTGTTGTAGAAGACGATAACAGCAAGTTCTTAGGGATAATTTCTTTCTTTTGGATTAACGTTTTAGCCTTCGTGCTGTCTATTACAGCACAAGCAGCAATGATTCTGCGCTATTCATTTAATTGGTGGCTTTGGATTATCGTCAACTTCGTCTGGTTGATAGTAAACTTGATGTCTGGCAACTATATCTTTGCCATTCAAACGATGGTTTATCAAGTTAATGCCTTTATCGGCTTGTACGAATGGTATCGTAGTGAGCAGGATTCAATAGAAGTTTAAATTTAATAGGAATACTAGGGCATGCCCTAAAAGACCTGATAGCAATTAAATTTATCAAAACAAGCTCTTATGACTGTATGGTTTAGCTGATAATATGGTAGATAATCGCAAATAGTGCTACAACTAGTAGTTCAGCTTAACCTTAAATACTGAAAGATCTTAAACACTAACAAGGAGGTTAGTATGTCACGTATCAATCGTACAGGTATGTCCAAACGTACACTTGAGCAATGGCTGAGTGAGTATTCCGTCAGCCATCAAAACTTAATCAATAAAAAGATCCATTGGCTTTGTGTCCCCACTATCTTCGTTAGTCTGTTAGGAATGGGAATGTCGCTATCGGTCTGGTTTACATTGGTACTTAGCGCCTTAGTATTATTGTTTTATATGCGCTTATCTACCCCGTTATTTATGGCGATGGGAATTTTTATCCTTATTTGTCTATCAGTGATGACTTTATTGCCATGGGGCTTTAAGGTTTGGGCAGCTGTCTTCATCGTAGCTTGGATTGGACAGTTTATCGGTCACAAAATCGAAGGCAAAAAACCATCATTTTTTGAAGATTTACAGTTTTTATTAATTGGCCCAGCTTGGGTAGCAAATAGCCTTATGAGACGAGAGTAGCGGTTATTATAGTATTGATTGGTTATCGACCATTCGTAAAATAACTAAGATATCCGCAACGCTCTTACTCATTTTCAACAGCAACAAAAAGCGCCACCCAACTGATAGTCGGATGGCGCTTTTTGTTGCTGCTTCAATCATCAAACACACAATTTATATAGTATGTGTTCGATAGACTAAGCCAGTAAAGAACAATTTATTTACCAAATACTTTCATACGCTCTTCGACAGGCTTAAACTCTTTGTCGCCAGCTGGCTGCTCAATAGCACCGAATACCATTTGCGCATTCAATTCCCAATGTTCATCAATGTTCCAAGTGTCAGCCACTTTTTTATCGATGATTGGGTTGTAATGCTGCAAGTTAGCACCGATGTCGAGGCTAGCCAATGCTGTCCAGATTACATACTGGTGCATTGCATTGGTTTGGTCTGCCCAGATTGGGAACTTGTCAGCATATAAAGGAGCAGCCGCTTGCATGTTTCTAATGACGCTATGGTCTTCAAAGAACATAACCGTACCAGCGCCAGCTTTAAAGCCATCCATCTTTTGCTTGGTCGCAGCAAATTGCTCTTCATTATCGACAATACCACGTAAAGTATCTTCGGTAATTTGCCAAAGTTTTTGATGCTCTTCACCAAACAACACAACGATACGCGTTGATTGTGAGTTAAAAGCTGATGGCGTATGCAAAATAGCATGCTCAACCAGTTTAACGACTTCGTCATTCGATACTGGTAGTTGATTGCTCAACGCATAGACAGAACGACGCTTTTCAGCAAGTTGATGCAACTTCTGTAAATCTGACATAGTACTTCTCCAAATTATTAATATGAATCGGTTAGAATAAATGCTAGATGAGTATGGTTAAAGAGTTAGACTCAATAACCATTCGCTAAAACAATCTAACTGATTATAAAGAAAACCAGCTTAAACTCGTACTTTCTTTTTGTAAAAAAAACTTAACAATGTAATATATTATAAAAGTTATATTAAACAAACTAACCTTTAAAACCTTCAGGCAATTCTGGAGCAGGCAGACGCTTCATATCAGAATCAACTTCACCGAAACGTTCATGACCATTGTTCCAGTCAATAATTGATTGTTCAATCTCAGCTTTGTTGTCTGCGACAAAGTTCCACCATAGTAACACTTGGTTATTCAAAGGCTCACCGCCGATAAACATCACACGCGTACCTTTTTTGGCGACTAGCTTAATGCTTTCATTGTTAGCGACATCGGTATCATGAAAGCGCAGTAATTGATCTTGTGGGCATACTTTGCCTTCAGACTCAATCTCGCCTTCTGTAACCAAGATACCATATTCAAAACCTGGCTCTAAGTTGAGCGTGACTTCACCATCTTCTAAGAAGTAGACATCAATACCGACCATTTTTGAATATTGGATGGTAGGCGCTTCATAGCGCTCGCCTGATACGCTAGTATAGCTACCTGTCGTCAGTATCATCTCCACGCTATCCTCGCGCCACGTTGGCAGCTCTGGATAATGATGGAAGTCTGGCTCAATTTCTTGATCGGTAGGCAATGCAATCCATAGTTGTACCATGCTCAAACCACGGGCGGCATTGGGCGAACCACCAGTATCTGGAAAGACGCTCTGCTCAGTATGGCTGATGCCTCGGTTAAGGCCTGTCCCTGCGGTCATGACGTTGACTTGATTTTTAGTGATCACTTGCTCATTACCCAAGCTGTCTTTGTGCAGCACTTCGCCATTTAACATCCAGCTAAAGGTTTGCAAATTAGTATGCGGATGACGGCCGACTTGCATGCCTGCATCATCTTCATCGAATTCAGCTGGGCCTGCATGATCCAAAAAGCACCAAGCGCCAATAGGCTTTTTGCCCGTATTGGGTAAAAGACGGGCAATTGGAATACCGCCAACATCTGCCAAACGTGGTTCTAAGATATCGATACTCATGGTTCACCTCTTATTATCAATTATGTGATATTCAATGGGATGTACATGACACTGTGCAAAATATGGTATGTACAAAATACAATAGGCAGAAGTAAAAGTAGCGCCGATAAACGATTTACCTGTCATAAATATAAATGTTATCAATATTTCGATACGCTACTTTTAACTATAGTACCTTATGACTCTAATAACCTCTAAATATTAGCATTTAAAGAGTAGCACCAAAACAGTTTAGAAACTGCTTTGGTACCTCTAAGAAGTGTCTTAGAAACTCATCGGCACTTCCATTAGTAGTACCTTAGCATCTTCTTCTACGTCCATCGTGAAGTTCTTAGTATCCCAAACACCAAGTCCATCACGAGTATCCAAAGTGTTACCGTTTACGTTTACTTTACCGCTGATGACAAATATATAGACACCGTTATTAGGGTCATTTAACTGGTAAGTCTGAGTCACGCCTTTGTCAAAATCACCCATGCTAAACCAAGCATTTTGATGAATCCACACGCCAGCAGCATCAGCGTTTGGTGACAATACTTGATTGAACTCGTTCGGCTGCATGATTTCATCCATGCGTACTTGCTGATAACGAGGCGCTACGTTCATTTTGTTTGGAATGACCCAAATCTGTAAGAACTTTACGTCCTCTTTGTCATCGCCATTCATCTCACTGTGAGTAATGCCAGTACCAGCTGACATAACTTGGATTTCACCCGTTTCGATAATGCCATTGTTACCAATGTTATCGCCATGACCGAGCTTACCAGATAATGGGATACTGATGATTTCCATATCGCGATGCGAGTGCTTACCAAAACCTTGACCACCGATGACAAAATCATCATTGATGACGCGTAGTGCGCCAAAGCCCATACGCTCTGGGTTGTGGTAATTTGCAAAACTAAAAGTGTGCTTACTTTTGAGCCAGCCATGGTTTGCATCGCCACGAGAATCTGCTGCATGATAGATAGTTTTCATAATTTATCCTTATTTATTGAGGAGTTAAACATGTCTGAAAATTTACTATTAACGAACTTGTCTAAACAATGGAACTATTATAATTGTTGTTGAAGAAGAGATAAACATGGTAAATCGCAAATAACTATTCTTATTCTAAGAACAATTAAACAACCTAAATAGAGTAATATATTCATAACAGAACAATTAGCATAAGCTGTTAATATTATTAATGTTAACTAAATAGAGTTAAGTCTATAAAATGTTAAATAGATAAAACCAACTAATAAGGAAAGCCAATTATGTCTAATGAGTCAAACAGAGAGTCTTTAAATTACGAGCTGATCGATAATACTGAGCGAAAACGCTTTGAGATTCATGTTGATGGTCATATTGCTTTTGAGGACTATGAGTTTTTTACCACTAGTCAGGGTGAAAAAGGCATTGAATATAAACATACTGAAGTGCCAAAAGAATTGAGTGGACGCGGTATCGCAGGTTACCTTGTTAAATCAATCTTAGATGATGCTGCTGCTAAAGGTTTACGGGTCAAACCCACCTGCCCTTACGTCAATTCTTATATCGACAAGCATCCAGAGTATAAAGCCAACTCTGTATTTCATGACGCAAAACCTTAATAAAGTATCAAGTCAATAATAAAAAACGAGTCAAAAAAAACGCCATGCTAAAAAGCATGGCGTTTTTGATTTAACAATAAACAGTCAATAGCTTATATTACTTATTGCTGTCATCAGTTAAAGCGTTGTAGCTATCGATTAATGGAGCATAAGCTGGGATTGTTTGATAGAAAAGGTCTAGGTACCCTTCCATATCTTCACGCCAGTCACGACGGATTTCATTGGCTACAGCAAACCAAGTCAGTGGTTGTGCGCCAGCAGCTACCATACGATCGATAGCAGAGGTACGGCTAAGCTCATTAAATGTACCTGAAGCATCAGTCACCACAAATACTTCATAGCCCGCTTTTAGGGCAGATAACGCTGGGAATGCAACACATACTTCAGTCACGATACCAGCAATAATCAATTGCTTACGACCAGTGGCTTCAATGGCTTTAACAAAATCTTCGTTGTCCCAAGCATTGATCTGACCAGGACGAGCGATATAAGGCGCATCAGCGAACATCTCTTTTAGCTCTGGCATCATAGGACCGTTTGGACCTTGCTCAAAACTAGTCGTCATCACTGCTGGCAAGTCAAAGTACTTAGTCAATTTTGCAAGTGCCATGACGTTATTTTTGAATTCAGCTGGCTCGATGTCACGAACTAAAGATAATAGACCTGCTTGATGATCTACGAATAACACAACAGCATTATCCAAAGATAGACGGTTGTATAAGTTGTCATCAGTTTTTAAATTTTCATTAGTATTTGAATCAGACATAATACTTTCCTTTTTTAGTGAAAAAATCAAAGTGGTCTAGTGCCATTATAATACACGAACCATTTATTATAGTTAAGTTTAACTTAAAACTTACTATGCAATAGTAAATATTTCTTAAAAACATATTAGCATAATAATTTTATATTTCATTAATATGCTAGTATGTTGTTTGTTAGCTTTATGTTAAAAATTCTTTTTAAATCATAATGATAGCGATTAAATTCAAAACCTATCTAGATTTAAATATTTTTATTTATCACTTCTATCATTATTTTTATTACTGTTACTTTCTATCATTACTACTATTTAATCGATATAGCATTACTTACCTGTTGCATGTTTCAAAGACTGCTTATTACGCATTTTAATTGCCGCGTACAGTACTGGTAGGATGAAAGGTGCTATCGCCCATAGACCGATATAAATGTATAATACCGCGCCAAAAAAGGCACCTAAGGTAAAGCTAGCAACCAAAGTAAAGCTATGTCTCAGACTGTCCATGTTGCAATTATTGCGATCAAATACATAGTCAGACAAGTCGATACCAAGCTGAGTAGTGTTACCTGTCATCAGTAATGTAGGTTTCATCTTACCCATTACTGTTTTACCTGCAGTATTACGAATGGCAAAAGCGGTTAGACCTAAAAAGCCAGTAAAGGCGACTTCTAGCGTACCAGCTTGCTCAAAAGGACCGAAATAGATAGCCGACGCTAAAAATGCGAGTAAAAAGGCGACTTCCGCAAACAGTAAATTACTAAGTATTGGTTTGTTTGCGCTGGCAATATTGATAGCGCGTTTGGTAAGAATGACTGTAATCAAGAATACTGGTAACGCGCCTAATTTGACCCAAAGCCCATCACCACCTTCGACAAGTCCACCACCTGCCATCACCAAGTTACCTGTCACATGGTTGGTAAAGAAGCCGAGCAGTCCGACGAAACCAATGGTATCAATAGCACCGCCAACCGTAGTTAACATTACAGGTATCTGGTAACGTTGCCAAAACGTTAGATTAGAGTCTGGGTTGTTGTCCCGTACCTCATCACTTTCGTCTTTTCTCTCATCTATATTAGCCATTGGACTCTCCTATGAATTTTGTAAACTCATTAACAATTTTTTGTATAAACTTCTGAGTACGTTCGCTGATTTAACTATTATAATTATTGACTATAAATAGATAAACTACGATGAACACAAATATAAGTTCTTATTTTAAGAACAATAGAACTTATAATCATTCAAAAATTGAAAGCGCTTAAAGCCTTAACCAATATTTCGTAAAAAATCCTTATCTCTAGACAAAATCGACAAGTAAAGAACTGGCAGTACAAATAAACCAACTGCCCAATAGCTCAACTTAACATACAGAACAGCGCCTAATAACGCACCAATCACAAAGCTCATGACCAACGCTGAGCTATGAACTAACTTTTTAGCATTCTCAGACGTTCTATTTGATAAGTAATCTGATAGGCCTATTCCTAACTGCGTAGTATTGCCTGTCATCAGTACCGTTGGACTCATGTGCTTAATGACTGTTTTGCTGGCCGTATTACGAATCGCTAAAGCCGTTAAACCTAAGCCACCAGTTATCGCAACGGTAATAGCACCTGCATCGATAAAGGGTTGAAAAGACAAGCCCGCGATCATAAATGCGGTCAAAAACACTGCTTCAGCTAAGAATAAATGACTCAGGATCAGCTGCTGTTTTTTGCTTTTATCTATGTATATCTTCGTTACTACTACCGTCAAAATAAACAGCGGTACAGATGCAAGCTTAATCCATAGACCATCTTCGCCTTTCACCAAGCCGCTACCTGCTAGTACTAAGTTACCAGTAACATGAGCGGTAAAAAACCCAAACAAAGTTATAAAGCCAATGGTATCAATGGCACCGCCAACGACCGTTAGTAACACTGGCGCTTGATAACGTTGCCAAAAGCTTGATGGCTTACCATCTTGAGCACCACTCTTATCATTCTTAGATACAGTATTGTTAGATTCAATGTTGTTAGAGGCGCTGTTATGCACTGGCATTTCCGGCAAACACTACAAACTCATCCACAAACTTTTGCAGGAATTTTTGCGTGCGCTCACTGACGCTACCATCTTCATTTAGGCTATCAGTAGCATGGCCTAGGTATACTTCAGGGCTAATCATCATTTGAGCCGATAGCATTTGCATGCTTTTACGGACATCGAGACCGCTAGCTCTGCCACCATAAGTGCCAGGAGACGCTGTCACTACTGCTACTTTTTTGTCTGTCCAAGCGCTATCGCCATGAGGACGAGAGGCGATATCGATGACATTTTTTAAGGCAGCAGGCATCGTACGATTATGCTCTGGTGTGACAATCAATATGGCATCAGCATTTTTAATCTGCTTACGGACACGATCATAACTCTCAATCGTCTGGTCATCATAATCTTGATTATAAAGAGGCAAGTCTGCGATATTCACTTCTGTCACCGTGAGGCTATCTGGAAATTGCGACACCATATATTCTGCAAACTTACGATTGATTGATGCCTCTCGTAAGCTACCAATGATTAGGGCTATATTCGTCGATGCGTTCATAATGATGAAGACCTCCTCTTTACCGTACGTTAATTGATTTAATTGTGCTTAGCTTAGCGTTACTTAGCTTAGCGTTACTTAGCTTAGCGTTACTTAGCTTAGCGTTGCTTAGTGTAACGTTCTTGTTCTGGGTGCATGATCTTTATCAACTGAATAAGCACCTGGACCATGAGCAAATATCATCAGAAAACCACCCGCCATCGCAATGTTTTTCATAAATGGGTTCATCTGTGATTCGTCATTCCAGAATTGATGGAAAATAAGCGCAGAAACGATATTGAATCCAACAAATAACAATGATATTAGACGTGCTTTAAAGCCAATTAAGATAGCAATACCACCTAATAACTCAAGTGCAATCACTAGTGGCAATAGTATGCTTGGTACGCCTACCGATTCCATATAACCTGCTGTTGCAGCGTAGCCCGTAATCTTAGAAAACCCTGAAAAAATAAAAATCATTGATAAAAATAGGCGACCAATAGGGGCGCTCATATCTTGTAATTTATCCATCATTACTCTCCATAAATTTATGAATATATATTTACGAATGAATATATATTTAAGTTTTTTCGACTGTTTGTTCAGTGGAATTATTGTACACATTGACTAAATTTAGATAAACAGCAATAATCACAAATATCTGTTCTTGTTTTGAGAACAATTAATAATTACTTAATTACTTTAGCGGGGTTTATTTATTGAAGTATTTACAACAGCCCCAAATAGTACAAAAAATAACGGAAATACACATTTTTTGATACTGTTGAGCATCAAATACAGTCGTTTTTTGCTAAACTTATCAATTCAATGGATAAGCTATGCTTAACAAGCAAGCTTCCAAATTAAATCAGTCTTTGAGCTGATAACTGAAAAAGGCGGTATATTTACTCAACCCTGTACTTGCTTATATGTAACCTAATCAATTTACTTACTTAAAAAGGATTATTTATAATGACTTTAAAATCTATCAAACAAGCAAATCGCGCTATGGCTTTTGCTGCTATCAGTGCTCTTGGCCTGCTTAGCACTTTAGGTCACGCTGCTACTTACGAGCTTGACCCTCACCATACCGCAGTGCGCTTTTCTGTCGATCACTTTGGCACGACGACCAACGCTGGTGGCTTTCATAATTTATCGGGCACTCTTGAGTACGCACCTGAAGAGCAAAAAGGCTTTATAGGTATTACTATCCCTATGGGCAGCTTGAGCACAGGCCTCAAAATCTTTGATGGACATCTAAAATCTGCTGACTTTTTCAATGTAGAAAAATACCCAACGGCTTATTTTAAATCTACTGAATGGCAGTTTGATGGCGATAAAGTTAAAGCTGTTAAAGGTGACTTAACGCTGCTTGATAAGACTCACCCTGTCACTTTAACGGCTACTAAGTTTAACTGCTATGACAACCCTTTATTAAAAGCTGAAGCTTGTGGTGGTGATTTTGAAACTACTATCGATAGAACCAAATGGGGTATCGATACTTATACAGATGGCGGTATGATGAAAGACATCAAACTGGTCATTCAAGTAGAAGCTAGCAAAAAAGCAGACCTTAAATAAAGATAGTTCATCTCCTTAAGACAATCTGTAATAACACATTATTTAATAGAAGCAGGCTGGGTTTTTTAACCCAGCTTTTTTTATTTTGCGAAAGTTTTCATGGAAATTCTATTTATAGAACGCCGTTTGCAAAGCTATGAGCTAAAATAATAATACAATATAGCTGGCAACGAACAATAATAAGGTAGCTAAAATGGGACAACTAGAAGATATGGCAATGTTTGTACGCATTGTCGAAGCCGGTAGTATTACTAAAGCCGCTGAGCAGTTAGATGTTGCCAAATCGGCCGTGAGTAGGCGTCTAAAGGATTTAGAGACTCGCTTGGGCAATCAGTTGATAAGCCGGACTACGCGACAGTCTAACTTGACCGAGGCTGGTGAGCATTATTATCGACAGGCGAACAATATACTCAGTGAAGTGGACGCACTTAATGAGCAGACCAGTGGCGCACCTACACGTATTGAAGGCACGCTAAAGATGACGGCGCCACTGTCATTTGGGCTTATGCATCTGAATGATGTGATTGATGAGTACGCCAATCAGCATCCCAATTTAAGCTTCGATTTAGATTTTTCTGATAGACATGTTGACTTGATTGAAGAAGGTTTTGAGTTAGCCATTCGTATTAGAGAGCTACAAGACTCCAGCTATCAGGCAAAACGTTTAGCGCTGATTCGTTATGCGCTTTGTGCCAGCCCAAAGTATTTAGAAAAGATGGGAACGCCTGAGACCCTAGAAGACTTACAAGAACATGAGTTCTTGCAATATGGTCTGGGCAAAACAAGCACGTTAACCCTGACGGACGCGCAAGGGAAAAAACACAACCATACAATAAACGCAAAAATCAAAGCGACTAATGGTGAGTTCTTAGTGGATTTGGCAGTGAAAGGTCATGGTATTATTTTTATACCAACCTTTATCGCTTACCAAAGATTGGCCAAAGGTGAGCTAGTGCCTGTTCTTAAGCAGTATCAATTGCCCACCCTTAATGCTTATGCGGTTTACCCTAAGAACCGCTTCTTGTCACAGCGCTGCCGTTATTTGATTGACTTTATTGCAGAGCGTTTTGGCGACAATCCTTACTGGGATGAGTTCTGATAAATAATACATAAGCGGATTTAACATAGTAGAACCCAACAGTTTTCTAAAGTCGCTATAAACCTTAAAACAATGTTGCTAGTATTGTCTCAAGATATCCATCAGTCATAAGGAGATGCATTATGGATTTGCAAGCACTAGGCATGAAAGCGATTAACGACTTTGATAACGTACGCCAAAGTCCACTACCTCAAGAGCGTCTAAATACAGCTCGCAAGCAGGCAAGCGCATTCAGAGAACGCTTTATGGATGAGCCACCTGTTCAATTTTATCAAAGCGCAGATATGGTTAGAGTGCCCTACCCAACATGGTACGCTTACAGCGGCGTCTATACCCAAAGCACTTATAAATTCCCCTACCTTCATATTCTTAACCGTATTTTTATCATTCAATATCATGACTTTTTAGGCGAATTAAAGACTTTGCTGTTCTCTCCTTCTGATATCGAAGCAGACCGCGAGACGCCGTTTTTTAAGCGCTTAACGGACAAGATGCCCAACTGGTCACCGCTTGAAAGCGTGGTCGCTCCCATCATCCGTGATGTGGCAGGTGCACTTGCGGAAGTCGGCTTAGCACCAGAAGATGTTGATTACATCAGCTATGATCATCTTCATACCCAAGATATACGTCGCTGGCTTGGCACTAAAAATACAGGCACGAAAGATAACGCTGCCTACTTCCCTAATGCCAAAATTTTGGTGCATGAGCAAGAGTGGCTAAGTACCACTGCCTTGCTGCCAGTGCAAGCGGATTGGTATTGTCCCAACGGCATCGAAGGCGTCGACCCTGATAAAGTCATTAAGTTTACTGGGAGTATCCAATTGGGCAAAGGCTTGGCGCTGGTGCATACTCCAGGTCATACCGAGGGCAATCATTCACTAGTCGCGCGCGTGCCAGATGGTATAAGAGTCACCTCAGAGAATGGCGTCGGCGCAGACGCTTATGCGCCAATGAACTCAAAAGTGAATGCCATTCGTCGTTATGCTCAGCAGACAGGCATGGAAGTTATCCTAAACGGCAACACGCTAGAAGGTAGTAATGAGCAATATATCTCGATGGTCATGGAAAAAACCATCGCCGGCCCATCCAAAAACCCTGACTTTCCTAACTGCGCTTCAAGCAGTGAAGCGACCCCTTACTGGCTTATCCCTGGTCATAAAGTCAGTCATCTCATCGGCGAGGCAAAATTCGGAACTTTACAGAAAAAATCGAAAAAAAGTCGCTCAGCGCAGACAACTGCCACGAAAGATAGCTCAATGCAAAAGGAAAGTGCCTAATGGGTTATTTTACCAATAAGACGGTTTATATTACTGGCGCAGCCTCAGGTATTGGATTAGAGACTGCTAAGCAACTGATTAACCAAGGTTCTAACCTAGTACTGTTTGATGTACAACCGCTTGATGAGGTGCTATCAAGCTTGCAAGCTATGAATAAAAATGACGCTTCAATTGCAACCTATCAGTTGGATGTGACCGATGCGGATATGACCACTAAGCAAATCGCTACAGCTGCCGAAAGCTTATCGCCAGATATTTTAATGCATTTCGTGGGGATTACAGGGCCTTGGACTTTTGATGATATGAGCCAAGAGCAATTTGAGCGGGTGATGAACATCAATCTATTCGGTACACGCAACGTACTGGCTGCTGTGCGTCCGTTTTTATCACGTGGCAAGCAAGTCATGGTTACCGCTTCCATGTCATCCTTCACTGGTAGTTATGGCTACAGCTCTTATAGTGCCTCGAAGTTTGCCATTTGGGGCATGATGCAGTCGATAAACTTTGAATGGAAGCCATTGGGTATCGATATCACCGTCTTCGCCCCACCGCCGATAGATACACCATTGACACAATCTGAAGTCGGCGTCATGTCGCAAGCTGGCGTCGGTATGAAAAAGTTAGCAGGTGAGCTGAAGATTGAGGGCGCGGTTAAATCCATATTAAAAGGCGTAGAAAACCGAGAGTTCCTAGTCGTACCAGGCGTAATAGCGAACTTAATTAGATTACAGTTGCGTTTTTTTCCAGTGAAATGGGTGAATTGGATAGGCAATAAAACCGTGGCATTGTCCATGAAGAAGTAAATAGTTTGTTAATTAACTTACAGACAAAAGCCAAGCATATTGCTTGGCTTTTTTTTGTGAAAATATACTGATAATAAAAAAAGCATCATCTAGGGCGTGTTGAACATTGAGTATAAATTTCTGGCAAAAAAAATAGCGAACGGGTAATCTTTAAGTTCTCACACAAAAAAGATCTCGTTCGCTATGCCTCGTACTATGCTCAAAAATGAACACTGGACAAGACTAAGACCTATATTACTAGAACTTAATATCTATGACAAAGGAAATCTGAGACTGACCATTGAGGGCATCCTTTATCGTATGCGAACCGGCTGTCCTTGGCGCGATTTACCGGCTTACTTTGGAAAGCCCAATACTGTCTACAAGGCTTATCAACGCTGGTTTCGCAGTAATAAGCTCATTGGACTATTTGCTTTAGTTATCAGAGAGCCTGACCTTGAGTGGGTATTTATAGATGGTACTCATATCAAGGCACATCAGCACAGTAGTGGTCGTCATGAAGCTGCTCAAGCCATTAGTAAGAGTGTCGCAGGACGTGCCACTAAAATTCATCTAGCGGTCGATGCTCATGGCAATCCGATTACCTTTATTCTGTCAGATGGCACAACCCACGATGTTAAAGTCGCATCTGACTTAGTAGATAAGGTTGATTTGAGCAAGACAGACGTTGTATGTGCAGATAAAGGCTATGACTCTGACACACTACGAGAGTATATTGAACAAACAGCAACTTGTAATAATATCCCTCGGAAACGAAACACCAAGTCCTCTAACGACCATATGGATTGGGAGTTGTACAAAGCACGACATTTAGTAGAAAATGCTTTCGCTAAGCTAAAACAGTATAGAGCGGTTGCCACCAGATTTGATAAGCTAAGACAGAGTTATGAGAATACGGTCGCTCTTGCTTGTGCTTATATCTGGCTAAAATTATGAATGTTCAACACGCCCTAGTCAAAAGTCAGATGATGCTTTTACTTTAATACTTTGATTTCAATACTTTTATATCGTCAATTTTAATCTAAAGTTTGCACACCGCCACCATTTACAAACAGTGTCTGACCACTCACCCACTCTGATATGGGTGCGGAAAAATACAGCATCGCACCAGCGATATCCTCTGCTTCACCTAGACGTTTAATAGGCGTATGCGCTAGCATCTTCTCTTCAATCTCAGGCGTGAGCACTGTTTTTAGTGCGTCCGTTTGCGTGGCACCAGGGCCAACGGCATTAATACGTACTTCTGGGCCGAAGTCATGAGCTAGGTTGGCTACCATATGGTTCACCGCGGCTTTCGATGCTGCATATCCACTCATATCAGGGCTTTTGTTGATACTCGACATCGACGTTGTGATAACGATTGAGCCGTAACCTGACTTTTTCATATGCGGTACACATAGCTGACATAGGCGCCATGCGCTAAAGACATTTAACTCAAAATCACGACGGAAGTCATTCACCGAAATCTCAAACGGATTCTCTTGGCCACCACCGCCACCACCAGCGTTATTAATCAATATGTTGATAGAACCAAATGTTTCCATAGCTTTATCAACCATAGCGACCAAATCTTCATCTTTTAAGATATTACACTCAACCGCCAATGCTTTGACACCATAGCTTTCGATTTCTTGTGCAGCCGCTTTAGCATCGTCAATTTTTAAATCAGCGATGACAATATTTGCCCCAGCTTGTGCTAAACGTAGCGCAGAAGCCTTACCAATGCCATTGGCACCGCCAGTCACGATGGCAGTTTTGCCAGATAAATCGAATAATTTATCAAAGGTTTTAGGTTCAAATGCTTGCATACTTATTCCTTATAATAGTTATTTATATCATTCTTTATATTACTGGCTATAAATTGGTTGTCGGCTCTAACTGAACGACTTAATAAGTATGCGTGGTTTGGCGCATACTTATTAAATGGTTGATGTGACAAATCATCAGTCTTTTGTAATCGACACTTTACAACGAGAACAGTCGTTATAAAAATATCGTATGTTCCAGTAGCTATTAGTATTAGAAATTAGCGCTATAAATTTTACCCATAAAAAAAGCCCCACAATGAAGTGAGGCTTTAGTGCTCTTTCAAGCCATATTTGGAGCGGGAAAAGAGATTCGAACTCTCGACCCCAACCTTGGCAAGGTTATGCTCTACCACTGAGCTATTCCCGCTGAATATCAAACCGTAATATTAATAACTACTACGTCTCGATAGGCTGGCTATTTTAGCAAATATTCTGTGAGTGTCAATATGTTTTTTAAAAATTATTGCTAATATTGTTATTTCCAGACTAAGCTAAAGAGATAATCTGGCATAAACTACTGATTTAATGACAAGTATTAATCGTAAATTGTGTTTGGATTATTTTACGGTGGTAAGAGAAATATATCTGATGTTATGCTTATTTTGTTAATAACCATACGTTTTACAGTTGTAATATATTCATCTACCCTACTTATAACTTTTTTTATCGCTCACTCTTGTCTCCATGTACTATCACCTACCTTGCCTTTCTGTACTTCACTTACAATCATACGTTGTATTGTTACTTTTCCTGCATTGGTTTTACCTCGTTAACATTATTATACTTATGTCTGACAATAGTTCGGGTAAAATTTTACTGGTTAGGTAGATTAGCAGACGGTAGTAGAACTTAAATAACAAACTATCATTTTGTCTACTGTACTAATATCAGCTTTGTTCAACTTTTCTTTTTACTATTTATATCGAGGATATTTATTATGAAAAAACTGCTTACCACTACGGTAATGACAGCTTCACTGTCGGCACTTGCATTGACTGGCTGTACCAGTACCACAAATAGTGGTGCCGTTGGTGTTGACCGTCAGCAGCTGTTACTAGTCTCGAATGAGCAAGTTTTGCAATTATCAGCGCAAAGTTATGCCAAAACAATGCAAGAAGCAAAGGCGCGCGGCTTACTCGACACCAATAAAGCTCAGCTCAATCGTTTAAAGAACATCTCTAACCGTTTAATCGGTCAAGTTGGTGTGTATCGTCCAGATGCAGCGAAATGGCAATGGGAAGTGCATACTATCAAATCTGATCAGCTAAACGCCTTTGTCATGCCTGGTGGTAAGATTATGTTTTATTCAGGCATCATTGACCGTCTAAACCTGACTGACGATGAGATAGCTGCCATTATGGGTCATGAGATGTCTCATGCGCTTCGTGAACATTCACGCGAGCGTATCTCACGCGAATATGCCACTCAAACAGGTATCGGTGTAGCAGCGAGTATCTTTGGTTTGTCACAAGGTCAAGCACAGTTAGCAACCGTAGCCGGCGACCTAGGTCTAAGCCGTCCGCACAGTCGTACACAAGAAGCTGAAGCAGATCAAATTGGTCTTGAGCTAATGGCACGCGCAGGTTACAACCCGCAAGCTACTATTAGCTTATGGCAAAAAATGCAACGCGCTAGCCAAGGTGAACCACCACAGTTCTTAAGTACTCACCCAAGCAGCAGCAATCGCATTGTCGAATTACAATCATTAATGCCTAAGGTAATGCCGCTATACCAAAAATCGCGTCGTTAATCATGAGTTTTTAGACGTTATATTTTGAGTAAGTTCCTTGAATAAGTTGCTATAGATCATAACAAGCAGAGTGCAAACCATGTGTTGCGCTCTGCTTTTTTGTATCTCTAGTTAAGAAGCTTTTGCACCAAAAAACCGTTTACTCGATAATTTTTGGCAGTTAGAGATTCTGTTCTTTAGAAGTTATATTTCTTAGAAGCCATGCCCAATTTAATAGCACCCTGTACAGCTAGCAGCGTCTGCTATAATGGGCACAATATGTCATTCACAAATTGCTAAATTCTAAATAGTTACCATTAGACAAAATTTATTAAGAAAAAAACATCAAGCAAGAATACATTTAAGGATTGCTATGAATACCACACCTACTGCTGATGCTCTAAGTGCCGAGCTACAAGCCCTACAACCTCAGCATATCGAACTGATTAACGAGTCAATGAATCATGCTGGTTATTTTGAAGGTAAAGAAAGCCACTTTAAACTGACCATCGTGAGTGACGCCTTTGAAAGTAAGCGCTTGGTTGGACGCCACCAATTAATATACGGGCTGGTTACACCATTACTGACCTCACAAGGCGGCCAAGTACACGCCTTAGCTATTCATGCGTACACACCGACCGAATGGCAAGGCCAAAGCCCTGATAGCCCGTTATGTGCTGGACAAAACAAGTAGTCAGTCATATTCATATAATAATTAGATATTATAAATAAGCTTGCAAATTGCAACTGTAAAGGAAACCACATTCGATGAAACATTTACATATGCTAATGGCATTACTAGTCGTTGTACTATTTTTATATCAAAGCTATCTGGTGTTAAGCGCCAATAGACGGGCACCACGTGTGGTTAAAATAGCCAATCATATTGTCTATGCTTTAGTCATACTTTCAGGGGCTATGATGCTGATGCAGCTGCTGAGTGCGAACGCACCTGTCCAATGGGTATTTGCTAAAATAATCTTACTTGTCACTGCCATTAGCGCTAGTATTAAAGCATTCAACAATCATGCGACACCTACCCAAAGAAAAACAGGAATTCTCATTGCGGCTATTGCCTACATTGGTATTGTGATACTCGCCTTTGCTAAACCTGCAAACTTATTTTGATTCTGATTTAATCGTCGATTTATCCTTAATAAAATTATTAACTGCACGAAATTACATTTAATAATTGGTGTATTTTTCAATATCTTAATCACTTTATTTTTGCTATCTTAAACAAATACAATCACTTAGCCTTATGGAGCCACTATGAAAACTCTTACTGCAGCGACACTACTAGCATCAGCTGGCATTTTTGGTCTCTCAGGCTGCGCATCTACCGGTAATATCACGCCACAATATGTACCGCCAAGTACTTATCAAAATTATAACTGCCAAACACTTAGCCAAGAATATAACCGTGTAAATCGTTACGTTGATGCCGCTCGTAATGAGCAGTCAACTTTGTCTACTTCAGGTGTCGGTGTTGGGGTTTCTGCTGGACGCTGGGGGATCTCACCTAATATCAGCTTTGGGGTTGGTAAAAGCAACAATACTAAAGCCCGCGATGCTAAGTTATCACGGCTTTACGGCGAGCGTGACGCGATTGTTCAATCTGCCCGTATCCAGCGTTGTAGCTTCGTCAATGGCGTTAAGATTTATGGTGAATAAATAAACTATATATAAAGTCGTTAAGGTATTATCGTTATCTCATCAAAAAAGCCAATACGCAATTAACGTATTGGCTTTTTGTTGTCTAATCATAACGAGCAATAGCTCAATCCGAAATTAAGAATTTAAGCTTTGCACCCACTGGACGATTTGTCCGCTAGATAATGCTCCTGACTGACGTGCGACTTCTTTACCGTTTTTAAAAGCCACCATCGTTGGTAAGCTGCGAATATTGTAAGGTGCAGCAGCTTGCTCGTATTTATCAGTCTGCACTTTGGCAAATACCACTTGAGGTAATTGACTGGCTGCCGTTTTAAACTGTGGCGCCATCATAATACAGGGCTGACACCAGCTCGCCCAAAAGTCAACGACGGTCAGTACATCGTTTTTTTGAATGACTTTATTGGCTGTTTGCGCGTTTAGCTCATGAGGGCTACCAGTCAATAATAGTTGACCACATTTACCACATTTTGGCGCAGCACTAAGCCGTGCAATTGGTACACGATTGGTTGCTTGGCAATGCGGGCATACTAGATGAGAGTTTGGCTCACTCATTATATAACTCCTGTTTCAATGGCTATCATAGTTTATTTTTATTCAAACTATTATCTAAGCCATGTTAAATATACCATAACACTGTACTTATCCATTATCCAAGTGCGTTAATGGGTATTTTTAGATAACGAGTACCGTTGTCTTCTGGCTTTGGAAAGTGACCAGCATCAATATTGACTTGTACCGCTGGAATAATTAGACGTGGCATTCCAAGAGTAGCATCACGACGTTCACGCATCTGTACAAATTCTGCTTCATTAATACCGTCTTTCACATGAATATTGCCCAGCTTCTGCGCAGCGACAGTGGTGGTTGGGCAATGCTTGCGACCTTTACTCGGATAATCATGACACAGATACATGATCGTATTTTCAGGGAGTGCTAACAGTTTTTGGATTGACTGATACAGCGTTTTGGCATCACCACCGGGGAAGTCGCAGCGCGCCGTACCCACATCAGGTGCAAATAATGTATCCCCAACAAAGACCGCGGTTTTTTCTTTATCAGTGGCAATATAGGCCATATCAGCACGCGTATGACCTGGCACATACATCGCGGTGATGGTAATGCTACCAAGCTCTAATGTCTCACCATCGTCTGTCAAAATATCAAACTGGCTGGCATCGGTACGAAAACTGGTATCGAAGTTAAAAATCTGTTTAAATATTTTTTGTACTTCGGTGATATGCTGACCTATAACTAATTGGCCGCCAAGTGTTTCTTTTACATGGATAGCAGCCGATAGATGATCCGCATGCGCATGGGTCTCAATGATATAGATTAGCTCCCAACCATGCTCACGTACAAACTCAATGACCTCGTCAATGCTTTTGGTATCAGTGCTTCCTGAGTTGGAATCAAAGTCCAATACCGGATCGATAATCGCGCACAGTTTTTGCTGAACGTCGGCTAGTACGTGCGTATAGGTCTCGGTGTCGCTATGTAAGAATGAATGAACTTGCATGGCTGCCTCTCTACTTTTATATGAATGATTTAATCGTAAGAGTAATTAATTATATGAGCGTTCGATAATAAGAATGTTTTAATCTCTAAATAACACTTAAGTATAATATTCAGTCGTATATAATATTTAAATGTGCTAACGACTTATTTAAGACAACCAATATAGCAACTACGATACATTTTATCAATTTATATAATGTAATTAATGATAACTTGCTATAATTTTTGATATCATTGATAATTAACTATCTATTTATTAACAAGACAGCGCCCTCTATCGCTCTCTTATATAAGGAGCTCACTCTGACTACTTCTACTTCAGCATTGGGTACATCGACTCACAGCATTAGCGATGATGTATCACTTGATAATACAGCCGACTTTGCACCAATAGATCTTGCTAAGCAAATGCAACAAGCATCCATGCAAGCCAGCCAATTATTGAAGTCGCTCTCGCATCCCGATCGTTTGCTTTTATTATGCCAGCTGACTCAAGGTGAATACTGTGTCGGTGAGCTTGAAGGCTTGGTCGGTGTTGGACAGCCAAGTCTATCGCAGCAGCTGGGCATCCTACGTAAGGATGAACTGGTCACGACACGTCGCGAAGGCAAGCAAATTTACTATAGTATCGCAAGCGACGATGCCTTAGCCGTACTAGAGCTACTGTATCAACGTTTTTGTGCCAAAGCAGAATAATAGCGTACTAGCCTTACTCCTTAATACAACAGGGCTTAATGTAATGATGCTTTCTATTGTGATGACGTATTGATATGGCCTCTATCGCCGCTCGTCTGATTCCTACTTGGCTGCGTCAATACCAGCTAACAGCCTTGCCAACGGATGTCGTCGCTGGTCTTGTGGTAGGCGTACTCGTGATACCGCAAAGCCTAGGCTATGCCGTGCTCGCAGGATTGCCACCTGTTTATGGTTTATATGCGGCGATTGTGCCTGTCATCATCTACGCTTGGCTTGGCTCTAGTAATGTACAAGCTGTCGGACCAGTCGCCATTACCGCTATTATGACTGCCAGTAGCCTGCTTCCTTACGCTGAGCAAGGGACTGAGCAGTACGCGTTGATGGCAAGTTTACTGGCTCTAATGGTAGGGACGCTGCTATGGATTGCTGGGCGATTAAAGCTCGGCTGGATTATGCAGTTTATCAGTCGCGGGGTCTCGGCAGGATTTGTGAGCGGTGCTGCCGTTCTAATCTTCGTCAGCCAGCTTAAGTACTTAACCGACATTCCAATCGCTGGCAGCAGCTTAATCGGTTATCTGACGACCATGCAGATGTATGCGCGCCAACTGCATCCACTGACCTTGCTCATCGGTATTATTGCCTTTGCGCTCTTGGTTGCGAACCGCTACGCGAGCAAATGGGTATGGCGCACTTGGCTGTCATCGTCTTATGCCAAATGGGCGGAGCGCTTGTTCCCACTTATCTTACTTGGTATTGCGATTGTACTCAGTATGGCATTGAATTGGAGTGCGCTTGGAGTCGCGACCATCGGTAGTATTCCGCAAGGGCTACCGAGCTTTACGCTGCCTCATGTGCCAGATGTTCAAGAGGCGCTCAAGCTGTTACCGACCGCAGGACTGATGGCGCTTATTATCTTTGTGTCCAGTAGCTCAGTCGCTAGTACCTATGCTAGGCTACGTGGTGAAAGTTTTGATGCCAATCGTGAGCTGACCGGACTTGGATTAGCAAACCTGTCTGGTGGGCTGTTTCAAAGTTTTGCGGTTGCAGGTGGTTTTTCACGCACCGCTATCAATGTCGATTCAGGCGCCAAAACCCCAGTAGCTAGTCTTGTGACGGTGCTGGTGATGATTGCTGCGCTGATTGCCTTTGGCAATGCGCTTGCCCCACTACCCTATGCGCTACTTGGCGCCACTATCATGGCCTCTATTATTGGGCTAATCGATATTGACACGTTAAAGTCTGCTTGGCAGCGTGATCGCTTAGATGGTGCAAGCTTTATGGCGGCGTTTACAGGTGTGCTGATATTTGGGCTAAATACTGGATTGGTCATCGGCCTGATGGTGTCATTCGCCAGCCTTATTTGGCAATCAAGTAAGCCGCATGTTGCCATCGTCGGACAGCTGGGCGGTACGGGGCACTTTCGCAATATCAATCGTCACGACGTAGTGACCTTTAATAATTTATTACTATTGCGTATCGATGAGAGTCTATTCTTTGGTAATAGCGAGTCAGTGCACCTGCGTATTTTAAATGCCTTGCAGCAGTATCCAGACGCGAATGAACTTATTCTAATTATGTCAGCAGTCAATCACATTGACCTGACTGCGCAAGAGATGTTGAGCACACTTAATCAAGAGCTAGCGCTGCAAGATAAGCGTTTACACTTTAGCTTCGTGAAAGGTCCAGTCATGGATGTCATTGGACACACCCCTCTAATTACCGAGCTATCAGGACAGGTCTACCTAAGCACTTTAGATGCCGTCAATGCATTAAAAGATAGTTAGCGACCACTTTGTTTATACATTAGACCTTCAATCACTATTGTTGCCTACAACAAAATATCGCTATGATAGAGCCTGTGTTATGCTAGCTTATTGTATTGATAAACCTTCTTTAATAAATGCACTTTAACAAACTCAATTGAATCTATTTATGACCGATGATATAACGATCTATAAGCAAATTTACCCAAGCCAATGTATCAAAATTGCAGAGCTTGGCTATCGCTCAGTGCTCAATATACGTCCTGACGCTGAGGTTGATACTCAGCCTAACAGCTGTGATTTTGCCACGGCTACCGAGCAGGCCAACCTAACTTATCATCATATACCTTTTGATGATGAGCGCCTAAGCATGATGACTGTGCAGCAATTTGCTGATTTTTATCGTACCGCACCCAAACCTATATTGATGTTTTGTGGTACCGGTGCACGCGCTAAATTGCTGTATCAAAGCGCGTTGATGCAAGGCTTGTTATAACGTTTATATATTGAGCTTAAAACAATGGGTCTCAATAACAGTATCTGTTAAGAAACAATGTGTCTCAAAAAACAATGTATCTGAGAAAGTAATATCTTAAACAAACACTAACTACATTAAATAAATTATTCTAAGAAAGGAGCTCCTATGAGCCATCAAGTTAGCATTACAGGACAAATCACCCCTGACCAAGTACCTATGATTGCCGAAAACGGCTTCAAAACCATCATCAACAACCGTCCTGATGGTGAAGAGCCTGGACAACCAACCAGCGCTGATATCGAAGCGGCTGCTAAAGAAGCAGGGCTTGCTTATAAAGAAGTATCATTTGCGGGTAGTGATCTCAATCAAAATCACGTCGAAGAAT
Source organism: Psychrobacter sp. P11G5 (assembly GCF_001593305.1). Lineage (NCBI taxonomy): Bacteria > Pseudomonadati > Pseudomonadota > Gammaproteobacteria > Moraxellales > Moraxellaceae > Psychrobacter > Psychrobacter sp. P11G5. The sequence continues at coordinate 2,905,329 of NZ_CP012533.1, forward strand.
TCGCGGATTTCTTTAATCAAGCTGAGCAGCCAATGCTCATATTCTGTCGTACGGGCAATCGCTCAACGGGTATCTATGAAGCGGCGAAGAAGATGGATTTGTTAGATGATTGATTCGTTGATTGATAACTTAAGATAGTCATTACAGATTATTGATAATTGCGCCCGTCCAAAATTTGGATGGGCGTTTGCCGTTATGACCATCTCGATAATAGTCTCAATAATGGTCACCACTAGCTCTTATAGGGTAAATGGTAATGGATTACTGTCATCTATCATAGCTGTTATATACCAAACAGTCTAAACTACAGCAATCACGTACCTCCTTATTAGTACTTAACTTGCTATTGTTCCAATAATAATAGAATATCGTACTGGTGAATATTTAACATTGAAGACATAATAAGACCTCATTTTTAATAGCTGAACACAGGACCATCCCTATGAAAGATGCACAAAAACCACTATTGATTATAGGTAACAAAAATTACTCATCTTGGTCACTACGTGCTTGGTTATTATTAAAAGCTTTTGACGTAGATTTCGATGAGGAGCTTATTGAGTTGCTTCATCCGTCAGCTACACAAGTTCTTGATGAGCATTCACCAACTGGCAAAGTGCCCGTTTTGATATACGCCCAAGACAAAGTTAACAACAGCGATAAGGTTACGGTGTGGGATACCTTAGCGATTGCCATTCACGCTAATGATTATCTGACAGACTTAGATATTTGGACAGGACTAAGCAAGTCTGATACTAGTATTGATACTAACAACAGGATAAATAGCGCCTATTGCCAAAGCATCGTCGCTGAGATGCACTCAGGACTGATGGGTATTCGTAGTGATATGCCGATGAACATTCGAGCCACAGCGCAGATAGAGCCAAGTGCCGCATGCTTGAACGATATCGCTCGTATAGAAGACATCTTTGAGGATTGTTTAAAAAATCGCTCAAAAGACAGTTACCTGTTTGGTCAATTCACTGCGGCGGACGCTTTTTTTGCGCCCGTAGTGCTACGCTTGCAAACTTATGCTGATACCTCGAGCATAAAATTAAAGCCGACTACTAAACATTATTGTGAGACGATGTTAAACAATCCTCATATACAAGTTTGGCGAGAAGCAGCGCTGAAAGAAACTCGTGTTATTAAAGAAGATGAAGCGGGTAAGATACTTTCGGTGGTTGGGGTATTGGCTGATTAAAACTGAAACAAACTCAAAGTGAAATGTTTGCTAAATTTTTAATAAAGTTTAAGATGATACAACCACAAGGAATGTGGGCTATTTGAAAAGTCATTCTAATATGACTTTCATTTTTACAAGGAATGTTTCATGAGTAATACTGCGCTGGCTCTACTCCCGCTGGCTCTTGCCTATATTATGTTTACCTTAGGGACAGGGTTAAAACCTAGTGACTTTAAGGTGATCGTTAATCATCCCAAAGCGTTTTTCGTCGGATTAGTAAACCAAGTCATTATTGTACCTTTAGTCGCTTTAGCAGTAGTCTTAGTGATGGGACCACCACCAGCCATCGCCTTTGGTATCATGCTGATTAGTTTTTGCCCAGGCGGCGTGACCAGTAATATGCTCACTTATTATGCCAAAGGTAATGTCGCGCTTTCAGTTGCACTTACTGGGGTGGTCAGCTTGTTATCAGTCGTTACTTTGCCCATCTTAATCACTTTAGCCTTTAACCACTTTATGCAAGACCAAGCCGGCTCTATTAGCGCCGTAAAAATTGGTGTGGTGATGTTCTTATTGACGACCTTGCCTGTTACTCTCGGTATGCTTGCTCGCTACAAATTTACTAATTTCATGGTGCGTAGAGGCAGTATTCTAAATGGCTTAGCCAGCATCTTTTTTGTATTGATTGTTTTTGCAGCCATCGCTTCCAACTGGGATCTACTAAAGTCTCAATTGACGTCAATGGGACTTGAGCTGGTTCTTATCATTATGGCCTTATTTGTGCTGAGCATTTTAACTTCTAAAGCGCTAAAGCTTAGCTGGTTTGACACCAAAACGATTTCAATAGAGACCAGTATTCAAAACAGTACGACTGCGATTACTTTAGCGCCTATCATTATGGGAACGACAGTTGGCTTACCCGCCATCGCCTTACCTGCTGCCGTATATGGAGTGCTCATGTATGTGATTGCGCTACCAATTATTGCTTTGATTCGGAATAAGAATTGAGAATTAGTTTTAGTCATTTTCTTTACTGTTAATAACCGATGAAACAATATTTATGAAACGGCTAAACGGATGCCTTTATTAGTTACTTATTAATAATCTAAACAAGACTACTACTGACCATAAAGTACGCTTATCCATATTTTTGATGTACGTTTTTTACTATAAGCATCTTTCAAGTCAATGTTAGACGAAGTCAATTTACAGAGTGTTAAGAATATGATAGATTTAGCCTGTAAAGGATGAAGCAAATAATTTAAGTGTGATTCTAAATCGAAGCACTTTTGTCTTAATAGAGTGTTGCTAACTAGTTTAGCTAGTTAGTTAAATCTATACCATCATCGGTTGGCACTGTCAATCGAAAGATGAGATATATGATTTGTAATATGATTGCTGAGAGCATAGAAATATGAATCCTTAAGTTAATTATTATTATTATTATAATTTCCAAAAACAATAGGGGTGCTACTTCTAATAGTAGCGGCTAGGACAACTTTTATTATTCGCTATATGCGCAAAATGCTAACCCCGTCATCCTTTACCCTTTCAACAGACTCTTAATAATATGCCAAATAAAACTGAACATGATATTTGGTATAAACCAAAGCAATACCCACATATTGGTATTCCTTCTACTAATCATAACGCAACTATTTCATATATTAAAAATAAAGAAAAAGTTGCTGTCCACAGTTTTACGCCTTTTATCCACAAAGTTATCTCTACTAACAGATATCGCAAAGAATATAATTCTTACGGCGAGCTAAAAAACAACGGAAAACGAGTAAATTGTGGAGTGAAAAATCGAGATATATATTACGCTAATCATTTAGATTCAAATATTTACGCCTATTACTCTTCTTTATTACATGAAAATTATGAGGGTATATTAGAAGCGCGTGACCTAGCAGATGTGGTGACTGCTTATAGAAAGATTTTGTTAAATTTGGAACAAATAGGCTCAAAAAACAATATTCATTTTGCAGATGAGGTTTTTAGTTATATTAAGAACAATGCAAGTAATGATAAAGAACTCATCGCTATTACTTTTGACATTAAGAATTTTTTTCCTAGCCTTGACCATAGTCTTTTAAAAAAAAGATGGTGCGAGGTAATTGGAGAAAAACGCCTACCGGAAGATCATTATAACGTATTCAGGAACATCACAAAGTTTGCTTACGTTGAAGAGAAGCATATCTTTAACCTATTTAACAACAAAATACTAGTAAGAAAAAATGATGGTAAATATGCCTTTAAGCCAGTAAAACGCATTGAGCATCTATATAATAAAAAGGCTATAGCTTATTGTTCTATGAAAGATATACACATCATTCGAAAGAGGGGGCTTATTCGATCGAATAAACATATCGGAGGTAAACTGAGGACTTCTGGTATTTGTCAAGGCTCTGCTATTAGTGCTACGTTAGCAAATATTTATATGTTAGATTTTGATGAAATCATTCATAAAAAAATATCTAGTATGGACGGAATCTATCGGCGCTACTCTGATGATATGGTTGTTATATGTCCAATACGTTACAAAACAGAAATTATTCAGCTTTTTAAAGATAAAACTAAAGATATCATACTCGACATTCATGAAAATAAAACACAAATTTTTCACTTTACTTACGACAATAATAGACTAGTTTGTAAGCAGGAATTCAATAATAAGATAACCCAGTACAGTATCAACAGGAATTTTGAGTATCTTGGTTTTAGTTTTGATGGCGAAAACGTTTATCTAAAGACAAGCTCTTTAGCTAAGTATTATCGAAAAATGAAAAAAGGTGTTCGAAGAGGCAGTTTTTATAGTAGTACTATCAGTAATAATACTAGAGGTGAGATTTTTAGAAAAAGACTTTATAAAAGGTACTCATACATTGGATCAAAACGTTATATCAAATACAAACGAGTCAATGGTACAACAAATCAATGGCAGCCTGATAAATATATAACGAACTGGGGTAATTATATCACTTACGCTAAAAATGCTCATAAGATAATGTCAAAATATAGCAGGATTGATTCTCAAATTAAGAGACATTGGAAGAATCTTAATCAAGAGATTCAGCGTTCCAAGTAATTAAATTATATAAGACTTACCCTTTCAATGATTTGTAGTTTCCATAAAAAAGCCACCTCAAAAGAGGTGGCTTTTAGCTAAAATAAAGAGCTGCTTATTGCATAACTAAATATTCAAACGCTGATAATGCGGCTTTCGAACCCTCGCCCATCGCAATATTGATCTGCTTAAAGGGCACAGTTGTCACGTCACCACAAGCAAAGATACCTTTGCGATCGGTGCGGCAACGCTCATCAATCTCAATCTCGCCAAAACGGTTTAAATCGACAAAGCCTTTAATGAATCCAGTATTCGGCACTAAGCCAATCTGTACGAATACCCCTGCCAAGTCACGCTCATGGGTCTCACCTGTGCTGCGATCTTGATAAACAATAGAAGTCACTTTACCATCAGTCGCTTTAATCTCTTGCGTCGCCGCCCCAGTGATAAATTCAATATTGGCTTTTTCTTTGGCTTTGTTAATCAATACCTGATCCGCTTTTAAATCATCTGCGAATTCAAGTACGGTCACATGCTTCACGATACCTGCAAGGTCTAATGCTGCTTCGACACCAGAGTTACCGCCGCCGATGACTGAGATGTCTTTATCTTTAAAGAAAGGACCGTCACAGTGCGCACAGTAGGCAACGCCTTTACCGATATTTTCCTCTTCACCTGGTACACCAAGTTTACGCCATTGCGCACCAGTCGCTAAGATAATACTGCGAGTCTCAAACTTCTCACCCGTGTTTAGATGGATGCTGTAATTTTCTTCTTCCGTCTCGCTGATTTCTTTGACACTCACGTGCTCTTTGAGCGTGATATTGTACTCTTGCAAGTGCTTTTCAAAATTGGCAGACAATTCATTGCCTGTGGTCAATGGCACAGAGATTAAGTTTTCGATATCTTGTGTATCTTTCACCTGTCCACCGATACGATCTGCGACCATCGTCACTTTTAAGCCTTTACGCGCGGTATAAATCGCGGCGGCAATCCCAGCAGGACCAGCACCAATAATAGTCACATCTTGCTGCTCTAACTGCTCGGCATCATCGTCAGCTTCTGCTAATAAATCAGGGAATTGCTCTTGTAGCTTTTCAATGAGCTTGGCGGTATCAATCAGACCATTAGCAAACGGCTTACCGTTTAAAAATACTGCCGGTACGCCTTGGATGTTATTCGTTTCTACTTGCTCTTGGAACAATGCACCATCGATCATCTCGTTGCTGATGTCATCGTTTAGTAGCGCGAATTGGTTCAGCGCTTGTACGACTTCTGGGCAACTGTGGCAAGAGAGCGACACGTAAGTTTGGAACTGCAATGGCTTATTAAAACGCTTAATGAGCTTTTGAATACCCTCATCTAGTTTTAGCGTATGGCCACCCGACTGCAAGATTGCTAAGATAAGCGAGGTAAACTCATGACCACCTGGGATACCGCTAAAGACAATACCAGTATCGGTCAACGTGCCATCAATATGACTACGGACCGCAAAGCTAATCGGACTTGGTAAACTATCATCATTCGCTGTTGCATCAAAATTAATCTTATCCGTAGTACCAGCGATTTTGGTCAAAAAATCAATCAACTCTGCACGTTTTTTATGCTCGCCGCTACCCAATACGAAGGTAATCGGACGAGTCATATTTTCGCTATAGCTTTTAACGGCGTCTAATAAACTTTGATCTATCATGTTTGTTCCTCATTGTTATTCAATATGTAACGGCAACTAAGCGGCGGCACGTTTAAAGATGGAAAGTTTGAAGTAAATAATGTTGTTTGAAGTATAATTTGAATAAGGCCTACGCCCTTTAATGTCCCTATTATCATAGGTTTCGAGGATTTGGGCAAGCTGGTAAACTCAAACTTTATGTTTTATAAAACAAATCGTAAAATCGATTAACCAATTAAATTTAAATTAATAAATCGATAATAGTCCCATTATAACCATGGTATAGAGGTTGTTTTTTCGCTACAATCGAGTGAGGCGAATAGGAAAAAGTCTTATTTACCTACTGGCAGATTGACTTTTAAGAGTGTTTGTTAAAGTTCTTTCTGCTGGTATTAAGCCTTATCACTATTAAGTTAATAGCGCTTTGGCTCAATAAAATCTAAGTCTCAAAATCATAGCAATTCATCACAGCAATCTTAACGACAATGCGCTGATGCTTATTGTAAGCTTGCGCTTCATAACAAGGATGACAACATGAGAAAGACTGATACGTTACAAGACAACAGAGAGATTATTGCCGAACTTAAGCAGAAAGACAGCCACTTTGCCAGTATTTTTGATGAGCATACTCATCTTGATCAGCAAATCAATCAACTTGACAAAGATTTGGTTAAGCACGCCAGTCGTGACGAGGAAATAGAACAAATGAAGCGACGAAAACTGCATTTAAAAGATGAGATTTATAAAATAATCGATAAAAATAAACTACAATCTCATGCCTAATACTTCGTTTCTTATTAGCACATAAAAATAAAAACCCTTCCTAGTTAACAATATAAAAAGACCCCATCAACTTATGCTGATGGGGTCTTTGTCTGTAGCGTTTATCTATCCAAGTGAAACTTTGTATACAACACTACGAACATCTAAATCATTCAAATAAAGCAATACTTAGATTTTACCAACTAGATCAAGGCTTGGTTTTAGAGTGTCGCCACCTTGTTCCCAAGCTGCTGGGCAAACTTCGCCGTCGTTTTCACGAACGTATTGTGCTGCTTTCACTTTACGTAGCATGTCTTTTGCACTACGGCCAATACCGCCAGCGTGAATTTCAGCAACCTGAATCAGACCATCTGGATCGATTAAGAAAGTACCGCGTTCTGCTAGACCAGCTTCTTCGATCATGACGTTAAAACCACGAGTGATACGGCCAGTAGGGTCACCGATCATTGGGTAAGTAACTTTACCGATAGCATCTGAAGAGTCATGCCATGCTTTGTGCGTGAAATGAGTATCGGTTGATACTGAGTAAACTTCAACGCCTAGACCTTTTAGCTCTTCGTAATGGTTTGCCATGTCTTCAAGTTCAGTTGGGCAAACAAAGGTAAAATCGGCTGGATAAAATAGGAAAATTGCCCAGCTGCCTTTTACGTCTTCTGAAGTGATAGTTTTGAACTCACCGTTTACAAATGCATCTGCTGAAAATTCTGGGATTTCTTGATTGATAATAGACGCCATGATTGGCTCCTTTTTTAATTAAGTGTTATTGAGTTAGATTGTGATTATTTATTTGATTGTTTCTGTTAAGCCTTTAACTATCTGGGCTACCTGACAAACTATACGCGAATTCTACGGTTAATCTAGTTAAAAGTTTTTAATGTGATGTTTTGTTTTATTAAACTTGTTAAACTATTCTATCTACTTTTAATCATCAGTGTACTATCGGTAAATTGCTATCATATACTGAATGAACAAGTATAAAAATTGCATTAAAAACCCATTAATAGAGAGGTTTTATGATTACCTTACGTCAGCTTGAATTTGCCTTAGCCGTTGCTAAACACCGTCACTTCAAACGCGCTGCTGAAGACTGTAACATTTCGCAGTCTGCCTTAAGCTTAGGTATCGCAGAGCTAGAAAAACAGCTGGATACGCAGATTTTTGAGCGCAATAATAAACAGGTGCTGATTACCCCTATCGGGCAAGATATCTTGACGCGGGCGCAGCGGGTATTTTCTGAAGTGAGCGATTTGACCACGCGCGCGCACAGTCATCAGACGCCGCTTGCTTACCCTATGACAGTAGGTATCATTCCAACGATTGCGCCTTACCTATTGCCTAAAGTGTTGCCTGCGCTGCGAGAGCATTATCCAGAATTTCGTATGACCATCGTTGAGCAACAAACCGAGCGCCTGCTCGAACAAGTGCGCTACGGTCATATTGATACTGCTATCATTGCACTACCTTATGCAGTAGATGGCCTACATAGCTTTGAGTTTTGGAACGAGGACTTCTTTGCAGTGTTTCCAAAAGACGATGTGCATGCCAAGCTTGAAACCATTAACTCCGATGAGCTAGCGACTGCCAATCTTATGCTGCTGGGTGAAGGACATTGCCTGACCGATCAGACCTTATCTGTCTGTCACTTTGATCGTGCAGAGATGAAATCAAGCTTTTCTGATGCCAGCTTAAACACGCTTATCCAAATGGCACTTGCCAATATGGGTACGACTTTGGTTCCAGAGATGGCGTTAGATCAGCTGCATCTAGAGAATCAAAATGCAGTCGCAGTACCACTGGCAGAAAAAGGACCTCATCGTCATATCGCCTTCGTCACGCGTCTAAATTATGCTCGTGTCGATGACGTAAACTTACTCGGAAAGGTGTTTAAAAAAGCGTTTGAAGATGCTGCAAGTAAACCCTAATCTTGGCAATCGTTTTGCCCTGCACTTATCTGCTATTAATAGCGATATCGAGCCAGCGAAAGTTAATGCGCTTTGGCAAGATATCGCTGTTCGTTATAACGAAACGCAGCGCGCTTATCATACCTTAAGCCACCTTCAGCAATTGTTTGAGCAGTTCGAACAGATTAAGCGTGAGCTTAGTGAGCCACATATTATCGCATTAGCATTGTACTACCATGATGTAATTTATGATCCAACGCGCGCGGATAATGAGCTAAAAAGTGCAGAGTATGCCGTCGGGGCGCTAGGCCATTATCTGAGCGCTGAACACTGCCAGCATATCTATGCGCTTATTATGATGACCGCCAGTCATCAGCTTAATGAGTTTACAGACCCTAACAAAAGCAGTGACGCTGCTTATTTGCTAGATATGGATTTGAGTATTTTGGGTGCGTCTTGGCCTGAGTATGAACAATATGCACAAGCCGTACGCCAAGAATACATGCATGTTCCGCTTGCAGATTATCGTATTGGGCGAACGGCTGTATTAAACGGACTCTTAGCGCATCCTAAACTTTATTTGACTGACTATTACTATGAGCAGTTAGAAGTACAAGCTCGGGATAATATTAAGCGCGAAGTTAATTTGCTACTTTGCTAAGAACTTAATAAACAATTCACTTCCCTGTCGTGCTGGATGCGAGTTATAGCTCGTCTCCATAATTTCAATGTTAAAGTGAGTCTCAAAACGTTGTTGATACTCATCTCTCGTGCCACCAAAGGGTGGTTCCTGACGTCCAAAGTCGACATTAAATAATAAGCCAACCAATTTTCCTTGAGGCTTTAGCAGCGTTGCCATTTGCTGCACATACTCATCACGGCGTGAGGGGTTTATTGCACAAAAAAACGTCTGCTCGAGTATCCAATCAAACTGATATTGCTCAGGGGATAAATCAAAAAAGTCCGCACAGATTAAATGCTCATCCGGAAAGTCAGGATAGCGCTCAGAAAAATCCTTAATTGGCGCAGGGGCAAAATCAACCAAAGTGACATTGGTAAAACCTTGCTCATGCAGATAACCCACCTCGTAAGCATTACCTGCACCCGGCACTAAAATAGCTTGGTCTTTAGCCGATTCAGGCAATTGGTCAATATAGGCTTTGAGCGGTGGCGATACCTGACCCATGTCCCATTGTATGCTCCCAGCCTCATAACGCTGCTGCCAAAACTCGGCTTGATTGACACTATCCATATAACCATCCTTGTATACTGTTTTTATTTTTATAACAATACATTTTGTACCGTTATGAACTATCATATCAGTCTTATCAAGCTTTTTTTATATTATTTACGTGGTGTATAGTTAAACCACTTAAAAGCGATACAGTGCAGATAGAATGGATTTTTTGCAGCCTCTGTCACGCTTGCGAACAGCACGCAAGAAAAATTCATACTAGCTGCACATAGCTATTAACGTATAGATTTTATTTCTCACTAGCTATATTCAATCTAACTTTCCCGTCTTACCTGCCAGCATATTATGCCAATGCTGATAATCCGGCATTGCTGTCGCCACCGTTTGCCAAAACGCACGGCTATGATTGGCATGATGCAAATGACATAGTTCATGGACGATGACGTATTCTGTGCATTCAATAGGATAAGCAGGCAGATATACTGATAGCCAAATCCGTCGCGCGCGGGTATTACAACTGCCCCAACGCGTATGCATTTTTTTCAGGCGTATCTCATTAGCATGAGCACCGACAACTGGTTGCCATTTTTCAAACAGAGAAGGCATGACTTCAGAGAGCTGGTGCCGATAATAAGCAATTTTTTCATCATGACATAAGGTAAATAATTGTTCTACACCCCACAACAGAATAGGACTGTCGGCAGTTGAAGATTGCGCTGAAGGATTTCGTTTGCGCTTATATTGTTCCAATACTTGCGCATGGTTGGCGATCGCCCATGGTACGCGTTTAGCGACAGCTTGCTCAATTTGCGCCATGGTAATGAATGCTGGTGCTGAGACCATCAACGTATACGGCTTTAAGCGAAAATTGATATTTTTGACGCGTTTTTTAATGACATGTAGCTCAATGCCCGCCTGCGCAAGTTGTTCTCTAACAGTATGTAAACTGATGTCGTATCCCCCTTGCTTAGTCGTCATTAGAGTTGAGCCACTATAAAATAAATATAGTGCTACTAGAATAAATTTTTCGTAGCCTTTGTCCGCTAGCTACAGCAAGCAAGGAAAACTTATCTCAGCAGCATTTTATAATGGTTATTCTTTTTTATTTAGCAATCACCACAGTTACAGCGCTTGCAAATGATTGTCAAAAGACATCTTATGTACCTTACTGTCTTTAATAATACACTGAGTTTTCTCAATCTTATCCTGGTTAATTGACCCTGTCGCTGATGTATCATTCACCTCTAACGTCGTTAACTGACCTTGTCCATCACTAACAATAAAACCTGGCTTTTTATCAGTGAACAACACTGATGCTCCTGCACAATCTGGCAAACCGACATCATCAATTAGTTCTCGAGTGTTTAAATCATAAATCGCTGCACAGCCACCAATCGGTGTGGTCACGCATAGCAAATTACGCTCGCTATCGACCGCCACACTGGCGATATATTGATGAAAGCGTTGCCATTGATTATTGGGCATAATCAATGGCTTAAAGTCAGAATCAACGCGCTTATGCGTCAATACTAACGACACATTGATATGCTTATCACCTTGAAACTGAATGCCAATCATGACAGTTCCATCATTATGCATAGCTAAATGACGTACGCTCATTTGATTGTGCTCAGGGAAAATCTGCTCAAGCAATGAGCCATCATGACGATTAAGATACACTAATGACGGACGCATGGTATCTAGGTTTAGCTCTTCACGAGAAGCTTGCTCGGTCTTAATACCACCATTAGCAATCACCAACGTTTCACTATCAGGATGCATAATTAGCTCATGCGGCCCAATACCATGCGAGTCAAACTCTGCTACTTTTTTATAAGCATCATGAGCATCATAGATACCAATTTTACCGTCTAAACTTATGGTGTCATTCTCGGTCACATAGAGCAGTTTACCGTCTAAACTATAACAGGCATGACCATAAAAATGGCGATGGTTTGAAGCTTTGATAGCGAACTTTACTTGCCCAGTCGCTGTATCTAGCACCCAAAACTTCTCGCTTGGACGCCGTCCCATCACTACAACATCACGGTTATGGTCATTATCGCTCAGCTCATTTAGAACGTTAGAGATAGGCTGCACAACGATATCATGCACACGTTCAGGCATGGTGGTCTGCCAAACGACTTCCCTATCCACATCGATACCAACCACACCGAAGTCGTTTTCAGGATTATCATCATCACTGTGATCGTCATTTGCCAATGTAATATTTTTTGGCATAGACGCCACACCACTCACCCAGCAAACTGGGCGCGCTAGCATGGTCGTAGTATGAGCAGTGCTAAAGTCGGTAGTGTTACTATCGCTACCTTTATCCTCTATAGAGTTATGATACGACTGTTGCCACGCAGCAGCGGCTTGCTGACAAGCATAGCGAAATCGCGTTAACTCAGGTTTAGCAGTTGATGATAATAAATGCAATTGAGCACGGACGCCTGCTACATAATCTTGCAAGCTTGCATCAGGCTGACGCTGCTTACGATAGCGATGATGGATACCGACAAGTGCGGCTGTACCCATTATAGTAGACAGTGCTGTTAATGCTGATGTTGTCAACAGCTCATGGCCTAGTCGAGTATTGTGTCTATTGTTTTGATTATTAGACTGTTTGCGTGTTAGACCCTGTGACTCAGAAGAATCTTCAGTCACTAGCGCTACTGTCTTAGCTCTCATGATCTGCATAGTTTAATCGCCATCAGTGCTATTAAAGCCCACACGAAGACCAAGGGTTGGAATCAATTGGCGCTTAATAACACGAGTAATAGTAGTCAGATGCTCATGCAATTCTTGCTGTGTGGCTTTATCCGCAGTCGCTAAATCTTCTGGCATTTGTGCCAACAGCGTGGTGGCATCAGCAAGTGCGGTTGATAAACTATCAGCCACTTCGTTTTCGTTATTACTGCCAAGGATAGCGGTTAAAATTGGATCGGTCAGCGCTTGATTTAGTGTAGCCAATTTAGCATTGATGATAGCGCGGCTTTGCCCAGCGGTAGCGGCTGGTAGATGACCTTTGGCCTTACCCGTTAAACCCAAAGGCTGGTCTATGGCATTAGACTTCATGGTCTCAACCAACGATAGTAGAGAATTAAACCATTGGTTCAAACCTCGATCGCTATCTACTGTTTTATCAATCGCTAATAGTTCAGTGGCATTCTGCTGCCAGTTGTCTTCGATATTTTTTAGGCGTGTACTTAAGGCGCTACTTGCGCTTATCACATAAGCACATTGCCCAGCATCCAAGCTGTCATTAGCATATAAAGCTTCTTCTAATCCTGGTACCCCTTGCACGATAGCGCTTTCGTTAGCCAACTGCTCAGCGGTCAATGTTGGATTAGCAGCGATTAAATCTGCAACGCCGCTGTGTACCAGCCCTCGTTCATCAGGATAATAATTGATATATAAATTGCTCATACTGGCAGTTGCAGGACCGAAATTAATCATTTCTGCATTTGCCCATGCTTGTGCTAACACGAGCCATTGATCGCGCAGCGCTTGTAGTTCATCACCGCTTATTGGTGCTTGCTTGCAATGCTTTTGTGCCAAGTCATGCAATAGATTGCTCTGCTTAACAGCATCTGCATAAGCTGGGATAACAATATCATCAGCCACATGGGTCAGATAGGTTTTTTCAGTATCTGCGCTAATATCGACGGCGACAACTTTATCTACACTGCCGCTATTACTATCTGCTGCGCTATTTTGCGCAACTTTTTGGCTATCAACTTCTGGCGCTTTATTCTCGTCAGCAGGTTTGACGCAGCTTATAAGCAACCCAGCGCTTAAAGCAGATAGCGCCATTGCTAAAGCATGGTTTATTTTCATAAGTTTCTCGGTATTTATATGAGTAATTATTAATATGTTGACTGGTTATTTATTCGTTGAAAATCTAGTCACTAAGACCTGTTTATTAAGACCTGCCATTAAAAATAGATGAATAGCATCGCTTTTATAATGATTTTAAGAACGCATTCAATTCAGTACGCCCTTGTTTGTCTAACTTTAATACTTTTTGTTTCTGTGTTTCAGCTTCTCCGCCATGCCACAATACCGCCTCCATCAACGTACGCGCACGACCATCATGTAAAAATGTCGCTTGCGAATCAACAGTTTGTGCAAGACCAATACCCCACAATGCCGGCGTGCGCCATTCATAAGAGTTGGCTAAAAACTCAACTTGCGCGTCTTTCGGTGGCAATTTTCCCGCAATCGTCCGATCAGCAAGGTCATCACCCATGTCATGCAATAGTAAATCCGTATAAGGATAAATCACTTGCCCATGCTGCTCAAGATGGTCGTCATCGGTTTTTGGCAACTGATATCTTGGCGTGTGGCAACTTTGACAGCCCATATCATAAAAACGTTTTTTGCCCGCCAGTACCAGTTTGTCATCGGCATTGCGGCGATGCGGTACCGCTAAATTACGCGTATAAAATTCGACAAACTTAGTCACATCATCGTTGACTTCGACAGGTGGCTTGTCATTACCTTGCTCATCAGCGCCGGTAGTAGCGCTCAAGCAAGCCGTTTGCGTCGGCATACAGGATTCATGAGGACGGATATTTGAGGTCAAACCCATGTCTTCATTAAAAGCACTTTGGTTTTGGGTAATAAGCTTGGTTTGACCTGCTTTCCAGCCAAAACGACCTAAGGCTGTTTTTCCTGTTTGCGGATCCATTACCCAGTTAAATTTACCGCTAATATCCTCATTAGTATTATTTTTATTGACGCTGACGGCTTGTTTCTTAATAGCTTCATCCGGAATTTGCTCAAGTAAACCAAGCCCAATCATCGGTAAGGCCACTCGCGGCGATACCATTAGCTCATCATCAAATGCACCATAACCAGGTTTGGTTAAGTTAAAAGTTGGCGCACGCAATGTTTCGACATGACCATCGGCAAAGGTGACTGGCTTATCTGTCCACTGCACTGCAATTCTTGCTTCGGCAGGCACGCCTTGAATACCGCGGTCTTGCAGCTGACCACCATACATCGGGTGAACGACTTTTTCGATAAGCGAGTTCTGCAATTGCTCTCGCTGCTTATCCGTCGTCGCTGGCATCGCAAGGCGAATGAGCAAGCTATCTGCATCGTCATCGCTACTCATAGGCGCATGACCACGGCCATCTTTTATATGGCAGGATTGACAAGCAGCGACGTTAAACAATGCCCCAAGACCATCACGACTGTCGGTACTAGCAGGGGCAACGACCCACGGTTGCCGAAAGAAGGCATTGCCAATAAAAAAGTTGCCTTTACGCGAAGCAGATACGTTTGAGGAAGGCTTAGAGTAACTCTCGCTACTGGTAATACTAATACCAGTGTCGCCCCCTTGCTTAATCTCTTGTGGATCAAATGTGGCCAGCTGCTGCATTGGTACGCCAGCGAGCGCCTCAATGGTTTGCGCACGTTCAGGCGCTAAAGCTTGGGGCTTTCCATTATCAGCTACATTGTCTGTTGGTTGACAAGCACTGATAGCCATTGCACCCATAATGGTTAATGCAATTTTAAACGATGTACCTTGCAAGCTTGAAGAAATGAAAGGGAAAGCAAAGGATTTGGTATGAATGGAGCTCATAGGAGTTGCCTTAGTTCTAGATTAGAACCATTAAAATGGCTTGCTATAACAGTATTTATTTCTTATCAATATAGCGGTATAAAAATATATCGACGCTATAACTTGGCGCATTGACCTATTTTATTAAACGTAAAAATACGTTGCTAACTGTCGCTAACAACGCATGTATTATATATAACTTAGACTTCTACAAATATAACTCTCATCAGCTTGTAGTGACTTATCAGACATTATTGATAGCATTAAATTGTTCTACCTAAACAGAAACCAGCTTAGAACTGAGAACCTGCGTCCGCATCTAAATTATCAATACCGACGGCTTTTGCCGCATTTTCAATACCAGCAGTCAGCTCTTGTAAGCTAGTAATGCTATTTTCAATCCAACTACGGCGGACATTTTGTTCTTCAGCCGAGATACCTTGGCTGCTAACTTGACCCGCTGTAGCAATCATTTGGTCAACCTTAATACCTTCTTTTTCGCCTTTTTCAACGATGACATTGAAAGCATCTTCTACTTTTTTAAAGTCAACAGCCAGCTTATCAGCCGCATCTGTATGACCATTATCGACGAGGTACTGCTTGATACCGTAGCCTCCAACGTTCTTACCAGCAACCGTTTGGTAGCTACCATTGAATACATTTTGAATACCGCGTGCATTGTTAGCATAGCTAAGATGTGTCAAGTCACTAAAACACTCGTGCTCATCTTCGGTAGAGCCAGTGACAAAGGCTACCTGTATACGCTCAGAGGCCAACTCTCCTAATGCTAAACTACCCATTTGGTACATTATCTGACGCAGACCGTTGTCGTTTTTGCGCGCTATCAGATCGCTACGTAAATTGTTTTCGCTATCAGGCTGCCATTCGGCTTCCATCGCGGCTAAATCATCGATCAATAACTGAGTAGCGGCTTTTAGAAACTCACCACGACGCTCGCAAATACCAGCATCTTTGTTTACCGTATCGCCGCTGGTACACTGCCCTGCCTCAGTGACATAATCCGTTACTGGACGATTACCTGCTCCTGCGCTTACACCATTAGTATCTTGCCCCCATAACATAAACTCAATCGCATGATAGCCAGTGGTCACATTGGCTTCACTACCACCAATCTCATTCATTTCTGCTAATAACTTGGGAGTAATCGTACTGGTATCTTGCTTTAGACTACCGACCGTAATGCTGTCGCTATTGATGATATTATCTTGGCTGTTGTACTCGCCCTCGTAACTGTCACTGACATAATCAATCAGCGCCTCATCAAGGGGCCATGCATTGACCTGCCCTTCCCAGCTATCTGTACTACCAATTGCACGCTTATCATTTGCAGACACAAAACCTTCATCAAAACGGAAAATCTCAGTTTGCGAATATGGCTGACGTGCGGCTTTATAGGCCGCTTTTGCAGCATCAAGGTTGGCTTGCGTAGGTGTTGCCACATACGTTTCTACCGCAGTTTGCAACATTTTAGCTGTATCTAACGAATCTTTGTAGGCAGCATGAGCCATGTTTGCATAGCTGCTAATTAACCTATCAATGTGAGCTTGCTCTGCAGCTGATAGTTTTACATTACTACTCGATTCTGTGCTCTGTACTTCTGTTTGCGTACCAGTCTCTGCGTCTTCATTGGTTTGCTTAGTACAACCCGACACCATTAATAACCCTGCAAGTGCAGCAGCTAAAGTAGTTGGTAAAATCTTACGGCTCGTCACTGTGGTAATCGTCATACACATCCTCAAAAGATATCGCAAAAGAAAAAGAAGTCATCAATTTTGATTAATTAGCATCAAGCATTTTGACCATATTACAGCAAAGACAACTTACGTCAGACCATCATTCTTAGTCGTAGATGATAAGATGTTCCATATTGCAATAATAAAAAACACTGATGGATTATAAAGTTATTGATAATCATTATCAATATTTAATTTAGATTAATATCACCTTTTTAGCGATGTTTATTTGCCGTAAAATAGAATTCTTCATAGCACTTTCTGAGTTACTTAATCTAACCTTTGTCATATGAATCTTTTCGATTACTAGCTCTTAATTTTTACTCTAAATTTAGCCAATAAAAAAGCCAGCGTAGGGCTGGCTTTTTTATTGTAATATTCTTAAAACATAGACTAAGTAGTAATCTAGTTCTTAGTTTACGCTCTGTGGTGAATTGATAGTTAGCTCAACACGGCGGTTTTGCTGACGACCATAATCAGTGTTGTTATCAGCTACTGGACGTGATTCGCCATAAGCAACAACGTTGATACGGTTAGAAGCAACACCGCGAGCAGTCAGATAGTTAGCAACTGAGTAAGCGCGGTCACGGGATAGACGCATGTTATAAGCATCTGCACCTCTGCTGTCAGTATGACCTGCAATATTTACTGTCGTCTTATTATACTGATTCATCGTTGATGCAAGTTTATCAAGCGTTGGCTTGAAAGATGAACTTAGAGTTGCATCATCAAAAGAGAAAGTAATACTACCTGGCATAACCAAATCGATATTACCAGTTGTTGGATTTTGCTCAACCGTTACGCCCGTACCAGCCATTTGTTGCTCAAGCTGCTTAGCTTGACGCTCCATATAATAACCAACACCAGCACCTAAAGCTGCGCCGATAGCCGCATCACGACCAGTCTTATCGCCACCAGTTGCTTTAGAGATAACTGCACCACCAGCTGCCCCAGCTAACGTGCCAATAGCAGTTTTGTTCAAGCGTTGTTGCCCAGTGTTTGGATCAGTAGTACAACCGCTAAGTGCTAGACCTGATGCTACTGCTGCGATCATTAATTTATTACGCATAATATTTCCTCTTAAGTTAAATTTATTAATTGTACTCTTTTATATTCTAGAGTTTTTCCGTCTAAAATCATGCCATTAATATGATTAATATGCTACATGTTAAAAAGTTTTTTACAGTTAATGATTATAACGCTTTTTAGAAGAATCAGAAGCAATTATATATGACAGTAATATACCTTCACAAGATACCAAACATTAAACAGCTTATTAGGTGTTGTTCACACTCGTCATCATTATCCCAATCTTGACTTCACTGTGTGTAATATTTTGTCACATCTATGTATAGAAAGTGAATGAAACCTTGCCGCTATTATCATAGCTATGAACTTAACTACACGGAAATTTTTTTGAAACTCATTAATATTGTATATTTTTTCGTCTATGATGCGTATTAACCATCCAACTAAAGCTCGATTTTAGACAATAGTTTTTTGAATAATGGCTTTGAGAAGTATTTATAGCATTTGCTACCATGAGTCACGTTAACACTCGTACACTGGTAATGCTTTCTGCTAAAATCGTGCAAGCTTAGTATTATAGATTTATTATCTCATATAAATTTTTGTGACTTACGTTGCTACATTCGTTACTACATTTTTATGAACCATTAATATATGAACCACTAATATTTAGTTTAAAAAGTTGGAACATGACCATCACACCAGCTTTTAGGTTGATAGAACACATTAGCAATTATTAAAATAAAATGATAAATAGAAAAGGACTTATCATGCGACTCACTTCTACCATTCAAAAACTGCATGAGCGTGCACCTAGACTGGGCAAAGCCATCTCTCTCGCAACGGCTACAGGCGTTATTACTGGCAATAGTATTGCCGCTAGTATACCGATATGGTTCATGGGTACCGCCAAGGCAATTACTGGCTTGAAAATTGCTGATGATAGCGTAATTAAAGTTACCAATTATTGGATTAATAGTAATAACGCCTTGATTGATAATATTTTACCAAATAAAGATTGGCGGATTAACCTACCTGATGACGTGCATCCAGATGGTAAATACTTGCTGATTAGCAATCATCAATCATGGGTTGACACCAGTATCGTACAATATGTGAGTGAAAAACGCTTACCATTAACGCGGTTTTTTACCAAGTTTGAGCTGATCTATATTCCTGTGATTGGACAAGCATTTTACTTTTTAGACTTTCCGATGATGCGCCGGCACTCAAAAGAAGCAGTTGCAAAAAATCCAGCTCTGCAAGGTAAGGATATCGAAGAGGCTAAACGTGCTTGTTCCCTATTAAAAAACAAACCCTTTACCCTACTTAACTATCTAGAGGGTACGCGCTTTACCAAGGCCAAACAGGCTAAGCAGCAATCGCCCTATACTCATCTACTTAAGCCACGTGCAGGCGGTCTAGCACTTGCTATTAATGCTTTAGGTGAAGATATCGATGGCATCTTAGACATGACCATCGTTTACCCTGACGGTATACCAACCTATGGCGATTTATGGAAAGGTAATATCAAACGTTTGGGCGTCGATGTACGTTATATTGAGATGTCTGATACATTATTTACGGCTATCCGAAATGGCGGTTATGAAGAAGATGAATCGGTTAAGGCGGAGATGTTTGATTGGATTGGAGAAGCATGGCAACAGAAAGACAAACTCATCGATGAGATGCTAGCCGAGTTTGACACGAAGCTTGAATCTCAGAGCGTTTAATACTTGATTGAACGAATCCTATATCTTATTAGCTTTTATTGATAACGATCTGCTAATTAACTATTAACATGAGTCATTGTGAACTACTAATAACGTAAATTGCTTACAATGACTCATGAATTTATAAGCACCGAATATCGTCGCTCCAACCTAACCACTTATTGATAATAAGGTACGACTGTGTCCGCCTCTACTACTGCCAATCCTGCTACAGATACGAAGCCGCTGCCCAATCAGCTAAAAAATTCCTCATTAGAACCGCAGCACCCTATACGTCCACAGCCGAATCGTCTTAAGCTGACCTACGATATCGTGATGCTAATTGCTATCAGTATTGATTTGCTATTTATTAGTATAGACGCAATTTTGATGAGTAACTTTAGTAGCAATGTGGCAGGATGGTTAGCAATCAGTGATGGTCTTAGCTGGTATCAGACCAGTCTGCATGATCCGTTGCGTACTGTGGGTGGATTTTTTACCATATTTTTGATTATTGAACTGCTTTTGCGCTGGGCAATTGCTATCAAACAAAAGGTTTATTATCGCTGGTTTTTCTTTCCGTTTGTACATTGGTATGAGGTGCTTGGTTGTTTTCCACAACTGCGGGCACTGCGTCTATTTCGAGCGGTGGTTATCGGTCGACGTTTGCATCAACTTGGCTATCAAGTATTACCGCAGCCTTGGATTAACCGCATTAAGTTTTATATTGATCTCATATTAGAAGAGCTATCTGACCGCGTCATCTTAACGACCATTTATAACTTTCGGCAGCAGCTTACTGATTCTGAAGTACATACATCGCTGATTAAATCGACTCTAGATCGTAATCGTGAGCAGATTGAAGCTATGTTGTTATCATTATTACGTCAAGAGCTCGTGCCACAGCTCCAAAAGCTTGCAGGTCAATCAGATGGCGGCAAGCTTATAGCGAACGAAGTTGGCAATGCCATTCAAGATGGACTTGCCAATACTCCTGAGCTACGTCGTTACCTACGTCTGATTCCAATTGCAGGTAGCTTAATTGAGTCACAATTACAACATATTGGGCATAACATCGGCGAAAATGTCGTGTACTCTCTCAACGAGCGACTACTAGATGCTGAGCGCATCGATGCATTGATGGTAACCATTGCTCATAGCATTGCAAGTATTGACGTCAACAATTCGGCTCTTGAAGCATTACTTGCCAGTATTATCAATGATAGTTTGAACGAATTTGAAGCGCAAATAAAAATACAGCAGTGGAAACATCAGGACATGCTTAACTTTTAGGGCGTATAAAGCGCATAGAAGGTGCATGCTACTCTTAACAGACGTTTGGCTATATTTTATGTCAGCTCTTATGTCAATTTTTATGTCCTTAGGGGCTTGTTAAGCACTAGCATCCCTTAGTACACTGCTCATTGATAATGAATATTTTGACGATCTACCCATAATAATAACTGCGCCGTGATCGCAGCGACATTAGTATCTTTTAAGGATTTGCATTATGACGATTTCGGATACAGGCCAGCAAGACATGACATCCCAACCTGCGATAACCTTTTATGGAAAGATGCTGACGTTCTCACGCTTGCAACTGAGTACCGACGACCTAACGGCTATTGAAGCTCATCTGGCGGGTATGCTAAGCAATAAGACCAGTCACATCCCCGTCCTTATCGACAGTAGCATTGAGCAAGATTTACCCGCTCTAATCGAGCTTTTATGGTCATGGGGGCTACAGCCTATCGGTGTAGTAAATGGCCTACTTGATAAGCAAGCACGTGCGCAAAGAATGGCAATATTTCCCGCAGATGGCAAGCGTATAGAGCGCATTGTATCTAGTAAAAAATCCGTTACTCAGTTAAGTCAAACCACCTCTGAAACAGCAGAAGCTCAAGCTGAAAAGAACAATAGCACTGACGATACTGCAGCGCAGACGGACACTAGTATCATAGATGTACCTGCAGAAACTCTATTAAGTAGTGACCATATTACCAGTATGATTTATGACCAGTTGCTACGTTCAGGACAAACCATTAATCATGTTGGTGGTGATTTAATATTGACTAATAGTGTCAATAGTGGGGCTGAAGCCATTACCGATAACAGCCTTCATGTTTATGGCCGTGCACAAGGTCGCCTAGTCGCAGGGGCAACTGGAGACAAAGATGCTCGTATATTTTGTCAGGTATTCAATCCATCATTAGTATCTGTGGCTGGCACTTATTGTCTGCGTGATAATTTACCTGAGAATACTATCGACAAGCCGGTACAAGTACGCTTTGTAGAAGGTGAAGGGCTGGTATTTACTGTGATGGAGAATATCTAACGAGTGATTGTCTACTATGATAGTGTTGATGCGACTAATATAAATAATAGTGTTGATTACTGCTCTAAATATTAGAAAAAAACTGTTGAATATAATACGTTAATATTCGGGAAAGGTAATTTAACAAAACTATCCTACTATAAATCTGTGAGTCAGCCACTATCTACAAGATTAGTAAATAATTATATAAAATAGTATTTATCTTAATAGATTTTTAGCGTTTCTTCTGGACGTACTATAAATTTTTGTTGATTTATGCTAGGCTTACGCTCGCAGATAGTAGTCGTATTACAGTTGCTTATTTTATTTACAAGCAGTTACTTATAAAGGCTTAGTCATATCTTACCTTGTGCTGCGAGCACTAATATTAAGTATTATATGTACGTTTATTAAACGATTTTTATCTATCGAATATCCCATTTAATTATAGGAGTGTGCCATTGTGGCGAAGATTGTTGTAATCACTTCAGGTAAAGGCGGCGTAGGCAAAACTACGACTAGTGCCTCTTTTGCCGCTGGTTTAGCGTTACGTGGCTATAAAACGGTTGTTATCGATTTTGATGTGGGCTTACGTAATCTAGACTTGATTATGGGCTGTGAAAACCGCATCGTATATGACTTCGTTGACGTAATTAACGGTAACGCTCGTCTATCGCAAGCGTTAGTCAAAGACAAACAGCTAGAGAATTTGTATATTTTACCTGCTAGTCAGACCCGTGATAAAGATGCGTTGACAGACGAAGGCGTGGCTGAAGTTATGTCTGAGCTATCTAAGCAGTTTGACTATATCATTTGTGACTCTCCGGCTGGTATTGAGCGTGGTGCACAGCTAGCGATGTATCATGCTGATGAAGCTATCATTGTTACTAACCCTGAAATCTCATCAGTACGTGACTCTGATCGTATCATTGGTATATTACAAAGCCGTACCAAAAAGGTAGAAGATAACCAAGGTTCTATACGTGAGCACCTAATTATTACTCGCTATAATGCTGAGCGTGCAGCAGCTAATGAGATGATGGATATTGATACCATCTCTAACGATATTTTAAAAGTGCCATTACTTGGTGTTATCCCTGAAAGCCACTCAGTGCTTGAGGCATCGAACCACGGTGAACCGGTAATTCATTATACTGATTCGGTCGCTGGTCAATGCTATGACGATATCGTTGCCCGTTTCTTAGGGGAAGAACGTCCGCTACGTCATATTGACGTGAAGAAGAAGAGTCTATTACAGCGCTGGTTTGGGGGTTAATAATGAGTAAGAAAAAAGGATTTTGGAGTAGTCTGTTTGGTACTGACGATCAAAGTAACGCCGGTAGTGCCAATATGGCCACCGAACGTCTTAAAGTCATTGTTGCTAGTGAAAATCGACTAAATAATCGACTGACTGCTGATCGTATCGAAAAGATGAAGCGTGAGATATTAGAAGTGGTTAACAAGTATGTTAACGGCGTACAAATTGACGACGTTAATATCAATCATCGCTCTGAGGATACTCTTGATGTTCTCGAGATGAATATTAGTTTACCCGAACACAAGAAGTAAATTGGACAGATTACTATAAGCTGTAGCCCCTAAGGCGATGCAGACTTAAACGAGAAGCCCTCAGTAATATACTGGGGGCTTCTCGTTTAAAAGTAATTGGCGATTTCGATATAAGTCACTACTTCATACGTGAAATCAGATTATCCTTTTTCACAAACTGATGGTATAGAGCAGCGCCAATGTGGATTAGAGTAAACGCGATAATCATAGGCCAGATGATCTCGGTATGTAAATCATTATAGAAGCGTGCGGCACTACGATCTGGCGTAACAAATACTGGGATTTCAAACAGCCCGAAAATATCGACAGGTCGACCACCATAAACAGACATCATTAAGCCTACAAAAGGCATCGCAATTAACAGTCCATAGAGTACAAAGTGTGACACCTGTGACATCAACAACTGCCATTTTGGCATTGGTACCGGTGGCGGTGCTTTAGTAAATATACGGTTGATAACTCGTGCAATCATCCAAAAAAGCAAGCTAACCCCAAGGGCCTTGTGCAGTCCGATATATAGACTGCTATCAAAATTCCTATATAGCAACATCATTATCCATGTCACTAGCAACAAAATCGCACTAATCCAATGAAACAAGCGGCTACTGACTGACCACTTTTGCACATTCGAATTGATATTACTCATAGATTATTCCATACAGGACACTACTGCCCTATTAAAATCACTTTAAGAAATAGCTCAAACAATACCTTTAAAACGTACTTTTAACAACCATTCTCGTAAAGCATGTTAACGTTTCCAATAAAATGATGACATTATCTGCAATGCTTGAATAGGTGGTTAAGCACAACGGTTGTATAGGAAATCTCAATTAACCATCCAAATTGGTTAGTTGATGAGAAATTTTGTCCAAATCTGGTATCAAGTAAGCCACATCATTGATAGTAACTGTTTGGAACATATAAGATGTAATGATATTTTCTTTAAATGGCGTGTCTATTGTTTTTCCCTCTCCTATACTATCAGCAACACTACTATTATCCTTACTATTGCTCATAGCAATCTGTGCGTAATGCTCAGGTAAATTAGCATCTTTAACATCTGAGATACTGACTTTCATCTGACGTAAATCACCTGCTGTCTGTAGAGCAAAACGATGAACAGTGGTATTACCCTCTAGTACGATAGTTTTATCAATAGGCTTATCATGCGATAACAAATGAAATACTGCCATTTCTTGCTGTTCCCATGGATACGCCCATACAAGCTCATTATAGTCATCAATACTTAAAATTAAACTACTTGGGATAATCCAGTCTGGCTGGTTTTCAGCAGGAATGATAGTTACCTCAAGCATTCCATTATCAGTTGTTAATAGACTAACAGCTTCAAATGAATGTTTTATAATTGGGTTCATACGTCGCTCACAGTAAATGAAGGTGAAGTAATAGTCGCTGTCATCTCACCAATATAATCGGTAAGTTTTTGAGCTAATAGTTCAGGACTACCTATGAATTGGCAATAACCTGAGTCGATAATGGCTTGCGGCTGGCTAGGACAAGTACTCGTGCTTGGATTCTGCACCCATAGCTGACTGTTGTTATCTTGAATTAAATCCAAGTACTGTGTGCCGTCATTGCCCATGCCAGAAAATATAATGCTCACAAGATCACTACCGTAAACGTCACTAGTGTTTTGGAGCAGCTGACCAATAGCAGGCTTATACTCTCCTGCCCATGTTTGCTCTGTCAATATGACTCGACCATCTGAGTCACATACAATCTGCCGATCAATTGGTGCAATTAAACAGTGTCCTGTCCGCAGACGCTGAGTAGTCGTAATTACTTGGCAACGCCAATCGTTATGACGACTTAATATCCTAGGCAAAGTCTCTATCATTTTATGATTAAAATGATGAGCTAGCAAAATGCAGATGGGTAGCGAAGGTGGTAGGTTATCTAAAAACGTCTTAACCGCATTAGGGCCGCCCATAGAAGCTCCTAAGAACACTACATAACGCCAAGGCGGAGGATTGGTGTCAATCACCGGACTATCTAACAACGACGGCTTGTTAAGTAGTTTGGCTAATTTACGCTTCAGCTTGCGCTGCCATTTTGCATAATGTTGCATCTCGTTTAGGTAGGGTGCTGGGCTAAACCCTACCAGTACCGCACTGGATTTGGATGCAGTAATAACGCTGGCTATATTGTTATCATAGTCGCTATCAATCAACCAAATATCAACCTGAGCACTGTATAGTTTGGGCTTATCTTGTAACTGTTGCCGCGATAAACAATCAATTAAAGTAAAGCCCAAGCTGCGGACAGTATCGTTGAAAGCCAAACGCTGATGTTGACTCTCTGCAATCACCAATACTTTAATATCTAGATCTTCTTTATCACTGAGGATAGATGAATGGGTCTTATCCATCATGACTCAAGCTTATCTTTTGACCAAGTAATAGCTGCATTCTGTCTAATAGTTCAGTTTCTTGGAATGGCTTACCCATGTAATCATTTACGCCAATCTCTAATGCCCGTTCGCGATGTTTTTCACCCGTACGCGAGGTGATCATGATAATCGGTATATCTCGCAGACGCTTATCAAACCTTACTTGCGTTGCAACTTCGAAACCATCCATCCGCGGCATCTCGATATCTAATAAGATGAGATCAGGTATAGTCTCCTGTAAGATATCGATGGCATCAACCCCATCTTTAGCAACAGCGACGTTGATACCTTGACGTTCGAGTAAGCGCGACGTGACTTTGCGCACAGTTACTGAGTCATCAACCACGAGTACTGTAATTTGTGACTCTATTCCACCACGTTCAGGTTTCGATGCTTGAGTCGCATTTTGCGTTGGAGCGTTACGCATCAGTGCAATAAGGTCTAAGATTAGCATAACTGACCCATCACCCATGATGGTAGCCGCCGAGATACCTGCCAAATGCGATAATTGGCGACCAAGTGGTTTTACCACAACCTCAATACGAGACCCTGCAATTTGATCAACTTGCAGAGCCAGTTTCTGACCAGCACGGTTCTTAATAACAATAAGCGGCAAGCTGGTGTTGGTACTGACCATTAATTCATTAAGCTTACTGCCAGATAAGATTTCGTTTAAATAACGAACCCGATAATCCTCATCTTCAATATGTAAAGTGGCAGCACCAGATTCATAATAATCATAAAGCTTTTCTGGATTAACACGTATGACGCGCTCGATTTGTACTAGAGGTATTGCATAATAGCGATCTGCTGCACGTACTACCAAGGCATCAGAGACAGCAACTGTCAATGGTAAACGTATGGTAAAGCGCGATCCTTTACCTGCTTCAGACGTTACCGAGACCATACCACCCAACTGACGAATCTCGCTAATAACCACATCCATTCCTACCCCACGTCCTGAGATCTGAGTGACTTGCTGGGTAGTTGTAAGACCGGCGTTGAAAATATATTGAATGATGTCTAGGTCGGTCAGACTATTATCATTTGGATCAATCAAACCCTGAGCGATCGCTTTATCTTTTACTGCGTCAACATTGATGCCGCGACCATCGTCAGTGAGATTAATGACAACTTCACTACCCTCTCGTAATACCTCTAAAGTAATATGACCGCTACGATCTTTACCTGCTGTTAGACGAGTTTGAGTATTTTCAATACCATGATCGACCGCATTACGTAGCATATGCTCTAGAGGTGAGGTAATACGCTCTAGAATGGTTCTATCCATTTCGTCATCAGCATTGATAATCGTTAGCTCTACCGACTTATTGAGTTCGTTAGCAGTCTGGCGCACGATACGCTCAAGACGTGGTGTCACCCGTGTAAATGGCACCATACGCGAGTTCATTAACCCGTCTTGTAATTCAGTCTGGGTACGTGATAATTGTAGCAATAGACCTTCGCTATCACGCGTCTTCTCTAATAAAGTGTTATTAATTTCGATTAAGTCAGATGCTGACTCTGTCAGCGATTTGGACAACTGATTTAACGATGAATATTGATCCATTTCTAGCGGGTCAAAGTCTTCATTATTAATCAACTCATCATCATCAATCTGCGATAAGATTTGTGCTTCAAGCTCAATCTCCATCCGACGTAACTGATCGGCTAAGCGCTGGACAGTAGTTCCCATCTCCTCAATACTGTTAGTTAAACTACTCATACCCATATCAATACGAGCACGGTTAATCGCTGATTCACCTGATAGGTTAATCATATGTTCGATCAAGCCGCCTGAAATACGAATCATCTCGTTATTGCTGGTGCTTTGCTCTTGCTCTGCAAAACTACCTGCCATAGATGGCATCTCATGCAGATTTTCGACTACATGCCCTGACTGTTGCAGCATTTTTGCAGCCAAAATCATACTGCGCTGAGCTTGCAACGATACATTAGGAATATGCTTTAAGTCGTCAGGATTCTTACTAAACTGCTGTAGGGATAAAATCAATGCTGCAGGTGTCGATGGGTTAACCTGTTGCTTGAGGATAAAAACGGCATCAGCCAGCCAGTCATGACAATCTGTCAGCAACTGTGAAATCATTTTGGTCGCTGGTCTTCGAAGAATAGCCAGCTCTTCGTATACTGTCTCCATCTCATGCGCTAGATCAGCAATACCATTCGCCGCCACCATACGTGCGCCGCCTTTAATGGTATGTAAATCTCGCTGTAATGCTTGCAGTGCAGCCACGTCACTGACGTTACTTAGAAATAGCTGTAAATATTTATTACTACTGGCAACAATTTCGTCCGCTTCTTCTAAAAACACTTCTAAAATATCAGGATCAGGCAAACCTTCTGTCCATGAGTTTGCAATGATGCTATCAAGACTAGGGATATCAGAAGCTTGTTCGATATCTTTTTGACTGCTTTCTATCTTATCTAAATGATCATTTTCATGGTTCTGAAGTGCTGGCAAGACTAGAGTAATCGCTGTCGGTAGCTGTTCACTACGCTCGAACTGTTGCAGCTGTTTAATGAGCTCATCAGCGTGAAATGCCTCTTGATAGCGCACGACGTAATCAATCTGCAAGGACAAGGTATCTTGTACCATTTGCATAATAGTCAGCCATTGGGCAGTTGGGTGTAACCGTTGTTCGACAAAAGCTTCATAAATGCTTTCTGCTTCGTGTGTTAAGTCACCGATACTACGAATACCTGCCATCCGCGCGCCACCTTTGATAGTATGCAGGTGGCGTTGTAATACTTTTAAGGCTGCGGTATTGGCACTATCAGCGCGCCACTTACTAAAAGACTGCGCGATGGCGCTATCTAGCTCTTGCGCTTCTTCTAGGAATATTTCTAGTAGCTCAACATCGGTATCGATTGCTTCAAGCTGTAACGTATCTGCTTGTATGCTTTGTACAGTCGCCGTTGGCTCATCGCTATCTTCAAGAACTATCTCGTTGGGAGCAACCACATCATTTAAAGCATTAGAATGTTCTTCAACGTCTATTGTATCAATTGCATATAAATCGCTGAGTATTTGCTGATCAACTTTTAATGACATGCTACCTGCCAACGCATCAAACAAGCCTACTAGCTGGCGATGACCTGCACACAATGCTGTCTGCACTTTTTTATCGTGAGTCGCTTCAAGATTACCATCAAGATAGCTGTACACTGAACATAAAGCTGCTAGTAATGAGGTGAATTTGGGAGAGTCTCCAGTCTGACTTGCTAGCTGTTCAATTTGCTTGAGTTGCTGCTGAACGTAATCCTGAACCTGCTCAATATTTCCATTATTTAACGCCTCACCTAGCTCCCACTCAGCATTTAAAAGTGCATCAACGTCTGTCTCTAACAGCTGCGAAATACTCAGTTTATTGTTTGTTAGTGTGCGTGTCACATCAGACTCGCTTAACATAGCTTGCAAAGAAGCTAAATCTTCTTTATTGAGCGGACTCTCATCAGACAGATTTTTCTGCAAACTTTGTTGATAAGCATTCAGATACCCTTCGATTAATGCTACTGATTGACCCAATGCTTGCAGGTGCTGAGCATTCATTGGCGTATCATGATTTTGTAGCTGCTCTAAGCTATGTTCTATTGTGGCACTAATATCACTAATAGCAGCAAGTGCACTAGAACCTGAAGCCGCTCTTAAAGTATGGAAAGCGCGTACAATCTCATCAGTGACTTCTATATGCTCAGCATCACTATGAGCTTTGACAAAATTATTGATATCTTGTAATAGTGACTGAGCCTCCTCAACAAATATCTTATTGAAGGCTTGTTCTTCAGCACTCTGCGGCGTTGTAATTACTGGTGCATCTGCCATCATCTCATTAATAGAATGAATGGTCTCTAACATGCCATCATTGTCATCGTCACTCATGTCATCGCTGCTATTACTGGAATCACTGTTGATTTCGCAGGCACTAGCTTGGCTATCTGCGTCTAACCATCCTTTACGTAAGCTATCATAGCTAAATTTATCACCATGCTGCTTACTATAAGCATTGGCACATGCTACCCATAACGGCACTATCGTTGGATAATCCTCGTTATGGCTCTCATTATTATTAGCGAACGTCTTAACCAAGTCCGGATAGCTAGCTAGAACATCAGCTATAAGCTGTACAATATCTGCAGACACTGAAATAGTATGGTCTAAAATACGATTAAGCATGTCTTCGATAGACCATGCAAGCTCACCAGTATAGTACGCACCAACCATGCGTCCTGAGCCTTTTAAGGTATGAAAACCTCGACGCACTTCTTTCAACTCAGTTAAGTCAGAAGTTGCATTACGCCATTGCTCGTATATTGGTGTAATCTCAGCTAACACCTCTTCTGCTTCTTCAATAAAGATCTCTTTGATATCCGGATCACTATCTTGAGAGTCGATAGGTAACTGTTGTGCTTGTTGTATAAAAGGCTCAAGGACTGCAGGAATATTTAAATTGGCGACTTGCGTAGAGTTGCTTGCTGCAGTTGCATGAGATTCAGAACTAAAATCAGTTGCCGAATCAATATAGATATTTGCCGTATTTTGCTCACCAGTTGATTCGAGCGGTGCTTCTTTTAAATGAGTCAATGCTGACGAGTCTGGTTCTGTAGATATATCCATACCATAAGATAAAGGCTGTCCTGCTAGTAAATTACTCGTTTGTAAAATAGTAATGGCAGGATCCATACTGGGCTCTTGTAGTGTTGTAAAATCTGTAACTAACACTGATAAGCGTGTGGTAGTCTGGGTTACCAATGTAACCATATCTGCAGTCACTGGTAAGGTTTTGTCTAAGACTCGGTTTAGCAGATTTTCAATTGCCCATGCCATTTCACTCACACTAAAAGCGCCAACCATACGTCCCGATCCTTTCAACGTATGAAAACCTCGGCGCACTTCAGTTAATGGTGATAAATCTTGTACATCTTGTTGCCAGATAGGTAAGAAATCTTCCAAATCAGCCAGTACTTCTCTTGCTTCTTCGATGAAAATGTCGCGAATCTCTTCATCCATCTCAAAGTTATCAGGTTTCACTTGTGTACGGGCAGCTTGCAACTCTTTACTGTCTAAGCTCATTGTATCCGTTACATGCGTAGTGTCTATTTGAGCAACAGTATCATCTGTTAGTACACTTTTATTTAGGACGTTATCAGCAGGCACAATTTCACCGCTGTCATCATAGCGGACGACATCAGACGAAATTAGCTCGCTAGGGTTATAAGTCTGCGTGATCGCCTCGGGCGCTGCTATTAAGTCATCCAATAATTTTTGTGCTTGCTCTACGTATTCATTAGCCTGCTGCAATAAAGATCGATCAAATACTTGCTGCGCTAAGTAATCTAACAACAGCTCGATAGCCGTCACACTCTCTGCTAAAGCTTGAGTGAGATTCCAGCTGATACTTTTTATTTTATGAGTTTCTAACTTAGCGAATAGCTCGCCAAGTTTGTCACTAACTTCGCGCATTGAAGAAAGACCCATTTCTTCAAAAGCACTGCCGATCTCAGCAAAAGCGGCTGATGTTGGTAACAGGTAAGTTTGCTGCTGATGCACATAGTCATTGAAATTGTACTTTACGTCTTCGACTGCAATACGCAGCTGGCGCAAATTATCATCAGTAAAGGTGACAGAATGTATAGCATCTGCGCCCATAACCGTACTATCAGAAGAAGTGGTTATCGTTACGAAAGAAGCTGCATCGCCAATTTTAGTATGGATAGACTGTTCAGTATTATAGATAGCACTGTATAACTCTTGAAGTTGACGTTCAATCTGCGACTGTATCTCTGCAAATACTGACGCTGACATCATATTATCTTTGATATCACTCAAAACTTGATTCACTTGTGACTCGTATCGAGACCAGCCTCGGCACTCAAGTTGTCTTTGGAGTTGCTGTAATGGAATAATAACTGTCTGTGGATTATCAAGCCTAGAAATTATGGACTCAAGCTCAGCCAATATGCGCGGTAAAAAACGTAATGTAGACTCAGTAGATTGTGATAAATGACTTAAGGTGCTATGTGTTTGCTTATCAATATGTTCAAGGCCACTGATTTGTATATAAATATCAGCTATTAAGCCTTCGATAACATCATTACTGGTATCTTTATTAGCATTTATATTAGCTGTCATCAGGATAGCTTCCTGATAACGTCCATCCAATACCTCATCTAACTGTGATAATAGCTGTGCATAAGTTGCAGGTAGTGGTAATGAGTTATCCGCAAGGTTGCTTAACCAAAGCTCCGCCAAAAACCACAAACGCTGCTGAGCCTCGGCATTGTTTGTATGCTTTAGGCTGGCAGCTTGCCACAAGTAATGACTGACTTTTTTCAAACTTAGTAAGATAGCTGAATCATTGTTATTGAAAGCTAATAATTGTTGAACTTGCTGACGCCATGCCAATAACAATTGCTTGTATTGCTCAGGTAACAAAGGAGATAAGAAAGAAGCACTTGATGTTGAAACCTTAGGAATAGCCACGTTGATGGTTTGAGGATGAGCGCTGTGTTTATTAGTAGCCGATGTGCTTTTCAAAGTCACGCTATCTTCTGCTGGCACATGTGTTTGCGGCAACATCTGAGTAAGTTTATCAACAGTTCTATCAATAAGAGCACTTCTATAGCTACCTGTCTGAACGTATTGAGCCAGCTCGTATCGCAATAGCTGGTGAGCAAACTGCCCTATTCGATGCTGTTGAACATTTAATAGCGTGCCATTACTTATACTAGATACGAATAGGTTAAGTCTCGCCGATAAAGTAGCCAGCTGAGGAAGATTAGCCATCGTCAATGCGCCGCTAAGCTCGTGATAATGCTGTCCTATACGTTCAAAGTCAGGATAAGTATCTAACTGCCAGTCCTCAGACACTTCTGATAACTGCTGATCAAAAAGTGGGAGAAGCCATTCTAGCGTCACCATTTCATTTGGCTGATTTTTCATAGGATTATCCTAACTCGTTTATGCACTGATTTTTTGCCACGCATTAACCTGTGAATGGGCAATGCGGCGCATATTTGAAGGTCGCCAAAACAGCGCCTCTCCTGGAGCCAATACGATATGGCCACCTAGCGCACACTGTGCAGACAATCGCGTCAAAATATCACGCTGATCAAACTGTCGAAAATATATCAACACGTTTTGACACAAAATGACTTGCTGCAGATGTGAGGTTGCTAGGCTTGGGGTGAAAATATTGTGCCAGACAAAGCTGACTTGTTCATGCAATTCTGGCATCACTCGCCAATATGCTGAGGTTTTGCTAGGTAGCAATCTATCAAGGAGTAATTTAGGCGATACAGGTAATGCTTGGTCTGTTAGGGACGCTTGGCTTTGGCGTATAGCCTGCGTACCATCTTGGGTAGTTATTGCTAGCGGTTGCATAAAATGCTGATACGCTGACGGAATGAGCTGCTGTTGCCGCTGGTCATATTGACCTTTACGCGCTTTGTTTAATGCTTTCTGACTGACATCTGACCCTAATATTTTATGGTTTGAGATGTTTTTGGCAGCTAAGCTCATAGCTAACGACCATACTTCTTGGCCTGTAGCACAGCCGACACTCCATATACGAAATGGCTCAGCACTACTACTATCGACACTATTGTTAGAATGACCTTGAATAGTGCTCTGTAGTGGCTGAATACAGTACTGATGTGCCAACGCTGTCACAAACGCTATTGAAGGTTCATGACGAAAAAATCGACTTTCAGGAATAAGTACCGTATCAATCAACTGCTGTTTTAATCTTTTGTCTATCTGTACAGCATCCCAAAGCTGTGCTAATGACAACATATTCTCTGCTGCCGTATGCTCAACTGCATTCAGCAACCATTGAGACTGCTCTTTCGGTAATACAAAACCAATCGCTTGTTCGATATAGCGCTGCCATTGACGTACTGCAACTGGCTTAT
This sequence comes from Psychrobacter sp. P11G5, assembly GCF_001593305.1. Lineage (NCBI taxonomy): Bacteria > Pseudomonadati > Pseudomonadota > Gammaproteobacteria > Moraxellales > Moraxellaceae > Psychrobacter > Psychrobacter sp. P11G5. The sequence continues at coordinate 2,939,434 of NZ_CP012533.1, forward strand.
CTTTTAAGCGAAAAACAGTCGGCTCTCTATCCTTTGAATCGCTGCTTTGAAAATTATTGAGCTCTAAACTATTAACTTTACGTTTTATGAATATATTTTTCATCATGGTTGGCACAGTCTTTTGCTTGATGTTTTACAGATCAGCATAGTTTATTAAGCCATCAATATAATACAGTGCTAAAGAGCAGTGCCAGCGTTAGATGAGTTAAGCGCTATTTGGCTTTATCTACGCCATTGCAGAAGCGTGATCTTGAAAATCTTCTTCGTAATCATGCACTTGTTTGTCATCATTCGATATCTTAAAGCCCGTTACTGACTCTTGTAGAGCAGCGGCCATTTCACTCAACTCACCAACTGAACGTGCAGTTGCCATCGTTCCTGACGAGGTTTGCGAGGTAATATCTTGAATAATATTCATTGCATTAGAAATATGACCAGCAGATTCTGCCTGTTGCTGCGCTGCGTTTGAGATGTTTTGGATTAGATCAGCCAAAGTATTAGAGACGCTTTGCACTTCTTCTAGTGCTTCGCCAGCATCTTTTGCTAGGCGTGCTCCGCGCACAACTTCCGAAGTTGTCGTTTCCATCGACATGACTGCTTCACTAGTATCCGCCTGAATGGTCTTAACCAGAGTTTCAATCTGCTTGGTTGCATTAGCTGAACGCTCAGCTAGACGCTGAACTTCATCAGCAACAACCGCAAAACCACGACCAGCATCACCAGCCATTGAAGCCTGGATAGCCGCGTTCAATGCCAAGACGTTGGTCTGGTCAGCAATATCGTTGATTAGACTTACAATATCGCCAATCTCTTGCGAAGATTCACCCAGACGTTTGATACGTTTTGAGGTTTCTTGAATCTGATCACGAATAACGTTCATACCTTCGATTGAACGCTGTACTACGTCTGCGCCGTTATAAGCAATAGCAACTGAGCGCTGGGCAACTGATGCAGACTCCGTCGCATTCGTCGATACTTGATCAATTGATATTGCCATCTCATTAATTGCAGCAGATACACTAGCAATCTCTTGTGCTTGATGCTCAGAAGCTTCAGCAAGTTCAACCGCATTCATCTGAGTCTGTCCAGAAGACTGAGAAACTCGTTCAGCTGTACTGTTAATCACTAATACCAACTGGCGCAATTGGTCAATTGCGAAGTTTACTGAATCCGCGATAGCACCAGTGAAATCTTCAGATACTGTGGCATTAACAGTTAGATCACCTTCAGCTAAGTCACCTAGCTCATCAAGTAGGCGTAGAATAGCCATCTGGTTACGTTCGTTTTCTTCTTGGATCTGACGCGCACGCTCAGATTCAGTTTCTGCTTCTTGACGACGGCGAAGCGTTTCTTTTTCGATTAATATTCGCTCTGTACCACCATGCTGTTTTAACAGTTGCGATAGTGTGTATATTACGCCAAGCAGACCTAACAGAAATATAATAGCAGGCCACATTACACCGGTACGTGTCAAAATATCACGATCGATACCTGCCAATCGTGCCTGAGTATTGGTCGCAAGCTCTCCTAATGCACGGGCATTTTCACGCGACTCAATAGCTGGGCTATTCAACGCTGCAAGCTCTGCTGCCACAGGAGCAACTGCACTATTGAAAGTATCAGATATGTTTTGCAATGCTGGCAATAAACCACCATAGCTTTGCTGTTGCGCATTTAATGTTTGGGCAAATACCTCTGCTTGCTCCGAAAATTCCGCTGGCGTACCGTCAATACTACGAGTCAGTTTATCCATCTCAGTATACAAACGCTCAGCACGTAAGGTTTGAGTCTGCATATCACTGATGGCAGCAACAGGTATATTGGCTGCGACTGCTTGCTCTATAACTTGGCTATAGTCATCTTGCATCTGCTTGGTAGCTGTAGCGACGTTGTCTTTTAAGTCTTGTAGTGCATTTACATCATTACGGTGGCTTAGTACATAGTCGACCTTTTCTTTATTAGCTCGCCATTCGGTCTCAAGGTCACCAAAGACAGACTTGTTATCAGTGGCATTTTGTTGTGCTGAGGTCAATGCCGCTTGATAACGTTGAACGTCGTTTTGTAAAGAATCATAAGCACTAGCGCTCACATCAGAGTCGCGCGAAAAAGTTGCATCATTGACGTTTTGCACAATATTAGCTGCACTGACTTCTAATTGGTTGATGTCACTTAAGTAGTTACTTACTGTTGATAGCGTATTGATTAGCAAAACCAAGCAGGCCACACTCACTAAGGTAAAAACCCCTAATAAAACCTTCCATATGCTATTAGAATTTTTGATAGCTGGTACTTTTTGATTGGCACCAGTTGCAGGGCTTTTTGTAACATCACTCATTGTGCTCATTCCTTTCAAACAGTCGTCTAAGTCGTATCATGTCTGACGTTGTTAATGATCATCAGCTAATGACAGCTCTCTATTAGTCATTGGCAAAACTTTTATTAATAAGGTTTCTATTAATAAAATCCTTCTCAATGCTGACATATCATCTTGGTATGTCAGTCGTTATTACCTTATTTGGCTCTTGTTAAGCTCTATAAATTTAGTAGCAAATATCAAGTGATTATTGCTATCTACAATATTTATTTATATTGCAGCATCAATATAGTCTAGGTCTCGTGCCAGCATGCTTGGCATAAAAACATACCAATCTTGACTGTCTTTAAAGAATTTACCATGGTTGTAAGGAGCAAACGGTGAGCTACTATCGATAGCCTCAGCACGATACTGGCTACGAGTAAACTGTTCGATACCAATGACTCTATCGACTAATAAACCCGAAAATACTGAGCTGTGATCTATAACTATCACTTTACGTTGACTCTTTTGCTGCTGACTAGGGATTTGCAAGAATTGCGCCAAGTCCGTTATTGGCAGTAGACGTCCTCGGACGTTAGCAATGCCTAGCATCCAAGGTTGTACCAATGGCATACTGGTATATTCTGGCATGGCCAGCACTTCAGATACTTCACCCATTGGAGCGACCAAACGCTGTCCACCAATCTCAAAAACTATGCCACGCCAGTCATATACTTGACCACCTTGACGACCACTGCTGCGTGCACGGGCCAGATCAGCTAAGCGTAAAAGCTCGATAAATCCTTTAGAAGCCACAATTTACTCCGTTACTGTACGGATAACGCGTACAAGTTCAGCTTCATCGACCGGCTTGGTTAAATATTCTTTAGCACCTTGACGCTTACCCCAAACTCGATCAGTTTCTTGATTCTTAGTACTTATAATTACGACAGGAATATGAGCAGTTGTCTTACCGCGTGTGATTTTACGAGTCGCTTGAAAACCATTCATTTCAGGCATAACTACATCCATCAACACCACATCTGGCAAGTGTTCAGCAGCCATTAAACAGCCTTTTTCGCCATTAGTCGCTTCTAATATTTGAAAGTTATTTTTCGTCAGTATGTCGCGAAACTTTGCCATTTCAGATGGCGAATCATCTATGACCAACACAGTTGTCATGGTTATTCCTTTTATTGTCAAGGTCATCCGTCAGGACAAGTTGGAACCAACTAAATAATGTAGCAAGTGATATATTTCGCTTTTTCAAAAACCATCTAATCAAGCTGTCACTATCTACTAGCCATTGTTGGTTCTTATGTATTTAATATCGATAGTTTTTTATACTAGTTCAGAGTCGTTAATTACGAGCGATATTGATTAATCGTCTCAAATAGCTCATCTTTACTAAAAGGCTTAGTAAGATACTCATCAGAACCAACAATACGGCCTCGTGCTTTATCAAACAGTCCATCTTTTGAGGACAACATGATCACCGGTGTACTTGCATAATCAGGGTTATTTTTGATCAATGCGCAGGTCTGATAACCATCAAGGCGTGGCATCATAATATCGACAAAAATTATGTCAGGATTATTATCCACAATCTTTGCGAGTGCATCAAAGCCATCAATTGCAGTAACGACTTCACAGCCAGCTTTTTGCAATAAAGTCTCAGCGGTACGACGAATGGTTTTTGAGTCATCAATAACCATGACCTTTAACCCTTCAAAATTATTTTCCATTATTACTTTCCTATGAATAAATATTTATTCTTGACATGGTTGTTACTTACTATTCGATAAACACTTACTTTAACGGTAGCTGCGGTAAGCACTTTTCTTATCTAATGAAGCCAACTTCTGATCTTACTTTTATAATTAATATCCATCATTTTTCGGATAAATATTTCAATCTAATTTGTAACTACAATGTATCAATTAAGTATCTGATGCTCGTTTTAACATAGTCTACCTAGGTTTTCCAGTTATTCAGACCACGTATATAATAATTCGGACGGTTGACATAACCGCCTTTTTTTATCTTTTGTGGTAAGAACAATTTTCGTGTATCTACTCTAGCTATATCATTGATAGCTGTAGTCCAGCTAAGCAGTATAGTTATCGCACCTTCTATGATTTATCTATATAATAAAATGACGTTTACCATAGCGATTGATGACAATGCATATAAGACTTATTAAGTATTGCAAGAACTGTGCCTTATTATTAAGCACTTTACTTATAGTTGCTTGCCAACCTCCAGCACCTGTGGACAATCAACAACCTAATAAGGATAGTGAGCAGGCAGACTCGCCTATTATCTACGGTGTTGATAGTGTCACTATGGCATCCGATTATATTTTGAATATTAAACCCTCACGCTATCAGCCAAGCCTTGGTTTACAAGGTGTTATCAACCCTATTAAACAGTCACGTTTTGTCGCAGCACAAGACGTAATCGTGCAAAAAACACTAGTATCAGAGGGTCAGTGGGTAGAAAAAGGCATGCCTTTATTAATTTTAAAGCGTCAACCATCTACCAATAAGACAGTCAATACGGCTACGAGCAATGAGCAACAAGAGGCTGTAACTACTGCTGGCACTGTAAAACAACCAGCTAACATACAGCAGGGTGATAAGACCAATAGTGACAATGAGGGAAAAGCATCCAAAAATCTGTCTAAAGTGGCTGAACAGCTAACCACGAACAACAATAAACCAGCTGATAACGTAGCTTTAGCAGATTATGACCCAGCAGGTAGCGTAGCTACTAACAAGAATATAGTTACTGACAAGAATTTAGCAATTAGCAAAAATATAGATAACAGCGTAAATAGTGAAAAGATTGATACTAGTCAAGACATAGCTCTTACAGAGCAATCCGCACAATTAAAGCTGTCAGCACAGTCAGTCGTTGTACGGGCTAGCTTTTCAGGCCGCGTCAATAAATTATATGTAAAAACCGCCCAACAGGTTGGTGCTCGCACACCCCTATTGCGTTTGGGTGATGACAAAGATTTGCATTTTATAGCTACGCTTCCTCTCAAGACTAAGTCTCAACTCTCAGTTGGACAAACTGTGAACTTTACAGCTAAGGATTTGCCAGAGCAATTTGTGGGTCAAGTCAGCAAGCTAGTCGCTAGTAACCAACCTGATAAACTGCGGGTTTATGTTAATGTAGTCAAAAATGAAGCAAGTCGCGATAAACTCAAACCTGATATGGTCGTTTCTGGGCGAGTCAATTATGGACAGATAGAAGTCGGTACTATTGTGCCTGAACATGGTATCCACGATGTAGATCTATCAGTACTAAAAAAACCGCCTTATCAGTCGCTTATGCCCCTCACTGCGAATGTTTGGATCATTAAACAAGATCAGCGTTTGACTCGCCTATCAGTAGAGGTGATTAAATACGATCCTAGCACTGATCAATATTTAGTCGCTGGAATCAGTAATGACAGTTTAATTTGTCTAGCAGACTTACCTATAGAGTCAGTTGGTAAAAAAGTAATCGTTTCATAAATACGCTATTTGCAAATACCTTGCTCATCGTAGAAAGAGTAATAATGAAGGTTATATCCAACGGATAGTTCGATCTCAACATATAAATATTAGAATAAATCGTCAATCACGCTATATGATTCTTTGTATTGCCACTTCTTTAATATGGCTGGTAGCAGTTGGCTTATAAGCAGCAGTAATTACATAATGAGTTACATTGTGTAGAAACATTAACAAAGCGTGTCTTGTGTGGTAAGGCCTAAGTTAGGCAAAATAGACACAGTAACATTTGTAATGCGCATTTTTTTGATGACTTTTATAAAATATATTGGTTTATATCTTGGAAAAATTAAAAAGATAACAATTACCATTAAAACAACTATTACTAAATAATTATTAAATAACGACCACTACTAAAGGACAGCTCATGAGTAAACAGATTCTGTTAATTGAAGACGATCCGGATTTGGCTGAATTGATTAGCGATTACCTGACAATGAACTATTATGACGTTCATCATGCAGGGCTCGGTCAAGAAGGCCTTGATATCCTAGACACTAAAGAACGTGATATAGATTTGGTAGTGCTAGATTTGATGTTACCCGATATGGATGGCATGCAAGTTTGCCAAAAGATACGCGGTAACAAAAACAACATGACCAATAAAGTTCCTATTATCATGCTTACAGCAAAAGGTGACACGACAGATCGCGTATTGGGTCTAGAGATGGGCGCTGACGATTACATTGCTAAGCCTTTTGAGCCTCGTGAACTGCTAGCTCGTATTCGCGCTGTTATTCGTCGCCATGAGCAACCAAATCAAGCTGACAGCCAGTCTGATAGCTTAACCTTTGGACGTTTGAGCGTATTCCCTGATAGCCATGAAGTGACGATTGATGAGCAGCCAGTACGTCTAACGACTCATCAGTTTCAGCTATTACATTACTTTGCCACTCATTCTGGTAAAGTACTCAATCGTGAGCAGTTATGGCAAGCTATGCCAAATGATGACAGCTCTGATAACATCGATCGTGCGATCGACGTGCACATCTCACGTCTGCGTGCACTTATTGAAGACAATCCACGCCAGCCAAAACGCATTATTACCGTACGCGGCGTTGGTTATCAATTTGCCACCGATCAGGTCTAATCCAGCATAAAGTCTGTCAGTTCGTTTTAAATAAACTCTGAAAGTAATGAGCAGACGAAAAATAGCCATCACGCCTACCGTGGTGGCTATTGCTAATCATCGATATGAGTGTTTGATAATAGAGAGCATTTAATGCAGCAGTTGGGTTTTCGCTCCGTATTTGCAAAACTATTTGCCAGTGTCATGCTGGCACTTATTTTGTTTGCAGTAGCTATGGTGCTATTGACGCAGCTTGTCCATGACAAGAACGCAGGTATCCGCTCAGAAGTTGTGGCAACACAAATACTTGGACAGATTGATCCTTTTTTGCATGAATTAAATACGGCTATTAGCAAAAACAATCGACTGCAAGCACGCTTTATGTTAGCTGTGGTCAAAAAAAGTTTTGATATTTTTGATGAATCATTGCAAGCCAAAATGGGCCTATACGACAGTCAAGGTCGCCTGCTTATGCAGACGGACAATAGTGATCTGCCGTTAGAGCTACCTGCAACGCCTTCTCTATTAACTCTAATATTCCCATCTTTTTCAGACACACCTCCTACTCAGCAAGCCCAAGTCTATAGCAGCACTGGTTACACACTGCTATATGAGTCACGTTTGGTGCCGAAAAAGCCTGCGTTATCTGCTGCCTTAAACTTATTCACTGGTACGCTGCTACTGCTTATGATTATGGCAGGCGCGCTATGGTGGATTGCACGTTCAATGACATGGCGTATTAACCATATGAGCCAGCAGATGAGTCAGCTTGGTGATGGTGACTTTACTGTACGTGTCAATAGTCGCGGTAATGATGAGATTGCTTTGCTCGCGCGTGGGTTTAACCAAGCCGCTCAAAAAATAGAGCATCTTATTGATGCCAATAATTTATTACTAGCACATGCCTCACACGAGCTACGTACACCTATTACTCGCATTCGCCTACAAATTGAAATGATGGATATGCTTGCAGGCTCGATGCCAAAGGATACGAAAGCGAAGTTTGATAAACGGGCGCAAGCGATCAATCGCGACTTATCAGGGCTTAACGATTTAGTTGAAAGTATACTTTTAGTCAGTCGTCTCGATGCTGGCCATGCTATGCAGCAAGTTGAGCGCGTAGATTTTTATGATTTAGTTAACCAAGAGCGTCAACATTATCCAGAAGCAACCTTAATTGGTGAGCACATTGTGATTGATGGTCAACCGCCGATGTTGACTCATCTCATTCGTAACCTATTGAATAACGCCATGCTACATGGTGTTCCGCCAGTTACTATTTTGCTTTATGGCGTGCAAACTCTTGAAGAGGCAGATACCCTACCTGAATATCTATTACATTCGTTAGTATGCAGTAGCTTTGCTGACTATAGCCGCTCAAATTATGACAAGCATCTCGACGTGACAGGACAATCGAAAGACAACCAAAACGTTAATTTAATTCAGGTAAAGTCTGAGCTTGAAACGCCAACCGATGTATCAGAGCCGTTAGATGTGTTACCGACACCTGTCATTTTTCGAAATGGTGAAACGCTTGCTGAGCATAATAACAAAGAGCACGGTGGAAAGAATAATAGTGATGATGAAGCCGAGCAATCGCAGGCTATATCTAATAATGGTAGCAACCGTAATCAAATAACTGATGCCCTAGCACCAACTATTAGTGATAAGACACTTCAAAATGGTCATAGCAAACTTAGCTCTGATCTGGCTGATAGAATTAAAAGAATGATTTGGAATATCGTTCCAGACTCGCAACAACACTCCACAAATGATGGACTGAGTATCGCTAATATCAAGTCCGTCACTGATAAGCCTGCAACGACTAAATCTATAAATGACAAGGGTAGCAACAAAGGTAAAATAACTAAAGCCAGCAATGACCAGAATACCGATGGTGATAGTGAATCTAATAGCACACCGCGTAAAGAAAGCTTATTTAAAAAGCATCTAAAAAAATCTAAGTCTGAAGATGAGCGCCCTTTGCCAAAATATGCAGTACTCGCGGTTATTGACGAAGGTGCAGGTATTCCAGAAGACAAACGTGAAGAGATCTTTAGTCCGTTTGTACGCTTGCAGCAAAAAAACAAGGGCTCGGGTCTAGGCTTATCGCTAGTATCGCAAATTGTTACTGCCCATCAAGGTCATATCGTTACTGATACTATTAACGGTCATACTAGATTTTTGGTAGTGATTCCAGTCAAACATGACCCTCATCGCAGCCATGATAACCATAGTTAGTTACATGATTAGTAAGTAGGCAGTAAATGACTAACTCATTGACTGCTTTTACAAGTTTGGCGGCAATATAATATTACCTCTTTAATTCCTTGTCCTTATTTACATACTATCCAACCCTCAATCTCAACTATAATCTTTTACATGCCGTAGTACGTATTACTGCTAATAGCTATCTTGTTATAAGACAGTCATGAATCTGCATATCCAAAACGCCTATAAATATGCTATATTACCGCCCCTTATTATATTGTTATTGGCATAGATTCGACACTGTCATCGAGCAATAGTATATCGATGTTACAACCGCTACCCTATTTACTAATTTTGAGCATTCCATGAGTGACATGATCGTTCTAAATGACGTGACCAAAAGCTTTTTAAGCGACCGATCAATAAAAGACAAGGATGGTAAGCCGCATTGGTTCACTGCCGTTGAGCCAACGTCGTTATCTGTCCAAAAAGGTGAAATCTTTGGCTTAATGGGCTATTCGGGTGCTGGTAAGTCCACCTTGTTACGCCTTATTAATATGCTTGAGCGTCCAGACTCAGGTCAGGTCATTATCGATGGTACTGACTTAACCACATTGTCTGCTAGTGATTTGCGTATTGCCCGCCACAATATCGGCATGATTTTTCAGCAATTTAACCTGATGTCTAATCGCACTGTCTTTGACAATGTGGCCTTTAACTTGACGGTTGCTGGTTATCCTCGCCGCGATATTCATAAGCGTGTCATGGATTGTCTTGAGATTGTGGACCTAACGGATCGTGCTGGTCATTATCCTGCACAACTTTCAGGCGGTCAAAAACAGCGCGTTGGTATAGCTCGCGCGATTGCGCCAAGCCCAAAAGTTTTGCTAGCCGATGAGCCGACCAGTGCCCTTGATCCTGCTACCACTCGCAGCCTATTGACCTGTCTACGCGAAATTAATGAGCAGCTTGGCGTGACCATTGTTATTGTGACTCACGAAATGAGTGTCATTCGTAGACTCTGTGATCGTGCGGCATTGCTGCATCAGGGACAGCTACTTGAAGTTGCAGATGTACGAGACGGTCTGATTCAGGCAACCACCCCGATTGGCAAAGGCTTAGTGCACGAAGACTAAGGCGGCAGGAGAAATAGATATGTTGACTGGTACTGAATTGTCTGCCTCAATAGACAAGTTGCTTGCGCTACGTAAAGAGATTTGGCAAGCGTCGTTTGACACTTTCGTTATGCTTGGTATCTCTACTGCAGCTGCCGTTACCATTGGTGGTCTGTTTGGAATATTCTTATTTTTATCCAGCGATCGACAGTTTTTACAGAATAAAGGGCTGTATGCCATATTGGGTGGCATCACTAACTTTATGCGTGCTTTCCCCTTTGTCATTTTGATGATTGCCATGAGCCCATTTACTAAAGCCATTGTTGGCACAGGCATTGGCCCTATTGCTGCATCTTTAGTCCTAGCGATTGCTGGTTCGTTTTATTTTGCGCGTTTAGTCGAGCAAAATCTGCGTGAAGTACCGCGCGGTATCATTGAAGCCACCGAATCTATGGGCGCACGTCCTTTTACGATCATTAAGGTACTACTTAATGAGGCGCGCTCAGGATTGGTACTCTCGGTGACTATTCTAACTATTAGCCTGCTTTCTTATTCAGCTGCTGCTGGTATGATTGGTGGTGGTGGTTTGGGTGACTTAGCTATTCGTTACGGCTATTATCGTTATCAGACTGAAGTGATGATTTTTATCGTCATTATGCTGTCGGTCATGGTCATCTCGATTCAAGCCTTTGGTAATTGGTTAGCCAATCGTTTAGACAAACGCTAAGCCACGTTAGAGAATGCTTGACATTGCAAGCGACTAGGTTTATTTTTGGCAGTAATTACTCCTTATCTCAGCTCATAAGAAAGCAGCATTACTACTTAGAATGTTGCTTTTTTAATGCTCAGACGATAACCATTTTACCCAATCCCATGTATTAATAAGGAAATTTCATGAAATTAACAGATATCAGCCGTCAATTAGCGACCGCATTTGCCGCTGTTGGTGTATCAAGCTTAGTATTAGTAGGCTGTAACAATTCATCAGCGCCAGAAGCGACTAAAGAAGCCGTGACAGAAGGCACAACTGCTGAAACTGCTGCTAGCGATATTGATCCTGAACACACCAAAATCATCATCGGTACTACCGAAGGTGACTTCGCCGATATGGTACGTAACCAAGTCAAAGCCTCACTGGAAGAGCAAGGTTATGAAGTTGAGCTAATTGCTTTTACTGACTATGTCCGCCCTAACTTGGCATTGGCTGAAGGTGATTTGGATATCAATATCTTCCAGCACAAGCCTTATCTTGATACCTTTAAAAAAGAAAACAATCTTGATCTAGTCGAAGTTTTCCAAGTTCCAACCGCACCACTTGGCATTTATTCAGGCAAAAAGACTAGCCTTGATGACGTGTATAAAGGCATGAGCGTCTCTGCGCCGAATGACCCAAGTAACTTTGCCCGTGCATTGGTTATGATGAACGATCTTGGCTGGATTACCTTAAAAGATGATGTTGATCCATTGACTGCTTCAAAAACTGACATCGCTGATAACAGCAAATACGATATCAAAATCGTTGAGTTAGAAGCCGCTCAATTACCACGTGCCCGTGACGAAGTAGACTTTGCCGTTATCAATGGTAACTATGCTACTGATGCTGGCATTGAGCTAACTGAAGCCTTGTTCCAAGAGCCAAGCTTCAACTATGTAAACTGGTCAGCGATTAAGTCTACTGATACTGGTAAAAAATGGGTTGAAGACGTGACTAACGCTTATAACTCAGAAGCCTTCAAAAAGTATGCTCATGATACTTTCCCAGGCTACAAGTACCCAAAAATCTGGGGTAATAACACTGCGCCAGCTACTGCGACTACTGCCCCTGTAGAAGCGGAAGCAGCTCAGTAATTTAAATCTGCTTGAGCAAAAATTTAGACACTTAAAAACGGTTAGTTTCAATAATTAACTAATAGTGCTAAAAGTTCAAATTGTAAATATAAAAAATGCCCACTACTTATGAGTAATGGGCATTTTTTATGGTCTGAATTTTATATTTAGCTTTTGGATTAACCGTTAAATAGTGCTTCTAAACAAGTCCAGTTCAATATCATAACTAGGCTCAGGTTTTTTAAACAGATACTTACCATTGCGAATAGAGGCCAGTACATCCGCGCGCTGACGCACTGCTTCAAATGGACTGTCAGCGTCCAATACTAGGAAGTTTGCTGCCTTACCTACTTCTATACCGTATTCTTCTTCGATATTCAAAGTTTTAGCGCCGTTAAAGGTAATGAAGTCAAGACAGACATCCAGCTGCGGTAATGACATGGTTTGTGCCAAATGAATACCATTATCCAAGATATTCATCATGTTACCGTTGCCCGCTGGATACCAAGGATCATTGATAGAATCTTGACCAAAAGAGATGTTGATACCATTCTCCCAAAATTCCTTCACTCGCGTTAAACCACGACGCTTGGGATAAGTATCTTGGCGACCTTGCAAATAAGCATTTTCAGTAGGCAGCGCAATGAAGTTCATCTGCGATTGTTCAAACAGTCCCATCATGCGAAACGCATAAGCGTCATCTGCCGAACCAAATGAACAAGTATGGCTGGCAGCCGTTCGAGAGCCTATACCTTCAATCATCACCAAAGCATTTAACAGTTGCACGTGGCGGCTCATCGGGTCATCGGTTTCATCGCAATGCACGTCGATGAGCTTGTCATACTTGAGCGCAAGCTCAACCGTCTTACGCACAGAATCTTGACCGAACTCGTATGCCCATTCAAAATGTGGAATACCGCCGACGCAGTCCGCGCCCATCTTCAGCGCCTCTTCCATCAACTCAACTGCGCCTTTATAAGCGTACATACCCTCTTGCGGGAAAGCGACAATCTGAATAGTGACGTTGTCTTTTAGCTCTTCGCGCAGCTCCAGCATTGCTTTAAGCCCAGTCAAATCAGGGTCGCAGACGTCAATATGGGTACGAATATATTGCACCCCTTTGGACACCTCTTCTTGAATACCTTTAAGCATCCGCGATTTAGCATCTTCAAAAGTTTGCGTCTTTTTGACATCGTGCCAGCGAGCAATACCTTCGAACAAGGTACCTGAGGCGTTCTTGGCATCATCACCGCCGCCCGTATAGACATAATCAAGATGCAGATGCGAGTCTACATAAGGCGGTACGATCAAACGACCTTTGAGATCAATCTCTTCTTCAGCAGCAGGCAAATTGTTACCTATCTGCTGAATAACACCGTCTTTGACCAAAATCTCAGTAGCATCACTATTGCGATAGATATTGGCATTGGTAAATTTAATCATGACAAACTCCTATTATTATTGAATAATTATTGATTGAAAATTGCTTATCGAACATTATTTTATTGAAAGCTACTTTATTGAACGCTACCCGACAGTAGGCGCATCCAATGTTTTCTTAGATATGAAGGTAATGATGATGGCAGGAACGAAACAAAAAATGGATAGATACACAATACCTAAGACACCTGTCTCTGGCATATGCACCAAAATCAAGCCCGCAAGCCAAGTGGCAATCATAATTGAGAAGTTGAACACACTTGACTGTACGGAAGTCGCGACGGCTTTTGCTTCGGTGACTTGGTGACTGACTGCTGTTTGGAACATCGTTACTAAGGGTCCGAATGCTAGTCCCCATAATAAAAAGGCAAAATGCGAGAAACCATTCATCCCTCTAAAGAAAACGAATAGCAGCATAGCTATCGCCCCAGATACAAGCATACTGACGATCAAACCGCGCAGATGCGTATCGATAATCTTGGCGGATAGTATGACTGAGATGACAGAACCGATACCGAAGATAAGCAGGGCTAAGCTGATGCCGCCAGTAAAGGCGATAGTTTCTACCAATAAGGTAATGTAAGTGTAGGTACTGTAATGAGCAACGACTGCCAAGAAAGTAAGGGCTAAGACTATCCAAACGCCAGGTATTTTTAGCACGGCTATTGGGGAGTTACTTTGCGTCAGTTTCTCGCCCTTTACCGAAGGTAAAAACTTCATCGCCAATAGAGCAATTACCCCGCCTAGTACACCGAGTACGATAAAGGACGTGCGCCAGCCTACTTGTGTCCCAATAAAGGTCATAATCGGTAGACCCAAACTCACGCCAAAAGTATTACCTGCCATGATGATGGTAATCGCCTTACCATGCATATTCTCTGGCACTAGGGCTGTGCCGTAGGCGGCAATCATTGGCCACATAATACCGGCACAGATACCACCCAGAATACGCATAGCAACAATAAGCGAATAAGATGAAGTGAGCCCGACGACTATATTGGAGACCGCAAAACCTGCCAACAGCGCCATCAAGAGAATTTTACGGTTGATCCACAGCGTCATACTGATTAATGGAATGGCAAAAATCGCTGAAGCCAACGCATAGATACCGACCAAAAATCCGACTTGGGTCTGTTCAATACCAAGACCTGCCGTCATTTGTGGCAAAATACCAGAAGGCATCAACTCTGAGAGAATACCGATAAAAGTAACACTGGCCATAAGACCAAAGATGAACCAAGAAATAGGGTTCTGTCCGACATTATTATTTTTTGACAGATCGTCTTCTGAAAGACGAGCTTTTGAAACGATTGACATAATATCCCCAATCAAAGCAAAGGTTTTTATATGAGTTTAGAGAAATTAAATACTGGAATAATTTTAAGATAACTGTTTGATTCTTTTGAATAAAATGCATATAAAAGACTGGTTATAGCTTAGTTTCTATATTACCTTATAATAACCATACTAGTGGTAAGGATTTGTTCGCTTGAGAGACACTTAACAGTTTGAAAATACTGTTCATCCTACAAATCAGAATAGTAAATGACGTTACAGCCTGTTTGTCCTTTGTAGGAAACCGTCACTCGCCCTTTCACTTTAGCCTGCTTTTTTCTATAGTGGTTAGGCTGTATAGAGGTCGAGACAATAATATTCATGAATAATCGCTCTGTTGATAAGTCCTCTATTAACAAATCATACAAATAACAAGGATAATAATATGAGTACTAAAACCTATAATATTCGTACGGCTGGACAAGCCAATATTCCGGTACTAGGATTGGGTACTTGGCAGTCGACTGGACAAGATTGTGTTGATGTCGTCAGTCAAGGTTTAAAGATGGGTTACGAACATATTGATACCGCTCAAGCTTATGATAATGAAAAGGAAGTCGGTCAAGGTATTAAGCAATCAGGCATATCTCGTGATAAATTCTTTTTGACTACGAAGATTTTTCCTGACGATATGAAGTTTCAACCAGAAAAATTAATCGCAGCGGCTAAACGTTCTTTAGAAAATCTAGATACTGATTATGTCGACCTGCTGTTATTACACTGGCCCGATGATCGTGTACCGTTATCTGAGACTATTCCTGCATTGTGTGAACTACAAAAACAAGGCTTAACGCGCAATATCGGGGTATCTAACTTTAATATTGCTAATATTATTGAAGCCAAGAAGTACGCTGACGTGCCGATTGTGGTCAATCAAGTTGAATTTCATCCGTTCATTAAGCAAAACACCTTGCAGACTTTTTTGAACAATCACCATATTTTATTAGAAGCATACTCGCCACTTGCACGCGGTGATGTGTTTGATAATGAAGTCATCAAAGAAATCGCTGACAAACATAGCGTGACACCAGCACAAATATCATTGGCTTGGATACTATCAGACAAACACCGTATTGCTATTCCAAAGACTTCTAACCCTGAGCACTTGCAAGGGAACTTAGATGCCATCAACGTTCAATTGAGCGCAGATGAATTAGAGAAAATTGGCAGTCTAGCTCGTAGTGATGGTCGCAAAATTGAGCATCCTGACTATACTCCTGTATGGGACGACTAAAATCTATTCATACCAAAATTTGTATATAAAAAGAGCCGCTAATATATTATTAGCAGCTCTTTTTTACTGTTAGTTTGACTCAAACGTTATTGTTGTAGTGTTTCAGTCTCATGAATCGGTTCAGCAGGATTATACTGCTCAGAGGTTGGGGTTAAACCGCTGCGATTGTTTTCTTTCATCGACTTGGCAACTTCTGGTGGCATGTAGTTTTCATCATGCTTAGCCAACACTTCACCAGCCACAAAGATCTCACCCTGCATTTTGCCAGTGGCGACGATGCCTGAGTTTTCAGCAAACAAATCTGGCAAGATACCTTGATAAGTGACCGGAACCGTTGATTCAAAATCAGTAATCGCGAACTCAACATTTAATGGATTGTCTGGTGCGCGCTGTACGCTACCGGCGACTACCATACCACCTGCACGAATGCGCTTATCTTGTGGCGCTTCGCCTTGAGCAATCGCCGTAGCATCGAAATAGTAATCGGTTTGTTGACCAATAGCATAAATGACTAACACTACCGCCACTGCTGCCCCTGCAAGCGTGAACATAACCCACATCAGTTTTTTGCGACGAACTGCGTTCATACCACTACCTCATTGATGAGTCGCTGCTTTATTGAATATAAACAATTTATAAAACAGAAAATATTGAAGAAACTACCATTAGAAAAATTTTTTGAAAGTATCTTTCTAATCGTACTCTTCTAATAGCTATATGGTAGCATTTTTCGGACAAATCAATAAGCCCCACAAGCCCTAATACGGTCATATCTTTACAATTTAGAGGTCATAATTTTGTGAACTAAATCTATGATATTAAAATAATTTTTACATCGGCTGCTTAGTTGCAGGATTAGGGGTTTTAGCAGTACGTTGAGCTTGTCGAGCCTGCTGAATGGTCAGCTGTTTGATAAGTGCTTGGCGCTGCCTGCGACTATATATAATAAAAGCCAGCATCACGCCAACCGCAATTGCCCAACATGACCAGACAAAAACACCATGCTTACCCATGGCGATGAACTCAGATACGCTATAAAAGTAAGGCTGCATAATAGGTTCCTAGCCGTTATTTGTTTTGTCCATAGTTGTGTGGTTATTTGGCTTGCCCACGAATATATTCTTTGACCCACGCTTTACCTTGATCACGGTACAAGATTAGGGTGTTGGTACGATAAATCGTTAATGTTGCGACTAGTAAGTAACTACCGATAATCATAAGTAGCAACGGCATCCACATATCTGCAGACATTTTGGGCGCGGCCGTTAACGTGAAGGTTGAGCCCTGATGTAAGGTATTCCACCACTCTACTGAATACTTGATAATAGGTAGGTTCACTGCGCCGACAATAGATAAAATGGCGGCTGCTTTACCACGGTTGGCGGTATGCTCAAACGCTGCAAACAACGCCATCACGCCCGCATATAAAAACGCCAAAATCAGCATAGACGTTAAACGCGCATCCCAAACCCAGTAAGTACCCCAAGTTGGTTTTGCCCAAATAGAGCCCGTAATCAAACTAATCACGCATAGTAAAAAGCCCAGCGGAGCAAGCGCCTGCGCCACAAGACTGGCCGTCTTAATTTTCCAAACGAGAAAGATGACCCCTAATACGGCGAGGGCAAAATAGATAGAAATAGCGATACTGGCCGCTGGTACGTGAATAAAGATAATACGGTAGCTATTACCTTGTAGGTAATCGGGCGGCGCAAAAGCGAGACCCCAAACGCTACCGATCAGCAGAAAAATACTGGCTAGTATAGCTAACCACTTAACCCAAGGCGCAAAGATGCGAAAAAACTGCTTGGTACCCACAGTGGTCAAGAAGCCTTGCCAGATACGCTGCCATAGGCTAGGAGATGAGACATTATTCAGGTTGGGCATGAGAATAAACCTATTTGCACAGCTTATTGGTTATACGGATACAGCGCAACATTGGCGCTACTACCTGTTAACCTGCCGGCGTTAAACACTGGATAGAATCTACAAGTGACTGTTACTTATTTAACTGGCTATTATAGCAAAGTTGCCAGTTTTCAACATGCTGTTCATACAAATGGCTTTGATAAGAGAAGCAATAACAAGCCAGCCTATACGTTTTAATTTAGCCACGCCATTTTTAAGGTCATTGCAATCACCCATGGCATAACCAAAACCGAGATAATACTACCTGCCAATAATAAAGCCAATATCGGCAAACCATTAAGACCAGTGGCAAATAAATCAACCGCTCCGGTGGCAAAAATTAACACTGGCAACTGCATCGGCAAAGCAATCAAAGGCACCAGCACCGCGCCATTCTTCAATGACAGCGTCAAACTACTGGCGACCGCTGACAACATCAACAGCATTGGACTACCCGTCACAATAGAGGCCATCAATATCCACGCCTCAAACCAGCTGAGCTGAAATAATGGCACGGCGAGTAAACTGAGCACAGCCACAATCCCACTACTAAAAATCCAATGAATGACTAAGCGGATAAGCACCCATAACGGTAGCGAAGCTTTGGCGACGACCAATTGCGCCAGTGTGCCATTGTCGAGAGCAGGTTTAAATAAGCCATCAACGCCCATCACCAGTGACAACAAAGCAGCAATCCACACGGCCGAAACCCCAAGACGCTGCAACAATGCTGGCTCGCTACCTACGGCTAGCGGAAATAAGGTAATAATCACTAAAAATAGTACTAAAGGGTACAACCACTGTACCGCCCCTTGCTGCTTCACGTGCCACTCACGTCGCCATAACTGCATAAAGCTGATACCGCGCGCAGCAGATGCGCTAACGTTTGAGCTTTTATTCGCTACTTGTACTGGACTGTCTTGCATTAGGTTTTCTTGCATGGTGCTCTCTTGCACTGGACTATTTTGTAATGGACTGTCTGTCATTATCCGTCCTTTCACTTATATTTGTCGCACTTATACCATGTAATCTGACAAATCGAGCACCTGATTGGCAACGCCGACAGCCTGATGACTGGTCATCAATATTGCGCCGCCAGTATGGGCAAAATCGCGCAACCTGTCTTCCATTCGTGCCACCATATCGACATCAAGTGCCGTAAAAGGCTCGTCAAGTAGCCATAATGGTGTCACGTCCGGCGTCAACAAATATAATCTTGCAAGCGTAATGCGACGCGTTTGCCCAGCAGATAAATGGCTTGAGCTAATCGTCTCAAAGCCCTGCAATCCCACCCAAGTGAGGGCATTATCAATATCAGCGACACTTGGGGTAATACCATATAAATTCAGCAGAAAGGTCAGATTTTGCGCGACCGTGAGATTGGGATGAATACCTAACTGATGGGAGACATATAAAGGCTGAATAGGTAAAATTTCTGCCCCTTGGTAGTGAACCTCACCAGTAAGCACTGGCAACAATCCAGCCAGTTGCATCAGTAGCGTCGTTTTACCGGTCCCGTTTGCACCAACTAAATGACAGATGCTGCCAGCAGGTAAGTTGAGCGTGACCCCTTCACATAAAGGTATTTCACCGCGTTGAACCGTCAGCTCATTGAGCGCAAGTAAGGGTGCATCCACAGCCGTCATCAAATCTCTCATTATTTATCAAGCGCTAAGCAATATTCATCACAAACGAATACGTTGTTCATGGCATAATACTTTATGCTCACTATATCCACACAGTATAACAAATTGTCGATTACTATGACCTCAAAACCTATGCAGACTTCAAAAGATAACCAAACTCTAAATACTCAAGCATCAGACACTCAAACTCCAACGCCTCATAAAGATGCTGCAACGGCTCATCCTAGCGCAAGCTTATCAGCTGCTAGTCTAACTATGGATAGCTTAATTGATGCTCAAGTTGCCTTTATGCAGCAGTGGTTACAGCAGCAAGCAGAGCCGATGGCTATAGAGGCTTGGCAGTGGTTAGGCGCGCAGCCCCTACATAAATACGTCAGCGCCGATGATTTACAGCACCTAATTAATGACTGGCTACTTAGCCAACCGATGAGCGATGTCATGCGTAAGGATATCCGCGATATATTGCATACTATCATTTATCATCCGGTCAATGACAACGTACCTTTGTCTGAGCTGATGGATGATACTCAGGTTGAGACCCTTGCCAACTATGTGGGTAGCCATGACGAGCAGCGTAATGCCTTGATTCATACGCTAGTCGGCAATGAAACCTTTGCAGACTTGTTGACGCAAACGCTATATCACGCTATCAACGACTTTATGGAAACCACGCTGGATAAAGCAGGCGGTGTTGGCAAACTCATGAAGCTTGGACGCAGCTCATTTGAGAAGGCAACCAACAGAAACCTGGATGAGAAGTTACAGACGTACTTGCATCGCAATATTAAAGACTTAACTCGCCGAGCAGAAGCTAATGCGCAAGAACATTTATCAAATGAAGAAGTCGCTCGGCTCTTGATAACAGGTTGGGGACGCATCAAAGACCAACCGATTAGCCAGCTACAAACCTACTTAAACGATGAGCCTGACCATAGCAGTATTGATCATATCGAAGCCAGCACCCAACAAAGCTATAACCGTCTGCGCTTGTCGCCTTACCTGCGCAGCCTTGTCTCAGCTAGCGTCGACACTTGGTATGCAAACCATCAGTCGGATACGATTGCGAGCGTAGCAGCGAGCTTATATATTGATGAGCCAGCCATGACGCAATTAAGTAGCGCCCTACTTCCTGTCGTGCATGACGCTCTTGAAAGTACATGGCTGACCACTCATATCTATAACATGTTACAAGCATTTTATGCGCAACCTAACATCAAAGATGGTTTTGTATTCAGCAAAGATTAATTTGTGGTTTTAGCTTATTTATCAGTTTTTAATACTATTCATTTATTAGTTAGTACAACACCTATGAGTCAACATAATAAACTCAGCTTATGGCAAAAACTCAAACGGTTCCTGACTACCTCAGCACCGCAGGCTATTGTTGATGACGCAAAAATACCGCAGCATTCATTGTCACTTGCAGATGAAGTTAGCGTTGATAACGATATTGATGTTGGTAAGGATACTAATGTTAATAACGAAACTGATGTTAATGGAGATATTAATACTGATACTCTGCAAGCTGGAACTTATAGCGCCAAGGCTAATAAAAAGTCTAGTGATAAGAAGGCCAATGATAAAAATGCTAGTAACATAAGCGCTGCTAAAACAGACACTAGCGACTCTAATGGCATTATTGATAATACTACTAATACTGATAATAAAAATAACCCCGAAAGCTCTAAAGCGGACTCTTTGAATCAGACTGCTGAGCAAGACAACAATACCGACATAGCTATTGTCGATTACCTTAAACAGTATTTTAATGACAAACAGTGGCACTACACTCATTATCGACCAAAAACAAATGACAGCCAGCAATCGCATCATTTATCCTTAAGGATGCGCAATAAACAATTAGAATGTGGCTATCTGTTTCGTGTGCAAGAGAAAAACAACTTGCTAGCGGTCTATGGTATTTTGCCCTTTTTAGTGCCCGAAAGTCATCAAAACGCAGCAATGTTACTTATTACCCAAATTAATTATGACATGCTAATCGGTAATTTAGAGATGGATGTGAACGATGGCGAAATACGCTACAAACATGCTATCGATGTCGAGGCAGTTGGTATTAATGATCATATCCTTGAGAATTTGTTGCAAAGCGTAATTGCCATGACTACAGTTGCTTACGAGATATTTGATGATTTAATCAACACTCAAGACCCTGCTGAAGATATGCAAACGTTACTTATAGAGCTACGTCAGCAATCCGACTCAAGAACCTTCTTTCTTCCGACTCAGTTTGTTCAATAAAGAGGCTTAATTTAAAAAGTCTTTTAGTTTAGACAGTTTCTTAATTCACAAAAATCTCTTAATTCAAACAACTTAGTAAGATATAAGTCAGTAGCTCTCATATCTTCTAACCCTTTATTACTCTTAATAAGAAGTTCTTTCAAAAATTCATTATCACCCTCTTAAACACCGACACAATTAAAAATTATGCTAAAAATTGCTTACTCTGAAGTTTTCCGTTATTCCGTACCCGACAAGCATCGTTTTCCCATGCAAAAATATACGATGATTCCTGAGCGACTGCTTAGTGAAGGGACTATCACGACCGAGAATTTTTTTGCACCGAAGCGTCTGACAGAAGACGAAATCTTAACCACCCATACTGAGGACTATTGGCATAAGCTTAAAACCCAAACCTTGCCACGCAAAGAAGCGCGCCCTATCGGTTTTGAGATGACCGAAGCGTTAGTAGATCGTGGTCGCCATATCGCTCACGCCACTTATGAATGTGCGTTATATGCCCAGCAGTACGGTGTGGCAATGAATGTCGCGGGCGGCACCCATCATGCATTTGCCGATCATGGCGAGGGATTTTGCGTCTTTAACGATGTTTGTATCGCCAGTAATTTACTATTAAATCGTGGACAGGCGCAGAAAATTTTAATCGTTGATTTGGATGTTCATCAAGGCAATGGTAATGCCAGCATTATGGCGGATGAGCCGCGCGTTTTTGTGTTTAGTATGCATGGCGCCAAGAACTATCCTTTTCGTAAAGAAATATCTGACTTAGATATTGAGCTGGACAACGATACGGGTGATACAGAATATTTACAGATTTTGATGGATACGCTGCCACGCCTAATTAGCGATGTCGCACCCGATATGATTTTTTATCAGTCTGCGGTCGATGTGCTCGCGACCGATAAACTGGGTAAACTTAGCTTAACACAAGGGGGTTGCAAGGCACGTGATGAATATGTGTTGCAGCAAGCAAAAGCCGCTAATATTCCAGTCGCTATCGTGATGGGCGGTGGTTATTCAGAAGATATTGAAGATGTGGTCGAAGCGCACTGTAATACCTTTCGGGTCGCCCAGCAGCTGTATTTTGGTGAGATGGTTGGCTCATGTGCAGCGCATTAATAATCGAGATAAAACCATTTAGTTAAGACGATATAAAATCATAACATCAGAGAAGTAACGAGGCTTTATATGGCAAAAATATTGATCGTTATAGGCATTGTGCTGGTTATTATCGGCGTTATTTGGCTGCTGTTTCCAAGCGCGTTTTCGTGGATAGGTAATCTGCCAGGTGATATCAAACATACCTCAGGCAATACACGGGTTTATTTTCCAGTGGTCACTATGATAGTCATCAGTGTTATCGCTACTATCGTATTAAATTTATTCAATCGCTAACCTGAAAAGCACTGCCTATAGTCAACTCACTTTAAAACCGAGTCAGTGCTATTGGGATAAATTTTGCGCAGCCTCTGTATCAGCAGCACGCAAGGAAAATTTATACCAGTAGCACGTAATTATTGATGGTTCGATTCTATTTGGTACTGACTATACTACAAAAACGCCGTAATCCCCTGCCAGCCCACACGTATACCAAGTACGGTAAGAATCAATAAAATAAGCTGACGAAAGCGTGCTTGCGGCAAGTAACGACGCAGGCGGATGCCGACTAAAAGCGCGGCAATAGATAGGACACTCAGCAGAGTAATTAGCTGCCACTCACTACTGCTAAGCGCCATAATAGGCTCACGCAATACGATGATTTGGGCAATTTTACCCAAGAAATAGCACATGTTGCCGACTTTAGCGATGGTATTTTTATCGTTACTTGCAGACAATAAGTACATCATTAGTATGGTCGACATTGCGTTGGTGGCGCCGCCAATGACTCCTGCACTAAAGCCAACGATAATTAGCACAGGCTTAGTATCAGGCAGACGTATTTGCTTACCGAGTAGTGCATTTATCACATAAAAGCCGATGACAGCCGCTAAGACTAATAAAATGTAAGCACTATCTACCCACAGCAGTAGCTTTGCACCCAAAATACTACCGAGTAAGCTGGTTAACGCGAGCAGCCAATAGCGTCTACCATAATAGATAAAGTTTTGCCAAATACTACGCCCGCCACCTGCCAGCCATGTCATCGCATTTAGCAATAATGACGGGAATATCACCAAGACAATGGCGTGTGGCAACGGATACATGCTGGCAAGCGCAGTAGTAGTCACCAACGTTACACCCAGCCCACTAATACCATGCAGCAGTGATGCTAGTGCAAAAATCACAATCAGCAATAACGTCTGGGTGCTATCGCTATCAGCCATGTCCGTCATAGTAGCTCTAACAGACATATCATTTGCGGCTTAATGCTAATAACTAAATAATTAACCATTAAGACGTTGCATCAGGGTCTCGCCGATAATAGTAGCAAGCTGATCGGCAATTTTATCCTTGCTCGCTTTCTCTAATGTCACCGTATCATTTGCATAGCGCTGAGAGAAAAACACTTGCATCGCATTGTCATCGCTAGCGAAACCAATGTCTGAGCGTGAGACGTCATTACAAGCAATCAAGTCCAAATCTTTGGATGCCAGCTTACCGCGGGCATAGTGCTCTACATCTTGGGTCTCTGCCGCAAAACCGACGACAAACATATCAGGATAAGCGTGTGAAATAGTCGCTAAAATATCAGGATTTTTGACCAAATTTAGCATCATGGCATCTTGGGTTTTTTTGATTTTTTGCGGGGCAGCTTCTTCAGTACGATAATCAGCGACAGCGGCAGTGGCGATAAAGATATCAGCATGGCGCAGGTTAGCTAAGCGCAAGTTATCTAGGTTGCTTTTTAACGTTGTACTTCCTAACGCCATACTTTGCTGCTCCGCCTGATCGTCCGGCTCATGGCAGTCACAGTCGCC
The DNA here is from genome assembly GCF_001593305.1 of Psychrobacter sp. P11G5. Taxonomy (NCBI): domain Bacteria; kingdom Pseudomonadati; phylum Pseudomonadota; class Gammaproteobacteria; order Moraxellales; family Moraxellaceae; genus Psychrobacter; species Psychrobacter sp. P11G5. The sequence goes on from NZ_CP012533.1 coordinate 2,964,252, forward strand.
ATGTTCGTGTTCATGGCTGTGAGTATGGTAGTGGTCATGACCATCATGTTGTTCATTTTCAATCAAAGCCAGTAAAGCAGGATGTGTACCAGCAACGCATTGCTGGGCAGTCGTTAGCATCTCTGCGGCAGACAATACATCAATACGGGTGACCCCAAGCGGCGTTGGTAGCGCGACTTTACCGCCAGCGATTAACGTGACTTGTGCTCCCGCCTCTACGCAGGATTGTGCCAATGCAAAACCCATTTTTCCTGAAGAATGATTGGATAAATAGCGCACCGGATCGATTGCTTCAACAGTAGGTCCTGCGGTAATAACGACCGTTTTACCAAATAGATGCTGTGGGATAGTTTGCTGCGCGTTAAATAAGCGCACCTCTGCTAATAACTGCTCAGGCTCAGGCAAGCGCCCTGCCCCTACATCACCGCATGCTTGCTCGCCACTTGCAGGCTTAATAATATGATAATTCATATCGGCTAGCGTCTGCACATTTAGACTCACCGCTGGATGCGCCCACATTTGCTGGTTCATCGCTGGTGCAATCAATACTGGTGCGGTAGTTGCAAGACATACCGTTGTTAGTAAGTCATCTGCCATCCCCATTGCCAATCGAGCTAAAGTGTTGGCCGAAGCTGGAGCAATGACTATCAAGTCTGCCCACTTGGCAAGCTCAATATGACCCATGCCAGCCTCAGCACGCTCATCAAGCAATGAGATATGTACCTCGTTACCAGTCAAGGCTTGTAGAGTAAGCGGTGTGATAAACGCTTGCGCGCCTGTCGTCATAATGACGCGCACCTCGAACCCCGCTTTAATCAGTAAGCGGGCAAAAACAGCGGATTTATAAGCGGCAATACCGCCAGTAATAGCGAGCACAACATTTGACATAGGCGTGGCATCAATAAAAAGTTAGAAGATAAAATTGCGTTTATAGTAACAATTATGCGATAAATTGGGGAAAGTTTTCTCTCCCAATCTTATTTACTCTCTCATTTATTTAGTATTAACCCATTTTTAAGGAAAAATAGTGGCTATAAAAGACTGGCATGAAGACGATAGACCGCGTGAAAAGCTGCTGAAATTTGGCGCAGCGCATCTTACCGACGCAGAGATTTTAGCAATATTTTTACGTACTGGTACTCAATCACAGTCAGCTATCGAGCTTGCTCGTCATTTGATTGAGCAGTTCGGTAGCCTAGCAGAACTTTTAGCGGCGCCGCAAGAGTCTGTCCTTGCCTGTCATGGTATCGGCCCTGCCAAATATACACAGATATTAGCTTCGCTTGAGATGGGCACACGCTATTTAGATAGTCAACTTAAGACTGGTCAAGCGCTTGGGCGTTCACAGGCGGTCAAAGACTATATTAGTACGCAATTGCGCGGCGAGCATCGTGAGGTCTTTGCCGTACTCTGTCTAGATAATGCTCTAAATCTATTAAACTTTGAGATACTTTTTACTGGAGGTATCTCTTCTTGTTCAGTATGCATCAAGCACGTCCTTCGCCACGCTTTGAGCCATGCTGCCAGTCAGCTAATCGTCGCACACAATCACCCTCATACTGATGCCCAGCCTTCAACGGCTGATGACCTATTGACCTATGAGCTTAAAAAGGCCTGTGATTTACTTGATATCACTTTTATTGATCACATTATCGTTGGCCGTAACGACACTTTGTCTTATGCTGAAAACTGCCTAGCACCATTTTAGTTTATACTGTCTAACAAATGCTTTGTTTTATATGAAATGACTCAGTGAGATTGATACATATTATCGACATAGCGTAGCATTTTCGCTCTTGATAGTTTTTAAGAACTATTTCATATTGGTAGATAACTTTATTTACAATCTGTACCTTTATCGTTTATATCAGTAGTTACTTTATATTTAATGCAGTCAATACTTATCAAATGTATTAATTACTTACTATTTTAAACCAGATAAGCGATAACACTTAAAGACAGCATAAAAAATAATATTTAAAATAGTTTGTCTAATATTGGCTTTAATCATCAAATTATTACCAACTTAGCGTTTTTTATACTTCCTAATTCCCTATTCATATTTTGCCAAGGAGACAGTCATGGCGATTGGCTTATTTATTTTAGCAGTAATCATTCAGTTAGCCGTCGTCTTGGCCATATTTTTACTGTCCTTATCGCGTGTCAGCGGTAGTATCGTTGCTATTATCACTGTAATAGTCACTGCCTTTATAAGTCCGTGGTCGTTAATTTTAGGCATTCCAATTGCGCTGCTATGTCTAGTACTGTTGGTCGCCCCGATGCGCCAAGCACTTATTACCAAGCCAGTCTATAAAGCACTAGGCGGTGCAATGCCAAGTATGAGTGATACTGAGCGTGAAGCACTGGACGCTGGTACTAGCTGGTGGGAAAAAGAGCTGTTTATGGGTGCGCCAAATTGGGATACCTTTGCCAACTACCCTTACCCAGAGCTGTCTGAACGCGAACAAAGTTTTATTGATAATGAAGTTGAGACCCTATGTGCAATGCTCGATGAATGGGAAATTACTCAAGATTATAAAGATCTAACGCCCCAAGCTTGGCAATTTATCAAGGCTAACGGCTTTTTGGGTTTAATTATCCCTGAAGAGTATGGTGGTTTAGATTTCAGCTCTTATGCTCAAAGTCGTGTTATGAGTAAGATTGCTTCGCGCTCGTCAACGGCTGCGGTCAGTTGCATGGTGCCAAACTCGCTCGGCCCTGGTGAGCTTTTGATGCACTATGGTACAGACGAGCAAAAGCAGCGCTGGTTGCCCGGCCTTGCTAAAGGCGAGGAAGTTCCTTGCTTTGGTTTGACGGGTCCTGAGGCTGGTTCCGACGCGGGTGCTATCCCTGATACAGGGGTAGTCTGCTACGGTATTCACGATGGTGAGTACACGCTCGGTCTGCGCATGAATTTCTCTAAACGCTGGATTACGCTTGCTCCTATCGCAACTGTCGTAGGACTGGCGTTTAAAATGCATGATCCAGAAGGTTTGCTTGGTGATCCTATCAAGACTGATTATGGTATTACTTGCGCTTTAATACCTGCTGATCATGAGGGCGTGATTATAGGCCCACGCCACTATCCAAGTGGCTCACCATTTATGAATGGTACGGTCGATGGTACTGATGTCTTTATTCCGCTAGATTATATTATCGGCGGGGTCGAGAACGCCGGTCGCGGTTGGCGGATGCTGATGGAATGTCTTGGAGTTGGACGTGGTATCTCTTTACCAGCGCTTTCAACTTCAGCGAGCGAGATGAGTTATTTATCAGTTAGTGCCTTTTCCAAAGTCCGTGAGCAATTCAAAATCTCTGTCGGTAAATTTGAAGGTGTACAAGATGCAACCAGTCGCATCGCTAGCCAAACTTATATGCTAGAGGCATTTCGTCACTTAGTTACTTGCGGATTAAATCAAGGTGGTACGCCATCAGTCATGACTGCAATGGCAAAATATTATGCGACTGAAACTATGCGTGGAGTGGTCAATGATGCTATGGATGTCGTTGGAGGCCGTGCTATCCAAATGGGCCCACGTAACTTTTTGGCGGCTCCCTATCAAGCTATTCCAGTCTCTATTACGGTTGAAGGCGCAAATATCTTGACGCGCTCACTGATGATCTTTGGTCAAGGGGCGATGCGCTGTCATCCATACCTATTTGACGAGTTGCAACTATTACAAAGTGAGGATAAAGAAGGCGCGTTAAAGCAATTTGATAACTTATTCTTTAAGCATTTAGGTTATACCTTTAATCGCGGTGCGAAAGCCTTTGTCGCAGGTTACGTTGGCGGCAGCAGCAATGCGCCAAGCTTTGCAGATAGCTTTACCCGTCCCTACTACAAGCATATTAACCGTTTAAGTGCTAGCTTTGCGCTCACTGCAGATATGGCATTAGGGTTGCTTGCTGGTGACTTAAAACGTAAAGAGATGCTCTCTGGACGCTTAGCCGACATTCATGGTCATTTATTTATTGCGACTGCTATTTTGCAATTTTATGAGCATGGCAGTAAGTCAGAAGCAGAACGTTTACATGCAGAGGTCGCCCTACAAGATAGCCTGTGTGCTATTCAAGAAGCTTTCGTCTCGTTCTTTGCAAACTTTCCTCATCGGATGGCAGCCAATGTCGTTAGCTTTGTGACGTTCCCTAGTGGACGTATCTTTACGCCAGCAAGTGATGAGCTCAAGACCAGATTGGGTGATACCTTTATGGATGATCATGAAGCCAACCCATTCCGCGACTATCTCAAAACAATGGTGTACTACAACACAGATCCTGATGATGTTACGGGCCGTATGGAACATGCTTATCAGACGCTGCTTGAAGTTGAACCATTATGGCAGAAGTTCAAAAAAGCAGAGCATGACGATAGTTTTGAAGGTTTAACCTTTGAAGATCATGTGGTGTATGCGAGTCAAAACGGTGATATTAGTGAAAGCGAGGCTGAGCAGCTCATTAAATACAATGCATTGCGCTTTGATTCTCTCCTCACCGATGTATTCGACGAGCATCTATTGCACGCACAAGAGCGTTTTAATCCACACAGTTTAGAAAATGCGGTACACCAGCTTACTGATTATGCGCAACTGAAAAACGATGCCCAAGCCAGAAACGGTATATCAGCTGATAATACTCCAACCGAAGATACTGAGCCTACTGGCGATGACAATCCAGACCACGGTTATGAGGCAGATGGCGATGTAAAAATGGTCGATGAGCAGGATACAGCTAAAGAAATCAGTGCCCAAACTGACTTTGATGAGTCGCATCCTGAAGAAGAATCTCTTGATCATCGAAGCCGTGATGCGGAGTCAACGCTTAGTGAACGTATGGGCTACAACCATAGCAAAGGTATTGATAAACAATCAGATTCAGTGGAAAGTAAACCAGTTGATAGTGATAAGGTAGAAAGCGCCTCTACAGAGGGTTCTAAGTGGCAAGATGGATTACGCCGAGAAGAAGATGACAAAGCATAACGATTATGCTTAAATCCCTTTCATAAACTTTAAGACGTTATCTCTAATCGACTCGTAACCTATCAATACTATCGCAAACAAGACTATCGAAAGCAAGATTACCTTATAACGGTAATCTTGCTTTTTTTATGGTTCTTTATAAAGTAGTTAGTTGAATTATAGAATCACTATTGAAAGCAAACTGTCATACGAAACCAAATCCAAGCCTTTGTTTTTTTATTGTAAAATTCATTAATAAAAGTTAATAGATGACTGATAACGTTAAGATTATATGATAAATTAAAATTTTTAATCAACGGTAAAGGAACTCTAATGATGAAAAATATGATTTCACTTGCTGGTGCAGCGAGCGTCCTAACCGCATGCGCGGTACAAAACCCACCAGCAAGCGTGAGCGCACCTAAAGCTTTAGTGGCTGACATGATCGTTACCAATGCTAAAGTAGCTGTGATGGATGATAAGAGAAGTACTGCCGAGGCGATTGCGGTAAAAGATGGCAAAGTATTACGTACAGGTAGCGATGAAGATATCCTACGTTTACGTAGTAAGGACACGCAAGTTATTGATGCGAATGGTAGAACGTTAATTCCGGGTCTTAATGACTCACATCTGCATGTGACGCGTGGCGGTCGTTTTTATAACACTGAACTACGTTGGGACGGCGTTAAATCATTAAAAGAAGCTTTGCGCATGCTAAAAGAGCAAGCCGATAGAACGCCTGAAGGTCAGTGGGTACGCGTGATTGGTGGCTGGTCACCGCATCAGTTTGAAGAAAAACGCATGCCAACTATTGAAGAGATTAACGAAGCAACAGGTGATACGCCTACCTTTGTATTGTACTTATATAGTCGCGGTTGGTTGAATGAAGCGGGTCTAAAAGCCTTAGATATCGATGAAAATACTAAGCCACCCAACGATCAAAGCCGTTATGAAAAAGATAAAAACGGCAAGCTGACGGGTGTGCTCTTGGCTGAACCCAATGCTATGATTTTATATAAAGTGATCGGCGCATTGCCAGCCCTATCTAAAGAAGAGATGATTAACTCGACCAAGCATTTCAACCATGAGCTCAACCGTTTTGGTCTCACCAGTGCGATTGATGCAGGCGGCGGTGGTCATACATTCCCTGAAGACTATGAAGCTTCTAAGGCATTAGCAACCAGTGGTGATTCTTCATTACGCATCTCATACTATTTATTCCCGCAAAAAGCAGGCGAAGAGCGTGCAGCCTTTGAGAAATGGATGGCGAACAACGAAGCCTCTGTCAATGAAGACACTGCTCTAGAGCACGGTTATGAGTTAAAAGGCGGCGGCGAGTACATGACATGGGCAGCTGGTGACTTCGAGAACTTTCTAGCACCCAAACCATTTATTAAAGACAATGAAGACTGGCGCGCGCAAACCAAAGAAATCATTCAAATGCATGTGAATGAGGGCTGGCCGTTTAGACAGCATTCAACCTATGGTGAAAACACTAAACTCATCGTTGACTTGGTAGATGAGATTGACCGTGAAAACAACGGCAAAATCCGTAACGATATGCGCTGGGCCATTGATCACGCAGAGACTGTGAACGATGAGACGTTGAAAGAAATTAAACGTTTAAATGGCGGAATCTCTGTTCAAAACCGGATGTCTTATGCTGGTGAGTATTTCGTCGAGCGTTATGGCAAAGAAGCGGCTAGTACTGCGCCACCATTCAAAAAGATTTTTGATATGGGAATTCCGTTAGGTGCTGGTACGGATGGTACGCGAGTATCAAGCTATAACCCTTGGGTTGCTTTATATTGGCTGAGCACCGGTAAGACAGTAGGCGGCACTCAGTTGTATGGCAAGGATAATGTGCTATCCAGAGCAGATGCTTTGCAAGTGTATACCAAAGGCAGTGCATGGTTCTCCAATGAAGAAAAATTAAAAGGCACGCTAGAACCTGGCATGTATGCGGACTTTGTATTGCTATCTGATGACTATTTCACCGTACCTGAAGAAAAAATCAAAGGTATCGAATCCGTATTAACGATTGTAGATGGTAAGCCAGTTTATGGTGCTAAAGAATACAAAAAGTTTGATCCAAAATTGCCTGCTGTTATCCCAAGTTGGTCACCAGTGAAATATTACGGTGGCTTTCAAAACGCGAAATAAGTTGTTGAGGTAAATAATTTTGTCTTATGTAGAAATCGGTCTGTGCGCAGGCCGTTTTTTTTGTTTGAAACTTCCTTATTAATATATTAATCCCTACCTTATAAATATGAAGTCAGTAAAATTGAATGCAATCCACGCTGGATCGTCACTCTCATAACGTCATCTACATGGCCTAAAAGCCATTCATAAAAATTTTGTTTCATATCAGAAACAAACCGTTTAGAATAAATAATAGCTATTTTCTGGGCACATAGCTTTTATAAGCTGTCATGTCGATAGGTAAATATGACTTGAATGATAAAAAAATCTTGCAGTGCCCCTAACAATTCTTTTATATTGTCCCCCAAAACATGAGACTAGAAAGAATTTAATAGGCGTAACAGGGCTCATGATGAGAGCAGTGGTTATAATCATATTGATTTGAATACCCAGCTTATTACTGAGAGTTACGTACACCAAGGATGTAAGTTATGTGGAAAAATATGGGACTGACGGGCAAGATTATCGTTGCCATGGTGCTCGGTATTATACTGGGTTTATTTATAAATTATTCCGGACTAAACGCTGAAGGCGGCTTTGTTAATACGTATATTACCAATGGCTTCCTTGCTATCATCGGTAAGCTATTCGTTAACTCACTCAAAATGCTAGTTGTACCTTTAGTATTAATCTCTCTTATTTGCGGGGTTTGCGGTATTGGTGACATCCGCTTACTTGGCCGCATTGGTACCAAGACTTTTCTCATCTATATGATGACGACAGCATTAGCTATTGCGACGGCCATTGGACTGGGTATCGTGTTTGGCATTGGTAAAGGCATGAACGTCGAGACCGCAGCAGAATTTGAAGCGGCCTCAGCGCCACCACTGCTTGATGTATTCTCCAATATTATCCCATCCAACCCTATCAGTGCGATGGCAAATGGCGATATGTTATCCATCATTTTCTTTGCCGTTCTAATCGGTATCAGTATCTTGATGGTTGGCAAGCCCGCTAAAGGTTTGGTACAGAGCTTGGAATTAATCAATGAAGTCATCTTAAAGATGGTGACCATCATTATGAACCTTGCTCCTTATGGTGTATTTGCACTGTTGACCAAAGCCATGGCAGAGCTGGGTTTAGATCTTATTTGGTCATTATTGGGTTATGTTGCCGTACTGGTTGGCTCACTGGCTTTCCATTTCTTTATTACGATGATGATCGTGCTCAAGCTATTCTCAGGTTTATCAATCAAGACCTTTTTGGCAAAAATGCGCGAAGTTCAGATTTTTGCATTTAGTACTTCAAGCTCGAATGCCACCATTCCGATTACCTTGCGTACAGTTACCAAGCGTATGGGTGTTAATAACTCAGTCGCTTCGTTTACCGTTCCTTTTGGTGCAACCATCAACATGGATGGTACGGCTATCATGCAAGGGACAGCGACCATTTTCATTGCCAATATTTACGGTATTGATTTGGGCGTGACCGAATATCTGACTGTTATCTTAATGTCGGTATTGGCCTCTATCGGTACTGCTGGTGTACCGGGCGTTGGCTTGATTATGCTATCTATGGTATTTGCCCAAGTCGGCTTACCTATTGAAGGTATTGGCCTTATCTTAGGTGTGGATCGTATCTTAGATATGTTACGTACCGCAGTAAACGTTGGTGGCGATGCAGCAGTGACCGCTATTGTGGCAAAATCAGAAAATAAAATGGACGTTGCTATCTATAACGATCCTAATGCTGGTGCCAAAGACGTATTTGATGGTCATATCGATGAAGACAACGAGCGTGCGTTCTCTGAAGTCTTTAGCGATGGCCTGATGGGTAGTGAGTACGATGATGTTGATCGTCGTCGCTAACTCTTAACATTAAATAGATATAAAAAAACCTCAGTCAAATTGGCTGAGGTTTTTTGTTGGGATAATCCACATAAAGATGTTGTACATTATGGGAAGATTAGCCAAGCATGTACTTAGTCAGCATGGCTAAGCATACCAGCACAATCATCGGACGAATTAGCCTACTGCCACCCTTGACCACCATATGTGAGCCAAAATAAGCCCCTATCGTTTGTCCAACCATCATTGCCAGACCTACTTTCCACAAGACATTACCGCCCAAAATGAAGAAAATCAGCGAGCCAATATTGGTAGATAAGTTCAAGACCTTTGCCGCACCTGTCGCTTCGATAATCTGACGACCACGTAGAGCGACATTACCAAGGGCAAAGAACATACCAGTTCCCGGGCCAATATAACCATCATAAAAACCAATTAAAGGCGCAACGACTTTTTGCCATTTACCTTCTGAAATGCGCGGTGCTGCTTCTATTTCACCAAGCCTAGGTGCAAATAAGGTATAAATACCGATAGCAGCAATCAAGAAAGGAATCAGCTTTTCGAGCAAGTCAGGCGGAGACATCTGCACGGCGATAGTACCGATAACAGAACCGATGAACGCGGCAATAATAGCGACCTTGATACGCTGAGGCTTGACGACACCTTTTCTAATCATCGTAATAGAGGCAGCAAGCGCGCCTGAGGCTGCTTGTAGCTTATTAGTACCAAGTGTCAGCACTGGCGGGATATTGGCCAGTAGCATGGCTGGTATGGTCAACAGGCCACCGCCACCCGCGATAGCATCAATAAAGCCAGCAAGCGCGGCTACCGCAGTGAGCATCAAAATAACTTCTAGGGATAACGATAAGTCCATGAAACTGACCTTGTAATAATCTTCTAATAAAAACAACAGTAAGCGCTAGACTATTAGCCTAGAGCTCATTAACATCAACATGAATATCAAAATAGAATAAAGAATAAGTTGAGAGTTTTATTGAAAAGCAGTTAATTCGCAAATAGATGCGGCCTATTATAGAGTTAAAACTATAAAAAAAACCAAAACGTAACAAAGTCTGTTAGATTTACTAGTTAGTATCCGCCTACTGAGCGGTAAACACTATCTGTCTATGGGCACTATCATGTCACGGCATTATATTTTATGATGGCGGTCGCAAAGCTATCTAGAAAAATAGCTAGACTGTCATATCCTAATAATGGCTGTTGCGAGTATCTATAGCAAAACATAGAATACCTTATAGCAATAAAAAGACTTCAAGGAAGAAGTCTTTAGGCCAAAGATATTTAACTGGTCGTAGTAGCGCTATCAATCATATTATTGTCTTTATATCGCCTGTCATGACCTTGCGCGGTAGACTGATATATATTGTTTAACGCATTTTATTGTTTATATTGATGAAATTATGAGAAACTGAAGCGAGCTATCCGTAATATTACGTAGTTGATAGATAGGCGTTTGAGTTTACTGTACGTATTTAGCAAATGAGGATGATATGGCAATACGAAGGGTTAAAGCGTTTTTTGAATTTGAGGCAGCAGGCGGTATTGTCTTAGCGTTGGCGGCTATTGCTGCAATGATTATTGCCAACTCCCCCCTTAGTGTTTGGTATCAAGGTTTTATTCATGCACCCGTCGCCATTCAAATTGGCGACTTTGCAATTGCCAAAGACGCTCATCATTGGATAAATGATGGTCTCATGGCGATTTTCTTTTTCTTAGTCGGACTTGAGCTCAAACGCGAAGTGCTCATTGGCGAGTTATCTAACGTTAAGCAGATTATATTACCTGCTGGTGCTGCATTAGGCGGCATGATTATGCCAGCCATTGTCTATCTAATGTTCAACTATAGTGAGCCTGAGTTTTGGAAAGGCTGGGCAATTCCAGCAGCAACTGATATTGCGTTTGCTCTCGGTATTTTGAGTCTTTTAGGTAACCGCGTACCCAACTCATTAAAAGTGTTCTTAGTATCAATTGCTATCTTTGATGATATTGGGGCGATTTTAATCATCGCTTTGTTTTATACCAATGACTTATCACTAGAGTCATTAGCGGTCGCAGGCTTGTGTTTGCCTTTCTTATATTTACTTAATCGTCGCAACGTCACCAGCATTACGCCTTATCTGCTCATCGGTGTCATTATGTGGATTGCAGTACTCAAATCCGGTATTCATGCAACCTTAGCAGGGGTGGTTTTAGCACTATTTATTCCTATGTTCGACCGTACTGATCCTGAACACTCACCGCTTGAAGAGCTAGAGCATGATTTACATAATACCGTTGCCTTTGGTATTCTGCCATTATTTGCCTTTGCCAACTCTGGTATATCGCTCAAAGGTGCAGGTCTTGCTGAGCTATTTCATTCAGTGCCACTTGGTATTGCCGCAGGTCTATTCATCGGTAAGCAGATAGGCGTAATGGTCATGTGCTGGTTGATCTTTAAACTTGGTATCTCAACCATGCCAAGAGGTATGAATTACAAGCAAATCTATGGTGCCGCTTTACTGTGCGGTGTTGGTTTTACCATGAGCTTATTTATCGGTGGCTTGGCATTTGCTGGCGATACCACGCTATTCGATGAACGTTTAGGCATCATTATGGGCTCGATCGTATCTGGTATTGCTGGTTACATCATGCTAAAACTAAGCTTAAAAGATAGTGTCAGCGGGACATCAGTGGATTTAACTCGTCATTGATATTTGTACCAAAGGTTTGGATATAGGCAGTAACTATTATGAGTCTTATGATATAAATTGAGCTTCATAATGCGCTAACAGTTTATAACAACTGTTAGCGCATTTGATTATCAGTAGCGCCAGCTATGATGGTACATTATAAATATGAAACCCAAAACTCCTTCTAAAAGTGATACCGACATCTCTAATGAGCAGCTTATACAGCATAAAAAATCTGTAGCGAGCTATCAGCGTCATGGGCGTACTACTGCCATTACAGATCATAGTGATCTACAAGTCCTACGCCGTATCAGGCGTTACTTGCTACCTAAAGACTTCACTATCTCGCAAGATTTATTAGAGGAGATAGTAGCTGGTTACGATATTGGTGATCCGCTGGCGGATGCGTTGGCGGCTGATGGGATTCGCTTTGGCCGTCCGCTACAGAATTTGATAGTCGATGGTAACGTAAATCCTAGTATCAATATTGACCTTACTACTAACCCATCATTTAGCTCATTAACTGAGCAATTTAGCAGTCACCCTGATTGGTTTGATCCCAAGCTTGCGCAAATTGGTGCGGTCGCCTATCGCCGTTATCCGCTGATGCTCATTTGGCTACTGCGTAACGTTGCACTAATGGCAGGCTACAGCATCCCTGCTCTCTCGCTACCGCTCATTCAGACCGGTGCCTTGATGCATGACGCTCTACCACGCTTGATGCGTACCTACGCTTATATCCTAGCGGTATCTGAACACCCACAACTAGACTCTAGCGCGCATCATAATCATAATAATAACCGCAAACCTATTGACCAAGTATTAGCGATCGGCTCTGAGGGCTGGCGCCAGTCAATCCATGTACGTCAGATTCATACATTGGTACGCCAAAACTTACTTAAAGGTAAAGGCAATGCTGCCGCAGGCGTCATACCAAATGCCGATCAACATCATAATCCTGATGGTACTTGGAATACGGCCTATTGGGGCATTCCCATTAATCAGACAGATATGATTGCGACTCACTTGCAGTTTTCACTATTAATTATGCGTGGATTGCAGCTGCTGGGAGCACGGATTAGCACAGAAGAAGCTGAGGGCATCTTGCATCTGTGGAATCTTGCCAGCTACTGGATGGGTGTTGATTTGCAGCGTTTGCCAAAAGATGAAGCCGCCTGCTGGGAATGGCTATATACTTATTTATCCATTCAGCAGCTTGACTTTAAAATGGGCAGACCACTTGCCAAAGCCTTGCACGATTTGCCACGCCAGCTAATGGGTGAGGACAATCGACGTGGACGCTTCGTTGAGATGGTCAATGCTAGTGTGACACGCACCATAGTCGGTGATGATGTTGGTGATGGACTACAATTGCCCAAATCAAAGATACGTTTTGGGGTACTGTCTTCAGTGCCTATCTTGTTCGCTCTTGATACGGCTCGCCAACACAATAGTGCTGTTGCTGACAAGCTTGAGCAGTTCCGCGCTAAGCGCCAAGATAACATGAACTGGTGGCTTAAGAAAAATGATGACTACTATAAATAAAAAACATAGCTCAAGAATATTATTAGTAGTAAATAGAATATCCTGAACCATTATCAATAGCGTCGACAATAACTATAATAAATCCACAAAAAGCGTGTTTGGTGATGCTCTGTGTTAAAGGGTTCTACGTTAAATAAGTGTATATTAAAAGGTTAGACGCTATAAGACTATAACCTTCACAGCCTTGTGTTTTGTATACGGTAATACCATTCAAGCTGCCGATCAAACCCAGTTTCTAGTAGGCTGGCAATGACGCGTCCCGTCAGACCCCACACTGTTTCACCCTCCACTTGCCAGCTGGGTGTGAGTATGGTCGAGGTTTCATCCTGCATCGTGTACTCTACCGAATATTCTACGGTTGGCTGCGTGAGTAACTTTTCAAAATCTGCCCAAAAGATGCGCGATATCTCCCCCATCTCAGGCACCAACACTAAGCCTGGAGCAATGAGAGCTACGATTGGGCGCACACTCATGCCACTTTTAGAGGTTTGAATAGGTAATTGACCGAGCAGCTGTACTTTATTTGGCGGTAGTGCAGTCTCCTCACAAGCTTCACGTAAGGCGGTGACGACATTATTGCCATCGCCTATTTCATACTTACCACCAGCGCATGACACTTCCCCAGCGTGACTATTCATGTGTGCAGCGCGGCGCGTTAGTAGCAGCTTTGGATGGCGCTCATGGGTGATGGCGACCAGTATCGAGGCATCAGCAATCGGTGTCTGATATAGACTGTCTAAAATTCGAGCACTTTGAGAGGTATTGTAAGAGCTATACATCGCTGGACTGGTGACTGCATTTAAGGTCTCATGCTGCACCCGCTCAGCCAACTTTCTGAGTGTAGGTTGACGAATCAACGTTGGTACAACGACTGACAGTTCATCAAAACTTGCAGACTGCGGATGTATTAACATTATAATCGGCCTATATTTTTATCAGTATTAAGTGTCGTTAAGAAGTTTTATTAAGAAGTGTCACTAAGTTAGGTTATCCATAAAAAAGTCTCAAAAAGAAGACTTATCATGAATCAAGTAGCTAAATTTATCAGTATATTATTTAGGAAACGCTAGTGAATAAGATTTTTTCATTAAATAAGATGCAAGGCAAAATCGATGACTGCCCCCAACGATTACCCTTATTTATTATTGGGCTTGCTTGGCTAGGCGGTACGCTGGCAACAGCAGCACTGGCCTTAATTAGTAGTTGGCAAAATGTCGCCATGATTTTGGGCTCATTTGGCGCTAGCTGTCTGCTTATTTTTGCTTATCCAGAAAGCCCGTTTGCTCAACCTAGAAACATCGTTGGTGGTCATTTTATTACCACTTTCACTGGTTTATCTTTTATGTCTATATTCGGTATTGAGTGGTGGAGCTTGGCACTCGCTGTCGGTACTGCTATTGCCCTCATGCTACTGTTTCGAGTACCGCACCCGCCAGCAGGTTCAAATCCATTAATCGTCATGCTGGGCGGTGTTAAGTGGCACTTTTTAATCACACCAACTTTGATAGGTGCACTCGCCTTAGTAGTCGTTGCCTTGATTTATAACAACATCGGCAGAGGCAGACATTATCCTAGGTATTGGTAGTTTCGCTAAGCTATATACTAGCTTTTATCATAGCCTAAATTAGCGCTGTCTAGTCACCACTACGTAAGCTTTACGTGACTGGCTGTTCCTAAACAGGGCAGTCATACCCTATTAACTAGTATATTAACAACTTTTAATTTAAGGCATGTTTGCTCTATTGCTGATAAATGACGTGTTCATGTTACCAACATTCAGCACTGCGCTGTTTTATGCTATCTTAAGATAAAGTTTAGAACTAGAATTATATCTTGTGGTTATACTTATAAAAGCACCACACCGATAAACATATTCAAAAAATCAAAAAACCACTTATCTCTCTTGTTATTTCATCAAAATAAGGCAGTTGATATGCGCTATTGTCTAGAATGCGGTCATGAAGCAGAACGCAAAATACCAGCTACTGATAATATACCGCGCTTGGTATGCCCAAATTGTGGTTATATTCATTACGAAAACCCAAAAGTAATTTGTGGCTCCTTGGTAGTGTATAAAGACAGAGTACTGCTATGCCGCCGCGCTATCGAACCTCAATATGGTTTATGGACCATACCAGCGGGCTTTATGGAAAATGGTGAAACGATGGCTGAAGGCGCAGCACGCGAGAGCTTTGAAGAAGCTGATGCGGTGGTAATCAATCCGAATTTATATTGCATTTATGATATTCCAGATATTGGTCAAATCTACAGTATATATTTGACCGATCTAAAGGATGGTGCCTACGGTATCGGCTCTGAAAGCCTTGATTGTGCATTATTTAGTGAAGAAGACATTCCATGGGATACCATTGCTTTTGAAGCAGTACGTCGCACCTTGACAAGCTATTTTGCTGATCGTAAGCAGTTTGATGAGCTGTCCGACTTCCCTATTCATCAAGATCTTATCGGTAAGGATCAAAGTATTAAACGCTATTAAATTGTATACGAAATAGCAAAAGCCAAGCATTACGCTTGGCTTTTTTTGCATTATCTCTTCTGTAATAAAGCCTCTTAGCTTTTAATTTTGCAAACCTTAAAGTCTAAGTTTTTGATCTCATCTTCTTTATCATATGGCGCGAGTACCGCACGCACATGTTTTTGCCCTTGCAAGTATTGCTTGGCCACGCGCTGCAAGTCATCGACCGTCACTTCTAAAATCGATGCGCGCATTTTACGTTGCCAGTCTGCACCGCGATTATGCAGGTCAGCAAAACAAGCTTTAACAGCTTCGCCTGCTGGAGAGCCTGGCTTATCCATACCTGAGATAATCCCCAAGATAGCTTCTTCTAACTGCTCATCTGTTTGCGGCTCATTCAGTAACCATTCGATACTGGCATCGAAGTGTGCAAAAGTTTCAGCGCAATGCGGATCACGATAGCTAAAGAACTTAAACGAGCAAGCATTGGCATCGTAACCAGCACCGCCACCATAAGCACCACCGCGCTCACGGATAGCACTGTGCAGATAACCATTACGCAGATAAGGCGCTAACACCATTAGTGCTGCCGTGTCCGGATGATCAGCAGCTGGAACGGTATAGGCGCTAGCATTATGATAAACGTTGGTCGGAACTAGCCAAGCTAAATCCTCCACATCGACAGTAGTACCACTTTCTAGCGCTCTGACCGCGTCTTTTTCACCATTTAGAGCTGAGTCTAGTTTTAAATCCGCAAACTCGCTTGGGATATTATCTTCAATACCCGCATCAGAACCTTTTAACCTTTCAGCTAGCTCTGGTGCACGGCTGTCTTTCCAGCTATCGATAATCAAGTTGCTTAAGCGTTCGGTTTGCTCCGCTTCACAAATGATAACGGCATGTTTGGGTAAGCTAATTAAACGCTGATGTAAGTCCATCAAACTGGTTGCTAGCTGATCCCATTGTGCATCATCTTGACTCGCATGCGTTAAAAACTCTTTAAGCGCATTAAGTGCCGGTAAGCCACTGCGTACATACTCTAGCTGCGCTTGACGACTCATACCGCGACTGGCGGTTTGCATCGCATAAGCATGTCCTGAGCCCGCAAGGTTTGACTGCCAGCCTGCTTGACGCTGCTGCAAGATCTCTTTGATACGATCATGCTCAGTAAAGACGCTATGCTCCATCACTTCTTTGAGCAAATCAATGGCTTCAGGTTTACGATTAAGCGCGCGCGTCGCTACGACAAAGTAGCTACTAATTGATTGGCTATCATCAATGTCCGTGCGCTGGCTGATACGCGCCGTCACCCCTGATGAATGCGCTGCTTGCTTAGCTTGCAGCTCATGAGCACTTAAAGAGTCCGTACCTAGCTCAGACAGCAAGCTTAAATATATAGGCAATAGCGGATGATTAATGACTTCATTAACTGGTAACTCACTTGTATCCTCGTGACCAATCGCATCCGTCAACGGCACAATTACTTGATAATAATATAAGCCATTGGTGCCCGCTTCATATTCAAATAAAGTGCTGTCTTGCCCGCTTAGACGTACTTGTTTTTGCGTGCCTTGCTTAAAGCTGATATCCGTTGGTACGTCTTCCAAACCAACTTTCGGTAATAAACTCAAATCATCCGGTGCAGTTTGACGCGCTGCCAAATCTAATGCTTGTTTATGCAGGATATCTTTATCATCAGCCGTCATATCCATCGCGATAGTATCGAGACGGGTTTGCTCAGCTGCTACGAGACGGGCTGTTTTTTCGCTGTCAGGCGTTAGCGTCACGCGGACACGATGCTGATTATCGAGTAAATGCTGTTTAATTAAATTAGGCAACCACTGCTCATCTTTTACCTGTTCACGCAGCCATTGTAGATGCTCATCAACTTCCCACACATCGATAGGATTGCCATCATGTATCGCTGTACTAAAGCCTTCTAACATCAAATTCAGACCATAAGGCATGCTATCACCGCCGATATGACGTTGATCAATCTCAATCTGATGTAGGATAGTTTCAATAGTTTCATCATCAATTGGTGTACTAGCAACTTTAGCCAGCAAGTCCATAATGCCCTGCTCTACCGCTTCGGCATGCTCAGGGTTTGAGCCACGTAATCCAGTATAAAAGACCATCTCATAATGGCTGTCGTCCAGTCCTAATAACGGACTTGGCGAGGTTCCTAGCGGATGACTATCCAGATACGCACGCAACGGCGAACCAGAATGCTCAATCAACACCCCTTCTAACAAACGTAATGCAAGGCGCTGTTTGGGATCGGTAATCGACGGTAGTAACCATGCAACCACATGATGGGTTTGATCAGGGCCAGCTTCGTCAGCAGTATAAGTATCTGTGGCACTAATCGGCGCAGACAAACGCTGCTCCGGACGCGAGACGTGTTTTTTACCTGCTTCAAACTGAATCAAAGCATCTTCATGTATTTTTGCTTGAGTCTCAGCAACCGGAATATTACCAAAGCTCATGATGATACTGTTCGATGGATGATAATGGCTTTGATGAAACTCAACCAACTCATGATGCGTCAGATCAGGAATATCAGCAGGATCGCCACCTGAATTATAGTGATACGTCGTCGTTGGGAATAAATGATGAGCGACCGCATGATAGAGCTGATCAATCTCACCGCTCATGGCACCTTTCATCTCATTAAAGACGATACCCTTAAACTGCGGCTTATCATTTTCGTCTAATTCTACGCGAATACCTTCTTGAGCAAAGTCGAGCGGGTGAATATTGGGGAAAAATGACGCATCAAGATACACGGCAAGCAAGTTAAAGTAATCGTTTTTGTTTTGGGTGGCATACGGATACGCTGTCCAATCGGCAGCGGTCATCGCATTCATAAAAGTATTGAGCGAGCGCTTAATCATTGAAAAGAATGGATCACGTACTGGGAACTTCTCAGAACCACATAAAGCAACATGCTCTAAAATATGTGCCTCGCCTTTTGAATCCATTGGCTGGGTACGAAAGCCGACCAAAAAGGCATTTTCATCACTTGCATGCGCCAAATGATAGTGCATCGCTCCCGTTTTGACATGCTGACTGATCAGCACATCCATTGATAGCGCCTCAATATGGCGATGCTCAATCAGCTCAAATGCTGGATGCAAAGTTAAGTCAGCGGTAAATGGCGTGTCAGTCATAGTTGTCCTTAAAGCTCATAATGTAAATAATGCCCTTACGAGCAGGGTAAATAGATTGATAAAAATTGTCGTTATAAAAACTGTTGTACAGTGGTTATAAGTTATACAGTGTTTATAAATAGTCAGCTCTTATAAAAGAGTTGAACCTCAAAATTATTCTGAGAATTTTTTAAATTTAATCATTTAAAATAATTGGCCTAGCGCTAATAGATGGGGCTCGCACATTGATAAGTCAAGTCAGCAGGAGACAAACTATGACTACGAGCAGTTTAATGAAGGCTTGATGAACATTTATTAATTGTGCAACAACTACTTAATAACGACCACCTCATTCATTACCATCCTCACAACCGAACCCACACAATTACCACAACTAAAATATGGATTTAACCTTAACAAAGATGTTCAGCACTGTTACTATGAAGTTACTATTAATAGGAGCGCATTATGAGCTACCAACATATTTTACTGGTTACCGACTTGCTATCTGATGCCGATATAGTCGCTCAAAGAGCCAAACGTATCCTCGCAGGCTCCCCTGAAGCTAAGTTATCGGTACTGCATATCGTTGAAGATGACATGGTGCGCTTTGGCTATGAGCTAGTACCCGCATCTAGTCTCTCAGGTGATGTCGATGGCAAACATTGGCAAGAAGCACGGGCTAAGCTCGCACAGTTCCTTGCACGTAATAATTTACGAGCAGTCAATTCCGAGGTCACTGCTGCCATTTCTAACGATGAAGGTATTGTTAATTACTGTCGTAAAAAGGACGTTGACTTACTTATTATCGGACGTCATGAGCGCCACGGTATCGCTGCATGGTTAATCGGTGCAACCGCAGATAATATCTTGCCCAATGCTCCTTGCGATAGCCTAGTCGTCAAACTTGATCAGCCAGTACCCCAATAATTCTGGCATGACTGTCTATCCATTTGGCTGCATCAGTTTGGTTCTATAAGTTTGGCTGCAAAATTAGACATGCTTAAATCCTATCAAAAAGCATAGCGGACTATTTGCCAGTACATATCTAAAGGCCACAATCCATTACTTAACAGCAGTCAATAGTAGTGCTATAGTTAAGACTACTTGCTACGAGGAGATCCTCATGACTTACCAACATATTTTACTGGTTACTGACCTATTATCCGACGCCGACATAGTTGCTCAAAAAGCTAAACGCATCGTTGATAATCGTCCTGGTTCCAAGCTATCGGTACTACATATTGTCAAAGATACCATGGTAGGCTTTGGTTATGAGTTGGTACCTGCCTCGAGTTTATACGATGAGATTGACGATGAGCGCTGCCAAGAAGCGCGCGCAAAGCTGGCAAAGTTTTTAGAGCGCAACGAATTAAATGCGGTAAATTCTGAAGTAACCACCGCCATCTCTAACAGTGAAGGTATCGTTAATTATTGTCATAAGCATGACGTTGATTTACTGGTCATCGGACGCCACGAGCGTCACGGTATTGCTGCATGGCTAAGTGGAGCAACGGCTGATAACATTTTGCCAAATGTGCCCTGTGATAGCTTAGTGGTCAGACTTGATAAACCAGTGTCAAAACGCAGCTAATTTATTGGGCGTAGATAGCACTTAGTATCAAACGCACAGTATCAAATACATAGTATTAGACACAAGAAAGCGCGCTGTAGACAGATATCTACGGCGCGCTTTTTTATGTTTAGTACTATATGTCTAACTGCCTTGTTCTTGAATAATATCTATAAAGGTTTGCCAAATCGGGCTTTGGTGACGGGCTTTATGCCAAACTAGCCACCATGTACGCGACAAATCAATGCCCGCTACTTTTACTTGTACCAGCTTGCCCGCCGCTAATTCTGTCTCAATAACATGTTGCGATAGGCAGCCAAGGCCAATATCTGCACTAACCATATGCTTGATGGCCTCCGACTGTTGAATCGCCATAATGACCTCGGCATCGGGTAGATGCTTGAGCAACTTCTCATCGATAATCTGCCGCGTGCCCGAACCTGCTTCACGCACTAGTAGCGGTAATTTGGCTAACTGCGCTATCGTAATATTATAAAGATTCTCATTTTCTTGATAATCAGCCAAACCTACCAACCATTTGCTATCGCGTTTAGCAAAGATCATCAAAGTATCTGTCCGCCATTCTCTTTGCTCAATGGCTTTCATATCTGTCGGACGCGGCATACCTTCTACTAAGGCAATATCAATATTTAACTGCTCGACTTCGCTAACCACTTCTTGGGTATTAGCAATATACATATCGACATTGGCATCCGGCAGCGCCTCGTATAGCTTGGCAAGCAGCGGTGGCAATACATAATTGCCGATAGTCGTACTCGCCCCAATATGAATCTGCCCTGCTTGATACTTATGATAATGCTCAAGCGTTAGTGACTGTCCCAAGATTGCTTGCGCTTGTACATAAACGGGATGGGCATTAGGGTGCTGATTGAGCCTGCGCCCTACCCGCTCAAATAATGGCATCTGCAATCTTGCTTCTAGTTCAGTCAGTGCGCTACTGACTGCCGACTGTGATAGGTGCAACTCCTCACTAGCACGACTGGTGCTACCCGTCTGATAAATACTAACAAATACCGCCAATTGTTTTAGCGTAATCTTCGGTAGCGTCTGCATCGCTTTTTTCATTATTAAATTACACCTTATGCCAGCCTCTCAATATCATTTATTGATATTAACTCCTTAATAATACCTTATTAACCTAAAATTTCGATAATTTATATCTTATTAATCTGTTTTTATTATAAATCAGGTTGGCTTATACTGTCTATTCATAAGCTTATGCTTATTTTGATTTTCTATAATAGGATGCGTCCGTTATGCACGCTTTTGCCCAATCAGTGAATCATTATTTTCCAACTAACCGTCACTTAGCAGGGCTGGTTGTGGTTCTGATCGGTAGCCTATTTTGTTTATGGCTTAATACCAGTTTAGACACTTGGTCGAACGGCCGTATCGTTGGACTATCATCATTAACATTAGCAATTTTGCTCGGTATGCTATTGGGCAATACGGTTTATCCTAATTTCGCTGAACGCTTAAATGCTGGGGTATGCTTTGCTAAAGGGCAGATTTTACGCCTAGCCATTATGTTTTACGGCTTTAAGCTGACGATGACCCAAGTCGCCAGCGTTGGTATGCCAGCGATTATGACGGATGCGCTAGTACTGACTTCAACCTTTTTGTTAACCTACTGGTTGGGTACCAAGTGGCTAAAAGTCGATAGAAAAACAACTTTATTAATTGGTTCAGGCGCTAGTATTTGCGGTGCAGCAGCGGTAATTGCAGCAGAGCCAGTGGTCAAAGCTGAAGCGCATAAAGTTACTATCGCTGTAGCAACGGTTGTGGTGTTTGGCACTATTGCTATGCTCCTCTACCCTTTTTTATATCATCTCGGCTGGTTACAGCCTTGGCTAAACGCCCAACAGTATGGCATTTATACAGGCTCGACCATACATGAGGTAGCGCAAGTCGTGGTCGCAGGTAATGCTATTAATCCTGAGGTTGGGAATACGGCTGTCGTGACCAAAATGATACGAGTCATGATGCTTGCGCCATTTTTACTTATCTTATCCTTTGCTTTAACCAAGGGCGACAATGAAAATAACGATGAGAAGTTGTCGTTTATAGCGCGTGTCAAACAAGTCAACGTACCGTGGTTTGCCTTTATTTTTATTCTTATCGTCATACTGCATACATGGGTGCCAATGTCTGAGGGCTTTGAGCAGAGTATGGTTATGCTAGATGACGTCTTGCTAACGATGGCGATGTTTGCACTGGGTTTAACGACCCATTTAAGCGCGATTAAGCAAGCTGGCGTTAAGCCGCTCATCTTAGGCGCTATTATGTTTGGTTGGCTGATCGTTGGCGGTGGTCTGATTAATATTGGCATTAGCTCTATCTAACTGATTCAATTACTTAATATAGTCAGCCCTAAATAAAGGAAGTACAAAATTATAACGCTCTACTGGGATGAGTTTTGCGCAGCCTCTGTCTGCGTAGGCACAGCAAGCAAGGAAAAATTATCCCAGTAGTGCTGTATTTATCTTATAGTGGATCGACTATACCTATTGCTCAACATTCATCACATTTTCCAAAATCAAAAATGCCTACGACTATCGCAATAGTACGTAGGCATTTTTAATTCTATACTTTGACTTCAAACCATTTGGCATAAAGCTTAAATTATAGATATTAAACTTTTGACATTAAATAGCTTACATTAAATCATAGACGAAAAAAAACGAACCCGAAGGTCCGCTTTTTTATTCATCTTGCTCTAACTATTATCTATAAAAGATAAATTAGATAGCAACGATGTTATGGGCTTGTGGGCCTTTTTGACCTTGAGTTACAGTGAACTCAACTTCTTGGCCTTCAGCCAAAGTTTTGAAACCTGAACCAGTGATTTCGCTGTAATGAGCAAAAACGTCTGCGCCAGTTTCTGGAGCGATAAAACCAAAGCCTTTAGCTTCGTTGAACCACTTAACTGTACCTTTTTGAGTATCTGACATACTAATAATCCTACTTTTTAATTTATTTGTGGCCTAGTGACCGGTAACGCTTGCAAATAGCTACTGAACGATAAATATTAAAACGAAGGATTATAACTAATACTACGAGGTAATGATTTGGTGCAGAACTGCTCTTAAGCTTGAGCGTATTATAAGACGCTAATCCCATTAGCGCAAGCTTTATCTCAAATTTCATGTAAACGAATATATAAAATCGTGCTTTTTATCCGCTATTTGGTGTTTATTTAGCGTTTGGAAGGCGGAACAAATACACCGCTACCCCACTACATACAACGGCTACCACCCATGCCATCCACATCATATCTGCTGGTATTTTATAAAACAACATAGCTGTAGATAATGCCATCATAATAGTCGCAAGCCACTTAGCGTAGCGCGGTACGGCATGATTATCTTCCCAATCACGGACAAACTTGCCAAAAAACTTATGATTGATCAGCCAAAAGTGAAAGCGTCGTGAGCTACGCGCCCAGCAGCCCGCTGCCAATAATATAAACGGCGCTGTCGGCATTACGGGCAATAACACCCCAACAATACCTAAAACAAAGAATATCCAACCCATGATAAGAAAAGTCCAACGCACCGTAGGGTTAGCGGACTGGTTGGTCTTTGGTCGGTAATAAAAGGCATTTTTCTTTTCAGTCATGAAAGTGATATCGGTTGGCGATAGAAAGTAGATAGCTAAAATTAAAATATGAATTCAAGTACGAATCTAAATGAAGAATGATAGCTATCTATATAAGTGTGTAAGCATGCAATAACGTGTGAAACTGCGCAAGGTTATTTTTGCGACATTTTGCTATTAAGAGGTATGTTTGGTTGGGGTTCGAATAAATCGGAAGATTCAAATGAGAGAAGAAATATTATCAAATATGCCAGTAAGTACCAGCCTTGAAACGAATAAAATGTTTGTTCCGCTGTATGCTGAGGAAGTAATCGTCTATTTATAGATAAATTTAATTGAATAAAAAACCGCTCAAACCCTAGACTGTGAGCGGTTTCTGACTGTATGAAGCATTTTTGACAAATAGGTTCTAAACCAGTATCAACGCAATGATCGGGAATATCAAAAAATAACCAAAGACGGCCAAAATTGCGTACTTGGTCTCAATGTCTTTACCACTAAACTTCATTCTAGCCAGCGTATCGCCAAGTTTCAAAATCGAGATGCTATAAAAGTAAAATGCGAATAAAAGCAGCACAATACTAATAGTGAAGATCGCAAGAGAAGAAAGTGCACCAAAGAAGACAACCGTTCCAGGGAATAAAATCTCACCTTTTATAATTAAAACCAGTAGAACGATAGCGGCACCAGACGCAGACGCGTGAAAAAATATAATATCGTGCAAGGTGGCATCCGCTCTATAAAAGCTGGTCTCGATATCCAGCTTATCGCTACTCAGTGCTCTTGGCATAGCGTCTCTATTAATAATGGATTTATACCCTTTTATATTACTCATGGTAACAAGGAAGGTAAAAAACGTCAGGGCGACCCAAAAGACTACGTGTATATTTATCATAGTAATTATCCCTAAATCTATGGAAACATCACTTAAAAATATTTTTTATACCAATACATCTCAAACATAATGGTTTCTGTGTATATAGACCCAACTCCTATAAGAGTTGATGCTATAAGAGTGAGTGCTCTTGTATTTATATTATCAGCCCTATCACGTTGATTTGTAATAAAATGTCTAGTGCGAAGCTTTACTGTAGTGGTGCTAGTCAATGTTGCGCGTGCTGCTAGTGTGTTCGGTGAATCGTATGCGTATAGATCTAATTTGATTTTGTTTTCGGCGTAAAAAAACCGCTCACAGTTTTGTAGGCGGTTTTATTTTTGACGATAGCATTCTGACTTACTTATTCTAACGATTGAATTTGATTGAGCGGCGTATCGGCTGATAGGACAAAGAATAAACTATCAACATTGTCAGGTAGTTTAGATAAGTTAATCTCAAACTCGGCTTGGATACCTTTATTCGCCGTTGGTTGTGACTCGTAATGGGTGAGTTTGATTTGCCCGCATGGAGAGGTTGGCTGATTATAAAACACCATGTAATCATCATTGATCAGTTTACCCGCTGCATCTAAGGCAAAGCAGCTGATGTCCATCTCTATTGGGCTTTGACGAGTGAACTTAAGAGTGATTGGCGCGGTATCGTCAATCGCAAGATTGCTTAAAGGCGAGCGTTGTCCGACGGTGAGATGGTTCATGGTGTTCCTTAATAAATCATACTTAATAATAATTTAATTCACATATTTATAATTTTACTATCTAGCAGGTAGTGTATTTTGTTAACATAAGCTTATTACATACTAGTATAAATCCATATTAGTATTAACTTATATTTCGCTTAAGTATAGGAGGGCGATATGACAGATAAATCCACTTTCGTCCTAAAGCTAACTGGTATTGATTTACAGAATATAAAAGCGGGTGATATAGGTCGCTTGCTTAACGATTTTTGCAAATTACTAGGTGATGAATATTTGTATTTTGATAGTATTTATTCAGGCTCTGCAGTACTGAAAGTAAAAACAGAACCTGAGTACTATACGAATAAAATTGAAAAACTTAGTGAAAACTTAGTTAAACAAAGCTCAGCGTTAGATGATATCCATAAAGTAATGCGTCGATACTCACAACAGTTTACAGATATAGACGCCTCTATTTTCGCTAGTAGAACAGCTGTAAATGATGATGATATGGAACTGATTCATCATATAGATTTTCGTAAACCCTCATCTCATACCTTTGAGCAACCAGAAACTTTTGTTGGTAAATTACTAAAACCTGCGCATGGAAAAGATGATACTGATCATTTTACAATTCTGCTTGGTAATGATAAAACGATATCAGTTTCAGTTCCTAAAAACTTATCGTATGACTTGGCTCCTCATTTAGAATCACTGTGGCGATTTAAAAGCTTAATCAAATTTAGAGGTATAGCTTGTTATGAATTACAACAAAAATACAGCTTACTCTTAAAGAGCTTTGATGCAGATAGTTTCGAGATTATTGAGAATAAAACGATAGCAAGATCTTGGATGAAAGACTTTATTGAATGCGGCGAAAGTGGTTGGCAAAATGATGACGACCCTATTAGTACATGGCTTGAGGAACGTCATTCATGATGGTTATGGTAGATAGTAATTTCCTGACTAAGTTAGTTAACGATAACCAAACATATCGTATCTTCCTCCAATCTCTTGAACGAAGTGAAATATCTTTAGGTTTGCCAACTCCTGTTGTTGCTGAGTTTTTGGTAAAAGACAATAACTATGAACGAGCGACGTTCTTATCTAAGGTCAATAGCTTTACACAAACTTTTGACCTTGATATGAAGTCAGCACTATTAAGTGCAGAAATCTTTCGTGATTTACTAGATATTGGATATATCAAAGAAAATAATAGCGAAAGACAAGTTATCAAAGTTGATATCCAGATTATCAGTATTGCTGTAGCAAATAGAGTTTCTAAGTTATATACCGCAGACAAAGGGATAATAGAGATAATCGATCAGCTTGACTTACCAATTGAAGTCATTAATTTTGAGAAAGATGAACTCTTAGGTATGACGCTATTTGAATCATCATTAGATTGACAGACCCTGATCAAAATAATTTGAGAATATAAAAAAGCCACCTAATCAGGTGGCTTTTTTATATTCAATCACATATCAACGTTATAACGCCTTCAACTGCTCCATCTGCCCCGCCATAGCCGTCAACTGCCCTTCTAACTCAGCCAGTTTTGCCTTCTCAGCATCGACCACTTCCGCAGGTGCTTTACTGACAAAGCCTTCATTACCCAGCTTACGTGAGATACCTTCGGCTTGACCTTTTAACTTATCATATGACTTGCCCAAACGAGCCAGCTCAGCGGTTGGATCGATTAGCCCTTTCATTGGTACGAGGACGCGTAGCTGCCCAACCATACTTGATGACGATAGTGGCACCTCATCGCCTTCTTTTAGTATCTCTAAGCTCTCGACTTTGGCAAGCGCCTTAAACTGGTTTTTGATACGTGACAGACGCGCATCTTCATCAGAAGAGATATTTTGTAGCAGGACTGGTAGACGTACCGCATTACCCAGCTTCATTTCACCACGAATGTTACGGACGCTAGCAATCAACTCTTGTAGCCACGCCATATCAGCTTCGACTTGCTCACTGATTTGAGCGTTATCGGTTTGTGGGTAGTCAGCGATGACGATGCTATCGGTATTTTTACGATCTAATAGCGGTGCAACCGTCTGCCAGATTTGCTCAGTCAGATATGGCATGATTGGATGGCTAAAACGTAGCGCGGTCTCTAGTACATGCAGCAGTACATAGCGGATTTGCGCTTTACGCTCATCTGATACCGAGTCATCATTGAGGCTAGCTTTGGCAAGCTCAACGTACCAATCACAGTATTCATTCCAAATAAACTCATAGATATCTTGGCTGACCATATCGAGACGATATTGGGCAAAATGCTGATGAATGTCTTTAATGCTAGAGTTCAGACGGCTCATAATCCACTTTTCTGGTAATTCCCAAACGTCAGGATTTGCGCTCTGGTCGATAGGTTTGGCATTGCCTTCGCTATCGACGCAGTTCATCAGTACAAAGCGGCTGGCGTTCCAGATTTTATTACAGAAATTACGATAGCCCTCGACACGTTTGAGATCAAAGTTGATATCGCGACCAGTACTGGCAAGTGAGGTAAAGGTAAAGCGCAGTGCATCGGTACCGTAGGCTGGGATGCCTTCTGGGAATTCTTTACGCGTTTGCTTTTCGATTTTAGCCGCATCTTTTGGGTTCATCATATTGCTGGTACGTTTTTCGACCAGCGCTTCCAAATCGATGCCGTCAATCAAATCAATCGGATCTAAGACGTTACCTTTCGACTTCGACATCTTTTGACCATTACCATCACGCACCAGACCATGGACATAAACAGTCTTAAACGGTACTTGCGGCGTGCCATCTTCGTTCTTAACAAAGTGCAGGGTCATCATAATCATGCGTGCGACCCAGAAGAAGATAATGTCAAAACCAGTCACCAACACGCTAGTTGGGTGAAAGGTTTTGAGCACGCGCGGATCAGCGTTAGGATCTGCCCAGTCCAACGTACTAAACGTCCACAGACCTGAGCTAAACCACGTATCAAGCACGTCATCATCTTGGCGCAGTTTCACATCAGCGCTTAGACTATATTTACTGCGTACTTCGGCTTCATCACGAGCGACATAAATCTCACCAGTCGCGTCGTCATACCATGCTGGGATACGATGTCCCCACCAGAGCTGGCGGCTGATACACCAGTCTTGCAGATTGTTCATCCACGCCATATACATGTTTTTATATTGCGCAGGGACGAACTCGATGCTGCCATCTTCGACCGCCTCAATCGCAGGGCCAGCCAGCTTATTGACGGCGACATACCATTGATCAGTCAACCACGGTTCAACGATCGTACCGCCACGCTCAGCGCGCGGTGCTTTTAGCGCATAGTCTTCTACTTCTTCTAGCCAGCCCTGCTCGCCTGCTTGCTCCACGAGGAATTTACGCGCGGCAAAACGCTCAAGTCCCGCGTACTCGCTTGGCGTAGTCTCTAACGTAGGCTCGCGCGTTTGCAAATCAACGTAGACTTCCATCGCTGGTAAGATATTGGCGCGCTCATCGAGGATATTAATCAGCGGCAAGCTGTGACGACGACCCAATTCGTAATCGTTAAAGTCATGCGCTGGAGTGATTTTTACGCAGCCTGTCCCAAAGTCTTTTTCGACGTAATCATCAGCAACTATAGGAACAACGCGACCAGTAATTGGCAAGGTAATGGTTTTACCGACTAAATGAGAATAACGCTCGTCACTTGGGTTAACGGCAACAGCAGTATCGCCAAGCAAAGTTTCCGGACGCGTAGTGGCGACCACTAGATAGTTTTTACCAGCTTGAGTCGTTAGGTCTTTATCAGTGAAATGATAGCGGAAATGCCACAAGCTACCCTTTTCGTCATGGTTTTCAACTTCTAAATCTGACAGCGCCGTCTGGAATTTAGGATCCCAGTTGACCAAACGCTTACCGCGATAAATTAAGCCATCATCAAACAAACGCACAAACACTTCTTTTACCGCATTGGATAAGCCATCATCCATGGTAAAGCGCTCACGTGACCAATCCACCGAGCTGCCAAGCCGGCGAATCTGACGGGTAATATTGTCACCCGACTCTTCCTTCCATTCCCACACTTTATCGATAAAGTCTTCACGTTTCATATCACGGCGCTTAATACCTTGCGCTTCTAGACGACGCTCAACGACCATTTGGGTGGCGATACCAGCATGATCCGTACCCGGTTGCCACAGCGTGTTGTCGCCATCCATGCGGTGATAACGCGTCAAGGCATCCATAATGGCATTATTAAAGCCATGACCCATATGCAACGAGCCAGTGACGTTTGGCGGCGGCAAGGCGATAGAGAACGACTCGTCTTTATCAAAGCTCGGCTTAAAATAACCACTGTCTTCCCAGCCTTGATACATGCCTGCCTCGACCTGTGCAGGATTATAGGCATTCTCTAATTGACTTAAAGCGGCTTGGATAGATTTGGTCAAATGATTGTTGCTATCAGGATTACTCATAAGGCTCTCAGACTAAAACGTAAATGGATTAAATAGAATGGCTTAAATAGATATTTATAATATGACGCACAAGCAAAGCTATCGCTGAATTCATACAATTAACCAACGCAAGCAGGGTTAAAAAATACTGCCAACGATAGATAATAATAGAACAGGTGCGTAAATAAAAAGTTAGTGCGATGATTTTATCTTATATGAGCAAATTTTGTTAGCATCTGATGCTTTTTCCTTACTTGCAATGCTTTTCCATCTGTCACTAGTGATCAAATTGATTTAGTTATTTGTCATCTCAGCTTTATTTAGGTTATGTTACTGGCGAGTTTTCTTTGCCGTAATTCCTATCTGCACCATCTCTGCACACTGCAAATGGAAAGCTGTCTACACTCATAATCTTATATAAGCTTATCCTTATGTCTAACATTACCAGCAAACCTGATAAAGAACCTGCTCCTAGCAACAAGCTTGATAATAGCGATGATGTCGAAGAAGATAACGAGACGCAAGCGATCGAAAAATTAAAGGACGAAGATTTTCCTAAAGAGTTTAGTGATGAAGATAAAGAAACCATTAAGGAAGTCGCCAGTGACAGCAATCTTAGTGAGCCCAAAAGCTATGCCAGTATCCTAGTCGAACAAGTCATCGATGCCAAGGAAACTTTTAATCGCTCGCTTGGCTCATTGTTTACCAGCGCTTTTACTGCTGGGCTAGAGATTGGTATCAGTTTATTTGTCATTCTTTCTGCTTTTGCGCTACTTAACGAAGTAATCCCTAGTCACTATGCAATAGTGTTGGCTTCGCTACTTTATCCAATAGGCTTTATTATCGTGGTTATTGGTCAGTCGCTATTATTCACTGAGCAGACCTCACTGTTGAGCCTACCCGTGTTGAACAAGATAGAACCACTACATAAGCTTCTGCGTCTATGGGGCATTGTCATTGCCGGAAATATCGTTGGTGGTTGTATATTTGCCGCCTTGATGATTGGTCTGGGCTTGAATATGGATCTGTTTAGTGTCAGCGATATTGATGCTTATGCTGAGCATGTTTTGGGGTTTAAATGGTGGGTTATCTTTGGTAGTGCGGTATTGGCAGGCTGGATGATGGGCGTTGCAGCTTGGCTTGTGACCTCGGCACGCGATACGATTAGCCGCATTGTATTGGTCACTCTCATTACTGGTAGCATTGGGTTTTTGGGCTTACATCACAGTATCGTTGGCAACATCGAGGTCTTCTCAGCATTACTATATGGTAATACGGTTAGTTTATGGCGTTATTTGATATTTTTAGTGGTGGTATTAATTGGTAATACAGTGGGCGGCGTGGTGTTCGTCGCGGTATTAAAAAACCGTACCTTCTTATTCGATGTGGCGAAGGTAAAGCAGCAAAATAAAGAGGATAAAAATGACAGGATAGCGCGGATGAATGGACGGCAGCGTTAACGCGTTTTAGGGTTTTCGGTACTGATAACCGCAGTGCCATAAGCAATGGCCTCTACCATACTACCCAGCTGGTTGATATTACTGACTTCTAAACGTAAGCCATAAATGTGGTTGTAGCCTTTTGCTTGTGCTTGGGTACGCATACGCACTAAGGCTTCACGGCGCGAACGATCTAGCAAGGTTTCATAGGTGGTTAGGTTTTTGCCAAATAAGCTTAAGACCCGAGCAATCACCATTTTGAAATAATCTTGCGCAATAACGACGCTACCCAGTACCAGCTCACCTTCACTATTGGCGGCAAGGTTGGCTCGATAAAAACGCTCGCTGGATACGATAATATGAGCCAGCTCTTTTTCTGCCACTGTCAGCTGTGCTAAATGCTGACGTTCATGACGCATACCAAAAAACCAACCGACTGCGAATAATAAAACAAACGGCCCATAGTTAATGAGTATTTGAGTCATAGAATCATTCATGGCACGTCTCTTATCTTAAAAGCGAAAGTGAAGTTGCAACAGCTTTGCAGTCGGTTCACTATCATTAGCCAAAGGGATTAAAACGTGGTAACTCATCAACTGGGGTTTGCGCTGGGCTTGGTTGTTGTTGATTAGACTGATAATCACCGGGTGGGTTGTACGGTGGCTGCGGTGACATAGATTGTTGTTGCATACGTACGGCTTTGACAGCAGTACCATAAACAAACAGCTCTGAGGCTCCTTGTGCAATGCTAGAGGTCGAAAAACGCAGACCGACCACTGCATCAGCGCCTAATGCTTCCGCCTTGACAACCATGCGATCTATCGCTTCTTGGCGTGACTCTTCTAACAGCTCTGTATATGCCGTTAGTTCGCCGCCAACGATATTTTTGAGTCCGGCAAATAAGTCTTTACCGACATGCTTTGAGCGCACAGTACTGCCGTATACCACATCCAAGCGTTCGGTGATTTGATAGTTAGGCAAGTGCTCAAGATTAGAGAGTTGCACAGTCATGGTATTACCTTATCAGTGACTTGTCGTATAAATCAGTGAAGATGAATCAATGAAAATAAATCAGTGACAGCATTTATCTATAAATAAATGCTGTCTACGGACAAATCTAGTCATTGGTATGGAACAATAAAAACAATTCAGTCAAATTGCCTTCAATGCTGTTTGCCATCTGTGCCATCTTGTCTTCATCAGCACGCATCTGTGCAAGTTCTGGGTCTTCATCATCAATACCGCTGAGCAGAATCATTGGTAAGGTCAATACGGCGACATCTTCAGCAGTATCTTCAGATTCAAACCAGTCGCTAGCTTCATCACCATACATAGCATCTACAAAGCCAATCGACCAAGCGACGATATCTGACTCATCTGAAAAGTCGACAGCGACTTCTTCATTGCCAGCATCTTCACCAAAAGGCAGCTCAATAGGCGTCTCATTTTTCAGTTCAGCCATGATAGAGGCGCGCCAGCGATGAATGCCGTCGATGACGTTTTCTGGAAGCTCACTAACATGACCTTCAAACAATGCATCTATCCAGTTTGGCAGTGGACGTCCGATAACCGTGGCGGTCAAAAAACCATGGGTGGCGACACTATCGAGCACAAACTGGCTCTCTTGGTTGTCTAAAAATTCCATTAATTCATCGAAGCTTAATTGGTTGCTCATGGGGTACTTATCCTTGGGTCGATAGATAGCATAATAACTAATAGTGAAAACCAACTTGATTAGCTACTAACACCCTATCTATTAAATACATTATCAAATGCTATAAATAAAATTCACGATTATCATAAAAATATAGTGAATGTAGTCAGTTCAGCTTAGCATAATTGGGTATCGATAAGCTGTTACGTCCTATTATATAACCCAATCGCTAACTGACTTCCGACCAAAGGCTTAAATATCGTCGTCATCATCCCAATCTGCATCGAAGTCATCATCGTCGTCATCCCCTAAATCGTCTAGCTCGTCTTTTAGTGCTTTGGCAAGACGTTTTTCTTCTAGTAAATTATCAATCAAACGACGTTTTTCAAGGCTACTTAAACGTGTGCGTACACTGGTTTCTGCCTCTTCAACCATCTTCGCATCATCATCATCGGCAAACTCACCATCAAAATCATCATCGATATCAGTATCACTCATGACTAACTCCTATTATTTGGGCAATAAATACAAAATACATTGATATACTTATGCCTTATAAAGTCTCAGTCGCACCTTGTCAATCCTTTTTACGCATATCACTACTTTATTATTATTTATAGTTGCGCTTTTTTAGATACTTATCAGGGTCGCCCACTATCTAATCACAGACATTGGTTGGCTATAAAATTAATCGGCTATCTCTTGTTCTTCATCTTCAGTTCCGGTCATCAGCACTGCATTACGAACAGTGGCTAAGCGTTGTATCATGGCATCATTAACGCCATCAAAGACAGCGCATTCACGTTCATATACTGTCGTCGGACGCTTTAAACTCTTCACTTGTACATGACTGCCAATTTGCTTAAGCCCAGAATTAGGCAATAAGATCAGCATTTGTTCTTTTCTACCGACACTCTTTAATAGCTGCGTCATTGCTTGCGTTTGCGCCTCATCACTCACTCCAGCTTTTGCTGGCAGCGCGAAACGTGATAGCTCAATATGCTTTTCATGAATGATTTTATTGAGCATGAGATACAACTTGCCCAACATGACACCAGCCAGTGCAGCTTTTGCATGACTATTATCAGCTTTGAGCACTGCACAGGCACCAACTTCATCAAAACGTGGCTCATTGACAACACTGACACCAAGCAATAGCGGCTGCTTAAGTAGCTCAGTCATTGCCTGATTTAGCAGTTGCGTACATAACGCGAGATAAGGCATACGCATTTCAGGCGCAAGACGCTCTAGCATGTCATATTCATCATGAAACATAATCTGCACACTTACGGTATCGAAAGCGCGGTTAGCAGACAGTTTTGAGGCACTACTAATAAATTTATGGGCACTACTGCTATCGATTCCCGTACTAGCCTGAGCATCAGTTGAGCTATTAACAGTGCTAGTTGAACGACTACTCTGTGTCATATCGGTTGAGGTATTAGAGCTTGTTTGACTATCAGAGCTATTGGTTTGCTGCGATTTTAAATAAGCATTAAGCTCATCATGGATTCCAGCCGCACTGACTTTATTGGTTTTACCAGTTTCGTCACTAGGTGTAGCAGTGTCATTGTTCACATTATTGTTAACGGTACTATTTAAAGTATCATTCGAGCCAGTAGCACTGTCTCTCTCTTCGGTATAATTTTCATTAGGCGCGCGGCCATAACTCAATTGACCAGATTGCACATATTGCTCACGATGCAAGTCTTGAATATCTCGGCTTAGAGCATTGATTTGCTCTTTGGTTGGACGTGCGACATAGCCATATAGCAGCCATAAGAACAGATGAAAAATCAGCGAGCCAATAACGAACGGCCATTGCATCGCGATAATTTCGCCCTTACTGATGTCTTTTAAGGTCAATGCGACACTACCGATAACCGCATCGCCTTTGGTTGCCATCTGGCTAATGGTATCGCCTTGCTGCATAGGTGCATTACCTACTGGCACCAAAATCTCATCATTGCTATCTTTAATCACTATTCGTGCGACATCCTGCTCGCTCGTATAACGATTGGCAATGACACTCAGACTCACGCGGTCTTTGTTTTCTAAAGACAGACGCGCCTCATCGATAAGCTGGGCGACCATTTGCTCGCCTTTTTGCTCACGACTTTTAGTCAACTGCTGATCAGTGCTGATTACCAGCAATAAAGTCTGTAAACAAAAACTGACTAGAATGATAATGGCAAACAACCCTTGCCGCGGCGCTAAATACGTCATGATATGTTAAACTTTTTTGGATAAAGGAAATTAAAAAAACGAGACTGTTGCTCATTTTTTGGAAGAGTATGCTACTAATTGTTCTCATTTAAACGAACTTAATCTAACTGTATTACTAGCCGCGATATGAGCAATTGGCCAGTTAATATTATCTACTATATCATCATAGTGGTCATCATAGATTTAGCTGCCAGTATACATTTAATTATCTGCAAAGTTCGGTCATTATACTAGAGGTGATACCATTATTATTCAACTGTTGTACTTTGCGCTTCATGTATAGGCGATACACAGTAAAACTGTTATTATTCCTAATCTTAACTGCGCATACAAGGGACAATTGAGACATGCCAAAAAATACGCCTTACTCGTTACCAAAAGACAGCAAAGCATGGCAACAAGCCGTTGATTCTGTAGCAGCATTGTTGCCTGCAGATACCAATCTGTTAGACTTTGATACGCTTCAATCTTTACCTCTATTTGCACTTATTGTAGTATTGCCTGCGCGTGTACATGCGCTTGATATTCATCAATACGTGCAGTCTTGGGTTGATGAACAGCCAAACTGGCATCTGGTAACAGTAGCAGAAGATACTGAGGCGAGCTTTGTAGATATTACGATACCGGAAGCGGCTACTGATACAGTTTCTGTCTCCAGCACTGATAATAGCACCAAACAGCCGTTTGTCCCTGCGCAAGTGTTCCGCTATTTATTAGTTCCTGTTACCGATACTCTCATGCATCCTGGTAAAAAAACAGCGGCAGCTCACATTATTGATGACCAGCTAACTACTCGTCTGCGTCATGATTTGGCGGAGAACTACCTAGCGAAAGGCAATAATGGCACACAAAGCCTGAGTATCGACAGCATGAATGTGGTCGATTGTCACATTCTATCTATCGGTCATATGTTGCGTACTCATAAGCTTGTTTGCTTCGATATGGATTCTACTCTAATCGAACAAGAGGTCATCGTTGAGCTAGCAAAGACTGCGGGTATCGGTGAGCAAGTTGAGATAATCACGGAAGCAGCGATGCGCGGTGAGATTGATTTCGATGAGTCTTTTGTTCAGCGGGTATCATTACTAGAAGGCATTCCTACTACTGTACTTGATGAGATTTGTGCGCGCCTTACCCTATCAACAGGCGCTCGTACTACTGTTAGCGCCTTTAAAGCACTAGGCTATCACACAGTACTGGTCTCTGGTGGCTTCACTTATTTTGCCCGTTATATCGCTGAGCAGTTAGGTATCGATGAAGTCCATGCTAATAACTTAGATATCGAAGATGGCGAAGTGACTGGTCATGTGCAAATGCCTATCGTTAATGGGGCTAAAAAAGCCTCTATCGTTGCTCATATCGCTGAGCGCATGGGTATCGAGATGTCACAAGTAGTCTGTGTTGGTGATGGGGCAAATGACTTACCAATGATGGCCAACGCCGATTTAGGCGTGGCTTACCATGCCAAATCTATCGTACAAGCTCGCGCTGATGCGGCGGTAAATGTCACAGGTCTCGAAGGCGTTCTCTATGCGCTTGGCTATCCGGCACTTATCTCTGTATCTTAATTAATAACAATAACTACTCTATGCACTTTTTAGGCATAGAGTTTTGTGCGCCCTAAGCACATTATTTAGATGTTGAGTTAGATTGGTATCATTTGCTTTAATCTAGCTTAACGCCGTTAATTTAATTCTTGTAGCTAATGATTGTCTTTTCATACTTATCTCTTAATACTGATCTTTATTACTTTTTTAGAAAGGAATGTCCATGACGGCATCACCATCACCACGGCCAGACACGCCGTCATCAAGCGCGAAGACCGATGCAGCCTCATTATCAAATCTAGCAGCTGCCCCTTCAAAAGCAGATAATCCAAAGCAGTTACTGGCTGTCTATATCAAAGGGATGGCAATGGGCGCAGCTGATATCGTACCTGGCGTATCGGGTGGTACCATCGCACTGATTGCAGGTATTTATGAGCGGCTTATTAATGCGCTTGGTAGCATTGGTCCGAGCCTTTGGCAAGTATTTCGTCAACATGGTGGCATCAAAGGTCTACTTGCCGTGTGGCGACAGGTCGATGCGACGTTTCTATTATTCTTATTATTAGGTATTGCCACTAGCTTTGCTACTTTAGCAGGCCTTATCAAGAACTTACTAGACAATCAGCCATTGCTTATCTGGTCGTTTTTCTTTGGTTTAGTGGTCGCCACTGTCGTTATTTTATTGAGTGAGATTAAACGCTGGAATGCAGCGCGCGCAGGGCTATTTATCATTGGTATTGTGACAGCGGTAGTCATTAGTAACCTGCCGCTGCTTACCACTACTCCAAGCTTACCGTATTTATTCTTTGCAGGCGCCATTGCGATTTGTGCGATGATTCTACCGGGTATTTCTGGGTCATTCATCTTATTGTTGATGGGTGCTTATGATACGGTTTTAGAAGCGGTACATACTTTTAACCTTAGCGTCATCATCACCTTGATGGCAGGTATGGCAACGGGGCTATTATTATTTACGCGGATGCTCAAGTGGTTATTGGCACGCTATTATCAAGCAACTTTGGCACTACTAACTGGCTTTATCGCGGGCTCACTAGTTAAAGTATGGCCGTGGAAAGTAGACGCTTTGGGTACACTCAATAGTGATGCCATTAACAACGTCGCACCGTGGCAATACCCTGCTGGCGCGCAGTGGCTCACGACATTAGGGCTGATGTTACTCGGTGCAATCTTAGTATCAGCGCTGTCTTGGTGGGGCAACCGTACCAATCGTGTATAATCTATTAACTTATCATTCAAGTTATTGATATAAATGTATTTTTGAAATTATTTATTTACTATAAGCGCCCAGTATTGAGGCGCTTATTTTTATTGATTACTATCTTTTTTAATAAAATAACTGCTATAAACTAGACGACAACCGTTGTCGCAAAGTCGCCTCTCCCCCCTTCAGCTTTCCATGCTTAACTAGCATAATAGTCTTATTGAAATTCACCTTATGAATAGCGAGATGAATGATGTTTTTGACTATATTTTCTGTTGCTGGTGTAGAGATGTGGGGAGGTAGCGCGCTACTTGGCTACGGTTTACTGGCAAGCTTTATTATTGCCATAGCCTTATCCTCGCAGCGCTGGCTACTATGGTATGTGCTTGGTGGTATGGTATATTGGCTGAGCGTTGAAGTGTTACATACTGCTTTAATGAATGGTTTTGGATTATCTGATTGGCATAGTTACGTAGTGGCCTTGGGTGTCAGCTGGTTGCCGCTAGCAGGTTGGGTTTTATATCGAGCGCTACGTTATGATGATGTTAGCCGGACAGTACAGCAAGAGCGCGAGCTGGCTGCTGCACGCTACGTTGAACATACTCCTATCTATGATGACCACTATCAGCCGCGCTTCTAGAAGCAATGTTTTATTAAATATCATTTACTGTTACTAACTGCGCCTAATATTGGCGCATTTTTTGACGCTTATGTTTGATAGAAATGTTTGATGGCAATGTGATGATATTCACTACAGCTTCTGAATTAGTAGCATATTGTCCATTATGAAGTTACATTTGCAAATCTGCAGCTGTAACAAGAATGTAGTTGGTTCAAGGTGTTGTTACATGATGTCTAATAGCTCCTACGCAACTACTAAAGTATTAAAGGTAGATGGTCGTTTATAATTTACGTATATGATTGTCGTGAAAATTAATATAAAGTGGCGTTTATTCAACACCTACATTTTACACACTTATTCTTATACTCATTTTTAGGAGCCTGACTATGTTTACTATTCCTGTGTTAGATATCAAATCTGATCCATTAGACGTATTGCTAGCTGTGGTTGGCTATCGCCTATCCATGCTTGCTGATAGCGATAATGAAGACATCAAAAAACTGTTCGCTGATCGTAAAGTTACTATCGAGCTTGCC
The DNA here is from genome assembly GCF_001593305.1 of Psychrobacter sp. P11G5. Taxonomy (NCBI): domain Bacteria; kingdom Pseudomonadati; phylum Pseudomonadota; class Gammaproteobacteria; order Moraxellales; family Moraxellaceae; genus Psychrobacter; species Psychrobacter sp. P11G5. Next base: position 3,003,485 of record NZ_CP012533.1, read on the forward strand.
AGTGTTGAGTCTAACATCGCACGTCATTTTAGCTTTGATAATGGGAAGTTTAGTCAACGTAGTGGTCACGCTGATAAGCCAGATCTGACTATCAACTTTAAAGATTCAATGACTGGTGTTAAGCTTTTATCTAAAGGTGATCTTCCTGCCTTTATGACTGCTGTTCAAGAAGGCAACCTAAGTATAGAAGGCGATTACAGCTTAATGATGTGGTTCAACAAGCTTGCTAAGCATATCGTGCCTACTATGCCAGAAGAGTGCAAACCATACATTCAAAAAGCGAAACCTTATGCATATAAAGCGCAAAAGTTCGCTCATCACTGGATTGGTGTCGCTAAGCACAAAATTGGTAAATAATGCTCGGTAGCGTTATATGCCTAGAGAGATAGAGTTTGCAAATATCATTACAAACACTATCTGACAGCATTTTTAACAGTGCTCTGATTTTATAAAAAGGTTGCGGTATACTACGGTTACCGTAACCTTTTTTATTTTTTTATTAGTCAGTAATTATTTTAGTTTATCTGATTTTTTCATATTACCCTAAAAGGATTTAACTCATGGCAGGACTGCTTTCAATCAAAGAACCTAACCCACAAGCTGATGATAACTTCCAAGCTAGTAGTAACACTGATATTGGCTCAGACTCTACCACCAGTTTTTTTTCTACGGATAGCTTAGCAACAGAAATCAAACCCTCACCGATCAAACACAGCCGTGAGCAGATTGCGCAGTTATTCGACTTACCGTTAATGGACTTATTATTACAAGCGCAAACGATTCATCGTCAAAATTTTAACGCTAATGAAGTGCAGATTAGTACTTTACTATCGATTAAGACAGGAAATTGTCCTGAAGACTGTGGTTACTGTTCGCAATCAGGTCATCACCGTGACAAAACCAAATTGCAGGCAGAAAAACGCTTAGAAGTTGATAAAGTTATCGCCGCAGCCAAACGCGCAAAAGCCAGCGGCTCATCGCGGTTCTGTATGGGTGCAGCATGGAAACATCCGAGCGCCAAAGACATGCCTTATGTGGTCGAGTTGGTTAAAGAAGTTAAGAGTTTGGGTCTTGAGACTTGTATGACGCTTGGTATGCTAAACCTTGATCAGGCAGCACAATTGGCCGATGCAGGGCTTGATTACTATAATCATAATCTAGATACCTCGCGTCGCTACTATGAGCAAGTAGTCAGCACGCGTAGCTATGACGAGCGTCTTGATACAATAACGAACGTACGCGACTCAGGGATTAATGTTTGTAGTGGCAATATCGTAGGTATGGGTGAAAGCCGTGACGACCGTATCGACTGGGTACATGAATTGCTTAAAATGCCCAAAGCACCCGAGTCTATTCCCGTTAACCTGCTCGTCCCTATTGCCGGTACACCAATCGGCGATAAAGTATTGGCAGATGGTGAGCTATCTGTGCTGGAATGGATTCGTACGATTGCAGTAACGCGTATTTGCTGTCCAAGCAGTTATGTGCGCCTATCTGCTGGACGCGAAAGCCTATCCGATGCCGAGCAGGCTTTGGCGTTTATGGCAGGTGCCAATTCATTCTTTTATGGTGATAAGCTTCTGACGACAGGTAATGCCAGCCAATCTAATGATAATAGGCTAATGCGCGAGCTGGGCTTGACTGCGCAATTCGCGGCACCAAGAGCACCCAAGCAACTGCCAGTTATAGATGCTATGAGCGGTCATCAATCGCAAGTAGTGTTGGCAGAATAGCTTAACGATGTGCTGCTACCATTATCAATTAATCTGCGCTAAGCTTGCCGACGTTTATATATTACGCATATAAGTATTAAGAGACGAGACAACAAGAGAAAACTATGGCAGATTATTTTAACTGGATTAAAGCGGCACATATTATTGCGGTGGTTTGCTGGTTTGCGGCGATCTTTTATCTACCGCGGCTTTTTGTCTATCATGCGATGAGTGACGATCTTATTAGTCAAGAGCGCTTCATTGTGATGGAGCGCAAGCTATATCGCGGTATCATGACTCCGTCAATGATAGCAACGTGGATTTTAGGTCTATGGATGGTAGGACTTGGCTGGGAAGTATATAAAACCCAAGGCTGGCTACATGTTAAGATTTTTCTAGTCATTTTGCTCTCAGCCTATCATGGCGCATGTGGATTTTATCGGAGAAAACTAATTGATAATCCACACTATAAAACCCATAAATTTTGGCGCTGGTTTAATGAAGTACCAGTCTTTGCCTTAGTCATTATCGTCATTTTAGTGGTCGTTAAGCCCTTCTAAAAATTATTTAGAAAACTTAGTTAAATTGACAGCAATTCATACTTTAACAATAAAAAGCGTCCGTGACTTTCATAAGTCACGGACGCTTTTTTATGGCTGTTTGCACGATAGCTTTTCTTGCAAAGAATGAATGAGAAGTAGTGATGAAAAAAATTAAATCCACTACCTAAATACTTTGCACTACCTAACTTGCCCTACCTAAACAGTTGGACGCATGATTTGGTATACATTACTCAAATCATAAACTCGATAACGCGCTGGCTCGCGGCGGTTTTCACCAGCATAGCTCAGTATAAGGGCTTGTTTAGCAGCTTCATCGACCCAGCCGACAAACAGGCCGCTATGCTCGACACCATTGTAGCCATGGTTGATATAATATAGCCAGTCACCAACCTCAATCTCATTACTATTGGCATAAGGGCCTTGTCTATAAGCACCTTTATGTACCGTATCACGCGTTACTCCTGCCCGCTTAAACACCTCGTTTAGATAGTCCCAGCAGCCGCCTTGAATGATTGCACGCTCGTTGAGTGCCATCTTGCGTGCTGTACTTATCACCTCGCGTGCGGCCATACTACTTTGATTTTCAGCGTTACTAAGTAATGGTAGATACTCACTATCGACGTTATCATAACTGCCCGATAAAAATGCAGGCAAGACGGCGGGCGCTTGTCGCTGCACTTCAGGATAGCGATAAGATGCCTTCGATACAGGCGCAGTTTGAGGCTGCTGACTATAACCATACGCATTCGATGTGGGCTGAGTGTCAAAGCTATTGTTATTAGTGTTGTTAATCGTTGAATAGTTAGTACGGGTACGCTGGATAGTCGAGCGTGTATTGATTTTGGCGCCAGGTACTGCCAGCTCAGGTTGGGCTGTTTTTTGTGCGATAAGGGCACTCATACTATCAGCATGCACATAACTTGCACTACTCAAAAATATTAATAATGCTGTGATGGATGCCTTTTTTATGGAAATAAAATTTATAGAAACAGGCTTTGTAGAAGTGTTTTTTATAAAATTGGATGGGGTGGATAACGCCTTATGTAGTGGCGCTTTATATAATCGTACTTTATCTGAGGTAATAACCGACGATGGCGGCATAACCAGCTCCTTTCAAGACAGCAACAAAATTTGCGATAACTGTAAAATTACTAGTTTCTAGTTATAAACTATTTAGGCAGGATGCTGCAAGCTTTATTCATGATTTTCAGATGACAGAAGGTATAAAAATAAAGACGAAAGGTAAGTTAAAAATAGTGAGTAAAAATAAACAAAGAAAAAGCCATCTGTTTAAAGATGGCTTTATCGTTTAAAGATTGTAGTCTAAAAATCGTTATATAAATAATTTCGTTCTAAAAACTTACATTCTAAAAAATTTAGTCGCTATTCATTTTAATATTAACATGGCGCTTATTGAGCACTTGGCCTTCTAATATAGCTTTAGTTGCCTGCGCTTCTTGAACAGTGTCAAAACCACTAATATGGTACTTGCGCACATTATCTGCATTAATAATCTGGAGCTGCTCACCAAAGAGAGTGACTTTATCGCCATCGCTCAGATTGATATGCTCGCGGCGACCGTTATTGTCATGTACCAGCTCGCCTACGCGTACCCATAAGACACCACTGTTAATGTTACCGCTCATGGCTTTTTTGCGCTGTTGCCGTTTTCGATTAAAGATAAAACTACCTACAATCAGCAGGGCAAGCGCCCCAATCGCTAGGCGCTCTGGCAATAGGCTCATTGCCAACGCCACTGCTACGGCACCAATTAACAACGCTGATCCAAACCAAAACAGACCATTGTCACCTGCTGGAGGCTGGCCCTGTAAGGTAATCTTGGCACCGTCATCAGTGAGCTTTAGCATGCATTCGTACCTTTGGTTGCGACCTATTGAGCGGCAAGTAAATCAAAAAGCTGTTCGTTGAGCAGCTCTTCGATGTCAGTGGATTCTTTCGTAAAACTACCAGCCAAGCGCAGTTTGTTGCATCTTAATAAGCTCAGCAATACCCTTTTCAGCAAGGATTAGCATGTCATCAGCTTGAGCGCGGGTAAATGGCTTTTCTTCAGCGGTACCCTGAAGCTCAATGAACTCACCTTTTTGCGTCATTACTACGTTCAGATCAGTATCACAGCTGGCATCTTCTTCATAGTTTAGATCTAGATAAGCTTCGCCATCTTTCATGCCGACAGAGACCGCAGCAACCAAACCAATCAATGGATCAGCTTTTAGTTTTTTGGTCTTTTGGATACTCTCAAGCGCATCGATCAAAGCAATAGCAGCACCAGTCACACTAGCGGTACGCGTGCCACCATCCGCTTGCAAGACATCACAATCAAGATAAATGGTATTTTCACCAAGCTTACTAAGATCAATCATGGCACGTAGGCTACGACCGATGAGGCGCTGAATCTCTTGGGTACGACCAGACTGCTTACCACGTGCCGCTTCACGCTGATTACGGGTATTGGTCGCGCGAGGTAGCATACCGTATTCAGCGGTAATCCAGCCTTTGCCTTTACCTTTTAACCAACGCGGAACACCTGACTCAACACTCGCTGTACACAATACTTTGGTATCGCCAAAGCTGACCAACACTGACCCTTCGGCATGCTTGGTATAGTGGCGCTCAAAGCTAATCGAACGAAGTTGGTTGAGCTCACGGTTATCAATACGCATAAAATTTCCTAGGACGATGTTATAAAAGCAGTGGTATAAAATAGTGATATAAAATAAAAGTAATCGTCTGCCAATGACTTGTTAAGGGGTGGTTTTTAATTAGTCGCCAATTAAAAAGCCGTTAATAATTGAATATTATGAACGGTAGCAGACTTAAAATCTGAGATATCCTAACGTGACAGCCACGCAATAGCAATATAAGTCATTGTTATTACGTGGTGATTTTGACAACAAACATAATCAGAGTAGAGCAAAATAAAGCTCAAATGAGGCAAGCTAAGATAACTTAACGATACCTAGACTTGTTCTATATTTTCAATGCAGGTCAGCATATCAAATAGCAAGAGCCTTATTCTAACCCTTCCATCTTACGTAACTCTTTACGCAATATTTTACCCACGTTTGATTTTGGTAGCTCATCGACGAACTGGATATGGCGTGGACGTTTATAACCAGTCAGTTGTTTCTTACCGAAGTCGAGCAGCTCTTTTTCAGTAACATCGCCTTTTTTGACCACAAACAACTTAGGATCTTCACCGCGCTCATCATTCGGTATACCAATCGCACCGCACTCTACGATCGCTGGATGCTCACTCATGGCTTCTTCAATCTCGTTCGGATAGACGTTAAAGCCAGAGACGATAATCATGTCTTTTTTACGGTCAACAATTTTAATGAAGCCTTTTTCGTCCATGATGCCGATGTCACCCGTTTTTAGGTAGCCGGTTGCGGTAAAGGTCTTGGCGGTCTCATCAGGACGATTTTGGTAGCCAATCATTACTTGCGGACCTTTAACACAGATCTCACCGCGCTCACCGATAGCAACTTCGTTTTCTTCGTCGTCAATTAATACGATATCAGTACTTGATGCTGGAATACCAATTTTGCCAGTAAATTCTGCAATGGTCATTGGGTTAAAGGCAACCACTGGAGAAGTTTCAGACAGACCATAACCCTCTACAATAGGCAGACCGGTGATTTTATGCCATTCTTTGGCCACGCTTGGCAATACTGACATACCGCCGCCGATAGCCGCTTTGAGGTTTGAGAAATCCAATTTAGCAAAGCTATCTTTTTGTACCAAGCCATTAAACAAGGTATTCACTGCAGGAATAAATGATGGCTTATATTTATCCATCTCTTTAATGAGACCATCTAAATCACGTGGATTTGGAATCAATAAGCCTGCAAAGCCTTGATACATACCATACATACCGCAGACCATAAACGAGAACACATGATATAACGGTAAAGCCGTCAAAATCACATCGTCACTATTGATATCGTCTTCAAAAGCGCTGTTAATTAGTACGCTAATCTGTAGCATGTTGGCCACTAGGTTACCGTGAGACAGCATAGCGCCCTTGGCCACACCAGTCGTACCACCAGTATATTGTAATAAAGCCACATCACTTAGCGACAAATCTGGACGCTGGTATTTACTTGCAGATACTGCCCCAAGCGCCTGCTTAAAGCTAGTGCTATTTGGCAAATTATAAGACGGAATCATCTTTTTGATATGGCGCGCGACTAGATTGACCACTACCCCTTTGACTGAGCCCAGCATGTCACCAATCTTACAGACAATCACATGCTCAACTTGGCCTTTATCTTCAGCGTCTTGATAAGTTTTAGCAAAGTTTTCGACGATAAATAATGCTTTTGCTCCGCTGTCATGCAGCTGATGTGATAGCTCACGGCTGGTATAGAGCGGATTGACGTTGACTAATACCATACCTGCGCGGATGATACCGAGCATGACGATAGGATACTGCAAAATATTGGGCATCATTACCCCAACTTTGTCACCTTTAACCAATCCTAATGATTGTAGATAGCTGGCGATTTGACGACTATATAAATCTAATTGCTTAAAGGTAATTGACGAGCCCATACAGATATAAGCAGTTTTTTGCCCGTAACGACGAAAATTGCGCTCAAATACTTCCAGCAAAGAGGTCTCATCATCGGGCATATCAATAGTCGCATCGATACCATAACGCTCATAAGCGTCAAGCCATGGTCTATCACTTGGGATAGTAGGCATGGTAGGAAACACAGTCATATCCGACATTATTTGTGCGTCTTTATGCGCATGGTTTTCACCACTGTTAGCAGGCGCTTGGTCTGGCGTGTTTTTATTAGTACCGCTGTTGTTGGCATTGTCAGTCATAACTTTTCCTAAGTACTACAATTAAAGACGTAGAATAATATAATGATGATACGAATACTGGATTTATGAATAATTATTTGTGAACATAAAGTCATTAGAATGCAGATAATAAATATAAATCACTGAAAATTTCTCATTGTTAAACATGAAAAATCGGATGTTAGAGATAGGTAACCTAAATAGTTATTAGTATCTACGAGCCTACATATTGCTTATAAATAACTTTATATGAATCTACTTAGTTACTCTAATAGGTGATAATAATAACTAATGTCTGCCCTGTTGCCTACGTCCGTACTATAACAGTTTTGCTAAAAAGTCTCCATAATTGCATGTAGATAGAACGCTGTACCCTCTTAATAGAATGCCTCTCATCACCCTAATTCATATTTATACTATAATTAAACCTCACTGAAAATTGACAATAAAAAATGATAAGACCGTATGTAAACGGCCTTATCATTACTGGTATCAATAGTACTGCTTTAATATAAGCTTTTAAACCATACTCTTTAACGCAAATGCTTTAACTTATAAGCTTTAACTTATATGCTCTAGCTAAAAGCCATTATCATAAAGCCAAACGTTTAAGCCTCATTCAAGCATTTAGTATTAAGAAGCGTGGTTTTTTTCTTCAAGCTTACGTAAGTCTTTATGCAAAATTTTACCAACGTTCGATTTTGGTAGCTCATCGATAAATTCAACATGACGTGGGCGTTTATAGCCAGTCAAATGCTCTTTAGCATAGGCAAGAACATCCTCTTCAGTAAGACTGTTATCTTGACGTACAACGAATATTTTTGGAACCTCGCCACTCTTCTCATCTTCAACACCGATGACTCCGCACTCTAAAATCTTTGGATGACCAGCCATCACTTCTTCGACTTCATTGGGATAAACGTTAAAGCCTGAGACCAAAATCATATTCTTTTTACGATCAACGATAGTGACATAGCCTTCTTCATCCATAATCCCAATATCGCCCGTACGGAAAAACCCATCATCGGTCATGACTTCACGAGTAGCATCATCGCGATTCCAGTAGCCTTTCATTACTTGCGGACCACGGACACTAATCTCACCGCGCTCACCTAGCTCAAGCTCGTTACCGGCTTCATCTAAGATAGCAACGTCAGTATCTGGCATTGGTACGCCAATGTTGCCACTGAACGTAGCACTATTAAAGGGGTTAGCTGTTGCGACTGGTGAAGTCTCAGACAAACCGTAACCTTGGACGATGATATTGCCTGTTACCTGACGCCATTTTTCTGCCGTTGAGCTAAGGACTGCCATACCGCCACCCATCGACATGCGCAGCTTACTATGATCCATCGCCTTAAACTCTTCATTATTAGCAAGCGCATTGAATAAAGTGTTTACCGCTGGGAAAAATGCCGGTGGGTTATTTTTATAAGCTTTTAATAGGCTATCAAGGTCACGCGGATTGGGTACTAGGAGGCCGATACAGCCGCGATAAATACCGAACATACCGCAGACAGTAAAGGAAAAAATATGATATAGCGGTAAAGCCGTCAGAATGACAGGCTGCTCGTTACTCTTATCAAACTCATCAAAAGCACTACCCAAAAAGGTATCAGACTGAATAAGGTTAGCAACGAGGTTTTTGTGAGTCAGCATCGCACCTTTGGCAACCCCAGTGGTACCACCGGTATACTGTAAAACTGCCACATCACTAAGACTAATATTGCTTGGGCGTTGATACTTACTTGCCGGACTTTGCTTAAGCATGTTTTTAAATTCAACGCTGTTAGCAATTTTGTATTCTGGTACCATTTTTTTGACGTGACGGACGACTGTATTGACCATAAAGCCTTTTAGCGCACCCATCAAATCGCCCATCCCCGTAATGACGACATGATCCACGACTTTGCGTCCAATATCTTGGTAAGTCTTAGCAAAGTTTTCGACCATAATAAGGGCTTTGGATTCAGAATCCGTCAATTGGTGCTCAAGCTCTTTGGTAGTATATAGAGGATTGACATTGACAAGGGTTAGACCAGCACGCAATACACCAATGACAGCAATTGGTAGCTGCAAAATATTAGGCATCATGACCGCGACTTTATCGCCTTTTACCAGTCCGAGTGACTGCAAATAAGCAGCAACTTGACGGCTATATAAGTCTACTTCTTTAAAACTAATTGAGGAACCCATGCAGACGAATGCCGTTTTGTCACCATGTTTAACAAAGCTCTGCTCAAAAATATCGATAAGCGAGGTATCTTCAGCTGGCATATCAATATCGTAAGTTAGTCCAAGCGTTTCATAAGTTTTTAGCCAGACTTTATCGTTACGACGGGTTAAATTGACTTGATTATCCATAATCTTATTTCTCCTAATGAATTTATGCAGTTAGTGGTAAATACCCCTTTGTTCTTTAACATACACACTTTGTACACACTACTCAATACAAAAGATTGGCACTCGAGTTCTCAAAGTTTCTTGACGTCTATTATTTAATTTAAAATCAAATATATAGGTGATAAACATAAGCGTTTTTCATATCATTCCCTAGCATTAGACAGGTATTTATTAACCTCTATTGTTGCTTGTTTATTTCTGTGTAAAATCACGCCTTTTTATATTTATCAATAAGTATTATCAGCGCTGATGATACGCAGTCTTCAAATTTGTGTTTAAGTGGTCTGTTTTACACGGTCTTGTCATTGGTGCATTAATGGCAGAATCATATATAGTATTTGCTGGCATTTTGGTAAATATCGTCACGTCACGACCTGTCGTCTATTCTAGCTTACACCTTTTTAATTGACGCAATATCCTTTACGATAGCGCTATCTTATTTTTAAGTGAATCCCGCACTTTAAATGTGGCGCGGCACGTAATATATATCACTATATAAACCATACTAATTAAAAACACAGAAGCGAAACCTATTCTATGTCCGATGTTATTGATAATACGATTACACCCATTATTCCAAGTGAACCGATGGATACCCGCTCAGTCGCGGAGTTCACCGAACAAGCCTATCTCAATTACGCCATGTACGTGATTATGGATCGGGCGCTACCCAATATCGCTGACGGCCTAAAACCCGTCCAGCGCCGTATCGTCTATGCCATGAGTGAGCTGGGACTAAAATCGACTGCGAAGGCGAAAAAATCTGCGCGTACGGTCGGTGATGTCTTGGGTAAATATCATCCGCATGGCGACAGTGCTTGTTATGAAGCGATGGTACTGATGGCACAGCCGTTTAGTTATCGTTATCCGCTCATCACTGGTCAAGGTAACTGGGGTAGCCCTGATGATCCCAAGTCCTTTGCCGCGATGCGTTATACCGAAGCCAAAATGTCTGCTTATGCCAATACCTTGCTTGCAGAGTTAGGCCAAGGCACGGTCGATTGGCAAGATAACTTCGATGGCACCATGCAAGAGCCAACCACCCTACCTGCTCGCCTGCCCAATATTTTATTGAATGGTACGACCGGTATTGCCGTTGGTATGGCAACCGATATCCCGCCGCATAACCTCAATGAAGTGGTACGCGCGGCTATTCGTTTGCTAAAAAATCCTGAGCTATCAGTTAAGCAGCTCACCCAATCGATACCAGCGCCTGATTTGCCAACCCCTGCTGAAATCATCACCAGTAAAAAAGATTTGCAGGCGATGTATGAGACTGGTCGCGGCAGCTATAAAATGCGCGCGACCTTTCATGTCGACCCAAAAGAGAAAAATCTCGTCATCATCGATGCTCTTCCTTATCAAGTATCCGGTAATAAAATTCAAGAGCAGATCGCCAAGCTGATGACGGACAAAAAGTTGCCGTGGATTACTGATATTCATGATGAGTCAGATCATGAAAACGCTTGCCGTATCGTCTTAGAGCTAAAATCTACCCGCGTCGACGTGCAGCGAGTAATGAGCCATCTGTTTGCCAGTACTGATCTTGAAAGCAATTACCGCGTCAATATGAACATGATTGGTCTAAATGGTAAACCGCAGGTCAAAAACCTAAAAGAAATCCTTGAAGAATGGCTCGTCTGTCGCCGCTCAGTGGTCACCCGTCGTTTGCAATATCGCCTCGATAAAATCGATAAGCGCTTGCATATTCTCGCAGGTTTGCTGATTGCCTATCTGAATATCGATGAAGTCATTCGTATCATTCGTGAAGAAGACGATCCAAAATTATCATTGATGCAAGGCTATGATCTGACTGAAATCCAAGCTAATGCTATCTTGGACATTCGTCTGCGTCAGCTCGCTAAACTAGAAGAGATTGAGCTGCGCCGTGAGCAAGATGAGCTGGCTGCCGAACGCGCCATCATTCAAGAGTACTTGGACAATCCAGACAGCCTGACCAATCTGATGATTGATGAGCTTACCGCCGATATGAAAGAACACGGTAACGAGCGCGTGGCACAATTGGCAGAACGCGAAGAAGCGCAAGCACTCAAAGAGTCTGACCTCGTACCAAGCGAGCCTGTCACTGCTATCCTATCGAAAGCAGGCTGGATTCGCGCCGCTAAAGGACATGACGTCGATGCTGCTGGCATGACCTATCGCTCAGGCGATAGCTATCAAGCCCACGTGCGCGGCAAATCCAATGAGAGAATCTACGTGCTCGATAGCACTGGACGCAGTTATAGTATCGATGCGCATAGCCTCGCATCCGCCCGTGGTCAAGGCGATCCGCTGACCAGCGTACTCAAACCGCCCGCAGGTGCTAGCTTTGAGCAGCTATTAACGGGTGCGGATGATCAGCGTATCATCCTAGCCAGCTCAGCAGGTTATGGTTTTATCAATACCATTGGCAATCTCGATAGCAATCAAAAAGCGGGGAAAAACGTCATCAACCTAGCGACTGGTAGTCGTTTACTCCCTGTTGCGCGTATCGATGCGCCAGCGGCTATGACTGCCAATGCTAATAACGAAAATGCCGAAGGGGAAAATAGCACCGTAAGCACCACGCCTGACCATGTTGCCGTTGTGACCAATGCGGGATACCTATTGATATTTGCTCTTGATGACTTGCCTGAACAGGCACGTGGTAAAGGTAATAAGTTGATTAAATTAAAAGACGTTGAAGAGGTGCTTGCCATCACGCCACTCAGTCAGCAAGACAGCTTAATTATTACTGCTGGTAAACGCCACGTAACGCTAAAACCTAATGATTTAGCCAATTATACCGGCAGTCGTGGTAATCGTGGTGGACAGCTACCAAGAGGCTTTCAGAATGTGACGAGTGTTGAGGTTGGTTAGTTTGAATAATAGAACCATTCAATTGTTAATTAATTTAAATTTATTTAATGCTTTATTAGATTAAGGAATATTAATCGATATTTGTATATAATCATATATATCAGATTTAAAATCATATTAATTGGAGTCGTAATAGTGACGAGTGATGATGATATGCCTAGTGTAAATTTCACAGTCAAATACGATGGTGAAGCCATTCGTGATCATGAGATGGACGTAGCTTTATTAGCTCCAGCTTTATTGGGAATGCAAAAAATTCTTGAAGAGTTAGTTAAATCTAGTACACAGGGAGAATATAAGACTAGTCTAAAAATTAAAGGCAATGCAAGAGAAGGTTCGATTGAAGTCGAACTAGTAATGCAAGCTGTATCGAATTTATCTACACAAGTCGTTGACTTTTTATCAGGAAAATATGGTGCGGCTGGTGCTAACCTGACGACAATCATAAGTGGTGGTATTGGTAGTTTATGCATGCTCTATTCTCTAGTTAAAAAGTTTGGAAATGAAAAACCTGAGAAAATTACGAGAATTGATGACGATAAAGTACAATTACATTTTAAAAGTGAAACTGTTATCGTTAATCAACATATTTACAACATTTACAACAATTTTGAAGTAAGAGAAAGCTTATATAAAACAGTTAGACCTCTCGAGAAAGAAGGAATCAAAACATTTGATATAATTAAAGATTCTCTATCTATAGTTCACATAGATCAAGAAGAAATAGGAAGATTCTTACCTCCTCGTCTTACCGAGTCTTTATTACTAAATGAAGAAACTACTTTTTTACAGATAAAGGCTATAACATTTGATTTGAACAATAAATGGTCTTTTACTAGAGGTGACGAAACTATAAAAGCTAATATAATAGATCCCTTATTTGTTGATAAGGTATATAAAAGAGATGTTTCTTTTTCGGAAGGTGACATACTTCAGGTAAGGCTTGAGAAAGAGCAGTATATGGAGAATGCTAAACTCAAGACATCTTATAAAATCTTAGAAGTATTAGATCATATAAAAGGTTCTCAACAAATAAATTTAGATCTATAAGCAACGCGTAGGATGGGTTAGTGAAGATTGGGTTAACTTATCTGATATTATTGAGCAATTAAAATCTCAAGTTCTCAACCATGCAGTATTAAACCATCTTTCAGAACACGAAATTGAGCAAAAGATTTTAGCCATTGACCCAAAGGATGTTAATTTTAACAGTGATAGAAGTCTTATTAGGATTAATACTTGATATATAAGTATTGGTTTAAAAAAACTAAGAGTAAAGCAGAGTGCGTCCCTAACCCTGCCTTAACCCCAAAATAGGAATCACCAAGTCTTCCTCGTCGGTCAAATGCTGCGAAAGTAAATCGGTCGCATCCACCAAAGTCTGATGCAATTGCTCCGCCAGCGCTTTATCCTCAACCTCACTTCTCGCCAGCGTATCGTTTTGCACTTGTAGCTTATCGAGTAGCGCATCCAAGCGCACATGGTCGCGACCCAATATCTCAAACCCTGCCTGTAGCTGCGGATATATCCTAATAAACTCAGGGAAAAACCCCTCATCCTCTACCCCATGATGTTGATGCAGTTTGAGCACATGCATATTGATACGTTTCAGTATCTGCGAGCGATACTCTGACCAGTCGTACTCTCCAGATTGATAACCTTTACTAATCTGTGTCAAGATACGCTGACGCTTGCGTATGTTAGTATGTACTTTTAGCCAGCCCGATGTTTTGTAAGCATAATCTGTGCTAAACCATTGATCTGGTGGTAGCTTGTTAAATAAGAACAACCAGTCCATCTCAAGCCGACTATCGGGATGACGCGGTGACAGAGTAAACAAATCCTCATCTGCAACGGTTTTGATAGCACCATCTTTGACAGCAACATTCTTAATAGTAATGCTTTGAGGTGAGTTATCCATTGCCTTGCCCTTGTTAATTGCCTTTACCAGTTACGTTTGCTTAATTAGCTTTCTTATTATCAGGAAGGCTATTTATAGAAAAAAGTGAAATCTAAAAACAAATTAATTAGAAATACTAAAATCAGTCAAATAAATATGTAGAATATAAATATAGTCTAAAATTTAAAAATCAACTGCGCACTTGAGTATGCAGGTCTTGAATATGCATATATAGCCACTATAAATAACAATCTAATCAATGTGTTACATAATTCAGTCAGAAGCCACGTACTGCTATACTACTTCCACTGTAGAATTAAACCCATAATGACAAACACCATCACGGAAGCAGTGTCGAGCGATATTTGGTCACCATTCATAGTAGTGTTTAAAACATAAAGGATAATCATGTTTATTGTAGATAAAGCTGTGAATGCTAATATGCATAACAGAGTAGCCGCCCCTAAAATCATATTTTTTGACATCGATGATACGCTAAGCCGTAACGGTATTATTGCTGAACATAATAAGGCGACCCTCGAGCAACTTGCTAAGACTGACATCAAGCTAGTGATTGCGACAGGACGTTCTAAAGCCATTATTCCAGATGATATTTTGGCGTTATTGGACGACAATATATTGGACGCCATTATCTGTATGAATGGACAATATAGCTTTAATAAAGACGGTCTTATCAGTCATTACCCTTTATCTGCTGAGCAAAATGACAAAATCGTCCAGCTATGCCAAACGAGTGAAATCATTCATAAATTTGACTCTGCGACGCATATCGCATGGTCAAACGAAAACGAGCGTCTGCGTGAATATAATGCCAGAACGCCAAACTCTATCGTTGATCCGGACTATTACAAATTAAACCCTGTCTATCAGTGCTCGGTATTCTTTAACAATCAAGAAGATAAAATGCAAGACGTCAACTTTGCCCAGTACGAGTTAAAACTGGTGCATTGGCATCAGATTGGTGCCGATATCCTGCCAGTAGAAGCCTCCAAAGCACGAGGTATTAGAGATTTATGCGAGCATTATGCTATGGATGTGAGCGAATGCATGGCGTTTGGCGATGGTATGAATGACTTGGAGATGTTTGATTTGGTTGGTTACGCGGTAGCCATGGGCGACTCTCAACCTGCCCTTATAGCGCGTGCAGACTTTGTCACTGGGACTATTGAAGAGTATGGTATTCAAAAGGTACTTGAGCAATTTAAGATAGCGTCATAATTAGAATAGAGTTAAGCGAAACCGTTAAAAATTCTTTTCTTTATAGCCAACAAGAACCCTTGTCAGTAGCTGACAAGGGTTTTTGTTTTGCGAATAATTGCTGAATTTCAAATAACAGACGTAAATAAGCGCTTAGCTCGTAGAATATAGCTGCAAAAAGGCATTTAACGCTTACCTGCTACCAAACCATAAACCCAGCTACCAATTTTATAGAATCCTACGATCATAAGAATAAGTACCACCGCTGCCAACACGTAAGCCAACCAATTGGGCACACTACTCAACCAGCCAATCGTAAATGCCAAACCCATATAAGTCTCCACTGGCCAATTCACCATAGGAGTTGGTGAGCCAGCATTGAACATGGCCATAAATGCCACTAACCCAAGTACAGCAGTAATAATCCCAGCACGTTTGCGGTTATTCATCTCTTTTCTCTTCTAAATTCGATCGAATTACTTATTCACTAGTTAATCTTCTAATTTTTATAGTCTTTACAGTAACAAGGCGCTGTATTAAAACGTCAAGGCACTGTCGAAGCGTCATCAAGGCATTGTCAAGCCACCATCAACAGCGATCGATTGTCCTGTGATAGCCGCACTCAAATCAGACGCCATTAGCAGCACTGAATTGGCAAAGTCAGCCACTGAGGTCGCTTGACGCAACGGTGTGGTAGTAGCGATATAATCAAATACCTCTTCAGTCGTTAAGCTGCTCGCGTCAGTAGTTTTTAGCAGTCCACCTGCCAGCAGATTAACTCGAATACCATACTGTCCTAGCTCCGCAGCCAAGTTACGCGTCAGCCCAATCAAGGCCGATTTAGCAGTCGTATAGTCGTAATAAGTGACTACCGGATTGTAAACGAGGTTGGTTGAGATATTGATAATCTTGCCCATCTGCTGCGCTTTCATTTGTGGTAATACCGCTTGCACTGTATTAACTGCGCCCTTGACGATGCCATCTATTTGCTGAGAAAAATGCGCCCATTTGACAGTTTCAATACTGGTGTAATCAGCACTGGGATTAAACTGGTAACTTGGCAAGGCATTATTGACCAATACATCAATGCGACCATAACGAGCAATGACCTCATCCGCCATCGCTTTTACTTGCTCAAGTTCAGTGACATCAGCTTGATAAGTAAATGCTTGTCCCCCGGTCTCTAAGATATCTGCAACTACTTTTTCGGCAGCTTCTTTACTATTAAGATAATTGACGCAAACGAGCGCGCCTGCTGCTGCCATTTGCTGAGATATCTGTGCACCAAGGCCACGACTGGCACCAGTGACGATTGCGACTTTGTTAGTGAGCAGTGTAGGAATAACCGTATTGGTCTGGTTCATAGTATTTATCCTTTATATAGTTTTATCGAAACATATAGTTTTATAGAGATTTTTATTTAAATTTTAGAAAATATTAAACATTCCAAAGGTGCCAATCATATCATGATTATTAATTATCATAGCGCTTAGCAAAATCTACGATTTTCTAATCAAAGCCTAGCAGATTCGAGCTGCTACCCTTTAAATTATGGCTTCGAATGACCATAACGATATAATTACTGCTAATAAATAGCGGTCAATTATCTAACATGCATCGGTTTTTACTTTTTTGTCTACTTAGGAGAGCTATCTTGTCTCATTTATCATCGTCACGCCTATCCTCAAAAGTTCCTACTCGCGCTGGCAGTCGAGCCGGTCGTGTCATACCCAAAGCATTGTTGGCCGCAGCTGTCGGCTTGGTACTTACTAGCTGTAGCAACTCTGACAATGCTGCGACTGATGGTACGGCTACCAGTAACGAAACCCTTAATTTGTATAACTGGTCAGAGTATATGCCGCAAGAGATTCTTGATGGCTTTGAGGAAGAGACAGGAATCTCGGTCAACTACACGACCTTTGATTCTAATGAAGCGATGTATGCCAAGCTTAAACTGCTTGACGACTCTAGCCAATATGATCTTGCTATTCCATCAACCTATTATGTTGAAAAAATGGCTAAAGAGGGATTATTGCAAGAGCTAGATAAATCAAAACTGAGCAATTTTAAGAATCTTGATACTTCATTTACCAACACTAAGGTCGATCCTGAGAACAAATACTCTATCCCTTATATGTGGGGCAGCACTGGTCTTGCTATTAATGGTGATACTGTTGACCCTGCGACCGTCAATAGCTGGAATGATCTATGGAGTCCTAACTATAAAGGTCAGGTGATGCTGACCAACGATGTGCGTGAAGTATTTGGCATGGCGTTACTGACACTTGGCTACTCAGGCAACAGTCGCAATCCTGATGAGATTAAAGCTGCTTATGATAAGCTCACCACCTTAATGCCTAACGTCAAAACCTTTAATTCAGATGCGACGCGCATGCCCTATATCGAAGGCGAAACTGCACTCGGTATGACATGGAATGGTGAAGCCGTCATGGCCAACGATGAAGGTCTGACCAGCTTGGTTTATAAATACCCATCTGAGGGCGCGATATTATGGATGGACAACTTCGTCATCCCAAAAAACGCCAAGCAAGTAGACGCTGCGCATAAATTCATTGATTATTTGCTACGTCCTGAAAACGCTAAAATCGTTAGTGAAGAGATTGGTTATGCGTCACCAAATATGGCGGCACGCGAGCTTATGTCGGATGAAGTGAGAAACAACCCAACGATTTACCCAAGTAAAGAAGTGCTAGCAAAAGCAGAATTCCAAGAAGATGTGGGTGATGATGCGCTACAGGTTTATCAGCAGTATTGGGATATGCTAAAAACTGGCCGTTAATAGAAAGATAGAAGGTCTGCTTTATAGAACTATCTATAATGACTAACTAAAGTAGCTAAACGGTTAAACACAAATAAAAACGCTGGCTTTAAATGGTCAGCGTTTTTTTATAAATGTAAATCAGTCTCGCCGCCTTTATCCTCAATGCGGCGTTGTTCTCGGCGCTGGTAACGAAGGCCGGAGGCAGCGAACCATTGCGGTTTAGTCGTCTGTAATAAATCACTGAGCCGTTGTAATTGCACTTGTAGAGTTTGAGTTAACCAAAAATAGCCTTGCCACTCAAACCCTAAGTTTTGCACACTTGGATAATCTGATACGGCGATGCGAGTGATAGGCCGAAACACCTCATCACTTGGGCTACGAAGTACTGCTGCCATATGCTGCATGGCTTGGGTCAATTCATGTTGATAGTGTATTAAGAGTATATGATTTTCATCATCAATCTCAATATTAGCCAAACGCGGCGCTGCACTTAATAGTAAATCAATCGTCCCGATAATATTACGATGCGTACGTTGAATGGTTTCTAAGGTCTCTTTTTCAATTCCCGATTCACTTGCTGTAGCAGCGATATGTGGACGAACCGCTAATAGACGCTTATTGATTTTTTGTAGCGCTTTTACCAAGGCCTTATTAACTGGGGTATCAGGGACAGAGCTACTGGTAGGATAAACAAGACTTGCTGAGCTAGTACCTTTAGTGTATTTAAACGGTTTAGGAACCAGAACGTCAGCATCAATATGATTACCGACCCCAGCATAGAGATTGCTACAGGTTTCAAGGTTAGTTGCTAGCAAAAAGCGCCACATCAAAGTAGACTTGAGAGGTAAAACTAAGGTAGCCGCTACTGCTACACCAGCGCCAAGTAGAATATTAAAAGCGCGGTACATACCGTCTTGGCTGACATTGCTCTGATCAGGGCTTGAAACAATCATCAACATGGTTATACCGGTCAATAGACCGATATAACCCAATTGCTTGACCGCTACATAACCGATAAGACCGCTGATGATGCCGATAAGTAGATAGTATATCCACATCCACGTACCAATATCTTGACTCAGCCATAAAAAACCAAGTCCGACACCTACCCCAAGTAATGTACCCAGTATTCGTTCTTTAGCCTTAGTATAAATTGCACCTTGGTATTGCAATAAACCTAAGATGACAAATACCGTAATGGTCGTCCACTCCCCATGGGGTAAGTTGGTAAGCTCGTTCAATAGGAATGCAATGACAACAGCCGTGCCCAAACGTATCGCATGCAAAACATCGGCATGTTGATAACGCGCATAAGGCTCAATCAGCGGGGCAGTAAATCGTTGCCAAAAAGTCGGTTTCACTCGGAATTTCTCTTTTTGTATAGTAAAAAATGTTAAGAAAAAACAATAGCAGTCGTTGAATAATAAGCCATTAAACACGTAACCATTAGACACATAGCCATTAACTGACTACCAAAAAATAACGCCTCTCATCTATTAAAAGACAAAAGACGTTAAAGGTCAAAGCATGCTAGCACAAAATATGAAAAACTTACCTATGCGCTAGCTTTTAGCTGTTTATAGTGTTTTTAAATTTATAGCATATGTTAAACACTATACTTCTAGGAAATCCAATATTCCCTCAGCCGCTTCACGACCTTCCCAAATAGCAGTTACCACCAAATCAGAGCCACGTACCATATCCCCGCCAGCAAATATCTTAGGATTGTTAGTTTGGAACTTAAAGGTCTGCTCTTCCGCTGCTAACACACGGCCGGAGCTGTCCATAGCGACTTGTTGGGTCTCAAACCAGTCGGCAGGGCTAGGACGGAAACCAAAGGCCATAATAACCGCATCACAAGGGATAATTTCCTCAGAGTTAGGAATTGGCTCAGGACGACGACGACCACGGTTATCTGGTGCACCTAAATGGGTAGTGACGACTTTTACCGCGTTGACCTTACCATTTAAGCCGATGATTTCGGTCGGTTGGCGATTAAATAAAAACTCAACCCCTTCCTCGCGCGCATTAACGACTTCACGACGTGAGCCCGGCATATTCTCTTCATCGCGGCGATAAGCACAGACCACCTTCTCTGCACCTTGGCGGATACTGGTACGGTTACAGTCCATAGCTGTATCACCACCGCCCAATATTACGACTTTTTTGCCTTTCAGATCGATGTATTCTTCTGGATCTTTTTCCCAGTCGTTACAGCGATTAACGTTCGCAATGAGGTAATCTAGTGCGTCATGAACGCCTTCCAGCTCTTCGCCAGCGAAGCCGCCACGCATATAGGTGTATGTACCCATACCCATAAACACCGCATCATATTCGCTTAACAGCTCATCGATACTAACGTCAGTACCGATTTCCGTTTCAAGGCGGAATTCAATTCCCATGCCTTCAAAGATGACACGGCGATTGCGCATGACGTCTTTTTCCATCTTAAACTCTGGAATACCAAAGGTCAGTAAGCCGCCAATCTCAGGACGTTTATCAAACACCACAGGTCTCACACCATTTCTAACTAAGATATCTGCACAACCGAGACCTGCTGGCCCTGCACCAATAATGGCGACTTTTTTGTCTGTCCAGACCACATCTGACATGTCTGGACGCCAGCCAAGTGCAAAAGCGGTATCGTTAATATATTTTTCGACATTACCAATGGTCACGGCGCCAAAGCCATCATTTAGCGTACAAGCACCTTCACACAAGCGGTCTTGTGGACAGACACGGCCGCAGACTTCAGGCAGGGTATTGGTACGGTGACACAATTCTGCCGCCTGAAAGATCTGGCCTTCGGTCGCCAGCTTAAGCCAATTAGGAATATAATTGTGTACCGGGCATTTCCATTCGCAGTATGGGTTGCCACATTCAAGACAACGGTGCGATTGCTGAGCAACCGATTCAATTTCAAACGGTTTATAAATTTCGACAAACTCCGTTGAGCGCGTCGCAATGTCTTTTTTAACCGGCTCAAGCCGCGGTACGTCCAAAAACTGGAAACTATTATCTAAGCGTTTTGCCATAATGAATTTCTCTTTTATATTAGGCTCTTTTATAGTAGGTAGTGACAGTTAATGTTGTGCAGCCTAAATGAGGCAAATAGGCACATCGTTACTGTCACTTACCTGCTTAAAACATTCGAGCAGTGAACTTTAAGGTCTCAACCTTATAATTATTTGAAACCTTGACTGGACGATATACACAAAATTATTGTGGATCAGCCGTCGTAGTTTTTAGCAAAGTTGCAACGTTCGCCGCTTTAGGCTTAACCAAATAAAACTTACGAACATAATGCTCAAAGTCAGCCAATATCGTCTGACCCCATGCGCTCCCTGTTTTATCTACATGAGCTTCAATTACTTGATGCAAATGGATACGATGTTCCTCAGTTTGCTCACTTGAGATACGATTCAAATCAATCAGCTCATGGTTACAGCGATCAAAGAAGTCGCCTTCCATATCAAGCACATAAGCAAAACCGCCTGTCATACCCGCACCAAAGTTAAGGCCGGTACGTCCAAGGACTGTAATAATGCCACCTGTCATATACTCACAGCAGTGATCGCCTGTGCCTTCAATGACAGCATGGGCGCCAGAGTTACGTACACCGAAGCGCTCGCCTGCTGTACCTGCCGCATATAGCTTACCGCCTGTTGCGCCATAGAGACAGGTATTACCGATAATAGCAGTATCATGCGCGGTAAAGCTTGAACCTTTCGGTGGATAAATCACAATCTCACCGCCTGCCATGCCTTTACCGACATAGTCGTTAGCATCGCCTTCAAGCTCAATGTGCAGGCCGCCAGCATTCCAAACGCCTAAGCTTTGACCCGCGGTACCCGTTAGATGCAGCTTAATAGGCATGTCGCTCATACCAAGATTGCCCCATACTTGCGCAATCTCACCTGAGATACGGGCGCCAATAGAGCGATCACAGTTACCGACATAGTAGCTATAGTCACCGCCATTGCCTTTACGGATATTGAGCAGCATATCACTGATCATCTGCTCAGCAAGTAAGCCTTTGTCAAATGGCTCATTACGCTCAACTTGACAGGTTTGAGCTTTGCCGCTACTGGCAGGATGACTAAATAGTAATGGCGTTAAGTCAAGATGACGCTGCTTATCCGTATTGCCTTCTAGCACTTCAAGCAAGTCAGTACGTCCGACCAGCTCTTCCATACTACGTACGCCAAGTGCGGCTAACCACTCACGTGTTTCAGTCGCCACAAATTTGAAGAAGTTAATGAGCATCTCAGCTTCACCAATGAAGTGCTTATCGCGTAGCTCAGCTTTTTGAGTTGCAACGCCAGTTGGGCAGTTATTAAGATGACAGATACGCAAGTATTTACAACCAACGGCAATCATAGGCGTAGTACCAAAACCGAAGCTTTCTGCGCCAAGGATAGCGGCTTTTACCACGTCAAGACCTGTTTTGAGACCACCATCAGTTTGGATACGTACCTTATCGCGCAGACCATTAACTCTTAGCGACTGATGAGTCTCTGCTAGACCTAGCTCCCATGGCGAGCCAGCATGATGGATAGATGACAACGGCGAAGCTGCGGTACCGCCATCATAGCCTGAGATGGTAATCAAATCGGCGTAGGCTTTTGCCACACCCGTCGCGATAGTCCCTACCCCTGGACGGGAGACTAATTTAACCGATACCAAAGCATCAGGATTGACTTGTTTTAAATCAAAGATTAGCTGGGCCAAATCTTCAATAGAATAAATATCATGATGCGGTGGCGGTGAAATCAAAGTCACCCCCGGTACCGAATAACGCAAACGTGCAATCAAAGCATTAACCTTGCCACCCGGTAGCTGACCACCCTCGCCCGGTTTCGCACCTTGCGCAACTTTAATCTGCATGACTTCCGCTGAACGTAAATACGCAGGTGTAACCCCAAAACGACCAGAGGCAATTTGTTTGATTTTGGAGTTGCGCAAAGTGCCATAACGTACTGGATCTTCACCGCCCTCACCAGAGTTTGAACGCCCGCCAATGGTATTCATCGCCATGGCGATTGATTCATGCGCCTCAGGTGATAGCGCACCTAACGACATACCAGCAGAGTCAAAGCGCGTTAAAATCTTGGCGGTATCTTCAACTTCATTAATATCAATACTATTATCCGTTTTAAGCTGCAATAAATCACGCAAGGTCGCAACCGGACGACTATTGACCAAATCAGCATACTGACGATAATTGTCATAATCACCAGTACGAACTGCGGTATGCAAGCTGTTGATCACATCGGGATTAAAGGCATGATATTCTTTATTAAAGACAAACTTGAGCAAACCACCTTGATCCAGTGGCGCACGGCGCTTAAAGGCATTTGCAGCTAACTGTGCTTGGTCCGCAGACAAATCTTCAAAAGTTGCTCCCTTAATACGGCTTTGCACGCCTTTAAAGCATAAACTCACGACCTCTTCAGAGAGCCCAACCGCTTCAAATAACTGCGCCCCGCGATAAGAGACAATGGTAGAGATACCCATTTTTGATAAGATTTTCAGCAGGCCCTTATCTAAGCCTTTACGGAAATTAACCCGCGCTTGAATCGGATCGCCCAGTAGCTCACCAGTCGCGACCAAATCATCAATAACATCATAAGCTAAGTATGGATAGATGCAGGTCGCGCCAAAGCCAATCAATACCGCCACTTGATGCGAATCACGTGCCAGACCGGTCTCAACAATTAAGTTAGCATCAGTACGAATACCTTGCGCAATGAGATAATGATGTACCGCACCAGTCACCATAATGGCATTAGCAGGTACTTTATCCGCATCAATGTCTTTATCAGATAATACAATCAAAGTATTACCAGCACGAATAGCGCTCGCCACTTGCTCACAGATAACGATGATGGCATCAGACAGCTTTAGAGTGCGCTCATAGTTTAAGTCAATGCGTACCATTTGAAACGCAGGGTCATTCAAGGTTTCAAGCTGCTGCATTTTACTGGCTGACAATACTGGCGACGATAGAATAATACGATGCGCATCTTTCGCTGATGGTGCAAACACATTGGTTTGGGCACCGAGACAAGTCTGTAGCGACATCACGATAGACTCACGCAGTGGATCAATCGGTGGATTGGTTACCTGTGCGAATTGCTGACGGAAGAAGTCACCAACATGGCGAATTTGCTGCGATAATACCGCCATTGGCGTATCGTCACCCATCGAACCGACTGGCTCTTGAGCATTTTCGGCATTGGGGCGAATGATTTCAGTACGCTCTTCATTAGTAATGTGATACATTTTTTGCAGTGCTTTTAACTTATCACCGCGGCATGCTTGCGCTGCTAGCTCTTCTTCTAAACGCTCATCATCACGAATGCGTTTCGCTTCTTCACGTAACCATTTACGATAGGGATGAGCTTTTTTGAGTAAGGTGGCAATGGCCTTAGTATCCAAAATCTGACCAGTCAAAGTATCAATGACCAGCATTTGACCTGGGCCGACACGACCTTTTGCCAGCACATCTTTAGGATCATAATCCCAAACGCCAATCTCAGATGCAACGGTGATATAGCCGTTCTTAGTCGTCACCCAGCGTGACGGACGCAGACCATTACGATCAAGCATACAGACTGCATAGCGTCCATCTTGAATCACTAGACCTGCTGGTCCATCCCATGCTTCCATATGCTGCGAGTAAAATTCATAAAACGCGCGCAAGTCCATATCCATGCTATCGACATTTTGCCAAGCTGGCGGCACCAAAATCGACATCGCATGGAACAGATTCATACCCCCTGACATGAGCACTTCAAGCATATTGTCTAAGCTTGATGAGTCAGAACCAGTACTGTTGACCAGTGGTGTCAATTCATTCAAATTGGGCAGTTTGTCTGATTTTAACTTTGGCGTACGTGCTTCAGACCAGTTACGATTACCAGTGATCGTATTGAGCTCACCATTATGAGCAAGATAGCGAAATGGCTGTGCCAACGGCCAGCGCGGTAACGTATTGGTTGAAAAGCGCTGATGAAATACCACAATATGCGAAGCTAACCGCTCATCTTGTAAATCTAAAAAGAAAGCTGGCAGATCTGACGGCATCACCAGACCTTTATAAATAATAGTTTGGCAACTTAATGAACATACATAAAACAGCTCATCATCGATTAAGCGTTGCTCTGCTTTTTTACGAGCGACAAACAATTTGCGGTTAAAATCGTCTGCAGCTAGATCTTCGGTTGCATTGACAAAAACTTGCTTGAAATCTGGCAGCGTCTCCCGACCAATCTCACCCACAATGCTTAAATCAAGCGGAACATCGCGCCAGCCAGCAACTTCTAAGCCTTGCGCAGTAATTTCATCACTGAGAACTTGCTGGCTATGTTGGGCTTTGTCATTATCTACATTAACGAATACCATACCTACTGCAAAGTTACCGGTGATAGCAAACCCTTGCTCTTCAGCAATACTTTTAAAAAATGTCGTTGGTGTGGCAAGTAATAGACCACAACCGTCGCCAGTTCTGCCGTCAGCAGCAACACCGCCGCGATGGGTCATGCAGCTTAAGCTATGAATAGCGGTTTTTACTAAATTATGGCTGGCTTGTCCCTCAATGTGAGCAATCAAACCAAAACCACAGTTATCAGAGAAGTCATCTGGCGTGGCCAAATGCGTATGGGAGGAAATCATTGACATGGCTAGTCCTTTTAAGTGAACGGGCAGCGTATATATCTAATGCAGATCATAAACTGAATACCGTAGGCAAAACGGGCTGATGATAAATGTTCATCCGAACAAATAAATGATGCGATCGACAATAGGTTCTAACGCTTTGAAAGGGATGAAAATGCTCATCACTTTCTCATTTATTTGAGAGCAGATTACTAATAACTAGTTGTTAAGCGTTGATAGTGGCAAGATAAGAGCGTCAATAAGATGCTAACTGTTAAAGGGTTAGCACGTTGTTCTTTGCTTGGCAGCTATTAATAACTTTTAATTACAAGCATCAATATGATGCATATATCGATTGACAACTGGCTGGCTGAGCACCTAATAACACGGTGTTCAATTGAGTTTGAATATCAGACGCTCTATATTCAAGCGCCTTAACAACCCTAGGAAGGAGGATAATAAGAGAAGTTGTACCACTTATAATAATCTTAATACAAATGGTCAGTCACTGCGCTTGAAGCAACGGCATTATCATAAAGGCTTGTAGCAAAAGCATTAAGCAAATACCAAACAAAAAATAGCTATTTACGATAACTGTACAGAGCGTCGCCCACATTCATATTAGTTAATGATTATAGAAAAATCTAGTCTTTTTTATTAATTCATTTAATTATGGTCTTAAGAGTCATTTCAAACTTTTAGTATTAGAACACGTAACAAATAGTATTAAAACGCTCATAAAATACTACTGAGTATACTATTTATCAGCTATGAACTTTATATTCCTGCCATGGTTGTTTTTGAATATAAACGTTTAATTTTTAGAAAAAAATAGCTTACTCATTTGTACTGGGTATTGAGCCGTTAATTGAAAAGGCACAAAAAAGCCTGCTAGACATCGCATCTTGCAGGCTTACTTGATAGCAAATCGTAATAGGTAGCTGATAGCCCTCTAAAGAGCTAGTCAGTTTTTTCTTCTATTAGCTCTTTAATACTATCGTTATTGTTTTTAGTTGCCCCAGCGTTGGCGTTCTTGGCGGCGCCAGCATTAGGGTTTTTGTTGCTTGAACTTGGATTAGCATTACTCTTTTCAGCATTGTTTGCCGCACCTGGTTGTTTTGGCGTAGGAACAACCGGTAAGTTTTTAGACTCCGATTCAGCTTTACGCGCGTTGTCTTCTTTTTTGGCTGTAGATGATGGAATAGTGACGCCATCTTCAGTAATCACGGTGCGCTCTTCATTAACTGCTAAGGTTGCAGAAGTATCCTCTGATTGACGAATACTTTCGACATTGCTGCTATCATTGCTGGCTTGACTGTTACCACTCCTAGCTTCATTGCTATTGGCTAAGGTTTCTGCTGTTTCGCGAACTGGTACTTCGCGCTTAGTTGGCTGCAATTTAACCGATCGTGAACGTCTAGTGCTTAAATCTTTAATCGGTCCAGGCCGCTCATAGTTATCGATAATACCGACATAACGGCTAATTTCTTCTGGCAATACACGTACGTCAGCTGGTAATCCAAAATCTATCAGTTTCGCCGCTCCTACCGCCTCTTGTGGACTACTCATTATCCCGTAAGTCAGCATATAGCGCAGTTGATTATTGTCATCACGATAACGAAAGTACGAGAATTTTTTGCGATCATCACGACCTTCTAAATAGCTGGCAATCACTTCATTTTCTGCAACGTTCATTACCTGTACAGTCCACTTGCCTTTATTAGCTAGCAAGTAACGCTTATCTTTAAACTCATCAGGATAGTTGCGCAAATCACGAATGGTATCTTCAAAGTTAATGGGCTGTACATCATTATCTAGCTCATGCAAGGCTGCAACAGATAAAGGCTGCTTGAGCTCAGTACTTAATACTTCTGGCGCTGATATTGGCGCGTTTTCAATTTTGGCACCAATTGCTGGAGTCTGACTAAACATCCAAAGCAGCGCCGTTAAAACCCCAAGAAGTAAAGTCATCATCAGCCAAATCAAAGCTTGACGGCGATATGACCTGCTTTCTGGGCGAGTCGTTGAGCTCGATGTGGCCATGGGTGTTTCCTTGGAAAAATAGGGTTAAGCATACTAATAAAAGTCTGATCAAAAAGACCATTGCCGGCAAACAAGTTTAGAATAAGTTAATTGCATTAGCATTAATATGGGATACATGTGCTAAATAAGAACATGCCTACTTTAATACTGAACTACCTATACTCTATCTTTATGTTGCGACAGTACGTCTGTAAGTAGCTGCGTGTCAAAATCATCTGTTAGCACTGCTTGTCCTATTGATTTTAACAAAATTAGACGGATTTGTCCGCGTTTCACTTTTTTGTCGTGACCCATCAGCTTCAAAGCAGTATCAACTCCGATTGGTGGCGGATTAATGGGTAGGTTGGCAAGTAACAGTACGCGCTTAATGCGAGCTAAGTCATCGCTACTTAGCCACCCCATCATTTGTGATAGCTCAGCGGCTTGTACCATGCCAGCAGCGACAGCTTCACCATGCAGCCAGTTGCCATAACCTTCATGAGTTTCGATCACATGACCAAAAGTATGACCGAAGTTGAGCAGCGCCCGCACACCAGCCTCTCTCTCATCTTGTGCAACAACAGCCGCTTTATACTCACAGCAACGCTTCACAGCTTCGCCAAGTACAGCCAAATCCAGCTCCATCATGGCGGGTAGGTTATGTTCAAGCCAGCTCAAAAACTCTGCATCCATGATTAAAGCATACTTAATCACCTCCGCAAGTCCTGCTGACAACTCACGTGCAGGTAAAGTTCGCAAAGTGCTCATATCAGCCAGTACCATCTGCGGCTGCCAAAAAGCACCAATCATGTTTTTACCCTGCAGATGGTTGATACCAGTTTTGCCGCCAACGCTTGAGTCTACTTGTGACAGCAAGGTGGTCGGAATTTGGATAAAATTCACCCCGCGCATAAAGCTTGCGGCTGCAAAACCAGTCATATCACCGATGACCCCACCACCAAGCGCAACTAAAGTTACATCACGATTAAAATGTTGGGCCATTAAGGTGTCGTAAATTTGATTAATACTGTCTTGGTTTTTGTATTGCTCGCCATCAGGGAGTATGCAAACTGCAACGGTAAATAATTCTGCCAATTGCTTTTGAAGCGGCTGCAAATATAAAGGGGCAACAGTATCATTCGTCACGATTAATACTTGCTGACCAGTAATATAAGGCGCAATGCTGGTCGCCATATTGCACTGCTCAGTAATAACGATTGGGTAATCATGGCTTTGGGTATGAACCGTCAAGCCATCGTTGAATAGTGGCATTGCCATAAAAACTCCTATGTTTAATATGTCTATTTGCTGCTCATCGGAAGGTTTTATAAGAACCTATTAATCTATAAGTGGTTTGGACGTGGAAGCTGCTTCTGCTTCTGCTTTTATTGTCATGTCAGTTACCGTCTGATCTGCTGCTAATACTAAGTCTAAATCTGTGACTACAGGCACACAAAGAGATTCAAGCTGTTGTAACAATTGATTGACCATATGACGAGGATAGGTGTGACCAGTAGGCAAGACAATATGTGCCACTTGTCGATACAATGGATCGCGGGCGCTATATAAATCTTGCAATATTTTTCTGGGATTGGGCTGCTGTAATAATGGGCGCGACTTGTCTTTAGCAGTACGTGCCATTTGTACATCTACTGGTGCGTTCAGATAAACCACAATGCCGCGCTGATGCAAAAACTTCCGATTATCAGCATGCATAACTGCACCGCCGCCAGTTGCAAGGACAATGTCCGTACGTTGGGTCAGCTCGTCTATTGCTCGTGTTTCACGCGCGCGAAACCCCGCCTCACCTTCTTTAGCAAATATCCAAGCAATATCAGCGCCTGTTTGTGATTCGATATACCAGTCACTGTCCACAAACTCTCGTCCCAACTGCTTAGCAAGCAATCGGCCAATGGTGGTCTTCCCTGCTCCCATCGGCCCAACTAGAAATACCGATGGCAATTCCTCCAACATAGCACTCACTCAGATAAATTAACTATCATACAACGTCATCGATATTCTGGCTAGTAACGAGCTGTGATTATTGTCAGTAAAATTAGCTCTTATTAAATTCTAGGCCATAAAAAAGCAAGCACTTAGGCTTGCTTTTTTTATAGCTTACTAGCTGTCAGCAAAATTATATTAATCTAAACGGCTAATACCGTCATTAATTAGTTTTGGTGTAACAAAGATAAGCAGCTCTTCTTTTGCGTTACTACGTACGTCTTTACGGAAAGCACGACCAATATAAGGCAGATCGCCTAAGAACGGGACTTTATCTACCCCATTAGAGATACGATTTTTAAAGACGCCACCAAGTACAATCGTTTGTCCATCTTCTACAATGACGTTAGTGGAGATAGAATCCTCAGCAATAGCGACTTGATTGTTAATGATTGTCGGTGTTCCGTTAGTAATCACCAATTGCAAACCAATCTTGCCATCAGGCGTAATATTTGGGGTTGCTTCTAAGCTTAGCGCTGCCTCTTTGAAGCTAGTAGACGTGGCTCCACTAGCAGACGCTTCTTGATAAGGAATTTGCGTACCAGATGAAACTTTGGCTGTTTGTTTATCTGCTGTCAAAATCTTAGGGGTAGAAATAACTTCACCACGGTTGTCTGCTTGCAGTGCTGATAGTTCTAGATCTAACATGACATCTGACATAGCTAGTAGACCAAATGCAATACTTCCCGCAGGGTTGGCTACGCCTAAATCGACGTTAAGATTGTCAGGACGACTGATGTCGTATTTAGGATATGATACGGTTTGACCATTAACAGTCGTCGTTTCTACATCAAAATCTTTAAGATCCCACAAGGTTTGATTACTACCACCGACTAGCAAGTTACGGTTGTTAGCTGCACCATTAGATAAGATGCCCCAACGTACACCGATCTCTTTACTAAAGCTGTCAGAAGCACTAACGATTCGCGCCTCAATCATAACTTGGCGTACTGGAATATCAATTTTGCTAATGAGTCTGTGAATATTTTCAATGCTATCAGCCACGTCTTTGACAATCAGTGTGTTAGTACGCTCATCAATCGTCACTGTACCGCGGTTAGACAATAAGCTATTGCTATCTTCTACGCGACTATTGCTTGAGCTACCGCCAGATGGACCGCTACCTTGAGAAATAAGGTTAAATACATCTTGTGCTTTAGCGTAGCTTAAGCGTATATATTCAGTACGTAATGGCGCGTAGGCTTCAACGGCTTGCTGAGCTTCAAGCTCCTGTGCTTCTTGAGCTGCCAGTTCAGTAGAAGGTGCAATCAATATAACATTGCCATTCTCACGCTTATCTAAATTTTTACTTTTTAAAATAATATCAAGGGCTTGATCCCATGGTACATTGATTAAGCGGAGCGTGATATTGCCACTAACCGAGTCACTAGCAACGATATTCATATCAGTAAATTGCGCTAGGATATCAAGTACACTACGAATCTCAACATCTTGAAACTCCATAGATAGTGCTTCACCACTATAAACTTTTTCTTCTAGTGTTGGCTCACGCAATAGCTCAGGCTTACTAATACTGATATTGAGCTGATTGCCCGATTGATAAGCTTGATACTCATAGTCCCCAGTCATATTGATGGTAATAACACCACTTTGACCTTGGTTTTTGGTATCAACGCTATCTACAAGCCCACTGTTAATATTTAAGCGACGCAATAAGTTTCTAGGTACGGTACTGCCAGTCATACGTACCACTAATTTATTGCCTTGGCGCTGCACATCAACCGGAATGGCTTCATTGGCAAGTGCAATACTAACATTACCGCCACCATTACTGCCTGCAGCAAAATTCAGTGCACTTAGACCATCATAACTATATTGTTTACTTACTTGTGCGGAGGCCAGCCTAGGATCTAGTAACGGGTTAACACGTACCACCATAGTATCAGCAGGCGCTTGTACTTTAATGACTTCTGAGCCTGTAATAACAGGAGTAATTCCGGCACTACTGGTTTCAACAATAGGTGTCACAATCGCTGTCGTGGTAACAGGGACAGTAGTGATGACTGGGCTATTTTTGACTACTGTACGATTTGGATCAGTAATAGTGAGTAATAAGTCACTACCATCCACAGCAGTAGTATAATCACCGCTTTGTTTTAAGCCTACGATCAAACGCGTCGTACTATCGTTGCTTAACGTAGTGACATCATTGACCATACCAATATTATAATTGTTAAATCGGCTAGCAAGACCATTTTGTACTTGTTCGAAATCCAAAACCAAACGACTAGGATTATCAAGCTGATAAGCAGCAGGCAGTACTGGCGCACCGTTAAATCCTAGACGTAGCTGGGTTACGGCAGGTGCGGTCTGTACCACAGAGACATTGTTGATGCGCTGCTCTGCATAAGCGGTGCTACTAATGGCGACCATACTGATTGCCAACGCAGATATTGCAAAGGTAGAAGACATACGGTTACTCATTGCCATTACCTTGTTATTGCGTACTGTCATTACTTATTCCTCAAAAAACCTGCCAACTTAATTTATAGGAGAGACCAGCGACTGGGGTCTTTCAATAAACCCTGCGCGGCTATCTGGCACAATTTCAATCAAATTAATCTGGGTCGGCGTGATTTCAACAATACGGCCGTCGTTTAGTCCAAGATAATCACCTACTTTAACGCTAGCAACCGAACCATCTGGACGCTGTACCAATGCATACTGTTGACCTTCAGGAGATATTATCATCCCGCGAAAGGTAAGCTGTGCAATCTCATACTGCTCAAGCGGTTCTTTGGTTCGAGTAATATCAGGACGCACACCATCTGTAGGTATGTTTGGACCCTGTACATTCATAAGGCTTGGCGGTAGGAATGGGCTGCGTATTAGACTGGCACTGTATACAAAATCTTCTACTAACTCCGCTTTTGGCGGTGGCTCAATGGGCTGCGAGGGTGAGTTACGAATCTCGCTCATCGCTTGTCCCGCCATACCAATACGATCAGTACAGCCAGTCAACCATAAAGTTGCAATACTTAGGGCAAAAAGGGCCGATAATTTTTTAACATTCATGTTAGTTAGCCCCCGCAGTAGCATCAGTTGCTGGTGTCGTCACTTCATCTTCAGCGGCTACTTCTTTTGAGCGGTAAGTTTTGGTTTGTAGCACTAAATTCAGCTCCGGTATAGCATCTAATGTAGGCTGCGGATTGCTGACTTCAAAATCATGCATCGTGATGATGCGTGGCAGCGCGGCAAGACCACTGATAAAGCTACCAAACTGATGGTACTCACCAAGAGCGGCAATACGAATCGGCTGCTCAATGAAAAACTCATTTTCAATCTCAGGCTCTACCGAAATATCTTGGAAACGGATGTTGCTACCAACACCAGTCATATTAATGCCCTCTACTAACTCTGATACCCGTGTGTCTTTAGGTAGCTGGTCAAGTAAGGTATTAAATTCAGTTTCCATCTGGTTAACTTGAGCTTTATAAGCTTCCAAATGGCGTGCCCGTGACTCTTTTTCGCGGTAGCTATCTAGTAACGTTTGCTGTTCACTTTCAGCGGCTGTAATTTCATCGATTTTACTACTGATTGGCATTGCCCAAGATAAGGCGGCAATGAACGCAATAATAAAACCTAATACTGTTACCTTTACGGGGAGTGGCCAACTGCCATAGTTTTCTGTATCTAAAGACTCAAAACTACGACGAAAATCGTTAAAATTAAACTGCTTCTTGCTGCGTCCTGCTGTTTTTTTAGTCTTAATTAGCGTTTTTCTACGGATAAGCTTCACAACTCACCTCCAGACTCAGCGCCTTCATCAGGATTGGTGCTTTCTGACTGAACTTGCGTTGTGATAACGAACTGCACATAGCTGTCTTCAGGATATATAGGACGTGGCTGCTTACCAGTAGTGACGGTCTCATTAAGTGCAGGAGCAGGCTGATAGGCAGTAATGTTTTGCTGAATATTGCGCACAGCAGAATTATCCATCCATTTACTGCTATCTAAATTACGGATCAAGCTTGATACTACATTTGGGTTATCTGCAAGACCAGTTAGAGTAAGCAGGTCGCCTTCACGCTTTAAATTATTTAAGTAGAGTGCAGACGGTATGGCCTTCGCTATGTCATCCCATAAACGAACGGGAATCGGACGTCGTCCTTGTAAGTCTTGAATAACTTGCATGCGCGAAATAATATCTTCTCGGCGCTGCTCTAAACTATCAATTTCGGTCAACACAGTATCCAAACGCACATTTTCTTGCTCAATCAAAGCATTTGCGTCGCGTTGTTCGTCAAGCTCGTTATTAAAATAGCTCCAAGTTGCAAAGGCAGATAATAGTGCCAGCAACGTAACCGCGACTACTAAGGTGATAAATTCTTTATTACTACGTTCGCGTTCTTCTTGCCGCCATGGCAATAGGTTGATACGAGCCATTAGTCAAAGCTCCTTAACGCAAGGCCACAGGCAGCTAGCAAGCTTGGGGCATCAGTTTCCAATTGCTCATTATCTATATAAGGATCTATAGTCATATTGATAAAAGGGTTAGCTACAGTGACAGGTACACCAAGCTTTTGCTCTACCATACTGGATAAGCCTGGAATAGAACTACTGCCGCCAGCAAGTACGACATGATCAATACTATTGTATTGACTCGAAGAAAAATAAAATTGCAAAGAGCGTGTAATTTGTTGGATAGTGCTTTCTATAAAAGGTGTTAGAATTTCTGGATAATAATCATCAGGTAGCGCACGTTCACGTTTATTAACTGTGGCCTCTTCGAACGACAGGCCATAGCGATTTTGAATGGCTTCTGTCAGTTGTAACCCACCAAATAGTTGTTCACGGCTATAAACAAACTCACCATTTTTGGCAATATATAAAGTGGTCTGATTGTGTCCGATATCAACCAGCGCAACCAATTCAGGCATATTAGGTAGGTTATCAGCCATCAAACCAAACGCCCGCTCTATCGCATGCGATTCAATATCCATAATTTTGGTTTTTAGACCGCCAAAGGTCAGCGCATCGACGCGCTGATCGACGTTTTCTGAACGTGAGGCGGCCAGCAGAACTTGAACTAGATTTTCATCAACTAGCGAGGGACCAAGCACTTCAAAGTCTAGATTGACTTCTTCTAATGGATAGGGAATATATTGATCTGCATCTAAGCGTATCTGGGCTTCGCGTTCGACGTCGCTTAGCACCCTATCCATATCAATAATCTTAGTAATGACTGCTGAGCCTGAAACAGCGGTAGCGCCATCACTGCCTGCGACCTGACAGCGTCTTGCTAAGCGAATAATAGCATCACCAACTGCTTCAGTATCTACAATAAGCTTGTCAACGACTGTACCTGGTAGCAGTCCTTCGATTCCATATGACTTAAGATGAAATATTCCTTGCTGACGCCGTATATTAACCAGCTTTACGGAGGTGGCGCAGATATCTACCCCGACCAAATGTCGACCTTTAGAAGAAAGTAGCCTCACAGACGCTTTGCCTTATATAGATTTACGTTCTGATAGTTATCAGTAATAATTTAACACAATACTTTACTTAATAGACATATTCAAGCATTTAAAGACTCTGTTCAGATAAATTACACTTTTAGCATGACCTGTCTGTTTTGTTCACTGTATAATAAGGTATTTGTTGCAAATTTTAATTGATAAGCCTGATTATGACCAAAAAAAACGCTACTGCTCACCTCGTTCACTTTTTGGTGGGAATTGTTATTGCCTGTCTAGCACTTGCCGTTATCCTTGCATTAACTGTGCCAATTGGCTTCTACGGTATGGCTATGTATTTGTCACCAACATTGCCCAGTATCCAAGAAATCAAAACAGCCAGT
The DNA here is from genome assembly GCF_001593305.1 of Psychrobacter sp. P11G5. Taxonomy (NCBI): domain Bacteria; kingdom Pseudomonadati; phylum Pseudomonadota; class Gammaproteobacteria; order Moraxellales; family Moraxellaceae; genus Psychrobacter; species Psychrobacter sp. P11G5. The sequence goes on from NZ_CP012533.1 coordinate 3,039,264, forward strand.
CTTGAGATGCCATTGCAAATATATAGCAGCGATGACAAGCTTATTGGTCAATACGGTAATCGTTTATCGCTACCAGTTACCTTTGAAGAAATCCCTAAAGATTTGACCAATGCATTTTTGGCGGCGGAAGACTCATCATTTTTTCAACATAGTGGTATTAGTATTAAAGGTCTTGGTCGCGCTGTTACCGAGGCAGTCACTGATGACGAAGGTCAAACAGGTGGCTCTACTATTACTATGCAAGTCGCTAAAAACTATTTCTTAAGCCCTGAACGTACTTTAAACAGAAAGTTAACTGAACTGTTTTTGGCTCGTAAGATGGAAGATGAGCTTAGCAAAAACGATATTTTGACCTTATATGTCAATAAAATTTATCTAGGCGAAGGCGCGTACGGTATTCGTGCAGCTGCCAAAAAATACTATAGCAAATCTCTAGAAAACCTAACTATTGCCGAAATGGCAATGCTTGCTGGCTTACCAAAAGCCCCATCAAAATATAACCCTGTAGCCAATCCTGAACGTGCACTCACCCGTCGCAATTGGATTGTTGGTCGCATGCACGAGCTTGGTTACATTGATAAGACCCAGTATGATGAAGCAGTCAACGCGCCAATTGGTTTAAAACTCTACCAAGAAAAGCTTGACGTTAATATGCCGTATTTGGCAGAAATGACTCGTTATGCGCTGGTCAATCGCTACGGTGAACAAGTTGTCAATGGCGGTTGGCGAGTACGTCTCACTGTCGACAGTGAAGCCCAAAAATCTGCTGAAGCAGCCGTGCTAAAAGGGCTAATAGCTTATGATCATCGTCATGGCTGGCGCGGAGCAGAAGCGAATGATGAACCTCTAGAAAACTTTCGACGCTACGGTGGCATGTATCCAGCTAAGGTCACCAAAGTTAATTCACGTAGCTTTGAAGCAACGATGCCCTCTGGTGAAAATGTTACCGTTAACTGGTCGGGTATGAGCTGGGCGCGTAAGTATTTTTCAGCAGATCGTATTGGTTACTATCCAAGTAATGCCACACAGATTGTTAGTAAGAACGACATTATTCGCTTACTACCGACCAACAATGGCGGTTGGAAGCTGGCACAAATACCAGAGGTACAAGGTAGCCTAGTTTCATTGAACCCTGATACAGGCGCTGTTAACGCTCTAGTTGGAGGCTTCGATTTTAATCACAGTAAATTCAACCGTGCATTACAGGGCTGGCGTCAACCAGGTTCAACGATTAAGCCATTGGTTTATACTGCTGCTCTAGAAAAAGGCTATCGCCCAGATAGTATTGTTTCAGATCGTCCAATCCAAGTAGGCGAATGGAAACCTAAGAACTCTGATGAACGCTTTTTAGGTGACATTACTTTACGTCGCGGTTTATATCTATCACGTAACTTGGTATCTATTCGTTTACTACAAGCTATTGGCATCTCAGATGCGCGCAACTTATTAGATCAGTTTGGACTTGATAAAGAAAAGCTTCCAACAACTTTGTCATTGGCGCTAGGTGCAGGACAAGCAACACCTTTACAAATGGCCACTGCTTACGCAAGCTTTGCCAACGGTGGGCATCGTATTCAACCTTACTTTATTGAACAAATTTATAATTATGACAATAAGTTATTGTTCCAAGCAAATCCGCAACAAGCTTGCGCATTATGTTTCAATGAACAAGTTGAAAGTCTCAACGAGAAACGGGTTGAAGATTATAATAAATTACTCGAAGATAAAAATGCAGTTATTGAGCCTAACGATGAATCAGTAACTACTGAAGATTTAGAGAAGGACGAAAGTGTAGAAGCAGATAACGATGCTATCAATCTAAATGTATATGATGCTAGTCCAGAAGCAGATCGCTTAAAACCACCTGCTGTACAGTACTTGCAGGCTAGCCAAGCACCACGTATTTTGAAGCCACGAGTTGCTTATGAGATGGCTGATATCTTACGTGATGTCGTACAGCGTGGTACAGCAGTGCGTGCAAAAGCCTTAGGTCGTAACGATATTGGCGGTAAAACTGGTACAACCAATGAAGCTAAAGATGCTTGGTTTGCAGGTTTCCATCCAACTAGTGCTACTGTCGTTTGGATGGGTTTTGATCAGCCATCAACATTGGGGCGTCGTGAGTATGGAGGAGTAGCAGCGCTGCCCGTATGGATGGATTTTATGAGAGCGCAACTAAAAAATAAACCTCATCAATGGGTGTCAGTCAACAACCGTGCCAAATCTAAAAAACAGCAGCAGCGTATATTGGAGATGACTGATGCTGGCGTGATCAATACTGATGAAGAAAATGAGTACACTAGTAGTGCTGCTAAACCAGTAAAACCCAAAACTCAGCAGCGTAAAGCTCCGGAACCTGACCCTATTGAAGCTGAAGAAAGCCGCAACAGTAATACTGGTAACAAAAGTACGGTTTCACCTCCAAAACGCACCAACGATAGCGTTCCTCAAAACCCGCTTTCGGTGACTCCAGCTGAGCGTATGCCGCCAATGCCAGAATAAACAAACAACTCTTCTAATCGTTATTTGTAATATAAAAAAGCTTGCTCAATGATATTTGAGCAAGCTTTTTTACGATATAAAGTTTCTATATGACCTGCCCTACTTGATAATTTTTGCTAATTCAACATGTTTTCTTAAGAGTTCAATATTTATATTACTCTTTAGAACTCTACCATACCTGCGCGCAATTGCTCGATAAGCTCTAAAAACTGCTGACGCCATTCACGTATAGTTGCTTCATCAGGTAACCACTGATTCGACAAGGTCACAACGTTAACTATAAGATCAGGTGAGGCAGCATCGCTTGGTGTTTGATCTACGATAGTATCTGGTGGGACGGCGTATAGACAACGCTGATAGGCACGTTCTATATTTGCCAAAAACCCTTGCTGCTGCAATTGTTGCAGACGCTGTATCTCTGGCGACACTTGAGTACGCTCACTAAGTGCTTGTTCAATACTCTCTAAAGTTGGCGCCTTCATATCCAAACTATAAAATTGTGCAAGCTCTTGCATAAATGCTAAAAAAGTACCGTACAGATGAAATATAGCTGTTTCACAATGCGCTTGGTATAGCTGTTTATCACTACTACTACCCGCTGCTTGACAAGCTAGACGACAAAAATACAGCTTTTGATTGGTTCTATCAGCTTGATATTTGGCAACGCGACCTTTACCCGCCATGCGCTTATCCTTGTATGATATTAATAAAATAGACGCGACTGATATAGACGCATTGGTTAGTGTACTATCTTAGGAGTTAATATAACTATTGTTTTTTTAGTTTTTTAAGCCCATAAAAAAGCCAGCAACATGGCTGGCTTTTTTATTTTAATTATAATTACATGTTAAGCATTTGCTATTAAGACTGACTGTCTTGGTTGAGCTCTTGTGCGAAGGCTTCATCGAAACTGGCAAAGTCTTTGCTATCAGTGCTAGCAGTCATATCAAACGCTGCATTAATGTCTTTATCAAGCAGCTTCTGTTCAGCTTTCTCTTTACGAGCTTTATGATAAGCAAGACCAGTACCCGCTGGAATTAGGCGACCAACAACGACGTTCTCTTTCAGACCGCGTAGTTCATCTACCTTACCAGTAACGGCAGCAGCAGTTAGGACACGAGTCGTTTCCTGGAACGACGCTGCTGAGATAAAGCTTTCTGTTGCAAGACTGGCTTTGGTGATACCAAGTAGCTGACGCTCATACTGTACTGGGAATTTATCTTCCGCTTCTAGTTTTGCGTTAAGTGCTCTGATATCAGCATATTCAGCTTGATCGCCTTTGAAGTGACTTGAATCACCACCATCAGTAATCTCAACTTTGCGTAGCATTTGGCGAATGATAACTTCAATGTGCTTGTCGTTAATCTTCACACCTTGCAGACGATAAACATCCTGTACTTCGTTAACGATATAGTTAGCAAGTGCTGTCTGGCCTTTTAGACGTAAGATATCGTGTGGGTTTTGTGGACCATCAGCGATAACTTCACCACGAGCTACTGTCTCATTTTCAAAGACGTTAATTTGACGCCATTTAGGGATTAGCTCTTCATGTACTTCACCATCTTCATTGGTGATAATGAAGCGATTTTTGCCCTTAGTTTCTTTACCAAAGCTGACTACACCAGTCATCTCTGCCATGATGGCATGATCTTTTGGACGACGTGCTTCGAATAAATCAGCAACACGTGGTAGACCACCGGTAATATCTTTAGTACCTGAAGTAGCTTGTGGTACACGACCTAAGATTGAACCTGCCGCTACTTTTTCACCATCGCTAACACGAATGATCGTTTCAGCAGGTAAGAAGTAAATTACTTCTTTGCCTTCGTCAGTATTCAAGATAATGGCAGGACGTAAGTCTTTTGCAGTACTTGAACGGTCACGAGTAGCAAGAATCTCAAATGAGCTCATACCAGTCGCGTCATCAACTTTAACAGTTGCCGTCATACCATCAGTAATTTCACTAAAGCGTGCTGTACCAGCAAATTCAGTGATGATTGGATGCGTATGCGGATCCCATTTAGCGATAGTCTGGCCACCTTCGACCTGATCTTCATGCTTCACTAATACACTTGAACCATAAGGTACTTTATAACGCTCACGCTCACGACCAAGCTCATCAGTTAAGGCAATTTCAGCAGAACGAGAAACAATAACTAAGTGACCGTCAGTATGCTGAACTGTCTTCATATTCTCGAAATGCGCTTGACCAGCATTACGGACTGAGATGCTATTATCCACTGATGCTGAGCTTGCTGCCCCGCCCACGTGGAAAGTACGCATCGTAAGCTGTGTACCAGGCTCACCGATAGACTGTGCTGCCATGACACCAACTGACTCACCGATATTCACTTTATGACCACGAGCAAGGTCACGACCATAGCACTGTGAACAAACACCATGTGCTACGTTACAAGTAATCACCGAGCGTACCCAGATGTCATCGATTGCATTTTCGTCAAGCACATTAACCCAATGCTCATCGATCAAAGTACCCGCTGGAACCAAGATTTTTGAATCATCATCATTGTACGTGACATCACGCGCTGTAACACGTCCAAGTACTAGATCACCAAGTTTTTCAATGATCTCACCACCTTGGATGTGCGGCGTCATGAGCAAGCCTACATCAGTACCACAGTCATCAGTAGTAATAACTAAATCTTGTGCGACATCAACCAAACGACGAGTCAAATAACCTGAGTTAGCCGTTTTCAATGCGGTATCTGCTAGACCTTTACGCGCACCATGCGTTGAGATAAAGTACTGAAGTACCGTTAAGCCTTCACGGAAGTTGGCTTTAATCGGCGTCTCGATAATTGAGCCATCCGGCTTTGCCATCAAACCACGCATACCAGCAAGCTGACGAATCTGTGCAGCACTACCACGAGCACCCGAATCCGACATGATATAGATTGAGTTAAAAGATTTTTGCTCTTCCTCGATACCTTGAGCATTGATTACTTTATCAGTAGCCAAGTTGTCCATCATCGCTTTAGCGACTTTGTCGTTAGTACGTGACCAGATATCGACAACTTTGTTATAACGCTCACCAGCAGTCACAAAACCTTGCTCAAACTGATCTTCAATTTCACGAACTTCGGCTTCAGCAACTTCAATAATCTGCTTTTTGCTTGGTGGAATGACCATGTCATCGATACCAACAGATACACCAGATAGTGTCGCTTGAGCGAACCCTAGGTACATTAATTGGTCAGCGAACATGACACTACCTTTGGCGCCCATCTTACGATAGCAAGAGTTAATCAAACGTGAGATGTTTTTCTTAGTCATCTCTTGGTTGCACTCATCAAACGCCATACCTTTTGGCATGATATTCCAGATAAGCAGACGACCAGCAACAGTTTCCTTTAGACTAACTTCTTTGTTGGTTTCGTTGCCTTCTTCATCGATATGTGTCTCAGTAACACGCACTTTAATCTTTGCGTTTACATGCAAATCATTTGAACCGATGGCACGTAATGCTTCATTGACGGTAGCAAAAATCATGCCCTCGCCTTTGGCATTCACTGATGAGCGACTGATGTAATACAAACCAAGTACCACATCTTGTGACGGTACAATAATCGGATCACCGTTAGCAGGTGACAAGATGTTGTTGGTTGACATCATTAGCGCACGTGATTCGAGTTGTGCCTCTAACGTCAATGGCACGTGTACTGCCATTTGGTCACCATCAAAGTCAGCGTTGAAAGCAGTACAAACGAGCGGATGCAGCTGGATAGCTTTACCCTCGATTAGTACAGGCTCGAACGCTTGTAGACCCAAACGGTGAAGCGTTGGTGCACGGTTTAGTAGTACTGGATGCTCACGGATAACCATGGCCAGCATATCCCACACTTGTGGCTCTTCACGTTCGACCATTTTTTTGGCCGCTTTAATCGTGGTTGCCATACCGTGTGACAATAATTTTGAATAAGTAAACGGCTTGAATAGCTCAAGTGCCATTTTCTTAGGCAAACCACACTGATGCAGACGTAGCGTTGGACCTACTACGATAACCGAACGACCAGAATAGTCGACACGTTTACCAAGTAAGTTTTGACGGAAACGACCTTGCTTACCTTTGATCATATCAGCCAAAGATTTGAGTGGACGCTTGTTACTACCAGTAATAGCACGACCGCGACGGCCGTTATCTAATAAAGCATCAACTGATTCTTGTAACATACGCTTTTCGTTACGTACGATAATATCAGGAGCGCTTAGCTCTAATAGACGCTTTAGACGGTTGTTACGGTTAATGACGCGGCGATACAAATCGTTTAGATCTGAGGTCGCAAAACGTCCGCCTTCTAGTGGCACTAGTGGGCGCAAATCTGGTGGTAGTACTGGCAAGATGGTCATTACCATCCACTCAGGCTTATTATTAGAATCACGGAATGCTTCTAATAATTTAAGACGCTTAGACATCTTTTTAAGCTTAGTCTCAGAACCTGTCTGCGGAATAGCTTCGCGTAGCTCGTCAATCTCAAGGTCTAAATCAATATCTTTTAATAGATCTTGTACGGCTTCAGCACCCATCTTGGCTACGAATTCATCGCCAAATTCTTCAAGGGCTTTATAATAATCTTCATCATCAAGCAGCTGATATTTCTCTAAGCTAGTTAAACCTGGCTCAGTAACGATATAGCTTTCAAAATACAATACACGTTCAATATCGCGCAAAGTCATGTCTAATAATAGACCAATACGGCTTGGTAATGACTTTAGGAACCAAATATGCGCAACAGGACTCGCTAGGTCAATGTGACCCATGCGATCACGACGAACTTTAGCGGTAGTGACTTCAACGCCACATTTTTCACAGATTACGCCTTGGAATTTACGGCGCTTATATTTACCACACAGGCACTCAAAATCTTTAACTGGACCAAAGATTTTGGCACAGAACAGACCGTCACGCTCAGGCTTGAAGGTACGATAGTTAATCGTTTCAGGCTTTTTAACTTCACCATGCGACCATGATTTAATAACATCAGGTGACGCTAAGGTAATTTGAATACTATCAAACTCACGATTACCGCTAGCGGTAGGGCTTTGCATAATATCGAGTAAATCTTTCAAGTTGCTTCTCCGTTATCTTTATAATCATCTGGCCGCGTTATACAACGTAATGCGGATAAGATGAATGAAGGCAATGAATAGGGTTGAGATAAATGACTAAAAGCAGCAGCAATTAGGCGTGCTGCCTTTAGTGTGACAACTAAGTTTAGAATCAATAAAGCTTTTAAACTTAGTGGGTCTCTTTTAACTCAATATTAAGACCTAGTGATTTGATTTCTTTGGTCAGTACGTTAAACGATTCAGGCATGCCTGGATCCATATACTGCTCACCATCAACGATGTTTTTATACATACGCGTACGGCCTTCAACGTCATCCGACTTCACAGTCAGCATCTCTTGCAACGTATAAGTCGCACCATATGCTTCTAGTGCCCACACTTCCATCTCACCGAAGCGCTGACCACCAAACTGAGCTTTACCACCTAGCGGCTGCTGAGTCACTAGTGAGTAAGAACCAGTTGAACGCGCATGCATTTTGTCATCAACCAAATGGTTGAGCTTAAGCATATACATATAACCGACCGTCACTTTACGGTCAAACTTCTGACCCGTACGACCATCATACAACGTCTGCTGACCATCGCGTGCCATACCAGCAAGCTCTAGCAAGTCTTTAACTTGATGCTCATGCGCACCATCAAACACTGCCGTGCCCATCGGTACACCAGCACGTAAATTGTCCGCCAGCGCCATGATGTCATCATCAGTTAAGCTATCAAGATCAACTTGTTCGCCACCAACTTTGTTATAGATTTGGTCTAAGAAATCACGTAAATCTTTAATCGCTGCTTGTGCTTTGAGCATACCATCGATTTTGTCACCTAGGCCTTTTGCTGCCATACCTAAATGCGTCTCTAGTACCTGACCGATGTTCATACGCGATGGTACGCCAAGCGGGTTCAATACGATATCGACTGTATTACCATTCTCATCATAAGGCATGTCTTCAACCGGCATAATGCGCGATACCACACCTTTGTTACCATGACGACCAGCCATCTTATCACCAGGCTGAATACGACGCTTAACCGCTAAATACACCTTGACGATTTTTTGAACGCCATGTTGTAAGTCATCACCTGCCGTTAATTTACGTTTCTTTTCAGCAAACTTAGTATCGATATCTTTTTGCTTATCGACTAAGTACTCTGCAATTTGTGTCAAACGCTCAGATATTTCTTCTTCAACTGGCTGGATATCAAGTAAAGTCTCAAGGCTCATATCTTTCATATCAGCCAAAGCCATAACTGTACCGGCTTTTAGACCAGAACCGCCGCTGACTTTTTGACCATCAAGTAGATTACCAATACGTCCACGTGCTGCTTCTTCAAAGATACGTAACTCTTCTTTCAAATCTTTACGGTAGCTATCAAGCTGCGACTTTTCAATCGCTTTTGCACGCGCGTCTTTTTCGACACCATCACGGGTGAAGACCTGTACATCAATAACCGTACCTTTGCTTGATGTAGGCACACGTAATGAGGTGTCTTTAACATCAGCAGCTTTTTCACCAAAGATGGCCCGTAGTAGCTTCTCTTCTGGCGTTAGTTGCGTCTCACCTTTTGGCGTGACTTTACCAACCAAGATATCACCTGCGTCAACTTCAGCACCGATATAGACAATACCTGCTTCATCAAGACTTGATAAAGCGGCTTCACCAACGTTTGGAATATCAGCAGTGATTTCTTCTGTTCCAAGCTTGGTATCACGCGCCACACAAGTCAATTCTTGAATATGAATAGTAGTGAAACGATCTTCTTTAACTACTTTTTCAGACAGCAAGATTGAATCTTCGAAGTTATAACCGTTCCACGGCATAAATGCGATGCGAATGTTCTGACCCAATGCTAGCTCACCAAGATCCGTTGACGGACCATCAGCCAAGATATCACCCAAAGCAATCTCGTCGCCTTGGTTAACGATGATACGTTGGTTGATACAAGTGTTTTGGTTAGAGCGTGTATATTTGATCAAGTTGTAGATATCGATACCCGCTTCACCAGCAGTCATCTCGTCTTCGTTCACACGCACTACGATACGCGATGCATCAACATCTTCAATCACACCGCCACGCTTAGCGATAACACAAACACCAGAGTCACGAGCAACATGACGCTCCATACCAGTACCAACTAACGGCTTATCAGCACGTAATGTTGGAACGGCCTGACGCTGCATGTTCGAGCCCATCAAGGCACGGTTAGCATCATCATGCTCAAGGAATGGAATAAGACCTGCTGCTACCGAAACGACCTGACTTGGCGACACATCCATATGCGTCACTTTTTCTGGCGGCATACGAACGAATTCACCATAGCTACGCACACTGACCATTTCATCAGAAAGTGCACCATCTTCAGTCACTGGTGAGTCGGCCTGTGCAATCACAGTACCTACTTCTTCAATCGCTGATAAATACTCAATAACGTCTGTTACTTTACCATCAACCACACGGCGATAAGGCGTCTCTAAGAAGCCAAAGCTGTTGGTTTTAGCAAAGGTCGCAAGCGAGTTGATAAGACCAATGTTTGGACCTTCAGGAGTCTCAATCGGGCAAACACGACCATAATGCGTATCATGTACGTCACGTACTTCAAAGCCTGCACGTTCACGAGTCAGACCACCTGGCCCTAATGCTGATACACGGCGTTTATGCGTGACTTCAGACAACGGATTGTTCTGATCCATAAACTGTGACAACTGACTTGAACCAAAGAATTCTTTGACTGCAGCAGCAACAGGTTTTGAGTTAATCAAATCTTGTGGTGATAAGTTATCAGACTCAGCTGAGCTTAAACGCTCTTTTACTGCACGCTCAACACGTACCAGACCAACACGGAACTGGTTCTCTGCCATCTCACCAACCGAACGAATACGACGGTTACCTAAATGGTCAATATCATCAACTTCGCCGCGACCATTACGGATCTCGATAAGCTCTTTTAGAACGTTAACGATGTCATCATTAGTCAGTACACTGCGCTTGCGTTGGATATCAGGATCATCTGTATTATCAAAGTCTAAACCTAAACGGCGGTTAAACTTCATGCGACCGACATTCGATAAGTCATAACGATCAGCGTTAAAGAACATGCTGTCAAATAGCTTCTCAGCGGTTTCAACCGTTGGTGGCTCACCTGGACGCATGACTTTATAGATCTCGATTAGAGCTTCTTCACGGCTTGAAGTGCTATCAGCGCGTAACGTATCAGCGATATAACTACCCTGATCGATATCATTGGTAAATAGAATGCTGATTTCTTTGATGTCAGTAGCGCTTAATTTAACCAATAATTCATGGTCAATTGGCGTGTTTGCACGAGCAAGCACTTCATCATCAACGATGATATCTTCAGCTAAAATACGCTCATATAGGTATTCATCAGGTACAGCAATTTTCGTCATGCCTGCTTCTTCAAGCTGACGGATACGGCGTGCATTAATACGCTTGCCTTGCTCTACCAATACATCACCCTCAGGTGATACGATATCAAACTGCGCCATCTCACCACGTAGGCGATCAGCAACTAGATCAATTTCGAACTGCTCTTCACCTTTATAAACAGCCACTTTATCGAAGAAAATATCTAAGATCTCAGCAGTGCTTAGGCCTAGTGCGCGTAAAATAATAGAAGCTAGTAATTTACGACGACGGTCAATACGTGCAAAAACTAAGTCTTTGGCATCAAATTCAAAGTCAAGCCATGAGCCACGATAAGGGATAATACGTGCGTTATAAAGCACTTTACCACTTGAATGTGACTTACCTTTATCATGATCAAAGAATACACCAGGTGAACGATGCAATTGCGATACGATAACCCGTTCAGTACCATTAATAATAAAGGTACCGTTATTGGTCATCAATGGCATCTCGCCCATGTATACACTTTGCTCACGGATATCTTTGATAGCCGCTTTACTGTCTTTATCTTTGCTGTCTTTATCTTTGATAATTAGGCGAATTTTGACACGCATAGGGGCTGCGAAAGTTGAGCCGCGTAAAATACATTCACGCTCATCAAACTCAGGTGTACCTAAGTAATATTCAACGAATTGTAACTCTGCATTACCAGAGTGACTTTCGATAGGGAAAATAGAGGAATACGCAGCTTGCAAACCAGTATTCTCACGAGCTTTTGGCTTTTTATGCTCTTGCAAAAATTGCTCGTAAGAATCTACTTGGATAGACAGTAAATATGGGATGTCCATCACAGTGGGCAATTCAGCAAAACTTTTGCGAATACGCTTTTTTTCAGTATAAGAATATGCCATCGAGAGTCCTTACAGTAGACGTGAAAACAAATGAAAAGCGTGGCCAGCATGCATCAATACTATGCAAACTTAGCGACGTAAACGATAATAAAATAAAAATTCTTACTAAAACTGTTTTTTGTAGACAAATACTTCTACTAAAACAGCTGTTTAACTTAATTGGGTTCTAACGGTCGTTGCATAAAAACAATGTACTAAAATCAATACATCAACACGACTATATGAGCACTTTTGCTTGAGATTTCAATAGTAAACCTTGCTAATCTTCTAGCGTCTCATCTCTAAATTATATTATATATATATGACATGAATAGTATCGTCGCTAATATCTACCGTCCATGAACCATTTACCGACAGTAAAACCATGCTAGACTATTTAGAATTAAAAAATTAGGATCAATATAAATATTATTAATAAAAGGAAAGTATGCAGACACAAAAAAATGCCAAACATCTAACGACATTTAGCTTACGTTAACTAATTTCAAAAACTGGCGTGTTTGCGTACATGTATATCGTGTGTCCTTTTGATAGGTATCCACCGCATTAATGCGTACGTATATTGGCAGACACAAAAGGTCAAGCTACGAATTATAATAAAAAAAAGCTGGCAATGCAAGGCATCACCAGCTTTTTTTCGTAACGCGTTAAACTTATTTTAGTTCAACAGTAGCGCCAGCTTCTTCAAGTTTCTTTTTCAACTCTTCAGCTTCAGCTTTGTTAACGCCTTCTTTGATTGGTGCTGGAGCACTTTCAACCAAATCTTTCGCTTCTTTCAGGCCAAGACCAGTAGCTTCACGTACGGCTTTAATTACGCCAACTTTCTTCTCGCCAAAGCTGGCAAGAACTACGTCAAACTCGTCTTTTTCTTCAGCAGCAGCAGCAGCAGGGCCAGCAGCAGCAGGTGCAGCAGCAACAGCAGCTGTTACGCCGAACTTTTCTTCCATAGCGCTGATTAACTCAACGATATCCATTACTGACATTTCAGCGATTGCGTTTAACACGTCATCTTTAGATAGTGCCATGAGAACTCTCCGTTATCTGATAAAAATTAATTGATTTTAATATCGCTTTGATTGTTTGCCAAATTTTCAAATAGTTATGACAATTAAGTACAATCAGCGATGTCAAAGTTACGTTAAAACAAGCAATTAAGCAGCTTCTTTTGCGTCTTTGATTGCTGCAACAGTGCGAACAAGCTTACTAGGAACAGCGTTCATAGTCTGGACAAGCTTGGTCACTGGTGCATTCATAGTAGCCATCAAGATAGAGATTGCTTCGTCGCGAGTTGGTAGCTTCGATACGCGCTCTAGCTCTTCTGGACCATAAACAACACCACCAACTGATACCAATTTGGTCTCTAAAGCTTTGTGATCTTTACTGAAGTCGAAAACGACTCGAGCTGCAGATCCCAAATCTTCCATAGAGAAAGCCAAAAGTAATGGACCAGTCATACGGTCTGACATGCTCTCAAACTTAGTGCCTTCAAAAGCGCGTTTTGCTAGGGTGTTTTTTACCACTTTCAAAACGACGCCTTTCTCACGGGCTTGTTCGCGCAGCTTAGTAAGCTTTGCAACACCAATACCGTGATATTCGGCAGCTACTGCTGAGTAAGCATTAGCAGCAACTTCAGACACTTCAGCCACAACTTGTTGTTTTTGCTCTAGCGTTAATGCCATAAGTTGACTCCTTTAATCTAATCAATCTGCTAATCATATAAAAACTCCAAAACCGAGGCTTTGAATAGTTTAAACACTTAACTAAGACTGACTTGATACGATACGTTATTCGTAAATTCCATAAAAATAGAATTTACTCCTAACGACTGATTACGGCACCGTTATCAGAATGACATCAAGTGATAGGTTGCCCTATCGGCTCTTATCAACAACTGGGTGGGTCACCGTCTGCGTAGGACAACTAAGATTTTCATCTGTCGTCGATTAACAAGAGCAGCTCATTGCCATCAATAATAATCCGAGAATCATTAATAATAACGCAAAACCGCTTTCTACCTACGGTCTTAGACAGCATAGCGTTTGCTACGCTGACCTAATTCTTTAAAGTATTTTTGTGTGCTTTATTTGAAATCGTCAAATAAAGGCGCACTTTTAATTATTTTGCTGTGCGATATGGAACAGGATCAATCGTGATACCTGGGCCCATAGTGCTAGACAAGGTAATTTTCTTAATGAAAACACCTTTAGACGTAGCAGGTTTAGCACGCTTTAGATCTGTGATTAGTGCTTGAGCGTTTTGGATAACTTGCTCAGCAGTGAAACCAACTTGACCGATAGTGGTATGGATAATACCCGCTTTATCAACACGGTACTGTGCTTGACCCGCTTTAGCGTTAATCACAGCTTCAGCAACGTTAGGCGTTACTGTACCGACCTTTGGGTTAGGCATTAGACCACGTGGACCTAGGATAGTACCTAACTGACCAACAACACGCATTGCATCAGGAGCAGCAATAACAATATCAAAGTCCATGTTACCAGCTTTGATTTGCTCTGCTAAATCTTCAAAACCAACGATGTCAGCACCAGCTTCTTTGGCGGCTTCAGCAGCAGCACCTTGAGCAAATACAGCAACGCGTTTGGTTTTACCAGTACCAGCAGGTAGGTTGGTAGCGCCACGAACGACTTGATCAGATTTACGTGGGTCAACGCCCAAGTTTACTGCAATGTCGATAGACTCTTTGAATTTTAGTGCTGGCAAATCATTTAAGATTTGAACCGCTTCTTCAAGTGTGTATAATTTTTCGTTTTCTACACGCTCAGCGATTAATTTTTGACGCTTAGTAAGTTTACTCATTTACACACCCTCCACGGTAATACCCATTGAACGTGCAGTACCAGCGATGGTACGGACAGCAGCATCAAGATCAGCAGCAGTTAAGTCTGCATCTTTAGTCTTGACGATATCTTCTAATTGCGCACGATCGACTTTACCGACTTTAGCGGTGTTTGGTGTACCAGAACCTTTAGCGATGCCAGCAGCTTTACGTAGTAAGTATGCAGCTGGTGGTGACTTCATGATGAAGGTGAAAGACTTATCGCTGTATACAGTGATCTCAGTAGGAATCGGTAGACCCGGCTCTTGATTTGAGGTCGCAGCGTTAAATTCTTTACAGAACGCCATGATGTTCACGCCTTTTTGACCCAATGCTGGACCAATCGGTGGTGAAGGATTTGCTTTGCCTGCAGGCACTTGCAGTTTGATGTAACCATCAATCTTCTTAGCCATGATACTCTCCTAAATGGGTAATAGCGCCAAATCAACATGGTATAACCCTTATTGACTAACAGCTCCCCGGTTGATGAATTTTTTGCTGGTTTAATCTAGCTTTTCAACTTTACTAAACTCAAGCTCAACCTGAGTCGGTCGATTAAATACGTTTACAGTTAACTGTAGTTTAGACTTTTCATAATCCACTTTTTCTACCAACCCTTTAAAGTCAGTAAATGGACCATCAATAACCAATAACTCTTCGCCCGGCTCAAATAACGTTTTTGGACGTGGGTTGGTTTCAGTCTGATTTAAACGGTTAAGAATACGATCCGCTTCTACTTGAGTAATAGGCGCAGGAGTCTCAGGCGTACCACCAATGAAACCCATAATACGTGGGCATTCTTTAACAATATGCCAAGTATTATCGTTCATTTCCATTTGGATCAATACGTACCCTGGAAAGAACTTACGCTCACTCTTACGCTTTTTGCCGTCTTTCATTTCGACGACTTCTTCAGTAGGAACCAATACATCACCGAAATTTTCAGCAAAGTCGCTACGATTAATGCGCTCGATTAATGAGCGTTGCACTTGTTTTTCATATCCTGAAAACGCTTGGACAATATACCAACGCATATCACGCTCCTAATCGTTATAAGTAAAAGTTTGGGTTAAAGGAAGCTAATACGCTCCTATTAACCGATAAACAAACCAACGAACCAATTAAAAAAGTTATCTAATAACCAAATAAAAAACCCAACAATCGCAATCACAACAATCACTTGCCATGTGTATTGAAAGGTCTCATCTTTACCTGGCCACGTGACACGGCGCAGTTCAACTGCCGCATCTCTTAGTAATATTTTAAATGCGCGGCCTTGATTGGTTAACGCTAGACATACTAGTGCAAACACAATAAGCGCGACAATAATACCAATACGTACCCAGACATCATTGGCAAGTTGCCAGTAACCAGGTAGGTATTGATTAACTAAAGTCGCGCCGATCAAAGCAGCTATGGCTAATAGCCATAATACCAAATCTTTTGCTGAACCAGTTTTGGCAACTTCAACGGCAGACGTATTCACCGATGATATGTGCTTATTTTTAGTCAGCATTCCACCAGCAACCGCCTTGGCATCAGATAACTTAGAATCGAGGTTATCTTGATTATCGCTCATAGAGAACTCGCTTTGGAGATGGTGGCTTACAATAAAGAATTTGGTAAGAAGATGGCAGGCGATGTAGGACTCGAACCTACAACCCTCGGTTTTGGAGACCGATGCTCTACCAATTGAGCCAATCGCCTATGGGTGTTGAGGCTGATAATTATACAAGCTTTTAATTAGAATGCAAGTTTTAACACAATATTTTATTACTTTATTCTAATCAATTGGCTATTAACAACAAAATCAGGATTACAGATGACAAATTTGTATGGTTATGTCTTAGCAACCTTAATGACTTTTTGCTTAACTAATATACCTATATGATAAAAATTAACAATAAAAAAGCCACCCTCTTACAAGGATGGCTTTTCGACTACGGTTTAACTTTCTCAGATAACTCTGAGTGGGTTAAATCTTAGTTCAATACGTTAGCAACAACACCAGCGCCTACAGTACGGCCGCCTTCACGAATAGCGAAGCGAAGACCTTTGTCCATAGCGATTGGGTGGATAAGCTCTACGCCCATCTCAACGTTATCACCAGGCATAACCATTTCAGTACCGTCTTGTAATTGGATTGCGCCAGTTACGTCAGTGGTACGGAAGTAGAACTGTGGACGATAGCCGTTTAGGAATGGTGTATGACGACCACCCTCTTCTTTTGACAGTACATATACTTCTGCGTCAAATTTGGTATGCGGGGTGATTGAACCTGGCTTCGCTAGTACTTGGCCACGTTGTACGTCTTCACGCTTAGTACCACGTAGTAGTACGCCACAGTTTTCGCCTGCACGACCTTCGTCAAGCAGTTTACGGAACATCTCTACACCAGTACAGGTGGTTTTTTGAGTGTCACGGATACCAACGATTTCAATTTCGTCACCAACGCGTACGATGCCTGATTCAACACGACCAGTTACAACGGTACCACGACCTGAGATTGAGAAGACGTCTTCGATTGGCATTAGGAATGCTTTGTCGATGTCACGCTCTGGCTCTGGGATGTAGGTGTCTAGTACGTTTAGTAGTTCAACAACTGCTGGTTCGCCGTATGGGCCTTCGTTGCCTTTTAGGGCTTCGGTAGCAGAACCTTTGATGATTGGGGTGTCGTCGCCTGGGAAGTCGTAGTCGTTAAGAAGTTCACGAACTTCCATTTCTACTAGCTCAAGCAATTCTTCGTCATCGACCATGTCGCATTTGTTCATGAATACGATGATGTATGGTACGCCAACCTGACGTGATAGCAAGATGTGCTCACGCGTTTGTGGCATTGGGCCATCGGTCGCTGATACGACTAGGATTGCGCCGTCCATTTGAGCGGCACCAGTGATCATGTTTTTAACATAATCGGCGTGACCTGGGCAATCAACGTGTGCGTAGTGACGTGCTTCGGTGTCATATTCTACGTGTGAGGTGTTGATGGTGATGCCACGTGCTTTTTCTTCTGGAGCTGAGTCAATAGACGCGTAGTCTTTGGCTTCGCCGCCTGAAGTTTTAGCAGCTACGGTTGCGATAGCAGCGGTAAGGGTGGTTTTACCGTGGTCAACGTGTCCGATGGTACCAACGTTGACATGTGGTTTTAGACGTTCAAACTTGGCCTTTGCCATGGGTATTTCCTCTTTATTTGGGATTAGAGTTTTCAACTAAAGTGCTTAAATAATGTTAAGACAATAGCTGAAGCATTCTGACCACATTAAGATAATTGTTAAAAGGTTGCACATGCAATGTGCAGATATTATAAGAAAATCACGACCAATAACAAGTCTTTTAACAAGTTATTGGTATATTCTTCAATGGCAATATAGAGATGCACTCTATATTGCCACTATTAAATACTTTACTTACTCGTCGCCATCTTTAGAATTGAACTTAGAGATGATTTCAGCAGCAACTGATTTTGGAATTTCAGCGTACTTCTGGAATTCCATTGAGTATGTAGCACGGCCTTGTGACATTGAGCGCATTTGTGTGGCATAACCAAACATTTCTGCTAATGGTACTTCGGCACGGATCTGCTTAGTACCGCCAGGCAAGTCTTCCATACCCTGTACCAAACCACGACGACGGTTAAGATCGCCCATGATATCGCCCATGTAGTCTTCAGGCGTTTCAACTTCAACTTTCATGATTGGCTCAAGTAACGCAGGGTTTGCTGCCATGAAACCTTTTCTGAAGGCCATAGAACCTGCCATCTTAAACGAAAGCTCGTCTGAGTCAACGTCATGGTAAGAACCGTCATACAAGGTCGCTTTTACGCCAACTACTGGGTAACCAGCAAGTACGCCATTTTTCATGCGTTCTTGGATGCCTTTATCAACGGCACCATGGAATTCTTTAGGTACGGTACCACCAACAACTTCTTCAGCGAATTCATACTCAACATCGCCTGCTGGATCAAGTGGCTCAAGACGTAGCCAAACGTGACCGAATTTACCACGACCACCTGTTTGACGTACAAATTTACCTTCTTGCTCAACAGTCTCACGAATCGTTTCACGATAAGCAACCTGCGGCGCACCGATGTTGGCTTCAACGTTAAACTCACGTTTCATACGGTCAACAAGAATTTCTAAATGTAGCTCACCCATACCACTAATGATAGTCTGACCAGACTCTTCATCAGTATGCACACGGAACGATGGATCTTCTTTTGCAAGACGACCTAAAGCGATAGACATTCTTTCTTGGTCAGCTTTAGTCTTAGGTTCAACGGCAAGACTGATAACTGGATCTGGGAATTCCATGCGCTCAAGAGTGATAACATTTTGCTCATCACATAGCGTATCACCAGTTGTCACATCTTTCATGCCAACCAATGCTGCGATATCACCAGTACGAATTTCTGCAAGCTCTTCTTGAGAGTTCGCCATCATCTGTACGATACGACCAACGCGCTCACGCTTCATTTTAACTGGGTTATAAACGCTGCTACCTTGCGTCAAAACACCTGAATAAACACGAACGAAGGTTAAGTTACCAACGAACTTATCATTCATGATTTTGAATGCTAAAGCTGAGAATGGGGCTTCGTCTGATGCTTCACGAGTGCCTTCAGTTTCATCTTTGTCATCAAGAATACCCTTAATAGCAGGTACATCCATTGGTGCTGGAAGATATTGAATAACCGCATCCAACATCTTTTGTACACCTTTGTTTTTGAAGGCAGTACCACAAAGCAATGGAATAATTTCGTTATCAATAGTCAACTGACGAATAGCAGCATTGATTTGCTCTACAGACAATTCGCCATTTTCCAGATACTCGTTCATGAGTTCTTCTGAAGCTTCAGCCGCATTTTCTACGAGATGCTCACGATACTCTTCTGCTTTTTCTTGCAATTCAGCTGGTATTTCGCGTTCTTCAAATTCCATACCTTGAGATGCTTCATCCCAATATAGAGCTTTCATAGTGACTAGATCAACAACGCCTTCGAAATCATCTTCTTTACCAATTGGAATAACCAATGGTACAGGATTACCACCTAGACGAGTTTTGATCTGCTCGATAACGCGATAGAAATCAGCGCCAACACGATCCATTTTATTTACAAATGCAAGACGTGGTACTTTATATTTGTTCGCCTGACGCCATACGGTCTCAGACTGTGGCTGGACGCCACCTACTGCACAGTAAACCATGCAAGCACCATCAAGTACACGCATAGAACGTTCAACTTCAATCGTGAAGTCAACGTGACCTGGAGTGTCAATAATGTTGATACGATGTTCGTCAAACTGTTTTGCCATACCTGACCAAAAGCAAGTCGTCGCCGCTGAGGTAATAGTAATACCGCGCTCTTGTTCTTGCTCCATCCAGTCCATGGTGGCTGCGCCATCATGTACTTCACCAAGTTTGTGACTAACACCGGTATAAAATAAAACACGCTCAGTAGTGGTTGTCTTACCAGCATCGATGTGCGCTGAGATACCAATATTGCGATAGCGTTTTAGGGGAGTTTTACGAGCCATAGTGTTTTCCTAGGGAAATTCGTGTATAGATTAATGTGTTGTGTCTCTACCTTATACTCTATGACAAAGCGGTCAGCTTCGTAATATTACTTACTGATTATTGGGCCTAATACGGACAAAAAAAGAGCAAATACTAAGAATAGTGCGGCATCAAATTTGGGATGCTTTATGTAGGACAGCATCATGATAGATGTTCGCCATTTAAGACATATAGTAGTTCAGGCTGTTGAAAAGCCTTAAGCTATCTAATCGTCTTATTGATCATGACGAGAATCAATAGAATAAGTAGTATAACGATTAACCAGCAGATATATTATCTACAAGTTAATCGTATCAATCACATATAGCGTATAAACAACTTAATAAAAAAGTTATTTATAAATGCTAAGCTGCTTTAGAAGCGATAATGAGAGAATGCTTTGTTAGCATCTGCCATGCGGTGAACTTCGTCACGCTTTTTCATAGCATTACCTTTGCCTTCTGATGCATCAGACAATTCGCCAGCAAGGCGTAGAGCCATTGATTTTTCAGAACGCTTAGCAGCAGCTTCAGCTAACCAACGCATAGCCAAGGCAGTACGACGGGAGGGGCGTACTTCCATTGGTACTTGATAGGTTGCACCACCAACACGGCGAGCTTTCACTTCAACCATTGGGCGTACATTTTCTAAAACTTCTTCAAAGAAAGATACTGGATCTTCGATGTTACGCTTCTGGCTTACTGTCTCAAGGGCACCGTAAACGATACGCTCAGCAGTAGATTTTTTACCATGACTCATTACATGGTTGATGAACTTAGCGATGGTTTGGCTACCAAACTTAGGATCCGGTAGGATCTCACGGGTAGCAACGACGCGACGTCTTGGCATAATAATAATCCTTATCTTCAGGAGTGTCTGACATTCACAATCTCGCACCAGTCAATAATATAGGCGGTGTTATATCGAGTTGTCAGTCAGCCTTACTGCATGGCGGTATGTTATGACAGCACATTACTCATTTAGAATAAGAATACTGTTAACACCAAACCCATGCACAGTTAATGGGTGATACAAATAGGCTTAGCTAATATTAAGCTTTAGGCTTCTTCGCACCATATTTAGAGCGACCTTGTCTACGGTCTTTTACGCCAGCACAATCTAATGCACCGCGAACAGTGTGATAACGTACACCTGGTAGATCTTTTACACGACCACCACGAATAAGTACAACACTATGCTCTTGTAAGTTATGACCTTCGCCGCCGATGTAGCTTGATACTTCATAACCAGAAGTCAAACGTACACGACAAACTTTACGCATTGCTGAGTTAGGTTTTTTAGGCGTGGTAGTATATACGCGAGTACATACACCGCGACGCTGTGGGCACGCTTGCAACGCAGGAACTTTTGACTTTTCCTTGATGGTTTTGCGACCCTTACGAATCAATTGGTTAGTTGTTGCCATAAGGCATCCTTCTCCCGTTTGGTATAAAACAAAAAAATGGGCGAATCCACCATCCTCTTCATTAAAAGTGAAGATTTTGAGGCACCCATTTTTAGGACAATGTATTATAAAGATATGTTGCTGCTATTTCAACTACTTATAGTCAGTTTCACTTTACAATGCTGAATAGATATGCATTAAGTATACTCTAATATCGGTTAGCAATACAGTAAAGCATTGGCAGCAACTATAAACAACTTACTACGTACTTCTACAACTGTAATAAGCTTTTAATTTATTATCGACTAAATGGCGATAAAGTCTTATTTTTCAAGGTAACTTTTGGGATATTTTGTTTCGTGCTTTATATACCAACATCCTCTATTATCTTAATCAATAAGAGTCAATCAACCGTTATTTCTTAGCCTTAGTCTTAGCCTTAGTCTTCTTTCCGGTATCAGCTGATTTCTCATTATCTTTATTATTAGATTTAGTGTCAGCAGGTTCGTCTGACTTTTTCTCTGAGGAACTATCAACATTATCAGATTTGTTATCTGAGTCTTTATCCTGCTTGGTTGTCATTTGGCTTACTTCTTCTTCGCTACTACTATCATCAGTGATAAATCGGTTAGCGAGTTTTGGCTCTGGCGCAAATGTTGCTTGAGCTACCCCAAGCACTTCGTCAATTAGACGACTATTGTAGTGCATACCGACAGCAACAGCACTTAATGGTAAGAAACGGCGTATCCACGATAGATTAATTTGATCTAAATCAACCCCTACTTGCCCAGCGATATTGTCTATTTGCTCAGCGTAAAAGTTGACATTTTGATTTTTAAGACCAAGGTTTTTCAGTTCGCTGTGCAATCCGCGACTTTGAGCATTATCGAGTAAACCCTTACCCACCCCAATACCTGCTAGCAGCGCTTGCTTTTCTTGCATCTTGCTCAAATCTGCACTGGCAAGTAGCTCATAAGCCATCTTGATCCCTTGCTTACCAGTCAAAGGCTTGTCATAGACAGCAGCTAATTGATAAACAGAACGCAATGATACCAACAAAAGCCACAAAGTATCAGCCAGCAATCCTGGTAAACCTGCTAAGCCCGTCAGACCACCCAGAGTTGCCAACGCTCTATTCTGATTGGCGATATCAGTGGCTAGCGCATAACGTTGTTCATCATCTAGTACATTAGTATCAGCAAAACGATGCTCGTTCGGCAAATCTAATTGGCTCCAATTAGCTGCTAGTTTGGCTACTTGAACAAAGGCGCTGTCTAATACAGACTGAAATAAACTATTAGGTACGACTTTTTTAGCATATTTACCATACGTAGCAAAACGTGTACCTAATAATTGCTGTGTCGTTTTTAAGGTTTGCTCACGAAATAAATCTTGTTGATAATCCTCATCACCTAAGTTTACTGCCTTGTACTGACGTGGCTTACTTGCTTTGGCATTAGCACTATCAATTAATGATCCCATACGTTCAAGATTATTACGGGTAAAATGGCCAATAGTATTGATACCTTGAGAAAGAGTGCTTCGTTTTGCCATCGTTATATCCTTAGTATGATGATTAAATAACTTAAAATTAAAATCGACAAATCTTTATTATGTACGGCTATGCATTGAGTTTTTTGACGTACCAATTTAATGTACCAATAAACTCTGATAAAACAACAAAAATGTTTGTCTATATCAATGCTCAGGTCATCATTTTAGCTATATCTTAACTTCTATGTCAGTGTGAACAATGTTATCAATATCGTAAAGTTTGTATCTAAAAGTATGGCTTATCTAACGCTATAAGCATGATATAGAAACTATATATGTGTATTTTTTAGCCCATCTACTATCCCTATGACTGCTATAATAACGCATGTTATATTTATAGAAACCAGTCAAACAAGCCTTTTTATCTTACCTTTAAGAATTATTATTTTTTTGCGACTGTTTTGCATTAGAGAAAAGATTTTGAGTCGTTGATACGTTATCATAATAATAACGTAATAATATGCAAATTCAGCTATGGTTGAATGATTGCTTCGTCATTTAATATGACATTATCAAATATTTTAAATATATCAAGTACGAAGGCAGCTACCTAGTAAAAGCGGCAAACATCTACACATAGATAGCAGTTATAAGTATTCACAGCTAGATATTGACAACAATTAATTACTATAAGGAATGGAATATGCGCCGAGTTGTTATTACTGGAGCAGGGATTGTCTCTTGTATCGGACATGATTTAGCCACCGTCACATCTGCTCTTAAACAAGGTCAGTCTGGTATTACATTTAATGAAACTTACGCTGAACATGGGTTTAAGTCGCAAGTAAGCGGTAGCATCGACAAAACGGCGCTAGATACGGCTGGTATTGATCGTAAGTTGAAACGATTTTTTAGCGATGCGAGTCTTTATGCTTACGTCAGTGCGTTAGCGGCAATTAAACAATCTGGTTTGTCACTTGAAACCATCAATCATAATCCGCGTGTCGGCGTGGTAGCAGGTTCGGGTGGTGCATCGACAGAAGATGTAGTCAGCGCAGTCGATGCTATGCGCGAAAAAGGCCTACGCGGGGTCGGAGCAATGGCTGTACCAAAGACTATGAGTAGCTCGGTATCAGCAGCACTAGCAACTGGGCTTAAAATTCAAGGTATTTCTTACTCTATTTCTTCTGCCTGTGCAACTTCAACTCATTGTATCGGCCATGCAGCTGAACTCATTCAACTAGGTAAGGCCGATGTGATACTTGCTGGTGGTAGTGAAGCTGAAGACTGGACCCAGTCGTGTATGTTTGATGCGATGGGTGCGATGAGCACTCAGTACAATGATACGCCTAAACAATCTTCGCGTGCTTATGACAGAGATCGCGATGGCTTCGTAATCGCTGGTGGCGGCGCAATGGTAGTCGTTGAAAGTCTCGAGCATGCACAGGCACGTGGCGCAAATATTTTAGCAGAGATTGTCGGCTATGGTGCCAGCTCGGATGGGGCAGAAATGGTTGCGCCAAGTGGTGAAGGTGCCGTACGTTGTATGCAGCAAGCATTAGCTCAAGCCGGATTAGAGCGTGTTGATTATGTTAATACCCATGGTACCAGCACACCGCTAGGGGATATTACTGAGCTTAAGGCTATTGCTAAAGTATTTGCATCAGACACTGACACTCCTACTAAAAACTCTGTGCCACCTATTAGTTCTACCAAGTCAATGACAGGTCATAGCTTGGGTGCTGTTGGAGCGCAGGAATTAATCTATTGTTTACTTATGCTGCAAGAAGGCTTTATTGCCCCAAGTATTAATATTGAAAATCTTGATGAGGCAGCTGCCCCTTTCGATATCGTCACTGAGCTACGTGAAACTAAGCTAAATACCCTTATGAGCAATAGCTTTGGTTTTGGTGGCACCAACGCGACCTTAATTATTAAAAGGTTTGACGCTTAAACTATGCTCGCATCAAACTCTTCTCAAGATGAGATTAGACAGACTCAATATGCACAAACGCCAGCTATTAAAAATAGCTGGCGTTTTGGCGACTTATCAGCCGCAGAACTGCTACCACAACTGCAGAGGCATTTACTTTCCCAAGATACTAAAGCTAATTGGCAATTGGTTTGGTTAAATAATAATGGGCGACCTGTAATTGGCCTACTACCTAAAGTAAGCTGGTCTGTTTACTCTGCTGACAGCAAAATATCTAACAAGCAGCTGCCCGATTCTAAATATAGAGTAATAAAAAACTTTCGAAATGATAGTAATGCACTAACGACAGCGCATATGAGTTATTCAGAATGGCAGGATGAACTAATCCATTATAGTCAGGCTTACGAGTCTGATAGTAGCGTTTCAAACTTAATAGATAAATCTAATGAGGAACCAAGTTATCATCACGGTCTAATAGGCTTTATTGGTTATGACATTGCTGCTTATGAATTAAGTCCAGCAGCTAAAATCGAACTGGCAGCGCAGCCTTGTGCGGTATTGGGACATTATGATATCTATCTGACCCCGTCTAATGAAGACAAAACTGGCTGGAAATTAAATACTTTAGCACTGGATACTGATAACGAAACAACAAGTTCAATACTAGCTGAGCTTATATCTTACTTTAGTATCTTAGACCATGAACTATCCCAGATAAAAAAGACAGCTGACAATCTTGAATGCCAACTAACTCCCTTAGTATTGAATGCGCGCTGGCATAAAGATGATTATCAGAATGCTTTTGATAAAACTCAAGACTACTTACAACAGGGTGACTGTTATCAAATCAATCTAACGCAAGCTTGGCAAGGCTGCCTTAATAAGTTAGATAGCTCATACAACTATAATGATTCTATAACAACGCTCATTGACTACTTACCTACCCTACATCGAAATACTCAGGCACCATTTGCTGGTTATTTAGGGGTTAATAGTAATTTAGGTGACTTAGATAACTTAGATAGTTTGGAAGCTAACCACTCAACAACTGATAACCATGCTAAAAACGTTAAGCATGTCAAAACCCCACCCTTAAGCTTTGAGCTATTGAGCTGCTCACCTGAGCTGTTTTTTACTTTTATAAAAGATATTGCTACAGGCTCGCATCACATTATTACTAAACCAATCAAAGGTACTCGCCCTAGAGGTATGGATGATGAGCAAGATTTAACCTTAAAGCAGCAATTAATTGACAGTAATAAAGATCGTGCTGAGAATGTCATGATTGTTGATTTATTGCGTAATGATTTAGGTAAATATGCCAAAACTGGAAGTGTAAAAGTACCGCATTTATTCGCAATTGAAAGCTTTAGCAATGTGCATCACATGGTCAGTACCATTGCCGCTGAGCTAAAGCCCGATGCACATCCGTTAGCAGTATTATTTGGTAGTCTACCTGCAGGCTCAATCACTGGTACGCCCAAAAGGCGTGCTGTTGAAATCATCTCTGAATTAGAAGCGGGACCGCGAGGTGCTTATTGTGGCACCATGGGCTTTATGAATTTTGATGGGAGTGGTCAATGGAATGTGCTCATTCGTACATTGCAAGCCGATACATCGTTGAATGTAGCAGGGCAAGTAAGTTTATGGGCTGGTGGCGGTATTACTGTCGCCTCTGATTGTGACGAAGAATATCAAGAATGTCTGGATAAAGTCGGCAACTTACTGAATGTATTAAATCAAGCAGGCATAACCTAAAAAATTTGCTTTTAAAATTTTAGCTGAGCAGTTGAAAAGACTCATATAATTAAATACAAAGTTGAGTAGGTGAATTATTTGCTGGTTTCTAACTTAATAAAAACGTTAACTACCAGCGAATAATTCAATTTTGCACTAATAAAAAATTAGCCAATATTTGATATAGAGTTACTGTCTTCATTGGTCGCTTGCATGGCAGTCAGCGCATCAATTAAACGCTCATGTTGTGCTTGCGTACCAATAGTAATACGTAAGTATTCCTGAATCCGTGGTTTATCAAAATGACGCACAATGATACCTTGTTCGCGCAATGTGCTAGCGACTGCGCTAGCATCACCGTCGTGAGGACGGGCAAACACAAAGTTAGCATGTGATGGCAATACTTGATAGCCCAATGCCGTCAGCTGAATCGTTAATGACTCGCGTAAATCAATAACTTGCTGACGTGTTTGCTCAAAATAGTCGGCATCTAAAACACTGGCAGTCGCTCCAGCTTGAGCTAACTTATCTAACGGATAGCTGTTAAAGCTATTTTTCATACGGGTCAATGCTTCGATTAATGACGCATTTCCAAAAGCCATTCCAACACGCAAACCTGCCAGAGAGCGAGACTTTGAAAAGGTTTGGGTCACTAAGATATTATCAAACTCATTAATTAAACTTACTGCTGAAGCTTGTGTGTTTGAACTGACTTCATCTATACAGGCAAAGTCAATATAGGCCTCATCAATAACAACCACCGAATTAGAATGCTCGCTGGCAAGTTTGCGAATATCAGCAAGCGATAACAATAGACCTGTTGGTGCATTAGGATTGGCAATAATAATACCACTACAAGGCTGACGATAAGCGTCAGGATCTATACTAAAGTCAGCCTCTAACGCAATCTGCACCAGTTCTACACCAAAGGTCTGTGCATAAACAGGATAGAAGCTATAGCTAATATCTGGCGCTAACAC
The DNA here is from genome assembly GCF_001593305.1 of Psychrobacter sp. P11G5. NCBI lineage: Bacteria > Pseudomonadati > Pseudomonadota > Gammaproteobacteria > Moraxellales > Moraxellaceae > Psychrobacter > Psychrobacter sp. P11G5. Next base: position 3,067,068 of record NZ_CP012533.1, read on the forward strand.
AGGGCGTTCTTTTAAAAAGAAGCTGGCAAATACTAAAGCTAGAACTTCATCTGAACCATTACCGACAAATACTTGGTTTACATCAAGACTATATAGCTGTGCTAATGCACTACGCAAGTCATCAGATTCAGGCGCTGGATACAAACGTAGATCATCAGCTTGCTGCTCTAAGACTTTAGCAATGGCTTCCCCCACTTTCGGCGATGGCGGAAACGGGTTTTCATTGGTGTTTAATTTGCATAAATTAGCATGCTGAGGCTGCTCGCCAGGGACGTAAGGTGACAAGTTACGCGCTTTGGATGACCAAAGTCTGGTATCAACTTTTCGTTCGCTCATATGTTATCCTACTAATAGCTAAAATGGTTGCAGACAAGACATAAAATGATAGTAATAATCATGCCTCAATTAGGTTTACAACGCTCTGTTTATGAATAGCGGGAGAGCAGTCTCTACATCAGCTCTTACCTGATAAACAGGAGTAAAACTTCTTTGTCTTTGTAGGATATAAACCTTATCTATGTATAGTAACCAAATCAGATAAGATTTTTTTGCGGCTATTTTAGAAGTGGTACCTAAAAAATAGTCTCTATTAATATCCTACTTAAATTCTATACAGTCACTACTATAACGACTATGTATTTCTGACAAAGGGTTCTTTATAGCCGCTATCCTGTCTATATATCGGCTATTTAAAAGCATTTTACTGGTAACGATAACGAGCTGAGCGCGCATGAGCTTCTAAATCTTCACGCTGCGCTAAAATATCAGCTGTCTCAGCCAGTGGCTTACTACCGCTTTCACTACAATAAATGATTGATGATTTCTTTTGAAAGTCATAGACACCTAGCGGAGAAGAAAAACGCGCAGTTCCCGATGTAGGGAGCACATGATTAGGGCCAGCACAGTAATCACCGATGGCCTCAGGCGTGTGACGTCCCATAAATATAGCACCAGCATGACGAATATCGCCAAGCAGCGCATCAGGGTCGTTAACAGACAGCTCTAAATGCTCAGGAGCAATACGATTAACGAGTGCCATACCCTCACTTCTATCTTTGACCAAGATAAGCGCACCACGATTCTGTAGAGAGTCACGAGCGATATCAGCTTTTGGCAACTCTGCTAATGCTTTTTCAATCTCAGCAGCTACCTCTGCTAGCTGCTCGCTACTTGTCGTTACAAAGATCGCTTGGGCAATACGGTCATGTTCAGCTTGAGACAATAAATCCATAGCTAGCCAGTCAGCGCGATCTTGCGCTTCACCTTCTGCATATACTAATACTTCAGATGGGCCAGCTATCATATCGATACCTACCTGTCCAAAAACGGCACGTTTAGCCGCCGCCACATATTTATTACCCGGACCCGTTATTTTATCCACTGCTGGAATAGCTTCGGTGCCATATGCTAATGCTGCAACAGCTTGTGCCCCACCAATGGTGAAGACACGATCAACTTGTGCTAAATGTGCCGCTGCTAATACTAGTGGATTAAGCACACCTTTAGGCGCTGGTACGACCATGATGACTTCAGTAACGCCAGCAACTTTTGCAGGAATAGCATTCATAAGCACGGAAGACGGATAAGATGCGAGCCCGCCTGGTACGTAAATACCCACACGATCAAGTGGCGTGACTTTTTGACCTAAGCGGTTGCCTAGCTCATCTTCATATTGCCAAGTCTCTTGTACTTGTCGTTCATGAAATGTCTGTACCCGTGTTGCCGCTGTCGTCAATGCAGACTTTACTTTCGCATCCAAATTATCAAAAGCTTTAGCAAGTGAATCTTTCGATAGCTCTAACTCTTGCATCGTCGTTGCTGGATGCTGATCAAACTGCTGAGTCAATGTTAACACTGCATTATCACCATCGCGGCGTACTTGGGTAATAATATCATCAACGGTTTTTAATAAATCAGCATCATTAACCGTCTCAAAGGCTAACAGTGCCGTTAACTGCTGCTCAAAATCGGTATCTTGGGTACTTAACTGGCGCATGACTCAATCCTATGTTTAAGCTAAAAAGATCTCTGTAGAAAGTAAACGCTATAAAAACAATCAAACTATGGTAATGGGATAATGGCTTTAGCCTACTTACTTATTGCTATAAGCAAATGATAAGAGGCTTATATCTTCCAGTAAATACACACGAAAAAACCAGTTTAGCATGCTATGTCTATCATAGAGCGCCAAACTGGTTTTAAAACTCACATAATAGCTTTTGGTATTATCAATAATAAATAACGCTAACACTTAACATGCATCAGACAAATGACCATCAAGAGGCAGCAGCGATACTAGCTTTAAAGCTTTCAAGGATAGGCTCAAGTAACGCAAACTTACGCTTATAGCTGACTTGATTGACAATCAAACGAGAAGAGACATCACAAATGTGCTCACGCGGCTCTAGACCGTTAGCTCGTAGAGTATTACCGGTATCGACCACATCAACAATCAAATCACCCAAGCCAACTAATGGCGCAAGTTCCATAGAACCATAGAGCTTGATGACGTCTACTTGCTGACCTTGGCTAGCGAAGTAAGCACGAGCGACGTTGACGTATTTAGTAGCAATGCGCAGACGACGATTGGGTAATGGTGCATCCTTTACGCCAGCCGTCATAAGTTTACATTGAGCAATTTTCAGATCTAGCAATTCATAAACATGATTAGCACCATGTTCAAGAAGCACATCTTTACCTGCTACTCCAAAATCAGCAGCGCCATGTTCTACATAGGTCGGCACATCGCTGGCCCGTAGAATAAGCACGCGGACATGGGGGTTTGAAGTAGGAAAAATCAGCTTACGTGACGCATCAGGATCTTCGAGGAGATCAACGCCAGCTGCTCGCAGGAGCGGCATCGTCTCTTCTAAAATACGTCCTTTAGATAATGCTAAAGTTAAGCCGTTAAATTCGTTGTCTACTTCATTCAATAAGTCGTTAGTCTGTAAGCGTTCAGTTTTCTCAGTCATAATGACAGGGTGTCCGTGTACAATTGATATCCCTATATATCAGGTGATTAGCAATATATTAGGGATTATTAATGTTATAACGTGGATAAATCTGCGTGTCACACACAAAGCATCGTAAGGTTAATCATTAGTATTGATACGCTCAATATTAACGCCAAGCGCACGTAGTTTTTCTTCAACATGTTCATAACCGCGATCGATATGGTAAATGCGGTCAATCAAGCTCTCACCTTCAGCTGCCGCAGCTGCCATTACCAATGACATCGATGCACGTAAGTCAGTCGCCATCACAGGTGCTGCCGTGAAGTTTTCGACGCCTGTTACTACCGCTGCATGACCATCCACTTGGATAGATGCACCCAAACGATTGAGCTCAGGCACATGCATATAGCGGTTTTCAAAGATATTTTCGATAAAGGTACTGGTACCATCTGCCAAACAAGATATCGCCATTACTTGCGCTTGCATATCAGTTGGAAAGCCAGGGTGCGGCTGAGTACGGATGTTTACAGATCTTGGGCGACCGGTCATTTGGGCGCGAATCCAATCATCACCTGTAGTAATCACGGCACCCATATCTTCGAACTTTTCTAACACGGGCGTTAATAATAACGCAGACGTGTTTTTGGTCAACACATCACCGCGCGTCATCAACGCGCCAGCAAGATAAGAGCCTGTCTCGATACGATCAGCCACTACTGAATATTCACAGCCATGCAAGCGCTCAACGCCCTCGATAGTCATCGTTGAGGTGCCGATACCGCCTATTTTTGCACCCATCGCCACCAACATATTGGCCAAATCAACGACTTCTGGCTCAAGCGCACAGTTACCCAAGACCGTCGTACCCTTAGCAAGTGCTGCCGCCATAATGACGTTTTCAGTACCGCCAACGGTAATCATATCAAATGAGAAATTACAACCAATCAGCTTGCCACCTTTAGGTGCTTGTGCTTTTACATAGCCATTCTCTACGCTAATTGTAGCACCCATGGCTTCAAATGCTTTTAAATGCTGATCAACAGGGCGTGAACCAATAGCACAGCCGCCTGGCAATGAGACTTCTGCTTCACCAAAACGTGCTAGCAATGGCCCAAGTACTAAAATCGATGCGCGCATGGTCTTTACTAGATCATAGGGTGCATAAAAGTTATCGATATTTTTGGTATTGCAAGTGACCGTATCGCCTTGCTTTTGGATATCGATACCCATGCCACCGATCAGTTCAATCAACGTCCGCACATCTTGTAACGATGGCACATTGTGCAATGTCGTTGGGGTCTCAGCCAATATCATAGCTGCAAGCAATGGCAAAGCGGCATTTTTGGCGCCAGAGATAGTAACTTCCCCTGCGATACGACTACTACCGGTGATTAAAAACTGATCCATAAAAGTGACAACCTAGCTGTATGTGTGAAGAAAAGTGCAGTAAATTAGAAAACTAAAAGCTTGCACTATAAAAATAAAAACATTTAACCTTGTGACTGTACTTCCCACTCAGCAGGCGTTAATGCTTGGATATTAAGGGCATGGATGTCGCCACTAGCAATCTTGTCATTGACCAATGCATAGATAGATTGTTGACGCTGTACGGCACGTTTGCCTTCAAAGCTGGCATCGACTACGCGTACGTCAAACTTATTGCCCTGATTGGCAGCTTGAATAAAAGCGTCTGGAAAATGCTGCTGTAAAAATGCGATTAAATCGTCAGCGTTCATGCTCATAGAATATCCTATTATTATATTAGAAGTAGCGTTTGTATGTTCTATATGAGTTTGTATAATTTGCTTACCAATACTGATTGGCATTAGCATAAAAATGCTAGGCTTCATACAAAGGCATCATTATAACAAGAGTTTAACCATCTTACAGTACTGTCTACTCATAAGCACATGTAGCAACTCTACGTTTATTAAACTGTCTATTTTAAATTTTTATCTAAATAAGTTAATACTTGCGCACGTACATCATTGACCCAACGTAATGGCGGTGCCATCGCTCCAATACTGGTAGCATGACTGGCACCTTCGATTTCGCCATTTTCCACCGTTACGCCATGATCTTTCAGCGCCTGAGTCATTTTGATGGTATTGGTCTTATGCACAACTTTGTCTTTTTCGGCAGTTAATAATAAATACGGTGGCTGCTCGCCTTTGATTTGACGGTCGGGCATCACTGCATTTGGGGTAGCATCAGCAGCAAAAGCAGTCACACTGGCAAATTTACGAAAATCATAGCTATAAGGGCCAGCGATACCAATGACCGCAGCGATGTCTTTTGGTTTAATTCCATAAGGTGCCAAAAAATCTTCATTAGACATTGCAGCTACCGCATTGAACGCGCCAGCAGAATGTCCGACCACTGCTACGCGCTTTGGGTCAACATGAAGACTTGGCGCATTATTAACACTCCATGCAATTGCTTGGGCAGTGTCTTCAACGTAATCAGGATATACATGCTCGGGTGCTTTTCGATAATTAATCACTGCGGTGACATAACCTGCCTGAGCTAAGCTTTGACCGACGAAAGCATATTCGTCTTTACTGCCACTCTCCCATGAGCCACCATGCACGAATACCACCATCGGATAAGTATTATTAATGGTATCTTGTGCTTTCATCGCCTGTGCTAACGATTTAGGGTAATAGATATCCAAATCTTGTGCTGGCTCGTCACCATATAAGATGTTCTTGCTGACACTAACGCCGCTGTTTGAGGTGATACCATTTACTACTGCCAACGCTGACAATGCTTGCGCTTGTTGAGTGGCTAACGTAATAGCACCTACTGCCACTATGCCTGCACCTACCAGCTTTAACGTACGCGTATTGCGAGGTTGATTGCTCGCAGAAATATCGTTTGTTATCTCAGTAATATCTGTTTTTTGTTGTGCATTATCAGAATTCGAACCTTTCATTGTTATTATCCCTATGATTACCCAGTCTACAGCTGCCAATACGCCAAATGATTTGGTGACTAATCCATTGCCTTGTTTGTCTGCATTTCTGCATTCAGTCATTTTACTGGCTATCTCATAATTTGACGTGTTTTTAGTGTTATGACTGATAAAGGTTATTGTGAATGACTTTAGAGCAGCAAATGAAGTCATTCATCTATAAACCAAACCCTATTTATCAATGAAAATATAAACAGAAGTTTTTTCGTAGAAATAGAAACAGTTACTTAAAGCTAATTTATTGATTTTGGTATAAATCAATATAAGGGCTGGAAGATTGTTGCTCAGTTGAGTTGCTGTTTTCTATATCACTGTCTTCTATTAAAGTATCGTTACTTGCTGAGTTTGTTGGAGCGACCTCTCTAATAATCGGTGTTGCCCCCGTTGATTGCGCAGTAGTAGCGTTGGCAGGATTACTTTCTGACATGATATCTGCATCATTGATAGGCAAGCCTCTGTCATCCACGACAGTAGTCAGTAATACCAACTCAGTAATACCAGCAGTACTGTTGGCAATATCGATCAGATGGCTTTGCTGAGTAGGTGTCACTCTGCCCATAACATAGACCACCCCATCATTAGTCACTGCCTTTAATTGTGACGCTTTGACTGCATTATTAGCAGCAGTTTTGGCCATTAGCTTTGAGGTAATATAACCATCATGTACGGTCGAGCTATAGCCTCTAGCAACACTAACATCTAGCTCATTATAGACACGGCGTACGTCAGGCATAGAGCTGACTACTTGCTCGATTTGCACTTTCAGAGCCTCAGTTGGCACCTCACCTGTAAGCAGAATTTCGCTGTAAAAACTGTCAATACTTATTCGACTATTGGCTTGCAGGTCTTCTTGCAAACCATAGACGTTTATCTTTGCAGTATGTTCAATACTACGATCAAGCAAGCGCTGAGGGATAGTCCGTTCAGTCACTGGCACGCCATAAGTACCTTCAGTACTATTGGTCAAATAATTGGTCGTACAGCCCGTACTAACTAGGCTAGCCATTACAATAGCACTTATCATCGTACGATTTATAGCGACACGCGGTGTTTTAAAAACGGATTTAAGTGTATGCAACCTTGTCATTATCTTCCTCATAAAGCACAGTCAATATTTAAGTTTTAGTAATAGAATATAGAAAATTCATGTCACTGATTCAGACTAAACATTATAATAATTATATAGGCAGTATGGTCGGTCATAGCAGCACTGTTATATTCAGAGTTGTTGTGTTAATTACTGTCATGCATCAGTACTCTACCCTGAGCACCATGCCAGTTACTTTACTCAATTTTTACCATCAGCGGTTAGGTTTTTAGTAACGGCAGCTTATTAGATATCGGCTTTATGCTTATTGCTAAATACATTTTTCTAAATCACACAAACCCAATACGCTACCACGCTGTCGCCATAAATGCACCCGAAAGCCACTCTGGTTGATAAGATGCTGTGGAATGCTCGGCTATATTATTTTTATCATTGTTATTTTTATCGTTGTTTGCAATGTTACTCGTAGCGCGTTCAATATTATAGGCAATCACGTCGAAGCGACATTCAAAATGAGCGTATTCAGAATGTTGTTGCAAAAAATATTTAGCCGTTTTTATAATCTTGCGCTGCTTGGCCTTGGTCACACTAAGCGCGGCATCACCAAAACTTGAACGTAATCGCTGACGCACTTCAATAAATACCAATGTCGACCATGTCTGCCCTATTTCTAACATCACCAAATCAAGCTCACCAATTTTTGGTTGCTGCCAGTTTTGAGCGATAAGCACTAAACCCTGTCGCTGCAAAAACTGACATGCCTGTTGCTCAAACAAACTACCTTGACGTTGCTTAGGAGACGTCAAAGCCAACGGACGATGACCATTAGTTGCCCTAGCCATAACGTTTGCTCTCCTCATCCTTCATAAAAACAGCAACTCCAAGAATAGTTTGCATGAAAAATAGACTTTATGACTTATAAGTAATCACAGAATAGTCAATTCAGATTTATAATAGCACAACATGATAAACTAACTACTTTTCAGCATTTAACATCATACCTATGACTGCTTTTATAAGTGGCAATGATGATAATAGCCGAAAAACCAATCATGCTGTTTTTATTTATCATCATATTTACGAGGTTTTCATGTCTACCCCTACCGCGATGCCAGCTTGTCTGTATATCGTTGCTACTCCAATTGGTAATTTAAGCGACATGACGCCGCGCGCGATTGAGACCTTAAAGCAAGTGGCTATCATCGCTTGTGAGGACACTCGTACCTCAGGGAAACTATTGGCGCATTTTAGTATCGATACCAAAGGTAGCAATACAAACGATGATGACAAGACTGCTAATAAAATTGACAACACTGACAGTACAACAGACAATAAAACTCGTGGACATAATAAGCTTTGGGCCTACCATGAGCACAACAGCGCTATCCAAACACCCAAGATTATTGAGATGATTCAACAAGGGCATTCGGTTGCATTGATTAGTGATGCAGGAACGCCATTGGTCAGCGATCCTGGTTATCAGCTGGTACAAGCAGCGCATGCTGCTGGTGTAACGGTCTCGCCTATTATCGGTGCGTCAGCTGCTATTGCCGCGTTGTCAGTAGCAGGACTACCTTCTGATCGTTTTAGCTTTATTGGTTTTTTACCTGCAAAAACCCATGGTCGCCAAAAACAGCTATCAGCGTTGAAGTCGCGCACTGAAACGCTCATATTTTATGAAGCACCGCATCGTATCGTAGCAAGTTTAGAGGATATGGCAGAAGTGTTTGGTGCGGATCGCGGGGTAGCTTTTTGCCGAGAGCTGACTAAGACCTTTGAGACTGTATTCAAGTCGACTTTAGGGGAGCTTATTGAATTTGTTAAGGCTGATGATAATCAACAACGTGGCGAAATGGTTGTGGTCGTCGCAGGCGTAAACGTAGCGCAGGACGATGATGATATAAGCGTCCACGATAAGCTCTTGCAACGTCTATTAGAAGATATGTCAGTCAAAAAATCGGCGGCTCTAGCGGCTGATATTACTGGCGTCAAAAAGAACGCCTTATATCAGCGCCTCCTTGAGCTGCAAGCTTAACAATCAATGAAATCGCTGTTTTATTTTAATATTAAAATTGGAGAGATAATCTATGTACGATGTGATGGCGATAGGCAATGCCTTGGTTGACTACGAATTTGTGTTGAGCGATGCAGCCCTAGAAGAGACAGAGCTGACCAAAGGCAACATGACCTTGGCAAACTTTGATGAGCAACAGCAAGTATTGGCATTTTTAAAACTGGCAGAAATCAAACTATCAAAAAAAGCGGGTGGCGGTTCAGCAGCTAATACCATGTTTACCTTTGCTAGCTTGGGTGGTAAGCCATTTTACGCCTGTCGCATAGGTGACGATGTACAAGGAACATTTTATATAAAAGACTTAAACGAAGCTGGCGTTGCAACCTCAGCTAAGTCGATACATACAGGTGGCGTAACTGGATCGTGTGTGGTCGCTGTTACTCACGATGGTGAGCGTACAATGCAAACCTACCTTGGCACTTCAAGTGATATTACTGCTGAGAATGTCGATTTTGAAGCATTGACGCAAGCAGATTGGTTATATATAGAAGGCTACTTAGCGATGTCTGAGAGCATTCAACCCGCCATGACTCAGTTGCGCCAACAAGCAGGTATTCATGGTGCCAAAATCGCGGTCAGTTTTGCAGATCCAGCGGTAGTAAAGTTTGCAAAAGACGGTCTACTCAATATGCTAGGCAATAAAGTCGAGGTAATATTCTGCAATAGTGAAGAGGCGCGGTTATTTACTGAGAAAAAACAATATAAAGCTTCAGCACGTGCATTGCTTGAATATTGCCAGATAGCCGTCGTAACTAATGGCGCGAATGGTGCAGTTATTGCCCATAAACCTGAAAAGGACGGTGATGATATTGTTATTTATGAAGTACCAACACCAAAAGTAGCTAATGTTATAGATACCAACGGTGCAGGCGATAACTATGCTGGAGCGTTTCTATATGCCTTATCGCAGCAATACAGCTTGCCAGAATGTGGTCGTCTTGCCAGCGAAGTCGCCAGTCAAGTCATTCAACAGTTTGGCCCACGTTTAGCGTCACAAGACTATCGAGATATCGCACGCCGTGTATTGGTAGCCTAAAATTAAGCCTTTTCCATACAATTAAACCAATAAAAAAAGCCCATATCAAATCGATATGGGCTTTTTTAGATGACCAATTATGCACTAAGCAGACGCTAAAGCTTGTTCCAAATCTGCTTTGATGTCTTCAATATGCTCAATACCAATAGACAAGCGCACCATATCTTCACTAACGCCTGCCTGCTCTAATTCTTGCTCATTTAGCTGACGGTGTGTGGTCGTTGCAGGATGGCTTGCTAGAGATTTTGCATCGCCGATATTCACCAAACGCGTAATGAGCTGTAGCGCATCGATGAAACGTGCACCAGCTTCACGGCCGCCTTTCACCCCAAAGGTCAAAATCGCTGATGGCGTGCCTTTCATATACTTTTTAGCCAGCTCATGGTCTGGATGATCAGACAAGCCGGCATACTTAATCCAAGCCACTTTATCATGGCTTTTGAGATACTCAGCCACCGCTTGAGCGTTTTGGACATGGCGCTCCATGCGTAAGCTTAACGTCTCCATACCTTGGAGGATACTAAAGGCATTAAGCGGACTTAAGGCAGCACCAGTATTGCGTAATGGCGCAACGCGAGCACGAGCAATAAAGGCCGCTGCACCTACGTCTTTGACGAAGTTTACGCCATGATAGCTAACGTCCGGCTCATTCAAGAGTGGAAAACGTTCAGGATAGTCGCCCCATGCAAATGTACCACTATCAATGATTGCACCACCGATAGACGTACCCGTACCGCTCATATACTTGGTCAATGAATGCACCACGATATCTGCACCGAACTCAAATGGACGGCAAAGCGCTGGCGTCGCCACGGTATTATCAATCACCACAGGCACACCGTATTCATGGGCAATATCGCTGACCGCTTGAATATCAATGATATTGCCAAGTGGATTACCGATACTCTCTGCAAAGACCATCTTGGTCTTATCATCGATTAGATCACGAATAGAGTCAGGATTTTTATGGTCAAAGAAGCGTACTTCGATACCTTGACGCGGTAAAGTATGCGCAAATAAATTATATGTACCACCATATAGTGTCGATACGGCAACGATGTTGTCACCCATTTCACAAATGGTCTGTACTGTGTAAGTAATGGCCGCCATCCCAGAGGCAACTGCGAGCCCGCCTAATCCGCCCTCAAGCGCTGCTACGCGCTCTTCTAACACCGCATTAGTCGGGTTCATAATACGCGTATAGATATTGCCCGCAACTTTTAGGTCAAATAAATCTGCCCCGTGCTGAGTATCATCAAAGGCATATGAGCTAGTATGATAAATAGGCACCGCCACGGCTTTGGTGGTTGGCTCCACGGTATAGCCAGCATGAATCGCTAAGGTCTCTAGGTGCTGCGAATTTTTTGGGCTGTTATCAGTATTATTCTCTGGTTGTCCATCACTCATTACATACTCCTTGGCATTAGTTGAAAACGTCTTGATTAAAAAATCATCTCTAAAAAAGCTATTCTCTAAATCATAGCAATAAAAAAAGCTGAGTTCATCATAACTCAGCTTCTTTATTAAAAGAATAGCAATTTATTCAACACTTAATGACTAATATTCATAAGCTGTAAAATTAATAAGCGTTATTCATACTGTCTTTAGCAGTTATTAAGCGCTTACTTACTATTAAACCTTTATTTATAGTAGGCGTTTTCAGTGCGAGTATGGTCAGTCTCATCGACGACTTGAGTCAACTCTGGTATTTGCTGCTTGAGCTGCACTTCCACGCCTTGACGCAAGGTCATATCAACGGCTGAGCAACCTTGGCAACCACCACCGAACTTCAATACTGCGGTTAAGCCAATGCCTTCTTCTTCAATCAGTTCAAGCAATTGTACATCACCGCCATGCGCGGCCAAGCTTGGATTAATTTCAGACTGCAAGACGTAGTTGATACGCTCTTCGACACTCGCATCAGCGCCAACTTTTGGCACTTTAGAATTTGGTGCACGGAAGGTCAGCTGACCACCAAAACGATCTTTATTATAATCAATGACGGCATCTTCTAAATAAGGGACTGATGCCGCCTCAATAAATGCAGAGAAATTATCATAGGTAAAACGCAGATCGGCGCTATCTTCCTCGCCCGGCTGATTATATGCCATACAGCATTCAGCACGCGGTGTACCTGGATGTTCAACGAATATACGCACACCGATGCCGTCAGTATCTTGTTTTGACAACAAATCTGCCAAGTAACCTTGCGCTGACTCAGTAATAGTAATATTGCTTTTGGTCTCGGTTTGATCAGTATCTAATGCTGATTCGAAGTCTGTAGACTGGTCTAATTGACTGTCAGTTTGGTTGTGCTCACTCATAAGGTTTCCTATGCGTTATGACACAAATGCTATATCTGTCATGGCTGCTGTGTCGTGAATTTTGAAAAATAGGCAGATTATCAACCATCGCAGCTTATCGTTATATTGGCTTGGTTTAACTACGATTTCAATAAAGTTATAACGGTTATTATAGCGCACTCAAGCGATAATTCCGACTGCGCCACTGTGATTTAACTGTGACTGTCATAAATGGCTGCTATTGGTTTTTTTAATACTCAAATCTAAAGCGTAAATGCTGTGAAGCTATAACAACGATACAAAAACAACGATACAAAGTTGTTCTATTGCAAATACCATATCTATTAGTGACTATATTAAGACGGTATTGCCAATTATCAAGCATCGTAGTCTCTTGCGATATACAAAATAAAAAGCGCAAAGCTCTAGTAAGAGCAACTTTCCATTTTTTGGCATTTTATTAAAGTATCTTTTATTAAAGCACTGGTTATTAGAGCATCTATTATTAAAGTACTTGAACGATGTTTACTCGCTCTCTACTTAATAATGGTATCTTTTAAGAATCCTGCGTACCTATACTAAATGATTTGAGTAAATGATTTGAACGAGACCACTTTTATGATGACACAAACGCTAAATCTAGTGACCACTCAAGATGGTGAGCAAATTGCTGTTTGGCAAGTTATTGATAGCGCAAAGGATAATAGTGAGACTGATGATAATGTTGCAGCTGACAGCTCTATAGCCAAAGCGCAAAATATATTACTAACGCACGGTACGTTTTCGGACAAACACACCTGCTTAAAAATTGCAGAGCATTTAGCCAGCTTTGGTCATCACTGCTATATTATGGAATGGCGTGGTCATGGTCACAGCTCAGTGCCAAAAGATAAATTCAACTTCGAAACCGTCGCTACTTATGATTTTGAAGCGACTTTTCGTTATTTATTTGATGAATTAGAATTGGATAATTTGCATTGTGTTACTCATAGCGGTGGCGGCGTTGGCTTGACCATGTTTTTAATCCAAAACCCACTTTATGTTACCAAGCTGAATAGCATCAGCATGTTTGCCTGCCAAGCCTATGGTGCGGTAGTAAATCGCAAAAATTACACTAAGATACTAACAGCCAAATTATTTACACGACTATTTGGCTACATTCCTGCAAAGAGGCTCAAACTAGGACCTTTTAACGAAAGCTACTATACGATGAATCAGTGGTTTGATTGGAACCTACAAAAGAACTTTAAAAGTAGCTTTATTAAACAGAATAAGATTAAACAAAGTAGTATTGAGCAAAGCAAGTTCGCAGAAGACTTCAGTGATAAAGATGCCAATCATGATGACAGCTTCGATTATCGACAGCATATGCCAATGATTACCACGCCTATCTATGCTATTAGTGCCAAAGGCGACAACTTCATCTCCCCGACCGATGGCTGTGAATTGTTTTTCAATGATTTTGATAATTCTACTAACGTGTTTCGTGAATACTCCATCAGTAATGGAAATTTGGACGATTATACCCATAGCCGCATTATGATTAGCCGTAACGCTGCCAAAGAGATTTGGCCGACGGTTGTCGCATGGATTGAGAAGCATGCAAAATGATTTTATGTCTATAAAACCTATATATCTATTACATCTATCCAAATTAACTTCACATAAGATAACTGAATAAGCTTGGTTGATTAGCTAAAGTTGATATCGTTAATACAGTGATATGAATAATTATACCTAAATACATAAAGGAGTATTTTATGAAGTTATATGTGATACCAGGCACATGCGCAGTCGTGCCACATACAGCACTCGAGTGGACAGGCGCTGATTACGAGCTTGAGCTGTTAGATCACGATTCAGTGAAATCAGAAGAATATTTGCGCATTAATCCGCAAGGCGCGGTACCTTCGATAGTTGATGGCGAGACAGTGGTCACTCAAAACATTGCTACCCAAGTCTATATTGATGCCAACTATCCTGATGCCAATATTTTTGGTACAGATGAATCGCCTGACGGACAAGCACAGATTATGCACTGGCTAGCGTTTTTAAATGCCGATCTGCATAAAGCATTTGCCCCGTTATTTGGTCCTGATGGTTTTATCGAAGATGAGTCAGCACAAGAAAAGTTAAAAGCGAAGGCACAAGAGAATATCACTCATCTGCTGAGATTGCCCAATGAGCAGCTCGGTAAACAAGATTATCTAACAGGTACTAAAACGACCGCTGATATCTATCTTTACGTCACCCTGACGTGGGCGAAGAAGTTTGACATCGATTTGTCTGCTTATAAAAATTTTGATGCCTTTATCAAACGCATTGAAGAAGACGAAGGCTTAACCGCTGTGATTGAACAGCAAGGCTTAGAGAAAATTGGCTCGCTATAGATTTTTATAATTATTAATCAATGATTTTTTTAGTAAGACCCTTCTAATCTGTTAGAGGGGTCTTTTATTTTATAGCCAGTTCAAAATAAAATTGATACGTTAAAAAACAATGAATAAAATACGCTAACATCAGTGATTACACACCACTAAACATCTTTGCACTTGTCAGCAAGTCATAGGCTGTGTCAGTATTGGCGTCATTAAATTATTTTCAACCAAAAAAATAAGTAGTAGGAAATCGGCGTCTATGAGTGAATTATCAGAGCAAAGTTCAGATAAGCAAGAGAGTAAACACTACCGCTATCTGGTATTTATTGGTCGCTTTCAACCGTTCCACCGTGGGCATAAAGCTGTCATTGACGAAGCACTAAAACGTGCTGATGAAGTAATCATGTTAATCGGTTCGGCCAATTTGCCGCGTAGTTTGCGCAATCCATTCAGTGTCGCTGAGCGTGCAGCTATGATTCAAGGCGCTTATTCAGCGGATGAGGCCGCACGCATTCATTGCGTAGGCCTAGATGATGCACTCTATAATGACACGCGCTGGCTACAATATGTCCAAGCGGGCGTAAAATCTGTCACTGGTGACTTAAATGCCGATATCGGTCTTATCGGTCACTCTAAAGACAGCTCTTCTTATTACTTATCGCTATTCCCTCATTGGGCATCGGTTTCTGTGCCAAATTATCATAACTTATCTGCCACACCCATTCGCGACAGCTACCTAATGGGTGCATCGCCTACCCCTGAGCGCACGCCTGAGTCCACTCGAAAAGTCTTGAACGAATTCAAAAAGACGAGCCACTATCAGCAGTTGCACGAGGAAGCAGGCTTTATTGATAAGTATAAAAAACAATGGGAATCTGCGCCTTACCCACCGACATTTATGACTGCTGATGCCTTGGTCGTACAGTCAGGACACATTTTGTTGGTAGAGCGGCGCAGCATGCCGGGACGTGGATTATGGGCATTACCAGGCGGGTTCCTTAATCCAAAAGAGACTTTATTTGACGCTTGTATTCGTGAGCTACGTGAAGAGACTCGGCTAAAAGTTCCAGAGCCCGTACTGCGCGGCTCTTGTCATAGTCAACATACTTTCGATGATCCTTACCGCTCCGCACGCGGACGCACGCTTACCCAAGCATTTTACTTTCAACTAAAGAATGACGCAAAAGGCTTGCCAAAAGTAAAAGGTGGCGATGATGCTGCTCAAGCTTTTTGGTTACCACTGGCTGAGCTTGATGCCACTATGATGTTTGAAGACCATTATGCGATCATCACCAAAATGGTTGGGTTGTAATAGCTCATTTAGTTGACCACTTAGTTCATTATCTATAAATTCTTGACCAACAAGAGTCTATATAATTTATTAATTCCCTTTAATGAACTTCTATTTTATAGATTCTATATATATTAGTTTCATCGCCCAAGCCGATAGACGGCAAGGGTCTAACCGTCGCAACTGTCATTCAAAAAAGCAGCTGTGACATCTAAAAGCAGAGGAGTTCTGTGATGTATACCAGCAATTTGAATAATCTCATTCTTAATAGCGACAGTTATAAGACCTCACATTGGGTGCAATACCCAGCTGGCAGTGAGTATCTGTCCAGTTACATCGAAGCCCGTGGTGGCGACTATGATGTGGTATTTTTCGGCTTACAAGCTTTTATTAAAGAGTACTTAAGTACTCCTATTACTCATCAAGATATCGATGAAGCTGAAACAGTAATCCATGCTCACGGTCTGACATTTAATCGTGCTGGCTGGGAGCGTTTGGTCGATAAGCATGGCGGTTATTTGCCTCTACGTATCGAGGCTATGCCTGAAGGCAGCATCGTGCCTGTATCCAATGTCGTTTGCCAAATTACCAATACTGATCCTGATTTTTATTGGTTACCAAGCTATATCGAAACTGCCCTGCTGCGCGCCATTTGGTATCCCTCCACTGTCGCTAGCGTGTCACATTATTGCAAGGGTGTTATCCGCCGTGCGTTAGAAAAGTCTGCTGATAATTCAGAATCACTCATTTTCCGTTTGCATGATTTTGGCTCACGTGGCGCTTCTAGTCATGAGTCGGTAGCGCTCGGTAGCTTAGCGCATTTGGTTAATTTCGCTGGTACTGACTCTATGGCTGCTTTGGTTGCTGCTAGTCGTTGGTATCAAATGGGCAATGATATGCCAGCGTTCTCAATTCCTGCTGCTGAACACAGCACCATGACCGCATGGGGTCGCGATGGAGAGACTGCTGCTTTTGCCAATATGATTAAACAGTTTGGTGGTGAAGATAAAGCCTTTTCAGTAGTCTCTGATAGCTATGACTTATGGAATGCCATTGATAATATCTGGGGCGATGCGTTAAAAGACGATGTCAAAAATATGGGTGGCACCTTGGTTATTCGACCAGACAGTGGCGAGCCAACCAAAGTCGTACGTGAGGCGTTAGAACGTTTGGCAGTAAAGTTTGGTACGACTCTTAACAGTAAAGGCTATAAAGTCTTGCCTGATTACGTACGTATCATTCAAGGTGATGGCATTAGCCCGCAAAGCTTAAGTAAGATCATTGATGTAGTGATGAACGCTGGCTTTAGCGCGGAGAATATTACCTTTGGTATGGGTGGTGGCCTTTTGCAGCAAGTCAATCGCGATACGATGAACTGGGCGATGAAAGCCAGCGCCATTTGTATCGACGGGATATGGAAAGATATCTATAAAGATCCAGTGACTAGCCATTCTAAACGCTCTAAAAAAGGCCGCTTAGCACTGATAAAAGATGATAACGGACAGATAAAAACCATAAAAGTTGATGATTTAAGTGCTGGTGCGGATAGCCTACTACATGATGTTTACGTCGATGGCAAACTGCTCGTGGAAGACAGTCTCACTAGTATACGGGAGCGCGCAGGATGGTAGCTCCTCTTAAAATGTCAGCCATTGCCAAGGATGTATTGCTCGCCCCTATTTACTTATATCAAGGTCGCAAAGTCAAACGCGATACCGTGCGCCTTCCTGAACCAGAAGGCGAAAGACACGGTCATATTCAATTACGCGACTCTACTGAGATGGTAGCAAGTGAGACTACGAAAACGCTGAGCCTAATGATTGTAGGTGACTCCGCAGCAGCTGGTGTCGGTAGTTTGACGCAGCAAGAAGCGCTTGCTGGCAAGTTGATACCTGCTTTACAGCAAAAACTAGTCACTCACACCCAGTTTGATACGCTTAGCTGGTCGTTACAGGCTACGACTGGACATACCAGTTTCGATATTTTACGTCGACTGTATGTCCTACCTACTCCCTACCAGCCAGTTGATATTATGGTTCTGAGTGTCGGCGTTAATGACACTACATCCAATGTCTCTGCAGTAAAGTGGCAACAGCAGCTTGAGCACATTATTGCCATTGCTCAGCGTAAATTTGGTGTACGAGAGCTTATATTTTCAAGTCTACCACCGATGGCACAGATGCCAGCACTACCTTCTCCGCTTAATAACTTTATTGGTGCGAAAGCCACAAGGCTTGATCAAGTATTAGAAGGCGTTTGTGCTGAGCATAACGGTGTACATTATATGGCAGCAAACTTTACGCTAACGGCAGAAAAGCATGCCCATGGTACCCCTATCGATAGCGCCGCTATGTTTGCTAGCGATGGCTTTCACCCAAGCAGCTTAACTTATGGCTTTTGGGCACAGCAATTGGCAGAGTTGATTGCTCAATTGCTTAATTCTCAGCTTGATGGGCATAGCAATTAAAAGCCTCTAAACGATAAACCACTTAAAAACGCTTAAAAAAATGCAAAAAAAACCGCTGAATTATCAGCGGTTTTTTATTACTTAGCAAAATAAGTTTACGCAATAAGCGTAAATTATTCAGCAGAATCAGCAGCTTTCTTGTTACGGCCACCAAACGCACCAAAGCGTTTGTTGAAGCTTGCAACACGGCCTTCAGTAGAAGTTTTACGCTGCTCGCCAGTATAGAACGGATGCGACGCACTTGAAATATCAAGTGGGTAGTATGGGTATTCTTTACCTTCGTATTCACGAGTAGCTTTAGTCTTAGCCGTTGAACGAGTTAAGAAAAACACGTCAGCGTTAGTGTCATGAAATAAAACTTCTTGGTAATTAGGATGGATATCTTTACGCATAATAAACTCTCTATGTCCGATGTATACACAGTATTATTGACGATGGGTCAAAGTTTTTGCAACACTGAGCATACGTAACTGAGGCACTAAGGACATCTGCAAGTCTGGCAACTGCGTCACTGGCTTATTCCAGCACCCAACACCACACCTCTGCTCACCTAGCCTTCCCCAGCGGGAAAATCAAACCGCGATTTTAACGGTTTTTAGTGTTTGATGCAAGCAGCATATAGGCTAAGTCATTGATTTTCGTGCTATCAGAAATATCGATTGTGCTGCCTATGGTACGACTACGTTCACTGAAGGTATCTCTATTAATGTCCCTATCCAAATAGATAGCGAACTGGTAGAGAACAAAGCAAAATAAAGCTAATTTCTCATCATTAACCTTGGCTTACGAATATTCTCGCCAAGCGTTCTATAAAAAAGCAGCCATTATAATGGCTGCTTTTTTATTATTAATATTGTAGTTTTATACTTTATTTGGCTGGAACAACATGCCAAACGCCAAGCTTGTTATCACCATCTTTGTCACCAACTTTTGTATCATTGGCGTAGAAATATAATGGCTTACCATTCATTGCCCACTGGTACTTGCCATCTTCTCGTTGGAATGCAGCAAACTGACCAGAAGCTTTAGCGTTGTTAGGTGCCATAAATGCAGGCCAAGCGACTAAACAAGCGGCACCACATTCTGATTTATTCATTGAATCTTTATCAAAGGTATATAAAGTCATGTGATTGGTCGCATCAACTAACACGCCATTTTTACTAACCACTGGCGCTGTGTTATTGCTAGTTGCTTTAACATCATGCATACCTGATTTGTCATTACCAAACACGTTGTTTAATGTAGAACAACCGGTAAGCGTTAAAACACCCGTTAATGCAGATAACATAAGAATACGTTTCATAATAACTTCCTTGTAATTAAGAACAAAATTTTGTTAGTTTAAATTTTTATGCATATTTTTACTTGTAATCTAAGCTCTGATTTATCAATACACTCAAACTTGACTTCAAGCATTTTAATATAGCATATGCTTTGAAAAAGTCGTTTCTATCAAAATATAAGTTTACAAAAGCGCGTAATTTTTACAAATTCATTAAACTAGTCTGTTTCTTACTCTAAGAATCAATGTTAACTATCATCAAAATTAATTTTGATTTTACTCTCACATCTAGTGAATCTTATCTATCTAATACTTGCTTATTCATTACTTGTCCACCCAATGCTAATCACAGCTATTCGTTGACAAAACTAATGCATCTACTTACTTATTTGCCATCATGTTGGTTATAGATTTTCGTAAAATAACGTCATGAAATACCAATACTCATAAATAATTAAAAGTATGACTATCACGATTCAATATAGACGTTGAACTTGTTGGTATCTGCACGCATATCAATACAAATAACGCATTTAACAAAATATATAAAAAGACACTCAACGAATACGCCGAGCATGACCTTATGCTAATGCTATCAAGGATATGACAACGACAATGACCCAATCTTTTATCAAAGATCAATCACAATCCGTCCAGCACGATGCTTTATCTTATACGCTAAAGAATACCGAAGCTCCTAAACGCGTTGGTATTCTGGGCGGCGGTACAGCAGGAGCAACTATTGCTATTCGCCTAGCCGCTTTAGGGCTTGAGACTTACTTATTTGAAAAGAAAAAATCGCTTATCGATGGGCCGCCAATGTGTCATTTGCATGCTGGTGGCAATCTGTATCGTGAAATCCCTGATGAAGACTGCGTCGCACTTCTCAAACAATGTATCGATATATTGCGGCTTTACCCTTATACGATTGATGTACGGCCAACTGTATTCGCAGTACCGAATCGCGATGAAGGATTGCCCGAAGACTTGCTACCGCGACTTGATATTTTAACGGACGCTTATCGTGAGCTTATTGCAAAAGATGCGAATAATAAAGTACTGGGCGAGCCTGAAAATTACTATCAGCTCTATAGTCACGAGCAAGTGCTAGAGCTGTCTGAACGTGAGCAAGTCGCAGTGCCTAGTACGGTCGATGAATGGATGATACCGGTTGCCAAGTATTTGGACTTAAACAAAGTCAAATTTCCGCTGATTGTCGTACAAGAATACGGTTGGAATATTTTTCGTTTAGCGGCCTCTGCACAGCTAGCGTTAGCAGAATATGACCATGCGCATGTGTTTACGGATACCCAAATCAAGCAAGTAATGCCTGTAGATTGCGAGAATTGTTCGAACGCTGATCACCATGTCACTAAGTGGCGTATTGACTACCAACAAGCGAGCGAGCCGCAAACCGAGTCTATCGAAGTTGATTATCTAGTTAATGCTTGCGGCTTTCGTACCGGCGTTATCGACGATATGGTCGGTGTCAAAGTCACGCGTATGGTTGAGTTTAAGTCCTCTTATATTACGCACTGGGATGATGCTGGCGGACAGATACCAGAGATTATTATCTATGGTAGTCGCGGTACGCCAGAAGGTATGGCGCAGCTCACCCCCTATCCGGGTGGCTACTTTCAGATTCACGGTATGAGTAAAGCGATTACCTTATTTAGTGATGGTTTAGTCGCCTCTAATAAAGGTAGCGCGCAGCCTAAGCTACCGCAGCAATATGTACATTATATTGAAGATGGTTGGGATAAAGCGCCGCTACAAGCGCGTAGCCAGCAAGCGATTGAATATGTGGCTGAGTTTGTACCGACATTTCATAGCGCACGTACGGTCGGTAATGCCTTATATGGTGGGCAGCAAATTCCGGGGCAGGATGACACGCTGCGGGTGGCTGATGTAAGTCTGTATTCTAATATACGCTATGCGCGCGCAGAGAATGTCAAAGCATCCTCAACTTTGATTGCTGCTGATCAGATCGTTGATGAGCTGACAGAGCTTGGTTTAGTAGATAATGATACAGCTGCAAATCGTAGCCGCTACGCCCATAATTGGTCTTATCTTTTGCACAACGATAGCTTAGCGATTGACAAGGTTGCGCGTATATTAGCCGAAGAACGTGGGTTTCCACAGGCAATGGCTGGCGTTAATCTTAGTATTTGTGAAGCAACTTCAGCTGATTTGTCCGCTGTTAAAATATAGTATTTATCATTAGCTTGTAACTTTGGGAAAGGCATAAAAAAGGGAGCAGATAACCAGTCTTTGGTCCCCTGCTCCCTTTTATTTTTTATCATAATTACTGATAGCATCGCTATTAATATTATAGCGTTCTACTCAGTTAGTTTTATAGAACTTGGCTCTCGGTTCCTGCCATTTTTTCTGTATCAACCGCATCGTCTATCGTTACTAATGTCTGTAACAAGTCAATCGCTTCGTTAATGGTATTGCAAACCACCAAACGATCGAGATCCTGCTGCTTCATAAAACCTTGCTCAGTAGTATATTTTAGGTGGTCAATCATACGATCATAGAAGCCATTGATATTAAGAATGATCATCGGTTTTTCATGTTGATATAGTTGACGCCATGTGGCGATTTCCATTATCTCTTCCAGCGTTCCAAGTCCGCCCGGTAAAGTGATAAAAGCATCAGCGTACTCTGCCATAACTGTTTTGCGCGTATGCATCGTGTCAGTCAAATGCAGACGTGTTAGCTGCTCATGAGCGATTTCATGTTTAAGCATAAAGGTCGGAATCACACCGACAGCCTGCGCCCCGCCTTTTATAACTTCGTCAGCTACTGCACCCATAAGACCGATGCTTGCGCCGCCATAAACCAAGCCCATACCATTGTCTGCCAAAGCCCGACCAAGCTCGCGTGCTGCTTGCTCATAGACATCACTATTGCCCAAACGTGAGCCACAATAGACGGCAACCAATGGCATAGCTAACGCTGATTTATCTACTGCTTTTTCAATATGAGCAATATCTTGACTGGTTAGTACTTCATAAGTGTCGTTGTTAATTTTCATTTGCATATAATGCCCCTAACTTTGCGTAAATTCTACGTGGATTATTGTGTTAAATTATTTTTGCTGATTTATTGATTTAGATCATTATTCTGCTTATGCCTTAGTTCAAATCTCTCTACATTATTTTGTTATGTTCAGAGCGTTGCTAGCGGTATGTTGATTACGCATAATAAACATAAATGAAGTTCACGTCTATTTTCAGTTTTCTGGATATATATTTGATAAAAAATAACTCTGGCCAACAATGAGACCATTAAGTATCTTTTGTTTCATTCCTATTCGTCAGTATTTATCTTAACATAAGCCATGCTACCTAATAGTAGCAACGATTTATGACTATGACGCAATTGCCAAATTTTTTGTAAGTACTGATGAGTAAACTCACGCTAATAGCGTACTGTTTATCAGTAATTACTACTGACTAATAAAATAACAAGTTCATTAAGGTATAACGATGCACAACAACCAAGTACCATTCTCTTCAAATCAACAAGACAGTACTACTGCTATTCATGTTGATACTGCAACGAACGATCAGCCCAATACTAATATTGATACTTATTCACTGACCATAATGACTGATCGTAATCGAGCGCTAGCAGCCACTGTTTATCGTCCTAAACAAGCAGTAAAAACAGCGGTCATGATAGCGCCAGCTACTGGTATTAAACGCCAGTTTTACCATAATTTCGCTAACTTTTTAGCAGAGCATGGCTTTGGGGTACTGACCTTTGATAATGAAGGTATCGGTGAATCGCTTACAACCGATTTGGCTAAGTGCGATGCATCTCTTATCAGTTGGGGACGTCACGATATGCCAGCCGTACTTGATGCCCTGAAAGATGAGTTTACCGATGCTACTCATCACTTAATTGGTCACAGCGCGGGCGGTCAGCTAATGGGTTTAATGCCAAACTATAAGGCTATCGCGTCCGTATTCAACGTTGCTTGTTCATCAGGCCGTATCAAAAACATGGATATGCCTTATAAACTTAAGGCAATGGGCTTTATGGATGCCTTTATTCCACTCACTAACTTGACGTTAGGCTACACCCCATCAGATAAAATCGGCATGGGCGAACCGCTACCGCGCGGCGTAGCTAGGCAGTGGCGCGAGTGGTGCAATGGCGCAGGTTATATCAAGACAGCCTTTGGCAAAAGTGTACACACCCATTTTTATGATGAGCTGAGCATGCCTGCATTATGGCTCGGCTTTAGCGATGATGAAATTGCCAATAGTAAAAATATGGATGACATGATTCGCGTATTTACCAAAATGCCAGTCGAAAAACGCTTCTTTGATCCGAAAGACTTGGGGCTAAGCAGTATCGGACACATGCGCTATTTTAGTAGTCGCACCAATGCTAAAGCCCCTGAGTTATGGCAGATGGCGGTGGATTGGCTAAATAATCAGCCATAAGCTTAGGGCAAGTCCTCATTTTTCAACTTTTCTTTCGCAGCTTCTGCTTTGATACGCTTGTTCAAAGCAGAATAGAGCGACGGCTGCATATTATGAATATTACCCAGCATCCATTTCACATAGTTGATTGGCACGTCTTTAATCAGCTTACCTTTATGTTTTCCAAACGGCATCTTACTCACAGGATTGGCTTTATTGGAAATAGCATGAGCCGCGGCAAAGTCAGTCGGCGCAATTTCTAAGCGCTCGCAGCAGGCTTGATAGAGCAAATAACACATGCGTGCATCACCTAGCGCATCATGAGCAGCAACCGTCATCCTGCTTGCCTCGCCTTTTCCTAGTAGTTGCTCAATACATTTGGACTGTCCATAAAAACGCCACTCTGGAAAAGCCACGCGCGCTAGCCGCACGGTACATATAAGCTTGGCAGATGGGCTGCCAATTACTCGCCAATCAAAACGTACATTATGACCAATCAAGTACGTTGGTAACTCGAACTCCTCCAAATCAAAACGCTCAAGCCCAGCCACATCATCATCAGTAATGCCATGAACTTTAATCACGATTGGTGATATAGGACGACCGCTATTAAAATATTTCATCCACTCAAATCCAGTCATCACATTGATGGTCGCAACTTGGATAGGTCGTGGATCTCGACCTTGATCGGTTTCAGTATCGATAATAAGTGCAGTGTCAGTCATAGAGATTTGGCCATATATAGCAGCATTTATTTTTACATGGTATTTTATCTACGTGATGTTTTACGCAGAATTTTAAAAGAAACGTTATATTTATGGGGCTAAAAGCCAAATATAACAACTAAGCATAACAATGCGATACAAACGTTATAGAACAAGACTCCTATAATATCAATGTAAACAATAACAAAGATTTAAGAGAAATTAATGCCATTAGATAACAAGCATCAGCACCCAAAGTCTGCATATTTAAGCCGTGTGCTAAGTGTGCTCATTAAGGCTGCTGTACTATTGACCTTATTATTTGTATTCGACAAACTACTACCGAGCATCAGCCAACAAACACAGTCGTTTGTAGTAGCGAAATGGCAACAACTTAGCTTATTACAACAAGAACTGCCCACAGAAAACAGCCTACCCAGTCCGCTACCAGAACAGCATCTAACTGATACATGGGGCGCTGCACGTAGCCAAGGCCGTACGCATGAAGGTATTGATATTTTTGCACCGCGAGGCACGCCAATACAGGCAACGACGCAAGGTATCGTCAGAAAAGTTGGTGAAAATAATTTAGGTGGGAAAGTAGTCGTCATCGTAGGTCCTGGCGGCGCAGGACATTATTATGCGCATTTAGAAGATTATGCCGACATCTTACCTAATGAATGGGTTGATGCTGGCGACATAATTGGCTATGTCGGTGACAGTGGCAATGCAAAAGGCACACCGCCACATGTGCATTACGGTATCTATATCAATGGTAGCGCAGTTAATCCTTACCTACTTTTACAAAAAGATTAGCACGCATAGGGGTGTAAAACTGGCCAATACTAACGGCTGCTTACATATGGTAGAGATCGACTGTAGTATCAGTCCGTATGCGCTGACCGAACATGGGCAGCTGGGAATACTGCACTAAAAGTCGAGCCTTTGCCTTCCATCGACTCAATTTGCAAGTTGGCATCATATTGATACAAGACGTGTTTCACAATCGCTAGTCCCAACCCAGTACCACCTGTGGCACGACTGCGACCACTATCAATGCGATAGAAGCGCTCCGTCA
The DNA here is from genome assembly GCF_001593305.1 of Psychrobacter sp. P11G5. Taxonomy (NCBI): domain Bacteria; kingdom Pseudomonadati; phylum Pseudomonadota; class Gammaproteobacteria; order Moraxellales; family Moraxellaceae; genus Psychrobacter; species Psychrobacter sp. P11G5. The sequence goes on from NZ_CP012533.1 coordinate 3,093,096, forward strand.
AGCGCGTAATATGCTGCGGCGCTATACCAATGCCATTATCTTCGACGGCGAAGCGGCAGCCGTCTGATGTTCTAGTCCAGCTAATAGCTATATTGCCACCTTTTGGCGTGTACTTAATGGCGTTAATCACCAAGTTAGATAAGGCACTATTTAAGTACATCTCTGACCCATACAATCCATCATAGGTGTCTATCTGCAGGTGAATGCTATGATTATATTCTTGGTTATAGGCCTGCGCGTCATCATAGATATGAGTCAGTAGCTTGGTCATATCGATATAATTCAGCTCATGGGTTTCTTCGATTTCGATTCGAGAGAGCAGCAATAAGTCATTAACAATTCTATTCATCCGTGCAGTCTGCTGGGTCATCAGCTCAAAACCGCGCCGCCACTGCGATGGCATGTCGGGCTGATCTGAAAAGTTTTCGAGATAGCCCATGAGCACTGTTAGTGGTGTTCTGAGCTCATGCGAGACATTTGCCACAAAATCGCGGCGCATCTCCTCTAAATGATGCAAGCGAGTCACATCATAAATAATCAATAACTTCTCGTCACCAAAAGGCGTGAGCTCACATTTCAAATAACGCTTAGGGTCTCGCCATGACGCCATATGAACCCCATCGTTAGGTGTGGTCATCGTCTGATAGTACTGACGAAATTCAGGTACGGTAATGAAGTCAAAAATGCTCTTGCCCTGATCGGCTGCTTGCAGTAATAGCAAATCCTCTGCGGCCTGATTCCACCACTCCAGACTATCATCATCATTCAGCAAAATTACTGCATCTTGTAGTGCCCGTAGTGAGCTTCTGATTTTCTTAAGTTGACCCATTACTTCTTGCTGAGCAACTTGCTCTTGCTTTCCCTTTTCTTGCTTACTTTGTTGCTCGTTTTCCGTAGGCGTTATCATATAATTCATTATCCTTACCACTATCTACTGCGTTATGATTCACGTGCCGTTTTTTAAAATGGTTATACTTTTTCAATGAGACTAGAGAACCGATAACCCGTACCACGAACGGTTTGAATTAAAGTATCGCAGTCGTGGGGCTTCAATAATTTACGTAAACGCCTGATGTGTACATCAATGGTCCGATCTTCAATATAGACATTACCGCCCCAAACCTGATCTAGCAATTGTGTCCGCGTATAAGCACGCTCTGGATGGCTCATAAAAAACGCCAACAGCCTATATTCTGTTGGACCAATATCAACGACCTTATCGTTAGCCATAACGCGTTGGCCTTTGGGGTCTAGGCTCAGTTTACCTATTTCGATAGGCTTATCAGCACTCAGCGCACTACTACGACGCAATACCGCTTTAATTCTTGAGATTAATTCACGTGTTGAAAAGGGCTTGGTCATATAGTCATCAGCACCAGCATCAAGGCCATGAACCTTACTATCCTCTTCACTTTTGGCCGTCAACATAATGACCGGTATCTCAGCGAGCAATTCATCACTTTTGAGCATGCGACAAAAATCAATGCCGCTTTTATCTCCGGGTAACATCCAGTCTAATAAGATCAGCGCAGGACGATGATCCACCACTTGTTGATGCGCTTCTGAGACATCAGCTGCCTGCAAACTATCAAATCCGGCCATCTCCAATGTCATCACAACCATCTCACGAATCGCTGGTTCATCTTCGACAATCAAAATCTGCTCATTATACATACGACAACCTTATTATTAAGCATTGGTAAAAGCTATATGATACGGAAATTTAGGGTGCAAAAAAGGCGATAAACATTCACTAATGTCTGCTTATTAAACGGATTAATTATGACAGTTTGATGACATTCGCGTTTTAAACTTCTAGGGCGTGTACTCATTTTAAAAATGGTAATAAAAATGAGTACACGCTTTAATACCTTATACTATTTCTAATAAAAAGTTTAGCGGCCCATCATTGATACTTTCGACCTGCATATCAGCAGCAAACTGACCAGTTGCAATATCAGGATATTGGGTCTTAGCATAAGCGACTAATTGCTCAAACAGTACTTGTGCTGCATCAGGCGCCATCGCGCCGCCAAAATCAGGGCGACGGCCTTTGTCTGTCTTCGCCATCAAAGTAAACTGCGGTACCAACAACAACCCGCCCCCTACCTGCTGCACGTTTAAATCTAGCTTGCCATACTTAGCTGGATCATCATGATTATCAAAAATACGATAAGTGAGGATTTTATCGATCATCCGCTTTGCATTCTGCAAGTTATCGTCATGCCCTAAGCCAATATATGCCAGTATTCCGTGCTCAATTGAGCCTATACAACATTCATCAACTGTAACACTAGCACGATTTACCCGCTGAATAAGTGCTTTCATAGATTACCTCCTTAAACAATTATGGTCATACGATTGAGTGCTGACCATGATAAAATACAAACACTTCTTATTATTTTCCAGCTCTATCTTCTCATCTTAATTATTATTCTGGTAACCCGTTATGACTTTATTTACCACTATCCAGCAGTTTGTACCGCAGCAAAAGATCAGCAAAGTGGCCGGACGTTTAGCCGCCAGTCGTCATCCTATGGTTAAACGCGCCTTTATTCGTAGCTTTGCCAAAGCTTATAACGTAAAGTTGGATGAATATGAACGCCAGAGCCTCAACGCTTACGAAAGCTTTAATGATTTTTTTACCCGTGAGCTCAAAGACGATGCCCGTGCTATCGATACTACCATTCATGGCATCGCAAGCCCTGCTGATGGCATAATTTCCCAGCTCGGTCAGATAGAAGACCACAAAATGCTACAGGCTAAGGGTCGATACTACGACATCGGACAGCTACTTGCCGATAGTGAAGATGGCAGCTATTTCGCTGATGGTAGCTTTGCTACTGTCTATCTAGCTCCTAGCAACTATCACCGCGTACACATGCCATTTGCGGGAACTTTGACTAAAACTCGCTATGTGCCTGGCACACTGTTTTCAGTCAATACTACCACTGCCGCCAATATTCCTGACTTGTTTGCACGCAATGAGCGCTTGGTTTGTATGTTCGATACGGCATACGGTAAAGCAGCAGTTGTAATGGTCGGAGCCATGATTGTCGCCGGTATCGAGACCGTAGCGACAGGCAAAATTACGCGAACCGATGATATTCAAGAAGCTGATCATGACATGAAACTTGAAAAAGGTGATGAACTTGGCCGCTTTTATTTAGGTTCAACCGCTATTGTCATATTGCCCAAAGCTGCAAAAGCTGACTGGCAAGATAACATGATGGCTAATAGTTTGGTACAAATGGGTCAGCTGTTAGGTATGGCCAATACTGACAAATAAAATACCACTAAAAAACCCAGTCAGTAGCAAGTATTTATTGCTATTGACTGGGTTTTATTTTTCTTATAGATTTACTGTGCTTTCCGAGAACGTCATACTAAAGTTATCGTCTACGTTAATAACGAAAGTGCTTAGTAATAGGATAAGCAAAAAGGATATTCTCTTCTTGAGTACCGCTTCCGATGTTATGAATAATTAGCGGCGTACCATCGGCGGCCTTCTTATCTGAGACGATACCAATATACGGCAAATTGCCGTCTGGTAGTCGCCATGTCACAATGTCTCCTGCCAAAAAACTGTCTTTATCAGTGATAGATAGTGATTTACCATGATTATCAAAAAACACTTCGAGGTTGGGCACACGGCGATGATCGATGTTTTTATCTGGTGATTTTAGACCCCAAGTCTTTGGATATTCCGACCAATTTGACTTCATGTCGTGATTAACCAGCTGCTGTAAATCTATATTTTGTAAACGATACGCGCGCACAATTACATCGGTACTTATGCCCGTATCCATTGGCACATCGCCGCGTGGAAAGTCCATTTGACGATAGGCAGGATCATAGCTAACTGTCACTCCGAGCTGTTTTTTTGCATCCAGCGCCAGCTTATTTCCACTACTAATAGGGCTGGCAGCCATCACCGGCTGTATCATCATCACTGAGAATACAACTGCTAAGAGAGGTTTTAAACCGTACTGCGTTAGCCTATTCATCCTTTGTGCCTTGTATTATTTATTTTGTGTTGAATAACATCTGATTAGGCAATTCATTATATAGCTCATTTAATAATAGTTATCTTTAATAATAATTAGCTACTTAATCAGATTACTAATGGTCTTAAAGGCCGGATCTTTACTAGTGCGACATAGCTCAAACAAGACAGTCTCAACAGTAGTAATGACCCCACCTGCGCGGCGAATACGCCGTATGGCTTGTTTTTTATCGTACGGAAAGCGCGACCCTACAGCATCGCCGACAATTACTGGTTGCATACCATTATCTAGTAAATCTAACGCCGTCTGCATGACACACACATGCGTCTCAACGCCAAATAGTAGAACGATACTACGATTTTGTTGTGCTAAATAATGCCATGAATCATCGTTGTCGCAAGCACTAAACGTAACTTTTTCAAAACTTTTAGCGTTATCACCTTCTAAAAGCTCAAAAATCTCAGGCAACGTATCACCGAGCCCTTTTTTATATTGCTCATTGAGCATAATAGGAATACCAAGAGCCTGTAGACCTTTAATTAATGTTGATATTTTTTTGACGATGTTCTCGTGATCGTAGATATGTGGCGTTAGACGCTCTTGTACATCAATAAGCATTGCTTGCGTGTTTTCGCGGGCAATGCGGTAGGTACGATCGGTAATCATAGTGGCCATGTTAGGTACACTCCTTGTACGCTTGCAGCAGGTCGCTGCAGACTAAATTGTTAGTTTATAATTATTAGATATACTCTTATTTAGTCATATTTCGTTCAATGCGTCAATGACCATCCTCTTTATTAACAACTTACGAACGTTGTGTCATAGAGGCTTCATTATTATTTACCAATAAAAAAGCCTCCAATCATCTGACTGGAGGCTTCTTCTAAAATGCTGAAATCTTGCAAAGCTACTACAAGTTTAGAAAATTAAACACGCTCAATAATCGTAGCGATGCCTTGACCAAGACCGATACACATCGTCGCTAGACCAATTTCTGTATCAGACTGCTCCATAGCGTTTAGTAAGGTAACCGTGATACGAGCACCCGAACAGCCTAGTGGATGACCTAATGCAATTGCGCCACCATTGATGTTGACGATGTCTTGCTTATCCGTCAAGTTCAAGGCTTTAAGGACTGACAAGCCTTGCGCTGCGAATGCTTCGTTTAGCTCGATGGTTTGCATATCATCGATGCTCATGCCAGCACGCTTAAGTGCTTTGTTCGTGGCAGGTACAGGACCGTAACCCATGATAGCCGCATCACAACCAGCGACTGCCATGCTACGAATACGAGCACGAGGCTTCAGACCTAAATCTTTGGCTTTTTGTGCGCTCATTACTAGCATTGCTGACGCACCATCAGATAATGCAGATGAGGTAGCAGCAGTCACTGTACCGCCTTTAGGATCAAAAGCTGGACGTAGCTTTTGCATTTGCTCCATCGTCGCATCTGGGCGAATTACTTCATCAACGGTACATAGTTGCAGACGACCAGTCGCATCATGACCTTCGATACCGATGATTTCATTATCAAAACGACCTTCAGTGGTCGCAGCCCATGCACGGCGATGAGATTCAAGACCAAAAGCATCTTGCTCTTCGCGGGTGATGTTGTTCATACGACCAAGCATTTCCGCAGTCAAGCCCATCATGTTTGAGGCTTTTGCATAATGCTTTGACGCTTCAGGGTTTAGATCAACACCATGCATCATGCCGACATGGCCCATATGTTCAACACCACCGATGATGAAAACCTCACCTTGGTTAGTCATGATTTGAGCTGCAGCAGTGTGTAGCGCCTGCATAGAAGAACCACATAGACGGTTGACTGTTTGGCCGCCAGCGGTCTTTGGAATACCAGCCAGCAGACCGATATTACGACCGATGTTTAATCCTTGCTCTAAAGTCTGATTGACACAACCCCAGATGATGTCTTCGACGTCGCGTGTGTCAAAGTCGTTACGCTCAACCAATGCACGTACCAATTCAGCAGACATGCTATCAGCGCGAACGTGACGGAACATACCGTTTTTAGTTTTACCCATTGCTGAGCGTACGCCATCTACGATGACCACATCTTTTGGACTTAAAATTGTCATACTATCTTCCTTTTCAATTTTTATTGTCAGTGTTGTCGATCTAATTTGGCTTTATACTCGTCAATCTCGTTACAGGTACGATGCGTATCTCTGCATATAATCAGACTGTATTAACCTTCAATCAAACCGACTAAAACGGTACGTTTGCGGTCAAAGCTATCGATATAGCCATTGCTATCCGCTTCGCCAGCAAACGTACTGCACTTCATCTTAGTAATGACTGCCCATTACGCCGTGGCGTAAAAAGTCTCGCCTGCTGCTGCCATGTCGCGAATTTTTTGCGGGGCTTCATAGGCTTTGCCAAGGTGCGCGTATTTTTCACACAGTGCCAAGTAGTTATCTAGACCCATTTGGTCGATATAACGGCAAGGACCACCGCGGAATGGCGGGAAACCAACGCCCATAATCATCGCCATATCCGCTTCAGATGGCGTGCTGACGATGTTGTCTTCTAGACAGCGTACCGTCTCATTACAGAAAGCTAGCATGGTACGGTCGATTATCGCTTGATCCTCAAACGTTTGCTTGTCGCTATCAGTCGTCGCTTTTAATAGCTCATAAGTCGCTTCGTCAGCCACTTTCTTTGGCTTACCACGCTTGTCTGTTTCATACTTATAGAAACCAACGCCGTTTTTCTGACCTAAACGCTCGTTCTCATATAAATGCTGAATCGCACCTTTATAATCAGGCTTCATGCGGTCAGGATACCCATCTGCCATGACTTCTGCACCATGGACACCAGTATCTAAACCGACGACGTCGATTAGGTAAGCAGGACCCATCGGCCAGCCAAATTTTTCCATAACTTTATCGACATGAACAAAATCAGCGCCTTCTTTCAATAGCAAATCAAATGCGCCAAAGTATGGGAACAATACACGGTTCACTAAGAAACCTGGGCAATCATTCACCACAACTGGCACTTTACCCATCTTAGAGGCTAAAGCAACAGTAGTAGAAATAGCTTCTTCTGAAGACTTTTCGCCACGAATGACCTCGACCAATGGCATACGACTCACAGGGTTAAAGAAGTGCATACCGACGAAGTTTTCTGGACGCTCTAGTGCTTCAGCTAAGAAAGTAATAGAAATAGTTGAGGTGTTTGACGCTAAGATACAATCGTCTTTTACTAGACCTTCTACTTCTTTTAGTACCGCACGCTTAACGTTCGGATTTTCTACGACAGCTTCGATAACGATATCAGTCTCAGCAAAGTCACCATAGTTAAGGGTTGGACGGATACGGCTCAAGGTTTCGCCCATTTTGGTTGGGGTCATTTTGCCGCGATCAACCATCTTTCCTAATAGCTTGCTAGCTTCGCCCATACCAAGATCTAATTGCTCAGACTTGATGTCTTTCATGATGATTGGCAAGCCTTTGCTCGCTGCTTGATAAGCAATACCGCCGCCCATGATACCAGCGCCCAATACCGCTGCTTCATTGATTTCATGTGCTTGCTTGCTATGTTGCTTCGCTAACTTCTTAACCAATTGATCGTTTAAGAACAGACCCACTAAGCTTTCTGCTTGTGGCGTTTTGGCCGCTTTAGCGAAATAAGTCGCTTCTACTTCGATTGCTTTATCACGTGGCAGATTTACATGCTTTTCAATTGCTTCAATAGCAAGCGCAGGCGCTGGGTATTGCTTAGGATTGGCTTTGGCAAAGATCATACCTTTTGCACTGTTAAACGCCATCGCTTGCTCAAGCTGATTTAACTTAACAGGCACCAGTTTCTCTTCACGCTTCGCTTTCCAATCAAGCTCACCTGAGATACATTTTTTGACTAGGTCAATCGCCGCATCTTGCAAGTCATCAGCAGGTACTGTCGCATCAACTAGGCCTAATTTTAGTGCATCAAGCGCTTTTTTAGGTGCACCAGTTGCAATCAATTCAAGAGCATTATCGATACCAATCACACGTGTACTACGAACCGTACCACCAAAACCTGGGAAGATACCTAATTGAGTTTCTGGTAAACCGATAATCGCTTTGTCACTCATGACGCGATATTCGCAAACTAAGGTCATCTCACAACCACCGCCAAGCGCCGCGCCATTGATAGCAGCTACTTTCGGGAACGGTAAGTCTTCAAAGCGATTAAAAGTATCGTTAATACCAACGACCCAATCTTTAATCTCACTTTCTGGCTTCTTAAATGAGCCGACGAATTCAGTGATGTCAGCACCAGCGATAAAGACGCCTTTGCTTGAAGTGACGATTAAACCTTTGACGTCATCAGACTTTTCAAGTGCACTGACCGCTTCAGTAAACTGCTTATTGGTTTCGGCATCGAATTTGTTCACGCTCTCATTTTCGGCGTTGTACTGCATATTGGCGATGCCATCCTCTAGCATTGTCACCGTGATGCGATTTCCTTGATATACCATTTGAAACTCCTTGCTATGTAATAAAAACTATTTGATAAAAATCAAATCATAAAAGCTACGTTTTAGAATTAAAATGAATAGCTTGTTGCTGTTAATAAAACGAGTAAAAACACTGTCAACTTATAAGCTAATGCCTTGATAAATTGAGCAGTGATGATGTCTTTATTATCCCGCGCTCACTGACATGGCGCATCGTTATTATCCTAATTTTTTGCTTCGATATAAGCCTAATGATAAATATATTCGATCAAACCTGAATCTAGACGCAGGTTTAATCCGTAGCAGGTTTAATCCATAATAGTAACTTAACTACGGGGCTTTTGTACCATTAGACCATTTTGACGTCATTTAGTGTAGGGGATTATGCCCCCGACTGTCACAAGCTAATGCCAGACTCACAAGTCACTATTAAATTATCAGCTGGTGAACTGCTATCTAATAGATCAATAACAAGTATCAGCCGCCCAAGCCTGCCTTATATAAGTATCATATTATAGGTTATTCATACGGTTAACATCGTCAATCAATATCAAAGCCCAACACTTCATAACAACACATTCAACCTACAAGTTAAATCATCAATACGTAACCAAAATAAAACAGCGCTTAGCGTGTACGTACAAGCCGTATCAGCTATCATGCTACACTAGCTTGTTATTCGTTTTTGTTCACGTCTTTTCTATTTCTATTTACATGGTGGTTGGTTGAGTTATGTCTGTTTCTTCTGCGCCTCGTTTTGTGCCTTTTACCAATTTTGAGCAATTCCATAGCACGTTGCGCGCGCAATTAGCGCAAGATATCGAAGTACTGTTTGCCTATGCAAGCTTACCAAATCCACTCAATGATGCTTGTCGCTATGTAATGACGGGGCAAGGCAAATTGGTGCGGCCTTTATTGGTAGCTAGTAGCTTCATTAGTATTGATGCGAGTATTAGTACAGATATTGATATAAGTGTCGATGTAGGCAATCCCTCATCTGACCCTACAAATCTGACAGATAACTTGATAAGTGCTGATTTAGAATCGTTGTTAGAAAACGACTCAAATTACGATATGTGTCGCCGTGCTGCATTGGCTGTAGAGCTGCTGCATACGTACTCACTGGTACATGATGATCTACCATGCATGGACGATGATGAACTGCGCCGTGGTCAGCCAACTTGTCATATTGTGTTCGACGAAGCCACCGCTTTGCTGGCTGGTGACGTGCTGCAAACACTCGCTTTTGAAGTGTTAACTGCTGAACTCCCAACCTTTGCACCTTTTGATTCAAACATCGCCAGCCAGCTATTAGCAGTATTTGCTCCGCGCGCTAGGCGTATGGTATCTGGTCAAATGCTTGATCTTAATGCTGAAGCCAGCGCTAATATTTTACAAGAAGATTTAGAAGCTATCCACCGTGACAAAACAGGCGCGTTAATTGAAGCCGCTATGCTGATGGGCGGAATTTGTGCGGGTGCAACCGCTCCGCAGCGTATGGCATTACAAGAATGCGCGCAGCATATTGGTCTCGCCTTTCAAGTACAAGATGATATCTTGGATGTCACCACAACCACTGATACTTTAGGCAAGCCTGCTGGTAGCGATGAGAAATTAGACAAATCTACCTATGTAAAATTAATGGGTGTGGATGCGGCAAAAAGCTACGCACAATCCTTATTTGATGATGGCAGTGCAGCCATCATTCGTGAATTGAGCAGTCGCGAGCTTAGCGATAATGAAGACAATAATGCGTTATTAGCATTGATAGAATGGTTATGGTCGCGTAAAAAATAATACAGTCAACTCAATGTAGAAACGATATAGCATGACTGGTATGAATTTTTTGCAGCCTCTGTCGGCATAGGCATAGGCATAGCAAGCTAGAAAAACTCATACCAGTCACACGTCATAAAACCATGTATCTGTTTTATTTGATATTGACTACAGATTAAAAACTCCGTTAAAACTTTAATCATCAAAAACAGCTAAGAGTGGTCAACATGGACAGCACCCCTACTCCTACTATTTACCTCGGCACTGGTGGTTATAGCGATACTGACTTATTAGGCACGCTTTATCCAACAGGCACTAAAAAGGCTGACTTCTTACGTGAGTATGCTAAGCAATACGGCGCGGTAGAGATTAATAGCACTTTTTATGCACCTATTGGACAAAAAGCCTTTGCCGGTATGGTCAATAAAGCGTACGTGCAAGCAGACAGTCAGTTAAAGTTTGCTGTCAAGCTGCATCAAGACTTTACTCATGCGCGTAAAGGCACTGCCGAACATGCGCAAGCTTTTCTTACTGCCCTCACACCGCTCATCGAAGCCGATTGTCTAGCGCCCCTACTGCTCCAATTCCCGCACGGCTTTGATCGCACTCGTGAGCATCGTCTATATCTGGCAAACCTAGTTAGTTGGTTTCAGGATTATCCGCTGGCCGTTGAGTTTCGTCATAACGGCTGGCATACCCCGCAAGTGGTCGATAGCTTTACTGAGCAAGGCTTGATTTGGTGTAGCGTTGATTATCCCAAAGTCAGTGGTCTACCGCCGTCACGGCTGATATTTACCGAGCGAACTGGTTATCTGCGTATGCATGGTAATAATTTAAACTGGTGGGATGCGATGAGTGCTGCTGACCGTCATGATTATCGCTATAGTGAGACAGAGATGCAGGACTGGGCGCAAGCGATTGCCAATCAGCGTCAGCATTTTGATACATTATATATCTTCTTTCAAAATACAGTTAATGCACATGCTTACTATAATATTGCGATGCTCAGAGAGGCGTTGGGTAAGTTTGGGTTTGAGGTGTTGTAGGTTTAACAATGTGCATCGTTGTAGGCTGGGTTTTTAACCCAGCTTTGAAACTTTGCAAAAACAAAATGCTGGGTTAAAAACCCAGCCTACGCCTACTGCCCGCGCATCTTTAAGCTATATATAAGATGGTGCGCTGGACGCACCCTACCTTCTAAGCTATACAATCTTAATCCCATGGCTGTTGTTCTTTATCAGTAGCATACCTAGCCATAGCTATTAAAGCATTTTTACCCTTATAAAGATTGCGTTCTAAATAAAGACCCTCGAAATACAGTCTACAAAAACAATTATAAAAGTAAATTCTAACCTGATGAGATTCGTTCAAGGGAAATTCACTAGAGTCTGAGAGGTGTTCCTGAATATGAGTCGTTATCAAGGTTAGGATTATAACGTCTGAAGCATAAATTCTAGAGCCTGAGAATATTTTTTTGAACTCACTCTGTGAAATTATATTTGCTCCCTCTAACAAACTTCCAGTTTCAAGTAAGATGGTATGACTCATTACTTCTCGTTCTTTTTTACTTCCCCCTTTAGCTAGAACTATCCATTCATTAAAGGGTCTAAGCGTTAACTGGGTAGCATTTTTAAAAGAAAAAAGCCCTCTCATAAAAAGAAATAAAACTATAGTTATCATAGCGACTATTAAAAAAGTTTCCACTATTACCTCTAAAAAGTATATTAGAAAACTTAAATACAGCAAGTGTCATTCCAACATTAGCACAAACTAGCTATAGTCCATCAAACTAAAAAAAAGGACGCCTCTCAGCGTCCTTTTTTATTAATCAAATACTTAAGTATTAAAGATTACTCTTCAACGCCAGCATCTTGACCTTTATATTTCGCGTTTGCGTAGTCCCAGTTCACTAGCTTGTCTAGGAACGTATCAACATAGTCAGGACGACGGTTACGATAATCGATGTAATACGCATGTTCCCATACGTCACAAGTCAATACCGCTACTTGACCATGTGCCAGTGGCGTATCAGCGTTGGCAGTTTTAGCGATAGACAGTTTGCCGCCTTCTTTATCAGCAACTAACCAGGCCCAACCAGAACCGAACTGTGTTAACGCTGCATTTTTAAACTCTTCACGGAACTTATCATAGCTACCAAAATCTTCTTCGATTTTGGCTTTTAGATCGCCTGTTGGCTCACCACCACCATTGTCTGGCGTCATGCAGTTCCAATAGAACGTGTGGTTCCATACTTGCGCTGCTTGGTTAAACATACCTTGCTTGCTGTCATCTTTTGACGTCGCTTCGATGATTTCTGGCAATGTTTTGTCTTCTAGACCAGAACCTGGTAGCAAATCGTTTAACTTGTTTACATAGGCAGCATGATGCTTATCATGATGATATTCTAGCGTCTCAGCGCTGATATGCGGCTCAAGTGCGTCTTTTGCATAAGGTAGGTCTGGTAAAGTAATCTTTGACATAGTTATTTTATCCTTGCTTATTTGGCCACTCGTATTTTTGTTTATCTTAAAGACAATATCACAAAATACCGAGCTAAATTGGCTGGGTTTATTGTTAATGAATGAACGTTATTGCTTGATGCGCTAGTGCCCATCAGGATGAATCTAAAGGCTAACTTAAAACAGATTAGCATAAACATTGTTATTCACTCAAAAGCCAAGTGATTGACTTAAAAGTTATTATTAACTTTAAATTCACAAGCTATAAGCTATAATTCACTGTAGCTTGCCAGCTATTATAGCAACACATTAGAATAATATCAGTTACCGAATGTTATAGACCCTATTTATAAGGGTTTAAACACTAAATATTGAGCTTAAAGTTAACTATTTACCTTTAATTCTTAACCTTTAACCCTTACTGCTCATTTGCACGTTAAATAGATAACATAAGTAATGCAACGGTTATAAGCACAGAAAACTATATGCTGTAAAATGGTGAGAATATAAAACCTGTAAGCTACCTGAAAATAAACTCTTTGAAAACCAGCAAGTTTTATCAAACAATAATGGACGTATCTTATGAGCTCTGCTTTATCATCACCTGCATCTATTCAAAATCACATGCCAAAAAAATGGGTGCTCGCCAGTAATAATAAAGGCAAGCTTGCAGAATTTAAAAGACTATTTGCTGAAGCCAGCCTAGACGTTACTATCGTACCGCAAGGGCAGTTAGGTATTGAAGATGCTGTCGAGGACGGTTTGAGCTTCGTTGAAAACGCTATTATTAAGGCGCGTCATGCCAGCCGAGTTAGCGGATTACCTGCTATTGCCGATGACTCAGGCTTATGCGTTCCCGTATTGGATAATGCACCGGGCATCTACTCGGCTCGCTATGCAGGTGAGCACGGCAATGATGCCAAAAACAACGCCAAGCTCGTCACTGACTTGCAGCCTATCCGTGATGAGCAACCAGATGCTCCTATTAAAGGCATGTTTGTTTGCGTACTAGCAATGGTACGCCATGCTGATGATCCCCTACCGATTATCGCACAAGGCTTGTGGCACGGTGAAATCTTAGATGCACCACATGGTGATGGTGGGTTTGGTTATGATCCACTGTTTTGGTTGGCAGATATACGAGCGACAGCGGCAAGCTTAAGCGCCACTGATAAAAATAGCATCAGCCATCGTGGTCAAGCCATTCGGCAGCTATTACAACAGTTGTAACTATTTAGTTATAACCATTGATAGTCAGTACAATTAGTAGTTTTTATTAATATAAGTTTCTCAGTATTAATTTTTAGTATAAGTTTATTAGCGATTTTGCCTACCGCCTATCGTGACAGATAGCTTTTACTTTAATTAACAGATAGATTATACTGTTCTACTTTTAAAATTTTATCGAAAGAATCCGGTTATCTCTACTATTTATGAAAGAGCAATGGTGATTGAAGCGCATTAGGTAGAGAACGCTAGTGATTCACTCTCGATATTGGATATCAGATATGGTTATTTGCTCTATCTGATTATCGAGATATAAGTATCGAAAACCCTATTCATTCCAATGGCAATCGACATAACCCGTACGTATTTTGAGGTGCGATTGCCTGTTATTTTAATCATAAAGGTGTAATCAACATGGCTACAGATTTACAAGTCACAACCAACAAGCTGTCAGAAAAAGAAACTCAGCTGACTGTGAAAGTTCCTGTCGAAAAAATTCAAAACAAAGTCGAAGGTCGTATTCGCCAAGTGGCGAAAACTGCCAAGATTGACGGTTTCCGTAAAGGTAACGTCCCTATGTCACATATCCGCTCTCAGTATGGTGCTGGTATTCAGCAAGAAGTCATCAACGATGTCATCCGTGATACTGTATTTGAAGCGATCAAATCTGAAGATATCCGTGCCGTAGGCATGCCTAATATTGATGATGTAAAACTTGAAGACGACTTCTTAGTTTATCAAGCGACTGTTGAGATCTTCCCAGAAGTTGACGTCCAAGGTATTAATGAGATCGAAGTTGAGCGTCATTCTGCGTCTGTTAAAGAGGAAGACGTTGACACCATGATCGAAAACTTGCAAAAGCAGCGTGAAGAGTTCGTTGAGAAAAAAGGTAAAGCCGATAAAGGCAATCAGGTTACTTTTGACTTTGAAGGCTCAATCGACGGCGAAAAATTCGAAGGCGGCTCTGCTGAAGACTTCAAACTAGTCATCGGTAGCAACCAAATGATTCCAGGTTTTGAAGCTGGCATCAAAGGCATGAAAGCTGGCGAAGAAAAAACGATCGACGTAACTTTCCCAGAAGATTACCAAGCTGAAAACTTGGCTGGTAAAGAAGCACAGTTCAAAATCAACGTAAAATTGGTTGAAAAGTCTAAGCTACCAGAAATCAATGAAGAGTTCCTTGAGCTATTCGGCGTAAAAGAAGGCGGTGTTGAGAAGCTAAAAGCTGACGTGCGCAAAAACATGGAACGCGAAATTAAAAACGCTGCCCGTAGCCAAGTTAAGCAAGCGACTTTTGATGCATTGTTAGAAAAGAACGAGTTTGACGTACCAAACGCTATGCTAGAGCAAGAAATCGAGCGTCAACGCAACATGATGATGCAACGTTTTTCTCAGCAGTTCGGTGCGAATGCTGAGAGCTTTGATAAAGACATGCTGCCAAACGAGCTGTTTGAAGAGCAAGCGCTACGTGCTGCCCGTCTTGGTATCATCGTTGCCCGTGTTATCGACACGCAAAAAATAGAAGTAGATCAAGATCGCGTTGAAACCTTCATTAAAGAAGCAGCAGAAAACTACGAAGATCCAGCAGAAGTAATTGAGTACTACACGACTGATAAGCAACAACGTGCAAACATTGAGTCTGTGGTTCTAGAAGACCAAGTGGTTGATTATCTAATCGAGCAAGGCAAAGTAACTGACAAAGAAGTTAGCTATCAAGACCTACTTGCTGCTCAGCAACAACAGCAACAAGCTATGTAATTTAGCGTTTTAGCGCTATTGGTTTAGAATGTATTATGAATGCCCTGACAACTTGTTAGGGCATTTTTATTCGTGGTTTATGTGCTAGCCCCTTGATAATTGTGCACAGACACCCTATCAATAGGGGACAATTCTTCATATAGTGGTTTAAGTAGTTATTGTGAACGTAGCTATTATGAAAGCACAGTTATTGAGCATTATTATTAAAGTTAACTGAAATTAGATACAGCCCAATAATTAAACCAGTTATCATAGTTCCAGTTGTTGTAATGAATCATAATTATTGTTGGTTACAGCAAATTCATGTTGAGCAGAGTTTAATATTTTATAACACTTAAACACGATTATTATTCGATACGCTATTTAACGTACAGCTATTACACCGTATCATTGCAAAATCCTTAGCTCATTTTATATAACTATTTTATGCACTTATTTATCTATAGGACATTTTATGACAGATTATGAACGCATCACTGCTAACCCTCATTTCGATATGCTAATGAGTGCACACACTAATGTGCAAAGCGCTCAAAATACTCAAGGTGCTTTAGTACCGATGGTCGTTGAGCAATCGTCACGCGGTGAACGCTCTTTTGATATTTTCTCGCGTCTATTACGTGAGCGCGTTATCTTCTTGACGGGTCAAGTCGAAGACCATATGGCTAACCTTATCGTAGCGCAGCTATTATTCTTAGAAGCTGAAAACCCTGATAAAGACATTCATTTATATATCAATTCACCAGGCGGCTCAGTAAGTGCTGGTTTGGCTATCTTTGATACCATGAACTTTATCAAGCCTGAAGTATCTACCATTTGTATGGGCGGTGCTTATAGCATGGGTTCTTTCCTGTTGGCCGCTGGTCAAAAAGGCAAACGTTATGCACTAGCCAATTCTCGCGTCATGATTCACCAGCCTTCAGGCGGTGCTCAAGGTCAGGCAACAGATATCGAAATTAATGCTCGTGAAATTCTAAAAACTCGTGCGCGCTTAAACGAGATTTTGGCTGAGCGTACTGGTCAACCAGTAGAAAAAATCGAAAAAGACGTTGAGCGTGACTTTTGGTTAGATGCCAAAGAAGCAAAAGAATACGGTCTGGTTGATGAAGTATTAGAACGCCGCCCTGCTTCGTTGTAATAGAAGCATCTGCTTTGCAGCTATATAATATGAAGTTAACGATAATACCTTTTCCAAAAACTAAAGATAACGCGGAAGATGAGCGTAAGTACTACGCCTGTAGACTTCGCGAGTCTGACCAGTTTAATGACTGTGTGTTTGCTTGTTTTTTGGGAATGGTATGAGTTTTAAATTTTAGGAGTGCCTGTATATGGCAGAAGATAACAACCCGCATTGCTCGTTTTGTGGTAAAGCCAAAAGCGAAGTTAAGCAACTAATTGCTGCTGATGATGCCAATATCTGTAACGAATGCATTGAATTATGTACTGATTTAATCGCTGATAGTGCTACCGATGATGACTCTGATGGCGATATCGATACCTCATGGGTCAATAAAAAATTGCCAACGCCTAAAGAGTTGCGTGCCAAGCTTGATGAGTACGTTATCGGTCAAGACGCTGCTAAAAAGGCGTTAGCTGTTGCCGTTTATAACCATTATAAGCGTCTAAAAGTCAGCCAAACCTTAGCTAATGACAGTAAAAAATCTAAAATTGGCGCTGACGATGCAATGGTTGAGTTGGCTAAGAGTAACATCTTGCTAATTGGTCCAACTGGCTCTGGTAAGACTTTACTGGCGCAAACATTGGCGCGTCTGCTAGATGTACCTTTTGCGATGGCTGATGCTACTACTTTGACCGAAGCAGGTTATGTCGGTGAAGACGTTGAAAACATCGTACAAAAGCTATTGCAAGCGTCTGACTATGATGTGAGTAAAGCTGAGCAAGGTATCATCTATATTGATGAGATTGATAAAATCAGTAAAAAAGGCGATAACCCGTCTATCACTCGTGATGTGTCAGGCGAAGGCGTACAACAAGCCTTGCTAAAGCTCATCGAAGGTACGGTAGCTGCTATCCCGCCACACGGTGGACGTAAGCATCCACAGCAAGAGCTGATTCAAGTAGATACCAGCAATATCCTCATCATCGTTGGTGGTGCATTTGCAGGTCTTGATCAAGTGATTCAGCAGCGCACTGAAAAAGGCGGTATTGGCTTTAATGCTGATGTGAGCTCAAAAGATGATAGCCGTCGCAGCTCAGACTTACTACAACAAGTTGAGCCAGAAGATTTAATCAAGTTTGGTCTTATTCCTGAGCTGATTGGTCGTCTACCCGTTCTCGCTGCATTACAAGAGCTTGATGAAGAAGCCCTTAAACAGATTTTGACAGAGCCTAAGAATGCTCTAGTTAAGCAGTACAAATATCTGTTCGATATGGAAGGTGCTGATATTAGCTTTACCGATGAAGCGCTTGCTGCTATCGCCAAAAAAGCCATGGAGCGTAAAACGGGTGCCCGTGGTCTGCGCTCTATCGTTGAAAATGCCTTACTTGAAACGATGTATGAGCTACCATCAATGAAGAACGCCAAAACAGTAATGGTTGATGAGCAGGTTATCAACGAAGGTAAAACACCTAAAATTGCTTAATTTATTGTTCAGTTAAGACAGTTAATTATAAGTAATTAGCCGTTATTGTAGAAAAAGCGTCTAGCATCTCGTGCTAAGACGCTTTTTTTATGTCTGCTGATTTATTCCCACTGACGCATCGAAAAATGACAGCTGCGTCTATCAATGATAAGTAGATAAAATTAAAATCATGCTAAGGTAGATATTCTGTCTTAATCCCCATATTTAACTGCTGTCATTCATCTTGAATCTTAAGTTCAGATACTGACCATTAATTACTATAACAAAGGACTGTTTGTTATGCTGAATAACGTTACTGCTATGGCAAGCTCATTACGCCAACACTTACCTTTTTCATCCAATGAAGACCATGACATCGCTCCTTATTACCGCGATCATGTTGCCGCTATTACTGGTGCAGGTTCTGGTATGGGGCGTGAGCTTGCCATTCATTTAGCGCAAATGGGCTGTCATGTCGCGCTATCCGATATCAATGCTGAGCAGTTGACACAAACCAAGGATTTACTCGTTGGTTACGATATAAAAGTGACCACCACAATACTCGATGTCTCAGACAATAAAGCGGTTGAAGCTTGGGCAGATGAGGTCATGAGCAATCATGGCAAAGTAAATTTTATCTTTAATAATGCAGGCGTGGCACTCTACTCTACCGTAGAGGGCAGTAGCATTAGCGAGCTTGAATGGGTAATGGATATCAACTTTTGGGGCGTGGTTTATGGCACTAAGGCGTTTTTGCCATTGATTAAAGATAGTGTTAAACAAAGCGAAACTGATACCAGTAATAGCAAAAGCAGCAAATCACGCCAGTTTAATGAGCATGGTCACATCGTGAATATCTCAAGTCTATTTGGCTTAACTGCTCAGCCTTCACAGTCCGCTTATAACGCCAGCAAATTCGCTGTACGCGGCTTTACCGAAAGCCTGCGCCAAGAGTTAGATATCCAGCGCTGCGGCGTGTCAGCAACTTGTATCCATCCAGGTGGTATCAAAACCAATATCGCCAACAGTGCACGCGGTAATGACAGCATAAACGACATTGGCATGCGTACTGGCCCCAAAGCTATTAGAAGTTTTAATAAGTTTTTGAAATTTGATGCCAGCGAGGCCGCTTGGATTATCTTGCATGCAACAGCGACCAATCAGCCACGCTGTTTGATTGGTAATGATGCCAAGATGATAGATACTGTACAGCGCATATTTCCAGCGAGTTATAGTCAAGTGTTAAACGATGTTAATAAGTTGTCTCGCAAGCTAAAACCGCATCGTAATAAAAAACCAAACACGGCCTAAATAGGCTCGTCTAGAAACACTCATTCACACAAAAAAGCGCTCAAACATTAGCAATGTTTAAGCGCTTTTTTAATCAATAGAATAATAGAAAGGTTCTTATATTTAATAAAATTAAATTAACATTTATCTTAAACATAAAAACACTTTACGTTTTTATATACTTTATATATTTATATTTGATACAATCATGTTACTGGCAACTCACAGATTGATTGCTTATTCAATCGTTTTCACGAAATTTAAGTTTATTATTGTCATCATGCAGATTAAGTTATCACGAAAATACGGATTTACATATTATTTTTTATAATAAGGATATTCCAATGAAAATAATTTTACGAACCAACTTAAGGGTCAAGCCTTCCCTTTCCATCCTCATGGCTGCTATCCTTACTATTGGTACTGCGAGCATGACAGCTTGCAGTGAAACTGATACCAAAGCTGTTGACCGTGTCGAAGAAGCTGAAGCCTTAGCACGAGTAAAATCACTTGAAGCACGTGCAGCAGAAATTAGAGAGGACATAATCGCAAAGCCAAGTGCCAAACTAACCATTAGCATGCCAGATGAGTCTACTATTCCAAATGATGAATTTGGCGCAGCGGTACGCCGTGGCCTACAAATTGCCAATCATACTTATAAAGAATTGCCAGATAACGTGGGCAACCAGCTTAACTGTACCAGCTGTCACTTGGGCAACGGTTCAGAAGCCTACGCTGCACCTTGGAACGGTATGCCAGGTATTTATCCTATTTATCGCACACGTGCTGGTCGTGTCAATACCATTCAAGAGAGGATCAATGGTTGTTTTGAGCGCTCAATGAATGGCAAGGCGCTTGATTTAGGTTCAGATGATATGAACGCAATGGTGTCTTATATGAGCTGGTTGTCGCAAGACTTACCTTACGGCGTCTCACCTGAAGGCCGTGGCTTTGTTAAGGTAGATAAAACCTTAGAGCCAAACAGTGATAATGGCAAAAAACTATTTGCTGAAAAATGTAGCGTTTGTCATGGAGAGAATGGAGAAGGTCAGTATAACGATGATGGCACCTATGTTTATCCAGCTGTTGCCGGAGACAAGTCCTTTAACGATGGCGCAGGTATGGCACGAACTTATACCGCTGCATCCTTTATCAAAGGTAAAATGCCATTTGGGCAAGGCAACTCGCTAAGTGATCAAGAAGCGGTCGATATTGCTGGCTACTTTACTCATTTACCACGCCCTGTAAAAGCTAATAAAGATAAAGATTGGCCAAACGGTGATGCCCCCAAAGATGTTCGTCGTTAAAAAGGCGCTTAAGATATAGCCAAAATTTCCCGTATAAAAAGCCCAGTTAATTTAGATAGCTGGGCTTTTCTATTTTAGAAATCATTAAAGATATTCAAACTTATAAAGCTTAAGGCAGCTTCATATCACCAGCAACTAACCAGCCCATACGGCGCATCACATAAGCGACTGTTCCAGCAATCACAGCTGGTAATATAAACATTAATAAAATAATCGCTGTCCATAACTCCGTTGTGCTCATAATACCTTGCGACGCTTCAATAACGCCAAACACGCCGACCAGTCCCGCAGTTCCCATACCAGCGCCTGTAGCCGTACAGGCTAGTCCAAAGCCTACCGTCGCGATAGGACCGACGATGGCGCTAGCGATAACGGCTGGTAATAGTATTAGCGGCTTTCTTAATACATTAGGAATTTGTAGCATACTCGTGCCGAGACCTTGAGATACTACACCACTCACACCGTTATCTTTGAAACTGGCAACGGCAAAGCCAATCATATGTGCTGCGCAGCCAACGACAGCTGCCCCACCAGCCAAACCACCAAGCCCAATGGCAATACAAATCGCCGCGCTTGAAGTTGGCAGTGTCAATAAAATACCAACCACCACTGCAATGACAATACCCATTAATAATGGTTGTAGCTCAGTGGCCGCTTGGATACCTTGTCCAATGGCATCGACAGCAGCGACGATAGGTGGATTAAGTAGCGCACAGACCAATAGAGCAACACCACATACTAATAACGGCACCAACAAAATATCGAGCTTAGTCTTACCCGCGACCCAAGTACCAGCGCGATAGGCGAATACTGAGGCCAGATACGCCCCTATCGGATTACCAGGTAAAGCCACAAAGGTTGCAGGTCCGCCCACTTGCGACGTGAAAAGCGTCCCTGTCATTAGTGCTTCAGAATGTGCCCCAAGCATGCCTGCTACCAAGCAACTGAGCATGACTAACGTTGGTGCTTTAAGGTAATAAGCAATACCCACTCCGATACCAGCGCCCATCAAAATCGAAGCCAGCTTGCCGACAGCGACCAATGCGGGCAAGTCTAACCAGCCACCGATTTGTGAGATGATAAGACCAGCAATCAGGGTGACAAACAGACCTAGAGCCATACCTGTAAAGGCATCGATAAAATACTTTTGAAAAAATGTTTTAATCATGCCAGTAGATGCTGTTGCGGAGTTAGATACAGTCATAGCTATACTCTTCGTGGATGTTTGATAAGCAAGGTACAATAAAACAGCTGAGTAAAAATAAGAGATAAAAAAAACGTCATTACGACGCTTTTTTTATCATGAACAGATGACTAAAGTTATTATAGATAGTTAAAACTAACGACGCTGCTCAACGATAATAGAGTCGATCCCATTATTTTGTAAGCGCTGCTGTGCAGTGGTCACTGCTTGACGGCTATTCATCGGGCGCGAAATGACCTGATAAATTGGCAAACCATTACCCGTCGTATTTTTCACAACTCTAGCGTCTACACCAGCCATCAGTACTTGCGCACGGCGGCGATCGGCTTCATCCGCATCACCGAAGCTATTGATTTGCAAAATGTAAGTGGCAGCAGGTTTAGCTTGTTGTATGCTTGCAGTACCCGCACCTGTATTATTTGCTCGGTTTGCCGTATTTCCAGCAGGCGCTGACCCATCATAGGTTGCATCTTCTTCGACAATAACAATATCATCGCCACTATTGTTAGTTGCCGCACTATTACCACGATTAGGCTCAATAACGGTGCTTTCAGAGATACCGAAGTTACCTGTATCATCATTGCGACTGGCAGAGTTATTTTCAGGCTGAGTGACAACCACATCTGGCTCAAAAGCACCCATATCACCTACTTGACCATCATCTGTCTCACCAATATCTTCATCAGGAATAGTGGCCATTTCTTGATTGGGCAAAATATCATAGAACTCATAATCGCTATTATCAGTATCGGTCTCAACACGTTGTTGTACCTGACGATCAGGGTCTGTCCCAGCAGTGCTATCAGCAGGACTAAAGTTAAATAATGGTGAGAGATATAAAAATACCCCGATCATAAGGGTTAATATGGCCCCGACAAACATCCATAATAAGCCTGATACGCTACTTGATTTGCGCTTTTCAGTCGCACCTTTAGGTTTTTTGGCTAGCATGGATCTCTTTCTCCCTACTGAATCTATCTATCATAATCAAATTATTGCTATCAGTTGCCTACTACATGCTAGACGGTGCAGACAACCCTAATAAACTAAGCCCGTTGGCCAATACTTGACGTACGGCTTTAGACAAACGTAGACGCGCTTGCATCAAATCAACCTCTTCCTGACTTGGCGTCTCACCTGAGGTCAAGCTTACAGGCAAAATACGATTGGTATCATACCAACCATGAAATAACGCGGCTAAATCTTTTAGATAATTGGTCAATACATGCGGCTCGTAACCTGTCGCGGCTCGTAGTAATGTCGCCGGATAACCTGCTAGTAGTTTAATCAGCTCATCTTCATTAGGGGCAGTGAGCAAGTTTTGATGCTCAAGACCAATCGCATCATTTACAACAAGACCGCTTTTTTGCAGCTTCTCTAACACGCGGCAAACACGCGCATGTGCGTACTGGATATAATAAACTTGATTATCTTTGCTTTGTGATTTGGCAAGCTCTAAATCAAAATCAACATGTACCTCTGGTTTGCGTGCCACATAATAGAAACGCGCCGCATCATTACCCACTTCGTGACGCAGCTCACGTAAGGTGACAAACTTGCCCGAACGTGACGACATTTGCACTTTTTCACTACCGCGCCATAATGCCACAAACTGTACCAATACCACATCAAGACGTTCAGCATCGATACCAAGCGCTAATAGTGCCGCTTTTACCCGTGGTACATAACCATGATGGTCTGCGCCCCAGACGTTAATGACTTTATCAAAACCGCGATCAAACTTGTTTTTATGATAAGCAATATCAGAAGCAAAATAGGTCGTCTGACCGTTAGCACGGCGTACCACACGGTCTTTTTCATCACCGAAATCAGTCGATTTGAACCAAATATTACCGTCTTTTTCATATAGATAGCCTTTTTCATCTAACACTTGCAGGGCAGGTTCAATCTCGCTATCAATAGATCTTTCACTGAACCAGCATTCATAGCGTACGCCAAAGTCGTTTAAGTCGTCTTTGATATCGGCCAAAATACTACTTAATGCCGCATTTAAAAACAGCTCATAGCTATCGCCAAGCAAGGCTTTGCTGTTGAAAATCAGCCCGTCGATGTGCGCTTCTTTATCGCCTGACAGCAATGTCTTTTCGCCATCAGCGTTTATCTCAAACTGAGCATCTTCTGGCACATCTTTAGCAATTTCTGCAAAGCTATGTACATAGCTAACACCATGTTGCGCTTTTAATGTCTGTGCGATATCACTGACATAGTCACCTTGATAACCATTGACGGGGAATACTATTTGCTCACCATTGGTCTCTAGATAACGTAAATAAGTACTGGTCGCCAAGATATCCATTTGACGACCGGCATCGTTGACATAATACTCACGCGTAACGTCATAACCGATTGCTTCAAGCAGGTTTGCCACGCTCATACCGAATGCGGCACCGCGTCCGTGACCAACATGTAGGCTAGACGTTGGATTGGCAGAAACGAACTCAACTTGTACTTTTTGTCCTTCAAACTGATCGCTTAAACCAAAACGCTCCTGCAACTTAAAAATATCGTCCAATACGGCAAATTTAGCTTCGGCATTTAAGAATACATTAATGAACCCCGGGCCTGCGATTTCTACTTGGCGAATATTTTGGTTTTCAGGTAACGCGCTGACAATCTTTTCAGCAAGCTGACGTGGGTTGGTCTTAGCTGCTTTGGCAGCCGTGAGCGCGATATTACTAGCAAAATCACCATGACTAAGGTCTTTAGTACGAGTAATTTGGCTATTATTCTGCCAATCAGCTGGTAGCTCACCATCAGCTTGTAGGGTGCGAATAGCATCATTAAATAGGGATGCTAGCGTATCAATTTGGGCTTGTGACATAGGGATTTGAACTCAATTAAATAAACAACAAAAAACAGTATGAAATGTAGTGAATGCGCGCAGTCGATAACTGCTTATTATAATATAGTTGATTCAATTTAAAAGAGGGTCAAGGCAACCGAGTGCAGATGTATAAGTAATACTTCAAGCGAGGTTAATGCTGTAACTCTTTTATAGTGGATTGACTATAGCGACTGACTTTGTAGGGGAGAAATTAGTGTAAAAAGATAAGTAACCTGTAAATATAACAATCTTTGCGCTTTATTGCACTATTTGCACCAAAATTAGCGCTAAAATCTTACTGTTATGATAGCTGGCACTGATAATTAATATAGATAACAGACTTGTCAGCCTTTTAATTTAATTTAGGCCAATTTAATACGGTATGAATAGGATGATATTGCTAATTGGCGATGATAAATTTGCCATGCTAATTGTAGCGTTCCTGTTGCCCCACTAATAGCGACAGTTTATACCAACTCACTTCCGCGTTATAATGACGGTTTGTATTGTACTCCTCTATTTACTGCTCGTTTATTTTATTTATCACTGCTTATTTTATAAGTGGTGACCCGCTTTCTTTGTTAGGGCGATTGTTACGAAAAGAAGCTATAGAATAATAGATATAAATAGAGGACACGTTACTACTTTATAGGATTATGCCATGTTTGCTATTGCTGCTAGTACTGTTACCAGTTGGGGACTGTACGTATTGCTACCCATATTTATTGCGTTTCTATTCTTTATTGTTTGGGATATTTCTAAAAAATCCGAAGCCGGTCGTGCTGGTACTTTTTGGATATTTTTAGCTTTGGGAGCAGGTTTTGTGGGCTTCTTGCTCAAGCTGCTATTAGAAGTCGCCTTTAAAAAGTGGCTGATCTAAGCCTTTATCGTTGACGAATGCATAATACGCTCTAATACATAATAGGCAATCATACCGATAAGCACACCCCAAAATACCGAGCTCAACCCTAGAAACTGCATACCAGATGCAGTGGCTAAAAAAGTAATCAAGGCCGACTCTCTTTGACTGTCATTTTTCATCGCAATATGAATATTAGCTGAAATAGCGCTAATTAGTGCAAGTCCTGCCAGCGCTGCAATCAACTCTTTAGGTAGCAGGCTAAATACCGCCACAATACTACCAGCGAACAAGCCTCCTAAGATATAAAAGATACCGTTGGCGATACCAGCAATATAGCGCCTGTCTTTACATTCATGTGCATCTTTTCCGGTACATAGAGCGGCAGTAATAGCGCCCAACGCAATGGTAATGCCACCGACGCAAGCGACTGCGATAGAAGCAACGCTAAAAACACTTACAATAGGTTTCGCTGGCGTGTCATAGCCACTCAATCTTAGGATAGCCATACCGGGCAAAAACTGTCCGCTTAAGCTGACAAGAATAAGCGGAAGCGCAAGGTTAAATACCGAGCGCCACGTCCATTCTGGCGATATGAATTTAGGTATGGTTATTGTCAAGTTAATATCGACAGGATTCATTTTGCCAAATAAAACACTCAATATAACGCCGCATGACAACACCCAAATCATGGTATATCGTGGTGAGAAACGCTTGGCCAACAAATAGCATGCCAGCATACTAAAGACAATGACAGGCATCGTGTCCGTCGCCACAAACAGATCCAAGCCAAATTGAAATAAAATACCCGCCATCATACCGGCAGCAATGCCGTTTGGAATCCATTTTAAGATTTTGTCAAAGGATCCAGTGATACCGACTAAAAAGATAACAACGGCGGAGATAATGTAAGCAGCGACCGCTTCATTGATGCTCATCTCTGGAAATAAAGTAACCAATAATGCCGTACCGGGCGCCGACCAACCAGCCACAATGGGCGTTTTGTATTTGATAGATAAATAAATACCAGGTATGGCAGCACCGATAGAGATGCCCCAAATCCAAGAAGCCATCATTGCATCGGATACTTGCGCTGCTTGCGCCGCCTGAAAAAATATAACCAACGGCCCTGCATAAGCGATAAGCACGGCTAAGAAACCAGCTACCGAGGCTGATAACGACCAGTCATTTTTCAAAGTTTTTATTAAACTTGCCATATTGCGTCCTTGCAACTCAGCAGTAATCAGTCAGGGCGGTTATAGAAAAAGATATTGTATTGAGTATTAACGATCTGTCAGCAGCGACTTCTAATCAAATTTATTTCTTGGCAATGATGGTCGCACGCATCGGTGCAGGATAGCCTTCAACGGTCTTTGTAGAATCATTGGGATCCAAAAAATCTGCTAACGAGTGATAAGTCATCCATTCAGTTTTGCGCTGCTCCTCAGTCGAGGTCACTGCCACATCTACGCAACGCACGTCAGTGAACCCTGCTTTTTCCAACCAGCCGATTAAGGCCGCAACTGACGGTAAAAAAAATACATTATTCATCTGTGCATAACGGTCATGCGGCACCAGTACGGTATTGGCATCGCCTTCAATGACTAGAGTCTCAAGCACTAGCTCACCACCTTTTACCAGCTGCCCTTTGAGCTGTTGCAAATGCTCAAACGGTGACTGACGATGATAAAGCACACCCATACTAAATACGGTATCAAATAGCTGACTGTGCTCAGGCAAAGCTTCAAGCGGTACAGGAATATAATGGGTACGGTAGCGGCCTGTCTCATGAGCATCTGCCGTACCAACAAAATGACGAATCGCCATAAACTGATGGTAAAACAAGCAAGACGGATCAATGATAATAACCGTATCCGCACCAGCGCCTGCCATACGCCAACCGTGATAACCAGAGCCACCACCGACATCTAATACCCGCCGACCTTTTAATGTCCCCAAATGCGGTACAACCCGTTGCCATTTCCAATCACTGTGCCATTCGGTATCAATCTTAATACCTAACTCATCATCGCCAATCTGACCACCAATTTTAAACGGCCCTTTACGCCACGGCATTAGCTGCTTTAATAACGCTGTTGTTTGTTTGCGCTGAGAGTCATTAAGACTTGCCTCAATCGTCAAGACATCACTATCCAGATCGACAGTATTAACGGTTAGTTCTGGCAAACGCGCCACCGATGCTTGGTAAGCAGGCGCATGCGCATAGTTGGCTTTGTCTTTTATATCACCCAGCCACGTTGGTAATTGCTTTAGCCACTCGTAAGCGCTCGGCTGCTGCTGCGCCAGCTCCAGTAGTGTTAGATATAGTTCGCGTTCGGCGTTAACAATAGTTTGATTGATCATAAAAGTTCAGTTCGGGTTGATTAATGATAACGTTGGTAGAGAGTCTAAAGATTTTAAATACAAAAGCAAAAAAGATGAGCCTTAAGATTGGAGTGCTTTAAGAGTTGGCAAATATGCAGGACATAGCTCGGTATTCTTTAAGAGGTTATGCGTGCCTCGTCCCTCGGCGAAAACGAAGTATTGGACACAAATTTTTTGTAGGGTGTGCCCAGTTTTCGTAGGGTGCGCCCAGCGCACCAGAAAGTCATTAGAACAAAGCATTGCTTTATTCTGCTTGCAAGGATAATCCTTTAAATAGGATTTTCTAACAGCTTATAACGTGAGTGTTTACTTATGCCATTAACTTGAATGCGGCCTATGCCTGTCCTTGCAAAACTTCCGCTTCACTACGAAAGTCCTCATATTCAAAAACACCATAACCATTATCCTGACTTATAAAAACAATTTTGCCTTCTGCTAACCAACTTAATGCATTTTTAGCATCCTCAATAATCTCGGGATATAACTTATATAAGATATTCTCTATATTATGGTTTGATTCAGAGGTTTCGTAGTCTACTAGGTAGAGTCCATATATAATTCCTAACCTTCCTAGAAACCCATAACCGTCACAGTATAACTCGTACATTGCACAAATCGCATTACCACAGTTTTCATCTTTATTAATAATTGAGTATAGATATTCTTTTATTCGGTCGGCCTCAAACTTATGAAAATGGACGTGTCTTGCAAAACTATCATAGTAATCCTTAAAAATATCTTCAGAACTATAATCAAAGGAAATTAGTTCAAGATACAAGTCAGGGTTGCTAGACTCTAATACATTATCTTCATACAACCATTGTTCAAATGATTGGAAGCTTATTTTTCTTGTTAATACTTGATGAATCTTTCTCTCGGCTATAGATGGAATCATATTCATGCCTTACGTTCAATGAGTTGGTGCGCTGGGCGCACCTTACAAAATAAGTTAGACTTGTCAAATTCTCGTAGAGAATGAAGACAGGGCATAACCCACCTGCGTTAATATTGTTATCATTCGGTAGGCTACTATGAAGACAAATTAAAAAGTATAGGTGCTAAATATTTAAGCTTCTCAAAATACTCTACTGCCTCTTGCATTGAAGAAAGTTCATATATTGAATCGTGAGTTAGAGCATTCCTTCTATCTGTTATCTTCGTGATGTCTTTAATTACTTCTTCATCTAATATGCTTTCCCATTCTGTCCTTCTTTTTTTATTAGTTGGCCCTTCGAATGTCTCTAAAAACTCTTTAAATAGTTCGAATTGTTCAATTATTATTAGCTTTGATATTACAGGCTCTACTTTCGATCTCTGCTCACTTAAAGGAGGTAGGGGTATTTGTATTTTACCAACGCCATTCTGAGGTGGGCCTACTACCATACTAGCAACAGTAGAAAAGTGCTCACTCATTCTAAAACAGTAGGGTCTTGTTCTATCAATTTCCTTCTGACCGCTGCCTGCTGACAAAAAAGGGCCTTCCTTCCATGCTTCATTATTTTTCCCAATGTTATCCCAATCTAACATTTTTTCTGCTGCTCTAGCATTATCATAAGTCCAACAACCCGCTAACATAGCCTTTCCCGACCTGTCTATATATGCATCTAAACTATTAATCTTATTCATTACAAATGATCCCTTCAACGCTAATATTTTAAATGACCCATCCTTGAACACCTCTTAAACTGGGAGGTCAGCGTAGAATATACCCAGCACGCATCAAAATTAAGCAAACATATAATACAAAATGGTGCGCAAGGCGGCACCCTACAAGACTTCAGCTTTTTAGTGAGATAAAACTTTAACTACGGTGAATATAAGCACGAGAGCGATGTCACCGCTAGCCCTGACTGGAGCGGTTATTCTGACATAACTACTAGGTTGCAAAGGCTTGGCGGGTCAGGGTGTCGCGTTAGCAGCAACCTGTCCCGCCTATAGCCATGCCCTAGCAGGT
This sequence comes from Psychrobacter sp. P11G5, assembly GCF_001593305.1. Taxonomy (NCBI): domain Bacteria; kingdom Pseudomonadati; phylum Pseudomonadota; class Gammaproteobacteria; order Moraxellales; family Moraxellaceae; genus Psychrobacter; species Psychrobacter sp. P11G5. The sequence goes on from NZ_CP012533.1 coordinate 3,123,214, forward strand.
ATGCCAGATAATAGCGGATGGCAGGAATAGCTCCTCTTATACATTAAAACAATCCTATTTAAACGCCACAATAGAAACAAAGTTTAAAAACTGAAACCATGTCAGATGCCGCTGAAAACCAACTTGTGCTAGACGCGCATGATGCTCATCTAAGGTATCGGTAATGAGGACGTTTTCTAGCGCATTACGCTTGCCGCTGATTTCCATTTCGGTATAGCCATTGGCGCGTTTAAAATCATAATAACGCTCAACCAACCACGCATCGTATTGTTCATCAAAAGCATGGGTCTTTTCAGTCAGCACCAATATGCCGCCCTCGCTCAAGGCGTTATAGATATTGTCTAATACCGCTACCCTATCAGCAGCTGGTAAAAACTGTAAGGTTAAGTTTAAGATGACCATATCACATGGTTCAAGCTTGACATCACGAATGTCAGCAGTGATGACTTCAATGTCGTGCTCAGGATAATTATCACTCAGTAAAGTAGTCGCTTCAGTCGTCATCGCTGGTGAGATATCAATCGCTTTAATCTGCAAATCTTGCGGCTCAAACTCGCCTGCCAACGTCATGCTTGCTGCACCAAGTGAGCAGCCCAAATCATAAATACGACTGACACGCTGACCGTTATCATCTTGTTGACGATACTTACAATGACGACGGGCAAATATAGGCAGCATCGCCAACACTTGACCATAACCAGGGACACTGCGGCGAATCATATCAGGGAAACAAGCCACCACCTGCTCATCGAAAGAAAAGCGTGCGGCTTTATCCAGTGGCGTAGTGAATAAGGTGTCATGTTTGATAGCAGGCTTGGCTTGGCTCATGGTGCGACTCGTTTTTGTTTTTTGGTTTCCATAATGGAACTTTGGTTGGGGATTATTCAGCAAATTTGTTTAATGCTATAGTCGATTCTCTTTAAAACCGAGAAAGTGCTACTGAGATGAATTTTTCGCAGCCTCTGGGAACGCAGCACGCAAGGAAAATTTATACCAGTAGCACGTGGCTGTTAACGGATAGATTTTATATCTCACTGACTATATGTGACTAATAGCATTAGCCCAGAGCAGACTAACGTAGCAAAAGCCCATTATAACATTACTGTTTGTTACTTATCGCGTTTGGCTCGCCTGTTAAGCTGATTAAGTAGAGCTAAGGGTAATAAATTATTGAAAGCAATAAGTCATTGAAAAATGAAAACATTGCAATCAGATAAAGACCTTAGCTCACCTTTATAGCAATAATAATAGGAAAAACTATGCAAACCATTATATTAGGCGGTGGCTGTTTTTGGTGCACCGAATCAGTATTTTTATCAGTAAAAGGTGTGCAATCTGTTGTCTCAGGTTACATGGGTGGCAACGCGGTATCTGCTAACTATGAAGCGGTCTGCAGTGGCAACACCGGACATGTTGAAGTTATCAATGTTGAGTTTGATGAATCCATCGTACCGTTAGAGGTAATACTCGATGTGTTTTTTGCCACCCATGATCCCACCACGATGGATCGTCAAGGCAATGATGTTGGTAGTCAGTACCGTAGCGTGGTGTTTTACACTGACGAAGATCAAAAACCAACCGTTGACCGTACCATCAATAAATTGCGCGATATGGGCGTCAATGTGGTCACAGAAGTACATCCTGCTGTTGAATTCTATCAAGCGGAAGAAACGCATCAAGACTTCTTTAACAGAAACCCAGGACAAGCTTATTGCAACTTTGCGATACCACCAAAGCTTGCCAAATTACGTAAAGAATTTAGTAAATACATGGTGAGCTAACCAATGGATTGAATAAGAAGTTATTCATTTATAGCAAATTTCTAGCGTAGTATTTAATTAAGGCCAAATGCTTATTATATAAGTGTTTGGCTTTTTAATACCTTTAGCATTATCACTTAAAAGGTTATTATAAAAATAACTAATAATATAAACCTTAATGAATAAAGGCGAACGTATGAACCCTGAATTTTGGCAAACACGCTGGCAGGAGAAACGAATCGGTTTTAATCAGTCTGAAGTTAATCCATTATTAATGAAGCACTTTAACCATTTAAACTTGCCTGCTGGGAGCCGCATCTTTGTGCCTTTATGTGGTAAGTCGATTGATATGGTTTGGCTAGCAGCACAGGGCTATGATGTAATTGGCGTTGAATTGTTTGAGACAGCCGTACAAGAGTTTTTTGCTGAGCAAAATATCTCCCCTACCGTCCATCAGCATCTAGATAATCCAGCCGTTAAATATTATCAGGGTCCGCTTGCAGAACAGACAGTCACGCTATGGGTCGCTGATATTTTTGCGCTGACAGCTGAAGATATCGGTGGCGTTGATGCGGTGTATGACAAAGCCGCATTAATTGCTTTGCCAGCCAATATGCGTCCACAGTATAGTGAGCAAATACGGCAGCTAAGTCGCAATACTTCACAAATTTTACTAACGTTAAATTATGATCAAAATAAAAAGGATGGACCGCCATTTTCAATTAGTGGCCCACAAGTGCAGCAATATTACGGTAGCCATTATCAAATTACTGAGCTTGAAAGCGTCGTCGCAAGTTTACATTCAGCGCCAGAGTTGGCAGTGACAGAGCATGTTTGGCTGTTGAATAATAAATGAGATTAATTAGCGCCATGACTAAGCAATAATCAAATGATGGTTAAGCAGTGATTCAATCATAACGGAGAAATCTAATGAAAGTTCTAGTTAGTATCGTAAGCTTAATCGCCTTTTTGCTGGTCGCATTACCAGGTCCGCTTTATAAATTTGGTATTCTTGACTTAGGTACTGCATTTACAGGGTTCAAATTTGGCGTGTTTGCTGGCATCGCTGCACTTGTACTGCTGGGTATACAAGTGTTATTTAAGCGTGATACAGTCAGGCTTAGTAGCGCATTGACAGCAGTGGTACTTTCTGCGATTGCTATCATTATTCCGCTTAGCATGATGAATACTGCTAAAAGTGTACCGCCTATCCATGATATTTCGACCGATTTAATTAACCCACCTGAATTTGTGGCTATTGCCCCACTACGCGCTGACGCACCAAATCCTGCCGCGTACGATGGCATTGAGACTGCAGAGCAACAACGTGATGCCTATCCTGAACTGCAAACACTAACCTATACGCAACCAAAGTCTAAACTAATGGAAGCTACCGAAAAAGCCGTCAATAATTTGGGCTGGGAGCTCGTAAATAATGATGCGAGCGCAGGTATCATTGAGGCCACAGATACTACGACATGGTTTGGCTTTCAAGATGATGTCGTCATACGTGTAACTGATGAAGGTAGCGAACGTCTGGTCGATATTCGCAGTAAATCACGGGTTGGCGGTAGCGATTTGGGCAAAAATGCAGAGCGCATTCGTACCTTTATTGAAGAGTTGGAAGGAGTTTTGGGGGAGTAGTTGGGTTTAAATATGAATAGCATTTTATTGACTCCAAACTATGTTTGGGGTTGATATCAAAAACTATAACTGTGCTCTATCCAAAACCTTCTCCTAATCTCACACCTATATCAATCTATAGTAATTATTTATAGCCTTAGTACTTCGATACCTTTTCTTTATCGTTGATATTGGTTACTCTAAAGCACTATTGTCATACTATATTTTTGAGCACTTTACTTAGTCTGTCACACTTTACGTTTATAGGATATTTTCATGCGTTTGACTCCATTGTCCACCCTATCTTTATTGGCTGCTGCTATTGGCTTTAGTCTAGCCAGTACTGCCCAAGCCGCTCGACCAGAAGCACCAAATTTATCCAATACTGAATTTCAGCAATGTCTAGATGATTTAAAAAACTCGAGTAAATTCCGCGGGGTCAATAGCTCTACCTTTGACAATTACCGTCCCACTCAGCCCGATCCTAGTGTGATTCAATCATTGAATTATCAACCAGAGTTTCAAAAGGACGTCTGGGATTATCTATCAGTATTGGTAGATAAAGAGCGCGTAGAAGATGGTATTCGTGCCAAGCGCCAATGGGCAGATACTTTGCGTAGTATTGAATCACGTTATGGTGTGAAAGCAGAACACGTACTGGGTGTATGGGGCGTAGAGTCGAACTTTGGGCAGACATTAGGCAAAAAACCATTGTTTGAATCGTTGGCTACCTTATCTTGTTTTGATCGTCGTCAAAGCTACTTTCAAGGTGAATATGCCAACGCGCTCAAAATCGTACAAAATGGTGATATCGCACCAAACGACATGACTGGCTCGTGGGCAGGTGCTTTTGGGCAGACGCAGTTTATGCCAAGCACCTTTTTAGAGTTGGCCGTCGATTTTGATGGTGATGGTCGTCGCGACTTAGTCAATAACGTGCCTGATGCGCTAGCTTCTACCGCGAATTTCTTAGATAACCGCGGCTACCGTACCGGTGAGCCTTGGGGCTACGAAGTCAAATTGCCTAACGGATTTTGGGCAGCCTCCAATCGTAAAGATAAAAAGTCGATAAGCCACTGGCGCAATCAAGGTTTAACGCTTGCTAATGGCAACTCGTTACCTTCTGATCTTAGCAGTGCTGGTTTGTTACTCCCCGCTGGTATTGAAGGCCCTGCATTTTTAGTGGGTAAAAACTTCGATACTTTTTATTCATATAACGCTTCAGAAAACTACGCGCTTGCGATTGCCCATCTATCTGATTTGATTACTAGCGAAAACAGCAGTAAAACTGACTTTATAACGGCATGGCCAACGGATGACCCAGGTATCAGTCGTCAGCAAGCCAAAGATATCCAGCAAGCCTTATTAAATGCTGGTTATGATATTGGCGGTGTCGATGGCATCATTGGGGATAATACTCGTACCGCTATACAGCAGTATCAATCTAGCCGTGGTATTTTCCCAGCTGACGGACGTGCAGGGCAAAAGTTCCATCGCCAAATCATGCAAGGTCATGTTCAACCAGGAAGCTCTCGACCTTCTATGCCAGCACCCGCTGATCGTATGGGTCAGCTGATTCAACAGCAGACGACGATTACCCCAAGTAATCCTTCATATGCATCACCGAGCCAGCCTGCAACCTCAAGTAATGTCCGCTATCGTCGTGTAGTCGGTATTGATGGCGTAACGCGCTTAGTCAGAGTCGATGAAGGCTCATAATTGCAAATAGTAGATTAATATTATTTTCGTTTAATTATTCAGTTTAGTCACAAAAAAGCCACGCTAATGATAGCGTGGCTTTTTTATATTTTTCGGTTGCTAGGAGACTTGTGCAAAGATACCTACCTAATAATGTTGATACTTAAGCAACGTTTAAACGATAGGTGGTGGATTCGGTTTGCCGTTGTCGCCATCCCAGTTGTCGCGAGCTTTTTCATCTAAGTCAGCTGGCGTTTTTGGCTCCCACTTACCATTTTCTTTCCAAGTTGCATCGCCCCAATCATTATCTTCCTCTTTTCTATCCAAGTCCTTATAGGCTTGACTAGGATCAATGCCGCGACGTTTCATGTCTGCCACTTGCTCTTCTAATGTACGAAACTGATCGGCATCATGCATAGCTTTTTCTAGGCCATCAATTTCATGATTTAGCTCATCATGTTTAGAGTTAGTCATTACGCTCTCCTTTAATAGTTTAAAATATTTGGTTCAATATGCAAAATTCCACAAAATAATTTTTTATAGATATATTATAAAAACGCTTTTTTATAAGTTTGCTTTATTTATAAAGGTTATTCGCGTCGATCAATCTGTTTGCTAACAGATTAACCTTATCTACTACCCTATTATCGCCAGTGTATAATAGATTAACAACCGCTGACACGTATGCTTTGTATTACAAAACGTAGTCTGTCATTGTCTATCATAGACAACGATAGCACTTACTGATTTTGTCGGCTAAATACTATGAAAGGTAAACATTAATAATGCATTTATATGAATAATTTAACGTACAGAGTAGATTAGTAGATTTACTTACTGTTGGTTCTCTTCAAATAGCTTTTTAGCATAGAAAGTTAGCTTCCATAATTCTTGCGACGTTCTTGCACCTGAAGCTGTCAATTGAATCCAATTCGCAGCAATTAATAGGTTCTGTAATTTGTTTAAGTCATCTTGAGCAATTTGACAGCGCGAGACTGCATGAACATTGGGCATCTTTTTTTTGATATCTTTATCTGCCTTAACAGCGATTAAGCGATTTAGACAGCCTTGTAAACCGTGGCTGGAAAAAGCCCCAGGCATTCGTACCAGCGCATGTAACACTTGTTCCCAAGTCAGACTCGTTGTCATTGTAATATCGCTTAAGTTACCACCCTCATATGCTTGAGCACTGTACTTCATATCGAATTTTTCTAATAGATTAATTGATTGCGTTACGTTATCCGTCACATCATCGCTTTCAGTTGGCGGGCTAATGAGATTGTCGGTAGGATTATAGGATTTACGAATTACGTCAGTAGGAGTACCCGTTTCTAGCGTAGAGCCTTGCTGAGTTAAATTACTCTGTATGAGAGGCTCTTTAATATCATCTGCTTTTACCCAGCTTGGTCTCAGATTCCATTTAGCAGCTACATTGTTATAAGCGGTCTTGAGAAGCTCATCGATATTAGTATTGTCATCATAATAATAGACATCTTCTACTTGTTGCTCGACCAGACGGGTAAAATCATGCAGTTGACGACCCGTGTCAATATCGTGACTTTGAGATTTAATAAAAATGAGCATGGGTTTGAGCTTCGCTTTAGCACTCAAATAGCTCAGATGCATTTGGCTGACCCCTAAATTCTGTGTCGTGCCATAGCTGTCACCTACAATAACGACCGTATGATCGCAAGAGTCAATACATTGCCGCCCATATAAAGAGGCTTGCGGCAGTCTAGGCGAAATATCATAAGTTAAAAACGCACGCGATTGAAAAAACACTGCCAAACCGTCTAATACTAACGGCTGCTCATGGGCTACGCATATTATATGAACGTGATAGCGACGACTTTGCAATATAACCTCTACAACGACAATGATAGTAATGACAGTCAAAAGCGCCTAAACAACTTATTTTTTACAAACTTTAACCTAGCACAATCTTAGCAAAATACAGGCAGTTTGTGAGTGCTTTATGTCAATTATTCTAATAGTGAATTATTCTGATAATGATAGTATGGTGAACTGCTATAAATTAATGTACGAAGACTCAGCCTAACAATCAAAGCATATACTGGATTTGTGTTTGCACCCCTAAAAGACGCGTTATCAACCTATCCAGCTTATCATCATGTTTAGTTGCATAAAAAATCAGTGGCGGTCTTTCGTTATTATGAGTCGTTACTGAAACCTTGGCTTGAGCTAATAGGTTTTTTTCAGCAAGCAAAGACTGTACACGTGCGGCGATGGCCTGTCCTGAGTCTACCACTTGTATAGCTAATTGCTGCGCTTTAATCTCATTAATCAAAAACTCTTTAAAAAAAGGATAATGAGTACACCCTAACACTAGGTAATCGACCCCAATATGCGCAAAACATTGTACTTGTTGTCGTAAACGTTGCGCGACCTCAGATGTCTCTGGCATTCCAGACTCTACCCACGGCACCAGCTGCGGATCAAAGTATTTGGTTACTTGAGTACCATTGGGCATCGCAATATTAGTAATAACTTGATTGAGCAATGTTCCATCTAAAGTAGCTTTGGTAGCCAGTACTGCCACATGACCACTATTGCTAGCTATTACAGCAGGCTTGAGTGCTGGTACTAAACCAACAATAGGAAGGTTTGGATAATGGCGACGTGCCGCTTCTAGCCCATGAGCAGAAGCACTGTTACAAGCAATAACGATGAGTTTACAGCCTCTTTGGTATAGCCATTCTACTGCTACTAGTGTCAGTTTTTCAATATCTTGGCTATCACGATTGCCATACGGTACGTGCAGAGTATCAGCATAATAAATATAACGTTCAGCAGGCAGCTGCTGTGCTAAATGCAGATAAACAGAAAGACCACCTATCCCTGAGTCAAATAGACCAATCGGTGCCGAGCTAGTTTTACTGTTAGCTATATTCGCTGACCTGCCTTTGCTAACCAAAAGACTGTCATCAACAAAGGGTTTATTGATAAATGCTCTATCATTAGCAGAGAGTCTATACGTTATTGAAGGCGAGACGGAATCGGCAGTACTCATAGGATAGTACTGCCATTATGGTATATTTTATAATTGAGATATTGCCTAGTAGGCTGGATATATTGGTTCACAGTGTATTGCCATGCAATTTAATAGAGGAAGACTATAAAACATACCTATTTTAAAACATGCTAGCGTCTAGCACACAGTTTTGTACATTAATTCATGCTACAAAAAGTGAAGAATTAGCTATCAGGCATTAATAGTTGATAAGACTTGCCACCACTTTCTAAAGTGAGTATCACTTCATCGTTCTGCTCTGTCAACTTACCAATTTCTGTTAAGTGATAAAACGTATTACGACCGATGAGGGCCGTTAAGTCGTTGCGAACAAGCATATAAGGACGCACTTGCTCTTTTGCAATATCTTCTTGAGCTACGGTTGGCTTATAAGAGCGTAGTTCAATAGGGTGCTCGTTATCTAGACGTACCACATCACCAGTCGTGGTTGTAAACTCTAACCAGCTTACTCCATTCTCAGTGACAATGCCCACATCATTAATCAATAACGGTACATCTTCAACTTGAATGCGCAACTTTTGCACTGGAGTCTTTAAAAAATACTCACAAGTACCATTACTCTCTTCTTTCCACAGAATAGTCGCAAATAGACTCACCAATGACTGACGGGTCACCAAGCCACCTTCGTGCCACCATTCGCCATTGGCCTTAATGACCAAATCCATATCAGCAACCTGCTCTGGATGCCACTCATCAAGAGGTGGTATAGAACGTCCTTGACGCGTACCGGCTGAAGACTTTAAGTAGTTACTAAGGGAATCTAAATTGCTCAAATCTTGGGTGGTTCCACTATTATTTACGTTGTCAGCTATAGAACTACTTGCTGAATTGCCAGCATCAACACCATTATTTATCTTACTGCTCATAGCGTTATTTCCTAATATTAGTCAGAGTTTGGCAACGACAGCATTACTATTAATTTTAGTTTCGGGTATGATAAAACGATTAGACTTTGTATGCTCATCGTATTAGTCTTACCTTAACACCGATATCTATAAATGCGTATCGTGTTTGTAGGACTTTTCTTTTATAATGAGTAACGATTTTTTATTAAAATGATGATAGGTATGTCGTTTTAATCATCCCTTACTATGTTGTTCATTAATATGATCTCAATCACGATATTGTCGATTAATGCCGCAAAGACAGTTTTTATCGGGCAGCCACATGTCTGAGAGGTAACCGTGTCGCAAGCCATATTATTTAATTGCGCCCCCAATGATACCCATAGACAAGCCACTATAGAGTTTAGGAGTAGGTATGCAAGAGCAAGATAAACAAACGCCAGTCGTTGATGCTGATATCGTCAATACTGACACGCCAGCAACTGTAGACACGACCAAACCAAATACATCGAATCCAAATATGACAAAACCAGAGTCCACAGAAGCGACTCAAGATGTTGTTGAAAATACTCCCGCTGAAGAGATTCCAGCCGAAACTGTTGTAGCTGAAGAAGCGGTTGAAGAAGAAGCCGTCGAACACAACCCAGTTGACAAAGCACCTGCTGAAACAGCTCCTGAGCCTGCTCCAGTAGAGCGTGAAATTGAGCGCGAATCAATGGAGTTTGATGTAATTGTCGTAGGTGGCGGACCTTCTGGTCTATCAGCGGCTATTCGTTTAAAGCAGTTGGCAATCGAAGCAGGCAACGACGAGTTTATGGTATGTGTCGTCGAAAAAGGCTCTGAGTTTGGTGCGCATATTTTATCTGGCGCTGTTATTGAGCCACGCGCCTTGGATGAGTTAATACCTGACTGGAAAGCCAAAGGCGCGCCTTTAAATGTGCCAGCGATTGAAGATCGTGTCTATATGCTTGGTTCTGCGACCAAAAGTACCAAACTTATGGATTCAATCATCCCAGCTAGTATGCACAATGAAGGCAACTATATCGTCTCGCTAGCTAATGTCGTACGCTGGCTCGCTGAGCAGGCCGAGGAGCTAGAAGTTATGATGTTCCCAGGCTTCCCTGCTTCTGACATCTTATATAATGATGATGGCTCAGTAAAAGGTATATTGACGGGTGATATGGGCGTTGCAGCTGACGGTGAAGCCAAGTCTAGTTTTGAGCCGGGTTATGAGTTACTGGCCAAATATACTATTTTTGCTGAAGGCTGCCGTGGTCACCTTGGTAAGCGCTTAATCAGCCGATTTGGTCTTGATAAAGATTCTGACCCACAGCATTATGGTATTGGTCTAAAAGAGCTATGGGAAGTGACGCCAGATAAGCATGAGCAAGGTGTGGTCATGCATGGCTCAGGTTGGCCATTAACTGATACTGGTTCTACTGGCGGCTGGTGGTTGTACTTTGATGAAAACAACCAAGTCAGCTTTGGTATGGTCATCGATCTGTCCTACTCCAACCCATATATGTCACCGTTTGATGAAATGCAGCGCCTCAAACTGCATCCGCTCATTCGCAACGTTTTAGAAGGTGGTAAGCGTATCTCTTATGGGGCACGCGCTTTAACCAAAGGTGGCCTTAACTCTTTACCGAAATTCACTTTCCCAGGTGGTGTACTTGTCGGTGATGATGCTGGCTTCTTGAATCCTGCGAAGATTAAAGGTACACATACCTCTATGAAGTCAGGCATGCTCGCTGCTGAAGCTATTTTCGAAGCATTAAAGGCCGACCGTCAGCATGATGATGTAGTCGCCTACAGCACTATGTATAGAGAGTCATGGCTGTATCAAGATAACTATGAAGCACGTAACTTTGCTCCTGCCATGCACCGTATGGGTCAATGGATGGGTGGGGCCTTTAACTTTATCGACCAAAATATTCTACGTGGCAAGATGCCATTGACTATTCATGATAACTTAAAGGATTACGATCAGCTAGAGCGTGCGGCCCATGCCTATCAGCCAGTTTATCCTAAGCCTGATGGTAAGCTGGTGTTTGATAAATTATCGTCAGTATTTATCTCTAACACTAACCATGCAGAGAACCAGCCAACGCATTTAAAGTTAACGGATCCTACTGTACCTGTTTCTATTAATCTACCTTTGTATGCTGAGCCAGCGCGTTTATACTGCCCAGCTGGTGTCTATGAAGTGGTAAAAGATGCTGAAGGCGCTAAGTTTGTCATCAATGCGCAAAACTGTGTACATTGCAAAACTTGCGATATCAAAGATCCTTCACAAAACATCACATGGGTAACGCCAGAAGGCGGCGGCGGTCCTAACTATCCAAACATGTAAACCATCATTGATATAGATATAGCTTAATAAAAAACCGCTCTTAATAATAAGGGCGGTTTTTTTAATGCTCATACATGTAATAACTCAATAGCAAAGGCTAATCGGTCCAAGCATCGCGATTAGCTTCGTCTTTTAACTTCACAAAGTCATCAGGATTGAATTTGATCTGATCACCCGTTTTGCCTTCTTTGACTTGACGCTCATAGTCGCGCAATATTCTTAGTGCCACAGGTGACAAAATTAGAATAGCTATTAAGTTGGTCAAGGCCATAAGACCCATTGATAAGTCAGCAAAATTCCATATCGCTGGTAGGCTAGCAATTGCACCAACGAACACCATACCTAAGACCATGAAGCGGAATATCATAATCATCACTTTGGCATTTTTGGCGCCAGAGATGAATTCAAGATTTGACTCGCCGTAGCTATAATTGGCGATAATTGACGTAAATGAGAAAAAGAAAATAGCAATCGCGACGAATATAACACCCAAATCACCAACATACTGCGATAGTGCTAACTGAGTCAGCTGGATACCTTCTTGCTCAACATTAGGATCGACCACGCCAGATAAGATAATGATTGACGCAGTTGCAGTACAAATTATTAACGTGTCCATGAAGACACCCAACATTTGCATAAACCCTTGTACTGCTGGATGGTCAGGATGACTTTTCGCAGTCGCCGCAGCGTTAGGTGCTGAACCCATACCTGCTTCGTTAGAGAACAAACCACGCTTGATACCATTAATCATAGCCTGAGCAATACCATAACCAATCACCCCACCTGCTGCTTGCTCAAAACCAAATGCTGACTTCACAATCAAGGCAATCGCTGCTGGGAATTGGCTAAAGTTAGTAACGATAATAAATAGTGCTAATAAGATATACAAGATAGCCATTACTGGTACGATTTTACCCGCGATACGCGCAACCGAACGTAAGCCACCGAATACTACTGGTGCTACCAATACTACCAATACGATACCCGTCATCCACGTTGGAATACCGAAAGCTTCATTAGTTGCCTGTGCGATGGTGTTTGACTGCACACCATTAAAAGCTAAACCGAAGGCGACTAGCAAACATAACGAGAAAAATATCGCCAGCCAGCGCTTACCTAAGCCTTTCTCAATATAATAAGCGGGTCCACCGCGATAAACATTGTCATTATGTGGTACTTTATATGCTTGCGCTAGGGTTGACTCGATGAAGCTGGTCGACATCCCGACGATCGCAGTCATCCACATCCAAAACACAGCCCCTGGCCCACCAAGATAGATAGCAATCGCTACCCCTGCCAAGTTACCAGTACCAACACGCGCTGCAAGAGACGTCATTAAGGCCTCAAAGGAGCTGATACCACCATCTTTGCGTCCTTGGTTAGAGACACGTAACAACTTCCACATGTGTCCAAAGTGTCGAAACTGAATAAAGCGTGTGGCAATAGTAAAATAAAGACCAGCACCAATTAGTACGAACATTAACAGCCCATACCAAGGGTTATTAACAATCAACCAATCATTGTTACCCCAAATTATACTAACACCATAATTTACGATGCTATTAAACAGACCTGCTATCCCTTCACCCATTTTTTCACCTTCATTTCATATATTAGTGATGCTTTGAATCACATCGTAAACTTGTATTTTCTACCTACTAATTCTGTACTTATTATTTCCACACCAAAATCTATAGAGCAACTACATGAACAACCAGTAATACGAAGGTTATTTTCGATCACTTTTCAAAGCGTCTCATATCCTTACATACACAATAACTGCACATAGCACTTCTGTATTTGTATTTTAACTTACTATGATGGTTTTAGCTCTTTTACTCTGTTCAGCCAAAAGATAATGGATCTAAACTAGAATAAGATTTCTTAGCTATTCAATGAATTTCTTTAGATTGTCAGTATTTAAAGGCCTACTATCAACCTGTATTATATTTTTCAATTTTTTATTTATAATATAAATGGCATATAATGAATATAATCATTAATATATTTATGGAATTTTAAGACTTTTAACCTAAAACGATAGATTGACAATCACTATCAGCGTTATTTTTGGTGTAGATTGAGTTAAATTTCTGTTAAATAAACATTTAGTTACAATAAGTAATTTAAATTTACTTATTGTTAATTACACAAATTTTGTATATATTCCTAATAAGTTTATGACTATCCAGTTTAGTACTAGGTCAACGTCTATGTTTGTTTGACTGGTATTGCCAATATAATACCCTTATTTATTTAAGATAATTCGTATATACATATCCACTTATTGTAATAAACATTAACTGCACATACAAAATTTAATTGGCTCAAATGATTAGATTTAATAATTAAACTTAATAATAAAAACAATATTTATCTTAGGGCAATAAACCCCTATAGAACTTAGTTTGAATTCTTATTTTTAGATATTTTAGACTTAGATTGAAAGATTTCTTACAAATAACGTCGTCAGGAAGACGAGATAAAGAAAACAGCGGAACGTTATACCACATATACCTTCATCTATGAATACAACCAACCTATTTATAATGTTACTCAGTATCTACAATATTAAATTTAGTACCTTACAATCTATTTTCAGTGGTATCGAGCCAGTTGCTATTATTTCTTACAAGGCTTTAGTCTTATAAAAGATAGTGTAAAACTTGCTCATGTTGTTAGTAACTTTTGATTATTGATACTAGTTGATCATTCTGTTTTAGTTGTTTATGCCGTATGGCTTTATAATTACGATATAAACAATACTGCCTTAGATGGTATACGCTAAACCAAAGTGACTTGTTAGGCTCCAATCAATAATCTTGTATTTATGTCAGGCAAAAGGAGTTGTCCTATGGAGAACCACAACGATCCATCCGGTTATTGGCGCGCCAATATTCGTCTTATCTTAGGTAGCCTATTTATTTGGGCACTATGTTCTTATGGTTTTGCTATTCTTTTACGTCCTCTCTTAGCAGGTATCAAAATTGGTGGTACTGATTTAGGCTTTTGGTTCGCTCAACAGGGGTCTATTGGGGTATTTATCATCTTAATTTTCTTTTACGCTTGGCGTATGAATAAGTTAGATAAACAATATGGCGTAGACGAGGAATAGAGCATGAGTCAATTTACGATTAATATTATTTTTGTAGGTCTATCCTTCGCTTTATACTTCGGTATTGCTATCTGGGCGCGCGCAGGTTCAACTAGTGAATTTTATGTTGCTGGCGGTGGCGTACATCCGGTCGTTAACGGTATGGCAACAGCTGCTGACTGGATGAGTGCTGCGTCATTCATTTCAATGGCAGGTCTTATTGCTGCTAGTGGTTATGGCGCTTCTACCTATTTGATGGGTTGGACAGGTGGTTACGTTCTATTGGCCATGCTCTTAGCACCTTATCTACGTAAGTTCGGTAAATTTACCGTCCCTGACTTCATCGGTGACCGCTTTTATTCGAAGACTGCTGCTATGATTGCAGTCGTTTGCTTGATTGTCGCATCAACCACTTACGTTATTGGTCAGATGACTGGTGCTGGCGTTGCTTTCTCACGCTTCTTAGAAGTTGAAAACACAACTGGTCTGATCATTGCGGCAATCGTTGTATTCTTCTATGCCGTATTAGGTGGTATGAAAGGGATTACATACACGCAGGTTGCGCAATATGTGGTTCTAATGATTGCTTATACCATCCCTGCGGTGTTTATCTCACTTGAATTGACGGGTAACCCGATTCCAGGCCTTGGTTTGTTCTCAAACCATGTCGAATCAGGCATCCCTATTTTGACTAAGCTTAACCAAGTCGTTACCGACTTAGGATTTGCCTCTTATACGGCTGATGTTCCTAACAAATTGAATATGGTACTGTTTACTTTATCTCTAATGATAGGTACAGCAGGTCTACCACACGTTATCATTCGCTTTTTCACTGTACCTAAAGTGGCTGATGCACGTTGGACAGCAGGTTGGACACTAGTATTCATCTCGTTATTGTACTTTACTGCTCCAGCAGTAGGTGCTATGGCACGTCTAAATTTGATCGACACAGTTTATCCACAAGGTGTGGCTGAAGCGCCTTTAGAATATGATCAACGTCCAGATTGGATGAGAACGTGGGAAGATACGGGTCTCATTAAATACAACGATCTGAACAATGACGGTCGTATCCAGCTATATAGCGATAGTGGACTTGGTGCAGCTCAGCTAGCATTGAACACTGCCGAAGCTGAAGGTGGCGATGTTGCAGCAGCAACTACAGCCGTTGCAGAAGCACAAGCAGCACATGATCTAGAAGTCGATGGTCGCTTTGCAAATGCAGGTTGGGCTGGTAACGAGCTTGATGTAAATGCTGATATCTTAGTACTCGCTAACCCAGAAATCGCGAATCTTCCACCATGGGTTATCGGTCTTATCGCTGCAGGTGGTCTAGCAGCAGCACTATCAACAGCAGCTGGACTACTACTTGCTATTTCATCAGCGATTAGTCATGACTTGATCAAACGTAACCTAAACCCAAATATCACTGATGCACAAGAGCTAAAATATGCTCGTATCACCATGGGTGTAGCGATCGTAGTAGCTACTTATCTGGGTATTAATCCACCAGGGTTTGCCGCACAGGTGGTGGCACTAGCCTTTGGTATTGCAGGCGCATCACTATTCCCTGTACTAATGATGGGTATTTTCTCTAAGCGTATTAACAATCTAGGCGCTATCGCTGGTATGTTGACAGGCTTAATTACTATCTTAGTGTATATCTTTGTCTTTAAAGGTTGGTTCTTCATTAGTGGTACTGCTAACTTCCCTGATACTGAAGAGTATTGGTTATTTGGTATCTCACCCTTATCATTTGGTGCGGTTGGCGCCTTACTTAACTTTATCGTAGCGTTCGCTGTATCTTACGCTACTGCGCCACCACCAGCCCATATCCAAGAGTTGGTTGAGAGCGTACGTTCTCCACGTGGCGCTGGCGGTGCTGTTGATCACTAATTGATTAATTAATAATCTTAGCTGCTAGACATATCGTTTATAGTTATATCTATCACTCACAGGCAGCAGCTGCTTGTGAGTGATTTTTTTATCTCATATTTATAATAAATAATTTTAGGTTTTTAATTTATTAAACGTGTTTAATTAAACGTGCCTATCGCATTAAGGAAGATTTTATGCTTTTTGAGTTTATCGCTACCATCGCTGCTGCATTTGGTATGGCTGGATTAGCACTAGTTATAACTCATCTCAGTAAACTGGCTGGCAAACGCGCACCAAAATGGCTGATTCCTTTATTTGCCGCTATTGGTATTTTTGGCTTTCAAATACATCAAGAGTATAACTGGTACGATCAACAAGTGAGTAAGCTACCTGCAGGTGTGAACGTTGTCAAAACAGCTGAAAGTACAGAATGGTTCCGTCCATGGTCTTATGCTAAACCACAGATATTACGCTTTATAGCAGCAGATACTGGTAATGCCAGCGTACAAGTAGATAATCCAAATGTATATTTGGTTAATTTATATCTGTTTGAAAGACGTAGAAGTGTGCAAAAGATTGCACAAGTCGTAGACTGCAACACTCCTGCACGTGCAGATTATGTGCTACCAGAGAAAGGTAGCAAGCTTACAATTGATGAGCATGTAAAAAAGACTACTGCATGGCGAGAATTGGCGACAGATGATCCGTTATTTATTAGTTTGTGCTTAAATAAAGTCTAATAACGATCACTCATACTTGTATAAGCATGCTTTGAGTTCGCTCCTAGCAGTAAACCGGCGCATAAACCACCGAAGTGCGCCGCAAATGAGATACCAGATTGTGGCATTAAGCCTTGCTTGATAGTGAGCCAATAGCCTGTTCCCATGATAATGCATGCAAGCAAATATCCCCAACGCCGAGCAAATACTGCCCCTCCTATCATGTAACCAAGCATAGCGAAACAAAGCCCTGATGCGCCGATATGAATGGATAATGGTGAGCCAATGATCCAAGTCACTAACCCCGAAGCGACGATCAGCTTTAGAACCGTGCGATAGGCATTATTTTCAAATAGACCAAACAAAAACAAAATCTGTAATAACGTTAACGTATTGCCTAATAGATGGGCGAAATTTCCGTGCATTGTCCATGAGGCAAATACACCGATCATACTGCCTATATCTAATGCACGTGGCACGATACCGAAAATGTTCCACATACCAAATAGGGCAACTTTATTCAAAAAAAACATGCCCCACATCGGCACTAGTACAAACGCATATAAACCAACAACCTGCTTAAGCCGAACCATAACCAACGTTAATAATTGTCGCCAATTCATCTCTTATCTTTTCCTTTAGTCTTTATTGCTCTAGATTGAAACATTTTCATATTATTGGTCTACTAAAGAAGAAGGATGCTGCACAGGTGTAAAAGACAGCGATGAAGCATCTTTACTGGCCGTTAAATAGCTGTTAGCGTGTAATAACGACTCTGAATGATAAGGCACCAATGCTGTAGGCACAAAGCTACGCGCAGCATCGATATGCTGAATAGAATCATCAAAAAAGATATGGGGCGCAAAGGTTTTGAGTACTGCTGTCTTTTCAAGCCCTCCTAAAAAAAATGCCATATCGACATCTACTCCCCACTCACGTAGCGTCTTGATAGCTCGCAAGTCGGCAGGTGCATTACGTGCAGTGACTAGTGCAATCTTTATCGGACAATGATGTAGTCGTGCTGGTAGTCGTTCTTGTAAGCTTGAGAGCTTAATTAACAACTCAGCATATGGGCCTTTCTCAATAGGCAAATCATGCATTTGTGCTTCACGTTCATGAAAAGCACGTAACCCTTTTTGCTTATATAGTAACTCCCCTGAATCATCAAACAGCACTGCGTCACCATCAAAAGCAATACGCAGCTGTTCAGTGTCAAGCTCATAGGTATTTACAGGAGTCGCATCAAGTATTGCACAAGCACAGATATTGGCATCTGCAACTTGCTGGGCATCATCACGATTGGTTGTCAAAAACAAATCAACGTTGAAATCAGCAATATAGGGGGCGACTGGACTACCCGAAATAAAAGCTGAGCGCGATATATTTAATTTATATTCACGAATAGCGTTTAATACTTGAATACCAGTATCAGGGCTACTTTTAGAGACAATAACTACTTCAACTAGAGGTGCTTCGATGTCTAAATCTGTGTGCTGACGACTATATTGGTTTAGATTAAGCAATGCCTTAATGAGCGGATATCCTGCACCAATACTTAAATCGTCGTTCTCACGTGCTGCCATATAATCACGAAATTCTTTAACAGCAGTATTAGGTCGCTGCTGCAATAATTGTAATAAATGAGTTTCTGATTCTGATAGATCAAATAACGCGGTTGCAGAGATTGCAACTATCAGAGTATTACTAAAATCAACTGCCATAAGTGTCTCTACTTATAATGTTTTTATACATTCAAAACTCCAAGTATCCAGTTTACTACATCTTCTATGTTCTTATAATCATAAGAACTGATACGGCAATACAATGTAGTTAGTAAGTTTAAAGTAATAAATACGGTTAACTATCTGCTCTAACGTTTATTTTAATCTTATGCGGCATCAGCTGAGTAAATGACTTTATAGTGAATCCACAAAAAAGCCATATTGTTATTGCAACAATATGGCCGAAAAACACAATTTGATTCTAAAGGCTTATACTTACCTACTTATACTTATACTTATACTTATACTTATCTACTCAGTCTATCTACGTCATTAATCTTTAATTCAACAACACCAAAGAGATAGCCGGGAAAGCGACCAGAATTACCAGTCGAATCACATCAGAGACAATGAATGGTGCCACCCCACGAAACATATCAGACAGCTTAATATGCGGCGCCATCGCCTTAATCACAAAGATATTCATTCCCATCGGTGGCGTAATGAGGCCAAGCTCCACCGTCAATACTGCAATGATACCGAACCAGACTGGATCATAGCCGAGCGCTAAAATAATCGGGAACACCACTGGAATGGTAATCACCAGCATTGCTAGGGCATCCATAAACAGCCCAAGTAAGAAGTACATAAATAAGATGCAGATGAGAACAATCATCGGACTAACTGCCAGTCCCCCAATCCACGTCGCTAACGAATAAGACAGGCGCGAGACTGAGACAAAGTAGCCGAGTGCTTCTGCCCCGAGCAGCATAAAGAACACCACTGCAGACAGTGCTAATGTTTCAATCAATGACTGCTTGAGCCCCTGCATACGCATGCCTTTAGCTGCAGCATAGGCCCAAGAGACAAAGGCGCCGACTGCTGCCCCTTCGGTTGGGGTAAACAGACCAAAGAAAATACCGGCAATAATGACGATAAAGATAAAGCTAAAGGGGATCAAACCTGTCAGTGATAACAGTTTGGCTTTCCAAGAGGTTGGCTCTCCGCGACGGGCTAAATGCGGTTTCCAGCGCACCATAATCATGACAGTGATTGAGTACATCACCATGCCAAGCATGCCAGGCAGGAAGCCTGCGATAAACATGTCACCGACTGACTGCTGAGTTAAGATGGCATAGACCAGTAAGGCAATACTGGGCGGGATCATAATACCGAGGGTACCACCAGCCGCTAAGATGCCGCAGGCAAAGCCTGGCTGATAGCCGTACTTCTCCATTTGCGGCAGGGCCACTTTGGTCATGGTAGAGGCGGTAGCTAGGGATGATCCTGAGATGGAGGCAAAGATGCCGGAGGAGCCAATACCGGCAATCCCTAGGCTGCCTCTAACCCCGCCAAAGATGGTACGGGTGGCTTCAAAGAGTTTGCCTGCCATACCAGAATGGGTGGCAAAGACCCCCATTAAGATAAATAAAGGAATGGCACTAAAGTCATACTTTGCTAAGACGTCAACGGGGATGTCTTTGAGCATTTGCAAAGCGCCCCCTGTGGAGGTGACGGCGCCAAAGCCGACCAGGCCGACGCCTAACATGGCAAGGGCGACGGGGACACGAACCACCACCAATAAAATCATGACAAGTAAGCCGATGGCTCCGATAGTTTCTGGACTCATGCGCCTGTCTCCTCGGCGTCAAAGAACTCGCCCGTTTTAAAGATGTTGATGGATTCGATTAGTGAGCGTATGGCCAGCAGTAGACTTAAGAAGGCGCTGATGGCGTAGATGGGCATCATGGAGATGCGCAGGTCTTGGGTGACTTTGCCGTATTCTATGGCGTCAATGGCGCTTTCATACAGTCCCCAAGTGAAGACGATGCCGATAATAAAGAAGCCCATCATAAAGGTGCCCATCATGTAGCCTTTCATGGCTTGGGACATTTTTTGGGTAAAGACGTCGACGATGATTTGTGAGCGTTCGACAAAGGCGGCAAAGGCGCCAAGGAGCGCAAACAACATGAAGTAGGAGACGATCTCGACGCTGCCTTTGACGGTAAAGCCAAACTCACCGCCCGTAAGCTTAAAGACATAGCGGGCAATGACGTCTAGCATGGTGGTTAAGACGATGATGACCAGACTGACGCCACCAATAAACTGGCACAGTCTGGAGATGAGGGTGCTGATTTTGATTAAAAATGCCATAAGGGGTCTGCCTTCAATGGGTTAAACTTTGCAGGCGGCACTGGCGGCTTTGGCTTTTTCATAAACACCATCGGCATCCAAGCCTAAAGCATTGACATCAGCAAGATATTTCTGTGTTCCTTTTTCAAGCGGACCTTTCCAGTCAGGATCGTTAAGTGGATCAGGGATTTCGACAATTTCATCACCTTTATCTCTAGCCGCTTGTATTGCCATCTGATCATGCTTGTCAAATACTTCACCGACTTTATTGGCAAGTGCCATACCTGAGTTTTTATCAAGAACCTTTTTCAAATCATCTGGCAGACTTTCATATTTGTCCTTATTCATAGTGACCATAAGAGCTGAACTATAAAAAGGAATATTAGTATGATACTTCGTTATTTCATCAATTTTGAAAGCTGTGACTGCCTCCCAAGGGAAACTCAAACCATCAACAACACCACGTTGTAAAGAGGTATACATGTCATTAGCAGGTAACCCTACAGGTGAAGCGCCAGCACTTTCAATAATGTCACCAGCAACTGCAGAAGGACGACGGATACGCATACCCTTCAT
This sequence comes from Psychrobacter sp. P11G5, assembly GCF_001593305.1. NCBI lineage: Bacteria > Pseudomonadati > Pseudomonadota > Gammaproteobacteria > Moraxellales > Moraxellaceae > Psychrobacter > Psychrobacter sp. P11G5. The sequence continues at coordinate 3,144,666 of NZ_CP012533.1, forward strand.
ATCTGCTGGTGTACGAATCAATTTATCTGTAGTATGCAGAGAGCCAGGTCCAGCACCATACATAAATAATAGATGCGAATCTTCATATTCACCAGCAAGCGTCCCATCATCATATAAGGTTTGTAACATACAGCCCATTTGAGTGGCTGAATTAGATAAACCAGGAAGCTCAGTAATCTGAGTTAGAGGGAAACGACCATTAGTATAGCCATGTGCTTGCGAACCAATGTCTATCGTACCTTTGGCAGCAGATTCATAAGTCACATCGGCTTTAGCAAGACCAGCTGATGGATACAACTCAACTTTTAGACGGCCATTAGAATCTGTTTCTATTTGTTTAGCCCAAGGCTCAAATACTTCTGTACTAATAGAAGATGTAGCTGGCCAAAAATGTGAAAAACGCAGAACAGTAGTTTCTTCAGAAGCAGCTGATGAAGTATCAGCATTATCAGACGTTTGATTAGAACAACCAATAAGACTCATGGCTGCCAATGCACCTATTGAAAAAAGAGGAGCTAACTTCATTATCAATTCCTTTTGATAATCACGTGAAAGGGAGTAAGACTTTATATTTAATAACCAATTAATTATAAAACTCTGTTTGTAACACTATTAAGAGTTTATTCGAAATCCATTACATAAACAATACTTTCCTATAACGTTACGAGATACTTGTTATAGCTTATAAATAAAAATACTCTTTAAAATTATCAGTTATAATGATATAAGTCAAATCATTTTAGCTGAATAATAGAAGTATCCCATAAAATTAAATAGACATAATCAGTTTATTTTTTTAAACTCGATATGTAATCATTGGATATAATGAGGTTTTTAAATAATAGAAGCTATTAATAAGCCAGACAAAGAAAACCCCCAACGAATTAACGTTGGGGGTTTTCTAGGAATAGAGAGCTGACGATGACCTACTCTCACATGGGCCGACCCACACTACCATTGGCGCAACGATGTTTCACTTCTGAGTTCGGGAAGGGATCAGGTGGGGCCATCGTGCTATTGTCGTCAGCAAAGGGGGTTAGATATGAGTCTGTTGTTGTTCTTATGACTTCAATATTACTTGAGGCCTGTCAACATAAACCTAACTGAATCAAGGTTTAAGGTGATATCGAAATATTCTTACTTTATAAGCCACTACAGCTCATACAAGATAGATTAATTAGACTTGTATACAAACCACTTGGGTGTTGTATGGTCAAGCCAAACGAGCAATTAGTACAGGTTAGCTACACACATCGCTGTGCTTCCACACCCTGCCTATCAACGTCCTAGTCTTGAACGGCTCTTTAGGGAAATCTAATCTTGAGGTGGGCTTCCCGCTTAGATGCTTTCAGCGGTTATCCCATCCGAACGTAGCTACCGGGCAATGCCACTGGCGTGACAACCCGAACACCAGAGGTTCGTCCACTCTGGTCCTCTCGTACTAGGAGCAGATCCTCTCAAATTTCCAACGCCCACGGTAGATAGGGACCGAACTGTCTCACGACGTTCTAAACCCAGCTCGCGTACCTCTTTAAATGGCGAACAGCCATACCCTTAGGACCTGCTTCAGCCCTAGGATGAGATGAGCCGACATCGAGGTGCCAAACACCGCCGTCGATATGAACTCTTGGGCGGTATCAGCCTGTTATCCCCAGAGTACCTTTTATCCGTTGAGCGATGGCCCTTCCATACAGAACCACCGGATCACTAAGACCTACTTTCGTACCTGCTCGACTTGTGGGTCTCGCAGTTAAGCGCGCTTTTGCCTTTATACTCTACGACCGATTTCCGACCGGTCTGAGCGCACCTTCGTACTCCTCCGTTACTCTTTAGGAGGAGACCGCCCCAGTCAAACTACCCACCATACATTGTCCTCGGTATTGTTATACCTGAGTTAGAACCCCAACATGACCAGGGTGGTATTTCAAGATTGGCTCCACCGAGACTAGCGTCTCGGCTTCAAAGCCTCCCACCTATCCTGCACAAGTCAGGTCAAAGTTCAATGTAAAGCTGTAGTAAAGGTTCACGGGGTCTTTCCGTCTAGCCGCGGGTACACAGCATCTTCACTGCGATTTCGATTTCACTGAGTCTCTGCTGGAGACAGCGCTGCCATCATTATGCCATTCGTGCAGGTCGGAACTTACCCGACAAGGAATTTCGCTACCTTAGGACCGTTATAGTTACGGCCGCCGTTTACTGGGGCTTCGATCAAGAGCTTCGCTTACGCTAACCCCATCAATTAACCTTCCAGCACCGGGCAGGCATCACACCCTATACGTCCACTTTCGTGTTTGCAGAGTGCTGTGTTTTTAATAAACAGTTGCAGCAGCCTGGTATCTGCGACTGCCAACAGCTCAAGGAGCAAGTCCTATCACCATCAACAGCGTACCTTCTCCCGAAGTTACGGTACCATTTTGCCTAGTTCCTTCAGCAGAGTTCTCTCAAGCGCCTTGGTATTCTCTACCTGATCACCTGTGTCGGTTTAGGGTACGATTCGTTTATAACTATTGCTTAGAAGCTTTTCCTGGAAGCATGGTATTTGCCACTTCGCTGTACAAGTACAGCTTGCTATCAGATCTCGGTATAAAATAGCCCGGATTTACCTAAGCTATAAACCTACATCCTTTCACCTGGACAACCAACGCCAGGCTGACATAACCTTCTCCGTCCCTCCATCGCATTATAAACAAGTATCGGAATATTAACCGATTTCCCATCGACTACGCCTTTCGGCCTCGCCTTAGGGGTCGACTCACCCAGCCCCGATTAACGTTGGACTGGAACCCTTGATCTTCCGGCGTGCGAGCTTTTCACTCGCATTATCGTTACTCACGTCAGCATTCGCTCTTGTGATACCTCCAGCATACCTTACGATACACCTTCACAGGCTTACACAACGCTCCCCTACCACTTGAAAACAAATTCAAATCCGCAGCTTCGGCTCCTAGTTTGAGCCCCGTTACATCTTCCGCGCGGGCCGACTCGACTAGTGAGCTATTACGCTTTCTTTAAAGGATGGCTGCTTCTAAGCCAACCTCCTAGCTGTCTATGCCTTCCCACCTCGTTTCCCACTTAACTAGGAATTTGGGGCCTTAGCTGGCGGTCTGGGTTGTTTCCCTCTCCACAATGGACGTTAGCACCCACTGTGTGTCTCCCGGATATCACTCATCGGTATTCGGAGTTTGCATCGGTTTGGTAAGTCGGTATGACCCCCTAGCCGAAACAGTGCTCTACCCCCAATGGTGTTCGTCCGAGGCGCTACCTAAATAGCTTTCGGGGAGAACCAGCTATCACCGAGTTTGATTAGCCTTTCACCCCTATCCACAAGTCATCCCCTGGCTTTTCAACGACAGTGGGTTCGGTCCTCCGGTGCCTGTTACGGCACTTTCAACCTGCTCATGGATAGATCACTCGGTTTCGGGTCTATGCCCTGCAACTAAACGCCCTATTAAGACTCGGTTTCCCTACGGCTCCCCTAAACGGTTAACCTTGCTACAGAACATAAGTCGCTGACCCATTATACAAAAGGTACGCGGTCACCCTAATAAATTAAGGCTCCCACTGCTTGTACGCACACGGTTTCAGGTTCTATTTCACTCCCCTCACAGGGGTTCTTTTCGCCTTTCCCTCACGGTACTGGTTCACTATCGGTCAGTCAGGAGTATTTAGCCTTGGAGGATGGTCCCCCCATCTTCAAACAGGATTTCTCGTGTCCCGCTCTACTTAATATGTTAACGCTAATGTTTCGAATACAGGACTATCACCTACTACGGTCAGCTTTCCCACGCTGTTCTTCTACATTAGCACTAATCGGCTTCTCCCCGTTCGCTCGCCGCTACTTGGGGAATCTCATTTGATGTCTATTCCTAAGGGTACTGAGATGTTTCACTTCCCCTCGTTCGCTTCTTGTACAAGTACAAGATACCTACCTTATGGTAAGTGGGTTTCCCCATTCAGAAATCTCCGGATCACAGGATATTGCCGCCTCCCCGAAGCTTATCGCAGGCTGTCACGTCTTTCATCGCCTCTGACTGCCAAGGCATCCACCATGTGCGCTTCATTACTTGACCATACAACCCCAAGTAGTCTTTCTCTATAAATAGAGTTAGATTCCTAAGTGTTCTACAATCTAATTATGATAACGATATCACCTATGTTTATACGCTTGATTCAGTTCTCTTTACTTTTTTAATAATCAACCCCTGGGATAACAACTGATGTCGTTAAGAGGTCGATTATTAAGGTTAGAAACAACGCGTGAACACGTGTTCCTAACCCAGACTCATATCTATGTTTTTAAATAGTCTCTGTGCTCTCGTCGAGTCACAGATTCTGTATAAAACAGAAAGAAGTAATCAATGCCTATTGGCTGAATCACTTGTTTCTATTTATACATCTACTTATTTATTTGCATACTAAAGAATAGTTTATTATATGGTGGAGCCAAACGGAGTCGAACCGTTGACCTCCTGCGTGCAAGGCAGGCGCTCTACCAACTGAGCTATGGCCCCTGAAATAATGGTAGGCCTGGGCAGACTTGAACTGCCGACCCCCGCGTTATCAACACGGTGCTCTAACCAGCTGAGCTACAGGCCTATAGAGCGTATATATATCACGCCTAGGCTTTAATAAACTAGCTTAAACTAAAGAACAACTTGTTGTGAATTCTTGCTGACCGAATGCCATCTATAAGGAGGTGATCCAGCCGCAGGTTCCCCTACGGCTACCTTGTTACGACTTCACCCCAGTCATCAACCACACCGTGGTGAACGCCTCCCCGAAGGTTAAGCTATCCACTTCTGGTGCAATCAACTCCCATGGTGTGACGGGCGGTGTGTACAAGGCCCGGGAACGTATTCACCGCGGCATTCTGATCCGCGATTACTAGCGATTCCTACTTCATGGAGTCGAGTTGCAGACTCCAATCTGGACTACGATAGGCTTTTTGAGATTCGCATCACATCGCTGTGTAGCTGCCCTCTGTACCTACCATTGTAGCACGTGTGTAGCCCTGGTCGTAAGGGCCATGATGACTTGACGTCGTCCCCGCCTTCCTCCAGTTTGTCACTGGCAGTATCCTTAGAGTTCCCGGCATAACCCGCTGGTAACTAAGGAAAAGGGTTGCGCTCGTTGCGGGACTTAACCCAACATCTCACGACACGAGCTGACGACAGCCATGCAGCACCTGTATTCTAATTCCCGAAGGCACTCCCGCATCTCTGCAGGATTCTAGATATGTCAAGACCAGGTAAGGTTCTTCGCGTTGCATCGAATTAAACCACATGCTCCACCGCTTGTGCGGGCCCCCGTCAATTCATTTGAGTTTTAACCTTGCGGCCGTACTCCCCAGGCGGTCTACTTATTGCGTTAGCTGCGTCACTAAGTCCTCAAGGGACCCAACGACTAGTAGACATCGTTTACGGCGTGGACTACCAGGGTATCTAATCCTGTTTGCTACCCACGCTTTCGAGCCTCAGTGTCAGTATGATGCCAGAAGGCTGCCTTCGCCATCGGTATTCCTCCAGATCTCTACGCATTTCACCGCTACACCTGGAATTCTACCTTCCTCTCACCTACTCTAGCCTAACAGTATCAGATGCAGTTCCCAGGTTAAGCCCGGGGATTTCACATCTGACTTATCAAGCCACCTACGCTCGCTTTACGCCCAGTAATTCCGATTAACGCTTGCACCCTCTGTATTACCGCGGCTGCTGGCACAGAGTTAGCCGGTGCTTATTCTGCAGCTAATGTCATCGTCCGTGGGTATTAACCACGGAGTCTTCTTCACTGCTTAAAGTGCTTTACAACCAAAAGGCCTTCTTCACACACGCGGCATGGCTGGATCAGGGTTGCCCCCATTGTCCAATATTCCCCACTGCTGCCTCCCGTAGGAGTCCGGACCGTGTCTCAGTTCCGGTGTGGCTGATCATCCTCTCAGACCAGCTACAGATCGTCGCCATGGTAGGCCTTTACCCCACCATCTAGCTAATCCGACTTAGGCTCATCTAATAGCGAGAGCAGTAAACTGCCCCCTTTCTCCCGTAGGTCGTATGCGGTATTAATTCGAGTTTCCCCGAGCTATCCCCCACTACTAGGTAGATTCCTAAGTATTACTCACCCGTCCGCCGCTCGTCATCTTCTAGCAAGCTAGAAATGTTACCGCTCGACTTGCATGTGTTAAGCCTGCCGCCAGCGTTCAATCTGAGCCATGATCAAACTCTTCAGTTTAATCTTGCTATGAAGTCCTTTAAAGAGACTTCTAAACTTGGCTCATTTAATCTGGCAAATCGCTAAAAATTATGTTCGTAATGAATTAACTTTGAGTTTTTCTGCTGTCTTAAATGATAATTTTTATAGTTAATAATCTTCCCGAAAAGAAAAGATAGTCAACTTTATTTTTTAGCATTCTGAATCAGCAAAAATCCACACAAGTTGTTCTTTAGTTATGCTTTTAAATAGTGTCAATCTACTGTCGTCCAGTAGTTGATATATAGGGTATTGCTTTCCACTTCATCAACTTAAACCATATGGGTTATGCCTTGAAGCGAGCTGACTATCATATCATAATGATTTGATTTGTCAAGCTTTTATTTCGTTTCGTTTCAATAAGTTAATTGGGTTATTGTTGTGTAATAATACACTGCAATCATTGCCGTTTGTCTCATTGAGGGGCGTATTATAGACCCTTTTAACGAAGTGTCAAGCAGTAAATTATTTTATTTTAAACTGAATTAAAAGTAATTTACCTAGAAGCGTTCTCAATAAGTGGTGAACCACTTATTAAACTGCCTTCCCTTCCGACTGGGACGCATTATACGCGGTTTAAGATGGGGGTCAAGGGGGTTTGTCTGCTATTTTAGAGATTATCTAGCCTTATTATTAATACTACTTGTTTATCAGTCAGTTAGCGTCAAAAATAGTTTTACCTTTATCATAACTGGCCTTTGTTTCTTAAAATCGCTCACCTCTTCTATATAAAAGCCTTCTATATATGACACTTTTATAGCTTGCCAATCTTTTTAAAAAATTCTTTATAGGCAGCGACTTTTTTATCTAACGCTAAAGGATAGGCGCGCGAAGTTGAAGGCAACCTGTATAAGGTGAGATTATTAACACCAGTTTTTTTATTATGGTCGTTTTGCCATTGGTAAGGATAATCCATACTTTGATTGGTCTTAGGATACTTCGACTTGGCAGGTGGCTTAGCTAATAAGTTAAGTAATACCTCGGTTGCCTTGCCTCCTGTCGTAAATAAGGTCTGAACCTTTGGCACTTGTAGCAAGATATTGTCTAAATCAACAGGCGTTACAACGGTTAAATTCTTATCCGAGGCATTGCCCGTTTCACGAATAGCTTGTTTTACTGTCGGACAAGAAGCAATACCGCGCTCGAACATAAAGTCGCGAATACGCTCAGGATCAAAGCGTTTTTCATCACCGACTCTAAAATAATTGGCATCATCAAAAAACACACGCCCGTAAATACGCCACATATCATTATAGAAGTTAGGATAATGAAAACTCATGGCCCATTTGTCAGCTGTCGGTGGAAAAGTTCCCATCATCATCACCGTGGCATTGGGTGGTAAAACAGGACCAAATGGATGGGTTTCTATTTTTGCTGCTGGTATCTCTAACGTTACTGAGCTAGGAGCTGTTTCATTCTGGGTGCTTGATAGTTGTTTGGTCATAATATTCTTCATCAGAAAAGCGGTTTTTTTGGTATCATAGCAGGTCTAAACACTGCTTCACTTGTTATGGCGCTATGATAGTCAAATGTGGTCGACTTAAATAAAACTAACCTCGTTGTAAATGTATTTGGCCCGCTTGATTATTAGAGTATTAAGCTTACTATTTATGGGCTAAATATAGGGTTAATGTGCAGTAAGTGTTTGTATCTTTTATACTAATAGCAATCGCAGTTACTGCGCAAGCATCAGACCAAAAACCAAGAGAATACTTATGAGCGACTTAAAAATTACTGTAATTGAGCATCCGTTAGTCCGTCATAAACTCAGCCTCATGCGCGAAAAAGACTGTAGTACTTATAAGTTCCGTACGCTAACTAAAGAACTTGCACGTTTGATGGCTTATGAGGCAAGCCGCGATTTTGAAATTGAAACGTTCCCGATGGAAGGCTGGTGTGGTGAGATCACTGGTGAGCAAATTATCGGTAAGACGGCAACGATTGTACCTATTCTACGTGCTGGTATTGGCATGCTTGACGGCGTGCTCGATTTGATTCCTACTGCAAAAATCTCTGTCGTGGGTTTGCAGCGCGACGAAGAGACCTTGCAACCAGTACCATTTTTTGAAAAATTCGTCAGCCACATGGACAAACGTCCTGCCCTTATCATTGATCCAATGTTAGCAACGGGTGGTTCGATGGTAGCGACTATTGAGATGCTAAAGAAAAATGGCTGTACCAATATTAAAGCCTTAGTGTTAGTTGCTGCACCTGAGGGCGTACGCTTGGTGAATGAAGCGCATCCTGACGTGACCATTTATACCGCCGCACTAGACAGTCATTTAGATGAGCACGGTTACATCATTCCAGGTCTTGGCGATGCAGGTGATAAAATCTTTGGTAAGCAATTATCAAATAGGTAACTATCGATTGAACCGCAGTTAAGATAGCAACTATTAAGCCAAGACAGTTGGGCTAACAACATAAGCCAAAACAAATACTCGTCATAAAAATTATGCCACAAGCACACAGCATCAAAAGGATATGAAATGAACGTATTGATTACAGGAGCAAGCGCTGGTTTCGGTAAAGCACTGGCTGAACGTTTGGTTGCCAAAGGTCACCGTGTGATTGGCTGTGCCAGACGTATCGATAAACTTAATGCTTTGGCAGAAACTTTGGGCGATTTATTCTTACCCGTAGTGATGGACGTCAGTGATACTGCCTCTATTCCGCAAATTATCGCCGATTTGCCAGATGGCTTTAGTCAAATCGATGTCTTGGTTAACAATGCTGGGCTAGCACTGGGTACAGAGCCTGCCCAAAATGCCAGCCTTGATGACTGGATGCGTATGACAGATACCAATATCAAAGGTCTGATGGCGCTGACTCATGCCGTCTTGCCAGCGATGGCCGCTCGCGATAGTGGTTATATCATTAATGTTGGCTCTATCGCTGGTAGCTGGCCTTACTTTGGCGGTAACGTTTATGGTGCTACCAAAGCTTTTGTAAAACAATTTAGTTTAAATCTACGAGCTGATTTACTAGGTACGCAAGTGCGAGTGACCAATCTTGAACCGGGTAATGTCGCTGGAACTGAGTTTTCAAATGTCCGCTATCATGGTGATGAAGATAAAGCAGCTAAGGTTTATGATGGCTTTAAAACCATGACTGGAGAAGATATTGGTGATATTTTACTTTGGCTCATAGAATCTCCTGCTCATATTAACGTTAACCGTTTAGAAGTGATGCCAGTCGCGCAAACCTATAATGGATTAACGATTGCTAAGCAAGATAGCTAAAAATTGAATCAGAAAGCCAGCCTATAATTTTTTGCAAACTCAAACTATCGACGTTTAAAGTATCAATGTTTAGATTGTCGACGTTTAAAATATCAACGCAATTCATAATAACGAAGCAATACGGCAGTGTCATTTGGCATCGCCGTATTAGTTAGCTTCTCACTACTTAAAACCTGCTCATTTACCAAACGTAAATCATGAAACTCTAATACCAATACTTCATTACGAGTGCGCTCGCTGGTGCGCTTATTATGGCGTATTGGAAATCCAACGACTTGCTTGCCAACGACTTTTATCTGATTCACAATCAAGGTTTGACTGTTTTCTCGTCCTGACTTTAGCGCATCCTGCTTAATTTTTTGAGCCCCTAAGACCACAGTAGCAGGATTGACGGTGCTGGTAAATAATTTATCGAAGCGTGCGCTCTTGGGTATATTTCCAGCGACAAATAACACTTGTCCCAATGGTAGGTATTGAGCGTGGCGCATTAGCTCGGCACGAAACAGCGCTGGCATATCCATATTAAAATTGTCTTCAGTTTGGCTATAGAAAGCTGCAAAACTACGCTGGATATAACGTCCGAATACGGAAGCATTAATCCAATCTTGATAAGTATCGTTTGCTAATAATTGCTTGGTAAAGTCTTTTGGGTCTAAAACAAGGCCACCTGTTAGTAGCGCCATTAACAAGCTATGCGGATTGGCAAAAGTTTGCTTCTCCCATATTTGCGGATAAAGGCTATTATCCAGTCCTGATAATGTCGCTCTATTCATAAACCAACATTCCCTTTTTATTATTAAGCCATCACTTTGACGACTCTTCACCAATAAACATTTTTTATGCTATGGTCAGCCTGACTGTTTTTACTATAACAGCCTATTATCAATAATATAAAGACGTTTTGTGCTAAGCATTTTGACATTAAAATAGTTTGATAACATTAAGATGAGATGACGCCACTTCATGATAAAAAATCTGCTCACACTGCCGATGCAATACCAATTACAGACTATGAACGTCACTACTGCTAACAATATAACGCTCCCAGTCTCAGTCATCGGTAAAGGCAAACCTGTGCTCATGCTACATGCTTACGGCATGGATGCGCGTGAGTTTTTACCGTTTATCTTACCGCTCGCGGGCGAATATCAGTTCTATTTACCGCACTTTAGAGGTTTTGGAGAAGCGAAATCTATCAATTTGACGCAATTTGATTTTGTGCGCCAATATGCTGACGATATTAACGCAGTGATTGAGCAAGTTTGTCATGAGCTAAGCATAGAGTCTCTACCTGTTGCCGCTATTTCAATGGGCGCGCAAGTGATGTGGGCATATTTTGAACGTTTTGGTATATCGCGAGTAAGTCACTATTTGAATATTGACCAAAGCCCTGCTATCCATAATCAGTCTGATTGGCAAGGTGGATTGTTCGGAGCGCGACAGCAAGAGGTGTTTGATATTTTTCATAATGTGGTCGATATGACCCTACCCTATGCCAAAATTGATAGCTTCACGCATCTGCCATTTGCTATCAAACGCCGAGTCACTGATGTCGAACGGCTGTTTTCTTTACTATCAGTAAATCGCTCACGCTCAAAAGCCATCATACAATTCTTGACTCATCAAAATGATCATCAGCTGGTGTTTTATAATCACAGTACATGGCAACACAAGATGCGCTGCTTGCAAGCTTACTTAAAGCTGCCCTACGACTTTCGGGCAGTCATAGAAAAAGTCACTATTCCAGTAGTGAACTTAATTGGTGGTCGCTCTAGATTATATGATCCCGAATGGCAGCAGAAAGTCACCTATATGCTACCTAATGCTATTGAAGTTGTTTTACCGAAGGCGGGTCATGCGGTACCAATGGACGAGCCGATTGGCTTTTATAGAGTGTTAAAGAGATTTTTGGAAGGTTAGGCACAACATTACGCTGTCACATAAAAACTCTATAATCGACACTATAACTTTACAACACGTCATAGTAATTGCTCCGATCTACTTTTATACTAAAAAGCTGACGTTCGCCTTCATTAACCAAAAACCAAATCAAAAAGGTGCGTTATTATAAAAATCTTACAATAATATCAAAAGGATCTGAGCATGCCATATGTGAAAGTTGCAACACAAAACGAGCAATCTGTCGAACTATATTACGAAATCCAAGGTACTGGCAAACCTGTCGTGTTGATTCATGGTTGGCCATTAAGCGGACGGTCGTGGGAGTCACAACTCCCTGCACTGGTTGAGGCGGGTTATCAAGTGATTACGTATGACAGACGTGGTTTTGGGAAATCCTCCCAGCCATGGAACGGGTATGATTACGATACTTTGGCACAAGATTTAAAAGCCTTGATGGATGAGCTAGATTTAACAGATGCTATTATCGTCGGCTTCTCTATGGGCGGCGGCGAAGTGGCGCGTTATCTTGGGAAATATGGTTCAGAGCGTGTCAGTAAAGCCGTACTAGCCTCTGCTGTGCCACCCTATTTATTCAAAGCTGATGACAATCTTGATGGTGGCTTAGAAGAGCAAGATATTCAAGAGTTTTTAGATGGTGTCAGCGGTGACCGTATTGCCTTCTTGAATGACTTTACTAAGAACTTTTTTACCCCAAAAGACGGCAAGTTATTAGTTAGCAAGCCATTACGCTTATATAACCGTGATATTGCTGCATTTGCCTCTGCCAAAGCTAGCTACGATTGTGTCAAAGCTTTTAGCTATACCGATTTCCGTGATGATTTAAAAGCATTTGATGTACCAACTTTGGTCATTCATGGCGATGCGGATCAAATCGTACCGTTTGAAGTGAGTGGTCAACGTTCTCACGATATGATTGCAAATAGTCAACTTCATATCGTTGAAGGTGGTCCGCACGGCATCAATGTGACTCATGCAAAAGAGTTTAATGAAGCTTTGATTGCTTTTTTAGACAGCTAAATAACTTTGTATATATGAACAAGAAAGCGACCTTAAATGGTCGCTTTCTCGTTTGGTTAGTTAAATATGAGGATAGTTTAGAAGAAAGTTTAGAAGAAAGTTTAGAATTAGTCAGCCAAAGCATTAATCAGCTCAAATCTAGGTATTTCTTTACCATCTACCATGACTGTCTCATTAAACATCGCTAACGGTCGCACCCAAACACCATATTCGCCATACAGACAGCGATAAACGACTAACGCTTCTTCCGTTTCAGAATGCTGCGCGGTATGCAATACTTGGTATAGACTGCCTTTATAATGGCGGTAAATGCCTTGGGGAATAGTGTGAGAAATATTATTTTGGTTTTTTGGCGACATAAGATTCTTATTTAGATTAATTACAAGTTTTAGTAGTTTTCATTAAGCTTTTTCGTCAATTCAGCTTTTACTTGTGGCCACTCAGAATTTACCAAACTATACATCGCTGTATCTGAAATAACGCCGTCACGGCAGACTCTATTGCCTCGAATGACCCCATCTTTTTTGGCGCCTAAGCGTTCAATCGCTTCTTGTGAGCGGCGATTGCCAATATCCGCGCGCCAGCCTACGGTTTGATATTCTAAGGTTTCAAATATATAGGTGAGCAGCATGAGCTTACAGGTCGTATTGACATGCGTGCGCCAATACGATTGAGCATACCAGGTATAGCCAATCTCTAAGCGTTTCGCAAAAGGCAAAATATCATGGAAGCTCGTTGAGCCAATCGCTTTACCGGTTGACTCATCAATGACGACAAAAGCTTTTCTATCGGGCATTGATTCTGCAGTATTGATGTAGTCGATGACTTTATCTGGCTCTGGTACAGAAGTCTCGTTTATTTTCCATAGTTCACCGTCTTGGCAAGCTTCGGCTAAGTCATTTGCATAACTTAATGTCAATGGCTTAAGGGTGATTCCATTATTTGATAATGTAGGAAGGTCTAGCATATATTTCTCCTCAAGCCATAATGAACTTATAAACTCTCTTTACCTAACTTGCCATCTTGATTAACCCACCGTCACTTTTGCATAAGCTTTTTTACCTGCTTGGATAACTGCTGTCTGTCCTGAGGTTAAGCTAAAACTTGCGTCGACCACTTCACCATCAACTTTTACTGCGCCCCGTTTTACCATATCTTTGGCTGCTGAGTTGTTTTTGGCAAGTTCAGCTTGGTTCAGAATTTGGGTAATAAATAGTGCGTCTTGACCTTCTAAATCTAGCATTATCTCTGGTAAATCCACTGGTAATTCGCCATCAGCTAGTACGTTACCTGCAGATTTATGCGCATTGGCAGCAGCGTCCGCATCATGAAAACGCTCAATCAATTCTTCGGCTAAAATACGTTTGATTTCTTGTGGATTGCGACCGTTTTCCATCTCTGCCATCAAGCTGTCGACTTCTTCCATCGGCTTAAAGCTTAAAAATTCAAAGTAGCGACGAATTAGGGTATCTGGCATGGATAGTAGTTTTTGGTACATCGTGCCCGGTGCATCATAGATGCCGACATAGTTGTTCAGTGACTTAGACATTTTATTGACGCCATCTAAACCTTCTAAGATTGGCACCGTAATACAAACTTGCGGCTCTTGACCGTAACGGCCTTGCAAAGTGCGTCCCATTAGGATGTTAAAGGTTTGGTCAGTACCGCCAAGCTCGACATCGGCTTTTAGCGCGATAGAGTCATAACCTTGAACTAATGGGTAGAGAAACTCATGGATAGCAATTGGCGTTTGCGCCGCATAGCGTTTAGAGAAGTCATCACGCTCAAGCATACGCGAGACAGTCAACTGGCTAGAAAGCTGAATCATATCGCCCGCTGACATATCTTTGAACCATTCAGAATTAAAGACAATACGGGTTTTTTCTTTATCCAAAATCTTAAATACTTGCTCAGCATAAGTTTGCGCATTGATTTGGATTTGCTCGTCGGTCAATGGTGGACGCGTAGAATTTTTACCAGAGGGATCTCCAATCTTGGCCGTATAATCACCAATTAAAAAATAAATCTCATGACCCAAATCTTGAAAGTGCTTAAGCTTATTAATCAATACCGTGTGACCTAAATGCAGATCAGGCGCGGTGGGATCAAAGCCTGCCTTAATACGTAGCGGACGGTTTAGTTTTAATTTAGCAACTAAATCTTCTTGCGATAAAATTTCTTGCGTACCGCGCTGAATAAGGGCAAGTTGTTCTTCTAAAGTGTATGAATGGTCTGTCATGATGATCTCTTTATTGTCTTTATTGAAAGATTAAATTGTTTGAACTATTTAGAATCTGATAGCCATCAAAAGATGTTAGAATTTGACGGATATACTAGCGTTTTTTAAGGGAAATTGCCATGACCAACCCCGCATCGATTGCTGATACTAATGATACTACTTATTCGAATATGAATTTTGATAATGGTAAAGACAATACTTTAGACAATGGTTTAGAAAAGAGCTCAGATAATATTGACGACTTAAACTATGCCACATTGACCGATGCGCTGGAGCAAACGGTGTTTGAAAGTTTCGATGATGGTTTATACATCGGTATGATGTCAGGTACTAGCTTAGATGGTATGGACGCTGTTCTTTGTCAATTTAATGACAATGTTAATAGCGACGGTATTAATAATGATGACGACACGCAGCAACCCATGCGTTTATTGGCGACTTGTAGCCAGAATTTTCCACCACGTCTCCGTGAAGTGTTATTGGCCTTATGTCAGCCTAATGGTGTTCAAGAATTAACGCCGACAGATGATGAACCAAATAGCGAATTAGACTGGTTCGGTTGGGCAAGCAAAGAGTACGGTGAGTTTGCAAGCGACGTGGTTAATACCTTATTGCAGCAGTCAAATACAGATAGTGAATCCGTACTAGCAATTGGCTGTCATGGTCAAACCGTGCGCCATCGCCCGCAAATGGGCTTTACGTTGCAATTAGTCGATGCCAATATCATCGCTGAGCGTACTGGCATTAGCGTCGTGAGTGATTTTCGTCGCCGTGATATGGCGGTCGGTGGTCAAGGTGCGCCTTTGGTCCCTGCTTTCCATCAAGCATTATTTGCCACGCCTGCCTGTACCCGAATTTTATTAAACTTGGGTGGTATTGCTAATATCACCGTCTTGCCAGCGCTTACTAGTGACCTTTCAAACAATCAACAAGCAGATAGCGTTGTTGGTTATGATACGGGCCCTGCTAATTTATTATTAGATGCGTGGACGGCATTGCATACAGATAATGATTATGATGCTGGCGGTGCATGGGCGCAATCTGGACAAGTCGTTGAGCCGCTACTTAATCAACTGATAGAGCATCCATTTTTTGCACGGTCTTACCCTAAGAGTACAGGTCGTGAAGATTTTAACTTAGCTTGGTTACAGGACGAACTACAAAAATTCGATCAGGCTTCTGCCCATATTCGTTATTCATCCGCTGATGTACAAGCAACCTTGACCGAGCTGACGGCCATTAGTGCTAGTGCGCAAATTAACATGTTTATACAAGCTCATGAAAGCAGTTCGGTTTACGTTTGTGGTGGCGGTGCGCTTAATGATTATTTGATGACACGATTGCAAGCACACCTCCCCCATTGCATAGTAGAGACTACTGCAAGCCTAGGACTTAACCCCGCTTGGGTAGAAGCGGTTGCTTTTGCTTGGTTGGCAAGGCAGACACTTATAGGTGAAACAGGTAACTTGCCAGCCGTTACTGGCGCAAGTAAAGGTGTGGTGTTGGGACAGGTGTGTTTTGCTTAAACATTAAGATTATTATTGAATTTATATGGTATTTAAGCGTGCAATCAATAGCAATATAGTGGCATATTACTCTAGCGTCACTATTCTATGAACTATTAAGTTTACAGACGTGCACTTATGTGCTTTATAATGGCTGCTAAAATAGTAAGATAACGCTATAAATAATATAGAACTATTCCTCAATAGCCATACAATATAAGCAAGTCCATCCCTTTAGGACCGCAAGTACAGGATATATCTCATGAGCCAAAATAGCAGTTCACCGACACCACAACATACCAACACTGCACCAAAACTGCGTCATAAACCACCTCATTATGAGCGTTCTGATGAGATGCGTATCGTCGTCACTGGTATGGGTGCCGTTACCCCACTAGGGGTGGACATAGAAAGCACGTGGACACGGCTGCTCAACGGTGAAAGTGGCATTACCTCAATCTCACATTTCGATGCGACTGACTATCGCGCCCAAATCGCAGGCGTGATTAAAGACTTCGACACTAAGCAATATATGAGCCCCAAAGACGCACGCCGCTATGATGCATTTATGCACTATGGTGTAGCTGCTACTGCAATGGCACTTAAAGATGCAGGCTTCATTGAAGCAATCAGCGCAGAGGACACTCCGGTACAGAATGTCGACCAAGAGCGCTTCGGTGTCATCTTAGGATCAGGCATTGGTGGTATTCAAACTATTGAAGATAGCTGCGCCATGCTAAATGCAAGAGGTGCTAAAAAAGTATCACCATTTGTCGTTCCAGGCTCTATTGCCAATATGGCGGCTGGCCTAGTAGCTATCAAACACAAACTTAAAGGTCCCAATCTTGCGACTGCGACAGCATGTACTACAGGTACGCATGCTATCGGTTTGGCTGCACGCCTAATCGCTTATGGTGATGCTGATGTCATGATTGCAGGTGGTAGCGAGAGAGGCTCGAGCCCATTAGGTATGGCAGGCTTCGCGGCTATGCATGCGCTCTCTACCCGCAATGATGAGCCGACCAAAGCATCACGTCCATTCGATAAAGATCGTGATGGTTTTGTGATGGGTGACGGCGCAGGCGTATTGGTACTGGAAAGCCTTGCTCACGCCAAGGCACGCGGTGCAACCATACTAGCTGAAGTTGTCGGCTTTGGTATGAGTGACGATGCCAGCCATATCACGGCGCCACCTGAAGATGGTAATGGTGCTGCACGCGCTATGCAAAGTGCCCTTAATGACGCAGGTATTGATCCATCACGCGTTGGCTATGTCAACGCTCATGGTACTAGTACGCCTGCTGGAGATGTCGCTGAATCCATAGCGATTGAGACTGTATTTGCTTCGGTCAAAGACAGCATTTTGGTTAGCTCAACCAAATCTATGACTGGGCACTTATTAGGCGCAGCTGGTGGTGTGGAAGCTATCTTTACGATACTTGCTTTGCAGAATCAGCACGTACCGCCGACGATTAATCTAGACAATGTCGAGGACAACTGCAATTTAGACTATGTGGCCAATAAATCACGTAAAGTTGAAAATCTTGATTACGCTGTATCTAATAGCTTTGGTTTTGGCGGCACCAATGGTTCATTAATTTTTGCACGTTGGTCATAGTTATCATAGTTATTGAGCCTAAGTTGAATCATAATTAAGCTATAAAAGTGAATAATGCTATCAATGTAACGTTGGTAGCAGATTTGCTACGTTTGTCCCCTTGCAGCCCCTTATCATAGTTGCGTATGATAAGGGGTAATTTTTAGAAAATTTATGGAAGAGTCTATGTCAAGCTATTCGTTTTCGCATCAATTTTATCAGCGGTGGACCCGTGCGCCAGAGCAGATACGCGCTGCCATTGTCCAAGAATTAACGGATATTACTACTCTGCTGCAAACAGACACTCCTTTTGAAAGTTTTACCTTTAGTCTGCCTGATTTAGACGCGCACCTTGATGAGTTATATAGTGTGCATGAAGCAGAGCAAGCGGCTGCAAAAGAGCTTGCCGATAAGCAGGCGGAACAACGTGCCGCTGCTGAACAACAACGCTTAGCAGAAGAGAAAAAAGCCGCAGAAGAAAAAGCACGCGCTGCAGCAAAAGTTGAGCGTGAAGAAGCTAAGCGCCAAGAAGAAAAACTGCAGATAGAGCAAGCACAAAAACAACAAGCGCAAAAAGAAGAGCGTGCAGCACAATTAGAAGCGGACAAAAACAACAGTGTTAAAGTAGCGCAAGATACAAGTGCAGCAGCTAGTGCCAATAATAATCCTGACACCAGTACTGATATTAGGGTTACAGACAATGAGAAAGATAGCGCTGATGGTAGTGTAAATCCGAACCATCACACTGAACATACTATTGTGAAACCTAAAAAAGGCGCCGCAATTGATTTGTCATTTAAGGATCCAGAGTTAAGCGCTGCCCATGAGACCTTAATTCATGAGCTAGAGATGCACGTAGATGATTACCTCAGTGAGCAAATGATGCAAATGTCTGAGGACTTAAAATCATGGTTACGTGCCGAAGTTAGTCATCAACTAGCTGGCATTACAGAAAAAAACCAAGCTGTCGAAGATATTATTCAAAGAAACATCGCTAAGAAGAACTAGTCTTCGAGAGGGCTTAGCATTTATTGATTATTGCGTTTATTGCTGACGCTCTAAGTGTCTCAGCTAAAAATCTTAAATACAAAAAAGCCCCGTAAATTTTTACGGGGCTTTTTCTATTTTGGATTCATAGATTGGATTAATAGATACAAGCTTTTATTTTTAAATGGCTTGTGTACGCTCGGTCAACCACTCAAGTGCCGCACCATCAACGCGGTCTTTTAGCTCAGCATAGACTTGATTGTGATAGTCGTTTAGCCAATCAATCTCTACTTGATCTAACAATGAAGACTCAATCAAACGGGTATCAATTGGGCAGTAAGTGATGGTTTCAAAGTTTAAGAATTTACCAAACTCAGTCTCAGTCGGACTCGCCACTGGCATATTAACGACTAAGTTTTCAATACGAATACCCCACTTGCCTTCACGGTATAGACCTGGCTCATTACTAGAGATCATTCCCTCTTTCATGGCGCGCTCTTTTGGCGTACTGGCACTATAAGCAATAACTTGTGGGCCTTCATGCACGTTTAAGAAGTAACCAACACCATGGCCGGTCCCATGACCATAATCCATCTGTGCTTGCCATAATGGTGCACGGCAAATCGCATCGATTAGTGGCGAGGCTATACCATCAGGGAAGTTTGCACGCGCCAAAGCGATATGGGCTTTGAGCACCGTGGTAAAGTCACGTTTGTGCTCGCTGCTTACTTTTCCAATACCGACCACGCGAGTAATATCAGTGGTGCCGTTCTGATACTGAGCGCCTGAGTCAATCAGCAATAATCCACCTTCGCCCTCAGCGACATCAAGGTAGCTAAACTTTTCTGGTGTCGCACGGTAATGGGGCAACGCACCATTTTCATTAAATCCTGCAATGGTTGGAAAGCTTGGCGATACATAATGTGGCTGCTGACTACGTACCTCAATCAGCATACTATCAACGTCCAGCTCACTTAAGCGCTCACCGTCTGCTAAGCGCTTCTCAAATGTGGCAAAGAATTCACTTAATGCGGCTCCATCTTGACGCATGGCTTCACGTACGTGATCGATATCTGAGTCAGATTTAACAGATTTTAGCAAAGTGCTCGGTGCCATTTGCTCGATAAAGCCTACATCATCCGCCATCTTCGATAGCGTACCCACTGCGACTTTACTTGGATCTAACAATAGCAAGTCATCTGGCGTCAGCGCACTCAATGCATCTTGTACTGCATCATAATCAGCAAGCGTGATATCGCTATCCTTTAGAGCTTTTTCAATGTCAGCGCTGACTCTATTATCATCAACAAACAATGTCGCCTTATCTTCACTGATTAGCATATGCGCTAAAAACACCGGGTTGTAATCGACATCGGCACCGCGCAGATTGGTCAACCATGCAATGTCATCTAAGCTTGAAAGCAAGTGATGCGTTGCGCCTGCATCGCCCATACCTGCACGCACGGCGGCAAGCTTTGAGGTAGCAGACTGGGCGAGAAACTGCTCATCGTGAGCATATAACTCTGCTGATGGTAGCGCTGGACGATCACTCCATATGTCTGTCAATACATCACGCTCAGTGATTAAAGTAATGTCGTTGGCATCAAAAGCGTCTAGTAACTTATCTTGCTCAGCGATAGATAGCACATTACCATCGACTGCTACGCTATCACCTTCTTGCAAGTGCTCAGCTAACCAGTCAATATGGTTTGGTTGACCAGGCGCGAGCTTTTCTAAGCTGATACCTGTTCCTTCTAGCTGATCAGCTGCGTGCACCCAATAGCGACTATCAGTCCATAGGCCGGCAAAATCAGCCGTAACGACGAGCGTACCTACTGAGCCGGTAAACCCTGACAACCACAAACGTGATTGCCAATATTCTGGTAAGTACTCAGATAAATGCGGATCAGCAGATGGCACAATAATCGCGGTAAAGTCTTGGGCAGCTAAGCTTTTACGTAAGCTATCGATACGATCATGAATGGTTTGTTTATTCATTAAATGCTTCCTTATTGATTTTGGAGAAGTTTTATCGTGAGGCGGCTATGATTAGTCGTCTTATTCGAGCGGGTAAAGTTGCTTTAAAGTTTAATTAAATAATCAGTATTTGAATCAGCCACATTCAATATGTTTGAGAATTAAAATGTTGTAAAAAGTCAGATACCAAATATATGAGGCCAACTATTATTTCAGCAGAATAGTATTAAAGCAGAACATCATTAGATGTTTGGGCAGAAAGTAGGCTTTCAATAGCCTGAGGCAAATATCTCACCAAGTGAAACAATAAAACGTGCTACCAGTAATGGTAACACGTCTCATCATCTGTCATGGACTTGTGCGGTACACTTGCTCAACGACTTATTAAAAACCCTATTAATTAGCTGACTTTATCGGCACGCTCACTTTTTTGTAGCATGTTATTAATAGGCTTCGCTAATACTAATAATAAGGCAGCAGTAACAACCAATAAAATTGTCATCGTCGTAAACAGATCTGGTAAGCCTTCAATCTTATCAGCTGAAACGTTGCCGCCGAAAAATGCGGCAACCAAATTACCCATGGCTAAAGAAGCAAAGAAAAGTCCCATCATCTGACCTTGCATGCCTTTTGGTGCAAGCTTAGTCATTGAAGACAGACCTACAGGACTAAGTGCCAGTTCGCCAAGCGTTAGTAACAGCAAACTACCTACCAACCATAAAGGTGATGCTAACCCACTATCATTAGTCAAAATACTCTTAGAGGCCACAATCATTAAGCCAAAACCTGCAGCAGCAAGTAACATACCGAGAGCAAATTTAACCATACTACTAGGCTCAACGCCTCTATTGCCAAGCTTAACCCATATAATGCTGACAATTGGCGCTAACAGAAGAATAAATAAAGGGTTGAGCGATTGAAACCAAATACTTGGTATCTCAAAACCTAAAACATTAAGATCGGTATAGCGATCAGCAAACAAGTTAAAAGAAGTCGGCTGCTGCTCAAAGCTTGACCAAAACAGCGTCGAGCCGATAATTAAAATAAAACAAATTAACAGACGGAGCTTATCGGTTTTATCAAGCCTAGGTGAAATGAACATAATAGCAAAATAAAGTATCACCACACCTGCGATGATATAGGTCATATACTCAGCCACCATTTGAGGCTGAAACGGCATCATACCTGTAGAGACCAAAATGACGATTGTAGCTAGTAAAGCTAAGAATCCTGCGACCCAGCGACCGACGTTTTTATGGCGATCATTGGCATGTTCCCACTCAGCCGTGATACCTTTTGCTCGTGCATAGCGTGTTAAAGTTTTTTGGGCAGAAAAACGGTATATGAGCAATGAGACTAGCATGCCAAGACCACCGACACCGAAACCAACATGCCACATGCCTTTTTCTTTGAACACCCCAACGATAAGCGCGGCTAATAATGCACCAATATTGATACCCATATAGAATAAAGTAAAGCCGCTATCACGGCGTACATCACCCTTAGAATACAACGCACCGACCATCACTGAAATACAAGTTTTAAATAAGCCTGAGCCCAAAACAATACACATTAGACCGACGAAAAATAATGTCATACCAAACATAGCGGAAAGCGCAATACACAAGTGACCAAAGGCAATAATAATACTACCCCACCACAGGGCACGCTCTTGACCCAGCCAATTATCAGCTAGCCAGCCACCTGGCACTGCTGCCAAGTATAAAGAGCCAGCAAAAATGCCGTAGATAGCAGAAGCGGTTACCTCATCAAAACCAAAACCACCGCTGCCTACCGTTGCCACCATAAAAAGTACTAATAGCGGGCGAATACTATAATAAGAGAACCGTTCCCACATTTCAGTAAAGAACAATGGACGTAATGGCTGAGGGTGTCCCATAAATCCATTATCTAGTGCTTCTAGCTCAGCCGCATTAACCTCTGATTGTGTCTCCGTTCTCATAAGTTTATTCCTTTAACACACTACTATAGAGATGACCAAGCCCTTCATTATTGAGACGGACGGTCGTAAATGCGCGTTATTGTTTCATTAGATTATCAGTATGTAAAGGGAAAGATTGTTTACTATTTGAACAAATGCCTACGAAAACTTGACAAAAAAAAGCACCAACCTATTAAAAACAATAGGTCGGTGCTTTTATACAAGCTTGATAATTAGAAGCTAATCGTGTTGCTTATATATACTGTTAAGTAATGATATTCGCTTACTGTGCAGCTGCGGTGTCGTCAGCAGTACCAGCATCTAAATCACCATCAGCCTGTTCTGCAGTTAAATCAGTACCTTCAACGGCAGCTTGGCTGACTGTACCTGAAGCAGTCGCAGTACCAGCTTCAGCGCTAACTACCGCGCCACTTGTATCTTCTGCAGGTGTTACTGTTGCATCAGCAGGCGTTTCAGTTGCTGTTGCAGCATCTGCTGAAGCAGCTGTCTCTGTCTCTGCGGTGTCAGCTGTTTCTGTATCTTCAGCGGCAATAGCTTCTGCTTCATCAGCCGCTGCCGAAGCCTCAGTAGTTTCAGCCGTGATGTGCTCTCCTGCTGGACGCAAGAATGCTGAAATACCAATAAGTAAGACAATACCTAAAAACAAGGCAATGCCACCTAGAGCATACATAAACTCTTTTTTTGGATTGTTGTTGACGATATCTTCTGACATACCTTATCCACCTTGCACAAAATATTTAAAATTTTAGCCTATTATATCGCAATTTATACCAATGTGTTCAAACCCTTAACTATTTAAAGGAATTATTATTTAGTACATACCAATTAAGCTGTGATAATGACGCTCCTATTTACCAAGCTGAGCGCGAGTGGTTGAGCGCTTACCTAGATAGCTCAATAGTAATAACAGTGCCATGATAAACAAAATAGGGTAATTACCAAGACTCATAAACGGAGTGTTACCAACCCGTGCCTGAATATCACCGCGTAATACTGTGCGCTCAAACTGCGGCGCCCGCTCGACAATACGGCCTTTATGATCAATGATAGCGGTAACGCCAGTGTTAGTTGCGCGCATAAACCAGCGACCATTCTCAAGCGCGCGCATCTGTACCATTTGCAGATGTTGCAGTGGGCCTGCTGAAGTACCAAACCAAGCATCGTTTGAGATAGTTAATAAAAAGTCAGTACCGATTGCATTTTTACGAGTGGTATCAGGGTAAGCAACTTCATAACAAACTGCCGCGCCTAAATTATGCCCACGCACACGTAACGGTGATTGCTGATCACTACCGCGACTATAGCTCATGATATCTTGACTGCCAGCTAGATTGGGCAAGATATCTAGCAAGCCTTCAAAGGGAATATACTCACCAAACGGCACTAGACGCTGTTTTTTATACAAGCCTTCTGCCTCAGCACCCAAGGCAATAACACTATTATAGAATGGTGGATACTTATCGGTACTGGCATCAAATGCTGCTTCATCTTTATAAGGAATACCGGTCACCCATGTGGTATCAGTAGCATTAGCCATTTTTACCATTTCACTGATAAAGCCAACTGCCTCTGTCTGGAACATAGGGATTGAAGATTCAGGCCAGAGCACGATATCACGCCCCCACTCAGTGCTGGTTAAGGTTGCATAAATCTTGAGAGTTTCCACCTGATACTCGGTCAACCATTTGAGATCTTGTGGAATATTACCTTGGATTAATGATACGGATAAATCAGGCGTGCCTTTAGGTTTCGTCCATTGCGGATTGATTAGCCATAGTGCAGTGCTGATGACCAACAGTGCTACAGAAGCAATGGCATAACCTGCACGGCGACGCAAAAGCTCCACTATACTGGCGGCTAATAATACTGCGACGAAAGAGACGGCAAATACACCAGCGACGGGCGCAAGTGAAGACAACCAATACTGCTCAGTAAAGGCGTAGCCAACGAACAACCACGGAAAACCCGTGAACAGCCACGTTTTCATCCACTCTTGTAGTATCCAAAGAGCTGCAAAGGATAATGGCTGCTTGCCAACCACCCGATTAAATATCAAGGCTAAAAAGCCATGAAATAACCCCATCCCTAGGCCCATCAGCGCAATCATAATTAACGCAAGCCATACAGGCGTCGCACCATAAACGTGAATAGAGGTATATAGCCAAAACGCACCAACACACCACAGCCCCGTACCATATGCTTGACCGATAATAAATGCGCGCTTGCCAGTCATATCCGGCAACAGTAGCGCATACAAAATAGCAGGCGATACCAGTGCTAGTGGCCAGATACCATAAGGCGCGAGTGCAAATATAAATATCGCACCTGCAAGCCAAGCAATCAAAATAGTTAACCCTAGCGATAGGCGTTTAGGCTTAGTAGGATTCAAACGCTTTTGTAAATCAACAGTAGACAGGCGCATAGCAATTATCCAGAATCTTATTATTCAAAACATTAAGTTTGAGGCTTCTTTTTTAACAGTAACCGTTTTTTGACAGATACTGTTTGACGGCCACTGGCAGTGCTGAAAATTAAATCCGCCCATGATACCAGCCTATACTAATTAATGGGTAAATTTGCGTAGCAAAAATAGTAAATGCCAAAAAGCAAAAAACACGACCGTAGTCGTGTTCTTACCATAAAAGCTTAAACCTAATATATATGCGTACCTTACATACTTTAGATACTAAATCGGTAAATTAATAGTTGGCAGCCGAGTTCTGGACTGATAGCTGGAAAACTAGTGGCTACCTATTAACAGTCGCTGATCGGCAGTGATTTTGGTCAGCTCTAAATTTTGAATAAAGCGTCCTTCTGCGTCAATGACTTTAATTTCCCAATCATCTATCTGTACGCTCTCACCCTCTAAATCACCCACGTAGCCAAGCGTCTGCATTACAAGGCCACCCATGGTATCGACATCGGTATCATCAAAGTGACTACCTAACTCGTCATTACAGTCCTCAATCACTGTAGAGGCTTGCACGCGCCAAGTATTAGGCTTTTCTGGATGCACAACGATATTATTGATATCACTATCTTCATCAAAGTCATCATGCTCATCGACGATATCACCGACGATTTCTTCTAACAAATCTTCCATCGTGACCACGCCGCCGAAGTTACCAAACTCATCGACTACAATCGCCATGTGTACTTGGGTACGCTGCAATGAGCGTAACAAGGTATCAGAACGCGCATTCTCATTAATATATAGCGGCTGACGTACCAAGTCTTTTAGACGTTTGCTGTCAATCTTGTCTTCTTGATCGCGCACCATATGTACTAAAATAGGAATCAAGTCTTTTGCGAGTAAGATACCAATAACCGCATCATCATCTTGACTGTCAAATACTGGATAGCGTGAATGCGTGGTTTCAAGGATGATATCCATCACTTCAGCAAGGCTAGTACTTTCATGTAGACCTATCACCTGCGGGCGCGGCGTCATGATTTCACGTACTTGCGTGGCTGGCAAATCCAGTACACCTTCGAGCATGTCGACTGTATCTGGCTCTAAGAACTGGCGTGAATCTTGTACCAGACGAATCAATTCATCACGGGTTTCGGGGGCGGTCGATAGCCAGCGTTTTAAGCCGCGCATCGACCAACTACTCGGGCTTGGAACGTCGTCAGACATGGCGATGTGATTTAACCTCTTTAGTTAATGATAATTAATATGATAATAAAACGAGTAATGGAGATTAAAATAATAAATAAAGCTGGCTAACTTATCATTAGAGATAGATAGACCAGTCTAAATTAGCTTCACTTTATCGCAAGCCCACCAGACATTCAACGACAAATTTATCCAAATTGTATTGTCAGTGTGTTATAAACTTTGCTATCGTCAACAACTTCACTTATTTAGCTTACACTTATGTCGCTTCGTTCTGTTATTTCTCAGCTTTTATCATCTCGTAAAGCTAACCCTAGCTTGTCGAACAATACGAGCGACAACGCACGCCAACCAAAAAATTGGCGGCATTATGTTGTGCATTTTTTGATTGCACTGACGCTTATATTATCAGCACTCTGGCTATTAATGTTGCTTGGCTATCAGCTCGGTGCATACAGTCCGGTAACTTGGATAGCGACCATAGTGATTGTCGGTTTGCTAGCATCGGTATTGTCCGTAAAATATCGGCCAAAGCTAGCCAATAGGATTATAGATAAAGCGACTAACAAAACCATTAATCAAAAAACAACCAATAAATGGCTAACTGGAATATATATGGCTGTTTGGGTAGTCGGCCTTGGTTGGTTTTTTTCTATTGAACCCAAACAAAACCGTGATTGGATGGCGGAAGTCAGTCAAAGAGTCTCTTATGAGCGCGATGCCACCAACCCTGATTTGATTACATTTACCAATGTGCGTAACTTTGATTGGCATACTGATGAGGACGCGACTGAACGCTGGGAGACGCGTATAGTTGATATGTCCAAATTATCCGGTATCGATGTGAGTAACTCTTACTGGATGGGACCATTGATTGCCCATACTCTAGTAAGCTTTCGCTTCGAAGATGATAGACCGCTCGCCTTCTCTTTTGAGATTCGTAAAGAAAACGGCGAATCGTTTTCGGCACTTGCAGGCTTTTTTAGACGTTATGAGCTCAGCCTCATTGCCGCTGAAGAGCGCGATATCATTTACACCCGTAGTAATGCGCGCGGTGAGCAAGTTTATTTATTGCCTGTCAGCCATTTGCAGCAGTCGGAAGTCAAATCATTGTTTGAGTCATACTTAACCGCTGCCGATGAGCTTAATGCAAAGCCCGCTTGGTATAACACCTTGACCAGCAACTGTACCAATATTATCTTTTATATGGCACGAATTGTCAGTGGTGAACGGCTGCCATGGGATTATCGAATTTGGGTATCTGGCTGGTTACCAAATTATCTCTACGACGTCGGTATGCTGGATGCCAATCCTGAAAACGGTGGGCAACCATGGTCAATGGACATGTGGTATGAGCGCGCTCACATCAATCCAAAGGTTAGAGGTTTTGACAATCAAGCCAATCTAGATTCTAGCGCTAATAGCAATGAGTTTTCTGCTCAAATTCGCCAAGGCATTCCTATCCCGCCGCTAGCTGATTCGCAGTTAGAGGCTGACGCAGAAGCGAAATCTGCTGCCCAAGCTTCTAGTGATTGAGGTTTTTAGTAACTAAGACTTTCGATAAATAAACCTTCAAGTTAACTAAGGCTTCACCCAATTAACGACTCGCGTCTCCATCTCTTCATCAGACATTCCACTCTCGGAGACGCAGCGCCCTGCCACCCCTATGTTAGCAGCGCGCATTTGCTGCTGCGTTACTACCGCATCTTGAGTTAATAGCAGATGCCAATCCGGTAATGCCTGACCTTTATATAAACGCTTATATGCACAATGGGCTGGCAGCCACATCATGTTCGGCAAATTCTCAATCGTTAATTGAATACAGTCTGGCACGTACTCTTGGCGTGCAGCATAATGCTTGCAATAGCCCGTCGCACAGTCCATTAGCTGGCAAGTCACATCCGTATACTCGACCAGTTCTTCGTCGTCATCATTGTCAATGTACTTAATTAAGCAGCAACTGCCGCAGCCATCACACAAGGCTTCCCACTCACTATGGTTTAATTCAGACAGCTTAAACTGGGTCCAAAACTGTGGACGTAGCGCCGCATCATTTGCCTCACCTGATTGTGTATCAGATGTTATATCAGATGCTTTCTCTGAAAATGAACTTGATTGATGTAACAAATTTAGCCTCATAGAATTACAGTAGCGTTTTATAGAGTCGCAGTATCATTTTGATAAACAGCGTTACAGTATTATAGCTGTTTTTGTTGGTCGCGGGCGTTAAGGTAGAACGAGTCAGACAATTGAAAACGTACAAATATAGTCGATCTACTAAAAAATACAGTGCTACTGGGTTAAATTTTGCGCAGCCTCTGTCTGCGTAGGCACAGCAAGCAAGGAAAAATTATCCGTGTAGCACACTATAATAATTGTACTTTTTTTATCTAAGATTAACTATACAACTAAATAAAACTCACAATATAAAAAAGGACAATAATATGTCAATTAAGACCTTTGAATTGATAAGTACCACTGAAAATGGCATTGAACTAATTAGCTATGTTGCGCTGCCAGAAGACGCCTCAGATGAAAATCCTGTCGCTGGCATTCTAGTCGCACCTGAATGGTGGGGCGTGGTCGATCATCCTAAAACAATCACTGAAAATCTGGCTAAAGCAGGTTATGCTGCCGTAGCAATGGATGTCTACGGCGAAGGTAAACTGACCTCTGATGCAGCTCAGGCTAATATGTGGATGGAGCAAGTGCTCGAAGATCAAGACATGCTGATGGCGCGTTGCCGCTTGATTCTTAACGACTTTAGCGACCAAATGGCAGTCAATGGCGATAATTTAGGCGCGATTGGCTATTGCTTCGGTGGTAAAGTTGTCCTCGATATGGCACGCGAAGGCATGCCATTAAAAGCAGTTGCAACCTTCCATGGCAACCCATCAGCAAAACAGCCAGCGGACGACAAATTCAAGGCTAAAGTATTGGTCGCCCACGGTCGCGATGATTCAATGGTATCAATGGACGCTATCGAAGGTCTGAAATCTGAGCTAGATGCTGCTGATGTTGATTATACTGTTGATGTATACGATAACGCCAAGCATGGCTTTACCAACCCACATGCAGATGAGCGCGCAGCCAAGAATGATGTAGATCTTGGCTACAATGAAGCCGCTGCCAAGCAAAGCTGGGAAAATATGCTAGAGTTTATGAAAGCTAATTTAGGTTAATGCTTTAACAGTTTAAATTAACAAAGCCTTCTAGCTTAACAAGAACTTGAGTAAAAATTTAGCAGAGTATGCTGGTCATACTCTGCTTTTTTGTGCGAAAAATTATTATCGATAGTATAAAACTATATCTGACTTCGGCTTTTTTCAATTCAAAATTCCTATAGTAAGACGCTTGAGCAAATTAAAATAAAACGAGCAATCTACTTTAGGTGCATTCAACTTCTCATTGTGTAGTAAACTTAACCTCATCACAAAAGTAAAAACCTATTGTCTTACTTTTGGCACTCCATTTAAAGAAGGTTGTTATATCAATGAGTAACGCTAGTATCCAGTGGTTCCCTGGACATATGAATAAAGCCCGTAACGAGATTAAAGAAATTATGCCAGAGATGGATGTGGTCATCGAAGTCATTGATGCTCGCATTCCATACAGTAGTGAAAACCCTATGGTAGCAGCGCTACGTGGACAAAAACCTGTCATCAAAATCCTCAATAAAGCAGACCTTGCCGACTCCAATCAAACGCAAGCGTGGATTGAGTATTTAGAAAGTCAGGATCAAGTAAAAGCCATAGCCTGTGACGATAACAAGTCCAGCGAAGTGAAACGCATCGTACAGATATGTAAGCAGTTAATGCCTAACAAAGTAGGCACTGGTAGGCAAATTAAGGTGCTTATCATGGGCATACCAAACGTTGGTAAATCGACTTTGATTAACAGTCTAGCTGGACGCAGCATCGCCAAAACGGGTGATGAACCTGCCGTTACTAAGTCACAGCAGCTGATTAAAATCGATGATGACATCATGCTCTATGATACGCCTGGCATGCTATGGCCAAAAATTGAAAACCCAAATTCAGGCTATCGCTTGGCTGCCACGGGTGGCATTAAAGACACAGCTTTTGATTTTGCTGATGTGGCTGGTTACACTGCTGAATATTTAATTGGGGCATATCCTGAGCTGCTTAAAGAACGTTATAAAGTTGAAGATTTACCAAAGACTGACTGGGAGTTTTTCGAAGTTGCTGGACGTAACCGAGGATTGCTAAAAAGAGGCGGCATCGTTGATACCTACCGTATGTCTGAGATTTTAGTTAATGAGCTTCGCAGTGGCATACTTGGTCGCATTACTTTAGAGACGCCAAAAATGCGTGAAGCAGAGCTACTATTGGTAGATGAGATACGCGCACAAGCGGAAGCCAAAAAAGAGGCTAAGTTAGAGGAAAAGCGTTTACGTAAAAAACGTGCGCGCAAGAATCGGAAGTAGAGCTGGTGTTCACTTAGAACTCATCAGTATTTTATAAAGAAATGAGCCAAACTTGGCTCATTTTAAAGTAATACTTACTTTTTATTATTGGAAATATTTCTTAAATGATATTTTCGAGCTATTTTTATCATAACCTATTCTCTTGCATCAACCCTTACCACACCCCATAAATCACCTTAATCATAAATTCTATATTCATTTTTTGATTTACAAGGAATACTCTTGCCTACTCATTTTTCTCAGTCATCTAATTCTCTCGACTCCTTCGCCCCACGCCTACTTGACTGGTTCGAAACGAACGGTCGCCACGATTTACCTTGGCAGCAGCACCAAACTGATACTCCCAATCCTTATGTCGTTTGGTTATCGGAAGTCATGCTACAACAGACGCAAGTAACGACTGTACTGCCCTACTTCGCGCGTTTTATGGACACCTTTCCGACAGTGCAAGATTTAGCGGAAGCAGAGTGGGATACAGTGGCGGAGCATTGGGCGGGTTTAGGCTATTATGCTCGCGCACGGAATTTGCATAAAGGCGCAAAGCAGTTGGTCGAGATAATTGATGAGACGGGCGACTTTCCACAAACCTTAGCAGGTTGGGAAGCGATATCTGGTGTTGGGCCTTCTACCGCTGGCGCGATTATGGCGATGGGACTGCATCGTTATGGCGTCATCTGTGATGGTAACGTTAAACGAGTGCTGACGCGCTGGGCGGCGATTGACGGTGACATTACTAAGTCTGCCACCACTAAAGAGCTATGGGCATTGGCAGAGCGTTTAACCCCTAGAGAGAGTTCAGGGCTATTTGCGCAAGCCATGATGGATATGGGCGCAACCTTATGTACGCGTAGCAAGCCTGCTTGCCTATTGTGTCCACTACAGGATGATTGCTTGGCACATGCGCAAGGTCGCGAAACCGATTATCCAGTCAAAGCAAAAAAACAACCCAAACCAAGCAAGTTTAGCAATGCCCTACTTATTCAAAGTGTAGACGGTGACATACTGTGGTTACAGCGCCCTGATAACGGCATTTGGGGTGGATTATGGAGTTTGCCGCTACAATTTGTAGAGAAAGTTGATGGCAAAGCTAGTGGCAAAATGACTGATAAAAAACAAGTTGCGAACGACGATAAGCTATTGGCTGTGCCAAGTGACGTACGTAGCAATGAGAAAATATATGAAGCGGAATTTACTACCGCTGAGCAAATTATCCATGAATGGCTAGCAAAGAACGAATTAGTAACAAAATCAATCAGTAACTCTTTATTGGATGACGCACCGATTAAGCATTCACTGACTCACTTTCATTGGTATTTGACACCGCGTCAGCTAGCAATCGATGCTACAAAAATAGTCGAGTTAAATGGCAAACTAAGCGCTGCAGAAATAGAATTTAAATGGCTAACTGCGCAGCAAGCTGAGGACAGCTTAGGTTTACCGCGCGCAATGGGAAAAATTATAGAAGGTTAGAATTTAGAGTAGAGCTAAGTTTAAGACTTTTTAAGACTTAGGCACTCGCAAGCGCATGAGCCCTTCTTGCTGTACGGTGGCGACCAGCTTGCCATCTTGCCAAAACTGACCATGATTGAGCCCCATAGCATTGGATGTCGTATCACTCCACATGTCATATAACAGCCAATCATTTATATCAAAACTGCGGTGGAAGTGCATTGAATGATCAATGCTAGCCGCTTGTAGACCGCTAGTCATAAAGCTGACGCCATGAGACATGAGCCCTGTTCCCACCAAATAAAAATCAGAGGAAAACGCCAAGAGCGCTTGCTGTATAGCAACTGGCTGCGTGCCCAATTCACGAATACGTAACCAGTTGGCTTGCTTAGGTTTCGTTGGCTCTGGATGTATAGGATCGCGTGGCTTGACAGGCTTAATCTCCACATGACGACGACGCATAAAACGAGCTTTAAGCGCATCTGGCACTTTGCCAACATAGCCTTCTTTTAAATCTTGCTCAGTTTGTAGATCTTCAGGTGGTGGATAAACCGGCATATTTTCTTGATACTCCAAACCGTCTTCCATCGGTGCAAATGAAGCAATCATCGAAAATATTACCTGTTCAACAGGTGGCTTACCACGTGCTTGCTTATATTGAATCGCTGTTACTTCACGTGCTGACAAGCTACGACCATCACGCAAACGTCTTACTTTGTAAATCACTGGCTGATTGATATCACCGCCACGCAAAAAATACCCATGTAACGAATGGCAAGGCTTATCCGTATCAAGTGTTTGGGCAGCAGCCATTATGGCTTGAGCCAGTACTTGCCCGCCAAATATACGTGCACCAACGTAATCATGGCTTTTGCCTTCAAATACATCAGGACTGACCTCGATAAGCGCTACCGTAGCGAGCAACTCATCAATCAATTGTGAATAATCAGACATGGCAGTAAGTTTCCTTATTTTTCAGCGACATTCATTGGCAAGCGAGGTTACTACGATACGGCTTAGAATAGCCTAAAACAGTACTTAGAAATGACATTTATCATTAAATTTTGATACGTAATAATAGTATGAGTAATAATGGTAAATAATAGAGCTTGCAGTGAATTACTATTTAATAATGCATTGGTCTTGCCATAATGAGCAATAATGTAACAGAGGAAACATCTTAACCAATATTGCAAGCTTTGACCAGTTGCTAAAAGCTGGCTACCTAGCATTAGCCTGACTGCCTAGGTTAGACTTTTATTACGCAAGTGTATCGAATTATCAAACATTATTTTAAATCTAAATTATTAGATAAATAATTATGCAAAAAAGAGGCGCTATTGAGCACCTCTTTTCTTATACCATTTATAGTAGTTACGGCTTTACAGCAACTAATACACGGATAGAATCTGGCACCAACGATAAGTTCGCTAGCGCTTGTTCGCCTTGTGCTTGTAACTGCTCTAGGCGCTCAATTTCTTCGGGTCGCACATTGGGATTGATGGTTTGCAAATGCTTAAGGCGTTTAATCTCACGTGACCACTGCTGGCTAAAGCGTGCACTTGCTTGCTCTCCGATATCGGCTAGCTGCGCGCGTGCAATCTCTTCAGCCTCATAATAACGGCTCTCAATCACATCGCCACGCACTTTAACGACTTGACGCGCACGGGTTTTATCCAAGCGGTCGATATGCGGCATGATCATCTCGCTACTAATACGCTCGGATAAATCACTACCTTGCTCACTGATAAAGACGCGAATGTTCTGAGTCGGCAACGTCGCTGGTAGGTTTAGTAATTTCGGGGCAATCGCTTCAACTCTAAAATGCACCTCAAGCATAATCATGCCTTGAGGAATAGCATTACTCTTAAGCATTGCCACCGTCGTATTACCAAAGGTACTCGTACTAGCAAGCTCGTAAATCGCGCGCATCAGTGGATGCTCATGAGAAATAAACTCGATATCTTCACGTTGGAGCGCTAGTTCACGCTCGAAGGTCAACGTCATACCTTCTTCTTCATCACCCAGCGGCAAGCCTTCAATATACTCGCTAATCTCAGTACTATCGAGCGGTGCAAGTACCCAAGAACCATCACGCTGGATGCTGTAATCAACATTGGCTGATGCCAGAAAGCGCTCAATAAATTGCGGCAATACATTGTGACCATCAAAGTCGCGCATCGCATCAGCGATACGTCCAGCCACGCGTGGACGGCACGAGTTGTATTCAAGCAAACGATCACGCCCTGCTTGCAGCTGTGCCTCTAGAGCCAAACGCATTTGTAGCGCTTCTGCGATGAGAGCTTTTAAGGTATCGCGATTCTCAGCAGTATCTGCGCCTTCGAGCAACGGTTTGAGCGTTTGAATATATTGCTCTTGCACGCTTTGAGCGGTCGGAGATATCTGATTGAACATATTTAGCGCGCTGTTATACCAATGATATAGACGCTCTTGAGCCGTCCCTTGTACATAAGGCACGTGTAAAGTGATTTGCTGCGTTTGCCCGATGCGATCTAGGCGACCGATACGCTGCTCTAACGTATCTGGATTGGCAGGTAAATCCCATAGTATGAGCTGACTTGCAAACTGGAAGTTGCGCCCTTCAGAGCCAATTTCTGAACATAATAGTATCTGTGCGCCTTCACTATCAGCAAAGAATGCTGCTGCTTGGTCACGCTCAAGCAACGTCATCTGCTCAGTAAAGATAGCCGTCTTAATGCCAGCATGCAGACGTAGTACCGCCTCCAAGCTCTCAACTGTCGCGCCACTACGAGCAATCAACAATACTTTTTGGTGTTTCAACTCACCTTTTAAGATATCAATCAACCACGGTACACGTGGGTCATCTTCTAGCCAGCTGCCATCAGGTTGATTTTCTTCACCCCATAGCTGCTCACGTAGCTTACCTGTCGTCTGGTAGCTATCTTGCCATGCCTCAGGTAGCGGTAATGGATACGGCTGACTGCTACGACCATAAAACCCTTTGACACTCTCACGAGTATTACGGAATAACACACGCCCTGTACCATGACGATCTAACAGCTCATTCAGTGCATAAGTACGTAACTTTTCATCTTCATTAATCGTTGCGAGTTCATCTGCGCTTAAATCCAACAGACTTGTCAAGGCAGCGATTTGTCCATCATTTAACGGCTTATCTTCTATCAATACACCAGCCACAGTGGCAGTTTCCGCAAAGGCTTCTTGACCTGCAATGAATTCATCCAAATCATCAAAGCGATCAGAGTCAAGCAAACGCAAACGCGCAAAGTGACTTTGGACGCCCAGTTGTTCAGGAGTAGCCGTTAGCAACATGACACCAGGGGTTTCTTCAGCGAAATCCGCGATTAAGTCATACTTTTCATTACCGCCTGCCGCTTCATCCCAATGTAGATGATGCGCTTCATCGACTACTAGCAAATCAAAACCTGCTTCCATCGCTTGGTCATACAAGTCAGGATGGTCAAGTAATAGATCCATACCAGCGATAATACATTGCTCAGTGGCAAATACATTTTGCTCAGGATCATGTTCTTTAATGGCAGCGGTGCGGACCAAATCAAACAACGCAAAGTTAAGATTAAAGCGTCGACGTAACTCGATCATCCATTGATACTGCAAACTATCAGGGACTAATATAAGAACGCGCTCAGCCTTACCGGTTAAAAGCTGCTGATGAATAATCAAACCTGCCTCAATGGTCTTACCAAGACCGACTTCATCGGCGAGCAATACACGCGGCGCGATACGTTTGCCAACTTCATGCGCAATATAAAGCTGATGCTCGATAATATCAACACGTGCACCCATCAAACCTTTAAGGGGATGACCCGCTAGTGCTGATTGCATACGTAGGATATCTTGGCGCAAATCGTACCAATCACCGCGTTCAATACGGCCAGCCAATAGACGCTCAAGTGGTTTTGCCAACGTAATATTTGCGGCAAGACGAGTTTCCATAATGCCTTTGGCATGCTCATCGACACCGTATTTCAGGACACCCATTACCTCGTCAACAGCAGTCACAACATAGTTACGACCTTCTTGATCGCAAATATTATCACCGACTTTGAATACAACACGTGATAATGGCGCCGAGCTTTTTGCATAGACGCGGGTCTCTTCGCTTTGCGGAAATAAAATATGTACACAGCGGTCATCGACATCGATAACCACGCCCAAGCCAAGCTCGGACTCAGTATCAGATAAATGGCGTTGACCAACGGCGAATTCGGTACTGTGCAATGAAGCGGCAGAGATAGTCATAAGGCGATGTCTTTTGTACTCAGATGATAAGAAAATGGGCAGTAACAGCGACTACGCTAAACGTGAAGAAACACATTAGCATAGTAAAATTGTCACTATATTAAGCAGGCATCATAGTTTAGAAGATGCATATGTATATTATCTGGTTAAGCTTTTATCTGGCCAAACCATAAAGGCGCACCATTATATAACGTTACCGGCTAGATGCGTGCAATAAGTTGGTTTTTCAAGAGCATATTGATGAGGAATACAGATAATAGAATGACTAATGTTTTACGAAACTTATAGTAATGACAATAGTGAGATACCTATATCTATAAATACGTCTAAAAATTATCAAAGCTAATATATTTAAGGCTATTATTTTACTTCCTATCG
The DNA here is from genome assembly GCF_001593305.1 of Psychrobacter sp. P11G5. Classification (NCBI taxonomy): domain Bacteria; kingdom Pseudomonadati; phylum Pseudomonadota; class Gammaproteobacteria; order Moraxellales; family Moraxellaceae; genus Psychrobacter; species Psychrobacter sp. P11G5. Next base: position 3,181,521 of record NZ_CP012533.1, read on the forward strand.
TATTTTTAATTTTTGCGCAAAGCATGCTACATTGAGCAGGTACTATCCTAAGTAGCAAATATTCTGCTAGACAGCAGAAGTTAATTATACTCTCTCAATAGAAAAATTATAACCGACTACCCCACTCCACACATTTTAATAAAAACAAGATAAGAAATCTTATAAATAAGGAACAATTATGCGAGCAGTTTTTTTAGATAAAGGAACATTTTCCGATGGCGTAAACTTGCCAGCACCAGCAGGCGTCACTGACTATTTTACTTACGATGATACACCTGAAAATTCCGACCTCATTATTGAGCGTTGCCAAGATGCTGAGATTATCTTCACCAATAAAGTTCAGATTCCTGCTGACGTGATTGCCAAGTTACCTAAACTTAAGCTCATTCAGCTGACTGCCACCGGTATGAACAACGTCGATCAAGAGGCTTGTGAAGAGCACAATGTTACTTTATATAATGTCGCAGGTTACGCGGTCAAGAGCGTTCCTGAACATACCTTTATGCTGATGCTCAATGCGATGCGTGCTGGCATTCATTATCATCAAAAAGTAGCAGATGGTACGTGGCGAGACAATGGTAATTTTTGTCTGCTTGATGTCCCGCTCGTCGATTTAGAAGATAAGACACTAGGTATCATTGGTGTAGGTACTATCGGTAAACGGGTAACCGAAATAGCGCGCGCTTTTGGCATGACCGTATTGTGGGCAGAACATCAAGGACGTACACCGCGCAATGATGACTATACGGCATTCGATGAGGTACTCGCTAATGCTGATGTCATTAGTCTACATTGCCCATTGAACGAGCATACCCAGCATTTAATCAACAAAGATACCTTGGCAAAAATGACCAAGCAGCCGCTACTCGTTAACGTCGCGCGCGGCGGTATCGTCGACAGTCAAGCACTCGCTGACGCTATACATAATGAACAAATCCTTGGCTATGGCAGTGATGTCTTTGAGCAAGAACCTATCACCACAGATGACCCGTTATTAAGTATTAGCGACCATCCGCGCGTTATATTTAGCCCGCATAACGCATGGGGTAGCAAAAGCGCGCAAGAGACTCTATGGCAAATGCTAAGCGAACAAGTCGCAGACTTTATCACTAATAATTAATAGAGTTTTAGCGTGTAAAACGTAGCCAATCATCTTCAACTTTACGATATTTGAGCATAATGCGGTCACTCAAATAGTTGTTCGTCACTTGCCATGGATAACGATCGCCTTGCTTGGGTAGCTCATCTTGTGCGCGGTGCACGTACCCTGCTGATAGCGCACCAAGTACCGTATCTGGTTGTATCTGTACCTGCTCTTGCTCCGTTATAGCCTGCGGAAAAACTACGCTATAACGGTGCTTTTTCATGTGCTTGAGCATCCTAACCACATACTGACAAGCCAGATCAATCTTTAATGTCCACGAAGCATTAGTATAACCAAACATTATCGCCATATTAGGCACACCCTCAAGCATCACCGCTTTATAAGTCATGCGCGCACCTACATCAATGGGCTGTCCATCGACATATAACGCTGCCCCGCCAAGCATTTGGAGTTTAAGCCCCGTTGCCGTCACGATCATATCGGCTTCTATATGATGGCCTGATTTTAGTGCAATCCCTGTCTTTGTAAAATGACTAATCTGATCGGTAACGACCGTTGCCCGCGTGCTATGCAATGCGGTAAATAAATCGCTATCGGGTACCGCACAAAGGCGCTCATCCCACGGATTATAAGTAGGCATAAAGTGGGCGACATCGACACCACTGCCTTTAAGCTCTTTTTTGACGCCATGTTTTAATACTGCTTTCAGGACTTTAGGTGCATGGGTAGCAAATTGATATAGGCCTTGTTGCATCAGAACGTTACGCGTACGCAGTAAGGTATAAGCCTGAGGCTTTGATAAGGGTGAAAACTTACCCGATAGCCAATCAAGAGCGTAATCATCACCAGGCACACTTGCTACATACGTTGGCGAGCGCTGCAACATGGTTACATGGCGAGCGCACTGTTGACCATCAGGATCGACTAGTGCTGGCACTAAAGTCATCGCCGTCGCACCACTACCAATCACCACGATATTTTTATCGTTATAGTCCACATCATGCCAGTGCTGTGGATGCACGATATCACCTTGGAATTGCTCCTCACCTTCGAAATGCGGTCTATATCCTGCATCATAATCATAATAGCCAGTCGCACCGATGATAAAGTTTGCTGTGATCGTATACACCTCGCCACTGGCATTATTTTTGACCATCACTGTCCATTGCTTGGCGACACTTGACCAAGATATCTGCTGCACATCATGCTGATAACGAATCTGTTCTTCAACCCCAAACTCACGCGCCGTATCTGCTATATAGCTTTTGATATCGTCGCCCTTAGCTAGCATTTTGTGATCTAACCAAGGTCGAAAACTATAGCCAAAGGTCAAGGCATCAGAGTCTGAACGGATGCCAGGATAAGTAAACAAATCCCATGTACCACCTAAGTCTGCGCGCTTTTCCAGTATGATAAACGGCTCAGTAACTTTATTTTGGTTTTTGCGACGTTTACTCATTTTTTTGACTGTGGACTTACGATTAAATAGCTTGTGATGACTTTGCTGCAAACGACACGCCATACCAATCCCAGATATCCCCGCACCAATTATTAACACCTCATAATCTGCTGGTGTGTTCGATTGAGGTTTTGAGCGTGCTAGGCGACCTTTTGTCATATTTTTTATAGAATTAATACTGACCATAATCTTGTCCTACTCCAATATCTTCTTACCATCGACTCGCATCACTACAAACACTTAAGCCGTTTTAGCCATCTAGTTAGCGTTCTTACTTCGCTTGATTAAAACCTTAAATGTTCCACTGAGACCTTCAACTTAGCTTTTTATTTTCCGAGAGTGCTGCAAATTTAAAACGGTACTGAACTTTCCCAGTCCATCCAAGCACCAAGCACAGGATGTTTTAGGCGTAACTGCTGAGCATGTAAGTTCAAACGCGGCGCTATTTCTAACGCTAGGCCTTCTGCATAAATAGAATCACCGATAATGACATGGCCAGCATGTACCATATGGACGCGCAGTTGATGACTACGCCCTGTCACCGGTTTTAGCGCTACACGTGTTACCGCTTGACCGTTGCATTGTTCATGAGCGAGCACCTCGTATAGAGTCAAGGCGTTTTTGCTCCAGTCACGATCAACGATATGACGCGGTTTAGTGGTAGGCTCATAACGCACTGGCACCGATATTCTGCCAGTTGCACCAACGTCTTCCCATATGCCAAAAACGCGGGCTTGGTAGGTTTTTTGTGGCAATCTATCAATGAACTGCTTACTGATATTGGTTTGGGCAGCCGCATTTTTTGCGAATATAAGCAGCCCTGAGGTATCCATATCCAATCGATGAATAAGCTTCACATTGGGGTTAGCACGCTCAAGTCGAGCCAGCATACTTACCTTTAACTTTTTACCATCGACACTTAATAGCCCTGCAGGTTTATCTACTACCCAAATGTCATTATCCTCATAAACAGTAACTTGTTGCGCAAATGTTTGAAAAAACTCTAGCGGATACTGAGATTCTTGTAGATTCAGAGCGTTTATGGCGTCATCAGTAAAAGGCATAAAAAATGGCTGCTTATATAAATTGATTTAAATGAATTAAAAAAACATAATTGAATTGTTAAATATGTTTTTAGGAAGATAAAATAGTATAAGTAATCTTCTACAGATAATGTAGCATCTGTTAATTTGTGTTTCGATTTATTGTACTAATACTAGTTGTTAAGCATTTTAACTGCCCTCTATCTGTTAAGACTTGGCAAACATGCTAATATAATGGCACATTTTCACCTCCACTCAACCATTCTTAAATCATTAGTAGATGAGTAATCGGATAAACTTAGGTAATAAATAAGTACTTAAGCTTAATCTATCAAATTATTTTCATCTGCTATTGGTAAAAAAGATGATACAACAAGAGAGAATAATTATGTCAGACCTTATTGTTAACACTACCGATGCAAATTTTGATCAAGACGTATTGCAATCCGATGTGCCTGTGCTAGTAGACTTTTGGGCAACATGGTGCGGTCCTTGTAAGTCAATTGCCCCTATCCTAGAAGACTTGGCTAACGACTATCAAGGTAAAGTAAAAATTGTTAAAGTCGATGTCGATAATAACCCACAAGCAGCAAGTCGCTTTGGTATCCGCAATATCCCAACTTTATTTGTCTTTAAAGACGGTGAAAAAGTGGATTCAGTAATGGGTCTACAGCCAAAATCTGAGCTAGCTAAAGTACTTGATAAGCACTTATAAGTTGCCAATTGCTGATAGGCATCATGTAAATAAATAACCAAAACTGGCCATTATCTGTACAAGATGATGGCTTTTTTGTGTCTTTATCAGCAAAAAAGCCAATAATGCAAATTTTTTAACAAAAATAATTGACAAGTCTAACTTTAAAACCGTATAGTCTGCTGACAAGAGAAACATAATATTTTTCCTAAGCGTCTTGTCGCTGTTCTCCTCGTGTTTATCAACACAAAACACAGTTGTATTACTGAACAAAATTAACAAACATAATTATTGATATTGAGCTCTCATTGCAGGCTTCTATATCCTAGACTCTTATATAGCCCTCTTTGTATTCACATTTGTCATCCTGACACAATTTTGCGCAGCTGATGATAATCTGACACATAAAAATCAATGCTATATAAATCTCAACTCTGTGCACACATCCTATCGCTACACTATCGTTGTTTTAATCAATGTCGTGGGTTGTGCTGCTAATGGCAGTTCTCACCCGATAAATCGTTAATGACCTATCTATGAATTTAACTGAATTAAAGAAAAAATCAATCACTGAGCTTTTGGCTATCGCTAAAGAAATGGGTCTTGATAATATGGCACGTAGCCGTAAACAAGACATTATTTTTGCCATCCTAAAAACTCATGCTCGTAATGGTGAAGCTATTTATGGTGATGGTGTACTTGAAGTCCTACCGGATGGTTTTGGCTTTTTGCGCTCATCTGAAGGCTCTTATTTAGCAGGCCCTGATGATATTTATGTCAGCCCAAGCCAAATAAGACGTTTTAGCCTAAAGACAGGCGATAGTATCGCTGGCACCATTCGTCCACCGAAAGACTCTGAGCGTTATTTTGCGCTATTGAAAGTTGGCGAGATCAACTTTGATACCCCAGATCGTTCGCGCCATAAACTCATCTTTGAAAACTTGACTCCGCTATTTCCAACTGAGCAACTTAAGCTTGAGCTGGGTAACGGTACTACCGAGGATTTGACTGGTCGTATCATCGATCTGATTGCTCCTATTGGTAAAGGTCAGCGTTCTATCATTGTTGCACCGCCAAAAGCTGGTAAGACGATGCTGCTACAGACCATCGCGCAATCGATTACCCGCAATAATCCAGAATGCTACCTAATCGTTCTACTTATTGATGAGCGTCCAGAAGAAGTGACGGAGATGGTGCGTACCGTACGCGGTGAAGTAGTCGCCTCGACATTCGATGAGCCGCCTCAACGTCATGTACAAGTTGCTGAAATGGTTATCGAAAAAGCCAAGCGTCTAGTCGAGCATAAGCAAGACGTTGTTATCCTACTGGATTCTATCACTCGTCTCGCTCGCGCCTATAACACGGTTATCCCTTCATCAGGTAAAGTATTGACTGGTGGTCTTGATGCCAACGCCCTTGAGCGTCCAAAACGCTTCTTTGGTGCTGCACGTAACGTTGAGGAAGGTGGCAGCCTAACTATTATTGCCAGTGCCCTTATTGATACTGGTAGTAAAATGGATAGTGTTATCTTTGAAGAATTTAAAGGTACTGGTAACCAAGAGATTACTCTGGAACGTGATTTAGCCGAAAAACGTGTCTTCCCAGCGATTAATATCAAAAAATCTGGCACACGCCGTGAAGAACGTCTGCTTGATGAAGATAAGCTGCGTAAAGTTTGGATATTACGTAAGCTATTACAACCGATGGATGGCGTTCAAGCGACCGAGTTTTTATTAGATCGTTTAAAAGAAGCTAAAACCAATGATGAGTTTTTTGAACAAATGAAACGTAAATCTCAAAACTAAATTCAGCTGAATATACTAATAGAATATCTGTTATTTGAATATTTTTGAGGATCATCGTTATTGTTAATTTTAATAAAAGAGACTGCGGATAAGCAGTCTCTTTTAGTTTCTTTAGAGCAAAACCAAAACCAGTTAGCTTATTAATTATATAAATACAAGAATACTAAGTGAAAGCACTACCAATGACACAGTGAGGCAACATAAATTACATGGTACTTGCAAAGTTTAGCGTTTCTACTACGACCGTCTAACGTTTAACAGTATAGTATTGACCGTAGTATAAATATGCTTTATAAAACATATTGTATTTATTTTAATTTTGATTATTTAACAGGTGATAATATGAAATTTGCTAAAACTATTGCAATGACAGCCCTTACTAGCTCTGCTCTTATTATGGGTGGCTGTGCAACTAATGGATATAATAGTGGTTTGAGTAACACAGCTAAAGGTGCTGCTGCTGGCGCTGCTGCTGGTGCTCTTATCAGAAGCGGTGGCGATAGCAAAGATATCGCTCGTGGTGCAATCGGCGGTGCGGCAGTTGGTGGCGCTGGTGCATACATTCTTAACAATAGTAGATAATAACTAAATAATTATCTGACATTACTTAGATAGTTTTTAGGTACGTTAAAAATTCAAAAAGCCTGCAATATTAATTGCAGGCTTTTTATTTGATTGTCTTTATCTATGACAATCAGAATCTATGACAATCAGATTGTTCTAGCAATGCTGATTATAGTGCCCCACTGAATGTATCACATGATTGTACGTTGCCACTTTCTAATCCACGTGTAAACCATTGTACGCGCTGTTGACTGGTGCCATGGGTAAAACTATCTGGCGTTACAGCACGGCCACTTGCTTGAGCAAGACGATCATCACCGATCTGGCTTGCAGCATTAATCGCTTCGTCTATATCACCTGGCTCTAAGAACTGCACTCGTTGTTGGTTGCGCTGTGCCCATACACCTGCAAAACAATCAGCTTGTAGCTCTTGTAGCACAGATAACTTATTAGCCTGTGCACGAGTCACCTGACGGCTCGCTTCATTGACCTGCTGGGTGATACCTAACAATGTCTGTACGTGATGTCCAACTTCATGAGAAATGACATAGGCTTGAGCAAAGTCGCCAGCTCTGCCTTTATTTTCGATATCACCTGAACCCTGCTGATCACCAGAAATGCCAAGATTTTGACGCATTTCTGCAAAAAATGACGTGTCTAAATAGACGGTCTGGTCACCTGGGCAATAAAAAGGCCCTGTCGCAGCAGTAGCACTACCGCAGGCCGAACTAACTTGTCCATTAAATAAGATTAATGACGGCTCCTGATAAGTTTGTCCACCTTCATTAAACACTTGATGCCACACTGCCTCAGTATCGGCTAACACTACTTTAACAAACTGAGTATCACGGTCGTCACCTGTAGCTGGCTCAGTGGAGCTGTTATTTCCGCCACCTGCTACTACCTGACCAGTCTGCAATGCTGTCATTGGGTTTACCCCAAATACTAACCATAAAATACCAGCGATGATAATACCTCCGATACCACCACCAATCATTTTCCCACCGCCGCTACTCGTGCGTACGTTAGAACTGCCTCGTCTACCTTGCCATTTCATAATATATCCCCCTAAATTGATAGTATGTATTTTTCAATCTCAATTATTAAACTTAGTAAGTTGAAGCAATACATTGATAGCAAACTTAATTTTTTTAATAACTAATATAGTTATGATTCTTATTAATGATTTAAATTTTAATTGAAAACGTTTCTCGTTATTGGTAACTAGCCGCTGTATTCTTTTAATATTTGTCTATATGTTAGGTGAATCTTTTATCAACTTATAGATATATATCGTGCTAACTATTTATATTTTACTTTATCATTGTAGTCTTTTACGGTTCTCAAACCTTAGTTACAAAAGCCGTCTATTACTTATCTGTCACTCTATGTTCCAATTGATTATACGGAAAACATCTCCGTAAGTTGTATTAAAACTTATATCAAAACGATATCAACAAAGCCTATTCACTATTTTATTGTTACTTAATTGTACAAGCTCTTCTCATTTGAAAAGAAAACATATAGAATGCGTGAAAGCTGAGTAGCTGTAACTAGGATTAGTTGACTTTCGAAATAATTCGGATGCTCAACCCTTTGCCGTGGCTACTGCTCATTTCATTTTTCCGGAGAATACACTATGAATCTTAAATTACTTGCACTTGCTGGTATCATGACTGCTTCTATGGGCTTAACTGCTTGTGACAGCAATACAGAAAACGCTGCTGAAGATTTATCTGACGCACAAGAAGAAGTACAAGACGCTTCTGAAGAGCTAAACGAAGCTGCTGCTGAAGGCGAAGCTGTTCCTGCTGATGCTGAAGCTGCTGTTGCCGATGCTGAAGCTGACATTGCTGATGCACAAGTTGCAACTGCTACTGACGAAATGGACGCTGAAGTTCCTGTAGACGGTACTACTACTAGCGTAGACGTAGCTAGCGATACTGAAGCAGCTAATGCAGCTGACGAAGTTGTAGTTGTTGAAGAACCAGCTCAGTAATTTTCTTTGCTTATGCAATAGAAATATACTGTAGTTCAAAAAAAAGAGAGCCTATGCTCTCTTTTTTTATGCGTATTATTTATAAGTTTTAACAGTGGCTTGCTAGATTTAATAGTCATTATTCAATCTAGCAAGGCACCAATCTTTCATTTTAAATTTATAAAAAATATTGGAACATCAAATCTAATGAATATTAGAATTTGTCTTATAAATAAAAAAGTAAGCATTACTGATCAAATAGACGTTCATCAACCTTCTGACGGAATTTTTGCCCAGTTTTAAACGTGACTACACGGCGCGCTGAAACAGCAACAGGCTCTCCTGTCTTAGGGTTACGACCTGGACGGCTATTTTTATCTTTAAGCTCGAAGTTGCCAAAGCCTGAAAGCTTGACCTCTTTGCCATCAATCAAACTCTCTGACAGTTCATCAAAAAAATTCTCGACCAAGCAACGACCCTCTTGCCTTGTTAGGTTAAGATGACTCATCAAATGCTCAATCATGTCAGATTTGGTTAGGGTGCTCACAGTACGACTCCTATGCTATGTCGAGATATCGGGTATCATGGTTTAGCGGTATGACTGCTATATAAGAATAAGCGATTTATTGATTACGGCCATTAAATGACCGTACTTTTGAATCAAGTTTAGGCATTATAAAGTATTTTTACTCAATTTTTAACAAATCTTGAAATAAAACTCTTTATTAATAACCACTTAGCTAAATATAGTTAGCTATCGCGTAGCTGGGCGCCATGTTGGGCAATCAATATCTGAATCACTTTGTCAGTTGCAGTTTTTATCACTTCGTCAGATAAGGTTTGCGTGTTGTCCTGCCATATTAGCGCAAAAGCTAGCGAACGTTGACCAGTCGGTACATTATCGCCTTGATAGACATCAAACAACCATAAGTCAGTCAGTAGAGCACCTGCTGTATTGCGTATCGTTGACTCTAATGTCTGTAAGCTGATATCACTATCCACCAAGATTGCAATATCGCGGCGTACTTGTGGGAACTTACTTGGAGTGGTAATTGCGTTCTGTTCGCGAGCAAGCGTCAGCAACGGTGCCAGTGATAATTGAGCGACCCAAGTAGCAGGTAGATCTAATTGCTTAGCCGTATTAGGATGCAATTGCCCCAGCCAGCCGACATACTGATCATCGATATATAATTTCGCGCTTTGTCCAGGATGCAAAAAGCTCAAACTACTACGCTCATAGCAGATACGCGCACTATCAATCTGCGCAGGTATTAATTGCTCAATATCATACTTAAGATCATAAAAATCTAGCGCACGATTCTGATAAGCTTGCTCATTCAAAATATTGCCGACTGCTACCAAAGCAATACTTGGTGTCTGTACCAAATCACTAATACTGTGACCAACAAAGCTAAGGCCAGTCTCAAAGAAACGTACGCGTGGCTGCTGACGATTTAAGTTATATTGCACACAAGGCAATAAGCTTGATAGCAAAGTACGGCGCATCACCGCCAAGTCACTAGAGATAGGATTGGCCAGTGCCAACACTTCTCCTAGCGCTTCATCATCGAGCAAAGCTTCTATTTTTGCATCACTAAAGCTAAAGCTAATCGCTTCCATATAGCCGTTATCGACCAATGCAAGCTTCATCTCGTGAGTCAAGTCCGCCGTATCATCATAATCCATGCTGACTTGCAAGTGTGGCAAGACGCTTGGAATATTGTCATAGCCGTAAATACGCGCAACTTCTTCAATTAAGTCTTCTTTAATACTCATATCAAAGCGATAAGATGGCGGCGTACAAATAAGGCTATCCACTTGCTGCGCTACTTCGAACCCTAGCTGGGTCAAAATACGCACCATTACCGCTGGCTCAATCTCAATACCGATGACATCACGGACTTTAGCGATTGGCAAGGTGATTGGCGCACGCGATGGTAGATGATCGCTACTTTCCGCTTTTACTATTTGCCCAGCTTGACCACCAGTAATACTAGTCACTAAATCACAAGCACGTGCCAAAGCTAGCTCTGGTAACTCAAAGTCTACCCCGCGCTCAAAACGTTGTGAGGCATCAGTATGCAAGCCAAAACGGCGTGCGCGCGCAGCAATCGCCAATGGGCTAAAGAAGGCACTTTCTAAAACAATGTTAGTTGTACTATCGGTGACACTGCTACGCTGACCGCCCATAATACCGGCAAGTGCAAGTGCACCTTCATCATCAGCAATGATCAATTCATCACCCGTTAAGGTAATGGTTTGCTCACTCAGTAGGGTAATCGTCTCGGCAGGCTGTGCCAAACGTACAACAATATCCCCAACAATGGTATCGGCATCAAAAGCATGTAGCGGTTGACCTAATTCCATCAATACGTAATTGGTTACGTCAACCAAAAAGTTGTGTGAACGTAGTCCTGACTGGACTAGCGCATCTTGCATCCATTTTGGAGTGTTGATGCTACGATCAATATTACTGATTGACTGTAGTAAATAGCGTGGGCAAGCCTCAACTGCGCTCACTGTTACCGCAGGAGTTGCACCGTTCTCAGTAACTGCTACGTTGTTAGTAATCTCTGGCTGCTGCATCGGCAAATCGTTAATGACCGATATCTCGCGCGCAATACCACGTACACTAAAGCAATCACCACGGTTTGGGGTGATTGAGATATCTAGTATCTGGTTATCTAAGCCTAAGTATTCGCGGATATCTGTACCAATTGGCGCATCAGCTGGCAGCTCAAGCAGACCATCAATATCGTCAACCAAATCAATTTCAGACGCACCGCAAAGCATACCGTTAGAGTCGACACCGCGTAGGTTGCCGTTTTTTATTTTAAAACCCGCGCTATCATTGCTCGGCAACACTGCACCAACGGTAGCAACGGGCGCTTTCATACCGACAGTCACATTGGGTGCACCGCAAACGATTTGTAACGGTTCAGCTGCACCAATATTCACCTGCGTGACACGTAATTTATCAGCATCTGGATGCTGCTCAACGCTTATTACTTCACCGATCACCACACCACTAAAGGCACGGGCAACTGCAAAGCGATCGTCAACCTCTAGCCCCGCCATGGTTAATTGTTCGGCCAATTGCTCACTGGTATTGTTGGGGTTTACCCATTGACGTAGCCACTGTTCGCTAATTTTCATAAATATCTCGGATCAGAATTTTATAATAAAGATTTTGAATTAAAGGTTGGACTATTAACCTGTCATATTAACAAGGAGCACTCTAGCCAAACTGTTTTAAGAAGCGTACATCATTTTGGAAAAATAAACGCAAGTCATCAATACCGTAATACAGCATCGCAAAGCGCTCAATACCCATCCCAAAAGCAAAGCCAGTGTATTTTTCGGCATCAATACCGCAGTTGGTCAGCACTTGTGGATGTACCATACCGCAGCCCATAACCTCAAGCCATTTGCCATTATCATCTAAGATATCTACTTCAGCAGAAGGCTCGGTGAATGGGAAAAATGAGGGGCGGAAACGGACGGTCAGCTCTTTGGCAAAGAACGCTTCTAAGAACTCACTAATTAAGCCTTTTAACTCTGCGAAGGTACTCGACTCAGTAACCATAAGCCCTTCTAACTGATGGAACATCGGAGAATGGGTTTGATCCGAGTCATTGCGATACACCCGACCTGGGCAAATAATACGAATCGGTGGTTCATTCTTTTCCATCGTGCGAATTTGCACTGGACTAGTATGTGTACGCAATAAATAATGTGCGTCAAAATAGAATGTATCGTGCATCGCACGAGCAGGATGATGCGACGGAATATTTAGTGCTTCAAAGTTATAGTAATCGCTCTCAACTTCAGGACCAGTGGCGACATTAAAACCTGCTTGCACAAAATATTGCTGCATACGCTGGGTAATCATCGTTACCGGATGCAAATGACCTTTCTGACCACCGCGCGCAGGCAAAGTAATATCAATATTTTCGGCTTCAAGCTTGGCATTTAATGCCGCCGTTTCTAACTGTTGCTGCTGGTCAGTCAGTGCTTGCTGAATGCGACTACGTACTTGATGCAACCAGCCACCATACGTTTTTTTATCATCGCTACTGAGCTTACCCATCTGTTTTGACCAGCCAGTTAAAGGGCTTTTTTTACCAGTCAGCTGTACACGTAAGTCTTGTAACGCACGCGCATCAGTTACTTGCAAGACCAAAGATTCAGCGGAACTGGCAAATTCATTTAGTTGAGATTCATTGAGCTCGTTGAGCTCCAAGGACAAAGTCGGTAGCGCCGACAAATCGGCAGTGGCAGCAGGGGTAGTCATAAGACGCATTATTCCTGATTTAAACGGACTATTAATTATAGTGATTGGTAATTGTAGGGGTTCGACCAAATATTGCAAACCATTTACCCAGTTGCTTTTATTTAAATACTTTCAAATAACAGAAAATAAAAGCTAGTTATATTAATGGCTTGAATATTTAGACGGTTAGAAATGAAGTTTTAAAAAACAGATAGTTAGCTCAAACATTATCAAAATAAACCGTAAAATAATTTAATATAAAAAAAGCCACCGACTAGCGGTAGCTTTTATTAATATTGTACTATTAATCAATATTATTCCTATCCTTTTACATACTCACTTAAATAAGTTGAATACCTAAAGGACGGTCAATATTTAGGCCAATTCCGCTTTAGCTTTTTCGACCAATGCTGTGAAAGTCGCTGCATCATGCATAGCGATGTCAGCAAGTACACGACGATCGATTGCGATGTTAGCTTTTTTCATGCCATTGATAAAGCGGCTATAGCTTAAGCCGTTTAAGCGTGCACCAGCATTGATACGTGCAATCCAAAGACGACGGAAAGTACGTTTTTTGTTGCGACGGTCACGATAAGCATATTGACCAGCTTTGGTCACTGCTTGTACCGCTACGCGGTAAACACGTGAACGGGCACCGTAGTAGCCTTTTGCGCGCTTTAAGATTTTTTTGTGACGGCGATTTGCCTGTACACCACGTTTTACACGGGCCATAAATTACTCCAAGATTTCTTTAATCACTGTTAAACGAATCACGATGTCATTGAATGATAGACATCGCTATCAGATTGCAACGTCAAATATTTTAAACAAAATATAGATGACAATAGGCTATTAGATGTATGGGCACATACGACGAACTGCTGCTTCGTCAGACTTGTCCACCATCTTAAGACCGCGCAACTGGCGAATACGCTTAGCTGATTTCTTGGTCAAAATATGGCTTTTGAATGCTTGCTTACGCTTAAAGCCATTCGCTGTTTTTTTGAAGCGTTTAGCTGCACCGCTTCTGGTTTTCATCTTAACTTTCATGATGATGTGCCTCTTTTTCTGTGTTAGAACCTGGTCGTCAAATAGTTAATACTGATTAGTAGCGTTAAAAACAACCACTAAACCTCTATCTGCCTCGAGGTGGGAGGCGCTATTTTAGCAGAAGCACGAGGATTTTGCCAAGTAAAGTTTTAGATGAGACTATTTAGGCTTTTATAAAAATATATCTTGGATAGATTGACTAGCCCCTACCATTACTCACTTTATATGACGGCTTACTTGTTATTTTTTTAAAAATCGCTATTAAAAGCTATGATATTGATAATAGTAGATACTTTATATAAAAATAAAAACAGTCAGTGAAGTAATACTACCGCTTATTCCTAAATTGATTGAATGTCAGACTAAGCTATGTTTTATTGATAACAATGGCGTCTGAGACGTTCTGATAATTCATATAGGAGATGACGTTGACAGACCAAGAGTTAGAATTCAATGATGATGTTTTTGTCTTTGAGACAGTTATGCGTGTACGCAATACAGAGATTGATGTCGGCCAGCATTTGACGTTAGAATCTCTTATTACACTATTGGCTGAAGCACGGGCGCGTTTTTTATACTCTAAAGGTATAAAAGAGATCAATTCAGATTATCAAGGATTGATTATTAGTGATTTACAACTGAAGGTTGTTAGTCGCGTTCGCGCTCGTGAAGAGCTGTTATTTGAATTGGGCGTAGAGCAGATATCTGATAAGAGTGGCGATATGGCTATTAAAGTGACTCGTATGTATGATGGCTCACTAGTAGCAAAAGCGCGTAAACGCTTTATTCAATATGACTATCGATCGAATAAAGCTATATCATTTCATAACGATATTAAAGAGGCCTTAGAGCAGAAGCCATTTTAGCCATTATTGATCACTAGTATTAGCTTCTTAGGCCTCATCTCTGCTACTTCTCTGCAACCTAACCTTTATAAGAAGACAGATTATGACCATACCTGCTTGGCTGACTACTGTAAGCTTTAACACCGATGGACTCATCCCTGCGATTGCACAAGATCATGAGACAGGACGCATTTTGATGATGGCATGGATGAATGCTGAGTCTCTACAACTAACCGCACAAACGCAAACAGCGGTCTATTTTTCACGCTCACGTAATCAGCTCTGGCATAAAGGCGAGACCTCAGGTCATACTCAACAGGTGCATGATATTCGTCTAGACTGTGATGCAGATGTGATCGTGCTAAGTGTTACTCAGATTGGCGGTATAGCCTGTCATACAGGGCGCGAATCTTGTTTCTATCAACGTTTAGATGTGTCGGGTTCAGAGCCAGTCTGGCAAACAGTCGATGCAATACTAAAAGATCCGGCTGACATTTATAAATCCGATAACAGAGATTTAGATTCTAGTTTACATAACAGTACGGACGAAAATAATGTAAATAGTTCTATTCGTCAAAAAGATCTTATTAACAGCAATAATCAAGCAAACAAAGATGTTAATACGACTATATTGACACAGCTTGACCGTGTGTTGGCTGAGCGTAAACAGGCAGCAGCAGACAGCTCTTATGTGGCCAGTTTATATGCTCATGGTCTTAATAAAATTTTAGAAAAAGTAGGTGAAGAAGCTACCGAAAGTATCATTGCCGCCAAAGACTTTGCTAGCTGTAATGAGCTTACAGACAAGGCGCAGTACGATGCTGCACGTCATGAATTAATTTATGAGGTAGCGGATGTCTGGTTTCATACTTTAGTAGGATTAGCGTGGTTCGATATAGAGTCCGATGCGGTACTAAGTGAGCTAGGACGACGTTTCGGGCTATCAGGTATTGATGAGAAAGCCGCAAGACAGCCGTAGATGAAATAAGCTTGTGTAATTATTGTTGTTTTCAACTTTTTGTCATCTGTGCGCGTTATAATGTAGCCTTAATGACTTAAATCTTACGTGTCCGAAACATTTTATCGTTCGGCTAGTAAGTTTCAAGTGATACCATATATATTGGTTTTATCAAGACATAAGGATACCGTTATGGGCAGTTTTTCCATTACCCATTGGCTGATTTTACTGGTTGTGGTGGTTGTCGTATTTGGCACCTCCAAACTCAGAAACGCTGGCAAAGATTTGGGCGGCGCAGTAAAAGGTTTTAAAGAAGCCGTTAAAGATGAAGAGACGGAACATGCGCGTAAGCGTCGCGTTCTTGATCATGATGCTAGTGTGTCTAAATCAGATACCGAATTGAATAATACTTCGGCAAATTCGCAGACCGGTACTAAGGTTGATGATATAGAAATCAGTCCTACTACCTCTAATGATAAGCATAAGGTATGATACGCGTCGTCTATAAATTACTTATAAACAGCGTCGTTGAATAGAATGTTGACGAATATATTTGACAGTTATGTTTGATATCGGATTTTCTGAATTACTCTTGTTTGGCGTCATTGCCTTAATTGTATTAGGTCCAGAAAAGCTGCCTCAGGCTGCACGGACTGCTGGGCAATGGTATGCCAAATTGCGTCGTACAGTCTCAACGCTGCAATCTGAAATAGAGGCTGAGCTTGACTTGGCTGAGACTCGCAAACAGATGCAAGACGAGCTTGCTAAAATCCGCCAAACTGAAGCAGATATGAAGCGCGAAATGGCAGAATTGCGCGGTAGTATGCAAGAGTTTGAATATTCGCAACATCAAAGTATGGATGCTATCAACAAACCAAAGAACTCTAATTCAAATCATTATCAGAGCCAAGACGCTCAGAAACAAGACACGATTGATAAGTTGGAGGCAGAAGCTTCTATAACATCAAGTACGCCAACAGAATTTGCTTATGATTATAATTATGAGCAGGATGAAGAGTTAAGAGACTTATCTAATATTTATGACGATGAAGATTTTGATGATTCAAATTTTGATGATCCCAAAAAATACGCCTCAGACCCTTTAGCTACTTCTAACAATATTCCGCATCGTTTTATCACTAGACCATGGGAAAATATGTGGTTCCGTCTTAGTGCTTATGATAAAGCGCACCGCCTACCTGCACCTCCATATCTGCCTAATTATAAAGCAGACACTCTATTGAATGATGGTTTTTCACATTCTAACTTTTCGCATCATGGCTTAGATGAAAAGATGGAGCCTATCGACGAAGAGCTGGAATCTATCCAAGCTGAACTCGAGCTATCAGAAAGCTATTCATCGGATAATACCTCTGATGATGATGTAGACCAAAATAAATTGACTATGCCCTCCTCGTTAATCAAACAGGAGACGCCTAAATGAGCTTATTTAAACGGCAAAAAAGTCGGCAAGAAAAAATAGCGGAGACTGAAGATAGCGCGCAGGAGCAAGCAGATGTCGCACCTGATAGCAGTTCTGATGACATGTTAAGTAAGCTAATCGATATGCCCATTACTGAGCACTTGATAGAGCTGCGTACCCATTTAATCAAAATCTGCGTAGCAATATTAATAATATTTTTAGCATTGGTAGGGTTCTCACGCGAGCTATATAACTTTTTATCAGATCCATTGGTCGCGCAACTACCCGCTAATTCGACCATGATTGCGACAGATATTACCTCTAACTTTATGGCCCCGATACGTCTGACTGTATTTGTGGCCGCATTCGTAGCCATGCCCTATATTCTTTATCAAATTTGGTCATTTGTAGCGCCAGGTTTATATAAGAAAGAGAAAAAAATTGCCATACCTGTCCTGTCATCCTCTATCTTTTTATTTTATACCGGCGTAGCTTTTTCTTACTTTATCGTGCTCAAAGGGGTTTTGAAGTTCTTTATTATGTTCGCCCCGCAAAACGTACTGCCGATGACTGATATCGACAGTTATTTGAGTTTCGCTTTAAAGCTGTTCATGGTATTTGGATTGACGTTTGAGATTCCTGTTGTCACCTTACTATTGATATTGGTTGGCATCGTCTCCATTCAGGGTTTAGAAGATAAGCGACGCTATATTATCGTTGGCTGTTTTGCAGTGGCAGCGGTAGTAACGCCACCTGATGGTGTGTCCATGCTGATGCTGGCGATTCCTATGTGGTTATTGTTCGAGTTGGGTTTATTATTAGCAAAAATATTAATTAAAGAAGATAAAAATGCAGCTTTATCATCTGACGATGACTAGTTTGTTGGTATTACTTTAACTATATCTATTGTAAATAACATGAAAATAATAAAAGATTATAAGTAGCAAGCTGCACAAATCTGATATTGTATTTAAGTCAGAGTGAACTGACGATACATCAATTATCTACCCGCCTCTCATACATATCTCCATTCATTTGTTATCATAATTGAATTGCCAGCCAGCCATTGTTGATCCAGTGGCTTTTTTTACCCCAGTTGTTTTTAATCACTTTTTGTACTTTAGGTAGCTTTTTTATGTCCGCATCTATGCCAGCTTATATGAGCGATCCCACTGATGAACAGCTGAGCGCGCTTAATATGGCGATGGATCACAAGTCATTTAAAGTAGTCGCCTATGCAGGTGCCGGTAAAACAACGACGCTAAAACTTATTGGTGAGCGTCTGCGTGGACGTGGCTTGTATTTAGCATTCAATAAAACCATTGCCAACGATGCGCGGCAAAAGTTCCCACCGCATGTAGAGTGTCGTACCTTTCATTCGCTCGCTTATCGGCACGTTGCTCGTGATATTACGGCTAAGTTATCATTACCACGCTTTTCACCTAAGCGTCTTGGTGATGATCTAGGCTTGCAACCGGTACAAGTGCGCAGGCAAATGGATGGGATTAATAAATACATTACCCTCACGCCTGCCAGATTGGCACGATTCGTTAGTGACGCAGTTAGCAATTTCTGTAGTACTCATGCCAGCTACCCTGCACCAAGACATATTTTGTTTCCAAGCTGGCTCGATGAATCCGACGCAGAGCAGCTGCGCGAAATGCTCTACCCTGCCGTTGAACAGCGCTGGTTGCAGTCTATTGATGCACGCCATCCGGCAGGTATCGGTCATGATATTTATCTAAAGTTATGGGCATTGTCTAAACCTAGCATTCCTGCGGACTTTATTCTATTTGATGAAGCGCAAGATGCCGACCCCTTAATGATGGGAATCTTGACTCAGCAGCCAAGGCAGGTCATCTATGTGGGTGATGCTCATCAGCAAATTTATGAGTGGCGCGGCGCCGTCAATGCGATGAAAAAGCTGCCGTTGCCGCAAACATTATTAACCCAATCCTTTCGCTTTGGTGAACCGATTGCAGAAGTGGCGAATACCCTGCTAAAAGCATTGCAAGAAGACGTCCCGCTTAAAGGCAATCCTCACAAG
Organism: Psychrobacter sp. P11G5; assembly: GCF_001593305.1. Classification (NCBI taxonomy): domain Bacteria; kingdom Pseudomonadati; phylum Pseudomonadota; class Gammaproteobacteria; order Moraxellales; family Moraxellaceae; genus Psychrobacter; species Psychrobacter sp. P11G5. Next base: position 3,200,765 of record NZ_CP012533.1, read on the forward strand.
CAGTCCTCTACTGAAAAGGGTATGGTGCACAGTAAGAAAGACGCTATCCTTTGCCGCACCAATGCTGCCGCTATGGCGCAGCTACTAACTGGACTAAAACTCGGTCACCGCGTGGCGCTACAAGCTGATACTGATCGCATGCTCAAGTTCTGCCAAGCGGCCGAAAACTTAAAAAATGGCAAATCCGCGTACGGCGTACCCGAACTGGCATACTTCTATAATTGGAGTGATGTGCAAGAGTATTCTGAAACCAACGAAGGTAGTGACTTAAAAACGCTGGTTAAACTGGTCGATGACCATGGGACCAATGTGCTCAGTCAAGCGGTGAATAGCCTGACCAGTATCGAAAATGCCGATTATGTCATCTCAACCGCTCACAAAGCGAAAGGGCTTGAATGGTCGCGCGTCCAGCTCGATGATGACTTTTATTATGATGTCACCACTAATGGCATAAAAATTAATCCTGAAGAATTGCGCTTACTTTATGTCGCTTGTACACGTGCTCAGGCCAATTTGGATATTCATAACATTCAAGACTTAATATCAGGATTACAAACGGGTAAAAAAGTGATTTATGGGACTTAATTGCCCTTACTAGATTTTAATATTTTTGCTCGACTTACTTCTAATAATGATTAATTGCCAATGAATAATGATAATAAACAGACTAATTTGTTAAATCAACATAACCATATACAGCAACTGTTTGAACATCCGGTGCGCCTTCTTGCTCCAATGGAAGGCTTGAGCGATCCGCTAATGCGCCAAATTTTGACCCAAATTGCAGCAGACTTAGGTCGTCCTTATGATTGGTCAGTCAGCGAGTTTATTCGTGTTACTCAGCATGTCTTGCCAGCGCACGTGTTTTATAAGTATGTGCCAGAACTTCATCATGATGCCAAGACCGAATCTGGCACACCTATTCACGTCCAGCTACTTGGCAGTGAAGCGCAGTTGATGGCCGAATGCGCAGCTTTTGCCTGTGAGCTTGGTGCGCCTGCTATCGATATCAATTTTGGTTGCCCTGCGAAGACTGTTAATAATCATCGAGGCGGCTCTGTGCTGTTGGATGAGCCAGAAGTCATGTATGAGATTATCAGTGCTGCGCGCAAAGCCGTGCCGGCTCATATTCCAGTATCTGCTAAAATTCGTTTGGGTTATACCGACACCAGTAAGATGGATGATATTAGGGGTGCTATCGCTGACAGCGGTGCAGATTGGTTAACTATTCATGCTCGTACCAAGACTCAAGGCTATAAGCCGCCTGCCTATTGGGATAAAATCGAAGCATTTAATAAGCTCAAGATTCCAGTGATTGCCAACGGTGAAATATGGACCGCTGAGCAAGCACAGTCTTGTATGCAGCAAGCGGGCACTTCACATCTCATGTTAGGGCGCGGCGCAGTCACACGTCCAGATTTGATTGCGCGTGTAGACGGATCTAAGAGTATCAATGATTTGGTAGACAGCTCTATGACAGATACTAAGACTTTGACTTGGCAGGCATTGATACCCCATCAAATTAAATTTTTAGAAGGGCAAGCCAAAAATGACATCGTATTAGTCGGTCGTTATAAGCAATGGCTTGGCATGCTCACTAAAGGCTACAGCGAAGCGCAAGTATTATGGGAAAGCATTAAAAGAGAAAAAAATAAAGCGACTATTATTACTGCCCTACAGACTAGTGCACAGCCATAAATAGCCACTTTTACTTTAAATAATTTTAAAGTTTCTTAAAACTGTAAAGTTGCTTAGATAGCTGCAAAACTAACAGCTACAAAACTAAGCACTAATCCGAATCGCCAAATAAAACAGCATCAAACAGCACACAATTGATAATACCCAAAGCACTGAACGAAACATCGATAAGTTGACAATGTAGGCCAACCCATAGCCAATACGAATCAGCACGTATAACCATGCCAGTGTATTGATAATCGATTGTGGGACAAAGAACAACATCGCAACTAATACCGCTGCCAAAAATACTGGCAAGGTTTCATAGCTATTTTGCTGGGCTGCATTAGCGCGTGCTGCTGCCCCTGTCGTACGTTGTAAAAAATCACGCGGATGTGCATTGTCAGCCAATCTAAAACCACCAATGGCTTTCGCTGTTAACGCCATGGCTAACGGTAGCAAACTTGCAACCACCATCGCCCAAATTGCGGCTGCAACGGTATCAGGAATTAATCCAAATAGTGCACTCATAATTATCTCTACCTTTACCCTGCAATGACTTCAAAATCATGAGTAACATTTACCCCGCCTTGTACCAACATGCGACTGGCTGAGCAGTATTTTTCTGCTGATAAATGAATAGCCTTTTCAACTTGTTTATCTTTGATGTCTTGCCCTGTCACTATGAAGTGCATATGAATATCAGTATATACGGCTGGTACAGTCTCGGCGCGTTGTGCTGTCAACTCACAGCGCACGTCCGTCACTTCCTGACGCGACTTTTGCAAAATTGCTACAACGTCATAACTGGCACAACCACCAAGCCCCAACAATATCAACTCCATCGGGCTGGCACCTTTTTCTTTATCGGCATCAATCTGTACGTTATGCCCTGATGGTGACACGCCCATAAAGGCTTTATTTTCTTGCCACGTAACGCTCGCTTTTGACTCTGACATTGTTCATTGTCCTTTTATAGGTTTTGATTGAATCAATTAACTATTTTTATAGTGAGTAATATTAACAATACTTGGTTAGTGTAGCATAGGCCAAAACAAGGTTTTATAGACTATCTGTCACTCACATCAAACGCTTCTAGATAGTAACTGATATGACAAAATAGCTAGGCTTCGTTGCTTCCCTATTTATCATTTTGATCTTTTCAGTTTGCTTCCAAAACAGCCTTTCTAAGTCGCTGATTTTAAACATCTAAATTCGTGAAACATTTTATAGCAAAATACTGTTACACATTTAGGCTGTTTCTTGGTTTAATGATGGTAATGAAGCTTATTTTATTAGTGTGAATATACCATTCACCCAATAATAATTATGATTGTCGTATTTTTATGCTATTCAGATAAGCTATTTTTAAACAATTTTAAGGGTTTGTTTATGATAGATGCAGACGGCTTTCGCGCCAATGTCGGCATCATCTTGGCAAATACACAGGGGCAAGTTCTGTGGGCGAAACGTATTGGTCACAACGCTTGGCAGTTCCCGCAAGGCGGTATCGACCGCGGGGAGACGCCGATGGATGCAATGTATCGGGAGCTCTGGGAAGAGGTCGGATTATATCCTCGTCACGTAGATTTATTGGCAGTTACGCAAGATTGGTTGCGTTACCGTTTGCCAAAACGCTACGTGCGCCATGGACAATATCCACTGTGTATTGGGCAAAAACAAAAATGGTTTTTGCTGCGCTTAGATGAGCCGAACGCGCAACATATTCGCTTTGATGCGGGTAAACCTGAATTTGATCACTGGCAATGGGTAAGCTATTGGTATCCACTTGGGCAGGTGATTCACTTTAAACGCGGGGTATATCGTCGTGCTTTGCAAGAGTTAGCACGCGAATTACCCCTCAGACAAGAGCTAATTATTCCTGAACAAGATAACCATTTGTTGATGGAATAAATAGACAGCTTAATGCAAAACGTATTACGGATGCTTATATTAATATCTAGAAAATTTAGATACTAATATAAGCATTTTTTATTGCGTATTTGAATGATCATTAAATTCACAACTTATAATCTCAGCAGTAACTTTTGCATCTTTAATATCATTACGTAGCGTTAAAATACTTTGGGTGCGAGTGCCATAATTTGGTATTACTCCATCCTCAGGACCTGTCAGATCTACAGGCTCAATATAGACAGATGATAGTCTTTGTTCAATCTCAACAGCAATACCAGTATCGGGTAGTTTGTCCGCTGGCGCTGGAATGTTGTCTGACAACACAGTGAAGGCAGCGTCTCGCCAGTACTCAAGCGAGTTATTTTCTGCAATTAGCGGCAGTACTTCTTGACGGAGCCGACCACGCAAACGGTCAGTCTTAAACCAGCTGTCTTCTGGCTGACCGTTAGAGAGGACATGCAATCCTGCATACAATGGGGTTGGTGCATGACCGCGATTATTGACAATGACAGCCTGCGTGGCATCACCAATAATAAGGTTAAAGCCCGCGTAGTCTTGCAAGCTGATTTGCCGTGCAAAATCCATTGGACTTATATTACTGGTCAAAAAATCAGTGACGAGTGCGCCACGTGAGCGTTCATCCAAACTCGCCTGCACACCATCGCGAAAGTTCAGTACGGCGGCCCAGCGTCCGTTTTGCTCATAAAAATCGGTATGCTGCTCTTGATGAATACCCAACCAAGTGCCACCACTTTGGCTATCGCGTCCAGCATAGATAGGTTTATCAGACCACTGATGCAGCTCTTCGGTTGGACGCTGCAAAAACTCATCGCGATTAGACAATAGTACTAGTGGCAATTCATCAAATAGCTGCCAAGCAATGGCGACGATGCACATAGAATTCCTTTATGTTTTAAGGTTTACAGTTGTCACGCGACTATCATTTAGCGCGATTGTTATTTTACATTTTTTTGATAACTAATTGGTGTTTAGCTTCTTATCGGCAGGGTAGCTAATTTGATAAGTAGACTGTACCACTTGTGATTGCTTACTCGGCAAATCAAACTCCCAAGCGACTATGCCTTTACTGTCATTCCAATCCTGCTTAGTAACAGGTGGAGTATGGGTTGCTATAACTTTAATACTGTCATCACGGCTGACAGGCTGAGCGCTTAAAACTTGCAAGCGCATGCCACGGTTGTGCTGATTGGTAAACTGATAAGCTTGTTTGGTCGTCAAAGTTTGCAAACGATTAAATACTCCTTTATCACCTTGTTTGTCTTCATCGGTCAACTGCTTCACTAGCATATTAGGATCAACCCCAAAACCAATGCCCTGCTCTTTTAGCGATTGATAGCTATAACGCGACTGTCCAACATAGTTATCATCGCGATATAACTGTAGTGAACCATCAACCCAAGCTGGGGTCAAAAACGGCGCTGATGCATACCAATAAGCCGTTTTCTCGACGCTTGGTGTACTGCGTAGCCAAAGCTTACTATCACCAGATTGCTCATCAATCACCGTCCGTACCCGTCTACCGTCACTTGGAATGCTGATGCGCTGCGGCAAACGATATTCGGTAATGCCGTTTTTATTTTGGCTATTAACAGTAAAGCTCGGCAGCGGTGCCGTATTTGTGGCAGACTCGCCGCCACCATAGCTATCTCTTGCAGAGACTACCACTGGAGTAGCCTCCATAGCAGCTGGCGTATATCTAACCAATTCATTTTGACGCTCTTCATATAAAGATAAGAGCGGTACTCTTGGCAGCTGACTAGTGGTGTTTTGATTGGGATTAATGGTACTCAAAGTAACAGGTACGTTGGTCCAATTCTCTCCCGTTTGTTGGGCGATGACGGCGGAGGCCGTGATACTAAGCTGCTTACTCTCAGTATTTAAGCGTGCTTGATAAGTTGGCTCCCAACCTGCGCCGCGTACTTGGTAATGCAACTTTACTGAGCTTGGCATGCGGCTGGCGGTACGCACACTTACTTGCGTCACACTATTACTTGTTGAGGTTAAGCTACCTGCCATCAGCTGATTAAGTATATCTTGCGCGCGAGCTTGGCGCTGCTGAATATCCAAAATTCTTTTATTAATGCTTGCCGCTTGCGTTTCTAAATCACGCGCATTGTTCGCCAATGTACCATCCGTACTTATTTGCGTGACTTTGGTCAGATTTTGCAAGTACGCTTTGGCTAAGCGTGCCGCTTCTAACTCAGCGTTGATATCGGCTAAGGTAGCCTGTTGCGCCTGCACTTTTGCATCACCTTGGTACTGACATTGTGCTGCTTGCTCACCGCTTAAAGCTTCAATACTGACTTCACCGACATTTACATTGCCAAGTACCTGCACGCTGACACTATCTTGATCAATAGACGGTGATAAACACGAAAATATCAGCGTCTGCTCACCCGTGCCACTGATTGGCAACGTACGAGTTACGCTTGCTAAACCTTGATAAATGGTAACTTGTTCAACACTACTCATGATAGCTTGAGCAGGAGAGACACTTAAAGCTACTAGGCTAACTAAACTTAGCGGTGTCATGAGCTGTTTTAATACCAACTTGCTCGGTTTTTTTGAATAATTTTGATCACTCGAAACTGGTGCTGTTAAAAAGTAAGCGCGCATAATAATTCCTTAAAAATAATATTAATCCATTAACATCGCTGGTTAGCGCAAGCTTACGTGATCTGACGCTATGTAAAAATGACTTATTAATCTGCTTATTATTGTTCTTAAAAAGTGCTCTTGTTCGATTATTTTATGCAGTGTTTATTGTGAGCCTTATTCTAAACCCAGTTTTATATCTTAACGGTTTTCTGTCTTCCTTTCTAGATGTTACCAGCGGCAGATAAGTTGTTACGATGAAACTAGGATGACGGTAATTTGGTATGCCTAAGTAGCTATTTTTGCTATTATGACCCTCATTCTATTATCAATAATTATGATGCCCTTATGAAGATTCATCCTCAGTATGATCCCGTGGCGCTGTCCTTGGGTCCAGTAGAAGTGCACTGGTATGGCCTAATGTATTTATTAGCATTTGCCGCGGCTTATGGTCTAGCTTGGTATCGCAGTACCAAACGTGACACTTGGTCAACCGATATGGTTTCTGACTTGGTATTTTACGGCGCGCTTGGTGTCATCTTAGGTGGCCGTGTCGGTTATGTATTGTTTTATCAATTTGGCGAGCTGTTGCAAAACCCAGCGTATCTTCTCAAAGTTTGGGAAGGTGGTATGTCATTCCACGGCGGCTTCATCGGCGTAATGCTCGGCATGTGGTTCTTTGCACGCAAATATAAAAAGAGCGCTTTTGAAGTATTCGACTTCGTGGTCCCTTGTGTCCCAACTGGCTTACTGTTTGGTCGCATCGGTAACTACATCAATGGTGAGCTATGGGGACGTGTCTCTGACGGCGGTTATAACTGGTTGACTTATTTCCCGCAAGCTGCCGCCTTTGATATGCAGCAACTACAGGACAATCCACAGTTACAAGAGCTGATGACTGAAGTTAATGGGCAATACTTATTACCGCGTCATCCGTCGCAGTTATACGAAGCTTTTGCAGAAGGACTGTTATTGTTTATATTCTTATGGTGGTATTCATCGAAGCCACGTCCGCGTATGGCCGCAACCGCTGTATTCTTGTTAGGCTATGGTATCAGTCGCTTTATTATTGAGTTCTTCCGTCAACCAGATGCAGATCAAGGGTTTGTGTTGTTAGGTTGGATGACTAAAGGACAAATATTAAGCGCACCAATGATTATCCTTGGCTTTATCCTACTCATTTATGCTTACAAGCGTGGCATCTATGATTGGGGTAAGCAAGCAGCTTATTAAGCACCATTTTGCATCAAGCACTATGTTAAGAGCTATATTAAAAATACGTTTTGACAGCGTAGAAGAGCAATTTTATGAGCACTAGCAACTCCATTAGTAACAACAAACAGAGTAAAAACGAGCAAGCCTACTTGGATTTGCTGCGTCAGGTTATCAGTGAAGGTACTGAGAAAGGCGATCGTACTGGTACGGGTACGCTAAGCCACTTTGGCGCGCAGCTGCGTTTTGACTTAGGGTCAGGATTTCCATTACTGACCACCAAAAAAGTGCATTTCAAATCTATCGTCTATGAGCTATTATGGTTTTTAAGCGGTAGTACCCACGTCGATTACTTGCAAGAGCACGGTGTGCGTATCTGGAATGAATGGGCAACGGCAGAGCAGACGGCGCGCTTCAATCGTCCTGCTGGAGATTTAGGGCCAGTTTATGGTCATCAGTGGCGTAACTATGGTGCTACTAAAAACGAAGATAGTCGCTATAATAACGACGGCTTCGATCAAATCACCCAAGTCGTTGAGCAAATAAAAACCAACCCCAATTCCAGACGCTTAATCGTCTCCGGTTGGAACCCAGGTGAAGCAGAGCAAGTCGCTTTGCCACCTTGCCACACGCTGTTCCAGTTCTTTGTCGCGGACAATAAGCTGTCATGCCAGCTCTATCAACGCTCAGCAGATCTGTTTTTAGGTGTGCCGTTTAATATCGCTAGCTATGCGCTGTTGACTCATATGGTCGCGCAAGTTTGCGGACTAGAAGTTGGCGAGTTTATCTGGACGGGTGGCGATTGTCATATTTATCAAAACCACCGTGAGCAAGTCGAGTTGCAGCTGACACGTGAGCTTTATACGCTGCCAACATTGACACTTAACCCTGATGTCGATGATATTTTCGCTTTCAAATATGAAGATATTAGCGTTAATGGTTATGAGTCCCATCCTGCTATTAAAGCAAAAGTAGCGGTATAAAAATCTGTTTTTTACTCCATTTTTCTGATGAGAATAATAAGGATATATTATGAGTTATGCCCATACTGAAGTTGCCCAAATCGTTGCTATCAGTAGCAATCGCTGTATCGGCAAAGATAATGAGCTACCGTGGCATATCTCAGCAGATTTGCAGCATTTTAAAAAGATGACGACTAAACCAAATAATGGCGATATTCAAGGTATTGTCATTATGGGTCGTAAGACTTTTGAGTCGATGGACAGCAAGCCATTGCCAAATCGTGTTAGCTTTATCATTACGACGCAGCTAGATTATGCCGAGAAAAAAGGCCTCAAAGGCCGTGATGACGCTTATGTCGTACATAATTTAGATGACGCATTAACGCAAGCAGCCAGTCTCGCACACGGTGCGCATCTTGATACGATTTGCGTGATTGGTGGCGAGCGCGTCTTTAGAGAAGCATTTATGTATACCGATCGTATTGAGCTGACTCATGTAGACATTGAAATTACTGATGGCGATGCCTTTTATCCTGAGCTGCCAAAAGACTTTGAAATGTCAGCAGAATCTGAGCAGATGCACGATGAGAAAAGTGGGTTAGATTTTAGATTTGCGACTTATGTAAAAAAAGAAGGCTAATGTCATTTGATGTGACGTTGATTATTTATTACTGCAGAGGAGAAACCAAATATGCAAAATTAAAAAAGCCCAGCAACGCCAATTGCTGAGCTTAAAAAACTTTTAGATTAGACAGCTATGGAGTAAGACTCCATTGTTAGCTTACTAATTAAGTTTATTTACCTTCGACAGGTTTATATATTTTATAGTAAATGCTGATAATAGCAAATGCTAATAAATGTCTGTGCTTCATAGTTGTGAAATTATTATCATAATTATGGAGGTTATAATGACCATTCAATGCGATTATCCTAAGGCTGTGCACGTACGTTGGTATCGGAGATGTAGATTTAATCGATGGGAGCGCGTTTGTGAGCACTGCCGCAGTTATCCAAACCAACAGTTAAGTTTCGATTTTTAACGATTAGAAGCTTTTAATTGTTCATTATTAGTTTTGAAATGACAATAGTCTTAGGCTGTTGTCATTTTTCTATGGAAAACTCACTTATTCATGCAGCACTTTATAAACGGTTTTCGCTAATACCGGACCAATTCCTTGCACACCTGCCAGCTCTTGTTGGGATGCGCCAAGCAGTTGCTGCATACCGCCAAAGTGATTGAGCAAGTCACGACGTCGCTTCTCACCCAGCCCTGGTATAACTTCTAGCACCGACGATGAACGGCGCTTATCGCGCTTCTTACGGTGCGCAGTGATAGCAAAACGATGGGCCTCATCGCGAATATGCATTAATAAGTGCAATGCCTTGCTATCCATTGGCAAATCAAGCGGCTCATGTTCAATAAAGTGTAATACTTCAAGCCCAGCCTTACGCCCCTCACCTTTCGCCACACTGATAAGCAACGTATCATTAAGAATACCCAACTCTGTCAATACTTCTTTAGCGATTCCCAGCTGACCTTTACCGCCATCAATAAGCAATAGATCAGGCAATGGCTGCTTTTTATAACGGCGTGTCAGCACTTGCTTCATCGCGGCGTAATCATCACCACCCTGAATATCATGGATAGCATACTGGCGGTAATCGCGTCGGCGCGCACCACCTTGGTCAAAGACTACGCAGCTACCAATGGTCGCCTCACCCATGGTATGGGAAATATCAAAACACTCAATCCGATCAATGGTTCGGTCAGTAACATCGGCCAGCACGTCTTTGAGTGCGCCAAAGCGCGAATGTAATTCTAAATAATCACCCAGCTTAGTCTTAAGCGCATTGTTGGTATTCAGTTTGGCTAAGTCCATCCATTCTGAACGATGTTCACGTACATTGGTTTTAATGACGACTTTGCTACCGAAATGCGTAGCCAGTGCTTCACTCACCGCAACCTGATCAGGTAGCTCATGGCTCAATATAATCTCTGCTGGTAAGTCATCGGTCACCTGAAAATAAAACGAGGTAATAAAGGCGGATAAATTATCAGCGAGCGGCTCGCTACTATCGACATCAGGGAAGTAATTTTTACCACCAAGTACGCGCCCACCGCGTACCGTCAATACGTTGACACAAGTCATGCCTGCCTGACTAGCAATAGCAATCACATCGGCCTCACCCTGTACGGTATAAACCGCTTGCTTTGCCTGTACTTCGCGTAGCATAGACAGCTGGTCGCGATAAAAGACCGCTTTTTCAAAGTCTAACTCTTCGGCGGCGCCTTCCATTTTTTCAATCAAAGCGCTGTGAATGTCACTAGAGTCGCCTTTTAAAAAGCGAATGGTATTATTCACATCCTCTGCATATTCTTCTGACGATACCAAACCCACGCAAGGCGCACGGCAACGCTTAATTTGATACTCCAGACAAGGGCGCTTACGTTGCTTAAAAAAAGTATTGGTACATTGGCGCATCTGAAACATTTTTTGCATCAAAACTAATGTCTCTTTTGCCGCATGAGCAGAGGGGAAAGGCCCAAAAAAACGACCTTTTTGATGATTGCCTTTGCCGCGTCCATAAGCCAGTCTCGGATAAGGTTTATCCGCTGAAATAAACACATAGAGGTAAGATTTATCATCACGCAATAGTACGTTATAAGGCGGACGGTACTCTTTAATCAAGTTTTGCTCAAGCAGTAATGCCTCGGTCTCACTACGGGTAATAATGGTCTCAATGTTATGAATCCGCGCCACCAATGCCCGTGTCTTTGGGTGGTCAATCGTCTTAGCAAAGTAGCTGTTGACGCGGCTTTTAAGCGACTTGGCTTTACCCACATATAAAATATCACCATTTTTACCCAGCATTTTATAGACACCTGGCAAATTTGGCAGACGTTTAATTAGATGCTTAAGACGGGCTTTTTTATCATCGACGGGGCTTGTTTCTGAGACGTTAACCATAGAATTTATTGCTCTCAAGATACTGATATATAGCTGTTTATGGGGCGATAGCGAAAGCTTTGCAAGGTAACTATCAGTGTAACGTCAGACAGAAAAAAAGCCAGCACCTAGCCGACTTTTTCTAATGATTAAAATGTTGTTTGTGTAGCTTATATAGAATAAAACCCTATTAATGACGGAAGTTCGGTAGCAATGCTGGGATACCCGGCAACATACCTACAATAGCCATAACCCCAGTTAATATCACAAAAGTGACAACAGGGATAATCCAGCGGCTCATCTTCGACAGATTAGCACTACGCTCTTTAGACCCAATTAAGCCTAAGTTATCAAGTACAAGTGTAATCGACCACCCAAAAGCAGGATTCACCAGTGCCGATGCAAATACCACAATCGCTGCAGACTGCGTGGTTTTTCCTTCGCGTGTCATCTCCATACCCGCTTCAAGTAGCGGAATAAAAACGCCGACAATTAGCGCCACACACATTACTGGCTCCCAAATGGCCAAATCCATCGGGTAGCCCCAGATACCTGCAATGAGACAGAACAACCCCGTTAATACAGCACCTGCTGGAATAGGACGCTTGGCAATCGCTGCTGGCACAATATATGTACCCCATGATGACGCAAAGTTTGCACCGCCCAATACTGAGCCTGCCACCTGACGAATGGAGGCACTGGTCATCGTATCATCGATATCCATCAGTACACGCTCAGTGCGTTTTGGATAGCTTATTTTTTGGAAGACTTGATGACCTAAGAAGTCTGGTGACCACATGGCTACTGCCAAAACCGCAAATGGTAGCACCACAACGAAGCTCTCAACCGTTGGCAGACCTAGCATCCAACCTGTATCTTCACCCCACCAATACATCGGATTCATATTTGGCAAGCCAGGTGCAGTTTCAAAGGCAAAGGGTGCACCCATAGCAAATGCCACGCCACCACCTAATAAGCAGCTAAGCGGCACAGCCAGCCAACGCTTTTGGAAATTCTCTAACACGGCATAAAGTATAATCGTCAATAGAATGACCACAAAGGCGATATGCGCCATGCCAATGCCTTCTGCCCAAGCAAAGAGGTTTTTGACTTGTGAGATGGTGCCAATAAAGCCCAAATAAAGCAGCAACCCACCGCACACGCCTTTACTGGTCAAGTTTGCCAGCAAACTCCCCCCTTTACTGATTGCCAGCAATAAACCAAAGGCACCAATAAGTAGACCAAAGGCCATTGGATGACCACCAGCGGCAACAACAATAGGAATAAGTGGAATAAGCGGACCATGCGTACCAGCAAGGTTGGCAGTCGGTAGCAGGAAGCCTGAGAATAAGATAACAAAAAACGAGACAATTAACAGCTCATAACGGACGTTTTCTAGAACAAAAGCATCACTTAGACCAAGTGGTCCTGCAAAAGTTGCTGCAATAGCGCCGACCATAACGACTTTACCAATTGTCGCTGCCATTGCTGGAATAGTATCTTCATATTCAAAACGATAATCACGGAACGGTAAATTGGCACGCCAGCGCTTTGGCTGCATAATTTGTAGTTCATGATTTAGATAATCATCACGGCTATCAAAGCTTGAGTTCGGCTGATGCAAATCAGCATAGCTACCTTGCAATTCGTTATCGTAATGGGATGAATTTGACTGCTGCGGATTAGACCCTGAAGCGGGGATCTTGTTACTACTCATCACATCTCCTTATGCTGACTGAGGATTCGATTTTTTATAAATGACGACTTATTTGCCCGAAGTTGTACAAAAAATAAGCTGCCCAACACAAATTGGCAGCCATTGTATGCTATCAAGACAAAGATTGCGAGTTTCGGAGCTAAAACTGTCCTGCATTTATCAACATCTAACTCATAATTAAAACCATGCTGGGAGCATTCTTACGCTAATTAAAAGACTTTTACACATATTGAAAGTCAGTTAAACATTTAATAAAGTATTAATATTATTAAATGTTTAACACTCGTTACGCTTTAAGACTGGTGACGATTTTTATTTTTGATTATGATGGATATCTTTTCGTCAGCCAGTGCTCAATAGAATAGGAATAATAAGTATAGATGCGCCCACACTTGAAGATTGTTACAGATCTCACTAGATATTAATTCATCGCCTACTCTATTAGCATTCCGATTTATATATCAGGCTTGATTATCGAAAGACAGAAGGATAACAGTATGAGCTTCCTACCCAAGAATTTAGAGAACTTAAGACGCAAAACTAAAAAGAATATTATGCCCCTACTAACACCGCATTTACTCAAGCTGCGTATTAATACTTATGCGCCTTATGTCGGTGCTGGTATTAAGGTCGAGCATGTCGACTTGGATCAAGGTTTGTGCGTAGTAAGTATGGGTCTTAACAGTCTGAATAAAAACATCGTTGGTACGCAATTCGGTGGTAGCTTGTATTCAATGGTCGACCCTTTTTATATGCTAATGCTTATGCATCAATTGGGCAGTACTTATGTAGTATGGGATAAAAGCTCACATATTGAGTTCATTGCACCTGGCAATAGTAAAGTTACCACTCGCATGAAAATTCCCAGTACAGAAATTGCCACTATTCAAGATTTAGCAAAAGATGGTGAACCAGTATTCCGCGAATATAGAACGGATATTGTTGATAGTCAGCAAAAAATTATTGCTACCGTTACTAAAACGATTTACATTCGTTTGCGTAAGCACAGCAAGTCTAAAGACCAAAGCAACCGTATAGATAACATTGACTTCTAGGTTTAAAACTTAAAGCTATACAAACAAAAACCCCAATCTGGCATCTGCACAGATTGGGGTTTTGTCTTTTTTGGTACGCCTACTTATTTATATGATAAACCTATGAATAAGGGCTTGTATCTACTTTTGCTTGGTTGCGTACCGTACTATAGACGGTTCATCAACTACAGCAAGCTTAAGCGAAATGCTTAAACTTAGATACCAGGTGCAGTCTCAACTGCACTAGGTACGCCTGCATCAGTTTTTTTCTGAGTTGGACGTGCAACCAGCTTTTCGCGGATACGTGCTGATTTACCAGAACGTTCACGTAAGTAGTATAGTTTCGCACGGCGAACAGCACCGCGGCGTTTCACTTCAATGCTATCGATGATTGGTGAATGCAATTGGAATGCACGCTCAACACCAACGCCGCTTGAAATTTTACGTACGGTAAACGCTGAGTTTAGACCACGGTTACGCTTAGCAATTACAACGCCTTCAAAAGCCTGTAAACGCTCACGTTCGCCTTCACGTACTTTTACTTGTACCACAACGGTATCGCCGGGTGCAAAGTTTGGGCGCTCAAGCAATTGAGCGTTTTCGATGACCTGAACCAATGGATGCTTGTTGCTCATGAGAGTTATCTCCTCACATTAGATAATAGAGGCTTAACGCATATCACCTGTTTGTAATAATTAATCGTGCCTATTATTAATAGTTTGTATTGATTTATATTAATAACAGACACAACATAAATGGGGTCTGAAAAACGGCCATTATCGTATGGCCTGTTTTATTATTGATCAAGATTCTCAGTATTAACTGTTTTTGAACTATTCTTTTTTGCTAGTGCTTTTAGCCATGCAGCTTGTTGCGCGCTTGGTGTAAACACTTGCCATAAGTCTGGTCGTCGCACTTTGGTACGTTCGACCTGTTGACTAAAGCGCCACTTAGCGATATTAGCATGGTGGCCAGATAGCAATACCTCAGGTACTGCCATACCGGCAAACTCATGCGGCTTAGTATAGTGTGGACAATCAAGCAAACCATCGACAAACGAGTCTTGTTCAGCTGACTTGTCATCACCCATTGTATCGGGTAGACGACGTATTACACTATCCATTAATACCATCGCTGGCAGCTCGCCACCACTTAGCACATAGTCTCCAATCGACACTTCCATATCAACATACTGCGATAGTAGGCGCTCATCAATGCCTTCGTAACGACCACATA
The DNA here is from genome assembly GCF_001593305.1 of Psychrobacter sp. P11G5. Lineage (NCBI taxonomy): Bacteria > Pseudomonadati > Pseudomonadota > Gammaproteobacteria > Moraxellales > Moraxellaceae > Psychrobacter > Psychrobacter sp. P11G5. The sequence goes on from NZ_CP012533.1 coordinate 3,216,084, forward strand.
ATAAAATCATGCCATCATACTCAGCCATACTGACCACACTACTCTCGCTCAGCGTTTGTCCTTGTGGCGACATATAAATCACCGGACAATGCGCTTTATCGATACGGCAGCCATGTTGACTAGCGCGCAATCGAGCATCTTCAATAGCTTGCGACAATGGCTCTGCCATCATTACCATACCAGGTCCACCGCCATAAGGACGTTCATCAATACGGCGGTAATTATCCGTGGTATAGTCGCGTGGATTAATGCATTCAATTGTGACCTGCTCCTGAGTCACTGCTCGTCCCGTAATACCAAAATCACGAATCGTAGCAAACATCTCAGGGAAAATACTAATCACAGCGAAATACATCTGACCTCTGCTTAAATAACGACTGTATGAATATATTATTAATTCAATTCTATTAAGATTAAATCAATAATCGCTTGGCCATGCGACATAAACTGCTTTATCGGTCATATCGACCTTTATGACAGTTTGTGTATGCCATGGTATCAGGCGCTCTTCATTATCTAAGCTGTCTGATTTTGCCGCTACACGCATAATGTCATGAGCGCCGGTTTCAAACATCTCAGCAATATTACCAAGATACTCATCTTGCTCATTCAAAACTCTCAGCCCAACCAAATCCGACCAAAAAAACTCGTCTTCAGAAGCTTCAGGCAGTGAGTCTTTAGCGACCCAGATAGCGACACCGTTCATGGTTTCAGCAATATTACGGTCAGGAACTTGCTCGAACTGAGCCACAAGTCCTGTACCTTGCTGACGCCACTTGCTAACAGTCAACGGCTTCATACCAGTGGCAGTTTTGATCCACCAAGGCTGCATGCCAAATATTGCCTCATGCTGATCAGTGTCACTAAACACCCATAGCCAGCCTTTAATACCGTAAGGCTTTTTAAGCTGGCCGATCTTCATAAGAGTGCTGACGTCTGGAACAGATGACATAACGGCTGACCTAACAATGAGTAAAACAGCGATTGTCGATATAAAAACAACCGAACTAAATAGTAAAAACAGTTAATGGCGTACACCAGTAAAACCAGTTACGCTATGTATTTTAAAGTAGACTAAATAACGTAAAGTACGCTATTAGTACTCAACAACCAAAACTTAAGCAGTTGCTTCAGTTTGAGCTGCAGACTTGTTGTAAGCTTTTACTAATGAAGCAACGCGATCTGAAGGTTGTGCACCTTTAGCGATCCACGCATTGTACGCTTCCATGTTTAGGCGTACTGCTTCTTCAGACTCTTTAGCGAGTGGGTTAAAAAAGCCGATGTTTTCAATATAGCGACCGTCACGCGCGCGGCGTTGATCAGCAACAACTACTTGATAAAATGGGCGTTTCTTGGCACCGCCCCGTGCTAAACGAATAACAACCATGTGAATTCTCTCTTTCGCAGGTATACCAAAAAGGGCATAATTATATCACAGTCTTGTTTTATTGAAAACATAAACTGTGTTTATTTAATCACTATTATTACAATAGCTTAAATACCATTTGCAATCCCATTATATTAGGCATTATTCGTTGATAAAGTAGCCAATATCCAGCATTTAACGATAGTAATCCCATAGCACCTGAGTCACTATTGCACTATACTTTATTGCATTCTTGCAAGAGCTATAGATTCTTATGATCAATCCAACTCCTCGTTTGCGTCGAATTGCTTGGCTGCCCCATTCATACTCTAGTACTTGGCTGACGACTTTAATGGTCGCTTTCATAGTAATCATCAGTGTCGGTCTGTCAATTTGGTTTTTTTGGCGCAGTCTGTATCTGCCAGAGCTCAAAAACCACGCTCGCTACCTAACGAGTGAGCTGCGCTTAATGAATAGTGTCAGAGAAGATTGGCGAGATAACCCAAAAATGCAACAGTGGGTCTATAAGAATTCGCACGTAGTAGTGATTGATAATCCTAGTGATTTTCCGCAGGTTGAAGATAAAGCCTTTGTAGGAGTATTTACAGACGTTTTACAACGTGAAATTGGCGCACAATTAGGACGACCTGTCGAAGTTTATTTCAAATTTAAGCCCACACCTCAACTGTGGGTACAAGATAGCCGTAATCAAAGTTTTTGGATTCGTGAACCAGTCGTCTATTATTCGCAATACAGTCCAACATTGTTAGCCCTATTTTTATTAGGACTACCTATTTTGACCCTACTGACGATTATATTGTTAGCACGTCAATTAAACCGTCCCCTTCGTCATTTACAACGTGCTGCAACCAATTATATCAGTCTTGGTCACGCGACTACCTTGCCCACGCGCGCAGGTCCTACCGAGATTCGACAAGTTAATATGGCATTTAATCGACTGTTTACCACACTTAATCAAGCGCAAAAAGAGCGGACTATCATGCTTGCTGGTATCTCACATGACCTGCGCACCCCGCTGACACGCATGCGCTTAACAGCCGAGATGCTGCCAGATGACTTTTTCCGTGAAGGGTTGATTTACGATATTGAAGATATGGATGCAATTTTGGAGCAGTTTATATCTTTTATGAAAGATGGCTCTGATGAGCCTGTGCACCTGACCAATCTAGACGCTATATTTAATGAGATTATGGTGCAGTTTGCGCCTATGAAGTTTGTTTACCAATCAGAACTTCAGAAAGCCGTACCGATACGGCCCCTGTCGATCAAACGCTTGGTTATTAACCTTGTGAACAATGCCAATCGTTATGGTAAACCGCCGATCTATCTATCAGCCACGGTCGTACCGACTTTTATAGAGGCAGCAGTTACAGAAGATACTGATATAGTCACGGAGAGCAAGGTTAATGAAGAAGCTCAAGAGCAATTGATGATATGTGTGCGCGACTGTGGTGATGGTGTCGCAGAAGATCAGTTAGAGCGTATTATGCAGCCATTTGAACGAGGTGAGACAGCACGTACTACTCAAGGTAGCGGGCTTGGTCTAGCCATTGTTAGTCGTATCGCACGTCTACATCACGGTACTGTAGAAGCCATCAATCATCCAGATGGTGGCCTACAAGTTTGTGTCCGCATCCCTCTTCTATCTAAAGTTGCTGGTGAAGAGACCGTCGCTAATAAGCTTCCTAAGCCAGACAATGCTGTTAATGGTGAGGACTACTGATGGTATTAGCTAAAGAAGACCATAGAAAAACTGTTTGAAGAGAGTATTATTCTTTAGTACCAATCAATGGTGGTATATGCTTAGCACTATTAGTAAATGTCATAGGGTGTGTCAGCTCAGCTTGCGCCGCTTGTAGACTTTCGGTAGCAGTTGGTTGTTGTACAAACAAGTAGTAACCAAGCATTAATGCATTCAATAGCACTAAACCACCAAATAAATAAGGCATCCTCAATCTCCTTTTAAAACTTGCATTCAAAATAATGATAAATATAGTATTACCGTAAATATGATTATTAGCTCATTACCGTATGACATATTGCTTCTATTAGTATCTCATGCGGTCAACTCAATCAACCATGCTAAATAGTACTTTTAATTAACACCATTTCATTGTGTTGGCCATTTGCTAGTTAGCATAACTGCTAGGTCACTCATTATCAAAATCACGGTTGCTTTTTTCTTGAGTCAACTCATCAGCGGCTAGAACTTGTGTTAATGGCTTGATAGGCCATGTCATGACAAATCTTGCGCCACCCAGATCATCACTCTCATCTACTTTCATACTACCATTGAACCAAAACGCAATGCGCGACACGATAGACAGTCCTAGCCCATAACCACCTGATGCTCGGGTACGACTATCGTCTAAACGTGAAAATGGAATAAAGACCTTTTCGCGATCAGCTTCAGCAATACCATGGCCGTCATCTTCAACACTCACGAAAGCATTACCCTTTTTGACACCAGCACTGATAATTATAGTGGTTTCTGCATAGCGCAACGCATTACCAGCAAGGTTTTGAATAACTCGGTGTAAATAACGTCGATCCGCTATCGCTGTCACTTTCGCACTAGGTGGCTGCCCAACGATTTTGATAGATTTACCTAAAGCGTTGGTTTCACGCACTACCTGTTCAATGAGTTCCTTAAGGTTTACTGGCTCTAAATCTAACTTTGGCGAACCTTCCTCAAGCTTTGCATAAGTCAAAATCTCGTCAATTAGCCCGTTAAGTGCTTCGATATCTTCATCAATATAGTCACGCTGCATATGGCGTGAGTCTTCATCATCTGTATCAGCAAGCATATCTACAGCAAAGCGAATACGGGCAACGGGGGTACGTAATTCATGCGATACCGCTCGCGTCAACTCGCGCTGCGATTCAATCAAGCGTTTAATGTGTTCTGTCATGGCATTAAATGTCGCGGATAAACGCGCAATTTCATCTTGTCCAATGACCTGTACCTGAATATCAAGATTGCCTTGGCTGACTTCGTTAACCCCTACTTGAATCAGCTGTAACTTACGCTCAAGTGGGAAAATCAACGCATAAACACCTAGGCTAATTAAGAACATGCTGATCAGAACCATACTGATAATTAGATTTAATGGGAACCAGTTAAACAGAGGGACAGGACCCATTACAATAGCCATGTCATTGATTTCGGAAGGTACAATGATTCTAATGGCTGAGTTACCTCGGCTAGTGCTACTATCTTGAAATAATATAACCACTTCATCACGACGTAAACGCGCCATCTGATCATTATCTAAACCTAACGCATTGACACCTTTAAGCTCCAATGGAAAAGAAAATTTCTCTTCTAATTCTTTTAGACGTGTGCGCTTAGCCGACAATGTCGTATAGTAGGACAAGTCATCTAGTAAAAATACTGCCATGGCACGTACTTGTTGTTCTGTGACCTGCGATATTCTGACTGTTAATACGCTGTTGCCATCTGGCAGACGGTGATAGACATCGGCATAGGTAGGCTGATTAATATAGCGCACCACCGTGTCACCATTGTCAAAACGGCGCAGCTCGCTTGAGCTGAAGTCAATCCCATTTATAGGTACAATACGAAAAGTCGAACCAAACAGACTACTGGCATCTGATAACCAATATTCGCGCTGAGTCTCGCTTATTTGACGTCCTATGCCTTCACTCACCAAATAAAAAGCCCCTGTGGCCATATTTTCACGATATGACTGTACCCGTTCCTTATTGATAGTATCCATCAATAACTGGGCAAATAAAGCTACACAGAGGCAGACTATCAACAGTCCGGCATAAATTCGAACAAAAATACTGTGCTTTAGAGAAGAGACTAATGACATACGTGCCGTGACCAAACTGTTGAATAGTAACTGCTAATACCACTCTGTATTGTGAATGACATTAAGCACTGTTTAATAAGATAGAATCTTGAGTTATATATTTCACTGCTATATTTTAATGCGATAAACTACATGCGAAAACTGGCTAAAACCATATCTGTACAGTATATATTCAGCTAGCGTCCATAATTATCGCTTAATTAAACCACATAACGCTTCTCTTAAGTTTAAAAACTTAAAATTTAGCCACAAAAAAACCAGCAGAGCGCTGGTTTTTTATTAATCTGATCGCAACGACAAGTCATTGTCTAGATCAAAGTAAGCTTAGTTGCCTTCTTTAACGAACAGATAGCCTTTACTGCGTACCGTCTTAATACGTTTTGGATTTTCTGGATCATCACCAATTTTAGGACGAATACGTGAGATACGCACATCGATAGAGCGATCTTGACCATCATATTCGATACCACGCAGACGCTCAAAGATATCTTCGCGTGACAGAATGCGACCAGCATTAGACGCAAGTAACCATAATAGATCATATTCAGCACTGGTAAAGTCAACCAACTCATCACCTAGTGTCACAGAGCGACCACCATTATCGATGACCAATTCACCAAACTCAAGACGCTGTGGTACATCTTCTGATGGTGCATTTTCAGAGCGACGTAGCAAAGCACGGATACGTGCTAACAGCACACGTGGTTGAGCTGGCTTAGCAACGTAATCATCAGCACCCATCTCAAGACCTAATACCTGATCCATATCTTCTGTACGTGCCGTCAGCATCAGAATTGGGTTTTGATAATGTGGACGCACTTCACGACAAACGGTCAGACCATCACTACCAGGAAGCATGACATCAAGTACCACTAAATCTGGTTGTTCATTGACGATACGACGAATGGCGCGATTACCATCAGTTTCAATGGCTACTTCTAAACCATTCTTGACCAAATAATCTTGAGTCAACATAGCCAGACGCTCATCATCCTCAACAATCAAAATTCGGGGGGTGTTGTCTTCTTCAGTCATTGTCATTGTTGTATCCTCTAATGTATAAAAATTAATAGCAGGGAATTTAGTAGCACAATAAAATGGAACAATTGATGTTCTTATGGATGGTGCAAACGTGGTAGGACAGTATACTATCAAATAGTCAGCTTCCTATACTATAGCTTATTGTCGTTAACAAAACCTATAAAGAAGATATCCTAAAATTTTAGTCAACGTCCAGTAATTTTAAGTTTTTAATTACTACTATGATTAACTATAGCCCTAACTAGCTATAAATCAAATATTATAGAAAAATTGTTCAGTGACTACTAAAGCTCACTACTCACAATATAACTAAATATAACCATTACTGCTAGTGGCTTAGATGTAGCTAGTATATCGAACTCAATAAGTTCGTTAGTTACTTTGATAAAAGTAAACATTTAAGCTCTAAACAGTCTTTACGTTATTGCTGATTATAATCATTAGCACTTTTCTTGCAGCAAAAAAAACAGCCCTTAAAGGACTGTTTTTATAATACATTAATTAGCGTTAAAATGAAGTATTTTCAAACAACCTTAAGCACGGTTTTTATATTTGCGGATAGTCTGTAACTGTGCAACTGACTCTGCTAATGAAGCTAATGCTGCATTGGTTTGGACAGTATCAGACTGGTTAACGAGCATCTGTTCAGCTTTCTTACGTGCTTCAACGATTTTACTTTCGTCAAGGTTATGTGCACGCATCGCTGTATCGGCTAACACCGTAACCATTTTTGGTTGTACTTCTAACACACCACCTGATACGTAAATGACTTCTTCTTCACCGTTAGGCGTTTGCACTCGCATCGGGCCAGGTTTTAGCAAAGTAATAAGTGGTGTGTGGCCTGGCAACACACCAATTTCGCCTTCGCTACCGCTAGCGATTAACATACTTATTTCGCCTGAATATAACTCTTCACGGGCACTTACGACGCGACATTGTAACGTTGCCATACCTAATTCCTTACGTTCAAAACACAATCAAAACTGCGATGCATTACTGACGAGTAGACATCATAATTATAATCTATCTACTCGTTAGCGACTACTGATACAAATTACGCTGCAGAAGATTTCATTTTTTCTGCTTTAGCAACTACTTCGTCGATGCCACCAGCCATATAGAATGCTTGTTCTGGTAGATCATCATACTCACCAGCAATAATTGCTTTAAAGCTAGCAATGGTATCGCGTAGTGGTACATATTTACCAGGAGCACCAGTAAAGACTTCGGCAACGTGGAATGGCTGTGATAAGAAGCGCTGAATCTTACGCGAACGATAAACGACTAGCTTATCTTCTTCTGATAACTCATCCATACCTAGGATGGCAATGATGTCTTTTAGCTCTCTATAGCGCTGCAAGATTTCCTGTACGCCACGAGCAACATTATAATGCTCTTCGCCAATTACTAATGGATCTAGCTGACGCGAGGTTGAATCCAATGGATCAACCGCAGGATAGATACCTTGTGAAGCGATATCACGGCTTAGTACAACAGTCGCATCCAAGTGAGCAAACGTCGTTGCTGGTGATGGATCCGTCAAATCATCCGCAGGAACATATACGGCTTGAACTGAAGTAATAGAACCTGACTGCGTTGAAGTAATACGCTCTTGTAGCATACCCATCTCTTCAGCGAGTGTTGGCTGATAACCAACTGCTGATGGCATACGACCTAACAATGCTGATACTTCAGTACCGGCTAGTGTATAGCGATAAATGTTATCAACGAATAATAGTACGTCACGACCTTTACCAGTTTCAGGATCTTTGGTATCACGGAAGTACTCAGCCATGGTCAAACCAGACAGTGCAACACGTAGACGGTTACCTGGTGGCTCATTCATCTGACCATATACCATCGCAACTTTAGATTTGCTAAAGTCTTCAGTATTTACAACGCCAGCTTCTTGCATTTCGTGATAGAAGTCATTCCCTTCACGCGTACGCTCACCAACGCCAGCAAATACTGACAGACCTTCATGTTTAAGGGCGATGTTATTGATCAATTCCATCATGTTGACGGTTTTACCAACACCAGCACCACCAAACAGACCAACTTTACCACCTTTCGCAAACGGGCAAAGTAGATCGATAACTTTAATACCAGTCTCTAACAGCTCAGTGCTGTTTGACTGATCCGCATAGCTTGGTGCTTCACGGTGGATAGACCATTTTTCGTCAGCCTCTACAGGACCTTCTTCATCGATAGGACGACCAAGAACATCCATAATGCGACCAAGCGTACCGATACCAACAGGCACAGCAATAGGTGCACCAGTGTTGGTAACAGATAGGTTACGCTTTAGACCTTCGGTTGATCCCATGGCAATAGTACGTACAATGCCATCACCTAGCTGTTGCTGCACTTCTAGGGTGGTTTCGGTACCGTCTACTTGCAAGGCATCATAAATCTGAGGAACTTCGTTACGGTTGAACTCAACGTCAAGAACCGCGCCAATAATCTGTACAATACGACCGCTACTCATTGCGTTCTCCTTGAACTTCTATATATAGGTGTAGTCAATTATGAAACAGCAGCAGCACCGCCAACGATTTCCGAGATTTCTCGGGTAATCGCCGCTTGACGCAGCTTGTTATAAACCAACTGTAAATCGTTAATTAGGTCACCAGCATTATCTGTTGCCGCTTTCATAGCCACCATACGTGACGACTGTTCAGAGGCAATATTTTCCATTACCGCTTGGTACACAATCGATTCGATATAGCGCCCAAGTAAGTCATCAATCAAAGTTTTGATATCAGGCTCGTAGATATAATCCCAGCTAAGTTCCGTCTGCATACCGCTTTCTTCATCGCTAAATGAACCCTCTGGCAAAGGTACCAGTTGATTAACAGTTGGCTTTTGAGTCATGGCATTGACGAACTTGTTATATACGACATAGATACGGTCTATTTTACCGTTACTATAGTCATCAAGCATAGCTTGAACCGGTGAGTTTATTTGCTCAAAGGTCGGCTTATCGCCATAGTCAGTTACTGCAGAAGTTACTTTACCGCCAAAGCTCTTAAAAAAGCTAACACCTTTAGCACCAATAACGGCAAATTCAGCTTGAACTGACTGATCTTGATAGTTTTGAATACTTTTAGATAATGCTTTGAATAGGTTAATATTCAAACCACCCGCAAGTCCGCGATCGGATGTGATGACGATGTAGCCAACCTTATCTACTGGACGCGATACCATGTACGGATGTTTATAGTCTGATGAAGCATGCACCAAATGTGAAATAACCCGGCGCATACTATCAGCATACGGGCGACCCACTTCCATGCGCTCTTGAGCACGGCGCATTTTACTCGCCGCTACCATTTGCATGGCACGAGTAATTTTTTGGGTGCTTTTAATACTGGTGACTTTGGCACGTATCTCTTTTAAGCTTGCCATAATGATTCCAATATAAGAGGGTTAAAAAGCATTGGCGCATGCAACAATCAATTAATATAAAAAATTAAACTTGCAGAATAATGTTTTTCATTCTTGTAGCATTGCGCGATCTAATACCGTCAATGGTTAGAACAGTGGCGCAAATATCTATTCAGACAACGCGCCACTTTATCAAGCTATAAACTACAGCTATAACCAATTCGGCTTAACCCGTTAAATTAATAACTGTGATTTTGTTTAAAGGTCTCTAAAGCTGACTTTAAACGACCTGCGATGTCATCATTGTAGTTCGCAGTGTCATCAATCTCACGCATCAATTCACTTTGCTCATCATGCATATAACGTAAGTAAGCTTCTTCAAAAGAACCAATTTTTTCAACTGGTACATCTGCTAAGAATCCTTCGTTTGAAGCATAGATAACAGCTGCTTGTTCAGCAACAGACATTGGCTGATACTGTTTTTGCTTCATAAGTTCAGTAACACGCTCACCATGATCAAGCTGTTCGCGAGTCGCATCATCAAGATCTGATGCAAACTGAGCAAATGCTGCCAGTTCACGATACTGAGCTAGTGCAGTACGAATACCACCAGATAGCTTTTTAATAATCTTAGTCTGAGCAGCACCACCAACACGAGATACCGAAATACCAGCGTTTACTGCTGGACGAATACCTGAGTTAAATAAGCTAGATTCTAAGAAAATCTGACCATCAGTAATTGAAATTACGTTGGTTGGTACGAATGCAGATACGTCACCAGCTTGAGTTTCAATAATCGGTAATGCGGTTAACGAACCAGTTTTACCAACTACTTCACCGTTAGTGAATTTCTCTACATAAGCCGCATTTACACGTGATGCACGCTCAAGTAGACGTGAATGTAAATAGAATACGTCCCCTGGATAAGCTTCACGACCTGGCGGACGACGTAACAATAGTGAAATCTGACGATAAGCGACGGCTTGTTTTGATAAATCATCAAATACAATTAGTGCGTCTTCACCGCGGTCACGGAAGTACTCGCCCATCGTACAACCTGAGTACGGTGCGATATACTGTAGTGCTGCTGGCTCTGAAGCTGAAGCAACTACTACCGTAGTGTATTCAAGTGCGCCAGTTTGCTCAAGCTTACGTACAACGTTAGCGATCGTAGAACGCTTCTGACCGATGGCCACGTATACACACTTAATACCAGATGATTTCTGTGCAATGATTGCATCGATAGCCATCGCGGTTTTACCCGTCTGACGATCACCAATGATAAGCTCACGCTGACCACGACCGATTGGGATCATGGTATCAACAGCTTTATAACCAGTCATTACTGGTTGATCTACTGATTGACGGTCGATAACACCTGGAGCGATTTTTTCGACTTTGTCAGTCATCTTAGCATCGATAGGACCTTTACCATCAATAGGATTACCCAAGGCGTCAACAACACGGCCTAGCAGCTCAGGACCTACCGGTACTTCAAGAATACGACCAGTACAATAGGCTTTTTGACCTTCTTGCAGCTTTAGGTAATCACCAAGTACTACCGCGCCAACAGAATCACGCTCTAAGTTAAGAGCCATTCCGTAGATTTCGCCTTCAAACTCAATCATTTCGCCGTACATGGCATCTTCAAGACCATGAATCTGCACGATACCGTCAGATACTTTGACAATCGTGCCTTCATTCTTTGCAGTTGCACCCGCATCAAGGTCTTGAATACGCTGCTTAATCAGGTTACTGATTTCCGCTGGATTCAATTGTTGCATTGCCTTGTTTCCTTTAATTTATGATAACCCGCCCACTGACTTAAATGCTCTTATATCACGCAGTTTTTATTCAACTGCGTCGACGAATGGCATTAGGCAGTTAGCTGTGTTTTTAACTGTTGTAACTTGCCACGCATAGAATCATCGATGATTTTATCACCAATTTTGATCGTAGCGCCTGCCAAAAGACTAGGATCAACCGCTTCATGAATTACTACACTAGCATTTAGCGAGGCAGCAAGACGTGTTTCCAACAGCTCACGCTGTGCGTCGGTCAATGGATAGGCAGAAGTCACATATGCGTCAAGCTGCTTTAAGCTTAAAGCCTTGTGACGGCGATAATGCTCATAAACTTCAGGAAGCAGTGCCAGACGCTCTTGTTCTGATAACTGATTAACGAAGTTGCTAAGCGCTATTGATACTTTTGGATAGCTGGCGTTACTGTCATGGCGATGCCCTTGGGTCTCACCTAACAACTGCTTAAAAGCAGAATCACTAGCGCTAGCTACTTGTGTATCATAAAGATCGACCAAAGCAGCTGACTTATGCTCAGCAGAAACGGCTGGATTGTCTAGCAACGGTTGGAACGATTTGTCATTGACAATCGTACTGGCAATGAATAAGAAGTCTTCCCATTCATTGACCACTCCGTGTTCATTGGCATAGTCAAACGCGGCTTTAGCGTACGGTCGTGCTAAGGTTGATAAGTCAGCCATTATATCCTCACAATTACAGCTTCGCCGCCAGTTGGTCTAACATACTGGCATGTTTTTGCACATCGACTTTTTCTTGCAAAATCTTCTCTGCACCAAGTACAGCCAGTTCAGCAACTTGGGCACGCAATGATTCGCGCGCTTGATTGATTTCTTGGTCGATAGACGCTTGCGCTTGTTGACGAATGCGCTCGCCTTCCATTTGGGCTTGCGATTTAGCATCTTCGACGAGCTGATTGGCGCTTTTATTTGCTTGCTCGATCAAAGCCGCAGCTTTAGTCTTTGCAAGATCAAGCTCCTGCTGTACATCTTGCTCCGCGGTAGCCAAATCTGCTTTTGCTTTTTCTGCGGCATTCAAGCCTTCAGCAATTTTACGCTGACGCTCATTAATGGCACCGATAAGTGGTGGCCACACGAATTTCATGCAAAAAATCACAAATATTGCAAAAGCAATGGCTTGACCGATGAGGGTAGAATTGATATTCACGTGATCACCTCTTTGTTAATGAAAAATCAGTTTCATTGATCATGTTTGGCAGTCAAATTTTGACTATATTTGATAGAAAAACTCCGAATACCAAACATTTACAACTGAGCTTTCTGATTAACCTGCTAGAGGGTTTGCGAACAACAATAGCATAGCAATACCAACACCGATCATCGGAATAGCATCAAGTAGACCTGCTACGATGAACATACGAGTTTGCAATTGTGAGCCAAGCTCTGGCTGACGCGCAACACCTTCTAAGAACTTGCCGCCTAAAATAGCAAAACCAATACCTGTGCCAAGTGCGCCAAGACCGATAAGTAACGCTACTGCGATAACTGTGTAACCACCTAATACTGGATCCATTGATGTATCCTCATTTACCTATTGAATGTCTAATTAATGTTCAGTTGATGATGCAAGCGACATGTAAACTATCGTCAGCATCATAAATACGAACGCTTGAAGTGTAATAATCAAAATGTGGAAGATAGCCCACGGTACCGATAACGCCCATTGAATCCAAAACGGCATAAGAGCAATCAGTATGAAAATCAACTCCCCAGCATACATGTTACCAAATAGACGCAGACCTAGTGAAACAGGTTTTGCAATCAAGGTAACAGCTTCTAAGATAAAGTTGATGGGGATTAAAATAATTTGTAAGATAGGGTTTTTGGTACTAAACGGATGTAGTGTTAACTCACCGATAAAGCCGCCCAAACCTTTTTCTTTAATACTATAAAAGATAATCAACACAAAGACAGAGAACGACATGCCAAGCGTGATGTTAGGATCGGTTGTTGGAACAATCTTAAAGAACACATGATGTGGATCATGGCCCATAGCGGCGCCAATCTGCCCAGCAAGACTTGGAATAAAGTCAATAGGCAATAAATCCATCAAGTTCATCAAGAAGATCCACACAAAAATGGTCAATGCCAAAGGTGCGATCAATTTTGAAGTACCACTGTACGAATCGCGGACGTTGTTATCAACAAACTCAACGATTAACTCAACCGCTGCCTGAGTTTTGCTTGGCACGCCTGAAGTAACTTTTTTGGCAACCATCCAAAAGATGGCACAAAATAAAATACCCAGACCAATTGACCATAGCATAGAATCAAGATGGATAGCCTTAAAGCCCATCAGACCTGCTTCTTCAGCAGTATAGGCGACTTTCCAACCTTCGCCCGGCAGATAGCCGTACGTCCAGTTCGTTAAGTGGTGAGAGATATATTCTGATGATGTTTGTTGCTCGGCTGCCATAATGTAAGCTTCTTATTAATCAACGATTTAATCAACTACCAAAGAATACGGTTGTTATCTGATAAGTATACTAATAACAATATTTGCTTAGATTTAACTGAATCCTTTAAATCGGCCAATAGCCCACTATAAATTCATCTCATCTGCAAATAAATTGCGTTCATATTCTCATGTAATCAACAACATCCAACCCATACTTCTCGTGCACATACTGATTTTTGACAGACTTTAATAAAATTTAGTTATCAAAAAAGGGCTTGTGATGATTCATTACTAGCCCTTAGCATCTGCACTTAAACATACTTAAAGTTATAATATTAGTGTTTGCCGTTATCTTGTTCGCAAGATATGTGCTTAATACAGCACGTTTAAGCAAAATAATTAGCTGCCTATCTTAATGCAGCGTAGTATTCGTGTAAAGGCAATTATGTGTTTTTTGTCTACTGTGTAACTAAGGTAGCAGCTAGTAGCGTTTAACAATATAGGTTTGCGCCTATAATTAAATTGTAAAACATTATTTTCGCTAGATTATTGTGCTTGGTAACTAAATATCTGCTTAAACATCAGTTAACAGTCACCTCACGCAATTGATATTGCGACCTTTACCTTTACTCTTAATATGTTGAGCAACTATCTTTATAGTAATTTCACAGTATTCTAAAAACAAATTGTTTATTAATTTTCGACTTAGTCGTAGAGAAGTTAGACGGCAGGATGACACTTTTCGTGCTATTAATAACGTTATGCTTGTATAGTTAGCATTGCTATCATATTAAACAAGTACAGGAGCTTGATAATTGTTTTGAGCAACTGTTCTTCTTGTCGTTAGCGTATGTGCCACAACATCCAACTGTGACTAATTTGCATTACCATAAAACCGATAAATAGCGCAGGCGCAGATAGGGGTTGTACGGTAATAAAAATTAGTGCGAAACCAAACACTGTCAGTAGCCATTTGGCTGCCTGACCTCGATATAGCTGGCTGACAATATGTCGGCGCGCGCGATATCCCGTGTGCCAAAAGATAAAAAAAGCAAATACAGCTTGAGTAGCAAAGCTTAATAGTGCACCAATGGCTGTACTCTTCGCTACGACAAGCTGACTTTGTAGCCAGCTAGTATCTAAAATCCAAGCGACAATGATTAGGATAAATAGTATCCATGCCTGACGCCTAAGGTAGATAGCGATTTTATCTCTTTGCGTGCGTTTGGCAGGTTTGGTCATTAGCTTACCTATAGCGTTGGAATAATAACCGCAGCATTTGGATCATAACAGCATATAAATGGCATGCTTACCTATGAACGGTTCACTATACAGCTGTAACCTTTTAACCAAAATAAAACGCCACTTATTATAAGGAGCAACTAATTATTTAGCAAGCTATATATAGCAAATATCAAGCCTTTAGCTGCTAATTTGCCAATTAATTAGCTATAAGTCCAGTAACCATTACTTAATATTCCAACTAAACCCTTTATAACCTTCAGAAATCTCCGAGTGCTATCAATTGCTAAGATATGCAATCTCGTATCTGCTGAGCCATATTAGTCCAGCCGCTGACGAAGTCTTTACTACCACTCATATCTTCAGCTTGTACGGTAGTATCCACTGGCTGAAGCTTGGCCAGCAAACCTTTAGCAGGACGGCTAGGACTAACCATACACATCCGTTTAGCAGGACGGTGCTCATTAAGCCAACGTAGCTGACTGGCTTTGGGCGCTAGATGATCATCCGTACTTAAGCTACCAATAAGCTCTAACTGCAAAGCTTTTTCAATATATTGATAAGCATCATGATAAGCCCAATAAGGATATGTTTTTTGACTATTTGACTTTGTCAAAGCTACTGCCCTATCGATATGTTGAGCAAATTTCTTTGCGTTGGCTTGATATAGATTTTTGTGTTGTGGATTCGCATGACTGTGAATGACGGCAAGCGCACGGGTAATTGCCTTAGCATTTTCTGGATCTAGCCAAATATGTGGATCCAACGTACCAGCGATAGGTTTGCCCTCGACATCACGCAACGGATGGCGATTAAAAGCATCAAAAGCAAATAAAGAGATGGCATTAGGAGCAGTATTCAAACTGGATGCTAGATTGTTTTCTAGGGGCTCGCCAAACCATACGACAAACTTACTATCTTGAATTGCCTTAATATCCCCAGGGCTAATGCTACCATGATGTCCAACCTCTCCTGCTTGTAATAATCTCTGCGCAGACGGCGCGCCCTCAGTCACTGCATTACTTAATAAAAATAATGGATAGTTGCTTACACTAACCGTTGCTGCTTGTGCAGTCATTATAAATGAGCTCAAGAACAATAAAGATACAGTTAACATCCGTTTGGGCTGACGTAATAATCGCCGTATTCCATCGAAAGATAAGCAACTGAGCTTATTGTGAAAATGCTTACTTCTTTTGACCATATTCACGAGATTTTGGTGATTAGGATGCATGTGACATTTGTCCTATGAGTATAATTTAGAAAATAGAACTTAGATGAATAGATTAGCAGTGTGGAGATTATAATCTTCTGCCGCTATTTTATTATGTTATACTATAACAATAAAAATGGCTAATATATTTGTCATTAATAACCTTTTGAATGTTTTAGCTTATACTGTCGGACGCTATATCATTGTTTTTTGGAGTCTATGCTATGTCTTCTACCTTATCCGTCGATAATCATGTGCACGACAACCATTTGCATGATGTTCAGTATTTTACGCCGCGTGATGTCACTGAGCGTTTAGAAGCAGCTAAAGAACAATGCCGACTACGTGGCGTACGCTTTACTCCGCTTCGTCAGCAAATATATGCGCTGGTATTGCAAACTAATAAACCAGTAGGTGCTTATGATTTAATCACGAAGCTGCAGCAAATGCGTACTATAGCGACCGCGGCGGGTGATAAAGAGGAAGCGCAAAAAAACGTAGCCCCGCCAACCGTTTATCGAAGTTTAGAGTTTTTGTTAAGTGAAGGATTGATTCATCAACTGACTTCAATCAATGCCTATGTCCCTTGTTGTCATCCACGTGCGCAACATACCGCAGCATTTTTAATCTGTGAGCAGTGCCAGCGTGTGCAAGAATGTAGCAGCTTGCCGGTGCAAGAGATGATGAGCTTTGCGGAGCAAGACGCTGGGTTTATTATTACCCGTAGTGTCATTGAAATTAGCGGACGCTGCCAAGCTTGCCAATGAAGCATTTATACAATTTTTAGATTTCCACTCCGTTTTTTAATTAATTTATCGGCTGTCACCCTATGAGCCTTTTAGTACAATCGTCTAATAAGAAACCCCTTCATATACGTACTGACACTCTATCTGCATCTAGTGCTGATAAAGGCCTACCATTACTTACCTTGAATGATATTAGTTATCATATTGGACAGCAGCGATTGGTCCAAAATATTAATATCGATATTGCTGTCAATGAAACTGTTAGCCTAATCGGTCCAAATGGTGCAGGCAAGTCAACGTTGGTTAAACTTATTTTAGGGCTAATTACACCTACTAAAGGCAAGATTACCGATCATCAGCCGCTACAACTGGGTTACGTTCCGCAACGCTTTTCTGTACCTCCTATCTTGCCATTACGAGTGCAAGACTTATTGGGACAAGCAGATAAAAAGCGTTTAACGCCTGAGCAACGCCAGTTCATTTTCGATAACTTGTCTTTAAACCATTTATTATCACGGCAAATGCTCCATCTCTCTGGCGGTGAAACCCAACGCGTACTATTGGCACGAGCCTTATTAGATAAGCCTAATCTGTTGATTTTAGATGAACCAATGCAAGGGCTAGATCCCGACACTGAGATTTGGCTATATCAGTTTATTGATGAGTTACCAGATTTTTTACGTTGCGCGATGCTGGTAGTGTCTCATGATCTACATTGGGTTATGAAAGGCAGCCGACGGGTGATTTGTTTAAACAAGCATATTTGCTGCGAAGGCCAACCTAGCGAGCTTGCCATCACTGCTGAATTTCAAAAGTTGTTTGGTCATCATTATGAGCAGCCCTATGTGCATAAGCCGCATGCTTGTGAGCATCACGTAATGAATGATTTACAATAGACCAAACTAAACGTGCCAAAACTAAAAATAGTTTTTACGACTCCTTTCTTATGAAAAAAATTAACGGATATCAGTTATGACCGCCTGGTTAGCCATCATCGCCCCTGCTTGGATTGCCGGCAGTATTTTAGGTCTACTATCAGCACCGCTTGGCTGCTTGGTATTATGGCGACGCATGGCGTTTTTTGCCGACGCCTTGGCTCATGGGACACTATTGGGAGTTGCACTTGCCGTTTGGTGGCAGCTGCCAATGGGTATTGGTGTTGCCTTGGTCAGTGTCGTGGTAGTATTAGGACTGGTATTGATTGACGATGAACGTCTACCTACTGATGCGGTATTGGCAGTGGTAGCTGTATCGCTGTTGTGCTTAGGGCTATTGACCTTGACCCAGCTTACTGATCAACAAGCGAATGTATTAGGATTTTTGTTCGGTAATCTACTTGAGCTTGATTGGGCTGACTTACCACTACTCGCTGGCAGTGTGCTGGTAGGATTGGGTTTTCTAATATACATCTGGCCTGCTCAAATAAAACTAGCCACCCATGAAGCGCTTGCCCGAATTCAAGGAATTAATCCGACACGGCAGCGCCTATTTTTTATGGGTGTATTAGCAGGTTTCTGTGCGATTGCGTTGCAGGCGGTGGGTAGTTTATTAATAAGTGGTTTATTGGTGTTGCCCGCATTAACGGCACGTTTATGGTCGGCGGCGCCTAGACAGATGGTAATCTTTGCGCTGATCGTAGCACAAGTAGGCGTGACGCTAGGAGTTTGGGGTAGTATTTGGCTTGATATACAGACTGGACTTGCTATTGTATTAGTATTGGCTATTTTGTTTTTTGGTGCACTGATCGTATCCAAAATTTGGACTCAGCCTCATTGAAAATTTCCCATATCAACTGCTAAGCTGGGTTAAATACTGAAATTTCTTGACAGGACTTGAAAAAAAACCATCAACTTTATTTGGCATTTAAAGCTAGAGATTTTATAACATTTGTGCTATAAATTCGCTTTAGCATCAGCTTCTACGGCAATTTTTCTTAGTCTTTAATTGTCTTGATTTAATAAGGGAATGACCTTATGCCAAGCTATCCTGCTCGTAAAATCAGCAGCTCAGATGGTCAAATAAATGTATTACAGATTACGGATATGCATTTATCCACAGTGAAAGGTGTAATCGACAAAAATTTAACATCTAAATGTTGCTGCACACGTAGTTTCGAAGCTGTCTTAAAACAAGCGTTGAGTGAGGATATTCGCTGCGATTTAATTTTAGTGACAGGTGATTTGGTCAATGAAGTCAAACCTGATATTTACGATCATATCTTTGAAGTGTTACACGCTACCAATATTCCCTTTGCCTGTATCGCTGGCAATCATGATGTAACCGATGAGCTTGGGGGTGAGTTACCATATTTTCAGCGTCAATTAGTTCCTCAGCCTGCAGATGCGCGTTTGCTTAGCCGCCATATTATCAGTACTGATTATTGGCAAATCCTACTGCTAAATTCTGCGATTCCTGGCAAGGTTGCAGGTGAGGTTACTAATGCTGATATTGATTGGCTATGCGCGCAGCTAAGCGCTTGTGACAAGCCAGCACTTATTGCATTACATCACCATGTGATGCTTATGCATTCAGAATGGATAGATGCCCACATCGCGGACAATGTATCTGCTTGTTGGCAGCGGATGGCAGCATTTCCACATCTGCGCGTTATCATTAGTGGTCATACTCACCAAGATCAAGTGCGCTATCATAACGGTGTTACCGTCTATACTACCCCATCAACCTGCTATCAGTTTAAGCCTTACGAAGATGACTTCGCTTATGATAAAAGTGCATTACCTGGTTACCGTTGGTTGCAATTAGCCAACAATGGGCAGGTTGCAAGCTGGGTTAAAAGGTTGGATACTTGACGGCCAGTTTTATTGGCTCAAATTGACTCAAATAGTATCGCTATTCAAAAGTTAGTATTATCATAAGTATTCTAGTTACTTAAAGCGCTTGTTTATTACAGTAATGTTCAAGGCTTTTGTTAAATAACACTAGGCAATAATACTAGAATAGATGATACTGCGAGTATTAGCGGGACCTAATTAAGTTAAATGGAGCCAACCCAGACAGACATTACAAAATAAGATGGAAATAGGAGCGCCTAGCATCTCACGTTAGGCAGATTATAATGGCTAGGATAGCTAAGACGACCACCAGCCAAGTTTTCGCAATCGGCCATGTACTCATGAACATTATTATTTATACCTAGATGATAATGTTGATAATAGCAATGACAGGATGCGTACTCGTTCATAAATAAGGTTTTATACCCATTATTATGTTGAGACCACCGTACCATTAGATCAGCTGTGATACTTGCGTTACCATGTGGTAAAACGTTCTATAAAGGATAAGTGATAGCATCTGTTGACACCTATCTAAGTTTTATCTTTTAAAACGTCGTTTTATTGAATTAATTTGAAAAAGTAGGATACCCATATGAGCACCCTGACTAAGAACCCAAGTGATATTAAATTCACCCCTTATGTACCTGCTAAAGACGAAGAGTATATGTCTGATGCGCAGTTAGAGCACTTTAAAGCCATTTTATTGGACTGGAAACATCAACTGATTGGCGAAGCTGATCGTACAAAGACTTATATTCAAGATGAGTCTAGTGCCATGCCAGATATCAATGATCGCGCGACTCAGGAAGAAGAGTTTGCATTAGCACTACGCACGCGTGACCGTGAACGTAAATTGATTCGCAAAATTGACAAATCTATGGCAGAAATCGAGAACGATGATTATGGTTTTTGTGAGACTTGTGGTGTAGAGATTGGATTGCGTCGTCTAGAAGCACGTCCAACCGCGACTCAGTGTATCGACTGCAAAACTTTATCTGAGATGAAAGAGCGTCAAAACCAAGGTCATACCTAAACATTAAACTGACACTTTCATATTAGTACAGTAAATGCCACTAATTGATTATCTGATATTTAAAATAATGAGCGACCAAGTAATTGGTCGCTCATTGCATTTTGGTCAATAAATTTAAGCTTGTTAGCCATTGGTTAACAAAATACATCAGTTTAATAAATATCTTTTTATCTTCATCTCTCTTACTCTACTCTACTCTCATTCCTTTATTTCAATAGCTGCCCATTTTGACATTTATTCATACTACTGAGACCCAAATGCTGATACCTTCTCAGCCACCATCACGCCCTATCGGACGCTTTGCACCATCGCCTACTGGTGAGCTGCATCTTGGCTCTTTGACTACGGCGCTGGCAAGTTATTGCCATATTAAATCTTTAAACGGTGATTGGCTTTTACGTATTGAAGATACCGATACTGAGCGCTGTGACCAGCAATTTAGTGAGCAAATACTAATAGATTTAGAAGCCTTAAGCTTGCATTGGGACGGTGATGTTGTCTACCAGTCTGAACGCATTGATATTTATAATGATTATCTATCTTCAACACTTTTGCCCCTAACTTATGGTTGTCAATGCTCACGCAAGAGTCTAGAGCAGTATTGGGAGCGCAAAGCTATTGTAGAAACTTCAAACTTGCAAAATGCAAACCAGAAACTGCTTAATAGACAACGCTATCCACGCTGCTGTGTAGATGCAAGCCTTAATAAAGATCAACATAAACTGCGCATACAGCTGCCAGACTATTCGATTGGTTTTAGAGATGGTATTCAAGGACTGCAATGGGATAATCCGCAGCAAACCTTAGGTGATATGGTCGTTCGTCGGCAAGATGGCATGATCAATTATATTTTGGCAGCAAGCCTTGATGATGGTTTGCAAGGCGTGACTCATATTATGCGTGGTCTAGATATTTTACCTATGACCACAGCGCAAATCAGTATCATGCAAGCCGCTCGCTTACCTGCTATTGAACAGTGGTATCACCTGCCACTAATATGTAATCCTAATGGCCAAAAGCTCTCCAAACAAAATCTTGCCCAACCGATTGATACCCGCGATCCAAGTAAGCTAATCGCTCATGCTTTACAGCTATTGCAACAGCCTCTAGTCGACATGGACACCCCAGCACGCATGTTAGAGCAAGCAGTGGCTCAATGGGACAATACGCCCTTACAAGGTAAAACCTCTCTAAATATCCCCAATTCCTATATCCCTAACCCTTAAAAAGCAAAAAGCGCCGCTTAATAACGACGCTTTTATTACCTTAATTCTTATGGCTATCGCTAAACGAAACACGCTATCCTTACTTTTAAAATTAACGAGTTTTTGTTAGAAATAACGACATTGGCTTTTTTCTATCTCAGGGCTTTCTTTGTAGATTTTGAGTAGTAACGCGACCATCACCAAACTAATTAGCATTGATGAGCCACCATAACTAAAGAATGGCATCGTCAAACCTTTGGTCGGCATCGCACCCATATTCATAGCAGCATTAATAATCGTCTGCGCAATAAAGATAATCCCAATACCAAAAGCTGTATAACTCATACGCATTTGGCGACGTTTTAGAGCATTGTAGCTGATACGCATAGCACTACCGATGATAAGCGCTTCTAATAATAGAATCATAGTTACGCCAACAAAGCCGAGCTCTTCACCCGTAATAGCCAATAAAAAGTCTGTATGTGCTTCAGGTAGATGTGATAGCTTTTGCACGCTTTCACCATAGCCAACGCCTGTGAACTGCCCGCGACCAAAAGCAATCAAGCTACGTGCCAGCTGATAATCGGTATCTTGAATGTCGTCAAATGGGTCTAAAAACGATAAAACCCTTGTGAGTCGATACTGCACCATAGTAACTGCCAGCACACCAAGCACACCAACTACTGCTCCTAGTGCCACAAACTGCTTATAGGGCGCACCAGCGATATAAAATATCGCAAATACTGTCCCTACAATGACAACCAACGAACCAAAATCAGGCTGTAGCAATAGCAGGAAAGTCAGTAGGCCAATGACTAAGGAAATACGTAAAAATCCATCCCAGCCATTGCGTACCTCAAACGAGCGCCGTACTACAAAGTCAGCAACGAAGACAATCACTACCAGCTTTGCTAATTCTGCAACCTGAAAGTTGATAACGCCTAAATTTAACCAACGTTTTGAGCCGTTGATAGGCGCACCAAATAACGTTGCTATTAGCAGTGCACCAGTCACACCCAGCAAGATAAACTGCGTTTCGGTCTGATACAGCGTCCTTAATGGCACAAAGTAGTATGGTATCGCAGCAGCAATTAATCCAATACCCATGTATAGCAGCTGATGCTCAAAGAAATACAGCTCGGTCATCCCACGACTCAGCGCGAAAGGAATAGAAGCCGAAGCCACCATGAGCAAGCTGAGCACCATCATACAACCGACGCTAGATATCAAAATAGCGCGCGCTGAGGGCAAAGATAAAACACCATCTGAACCAGAAGCCGATTCAGATTTTTGAGAAGAACGAGAAAGGAAAGAGAGTGCCATAATATTTAAATACGCTAACAAACAAAAAAAACACGACGTCTATTCGACGCCACCGTTTAAACTAAATAAAAAATACGCCGAATGACTGTTATAGCTAGTAGCTGTTATAACTTGTCGCTATACAGTCATTTATAATAGCAATTAATAAATGATAACTGGGTCTCATTAGAGAAAAATGACCCCATTAAACTAGAACTGGTTAACTGTGATTGACAGTAGCAGTAATTCATAAGCAAAACAATCATTTATCATCTAAATACTCGGATTAGACAGTCGTATCAGCAGCATCGGTATTTGTAACCAATTGTGCTACCAACTGGCTGAAATAATCACCGCGCGCCGCATAACCGCTAAACTGATCGAAGCTAGCACATGCTGGCGACAATAGTACTGCTTGTACTTGCGACAAACTACTCGCGGTGACTTGCTGAATACTTGCAAATGCACCTTCGAGGGTTTGACACTGATGTAGCACCACATCATCACTTAGCTTGGCAGCGCGCAGATGCTGCTCAATCTGCTGGCTATCCTCACCGATAAACAGAACTTGACTGACGTACTGGTTAATAAAAGGTGTCAACTCGCCAAATTGCTGACCTTTACCTTGGCCACCTAAGATTAATAGTAGCTTACCATCTTTGGGTGCATATACCGCGCCTAGCCCTTCAATAGCAGCGATGGTCGAGCCAATATTGGTTCCTTTGGAATCATTAAAATAATCAATTCCTGCAGCAGTTGCGACATATTGGCAGCGGTGATCAAGTCCTGTAAAGCGTTGTAAGGTAGCAAGCATGCTATCAATAGGTATTCCTGCAAGCTCACCGAGTGCTAGAGCTGCTTGAGCATTAAGCAAATTATGGCGACCTTTAATAATAAGTTTTTCTGCTGATAATAATCGCTCTGTACCGTGTGCCAGATGAATCTGTCCATCAGGATCAGTAATCAGGCCATACTGACCTTTGTCAGGAGCATGAATACCAATGCTTAAACGTGGCAAATTATCTGCTACTAGTGGACGAGTCAACGCATCTTCACGGTTAATAACTACCGATTTGGCACCTTGAAAAATACGATGCTTGGCCTGATGATAACCAAGCATGTCGCCATGACGATCCAAATGATCAGGCGACATATTAAGGACTGTCGCTACTTGAGCACCCAAATTGGTCACGGTTTCTAATTGAAAGCTGGATAATTCAAGGACTGCCAAGGTCATGTCGCTATTAGATAAAAGATCTAATGCTGGCACGCCAATATTACCGCCGACACCAACATTGATACCTGCATCAGCGGCCATTTCACCAACCAAGGTGGTCACCGTACTTTTGGCATTAGAGCCAGTAATGGCGATGATTGGTACATCGCATGCTTCACAAAACAGCTGAATGTCGCTTACAACCGGAATATTAGCCTGTCGTGCTGCTGCGACAGCCTCAGTTTCAAGAGATATACCAGGGCTAATAATAATACGTGCCGCTTTCTGCAATAGCTCAGCATCAATAGCGCCAAACTGACGAATTTCAACAGCAGCAGGTAATTTATCTGCTAACACTGGTGCGGACTGTCCATCTGTTACTGCCACGCGGTAACCTTGTTCAGTCAGATAACGTGCTGCCGATAGCCCTGACTGTCCCAATCCGACTACCACTTGTAGGCCACCGCCTTTATGGATTAAGTTGTCTGTTGCAGCGAAGGTCGTCATATATTTTCCTTTTATGAGGCTATTTACTTGGCTATCAAAAACGATGGTTATTGACACTGCATCGGGCAAGTGCACGATATAAAATTTCTAATTACAATGATGGTGAGCATCATAACGGTATCGTTCATGTTTCGGTACTGCTTTTTTATCACTTTGTGGTATTATGCGGATGTTTTTATATTAAGTTGCTGAGGTCTTAACTGGTAATTTAATTTTGTATTCCGATTAAGCAAGTTGTGACCTTTATTACGCTATTGTCACTTTGTCCTCAATAGCTACTCATACTGTCATTATGTTGTGGCAAACGCTTTTATTATAGCTGTTTTGCCATCTTACCTGACAATCTATCTGCTGTGATACATCATCATAGCCATTTGTGCATTATCTTAGGTTTTAATCATATTTTACTATTGGCAATACTGCAAACGACTCAGTGGCCATACTCTTTATTAAGCATTAATAACTTTTAAAATAGTGCAAGTGCAAGACCGCTTAGCAGCATTAGTCTGTTGGGCGACGCGGTAGCTTTCTTAGTGGCTGGTATTATCAATAGACCGTTATGGTTGACAGGTAGTATGACTACTAGGTAATGATTGCTTTTTTTGCCTCTAACTCTATGCAGTTTACTTATGACATCTTTTTTTGATAGCTTACGTGACGAATGGTTTTCTAATGTACGTGGCGATGTGTTATCCGGTATCGTCGTCGCATTGGCGCTGATTCCAGAAGCCATTGCTTTTTCTATTATCGCGGGCGTCGATCCAAAGGTTGGCTTATACGCCTCGTTTTGTATTGCGGTAGTGATTAGCTTCGTTGGTGGTCGTCCGGGAATGATTTCCGCTGCGACAGGAGCAATGGCTCTCGTCATGGTTGACCTCGTCGCTGATCATGGTTTGCAGTATTTACTTGCAGCAACGCTACTATGCGGTGGTATTCAAATCGTAATGGGTATCCTAAAGCTTGGTAACCTTATGCGCTTCGTCTCTCGCTCAGTGGTGATTGGCTTTGTCAATGCGCTTGCAATTTTGATATTTGCCGCTCAGATACCAGAGCTTAATCCGGCGACTGAACGTGTTGGCTTGACCGTTTATATTATGACGGCAGCAGGTTTGGCGATTATTTATCTATTTCCGCTTATTCCCAAAATTGGGCGCATCATTCCTTCGCCACTCATCTGTATCGTTGGACTGACGGCAGTTGCCCTATATATGAATTTAGATATTCGTAACGTTGGCAGTATGGGCGACCTTCCCGACTCGCTTCCAGTATTTTTGCTACCTGATATTCCCCTTAATCTAGAGACTTTGTTTATTATTGCTCCTTACTCTATCGCCCTAGCTATCGTGGGTCTGCTTGAATCAATGATGACAGCGACGATTGTCGATGAGCTGACTGATACCCCAAGTAATAAAAACCGTGAGTGTCGTGGTCAAGGTATTGCCAACGTCGTTTCAGGTTTCTTTG
This sequence comes from Psychrobacter sp. P11G5, assembly GCF_001593305.1. Taxonomy (NCBI): domain Bacteria; kingdom Pseudomonadati; phylum Pseudomonadota; class Gammaproteobacteria; order Moraxellales; family Moraxellaceae; genus Psychrobacter; species Psychrobacter sp. P11G5. Next base: position 3,242,696 of record NZ_CP012533.1, read on the forward strand.
GCGGTATGGCTGGTTGTGCGATGATTGGTCAGTCAATGATTAACGTAAAATCCGGTGGTCGTACGCGCTTATCGACGTTGATGGCTGGTGTTATCTTGTTAATTATGGTGGTTTTCCTAAGCGATTGGGTCAGTCAAATCCCAATGGCCGCTTTAGTCGCTGTTATGATTATGGTCTCAATCGGTACTTTTAACTGGCAATCTATTCGTGAATTCAAAACCCATCCAATGTCATTTAACATTGTGATGCTAGCGACTGTTTTGACCACTGTATTTACCCATAACTTAGCTTATGGTGTTGGGGTTGGCGTACTACTATCAGCCTTAGCCTTTGCTAATAAAATTGGTCAGTTCTTAACCATATTTAGTGATTATGATGATAGCAGCAATACCCGCTATTATTATGTCCAAGGACAGGTGTTCTTTGCCTCAACGACACAGTTCTTGCAAAGCTTCGATACCAAAGAAGCTTTGGACAATATTGAGATTGATGTGAGCCAAGCCCATTTTTGGGATATCAGTGCAGTCGATACTTTGGACAAGCTGGTCATGCGCTTGCAACGTGAAGGTATTGATGTCAAAGTAGTTGGTTTAAATAATGCCAGTCGTACCCTGATCGATCGTTTCTCTATTCACGATCGCCGCGATATCGGCCTATTGGATTAGACAGACAGGCACAAATTTCTAACTTTTTATCAGAGTCTACTGATCAGCAGCTATTTATTTTAGCTGCTGTGTCGCTCTGTTTCGCTTGACTGTCCTTTCTCCTTGAGATGATGTGATTGCCCTTATGAGTAACTTAAAACCAGATAGTGTTATTGCTTGTCTAGACTGTCCTGATCATGTACAAGCGGTGCTAGATGCTAGTATGTGGGCTTCTTCGCGCCTGCAAGCGCCCGTAGGCTTGTTACATGCAGTGCCAAGCGTACAACAAAAGGCAGCCGTCAATTATTCAGGCTGCCTAAATATTGACGACGAAAATCATTTGCTTGATCAATTCACCAGCCACGAGCACTTGAGTAACTCAGAGCTTAAGGCCCAAGGTAAACTCTTACTGCATCAAGCAACGGCTTATTGTGATCAGAATTTACACAAGCGAAAAATATATACTTTGCATCGACATGAAACCCTAGGCGAGAGTATCGACTATGTTGATGAAAAGTCGCAATTGATAGTTATCGGTCATCACGTTACCTGTAAATCAACTTTAAGCCAGCTAATACGCTTAAGCCACTGCCCTATTTTGGTGACTCATGCACCATTTTTGCCCCCTACTACCGCGTTATTTGCTTTTGATAATCGTGCCACTTCACATAAAATGCTTAATTGGTTATGTAAAACACCCCTTGTTCGATCATTAACCATTCATATTGTGATGGTTGGTAAAGACACTTCTGAAAACTGCGATGCGCTGCGCGAAGCTTATGCGCGCCTCAAACAAGCAGGTATTAACTGTAAAAAATCCTTATTAGACAGTCGCGATGTTTGCTCCGCTTTGAACTACTATCAAAGTGAGCACAATATCGGCTTACTGATGTCTGGTGCCTTTGGGCAATCACGACTACGTGAGCTACTCAAAGGTAGCGAAACCAAGAAGCTATTGGGCACTACCAAAACTCCTTATTTACTCTTTCCAAAAGCCTAAACCTCTTAATAGTTAACTCTATCATTCCTGAATCTCCATAAATATAGACGATATGTCCGCTGCTCTTAGCGCACGTATCGCCTTGCCTTGCGGCTTAATCTAGCGACTGATTAGCTGTCACTATAGTTGCGAAACTTACTCTACTTCTGTCTCTCTTAACTTATCAGTTGATTAATCTTAAATTGCTTAACTATCTATATCCTTATGATAGATATTTCTATGTTCATTCTATTTTAATATTTGCTCCTTGTTCTTTGTAATATTTTCGCAAATCATCACAGGATAGCCTCCCCGCAAAGCACCAAAGTTGGTTATAATAAAGTTCTCGTTGCACCTAACGTTACAGGCACTTCTGCTATATTCGTCCTAAATTTACTTTGTATTTATGCGGACTATTTCGTTTTTATTGCACCAAATACTATGACAATATAAAGCTTTTGCCTGTTATAGTGGCTATCGTTCTGGTATTGAATAAGTCTAAGCGTTCCTCCCCCTTGAGTGCGCTTGGCACAATTCTTGAACGACTTACCATAGGCATGGCGAAGGTATGATGCACTAAAAATTATGCAACGGCCTGCGACATCACTCATATAAGGAAATTTCTTATGAAGTTAATCACTGCGATTTTAAAACCATTCAAACTTGATGACGTGCGTGAAGCACTATCTGATATTGGCGTTAAAGGCGTCACAGTCACTGAAGTTAAAGGGTTTGGTCGCCAAAAAGGACATACTGAGTTATATCGCGGTGCAGAATACGTGGTGGACTTTTTACCAAAAGTAAAAGTTGAAGTAGCGGTTATCGATGAGATGGTTGAACCCGCTATCGAAGCTATTACTCGTATTGCCAGCACCGGTAAAATCGGCGATGGCAAGATATTTGTCACGGCACTTGAGCAGGTTATCCGTATTCGTACTGGTGAAACGGGGCCAGATGCTATTTAAAGCCTGTAGTTAAACAACGGATAAGCAGTCTTGCACATTATTGGTGCAAGTATATTTTTAATAAATATAGTCTTAAAGAGGATAACTGCACCGTAAAGTACATCTAGAAACAAGCCGATCTACCGCATTCACAATTCAAGGGGGAATTAAGATGCAAAGTCAGATTTTTGAGCTGCAATACGCACTCGACACGTTTTATTTTTTAGTGTGTGGGGCACTGGTCATGTGGATGGCCGCCGGTTTCACGATGTTAGAGGCCGGACTGGTTCGATCCAAAAATACCGTCGAAATCTTAACCAAAAATATCGCGCTATTTGCCACCGCTTGCACTATGTACATGATATGTGGCTATGCCATCATGTATGGTGGTGATTTATTTTTAAGTGGTATTGCAGGCGGTGAGACTTTAGTAGAAGATGCCTTAGCAACCTCTGCCGAAAATGGCTTTTCTGGTGATTCTGTTTACTCTGCAGCATCCGACTTTTTCTTCCAAGTCGTTTTTGTAGCTACCTGTATGTCGATTGTCTCAGGTGCTGTTGCTGAGCGTATGAAACTTTGGGCTTTTTTGATGTTTACGGTAGTGATGACTGGTTTTATCTACCCATTAGAAGGCAGTTGGACGTGGGGCGGCAAAGATGTCCTTGGACTATTCAACTTAAATGACATGGGCTTTTCTGATTTTGCAGGCTCCGGTATTGTACATATGGCAGGAGCATCGGCAGCACTAGCTGGTGTATTGTTTTTAGGAGCACGTAAAGGTAAGTACGGATCTAATGGTGAGATACGGGCGATTCCTGGTGCTAACCTACCATTAGCAGCGCTGGGCACCCTTATATTGTGGATGGGCTGGTTTGGCTTTAATGGTGGCTCAGTACTCAAGCTAGGTGATATAGCCAGCGCTAACGCAGTGGCCATGGTATTTTTAAATACCAATGCAGCAGCTGCGGGTGGTGCAATCGGTGCCTTGTTGTTAGCACGCCTTATTTTTGGTAAAGCTGATTTAACCATGCTCTTAAATGGTGCATTAGCAGGTTTGGTAGCGATTACTGCAGAACCCTCCACTCCATCTGCATTGCAAGCGACTCTTTTTGGTCTAATCGCAGGCGCCATTGTAGTGTTATCTATTCTGGCTTTAGATAAGATAAAAATTGATGATCCTGTCGGTGCTATCTCTGTCCATGGGGTCGTCGGCCTGTTCGGTCTACTAATCGTCCCTATTACCAATCCTGCTGCTAGCTTAGTCGGACAAATTGCAGGCGCTGCGACTATTTTCGTTTGGGTATTTATTGCCAGCTCAGTAGTATGGGCAATTATCAAAGTGGTCATCGGTCTACGTATCTCTGAAGAAGATGAGTACGAAGGCGCTGATATTGCAGAATGTGGTATGGAAGCTTATCCTGAGTTTACTAAATAATACCGATATCTAAAAATATGATTAGCTATAAAAATAATAAAAACCCGCATCACCAATTGGTCATGCGGGTTTTATTGTTTTGATTTAAAATATTAACTGAGCAGATATCTGTCATTATCAATTAGATAGATGAGAATAAATGCTTATTTCTTTTTCCACGTTTGACTGCGTGAAAATGGTCCTAAGTAACCTTTTAGATTAAGAGTATCACCGCTTAAATTCGCAGTCATACGATAAGTCTTGTTTTTCTCAGGATCAGTGATAGTACCACCACTGTACTTACCACCACCATCAGCTTTTAAATCAGAGATGATGGTCATACCAACGTGCTTTTTACCCTTTTCAGATACAGTGCTAATTAGCTTACCCGTCAATACGCCATTTGACTCTGTGATTTTGACTACACCTTTAGGCTTGCCGTCATCAAAAGTTTGCCAAGTAGTATTGGCTAATGGATCAGCGGCAAATGCCATAGTGGCCATACTGATACCAGCAACTGCTAAAATAGATTTTGTAAATAGTTTCATAGATCGACTCCATTCGTACGATGATTACTCAAAAACATTATGTTTTCGTGCTTATCCTATGCTATCAGTTGTTTGCTGGTAAATTCTATTAGTAACTTAAACTACTAATAATTTAAACTACGCAATCAACCTAAATAACATCTTCTGCACTCATTATAGACAAAATCCGAACTTTGCCTAGTAATTTTTTATAGATTATTGTTTCTATAAAATTAAAACTATATCAAATAGTTACAGAAAAGGATTGTCTATATTTTCATCTTGTCGGTCATTTTTTTCTTTTGACGTCAGCGTTTTTTTACTGTTTTCGGTAGAGTTTTCAAAAGCTTGTAATATCTTGGTCGTCAGTTCATGTAACTGCTTTGCTTGCTCATGACCTGAATCATTGAGATATAAGTCAACGTCACCATAGATGATAATTTTGTCTTCTTGATTTTCTATAATCAGCTCACCAATCTGCATACTTTGGTGGTTATTTGCAAATGGCTCAATCATTTTACTCTCCATACTCAAGTAGTATTGGGCAATATTAATAGACAATTAATAGACATTATTTAGGCTGGTATTGATCTAAGCTTGCAACTGTGCCACTAACCATTCAAGAATCGCCCATACAAATAACATCCAAGCAGGTTCTTCAATTGGCGCGTCATATGATCTATCCATGTTTTCTCCAGCCTTCAATGGTAGCTCTAATGCTTGCGCTTTGGTTTGTAGGTCAAGTACTGGTAGGACATCGATACCAGTTTTGGCCGTTAACTCATCAATACTGATGACCTCTATACGCTCTGACTCGTCATTAGGGGCATAGTAAACACCTGCTTGATTGGTCGCTGGAACATAAACTGCCTTAAAAAAATGACTAGGTACTAGCACCCGCCCAGCAAGCTGTTTGGTTTTTTTATCGGTAAATGCGACACCCGTGATGGTATAAACCTCACCATATTGCTGAGTTAAATAGCGAGTAGCAGACTCTATATTACGCCAAATATAGCGATTATTACGTGGAGACTGTGGGGCAATATTGGCTAAACTAAAACTGTCATATTGCTGGCTACGTGTCGCCATGTCCGCATTAGGCGCTAAATGCCCACGGTCATAGCCGGAGCCTGAATAATCAGACAATGAGGCACGCGCTGACCTTGGTACTCGGCTCTCTTCGTGAAAGCTGTCTTCACGGTCGATTTCTTTGGCTTGCTGTAAGCGCTGACGGGTCAAATGTTCTGCTGACCATAATGGTGTACGCGATACGCCTGAATACATGACAGCAAAACCGTCCATACAGAGGGGTTGGGTCTTTGCACTTAGCTTATCATTGACAAATTCAGGATAGATACCACCATAAAAAGACTGGCTACATTGGGTAAGATCGTCTGCATGCGCTGGCGATATGCTTACCATGACAGTAATTATCGTCATCATTATGCTATTTTTAAAACTATATATAGGTCTAACAAAACTTATCATTCAACTTTCAACCGTCTATGCTTACTATTACGTATACGCTATCCTAGCAGGGGTCCACAAATAAAGAAAGATAAGGCTCAAGCCGTGACATTTTAATTCGTATCCGCTATACTTAGTCGTTCAAAAATCAAGGTCGTTCAAAAAACGGTGAAGTGGGTGAGTGGCTGAAACCGCACGCCTGGAAAGTGTGTATACGTTCATAGCGTATCGAGGGTTCGAATCCCTCCTTCACCGCCAATCTTATTCTGTTTAATCAAAATCTCATTTCTACTATCTTGTTCTACCCCTTCGTTAATACTTTCAAAGATCTTATGCATAAGGCTTACAGCCTCATTGTGTCACATCTTTTAAAAAAACTTCCTGCAAGAAAAACAACTATGTCATGCTTACCCTATCTATGATTATAGTTTTTATACGCTCACTCATTCAAATACAGCTCCGCCATACTATCAAGTCTAGCTTTTACCTCTTCCCAATTCGGCATTACTTGCGTTAATAAACACCAAAAGCGCTCACTGTCATTATGCTCGGCAATATGGCAGAGCTCATGCAGTATCACATAGTCGATGCATTGCTATTAGGTGCCTTCAGTAAATGCCGATTGAGTATCAAATTACTTTTAATTGAGCAACTGCCCCATTATTTTTTCATTACCATTGATTTAAATATAGAACTATTCGTTGTTAGAGACATTGCTCAAAAATTCGATTATAGTAGACATTTATAGCAATTATCTAAACAAACTGAGGGGTTAAACCATGAAAACACTAGGATTGTGTATTGCAGCAGGGCTGGGCTTAAGCGCTTGTGCTGGTGGTATGAATGGTGGGACGACAGGTAATACTAACCAAAACAATATAGTGACTCAATACCCTGTTGAGGCTGCCATGCTCAACATCTATACCAAACAACGTAGTGATAAATTAGTTGCCGCTGTCGGTAGTCAAAGCCTATCAGCAGACATTCAGGTCACGCCCAAAGGCAGCATGCGATTCAATAATAAATCCGTACAAGGTACAGAAATAAATACGATCAATAAGGTGAATAATCAAATCACTGAGCAATCGGTCGCTATTAATTACTTTACCCTGAACCCATTGGTTTTCTATGGCTTCACGGATAGCACGGGTAAATACTCACTATCGAACCAAACGACCACCATCCCTAAAATGGCTATGGTAGGTGATTCTAGTAAGCTGATTACTGAAAATGTCTATGCTGATAGCAGCATGCGTAACAAGATAGGGACGTATAACCAAGACTGGTCTCTTGCACGAGATACTAATAACACAGCATGGTTCTGTATAGAAACATCAGGCAATCTATTACTCAGCTCTGATCCTTCAGGAACTTCATCAGAATGTTATAAAATCAATGCCAAAGGCGATCTCTTAGCGAGCAAGGTGATACTAAGTCAGCCGAGGAGTAATGGCAGTACTAAGACCGTAACCTTTATCAGTCAGTAATTATTATGTTTATCACATGACCTTTATTACATAGCAATGAAACAAAAAATAGCGCCTAATATGGGCGCTATTTTTATACGATTAAACATGACTATCAAGAACGGTGTTCATGAATATCTTTATGTTTACTTTTCGCGCTCTGTGCAGCCGCTATTCTATTAGACTTATGACGTGAGACTGTCACCTTGTTTTTTACGTGTTTATGTTTAGCGTCTACCTTTTTTACGATAACTTTTTGGTGCTGTACTTGAGCGGTATGATGTTTATTAAAATTGGGTGCCGCATTTGCTTGGCTAACCATTGCCAAGCAAGCAGAAGCCGCTAGAATTGAGTTTACCATTATATTTTTCATTATTATTTCCGTCTGAATTCATATCAACTATGAATTGTGATTGAAGATGCTTTATCTAATATCAAGCTAAACAGCTATCATGAAAAGAGCATCGTGATAAAGGATTGCTTTATCGACAACGAAAATGATAAACGATTCCAGTGTTAAGTAGATTTATGAAAGCTAAAGAAAGGTTGCGATTGTTGCTGGTACTCTGACCTTATCTAAAGCCAACCACATAATAAAAAATTCAGTTTCAGTAGTCAGCACTTTCTGGAACAGTGTGAATTTTAAACAAGTTTGGGCGGTACGGAATATGTGCCAACTACATGAGCTACCATATCGCTAGAGCCTTCTGAGTAAAGGGAGACCTCGCCTACTATCAGCGTGCGCCCTACTTTCATTAAGGTACAATCAGCAATAATACGTGCTTGTGCTGATGGTTTGCGCAAAAAATTAATGGTAAGACTCGTCGTCACAGTTAATGGAACAATACCTATTTTACCTAGTATCGCCACGTAGATAGCTACATCAGCGATGCTCATTAATACAGGGCCAGAGACTGTGCCACCAGGACGCAGCTCGTTTACACCAATATCGTGTGCTAAGGTCGCACCATTCTCATCTACTGCTTCGACAACGCACTTGGTTTGTGGAAACTCTAATGCCATAAAGGCGACAATTTCTTCTTTGGTTGCAGACATATATATCCCTTAAGTCTAATTATCCTTGTTGTGTACTTCCTGCTTTTCTTCTAATTTAGTATCGTCAAGTCGTTGATGCTTCTTCGAATAACGCCTTTCTAAACAATACCTTTTTGAATGATAGCTTCCTAAATGATATCAGTCCATGATTTTGAATGTTTAATTGAAATTATCATAGAATTTGACTATAACCATATTTAAATATCTTCTGTCGGTAGCGTCGCCATTTTCACCCCGCCCCATGTAACAAGTACGACCCCGAGCGCAATCAGCGATGCACCCAAAAACAGTCCCTCTGGAGGAGTCTCACCCTGCAAAAAAATAGCGACAGGAACTCCAACAACCGCTCCTACTGCTCCCAACAAACTTAGTAAAACTGGACCGCCAGTTTTCTGTAGCAAGAAAAGCAATAAGAATTGGCCTGCGAAAATGAATGCTTGTGCAGTGATCAACGCAAGCGGCCCAAATGCTTTTGGCGGAATAGCGAGTGAGAAGTTTGGTAATATGCTAACGATACCAAGTAACACTGCAGCTGCGATCAACATCCCTGGCGCCAGCGCACTGGGAGAGGCATTATCCGGCCAACGTAAGGTACGGTATAGATTGCCAATCGCTAGTAAAACAGGCCCGCACAGCGCCAGTAACACCCAAAATACGCTGGCATCTGGTGCAGAGAACTTGCGCGCCGCTAATACTCCCGCACCTGCCAGTGCGGCTGCTACACCAAAGGCGCGAAGTGCATTGAAGCGCTCCATTCGTAGTGCTAGGGCGCCAAGATAAGTGAGAAGCGGTGGCAAAGCGATAATCAGTGCAACGAATCCTGCACCGACTTGAGGAATAGCTGAGAAGAATATTAAATTGGAGCCTGCAACGCTTACCAGTGCCGCTACTAAATAGTATTCAAAGCTGCGTTTATTTAGAGGGGGCAGCTCATTTCGTAAGAGCGCGATAACTAACAGGATAATAGACGCCCCTGTAATCGACCAAAAAAGAAAAGCCAGCGGGGTTAAGTCTATTTCGCCTGCATATTTTGCCAGATTAGTAGACACTCCTATTAGCGCACCTCCAGCTAACAGGCAAACAAAAGGAACAAACCATCTGGTCTTGTCGCAAGACATTCCTTGCTCTCTGAACTCACTCATCGTTTATCCTAGCTTTGCTCACTTTTTTTGCTATTTTGAAAGCGAGTTATTTAGAGGCTAACTTGTTTATTATTTAGAAAACAACTTGTCTAGAAATTATCCTCAAAAATTCATTGTCATTTATTATTTTCGCTATTTTTAAGAGCTTCTTTCTTCTTTACATCATATTGATTTATTGATATTTTTGTCAAAAAATGTCTTACTAGGTAAGCTCTATACGATCAAATTCAACCATATTGGTAGCTATTATTACCTGACTATTATCCAATCAATATCTGAGTAAATTTTTAGTAAAAATTTTTTATAGAAGTAACATCTATCCTTTACTTAAAGGTATCAAGTATAGTGTTTATGTAATAGAATACCCACAACAGCAGTCATAAATTTTATCAAAAATCAGATTATTCACGAACTATAGTTTGCATATATATGTTCTTATCGTGTATATTCTTTTATATGGATATTAACGATAAAAAAAGGGATATATGGAAATGCAAAAAAGAGTGCATGGTATATCACTCACTGATCATGAGGTATCACTGATACACACTTCATTGAGTAATTTTCAACGAGATCTAATTAATCGTTTTAGGTCTTTAAAAGAAGTGACTGAAGAGGGAGAGGAGGTTTGGATTGGTGATTATGATAGAATTCAACTGGATGTCATCGATTCAATACAGAAAAAACTATCACAATTTTAGGCCAGAGTCATACGTCGCTGTGCAACCACTTAATTTTTGTTATTGGCCCTGCTATCTTGTGTAAACTAATTAACCGTCAATCTCTGACTGGTTAATAAAGCCATGAGAGAAATTTAGAGTCCTACCTCATCTCGCGTCAACGGAACTATTTTGATAGGTACAGCAAACGACCATGCCATACCTGCTGTACATAAGAAATTGCCATTATCAAAAGATACGATGCGAGCCGTAAAATCGTTATTCATTTGATCAGACATAGCTTCCTCATCGCTATCATCGCCTACAGCACACCATATTTGCTTATCACCACGATTTAACATCGCACGCGTTAACTCACTACCAGTTAATTCTTGATACATCCTGATCCCTCCTGTTCATGGCCTACTGTTAGAATGCGAAAAACATCTCATAGTTTAATATCTTTATAAACTCAACTCTTTAAGTCCATCTGAAATGTTTCTATACTGTCACTATCTAATCGTGATAATAAACCAGATTTAATGAATCAGAATTCTATAAGTTATTGTTTTTTTTAGCTATTACTTATTATATAGATGGCGCTTTTTTCATGTTGAACGGTTGCTCAAAAAATATATGTAAGACGAAAAAACATCCCTTACTTATATTTTTACTTCGCTTTGACGCATCTCAATCCTTTTGACAGGGACAGCACAAACCCATAAGTTCCCTTCACTGCAAATGAGATATTCACTGTTGAAGGAAACAATACGATGTATACCGCTATAGTTAGCATTGTTAATAGTCGTGATAGCTTGTTCATCGCTATCATTACTTACAGCACACCAGACTTGCTTGTCACCGCGACTCAACATTGCACGAGTCAAATCACTCCCTACTAAATTATTACTCATAGTTATACCCTTATTAATGAACAATCATTGTTTATTATAAGCATACACTTTGAAATCTCGATTCATGTTTACAGAATGTTAGATTTTGTGACTTTCTTATTTTTAAACTTGCTCGCAATCACTGTATAAAATATTATTGAGAAGGAGCATAAAATAAGCTCTGAGAAGTAATAACTTGGTTAATGCTATATTTATAAATTAACTCTGTGCCATTTCCTTTTCAGATTAATAAAAAACCTTACCACATCTTTATGGCAATCTTGTTAAGGATAATAAAATGAAAAAAATACTATTAAAATCGAATAGCTCACTTCGAACTGCGCTATGGACAGCACTCATCACTGCTCTTATAGGTGTTAGTGCTTGTAGTAATGAAATAGAAGAAGCTGACGTAGATTCAGGTGAAGTCGTCGCCGTAGATCAAGTCGAAAGTGTTGCTGAAGACAATAATGCTGAGGGGACAACCGTAACACAAGACATGCCAGAGTCTTCAAATGATGCGGGTATTGATAAAGCAGCAACCGACTCTGTCGAAAATACCAACGCGGATAAAACAGCCGCAGATGGATTGCAGTAAAGGCTAAGTTAAAAGCAATAAACGCTTAGTTAAGAGCAATAAGAGAAAGAGGCAAGCGAAAATCACAACCGCCTCTTATCTTACTTTAAGCTTATTTTTATGCAGGTGCTTTCAACCGCTAATAACTGATAGCATTGATTACCAATACATTATTTAGACTCTTTACGTATTGGCGCTTCCTTGAGAGATGGTTGCTCTGTTAAATGGCGATTTTCCCAATATAGAGCATTTTTGATACCCAGTTTAGTAGGATCAAAAGTATAGCGAGTAACTCCCGCTTTGCGCTGCATCTCGTAATCTTTGAGAGCCTTTAGTGCAGGACGCGCCATAAAGAAAATAATCAGAATTCCGACGATGTTTAACCACGCAATTAGACCAACCCCAATATCTCCAACCGCCCAAATATAACCCGCTGAATTAAGACCACCATAGGCAATCATCGCCATCGTCAATATTTTAACGAGAAATAATCCTATTTTATTGGCTTTAGGACTAATAGAGCGTGTTAAATAGGCCACGTTGACTTCAGCAATGTAGTAGTTGGCTAAGATAGTGGTAAAGGCAAAAAAGAATACGGCAACCGCGATAAAAATATTACCAAAAGCACCGTAGACTGATTCCATTGCCATCTGAGTAAAAGCAGGAGAGTTAATTTCAGTACCAGCTATTACGTTTTGTACTAGATACTGTCCTTCAGGCAAGGTTCCTTGAATGTTATAGGTTCCCATTGTCAAAATCATAAAGGCCGTTGCAGAACAAACCAATAGCGTATCGATATAGACAGAAAATGACTGTACCAATCCTTGCTGTGCGGGATGATCAACTTCAGCAGCAGCAGCAGCATGAGGTGTCGTACCTTGACCAGCTTCACTAGAGTAAACACCACGTTTGACACCCCAACCTATTGCTGCTCCTAACCCCGCTTGGGCAGTAAAAGCGTCACTAACGATTAATCCAAATACTTGTGGAACCATCTCAAAATTGATGAGCATGATTATCAAAGCCAAAACGATATAGCCGATTGCCATAAATGGCACTACAATTTCAGTAAAGGTTGCAATGCGCTTGATACCACCAAAGATGATAATACCGAAAACGACTAGGATAAGAGCTATCGCACCTAGACGCATGCCACTCACATTTGCGCCCAAAATATTTAGATTGGTGCCTTCGCCCATTACTTGGGTGACGGCATTGACCACACCATTGGTTTGAATACCGGGTAAAAATATACTTAGAGCTATAATAGCAGTAATCGCAAAAACGATACCGTACCAACGCTGACCGAGCGCTTTTTCAAAATAGTAGGCTGGTCCCCCGCGATACTCACCAGTGGTCGCGTCTTTTTCTTTATATATCTGCGCTAGAGTCGCTTCAATATAGGCAGTAGTGGCGCCTAAGAAACCGACCACCCACATCCAGAACACCGCTCCCGGTCCGCCAAAACCAATAGCAGCTGCTACTCCAGCTATGTTGCCCATCCCTACGCGTCCAGCTAAAGATAGAGTCAATGCCTGAAAGGAGGAGATGCCATCGCGGCTGGCCTTGCCCTTGAATATGAGACGTATCATTTCGCCAAAAAGACGCACTTGCGCAAAGCGTGTCACTATGGAAAAAAACAGACCTGCTCCCAAGCACAAGTAGATTAGCGCAGAGCTCCAAATGACTCCGTTTATTGTATTGACTAAACCTTCCATGTGTCGATTCCTAATACTGTCTAATAGTGTTGGTTTGTAGCGTTAGCGTTAGTTTTAATATTGTCAATGTCATTAAAATAAAGAGTAACAACCTCTCTATCACTGCAAATGAACGATGATTTTTCTTTATTCAGCCACTCGGCTTATTGCGAATACTATTGATATCTATCCATAAGAACCATACGAAGATATCAGCGGACAATTAAGAAGCTGCAATTTGGCATAATTTGGGGATAATTGCTAGACAGTTTTCTAATCGGTTTTGTTTGAATTAAATGATATTTAATTTTTTTGAAGATGATAGATTTAATAATGGTTAACTTTAATGAACGCCTTTTCCAGCTCTATTGCCTAATATGATAGAATTAAAAAATCCACTCTATTGACATGGATTTACTAGAATGCTTAATAATATACAATTAAGTGGCCATCGTTACCTTTCTTAATACCTCAAAAACACTTACCACTTATCTAACGTTTATGATGGGTATGTAGATATTGGACACTCTATTCTAGCAACCAAAGCCCAATGCAATATTAAGATGTCGAAATAATAATCTTTTATATCTAGAACATTTTCGAAATAAAATTGATAAACGAAAAAAGGATAACATTATGAAAAAATTATTACTAAGTTCAGTAGTAGCTGTCTCTAGTCTATTTGCCATCACTGCCTGTGCCAATATTGGAGAAGCTAAAGATGCTACGTCAGCACCTACTAGTTCAGCACCTGCTATGCAGCATCATAACCAAGGACAAATGCAGGCCCAGATGCAAAATATGATGTCAGAGCTCAATTTGACTGCTGATCAACGAGCTCAAATGCAAGCTATGAGACAGAATAACAGTGGTAATCATATGCAGAACCACAATGATATGATGCAAATACTGACCCCAGAGCAGCGTCAAAAACTCACACAAATGCGCTCTCAACATATGCAGAAGGACGGGCAAATGATGAATCAAGACAGTCATATGATGAACAAAGATGGACATATGATGAATCAAGGCGGACATATGAATCAGTAAGGTTAGCGCCTTTTTACATGACCTATATAAGCCTAATAAAAAGCGTACCCATTAACTCTGGTGCGCTTTTTGTCTATTAAATAGATTAATATTGGGTAAAAAGCATTTCGATACAGAGTACGTTATAATCCATGAGCACTATTAATCAATAGTAATAAAAACCAATCAATATGAATAACAATAAAAAATAACGGACCGCGCTATGGTATTGGATATCTTGCTCACCATTCACTTTATATTATTGCTGCTTATATCCTTACGAGTGCTGGCGCGTCATGAATTAACTTCATCGGCACGGCTCGCTTGGTTAGTCGTGTTGTTTGTGCTGCCGTATATTGGCGTGGTCGTCTATTGGATGTTTGGCGAAATTCATTTGGGACGCGAATTTACACGTAAATATGAGCAAATTATCGACCAGCTACACAGTAGCAACCCTGAAGTGCTCGGCAATGACGCCTCGTTAATAGAGGCTGTCAAACCAGAGTATCGCGCTGCTTTCGCTTACTCAGCTAACGTGACTGGTTTTCATACTACATTGGGTAATCGTGCTGAGCTGATGGCAGATGCAGCGGCTACACGTAAGCGTATGATTGCAGATTTTGAGGCGGCAACTGATCATATTCATGTGCTGTACTATATTTGGCTAATTGATGGCATGGGTATTGATACTGCACAAGCATTGATACGTGCAGCTAAGCGCGGTGTCACTTGCCGCGCGATGGTCGATGGAATGGGCTCACGCAAGATGGTTGGCTCGAAGGTATGGCAAGAGATGAAAGACGCAGGCGTACAGCTTAGTGTTGCGCTACCGATTAACAATATAATAAAAGTACTCTTACTGAGCCGTATTGATCTGCGTAATCACCGCAAAATCACTGTTATTGACGGTAAAATTGGCTACTCTGGTAGTCGCAACTGCGCAGACCCTGAGTTTCGAGTAAAACCAAAATTTGCGCCATGGGTGGACATTATGCTGCGGGTTGAGGGGCCAGTAGTCGCACAAAATCAAATGCTCTTTGCTAGCGATTGGCTGACTGAAAATCCAGATACACCGCTTGATAGCTTTCCTTATTATACCGAGTCTCATACTGAATCTAATACGCAATGTCAGAAAAATTCAAAACACCAAGGCTTTGCTGCCCAAGTTTTCGCGGATGGCCCGACCCAACGGCATGGATCGAGCCCGCAGTTTTTGGGTGCTCTTATCAGCCAAGCCCAGAACACTTTAACTATCTCAACCCCTTACTTTGTACCAGATTATTCGCTGGTCAGTATCTTATGTGCCACTGCTTATCGCGGCGTAGAAGTCACGATGATTTTCCCAAAGAATAATGATTCGTTGGTAGTAGCAGCGACCAGTCGCAGCTACTATTGGCAATTGCTGCAAGCAGGGGTAAAAATCTATGAATATAGACCAGGTTTGTTGCATGCCAAGACTTTGACCATTGATGGGGAAATCAGTTTGATTGGCTCGACCAACTTAGATTTGCGTAGCTTTGATTTGAACTATGAAAACAACATTGTGTTTAGCGATAAGGCTTTGACTGCTGACATTATCGAACGCCAATATCAGTATATCGCAGACTCCAATGAGGTAAAGCTCGAACAAGTAAAGGACTGGCCCCTACCTTATCGGATTTGGAATAATGTCGTTGCCACAATGGGACCTATACTATAGTCAATCCACTATAAAATAAATACAGTGCGACTGAGAGAGATTTTGCGCAGCCTTTGTCTACGTAGGCACAGCAAGCAAGAAAAATTTATACCAGTCGCAGGTTATAATATTTGTACTTCTTTTATTTAGGACTGACGATATAAAGTTATTAACTTTATTTTTAAGTGGTGAGTTTTTTTAAAACATATACTACAAATTTTGCTTCAGTCATAAATGGTGCGGTCTCAGCACTGGCTAGCAAAGCTTGACGATTCTCAGCACGAGCGCGATAAGCATAAGGCGTCATAGTCAAAAGGTCTGCTAATGCACCTGCCGATAAGCTTAGTGATGTACTAATATTATGCGTGTCTACAAGCTCAAAATAAGGCGCTAAAGTAGGTAAGAATTTCTCAGAATCATGCTCACGGACGCTGTCAAATAATGCCTCACGTATACTAGCCAAATGCCCTATATCAGGCTTGGCAATCAACAAATAACCATCATCTTTTAAGACTGTTGCAAATGCTTCTGGCAATATGGGGCTAAATATACTGCTGATACCCGTCATACTATGAGCGCGTAATGGCAAGTGTGCGGCACTAGTCACTAGCGGATAAATGGCAGCCGTTTTAGTTTCTGTTTTTTCAATTCCTGTTTTTTCAATTCCTGTCTTTTCGACTTCCTTATCTTGTTGATACCAAAGATATTTTGCCGCCTTACTGACTTTAGCAAGGCTGGCGAGCGCAGGCTTACTAATATCAGCAGCAATTAGAGTATCCATACCAGTTTGCGCCATTGCCTGCGTGTAATAGCCTTCTCCGCAACCGATATCTAGCCAGCGTACTGGTTTTTTACTAGGCTCAGCTGCTGTTTTGCCTTGTCCCAACAACTGCGTCAGTTGCTGACAGATTAATGCTTGCAGAGGCTCATAGTATCCTGCGTCCAAAAATCGCTGACGCGCATCAATAGATTGCTGACTGTCACCAGGTGCTTTGGATTTTTTTTGTTGGACTGGTAACAGGTTGACATAACCTTGTCTTGCCATGTCAAATGGATGCGAGGTTTGCTTGGGGTGCAGGCTACCATCACAGCGCCACGTATCTTTAGCAGGCTGCAATGGCGAATAACAAATAGGACAAGTAAATAAGGACACAGGCATCTCAAGTTCAGATATATTTGATGAGCATATTAGCAAAATTCAGCCACAACGGACGACATTAACTATCATTAAATGACAAAAAAGCCATCTCGATATATCGGAGATGGCTTTTTATTGAGCTAGTTAAGATTTTAAACTAACGTAACTTCAAGGTCATTAAACCTAATACCACTAAGACGATAGCAATAATCCAAAAACGGACGACCACTTGGGTTTCTTTCCAACCGATTTCTTCAAAGTGATGATGCAGCGGTGCCATACGAAACACCCGCTTCTTACGTAGCTTATATGAACCAACTTGAATCATAACTGACAGTGCTTCGGCAACGAATAGACCACCCATAATAGCAAAAGCAATCTCTTGACGCGTCATTACTGCAATCGTACCTAGCATCGCGCCAAGTGCCAGTGCGCCTACATCACCCATAAAGACTTGTGCTGGATGAGCGTTAAACCATAAGAATCCAAGACCGGCGCCAATCATTGCGCCGCAGACGATAATCACTTCAGAGTTATAGGCGATATAAGGAACGTGCAAGTATGCCGAAAATCTAACGTCACCTGATACGTATGCCATCGCACCCAAACCTGCTGCCACTAGCACTATCGGTAAGATAGCCAAGCCGTCCAAGCCGTCAGTTAAATTGACCGCATTAGAAGCACCATTAATGACAAAATAGGTAAAGATAATAAAACCGATGCCAAATGGAATCGCAGAGAATGGAATCGTTAAGTTTTTGAAGATAGGAATCAATAAATCCTGCATCTCACGCGTCGTTGCCATATCGGGCTGTAGCGTCGCAATATAGTAGAGTGAAGCCCCTACGAACAACGCACCAATCGACAACCAAAAATACTTTTTGCGAGCAATAAGGCCTTGAGGGTTTTTATATTTAATTTTTAGCCAATCATCTGCCCAACCGACAGCGCCAAAGATAATCATCACAATGAGCAGAATCCAAATATAAGGATTACTCAGTCGCGCCCATAGTAATGTCGCTACCCCGATAGAGGTCAGAATTAATACCCCGCCCATCGTTGGCGTACCGGTCTTAATCAAATGTGACTGCGGCCCATCGTCACGGACCGCTTGACCATACTTGAGTGAGCGCAGGTGACGAATGACCCGCCCACCAAAAAACAAGCTAAAACTAAGTGCGGTAATGACCGCAAGTAGCGCCCGCAGCGTCAACGAAGAAACCGCAAAAAACGGTGTGTAAAACTGACCAAGCCATTCAAACAACCAAACTAACACCGCCTACTCCTCGACTAGCGCATCAATAAGTGTTTCCATTTCCATGGAACGAGAACCCTTGAACAATACAGTACAAGGTTGCGCTTGCTGCGCTTGCAAAAACTGCTGCAAGTACTGCAGTAGACTTTCTTTATCATCAAAAGCATGTGCATTAATCGCACTAACTTCTTCCGCACCAGCAACGCTATACGCAGCATATTCGCCTACGCACAGCAGTACATCGATACCTGTCGCACCGATAGTACGGCCAAGGCTTTGATGTTCACTGACAGCAGCATCGCCTAGCTCAGCAATATCACCCAATACCATAACTTGCGTACCAGTTTGCGCCGCCAATACTTTTGCTGCGGCACGTACGGAGTGTGGATTGGCATTATAAGTATCATCGATAAGCCTGTGCATACCGAGCAGCTGACTATTTAAACGACCCTTTGCTGGGCGAGCATTTTCTAGTCCGACAACGATATCGCTGATGTCGATATTTAACGCATAGGCACAAGCAGCGGCGGCTAAGGCATTATTGACATTATGCTCGCCGGCAAGTGGCAGATTAATATCATGAACACTATTGCCAATATGCAGCTTAAATTCACTGCGTTCAGGCTCTACGTCTAAATGGCTGGCGCTCACGTCAGTATTGCCAAAACCAATCACATGTGAGGTATGCTTTTCAGCAATACGGCGCAGTTGGTTGGTAAAGTCATCTTTATCAGGGACAATAGCAAATTGTGCATCACTTAAAGTATGATAAATTTCAGCTTTGGTCTGACATATACCTTCACGGCTGCCAAATTCACCTAAATGTGCCGTACCAATATTTAAGATACACGCCACATCAGGACGGACAATCTCAGTCGTATAAGCAATCTCGCCAATATGGTTGGCGCCCAGCTCTAGGATTGCGTAACGATGATGATCAGATAGCTCAAGAAGCATCATCGGCACACCCAAATCATTATTTAGGTTGCCACGAGTAATGAGTGTCGGTGCCAAACGACCAAAGATACTACCTAGCATCTCTTTACAAGTAGTCTTACCACTAGAGCCAGTGATAGCAATGACTGTAAGGTTTTGATGCTGATTGCGTCTATATGCGGCAAGCTGCCCCAATGCCAAGCGCGCATCACTAACCACTAACTGCGGAATACTAGTAGAAATCGGGCGCGATACAATTGCTGCGACAGCACCTTGAGCGGCAGCGACATTGATATAATCATGCCCATCAAAGTTGTCGCCACTTAACGCTAAAAATATATCACCTGTTTTGATGGTACGTGTATCAGTGGTAATGCGATTGCTGGTGACTCCAATCTCTGTGCTTGATTGCCCTGCCTGCTCTATCTGTGCTACCTGCCAGTGACTGCCAAGTGCCGCGGTAGCTGCCAGCAAGTTATCTGCTTGCCAGACATAAAGTCCTTGCGACTGAATGGTGTTATTGTTGCCAGCTGTCATAGTGATTGCCTTGTATGGTGACGACTTTATTTCGTTATTTTTTATCTATCTGTTGTTTTTTCATGTGGCTATATTTAGCCGTATGAGGAATTAATTATCTAGATGCGTCCGGCTTGCTGTAATGCCTGCTGCAAGATAACGCTGTCATCAAAATCATGACGGACACCGTTAATCTCCTGATAAGTCTCATGGCCTTTCCCAGCGATAACGACAATATCATCGTCATTGGCATGATGCACGGCATACTCAATTGCTTGTTGGCGGACAGGTTCGATATGAGTACGCTGATATTGTTCTGGACTCATGCCGACCTGCATGTCTTGCAAAATTATATTAGGATCTTCAGTGCGCGGATTATCTGCAGTTAATATCACTTGATCAGCACCCGACAATCCTGCCTGTGCCATCAGTGGGCGCTTGCCAGCATCGCGGTCACCACCGCAACCAAACACTGCCCATAGTTGTCCACGGCAATGCGTTCTTAGGCTATCTAGCACTTGTGTCAAAGCATCAGGCGTATGCGCATAATCCACAATAAAGCAGCCATCATTTGACGGTACTCGCTGCATACGTCCGATTGCGCCTTGTAGCTGTGGCACTAAGCTGGCAACACGCTCAAGACTGATACCTAATGCGACCGCTGCTGCAATCGCCGCTAGTAAATTGGCAACATTAAAACGCCCTAATAAAGGGCTAACAATATTGATATTAGTAGATTGGCTATCGTCCAGTGCACTGCGTAGAGCGATTTTCACACCTTGTAGGCTCGGCTCAATGTCAGTGGCGATAAAATTAGCATTGCTATTAGCTTTAGTTTGCAAACTGTAGGTCCATACGATCAGACCACTAGCTTGTGCGGTATCCATCATTACCTTTGCATACTCATCATCGATATTAATGATAGCGTGCGTCAAGGTTGGGAAGTGAGTTTTATCAAATAGCTTGGCTTTGGCAGCGACATATTCTGCCATATCTGCATGATAATCTAAGTGATCGCGGCTCAAGTTAGTATAAATAGCAACTTTTACTGGTACGCCTTGCAAGCGCTGCTGGTCAAGTCCATGCGAGCTAGCCTCAAGCACCAGTAGATCAGCACTTTGCTCACCCATTTGATATAAAAACTGCTGCACTGCTAAGGCATCACCAGTGGTATGACTGGCCTGTATTAATGCGCCAAGCTTACCATTACCTGCCGTTCCCATGACTGCGCTATTCATACCAGCCAGCTGTCCTAACTGCGCTACTAATTGGCTAATAGTCGTCTTACCATTAGTGCCTGTCACCGCGACGACAGTTGGCAATGCTACTAGCTGCTGATACTGCAGGCGTGCTTGCACTAAACCACCTAAAAAATCACGGATATTTGGTACGTACAGAATGGGGCATGGCAGTACATTGGTATTGTCGAATAAATCTAATAGATTAATTTCCGATAAGATAAAAGCAGCGCACTTGGCAGCTTGCGACAGATAGTCGCGGATTTTTTGATAGTCTTGACCTTGTTGCGTCTGACTCTTTAACAAGATAAATACGTCATCACTAGCGACATGTCGACTATCTAGACGTAAATCTTGAAAAACCGTATTGGCAATCGCGTCTGGATTATCTGCATTTTGCACCATCTTTGATAATTGTCGCCCTAACTCGTCACTACTGCTATCTATAAGTTGTTGCAACGTAACAGCGTCGTGTGATGATGTGGTCATGGGCAAATCCTAGACGATTAAGAAAATTGAAAGATTAAAGCGTGTTGAACAGTGACAAATAGCGATTTCAAAACTGCAGGTATTGTTGATAATTTATAAAAACAATACCTAAATTTTGATATCAGTCATTTGATTCCTGTCATGTACAGTTACTCAGTCTGTAAAGGCTTATCTAAAGGCACATTATACAAGCGTAAAGCCTCTCTCATAACATTATGAAAGACTGGCGCTACTGTTAAACCTGCATAAATCTGACCACGTGGGTCTTCGATGAGCATCACGCCCACGAGTTTCGGATTGGATGCAGGCGCCATACCAGCAAAGACGTTGCGATATTGGTCAGTATAGTAACCGCCATCTGGGTTAATCCGGCGCGAAGTACCTGTTTTACCAGCCACGCGGTAGCCATCAATGGCCGCTGCTTTTGCTGTACCGCCCGGCTCCGTAACTGCCTCAAGCATCTTGACGATCGACATCGCCTGCTCATGCTCCATAATACGCTTACTTGGTAGCGGCTTGTCAGTCTTGGTTAACGTTAATGGATGCATAACCCCACCTGCTGCCAATGCAGCATAAGCTTGCGCTACTTGTGCTAGTGTTACTTGTAAACCATAACCATAACTGACAGTCGCGCGGCGAGCAGTTTCTTTCTCTTTTGGTGTAACCACCAAGCCACTGCCTTCACCAGGGAAATCTAATGGGGTTTTTGACCCAAAGCCAAATTGCTTTTGCATATTGGTAATGGCATCAGGCGGTAGAGACAGGGCAATTTTAGTCGAGGCAACGTTACTAGACTTCTGTAGTAGTGTCGCCATATTAATCCTTCCTAGATTATTATGGTCACGAATCGTATAGCCACGGACGCGAATAGAGCCTGGGTTGGTATCAATTAGAGAATTAGCAGTATATTTACCAGAGTCTAAAGCTGCAGCGACGGTAAAGGGCTTCATCACCGAACCTGGCTCAAAAACGTCAAGCAGCGCGCGGTTACGCTGGTTTTCGCCGGTCATCTCATTAAGATTATTAGAGTTAAACGATGGCCATGTCGATAACGCTAGTACCTCGCCTGTTTGAACATCAACGACCATACCCGTTGACCAACGTGCTTGCTGCAAGCGCCCTGCTTTTTCCAGCTCTTTATAGAGCAAATACTGCAAACGCGAATCAATAGTCAACGCCACATCTTGCCCTGCAACTTCCGGTTCAATCTGCTTAATTTCTCTTAGGCTGTTTTGCTTAGCATCTTTTAATACCAACACCTTGCCATCGTCACCTGCTAGGGTTTTTTCATATTGGCGCTCAATACCTGCACGACCTTCATAACCACCTTCAGGATCGCTAGAATTTTGTCCCATAAAGCCTAATAATTGCGAATTAGGTTGTGGCTGCGGATAATAGCGCTGAAAGAAGTTCTTTTCATAAACCCCAGGAAAATCAAGCGAGCTAACACTTTGGGCAATCTCAGGTGTGACTTTATTAAGTAATGGCAAATAATGTGAGCCCGCTCCCGATGGTAAAGCAGCTTTTACCGCCTCTTCATCTGTGACGTCAATACTGTCGTCAATAGCGACCACTTTTTCTAACTCACTGACTGGAATGTTAGCAGCGGCAGCTAAGCGAGTTAGATCCATATTGTCTAAGCGCTTTTGCATACGTGCTTGTAGCTGCGGACTTTCAGGATTGGCAATTTTGACGCGATTGAGCTCGTAATATTCGCGCGCATAATCATGCGGGCTAAACGATACTGTTGCAAGCGGTGCGCTTACTGCGAGGGGCAGCTTATTACGATCGGTAATCATACCGCGATAGGATTTTTGGGTGCGCACACTAGTAATAAGCTCATTACCTTTATCTTGATAAAATTGCGCGTTAGCTACTTGCAGATAATAGGCGCGTGCTATTAGCAAACCTAATACAACCAGCGCAATTCCCCAGATAGTACGAAAACGGTTTTTATCATTCTCAAAACCACCACGCGATGAAGCACCAGAGGCTTTACTAAAAATAATTTTCTTACGGTTTTTAACACTGGTATAAGCGCCTTGAGTTTCATTCTTTTTTAGGCGACCGAATAGTTTGCCAGCGCGATCATCCGCTTTTGCAGACTTATTATTTGCGGACTTGTTATTTGTAGTTTTGCTATCTGATTTGGCAGCGCTAGCACGACGTAAGGGCTTTATAACCTTACCGCTAGCTGACTTTTTGCTGGTATTTTTCGCTGAGCTTTTTCCATTATCTGTTGATTTTTTATCACTCATTGTCCTGCCTCCACTACCGGAACATCAGGAGACAAATCCGTAGAAGCTCGTGGTCCGTTGGCGTACGAATCATCTTCATCTGAGTCATTAGTCACCACTGGTACCAATGCGTTAGCAACCCCTGGCTGGATAATCAGTTTATCTTTAAGCGTTGGTGAATACATACCTAGCTCGGCGACAGCTCGGCTGGCAATTTGCGGAGTCGCACTGAAGGTTTGCTGCTCGATTAATAGGCGTTGGTGTTCAACTTGTAGCTTACGCTCTTGTTTTTTCATATCTTGCAAGGTTCTATAATCCTGATGATATTGCTGAACGTCTTCGGCTGTTTTGATACCGCTCCACACGATAGCACCTGCTAATAGCAATAATACGACCACATAAATACTGACGACATTAAATCGACGCGCGAATAGTTCGCCGACATCGGTAGTATTAGACATAGCGGCGCGGCGGTTTGCAGGTTTGTCAGATATTGCCATGACGATCTCAAAAAGTGAACTTAAAGTGTAAAAGCGCTAATTATTTTAGAATTACAAACAATTCATCAGCACCATCAATAAAATATAAAACCAAACACACTCATTAACTGGCTAAAAAACAACCAAATAAAAAGTTAACTGCTGAGCCTAGCAGATAATATTTACAGCTCTTTAACAGCAGCGTATTTATTAAGACATTTATTCATATTTGATATAAGGAACAGCGACTAGATGCCTGTCATATATACTTTACTGTTCTACCGCATATATATAATCGGTATCGGTACGAGTCGCCATCCGTAACCATGCACTGCGCGAGCGTGGATTATGACTTACTTCCTCTTTACTCGGACCGACACGTTTAGGTTTACTAAAATAGCGCGGACGATTGGGCGGCATCGGCAACTTTTCGTCTTCCGGATACTGCCCTTTACTATGACGCTGCAAAAACTGTTTGATACGGCGATCTTCTAATGAGTGAAAACTGATGACTGCCAACTGTCCGCCTGATTTTAAAATCGGAATACTTTGTTCTAAAAAGTCATCAACATCGCCAAGCTCATTATTGATAAAAATACGCATAGCCTGAAAACTTTGCGTGGCAGGATGCTTACCGCGTTGCCAATTGGGATGAGCAACTTTAATGACTTCTGCTAGCTCAAGCGTCGACTTGTAGCTGTCCATCTGCTTAATAGCACGGGCGATACGGCGACTGTGGCGCTCTTCGCCAAATTCATAAAGCACATTAGCTAAGGTTTCATCATCGACCTGTTCAAGCCATTCGGCCACTGATTGCCCGCGGCTAGTATCCATCCGCATATCGACAGCGCCATCACGCATGAAGCTAAAACCACGGCTGCCATCATCAATCTGTGGTGATGAGATGCCTAAATCTGCCATAAGACCGTCGACTTGAGTGATGCCCATTGCAGCCAGACTGTCCGTCAAGGTAGCAAAGCTATCATGAATCACATGCACGCGGCTATCTGCACCTGCCAGCTCTTGGGCAACGCTAATAGCGGTTGGATCTTTATCAAAAACAATCAGCTGTGCATCATCAGCAAGCTGACTTAATAATAGCCGGCTATGCCCACCGCGCCCAAAGGTTGCGTCAACATAGATGCCACTCGCCTGTAAGCCAGCTTCACCTTCTGCTCTATTAGGTAGTGATTTGACACCCAATACCGCTGCGACCGCCTCTTGCAATAGCACTGCATCATGTACAAAGTCCAATTCGTCAGACGTAATATCGCCTTGACTAGGCTGTTGATCAATAGTTTGATCCACTTGTTCAGTGGCATCTTGAGCAGAAATATTTTCCATAGAAGACGGGCTCACCACTGACTCGATATCAGCGGTAGAAGAAGGGTTGGCTTTAGAATCTGGTTTAGATTTTGGCTTAGTTTTTGACTTAGGTTTTGATAGTGACACAAACAACTCAATAGATGACGACCAATAAGGCCAGTAATTAGATGAAAATAAACAAGTTATGACTTACCTAGCGTTATTATCGCAAGGATATATCTGTAGTCAAGCACTAGAAGGCCTTTTCATTAAAAATATCACATCTCTCTGTTATACTAGCGCTATATTTTACGCTATTTTTCTAGTTTAACGTCTATTGTTTCATTCGTATTTTTCATGTAAATCTTTCATTTACATTTATCATTGCTATTTTTCACTGCCATTTTCATTAATAACTATATTCTGAGACCTCTATCATGCAAACGTCGACTCAAACCACTACTGCTCCTCGCGGAAAACGCCCTGTTCGTACCCGTATTGCCCCATCGCCTACTGGTTTTCCTCACGTAGGGACCGCTTATATCGCGCTATTTAACTTAGCCTTTGCTAAAGCTCATGGCGGCGAATTTATTTTACGTATCGAAGACACTGATCAAACCCGCTCAACTGAACAATCTGAACAAATGATTTTGGACGCACTGCGCTGGGTCGGTCTTGATTGGAGCGAGGGTCCAGACATCGGTGGCCCGCATGCCCCTTATCGTCAAAGTGAGCGTAGTGACATTTATAAAGAACATGCTGAGAAGCTATTAGATAGCAACAATGCGTTTCGCTGTTTTTGTACTAGCGAAGAGCTAGATGTCATGCGCGCTCAGCAAATGGCCAATGGCGAGACGCCACGCTATGATGGACGCTGTGCTCATTTGGCCCCTGAGAAAACTAGTGCATTGGTCAATGAGGGCAAACCGCATGTGATTCGTATGCGCGTACCGACCGAAGGCGTCTGCCACGTTGAAGATATGCTACGCGGTACTGTTGAGATTCCTTGGACGCAAGTAGACATGCAGGTATTACTAAAAACCGACGGCATGCCGACTTACCATCTTGCCAACGTCGTCGATGACCATTTGATGGACATCAGTCACGTTATGCGCGGTGAAGAGTGGCTAAACTCTGCGCCTAAGCATCAGCTGCTTTATGACTATTTTGGTTGGGAGATGCCGGTACTTTGCCACATGCCGCTACTGCGTAACCCAGATAAATCAAAACTGTCGAAACGTAAAAACCCAACTTCTATTACTTACTACCGTGATGCAGGTGTGCTACCTGAAGCGCTGCTTAACTATCTAGGTCGTATGGGCTACTCGATGCCTAATGACGCTGAGAAATTCACTTTAGATGAAATGATTGCTAGTTTTGATATTCAGCGCGTCTCACTTGGCGGCCCTATCTTCGATATCGAAAAGCTTAACTGGCTAAATGCAGAATGGCTACGTGCCTTAACGCCTGAACAGCTCAAAAATAAAATCCTCGACTGGGCAAGTAACAGCGATAAATTAACCGCTATCGCCGCCGCTATTCAGCCTCGTATTGAATTATTGTCTGATGCGGTTAATTGGAGTGGCTTTTATTTCCAAAACCTACCTGATATTAATGCTGAGAGCTTTACGCATAAATCATTGACGCCTGAGCAAATTGTAGAAATGCTACAACTGGCTCTTTGGCAGTTAGAGACCTTACCAACTTGGTCGGAAGAAAATATCTACGCCACGCTCAAAGGTCTTGCTGCCCATCTTGATATTAAGATGCGTGACTTTATGGCACCGTTCTTTATCGCTATCGCTGGCAGCACCTCATCGACGCCAGTCATGAACTCTATGGCGATTATCGGCGCTGACATGACGCTGACACGTTTGCGTCATGCGGTTGATGTACTTGGTGGCTTGGGTAAAAAGAAACTGAAAAAGCTTGAGAAACAAGCGGTAGAGTTACCAGACTTTTTGGCTGCTGAATAGTTTTTCACTTGTTAGTTGATAATATTATTAATTAGTAATACAGCTAGTTAATTTACAAGAGGGGTCAGGCTAATACTGACCCCTCTTTACATTGATATCAGCATTACGTTAATTGGAAACAAATATGGCCGCCAAAACCGTCACGATAGAAAGCAAAGATTATGTCTTTAACACGCTCAAAGAAGCGCAGAAATACTATGATGCGATCGTAAAAGAGCTTTATGATGCAAAACTTACCCTTACGACAGGGCAAGACTTTGAAGACCTAAAGTGGATATATACAACTTACTGTGATTATAATAAGTCAGCGCGATTAACCGAGTCTGAGATTATAGGCTTTAAAGGCATAAGCACTGTCCGAGAAAAAGGCGGTCAATATATCCCAACTGAATGTTGCGCCATCGTTTTCTCTGATACCAGTGAAGAAGAGTTTTTTACCGACAAAGCCCTAAAAGAGATAGCTATCAAGCAAAACCCACGTTAATTTGAACTCATAACGCTAATAAAACAGCTTTAAACGTATTTTTTAGCATATTTATGAACTATTTTTAAAATAGCTGTTGACAACACTGCCACTCTTACCTAAAATACGCACACTCTTAGCGAGGGGCTATAGCTCAGTTGGTAGAGCACTTGCATGGCATGCAAGGGGTCAACGGTTCGACTCCGTTTAGCTCCACCATACTATTTATAGCAAAGCTCAGTACTACTGAATTTTATAATAAATACTCGCTAGTAGGACGATATCAGCACCTAGGCAATGCTTGCTCTATTATTAATAGATAAGCTATCTGATATTGTGAAGTACCGTTGTAACCATTGGTTATAACACTCTATGCGTCCCCATCGTCTAGAGGCCTAGGACACCGCCCTTTCACGGCGGTAACGGGGGTTCGAATCCCCCTGGGGACGCCACTATTCGGCGTCACTTATTAGCACTTTTGCTTAGCACCTTTTAAGCATAAGATTAGACTAATAAGCGTACCACTAAAAATCCCAGTCATAATTTATTATGACTGGGATTTTTTTATGTCTGTCTTTTATCCAATAGCTTTAACTGCCTCTCTAAAAACCTCTCATTTTATATATTCGTTTTTCCGAAAGTAATAAATTTCAACTTTACAATCAATAAGTTAACCGTATTAACGACAAATCCACACAAGTTTACGCTCAACTGATTTGGTGACACAGATTAACATCTCTATACACAATGTTAGTGTTTTTCTACCTAACTGTATTATGAATATAACTACCTTTTTAATATGATTGCGTTGTACTTATCAGAGGATATTTATAAACCTCTGTATAAGAATTAATGACAGCAATATGCAAACTAGCATTTAAATAACATGTGATAAGGAATTGTTATGTTACCTACCTATACGCCCCAACGTCGCCCATCATGGCGCGGTGTGCTAGCAGGTCTCGTGATGGGACTGATTGTTGTTATGGCAATGATTGCCATCGCCTTAGTTTTAAGCTCATTTATCCCTTTTGATCTAAAAGGCACCAGTATCGCAGCTGGTATCTATGCTGCTATCACTGCATTAGTCAGTGCCTATGTAGCAGGTTTTTTTGCGATTAAATACTCAGCCCCTGAAGCCTTATTCGGCGACGGTACAGATGTCGATCCAAAAGACGCTACTCTAACGGGTATGCTTACTGCCGCTTTAATTGTATTACTAACCACGTTTTTCACTCTTAGTAGTGCCACTGGCATCCTAGCCTCAGCTGGTAATGCAGTTGGTAGTACGGTTAGTACAGTAGCAAAAACAGCAGGCGGTGTAGCAGCAGCTGGCACATCAGCAGCAAGTACGGCAGCAATTGCCGCCCCAGAAGGTACAGTCCAACAAGTTCAACAAAAAGCGCAAGAAGTTTATCAAACGGTATCTGGAAACATTAGTAAAGAAGATATCAGTGCTCTGGTCGCCAAGAATACTCAAAACTTAAACGATCAGCAAATCCAAGCAACAACTAATGTATTGGATGAGTTGGTAAACGAAACTAAAACTGAAGTTGCTGATATGGACTTCACGAGTATCGATACATGGCGTCATATTGATGAGTATGCTAAACAACGTATGGCATCTATCGAACAAACGCTACAAGGCCCTGAACTTATCAATCGCTTACAGCAAGAAGGTTTGACTGAAGCGCAGGCTACTGAAGTACGTTCAGAAGTAGTACAGTCATTCAACGAGTATAAAATGAAAACTGAGCAATACATCGCACAGGCGCAACAAACGGTAGATCAAAACTTACAACAAGCTGAAGACGTTGCTCGTAAAGCAGCATTGTATAGTGGTCTATTTTGGTTAATCAGTACTATTTTAACTTTCCTTGCAAGTATCGTTGGTGCCAAAAGTGCAGCATCGAATCATCGTTTAACTAAGCCTATCGTAACTTGGGGTGACAACGTTAAATAAGATGTTAAGCCGAATAAGTGAGTTATGAGATATTTATTACTGACAAATATTATTAATATATCTTACTAATAGATATGAGTTATAAACAGAAAGCCCAGCCACAATCTATTGTGACTGGGCTTTTTTCCTTACAAGCATAATTGCTTTAATTATTTTAACCACGTATCATATTTTTCGAAAAACACCCAAAAGCAGTTTGACTATTAATTTCGCTTAATTATTTTTGATAAATCTATAACCAACCTTCAAATAAGAATTTTTTTCAAAAGGTTTAGCCAAACAGTACTTATAGTCAGTCCAATATGAAAAAGATACAGCGGGACTGGGGTGAATTTTTTGTAGCCTCTGTCGGCGTAGGCACAGCAAGCCAGAAAAATTTATACCAGTTTTGCGTTATTAAATAACGTATCCATTTTATTTAGTATCGACTATATAATTGGCCAATACTATTCAATGGGATTATTTACCCTTTATTATTTTAAGAGAAAAATTCTAACCAATTTAAATTAAAGCTAGCTCCATAAAATACTTACTTAAAAGGATTTAAGACGATGGCTATCGTTCGTAAGCACGGTGAAGAACAGCCTTATTGGCCTGCCGGTCCCTTCAAAATACGCCTACCCTTTGTACATTACCGTTGGGAAATCCCTGAGATGATTCAGGGTTTGTTCATGTTCGTGGTCAGCCTTGGCATGATTCCCTTGTTAGAGCAATATCTGGGCATGCCATATGATGCGGCACTGGCGTTTTGTGTGGTCGCAGGGCTCATGTATCTATTGCCATCATTGCTTGGTGTGCCACTAGTTCCGGGCTGGATTACGCCTGCTATACCGGTCGTCCTTTTATATCTGCAAGCTTTTGAGCCTGGACCTCAAGCTGTACAAGCGATGTTTGTACTCCAGTTAGAGGTGTTTTTAATCTTTATTGTGTTAGGTCTTACCGGATTTGGTAATCGCCTAGTAAGCTTTATTCCCAACTCATTAAAAGCCGGTATCATCATTGGTGCAGGTATCGCCGCCTTGATGGGTGAGATCAAAGTAGGTGGCCGTGTTGAAGCTACACCAGTCTCACTAATCATTGGCGCGATTATCTCCGCTTACGTGCTGTTTTCAGTTTCTTTTAAAGATAAGATTCAGAGCAATCGCTATGCAAAAATGCTAGCTAATCTGGGTATGATCTCAGGTATGTTGGTTGCTATGGTCGTTGGTTGGGCTATCGGTGAATATCCTCTGCCTAATATTGAATGGGGTATTACCCAGCCGAACTTTGGTCTGATGACTGACTATCTCATCTTTAACGTCGGTATGCCTGATATTAGTGTCTTCTTATTGGCCTTCCCTACCGCAATGATTGCTTATGTCATCGCCTTTGGTGATATTTTGGTGGGTAAAGCGCTGAGCGAGCGTGTGGACAGTATCCGCCCTGACGAAAAAATCGAGACCAATATTACTCGTATCCACGTGGTCACAGGTATCCGTAATGGTGTACATGCTCTATTTGCACCATGGCCAGGACTTGCTGGACCTATCTGGACTGCTGCTCATGCTACGCTTGCGGAGCGCTATGCTCTTGGTCGCAAAGCAATGGACTCCATCTATAGTGGCGGCGGTACCTTCTGGTGGACAGGACTGGTGGCGATATTTATGCTGCCATTGGTCACGTTGTTTAAGCCTGTGTTGCCCATCGCGTTGTCACTAACGCTATTATTGACCGCCTACATTTGTATTATGGTCGGTATTGAACAGCTCAAAAACTCTGCTGAGCGCGGTGTTGCTGGTATCGTAGCGGTGACTTTGGCCATGCCTGCAGCGCAATCAACGATTTACGCGATTGTGATTGGTATAGTGCTCTATATTTTGATTGAAAGACCGAGTGCCAGACAGCGCAAAGAGATGAAAGCAGATTCTCTTTCAGCTAATAACGTTGACTCTGTTGATAAAGATTATTAATAAAATGCTTTGATTGAGCGGGTATCAGCGGAGCATTATTTTCCGCTAATCCCCGCTTTTTTTATGATATTTAAAAGGCAGGTTGGCGATGTTTGGTATTGAGAACTATATGGGGTTTATCTTAGCAGCTATCTTACTGAACCTTACTCCAGGCACGGATAGCATGTACATTATCACGCGTAGTGTCTCACAAGGAAGACAAGCTGGTTTTTATTCTGTGTTGGGTATTACTTCTGGTATTTTAGTGCATACTTTGTTTGCAGCGCTAGGATTGTCATTATTATTGGCTCAATCTCCAATCGCATTTACGATAGTCAAATATGTTGGTGCAATCTACTTGTGTTATCTAGGCTTTAAAATGATAACCAGTAAACCTGAAGCTTCAGTAGCAAACGAATTAAACGAAGATAAAACACTCGCAAACTCCAAATCTCTAGATTATGGGCAAATATATAAACAAGGTGTATTAACCAATGTTTTCAATCCAAAAGTGGCCTTGTTCTTCTTAGCGTTCTTTCCCCATTTCGTCGACTCTAATTACGCTCATGGCATGTTGTCATTTTTAATTTTAGGACTTACTTTTGCTGTAACCGGTCTAATATGGTGCACGTGTTTGGCATTATTGGCGTCACAGTTTAGTAAAAGCTTGAGAGAAAACCCAACAACCGAATCCATTTTAAATAAAATAAGTGGTGTGGTATTTATTGGCTTGGGGGTTAAGCTTTTGACTGAGAAGGGTTGAGTAAAAGAGTTTAAGTCATTAAATTGGGTGATGCTTTGCTAACTCACCCTACAGACCATGCGTCTTATTTTAAAAATAACAGCCCTAAAAAATCATCAAAAAAAAGCCCAATCGCAAAGATTGAGCTTTCTTTCATAAAAAGTCTAATTAACCATTACGCAGCGTCTTTGCTGTCAGTAGCGAGCTGGCGTAGGACATAGTGCAATACACCGCCATGACGCACGTATTCACGCTCTTTTGGCGTCTGCAGACCGACATTCACTTCAAACACTTCTTCTGAACCATCGGCACGAGTAGCAGTGACTTTGGCGGTTTTGCTCTCGCCATTGTCCAGCCCTGTAATACTAATCACTTCTGAACCATCAAGCTTGTAAGTGTCAGCATTCTCGCCATCTTTAAAGGTCAATGGCAATACGCCCATGCCCACTAAGTTTGAACGGTGAATACGCTCGAACGAGGTCGTCAGTACTGCTTTTACACCAAGTAGAATCGTACCTTTAGCAGCCCAGTCACGGCTAGATCCAGAACCATACTCTGCACCGCCAAGTACTACTAGCGGACGCTTATCTTCTTTATATTTCATTGCCGCGTCATAGATAGCCATTTCTTGGCCGTCTTGTAGCGTGGCTTTATCGTCTTTGAAGTAATAAGTATAACCGCCCTCTTTGCCATCCATCATTGAGTTTTTGATACGGATGTTGGCAAAGGTACCGCGAGTCATGACCGCGTCATTACCACGGCGTGAGCCATAGCTGTTAAAGTCAGCTTCCATTACACCGCGCTCTTGCAAGTACTTACCTGCTGGTGAGTCGGCATCGATGTTACCGGCTGGTGAGATATGGTCAGTAGTGATTGAATCACCGAATAAACCTAGGATACGCGCACCTTCGATATCTAGGATACCTTCTGGCTCCATGGTCATATCATCAAAGAACGGTGGGTTCTTAATGTAAGTAGATTCTTCACTCCATGGATACAGCTGGCTATCTGCTGAGCTAATAGCATTCCATGCTGCACTACCGTCAAATACTTCACCGTAGTTTTTGCGGAACATTTCAGCATCGATATTATTGGCAATCAGCTCGTTGATCTCTTCCGAGGTCGGCCAGATATCTTTTAAGAAGACATCATTACCCTCTAGGTCTTGACCTAGTGGATGCGTGGTCAAGTCAATATCGACCGTACCTGCTAGTGCATAAGCAACAACCAGTGGCGGTGAAGCCAAGTAGCTCGCTTTCACATGTGAGTGGATACGACCCTCAAAGTTACGGTTACCTGATAGTACGGCTGCGGCAACCAAATCACTTTCTTCGATAGCCTCTTCAATCGCATCTAACAGTGGACCTGAGTTACCGATACAAGTAGTACAACCATAACCGACCAGATAGAAACCTACTTTCTCAAGTTCATCCATTAGCTGAGACTTTTCAAGATAATCGGTCACAACTTTTGAGCCTGGTGCAAGAGAAGTTTTAACCCATGGTTTAGCGGTCAGCCCTTTAGCCGCTGCTTTTTTAGCGACTAAGCCTGCGCCAATCATAACGGCAGGGTTTGAAGTGTTGGTACAAGAGGTAATGGCCGCAATCACGACAGAACCATCACGTAACTTATACTCTTTATCTTCGATTCTGATAGTACAAGAGGTGCTACCATCCGCGCAGAACGGATTCGGTTTGGCTGCTAACTTTTTAGCCTGCTCTTGCTTACCGCCTTCTTCGTCAAAACGCACCTTGGCTTCGACATCGACTTTACGACCCTTAGTCATCTCTTTTAAGGTCTCGCCAAATTTTTCGTGCATATCAGATAGATTGATACGCTGCTGCGGTAGGTTAGGACCAGCTAGTGCAGGTTGGACAGTACTGAGATCTAACTGCAAGTTACTTGAATAAGTCGCCGCTTTAGTATCGGCATCATGCCACATGCCTTGCGCCTTGGCGTATTTTTCAACCAATTCAATTTGTGCTTCATCACGACCTGATAGACGTAAATAATCAATCGCCATTTGGTCAATTGGGAAAATACCACAAGTCGCACCATATTCTGGAGACATATTGGCAATAGTTGCTCGGTCAGCAAGTGGCATTTGGTGTAAGCCTTCACCGTAGAATTCAACGAACTTGCCAACTACGCCATGCTTACGCAACATCTCAACCACACGTAATACTAAGTCAGTTGCCGTAACGCCTTCAGTGAGTTTGCCCGTCAGCTCAAAACCAACGACTTGTGGAATCAGCATCGATGATGGTTGACCAAGCATCGCCGCTTCCGCTTCAATACCGCCAACACCCCAACCAAGCACACCAATACCATTAATCATGGTGGTGTGACTGTCAGTACCAAATACCGTATCAGGATAAGCCGTCAGCTCACCGTCGACATCAGCAGCCATCACGACACGCGCTAGATACTCTAAGTTAACCTGATGCACGATACCCGTTGCTGGTGGTACAACGACGAAGTTTTCAAAAGCATTACGTCCCCAATGCAAGAACTCATAACGCTCATTGTTACGCTTAAATTCAATTTTTTCGTTCAAATCAAGCGAATCTTCGCGACCATACACATCGACTTGCACCGAGTGGTCAACGACCAGCTCACTAGGAATGAACGGATTGATTTGCTCAGCTTTACCGCCAAGCTTGACCACCGCATCACGCATCGCTGCTAAATCGACGACCGATGGTACACCAGTGAAATCCTGCAGCACCACACGCGCTGGCATAAAGGCGATTTCTTTTGAAGCCTCTGCTGCTGCATCCCAGTTGGCAACCGCTTCGATATGGTTTTTGCCGACAGACTGCCCGCCATCTTCGTTACGTAATAGGTTTTCTAATACTACCTTCATACAAAATGGTAGCTTGCTAATATTTTCATAAGTTTTGGTCAGCTCTGGCAAGCTGTAGTAGGCGTGCTCCTTGCCATCGACCGAAATGGTGTCTTTTACATTAAAGATATCGCTCATGGTAGCTTCCTTATCGTTGTTATAGATCCTGAGCATAAACTATTATAAATTTATGCTTATGACTGGTGGCTAGATAGTTTATTTATTGTTTTATCAAAAATTATAATTTTATGAAACAGTCTGAATGAGCTAAAGATATAAGCATATCTTTAGGGTTAACAATAGCTTCCTTTTACCATAACAAATATACGACGCTTTGTTAACCGCCTAGACGTTATCAAATCGTGGCACAATCGTAACCGCAACAGTAGCTTAGCGGTTTATTGGCAAGGTATGCCATCGCATGTCATTTTTTAAGGCGGCGACCGCTGCGAAACACGAAAGAATCCTCGTAAAAGCTAGAATCTGTATTCTCTGGCCAAAAGTGTGGTACGCCCAAAATAGGCAAAGGTGCAAGTTGACGTGGTGTAACCTCATCTTGTGATAATAATTTATCCATATGTTCGGCCACTTTATTATCCAAATATTGCATACGCTCAGATAGCGGCAAGGCGAAGAAATCTTGCGAGACATTTATAACGATACTGTGCGCGCATAAAGGTTTGCGCGGTTGTATCAGCTGCTCAAGCAAGGCGTGTCCAAAAATATAGACCGCTGCTTGAGAATTGATATTAATTTGTTTGGGGTCATCCCATTTCGAACGCGTACTTACCAAACTCCCCTGCCAGTCAAAATCAATGAGCGCCTCGCCAATACTAGGGTCAGCTGTGACTAGCACTGCGCCATTTTCGTCAAATACCGTAATGGTATCGCGGACGCGCCCTCGACTAGCTCTAATACCTTGCTGCTCGATTTCAAGCATATGATAATAATTGAGCAAGGCTTTAGTCTTGGGAAAAGTTAACCAAATACTGCCGTTAAATAAATCATGCAAGTTGTCACGCGTCGGAATACTGCCAGTCGTGGCAATAAAGCTTTCGTACGCTTTGCCTTCGGGTAACGCATCTTGTGAAACACATTTCAAGGTTTGCGCTTGGTTGTTATGCGCAGGCTTGGTTTGCGGCAAGTGCTGCTGTAAGTCGTTAGCCTGCTGTTGCAATGCTGTATTTAAAACCTTAGCGATAATATCAGGCGTATTTTCTAGTTTATCTGTCTGAGCAGCTTCACTACAGCCACTTAGCTGAGTGATGGTTTTACTTATATAGCCTAACTGGTTTAAGTGACATAGCCATGGTGCTTGCCAGTTAATTTCTGCAAAGCTGTCATCGAGCCTGCTGTCGCATACAGACGGATTATTGATGGACGCATCAAGAGTTGCATCAACAGGCGCATCAGAAGAAGAAGCGGAATAAGGTTTGACAGGTAAATCAGTGGCGGTCATGTTCACTATCTCTATTAGACGACTGGCATGTCTATGGTATCATGGAGCGCTTTTTTACTGCTAGACGAGCGGCTCGAAATGAACGTTTCGCGCGCTATTTATTGATGAGTTTTTATGGCAAATTTTAACACCCACTTAAATGTTGCATTCATGGTCAGTGGTACGCTTAGTTTGACGGTTTATAAAGCGGGACTGATTGATGACTCAGGGTTTTTGATGTGCGTGGCGCTTGGCACCATTGGTGGGCTGCTACCTGATTTAGATTCTGATAACTCGACACCGATTAAGCTTGGGTTCAATATCACCTCCTTTATCTTTGCCTTTGGACTGGTGATGCATTGGCGCAGTGAGCTGAGTTTGCTGGCATTGATAGCATTATGGCTAGCGGGCTATGGTTTTATGCGTTACGTGGTGTTCACTATTTTTACTAATATGACTGTGCATCGTGGTGTCATCCACTCCGTACCTTATATGGCTATACTGGGGCTTGGAATGACCTATGTCAGCTACGATGTTTTAAACTTACCGTTAACGGTTAGCTGGTTTTACGGCTTGTTTTTATTCGGCGGTGCGATGGTACATTTGGCTTTGGATGAGTTATATAGCGTTAATTTATCAAATATGAAAATGAAGCGCTCATCGGGCACGGCGATGAAATTTTATCAGCATAAAGATAAATGGTGGTATCTGCTACTGTACGTCATCCTTGCGCTCTTGGTATATTTTGCACCACCGTTTGATGCATTTTGGCAGCAGCTACGTGACCCAGCACCTTGGGCACAGCTAAAAGTTGGCATCTTGCCAGAAATGTTGGAAAACTGGCTGAATTAAAATTCATAGAACCGCTAAAAATGTAAATAACAACTTGAGTAAATAATGTCAATTTCCGCACAGACCTGCCCTTGCCAAATTAATCCGTCATCAGATGACATCAGCGCGCCCCTACCTTATAGGGATTGCTGTCAGCCTTATCACGATGGCATATGTAATAAAGAAGCTAATGAAGAAAATGATAATGCAGACGGTATAAAAGCGGATACGGCTGAGCGATTAATGCGCACGCGTTATAGTGCTTTTGTATTGGTCAAACCAGAATATATCGTCAAGACCACGCTACCCGTGCAGCAAAGCTTGTTGGATATCAAAGCGATTGAGTCTTGGGCAAAAGAGACAGATTGGGCAGGATTGGAAATCGTAGCGCACACGCCAAAACTCAGTAAACGGCATGCGCAAGTTGAATTTAAGGCTCACTTCCATACAACAGATAGTGCGGCTGATAGTGTAGAAGAAATGATACAAGCGCATCATGAACTGTCTGCCTTTGTAAAAGTAAAAGACAAAGCGAATAATGATGCACGCTGGTACTTTTTAGATCCTACGGTCGCAATGACTGTCAGCCAAAAGCAACCGTGTATTTGTGGTTCGGGTGAGAAGTTTAAACGGTGTTGTGGAATGTATATTTAACCAATATTAAATACTTATTGACCCCTAAACACTCGCCCCAACCGACCGTGCAATCGCAATCCCTTCATCAATCGTCAAAAACTTACGCTGACTTGGGCTGTCTTTATAAATGACGTCACCATCTTGGAATATCAGACATTCATTGACCGCTAACTGTTGCCATTTTTCATTTTCAGTCAGTGGCACAGTCA
This sequence comes from Psychrobacter sp. P11G5, assembly GCF_001593305.1. Taxonomy (NCBI): domain Bacteria; kingdom Pseudomonadati; phylum Pseudomonadota; class Gammaproteobacteria; order Moraxellales; family Moraxellaceae; genus Psychrobacter; species Psychrobacter sp. P11G5. The sequence goes on from NZ_CP012533.1 coordinate 3,281,492, forward strand.
CTAGAATCGTCACTTTATCGGTGTCTGTGGTCACATCACCAAAATTAATCGCTAAATCATCATCTGCCAATTTCGCCTCACCAAACGGTGCTTTGCGCGTAAGATAAAACAACAAGCTACCAGCATAAGCCATTTGCCATCGACCGTTTGATATAAGGCAGTTAAACAGACCGTTAGCTGATAAATAACGACATTGGGTGGTCAAAAAATTAAACAGCGTTTGATCATCAGGACGGGTTTTAAAGCTGCTTTTAAGACGATTGACCAAATAACAAAATGCCATTTCAGAGTCGGTTGAACCGACTGGCTGGCAATGTGAGGCATTGCCATTATCTTGCAGACGCTGACAGCGTTTAATAAACTCGCTATTCATCTGTCCGTTATGAGCAAATACCCACTGCTCACCCCAGACTTCACGGACGAATGGATGCGTATTCGCTAGGCAATTCTGTCCTTGGGTAGCTTTACGAATATGAGCGATGACGTTCATGGCTTTGATTGGATAATTATTAACCAAGTCTGCAACTGGCGATAAGTGGCTTGGACGATTGTCATGGAACAAACGCAGTCCGGTTGAAGCATTGGCCGTGCCATCACCATTAAAGTTGTCGTTATTAAAACAGTCACTACGCTCAAAGAATGCAATACCAAAGCCATCCTCATGACTGTCTGTCATGCCGCCGCGACGACGAAACCCTGCAAAGCTAAAACCGATATCGGTTGGAGTATTACAGTTCATTCCTAAAAGCTGACACATTTATAAGTTACCGCCGTTATCAGTTTGATTGTCTAAGCTATCTGGATTGTCTTGACTATTTTGAGTGCCTTGAGAGTCTTGATCAACCTGAGTATCTGATATGATACCAAGGTCTGCGTCGCTCATATTGTCTAGCAGCACTTCACCACTAGTATCAGTATCGATATTACTTAAGATATCCTGTGCTTGCGCCAAATCCTCATCTTGCACCCAAAGTACGATGCCAGAGTTCATACCCGGAATAGCACTGAGCGCTTGCAAAGAGACGGTGATACCATTATTACGTAGCAGGTTAGCATGCAGCTCACCTTGCATATTGGTGTCATAGCGCGCTAGTTTGTGCCAGTTGTCGACTTGATTGGTCATGAAATCACCTTTAAGGTTTTGGTACATGAATAATTGAACAAAAATGGCTTATGCTAATGCATCTAACTTGTATTCTTTGATTTCAAACTCGCTGTTAGACTTTAGATTTTCACGTGCTTGCTCAGCTTGCTTAATATTGCTAAAAATGCCAGCTATTTGATTGTCTTTACTGGCATTTAAACTAGTATTTAACAGCACAAAAACGATGTTTTGCGCTTTTTCTACATGCGACCAATGATAAGCGGCAAGACGTTTCATTAGGTCAGGATTTTTGACCATGATGTTATCGCCAGTCCGCCCTTCGGTGCGATTGTAGTGAATGACGTTGAGACGTAATAGCCAAAAAATAACAGCCGCTTTTGCCAGCATAACAGGTAAAGCACGTTTTTCATCGTTATTAAGCGGACGTTTTGACTCGTAGCCTTGTAAAAAGGCAGTCATTTTACTACGGTCAAAGTGAACTCGCTCGCCTTGCTCTGCATCGCCCCAAGTAGTACAAAAGTCATTGATAGTAATAGCGATATCCATCACATAGTGCTCGACGCTGACTTCGGTAAAGTCTAACAACCCAGTCAGACGCTCTTCACCCTTCTGTAGATTCCATAGCGTATTATCCGCAAACATATCTAAATGACATAAGCCTTTTGGCAACGTTGTCAGTGGCAACTCTGTGTAAGAGCGCCAAATATCACTCATCAATTTGGCTTCGTCACCTGGCATAAACTGCATTTCACGATCGCGTACATCTGCCCACGGGTATAAAGGCACGCCGTACTGCTCAGCAGGTTGTAATGCTTGCAACGTCTCATGCAACATCGCTAGCGCAGCACCGATATCATGGCACATCGCTTGCGTGGTTTGCTCTGGATGCGACCCTGCTAGGCATGGCACTAAAGTAATGGCTTTGTCTTCATAATGGATAACATAGCATTTATCACTATCCGTACCAGCATCCGAATCAGTCACAGCCAGTGGCGCGGCAACCGGTAGCTTGCCATCTAACTGATTGAGAATAACCGCCATTTTTTCGATGTCTTCTGGTGGACGCTCTTCAAACAAGGTAAACACATAAGAATGCGCGCCATCTACATCATCAGTCGTCTGAATAAACCAGTTAGAGTTTTTGATACCTTGGGTAATCGGAATGGCACGCGCGAAAGATACGCCAAAACTTTGGCAAAAGGCGGCAAACTGATCATTGGTTAACTGGGTATAGACGGACATGACATCTCACTTTTGGCAATGGAATAATAAGTTAAATAGGGCGAATGTGGACGGTAATGACAGTAATTGTACCGCGCATGAGCAAACTATAATGAAAAGCGTAATAATCTTACGAAAACCTGCCTGATATGGCAGTGATTTTGCTAGACTAGCGCTTACAGAATGAATTGATTATAAGGTGAAAGACCCTATGTTAGCAAAGCGTATCATTCCTTGTTTGGACGTTGATAATGGACGCGTGGTCAAAGGCGTGCAGTTTGTCGATATTAAAGACGCAGGCGACCCAGTTGAAGTAGCAAAGCGCTACGACGAACAAGGCGCTGATGAGATTACCTTTTTGGACATTACGGCTACTAACGATGAGCGCGATACTACTTATCATACCGTTGAGCGTATGGCAGAAACGGTATTTGTGCCATTAACCGTCGGTGGCGGCGTGCGTAAAATTACTGATATTCGTAACTTGCTCAATGCTGGCGCGGATAAAGTCGCGATTAATTCGGCAGCAGTGTTTACGCCTGAATTCGTCGGTGAGGCATCGCAGAAGTTTGGCAATCAATGTATCGTCGTGGCGATCGATGCCAAACGCGTCGCTGACATTGAAGTTGATGGCATCATCATGCCGCGTTGGGAAATTTTTACCCATGGTGGTCGCAAGCCAACCGGTATTGATGCGGTTGCTTGGGCGAGCAAAATGGCTGAGCTGGGTGCTGGCGAACTACTAGTCACGTCAATGGACGGTGATGGCACCAAAAAAGGTTATGATTTAGCCTTGATGCAACAGATTACTAGCCGAGTGAATGTACCCGTTATCGCCTCAGGCGGTGTCGGTAATTTACAACATTTAGCCGAAGGCGTATTACAAGGCGGCGTAGATGCGGTACTCGCCGCCAGTATTTTTCACTTTGGTGAGTATACGGTTCAAGAAGCCAAAGAATACATGGCAGCACAAGGTATACAGATGCGCCTGTAATACGTTTGTAAAATATCAATGCATCTGCAAAAAATGTTATCATAGTGCTAACCACTTATTTTCGTTCATTTAACTACTAGTTCATTTAATAATTAACTAGATAGTCGAACATATAGTCGACCAAGCTATTTGAACCAATAATTATATTTAGCTACTAACTTACTCCTATATTTTAATTAAACTTTATTAAGCAAAGGATTTTTTATGTCGAATTTACAACAGCAACGCAATGACGTGACCCATATCGATGGCAACCTACACCAAAATGAAGATGCCCGCATTGGTATCGTCGTTGGTCGTTTTAATGGATTCGTCGTGGAGTCATTAGTTGATGGTGCAATTGATGCCCTACTCCGTCATGGCGTATTGGGTAGCAATATTACCGTTATCCGTGTACCTGGTGCATTTGAATTACCATTGGTTGCCCAGCGCGCTGCTGAGTCAGATCGCTTTGACGCTATCATTGCTTTAGGCGCGATTATTCGTGGTAGCACGCCGCATTTTGACTTTGTGGCTAGCGAGTCTGCAAAAGGCTTAAGCAGTGTTGCTATTGATTATAATATTCCAGTTGCCAATGGGGTATTGACGACCGATAGCATTGAGCAAGCTATTGAACGCTCTGGCACGAAAGCTGGTAATAAAGGCTCTGAAGCGGCGATGGTTGTGCTAGAGATGATTGCGGTTCTATCACAGTTAGATATTGACGATGATAGTGATGACGCTTAAGCTTTATTAACTCAGACTTTATTAAAAAGTGACCGTTTTTAAAGATATGATTAAATGATTAGCGTTGCTTAATCCCATTGTTTGATTGGTGCTGTTACTTAATGATAGCAGCACCTAAATAGTATTAGCCTGCTAAAAATTGGCTATTTTTTGAATTTTCGCCGTATTTCTATACTATTTTCAAAAAATAAAGTAGCAAATTTAATAATGCTCATTTATTTTTTGGATAGGTATCATCTCAAAAATTTAGGTACAGACCCCCTATGACTGACCAACTCAAGCGCGCTATTAGCGCTGCGAAAACCGCACAAACCGATGCTGAAAAGGCTGAAGCTACCAGTATAGCGAGCAGCAGTGCGGGTGATCAAAACTTCGATATGAGTGAGTCTTCTTATAAGACCAGTCACACCGCTGTCCGTAAGGCACGGCGCTTTGCTATGCAAGGTCTATACGAATGGCTCGTTACTGATCGTCGCTTCGATATAGATGGTAAGCTTGGCTGGAAGGCCAATGCGCCGCATGATATCGCTGCACGTACGCGCGCAACCAATGCTATGCATACGGTACATATTGGCTATTATCATGAAATGATGCGTGATATCCCAGAACAGATTGAAGCGCTAGATGCGCTTATTAGTCAGCATCTCGATCGTGAAATCGATAAGCTCGATACCGTTGAGCATGCCATCTTACTTATCGGTGCTTATGAGCTACAGAATCGCCTAGAAATTCCTTATAAAGTAGTGCTTGATGAAGCCATGAAGCTAAATAATCACTTTGGTGCGACTGATGCCCATAAATTAATTAACGCCGTACTAGATAAAATGGCAGTTGAGCTACGCGACGTTGAAGTGCAAGCAGATATCAAAGCCAATCTACGCACCTCACAAAAAACGGCTGCTAAACCTGCAGTAAAAACTGATACGAATACAGATAATAATGCCGATACACATGGCATTGAAGAAAAACCAACTGCTTCAAATAAGCCACGTATCAGTGCCAACAATGCCACTATCAAACGCACTAGCGTTAGTAAAGCCAGTGCAAACATTAGTGACTTTAAGGCGAGTAAAAAAGACGATGCTGAAAACACGGTTGAAAAAGAGAGCATTAAACCAACTGTGATTGATAACGTGAATGACGCTGCTGTTAGTACTGAAAGTGTCGTCAATGAAAAACCTGTAGAAGAAAACGTAGTTGCTAATTATGACAGCAACGAAAGCAACGAAAGCAACGAAAGCAACGAAAGCAACGAAAGCAACGAAAGCAACGAAAGCAACGAAAGCAACGAAAGCAACGAAAGCAACGAAAGCAACGAAAGCAACGAAAGCAACGAAAGCAACGAAAGCAACGACAATACTGCAGCAGATATTGGTCTAAGCGATTCTAATATGGTTAGTGTTGATGCAAAAGATACTGTACTAGATAGCGCTGAGCTAGACGTTACTGATGCAAAAAGCCAAGATTAACCATGAATGAATTTGAGCTGATTGAGCGTATATTCTCACAAATGCAAGCGGCACAGTCATCGCCTTATAATGTTGAAAAGGGCATTGGCGATGATGCTGCAGTAATGGCATTACCCGCAGGAGCACGCTTAGTTAGCTGCATCGATACCTTAGTTCAAGGTCGACATTTTAGTACCGATTGGGATCAAGTTAACGAGCTGGCATTTGCCATTGGTTATAAAGCAGTGGCAGTCAATGTCTCAGATATTGCTGCTATGGGCGCGACACCGCATAGCATTCTACTAGCATTGGCATTACCAGAACGATTAGCCAATCAGCAATGGCTTACTGAATTTGGCAAAGGCTTATTTCATGCTTGTCAATTATTCGGTGTCACCCTTATTGGTGGTGATACCACGCGCAGCGATAATTTAATACTTAGTGTCAGCGCGCAAGGACTACTAGCCGCAGACACGCCAGCAGTCTACCGCTCAGGCGCGCAAGTCGGCGATAAAGTCTATGTATCAGGGTCACTTGGCGATGCCGCCTATGCCTTAAAGTATCCTGACAACGCTCAAGGCGTGGAGCTGGCGCATCGTCTGCACATGCCGACCCCGCGTATTGCATTAGGTGCAGCATTAGCCAAAATTGGCGCCACCGCGATGATAGATATCTCTGATGGTCTTTATCAAGATCTTGGACATATTTGTCAGCAGAGCAGCGTTAGTATGCGGATTAATCTAGAGCAGCTACCTACTAGCAAACCGTTAGCAAGCGTTGATTTATCTGAGCGCTTATTATGTCAGCTGGCTGGTGGTGATGATTACGAATTGGCCTTTACCCTACCTGCTCATATTGAGCCCCCTGTTAATAATAGCGGCAACACTCCAGTCACCTGTATTGGCGAGGTTATAGCAATGGTAGACAAGATAGACGCTGGCACAGATGCATCGACCAATCTATCTCCAAAAAAGTCACGTCCAGAAATTTTCTATCAAAATCAGCCAGTAACACCGACTCATCCCGCACCATTCTCTACATGGCCCAATCTTACTGGTTACCAACATTTTGCAGGTTAATCCATGACCGATCATGACCTATCTAAGCCTGATATCAGCAAAGCCAATGACTGCCCACCTCTACCAGCAAATGCTAGCATGCTTGATCGTGTGGTTTATTGGCTTGGTATTGGTTTAGGTAGTGGTCTACCCCGCCGTGCCCCTGGTACTTGGGGAACGGTTGGTGGATTAATCATCGCCATACCACTATTAAGCTTAGGGTTTGTCCCATTTTTGATTATTACCATTTTATCCTGCATTATAGGTATTTGGATATGCGGTCGTACCTCTGAGCTGATGCAAGGTCATGATGATCCGCATATTGTTTGGGATGAATGGGCAGGTATTTGGATTACCTTATTACCTTTCTCTTATATGGGTCTCACGGCAGCAAACTTTTGGCAGGATATATCGCAAGGTTTATCTATCATGGCCCTTATCGTCGCATTTGTGCTTTTCCGTTTTTTTGATATTATTAAGCCTCCACCGATTGGTTGGGCAGATAAGAAGGTCGCAGGCGGTCTTGGTATTATGCTTGATGACATCATCGCTGGTATTATGGCCGCTGTCGTATGGATATTTGTTATGCTCGGCATGTTAGCGTAGATAGTTGCTGTTTAGAATAATAATGTTACAGACTACCTCATCATACTAAACTCGACGATAACAAAGCTCCATAATATTCACTTAAATGAATATGTATTTTCCCGACATTTGCGTTATAATATCCTTATATTTTGTTACACCTATTATAGAGTAATTATGACAAATTCCCTTTCTGTAATTATCCTTGCTGCCGGAAAAGGCACGCGCATGCAGTCTGCAAAGCCAAAAGTCTTACAGACATTGGCAGGCAAACCTTTACTTGGTCATGTTCTAGATACTTGCGATGAATTAACCGTAGCCAAGACTATCGTCGTATATGGCTTTGGTGGCGATCAAGTACAAACTGCGATGGATGATAAGTATGCGCACCTACCAATTACGTGGGTCGCACAGACTGAACAGTTAGGAACTGGCCATGCCGTTAAAGTTGCTTTAGAGCAACTACCAAAAGACGGTCAAAGCCTTATTTTATATGGTGATGTACCATTAGTAAGCTGCCAGACCTTGGCGACATTACAAGCGGCCAATACTGCCGGTATGTCTATGCTGACATTAACCGTAGATAACCCATTTGGGCTTGGTCGTATCAAACGTGATGCATCAGGAAACATCGAAGCTATTGTCGAGCAAAAAGATGCTAGTACAGATGAACAGAGCATTCAAGAAATCAATAGTGGAATTTACTGCGTTAATAACGCATTGTTGCATAAATATTTGCCTGAACTGTCAAACGACAATGCACAACAAGAATATTATCTGACTGATATTGTCAAAATGGCAGTCGCTGATGGCGTTACGATTGCTGCCATTGAGCCTGAGCATACGTTTGAGATTGAAGGCGTCAATAACCGTCAACAGCTTGCCAGCTTAGAGCGCACATGGCAGAACAAGCTAGTAGCTGACTTGCAAGAAGCTGGTGTACAGTTTGCCGACCCTACTCGTGTCGACATCCGTGGCACATTGACAGCAGGTCAGGACGTATTCGTCGATGTTGGTGTGGTATTCGAGGGTGATTGTACATTAGGTGACAATGTCTATATCGAAGCCGGCTGTATCATCAAAAACGCGCAAATTGGTAATGCTTGCCATCTTAAACCTTATTGCGTCATTGATCGTGCTGAAGTCGGTGCTGGCGTTGACATTGGGCCTTTTGCAAATTTGCGTCCTGAAACAGTATTGTCCGATAACAGTAAAGTGGGTAATTTCGTAGAAATCAAAAAATCAACGATTGGTCATGGCAGTAAAATTAATCATCTCAGCTATGTTGGTGATGCAACCGTAGGCGCTGACGTTAATGTCGGTGCTGGTGTTATTACTTGTAATTACGATGGCGTCAATAAATCGCAAACCATCATTAAAGATAATGCTTTTATAGGCTCGAATGCTAGTTTAGTGGCACCAGTAACGATAGGCGATACCGCTACTATTGCTGCTGGTTCTGTGATTACCAATGATGTTGATAGTAATGCTCTAGGCTTAGGCCGTGCTCGTCAGGTTCAAAAGGCTGACTTCCAACGTCCGACTAAAAAGTCAAAATAGTTAAGCTACTGACAGCGATGTTTGGGCAAACTTAGGCAGCGCGGCAATTTTTGTGGTGCTGCTTACTAATTTTAGGGCGTATTGATAAACCAACATCTAAATCAATATTGTCACCCTTATTACTTATTAATTTAATTTAATTTACCTAATATCATTATACATCTAAATTAAGGAATAGCTATGTGCGGAATTGTAGGCGCAGTTGCTGAGCGTAATATCGCTAATATTTTACTCGAAGGTCTCAAACGTCTAGAATATAGAGGTTATGATTCCGCTGGTCTGACTGTCATTCGTAACGGTGAATTACATCGCGAACGTCAAGTCGGCAAAGTATTGGCATTGGTCAATGCGGTCGCTGATGATCCAGCAAATTTTGACGGTCATATCGGTATTGCACATACGCGCTGGGCGACTCATGGTGAGCCTGCTCAACGTAATGCTCACCCGCATGTCTCAGGTAAAATCGCGGTAGTCCACAACGGTATCGTCGAAAACTATGCTGAGCTAAAAGAAGACTTGATTGCCAAAGGCTATGTGTTTACTTCTCAAACAGATACTGAAGTAGTCGCCCATCTAGTTAATGATATCTATCAAGAGACGTCTGACTTACTAGAAGCCGTTCGCGCTGTTATTCCACTATTACATGGCGCATTCGCTCTTGGTATTGTTCATGTCGATAGCCCAGAAGAGCTGATTGCAGTACGTTTGGGTTCTCCATTAGTGATTGGCGTGGGTATCGGTGAGAACTTTATTGCTTCGGATCAGTTAGCGTTATTGCCAGTCACCAACCGCTTTATGTATCTAGAAGAAGGCGATATTGCTAACATTACTCGTGATCGTATTCGTGTTTATGCGGACGGCGTAGAAGTCAGTCGCAAAATTCATGAGATAGATGCCAAGCAGCATAATGCAGATAAAGGCGAATTTAAGCATTATATGCTTAAAGAAATCTATGAGCAGCCAGACGCAGTTGCCCGTACGGTTGAGATGGCGGTAGATAACGGTGAAACAACTAAGCTACGTGATGACTTTTTACAGCGTCATGAAACAAAGCTCGCTGGTATTCAACACATCCAAGTACTCGCTTGTGGTACCAGCTATCACGCGGGTATGGTTGCAAAATATTGGTTTGAGAATTTAACACGTCTGCCATGCTCGGTCGAAATTGCTAGTGAGTTCCGCTATCGTAATCCTGTCGTCGTTGATAACTCGCTAGTTGTTTGTATCTCACAATCTGGCGAAACCGCTGATACCTTATCGGCGCTACGCGAGATCCAAAAGCATAGTCCAACAGGTTTAGTGAGCTTAGCACTATGTAACGTGCCAACGTCATCGCTAGTACGTGAAACTGATATTTTCTTGCCGACGCTTGCAGGGCCTGAAATTGGTGTTGCTTCTACCAAAGCCTTCACTACCCAGCTCGTAGCACTAGTACTACTATTATTGAAGATTGGGGTCGTACAAAATCGTATCGATAATGAGCGTTTATCATCGCTGCTAGAAAACTTGCATAAGCTACCTGGTCAGCTTCATGCCAGCTTAAAGCTTGATGCGCCTATTAAAATAATGAGTGAAAGCTTTGAAGAGAAAAAGAGCTGTTTGTTCTTGGGTCGTGGTTTGCAGTTCCCAATTGCCTTGGAAGGGGCGCTTAAGCTGAAAGAAATCTCTTATATCCATGCAGAAGGTTACGCAGCAGGCGAGCTTAAGCACGGTCCATTGGCATTGGTAGATAAAGACATGCCAATTGTCGTACTTGCACCGAAAGACAGTATGTTTGATAAGCTCAAAGCCAACATGCAAGAGGTACATGCGCGCCACGGTGAGCTGTTTGTATTCGCCAGTGAAGCCAGCCAAATGGTTGCAGAAGATCGCTTGCACGTGGTCTATGTACCGGATGTCTGCGAAATACTAGCACCGATCGTTTATAGTGTCCCTGTACAGCTGTTGTCGTATCATGTAGCTGTTATGCGTGGCACCGACGTCGATCAGCCACGTAACTTGGCAAAATCGGTTACTGTTGAGTAGGTTTATCCTTCACTAAAAAGCATATTGTCATTGAGTAATTACTTATCATACTGAATCCTCCGCCATCTTATATAAATTAGATGGCGGAGGATTTTTTTGTGAATAACAAGAGTAGAAAGAACCCGATGTAACTTGAAGATTATCTTTGCTATTCTCCCACTATCCGCTGTGCTGATAGCTGGCTGTGCCACAAACTCCGTTTCGACTATACCCTCTGAACAAAGGGCTGTGCTCATTTCTGAATTCCAATCATCACTGCTTTCTGGCAAGCAAGCTAGATGAGAAATAACTGAATGGATTTAGCCTAAAAAACTGAATTCGGGGGCAAATAAATTTATCTGATGTAGATACTTACATGTTCCGTTGTCTGTTATAGTATTCAGTAAAACTTGGCTTATCACTATGATCCTAAATCCTGATAACGATGGCGCCTTTACCATTTCCTTTCTGCTTTTACCTGAATACGCAATGGTAGCCCTGATGTCTGCCATTGAGCCAATGCGAGTAGCCAACCGCCTTGCCGGCCGCGAGATTTTTCGCTGGCAACTGCTTTCCGAGGACGGCCCACCGGTGGCAGCGAGCAACCTACTGGCATTGCAACAAACGGTTGCTATCCGGGATGCCGCAACCCCCCTTAATCTTTTTGTCTGCTCCAGCTTTAATCCGAAAGATTATATCCGGGACGACACCGTGGCCTGGCTCAGAAAACTCCACCGCGTGGGTTCTTTAATCGGTGCCATAGACACTGGCTGCTACCTTCTGGCTGCAGCCGGGCTTCTGAAAAAGCACAGAATAGCCCTGCACTGGGAAGCAGCACCTTCCTTTCAGGAAGATCATCCCGAACTGGAACTCACCAACGAGCTGTTTGAAGTGGAGCACAATCTGATCACCTGTGCCGGCGGAACCTCTGCCATCGATATGATGCTTTATATCATTCAGACAGAGCTCGGCCATGCTCTCGCAATCAAGGTTTGTGAACAGTTTATAAAAAGTGGTATCCGTCAGAAATCGGACAAGCAACGCATCGACTTATCCGCACGGCTCAAAATATACCATCCACGCCTTCTGCGCGTGTTGGAGAAGATGGAAGCAAATCTGGAGTCGCCCTTGTCCACCAAAGAGCTGGCAAAATACGCCCACATTTCCGTTCGGCAGATGGAACGCCTGTTTCGCAGTTTTCTGAACGATTCACCTTCTGGCTATTACATGAAGTTGCGGCTAGAACGATCTCGACAGTTGCTGAAAGAGTCCAGCTTGAGCATTTCTGAAATCAGAATCATCTGCGGATTCAATTCAGCTCCCCATTTCACCCGAAGCTACCGCAAACAGTTCGCTCGCAGCCCGAGTGAAGACCGTTGACATGCATCAAAAAATCTTGAATATATCGCTTTGATTCTGTCTCATACTTTGGGTTGTACGACGGTCACTCCTTTGAGTCTAGGGCGATCCGCTTCCATCTCCAGCAGTGGCGAAACCACGTTCATGCTCGCGGCTGAGCGCCAGACCAGCGCCTGATATTCTTTTGTATTGAGGCCTTTCCAATGCAAGTCCTGTTCGCTAACCTCACGAATTACTTTGGCAGGCGAACCTACCAACAACTGGCGGGGTGCCCCTTTAAAGCCGGCCTTAACAAAACTGCCGGCGGCAACTATGCTGTCCTCACCAATAATGGCACCGTCCATCACTACCGCATTCATACCGACTAGCGCATTACGCTTTACTATGCAGCCATGAAGAATTGCGCCGTGCCCAATATGGCCGTTAGCCTCAACAACGGTATCGGTGTCGCAATATCCATGCATCACACAATTGTCCTGAAGGTTGGAACCATCCTCTAAGATTAAGCGGCCATAGTCTCCACGCAGAGATGCTAGCGGAGCAATGTAAACATTAGGGCCAACAATCACATCACCGATGAGTACTGCTGTGGGGTGAACATAAGCACTGGGATGCACCACCGGAATCAAACCTTCAAACTCATAACAGGGCATAGAATTCATCCTTTGATTAGCGTTGCGGAGACGCGCCTGTCAAGTGTTCACCACCATCCAGGGCGAGACATGTGCCGGTGATAAAACTAGCAGCAGGTGATGCCAAATAAGCTACTGATTGAGCAACTTCTTCGGGTAAGCCCATGCGCTTTATCAGTAGCTTATTGATGCCATCCTGCAGCGCAACTGGGTCATACTGATCCAATGCTTCAGTCTTAATAGTGCCCGGTGCCACGGCATTCACTCGAATACCAAGATTTGACCACTCCCAAGCTAAAGTTCGGGTTAAGTTGACGACACCTTCTCTGGCAGCACCCGCGTGCGCCATACCGGGCAGCCCGTTGGCCTGGCACAAAACAATATTAATGATACATCCGGGTAGCTTACGGTTCATACAGTGCCGGGCAAAAGCCTGACACATAAGAAAAGTGCCGGTGAGGTTAAGGTCAACAACCGACCGAAAGCCATTGGCAGAGAGCTCTAGGGCAGGCGCAGCAAATTGTCCACCAGCGTTATTAACCAATACATCAATACCAATTCCCTGTAGCTCCAGCTGTTCTATTAGACCTGCCACAGAGTCGCTATCGCGGATATTGACTGCCAGTTCGATCGCATCGACACCAGCCTCACGCAGGCTCTGTCCCGCTTCAATCAATCGCTCCTGGTCTCGAGCCGCAATCACCACCCGAGCCCCCAAAGTGCCGAAATTACGAGCTATTGCCAAGCCAATGCCGCTCCCGCCACCGGTTATCAAAACCGTTTTACCGGCAAACAAATCAGTTCTAAATATATTTTCCATAACCTATCTCCTTTTAACACCCTTTCCAGATTGGGGGGCGACCTTCCGCAAAAGCATTGCTGCCTTCTTCGGCATCCTGTGATTGAAGCATGCGTTTGTAAGCCGGCAGCGATCCACTACGCTGAAGTTCAAACGCTTGCTGCACGGAAATTGATTCTCCGGCGGAGACTAGTTCCATGATTGCCTGTTGAGCTAAGGGAGCACTTGCAGCGACTCGTCCGGCCAGCGCCAGTGCCGTCGCTATCAATTCGTCCGGGGCAACAACAGCGTTCACTAATCCCCACCGCAGAGCCTCCTCTGCACTCAGGCGACTACCCGTTAGTAGCATCTCCATAGCAACTGCTCGAGGCAACCGCTTGGGCAGACGAAACACACCACCTGAATCAGGGACAATACCAATCTGAGCTTCGGGTAGGAAGAACTGAGCATGGTCAGCTGCCACGATTAAATCGCAGGCCAAAACCAGTTCAAAACCACCACCAACTGCCATGCCGTTAACGGCGGCAATAACAGGCTTGGTCAGACTGAAAAGTTCGGTCAGCCCGGCAAAACCACCAGGGCCGTGGTGAGCATCTACCGCTTCCCCCGCGGCGGCGCCTTTAAGATCCCATCCCGCTGAAAAGAAGCGTTGGCCGGCTCCAGTAATAATCGCAACCTGAAGAGAAGGGTTCTGCTCAAATTCAGCCAAGGCCTCGTAAAGCTCAAAACTTGTGGCGCAGTCTATCGCATTAGCTTTGGGGCGATTCAAGGTGATTAATAACGCTGAGCCCCTGTGTTCGGTATGTACAGACACTGACATGTTGTTCAATCCCTCTGTTGTTTTTGTATTGGTTGTTCCATTGCCACCACCTTAGCGCAAAGCCCGATATACCCATTGCACAAAATCGTCATAAAAATGCACCAAAACGACAGAACAGATTTTACGCCACAAAACGACACCGTTCATTGTCGTATTTCATGATAAATACGTCGTTTTTGGTCAACCACACCCTTGCACTCCTGCGTAGAGTAAATAATAGTTTAGGCCCGTAAACAAACGGCACATCATCATCAACACTAACATTCCCTGGAGACTTTACAATGGATTTTAATCTTTCCAAAGAGCATCTTGAACTGCAGGCAAAAGCCAAAGAATTTACCGAAACCGTTCTCTTCCCCCATGAAATGGAGTGTGAAGAAAATGACGGCATCAGCCGTGAAACTCACCAAAAGATTATCGATGCCACATTGGCGTGGGGCTTTAACGCACCAAACCATAGCAAGGAAGATGGCGGCCAAGGCTTTAGTATCTTTGAACAGACCATTCTCAACGAGCAACTAGGCAAAGCCACTGGCGCCATCTGGGACGCGCTTTGGTATCCCTCTTATCCCATGCGCTTCGCTACTCAGGCGCAAAAAGAAGAATATTTAATCCCGACTTGTCAGGGCAAACGTCGCGACGCCTATGCCATTACTGAAGCCGATGCAGGCTCTGACCCGACTCAGTGCATGACACGTGCAGACAAGGTCGAGGGTGGCTGGAAAATCAACGGTGAGAAGTGGTTCGTAACCATCGGAGACATTGCCGATTATATTCTGGTACACGCTCACGTAGATGGTGATTCAACCAAACCCACCGTATTTTTTGTTGAAAAGAACTTGCCTGGTGTAGAGCTCAAACGTACACCGCTTTATACCCACCATTTTGCGTTCAAGCACCCTGAGTACATCTTCAACGACGTGATTGTTGGAGAAGACAAAATTCTGGGCGAAATCGGCCAAGGCTACGATATGACCAAGGATTGGTTTGTTGAAGCGCGCCTAGGAATAGCAGCCCGTTGCGTTGGTGGCGCCATTCGAGCCGCTGAAGAAGCAAACAAGTTTGCCGCCGAACGCATCCAATTCGGCCAGCCAATTAATAACTTTCAAGCGATCGAATTCATGCTGGCTGATATGGGCGTCGAAATCATGGCCGCCAAGTCTATGCTCTACCGACTGAGCTGGGAAATCGACCAGACCAGCGACCGCAAGCTTAATCACGCCAGAGCGGCAGCATTGAAGCTGTATTGTTCCGAAATGGTGGGCCGAGTTTGCGACAAGGCTGTACAAATTCTGGGTGGTCGCGGTTATATGCGTGAACAAGCAGTTGAGCGTTTGTGGCGTGACACCCGAGTCGACCGAATCTGGGAAGGCACTTCAGAAATCCAACGTGTCATTATCAGCGGCCAAATTAAGAAGCGTGGCCTCGATATTTACACTGGTTGGTAAGTCCCCTAGGGCTCGCACGAGCGCGCCCTAACTCTTTTTTTGGGCTTATAAGGTTTCTAATCATGACAAAACAAGAAAATCTTCAACGACTGCTTTCACCGCGCAGTATTGTATTTATTGGCGGTTCCAACCTGGCACTTCCTATCCAAAACACTCGAGACATCGGCTTTGATGGCGAAATATGGGTGGTTAATCCCAAGTACGATGAAATCGCTGATATACCCTGTTTCGCCAGCATTGATGATTTACCTGGCACTCCTGACGCGGCGTTCGTATCCATCAATGCTAAGCTGACGGTTCAAGCCGTCGCCGACCTGAATAAAAGTGGGTGCGGCGGCGTGGTTTGTTACGCCGCTGGCTTTGCTGAGGTAGGCAACAATGGCGATGAACTGCAAGACTCACTGATAGAAGCGGCCGGAGATATGGCATTAGTAGGCCCCAATTGCTATGGCTTGCTAAATTTTACCAACGGCGTCGCGTTATGGCCGGACCGCCTTTGTGGTGAGCGTACCGATAAAGGCGTCGCTATTATCAGCCAAAGTGGTAACGTAGCGCTGAATCTGACCATGCACGGCCGCTCACTTTCAATCACCCATGTAATCAGCGTTGGCAATCAGGCAGTATTAGGCGCAGGCGACTATATCGAGCCACTGCTCGAAGACGATCGTGTAACCGCCATCGGTTTTTATATCGAGGGGTTAAAAGATATTGAAACGTTCAGCCGTGCGGCCTTGAAGGCTTTAGAGAAAGGCGTTCCTCTGGTAGTGCTCAAGGCAGGCACTTCGGAGATCGGCACCCAGCTGACCATGAGTCATACCAGCTCCTTAGCGGGCTCTGATGATATGTATCAGGCAATGTTTGATAGGCTGGGCATCCTTCGTGTGCATTCTTTGTCTGAGCTGCTTGAAACCCTGAAGATTGCCTCTCTGTGCGAACTTCCCAAAGGGGATCGTATCGGCGTGCTGACCTGCTCCGGCGGTGATAGCGCCATGCTAGCCGATAGTCTGGATCACTATAAGCTTCAGCTACCAAGCTTATCCAAGGTACAGGAACAAAAACTAGGTGAATGGTTGCCCGATTTTGCCAGTCTTTCCAACCCCTTAGACTACAACACCTCGATTTGGGGCAACCTTGAAGCCTGTACCGAGGTATTTGGCATTATGATGGAGGGCGACTGTGACGCTACCGTATTAGCGTTAGACTTCCCCAAACAGGGCATTGGTGACGATCACGAATGGCAAGTGGCGGTTGATTCTTTAATTGCCGCTCACGCCAACCACCCCAAGACCTGCGCCGTGATCTCTAACCTCAGCGAACTAATGCCGGAGAACGCCCGCCAGCGGTTAGCGAAAGCTGGTATTGCACCATTGCAAAGCCTGAAAGACGGTGTTGCAGCGTTGGCACGGCTTGTGCGTTATGGCGAGCGCCGCCGTCAAGTGGCCGCAATGGATGACCCTGAGCAATTACTTCTGCGCGGGCCTTTATTGGTGGAAGGCGAGAGCAAGATGCTAGATGAGTGGGCCTCTAAGCAACTGGTTGGCCGCTATGGCCTGCAACTACCCGGCGGTCGCTGTGTAAACAAAGCAGATGTGGTAGAAGCAGCGGACGAAGTTGGCTACCCGGTGGTGATGAAAGGGGTCAGCGACAGGCTGGCTCACAAGACCGAGGCTGGGGCCGTCATGCTCAATCTTAAAGATGGCAGCGCCGTGGCCAGCGCTGTTGAGGTAATGGCGGGCCGCCTAGCCGAACAGGGGCTCGCCGATGCCCGCTTTCTGATCGAACCTATGATTTCAGACTTTGTTGGCGAGCTGATCATTGGCCTCAAACGAGATGAACAGTTCGGACTGGCACTGATTGTTGGTACGGGCGGCATTCTGGTCAACCTGCTCAACGACAGTGCAATTATGCTGCTGCCAATTACCCGCGAAGCCGCTAGTACGGCTGTTCTATCACTCAAAAGCAGCGCGTTGCTGCGGGGTTTTCGAGGCCACCCGGAAGGCGACTTGGAAGCCGTAGTAGATGCCATTATGGCCGTAGCTGATTTTGCTATGGATCACTGGGACAGTGTTACCGAACTGGATATCAACCCCTTGATGGTCAGGCCTAAAGGTAAAGGTGCAGTCGCTGCCGATGCCTTGGTTCGATTACAACAGTAGCTTCTTTCTACCGGTTCACACACACTTTTATTGAAACGATTTTTTAAATATTAGAAAAATATAAGGCACCAATAATTGACAGTGCTAGTAATAATTACCTCAAGCAATAACAAATAAAACTTGAGGTACCCCTCCCTAAAGGACTACGTGCGAGGTAAAGGTAATGAATACCGTTCAAAAAAACAATAAATTAACGATCGACCCGGGAATTTTCTGGTCTTCGATAATTGCTATTTTAGCTGCAAGCATTCCTCTTGCTTTATATCCGGAGGCGGGAAAAGCCGCTGTTGATGGACTTTTAAGTTCGTTCACCGGCACCTTCGGTTGGCTCTACTTGCTAACCGGAATCGGCAGTTTCTTTTTTATGGTCTGGCTTGCATACGGCCCTCTGGGGCGGATCAAAATGGGCGCACCCGACGAGCAGCCGGAGTTCAGGACCGTTCCTTGGATTGCCATGCTGTTCTGTGCAGGAATCGGCATCTCAATCTGTAACTGGGCCTTTGTAGAACCGCTCTACCTCTTCTCAGGCCCGCCTTTGGGTATCGAAGGCGGCACCACTGAGGCAGCCGAATGGGCAGCCATGTATCCGATGTTCCATTGGGGCGTAGTGCCTTGGGCGCTGTATCTGATGCCTGCCCTGCCTATGGCGTATGTTCTGTACGTACGTAAGGTCAATGTATTGCGCCTCAGCGAAGCCTGCCGCGGTATACTCGGAAAAGCGGTGGACGGCCCTATCGGTAAGCTGATCGACGTCATTGTGATCTTTTCGATAGTCGGTGGTGTGGGAACCTCTCTGGGACTTTCCGTGCCTTTGGTGTCCGCCCTCTTTCAGGAGATGTTCGGACTGGCAGATTCGTTTGGATTGCAGATGGGGATCCTGACCGCCTGGACCGCGATGATAGCCTGGAGTGTTTATAACGGTCTGAACAAGGGAATTCAGACGCTATCAAATATCAATGCGGCGCTAGGTTTTCTGCTGCTGTTTTTTGTCTTGATTGTGGGGCCAACGATCTTTCTGTTGAACCTTTGGACTAACAGTGTAGGATTGTTCTTAGATAATTTTTTCCGCATTAACTTCTGGACTGATCCAGTGGCAAAGGGTGGCTTCCCCGAGAGCTGGACCATCTTCTACTGGGCTTGGTGGATCGCTTACGCGCCTATGATGGGGTTGTTTGTAGCACGTATCTCGCGCGGTCGTACCATTAAGAACATAATCGTTAATGGCGTAGTCTGGGGTACCCTCGGCTGCTGGGCCTTCTTTGCAATCTGGGGCGGTTATGCTATTGACCTGCAGCTTAGTGGAGCAGTCGATCTGCAGACGATTCTGAGCAGCGATGGCATACCGGCAACAGTCGTAGCGATCTTGAAAACCTTGCCAGTAGCATGGTTGGTAATCCCGTTATTCACACTGCTATGCTTTGTATTTCTGGCCACAACTGTAGATTCTTCCGCCTACATGCTGGCATCGATCTGCACCAAGGAACTCACCGGTTATGAAGAGCCCGCCAGATGGAATCGTATCTTGTGGACCCTTATGCTTGCCTTGGTTGGTGTAGGGCTCCTATCCGTTGGCGGCCTCAAAGCGGTTCAGACCTCCACTATCCTGGTAGCGCTACCGATGATACCAGTACTCATTATCATGTCTGCATCCTTGGTTCGCTGGGCCTACCGTGACTTTGGGGCCGAACTCTCTCCATACGCCATCGCCCGCTGCCAGGTTCAGGGAAAGACTGTAGTAGTACAACAGTACGACGATGGCAAGAAAGTGACGCTCGACGACGGCAAAGAATAGGTGTTCAATTCTAATCCGGATTACTTCGCCAACACCGAGCTAGAACTGAAGCCTTAAACTCAATGCAACAAGACTGACAGTTCAGCCGGCCTTTTAAATCCTTCCCGAGTTCAGAGGCCCCCAAGCGGATCATTCTTCACAAGTACGCTCTCGGTAATATTGGAGTTGGAGATAGCTCGATTAATCTAAAAAATAGATCCTGCATCTTGATACCCAACGTATCAAATATAGCGCCGCATTTAAAATAGAAGCCGTCAATAATATTGGAACATCAGTATGATAGCTAATTACTAAATATTAAGCTCAATAAGTAAGATTAACTAAACTAGTATGATAGGTAATTATTATTAGCCATTTACAGCTTCTATATTTATCAAGGATTTAGAACATTTCTAGTATGATAGATAATTACTCATCATACTGAATCCTCCGCCACCTTACATAAACTAGATGGCGGAGGATTTTTTTTGAATAAAAAAAATGGAAAACCTCAATAATTTGAGGATACTCCAATATAACCGTTATATTAAGGTGGCAAGCACATTGAAAAAGATTAAAATACTAATTTCTAAATCCATTTACCATAACGTCTTTTATGGAAATAAGAGGCAGTCTTTGAGAGTGTATTTGCGATCGTCAAACTTGCTTACATATGGTTGATTCTAATCACTACTCATTGGTATACCGCGTATTTTCTCTGAATCGCAGTCCAAATTTATTATGGCACTACAGATGCGATAAAAAGGATATGTATAAAAGATAGTAGATATATAATGATAGTATTTAAAGTAATAGTATCTAAAGTATGGGCACTGAAAACATGGATATCGAAAGCGGCACTGCTAACCAAATAGAAATTATCTATGAAGATGAGTTTCTGGTGGCGATTAATAAAGAAGCTGGTCTATTAGTGCATCGTAGTTGGCTGGATAAAGGCGAGACGCGCTTTGCCTTGCAACTCACCCGTGATGCGGTAGGTTGCCATGTATTTCCGGTGCATAGATTAGACAAGCCTACCTCAGGCGTGTTGTTGTTTGCCAAGAGCTCAGCTGTGGCGCGCAGTCTTACCGAGGCTTTTACTGAACACAAAGTTACCAAGCAATATCTAGCCGTGGTGCGCGGCTTTATGCCAGAGCAGGGCACCGTTGATTATGAGTTGAGCTTTAAGCCCGATGCCATCGCTGATAAGTTTGCCAACTTGGACAAACCCGCTCAAGAGGCGGTGACCCATTGGCGACGTTTGGCACAAGTTGAGCTGCCATTTGCGGTGTCAAAAAAGCATGACACTAGCCGCTATAGTCTAATGCGCTTAACACCCGAGACCGGGCGCAAGCATCAGCTGCGTCGGCACATGAGACATTTATTCCATCACATAGTGGGTGATACCAGCCACGGCGACGGACGGCACAATCGATTTTTTCGTAGTCAATATGGTTGCACGCGCATGCTACTGCATGCCCAGAGTTTAGCGCTTAGTCATCCTGTTACTGGTGAGCCCTTGTTGCTAAAAGCAGAATTGGATGAGCAATGGATGAACATTTTAAAAGAATTTTCTTGGGTAGAGAGTGCTGAGGTTTAAGCAGTGTTAGGTTTAGGGTTGATCTTGGAGAGTTATATCAAAGCAGTCGAAATACTGGATTTACAGTGGTTAGCAAGTTTTAAAATAAGAAAGACTGCAAATACTGGCGCTATTGTTGAGGGTTTGAGTCCCTAGTGAGGACTTGAAAGCTTGGTTGTACGCTACGTAATTCAATGCATTGACCTACTGAAATAGCGATAGTGTACTTTGTGGTGTACATGCATCGAGATTTTTAAATATCAATTGAGAAGTTTGCGTGCCTTTGATAATAGTTATTTGGTCGCGCCGACATTTGCACTAAAGAATTAATATGTCGCTTTCAATGTATGGCGCTTCTGTCATAGAATGCATGAAATACAGCCAGCTTTTAGCTTGCTACAAACATTGTCCAATAGGTAAATTGATTACTCACTCAAAGAGTTAGCTAAGAAACATCATAGCTGTCTCTTTGAGTTTATTTTAAACAAGGAAATTAAGATGCAAGTAAAAATAGGTTTGTTATTAGCTGCTGTGTTGGCGTCAGGGTCAAGCTTTGCTGCTGATTCCTATAAGGTTTCTACTTCTGTATTTAAAGATGGTGAGTTAATTGCTTCACCTGTGATGCTTGTAAATGCTGAGGAGATGGCATCAATCGCTGTTGACACTGAGTTTCAGTATAACCTGATAGTAAAGCCATATAATGAGCATACTGCTAAAGTCATTACGGCTCTTAAAGTTGGTGACGAGCTTACTGAACAAGAAACGACCGTCGCTTATGATAAGGAAGCTACAGTTGATAATGGTAAAGACAAACTTACTCTACTAGTTCGTAAGATTGCTAGTTAAGGTATACCCCAAGGGAACCAGTCTGATATGCCTGTAGGTACATTTATAGACTACTCAAAGTAGACCGTTGTCATGGAACTACTTATATTAGACTAGGCACGATTTTCGGTACTAAGCAATACAATTCCGTTCGTGAACTTTGCATCTTGAATACATCGATATAAATGCTCAAACCAGCCCCTTGTAAAGGAAGTAAAATCCCACGACGGTTAACAATACCGAAAAGCATTTCTTCAAAATTTCTGGCGATAGTATATGAGCAACTTTTGCACCTAGCTTAGCGGTGAAAAAACTCATAATGCTAATACCTAAAAAAGCATAAATATGGACAAAGCCAATAGTATTAGGGACATCGACTTGCTGTTGCATTCCAAAGAACATAAACCCTAACGCACCCGCAATGGCAATCGGCAGTCCACACGCAGCTGATGTACCGACTGCTTTTTGCATGACCACACCGTAGCGCGTGAGATAAGGCACCGTTAAGCTGCCGCCGCCGATACCGAAAATGGCCGAAGCAACGCCAATAACTCCGCCTGCCGCTAATTGCTTGGGTTTTGAAGGCAGTTCTATATTAGTATGGTTGGCATTATTGACATCATTAGCCTGACTATCGACCTGTTTTTTGCCCCCAAAAAACATCTTATAAGCGACCCACAGCAAAAACACCCCAACGATGAGCTGAAGATATAGCCCTGATATCTGTCCGGCAATCCCTGCCCCAAAAAAGCAGCCAATCGCTAAGCCTGGTGCCAGATTTTTAAAGACAGGCCACATGACTGCGCCCTTTTTATTGTGTGCCATTAACGAGCTGATAGAAGTGACAATGATGGTCGCCAGTGACGTACCTAAGGCCAAATGCATAATGTTGTCAGGACTGTAGCCCATTTGCGTAAAGACAATAAATAATAACGGTACGATGATCGTGCCACCGCCCACGCCAAACAGCCCCGCAGCAAATCCTGCTAGAGCACCTATTATTAAGAAAATGATTAATTCCACAGGATAGTTACTTCTCGGTTAAATGATAGTTTTATAGTCGATGCTAAATAACATGGATACGTTATCTTACAACGTGAAACTAGAATGAATTTTTTGTAGCCTCTGTCGGCGTAGGCACAGCAAGCTAGAAAAATTTGTACCAGTTTCACTGTATCTTTTTTAGATTAAGCTGACTATAGTTAGATGACAATTAAATAATCAATGTCAGAAAGTCAGCTTAAACAATTTCTACTTGACCTACTTGATGGTAAGCGCGGTTGAAATACACTAAGCTTTCACCAGCTCCGCTCTGTTGATCGCTGTATTGATAGCCATGTTTGATGGCGACAACTCGGCACATAAAGATACTATGCGTACCAACTTCTTGAACGTCCTCAATCTCACAATCAAAACTAACCAATGCATCCTCTAAAACAGGGGCACCTGTTGCTAACTGCGTCCAAGAACCATATTCAAATCGCTCTTCTGAGCATAATTTAGAAGCGAAGGCATTGGATATGGATTCATGCTGGGCGCCTAACACATTGACACTTAATGTTTTGTTTTCCAGAAAATGTGCATGTGACCGAGCTGCCTGATTCATACAAACTAGCAATGTTGGCGGGCTATCTGTGACACTACATACCGCAGAGGCGGTAAACCCATGCAGACCAGATTGGCCTTTTGTAGTGACAACATTGACCGCAGTTGTTAATAGAGACATGGCATCTCTAAAATCGTTGGCTTCAATCATATCTTTAATCATTGCTGTAATCCTGAGAAACGTTAAAAAATTGTGCTTCAATTTTAGTTTCGCAAGGGAAATTCTTTAAATATAATTTCCTCAACGACTGAACTTCAATAAGCATCATTCAAGTTAAAAACTCAGCCTAGAAGAATTCAATTTTGCATAAGCTGAGTTAATAAAACCTAAGCCGTCAGTTCTTGACGCACGATTGCAGCGCCTGCACTTAACGCCTTTAGTTTGCCTTGTGCCACTTGGCGCGACAAAGGTGCCATGCCGCAGTTGGTCGAAGGATAAAGCTTATCCGCATCGACAAATTGCAAGGCTTTGCGTAGTGTATCGGCTACCTGCTCAGGCGTCTCAATGTCATTGGTTGCCACATCAATAGCACCAATCATCACTTTTTTACCGCGAATCAATTCAATCAAATCCATCGGTACATGTGAATTTTGACACTCTAAAGAAACAATATCGATATTAGATTGTTGCAGTTTAGGAAAGGCTTGCTCATATTGACGCCATTCTGAACCCAGTGTCTTTTTCCAATCATTATTAGCTTTGATGCCGTAGCCATAGCAAATATGTACTGCCGTTTCACACTTTAGACCTTCTATTGCACGCTCTAACGTGGCAATACCCCAGTCATTGACGTCATCGAAGAACACGTTAAAGGCAGGTTCATCAAATTGGATAATATCTACACCAGCTGCCTCTAACTCTCTCGCTTCTTGATTGAGGATTTTAGCAAATTCCCAAGCCAGTTTTTCACGGCTCTTATAATGACCGTCATATAACGTATCAATCATCGTCATCGGGCCTGGCAGCGCCCATTTGATTGGCTGATCGGTTTGCTGACGTAAAAATTTAGCATCGTCCACAAATACTGGCTTTTGACGGCTCACCGCACCAACGACTGACGGCACACTCGCCTCATAGCGATCACGGATTTTAACGGTTTTACGATTCTCAAAATCTACGCCATCTAAATGTTCAATAAAGGTGGTCACAAAATGCTGACGAGTCTGCTCACCATCACTAACAATATCAATGCCTGCATGCTTTTGTTCTTGCAATGTCAAACGTAGCGCATCTTGTTTGGCTTCAAGCAGTTGCTCCCCTTCTAATGCCCAAGGTGACCAGATTTTCTCAGGTTCTGCTAACCAAGAAGGTTTCGGTAAGCTGCCCGCTGTTGACGTCGGTAATAATAGTTCCATGGTGATTACTCTTTTATATTTTAGTCTTTTATATTTCGGTTGATAAGGGTCTATTAAGCCGCGTGTTTTTTTACCGCTTCTTTTTGCACAGTTTCACTTGTCACAACATAGTTTGCCGCCCACTCATCAAGAATAGCTTTGTATGGCTTAATGAACTCATCTTCCGTAAATTTGCCTTGCGTCACCGCCATTTGGCTGCGCTCTTCGCGGTCATAGACAATTTGAGTCAGCGAATAATCTTGGTACTTCAAACTAGGTTGATACATGTGACCCGCGGTAGAGTTGGCATTATAAATTTCAGGGCGGTAAATCTTTTGGAAGGTCTCCATGGTACTGATAGCACTGATCAACTCAAGATCGGTGTAATCACTTAGCAAGTCACCAGCAAAATAAAACGCTAAAGGTGCAACGCTACCGGAAGGCATGAAGTAGCGAACGGTCAAGCCCATTTTATGGAAGTAAGCATCGGTTAACGACCTATTGTTTAAAGAATAATCATCTTGTTTGTATTCAACCCCTAATACAGGATGCTGATTGCCATTACGCTGATAGACTTTACTGCTTGACACACTGAGGCAAATCACAGGTTGTTTATTAAAGTTGGCTTTGTAGGCCTCTGAGTTCAATAAGTGTTGAAACAGTTTGCCGTGCAAATCGCCAAAATCGGCTGCTGGTGGCGATTTTGGGTTTTTCTCAAAATGTTCTGGCAATAGGATGCTAAAGTCATAATCGCGCACATAAGATGAGAAGCTGTTGCCAATCATACCGTCAATACGCTTGTTTTCTTTATGATCGATAATCGTTGTTTTCAGCGTCTCAATGACTGGAAATGTATGGCCATTGCCTTCGATATCTAAGTCTGCAGAGATAATATCAACTTCAACGGAATAACGGTCAGCGGTTGGGTTATCCCAATGTGCGAGATCATTAAAACGGTTATTTATCATAGTCAGCGTTTTGCGTAAGTTCTCTTGACGACTCTCGCCACGTGCCAAATTGGCAAAGTTAGTCGTCAGACGTGTGCTGTCTGCAGGCTGATAGTTTTCATCAAAACGAATGCTTGAGATGGAATATGTAAACTGTTTACTCATGATAATCCGCTACCCTAATCTACTCTCATTATTTGAGATAAAGCCAAATTTCTGTATGAGATGAATCATACCTAAACCATTACATGAATAAAAACGATACTATTTAAACATAGGATGAATAAAATTCATGTTAATAGGATTATAGTATGAGATGAGATTGGATAACAGAGATTTTGACAACTTACTTGATGGAAAATCAGACCTGTAAAAGCATGAGCGATGCTAACGAAAGCCTAGAGAAAAACTTGGTAGATACTTTTGCCTTTACTAATTTGAAATAGGTCAGTGCTAACAAAGTATACGCCTCTACACTAAGCTCGTTTGAACGCTCTGATCTAGTACAAAACCACATCTTGTTACTACCTAAAAAATTAACTCTCCTCCAAGAAAATATGACTTTTTTGGGTATTTCTTATTATATAAAAACGTATATATTCTAATATCCGAATATATATTGCGGTATATTATACTTTATGTTATATCTATAATAACCCTTGCAACAATAGTGTTATTTTTCTTAGTTGACGTATTGCAACAAGTCTCAAATAAAATATTAGAAAGAGATAAGTTACTAACAGTCCATATAAAGCTGTGTCGGAAAAAGAATGGCACGACCAGTTAAAGATAGGCTTTTATATGTTTGAAAATAAACCTAATCATAAAAAGGGAAAAAGACTAAGAAGTCATTGATTTGAATCAGTATTTTTATTTAGGTTATCCCATAGTATCTATAGTTTGGTAGACATTCTCTTGATTTATTGTTTTTTGCGAGTGTCTTTAATATTAACAATCAACTGTACTGTTAGCGTTTTTTATCATAGTTGGTGTCAGTCTTATCTAGCCTGTTCACTAATTTATTAACTGTTACTTTGAGAGATTAATAAAATACCCGGAGGATTATATGAAACTAAAAAAGATATACAACCGTATTAAATTCATATCCAGAACACCAGCAGACATATCAAAAATAGTGCGAGGACAAAGCTATTATCCTGAAAAAGAAAGGAAATCTAGTCCTACAATTTTTTTAGATAACCTGTTATGGATCATCAAAAATAAAGAGGTGAATTATTTTTATAACTCTAATGGTCTAGATATCAAAAATTGGAGAAGTCCGGACGAATTCTTACCAGATATGAAATTTAGAAGAGAGAGAGAATCTGGTAACTCATGTAAAAATGAGAAATTCAACTACAATTATATAGCTATGCTAAGAGATAAGTATGTATTTGCAAGTTATTTATCATACGTCATTGGAGAGGATAAAGTAGTTCCTACGATAGCTCTATATAATAATGAAGAGGTTTATTTACTTAGTGAACATACGTATATTAGCTTAGAAGACTTCTTTCAAGAAGATACCAAAGTATTTTGTAAGATTATTAACGGAGAAGGCTCAGAAGAAGTCTTTATTCTTGAAAAGAAAGAGGGTAACTATTTTTTAAATAGTAAAAAAACTACTTTGTCAGAATTAAAATTAAAAATGAAAGATTCTAAATATATTTTCCAGGATGTTATTCAGCAACATGAATCTTTAAATAAAATAAACGATTCAAGTGTTAATACTATCAGGATAACAACGGTACGAGGAGCATCAGGGAAGATCAATATTCTTAATTCCTTCTTAAGACTCGGATCGACCAAAGACTCTTTTGTTGATAATGTTAAGACAGGTGGACTAGCGGTTGGTATCGACGATAGTGGATTATTGAGAAAATATGGTTTCTATGATGTACCTTTTGGTACTAAGGTAGAACAACATCCGATTAGCAATACGGTATTTGAAGGTTACCAACTTCCCTATTGGGATGAGGTTAAGGACTTGGTAGAAAAAGCACATAAACAATTTTACTATGTGCAATCGATAGGTTGGGATGTCGCTATTACACCTAATGGCCCAATCTTGATTGAAGGTAACGACAACTGGGGCTCTATTCCATCACAGATTGTAGAAGGTGGTTTAAAAGAAAAATGGTATGAACTTAAAAATGCTTAAAGCTTTAATATTTTATATTAATGTGTGCCTTTTAAATAAATGACAATATAAATTATTTTTATTGGGAGATTTATTATGGTAAATGCAACTATTTCAAATATAAGCAGTAAGCAACCGGTCAATATACTATGGACAGGAGGATGGGACTCAACCTTTAGAATGGTACAACTTGCAGTTTCAGGGGCAGTGATTCAGCCTTATTATGTTATTGATACTGCTCGTATATCATCTCTAACCGAGATTAGACAA
Organism: Psychrobacter sp. P11G5; assembly: GCF_001593305.1. Classification (NCBI taxonomy): domain Bacteria; kingdom Pseudomonadati; phylum Pseudomonadota; class Gammaproteobacteria; order Moraxellales; family Moraxellaceae; genus Psychrobacter; species Psychrobacter sp. P11G5. The sequence continues at coordinate 3,309,879 of NZ_CP012533.1, forward strand.
ATGTATATCATCAAAGATGATCTTTCTCTTAAGTATAAAGACTGTGAAATTAAAGATATTAAACTTATAGAGCTTTCACGAATTGATATCCCTGATAAGTATGTGAAGACACATAAAAGGTTGCTCAAAGACAGTTATATAGGGAGCCAGTATATATGGTTAGCGGCTTTATCAGAGCAGATTGCAGATTTAGAGCTCAGTATTCATAAAGATGATACGGCTGAGTACTTCGTAAGAAAGCTAGTAAATAAAGAGAAAGGCCCAGAGTCTGATGAGTTTGCTATTTTTGGTCGTTTAAAATTTCCTATTTTGGATTATACCAAGCCTGAAATGGAGGAAGAAGCCAAAACTACGGGTGATTTGGACATACTTTATAAATCTTGGTTCTGTCATAAGCCAATTAACAACACTCCATGTGGGATATGCAATCCCTGTAAATATACTATAGCCGAAGGAATGGCTAATCGTTTTACTATTAGAGGAAAAATATATAATAAGGCGCCACGTCTGTTTTCATTGACACGCAAGGTCGTTCATAGACTTATATAATTGGTTGTCATTTAATTGGTTAGCATCATAGGTATCCAAAAAATTGTAGATCTCTAAAAGTAATAGTCAGTATGATAGATAGTTACTTTCTACCAATAAACAAAAGGCCAAGACTTATTCAGTCTTGGCCTTTCTTGTGCTTACTATAACTTATCAACAGCCGGACTGTCGTTATCTTTACCGTGCGGAATCAACCATTTAGCAAACCATCCTGACAAATCATCCATTAAAGTATACACGACCGGAATCACGACCAAACTTAATAGCGTCGAGGTTACCAGACCGCCTAACACAGCAGCAGCCATCGGGCGTCTAAAGGTAGGATCGGCATCACCCCAGCCAAATACCAGCGGCAACATGCCAGCACCCATTGCAATAGTAGTCATAATGATAGGACGGGCGCGCTTGCGACAGGCATCTATAATTGCCTCAAAACGGGCTAGACCTCTATTTTGCGCGATAATGGCATAGTCCACTAGTAAGATAGAGTTTTTGGTGGCGATACCCATTAGCATAATAAAACCAATCATCGAAGGCATTGATAGGCTACTACCCGTAATGACCAAGCCCACGAATGCACCGCCTATCGATAGTGGCAATGCCATCAAAATAGTAAAAGGCTGTAAAATCTTACCAAACAGTAGAATTAAGACGCCTAAGATACAGATAATACCTACGGACATGGCAATGACAAAACCGCTAAATAGCTCAGCCATGTTTTCTGCTTGACCCTGTGCGATCATCGTAATAGACGCTGGTAGTTGCTGCATGGTAGGTGTGTTTTTGACTGCTTCTACCAAGTCGCCAAGCTCGCCAGCACCAGGCTGCACCGTAATCGTAATTGAGCGTTCACGATCGAGGCGACTAATTCGCGCAGGCCCTGTACCAAAGTCAAGGTCAGCGACTTCGCCGACTCGTACGCCTTGACCAGCTGGGCATGTGCTAGGCACATACAACCCTTCTAACTGATTGACGTTTTGTTTGGCCACATCAGGTAAGCGCACCACGATAGGAATCTGCCGCGTATCTAAATTCAGCTTGGACAGACGCTGTTCATAATCTCCCACTGTCGCGATCCGTAAGGTGGTTGCGATATCTTGTGTGGTGACACCTTTATCTGCCATCGCTAGCCGATCAGGGGTCACGGTCAGCTCTTGTTGCGGTAAGCTGCGATCGCTGGTGACAGCGCCTGCAATCGGTAGCGCGCGGATATCCGTCATGATTTGTTGTGCGGTCTGCTCTAGCACTTGCGGATTGGTACTGGTCAATGAGAAGCTATATCCCGTCTCGCCGCCACTCGATAGCCCTACTGTAAAACGAGCACTAGGCACTTCAGTTAATATGGCGCTAATCTGTTGCTCGATCTCTTTTTTAGAGATACGTTCGGCACGTGGGGCAAGGACGATATCTAGACTGGCAATGTTTTTTGCGCCGCCACTTCCACTGCTAGAGTTTGGCCCCATCGCTTCTTGCGCCTGCCCAACTGAAGAGAAAACATGAGTTACCTCAGGCAAAGCTAAAATGCGTTCACGTGCCAATGCGGTTGCCCGTTCGGTATCTTCGAGTTCAACATCAGGCGTCAGCTCAATGCCTACTCGCGTTTGATCAATGTCATTATCAGGAATAAACGAGGTCGGTAGCAGCTGCACTAGGGCTAATGACCCTATAAATAATAATAAGGTGGCGCCCATGGTTAACCAGCGATGATGAAGTGTCCACGATACTATCTTTAAATACCATGTCATCAATGCGCTTTGCTTTTCGACCCGCTGTTTTTCTGGTCGCAAAATATAGGCTGCCATCATCGGCGTAATTAGACGTGCTACCAATAGCGAGGCAAAAATAGCCATCGCTGCTGTCCAGCCAAATTGGCGGAAGAACTGCCCAACTACACCGCCCATAAAGGCTGTAGGTAAAAATACTGCAATCAAGGTAAAGGTAGTGGCAATAACCGCTAGCCCAATTTCGTCAGCGGCTTCCATTGCCGCTTCATAAGGCGTTTTACCCATCCGTAAATGGCGGATAATGTTTTCTACCTCAACGATAGCATCATCGACCAACACACCGATGACCAGCGATAACGCCAATAATGAGATAATATTGAGGCTAAAATCAAACAGATACATGCCCAAAAAGGTAGGAATGACCGATAATGGCAAAGCCACAGCGGCGACGATAGTAGCGCGGATATTGCGTAAAAATAAGAACACCACGACGACTGCTAAAATACCGCCCTCAATCAACATGCGTAATGAAGACTTGTAGTCTTCTTCCACTGGGGTAGCACGGTCGTAGACTTTTTCGACCTCGATATTACTCATCTCAGCACTTAATTGTGCCAGTGCTGCATCCACTCTTTTGGTCACTTCAACTTCACTGGCACCGCGTGAACGAGTGATGTTAAATGCGACCACTGTTTCGCCATCTAGCTTGGCAACAGAGCTAGGGTCAGCCGCACCATCAGTCACTTCAGCCATACGTCCTAACGCTTGCGTGCCTCCAGTAGGGACAGCAATCTGTAAATCGTTAAGCGCGCGCGCGCGCTCTACTGCTCCCAATACCCGAATGGTTTGGGTAGTATTGCCAACTTCAGCTTCTCCGCCTGCGCTGTCTTGCTGAATACCAGCGATCTGCTGAGACAATTGAGGGATGGAGAGTTGCAAGCCACTAAGCACGATAGGGTCAGCGGCGACGGTAATCTCACGTTCAAGACCACCAATACGACTGATAGCGCTTACCCCTTGGATATCAGATAAGCGCTTAGTAATCGTGTCATCCACGAACCATGATAAGTCCTCAACACTCATATTATTACCAGTCACTGAATACGTGACTACTGGAAATCCTGCTGTCGAGACCTTGGTAATAATAGGATCATTAGCAGCTGCCGGTAAGTCTCCACGTACCTCACCGACTGCTGAGCGCACATCATCCATGGCTTCTTGAATGTCTTTTTCTAACACAAACTCAGTAGCGATAGTAGCTGCACCCGTTTGTAGCGTAGTACGAATGTGCTTAATACCTTCAATACTGGTCAGTCTGTTTTCAATCTTTTTAGCAACGTCATTTTCGAGCTGTGATGGTGCGGCTCCCGGCAAAGTAACCGTCACGACGACCGCTGGTAAATCAATATCAGGAAACTGCTGCACTTTCATTTGTTGAAAGCCAAACAAACCGCCGAGTGTTAGTAAGACAAATAGTAAAATCGCAACAAGTGGATTTTTAATCGAATAGGTAGATACATTCATGCTCATGATGTTGCCTGCACAGCTTTACTTTCCACAACGCGTACCAAATCACCATCATTTAAAAAGCTACCGCCTTGTTTGACCAAGCTAATATCGGTCGGCAAAGGCTCTGCAAGTACAACATTGTCCCCAATACGATCTCCTAGGGTCACACGCTGCTGTTGAATACGTCCAACCGTTTTGTCATTCTGGGTTTTGATATCCGTCACTAGCATCACATAATCATAGCCATCATTGCTGACAATAGCGCTATTGGGCACCGTTTGCATGCTCTCGCTACCGAGCAAAAACTCACCGGTTTGATACATACCCGCACGCGCTGCAGGATTAGCATTTAAGCTCGCATAGATAGTAATTTGCCGGTTATTATCCGCTGTCGGCGCGATACGACTCACCTGCCCCATCACCGACTGATCCCTTGGCAAGCTGACTTTAACAGGCGTGCCCACGTTTACATCACCGATTAACTTAGGATCGATATCAGCACGCCACTCTAAAATACCACCTTTAATAATTGTAAATAGGGGCTCACCACCTGCGACCATACCAACCTCAGCCATCTTGTCACTGATTACCCCACTCACTGGCGCAACGACTTTGGCATTCTCAAGGGTTAAACGCTGATTGCTTAGGCGAGCTTTTGATGCTTGCAAGGCAGCTTCTGCGCGTATTCTTGAAGTACGGTAACGGTCCGCTTCTTGTTTACTAATGGCATCTATATCAATTAGGGGTAGCACACGTGCCGCATCCGCACTGGCATTAGCAAGCGTCGCTTCGGCTTCAGCCACATCTGCTTCTGCTTGCAAGACTTGTTGCTGCATAGCATCGGTATCAAATATCGCTAAAACTTGACCGGCTTTGACACGCGTACCTTCTTCGACCAATACACGCTCAATTGCCACGCCATTGACCTTGGCACTGACATTTGCAATATCTTTGGCACTAATCGTACCGTCAGCTGTTAGCGTGTTGCCGACACTATCTTGACTCGGCTGCACTGTTTCAACTGACAAGACGGCTTGGTCATTATCTGCATTGATAGGCGCTATATCACTTTGAGTCCCAATGGTAACGGTTGACTCATCTGTAGTTGAGTCATTACCATCCCAATACTTGCCTAGCAGCACACCCATGACCAGCACTGCTACCAACACAGGCAATAGCCACACTGGCAGCTTCGACGAAGGTTTATGCTTGGGCATATCAGGATTACGATAAGGTGGCAGCTCAGGCTCAGGTGTAGGATTAGACACTTGCTTATCATTAGGGTCTTGCAGGTCACTCATAATCGGTCTCTATAAATAAGCGCATTGATAGAAAAGAAGCTAAACATTAATCTTTAATGGGGTGATATAGACAGTTTATATTATTGATAGCTTTTTGCATTGTAGTCTATCGTACTAGCAGGTCAACTGTAGTTTATCTCTACTCTGTTAAAAAATAATTATAAATAACAGTCGAAAGACAGAGCAAGCGTTCAGTAATAATGATATGAATTTGGAAAATTATGAATGAAGAGTAATGAGTTGATATGACTATCTATATGTGAATATTGGCTAGATATGACGATTAGATTTCGATCTTATTAACTTTTCTCTGTTATCATTTTTTCGATGATAATCGTATCGCTATCGAATATTACACACTACATACGACATACAGTTCTGTCTTGTGTTGTTAGGTTGGTTTGATACTATTAACTCATGACATCATTCACTCAATGACATCATAATAATGGTGGAATTAGTCCATTAACTTTAACTGTATATTGATGTTAAGACGCTGAATACCCAGCACTTTAAATCATAAATCAAGGAGTCCATCATGGCTAATAAAGAAAAAGTAAAAGCGATAAAGCAAGAAATCAAAGAAACCAAGGCAAATATCAAAGACCAGAATAAAAACCTTAAAGATCTTAAAAAGGATCTAAAAAAAGCAAAAAAAGAGAAACCTGAGAAAAAATCTAAGAGTGAGAAAAAATCTAAATAAGCTTTTTTTAGACGCTTGTTAGATATATAAGCTCGTTAAACATAAAAAAGAGGATAGCAATTGCTGTCCTCTTTTTAACGTGTATAGAATAAAGCTTATTGCCATACTTCAGAGTATGAGGTATAGAAATATCAAGCACAATCTAGTCGATTCACTTAAAAAATGAATACCTCGCTACTCACCAAATCATCTTAGGCACTGTTTTAAGCAACTGGTTTAAGCATTGGTATAGCGGCTGGCCTCAGGCATCCAGCGGTGTATCAATTGGCTGACATCGGCTTTACGCGTGGGGTCTGCAATTAAATGCTTGGCCAAACGCTGAGCAATGGCAAATAACTGCTCATCACGAATCAAATCAGCCAGATAATAGCCTACATTACCCGTTTGCCGTTTACCGAGTAACTCACCTGGTCCGCGCAGCTCTAAGTCTTTTTGGGCAATGACAAAACCATCGGTGCTGTCTCGCAGCACGTTGAGACGTTCTGTACCTGTTTCCGACAATGGCTTCTGATATAGCAGCACACAGTAGCTTTTGGTTGAGCCGCGCCCAACGCGTCCACGCAATTGATGTAACTGCGACAGACCCAATCTTTCAGCGTTCTCGATGACCATTAATGATGCATTAGGTACATCAACCCCTACTTCGATGACCGTTGTGGCAATCAATAAATCAAGCTTGCCCGCTTTAAATTCTTGCATGATAGCTTGCTTATCAGCGGACCTCATTTTGCCATGTACCAGGCCGATTCGAATATCCAAACGCTCATGTAAGTCCTCATAAGTGGCTTCGGCAGCTTGCGCATCGAGTACGCTCGACTCTTCCACCAACGAACACACCCAATACGCCTGCCTGCCCGCCTCACAATTAATCGCAATGCGCTCTATCACTTCATCACGGCGATTGCGGTCAATTGTCACCGTAGTAATCGGCGTACGTCCCGGTGGCAACTCATCAATGATAGAAGTATCCATATCACCGTAGACACTCATCGCTAGCGTACGCGGAATCGGGGTTGCAGTCATAATTAGCTGATGCGGAGTACTATTTGCCACGCCTTTATTAGTCAAAGCCATCCGCTGCTCAACGCCAAAACGGTGCTGCTCATCAATAATGACTAAGCCTAATTTAGCGAATTGTACTTGTTCTTGAAATAACGCATGAGTGCCGACGACCACTTGCACAGTGTTCTCGCTCACCGCTTCCAACGCTTCGCGGCGCTGCTTTGCCGTTTGCTTCCCAGCCAGCCAGCCGACACCGATACCCAACGGTTCAAACCACTGTTTAAAGTTCAATAAATGCTGTTCTACTAAAATCTCAGTCGGTGCCATAACGGCTACTTGCCAGCCACTATCAAGTGCGTAGCCCGCCGCTCCTGCTGCGACTAAAGTCTTACCTGCGCCCACATCACCCTGTACCAATCGTAGCATTGGAATAGAAGTCGCCATATCGGCCGTGATATCTTTCATTACACGTTGCTGCGCGCCTGTTAAATCAAAGGGTAATGCCGCAAATAGCTTATCAGCCAATGGGCTTTGCGTGGCACATTTGGGCGCTTTATGCTGATGTAATTGCTGGCGGCGATACAATAGACTGAGCTGATGCGCGGTCAGTTCTTCAATAATCAGACGCTGACAGGCAGCATGCGTACGCGCGCTTAATTGGGTGAGTAGCTTATATTGCTGCCCAGCATCGGTATAGGTAGGCGGCGTATGCAGTAACACTAAGGCTTCAAATATCGTCAAGTTATAGACATTATTATTAGCCGTTCTAGCAGCGACTGTATTGATATCTTGGTTTGTATCAACGCTTGTATTGTAGGCAATTGCATTGGTTTTATTGACGCTATTACCGATAGTATTGTCAGGCACACTACGCGCCAATGTCGAAAATATATCTTCCGAATATTCTGGCTCCGCTACCGATGAATTAGTCGGCTCAAACGGTGCTAATGGCAAGTCAGCCACAACGGCAAAATCTTCTGACGTAAACAACGTCATCGGCAGCCCTTGACTGCGAACGGTTTGTAATGCCAACTTAATTAAAGTGCGCAGCTTGTTCTGATGCAAGCCTTTGACGCTTGGATAGATTGGCTGTAGACCCGTATTAGTAATGTCTGCATTATCAGTAATAATCTGATATTCAGGATGGTGCATCTGCTTACCGTAACGGCTGACTTTAACCTCTCCAAACAACTGTAGCCATGTACCCAGACTCATCGTTTGGGCAAGGCCAGGATAGACTTTAAAAAAACGCAGAGAGATTGTGCCAGTATCATCGTCTACAATCACTGTCATGCCACTGCGCTTGGTATCAACGTGTACTACGCGCCCAGTGATTAACGCAGCTTGCCCATGACCCACATCCGCTATCGGTACCAGTCGACTACGATCTTCGTAATCGCGTGGCAGATGCAGCAGTAGATCAAAGATGCGCGTAATACCCAATTGCGTCAGCTGCTCAGCAACTTTTGGTCCAACTCCTGCCAGCGCCGTCACGGGCATATCTAATGCCGAAATTGGCTGCTTTGACAATACATTGTCTGATAGGTTGGCTGTGGAATGACTAGAGATTGGCATTAAAAACCCTAACGATATTATTTTTAAATTCTGTATGGTTGAATGTTTTATACTTAATTTTCTTCTTAAAGCTGAATCATTCAACTATATTCAAACACGATAATAATCAACAAGCTATGAAAATAATGAACCTAAATCATTATAACTGACAACACTATCGATTATGCTAAGCTATTTAGTAATGATGCGTCTATACACTTAACGGTCAATCAGCAACTCTTTTGCCTATGATTTTTTCCTTTGGAATGTTTTTTACAAGGTCTTTTTATGTCCGTTTATCCTATTCATAATCAAGATTCTCAAACCTCCTATAAAAAATTAATCCGCCCAAGCCTACTGTCTATTTTAGGCTTAGTTATCAGCGCCTGTACTAATATTGCGCCATCCGCAACTCATGCACAAATTCAGCCAGTACCCATTGCACCAAAAGTTGCCTTAGTATTAGGGGGCGGCGGTGCCAAAGGTTTTGCCCACGTTGGTGTTATTAAGGCGTTAGAGGAGAGCGGTATCACACCAACACTGGTAGTTGGAACCAGCGTCGGTAGCTTGGTTGGCAGCCTATACGCTAGCGGCTACACACCGCAGCAGCTTGAGCAATTAGCATTGACCACACCTGATAGCGAGTTGACAGACTTTGTCTTATCCAATCAAGGCTTTATAGAAGGTATCAAACTCAGAAACTTTATCAATGCGAAAGTCGGTGGCCGCACGATAGAAGGCTTCCCAATCAGCTTTGCGGCTATTGCTGCCGAAAAGGACACGCTACAAAAAGCAGTCTTTACTACCGGAGATGCAGGGCTTGCCGTACAAGCGTCTTGTAGCGTACCTAATATTTTTATTGCGCCGCGTATCCCTGAAAAAGTCGGCAAAAAATATGTCGATGGTGGTGTGGTAAGCTTAGTTCCTGTCGATAGCGCCCGCGATTTAGGTGCTGATATTATCATCGCTGTCGATGTGACAGTGCCTACATCGAGTAAAAAGAATATGACTAGCAATTTACTACCTGCTATTACCTCATTAAGTAGCTTTTGGGGATTACTTGAAAACAATTTAGCCTCTAATATAGCTTCTAATAATATAGCCTCTAATACCATAGCTTCTAACCCTACTTATTCGGGCACTAATCATCGCTCATCGATGCGCAATGAACGTGGGCGTGCTGATATCGTAATTACTCCTGATGTCGGTCATATTAGCTCATTAGATACCAGTCAACGTAGCGCACTTATTACTGCTGGCACGCAAGCCACTACCCCGCAGATAAATGCTATTAAAAAATTAATCAGAGAAAAATCTAATAGCAAATACGTGACTCTTTAACGATATACAAACTCAGCTCTAACATAGCCTAATTTTCGTTATAAAAAAAAGCACCGCAATCATCAATTGCAGTGCTTTTCTATTATTGAGCATACCAAATGTTTGCTTTATTTAACTTTTGCGCGATATTTAACCATCACTGTATCATTGAGACCAACGCCTTCGATATCCCAGCGTACCGCTTTATAGTACTGTAAAGGAATCTCTTGAAGTTGATTATCGACCCTGCCACGTAACGGCATGCGTGCAAAGGTCTCGCCATCAGCACTACCATACGGGAATTCAGGCGACACAACACGTAGCAACTCTACTTGCTCAGGGATAGTCAGAGTGACCGTCATTTTACGTACACGGTCAGCATTAGTATTGGTAAAAAACCCTTGATACTCTACAACATTGCCTGACTGCAAGCGTGTGTTGGCATCCACAGGTACCAAAGTCTCTTGTCCATTTGCATCAACGCCAATAAGAGAGGCAGTAATCTTGGTATTAACCGCTTGCACGTTTGATTTGCCGCTATTAGCGTTTGCAGCTGTCTGTACAGCAGCAGATCCGTCAAGTGCAGGCTCTGGAGTTGGCAACATAGCTGACGCTTGTGTTACTACCATCGCGCCGATAAGCGTACCGGCGACGACTTGGAATAAGCGATGACCGCTCCAAGCAGTGAATGGACTAGCCAAATGGTTTATTTTTTTCATGATGTTCATTATTCCTAGTTAATGTATCGGTAAAACAATGCTGATCAAGGGTGTTAGTTTTGAGAATCTAAAACCTCTTTTGCAAAACATATATAACGCACTTGAAGTATAAGTAACGCGAACAATCGATAATGCAGTAGGACTTAGCATAGCAAAAAGCTTTTATGGGTATACTAACCCCGTGTTTAGGTTGTGTATATAGTCAACTAAATAAATTCAGATAGAGATCGTTAAAATAAAAAGATAGCTCATACTGATGTTTTTTGCTATGGTAAATCTTTAATATTCAATAAATCTTTTATATCTCTTATCCTTTACTATACCTACTATTATTGCTCCTATTATGACTACTAGCGCCATGCCCCAGATTAAACCTGAATACGTCCATTGGTTCCGTAACTCTGCGCCTTACATCAACACGCATCGCGGCAAAACTTTCGTGATTATGTTTGGTGGCGAGGCTGTTAATCATCCCAACTTTAGTACCCTTATCCATGACTTTGCTTTGTTGCATAGCTTAGGCATTAAGCTAGTATTAGTACATGGTGCACGCCCGCAGATTGAAAAAAACCTAAAAGAAGTCGGAATCACCTCACCTTTACACCGTGATATTCGTGTCACTCCACGTGCAGCGATGCCCTCCATCTTACAGGCTGTAGGCGCTATTCGTTTACAAATTGAAGCTCAATTGTCCATGGGGCTTGCCAACTCACCTATGTATGGCTCACGCATTGACGCAGTCTCTGGTAATTTTGTGACCGCGCGCCCTTATGGCATTCGTGATGGTGTTGATCATCAGATGACTGGCGAAGTACGATCTATCGATATTGAGGCGATTAAGAACAATCTAATACACGATCATATCGTAATCTTAGGCTCGATGGGCTACTCGGCAACTGGTGAAGTTTTTAACTTACTAAGTGAAGATGTGGCACTTAGTGCGGCAGTAGCGCTTGGTGCGGACAAGCTTATCTTTTTAGGTGAAGAAGCTGACATTAATGATAATGGACGCTTGTTACATGAGATGATTCCAAATGAAGTTGATCGTTTTCTGCGAGAGCGTGATTTAAACAACGAGATAAACTACTTCTTACACTGCGCCAGTAACGCTTGTCGCCAAGGCGTTCATCGTACGCATATTATCTCTTATGCCAAAGATGGCGCTTTATTAGAAGAGCTATTTACGCGTGATGGCTCTGGTACATTAATCAGCCATGACCCATACGAAGAAATTCGTCATGCTAATATTGATGATGTAGTCGGTCTTATCGAGCTACTCACACCGCTAGAAGAACAAGGTATCTTGGTCAGTCGCTCACGTGAGCGCTTAGAACAAGAGATTGATAACTATAGTGTGATTGAGCGTGATGGCATGATTTTGGGCTGTGCAGCGCTATACCCATTAGATACTGATGCGGCAGAAGTCGCTTGTGTGGCTGTTCATCCTGAATATCGTAATGGTAGCCGCGGTGCCGACCTGCTTGCGTTTTTGGAGCAGCAAGCACGCAGCCATGGCTTGCATAAGTTGTTTGTATTGACAACGCGTACCGCGCACTGGTTTGTAGAGCAAGGTTTTGCAGAAGTTGATGCTAGTGTCTTACCGGCAGCTAGACAAGAAAAATACCATAACGGTCGTAATTCTAAAGTTTTCCAAAAAACACTTTAGAAGCTATAAGTCATACTATGTTATAAAAAACATGCTCCATCAAAAAAGCCCTCATATTAGTATGAGGGCTTTTGTATTCTATGATATTAAATGCTTAATGCACATTACTTTACTTTGATACTATTTTACTTTTAATAGCTCAACTGTGAAGATTAATGTGCTGTTAGGTTCGATACCTGAATTACCAGCTTCACCATAAGCGATATCTGATGGGATATAGAACTCATATTTGCCACCCTCTTTCATCAACTGTAGACCTTCAGTCCAACCAGCAATTACTTGATTCAATGGAAATTCAATTGGCTCACCGCGCTCGTAAGAACTATCAAACACAGTACCATCAATAAGTTTGCCTTCATAGTTTACTTCGACTACGTCAGTTGCTTTTGGTGATTTGCCAGTACCCGCTGTCAGTACTTTATATTGTAGACCAGAAGCTGTCTTTTTCACGCCCTCTTTCTTTGCATTTTCTGCCAAGAATGCTGCGCCTTTAGTCTTATTTTCTTCGGCTTTGGTTTGCATGTCTGCTACAAACTTCTCTTCTTGTTCCTTTTGATAAGCCATTAGCACTGCTTCCATTTGTTCTTGGGTTAATGCTGACTCTTTGCCTTCATAACCATCGCGGAAGCCTAGCTCAAAGGTATCAAGGTCTAAATCTTGTACGGCTTCTTTGTTACCTTCTGCCATCATAAAGCCTAGGCTATAGCCTACTTTTTCCTTTGCTGGGCTTTGCTCAGTAATAGAAACACTTGGCGTAGCGCTTTCCTGGTTACCATTGTTAGTACTACAGCCTGTAACTAATAGCATTGCACCAGCCAGCGCGCTGACAGATAAAGTGGTAATTTTTTTCATATAGTACTCTCGAGTTGTCGAATCAGTTGTAAAAAAATATTGAGACGTTATTTGCTAGCTATCATAGCAAATCTTAGTTTTGTGAGCCATGTTTCCAATAAAATTATCGTAATAATGTACAGTCTTTGTTAATATTTGCCGTAAAAATAACAACTTATCACACAATTATAGCGTGAGGTTAAGCATTCTATCTTTAACTGCATCATTATATCAGCTAAGCTTAATCAGCTAAGATGGTAAGTAACTTAAAGTAATTCTACTTATCATGAATATTCGCATGGATAGTTTCGATAAAGCTTTCAATTAGTACATAACTTCAAATACAACAATACTATTTTTAAATAATCGTGTATCCGTCAAAACTAAAACTAATTATTGTTTTATGACTTGTTACAGGGTGATTAAAGGAGGACAGGATGAATCCAATGTTTGCATCTTTTAATGGTTATCTTGGTGGGCCTATCGGCTCCATCATTGGTGCTATTTTGATTTTCGTCATCGGTTGGCTCGTTGCACTTGGTATCGCAGCACTAGTACGTAATGTATTGGCTAAGGTCAATTTAAACCAGCGTATGAACTCTTCAACAGGCAAAACCTACGACCTAGAAGGCATTATATCTAAGGTCGTTTTTTGGTTTATCTTTATAATTGCTATTTCAGGCGCGCTTAGTCAGCTAAACTTAAACTCCATCTCAGCACCGTTTGCAAATATGGTTAACCAAGTACTCGCATTTATTCCTAATCTTATTGGCGCTATTGCTGTTGGTATCATTGGTTGGGTTATTGCTACTGTTGCCCGTACTGCTCTTAACACTGCTTTATCAAAAACCACAATGGACGAACGTTTGAGCGCACAAGCTGGCGTCAAACCTATGAGCAGCACGATTGCTGACATGGTTTATTGGTTTATTCTATTGGTTGTATTGACTATGGTGCTTGGTCAATTAGAGCTTGACGGTTTATTTGCCCCATTAACTAACATGGTAGATAAAATCTTCGGCTTCATCCCTAATATTCTTATTGCTATCGTAGTCTTTGTGGTGGGTTATATCATCGCTAAAGTTGTACGCGGCATTGTAACTAACCTTGTTTCTACCTTTAATGTACAAGCTCTTGCTACCAAAGCAGGTTTAAGCGAAGAAAACAGCTTACCTAATATCGCTGGTTCTTTAGCGTTCTTAGTAGTTATTATCCCAACGGTTATTGCTGCATTAAACGCGCTAAAAATCGAAGTGATTGCTCGTCCAGCTACTAATATGCTTAACAAAATCATGGAAGCACTGCCTAACATCTTTATGGCCGTAGCAATCCTTGTAGTGACTTATTATGTAGTACGCATGGTAGCGAATATCATTAAAGGTTTGATTGAAAACACTCAAATCAATCAACTACCAGCTAAAGTAGGTCTGCAAGAAACAATGGGTGACAAAAAGATTTCTGATCTAGTCGGTTATGCCATTATCTTCTTTGCTATGCTATTTGCCTCTATTGCAGCGGCTGATCTTCTTGGCTTCGAACCTATCTCAGCTATCATCACGATGTTTATCGCCTTCGGTGCAAATATCATCCTAGGTGCTATCATTCTATTCATCGGTTTTTGGCTTGCCAATATCATTGCCGGTGTCGTTGAACGCTCTGAGAAAGGCTCGCAGTTCCTAGCTAATATCGTACGTGTATTAATCATGGGCTTAGTACTAGCGATGGGCTTAAAAGCGATGGGTATCGCTGACTCTATTGTTAACCTAGCATTTGGCTTAACTTTAGGTGCGGTTGCAGTTGCTTTCGCTCTATCATTCGGACTTGGTGGTCAAGAAGCTGCTGCCCGTTTCCTACGTAAAATGCAGGACAAGATGGACAAAGAAAGTGATGAAGCAAAAGCGAAGTCTGCTTTTCATACTGGTTCAAGTACAGAAGATAAAGTTGCTGCAGCAGTTCGTGAGAATACTCCTGCTGCTTCAGGTACAATGACTAGTGACTTACCTACGAGTACTGTTGATAACAACAATCTTAGTACTGGTCATGTAGATATCACTCATGTTGAGACAAGTGATAACGATATCGACACTGGTTCAAACTTAGCGCCAGGTAAAGACTTCACTGATATCGATAATAACAACGACTTAAAATAAGTCTTAGTTAACGATATGTTTTGAACATAAAAAAGACAGCCTAGGCTGTCTTTTTTTATGTTCAAATTTTATATATAAAAATATCATTGCAATATTGCGCCTATAACTTAGCCTTCCGTGCAGGTATAGTCAAACTTAACTGCATTCGCATTGACTCAACTTTACCTGCTGATGGATTATTTTTTGCTGACTCTTTATGCTGCTGATTCAAACGCTGTAATTGCTTGGTTAATTGTCGCTCTTTTTGGTTCATAGCATCGACAGGTTGAATCCATGCATCAATATCTATATAAGTATCATTGTCCTTTTGAACGAATTCTATGCCAAGTACGATAACATGGTGTAGCTCTGCTAATGGCAAGCGCGTTGCTACATCTTGTGCAATTTTCTGCAAATTTGGCTGAATGGCTATTCTACTCTGCTGCGTACTCACACCTTTTCCATAAAATATTATTACATAGTGTCGACCTAGACTTTCATAAGAATGCTGGTGAATAACGTAACCGGCTTCTCTTATACTGGGCGACTGCTCAAGATGCTTATATATTGTGCGTATTAGCTCATGGCGCGAGAATAAGGATTCATCTAGTAATTGCTGTAGCCATTGTATGGACTGCTGACTTGCACCCTGTACGTCATCCATTACAGAATTATCGGTAGCCAATTCAAGCATTTGTCTACTAAGCTGTGACCATAGTGTGGCTGCTTGTTGTCGATGCTGCTGATATGTCTGCTGTGCACTAGTATCTTTATGCTTTTGCGCCAAGCTCATCGCTACCAAAGCTAAATTCGGCTCATTCTGCAAACTGTTTTTAATAAGTGCATTGTCTACAGTTATGGCTTGTGAGAATAAGGCGGTGCTATTCATAAATTGCGACACAAGCGCCTGTTCAGATTCAAAGCCAGCTATACCGCCTATTAATGATTGTTTGAGATTGTCTAAATGGAAGCTCAAAAACCGCCACAAATCACTGGGAGTTTGGACAGCTGCAATAGTTGACTGCCAATCTTGCCAGCTAAACACTTGTAGCATTTGTGCGTCTTCACCAATATCTAATACCAAGTTTTCCATAAAATAGTGCGCACCGAAGCTATGCACTATAGAGTTCATATCGGATAACGCGTTATCTTTTTCAATATTATTATCGGCATTTAGCACCGAATCACTTACCAGCTGGATATCCAGTATTAACACTTCACGAGTAACGGCATTGTTGTTTTCGTCAAGTTGTAAGTAGCGCTTTTGCCATATAATTGCAGATTTAATAATAGATATACGTGCCGCTTCAATATCGACTGCAGCACTTGCACTCGGTAAATACAACGTCACTTCTAGTATACGCAGCTCGCCTGCTGGTAACTTGTAGAAGTGTTGTTCAAAGGAATGCTGTGTATTAGATGCGAGTGGCACAAAAAAGCCCATAGTAGATGTATTCGACTGTAAATAACAAGCCAGCTCATCTAAAGAAGATGGTCGTTTAAGTGATGAATTAATAGCATTTGACACAATACGTGACTCTTATTATTGAATAAATATAAATGAGCAAATGACTTTTAATGTAAAGCAAACATAGCTCGATAAATGCATATATAACTGGCTTTAGGCACAGTAACACTCATATACAAGAAGACTATTATAGAGCGCTGCTTTGCTGTCGCTTTCAAAGCAATGAGTTGTTATGATGGCATAATAACAGCATAACTAGCTGCTCGTTTTACAGATCATAAGCGACTCTAGAATATATTAATTGATTTTACTTGTTTAGTTACTATCTTATAATAACAAGGATTGAAGACTATGAAACGTTTTAAAGAAAAAACGGTTATCGTTACAGGTGCAGGCTCTGGTATTGGCCGTGCTACTGCCATTCGCTTTGCTCAAGAAGGTGCCAGCGTCGTCTTAGTAGGACGCACTGCGGAAACTTTGGAGGAGACTGCAAAAGAGTTTCCACAAGATCGTACATGGATTCATACTGACAACTATCTAACTATCACTTGCGACATCAGTGTACAAAGCCAAGTGCAAGAAATGGTAAAACGAGCCATAGAAAAGTTTGAAAAGATTGATGTATTGGTAAATAACGCTGGTAAAGCGACGCAAGGCAAAATTACAGAGATGTCAGCTGAGGATTGGAAATCAGCAATTGATGTCAATTTGAATGGTACGTTCTATGTCTGTCAGGCTGCTATGCCGCACTTGATTAAGACCAAAGGTAATATCATCAATGTCTCATCACTATCAGGTATCGGCGGTGATTGGAACATGGCCGCCTACAATGCTGCTAAAGCTGGTGTTACAAATCTAACCCGTACACTAGCCTTAGATCATGGTCCTGATGGAGTACGTGTCAATGCGGTCAATCCAAGCGTTACTGAAACGAGTATGACTACTGCTATTCAGGACAACGATACCAAGACCGATCAGTTCTTAAATCGTTGCCCACTAGGGCGCCTTGCTACTCCTGAAGATATTGCAGCTGCTATTACCTTTTTAGCAAGCGATGATGCCTCCATGATTACTGGCGTTAATTTACCGGTCGATGGTGGTGTTAGCGCTTCCAATGGTCAGCCACATTTTTAATATGAAGATAAACCAATCAAAACTGAATCTTATTCATTCAAAATAAAAAAGAAGCCCCTGATATTCTAGTATCAGGGGCTTTTTAGGTATGGATAACTAATAATGACCTGCTGTAACGAAAAACTTAATCAGCTAAATTATTAACGTCTTGTAGCGGCTGCGATAAGCGCTCAGGATATCTTGGTACCACTCCCTGATATTGGCCATAAATTTTTGGTAAATCAGCTGTAATATCTCCAGTAGGATGCACTAAAGACATAAATCGTATTTCTTTAGTTTTATAATCCATGGCTACCGGCAAGATTGGCACATTAGCACCTAATGCTAAATAATAAAAACCTGTCTTCCAATCTTTGGTGTATTGACGTGTACCCTCAGGTGACAACCCTAAAAATAGCGGCTCTCCAGTTTTGAACTTATCAATACTCGCTTGCAAGACTGAACCTTTATTGCCACGATCAATTGGAACAACGCCCATCCAACGTAGTAGCTGAGCAAGGACTGGTATCTTAAATAAAGTGTGCTTACCCATAATACTAATCTGCAAGTCTAATGCAAACAAGCTAGGGATTGCATAGACACCATCAACGTTAGAAGTATGTGGAAGTGCCAAGACTACTGCCTGTGGAATATTCGGAATCTCCCCAACCGTTCGCCAACCAGATGCTTTTAACAGGGCTGAAGCTAATACTGGCGCTACTTTATTACCACGTCTTGGAACCAAGTTGCCCAAGTCTTTTTTGCTAAGTTTAGGAAGTTTAGACAATGCTTTAGAACCTATAGAATTAGAACGAGTAACAGAATTGGATGTCATAAAGGCACCACATAATAAGGTATATTAATATAATAGCATTAAGCTAACGCGACTAAACTGCCTTTTGCAAAATTTTAGCGCCACATAACTATGCACAAGTTGTAAGGCGCTATAACCACAAATCTAGTTTTTGATAATAGTAAATATCTATAACGGAATATTCGCTAGATTGCCTTTGTTCTCAAGCCATGATTTACGATCAGCAGCACGTTTCTTCGCTAATAGCATATCCATCACGCTATTAGTTAGTACCATGTCGTCCATATCTAATTGCACTAAGCGCCGAGTATCACGATTCATCGTTGTCTCGCGCAGCTGCTCTGCACTCATCTCACCTAGCCCTTTAAAACGCGTAATTTGCGCTTTTTTATTGCCAGGAACCTTGGCTAAAATGTGTGCAAGCTCAGGTTCATCCAATGCATAATGAACCTCTTTACCCACGTCCACTCGATATAAAGGCGGCATCGCTACAAATAAATGACCGGCATCAACCAAGGCCGGAAAATGCTTGACGAATAACGCGCAAATTAACGTTGCAATATGTAGGCCATCAGAGTCCGCATCCGCTAAAATACATACTTTGTCATAGCGTAGCTCGGATAAATCATCAGAGGCAGGGTCGACACCAATGGCAATAGCAATATCATGAATTTCTTGGCTTGATAGTACGGTATCTGACGACACTTCCCACGTATTTAAGATTTTACCGCGCAGTGGCAGTATTGCTTGATAATGACGATCTCTTGCTTGTTTAGCACTACCGCCCGCAGAATCACCTTCCACCAAGAATAGCTCTGCCCCATCACGCAAATCACCACGACAATCTGCCAATTTACCGGGCAATGCTGGACCTTGAGTAATTTTTTTACGGGCGACTTTTTTTGCCGATTTTAGGCGACGTCCAGCCTTATTAATAGCCAGCTCGGCAATTTGAGTACCCATATCTGCATGCTGATTTAACCATAGGCTAAACGCATCTTTCGCCAGCGTTTGTACTGCTCCAGCAGCTTCTCGGCTAGATAAACGCTCTTTGGTTTGACCCGAGAACTGTGGCTCAGAAAACTTAAGCGACAGGATATAATTAACCCCATCCCACACATCTTCTGCGGTCAGCTTTACACTACGTGGCAGTAAGTTATGAATGTCACAAAACTCACGTAACGCTTCTAAAATACCCGTGCGCAATCCATTAACGTGCGTACCGCCTTGCGCAGTCGGGATAAGATTGACATAACTCTCTTGAATCGGCGTACCGCCATCAGGCAACCAAGACAGCGCAAAGGTAATGCCAGCACGTGCACCTTTTTTAGCCTCATGATGATAATAAAATGGTGCTTCAGGCAACGTTTCTAGACCATCTAGTTGCTCGTCTAAATACTCAACGACCCCGTCAGTAAATTGCCAAATGACTTTCTCATTATTAATTTCATCAACGAACTCAATCGTCAGCCCAGCTGCTAAGACTGCTTTGGCTTTTAAATTATGCTTGAGCTGTTTTACATTAAATTTAGGGGTATCAAAGAAACTACCATCTGCCCAAAAACGAACTCTAGTACCACGCTTACGCTTATTCGAGCTTACTGTTTCGGTAAGAGTTGTTACTGGCGCGCCATTCTCAAATGCCATATCAAACTGCGTACTATCACGCCATACCGTTACTTCAACTCGCGTTGATAAGGCATTGACGACAGAGATACCCACGCCATGCAAGCCGCCTGAAACCTCATAATTCGAGGTCGAAAATTTACCACCTGCATGTAAACGGGTTAAAATCAGCTCAATCCCTGACTGACCAAATTCAGGATGAATATCGGTCGGCATACCGCGACCATCATCTTCGACTGATAATGATCCATCACTATGCAATTGAACTTTAATAATCTTGGCATAACCAGCCAATGCTTCATCAACTGAGTTATCAATGACCTCTTGCGCCAAATGATTGGGGCGGGTGGTATCGGTATACATACCTGGTCGACGACGTACTGGCTCAAGTCCTTCTAAAACTTCTAACGATTGCGCATTATACTCACTCACAAATGCATCCTTAACTATTCACGTGCGATTAATTCTATCGAACCATTATAACGAAAAATAGCGACATTAACGTTAACAGTCAGTCGCTCACGTCATATAATGTCGTCTGTTTAATTCTCTATGTCAATTTCCATTGGAACTTATAGCAACTGCCGTAGCATACCAATTACCATTGGCAATTGCTCACCGAAGTCACTAAATCTATGATCACCACCCGCTTGCAAAGCTACTGTCGCTCCTTGCTGTTGGTAAAAGGTTTTGGACAGATTAGGATCTAATAATTCATCACCTTCTTTAATTAAAACAGAAACTTTATCAGGATAATTAATTTTTAATAGCTGATTGTCTGCAAACCATTCTAAATCTGCTACCGTTATTGGCCAGCCACCTGTTGTGGTATAAAGAATCTGATTCTTCGATGCTTTGTCATCGTTATTACTATCCAATATAAATTCATTGGCAAATCGCTGCAGGGTAGCATGGGGTTGAGTACTAGGGTTTAACAATAGCGCTGGGCAACCTGTATGGTTACTGACTAAGGTAGAAAAATAACCGCCTAATGAGCTACCGACCAATACCGTATTTGACGATTCAAATTGCTCACCTTCAGCATTTTTGTTTTTTTTATTTAAACTTTCGATTAACGACAGTATTTGGCTGAAAACTTGGTCAGGCGTTTTATTTAAATCAGGGCGTAATACATTGATATCAGGTTGGTACTGGCGACAATAATCTTCTAACAACCTGCCCTTAGTAGAGTTAGCATCGCTGTCTAACCCATGAATATAAATAACGTTCACGTATAATCTCACTTATTCATTTTGTTATGATTACTATATATGGATAATAAAGACTCAGCATAGCATTGAGTCACCAAAAACAGTAACAATAAAACGGCACGCTATTATTCAGTATTTGCGACATAATAGTGGTTTACAATGAGATTATCGACGTTAAAGGAATAACGATAATAGCGATGGAGCAGCCATGAATCAGCAGTTTGAACTGTTCGAGATTGCCAATCCATGCATTGGTGTTTGCCAAAGCAATAGAAAAGGCTATTGCTTTGGCTGCTTGCGTAGTCGCCCTGAGCGTCAGTTATGGCATAACATGACGACGGAACAGCGTCGTGAGGTGCTACGGCTAATCGTTGGACGTAAGCAGCGTGTCGAGCAGATGAGGCAGCGTAAAGGCGAGCAGCTAGGATTCGACTTTGAAGAGATAGTGGAGACAGTTGGGTTGTTTTAAATTGTTCAGATAAATAGGATTTGCTGCACCAGTCATTAGGAATAAAAGACAAAGAAAACCCCCCGTCTAGATAACTAGTCGGGGGGTTTTCAGGAATAGAGAGCTGACGATGACCTACTCTCACATGGGCGGACCCACACTACCATTGGCGCAACGATGTTTCACTTCTGAGTTCGGGAAGGGATCAGGTGGGGCCATCGTGCTATTGTCGTCAGCAAAGGGGGTTAGATATGAGTCTGTTGTTGTTCTTATGACTTCAATATTACTTGAGGCCTGTCAACATAAACCTAACTGAATCAAGGTTTAAGGTGATATCGAAATATTCTTACTTTATAAGCCACTACAGCTCATACAAGATAGATTAATTAGACTTGTATACAAACCACTTGGGTGTTGTATGGTCAAGCCAAACGAGCAATTAGTACAGGTTAGCTACACACATCGCTGTGCTTCCACACCCTGCCTATCAACGTCCTAGTCTTGAACGGCTCTTTAGGGAAATCTAATCTTGAGGTGGGCTTCCCGCTTAGATGCTTTCAGCGGTTATCCCATCCGAACGTAGCTACCGGGCAATGCCACTGGCGTGACAACCCGAACACCAGAGGTTCGTCCACTCTGGTCCTCTCGTACTAGGAGCAGATCCTCTCAAATTTCCAACGCCCACGGTAGATAGGGACCGAACTGTCTCACGACGTTCTAAACCCAGCTCGCGTACCTCTTTAAATGGCGAACAGCCATACCCTTAGGACCTGCTTCAGCCCTAGGATGAGATGAGCCGACATCGAGGTGCCAAACACCGCCGTCGATATGAACTCTTGGGCGGTATCAGCCTGTTATCCCCAGAGTACCTTTTATCCGTTGAGCGATGGCCCTTCCATACAGAACCACCGGATCACTAAGACCTACTTTCGTACCTGCTCGACTTGTGGGTCTCGCAGTTAAGCGCGCTTTTGCCTTTATACTCTACGACCGATTTCCGACCGGTCTGAGCGCACCTTCGTACTCCTCCGTTACTCTTTAGGAGGAGACCGCCCCAGTCAAACTACCCACCATACATTGTCCTCGGTATTGTTATACCTGAGTTAGAACCCCAACATGACCAGGGTGGTATTTCAAGATTGGCTCCACCGAGACTAGCGTCTCGGCTTCAAAGCCTCCCACCTATCCTGCACAAGTCAGGTCAAAGTTCAATGTAAAGCTGTAGTAAAGGTTCACGGGGTCTTTCCGTCTAGCCGCGGGTACACAGCATCTTCACTGCGATTTCGATTTCACTGAGTCTCTGCTGGAGACAGCGCTGCCATCATTATGCCATTCGTGCAGGTCGGAACTTACCCGACAAGGAATTTCGCTACCTTAGGACCGTTATAGTTACGGCCGCCGTTTACTGGGGCTTCGATCAAGAGCTTCGCTTACGCTAACCCCATCAATTAACCTTCCAGCACCGGGCAGGCATCACACCCTATACGTCCACTTTCGTGTTTGCAGAGTGCTGTGTTTTTAATAAACAGTTGCAGCAGCCTGGTATCTGCGACTGCCAACAGCTCAAGGAGCAAGTCCTATCACCATCAACAGCGTACCTTCTCCCGAAGTTACGGTACCATTTTGCCTAGTTCCTTCAGCAGAGTTCTCTCAAGCGCCTTGGTATTCTCTACCTGATCACCTGTGTCGGTTTAGGGTACGATTCGTTTATAACTATTGCTTAGAAGCTTTTCCTGGAAGCATGGTATTTGCCACTTCGCTGTACAAGTACAGCTTGCTATCAGATCTCGGTATAAAATAGCCCGGATTTACCTAAGCTATAAACCTACATCCTTTCACCTGGACAACCAACGCCAGGCTGACATAACCTTCTCCGTCCCTCCATCGCATTATAAACAAGTATCGGAATATTAACCGATTTCCCATCGACTACGCCTTTCGGCCTCGCCTTAGGGGTCGACTCACCCAGCCCCGATTAACGTTGGACTGGAACCCTTGATCTTCCGGCGTGCGAGCTTTTCACTCGCATTATCGTTACTCACGTCAGCATTCGCTCTTGTGATACCTCCAGCATACCTTACGATACACCTTCACAGGCTTACACAACGCTCCCCTACCACTTGAAAACAAATTCAAATCCGCAGCTTCGGCTCCTAGTTTGAGCCCCGTTACATCTTCCGCGCGGGCCGACTCGACTAGTGAGCTATTACGCTTTCTTTAAAGGATGGCTGCTTCTAAGCCAACCTCCTAGCTGTCTATGCCTTCCCACCTCGTTTCCCACTTAACTAGGAATTTGGGGCCTTAGCTGGCGGTCTGGGTTGTTTCCCTCTCCACAATGGACGTTAGCACCCACTGTGTGTCTCCCGGATATCACTCATCGGTATTCGGAGTTTGCATCGGTTTGGTAAGTCGGTATGACCCCCTAGCCGAAACAGTGCTCTACCCCCAATGGTGTTCGTCCGAGGCGCTACCTAAATAGCTTTCGGGGAGAACCAGCTATCACCGAGTTTGATTAGCCTTTCACCCCTATCCACAAGTCATCCCCTGGCTTTTCAACGACAGTGGGTTCGGTCCTCCGGTGCCTGTTACGGCACTTTCAACCTGCTCATGGATAGATCACTCGGTTTCGGGTCTATGCCCTGCAACTAAACGCCCTATTAAGACTCGGTTTCCCTACGGCTCCCCTAAACGGTTAACCTTGCTACAGAACATAAGTCGCTGACCCATTATACAAAAGGTACGCGGTCACCCTAATAAATTAAGGCTCCCACTGCTTGTACGCACACGGTTTCAGGTTCTATTTCACTCCCCTCACAGGGGTTCTTTTCGCCTTTCCCTCACGGTACTGGTTCACTATCGGTCAGTCAGGAGTATTTAGCCTTGGAGGATGGTCCCCCCATCTTCAAACAGGATTTCTCGTGTCCCGCTCTACTTAATATGTTAACGCTAATGTTTCGAATACAGGACTATCACCTACTACGGTCAGCTTTCCCACGCTGTTCTTCTACATTAGCACTAATCGGCTTCTCCCCGTTCGCTCGCCGCTACTTGGGGAATCTCATTTGATGTCTATTCCTAAGGGTACTGAGATGTTTCACTTCCCCTCGTTCGCTTCTTGTACAAGTACAAGATACCTACCTTATGGTAAGTGGGTTTCCCCATTCAGAAATCTCCGGATCACAGGATATTGCCGCCTCCCCGAAGCTTATCGCAGGCTGTCACGTCTTTCATCGCCTCTGACTGCCAAGGCATCCACCATGTGCGCTTCATTACTTGACCATACAACCCCAAGTAGTCTTTCTCTATAAATAGAGTTAGATTCCTAAGTGTTCTACAATCTAATTATGATAACGATATCACCTATGTTTATACGCTTGATTCAGTTCTCTTTACTTTTTTAATAATCAACCCCTGGGATAACAACTGATGTCGTTAAGAGGTCGATTATTAAGGTTAGAAACAACGCGTGAACACGTGTTCCTAACCCAGACTCATATCTATGTTTTTAAATAGTCTCTGTGCTCTCGTCGAGTCACAGATTCTGTATAAAACAGAAAGAAGTAATCAATGCCTATTGGCTGAATCACTTGTTTCTATTTATACATCTACTTATTTATTTGCATACTAAAGAATAGTTTATTATATGGTGGAGCCAAACGGAGTCGAACCGTTGACCTCCTGCGTGCAAGGCAGGCGCTCTACCAACTGAGCTATGGCCCCTGAAATAATGGTAGGCCTGGGCAGACTTGAACTGCCGACCCCCGCGTTATCAACACGGTGCTCTAACCAGCTGAGCTACAGGCCTATAGAGCGTATATATATCACGCCTAGGCTTTAATAAACTAGCTTAAACTAAAGAACAACTTGTTGTGAATTCTTGCTGACCGAATGCCATCTATAAGGAGGTGATCCAGCCGCAGGTTCCCCTACGGCTACCTTGTTACGACTTCACCCCAGTCATCAACCACACCGTGGTGAACGCCTCCCCGAAGGTTAAGCTATCCACTTCTGGTGCAATCAACTCCCATGGTGTGACGGGCGGTGTGTACAAGGCCCGGGAACGTATTCACCGCGGCATTCTGATCCGCGATTACTAGCGATTCCTACTTCATGGAGTCGAGTTGCAGACTCCAATCTGGACTACGATAGGCTTTTTGAGATTCGCATCACATCGCTGTGTAGCTGCCCTCTGTACCTACCATTGTAGCACGTGTGTAGCCCTGGTCGTAAGGGCCATGATGACTTGACGTCGTCCCCGCCTTCCTCCAGTTTGTCACTGGCAGTATCCTTAGAGTTCCCGGCATAACCCGCTGGTAACTAAGGAAAAGGGTTGCGCTCGTTGCGGGACTTAACCCAACATCTCACGACACGAGCTGACGACAGCCATGCAGCACCTGTATTCTAATTCCCGAAGGCACTCCCGCATCTCTGCAGGATTCTAGATATGTCAAGACCAGGTAAGGTTCTTCGCGTTGCATCGAATTAAACCACATGCTCCACCGCTTGTGCGGGCCCCCGTCAATTCATTTGAGTTTTAACCTTGCGGCCGTACTCCCCAGGCGGTCTACTTATTGCGTTAGCTGCGTCACTAAGTCCTCAAGGGACCCAACGACTAGTAGACATCGTTTACGGCGTGGACTACCAGGGTATCTAATCCTGTTTGCTACCCACGCTTTCGAGCCTCAGTGTCAGTATGATGCCAGAAGGCTGCCTTCGCCATCGGTATTCCTCCAGATCTCTACGCATTTCACCGCTACACCTGGAATTCTACCTTCCTCTCACCTACTCTAGCCTAACAGTATCAGATGCAGTTCCCAGGTTAAGCCCGGGGATTTCACATCTGACTTATCAAGCCACCTACGCTCGCTTTACGCCCAGTAATTCCGATTAACGCTTGCACCCTCTGTATTACCGCGGCTGCTGGCACAGAGTTAGCCGGTGCTTATTCTGCAGCTAATGTCATCGTCCGTGGGTATTAACCACGGAGTCTTCTTCACTGCTTAAAGTGCTTTACAACCAAAAGGCCTTCTTCACACACGCGGCATGGCTGGATCAGGGTTGCCCCCATTGTCCAATATTCCCCACTGCTGCCTCCCGTAGGAGTCCGGACCGTGTCTCAGTTCCGGTGTGGCTGATCATCCTCTCAGACCAGCTACAGATCGTCGCCATGGTAGGCCTTTACCCCACCATCTAGCTAATCCGACTTAGGCTCATCTAATAGCGAGAGCAACAAGTTGCCCCCTTTCTCCCGTAGGTCGTATGCGGTATTAATTCGAGTTTCCCCGAGCTATCCCCCACTACTAGGTAGATTCCTAAGTATTACTCACCCGTCCGCCGCTCGTCATCTTCTAGCAAGCTAGAAATGTTACCGCTCGACTTGCATGTGTTAAGCCTGCCGCCAGCGTTCAATCTGAGCCATGATCAAACTCTTCAGTTTAATCTTGCTATGAAGTCCTTTAAAGAGACTTCTAAACTTGGCTCATTTAATCTGGCAAATCGCTAAAAATTATGTTCGTAATGAATTAACTTTGAGTTTTTCTGCTGTCTTAAATGATAATTTTTATAGTTAATAATCTTCCCGAAAAGAAAAGA
Organism: Psychrobacter sp. P11G5; assembly: GCF_001593305.1. Lineage (NCBI taxonomy): Bacteria > Pseudomonadati > Pseudomonadota > Gammaproteobacteria > Moraxellales > Moraxellaceae > Psychrobacter > Psychrobacter sp. P11G5. Next base: position 3,337,158 of record NZ_CP012533.1, read on the forward strand.
TAGTCAACTTTATTTTTTAGCATTCTGAATCAGCAAAAATCCACACAAGTTGTTCTTTAGTTATGCTTTTAAATAGTGTCAATCTACTGTCGTCCAGTAGTTGATATATAGGGTACTTCTCTTTGCTAAATAACCTTAAACCGTTATGGCTTAACCTATCTAGCGAGCCGACTATCATATCATGATGATTTGATTTGTCAAGCTTTTATTTCGTTTCGTTTCAATAAGTTAATTGGGTTATTGTTGTGTAATAATACACTGCAATCATTGCCGTTTGTCTCATTGAGGGGCGTATTATAGACCCTTTTAACGAGGTGTCAAGCAGTAAATTATTTTATTTTAAACTGAATTAAAAGTAATTTACCTAGGAGTGTTCTCAATAAGTGGTCAACCAATTATTAAACTGCCTTCCCTTCCGACTGGGACGCATTATACGCGGTTTCAGCTGAGGGTCAAGGGGCTTTGTAGAGTTTATTTTATATATATAATAACTCATTGAAATATATCGTTTTAAATAAGCTAAATAAATAGTAACTCTACTAACAACATAGAATAAGTATATTGTTTGATAAGGTCACAAGAGCGTCAAGCTGGATATATACAGAAGAATAATCGAAACTATACGCATAACAATTTATTATCTTGTAAATTTAGCATTCATATCCCTAACCAACAATCTCAATACAGTAAAAAATCAATTTGAGTAGACTTATAGACGTTAAATTATTAGATTATAAAAGAATTTATTAAAGACAAAGAAAACCCCCCGTCTAGATAACTAGTCGGGGGGTTTTCAGGAATAGAGAGCTGACGATGACCTACTCTCACATGGGCGGACCCACACTACCATTGGCGCAACGATGTTTCACTTCTGAGTTCGGGAAGGGATCAGGTGGGGCCATCGTGCTATTGTCGTCAGCAAAGGGGGTTAGATATGAGTCTGTTGTTGTTCTTATGACTTCAATATTACTTGAGGCCTGTCAACATAAACCTAACTGAATCAAGGTTTAAGGTGATATCGAAATATTCTTACTTTATAAGCCACTACAGCTCATACAAGATAGATTAATTAGACTTGTATACAAACCACTTGGGTGTTGTATGGTCAAGCCAAACGAGCAATTAGTACAGGTTAGCTACACACATCGCTGTGCTTCCACACCCTGCCTATCAACGTCCTAGTCTTGAACGGCTCTTTAGGGAAATCTAATCTTGAGGTGGGCTTCCCGCTTAGATGCTTTCAGCGGTTATCCCATCCGAACGTAGCTACCGGGCAATGCCACTGGCGTGACAACCCGAACACCAGAGGTTCGTCCACTCTGGTCCTCTCGTACTAGGAGCAGATCCTCTCAAATTTCCAACGCCCACGGTAGATAGGGACCGAACTGTCTCACGACGTTCTAAACCCAGCTCGCGTACCTCTTTAAATGGCGAACAGCCATACCCTTAGGACCTGCTTCAGCCCTAGGATGAGATGAGCCGACATCGAGGTGCCAAACACCGCCGTCGATATGAACTCTTGGGCGGTATCAGCCTGTTATCCCCAGAGTACCTTTTATCCGTTGAGCGATGGCCCTTCCATACAGAACCACCGGATCACTAAGACCTACTTTCGTACCTGCTCGACTTGTGGGTCTCGCAGTTAAGCGCGCTTTTGCCTTTATACTCTACGACCGATTTCCGACCGGTCTGAGCGCACCTTCGTACTCCTCCGTTACTCTTTAGGAGGAGACCGCCCCAGTCAAACTACCCACCATACATTGTCCTCGGTATTGTTATACCTGAGTTAGAACCCCAACATGACCAGGGTGGTATTTCAAGATTGGCTCCACCGAGACTAGCGTCTCGGCTTCAAAGCCTCCCACCTATCCTGCACAAGTCAGGTCAAAGTTCAATGTAAAGCTGTAGTAAAGGTTCACGGGGTCTTTCCGTCTAGCCGCGGGTACACAGCATCTTCACTGCGATTTCGATTTCACTGAGTCTCTGCTGGAGACAGCGCTGCCATCATTATGCCATTCGTGCAGGTCGGAACTTACCCGACAAGGAATTTCGCTACCTTAGGACCGTTATAGTTACGGCCGCCGTTTACTGGGGCTTCGATCAAGAGCTTCGCTTACGCTAACCCCATCAATTAACCTTCCAGCACCGGGCAGGCATCACACCCTATACGTCCACTTTCGTGTTTGCAGAGTGCTGTGTTTTTAATAAACAGTTGCAGCAGCCTGGTATCTGCGACTGCCAACAGCTCAAGGAGCAAGTCCTATCACCATCAACAGCGTACCTTCTCCCGAAGTTACGGTACCATTTTGCCTAGTTCCTTCAGCAGAGTTCTCTCAAGCGCCTTGGTATTCTCTACCTGATCACCTGTGTCGGTTTAGGGTACGATTCGTTTATAACTATTGCTTAGAAGCTTTTCCTGGAAGCATGGTATTTGCCACTTCGCTGTACAAGTACAGCTTGCTATCAGATCTCGGTATAAAATAGCCCGGATTTACCTAAGCTATAAACCTACATCCTTTCACCTGGACAACCAACGCCAGGCTGACATAACCTTCTCCGTCCCTCCATCGCATTATAAACAAGTATCGGAATATTAACCGATTTCCCATCGACTACGCCTTTCGGCCTCGCCTTAGGGGTCGACTCACCCAGCCCCGATTAACGTTGGACTGGAACCCTTGATCTTCCGGCGTGCGAGCTTTTCACTCGCATTATCGTTACTCACGTCAGCATTCGCTCTTGTGATACCTCCAGCATACCTTACGATACACCTTCACAGGCTTACACAACGCTCCCCTACCACTTGAAAACAAATTCAAATCCGCAGCTTCGGCTCCTAGTTTGAGCCCCGTTACATCTTCCGCGCGGGCCGACTCGACTAGTGAGCTATTACGCTTTCTTTAAAGGATGGCTGCTTCTAAGCCAACCTCCTAGCTGTCTATGCCTTCCCACCTCGTTTCCCACTTAACTAGGAATTTGGGGCCTTAGCTGGCGGTCTGGGTTGTTTCCCTCTCCACAATGGACGTTAGCACCCACTGTGTGTCTCCCGGATATCACTCATCGGTATTCGGAGTTTGCATCGGTTTGGTAAGTCGGTATGACCCCCTAGCCGAAACAGTGCTCTACCCCCAATGGTGTTCGTCCGAGGCGCTACCTAAATAGCTTTCGGGGAGAACCAGCTATCACCGAGTTTGATTAGCCTTTCACCCCTATCCACAAGTCATCCCCTGGCTTTTCAACGACAGTGGGTTCGGTCCTCCGGTGCCTGTTACGGCACTTTCAACCTGCTCATGGATAGATCACTCGGTTTCGGGTCTATGCCCTGCAACTAAACGCCCTATTAAGACTCGGTTTCCCTACGGCTCCCCTAAACGGTTAACCTTGCTACAGAACATAAGTCGCTGACCCATTATACAAAAGGTACGCGGTCACCCTAATAAATTAAGGCTCCCACTGCTTGTACGCACACGGTTTCAGGTTCTATTTCACTCCCCTCACAGGGGTTCTTTTCGCCTTTCCCTCACGGTACTGGTTCACTATCGGTCAGTCAGGAGTATTTAGCCTTGGAGGATGGTCCCCCCATCTTCAAACAGGATTTCTCGTGTCCCGCTCTACTTAATATGTTAACGCTAATGTTTCGAATACAGGACTATCACCTACTACGGTCAGCTTTCCCACGCTGTTCTTCTACATTAGCACTAATCGGCTTCTCCCCGTTCGCTCGCCGCTACTTGGGGAATCTCATTTGATGTCTATTCCTAAGGGTACTGAGATGTTTCACTTCCCCTCGTTCGCTTCTTGTACAAGTACAAGATACCTACCTTATGGTAAGTGGGTTTCCCCATTCAGAAATCTCCGGATCACAGGATATTGCCGCCTCCCCGAAGCTTATCGCAGGCTGTCACGTCTTTCATCGCCTCTGACTGCCAAGGCATCCACCATGTGCGCTTCATTACTTGACCATACAACCCCAAGTAGTCTTTCTCTATAAATAGAGTTAGATTCCTAAGTGTTCTACAATCTAATTATGATAACGATATCACCTATGTTTATACGCTTGATTCAGTTCTCTTTACTTTTTTAATAATCAACCCCTGGGATAACAACTGATGTCGTTAAGAGGTCGATTATTAAGGTTAGAAACAACGCGTGAACACGTGTTCCTAACCCAGACTCATATCTATGTTTTTAAATAGTCTCTGTGCTCTCGTCGAGTCACAGATTCTGTATAAAACAGAAAGAAGTAATCAATGCCTATTGGCTGAATCACTTGTTTCTATTTATACATCTACTTATTTATTTGCATACTAAAGAATAGTTTATTATATGGTGGAGCCAAACGGAGTCGAACCGTTGACCTCCTGCGTGCAAGGCAGGCGCTCTACCAACTGAGCTATGGCCCCTGAAATAATGGTAGGCCTGGGCAGACTTGAACTGCCGACCCCCGCGTTATCAACACGGTGCTCTAACCAGCTGAGCTACAGGCCTATAGAGCGCATATATATCACGCCTAGGCTTTAATAAACTAGCTTAAACTAAAGAACAACTTGTTGTGAATTCTTGCTGACCGAATGCCATCTATAAGGAGGTGATCCAGCCGCAGGTTCCCCTACGGCTACCTTGTTACGACTTCACCCCAGTCATCAACCACACCGTGGTGAACGCCTCCCCGAAGGTTAAGCTATCCACTTCTGGTGCAATCAACTCCCATGGTGTGACGGGCGGTGTGTACAAGGCCCGGGAACGTATTCACCGCGGCATTCTGATCCGCGATTACTAGCGATTCCTACTTCATGGAGTCGAGTTGCAGACTCCAATCTGGACTACGATAGGCTTTTTGAGATTCGCATCACATCGCTGTGTAGCTGCCCTCTGTACCTACCATTGTAGCACGTGTGTAGCCCTGGTCGTAAGGGCCATGATGACTTGACGTCGTCCCCGCCTTCCTCCAGTTTGTCACTGGCAGTATCCTTAGAGTTCCCGGCATAACCCGCTGGTAACTAAGGAAAAGGGTTGCGCTCGTTGCGGGACTTAACCCAACATCTCACGACACGAGCTGACGACAGCCATGCAGCACCTGTATTCTAATTCCCGAAGGCACTCCCGCATCTCTGCAGGATTCTAGATATGTCAAGACCAGGTAAGGTTCTTCGCGTTGCATCGAATTAAACCACATGCTCCACCGCTTGTGCGGGCCCCCGTCAATTCATTTGAGTTTTAACCTTGCGGCCGTACTCCCCAGGCGGTCTACTTATTGCGTTAGCTGCGTCACTAAGTCCTCAAGGGACCCAACGACTAGTAGACATCGTTTACGGCGTGGACTACCAGGGTATCTAATCCTGTTTGCTACCCACGCTTTCGAGCCTCAGTGTCAGTATGATGCCAGAAGGCTGCCTTCGCCATCGGTATTCCTCCAGATCTCTACGCATTTCACCGCTACACCTGGAATTCTACCTTCCTCTCACCTACTCTAGCCTAACAGTATCAGATGCAGTTCCCAGGTTAAGCCCGGGGATTTCACATCTGACTTATCAAGCCACCTACGCTCGCTTTACGCCCAGTAATTCCGATTAACGCTTGCACCCTCTGTATTACCGCGGCTGCTGGCACAGAGTTAGCCGGTGCTTATTCTGCAGCTAATGTCATCGTCCGTGGGTATTAACCACGGAGTCTTCTTCACTGCTTAAAGTGCTTTACAACCAAAAGGCCTTCTTCACACACGCGGCATGGCTGGATCAGGGTTGCCCCCATTGTCCAATATTCCCCACTGCTGCCTCCCGTAGGAGTCCGGACCGTGTCTCAGTTCCGGTGTGGCTGATCATCCTCTCAGACCAGCTACAGATCGTCGCCATGGTAGGCCTTTACCCCACCATCTAGCTAATCCGACTTAGGCTCATCTAATAGCGAGAGCAACAAGTTGCCCCCTTTCTCCCGTAGGTCGTATGCGGTATTAATTCGAGTTTCCCCGAGCTATCCCCCACTACTAGGTAGATTCCTAAGTATTACTCACCCGTCCGCCGCTCGTCATCTTCTAGCAAGCTAGAAATGTTACCGCTCGACTTGCATGTGTTAAGCCTGCCGCCAGCGTTCAATCTGAGCCATGATCAAACTCTTCAGTTTAATCTTGCTATGAAGTCCTTTAAAGAGACTTCTAAACTTGGCTCATTTAATCTGGCAAATCGCTAAAAATTATGTTCGTAATGAATTAACTTTGAGTTTTTCTGCTGTCTTAAATGATAATTTTTATAGTTAATAATCTTCCCGAAAAGAAAAGATAGTCAACTTTATTTTTTAGCATTCTGAATCAGCAAAAATCCACACAAGTTGTTCTTTAGTTATGCTTTTAAATAGTGTCAATCTACTGTCGTCCAGTAGTTGATATATAGGGTACTTCTCTTTGCTAAATAACCTTAAACCGTTATGGCTTAACCTATCTAGCGAGCCGACTATCATATCATAATGATTTGATCTGTCAAGCTTTTATTTTAAGTTCTTCAGTAAGATAGTCGCTTCGTTAGTAGTAAACCTTCTTACTAATTTCGCTGCTATTCCCTTGCTGTGGGGCGTATTATAGACAGTTTGAGCTGGGTGTCAACCGCTTTTTCTAAGCTTTTTAGATTAATTCTAAGAAATATAAAATAACAGATGTTTTTCAATAGGTTACAATGAAAGGTATTTTCTAATGCCTGTATAATATACTAAGAATCGCTATTTAGATCTAGGTAGACTACTAGATCATACGGTTTGGAGTACTTTTATAATTCCTATGACCTATTATCTTTAACTTTTTTGATATGCATCTTTCTTTAGTCTGTATCGACTTATCTATCGACACTATTGATATTATAGACAGTGACTATATATAGATGCTGCTTATAATAGAAGTAGAACTATATATAGTGAGAAGTAAGAGACATAGGTAGTTTATAAATGCATAGGTTATTCGATTAGCCTTATCTTATAATATAGCCATTATCTGTTTGTCATGTGTTCAACAATATCTTCATTAGATATTATATTTCCTATAGTCTAGGTGAACTATCTCTCTAACCCTTGCCGCCTAGTGTTTATAGATGGTTTTTGTTATAGTAGTTGCCCTAATGGCATTACTTGTCTTGCACTGTCAGTTAACCGTATTTAAAGGGCATGTTGCTGCGTTTTTTTTATGTATTAGCTGTATTAGTAGGTTGGATAAACAACCAAACAGCTATATATGAGCTAAACGTGTTCGAATAATGCCTGTATCTCTTAACGTATCACGTTTAACGTATATAATTTATGTGGTCTCACGGTCATATGATTGATAGTTGCAATCATCACTGCCAACGGACTCAAAAACAGGTGAATAGATTATGGTAGCGATTACTTTACCCGATGGAAGCGTCAAAAACTTCGAAGGCAATACTACAGTCATGGAAGTGGCACAAAGCATTGGGGCGGGTCTTGCTAAGGCCACGGTCGCTGGACGTGTAGATGGTCATCTAGTTGATGCTTACGATCCTATCGTCTCTGATGCTAAGGTTGAGATTATTACCCCAAAAGACGATGACGGTGTCGATATTATTCGTCATTCATGTGCTCACTTGTTAGGTCACGCTGTTAAACAGCTCTACCCTGACGTTAAAATGGTCATTGGCCCTGTCATAGATGATGGCTTTTATTACGATATATATAGTGAGACGCCGTTTACACCTGAGCATATGGAAAAAATTGAAAAACGCATGATGGAGCTTATTAAGCAAGATTATGATGTCATCAAGAAAATGACGCCACGTGCTGAAGTAATAAAGATATTTGAAGAACGTGGTGAGGATTATAAGCTCAAATTAATTAATGATATGCCAGGTGAAGAAGCTTTTGGCTTGTATCATCATCAAGAGTATGTGGATATGTGTCGTGGTCCTCACGTACCTAATACACGTTTCTTAAAAGTATTTAAACTGACTAAAATGTCAGGTGCCTATTGGCGCGGTGATGCTAAGAATGAACAGCTACAACGTATTTATGGTACTGCTTGGGCAGACAAAAAACAGCTAAAAGCATATATCCAACGTATCGAAGAAGCAGAAAAACGTGACCATCGTAAGATCGGTAAAGCGTTAAATCTATTTCATATGCAAGAACAAGCCCCAGGCATGGTATTTTGGCATGCTAATGGATGGACGATTTATCAAGTACTTGAGCAATATATGCGTAAGGTACAATATGATAACGGCTATGAAGAAATCAAAACGCCGCAAATCGTTGATCGTAGTTTATGGGAGCGTTCTGGACATTGGGGCAACTATGCGACCAACATGTTTACTACGTCGAGTGAAAACCGTGATTATGCGGTAAAACCGATGAACTGTCCGTGTCACGTACAAGTATTTAACCAAGGCTTAAAGTCTTATCGTGACCTGCCATTACGTATGGCTGAGTTTGGCTCATGTCACCGTAACGAACCATCAGGCTCACTACATGGTTTGATGCGCGTACGCGGCTTTACACAAGATGATGCGCATATCTTCTGTACCCAAGCACAAATTCAGCAAGAAGTGGCAGACTTTATTAAGCTAACCCTTGCTGTTTATGAAGATTTTGGTTTTGATAATATCATTATGAAGCTTTCAACTCGTCCTGAAAAACGGGTTGGTAGCGATGAGTCATGGGACTTCGCTGAAAAAGCCTTAGCTGATGCTCTTGATAGCTCAGGTCTTGACTGGGATTATCTACCGGGCGAAGGGGCATTTTATGGTCCTAAGATTGAATTTAGTCTTAAAGATAGTTTAGGTCGCGTATGGCAGTGCGGTACTATTCAGGTCGATCCTAATATGCCTGAACGTCTCGATGCTGAATTTGTTAATGAGCAAAATGAGCGCGAAGTACCTATTATGTTGCACCGTGCAATCTTAGGTTCGTTTGAGCGCTTTATTGGTATACTTATCGAAAACTACGCTGGATGGATGCCTGTTTGGCTTGCTCCGCAACAAGTAGTTGTTATGAATATTACCGATAAACAGGCAGAAAGTTGTAAAAATGTCGTTAATGAGCTAAAAAATGCAGGTTTACGTGCAGTTAGCGACTTGCGTAACGAAAAGATTGGATTTAAGATACGAGAGAAAACATTAGAACGTATTCCCTATATGCTAGTATTAGGGGATAAAGAAGTTGAATCAGGCAGCGTCAATGTCCGAACCCGCGAAGGTGAAAACCTAGGCGTGATGACTGTCCCTGAATTCATCAAATTAGTACAGACTGCCGTTGCCGAAAAAGGCCGTCAGAATCAAAAAACAGATCAGGAGTAATACCTATTAAACAGTCAAACCGTCTGAACACCAATGAAGATATCAGTGTTAAGGAAGTTCGTCTTGTCAGAGAAGACGGCGAACAAATGGGCGTGGTCGATATCGATACCGCTATGAAAGCGGCACGTGATGAAAATCTAGACTTAGTTGAATTAGTGCCGGATGCCAAGCCGCCAGTATGTAAGATCATGGATTATAAGCATTTCCTTTATGATCAGAAGCAAAAAGCGAAAGAGGCCAAGAAAAACCAAAAGCAAACTCAGCTTAAAGAGATGAAACTGCGTCCTAGTACTGAAGAAGCTGATTATCAGGTAAAACTGAAAAAAATCGTTAGCTTTTTGGAAGACCAAGACAAAGTTAAAGTTAGTATTCGCTTTCGTGGTCGCGAAATGGCGCATCAAGACATTGGTCGTAAGCAACTTGAACGTATCATTGAAGATACTGCCGATATCTCAAACGTCGAACAACATCCAAAAATGGAAGGTCGACAAATGGGTATGCTGCTTGGGCCTACCAAGAAAAGGTAATTGGACGGCGAATATTTAAGCTTGCCATATTTACTTGTCTTTATTTTTGACCATCAATATGCTGCGGGATATTGATGGTTTTTTACTATTGTTTGTCATAAATTTATTATTCTAATTACCACATAGTTTTACAAAATCAGCCTTCACGACTCTTTGGTTACACGGTAATCTTAAAATCTATTCCGCATTTTCTATTAACAACAACTTAATAACTATAATTCAATTAATAGACTCTCAGCTCCTATAATTGCTGTTTGAATTAGAATAATGGACAATAATCAAAATTATTTAGTAATCCAAAATATTTGATCTATTACTTATCTATAGGAAAACTTATGCAAGAACTAACACCTCCAGAAAATACGAATACGCCAAGTATCTCTCTGACTCCTCCAGCTCCTGTAAAAGAAATAGAAAAAAGTGAGGCAGATCAGATGGTTAAGTTGGATGAGAGCCAAATTCCAGAGCTTGATGCCAAAGTCGATGCTTTCGTTGATCATGTCATTACCAACCCAGTGCATGGTCCTGACTTTCAGCAAAACTTGCAATCCATTCATAACTTGGGCACTAAGGAAATCCGTGAATCTGCACAAGTATCTAATCGGATGCTGGAACTTCCTGCCAAGAGTATCAACGATAGCTTGTTTGATAACTCACCGATTGCCAAATCTCTTACTGAATTACGCGGTATTGTAGAAGATTTGGATCCGAGTAAAAAAGAGCTGACCAGCTCACGCAAACTATTCGGTCTCATTCCATTTGGCAATAAAGTACAAGATTATTTCCGCCAATATGAATCGGCGCAATCACATATCAATGCAGTGGTGACCAGTCTATACAATGGTAAAGACGAGCTACTCAAAGACAATGCCATGATTGAGCAAGAAAAAGTCAATATGTGGGATTTGATGCAATCTATTCGTCAGTATATCTATGTTGGTAAAAAGATTGACGAACAGTTAGAGCAGAAGGTCTATGCTCTAGAAGCTACTGACCCTGAAAAAGCACGTATCATTAAAGAAGAAATGCTATTTTATGTACGCCAAAAAAATACTGATTTTTTGACTCAGCTGGCTGTTAACGTACAAGGCTATTTAGCGTTAGATACCATTCGCAAAAATAACTTAGAGCTTATTAAAGGGGTTGATCGCGCTACCACTACTACCATTTCGGCATTGCGTACTGCAGTAGTCGTAGCGCAAGCCATGACAAATCAAAAGCTAGTCTTAGATCAAATTACAGCGTTAAATAAAACGACTAGTAGTCTGATTGAGTCTACCTCAGCTATGCTTAAACGCCAATCTGGTGAAATTCATGAACAAGCGACCAGTAGCACTATTGAGCTTGATAAACTACAAAATGCTTTCAATAATGTCTACGATACGATGGATATGATTAGTAATTATAAAATTGAAGCACTAGAAAATATGAAGCAAACCGTTAATACTTTGACGACTGAAGTGGATAAAGCGCAAAAATACTTGGACAAATCTAACCAAACCACTGTGCTTGAAGTTTCAAAAGAAATAGATAGTAAAAAGATTACAAACAAATCTGGTGCTACTGATATCGATATTTGATACAGCAGTTTGTCCAGTAAAAGCATGCTGTCAAATACACATAACATCATTGACGCAAGATATTAATCTGTTGTTCGTGTTAAGATAGCCATTATTAATAATTTTAAAAATAGATACGGTAATTTATGAGTTGGAATGATCCAAACGCCTCAAGCGAGGCACAAAAATACGATAATCCTATCCCTAGTCGTGAGCTGATATTACACACGATCGCTGAACACGGTGAAGCGACACATCAGCAGCTGGCAAAAGCTTTCGATATCAATGATCCTGATCAATTTGATGCGTTGGGTAATCGTCTAAAAGCAATGGCTCGTGATGGCCAAGTTAACCGCGAAGGGCGTCCTTATCGCTTTCGTACAGTCACGCAGCAAGATGTTGTCACTGGTACAGTATCTGCTCACCCAAAAGGTTTTGGCTTTGTCGTGTTGGCAGATATGCCAGATTTGTTCCTGCACGAAAAGCAAATGCGTTGGGTGTTCAACGGTGATACGGTCAATGCTATTGGTACGTCGACAGACAACCGTGGTCGTACTGAGGGCCGTATTGTTGATGTAACCGAACGTCATCAAAACCATTTTATCGGTACGCTTGCTCGTGATGAAGATGGCTACTGTGTTGAGCTTGGCAGTCCTAACAATCATCAGCCGATTACAGTCACCGAAGATAACATACAAGAGTTAGGTGCTAAGAAAGGCGATCCGGTTAAAGTTGATGTCATTGACTGGCCTAATCAGCATGAGTTTGCTACTGGTAAGATCACCGAAGTACTTAGCGATGATAATGATCGTGAGCTGATCATTGAGACGACTCTACTTAATTACGATATTCCGTCTGAATTTAGCGAAGCGGCACTTAAGCAAGCTAACGACTACCGAGAGCCTAGTAAAAAAGACTTAAAGGGTCGTACCGACTTACGTGATTTGCCGTTAGTAACTATTGATGGTGAAGATGCGCGTGACTTTGATGATGCCGTGTTCGCTGAAAAACGCTCTGGCGGTAACTATCGCGTACTGGTCGCTATTGCTGATGTTAGCCATTATGTGACGCCAAACTCTCCACTTGATCAAGATGCTTATGAACGTGGTACTTCAGTTTATTTCCCGCATCGCGTCATCCCAATGTTGCCTGAAGTACTGTCGAACGGCTTGTGTTCGCTTAACCCTTCAGTTGATCGATTATGTATGGTTGCCGATATCAAAATATCGCGTGCTGGCAAGGTGACAGGTTACGAATTCTATCCTGGGGTCATGCATTCACAAGCACGTTTAACTTATAACCAAGTCAATGATTATTTTGCCAATCCAAAAGATGACAGCATTCCAAAATCATTGACAGATAATAAAGATGTCAAAAAATCTGTCGATACGCTACATCAGTTATATGACTTGCTCATTAAAAAGCGCGAAGAACGTCATGCGATGGAATTTGAAACTGTTGAGACTTATATTAAGTTTAATGAGAAAGGCGGTATCGCGGCTATCTTGCCACGTACTCGTGGCGATGCTCATAAGCTCATCGAAGAGTGCATGTTACTTGCCAATACCTGTGCGGCAAACTTTGCATTGAAAAACGAGCTACCTGTACTATATCGTAATCACGATAAGCCTGATGGCGAAAAATCAATGCGTGTTCATGAATACGCAAAAAACTTTGGTTTAAGCTTTCCAGAAGAAAGCCCAACGCAAGCGGATTATCAACGCATTATTGAAGCCACGAAAGATCGTCCTGATGCGGTTAGTATCCACAGCATGTTACTACGCTCGATGATGCAGGCCAACTACGCACCTGATAACATCGGTCACTTTGGTTTGGCATATGATGAATATAGCCATTTCACTTCACCGATTCGCCGCTATCCTGACTTGATGCTACATCGTGCCATTAAAGCGAAAGTAACTAATAGTCAGCATCCCGTCATGGACTTCTCTCTTGATGGTGCAGGTACGCAGACTTCAGATACCGAACGCCGTGCTGAAAAGGCTTCACGTTTTGTAGAATCTTGGCTTAAATGTCATTACATGAAAGATCATGTAGGCGAAGAATTTGATGGTGTCGTTACTACAGTGACTAGCTTTGGCCTATTTGTGACGTTGACTGATCTATATATCGATGGTCTAGTACATATCTCAAATGTCGGTGATGATTTCTTTGTCTATGATGAACAGCAGCAGCAGCTTATCGGCAAAGACAAAGGCACTTTGTTTGGACTTGGTGATTTGGTCAAAGTAAAAGTCGCTGGTGTCAATATGGATTTGCTCCAAATTGACTTTGATTTAAAAGCCAAGTTGCAATCTAGTGAGATGAATCAAACAAAGAAAGGCCAGCCTAAGAGAAGCTCAGCTAAGAAAAGCAGTAGCCGGAACAGTAAAGGTGCTAGCAAAAAGAGCTAAATTGATGTTTAAATCTTAAATCAAAAAAAAGGCTAAGGTTATCTTTAGCCTTTTTTTATGCTTCTAATTTATGTGCTTCTAGTGAACTACTGAGTATTGATCACCTGATCTAAGCGTTCTTGGTCGGCTTTCTGTGCTTGGTTTATTTGGCTAGTCGCATTATCCATGATAGCTTTAGGCTGTTTCCCCAAAGGCTGGCTTGCTACATCTACTGAATGGTTGGTATCTTGATGAGGAACAACCGTGGTGGTCGACGTAGGCGTGACACTGTTTGCCACTACTGCTCTATTCTGTTCATGGCGATTACCATTGATGATATTGAAACCTAGTAAAATGACAATACCTATCAGTGCTAGGATAATTAAATGTTTCATCTGCATGACTTACTTCTCGTGATATTGCTAAGTTTGTCATCTTACAATGCATTTATTATGCCTAACTTTTATACCTTACGATAAAGATCATTCTTGTGGACTATTTTTGTCTAATAAATCCGTTTCATTAGAACTTTCCGCAATTTCTTGTTCAACTTTTTCCATCAGTTTTTCATCAGGACGAGCATCAAACACGTCATCAGCATTATCTCCATTCAGGATTTGCTTAGCGCGCGCTTTAGCCTGTTTTTTATCTTTATCATCTGCTGAATTTTCACTACTCTGCTCATTCTCTGGTACAGAAGTCATGGGCGTTACAGTCAGCTCAGAACTGTCTATACCTTTACCATTTTGCATATGCTCAAACGCTTTTTCTAATTTATTGTTAAAACGTAGTCGATAAATAGGTTCAGGTAAGCTGAAGCCTTGATTTTCTAGAGCATGCTTAGTTTCACGAATAGCAATACTACGTGCTTTAGCAAAGTCAGTCTCTGACTGATCCACCCAAACTTGAAACTCAAGAACGATGTTAGAATCACCAACATGAGTGATGACAGCGATAGCTTTAGGTTTGTCTAAGACAAAACTTAATGTGCTTATCGCGTCTAGTCCAACTTTAATTGCCGCTAATGGATCATCATTGGCATCAACACCTAGTTCGAAGGTAAAACGGCGCTCAGGATTTTTAGTATAGTTTAAAATAATTCCTTTAAAAACTTCGGCATTCGGAATACGTAACTGATTACCGTCTAACGTCATTAGAATAGTTGCCCGTGAGGTCAAGCGCACTACAATACCCTCATGCTCGTTGATTTTTACTTGATCACGAGCACGAAATGGCTGACGAATACTTAGCATGAGAGAGGCAATATAATTCTCAATAGAATCCTTTACTGCGAAACCAACAGCAATACCAATTACCCCTGCACCGCCAAGTAGCGTGCCTAAAATAGTCTCTGCACCTATCAAGCTCAACGCCAAAATTAGACCAAAAACAATAAAAATCACTTTAATCGTTTGGGATAACAGCTCGGCTACAAAGGGATTGGGAGTCAAACGCTGCCATATTCCTTGACGTTTGGACAACCAACTGCCAAACCAAGCCACAATGCCAAATATAACAATGCCTACCAATAATAACGGTAAAGCTTTGACTAAATTTGTACCTTGAGTTTTGAGGCCTTGATATACTGTTGAAACATTATCTTGTACATCGAGCGTACGATTAATCTTATCTTCAACCGTCACTACATCCGTTAAGCGATTGGTAAGGTTAATCGCTTGCTGGGCTTTTTTCTCGTTCGGGGTTTCCCCTGTTAAAGTGACAACACCTTGGGTAACACTGACATTGACTGTCTGTAAGCCATCAATCTCGGAGAAAATACCGCTAATACGCTGACGAATGTCATTGTCTTTTTGCGGGGTAGGTGTGGTTTCAATTTGAGCATTATTAGTGCTCTCACCACTGATAACTGGCGGTGCCTCTATCGGCGCTGGTGCAGTAGGTAACACGTTACTTTCTGGTTTAGGCGCTGTAGCAGGTTCTTCTTCTGCACTTATAGAAGTATTGCTATCTACATTTGATACTGCTGCAATGCTTGCCAACTCTTCACCAATGGCATGAGCAGGCAAGCCATAAAAAATAATAATTGATAATAATAGCCGACCTAGGACTTGCAAATATTTATGTATAGATAGATGGTCAAAAAAAGCTATCATAAGTATCCTTTATTAATGTATCAACTATAATTGCCTATATGATAAACATAGGCAACTATATTAATAGACTATCAACTGTCTAGATAACTTTGAGCCTCGCCAAGATCTAGTGTACCTTCATAAATGGCGCGCCCTGTAATGATACCTTCAATACAATCACCATAAGGCTTTAACAGTTTAATATCTTGCATATCAGTGACACCGCCTGAAGCGATCACTGGCAAACCACCCTCACGTGCCAAATTGACCGTTTGCTCAACATTGACGCCTTGCATCATGCCATCACGAGCTATATCGGTATAGACGATTGACGATACACCAACATCAGCAAAACGTTTAGCAAGCTCAGTTGCTTTAGTATCGGTGACATTTGCCCAGCCATGAGTGGCTACCATACCGTCTTTGGCATCAATACCAACGATAATGTGTCCTGCAAACTCGCGACAAGCCTCAGTAACGAAATCAGGATCTTCAACCGCTTTTGTACCGATAATAATATGAGTAAGGCCTGCAGTGATATATTGCTCAATAGTATGCAGATTGCGTACCCCGCCGCCTAATTGAATAGGTAGTTTGGGATAAGCTTTAGCAATATCATGAACCACGCGCTTATGTACGGGTACACCATCAAATGCGCCATTAAGGTCAACCAAATGCAGACGCCTTGCTCCCTCTTTAACCCAGCGACCTGCTACCGCTACGGGGTCATCAGAAAATACCGTATCATCCTCCATACGGCCTTGTTTTAAGCGTACACATTTGCCATCTTTTAGATCGATAGCTGGAATAATCACAGGCGCAGCACACATACAGCATTCCTTATAAAAATATTTTATTAAAAAAAAGTAAAACAGAAACAACAATAATTGAAAAATGTTAAGAAAATAATATAAAGTATGCACTTAACTGAATATTTATATTCAACAGATTAAATACAACTTAAGTTTGTGTTTTTAGTTAGAATTCTAGTCGTCGTTTGGCTAAAATTAATTATTGATAACTATAAGTTTCAGCCTTTAAATTCGGCACTACAATTAGATAAATTCAATTACTAACTGGCAATTTTAGGTTAATTTAGCGTATAATCCTAGGTAAATTTGTATTTGTTTCTATATCTTAGCCACGCATGACGAGCATCTACAGATAGCTTGATAATGTTCGACTATAAAGGTATGACAAAGTACAGACAACAAGTCGGTGAAATGTTGACCATAACCTTGTCTGTTATTCCGATAAACCAGTAACGAGTAGATTGGCATGGTTTGAAGTTGTATGCTAATCGCTTAATTGGTTTGTTTTTGATCAGATTATCATATATTGAGTCTAACGGTCTTGTGACCATCCTAGAACTCATCTATATGATACTAGTATTACAATGTTTCAAATTTTAATAAAACGCGTGGTAAGCCTATCTTTGAATTAAAGTGCTCACTCTAAGCGACTAGCTTTGGAGGTTTATTTTAATTTGATAGATTTATCATGCATCTTGGTAGCCGGTCGCCATATTGGTAATTCGAATAAGACGTTAACGTGTTGTTAAGGAGTCTAAGGTCAGCGTTAATACTCTTACTTGCAGTAATACTTAAGCTTTACGTTTAAGGCGTTCAATCACAGCTTTGCTTTAGGGCTGCTGCTGATTGACAGCTTTTAATTAAGCTTTTGCTAATACTGCCGTCGTACCAAACAGGACGTCTGGTATCGTTTTAGACTATGGACTAAGTTTTCGCTTATGATTACCATCAAGAAAGGTTTGGATTTGCCCATCACAGGTGAGCCCTCCCGCGAGATATCAGAGCACAGACCAGCACACGTGGCACTTGTTGGTTACGATTACGTAGGTATGAAGCCTACGATGAATGTCACAGAGGGTGACATCGTAGCTAAGGGTCAACCCGTTTTTGAAGACAAAAAACGAGTGGGTGTTATTTATACTGCCCCTGCTGCTGGTAAAGTCATTGCCATTAAACGTGGCGAACGTCGTGTCTTTGAAAGTCTTGTAATTGAGGTTGACCCAAACGGTGAAGAAGTAGAGTTTCAGCGCTATGACTCCCAGCAACTTGCTGACTTAGACTCTGAAGCTGTTGAAACTCAATTGCTTGCTTCTGGTGAGTGGACTGCATTTCGTACGCGTCCTTATAGCCGCGCGCCTGATATTGGCGCTCGTCCGCATGCTATCTTCGTCACCGCTATGGATACCAATCCACTAGCGTTTGACCCGATGCTACTGATTAATGAACAGACACAAGCGTTTAATGACGGCCTTGCTGTTTTATCAACGCTGAGTCCCAAGACTTTCGTTTGTCATCATTCTGAAGCCAATATAGCACCAGTGCCACATACGGCGACAAACAATGTTACTGAGTATCATAGCTTTGCGGGTAAACATCCAGCAGGTCTTGCTGGTACGCATATTCACTTTTTGCATCCAATTAGTCGCGGTGTGACCGTCTGGACGATTGGCTATCAGGACGTGATTGCTATTGGCAAACTCTTTACCACTGGTCGTTTATATACGCGTCGTCTGCTAAGCTTAGCTGGCCCTGCGGTCAAATCCCCACATTTAGTGGCAACTGAGCGCGGTGCCGATATTACAGCATTGACCAAAGGTCAATTGGCTGCTGGCGAGAACCGTATTATTTCAGGTTCAGTACTGTCTGGTCGCAGGTTGTTTACTAATGTGGCCTACCTTGGTCGTTTTCACAATCAGATCAGTGTGTTATCTGAGGGTCGTGAGCGCCCAGCGTTTCACTTCTTTAGTCCGGGTGCAAATCGCTTCTCTAAACTTCCTATTTATATTTCGCAATTTTTTGGTGGCAAGAAGTATAACTTTACCACGACGAGCAATGGCTCACCGCGAGCGATGGTACCTATCGGGGTTTATGAAGAGGTCATGCCGCAAGATTATCTGCCGACCCAGCTATTACGTGCTTTAATCGTTGAAGATATTATCACTGCGGTTGATTTAGGCGTACTTGAACTAGACGAAGAAGATTTAGCATTATGCACCTTCGTATCTCCTGGCAAATATGAATTCGGTGATATTTTGCGTGATAACTTAACTCGCATTGAGCTGGAGGGCTAACCACGATGAAATTTTTACACAATATGTTCGATCGTATGGAACCGTCTTTCACCAAAGGTGGCAAACACGAAAAGTACTACGCTATCTTTGAGATGTTTGATACGTTTTTACGTCAACCAGGCTCAACGACTTATGCCTCATCACACGTACGTGACGGTATTGATCTGAAGCGCATTATGATTACCGTATGGCTATGTACCTTTCCAGCAATGTTTTGGGGTATGTACAACGTCGGTCATCAAGCATTAACCGCCATCGCTCAATTGGGTTTGCAACCTGAGGGCTGGCGTACCATAATCACTGGCATGGCTGGCTATAATCCAGATAGTATCTGGGCAAGCTTAGTCTACGGGGCAATGCAATTTTTACCGATTTATATCGTCACCTTTGGTGTTGGTATTCTCTGTGAGATTATATTTGCCGTAGTGCGTGGGCATGAAGTAAACGAAGGTTTCTTTGTGACCTCAGTACTGTATGCACTGATTTTGCCGCCAGATATTCCATTATGGCAAGTTGCTTTAGGTATCATCTTCGGTGTAGTCGTTGCTAAAGAAGTATTCGGCGGTACTGGTAAAAACTTCCTTAACCCTGCTCTATCAGGTCGTGCATTCTTATACTTTGCTTATCCAGCCTATATGTCTGGTGACTCAATATGGACAGCAGTCGATGGTTTCTCTGGTGCAACGCCACTTGGCCTTGCAGCACTTGGTGTGACTCCTCAGGACTTCGTTGATGTCTATGGCAATGCGATCACTTGGGGTGATGCGTTCTTAGGTAATATGCAAGGCAGTATCGGTGAAGTATCTACGCTTGCAATTTTGATGGGTGCGGCCGTTCTACTTTGGACGCGCATTGCATCATGGCGCATTATGGCAGGCTGTGTGGTTGGTCTTATCGCCACCTCTCTTGTCTTTAATATGATTGGCTCTGAAGACAATCTGATGATGAACCTACCATTTTATTGGCATCTAGTTATTGGTGGCTTTGCTTTTGGTGCTGTCTTTATGGCAACTGATCCAGTTTCAGCTGCACATACTAATAACGGCCGCTGGGCTTATGGTATTTTGATTGGCTTTATGACGGTACTGATTCGAGTAGTCAATCCAGCCTTCCCAGAAGGCATCATGCTGGCCATTCTATTTGCTAACTTATTTGCTCCATTGTTTGATTACTTTGTGACCCAAGCAAACATCAAACGCCAAACAGCTCGGAGGGTTCGTTATGTCCAAGCCCAAAAGTAATAATACAAAAACCATCAGTGTGGCATTGACGCTATGCTTGGTGTGTTCAGTATTGGTTTCAGCTGTTGCAGTTGGTCTTAAACCAATGCAAGTTGAAAACGCACGCTTAGACCGTAATAAAAACATCCTAGTAGCAGCCGGTATGTATGATGCTGAATCTGACACCGCTGCAGACGTTGCTGAACGCTTTAAAGATTTTGAAGTCGAGATTGTTGATTTAAACAAAGGTAACTATCTCGATGATGACGCTTTGAAAGTAGCGGGTATTCCTGATCGCAATGCTTATGATGCTAGTCAAGCAACTAAGAATAAAGCTTTGAGTGAAGATCTAGGTAGCAATGATCCTGCTGGTATTGGCCGTAAGCCTAAATACGCAAAAGTCTATGTTAAAAATGATGATGCGGGTAAACCTGAAATGGTTGTGCTACCGATTCAAGGTTATGGATTATGGGGCACTATTTACGGTTTCTTAACGCTTGAAAGTGATATGAATACCATTAAAGGTATTAGCTTTTATGAGCATAAAGAAACCCCAGGTCTAGGCGCTCGTATCGAAGAGCCAGAGTGGCGCGCAAAGTGGAGCGGTATCCATTCATATGATGAAAATGGTGATGTTGCTACTGGTGTGACCAAAGCTGGTAACCCAAAAGAAAACTGGGTAGATGGTATTAGCGGTGCAACGCTTACTGGTCGCGGTGTAAGCAACATGATTCAGTTTTGGTTAGGTGAGCAAGGCTATAAACCTTACCTAGATGCGCTGCGCGAAGAGAGCGGTCAAACAATTGATAAAGCTGATACACAAGCCAAATCAGATAACAAGGCAGCTCAACCTACAACCGAACTGGCAGCAGCGCTACCAGTAGCAAACGGCAAGGAGGCATAACATGGCTGACACAAAAAGTATTTTAACCTCGCCTATTTTTGATAATAACCCCATCGCCCTACAGATATTAGGTATCTGTTCGGCGCTAGCGGTAACGACGAGTATGTCGAATGCCTTAGTCATGTGTGTGGCATTGACATTGGTAACGGCTTTTTCAAGTTTCTTTATCTCAATTATTCGTAAGCAAATCCCATCAAGTATTCGTATTATTGTACAGATGACGATTATCGCCTCATTGGTTATCTTGGTCGATCAGGTGCTAAAAGCAGTTGCTTACGATGTCAGTAAAGGACTATCGGTATTCGTTGGTTTGATCATTACTAACTGTATCGTCATGGGCCGTGCAGAAGCATTTGCCATGAGTAATCCACCAGTACCAAGCTTTTTAGACGGTATTGGTAACGGTCTTGGCTACTCTGCGGTACTGCTATTTGTCGCTACTATTCGTGAGCTCTTAGGTTCAGGAACGTGGTTCGGTATCACTATCCTACAACCAGTAACTGACGGTGGTTGGTATTTACCAAACGGTCTATTATTATTACCGCCATCAGCGTTCTTTATTATTGGTTTATTCATTGCCATTGTCCGTATTTGGAAACCAGAACAGGTTGAAGAAGCAGAATTTGTAATGAAGCCGCAGTCTAAAGGTATGGCACACGGAGGCGGTCACTAATGGGACATTATATTAGTTTATTTATAACCTCAGTTTTTATTGAGAATATGGCGCTTGCCTATTTCTTAGGCATGTGTACCTTTTTGGCAGTGTCCAAAAAAGTCTCCACAGCTATCGGTCTTGGGGTTGCTGTCATTGTAGTAATGGCCATTACTGTGCCATTGAACAATCTATTGTTCCAGTTCATCCTAAAAGATGGTGCGCTGGCATGGGCAGGCTTCCCTAATATTGATCTTAGCTTCCTAGGTCTACTAAGTTATATTGGTCTAATTGCT
This sequence comes from Psychrobacter sp. P11G5, assembly GCF_001593305.1. Lineage (NCBI taxonomy): Bacteria > Pseudomonadati > Pseudomonadota > Gammaproteobacteria > Moraxellales > Moraxellaceae > Psychrobacter > Psychrobacter sp. P11G5. The sequence goes on from NZ_CP012533.1 coordinate 3,359,192, forward strand.
GCTACCGTACAGATATTAGAGATGTTCTTGGACAAGTTTGTACCAAGTTTATACAACGCTCTTGGCGTGTTCTTACCGCTAATTACTGTGAACTGTGCCATTTTAGGTGGCGTACTATTTATGGTAGAGCGTGACTATAACTTTAGTGAGTCTGTGGTATATGGCGTAGGTGCAGGTTTTGGTTGGGCAATTGCTATCACCGCATTAGCAGGTATTCGTGAAAAGCTTAAATATTCAGACATTCCAGCACCGCTGCGTGGTCTTGGTATTACCTTTATTACGGTTGGCCTTATGTCGCTCGGCTTTATGTCGTTCGGTGGTATGTCCATTTAAACCGCTAAGCTTAGTGCCGCTAATTAATTGATTGTTTAATTCATGAATTAGCGGATGCTCTAGCTTAAAACCCTATTTAGCTATTTGACCTATTTAATTCATTTATTCGGTAGGCGTTCGGGTAGAGTGATAAATTCATACTCCCGCACCCCTACCCCATAGATTAAGGATACATATCATGGATTATGCTACGGCGATTGGTGGCGTTGCTATGTTTACCTTGATCATCATGGGCCTCGTTGCCATTATTTTGGCGGCACGCTCAAGACTGGTCAGTTCAGGCGATGTTACTATTCATATCAATGATAATCCCGATAATGATGTTGTGACTCCAGCAGGCGGTAAACTACTACAAACTCTTGCCAGCGAAGGTATATTTTTATCTTCAGCATGTGGTGGCGGTGGTACGTGTGCTCAATGTCGCTGCCGTGTTATTGAAGGTGGTGGTTCTATTTTACCCACCGAAGAAGGCTATTTTACTCAAGGTGAAATCCGTAATCATATGCGCTTGGCTTGTCAGGTAGCTGTCAAGCAAGATATGAAAATCGAGATTGATCCTGAATTCTTTGATGTACAAAAATGGGAATGTGAGGTTATCTCGAACGATAACGTTGCAACCTTTATTAAAGAGTTGGTGCTGAAAATTCCAGATGGCGAAGAAGTTAACTTCCGTGCTGGTGGTTATGTACAGCTAGAAGCGCCACCGCATGAAGTACATTATAAAGACTTTGATGTTGATGAGGAATATAGAGAAGATTGGGAAAAATTTGGTATCTTCAAATATGTCTCAAAAGTTGATGAGCCGGTCATTCGTGCTTACTCAATGGCCAACTATCCTGAAGAAAAAGGCCTCATCAAGTTTAATATTCGTATCGCAAGTCCACCTCCACGTGGTCCTGACGGTATTCCACCAGGCAAAATGTCTTCTTGGACGTTTAGCTTAAAGCCTGGCGATAAAGTTACGGTATCAGGCCCTTACGGTGAGTTTTTTGCTAAAGATACTGAAGCTGAGATGATCTTCGTTGGTGGTGGTGCTGGTATGGCTCCAATGCGCTCGCATATCTTCGATCAGCTTAAACGCTTAAATTCTGATCGTAAGATCAGCTTTTGGTACGGTGCGCGCTCTATTCGTGAGATGTTCTATGTTGAAGATTACGATCAACTAGAAGAAGAGTTTGATAACTTTGAGTGGCATGTGGCCTTATCTGATCCACTTCCTGAAGACAATTGGAATGGCTATACTGGCTTTATTCATAATGTCTTGTTAGAAGAGTATCTAAAAGACCATCCAAACCCAGAAGACTGTGAATACTACATGTGTGGGCCACCAATGATGAATGCTGCCGTCATCGATATGCTACACAGCCTTGGTGTTGAAGATGAAAACATCATGCTTGATGACTTTGGCGGTTAAGCTTAATAGTTAAAATACTTGTTTATTTTGACTTATGCTTATTTTGACGGTCACTATGAAATGCATAAAAAAGAGCGTCAATAGTGGCGCTCTTTTTTTTAATCCATTTTTGCTGTTGGATAAATCCACCATGTTAACTAAAGATAAATCCTACATAAGCTTACCTACAACTAAGCCTCAGGATGAACGAAGGACAGCAGGTAATACTGTATTATTTGCTGCTGCAGCACTTAGCCTAGCTAGTTTAACAGCCTGTCAACAAACGCCTGATTATAATTATTTGATCGGTGAAACGATGGGCACAAGCTACCATATCAGTTACCAGTTGCCAGAAGATGTCGATGAAGCAGATATCCAAGCGGCTATCAACGAACGTTTGCAACAGATCAATGACAGTATGTCGACGTACCAAGCTGATTCTACTATCTCTAAATTCAATAAGTTAGGTAAAGACATGCCTATCATCATTGATGCCGATTTTAGTCGCGTGCTCGATGTCTCGCGACAAGTCTATACCGAATCCGGTGGAGCATTTGATCCTACCGTTATGCCTCTTATCAATACTTGGGGGTTTGGTAGCACCATGACCGTTGAACGCTTACAAAGCCCACCTAGTGCAGAGGCTATTGCACAAGCAAGTGCCTTGGTAGACTTTGATGGTGTCGTAAAACAAGATCAAATGATCTACAAAACTAAAGATGGTATTGGTTTGGATTTTTCGGCAGTAGCGAAGGGTTATGGCGTCGATGTCATCGCTGATGTACTCAGAGATCGTTATCAAATTCGTAATTATATGGTTGAGATTGGTGGGGAAATTGCGACTGCTGGCGTTAGCAATCAACAACAGCCTTGGCAAATCGCCATCGATGCCCCTATTGAGGGTAGTACTGTGAGCGAGCGCCAGACTATCACTGCTATTCGTCAACCTATAAAAACCAACAACCAGTTACATCTAGCGACTTCAGGCAACTACCGTAATTCAGTGATATTCGATGGCAAGCACTATAGCCATACGATTGACCCTACTACTGGAAAACCTATCGTTGGTGGTGCACCTTCGGTAACTGTTGCGGCAGACTCAGTCGCACTTGCGGATGCATGGGCAACTGCTCTCACTGCTATGCCTTATGAGAAGGCACTTAGTGTCGCTAAACAACAAAATTTAGCCGCACTATTTGTGATATTAGCTGATGGAGTACAACCGAACGATTCGGTAGATAGTCTCGATGATTGGCAAGTAGTACAGACGCCTGCGATGCAAGCATTACGTGCTGATAAACAGCCTTAGTCTCTAATCATTATGCTTTAAAGCATACTCGAAGAGTAAACGGACAGTGCAAAAATTTGCTATACTATTAAGGTGTTATCTCTATAAATAAAGATAGCACCTCTATTTTTAAAAAACGAGGTTTCCTCTATGTTTAGTCAATTGCTTCCAATGCTTGCCATCACCTTTACCGTATTTATATTGTTCTTTGTATTTATGGGTATTGGCTATATGGTCAAGAAAAAGCCGCTTAGAGGATCTTGTGGCGGTGTTGCTAAATTGATGGGCGATGAAAACTGCTCATTCTGTGGTAATGATCCTAATAAATGTGACTCAATCATCGCTGAACAGCAAGAAAATGCGTTAAAAGCCGCTCAATTAGGTAAATCTGTATAAACGCCTGCGCTAGTTACCATACGCTGGTAGTATTTACCTAACATCTGTTCCTATAATAGCGTCTAGTCCTTTGAAATGGATTGGCGCTATTTTTAGTTGTGCTATGCAATTATTTATAAATAGCTCTTTATAGTCAGCTTTCAAAATATTCAGCTTTTCAAAGTCACTACTCATATACTATGTTCGCCCTATTCAATAGGGTAGCAAGCTTGTATTTCTTGCGCTCTGCAAGTACTTTCTAGTTCTGATTTATTATATCAATCACCGTTTAGGTGCGTTTTCTATGGTGTTATTTGCAAGCGACGACTCTATCGGCGCTGTTTAATGACGTGTCCTTTTTCTTACTCTAATAGTCGTGCTGCTATGTCTACTTCTCCAAACTCGCAGTCATTTAAGCTGCCCTCATCACGCTTCACTTTTTGGCTCGTGTTATGTGCCATGATTTTACTTGCCACCAATATGCGTGCGCCAATCGTTGCTCTTGGCTCTATTGCGCCAGTAGTACAAGATGCGCTCAATATTTCTGAGACTCAGATTGGTTGGCTAGGTGCAGTGCCCATGCTGACTTTTGCAGTGGGCGCGCTTATCGCACCATCAATTGGTAAGCGCTTTGGGCTTGAGAATACGCTGATTGTGATGATTGCGTTATTAACGACGGGTATGATTATTCGTACCGTTATGCCAACTTGGATTGGGTTTTTAAGTGGCACATTATTACTAACGTTAGCCATTGGTTTTGCCAATACCTTAGCTGCGCCCGTTATTAAACAGCGTACGCCGAATCATATTCCGCTGATTACTGGTTTGTTTAGTCTAACGATGACGGTGACGGCAGGCATAGTAGCAGGAGTCGTACTACCGCTATCTGAGCAGGTAGGCTGGCAGTGGGCGCTTGGTGGTTGGTCGATTTTAGGCATATTTGCCATTGTACTTTGGGTATTTTTACGTCTGCGTCTCGGCTCATCTAGTCATCAAGCGGTTGTCCCACCTGCATCAGGATCTTCAGAGATATCCATGTGGCGCACGCCTTTTGCTTGGCAAATTGCAGTCTTTATGGGTTTGCAGTCACTGCTGTTCTATACCGTTGCCAGTTTCTTGCCATCTATTTGGGTAAGCCAAGGACTATCAGCCGTTAAAGCCGGACAAATGGGTTCGGTATTTCAATTTATGGCACCGATCGCTATCTTAAGCTTAACTTGGCTGGTAAACCGGGGGCGTCCTATTCAAGCGTTGGCGGTATTTGCTGCTGTGTTAAACGTCATTGGTATCATAGGGGTAAGCTACTTATCTACTGACCTTGCATGGTTATGGTCAGGCTTAATGGGCATTGGCTGCTCAGCGATTTTTACCTTAAGCATGATGTTGTTCTCGCTACGAACTTATACGACCAACCAATCTAGCGAGCTGTCTGGCATGGCTCAATTCGTTGGGTATTTGATAGCGTTTTTTGGTCCATTAGGGACTGGTTGGCTACATGAAGCGACTGGTAACTGGGATTTACCCCTTTTTATTATGTTAATCTTGATGATTATCAACGTTGTGATTGCTTGGATGGTCAGTCGTCCGGTGATGGTCGATGGTCGCCCTGCTTAACTTAAAGCATGTTTGATGTATTATTAACTATCAGCAGCCACTAGCAATGCCGACTTGTGAATTATTAAAGCGCGTTTAATAATGATAAATTCAAAGGAATGAAGATGAGCAACTCTATCAAGTACAACAAAGCTGATGCTGAAAACCAAGTCGATTTATTACCTGCTGTTGCCAATTATCTAAAGGTATTAAATGAGCAGCTGCTCCCTGCATTTATTAACACAGGCAGTATCCCTAACGCCATCAATGCCAGAGATGGCCTAGCAAATTTAACTCATACCTTTGTCACCGAAGCCGTGAATGTGGCGCTAATAGTCGATGACATCATTGAATGTGATGCGTCAACTAACGATGCTTATGATGTGCCTACTTATCATGTACCAGTGCGCCTTTTTTATCCTAGCTTGCCTGATGCTTCAATAAAGCAGACTGAGCAAACACCACCACCCGTGATGCTGTACTTTCATGGTGGCGGTGGTACAGCGGGTAGCGTCTCTGTTTATCATCAAATTCTATGCCGTTTAGCGAAGCATACTGGGCACATTATTGTTGCCCCAGAATACCGCCTTGCACCAGAAAATCCTTACCCTTGTGCTCAAAACGATGCTTGTACCGCTTTGCTTGGATTGAATAAACTACTCGCCCGCCATCACATTAGCACGAATGAGCTAGTAATAGCAGGAGACAGTCATGGTGGGGCATTAGTCACCAATCTGCTACGCGACCCTAGAATAATAGAGTCAGGCATAATAAATGATATCAGCGCGCAAGTACTGATATATCCGAGCGTTGACTTTACTATGAGCTGTCCCTCTATTGAAAAATACGCCAATGGTTATCTGCTCAGTCAAGCACGTATCAGTTGGTATTTTGACCAGTATTTTCAACACAACTTTCAACACGATGAAGACAGACAGGCAAAGTCCGCTCTATTTGCCAGCTCAGATGAGCTGGCGCATCAACCCCCTGCCCTTATCATTAATGCAGCGATCGACCCGTTATATGATGAAGGTGTCGCCTATGCCGCCAAACTTAGCGAAGCTGGTGTTGAGACGCAGCACATCACTTATGACAAAGTCATTCATGCTTACCTAAATATGGAAAATCTTAATCCTGATATTTGTAAACAAACTTATCAGGCCATATCCGAATTTTTGGGTAGCAAAAGTTCTGAATAACGCTAACCAATCTCAGACAGTCAGCGGCTATCAAAATTGTTAAGGTGTTTTTTGATCATAGTATCAGCTACTTGTGAATATTAAGCCTGACCTAATATAAAGCAAATAATGCCAATAAATATGTAACGGAATCACTATGTCATTGCCTTTAATAAAGCCTTATTTATCTAAATTTTTATCAAAGAAACTTAGCTTAGCGCTACTGACTAGCTTAGCGTTGATAGCGTGTAGTCCAGCCACTGATAAAGAGGCTGACGCTAACGACCCAGTAGTAGATGCTTCTCAAACAGAAGCTATGAACAATGCTACTAATGAGGTTTCACGTGAAACAGTGAATCAACAAGGTAATATAGCAGCTATAGAACAACCTATTACTATCTTGGCACTTGGCGACTCTCTGACCGAAGGTCTAGGGGTAGACCCTGATGACAATTACCCTGCCCAATTAGAATCAACGCTCAAAGATATGGGCTACGAGAATGTCAAAGTCATCAACTCAGGTCTAAGTGGGGAAACCAGCACTGGCTTGATCAACCGTTTGGACTGGGTTGCACAAACCAAGCCTGATATTACTATTTTGACCATCGGTGCGAATGACGCTATCCGTGGTATTGACGTCGCAACCGTTGAAGCAAATATCCGTACTGCTGTTAAACGCTTGCAAGACAATGGCAGTGAAGTTATCTTGGGCGGCATGCAGATTTATGACAATCTTGGCTCTGATTATGTACAGTCGTTTGCCGCGATTTATCCCCGCGTCGCTAAAGATATGAACGTCACCCTTATTCCGTTCTTCTTAAATGGTGTGGGCGGTGACCCTGAGCTAAACCAAGCTGACGCCATTCATCCGACCAAGGATGGCTACACAGTTATCGTTAATGATAATATCCTGCCAATCTTAGCGCCTAAGCTTGAAGCAATGGTAGAGAATGAAAGCAACTGATTCGACTGACTGAGAAAATTTTAACAAGCCAGTGCAAGTAACAGACACTACGTCAACTGAGACCCTGTAATGACCTTATCAAATCCGACTGCACCAACATCAGAAGCTATATCAAATTCTGCACAGCAAGCCCTACTAACCGCCTCGCATCTCAATAAAACCGTGCAAGTCGGGGAACAATCGCTGTCTATTATCAAGGACGTTAGTATTCATGTTGATGCTGGCGAGTTTGTAGTGATTATGGGTAAATCAGGCTCGGGTAAATCAACTTTGCTTGGTTTGCTGGCAGCGTTAGATTATCCCGATAGCGGCTCCGTTGAGCTGGCTGGACAGACATTAAGCAGTCTTGATGAAGATGCCCTTGCCGTCATTCGTCAACGTGATATGGGCTTTGTTTTTCAGTCATTTCACCTATTACCAACTTTGACGGTGGCGGAAAACATTGCCTTCCCGCTTGATATCGCTCGACGTCCGAATAAAGCACGCGTCAACGAATTGATTGAAGCCGTCGACTTAGGTCATAGACGTCATAGTTTGCCCAATCAACTATCAGGCGGTGAGCAACAACGCACGGCGGTGGCTCGAGCATTGGTATCGCAGCCAAAAATTGTCTTCGCTGATGAGCCGACAGGTAATCTGGATGAGCAAAATGCTGATCAAGTAATGAACCTGCTATTAGATTTACGCCAGCAGACGGGTTCGGCACTCGTCGTCGTGACTCACGATCCTGCGCTTGCCGAAATGGCGGATCGAGTCATTACTATGCATGACGGTATGATAGATGGGTCGAAAGTTAATGGATAACATGGATAAAGAGTCAAATTATTCTGGTGGCATGATAAGCCAGCTTTTCACTCGCGATCTAGGCTCGCAAGCCTTGAGTCGCAGCTGGTGGCGGCGCTGGGTATATCCGGTGCTGTTTTTATTAACGCTCACGCTATCGCTTGCCACCTACCTCACTCTTGATTCTATCCAGCAGTCTGTTGATAGCTACATCACAGACAATCAGCGCGCGCTAATCGGTGGTGATCTGATACTTGAGAGTAATCAAGAATGGCCAGCGGACATTTTAAAGCAAGTCCAAACCTTGCCTGACGACCAAATCGTCTACGATCATCAGTTCAGCTCTATGGTAGTTACCGACGAGCAAACCTTACTGGTGCGCGTTAAAGGTATCACGCCGGCTTATCCGCTATACGGAACAGCAGAAACGGCTTCGGGCAAACCATTATGGCAACAACTCAAGCCTGACACCGTGGTCGTCGCTCCAGAAGTATTACAAGGTATCAATGCCAGTATTGGCGATAGCATTACCATTGGTGAAGGGCAATTTACGATCAGCGATGTGCTGACCAAAGAGCCGGATCGTCCGCTCAGTGCCTTTGACTTTGGTGGGCATGTACTCATGCAAGCAGACGCGCTGGAGGCAACCAACTTACTCGGTCAACGTAGCCGCGTGCGTTATCGCATTGAGATGGCAGGAGACGCTGAGACCATAGAGCCACTACGTGAGCAATTAGAGCAAACCTTGACCAGCTACCCTGATATTAGGCTGTCTGATATCGATTCAGAGGACACGCAAATATCGCGCATCTCTGACAATGTGTTGATGTTTTTGAAGTTACTGGTCATTGCGGTATTGCTATTATCAGCGGTGGCGATGTATGGAGTCATCACGGCTTTTGTGACCAAGCAGCAGTCTAATAATGCGATTCGCTTGGCCTTAGGTGAACCTCTCAAATCTCTCAAACGTAGCTACTATCAGCTACTGATAGCGACCACTATTATCGCTTGTATCGCAGCGAGTATACTGAGTTTCGGCTTACTGCAAGTCGGTCAGCCGTATCTTATTGCCATCCTGCCAGCAGACGTCGGCTTAGCCATCAACCCTGTCAGTATAATCAAAACCATTATCATTGCTTTAGTACTAACCTTACTGATTGCCCAGCGCGGCTTAAGCACCCTTAGCACTACCAAGCCTGCAACATTGCTCAATCAAGGTGCTAGCCAGCAATCACAAAACTTACCTTGGTATCGACGCCTACCCCTATTATGGTACGGACTGATGCTCATAGGACTGTATGCGTTCTTTGCTTATGAAGTTGGCTCATTAACATTTGGCGCGCAGCTACTTGCTGGTTTAATTGCCTTTGTGGCGATATTTTGGCTATTAGCACGCGCTTGGCTATGGCTGCTTACCAAATTGGCGATGAATACTGATATCAGTTGGATGAAGCGCATTGCCATTCATAACCTTGCGCGTAAAGGCAACCAATCTGCACTGTTCTTTGTCACCCTATCGTTATCAGTCGCTGTCCTCACGCTCATCACCACGCTCAATCATAGTATCAATGCGCAGTTTATTAATGCGTATCCTGAAGATGCACCGAATTTGTTTTTATTAGATGTGCAAAGCAATCAACATGAGGATATTAATGCTTTAATTGGTACGCCAGTGAGCTATTATCCTGTCATTCGCGCCCGCGTGGTCACCGCAAATGACGTACCCGCGCAAGATATCGAACCTGCGGATGGCTTTGATGAGCCTACCCGCGTCTTTAATTTAAGCTACGCAGATACGGTGATGGACACTGAGTTTATTACTGATGCAATAGAAGACAATGAGCTGTACTCGCCTATCGAAACTATCGAAGCTGATGGTCAACAAGGCCAAACGCCACAGATTGCGCCACTGTCTATTTTGGATACCGCGGCAGGTATGCTCAATGTCGGCCTGGGCGATCAGGTTCGTTTTAATATTCAAGGTATCGAAATCGTCGGTCAAATTACCAGTATTCGCTCACGTTACGAGCGTGGCCCAAGCCCGTATTTTTATTTCTTGTTTGAGCCATCGGTGCTATCTGCTGCTCCGCAAATCCAATTTGCCACCGCACATGTGGCAGAAGATGCTATCCCAGAGCTGCAAGGGAAACTGGTGCGCGAATTCCCTGCTGTCACTACCATTGACGGTACGGCAATCGCCGAACAAGTCCAAGAGCTGGTGGTACAAATGAGCCGCTTGGTCTATGTCTTTACCCTACTGGCATTGCTGACAGGTGTCATGGTTTTGATTAGCTCGCTGCTCTCAACCTCGCAAGATCGCATGCAAGAAAGCGCTTCGTTCAGGCTATTAGGTATGCAAAAGCGCGACTTGTATATGCTCAATATCCTAGAATTAGGCGTGCTTGGTATCAGTGCGGCGACATTTGCGGTCGTTATCGCCAGTGTTGGCGCATGGGCTGCGATTACCCAATGGTTTAACCTACGCTTTAGTGTGCCGTGGATGAGCTTAGGCATTGGCGGTGCAGCATTAGTTGCCTTGTTATTTGGCATTGCTATTATTTATGTACGCTTGGTGATTGGACGCGGGATTATGGCGAGAGTGCGGGCGATGATTTAGAGGTTATTGAATATGTTTTTTACTAGGAGAAGGAAATGTTACAAGAAAAGCTGTTTGAGCGTTATATGAGTATTGCTGAAGAGCATCAAGAGTTTTTAGAAAAATCCTTATCCTATAACGATTTAGCAAAACTACTTTTGGGCAGTGTACCTGATGAATACGAACAAGCGCCTAATAAAATACTAATTGTTGGTAGAGAAACTAAGGGTTGGTTAAAGAGTTGGAATGACTTCCAATATGATAAAAATGGAATTAAGCGGTCAATGGATGAGAGTAAAGACTTCGTACGAGACCAACTAAAAGAAAAGAAAAAAGATACTCGTGGTAAATCATTCTTTAATTTTGTACGTGATATTGCGAAAAAAAGTGGCGATAATGGTATTTTATGGGCTAACATCTATGCCTCTGACTATAAGGGCGGGCATATCAATCACATAAAAGATAAGGACATGATAAAAGAGATAGAAACTATTTCTAAAAAAATTATTGTCGCTCAAATTGAGGTACTAAATCCCGATATCATCATATTCGCTACAGGCAATCAGGGCATTGCAGCAAGACGTAGATACTTCCCAAATTCGGAGTTGAGAGAACGTACAGCTATTGAAGGCTACCCTTCAAAGGATTTATGGGCTTTTAAACTACCCGATTATGACGCTCAGTGTTATCGCATACACCACCCTAGTTCATTTAGTAATGAGAAAAGGCAAGCAAGACAAAAACTTATTGAAATATTGCCGAGCATATAATTATTAAGTGTTAGTCAATCTCCCTATGGGCGTTGTCTGTAACAAAAAAACTTTATAGCCTTTTATGTGTCGAAGCGAGTCATGATTCGTTAATTTTTCGATGGCTCGTCGGGGTATATTACACTGATATAAGCATTGTTTAATGTACTCATTGCCATGCCATAAAGCACCATGTCAGAGTCATTCATTTTCCGATTAACCATTTCTATAATTTCACTAGATTGCTCAAGGTTTCCAGGGTTAATTGTATGGATGTAAAGCAATAGACTTTTAACGTCTTTTATAGGAAGGTTACCTATAAATCCTTCAACCTCCTGTTTATTTTGCTTGAAAAAATCGTCTGATAAATAAAGTTTTGATTCTGCATATTGAGTATATGGGCATTGATTAAAAAAACTGACAATGTCATTCAGATCCATAGCGATATAGCTCCCGTGCACACTCAACATAGCTTGGAACTGATGTACAATCCTATCAACCTGCTTAAGCTCACAGCAAACCACACCATCTATGACGTTATCAATTTCCATAAATCTACGACTGGTTCTTATGCCAATCAACAATTCTGCACCTGACTGTTCTTTTAATGCACTAAGACCTTCTTCATTCCACTCATCGTCAAATAAAAAGAAAGCGCAGCAACAAGGTACGCTAAAGTCACCTTTAGGATCATACATTTTAAATTGTGTTTTTAGTTTCCAGTCGTTGATAATATCATCTGGTATAGAATATTTTGAGCCTGTCGATTTAGTAGCTTTAAGCTGAAAATTTTGGTCTGCAATACTGTTGCCATTATTTTTTGATGGTTTAGTTTTGAGGTTAACTTCATCAAGTGATTGCTGTACATTATTCACTGTAATTCCCTTTATCATCTAAAATAGTTCTATCTGAAGCACGCTGCCATAGCATTTTCATAAAGTTTACTGAACATAATAGCAGAGCTTATTCGGTGGATTACGCCTTATCTACATCTTCTACGAGAATTTAAAAAGTCTAACCCACCCTACGCCAAATCTAACTCTTACCAAAACTTTGCTTAACTAATTAATAGTCGCCTTGAGGAGCGGTTTAGCCTCGACAGTAGCGGGTATAATTATGTGACCACTGGCTTGCGGGGACTTGGCTGAGAGGGTTATACACTATCAGCCTTTAGTCACCGCGCCAGTGGGCATATAAGATATGAGCGGATGGCGAGATTAGCTCCAAAACCCTCAGCATCTAAAGCCTCAAACCAAAACCCTCCCAGCTCACATCTCAGTTATTTTAATCCTAACTATTGTCAATAAAATCATTAATTTGTCGAGTGATTATCTTCCATAGCTTGACTTGCGAGGCTCGGCTGCCTGCACCCATATGCGGGGTTAGAATGATGCGAGGATGACCTTCGTTAGCGAGCTGGACAATCGGGTCATTTTCGCTAGCAGGTTCTTGTTCAAAGACGTCGGTGGCATAGCCGAGTATTTGCTCCTGTTTGACTGCGCTAGCTAAGGCCTCGCTATCGACAATCTTGCCACGTGCGACGTTGACCAGTAGCGGTTTTTTGCTCATTTTGCTTAGGGTGTCTTGGTTAATGAGATGTTTGGTTTCCTCGGTGAGCGGGCAATGTATGGTGATGACATCGGAGTTACTAAGGACGGTTTCAAAGTCGGTATAGTCGTCATTACGAGGCTTGCGACCTTGGCGCTCTGCCCATAGGACATTCATGTCATAGGCTTTGGCAAGCTTGGTGATCCGCTTACCAATGTCGCCGATACCAATCATACCGATGGTTAAGCCTTCGAGGTCAATGGCCTCAGCATCGATGATGTCGGCTCGCCCCTTCTCCTTCCATTCGCCACTTTTGACTTTGTTGTGATAATTGATACTGGCACGCATGGCGCTGAGTAATAGCATCATGGTGTGCTCGGCGACGGTAGCACTGGCAAAATCCGGTGCGTTTAGGACTTTGACGTCGTTGTCTTCGCAGGCTTGTTTGTCAATATGGTTGGAGCCGACAGAGAGGAGCTGGATGAGTTTGAGATTGGGTAGCGCTTCAATCACTTCACGCTCGATACGTAGGGAGCCATTAATCATGATGTCGGCATCTTGACAGCGCTCAATGATGGTTTTATTGTCTTGTGGGGTTTCTTCAAAGGTGACGTAGTCCGTTATTTTTTTAGGGGTAGGTCGCGCAAGGTCGGTAGCAAATCTTTTTTCATCGAGTAATACGGCTTTCATGAGGGACTCCTTTTTTAATGGTAGCTCTTTTATTTAAAACTTACTATATAAGGGTTACAGCTGAGGATGTGTTAGCGTTTGTTAGACATCGGACAAGCTCTTGTGTATTAAGGTCTGCATCAAGCAAGGTTGTTTACTCACCTCGTCGCCGTCATTTGATATACTAGCGCCACTTTACCAATCAAATAACATGACAACCTCCTCCAAAACAGCATGGTAACCTTATGAAATTCTCAAAATTTGGTCAGAAATTTACTCAGCCAACTGGCATCTCGCAACTGATGGATGATCTGGGCGATGCGCTAAAAAGCGATAAGCCCGTCAATATGCTTGGTGGTGGTAACCCTGCGCGTATCGATGCGGTGAATGAAGTGTTTTTGCAGACCTATCAAGCGCTTGGGCAAGATATCCTCGATGCCGAACAAGACGCCAGCGTAAAAGAGAAGCATTCGGATAACACTGCGCTTAATAGCATGAGTAACTACTCGAATCCACAAGGTGACGCGGCGTTTATTGATGCGTTGGTCGACTTCTTTAACCGCCATTATGATTGGAACTTGAGCGCGGAAAATATCGCCCTGACCAATGGCTCACAGAATGCTTTCTTTTATTTGTTCAATCTATTCGGCGGGGCCTTCAGTGATAATAAGCTTGATGAGCATGGTCAAGATAAAGACAACCAGTCCGTCGATAAATCTATCCTGCTACCACTTGCCCCTGAATATATTGGCTATAGTGATGTACACGTCGATGGTCAGCACTTTATGTCGGTGTTGCCGCATATCGATGAAGTCACTCATAATGGCGAAGAAGGCTTCTTTAAATATCGGGTGGATTTTGAGGCATTAGAGAACTTGCCCGCGCTCAAAGAAGGTCGTATTGGGGCGATTTGCTGCTCGCGCCCAACCAACCCAACGGGCAACGTCTTGACCGATGATGAAATGGCGCACTTAGCCGAGATTGCCAAACGCTACGATGTGCCACTGATTATTGATAATGCTTACGGTATGCCGTTCCCTAATATCATTTATTCAGACGCGCATCTGACGTGGGATGAGAATACAATTCTTTGCTTTAGTCTCTCTAAAATTGGCTTACCGGGCGTACGTACTGGCATCATCGTCGCGGCTCCTGAAGTGATCGCAGCGGTCAGCGCCATGAATGCGGTGGTCAATCTAGCCCCTACCCGCTTTGGTGCCGCCATTGCCAAGCCATTGGTAGAAAACGACCGTATCAAGCAGCTATCGGACAACGACATCAAGCCGTTTTATCAGCAGCAAGCAAAACTGGCTGTGAGACTTTTGAAAGAAGCGCTGGGTGATTATCCTTTGATGATTCATAAGCCAGAGGGTGCGATATTCTTTTGGCTATGGTTTAAAGACTTGCCGATTACCACGCTTGAGCTATATGAGCGTCTTAAAGAAAAAGGCACGCTCGTCGTACCAAGCCAATTCTTCTTCCCTGGTGTTGATGTTAGCGACTATCAGCATGCGCACGAATGTATTCGCATGAGTATCGCTGCGGACGAGCAGACATTAACGGATGGTATTGCAGTGATTGGTGAGGTGGTGCGTGAATTATACGATGAGGCTGCAAATAAGAATTCTTAAAGCACTTTATCGTAGGAATGGTTAATTATAGAAATAAAAAACGGACTCATTAGTAGTCCGTTTTTTTGTGCCGTTTAGTCATGGATTGAGGTTTATTGGTTGGATGAAAGATTGTCGTCCACTTATTCAATGCATGAAGCACATAGGGTACCAAGCAAGTATTGATAAGATCACGGATACTTGCCTTTATGTCTATCATTCCTAATGCAGAAAAACCTCTCGGCCTAATAATATGGAGGTTATCCAAATACTCTCCCAATAAAGCAATGCCAGTCACCACGATTAACGCCATGAATGACCTAATACCTTGCTTTTTGATGATGGGCAGCAGCACAAGCAGGCATAGCAAATAAACGCCGACGCCAACATAGATATGCAGAGCATCTTTGGCCAGTCCGGTTATCTCAATGATATCGATTTTAAAGGCAGTAAAGTCCACTGGGTTGTTCCAAATTTAAGATGCCCTAGACTAACCGATAATGCTGATGCTGAATAGCATTTTTAATAGTGAGGCTAGGTAGCAAAGAGAAAATTGGCAAAACTACGACATATAGTCGCAAGGTCACGATATTACCGCTAGCCCCGACTGTAGCGGTATCCTGCTAACGACGATGGCGTTGCGGACTAGGTCTGGGAGTGGTCGCTCGGTTTTAGATGGAACGCTACCAGACCTATAAGTCTGCACGCCAGCGTCTAGGCAGATACAAGCGTAAGGCGGGATTGGCTACACATCCCACTCAACGAAGTTCTTTAACAGTTGCAAGCCAGCGGTGTGGCTTTTTTCTGGATGGAACTGGGTGGCAAATAAGTTGTCTTGAATAACACTGGCACAAAATGGCTGACCATAATCACAAACGGCAGCTACTTGTGAGCTATCGGTAGGCGCGCAATAGTAGCTGTGCACAAAGTAAAAGTGCGCGTTGTTGCCTATGCCATTCCACAGTGGATGGTCAAAATCCATACTGTTAATGGTATTCCAGCCCATGTGCGGTACTTTAATCGTGGCGCCCTGCTCGTCTTTCCACGTTGGGTCAAAGGCTTCTACCGTGCCGTTTAAAATATCTAAGCAATCCGTACCGCCATTCTCAGCGGTCTGCTCAAATAACGCCTGCATACCAACACAGATAGCCATGACAGGCTTGTTAAATATCGCCTGACGTACGACCTCATCAATCCCTGCTTCATGCATACCAATGATGCAATCGCGCATGGCACCGACACCGGGGAAAACGATTTTGTCGGCTGCAGCGACGACTTTTGGGTTATTGGTAATAGAGACTTCTGCGCCTACCGCTGATAATGCTTTGCCAGCTGAGTGCAAATTACCCATGCCATAATCTAATAGTGCAATCTTTGTAGCTCTACTCATCTAGAACGCCTCTTTGGTCGACGGTAGCGTATTCAACGCACGCTCATCATATTCACACGCCATACGTAACGCACGAGCAAAGGCTTTAAAAGTAGATTCGATTTGGTGATGGCTGTTTTTGCCTTTGAGATTATCCAAATGCACCGTCATCCAAGAGTGATTGACGAAGCCGTAGAAGAACTCACTAAATAAATCGACATCGAACTTACCCACGTGTGAACGGGTAAAAGGAATGTCCATATGCAAACCCGGACGACCTGACAGATCAACGACTGCGCGCGTTAAAGCTTCATCAAGTGGCGCATAAAAATGCCCATAACGACGGATGCCTTTTTTATCGCCTAGAGCTTTATTAAAGGCTTGTCCAAGGGTAATGCCCGTATCTTCAACACTGTGGTGATCATCGATAAAAGTATCGCCGGTGCATTTGATGTCTAAGTCAAACAAACCGTGACGCTTGATTTGATCAATCATGTGATCCAAGAATGGCACACCAGTGTCTACAGTGCCTTGACCCGTACCATCAAGATTAACGGTACAGGTAACTTGCGTCTCTGCAGTAATACGCTCGACGGTGGCGATACGTGCTGGGCGACCATGTAGGTTAAGATTTGAAGATGGATTTTGCTCAGATGTCGTTGTTGAATTGGCGGTCATGTCTACTCTCTATCAATGAAAAGCGGTCAATAAAATAGGACGAAAAAGCGCCCAATAAATTGTCATTCGTATCTAAATCAGATAATAACGGAAAAATCCAAAAGAGGGGGTAGTGTCTAGGTAAAATGCCCAGTTATTCAGTTGCTTACATAGGTTTCTTACCTAAGTTGATTACATAACTTTTATGCATTAGCTTCATGTATAAGAAACACTGCCTAGCCTCATCATAGCAAACCCTAACCACTACTGCCACGACCAAGCAGTAAACCACGCACAAAATCATGTCATTCTGCTAAAATAGTGAATTCAGTTTTATCAATCATTACCCGTACTGATTCTACAACGCCATGCTATATCAACTTACTAGGAACCAACTATGCCTTTAGAAGCGATTGCCATCAATAGCTTGGATGCCCCACTCATTAAGAAACCTGCACGTGAGAATGAGTTATCTGAGCGCCTGCATGCCTTGTATGATAGCGATGATGCGCAGCCTGATGGTCTCGAGGTATTAAATATCGTTGAGCAAGGTTTTAAGCGTGGTCAGTATCTTTACGTCGGTATGTTTAATGATAAGCCTATCGCCGCCGTTGCCTGCTTTGATGATGGGCAAACTGATGCCAAGCGCTTGCAGTATCTTACCGTGCATGCAGAAAATCGAAAACGCGCCATCGATGCCAAGTTTATTAAATTGGTTTATGATGCCGAAGTGAAAAAAGGCGTACGTGAATTTGTCCCTGTTGATGCGGATATTCACCGTATCATGAGCGAATATGAGCTACTGCGTGTTAAGGATTAATCCTAAGGTTAAAACCTTGGATTGAGCTTATATTTGACTATTTATGCCTTTTTATCGCCTATTATGCAAAAACCACTTGACAGTAACGCCTATATTTAGTTTAATAGCGCCTCAACGAAGACGGCTCGATAGCTCAGTCGGTAGAGCAACGGATTGAAAATCCGTGTGTCGGCAGTTCGAACCTGCCTCGAGCCACCATTCGTTTAAGAATTCTAAAAAGCCCCAAACATTACTGTTCGGGGCTTTTTTTATGCTTAATTTTTATGGCCTTTTATATAGTAAGTTAGATAGTCAGTCCATAATAAGACACTACTCTTGATACAGCCGACCGCGTAATAGCAAATGACAACGCTCACGCGAGTCTAAATCATAAATTGTTGCGCGGTAATCAATACCGTGACGCCCTTCAAAAAATATCACTCGATCGCCCACTGCTAAAAAACAAGAAGTACGGGCATCATAGATAAAACCATCAATCACAAATGCCAAATCACGATCTATCTCACGCACCATATAGGTCTCGCCTTGCGGAATCAAACGCTCAAACCACGCGCTATGAGCCGCATTAGTGCTTAGCACACTTGTGAGTAGCAGCGCTGATATCATAAGTGCGCTTGTTAATGACATCGTAAAAGTTGAGCCAGCTAAGCTGATTTTATTTACGATATTTTTATTACCTGCCATGAAATCTACCTGCTTAGACCTGCTCAATGATTGATTCTACTAATGACTCTTCTCATGCTAAACACTTACTGTCACGGTTGCATAACATTTTTGTGCTGTTTTTTAGACAGCTGCGCTCAGTATACTCGATAGTATTGATAATGATAAATTTGACAGCTGAATTCTAGAAAGATTGCTACTAGATGATTACTAATAGGGACAAGCTATGAGAGAGTTTGATTATGATTTGGATTATAAAAACTTAGACTTACGTGCGCAGCCTGAGCTGTACCGCGTCGGTCGTGGTGAACAAGGCGTATTATTGGTAGAACCTTATAAGTCCGAAATCCTGCCGCACTGGCGCTTTGCCACGCCTGATATTGCGACAGAAAGCAGCGAGACTATTTATCAGTTGTTTTTAGATTATCTGGCTGCCGATGACTTCGTCGGTGCGGATATGGCGCGCAAATTCATCCAAATGGGCTATACCCGCGCGCGTCGCTACGCCAATCATAAAGGCGGCAAAAAATATAAGGGACCAGTACCTGATGATAAAAAAGGCCAAAGCGGGGCCCATGGGCGCGAAGAATTACCACGGCAAGAGGAAGATCCGATTAAAGCAGAATCTGCCCGTATTTTTAAACAAAAATGGGATATGTGCCGCAAAAATGAAACCTATCTAAAGATGAAAAAAGAGCATCGTGAGCGCTATAAAGAAGTTGAATAGCATATATTGAAAGTCAGATATTAAAAACATTAGTAACAGTTAGTTTTAACGGTTTGCTGTGCTATGGTAATACAGAACGAAAACCTAAAATTTAAATCTAATAACTTAAAAAACGAATGCAATACTTCTAGGTAGCGAGGAATAATGGATAAGCAACTTTTAATTTTTGACTTCGATGGCACCTTAATCGATAGTGTGCCAGATTTGGCTGATGCCACCAACGCCATGCTTACCACTCTTGGTAAAGAAACCTACTCTCTCGACACCATACGTAACTGGGTCGGCAATGGCTCAAGGATGCTGGTCGAGCGCGCGTTGGTGGGCAAGATAGAAGTCTTAGAAGGTGAACTAACGGTCGAGGAAGCCGATCACGCTGAGCAAGTATTTTTTGAGGCTTATAACAATATTAGTGGTAGCAAAACCGTCGCCTACCCAGATGTAGACAGCGGACTAAAAAAACTCAAAGCAGCGGGCTATACGTTGGCATTAGTGACCAATAAACCCATTCGTTTCGTTCCTAAAATCTTGCAATCCTTTGGCTGGCAGGATTTATTTGTAGAAGTCTTAGGCGGTGATAGCCTACCCGTTAAAAAACCAGATCCCGCTCCTCTAATGCATGTCTGTGAGGCGTTAGATGTCACCCCAGACCAAGCGGTCATGATTGGTGATTCAAGAAACGATATATTAGCTGGACAAAACGCCAGTATGAACACACTTGGATTGTCTTATGGTTATAACTATGGGCAAGACATTCGAGATCTAAACCCTACCGAAGCATTTGATGATTTTGCTGCCTTGGTTAAATACCTCTTAAAGGCTTAATATTTTAAAAGATTGGCCTTTTAATAGAACTAGAATAATTAATTGATAAGCAAATAACCCTTTACCCTACGCACTTGCATTCTGCGACGAGACCTTTGATATGACCGTACCTAGCGATATTGCCATCGCCCAAAATGTTACCTTACAGCCCATCAATGACATTGCACAAAAACTTGGTTTATCAGCCACTCACATCGAACCTTACGGACATTTTAAGGCAAAAATAAATCCAGCCGATGTGTTTGCCATGCCAGCTAAGGCAAAGCAGAGCAAATTAATATTGGTCACTGCCATTAACCCAACGCCTGCTGGCGAAGGCAAAACCACGGTCACCATCGGCTTGGCTGATGCTCTGAACCGCATCCACAAGCAACAAAACAGCGGTGAGAGAACGGTGGTTGCCATACGTGAGCCATCCATTGGCCCAGTCTTTGGGATCAAAGGTGGCGCAGCTGGTGGCGGTTACGCGCAAGTACTACCTATGGAAGATATCAACCTGCACTTTACCGGTGACTTTCATGCGATCGGGGCGGCAAATAACCTGCTGGCAGCGCTATTAGACAACCATATCTATCAAGGTAACGAGCTGAATATCGATCCAAAACAAGTATTCTGGCGTCGTGCAGTAGATATGAATGATCGTCAACTGCGCAATATTATCAGCGGTATCGGCAAGACCACAGATGGCGTGATGCGTGAGGATGGTTTTGATATTACTGTCGCCTCTGAAGTGATGGCTATCTTGTGCTTGGCGACAGACTTAAACGATTTAAAACAGCGCCTAGGTAATATCTTAATAGCTTATAACAAAGACAAACAGCCAATCTACGCCAAAAACCTCAATGCTCATGGTGCAATGGCGGTACTGTTAAAAGAAGCCATTAAACCCAATTTAGTCCAAACGATTGAGGGTACGCCTGCCATCGTCCACGGCGGTCCATTTGCCAATATCGCCCACGGCTGTAACTCCGTTATTGCAACCCGCGTTGCCATGCATTTGGCAGACTATACGCTTACTGAGGCGGGTTTTGGTGCCGACCTTGGTGCGCAAAAGTTCTGTGATATCAAGTGTCGATTGTCAGGATTGACGCCAGATGCGGCTGTTATCGTCGCCACCATTCGAGCGTTAAAATACAATGGTTGTGTCGCCAAAGAAAATCTAACCATTGAAAACTTAGCAGCGCTTGAGCAAGGCCTGCCAAATCTAATGAAGCATATCGAAAATATGCAAGAAGTCTATGGACTGCCCGTAGTCGTCGCCATTAACCAGTTTGTCAGTGATACCGACGCTGAGATTGAGCTGGTGCGACAAGCTTGCCTAGAAAAAGGCGTGGAAGTTGCCCTAACGCAAGTATGGGAGAAAGGTGGCGCTGGCGGTGAAGAATTAGCAAATACTTTACTAAGTTTGCTCAATGACAACAGTAATAAACCTAGTCAATTTCGTTTAGCTTATGACAGTGACAACAGTATTGCAGAGAAAATTCGCACGATTGCGCAGCGAATCTATGGGGCTGATGATATTGATATTAGCAGTCTGGCCGAGGCTAAGATAAGCCGCCTAGAAGAACTCAATCTCGATAAGATGCCAGTTTGTATCGCCAAAACCCAGTATTCGCTTAGTGATAATGCCAAACTACTGGGGCGGCCTACGGGTTTTAATATTCATGTGCGCGATATCAGCATCTCCTCTGGCGCAGGTTTTATCGTGGTGATTTGTGGCCCTATCATGAAAATGCCTGGATTGCCTAAACGCCCTTCAGCGGAGCATATTGATCTAGACGATGCTGGTAATATTACTGGGCTGTTTTAATTTAAAAATAAACTACTTACTACGATAACTCAGCGCCTCAGACACATGGGCGCTAGTAATGTCGATACTATCGGCAAGATCAGCGATAGTGCGCGCGACTCGCAATACTCTATGGTAACCACGGGCAGATAGATTCAAGCGTTGCTGAGCTAGCTGTAGTAATTGCTGCTCGCCCTCGCCCAACTGAATATATTTATCAATCTCGCTAGGGCTCAGCTCGTTGTTTACTTTCTGTTGTCGCTTTAACTGATGCTTATGAGCAACAGCTACTCGAGTGCGTACCTGCTCAGATGTTTCGCCAGCTTGAGCGTTTTGCAGGTCTGCAATCGGTAACGCTGGCACAGTAATATGCAAATCAATACGATCAAGTAGCGGGCCTGATAGTTTATCTTGATAGCGCTTAATCTGTTCAGGTCGGCAACGACAACGGCCTGATGTATCGCCATCATATCCGCAAGGGCAAGGATTCATCGCCGCCACCAGTTGAAAGTTTGCTGGAAAGGTCATCTGCGAGTTGGCACGGCTAATAGTGATTTGCTTCGCTTCTAACGGCTGGCGTAATACTTCTAACACGGTACGATCGAATTCTGGTAATTCATCAAGGAATAAAACGCCCTTATTCGCAAGGGTAATCTCACCAGGTTTCGGACGTGAGCCACCACCAACCAATGCCACGGCTGAGATGGTATGATGCACTTGTCTAAATGGGCGCGTACCATAATCGTAATCACTATCTGCCACTGAATAGGTACTGGCAACCTCTAACGCGTCCTCGTCACTTAAATCAGGCAGGATAGTCGGTAGCCGCGATGCCATCAACGTCTTGCCCGAACCAGGTGGCCCTGTAAATAACAGAGAGTGACCACCTGCAGCGGCGATTTCTAAAGCACGTCTAGCATGATGTTGACCTTTGACATCTGCCAAATCTACTTTATAACCTGCATGTTGCTGTGTCGGACTGGGCTGAACGACCTCTAAACGCTCATAAGTAGCATTTGGATTTGTTAGTGATTGCAAATGATCGCAAACGGCTTTTAGACTATCCGCCGCCAATATCTCTACCCCTTCGACACGGCTAGCCTCAGCTCCATTATCTATCGGTACGATTAACTGCGCTGCTTGTGGTTCTTGCAGTTGCTCATTCAGCTGTTGTTCATTACTTTTTGACGCCTTCGATACTTTTGACGTTTTTAAGGCTAACGCTTCCGCTTTTATTGCTCGAGCGACAGCCAAGCTACCTGTCACTTGCCGCAAATTTCCATTTAACGCAAGCTCACCGATAAACTCAAACCCTGATAATACTTCTGGATCCAATTGATCACTGGCTGCCAAAATACCAATGGCAATCGGCAAATCTAGCCTTGCGCCATCTTTGGGCAGGTCTGCCGGTGCCAAATTAATCGTTAGGCGACGATTAGGAAACTGAAATCCTGAATTAAGAATCGCTGAGCGCACTCTATCTTTGCTCTCGCGTACGGCGGCTTCTGGTAGACCCACAATCGTTAACGCTGGCAGGCCTTGCGACAAATGAACTTCAATGATGACCTTTGGGGCATGCAAACCGACGACTGAACGGGTATAGACTTGGGCAAACGACATCAGCGTTTCCTAATATAGAGAGCTATTGATAATAGAGCATTATTTATCAACGCGCAAATGTCGTGTTTTATTGTTTATAAACGTATCAAGTTACAACTGTCTGAAATTACGAGTTTGGAATTAAGATAATTCATTAGCTAGTCTATAAAATGCACGATAGCAGCCTAAGTTTTTGTTGTTCAACACTTTAAAAAAGAAACTCGCTTCTAGATATAAGCCAAACGATAGAGAATTTATACCCAAAATAGCTTTATTAATTTGCTAGCAAAGACAATTAAAGTTGGTATATGATAAACGAGTGCTCTTATGCTTAATCTTATTTAACAAAGACTTACGGCTTACACTTCATTGATAACTTCTTATGACTGTTTGTACTGGTATAAGGACATTCTAAAACCTCAACCTCAACCTCAACCTCAACCTCAACCTCAACCTCAACCTGAAATATCGAAGACCAGCAAGAGCATTATTGGCAATAAAAGGAATTTATTGATCATGTAAAGCTTAATGGTTAGCTTTTGCCACAGCTTTACATAACACCAATTAACCATGGATGGGTAAGCTTATGAGCATCAAAGTGCTTAATCAGCGTGTATGCACACTCACGCTATTGACGGTAGCAGTATCATTAGGATTGTCCGGCTGTTTCGGAGATGACGATGATAACTCTTACACTCCTTCTGTGACGTATTCAGCAGATATCCAGCGTACTGAATTCGGCATACCACATATCACTGCTAAGAATTATAAAGGTCTAGGCTACGGTGTAGGTTATGCTTTTGCTGAAGATAATATCTGCTCGTTGGCGCGTGAAATTGTGATTGCCAATGGTCAGAGCATGCTTTATTTAGAAGATGACGGTAACGTCGCTAGTGACATCTTTTATACGTGGTATAACTCCCAAACCCGACGTGCTGAATTCTTAGCGGCTCAAGACCCAGAAGTTATCGACGCTGTCAAAGGCTATGCTGCTGGTTATAGTCGCTATTTACGCGATAAAGGCGTGGCTAATCTTGACCCTGATTGTGCCGGAGCTAAATGGGTACGTGAAATCAGTGTCGATGATTTGCTAGCTCTTTATGGTAAAGCCAACTTGCGCGGTGGATTATCTAACTTTGTGGGTCCAATCGTTGCAGCAGCGCCACCAGCACAGAACAGCATAATGAGTAGCTCTAGAATGCGTTCTATTGGCCCAGAACCCGAAGTTGAATTTGATATGACCACCATCAATGTACTAGATGGCGGCAGTAATGCTTATGCGTTAGGCAAAGATGTTACCGATACCAAAAGCGGTATACTATATGGCAATCCACACGAGCCGTGGAATGGAGTCCAGCGCTTTTATCAATTCCATCTTACCTTACCCGGTGAGCTTGACGTCATGGGTGCTGCCCAACAAGGTCAACCGTTCCCCAATATCGGCTTTAACAAAGATGTCGCTTGGAGTCATACTGTTTCTACCGCCAAACGCTTTACTCTTTATCAGTTGAGCCTAGTGAACGGCGACCCCATGAAGTACAACTATAAAAATAGTGACGGTAGTGTCGAACAACGTGACATCGAGAAGGTCGATGTGACTATCCAATTGCCTAATAATGAAACGTTGGTGCAGCCCATCTATCTTTCGCATTTTGGTCCTATGCTAGCGGTTGATAAGGTTAACGGTGGCTTGCCAGCTTGGGGTGCTAATAATTTGGCATTTACGATTCGTGATGCAGCATCGGAGAACCCACGATCACTTAATCAATGGCTGGGCATGAACAAAGCCACCAGTGTTGAAGATTTAAAAGATAGTATGCAAGATATCGTCGGCTTAGGGTTTGTTAATACCATTGCCACTGACAGAAATGGCAAAGCACTTTACGCTGATATCTCGACAGTACCTCACGTTACGGCACAAAAATTAAATACCTGTATTACCAATCAACCATATCTACAAGCGTTGGTTAGCTTCGACTTGCCAGCACTAAACGGCAGCACGGCTGACTGTGAATGGGGTAATGATGCA
This sequence comes from Psychrobacter sp. P11G5, assembly GCF_001593305.1. Classification (NCBI taxonomy): domain Bacteria; kingdom Pseudomonadati; phylum Pseudomonadota; class Gammaproteobacteria; order Moraxellales; family Moraxellaceae; genus Psychrobacter; species Psychrobacter sp. P11G5. The sequence continues at coordinate 3,384,746 of NZ_CP012533.1, forward strand.
GACTCACCACAAGCAGGCATCTTTGGACGCTCAAACTTGCCATTCTTAATTCGTAATGACTATGTCGCCAACTCAAATGACAGTTATTGGTTGAGCAATCCTGAAGAGCCACTAACTGGTTTTTCACCACTGTTGCGTCGACGCTTGCAGCCATTTGTAGGGCCTAATCCTGTAAACGGTGTGCCGCTGCTGATGCGTACTCGCATGGCATTTGAGCAGATACTAGATCGACTCGACAATTCGGACGGTCTTGGTGGTACTAAATTTACTGTAGACAACCTTCAAGATGTCGTTTATGGCAATCGCAGTTATGTTGCCGAGTTGGTACTTGACGATGTATTAGCGGATTGTAATGCCAATCCAATCATGCCGTTAACCAGTGGTGCAACCATTGATGCTACTCAAGCCTGTAATGTCCTAACCAACTGGGATCGTCGTGACAACCTTGATAGCAAAGGCGCTCACGTATTTAGAGAGTTCTGGCGTAATGTCAACTTCACTGAAACAACTGATGCTGCGTTTAATGTTAAATTTGATGTGAATGATCCGCTCAATACGCCTCGCGATTTAATCATCGATAGTGATACGCGTAAAGCTTTAGGTGATTCAATCGCGTTTTTTAATGGCAAAAACATAGCCCTTGATGCCAAGTTAGCGGATCTACAATATGTAATCGATGCAGGCATGAACAACGCAAAAATCCCTATGCATGGTGGGCTAGGACGTGAAGGAATATTCAACGTTGCACAAGGTCAAGGTTTAAATGAGGATGGTACCTACAAACCAATTAGTAACGGTCCAACTTATATGCAGACAGTGACCTTTGATGATAAAGGGCCTGTTGTAGAAGCGTTGCTGGCCTACTCGCAATCGGCGGATACCACAAGACCGTATCACCGTGACCAAACGCGTCGCTACTCGAATAAAGAGTGGATTCGCCTACCTTTTAGCGCTAGTGAAATCTCCAATCAAGCGGTTGGTAATAAGATTAAATTAAGAGAATAGCTCTAGGGTAAATTGAAGTAAGTATTATAAAGACATACATAAGAGCTCAGATAAACTCTGGGGTTCTTTGCTTATTATCGAAAAATTATATCTAATAACTGATTAACAACGTCCGTAGTTTTCTAAAAACTAAATAGACTATTAGCCCTTATTCTATGCTATGAGGTTAAATCAGAGTGGCAGAAGACGAATTGACAATCAGTGAGCGCCAACATTTACAGTCTTTTTTGGACAATAATTCTTTAAACAATTAATTCATAGCTATCGAGTCAAGTGTGGGGGTACAAAAACCAATCAACCACCACAATAATAGTAAGGATTTGCTATAATAGTCGCTATATATTTAGCCATTAATACCCTATCAAAAACTTTGATAGACCATGTTTTAGCCTTTAAAGTATAGCTATTTTTATCTTAGATAGATGGATTTGGTATAAGGAATGCCCCATGAGTGAAGTGAACAGTAACACCCAGCAGCCTTACAACCATGCTAATGAGCAGCCGACTACGGTACGCCCTGTCATGCAGCCTGACAATCCGTATGCCAGTACGCGCGGCAGCATCATGACTAAGCAGCTACCCGCATTCGATGAAGCGATTATAAATAAATACAACCGCTCAGGGCCGCGTTATACTTCTTACCCGACCGCTTTAGAGTTCTCACCGATGCCAGAGGGACTTGAGACAAAAATCCTGCAGAATCGTGAAGCTCGTGCCCCACTATCACTATATTTCCATATTCCATTCTGTCGTCATCTTTGCTACTACTGCGCCTGTAATAAAATTATCACCAAAAAAAATAGCGACTCAGGCGATTATCTGCAGTATTTAATCGCTGAGATTAAGCACAAACGTCGCTTATTAGCTACGCCAGATGATAGTGATAAACCACTCGTCAAGCAGCTACATTTAGGCGGTGGTACGCCAACGTTTTTGCGTGATGAAGAAATGGTACAGCTGTGGGAGTTTTTGCAGACGCAGTTTGAGTTTTTACCTGAAGATGAAGGCGACTACTCTATTGAGATTGATCCACGTGAGCTAAGTGGTGAGACCTTAAAAGTATTACGCAACCTCGGTTTTAACCGAGTAAGTTTAGGGGTGCAGGACTTAGATGAGATGGTACAAATCGCGGTCAATCGCGTGCATTCAGCAGAGTTGATTGAAAACGTGCTCACTGAAGCGCGCGAATTGGGCTTTCACTCTATTAATATTGACCTGATTTATGGTCTGCCGCATCAAACGCCTGCTACCTTGGACAAAACGGTACGCCGCATTATCGAGATGTCGCCAGATCGTCTGTCGGTATTTAACTATGCACATCTGCCTGAACGCTTTAAAGCCCAGCGTCAGATTAAAGATGAGGATTTGCCAGATCCAGTGGCTAAGCTCGCTATGCTTGGCAACACCATCAATACGCTGACCGAAGCTGGTTATCAATATATCGGTATTGACCACTTTGCTAAGCCTGATGACGAGCTGGCTGTCGCACAGCGTGAAGGCAAATTACATCGTAACTTCCAAGGTTATACCATCATGGGCGACTGTGATTTGCTAGGTTTTGGCGTCTCATCCATCAGTCAAATTGCCAATACCAACACCCGCTATATCCTACAAAACGATACGGATCTACAAGCTTATCAAGCCAGTATCGATGCGGCGCAAAACAACCCTGCTATCATGCCGGCGGTAAAAGTTATTAAAACGTCAATAAAGGATCGCTTACGTGAATATGTGATTATGAACTTACTCTGTCACGACTATATCGACTTTAGAGACGTCAATCAAAAATTCGGTATCGATGCTATTACTTACTTTATTGATGAAATTCAACAGTTGGGCGAGATGCAAGAAGATAAGCTCATCGATATGGATGCCGCCGGTATTCGCGTATTACCAAAAGGTCGTCTGCTTGGTCGTAACGTGGCCATGGTGTTTGATGAATATCTTGATAAGAAGCATAAAAATCGCTTTTCTAAAGTTATTTGATTTTATTATCTTCTAAATTAAAAAGTAGCCATAAAAAAGACCTCAACTGAGGTCTTTTTCGTGTACGTTTATAGTCGTCTATCGTCTGTTAAACTTTCAATTTATCACCAACCATACCCTTAACCGTACTTAGGATATCAGCGGGTAATACTACCATTTTCGAATTATTAGATTCAGCCAACTGACGAATCGACTTGATATACTGCTCACCAAGCAAATAGACAATCGGCATCTCTTCATCTCCCATGGCAGCGGTAATAAGACGAATCGACTCTTCAGACCCTTTAGCCAGTACGACTTGCGCTTCGGCATCACGACGTGAAGCCTCTAGGCGACCATCCGCTTCCAAGATAGCAGCCTGTTTTTGACCATCGGCACGCGTCACTGTCGCACGACGTAGACGCTCTGCCGCTGCTTGCTCTTCCATTGACGCCTGCATGGTTTGCGAAGGGTTAATATCTTGAATCTCTACCGTTTTTAGCGTAATGCCCCAATCAGCAATATCTTCTGAAATCGCATGCTTGAGCAATGCTTTGATCTCATCACGACTAGATAATGCGCTGTCCAAATCCATCTCACCGATGATTGAACGCAATGAGGTTTGTACTAGATTGCGAATCCCGTACTCGTAGTCTTCGATACCATAAACTGCTTTATCAGGACGTACGATATTAATATAAGCAACCGCGTTAGCGATAATTACCACATTATCGCGGGTAATTACTTCTTGTGACGGAATATCTAATACAATATCTTTCGTTGTTACTTTATAGGACACCGTATCAATAAAAGGAATAATCAGCGTTAAACCAGGCTCTAGCGTTTGATTATATTTGCCTAAACGCTGCACGATCCATTTATAGCCTTGCGGTACGATACGCACTCCCTTAAAGACGGTCAGGGCAATTAAAGCAACTAATACCAGCATAACGATACTAATACTATTCATGCTACTCACGATGCTATTCATAATGCTCTCCTTGAACCATTGCCATAAATGGTGCAGCAATGTCTTATTTATTTAATCTCTACAACTCCGATGTATCTTACGATCTTGCAAGTCATTGCTATGCTGAAAAGAAAACAATATCTCATGCTACTAAATAAACGTTGCCAATAAAGTGCTGAGACCGCTTACTTATCTGTAAACTTTTTTTTAAGACGATCTCTATCAAGACCAGGTTTATTAAGATTTAACCTATTAACCTGAGCTTTACTTGCGACAGGACGACTGCCAACAACAGGGGCAATATTAGGCTGATTAACGATAGGTGCTTCTATACGCTTAGTTGGCGCGACGATCAGCTCATTACCGCTGATATCAGTGACAACAACTCGATCACCCACCTCGACCGTTTCATCATGTGTCCGGCATGGCCATTCATCTGCACCCACAATGGGTACATTGAAACGTACCATTCCAAGTTTACCCGCTTGCGGCTTAACGACAATCATACCAGTTTCACCGATAATCACACTGCCACCCAATCCAGCTTTTGTACGGTCTATCGATAATGGCTTAATATATTTAACCCAAGCAAACATGAACAATACCGACAAAGCTAGCCAAATAATAACTTGTAATATTAAGGGGACAGGTAATAACCATGACAGAGCAGCAACGATAATAGCAGCAGCGCCAAACCAAAGGCTTGCAAAGGTAGGGATAAATATCTCAGCAATCATTAATAAAAAGCCCAATACCAGCCAGTGCCAAGGTTCAATCATCCAAATAGTCTCAATCATCAGCGTACCCTCCTTTGCAGTTCTAGCTTTTAATGTAGCACATTTTGTCGCTTAATAATGTCTTAAAAATCAATACAGTATTGTCATTCATGGGAATGATGTAGCTTGGTTTATGAAGATATAGTTTTCAAATAAATTTAAACAAAAAAAACGACCACATTAAGTGATCGTTTTTTCTGTTTTACTAAGCTTCGATGTCTATTTTTCTAAACTTGTCTATTAATAAGCTTAGAATTTTAGATTTGCACCTAAAGTCAGTAAAGTAATATCTTCAGCAACATAAGCATATTCAGTTTCAATGCTCATGTTAGGGTTAAAGTTATAACCTAAACCAATACCACCAGCAAGACCACTATCACTATCGCTTTCACTAATAGAATTTCCGAAATTGTCACTTAAAGAAGCATCAATTTCAGCTTTAGCAAAGCCTAGTTTACCTTTGGCATATAGACCAGTATTAGGGAATTGATAACGGTAAGTACCGTAAGCACCATAAGTTTTAAGGTCATATTCAGCTTTAACGATACTAGTACCTGTGTCAATATCAGTGTCACTAGAGCCTACATACTCAACTTCAGCACCAAAGTTAGAATCGAAATTATAACCAGCATAAACACCATAAGCAGTAGGATCGTCTAAATCATCAGTATCTACCAAAAATTTACCAACTTTAACACCAACATACGGCTGCCCTGCATAGTTGACTGCCGCTTGTGCACTAACACTCATCAAAGAACCAGCTACTAAAGCCAGTAATGTTTTTTGTAAAGCTTTCATCATATTTCCCCAAAATAATTTTTAATCAATATTCTTATAAAGATTACTATTTACTATAAAACCATCTTATCCAAAAATGGTGGCGGTATATTAACAGGGTTAATTACTAAAGCAAACAACTGTTTTATCTTAATGGTATTAAGCAAAAAAAAACGACCACATTAAGTGATCGTTTTTTTTGTTTTACTAAATCTTGAAGCTTATACTTTTTAGTTTATTCGCTAACAATCTTAGAATTTCAATTGAGCGCCGACTGTCATAAGGTCTGCATCATTACCTAGCATGTCGTATTCAGCTTCGACACTAAAGTCCGAGTTAACTGAGTAACCAAGACCTACACCACCAGCAATACTGGTATCACTATCAGAGAAATTACGTGTCAAAGTACCTTTGCCTTCTACTTCAGTTTTAGCGACACCTAATTTACCTTTGGCATATAAGCCGGTATTTGGGAAAGCATAACGATAAGTACCATATGCGCCATAAGTTTTGGCATCAACTTCACCGTTATAGTAATCAGCATCATCTGAACCTACATATTCAGCTTCAATACCGAAGTTAGGGTCAAAGTTATAACCGCCATAAACACCGTATGCTGTTGGATCATCTGTACCAGAACGATCTAAGTCGAACTGACCAACTTTCACACCAACGTATGGTTGACCAGTGTAGCCATTACCATAAGATACAGCGGCTTGTGCGCTCACGCTTAATAAAGAACCAGCTGCTAACGCAAGTAGAGTTTTTTGTAGAGTTTTCATTGTTATCTCCTTGAAACGAAATTTGACAAACAAGTTAGTTATTAGTGTTGGCTGTTATAGCCATATCGCCTTGTTTGCTAACGATGAGTACATAGTAACAAACTATTTCAAAGACTCTGTCAGTGTTTAATAGTATGAGGGTTAAGATTTGCAAGTGTTTATCATCACTCTGGTTACAAACCCAAAGATATGAAATTTTTTGTTACAAGTAGCTATTTTGTGCAATACTTCCCACTTATTAGTTAGATAATTAATGCCAAAAATTAGAAGTAAGGTAAAGGAATATATAAATATGGCAAGTTTTATAGTGGCGCAATTGCAAGAATCATTGACACACTTGAAATCCCAGCAGCAATATCGTCGTTTACCAAGCCTAGAACATCAGGGACGTTACGTGATTAACCAAGGCAACACTCTACTTAATATTGCCAGTAACGACTATCTAGGCCTAGGCTGCGACATTGAGTTGCAAACTGAGTTCCTAAATAAAGTAGAAAAGTTGCCATTGGCACAGCTACCTAAGATGAGTGCCACTTCCTCACGGTTGCTCACAGGGAATGATACACAGTTGCAAGCACTAGAATCTGAGTTGCAGAATTGGTATCAGGCAGCCGTCCGCAAACAAAATGCAGATAAGTTAAAATCGGTGTTGGTATTGAACAGCGGCTATCATGCTAATATTGGTATCTTGCCAGCACTAACGGCGCTACCAATCAAGACCCTTATTTTGGCAGACAAACTGGTACATGCCAGTATCATCGATGGACTACGTTTGAGTCAAAGCAAGATGGTCACTTATCGTCGCTACCGTCATAATGATTATGAGCATTTAGCTAAATTTATTGCGCAAGCAGATCCAACTGTTGAGCGCATTATTATTGTCACTGAAAGTATTTTTAGTATGGATGGTGACCGTGCTGATTTGCTTCAGTTAGTGCATTTAAAAGCCAAAGATTCTCGCATTGAGCTTTATGTCGATGAAGCACATGCAGTCGGTATTTTAGGCGCTACAGGTTTGGGACTAGCAGAAGAAACACATACCTTGGCTGATATTGATTATTTGGTCGGTACCTTTGGTAAAGCATTTGCTTCAGTTGGTGCTTATATAATGTGTGATGATGTCGTCAAGCAATGGCTGATTAACACCATGCGCCCGCTGATTTTTAGTACTGCGCTCCCTCCTATCAATCATGCATGGACACGCTTTATCTTGGCAAAGATGCCAAAACTAAATGATCAACGCACACATCTAGCACAGTTATCTATGAAACTTAGTCAAGCCATCAATCACCTACATCCTGTGTCGTCAACTACCCAAAATATAAGCTATGATTCACCTATTGTTCCCTATATATTGGGCGATAATGGGCGTGCTCTGGCCAAAGCGCAACAACTGCAAGCGGCAGGATTTTACGCATTGCCTATCAGACCGCCTACCGTTCCTGCAAACACAGCTCGTATTCGTTTAGTCATGAATGCCAAACTGACGAATGAAGACTGCGATCGATTGATACAACAATTATGATTCTATTATGCAGTAGAAGGCTAACTATATAGAGTCGCTCAAAGATAATTTGAATACTAGGAAGGCGAGTACAAGTACTGCCAATAGTAGACTGAGAGCGCCTGACACCGTATCCGATTTAGATAGGATTGACTATATCAAGCGACAATTGACTTACTTGGATGTGATAAACAATATGGAAATGCTCGCCACACCTTATAACTTCAGCGCCAGAAAACAGACCATCGCTCGTCATTTTTCTAATGCCAGCGACTATGACCAACATGCCAATATTCAGCAGCAAGTCTGTCAGTATTTATTGGCCAGTATTGCTCATAACAGACAAGATAGTGTGTTAGAAATTGGTGCAGGCACCGGTCAAATGACACGCCTACTAGCGGCATGTATTCAAAGTCAGCATTGGCTTATCAATGAGTTGTGCACGGAACAAGCTACTACATTGCAATCAATTTTACCAACCGCCAAAATAGCGATTGGTGATGCTGAGACGATGGATTTCGAGAGACTACATAGCTTGATCATTAGTGCCAATGCGATACAGTGGTTTGATAACCCTTTAAGTTTTGTAGTGCAATCAGCATTGTGCTTACAAGCTAAAGGTCAATTGTTATTTAATACCTTTACTTCAAATAACTTTCTCCAAGTTAAAGCATTAACTGGTCAAGGACTACACTATCCAGATATTGATGAATGGCGATTTGCACTGGCTGATGCCGGCTTTGAGAAAATTCAGCTATCGACTCAGCGCTTTGATTTACCGTTTGCTAATCCCTACGCTGTATTGAAACATATGAAACTGACAGGAGTGTCGACCAATCTAACGCAGACCCAATCTACTAACTCCCAACCTTTTATATGGACAAAAGCACGTTTAAAACAATTTGAGCTGGATTATTGGCAGCATTTTTCAGCACAAGATGAAGATGGTCAGGCTTACGTTAATTTGACTTATGAGGTACTGACAGTAAATGCTTTTAAACCATAAAAACACAACGTATCGTGTAGTAATGATAATAACCATAAAAAAAACGCACCCCGAAGGATGCGTTTTTTTAATTTAATTACTTATGATTATATAAGTTCTTATTTTTTGTCTTCGTTTACTTCAGTAAACTCAGCATCGACCACGTCATCATCAGCTTGGCTACTATCAGCTGATTCAGCTCCTTGTTGGAACTGACTTGGATCCATACCTTCAGCGCCAGCACCGGCTTCAGCATAAATCTTCTGACTGACTGGCAAGAAAGCATTGTCTAACGCTTCAAGCTTCGCTTTGATGTCATCATGATCATCTTCTTTAGCAGCTGTTTCAAGCTCAGAGATAGCGGTTTCTACTGTTGATTTTTCTTCATCAGTCACTTTGTCTTCAGCTTCTTTCAATGCTTTTTGAACCGCATGGATACGACCATCAGCTTCGTTACGAACTTGCGCTAAGTTAGCAAATTTCTCGTCTTCTTCAGCGTTGGCTTCAGCGTCACGCACCATTTGTTCAACTTCTTCATCTGTCAAGCCAGAGTCTGCTTTGATCTGGATGCTCTGTGCTTTACCAGTACCTTTGTCAGTTGCTGAGATGTTCATGATACCGTCAGCGTTGATATCAAAAGTTACTTCGATCTGTGGTAAACCGCGTGGCGCTGGTGGAATCTCAGTCAAATCAAAACGTCCAAGCTGTTTGTTTTGATTGGCGATTTTACGCTCACCTTGATACACCTGAATCGTTACTGCTGGCTGGTTGTCTTCTGCCGTTGAGAATACCTGTGATTTCTTGGTAGGAATCATGGTGTTTTTCTCAATAACAGGCGTCATTACACCGCCCATCGTTTCGATACCTAGTGTCAATGGCGTAACATCAAGCAATAGTACGTCAGTTTTGTCACCAGACAATACCGCACCTTGAATCGCTGCACCAGCGGCTACTGCTTCGTCAGGGTTCACGTCTTTACGTGGCTCTTGACCGAAAAATTCTTGTACTTTTTTCTGTACTAGTGGCATACGAGTCTGACCACCGACTAAGATAACATCATCGATATCGCTGAGTTTAATACCAGCATCTTCAAGAGAAATCTTACAAGGACCCATCGTGCGCTGAACTAGCTCTTCAGTTAGGCTCTCTAGTTTTGAGCGACTGATAGTGACGACTAAATGCTTAGGACCACTGCTATCAGCAGTAATATATGGCAAGTTCACTTCAGTGCTTTGCGCGCTTGATAACTCAATTTTAGCTTTCTCTGCCGCTTCTTTTAGACGCTGCATCGCAAGAGAGTCACCTTTAAGGTTCACGTCTTGCTCTTTTTTGAATTCAGCAACTAAATATTCAATCAAAGCTGAGTCAAAGTCTTCACCACCAAGGAATGTATCACCATTGGTTGCTAGTACTTCAAACTGCTGCTCGCCATCAACGTCAGCGATTTCGATGATTGATACGTCAAACGTACCGCCACCTAAGTCATAAACAGCAACCGTGCTATCGCCTTGCTTTTTGTCCATACCATAAGCAAGTGCAGCCGCTGTTGGCTCGTTGATAATACGCTTTACATCAAGACCAGCGATTTTACCCGCATCTTTAGTTGCTTGGCGCTGTGAATCGTTAAAGTAAGCTGGTACGGTAATAACCGCTTCAGTCACACTTTCACCAAGATAGTCTTCGGCGGTCTTTTTCATTTTTTTCAAGATTTCAGCAGAAACTTGTGGTGGTGCTAATTTCTTACCGTTAACTTCGACCCAAGCATCGCCATTATCAGCTTTAGCGATTTTGTATGGCACCATGCCGATGTCTTTTTGCACCACTTTGTCATCAAAACGACGACCGATCAGACGTTTGATTGCAAACAAAGTGTTGTTTGGGTTGGTGACTGCTTGACGCTTGGCTGACTGACCAACAAGCGTTTCGTCATCTTTATAAGCGACGATAGATGGTGTAGTACGTGTACCTTCAGCGTTTTCGATGATTTTAACTTTATCACCTTCCATTACGGCTACACACGAGTTAGTTGTACCTAAATCAATACCAATTACTTTACCCATAATTAATTACTCCAAATTTATTCTAGATTACTGTTTATAAGATTGCTGCTTATCTAAGCTACTTTGTATATTGGTTGCTAGGCGCATTTACTGTTCATACTATTGAGCTGTACTGAATAAATGCGACTAGACTTGGTATATCAGACCTTAAGTGGTCACTTGTTGCTTTATATCGGTTTACGTTTATGGTTTTTCAAGTCAATGACAGTACATTAACTCGGTTTTGTGTGAAGTTTTGTGAATATCCCTACTTTTGCTAAGGCTTACCTTCATTCCCACTTCGATTACTGACCGACACGTACCATAGCGGGACGCAATAGGCGACCATTTAAGTTATAGCCTTTTTGCAACACAGTGCCAACGATATCCGCTTCTGCTTCTGGGTCAATACCTACTGCTTCATGGAAATCAGCATTAAACTTCTCGCCTTGTGGATCAACCACTTCTACGCCATGCTTATTGAGTACGGTTAGCAGCGCTTTATGAGTCAATTTAACACCTTCAGCGACTGGATCTTCAGGATCAGCCATCTCGACAGCACGCTCTAGGTTATCGACGACCTCTAACAATTCTTTAGCAAATTTTTGCAAAGCGAATTTTTTGCTTTTATCCGCTTCTTGCTCCATACGCTTTTGCGCATTGTAAGCTTCAGCATTGGCTCGAGCGGTACCTTCTTTAGCTTGTTTGACCTCACCTTCAAGCTCAGCGATACGCGTGTGAAAAGCATCGATATCGATATCGTTTTCGATAGTATTGTCTTCGCCAGAGTTATTTCCTGGATTAAACTCTTTCATAGTTTCCTCTAAAATGCTTTCATCACGGTCGATATTGCTCTGTGCCGCTTTTGGGTCATTTGCGTCAAACTCGTGGTTGGGTGCTTGTTCAGTCATGATAGCTCCTTATGATTTTATTAATGAGTCTTAAACTTAATGTAAAATAAAACCGCTAAGCGCGGATTTGTTATAAATGGATTTGTTGGAAATAACCGCTTGGTATAATTATGTTCTGATAGCTGCTTGATAAAGGCCATAGGGGCAAATTTCAAGCCTAAACAAGATGAATTTTTAGCTTTTGATGAAATAATGAGCTTTAATAGACAACGATGGACTTAAAAGATACTAAAAGCTGAGAGTAAGTGGCTCAACAACATGATAATTTTATTATCTGTCATAAGTCGCTAACCTTTATATATTTTCGAACTCATTCTCTCACTTGGTTGAATTTACTAAGGAATGTTATGCCAGTCCTACCAATTCCATCCGTAAATGTACTGGTAAGTAAAATTGCTAATACAATAAAAGCGCTACGCAGTCGAGCAAGCAGTGATGCATCAGAACGTAGTCCATCAAAAGGCAGTTCAGCAAAAGGTAGTAAACTGCTAATTAATCATCTAAACAATAGCCTTTCTAGTGATATTCACCACTCAAAAGCGAGCTATCAAAAGCACGCATTTCACTATGTGCTAAAAGGTCTCGGCTATCTGCCTACGCCCCTACTTGAAAGGCTTAATACCTCTTTACAGGGTTCTAACACTAAGCAATACCCACATGCTGATGCCCACTTGCGTTTGATTATAGCGCTAAATAATAAGCTTAAGCGCCCGCTACGTATCGATAAACTGACTACGTTACGACATAAATTTGCAGCTGACGCAGTCGCTATGCAAGCGCCAAACGTCTGGCAACAACTGGATAATGATTTAAAGCTGCCGATTAAAGATAATGCAGAAATCAACGCAAAAAATAACGCGAAAACTAGCACACAACGTAAGGCAGAAACTGGCGCAACGGTTCGCTGGCAAGATGAAATAATAGCTAACGCTGACGGCGATGATATGACGGTGCGCTGTTATCAGCAGCATGGGCAAAGTGTTGATGAAACTAACCGCGATAAAACAGTCATGTTGTTCTTTCATGGCGGCGGGTTTTGTATTGGCGATCTTGATACTCACCATGAGTTTTGTCACGCAGTCTGCAGACAAACAGGTTGGCCTGTGGTCAGTGTCGACTATCGATTGGCGCCAGAGTACGCTGCCCCAACCGCTCTTAGAGACTGCCTAGCTGCTTATGAATGGTTAGCTGAGCACTGCCATACTTTGGGTGCCTTGCCATCGCGTATTGTACTATCAGGGGATAGTGCTGGTGATTGCTTAGCCATCTTGGTCGCTCAACAAATCACTGCGCCAGATGCTACGCAATGGTTGAATTTAGAGTTAGATGAAAAAGACATGATTAATAAGTTGCAAGACTTGCCTAGTCCACTTGCCCAACTTCCTCTCTATCCTGTGACCGATATCGAGACGAATTATCCTAGTTGGGCATTATACGGTAAAGGGTTATTGCTCGATTACAATGATGTGGAAGTGTTTGACACAGCCTACATGCAACATAGTACTTTGACAGGCTCACACCCGCTTACATCGCCTATGCACGGTAATAACACGCATATGTGTCCTAGCTACATTGTGGCGGCTGAACTAGATATCTTACGTGATGAGGCTCTAGTTTACGCTGACCAATTACAAGATAGTCGTATCGCGACTAAGACCTATACTGTGCTAGGCGCGCCGCATGGCTTCATTCATTTAATGAGTATTCATAAAGGTATTGGTCATGAGACGGCTGGTATTATTGACAAGTTTGCCAGCTTTGTCCGTCAATTACTTACCACTAAGAGTGATTAACCAAATCTCTGAGCGCGAACCCAAGCGAAACGGAATACCCCAAAAACCATAGCCGGATGACACTACAAAGTGTCCATGACCAATCGCTTCATAACCATAACCTAGACGGTTAATAGCACTGACGATAAAATTAGCAGGAAATACCTGTCCATTATGAGTATGTCCTGCCACTTGTAAATCAATGGGTAGCTGGCTATGTTCAACAATATCGCTAGGGCGATGGTCTAGTAATATAATGGGCTCATCTACATTTACTTGCGCCAGTAATTCTGTCGTCGCTACGCGCTCACGTTTATGATTATCAAAACGGCCAACCAACCAAATCGGTTGATCTTGATGCGTCAAGCAGACTACATCATCGTTCAACAAATGCACGCCAGCACTACGTAAAGAATAACTAATGGGCTGTTCATGCCCGTATAAATCATGATTGCCTAATGTCGCATAGACCCCGTAAGGCAGGCTAGCACATAGTTCAGTTAAGTTTGCCTGCATATCATAGGCTGTAAATGCTTCGGTATTATCATCCATAATATCGCCCGGCATTAACAGTATATCCGCTTCAGACTGAACGACAAGGCGACGTAGCCTATCTATCGCACCGCTACCAAACAGTCGACCAATATGTAAATCACTGGCTACCGCAATACGCAGTTGCCCTACCATCGGTTTATTAATATTAATAGTTTTTTTACGCACAACAGGTACGTAGGCGCTATATAAAGCATAAATGAACAGACCGATAAAGATAAGCAGAGCGAGCACTCGTAGTCCAAATGCAATCACCGAAGCATTACTAACTGAAGCATTACTAATAGTGCCATCACTAAGGGTTACTATTAGCCAATAACCTCCGTATAACAAGCTGATTAGCAACGCGGTTAGTACCATGAAATGCATGAACAACATCCAACTACTCACCCAGCGATAGCTATTGGCAAACACTCTTTTGACACTCAGTAGCAGCAAACTATTGGTAATGATAAATATAGTTACCATTACTGCGGTTTGTAAGGTAGTCGTTGTCCAAGGCTGTAACCACCATTGTAAGCTTAGCGCAGCTCCTAAACTAAAAAGCTGCAACAGTACAAAAATGGTGATAAAAAATGCGTAGCGCATGAGTAATTCCAGAGTGATTTTGGTATTTAAAGAAATTTAGACAAGACAAAAAATTTTAAGCGGAAGTTTGGTAACGTATAAAAAGCCTCTACTATGCTTATATAGTAGAGGCTTTTAGCATGGGCATTAGGTCATTTATTTAAACAGTTTATGGAGCAGATTGTAACCTAATCATCCATATCTCAGAGCGCGTTCCTAGCCTAAATGGTACAGGACCAAAACCATAGCCTGAAGATACTAGAAACTGCGTATTTTCTATATTTTTGGTACCGTGTACCAGTGGTTGAAACCACTGTTTTAGCATCGTCAATGGAAATATCTGTCCGCCATGCGTATGTCCCGATAAGTGCAAATCTACGGGTAAATCGCTGATCTCTTCTAGCGCTGTAGGACGATGCTCTAAAAATATAGTCGGCTTATCGGTATCAACCTTCGACAGTAATTCTGATGCTGATAAGCGTGTAGAATCTACATCGTCTGAACGCCCGACTAACCACACTGACTCGTTAAGCAATACACTCTCATTATCCAGTACTGTGATACCTGCATCTGTTACCGCTTCAGCGATTGCTTCTTCGTACCCTAAATAATCATGATTTCCTAATACAGCATACACGCCAAGCGGCGCTCGCAGTTTTGATAATCGCTCATGCATATTGGTTTTGTCGTAATAGATAGTAGTATCATTCATAATGTCACCTGCCAGCACTACCATGTCAGCATCCTGAGCATCGATGAGATTGACCAACCTATCTATCTGTCGATTGCCAAACCATCTACCTAAGTGCGTATCGGATACTAAGGCAATATCTATTGGCTCATTCAATGGCTTGGTTGTCGTAACAGTTAACTGATGTACCACTGGCGAGTAAGCATTAAATACCGCTAAACTTACGATGCCAATATATATCATTATGCCGATGCTACGTATGAGCTTAGGTCGGCACTGACCTTTCAATAACTTATAATATATCAGAGCAATAGCGGCGGTAATCAGCGCAGCATAGATCATAAAGCCTTGCAAAATACCCACGACTAAATAGATATGAAAAGGTGCGAGCCAAAAATCACTAAGCCCATAAACGAGCGCCACATTATTAATGATGAAAATGGATGGTAAAATTGCTTTTTTTATAATCGAACGTTTTGGCTTAATGAGCCACCATAAGATAACGCTTGTGGTTAACGCCAGCAGTTGGGTGATGATAATAAAGAAAAACCACATAATAATATCTGATTGCATAAAGATGGCGTCATCTTATAACAAATTTATGCGAATCTGTATTGCTGAAACTTTTTTCATAGATATTCCACTTTCTGCCTACTAATATTAGAGCGTGTCATCAATTAGCACATTTATAAAATTAGTAGTCTTAAAATCTAAATGATGACATGCCCCAGTTTTATCAAAAACTTTGTTCGAGCCTTTATTCTTATCATCCTTACCTTACAAAATCTAATGACTTATTAGGATATATATCTACTGTATAGGTTTCACGTGAAACAGTATTACCTTCTATAATTTTTGCTATCTTCACTATTTCTGATCTTCTAACGCCTGCTTAAACGTTGGTTGCTTAAACTCATATCCTGCGTCCTGTAATGCTTGTGGCAATACCCTTTGCCCATCAATCAGTAGCGTCGACATCTCACCGAACATCAGCTTAAGCAAAAACTCTGGCAAAGTGAAAAACGTTGGACGATTTAGCCATGATCCAAGTGCTTTGGTAAAAGTATGATTGGTTACTGGGTTAGGCGCAGTGAGGTTATAGACCAGCGCTGGCGTATCATTTGTGGTTTTTAGCGAGTTATCCTGCGTGGTCTGACCGTTCGTATAATCAGTACAATGCTTTTCAATGATAAATATCGCAGCCCCTACCCAGTCTTCACGACTGACCCAGCTCATAATTTGATTGCCATCACCCAATTGTCCACCGACGCCCATCTTAAACGGTGTTAAAAGCTTACCCAGCATACCGCCATCAGGATGAATCACCACACCAGTGCGCACAATAGCCACAGGTACGCCATGTTCAGTGGCCTTGAGCGCTAACTGCTCCCAATCATCACATAATTTATGAGCAAAATCCGTCTCAAAACTACTACTTTCAGTCAATGGCTTATCACCTTGCACTCCATACCAGCCAATCGCGGAACCGCTAACCAGCAGTTTAGGCTTGGCGCTACTGCGTGCAATAAATGCTAATATTGACTCGGTAGGCTTAACGCGGCTCGCCATTAGCTGCTCTTTACGGGTATCGCTCCAACGCGAGTCTGCAATCCCAGCACCTGCTAGATTTAGAACGACATCGAAGCTTTTATCAGTCTTTGCAAGCTCATCATAAGTCATCATAGCGATATCGTCAGGGTGTGCTTGGCTGCTATCACGAGTCAACCAAGTAATATGCAGCTCTTTATTCTGTGCGCGGTAACGTGTCATCAGCTCACGACTAAATGCACTACCTAAGAATCCTGAGCCACCACTGATTAGAATATTCATACCTTACTCCCTATATCTTTTGCTTAGCATTCAGTTGAAATTAATCCTTTGTAACTATCCTCTTCCTTTTCGGATGTTATATCAAAACCACTTTTACATACTTTTGGTAAAGCAAGGCAACTAGCGATAACAGCATTTACAGCGCCGAACAGGCCTACGATAAACATAAAAGCTAATAGCACCCCAATTTCCATCCATGAGTGTATCCCTAAATATATGACGATTACGCCCATATAAAATGCAGATGACACAAATCCAATTAAAAAGGACATACGTATACTTTTATGATCACCGCGCCATATCTTTTTACTAGCAACGATAATACCTGTTGATAAAGCAGGGATAAAACCAAGTAATCCAACATATAGTATTGGTTGATAACTAATCTGGACAAAATCTGCTTCTCTAAATATCAATAAAACGCACAATTGCACAATCAGCCCACCAATAACACTACCAAGCCCTGCAAATAAGATAATGACTTGTAAATAAGGATAAGCATCAACCCTGTCATTCATTTTCATTATATTTATCCTATAAAAGTTCATCGTTAACTTAGTATAAATAGGGTTTTGGTAGCGCTAATGAATTTGCCATGGATAATTGGTGGATAAGTATCTCAGTTTTTCTAGTCTATCCATTACGCAAAACGTTTACGAATAGGACACTCGCCATCATCGTTGCTATGGTGATAGCTATCTTTTATTTTGTTCCATCGATTTTTTATAAAGTCCGTAACAGCAGACATATCGGGCAATACATGCTGATCGGTCAAGTGTGGCGCTACTGCATCCAAACGCTTAGCTAACTCCGGTAAATGATTGGATGGCACAGCAGGAAATAGATGATGCTCTACGTGATAGAGCAAGTTAAAAGTCAATATGTTGACCAATGGGTTACGCTCAGTGCGGGCTAGCGTTTCATCACAATCATGATGCACACCCCACACAGCAATGATTCCGACACTAGCATTTGCCAACATCATGGTCAGTAAGTGATACATCAACACTTGCGCTAACATGGCAAGAGCTGGGATAGTCAACGCGGTCAATACAAGGGCAACTAAGATAACTAAAGCAATTAAACTAAACTCTAACCAAGCCAAGTTTTGATTGCGGCGACTACTTAGACGCATTCCTTGGCGATAGATATCGAACCGATAGGTTATGCCGCCTATCATCGCTTGCCACCATGACACTTTTGCCAGACTACCCTCAATATCACTATCGCCCAGAGGGTCACGATGATGCTCCATATGAGTGGCTCGAATGCTATGCAAGCTGGTCATCAATAACACACTAAGCAACAGCAATATGGCGGTAGTCGCACGTTTACCTGTACCTAAGCTATGATGATAACCATCATGAGCTTGGCGAAAGGCCGCAGCAAAAAACAGATACGACGCGCCGCACGCTAGTACATACCAAGATTGACTGGCAAACCACCATGACAGCAATAAAAACGGATAAGGCAAAATAAGGTTATAAGTAATTTGGCCGCGAGTCAGCTGGTGCAAGTCTTTCCACTCTACTGAGCTAACAGCATCTTTGATCGCTTGCTCTTTATTACCATGTGTTTTATTTGCTTTCATGTCACACATCCATTTGTCATTACTGCTACTAAAGGGAGTCTATATAAGCGCTACATCATTACATTAATTTCTGTTAAAACAGAAATATGTACTCAAAATTTTTTATTTTTACATAGTTAGATTATCCTAGAACCTTTTTAATACTCGCACCTAGTTTCAAAATTTTTTTAAGGGCGCTAGTCGGTAGTCTAAGCATCTCAGATGACCAAGTGGTAACTGTATCAACGAATTCTTGGGTATCACGAATACGTGCTTTTACTTCGCTATTTTCATGTTCAAACTCAGGGCTATTCATCAGTTCTTGTAAAAACTGTACTGTTGGATCCAGCTCACGCTTTTGGCGTTCAACTACAATGATACGTGCGAGCTCCCAAACATCAGTATTGGTCGTAAAATGATCTCGCCTGTCACCTAATATCGAAACCTTTTGTACCAATCCCCAATTTTGCAATTCTTTAATACTGTTTGAAACATTAGAGCGAGCAACCCCAAGAGTTTCGGTGATTTCTTCAGCATCTAACGGCTTACCAATGATATATAACAATGCATGAATTTGTGACATGGTGCGATTGACACCCCACTGCGAGCCCATTTCGCCCCAATGTAAAATAAATTTTTCGGTCACAGGATTTAGTTTCATGATTGATATCTACTCACTATTTTCTAGAATTTATAACTGCCTTCTTGACTCATAGTGCGCCATTCTTTTATTTCTGTCAATAGTGAAATTAAGTAATCATACTGACTGTTTGAATGATTGCTACCCCCTAACGAACGATGAGGCCTGTGGTTGCATCACAAATTTGGCTTGGTAAGGTATAACCTAGGGTCTCAGCTTTTAAGTAGCTGATTTGCTCGCCGAAATAAGCATAGGCATCAGTAAAGCTCATAGCAGGGGGCTGCCCTGATGGATTACAGCTTGTGGAAACTAATAGCCCAAACGGATTATGAGCACTTACCATCTGTTGGCATAACTGACGGATAATAGGGTGAGCGATAACTCTAACAGCGACAGTTTGGTGCTGACCCCTTATCCAAGGAGGTATGCTTGTAGCAAGTGTGCTCGGAATAGGCAATAACCAAGTATGCGCTTGCTGCTCTTGAGTATAATCAGTATTGTTATCTGTCTGCCAGCTTTTCACGACTTGCTCACGTTGAGCATCTTCTAATACCTCTAATAAAGGTGTTAAACGCTCTGCACTATCGGTAATGACGATCATACCTTTAGCTTGTGGACGCTGTTTGATAGCTAAAATACGCTGAACTGCCGCTTCATCATAAGCATCACAGCCAATACCCCAAACGCTTTCCGTTGGATAAGCAAGTAGCTGCCCTTCTTTAAGCCACTTAGCAGCTTGGACGACAGAGTCGGTAATGAATGGTGCGGATTGTTTCATGACTTGAATACTTCAGGATAATAGAAGATTAAGCACTCATAATAACATATGATAAAGAAAGACTAGGATAGCGGAGTTTGAAATTGTCGAAATTGTTCTTAGCTTAAATACTCAATAACTGGAGTACAAAGAAACTTTGAGATAAAAAAACATGACTTTAGACGCGCAAATAACGCCCGCCCTGCACGTTGATAACGCCCAATAACTCAAGCTCCATCAACTGCCCAATGAGCTGCGGCGGTACAATCTCAGTGGCAACCAATAGCGCATCTAAATCTTGTCCATGCCAGTCAAGTTGAGCATAAACGACCTTTAAATGTTCAGGTACGACTATCGCGCTGCGAGGGGATTTGATATTAGATGACGCTGGTTGGTCAGCAGTTGCGATAGGACTTCCGCTAGTGTCTATAGAGCTAGAGGACGGGACGCTCTGCAATTGATTACTGTTAGATTTGAGTATATTTACTGACTGATAGGTTTTACTATCATAATCCAGCTGACCATTAACATCTTCTAGCACTTGCTTAGGATGATAAATCAAAGTCGCGCCTTCACGTATCAGGTGATGGCAGCCTTCAGCATTACTATTATCAATATGACTTGGAATCGCAAAGACTTGTTTGCCTTGCTCAGAGGTTAGACGCGCAGTAATTAGCGAACCGCTTTGAACAGTAGCCTCTGTTACAATCGTCGCCAAGCTCAGTCCAGCAACTAAACGGTTACGACGCGGAAAAGTATGTTTGTGCGGCTGCGTGTGTGGCAATAGCTCACTGATAATACAGCCACCTTGCTCGATAATCTGAGCAAATAATTGATCATGATGGTTGGGATAGTACACATCAATACCCGTACCCATGACACCAACGGTACGACCTTGATATTCACGATCGGCTTGAGCTAACGCACCTAAATGCGCCCGCTTATCGACGCCCATTGCAAGGCCGCTTGTGACGACGTAACCTGCCTGCGCTAAATACTGTGCTATATCAAAAGTGATTTTTTGCGCATGGGCGGTGGGTTTTCGGCTACCCACGATAGCGATTTGTGCTTGCTGCAAGCGCGCGCTATTACCACGATAAAATAGCAATGGTGGCGGATCATAAATTTGCAGGAGCTGAACAGGATAATCGGGTTGATCGGCAAATAGCAGGCTATAACGTTTCTCTATCAGCGCTTGCTGAATTTTATCGATACTGGCCAGCGTTTGCTCTGGCTGTTCATGACGTTTAAGGTGAGTGTGGTGAATACCTAACTGTCGCCATGCTTCTACCGTAGCCTGCCAAGCAAGCTGTGCATCACCAAAAGACATAATAAGCTTATGATAAGCAGACAATGATGCATTTACCTCATACCACAATGCCAATATAGCGCGCTGTTCAACTGATAAAGGAGGTAAATGTACCGTCATGACTGTTTTACTCGTAGATAATTGCTATAGAAGCTTTATAGATAAGGCGGTGGTAACAGTTGATCGCCAACATTCAGTGGTAGCTCTGAGCTTAAAACATAAGCGTAACTGATATCATCAAAAGTGTTGAATACCATCACCATACCAGACAGCTCGCTTGGCAAGCGTACAGGCGTGTCGTTATCTTTAGTATCACGTACTAAAGGCCCTTTTTGGTAGACAGACAGCACATCACCAGGTTTGGCGCCTTGCGTGCTACCTAAATTGATAGCTACCACACTACCCTTTGCCGCTGAGCTGATTGAATCCATAACCCGAACAATCAAACCACCACGATTTACAGTTGCAGGCTCAGGATAGAACACTGGTGGAATAGAATTATCCAGCTCTACAAACACGCGATCGCCTTCACGTACTTCTTTGCCATAAGAGTCGGTAAGTTGCAAACTACTTACGCCGTTCTCTTCAACGCTAGTTACCAAGCCAGTTGCTACTTGGGTGACTTCAAGACCAATAACTTTTTGGGTTCTGGGGTCGACATACAGCTCACCTTCACGATATACGCCATAACGTTGTCCAACGATAAGCGGAATTCCTTTGGTATAAATCTTATCGCCACTAGCAGTAATCAGGTTGCGCTTTTTGGACGCCAAGACATAAGGGGTAGTGTTGAAATCTTTTGGATTCACAATAATCGTTTTATCTAACCAGTGCTGGATCGCTGCACGTGGAATCGGTGGAATACTATTGGCTACTGAAGTAACCGCAACCGTGCTAACGACTACATTGCCTGTTATTTGCTTTTCGATACCAGCACAACCTTCGCCTGTATCGACCCCAATTAACGTCTTACCTTGAATGACGCATAAAATGAGTACGTCATTAGGATAAATAAGGTTAGGGTTTTTAATTTGCTTATTGGTGGCCCAAATCTCTTTCCAGCGCCATGGGCTGTCTAAATAACGCCCTGAGATATCCCATAAAGTATCGCCTTTTTTGACAATATAGCGGTTGGGCGCATCTGCTTTAATGGTTGGGGCTGGGTTATTAGCTTGAGCAGTATTCATCAACATTACACTACTGAAAGCTGTGATAAGCAGCGCTTTTGCTATAGAGTTTAGGCTCATTTTCATGGTTGTATCCACAAGTTTTAAGGTACCGCGTAAATAGGGTTTTTGTTGTTTTATTACTTATCCCTGCAAGATTGAATCCAACAAGTTACCTAGTTGGTAGATTAATCGCCAAGACAGTTAAAATTACAATTATATACACATTAGCATATAATTAGACATCTGTTTACATAAAGTTAACCTGCAGAATATTTTATTGATTCTTGAATAGATAAGAGGTATGTATGAGACCTATATCACTCATAATACCAATCAATGATTCATTTGAAAAAATCTGTTTTACCGATGCCGAAAGAGAATACGTGACTTTTTTTCCTACTATTTTCAACCAGTAATACTGGTTTTTGAGTGGTGCTATTCATGGTTTATTCATTATTATTAAGCAAGCATTAAAAAGCCCCGCTACCTAGATTATTTAGGTAATGAGGCTTTTGGTTAACTATTCAAAGTTTCACGTGAAACGGATTATTTAGGCTAGAGTTGGTTGTACATGCTGACGAATCTGCTCAGCGACCAACTCTGCTTTATTGTCTAAGATAACAACATGCTGCTCTAAATCTTCCAAACCTTCGGTGTGGGCTGGACGTGCGATATCTATTGGGCCAATAGCTTCAACGATAGTCTCTGCAAATTTGACTGGCAATGCAGTCTCTGCGCAAATAATAACTTCGCCCTCTTGCTGAAGCTCTTTGGCGACTTTGATACCATCAGCCGTATGTGGGTCGACCAATTCGCCATATTGTTCATATAAAGATTTGATTGTTTGTAAACGGTCGGCGTGGGTAGACTTGCCCGCAGCAAAGCCATAACGGCTATTAACGGCATCCAGTACATCTGACAAATCAAAACCTTGACCTGATTTTACACCCTCAAACAATTCATGAACACGCGCACTGTCTTTTTCTAGTAATAGATAAACAAAGCGCTCAAAGTTAGAAGCTTTGGAGATATCCATTGAAGGGCTAGAGGTCACGTAGGTTTTGTCAGTCGCACGTGGCTGGTAAGCACCTTGATTAAAGAAGTCATTGAGCACATCGTTCTCATTGGTCGCGACGATTAAACGCCCTATGGGTAGTCCCATCTCACGAGCAATGTGACCTGCGCAAACATTGCCAAAGTTCCCTGAAGGAATACTAAAGCTTACTTGTTCATCGTTGCTATTCGTCACTGCAAAGTAAGCTTTAAAGTAGTAAACAATCTGCGCTAAGATGCGACCCCAGTTAATGGAGTTGACCGTGCCTAAGTTATAAGCGGCTTTAAACTCTGCATCTTGTTGTAAGGCTTTGACGATGTCTTGGCAATCATCAAACATACCGTCGATAGCGATATTATGAATATTATCATCGGTTAAGCTATACATTTGCGCACGCTGGAATTCACTCATTTTTCCATGTGGTGACAGCATAAAGACTTCGATATTTTCTTTACCGCGCAGTGCATATTCTGCCGCACTACCTGTGTCACCGCTGGTCGCACCAATGATGGTAATGCGTGCATCTTTTTGCTTAAGTACATACTCAAAAGCATTGCCCAAAAACTGCATCGCCACATCTTTGAACGCTAGCGTTGGACCGTTGGACAATCCTAAAATATAGAGATTATCTTCAAGCTTACGTACTGGCGTAATCTCTGCACTGCCAAATACCTCAGTCGTATAAGTACGCTCTACAATATCTTTTAGATCAGCATAAGGAATATCTGTAGCAAAGCGCTGCATGATAGCTAGCGCCAACTCTGGATAGCTAAGCGTGCGCCATTCATCAAGCGTCGCATTATCGATATTTGGATAGTGCTCAGGCAACATCAAGCCACCGTCTGGCGCTAGCCCCATTAAGAGCACATCACTAAAATCCATCGGCGCTGTCTGACCACGGGTACTGATATATTTCATGGTTATTCCCTACTTAAAACGTCTAAAGTTAGTCTTTAGTACCTGAATTAGTACCTGAGTCTCAACATCGTATAAACTATCGTAGACTAGTGTTTTTAGCCTAGCATTTTGCTTGCGCAAAGGTTTATGCTTGGCTAGTAAGCACCAGCCTATATCAATGAATTTAGAAGGCTGAGAGTGAGGTTCTATAATATTGTATTTTATTGAGCCGTCTTTTGCAGCAAAGCATAATAAAAACCATCGCCACCCATATTATCAATCGGTAAGCACTGACGACCGATAGCTTGCGCGATGCCCCAGTTGCAATCCTCGGTAAACTCAATGGCAGTCGCATTGTTATAGTGAGTGAGGAACTCTTGCATTTGTTCGACGTTTTCTTGCTTTAAGATAGAGCAAGTCACATATAATAGATAGCCACCGACTTTAAGTTGTGGCCACAGATTATGCAAGATATCCGCTTGTAACAGTGCGGTTTGCTCGACGTCTTCTTCCGTACGCAAGATACTGATATCAGGATGACGACGAATCACCCCAGTAGCTGTACAAGGTGAGTCTAGTAATATAGCGTCAAATACGAGCTTGCTCTTTTTCTTACCAGCCCCTTGCCATGTCGTGGCGTCCGCACAAACAATATTGAGCGCGATGTTTTTTTCAGCTTGCTCTAAGTCTTGCTGTGTTAAATTTAGGCGCTGTAAGTTTTCATAAATACGCTCGATACGCGGTGCTTCATTATCGATAGCCGTTACCTTGATGTTATTAATCACAGGTGACGTTTCAGCATCTTCTTGTTTCACGTGAAACAACGACGACTCATCTAAGCTCAATAGTTCTAACCAATGAGCCAGTTTACCGCCGGGTGCAGCGCAAGCATCTAAAATGTGTAGCTGGTTATTATCAGCGTCTGAATCAATGTCTGTATTAGACTTATCAGCACTAACTTTATTCATTAAAGCGGTATGAATGAGTGGCGCAGCAAGTTGAGCATGCATATCTTGTACGCTGGCAGCACCTTCAGCGAAATGAGGCAAAGCGTTCACTGCAGTGCTTTGATGTAACCTAAGACCTTTGGTTGATAATGTTGTAGGCGTGGCTGTATCTGACGAACTCATTAAGTTAAAACCACTGGTTAGCTCAACCAAATCCGCTTCTATCTCTGCCCCATCCAATGCTTGCTGATAATCCTCTACTGAGCTAACCCCTGAGTTTACCCGTAAAAACATCGGCGCAGCTTGGCGTAAACCTTGAGTCAGCTCATCATACTGCTCGCTCCAGTCCTGCTTAAGCTGATAGGCAAGCCAATTCGGTAGACTATGCTTTTTGTCGCACTTCTTACGGAACTTGCTTGGGTTCTTAGCTACTTTACGTAAGATGGCATTGATAAGACCTGTCGCATGCGCAAACTCGATTTCTTTCGCCGCTTCGACCGTTTCATGAATGGCCGCATGGTCAGCGACTTCTAAGTATAGTAGTTGTACTAGGCCCACTTGAATGGTGGTGCGCACCTCAATCTCATCGATAGGATTATCTGCCAAGCTATCGAGCAATCGTGCAAGTGCATACCATTGACGTAGAGTGGTTAGCAATAGGGCGTGTGCAAAGCCTTTATCGCCATCATGCAAACTGTTTAACAATGGGTCAAGAACGCTTGAGAGCGACTGACCATTTTGAATAGCCAGTAAGGTGCGAATTACTCGTACGCGTACGCTGCCATTCATAATGAGATTGCTTGAACGTTTGAGCTTATTATTTCTTGGCGCAGTGCTGGTTTGTCTCATTAAATTTGATTTCCTTGACGCATGATCGATAGCGTCTTGTGCAAGTGGGATTGCTTATAATTAAAGTACATTAAGCTTAATTGAATTATTTCGAATCAGTCGTAAACTGGTCACCATCATCAAGCTGATTGCCATGACAGACTTGCTCAGCGGTAACGGGTTTGCTACCAGCAAACTGTAATTTGGTTATGGCGAGCGTGCTAGCAGGTTGTTCTTTATCGTCGGTTTGCTGATTGTTACCACAGGCTATTAAAATGGCTTTACGTCCAACACTAATAACTTTGCCTGCTGGCTCTGTCGTTTGCTGCGACGGATTAACTGCTAAGCTTTCTAATATCTTTACACGTGCACCATCTAAAAAAGTATAAGCGCCAGGCCACGGTGTTAAACCACGAATTTGACGCTCAATAACGGTAGCAGACT
This sequence comes from Psychrobacter sp. P11G5, assembly GCF_001593305.1. Classification (NCBI taxonomy): domain Bacteria; kingdom Pseudomonadati; phylum Pseudomonadota; class Gammaproteobacteria; order Moraxellales; family Moraxellaceae; genus Psychrobacter; species Psychrobacter sp. P11G5. The sequence continues at coordinate 3,411,487 of NZ_CP012533.1, forward strand.
GCGTCCAATCAATCTCGCCCTCAGTTTTTACCAGCTTTTCAGCGTAATTGGCTTGATTGTCATCTTGGGCAATTGCTTTTGCTTGGTAGCTTGGCAAATCTTGTAGGACAGTGCTTATAGCAGTTGCCCCTAAGTCGGCTAACTTATCATGTAAGCTTGCCGCCGTATCATTATCAGCGATAGTACAGCTTACTTTATGGAGCATATCGCCGGTATCCAGCCCCTTATCCATCTGCATGATGGTAATGCCGGTCTCAGAATCTCCTGCTAATAGCGCGCGATGGATAGGTGCAGCACCGCGCCAACGTGGCAGTAGTGAGGCATGAATATTTAGACAACCATAGGTAGGTGTGGTCAACACACCAATGGGCAAAATAAGACCATATGCTGCAACGATCAGCACGTCAGGCTGATAGCTTGATAACGTTTGCCTTGCGACCATACCTTCTGCGCTGGATTTTTTGAAGGTAGCAGGCTGTTCAACAGGAATGTCATGAGTGAGCGCTACTTGCTTGACCGCAGACGCAGCCAGCTTTTGGCCACGTCCCGCTTTCCGATCAGGCTGCGTATATACCGCGACCACATCTATATTAAGCTGCTCTTGCTGAGCAATTAATGACTCAAGACTAGAAGCGGCAAATTCCGGCGTGCCTGCAAACACTATGCGCAAGCGATTGGGTCGTACAATACTTTCAGAAGCAGAGTTAATTGTGGTCATAACACCCATATTACATATTAGATTAGTAGTCGTGACATTATAGGTGAGTTTACAGTGTAGTGCTATGATTGTGGTTCAAGACCATAGCAGTCTATTTTGGGTTATATTTGCAATCTATATTACTGATGTATTCTATATCGACATAAGTTTATCAAAACTAACTATTAACCCATACTTATCACATTATGTTTAAATATTTGACTAAATAAACCTCTTTTTTCTGACCTAAAAGTTCGCTAAGCTGCTAAATTAGTACGATTGCCATAACCATGCTGGTAGTAAATTTGTTACTATAAGTAATCTATATTACTGCTTATCACAATAACCTAAAAAAATTTAACAATAAAATCCAAGAATTATAGGTGAAAACTAGCGGTTAAAACGTACCATCCAATTATTAGAGTAGATTATTTTAGCTTACCATCGCACTACCTTGTCGCGCAGGTATAGGATAATATCCCCATGCAACAGTTTCAGTCATTAAAACGTCTGCTTTTCTTTTACATCTTGACGCTGCTGATAATGCTGGTCTTATACTATGCCATGATGTTTTCGGTACTCAAAACCCAAAGCCAAGAACATAGCCAAGTTGTTTTTATGGCGCTAAAACATGAAACGACTGATCATGCCGTACCGACAGAGGCTGAGGTTGAAAAAATACTTACCAAACCTTTTTTTCAGGATATCAGTTATCAGTTAATTCTCATGATGCCTTCTGGGCAGACATACGTCTATCGTCACACTCAGCCTTTTGAGCAACAATTTTCTAATATCAGTTTTCCTACACTTACGACTACATCTAAGACTGCAACAAGCTCATATCAGATAAATAATGATACCCTGACAGGTAAAATTAAGGTTGAAAGTGGTCATCAGATATATGTAGTACTGCGCCATCAACCTCTTGATATAAACTGGATATCTTACCGGTTTTGGTTGCCTTTGATGACAGCAATTATGTTGTTTAGTCTAGCACTACTTTATATGCTCAAACGCCGGACTAATTGGGACCAGTTAGTACAGTATACAGAAAGCCTGACGATGTCATCTAAGGAAGCCTATTTACCGCCACCGTTTGTAAAGGAAACAACCACCTCCGAATTCTTGCGCTTAGGTCATTCTCTAAGCCGGGTCAGCTATCAGCTACACGATCATCATCGACGCATCAAAACGCTTAGCCAGCGTTTGGAACATTTGGTTAATCAAGCACCTTTGCCAATGCTTATGGTCATGCGCCAAGGTCACATAAGTTTTTTTAATCAGCGCTTTGAACAAGTTTTTACTACTGCTTTCCAGCGTGATTCTAATTATAGCTTAACGGATTTTTTGACTGGCAGTGATAAAGCGACCCAACAACTATTACAGAAACTATCTACTCTACGCGTTACTCGTAATCTGTTAGTTTATGGCTTAGAAGATAAACAAGCTTATCAGTTACATATCACTCCATGGTTTGGGGCACACGGACAAGTTCATGGCTTTACCGTATTACTCAATAACGTCGATAAGCTCGTTAAACAAGTAGATGACCTACAGCTTCAAAACCAGCAAGCGCAATTACAAATAAAAGAATTTGCTAAACTTAGATCTATTATTGGTCATGAGTTACGTACCCCGCTAAACGCAATTATTGGTACGTTAGAGTTGATAGAGGCGAATCGCTTAACGCCAGGTCAGCAAGAAGTGCTATCCATGTTGAGTCAGTCTAGTCAGTCAATGCTAGCGATGCTGAACGATATGCTCGACATGGCAAAAATAAAAGCAGGTAAGGCTGATATCGTCAATGAGCCTACTGATATTTTTAAACTTGGGCAACATATTAGTGATTTGATGGTCGGTAGCGCGCGCAGGCAAGGCATTAATTTATTGTACTTCTTTGCCCCTGACTGTCCGCGCTATGTCAGCACTGATGGCAACCGCCTACGCCAAATTCTGCTTAACTTACTAGATAATGCGATCAAATTCACCCCAGCAGGTTATGTGGCGTTAATTGTTGAGCCCATTACTTATGAGCAGATGTGTTTTATCACTAGTCTCAACAGTAAGCGCACCTTAACCAGTGCTGCACGTAACCAAAACTTAGCGCCTGATAACCGCCTACCCAATACGGTCGTTAATACTGGGGCTAACCATCAATGGATGCGCTTTAGCGTCAAAGACACAGGGATTGGCATTGCAGATTCTGAGCAGCACAGACTTTTTTCATACTTCAATCAAGCAAATAAGCAAATTAGCCAAAAATTTGGTGGTACAGGACTCGGTCTTGCTATCTCCAACAGCTTCGCGCAGTTATTAGGTGGCTTTATTCAACTAGATAGCGAGCTTGGCATAGGCAGTAACTTCTCTCTGTACTTACCTTGTCATACGCCAACTTATCAGCCGATATATCATTTCCACAGCAGCCTAACCCATATTCGCCTCATTGCTGTTGTTGAACAAGAGATTTGCGCAACATTTCTACAGCAGGTGTGCTCACATCTATCGTTGCCTGTCAGTATCTATACCAATTTAGACAGTGCTGCTGCGCAACAGTTATATGAGCAGCTAGAAAAGGAAGCACAAATACTAAAACCAGTATTGCTACTAGATTATGAATATTATGAGACTCACAGCCTTTTACCAGCTCATCTTTCAGTGGCTACTGAAATCTCAAAAACAGGTAGCCCAGCGAAACCCAATGACAATGAAAAAAGCAAGATTATTAATAATTTACTGAATAATACTTCCTTACCAAAACTCTTATTAAGCATGAAGCCCGAACGCAGCATTACTTCTTCGTTATTGGACAAATTTGACGGATTTTTGAATAAACCTTTAGATATTGCATTGTTACTATCTGAGCTAATACGTTTAGCACAGCCAGCAACCATTACTCAGAAAAATAAAGATACTATTGACGATGTTGAGAGTAAAAAGGAATTCACTGTGGAAGTTGATACTAAGGAAGCATCTACAGCTCCTTTGGTTTTAGTTGTCGATGATAACTCGACCAATCAAAAGATTACTTGTAAGCTATTGGACAAATTAGGCTATTCTTGTTTGGTTGCAGATAATGGCCGACAAGCCTTAGAGCAACTTGATGTTCAGAGACAAAAAATTGCCCTGATTCTTATGGATTGCCGTATGCCAGTTATGGATGGCTTGCAAGCTACCCAAATCATACGATCGCAAGGAGATAGTATTCCTATCGTCGCATTAACTGCCAATAATACAGAAGATGATCGTGAGGCCTGTCGCTTAGCAGGAATGGATGATTTTTTGGCCAAACCTATCAATAAAGATAAATTGCAGACGGTTTTGCAAAGCCTAATGACAACCGAATAAGCTATCTATCACTTATTATCGACTATCACTTCATTCTGCTTTCGTTATTTTCAATAGCTCTGATAACTGTCTTAGGGCGCGTCCTCAATCTGAATGAACGAACTCTTAATGAGGACACACCCTAGTATTTAACAAAATATTTGTTATTTCATAAAGCCATTATCCGCTAAAAAAGCTTCTGTAATCTGGCTTTGCGGACTTGGCGCATTCATGCCACTAGTTTGCGACTTGTTTATTAAACGTTCTAAGTAGCGCGCAACGATATCCACTTCGATATTAACTTTGCTGCCAACCAGCCAGTGCTTAGCGATATTGGTCACTTGCGCGGTATGAGGAATGATATTTAAAGAGACAATGTTGTCACGTACAAGGTTGGTCGTCAGGCTAATACCATCAACCGTGATAGAGCCTTTAGTCGCCGTATAGTGAGCCAATTCTTGTGGTATCTCAATTTCGATATAGATAGAGCGCGCATCTTGTTGTAGCTTACTGACCACCCCTACTCCGTCAACGTGACCGGCAACGATATGTCCCCCAAAACGAGTCGTTGGGAGCATCGCCTTTTCTAAGTTGACAATATAACCTGCTTTTAGCTCTTCAAGCGCTGTACGAGCAATCGTTTCACGTGAGACATCAACAGAATAATGATTACTACCAAACTCTACGACGGTCAAACAAATACCGTTTGAAGCAATAGAATCCCCTAACTTTACATCACCAAAATCTAAATCATCAGACTCTATCGTCAAACGTATGTCACCGCCCGTAGGCTGCATGGATTTAACCTTTCCAACACTTTCTATAATTCCGGTAAACATATAGACCTCATCTCATTATTATATTGCCGTTATCGACAACGTATTTTGATTTATTGATAGCATTTGTCTGAGCTAGATTTTTAGTGAAACATGATCTCATTTTAAGCTCACTAGGGGATAAGTTGTGGATAAGTAACCATAAATCAACCTAGGGCACATTAAAAACCTCTGTTTCCGTCAAGTTATCCACAGAAAACCAAACTTTGACCAAAATTAGGAATTTGTTGAACTATAAACCCAAGCCATTGATTAATATGCACTTTTATTTATTTTTAGATAAAAATTTCGATCTATTAGTTTCATGTGAAACAAAGTTATACACAGTTTCATGTGAAACCCGATGTAAAACCAGCTACTTATCCACACTTAGTACATGTTTAGCACAGATTGTGGATAAGCTGTTTATAAATAACAAGTTATAGAGGGTGCAAGGTCAGTTTAAGATCAGGAGTTAGTTGTTCATGGCTATGAATATCAAACCGTAGCTGCTGAGCTAAAGTTAAGGGACTGAAATCGACCATCGGTCGTGCTTGTGCTCCCAATAAGCAAGGCGCTTGATAGACAATTAACTCATCTACCAATTGTTGGCTTAAAAAGCTACCAGCGACGCTAGCGCCCGCTTCTACCAATACGTCATAGCATTGATGCTCACTGACTAAATTTTTAAGTAATGCCGTTAAGTTATCTTCACGCCAATAAAGCGTATCTGCTTGGCGGCATAACTGATAATCAGCTTGTGGATTGTGTTCTAAACGCTGACGCCTATCGAGTATCACTATCTTTGGTGCCGGAACATGGTCAGCTGGCATACCTAATTGAGTAGAGCGCACGTTAAGCTGTGGATTGTCAGCAATAACGGTCTCACTGCCTGTAATGATTGCGCCACTTTGCGCACGTAGCTTTTGTACATCCTCACGAGCCGCTGTCGAAGTAATCCATTTCGACTCCCCAGACGCCATCGCTGTACGACCGTCAAGGCTAGTGGCAATTTTGAGACGTACATAAGGCATTTGAGTACGCATCGCCTTTAAAAACCCACGGTTCAATGCCTCTGCTTGCTCTGTTAGTACACCAACCGTGACTGCAATGCCGGCCTGCTCTAAAAGTCTCACACCGCGTCCAGCAACTTGTGGATTGGGATCAAGACCGGCAATCACGACACGTTTTACACCAGCCTTAATAAGACCCAAAGCGCATGGTGGCGTACGCCCTGTATGACTACAAGGCTCTAAAGTCACATAAGCGGTTGCTCCTATTGCCTGCGCACCAGCATCTTTGAGCGCAAATACTTCCGCATGGGGCTCACCAGCTTTGGGATGGAATCCTTGACCAACTATCGTCTCTGCTTGAACGATGACACAGCCTACGGCTGGATTAGGCCTAGTGGTATATAAACCTTGCTTAGCTTGCTCAATAGCGAGCATCATAAAGTAGCGGTCTTGCGCATCTTGAGCGTGATTTGGAATCGACATAGAGGTAGACTTAATTTATAAGAGAAAATTGAAGCAAGTTATAGTAAATTCGCTATAAAAACGATACAGCGAGACTGGTATAAATTTTTTGCAGCCTCTGTCAGCGTAGACACAGCAAGCAAGAAAAATTTATACCAGTTGCGCATCACATTACAACGTATTGATTTTATTTGGTATCGACTATAGCTTATTTTTCATTTGGGCGGATATTGGCAATCTCTTGATGAAACGCATCGATATCTTGAAAATCACGATAGACACTGGCAAAGCGCACATAAGCAACATCATCTAATGTTTTAAGCTCACTCATAATAATCTCGCCCAAGACCTTACTACTAATCTCTCGCTCACCCATCTGTCTGACCCGCTTCTCAATACGGCTAATCATTGCCTCTTGCTCATCAATTGTGATGGGGCGCTTCTGTAAGGGTAATAAGATGGAGCGACGCAGTTTCTCATTATCATAGGGCTCAATCTTGCCACTTGATTTGATAATTCTTGGCATCACGACTTCTACCATCTCAAAGGTCGTGAACCGCTCTTGACAGCCACTACAGGAACGGCGACGGCGCACTTGCGCACCTTCCGCAGCAAGACGCGAGTCGATAACTTTGGTCTCTGACGCGTTACAATACGGGCAGTGCATAGCGTTTTCCTTATTTTAATATTAAGAGCAAGAGCCTTTATTCATCAAACCAAAACGTTAAAAATTTAACATTTTATATAGAGTAGTCAAAAATAAATACATCCATTTGCTAATCACTTACCAATACAAAAACTGCCAAATATTTTACCCAATAGGTCATCAGCACTAAATTCACCAGTGATCTCACCCAAACTGTGCTGAGCTTGACGTAAGCTTTCAGCAACGAGCTCACCTGCTTGAAAAACAGTTAGCTGTTCGTGCGCCTCTGCTAAATAATCAGCCGTCCGCCTGAGTGCATCTAAGTGACGTGTACGGGCAATGAGACTGTTTTCTGGTGGATGAAAGCCTACCTTAGCACACAACGCTTCGACCAGCGTATCAATACCAGCGCCTGTTTCACATGAAACATTGACTTGTTCATAGCCTCGGTCTTTTATTTCTATTTGCGCGATAGAGGTTGTATATTTACCGCTACTATCATTCAATAAGTCGCTTTTGTTAGCAATAATCAATAAGCGTTTGGCCTCTGGTAGCTCACCAAATAATTGCTCAGCAAGCTGTAGCGGTGTACTTTCTTCTTCAAGGTCACGGGTAACATCATAGACCATCAGCAGCATATCAGCCTGCGTAATAGCGGTACGCGCACGTTCAATTCCTATACGCTCTACGGTATCTTCTGTGTCACGTAGACCTGCCGTATCGGTAAGATGGAGCGTTAGACCATTAAGTACCACAGTCTCTTGCAGCGTGTCGCGAGTGGTACCTGCTACATCAGTAACGATAGCGCGCTCTTGTCCTGCTAGACGATTGAGCAAGCTCGATTTGCCTGCATTTGGTCTGCCTGCTAAAACCACATGGATACCGTCGCGTAATAGCTGACCTTGTTTTGCCGTTGCCAATACTTGCTGTATCTTGTCTTGTGTTTGCTCTAGCTTACCTTGTATGACACCGTCAGATAAGAAGTCTACGTCCTCTTCATCAGGGAAATCAATCGCAGCTTCAACATGCAAACGCAAGTGAATTAGTTGCTCTAACAGCTGATTGATCTTCTGTGAAAACTCACCGCTGAGTGAACGAATGGCACTACTAGCAGCGGCGGCACTGGTCGCATCAATGGCATCTGCAATAGCCTCTGCCTGCACTAAATCCAATTTATCGTTATCAAAAGCACGGTAAGAGAACTCCCCTGCACTGGCTTGTTTTGCGCCTAGCTCAAAGACCCGCGCTAGCAGTTGATTCTGCAAAATCATACCACCATGCCCTTGCAGCTCAATCACATCTTCACCTGTAAAAGAATGCGGACCCTTAAAATATAATACCAAACCTTCATCAATGACCGTGCCATCAGCCTGATAAAAACGGCAAAAATTGGCCATACGTGGCGTAAAAGCAGACTTACCAGTTAGCGCACAGGCGATATCATATGCACGCGCACCTGACAGACGTATAACGCCCACACCACCACGCCCAAGCGGTGTAGCGATAGCGGCAATCGTGGCCAGTCCAGATGAGTTAGACTTTCCAGATGAATCAGGTACGGCCAATGCCATCTCTAAGGAATCCACAATTACTCTCATTAACTAAAAACCCCATTATAGACGGCTGGAGACAGACTGACAAAGCAAACTTTAAATAGTGATATTCCGCTGTTGTTTTATTCTTTTTTATTCAGTGTCAATTGAATGCGATACAAGTTTATCACGTATAAAAAAACCACCGCTTGCGCGATGGTTCTTGTTGTTCACTAGTATTGATCAACTATCAGTCAAGGACTTTAACCGTACGTTGTTTTTGCTCTTCTTCTACTTTTTTATTCACAATATATTGATGCGTCATACTAAATAAGTTGTTCACCGTCCAGTACAACACTAGACCTGCTGGGAAGAACAGCATGAAAGCAGTAAAGATAATCGGTAAAAACTTCATGACTTTCGCTTGCATTGGATCAGCTGGCTGCGGGTTTAGCTGCTGCTGTACAAACATTGAAGCACCCATTAATAATGGTAATATGAACCACGGATCCATCGCTGATAGATCTTGAATCCACAAAATCCATGGCGCATGACGCAGCTCAACACTTTCGACCAATACCCAATACAACGCTAAAAAGATTGGCATCTGCATCAATATTGGCAAACAACCTGCCATTGGATTGACTTTTTCTTCTTTATAAATGCCCATCATTTCTTGCGACATTTTCATTCTATCGTCGCCATGCTCTTCTTTAAGCGCCGCCAATCTCGGTGCAATAGCTCGCATCTTTGCCATCGAATAGTAGCTCTTATTAGAGAACCACATTAAGGCAAATTTAACCAAGATAGTCAGAACAATAATTGACCAACCCCAGTTACCAATGATTTTGTGGATACCATCAAGTATGGCGAATAAGATTTTTGATATTGGCCATAATAGTCCATAATCAACGGTCTTGTTCAGACCTACAGCTACGTCTTTAAGCTCAGACTGTACTTTTGGTCCTGCATATAATGTTGCATTTAACGTTACTTGCTTGTCAGGCGCAACATTGACAGGCTGACTATTAAAGCCAATAAAATAATCACTACCAGTTTCACGACTAAAGAATTTACCTGTAAAGTTTTCAGGGGTCCATGCAGATACAAAATAATGCTGCACTATTCCAACCCAACCTTTGTCACTGGTAGTAGTCAACTCACCATCGCTAAACTTGCCAAACTTCAGCTTATTATAGGGATCGTCAGGTGTACCCCAAGCGCCGCCCAAATAGGTCGCCATACTCAGCGCACCTTTATCAGACATACCAGGATCTTTACTATCGTCGCGTTTTAACTGTGCAAACATTTGACCTTGCCAAGCATTCGCAGAAGCGTTTTGGATCTGATAACTAATATCAATAGGATATTTATCTTGGGTGAAGGTAAAAGTCTTGGTAATTGTCACGCCATCTTTTTTATAAGTTAGCGGTACTGACAACGTTTTTTGCCCTTCCTTCATCGCATAATTGCTAGCAGTATGGCTGTAATTAGCACGGCCTTCTGCTGTATCAATACCATCTTGACCAATTAGACCAGATTGAGCGACGTAAACACGATTGCTGTTATTCTCTAACAATACGAAAGGCTCATCGCTATCGAGCGTAGCATCATACTGCTTAAGAGCAGCATAGACGATGTCGCCGCCTTCTGGATTGATTTTGATGTCATAGCGATCAGTCGTTACCGTGATTAGACCTGAATTTTTAGCAGGTGTCGTAGTCACAGCACCAGTATCGACAGGTGATGTCTGCACTGGAATATCACCTGCTGCACCGGTAGTAGATGGAATGTCAGCACCTACTGACGTTGCAGCTTCTGGCGCAGTGTCTACAGCTGGTGCATCGGCATAATCATCTCGCCATGCCAAAATCAGCAGATAAGCGGTGATTAGCATCGCAATGATGATCATCACCCGAAATATCTTTTGCATAAACCTTTCCTAGATTAAAAAATTAGGGAATGAAAAATTAGGGCATGTGTCCTGACTTTACAGCACAGCTATATTCATCACTGACAACTGTATTGGTAGTCATTTACATAAAATGTGCATCATTTTACTAAAATTTCGTCTCGAATGATACCAAGAGTGTGGATAACTTGTGGGTAACTAAATAGAAGTGATGAAATAATATGCCAACAGCAAACATAATAAGGAGTCTATTGTGGCGCACCTTAAGAGATTGACTTCATCAAGTAGTTTAAACGTGAAACATAACTCTGGCTATCTTTGTACACCCCAAACCCTTGTGCCCTGACATTAACTAATGTAGTAGAGGGTAGATATTGATAACTATAAGACGCTAAAGGTAAGGGTACAAAATCAATACCATGCCCACCTAAAGGATGACAGCTTCCAATACGTTTTAACAGCAGCCAGCTCCCTGCCCGAACCCCATGCCATGCCAAAGCCTGTTTGCCATAGTTCGAACACGTTGGATAATAACGACAACGGGCAGGTAATATTGGACTTATTACCTTTTGATAAAAAATAATTAAGATATATAAAAACTTATAAATAAAATTTTTTTTATCTTTAAAAAAATAATTCATTTTATTTTTTTTCTATTTTTTTAAAGATATTATTTATTTGATTTTTTAATTCTTTATTATCTATACCTTTTATAGATTTTTTAACGATAAATACAATATCTTTATTTTCTAATATAAAAGACTTTGTTCGAAACTGCTCACGTATTTGACGTTTAATTAAATTCCTAGCAACAGCAGTAGGTACTTTGCGTTTAGTAATAGCCATGCCCACACGTGGTTGCTCATGAGTATTAGTGCGTACGAAAGCCATTAAATGACTCTGATGGAGCTTACGCTCAGGTGCATCAAATACCTCACGAAAGGCAGCAGGCGTCAGTAGACGTTGCTCTTTAGTGAAGCGGGCGGTAGGTGTAGCTGAGTTAGTATTGGGCATAGTACAACCTAAAATAGAAGCTAATGACAACATCAGATGTAATAGTAAAATGTAGAAACAAAAAAAGCGCCGATGTGGGCGCTTTTAATATATGGCTACGTGTCAGTTGTGATGATTGACTATCGCAATCTATAATTAATAAATACACAACAAGCACTATTAGCCATGCTTATCGCAATCTACTGATTATACAGTAAGGCGATGACGTCCTTTAGCGCGGCGACGAGCTAAGACCTGACGGCCTTTTTTAGTTGCCATACGAGCACGGAAACCGTGAGTACGTTTACGCTTGATCACGCTTGGTTGGAATGTACGTTTCATAACTCACCTATCAAAATAATGGACTAAATTCGTAATAACGGAGGATTATACCATTCCATTATATTTTGGTCAATAAACTAATTTACTGTGTTATTAACCCATCATTTTTATTCAAGTGATGACCAGTTTTTACTCACTTATTATTTGTTAAATTGAATGGTTAAATATCTATTTGATAGGTATCTTGTGCAAAAGTTATCCACAGAATTAGTCGAACTCTATAATAACTAATTAATTAATATATATAAGTATTGTTATTATTGGGGGCCATATTATCTGTGGATAAGTCGAATTTATTGTTTGTTATCAAAGTACTAAGCTATGGGTAAACCTGTGGATAACCTGTGGGTGAAATATGGATAACTTGGCTTATTGACTTATCCACAAAACTGTCCACAGTCTTATCCACAAAAAACAGGATGTTATCCACAGGCTATCTGTGTTAAATTAGCCCCCAGCTTGATGTGCGGTTTTGGCTTGTTCAACGCTATTACTTTTATGCAGTACGCATAAGTTATAGCGACTAAAGAGTTACAAGCAAAAGCGTTGATGCACACTTATTTATTTTAGGTT
>NZ_CP012534.1:0-40963 GCF_001593305.1 Psychrobacter sp. P11G5
TGAGAAATAAGTTACTTAGGCAAGCTACGCGGTTTAAGTGATGATTTTTCACTTATCCACAAAAAAGTTTATCACCCGTTTCTTTAAGGGGTTTATTTAATCCTGTTTACTCCTGTTTACTCCTGTTTAAGAGCCTTTTTTCACCTTTAAAATCAATACCTTACAAGAAAGAAAAAGAGTAAATGAGCAGAAAACAGAGTAAATGAGCAGAAAACAGAGTAAATGAGCAAAAAACAGAGTAAATGAGCAAAAAACAGAGATAAATAAAAAACACTCTTTTTATAACTCTATTTTATGATAATATCTTGTTAAATGTAACTATGGGCGCAGAGTTGAAATGGAAAATAACTTAGTTGTTCAGTCAAATGATTTAATCCTAGCAACGTACACAATGCAAAAGACGGATAAAGAGCTCATGCTTGCTTGTATTAGTCAGATTGATAGTAGGCCTGATGCACCAAATGTCACGCAAGACACAGAATACAAAGTAACAGTTGATGATATTAAATCATTGTTTTTTGGTAAGAAGTCTAAGAACGAACAGAATGTTTATCGTGACATAGAGAACGCAAGCAAACGTTTATATGACGTCGATATTGTTATGAGCTTGCCCGAGAATAAAACGCTTCAAACAAGGCTTGTTAGTAGTATTGTCTATGATCCGGATAACGGAGAAGTCGTATTATCATTCGCAAATAAAATACTGCCATATTTGACGCAACTTAAAGCTAATTTCACTAAATACAAGCTATTAGAAATAGGTGAGTTATCGAGTATTCATTCAATAAAAATGTATGAATTGGTGGTAATGTGGGTTAATCAATACCAGTACAGCAAAGAGTTTACGATAGAAGAGTTTAAACACGTAATGTGTGTTAAAGATAAGTATAAGCAATTTAGTGAGTTGCGAAGATATGTTATTGAAACAGCTATCAATGATATAAATGAAAATACGAATTATAAAGTCAGTGTAGAGTATCAAAAAAAAGCAAGAGGGAAGGGCTATAAAGGCTTAAAGCTCAAATTTCACAAAAAGTTATTAGATAAAATTGCTGGTAAAGACGGTAAATTGTCAGAAGATAAGATCAAATCAATTGTTGATAATGTGCAGTTTATGAACGACTATAACGATCACCCAGGTTTAAGCTATGACGGTAAAATGAGTACTGATATTTTTAAGCGTGAAATGATTAACCTCATACAGCGGGAACCTGAAAGCTTTAACAAGCCAAACAAAGCGCTTGAGAGCTACTTACCAAAAGTCAGTCAAGGTAGGTAATTACTATGTTTACTACCAATTATGATATATGGCTTACTTAAGAGTCAAAGGCCAATGCTTTTGCAGTGTTTGAAATCTATGGCCTGAGGTTATACGCATTATCTCTGCCAGGCGTGCCATAAAGATTGAAAGGAGACAATATGAACAAGGTTAGTTATCACATAGATAAGTTGCCGCCATTAACGGCTAAGCAGCAAGCGGACTTAGAGTACTTAGCAACGCTTAGCGATGACGACATTGATCTATCGGACATTCCAGAAATCACCGACTGGTCAGGCGCGATCCGTGGCAGTATCAAACCACAAACGCTTACTACAGAAGCCAGTGTTATCAGCCCAAGCATTCTTGCTAAGTTTAAGGACAGAGCCAAGCAGACAGGCGGTAACTATCAGGACATGATCAATGATGCCCTAGAAGAATACCTAACTGATCATTAAGTCTTAGCCAACAAGTTATAACCTCAAGACGACTTGGGGTTTTTTTACACCTTGTATTGTAGTATGTTGTATATTGTATTATACTATATACAACATACTACAATGCACTATCAAGGAATACAAAATCATGGCACTCACCACACAAGATATTCATGCAGCAGCTGACCGATTACAGGAGCAAGGGATCAAGCCGACACTGGCAGAGGTGCGTAAGGCGCTAGGCGGTGGCTCATTCACTACCATTAGTGATGCGATGCAGAGTTGGAAGCGAGAACAGCAGGAAGAGCAAGAGCTACAACAAGTGGATTTACCTAGCGGTATCACTGGACGCTTGCACACGCTTGGCGCTGATATGTGGCAGACAGCTATTGATATGGCGAACGATAGGCTGTCTAAGGAGCGTGAAGCTCTAGAGGTGGTTAAGGTTAAGGCACAAGCAGAGACGGACGAAGCGCAAGAAGCAGTTAAAACCTTAGAGGGTGAACAAGCAGATCTACTACAGCAGCTGGACGAAGTGGCCACTACTGCGGAAGCAGCAACTAAAAGCGCTCAGCAAGCCACAGCTGACCATGATGCTACCAAACAGACGCTATCAGATACTAAGCATCAATTAGAGCTTGAACGAACTAAAGCAGAAACAGCACAATCACAGCTTGTAGAGACACGTAGCGCATTAGATAAGCAATCTGTAGAGCTTACTAGTAGTCTTGGTGAGGTAGCCACGCTTAAAGCTACAGCTGATAGCGATAAAGCAGAGATTGCACGTTTAAAGGCGGAACTTAAAGCCACTAAGTCAGAGCTAAAGACGGTCACAGCTGAACGCAATGAGATACAAACTGCTACCGCAGAGATCAAAGGAGAGCTAAAGGCGGTCACCGCTGAACGTGATAAGCTATCAGGACTTTATGAGCAGCTGACTCAAATACAGGCTAAACTTGAAGCTGAACATAGTATATTGAATAAGCAATATGGCGAGCTATCGAGCCGTTACCTATCAGAACAAGAACAAGTGACTGTGTTACAAAATAAACTCAAGAAAGCTCAAGATGATCTCATACTTATTCAAAACAAAGATAACGCCTTGGATGTTGATTAAATAAAAGTATTCAAGGTTCCAAGATAAAGAATAGTTATGAGCTAGGAAGAGACTTTACCTAAAGCGTAGATATCGTTCTATTCACACTAAGCTTATGAATCAACCATGACAATATCGACTCACTGAATAAGTGACTGCTGTATAATAACTATTCTAAATTTTTCTCTGGACTCTTATAGTATATAGCCGAGTGGGCTATATACTACTTAAATTAGCCTAAGTGAATTTATGCTGATTTTGGAGCCTTGAGCAGATTTCAAGGAACACTCACCCTAAAGCGTTTATGAGTAAAAAAATACTCACAAACGCTTTAGTGCATTCCTTGGATTTGATGTGATTAGTCATGCCGACTTCATCGCCCATCGCGTCATCAAGACCGTATCACTGTATCAAGCTACGGTTGTTAAGATTACGGCTGATAGCACCGCCTAGACACGCTCTTAACCGCTACTGTGCTGTCATACGCTAGCAAGGGCCTAAACCCAATATACCGCTACGATATGCACGAGTAACCACTCATTGCGTTGCTCAATATGTCTAGAACCCCCTGTCGAGAGCTTTACCCTTCTGTCAAACGCAGTCGTCGCCGAGGCCTGCCACCCATTTGACGGGTAACAATTACAGAGAGAGCAGCACAAGGAGGTAACGAGCGAACAAGCAGTTTTTAAAATGTATAGTGAATAAGGTTGATATGAAAGCATATTTTGGATAAAATGCACCTACACGGGCATTTAATGCTGTTCAAATAACGCAGTTCAGGTGCTTATTTGTTCGTTACAGTGTGCGTCAACACGCTGTAACCGTTAGCTATATTTAAAACTAAATGCCTCTGGGAGTCAACTCCCAGAGGCATTTTTTTGTTTGTCATGTAGATTGGGTTTTTATTATCTACTTTTTCATTAGATTGCTTAGGCTTTTTTTGTCGTCATTTAGCGTAGGTATTTCAACCATTTTGAAGTTAGCACTTAGTACATCCTCACAAGACGTTAAGTTTCTGACAATACTGGGATAGTTTACTATGAAGACCGGCTTAGTCGTCAGATGCAAGGTTTTACACGCGCTGTTAAGAAGCGGTAAATCATCTTTCTGAGAGAATACGATAATGAAAAGACAAACCTACACTCCTGAGATTAAAGAACGCGCCGTTCGTATGCTGATTGAAGCATTAAACGATTACACCTTTATGTGGTCATGTCATAAAAAGCACACTAATGAAACTATACTAACCAACATTCAAGACTAAGCTACACATACTAAAGAGCTTGAACATGAGAACAAGAAGCTTACGTAAGCCAGTTAGATTACAGTAAAATCCGCTTTTTTCGCCCAAGGAGAGATAGGACACACAATCAAGTTGTGGCTCAGTTTATTGATAAAAATAAGTGGGTCTACGGTATTAGAGCAATATTGACTGTGCAATATAGAAAATATGCAATAAACTTATTTTCTACCTTTAATAAAATGCAGCAACCTAAACAAGGGTAAATTATGAGTAATTCAGATAACCACAGTCATCAAGCTCCAGACCCTAAAAATATGAATAAAGCTTTTTATATTGGGATTGGTCTAAATTCTGCATTTACGCTCATCGAGTTTATAGTGGGCTATTCAACTAATTCATTAGCTTTAATCGCAGACGCTAGCCACAACTTAAGTGATGTTGCCAGTTTAATAATCTCGTTAATTGGAATGAAATTAGCACAGAAAGCATCTACTACGCTTTATACCTATGGCTACAAAAAAGCTTCTATAATGGCGTCTCTTATTAACGCCATATTGTTAGTTACAATCGTTATAGGTATTGCGTATGAGGCCTTGGGTCGATTTGATACGATACCGGAAGTTGCAGGAAAAGTTATTATTATTACAGCTCTAATAGGTGTATTTATAAATACTGTTTCTGCTTTTGCATTCTACAAAGGTCAAAAAGACGATATTAATATCAAAGGTGCTTTCTTGCATCTAATGGTAGATGCATTGGTCTCTGTAGGTGTCGTTATCTCGGGCATTATTATTTACTATACAAGTTGGAATATCGTTGATCCTCTAGTTAGCTTGATTATTTCAGTCGTTATACTGTTATCGACTTGGGGTCTACTAAAAGAGAGTATCAAGCTTGCTATCGACGGAGTACCTCAAAATGTTGATCTCAGTAAAATCACTGCTATCTTAGAGAGCTATAATTTTATTCAAAACTTTCATCATTTACATATCTGGGCTTTGAGTACCACTGAGAATGCTCTTACAGTTCATATTGTACCGAAGACCGATATAACGTTTGAAGAGACTATTACTATGAAAGAAAACATCAAGGAAGATTTGGCGCATCAGAATATACAACATGCAACTATTGAATTTGGTACTAAGGCAGATGACAATCAAAAATCGCGTGCATTAAATGAAAGTATCAACTAAAAGATGATAGACCGTATATAGCTATCTCTTTTTAAGTATGAGGCGCGTGCCTTATGTCAACATAATTTTTTCAATCAGTTCTTATGTGATCAATAGTTTAAAACTTTTATATTTACGTGCGTTAGGACGTTACCTAGAAAAAATAAAAAACTTACGCTGATTAAATTATTATGATTAAGTTTACTATTACCCTCGTCTTCTAAGTGTGGTTAGACCTTTGCCAAAATAGCTTATTAGTAATAACAGGGTTATTATTATCAAGATAGGATAATTTCCCATAAGCATAAAGGGCGTGTTACCAACCCGTGCCTGTATCTCACCACGTAGTACAGTACGCTCAAACTGCGGTGCGCGTTTTACAATACGACCTTTATGGTTAATGATAGCGGTAACACCAGTATTGGTCGCTCGAATAAACCAGCGCCCGTTCTCAAGCGCGCGCATTTGTACCATTTGCAAATGTTGCAATGGTCCTGCTGAAGTGCCAAACCAGGCATCGTTAGAGACGGTCAACAAAAAGTCAGTATCGATGGCATTTTTACGCGTGGTATCTGGATAAGCTACCTCATAACAGATAGCCGTCCCTATATTGTGTTCACGCACCTTTAGCGGTGACTGCTGATCACTACCACGACTATAGCTCTTAATATCCTGACTACCGGCCAAACTTGGGAAAATATCGAGCACGCCTTCAAATGGAATATACTCTCCAAAAGGCACTAGACGCTGCTTCTTGTATAGGCCTTCCGCTTCTACACCTCGAGCAATCACGCTATTGTAAAATGGGGGATACTTATCCGTACTGGCATTGAATGCCGCTTTATCCTTATAAGGGATACCAGTTATCCATGTCGTATTGGTCGCATTGGCCATTTCTATCATTTCACTAATAAAGCCCGCAGCCTCATCCTGAAACATCGGAATAGATGATTCAGGCCACACCACCACATCACGTCCCCACTCAGTGCGCGTTAACTTCGCATAAATCTTTAGCGTTTCTACTTGATATTGCGTCAGCCACTTTATATCTTGTGAAATATTACCTTGAATCAATGACACTGACAGATCAGGTGTGCCCTTAGGTTTTGTCCATTGCGGATTGACCAGCCATAATGATGTGCTAATGGCTAATAACAGTACAGAAACGACGGCATAACTACTGCGTCGAAGCAGTAGCTCTACTAAACTTGCAGCCAATAGTATGGCAACAAAAGAGACGGCAAAAACACCAGCAACGGGTGCTAAGGACGATAACCAATACTCTTCAGTAAATGCATAACCAACAAATAGCCACGGAAAGCCTGTGAATAACCAAGTTTTTAACCATTCTTGTAGCACCCAAAGAGCAGCAAATGAAAAGGGTTGTTTGCCTACCATACGGTTAAAGACTAGTGCTAAAAATCCATGAAACAGTCCCATACCGAGACCCATCAATCCAATCATAATCAATGCGAGCCACGTTGGAGTATCGCTATAATCATGGATGGCAGTATAGAGCCAAAAGCCGCCGACGCACCATAGCCCCATACCGTAAGCTTCACCGATAATAAAAGCGCGACGACCACTCATATTTGGTACCAACAGCGCATATAAAATCGCTGGTGACACTATTGCTAGCGGCCAGAACCCATGAGGCGCTAGCGCAAATAAAAAAATAGCCCCTGCAAGCCATGCTGCTACTAGCGTAAACCATAGCGGTAATTGATTTGAGTGAGTACTCAAACGCTTTTGTAGATTAATAGTAGACAGGCGCATCGCAAATTATCCAAAATTATGAGTTTTGAATTTTTAGTCAAAATCCAAAACTCGGATAGACCTGTTAATACTACAGGCAGCATTTCAAAATGAAAACTGCTTATGATACCAGTCCGCACTGCTCAATGGATAAATTTACGTACTCCGTTTGATGGGTTATTATGCTACATTACCAAACGATATGAAGTGTTACTTGACCTTCTATAGCTCACAATATCTACAGTACATGAGAGAGCACTATGACCCCCTTAAAAATAAAATCCAGTCTTATATTCAATCGTTATCTGTCTAAGGGGTTGCGTAGTACGTTAGTATTACTTGCCGCCTCATCACTATTTGCTTGTAGCCAACCGAGTAGTGGCGTATCTGATGCAAGCACAACATCGGCATCAACTGAAGATGTAGTGACTGTTCCGAAGACAGCTGAACCAAACGTTATAAATACTCCTATGATGACATCAGTAAGTAAACCAGACCTACTAAAAAACGTCTCAGCCACTGTCTATAAAGATGCCAATTGCGGCTGCTGTAAAGAATGGATAAGTCATGCAGAAGATAATGGTCTAAGTGCAACCGCGCAAGATGTTGCGGACTTAGCCGTATTTAAAGAGCGCTACAGCGTTCCAAATGAAATGCGTTCTTGCCATACTGTAGTCACTACTGATGGTTACGTCTTTGAAGGTCATGTACCCGCTAAATATATGGCGCAGTTTTTAGAAAATCCGCCAGTACAAGCTATGGGTCTTGCCGTACCTGGCATGCCTGTTGGTAGCCCAGGTATGGAGTATCAAAATAAATTCATGCCCTATCAGGTTATGCAGCTCAATAAAGACGGGACGACCCAAGTTTATGCTGATATTGAATCGGTAGAGCAGCAATTATAGTGTGTTAGCAGTTAAGAATACTTTGATTATAGTGTTAGCGTTAAAAGTAAATGAGGCAGGTATAAGACTGTTCTATTGCTTATAAAATGATTCTTCATCAAAAAAATCATTAGCTATTGCGACTTTAAAAGCAAAAATAACTTTGAATTTGTAACTTTTGATGACAATGTAAGCGGATTTATCGGTTATTAACCCTTAAAATAGATAAATAATTAAGGGTTAATACAAGAATATACAGGATGTATCGAAACAATTACGTAATATTACATAAGCCAGTAGGGAATTAACATCTATATTAATATTATAAATTATTATATTATCTTAATAATTAGTTAGACCCTATATAGGGTAATTACTTCATCCAATAGAAAAACGTCTGAGGGTTAAATCTAAATTATAGATTTAACCCTCAGACGTTTTTTTGCTTATAAAACAGTAGAAATTGTGGTCAATCTAGTCAGCTATATTCTGTACATGTTACACAAACTTACATTGTAAAATGTGGGATATTAGCAATTTTTTCGACATCAAAAAAGTATTTTTGGGGTTTTTAAGGGGAATGACAGGCTAAACAACCTATGCTAAAGTCGGCTTTGTGTTTTGGTCAGCAGCTTGATTTGTAACAGCTTCGTAAGACTTCAATGAGCTGTGATCGCCAATAATCATTTTTTATATGAATAATATGCAGCAGAAGTATCAGTCACTATGACATATATATACTTGAGTTATTGAGATTTAATTGACTGCGCTGTTGTTGATAACAGACGATTTTGAATTAACCGTAGGTATTAGATTTATGAAACAGGCTTTATTGATTTTGTCAGTACTGGGTATGGGCATAGCACAAACGAGTGGTGCTGCTATCACAATCTCTCAAACAAATAATACCATCACCAATACTTCTGTGGCATCAAACTACGGTTCATCAAAAAACATCTATAGCACCAAAAGTGGTGCTTATGTTTCTAATAATGATGAAATTAGTCAAGCAATTAGCAACCTAAGTGCGCAGGCCAAGCAAAAAGAGAATCAGCTTTCATCATTAAACAGCCGCTTATACGCTGAAAAACAACAGCAGCAAGTCAATACAGTTCCTGACAGCAATTCAGCCCCCGCTATCGCTGCTGCTCGCGCCTCAAAAGTGGCTTTATCTGGCAGCTCTGGATATTGTGCCCGTTACGTACGTAAAGCACTACAATCAGCTGGTTATGAATTTACACCCAATCCTTCAGCCTATCAGTACGCCACTCGTGGCACGCTTGATAAAGCAGGTTTTAGCAAAATCAGTAATGATATGCCAACCCAAGTAGGTGATGTTATTGTCTATGATCGCTCATCAAAGCGCCCGCATGGCCATATCCAAATCTTTGATGGCGAAAATTGGATTTCTGATTTCCGTCAGAACAGCATCAGCCCATACAGTGGTGTCTATGCTTATACGACATGGCGCGATTCAAAATACGTGGATGACGCATCCGCATCAGATCGTAATATCCACCTTGCTATGAATGATAAATAAGACTTTCTAAGTCAGCACAACATAGTTGTTATTTCCTCCAACCCAGTAGTGATCTTAATATCATTGCTGGGTTTTTTTGTGCTTAACATCAGGGCGTATTTAACCTTTCATGATTTGATCCGTCAGAAATGAACACTACTGATATCATTACTCATGACAGGAGTTATCGACAAGCGCGTTTAAAATGCCACATGATGACGCTGGTGCACTACTTGCACATTTCTGGCGCAAAACGGTCAAGTGATGCTTTAAGTGCATCAGTTCTTCCATTCGTATTTCCACAGCATGAATGTGCTCATCTAGCAAGTTATTCACATCGCCGCAGTCCTTGTCAGGCGACTCCCAGTATTCAAGTAAGATTCGCACATCATCTAAAGCCATATCGAGCGTACGGCAATGTAGGATAAATTGTAGACGCTCAATGTGCTCTTCATTATATAAACGATAATTCCCTTCGCTACGAAAAGGCTCGGGTAATAAACGCTCTTTTTCATAATAGCGAATGGTTTCTACTGTGGCACCTGTGCGTTTAGCGAGCTCACCAATTTTGATTGTCATAACAACCTCTATGATTTAAATAATTAAAGTGGCTGTAAAGACTAGCGCTAGAGAAATTAAAATTACGAAACTGTAGATAAATAACCTTGACTCTAAAGCCACTATAGGGTTCATAATATCATTATTCAAAGGGTAAATTATTATGAAATATCATATTGAAGGTATGGACTGTGCCAGTTGCATCGGCAAGATTGAAACAGCTTTGAAACGTATGCCTGGGGTTTCTGATGTTCAGCTGAATTTCGCTACAGAAACGCTAGAGCTAAATTTAGCCCCTGGTGCGCCGACTCAGGCTAGTGATATCGAAAAAACAATCAAAAGCCTAGGGTTCGGTATATCTGCCAATACTGGTCAACAAACTGTATCGGCTATTGATATTGACAGCGACAATCAGATGGCTCCGCAGGATAAGCGGTGGTGGCAAACTCAAAAAGGCAAACAGGTTGTTGGTCTCGGTATTTTGATGGGCAGCGCTTATGCACTGTCACTACTGTTCCCCGCTTATGGGATATGGGTGTTTGCCATCGCTGTGATTGTAGGCGTTTTTCCATTTGCACGCAAAGCCTTAGCACTGGCTAAAACAGGTTCATTCTTTTCAATTGAAACGCTGATGTCCGTCGCCGTGCTTGGCGCACTTATCATTGGTGAAGCTGAAGAGGCCGCAGCGGTTGTCTTTTTGTTCTCAATCGGTGAACTGTTTGAGAGTATCGCTGCTGATCGCGCTCGCGCTGGCATCAGAGCCTTATCATCGCTGGTTCCGAAAAGTGCGATTTTACTTGATGCTCAAGGTGGGCAGCGTAACGTTCCAGCGACTTCACTACAAGTGAATGACCTTGTGCTGGTGCGTCCTGGAGATAGGGTATCTGCTGATGGTTCCATTGTTCAAGGTGCGTCCAGCCTTGATGATTCGCCCGTGACGGGAGAGTCTGTTCCTGTTGCCAAGACGATGGGTGACAATGTATTTGCAGGGTCAATTAACATCGATGGTGTGCTCCAAGTGCGCGTAGAAAAGACAGCCGCCGATAACACTATTTCGCGCATTATTGATTTGGTAGAGCAAGCGCAAGCTTCCAAAGCACCCACTGCCCGTTTTATTGAGAAATTCAGTCGTTACTATACACCGGCTGTGATGGCTATTGCCGCCCTAATTATCATCGTCCCACCGTTAACCATGGGCGGAGATTGGTCAACTTGGTTATATCGAGGTCTAGCCTTATTATTGATCGCTTGTCCTTGTGCTCTTGTGCTCTCAACACCAGCTGCTATCGCCTCTGGTCTAGCGGTCGGTGCGCGCCGCGGCTTGCTGATCAAGGGCGGTAGTGCTTTAGAAACCATCGGCCAAGTGAAGACAGTCGCTTTTGACAAGACAGGCACTTTAACTGAAGGCAAACCACGCGTGACCGATGTTGTTGACATTACACAAGAGTATTCAAGTGTTCAAGGTCAGGATTCTCAGGATCAGGGTTCTCAAGGTAAAGATAAGGTATTGGCGCTCTTTGCCAGTGTGGAGACAGGTTCTAGTCACCCGCTTGCTGAAGCTATTGTCAGTCATGCCAAAGCCGCCAAAGTTGTCATACCTGTGGCTTCTAAAGCTTCTGCTACTGCGGGTAAAGCGGTACACGCAACTATCGCTGGGCGCGCGCTAGCTATCGGTTCGCCTGTTTATGCCGCAGATGAGGCATCAATTTCAGCCGAGCAACAGGCACAAATCGAGGCGCTGCAAAATGAGGGCAAGACCGTCTCAGTTCTTTTCGATGAGCAAAGTCGAGAAGTGCTTGGATTGGTCGCACTAAGAGACGAGTTACGAGACGACGCTCATGAAGGTGTGGCTCAACTTAAAGCGATGGGTGTGCGCTCCGTCATGCTAACAGGCGACAACCGCTTAACCGCTCAAGCACTTGCCAGTAATTTAGACGTGGAATGGGAAGCTGAGCTGTTGCCTGAGGACAAACTGCGCTTGCTTAACGAGATGAAGAATAACAGCAAAATAGCGATGGTGGGTGATGGTATTAACGATGCGCCAGCACTAGCAACCGCTGATGTTGGCATCGCGATGGGTGGTGGTACCGATGTGGCCATTGAGACGGCCGATATCGCATTATTAAAAAGTCGTGTTACAGACATGGCCCATCTGATTGCACTTTCGCGTGCCACCATGCGCAACATTCATCAGAACGTCATTTTCGCTTTAGGTCTCAAAGGCGTCTTTCTGATCACGACCGTATTCGGCATTACTGGACTATGGATTGCGGTTCTAGCTGATGCTGGAGCAACAGTGCTCGTTACTCTCAATGCGTTACGTTTACTGCGCTTTAAAGGCGCGCCTCCACTGGTAACTCCGCCTAAAGTAGTTAAATAAAACCCTTCGAAATCAATTAAAAACTAGAGATAGCAGCAGATTTCGGGGGTGGGTTCTAATAATAAAAATTCCACCGCTACAGTAAACTGCAACCGCATTAGAGTAAATAAGGTTAGACCGTATGTTGATTACAGAATTGGGCTATTTTGCCTTGCTTACCGCTTTTGTATTGGCGTTATTGCAGGTAATTCTGCCAACTATTGGTGTTATTCGTAACCAAGTTGCTTGGCAACGACTAGCCCCTAGCTTAGCTTGGGCACAGTTTGCCGCCATGATAACGTCATTTGGCGCTTTGATAGCAGGTTTTTATTATAATGATTTTAGCCTCAGTTACGTCGCGCAGCATTCCAATACGCTGTTGCCTTGGTACTATAAGTTATCGGCGACATGGGGCGGACACGAGGGCTCTTTGCTGCTATGGATGACCATCATGGCCACATGGTGTGCACTGGTATCATACTTTAGTCGCGGCTTGCCGTTATCAATGCGTGCGCGGGTATTAGTTATTTTGGCCGGTGTACAGTTAATGATGCTAACAATGCTGATATTTACCTCGTCACCGTTTGAGCGTACCTTACCCAATCTAGCGGTCGATGGCGCTGATTTAAATCCTGTCCTACAAGATTTCGGTCTGATTATTCATCCGCCCATGTTATATATGGGCTATGTGGGTATGGTAGTGCCTTTTGCATTTTGTATGGCGGCATTGTGGGAAGGGCGTTTAGATGCTGCTTGGACACGCTGGTCACGTCCATGGGCGCTCGCGGCTTGGGGATTTTTGACCATTGGTATTGCACTGGGCTCGTGGTGGGCCTACTACGAGCTTGGCTGGGGCGGTTGGTGGTTTTGGGATCCGGTAGAGAACGCCTCGTTTATGCCTTGGCTTGTCGGCTTAGCATTGCTGCATTCATTAGCAGTCACTGAAAAGCGCGGGGTGTTTAAAGCATGGACCATCATGCTGGCTATTTTCGCCTTTGCCTTAAGCTTGCTTGGCACGTTCCTGGTACGCTCTGGAGTCCTTACCTCAGTGCATTCGTTTGCCGCTGATCCGACGCGTGGTTTGGTCATCTTAGCTATTCTTGGCATTATCATCGGTAGTGGTCTATTAATGTTTGCCGTTCGCGGTTGGCGTTTAACCGTTGAAAGTCAATATCAGCTGATTTCACGTGAGTCCTTTTTAGTGATCAATAACGCCATCATTTTGATTGCAACCTTAGTGGTGCTGCTCGGCACCCTCTATCCTATTATCGCTGATGCCTTTAGTCTCGGTCAGGTATCTGTAGGGCCTCCATACTTCAATGCGCTGTTTGTGCCTTTGACATGGCTGTTGTTAATCGCTATGGGTATGGGCTCTAATATTCGCTGGAAACAAGATAAGCGTCCGTTACTAGGGGTGGGTATCGCCATTGCCGCTAGTAGTATCGTATTGGCTGCTATTATCGCCTACTTTACCAGTCCATCTGCTATGTTCAATATTGGCGTGACTTTAGCGGTGAGCTTTTGGGTACTGCTATGGATGATCGTTGACTTTAGAGACAAAACCAAGAACGCCCCTAATTTCTTTAAAGGTCTGCGTCAGCTGCGTCTTAGCTATTGGGGTCAACAGACTGCTCATATTGGCGTATTGGTTGCTGTCATTGGCATAGCCTTTACTAGTAGCCTGAGTATTGAGCGTGACGTAGCAATGGGTATTGGCGATACAGTCAATGTTCAAGGTTACGATTTTGAAGTAACTGAATTTTTTGAAATAAAGGGTAGTAACTTTGATGCAACGCAAGCGCAAGTGGTGGTATCCAAAGACGGTCGTGAAGTGGCGAAACTGACTCCAGAAAAGCGTACTTATATTATCAGCACGATGCCAACAACTGAAGCTGCTATTGACCCCAGTCTTATGCGCGATGTTTATGTCGCACTGGGCGAACCTATTGCCGATGGTAGTAACCAATGGGCATTAAGGATTTATGTAAAACCATTAATTCGCTGGATTTGGTTAGGGGCAATTATCATGGCTCTAGGTGGATTAATTAGTATGCTTGATAAACGATACCGCATCAAAAAAATTAAAGCTCCGTTGCTAGTTACTGGTAGTTTGGCTACTTATGGAGTCAATGAGGTAGCTATTGAGCAGGCAATCTCAGTATCGACGATGTCGACACTAAAGGAGAAATAAATGACTATGTCGAATAATACTCCTGAGCAAAAAGATAGCCAAAACAGTAAGCAGCGTAACCCAAAGACAATGAAAAAAAAGCAGACGAAGCTATGGTTCTTAATTCCGCTTATCCTCTTTTTTGGTTTGGTAGTTATATTGTACATGCGCTTAGGTAAACCAACAGACATTGTGACCAATACCGCTCTTGAGCGTCCGGTTCCTACCTTTGAGCTGCCGTTATTAGCAGATACTACCCGTACTATCACCAATGATAATTTGCCGGATAAGCCGTTTTTACTTAATGTTTGGGGCTCATGGTGCCCAACTTGCGTTATTGAGCATCCGTTTTTAATGCAACTAGAAGAGCGCGGCGTTGATATCGTTGGTGTGAATTATAAGGATGAGATTGGTAATGCGCTCAGTTACTTAAACCGAGGCGGTGATCCATTTTCTATGTCTATTCAGGATTCATTGGGTCAGTTTGCTCTAGACTTAGGCATAACTGGTGCGCCCGAAACCTTTGTTGTGGATGGAGATGGCATCATTCGTCAGCATATTGTTGGTGAGATTAATGAAGCCAATTGGCAACAGCGTGTTAAGCCGTGCCTGACAGTACTTAATAAGGCTAATAAGAACAACGATAGTCCTGATCTCATTCAGGTTGAGGAGATGTGCAAATGAACGTTACTCGAATAAGAGCTCCTCAACTAAAACCCAATATAGTTTTAAAACTAGCAAGCTTAATACTAGCGTGTCTGCTTAACATGACGGCAAACGCAGCTATTGACGTATACGATTTTGACTCACCACAGCAAGAAGCTCAGTATCGTGGATTAATAGAAGAGTTTCGCTGCCCAAAATGCCAAAATCAAAACCTTGCAGCCTCTGATGCACCGATTGCACAGGATCTAAAGCAAAAAGTCTATGATTTAATTAAAGATAGACGTAGTGATGCTGAAATACGCGTCTATATGCAAGAGCGCTACGGTGACTTTATTAGCTACAAGCCGCCTATGCGACCATCAACATGGATCCTATGGTTTTTTCCACCACTATTATTGCTCGTCTTAATTATTGGTTGGTTTTGGCAAAGTAAGCGTCGCCAAGTTGTTGCCCGTGGTCAAAGCGGCGTCACAGTGAACAGTACTGCTGCCTTGACCTCTACGGAAAAGGCTGAGCTTGATCGTCTATTATCGCAAGCTGAGAGTGTCGACCACGACATTACTAGCCTAGAGGACAAAAAATGACTCTATTTTCTACTTTTGGCTTATTTGTAACTCTAAGCTTGCTGATTGCTCTTATATTTGCGCTGATTGCTATTATGCCATGGCTACGAGCACCGCGTTTGCAGTCCAAACCAATAGACAATCAACTGCTAGATATTAATGTTGCAGTATTTCGCGAACGTTTAGCTGAGCTACAAACAGATAAAGACAGCGGTACTATTAATAATAGCCATTATCAAAATCAAAAGCTGGAACTGGAGCGTCAGCTATTAGATGTGCAGCGTCAGATAACACCTATGGTCACCCCTGATGTCAAAAGCCGTTTAATTGTCGCAGCTTGGATCCCAATATTGGCTGCAATGGCGTATTTACTAATAGGCAATCGTACGCCCGTGTTTGATTTGTGGACAGCTGAGGACAAAGTAGGACAAGTGGCTGACGACCTATTGACAGCTAAAATTGACAAGCCGCCATCATGGGCGTTTGAAGATGGTCGTCAACTGATTAGCGCCATGCAAACCAATGTTCATCGTAATGCTGATGATCCTAATCGCTGGATGCGCCTATCCGAGCTTTTCTTATCTATGGAGGCAACTGATTCTGCGCTGGAAGCCTTATCTCGTGCCTATCGTTTAGCTCCTGAAAATGAAGAAATCGCCACCACTTATGCTCAGACTAGCTTTTTCGTTAATGAAGGTCAGTTAGACGCCAATATTCGCCGTGTATTACAAGCTATATTAGCTAAGAATCCGCAGCATGAACGGGCTCAAATGCTCATGGCAATGGGTGAGACTCGTAGTAGTAACTTTGCCCAAGCGCAAGGTTGGATTAAACGCTTACAAGGCAGCATTGTGGCCAAACCAGGTGATCATACTAAAGCTTTAGCAAGCTTAGATGAGTTAAGCAACTACGTTAGCACGCAAGAAAAGCAAGCGCTAGAAGGTATTGACGTGACAGTGAAAATTAACGCTAATTTATTACCGTTAGTGAAAGCTGATGATGTGTTGTTTGTTGCGATACGTGACGTTAAAGGAGGTCCACCGTTTGCCGCCAAACGTTTACCCATTAGTATTATCAAGCAAGGTGAGGCTAGTATCCGCTTAAGCAATCTTGATGCGATGATGCCAGATCGCACGTTAAATTCAGCTCGTAGTGACAAAACTCAGTTAGCAGTCGTTGCTCGTATTAGTCATAGCGGTAATGCCATAGCAGAGTCAGGCGACTTATCGGGTAATCCTATAGTGATTAGCGCTGAACAGACTCAGGTTAATGTTGAAATCAATCAACAGATTCCCTAATAAAAAATTATTACCGTAAGTTTCATAACACCAGAGCGGTAAGTGGAGCCGTTTATAAAAGTGGCGCGATTAATAGTCGTATACCAAAAACATATACGTTTAACATTGTTCATTGTATAAACACAGATAAAGAAAACAACTATGACTGAATCTACCGACAGATTAGATAGTACTAAATTGAATAGCGTTGAATCGGCTAGTACTAATATTGCTGACAATAAAGTACCTATAGCTGTGAGTAGTACTCATCAATCGATTGACTCTAAAACCATGAATCATACGCCTAAAGCTATGTACGTGACTTCAGGCAACTCGATAACACCTAAAGGTAAGTTGGATAAAATGCCAAAAATGGTTGCCAATGGCAGTCGCGCTTTTATCTGGTATTTGTTGGCGATAATGGTGTTAATACTTGATCAATGGACTAAGTGGTTGGCCCAAACCAAATTAGCGTTCAATGACCCCGTACCGGTCATTGAACCATTTCTCAACTGGACACTCGCTTATAACTATGGGGCAGCATTTAGCTTTTTAGCCGACGCTGGCGGTTGGCAGAAATGGTTTTTCTCAGGCTTAGCTTTTGTAATGGCTATCTTTTTAACGATTTATTTAATCAAAGCGCCACGTACAGCCAAGCTATTGTCTATGGGGTTGGCCTTAGTGCTTGGCGGTGCGATTGGCAACTTAATCGATCGTTTAAGAATTGGCAAAGTGGTTGACTTTATCCATGTGCATTATGCTGATGTCTGGAATTATCCTATTTTCAATGTTGCAGATATAGGTGTCTGTGTCGGTGTAGCGTTGATTATAATTGATATGATATTTTTGGAAAGTAAGCGTAATGAATAAACAAGTGAATATTGATCAGTACAAATAAAAAGAACTAGCGTCATAGCTGCTCTATACGGAAAGATACTTTTTATACTCAAGTGTGTTTATAAAAATGCGAACTGGAAGGTGATATATGATTAATACAAATACTCTCTCATTCTATATCCCAAAACCCAATGCATAATTGTATGCGAGTGAACGCAGGATGATTTTGAAGTGGCTAGACGAAGGCGTGACGTGCTAAGTGGTAGATGACAAAAACCAGTACTTCAAAGCTCTGGACAGGGCCATTATTATAAAGACATTGAATACCGCCTAAATTATTTATTGAAATAACAAAAGGATAATATAGTGTCACATGCTCAGCTAACTATCAAACAAATACATAATCTTAGAAAAAAACAAAGTGCCGCATTAAAAAGCCTTACCATTATAGGCTACCTAGAAGGCACCTCTTTCTTATTATTGCTCTGTATCGCCATGCCACTAAAATATATGCTGGACATTCCAGAAGGTGTGAAATACATCGGTATGGCACACGGTATATTGTTTATTACCTATATCATAATACTTATAGGCTCAGCTATCAAAATGAAAATGCCTCTTTGGGCAATACCTGCGGGCGTACTCGGCTCACTCTTACCTTTTGGCCCGTTTATATTCGATCATTTACTAAAAAAGAATTTACAGGAAAGTGTAAGTAAAGAAGCCTAGAACAAGCCCTGCTGCAAATGCTACAAACGTACCTTATTACTCAAGATTATTTTTCCTAACTAAATCACAAGCCGCCATCACTCATCATGGCGACAAATGAATAACATTGAGCAGAAATTAATCACAATAAAATTTTAATTCAGACCCAGTATGAATAATCTAACACTCTAGTCACTTTTCGAACTTATCTTACATACTATCGACAAACCCGTATTGTTTAAAAGCTAAACAGGTTTTGTCATCCGCGATGGATTTCCTATTATCCTAGGGTATACCCCAGGGGCACTATCAAAACAGGTCTCTTAATCAATTAATAGTCTACTTATAATAGACTGCAATAATGGAACTACTTATAACAGACTATTTTAGGTGTTTATGTTTATCAGAGCATAGAGCGCCAATCAAAGATCAAGATGCCAAGCGTGCCAAAAGTGAGCTCATATAGCTTGCTGCTGATCATGGTCACAAAATTGCCGCCTTCTATGTTGAAAACGAGTCAGACGCAACTTTAATACGTCCACAGTTAATGTAACTGATAAATGATGCCCATGAAGGCGATATAATTTGGTTGAGCAGATTGACCGCTTAGCACGTTTAAACCAAGCTGATTGGGATACTCTCAAAAGAATGCTATTAGAAAAGAAGCTGGCGGTAGTATCAGAAGAGCTACCGACCTCTTATATAACGCCTCAATCTGATAGCAGCATTGAATTTATGAGCAGCGTATTACAGGCCATCAATTCGATGATGCTTTATATGCTCGCTGCTATTGCTAGAAAGGACTATGAAGATCGACGTAACCGTCAGATGTAAGGTATTTCTCGTACTAAGGTAGAAAGTAAATATTCAGGACGTAGGAAAGATACCGAGAAGCGTAAGATTATCGCTAGCCTTCTGAAATCTGGGCGTAGTTATTCTGAAATACAAGCTACAGCTAAGTGCTCGCGTCATTTGATAGCTGTATAGCTAAATAAATACTCAAATACTCAAATACTCAAATACTCAAATACTCAAATACTCAAATACTCAAATACTCAAATACTCAAATACTCAAATACTCAAATACTCAAATACTCAAATACTCAAATACTCAAATACTCAAATACTCAAATACTCAAATACTCAAATACTCAAATACTCAAATACTCAAAATTATTTTGAGGATCTGTAATAACCTTGTCAAATAAAAATTGTCTGTTATCAAAGTTCCTCTAATATATTCTGTTTAAGTAAGAAAAATATTGATTACGTTTCAGGTGACAGTATTTTAGCCGAATCTTTTATAAACGAATCATTATCGTAACGATGACACAAATACTAGCTTGAGCTTGATTATTAAGGCAGACTTTCCTGCGTATAGCAGAGTTTGTTCTAACTATTCAAACCATTTGCTTCATCTTTAAATGTCTCTACAACCACAGAGAAAATATCGTCCCAAACCTCATCATTTGCCAAAAACGGATAATCTTTCAATAGCTTATTACTTTTAGCACCCTTATTCTGCAGCATGCTACGAATGATTCTATCGGCATAGCTGTTGGGCATCTCAATAATCTCTTTTATCGCCAGTCGTGCATGGTCATGTTGTCTTAGGTACTGTGACTCGTTATGCATCTCTTTTTCAATAACATGCGCAATCAGTCCTGATAAGTACTGAACATGAGGCGTCAGGTCCATAAAGCGCCATGCCGGTTGAATAAGGTGACTGTCTTCAAAATTTAAGTTTGAGCGAATACCATCAGGGTAAGTAATCGCTTGTTTATCAAAGCTGTAATGATCACGGATTTGCTCCATAAGTGGCACGGATACACGGTCTAAAATTTTATCATAGGCATGACGGTCTGAGGGATGCTCAGCGATGGCTTGCGATATAGGTAAGATAATCGGCTCATGAATGATCTGGTCGCGTCTGAGTACATCGTTAATTAGGAAGCGATGTACTCGGCCATTGCCATCCGCTAGCGGATGAATATACACAAAAGCAAAGGAAGCAACCGCACTACGTATCAGTGCCGATTGTCCCTCGGTCTTTTCCATAAATGCCTGTAACCCTTTGAGCTTTTCAGCAATGTCATCAGCAGGTGGCGCAATATAGTGCACAATCTCTTTAAAGCCATTGACCTGAGTATGCGACACAAAAACTGGAGATTGACGGACGCCATACTGCTGGATGACCGTTTTGCTACCAAGTATCTCTTGTTGCAACTCTGCTAGCGACTCAGGATCAAGCGGAATATCGCCCTTGCCGGTACGCCGTGCCATCACATCGGCGAAACGTTCAATACGTTTTAACTCTTTCCCTTCACCTTCTATAGTAAAACTGGCTTTACTCTCTCGTAATGTCATCCATACGGAGGCACGCATCAGTAAGTCTTGCCCAAATTCATCGTTCAGCTTGTCAACCATTGTGGCAATATCGAGTGCAGCGGCTTGCGTAAACAACTCTGTTTTCACCAATTGAGGACAGAAATGACGGGTTCCTGCAAGATTGTCATTGATACGCCAACGAGCATTCTTTATGACATGCGCAGGGCTTGAAGTAACCTGCTTCTTAGCATCTAGAGCATCCACATAGTTACCGCCTAAATTACTCGGTACTGCTAACTGCTGACCCATGAGCCACTCATACAAGAAAGCCATTCTACGGGCATAGCTGCCTGTCGGCTCAGCGTTTACCCATGCTTGTACGTCATCAGCACCTACCTGCTCAAATAGACGAACCAGTAACTCTAAATTCAGTACTTCATGACGCATGTGAAACTGTAAGTGCGCAATGATAGTGTCCAGTGGACGCGCGGTTTCCTGATAAGCGTTATGAATGACGTCACCGTCTTTATAGGTTTGTCTGCGCCCACCGATACTACTGCTGACATATAAAGGGGACACCAGCTCGATGCTGGCATAACGGATAAGCCATGCTGCGCCAATAGGGTCTGAAGTAGGGGTATTCATCATGAGGGGCTCAAGCGATTATAGATAAGCCATTTTGCAGAAAAGCGATTATGAATGCAATATAATGATTATAATGAAGCCTCATTGCATTAAATCGATTTTTATATGACGCTGTGATGTCTTTAGATAAAGATCGAAGGGCGTTTTAAGTGGGCATAATTGAACGAAATTGAATGATGAAAATACACCGTTCTTAACACAGCTACGTAGTAATAGAGTACCTATTTCTGCAAATAAAGCCTTCTTGCCTCGCGTGTAAAGCCTTATATATCAGCTGTTTATGAACAAAAATAAAATAAAATACCTCAGCTATGAGCCTGGCTTTAACACCCGGTAAACAGTAGCT
This sequence comes from Psychrobacter sp. P11G5, assembly GCF_001593305.1. Taxonomy (NCBI): domain Bacteria; kingdom Pseudomonadati; phylum Pseudomonadota; class Gammaproteobacteria; order Moraxellales; family Moraxellaceae; genus Psychrobacter; species Psychrobacter sp. P11G5. Next base: position 21,822 of record NZ_CP012534.1, read on the forward strand.
ACGCCAACACCAACTGCCTTAGCGATTTCCTCTTTTGTCATATTGCCTTGACTGTCTAATTCTCTAATACGATTGTGTTTCGTTGTATTAGGCTTCTTACCGGAGGGCTTATAGCCACTGTTAGCCAATCCCTGCTTGATACGCTCTCTACGCTTGTCGTTATCAAGCTTTGCCATCGTTGCTAATAAGTCGATCAGCATATGGTTAATCACTGTTAGGATCTCACCTGTCATGCCATTATTAACTGTATGCGTCGTTGGTAGATCAGCCACCACCAATCGCAAGCCTTTGTCTTTGATACGCTGCTTTAGAATTGCAAAATCATCTTGAGATAATCGGCTTAATCTATCCACGCTTTCAACCAGTAGAATATCGCCTTGCTCAGCGTCCTTTAGCAGCTTGGCTAATAATGGTCTATCGAGCTTTGTACCACTGAAATGCTCGACGTACTCAACATGGTTATCATCATAACTTGTACTGAAAGCCACCAAATCAGCCAATGCTCTGGTAGCGTCTTGATCCTTAGTGCTGGCTCTCACATAAATACGAACAGTCATAACCCACCTCTATTATTTAGACTTAATAATTAGTGCTCATTGATAATAACAAGATATTACTATCATTTAATAATATAAAAAAGTCTAATGATAGATAGATTATCATTTAAAGGTTTTATGTTTTGGGTATAGGCTAATGATAGGAAAAAAGCACAGCAACCAGTCCTATAATTCTAAAGTCTGTTATAGATGGTTCCATATTAACAGTCTATTTTGAGTAGTCTGTTAATATGTTTGAAGGGTGAGATAGCTGGTTCCGCTAAGGTATAGTCAAAGTTTCGTGTTATATATTTTGATAAGTTGAACCCAAAATATATGCTTTGATTTTGACATAATCAATTAGACAGTGCAGTTAATTTCGAGCTTAACTTGTGACTTTTTTAAGAGGCATAGTCTTCAATTCTATTTTTTTACATTCAAAAACTATTTCTGTATCACCTAATAAAAATAGTGAATGTAAAATATTACTATCAGGCGTTACGTCTACTTCATGTACCATTATGGTGATTGGTAATATACAACAATTGATATTAACATTTACAATATCAGAATAGATAATTTCTATTAAATCTCTACCTTGTCTTTGCTCGATCTTCAACGAAATTCTATCATTTTCTAAATCATAATAAATCGTCTTGATTATGCCCTTATTAAGCGTCTTCTCTCTATTATTTATTCCGTTTAAATCACTTGATAAAATCGGGCTTAACTCATCCCTACGTTTAAGTATCTTAGGAGCTATGACCCCTGCTGTCAATCCCGTAGAACTAAACTTGGGAGATTTTAGTTACGCAGCCTGACGATAAAAGTCAAACCACACCTGTCTTGGCGATTTATAGCCCAAACCCTTTTGAATCCTAGTCTGATTGTAATACAGCTCGATATATTTGATGATGTCAGTAATGGCTGTGAATCGTGTTTTATAGTCCTTATGATATATTAGCTCATTCTTTAATATGCCCCAGAAGCTTTCTATTGGCGCATTGTCATAACAATTGCCACGACCACTCATAGAGCCTATAAAGTGATGCTGCTTAATGATTTTGTGGTAGGCATGGCTACAGTACTGACTGCCTCTGTCTGAATGCACAATTAATCCTTTATTAGGTCGTTTGTTTTTGATTGCCATATTGAGTGCACGGCAAACCAAGTCAGCAGTCATGCGTTTGTTGATAGCATAGCCGACAAGCTCTTTGGTATATAAATCTTTAACGCCTGCCAAATACAACCAGCCCTCAGCAGTCCAGATATAAGTAATATCGCTTACCCATGCATCATTAGGACGGTTTGCATCAAACTTCTGATCCAGCACGTTTGGATAAACCAGCTTGTTATGATCGGAGTCAGTGGTGACTTTAAAGCGCTTGTGACGACGGCATTTAATGCCGTATTCTTCTTTGATGCTTCTAACCATATATTGGCTGATATCGTACCCTTGCGCTCTTAGGTGGGCATGCAGTCGATCTACGCCATAGCACTGCTTGGTCTGAGTATGAGCGACTTTAACCAGTAGTTCACACTGATTGCGATGTATCTGTTGGTCGCTGAGATCACGACCCAGCCAGTCGTAATAGCTTGATAACTTAACACTTAGCACGCGGCACATAGTGGTGATGCGAAAGAGGTGCTGGTTATCTTTGATGAAGGCGTACCTGACTAGCTGTGCCTTGCAAAGTACGCCGTCGCCTTTTTTAGAATTTCGCGCTCCTCTTCGGCTACTTTAAGCTGCCGCTTGAGCTGCTTTATTTCTTGAAGAGCACTCATAAGATCGGGATCATATTGTTCTGTGCCGATAAGCTTGCCTTGATTGGCTTTGTTCTGCCAGTTAGATAACGTTTGCATCGCTATGCCAAGTTGCTTGGCTGTGGCTGAAACATTACCGTTATTGTCTGCTATCTTTTTAACAGCTTCTGCTTTAAATTCGTCACTGTAGGTTCTTACTTTCTTGGTCATGGTAAACTCCTGTCAATACGCTTAGTTTACCAAGTTTAGTTGTACGGTTTCTTCAGCATAGCTCACTACTTCATCATAGTAGTACGTAAAATCCCAAGTATGCTCTCCATAAGAATTTACAAATTGTTTGATATATTTCATTATAACTATCCTTACATCTGACCCATGCCGTTAATCTCGTAGAAATTAACTTGGAAAATTTTCATCATATAGTTTGACTCCTGTATAGCGCGCCAAACCAGTGAAAGCACCTGATTAGTTCGCCATAGGTATACCAAAAACGAACTGTCGCGGAACCTTTATAATTTACCCCTCAAAAAACTGCTAACTGTAGAGGTGATGCCAATCCCTAATATTTTTATCATTGGATAGACTTCTTTACCGTTAAACAATTCTTGATCCTGAATTTATCAAATAAAAAAGCTATCATAGAAAATATTTTAATTTGTCGTAAATTCTGTGTTTGGCAGTGGGTTATTTAAATGCGTAGGTTTTATTTTTAATACATTTAGGTCAGCTATAGTCTTTGTTAGTCATAAATTTTAGGCCTCATATAGAGACGCTTTACGACTTTAAATGAACTTGTTTATACTCATGGACCCTATATTTTTTAGGTAGGTTTTACATTAGTAGCTGTAGGCCCAAAGTAATTGTAGCCTATATGAAAAGCTAACCTATCTCCTATCTGAAGTAAATCCCAGTTTTCATCATCAGCCATATTTATTTTATCAAAATAAATAGTCACATCTCTTTTATCTAAATCGATAAAACCATGTTGATACATAATTTTTGACACAGAGCCATAGTAAACTATATCATTATGTTTAATGGGATCTTTGTCGGAATCTCTAATTTCTCTTTTTATAATCGAGCTTGTTCTAGCAGATTTCAGTTTTTTGAAAACTTCTAGGGCTTGATTAACAGTTTTCTTATCGTTACTTAAAAATGCAAATCGAGCAAACCAAAACTGAGCTATATAATTGGAGTCATTTGGACTATAACTTCGTTGATAGTTATACGCTAATGTATCACTTAACACCTCAGTTTTACTATGCTTCCTTAACAATTGAGCATATTCAAAATAAAGTTTATGATTACTTCTATTGTCACCGATTGCTTCTTTTAGAATACTGACAGCACCATCATAATCCCCTTCTTCAATTTTAATTTGAGCTATTGTCATTGCTCTATCAGGTGTTCTTAGCCCTTGTTCATAAGACGCTTTAACCGCTTGTATATATCCTTCATAGTCTTTTAATATTTTTGTTAATTTTTTATCAAATTCATATGAGTAGGTATCTTCAGGAAATCTTAATTTAAAGTTCTTTATTGCATCTTGACATGAAGTAATTTTTTTCTGTATGTATGGTTTTGTTAAATCACTTTCATTCTGTAAATCATAAGATAATAACTTTAGATTCAAGTCTATACGTGCGGATGCTGAAAAAGAATTTTCTTTACCTTCAACATCAACCATTTGATTAATATAACTTATGGCTTCTCTGATATACTTTTCTTTTTTGGTTTCAGAATCCTCTAAATTTATATTGTCTTTATAGACCAAATACAAACTGTGTAAAATTGATGAGTCGTAAGGTTCTAATTCTTTAGCTCTAAGAAGTAGTTTTACGCTTTCCCTTAACCGATTATCTTTTATTCTGTGAAGATATAAAGCCATCTGTTGTAACAAATAAGCATTATCAGGTATATTTTCAGTCGCATACTCATAAACTTTTAAAGCATCAACAGAATTATTGAAAACTTCCTGCATGTTTTTTGCCTTCATTAACTGCTTAAAACATTTTTCATCAACGCTATAGGATATATTGATATACTTTATAATATCTAAATATTCATTAATTCTTAGATCTGGTGTCTTTAATATATATCGATCTACGATTTCAGCAATCTCAGGATGTCTAGATATATATTGTATATCATCTGAATGAGAGTGAACTGGGTAAATAATATTTTCTAATGGTTTAAGAAATCTGCTTCCAAACTCTTTAAAATCAATCTTGTGTATTCTTGATAATAACCCTGCTCTCACTGATATACCATATTTATTTAGTGTACAGATTGTTTGATATATGCTCTGCGCTTCTGCAGGTTGTACTCTATTAAATTCATCTAGAATAATATCCTCAAAACGCTTACCAGTTGTAATTTCATACAACGCTACAAGAAGGTGTCTTTCTGACTTTTCTTTTATGTATTTACATCTCTCTTCATGAGTTACAGTCTTTAAATAAGGACTCAAAACATCAAACTCTTCTAATTTCTTTAATAATAGGTCGATTTCATTTTCGGACATTCTATTTAAAGAATATGTTCTTGTACTAAGTTCATCAAGATTTTCACATTGCGTCCCCCAAATATTTGTTCTCTCACAACCAACTATAGTTATTTTTAATTTTCGCTTTCTAGCATCTTTGATAAAGTTATAAATATACTTTTTATTAGATTCTAGGTTATCCCAATATAAATAAATTCTTTCATCAGTTTTATTAGATAATTCTAAAATACTATCAATATCTGGTTCACCTCCGTGTCTTATCCAGAGTGGAATAGATGTTGTCTCCCGTAAAGATATCCAAGCTAACTGGCGTAAGAAAACAGTTTTTCCAGTTCCAGATGCGCCAGTTATGACAATAAACTCAACTGGTTCATCTCTTTCAGCTTCTGGTTTTTTGAAAGACTCTCTAATGAACCTCTCTTGTAAAGTTCTCTCTATTGCGAATTGTAAATGTATTCCCGACCAACCCTTAACATCACCTTTATAAAAATCTTCAGCTTTACAGTCACCAACAGGAAGATCCTCATAAACAAATTGGCAATCCGTTTCTAAGAGATTTGCTAAAGAGTGACTAGGTTTGTCATGAGTAATAAATAGACTTTGTATCGGATGATCGTTCTTTTGAAGAGCTAATGAAAGTTTTCTTTCATTCAGAGATATTTCTTTTTCTAAACACTCTAAAAAACCTTCAAACCCCATATTTAAAATCGTGATTTTTTTCTCTTCCCAAGCTCTAATCTCTGACTCTCTTGCACCAGGTTTGATAAGGTAATGTCGTTGACCTTGGGGTGAATCATTTCTAACCATCTTTAATATTGAACGGATATTTGAGTCTTGATTACTGTGACCTACGAATACTATAGGATAGCTAATTGCCATTTCATACAGTGTTTTTAGCATATTTTTTCTATTATGCTCAAGTGTATCATTGAAGTCATCTATAGTTAGAACAAATGGTAGATCGTTGTCACGTTCTCTAGTAATACATCCATGTAATTTAAAGTACTCCAATTGATTATCTTTTAACTTATGACTATCTTTGATATTTGAATCAGAGTAAACCACTGATAGTTTTTGTAATCCTTTAGGTCTATCTTGTCTATGGTTATATACTGACTCAATTAGAAGGTCATAGTTAGTTGTATAAAGTCTACGCCATCTAAATTCGGCTAATTTATAATGATAGTTGGCAGGTTCTAAATCTTCAAAATACTCCTTTATAAAGTCTTGAACATCAAAAAGAGATGTTTCAGATATCGAAATTTGTGCTACATAGGATAGAGCTTCATTTTTAAAACTTTCATCTAAAAATTTATCGCACAATAAGTCTCTAAGATCATTACCTAAAGGAATTTTTCGATTGTTTGGAAGTTTAGCGTCGTAGAGTGCTCCAGAGCCAAGTAGAAGAACTACTTCACCTTTTTTGGCTTTCTCAACTAATGATGAAGGTAGATTCACACTTGCTCCTTACATGTAAAATATAATAGATATAAAGTTATTTTTAGACTTAATGTGTAAGTCATATACTACGTTTTTGACAAAGAAACTAAATCGAGTAAGTTATTGTTTTCATTTCGAAAATTAGGCTCTAGACTAGTAAGTATTAAATAAAATCACTTAATTGATTTTAAAAGCGGATGCTTTAGGTTGTTATCTTTATTTCAACGGTCCTCACTCATACTCTTTGAAGTGAAGTAAATCAACCTTCGATATATTCGGGGCGGTTCAGCCGTTTATTTTGATAACTACTATAGACTATTCCAGCTTTTGTGTAAGAGCCATTTAGATTAACTACTTACACAAAATTTAGGGTATTCTTCTTTAATATCGACAATTATACCCTTCCGCCTACACCCTTAAACTTCTCAACAAAAGCTGATATTTTCTGAAAGACGATTTGTTTTTTAGTTAGGTATTGTGGATTAAGAGGACTGAGCTTAGGTAGAATCTCATTTAGCTCCGTACCATTCTCACTGGCGTACTCACGCTTTAAAGATGCCGTTATATAACGCTTAGCTGCCTCTTCATTAAGATTTTCAGCTGCAATCATATCTTGGGCTTCACGCTGCTGCTCTGTTTGAGCAAAGCTAAAGAAGGCCTCAATAATACTGGATTTATCAGGGATGTTATCCAAGTTAGTTTTATTGATGAAATCTACCACCAGGCTTTCTTTAGCGCGATTACCAAGGCTTGCTCGAATCACTCTGCGCACTTCTTCAACCAAGGCGGACTTATCCTTGGTATTCTTATTATGCTCAAAAATCAGCTCAAGGATGTAATCAAGGTTAATCTCTTGAGACTTAAGAAGATCTACCTCAAAAACCACTTCATCCCAGTCAAGCGAAGACTCGCTTTGATCCTTGGCGGCTTTTTCACGGCGCAGCCAATCACGTATGTCGTTATACGTTGATCGATAGTCTTGTATGGTGCGTTCAGCAGGTACATCGATGCTTTGCATGGCAGCAAGATCTTCATCCGTCAAATAGTGCTCAGCTTTGAATATTTCAACTGCCTCATCATCAGTAATATCTATGCTTTGAAGCGCTTTTAGGCTTGCAAACTCATCATAGTTTTGTAAGATGTTCTCGACACGTAAATACTCACTAAATAACTTAGCAAAGTCCTTTTTGTCTGCCTCTTTGACGATCTCATCAGGGTTAGGAAAGCGTTGCTGCAGCTCCTTAATCACTTCCAAATAGCCACGTCGTGCTTTTCCTGTCGCAATATCGGTAAAGCCTTCTAGATACTCCCTATAGCTTTTTTCTAACACCACGTTCTTAGTATTTCTATCCCCAAATAAGGTGATGGCATCAATGGTCGCTTGCTCTAAGTCACGAAACGTCACGATATTGCCAAAGGTCTTAGTGGCATCATAAATGCGGTTAGTACGTGAGAACGCTTGCATCAGTCCGTGATAGCGAAGGTTTTTATCAACATAGAGCGTGTTTAAGGTCGGCGCATCAAAACCTGTGAGGAACATACCGACAACAACTAGTAAATCTACTTCCTGCTTAATAACGCGTCCTGCAAGATCACGGTAGTAGTTTTGAAAAGACTTACTGTCTACGCCGTAATTGGTCTTAAACATCTCGTTGTAATCATGAATAGCACGGCTTAAAAACTCTTTAGCACTGCTATTCATGGCTGTTGGCTCAAAGCTTTCATCAGCAATATCACCGATTGCGTCTTGTTCTTCATTGGCAGCATAGGAGAATATGGTGGCAATTTTTAAGGGCCTCTCGCTGTCCTTTTGTAGCTGACTCAAGGTTTCATAGTAAGCCTTTGCTGCGTCCACACTACTAACAGCAAACATGGCATTAAAACCTTTGCCGTTTCCTTTTAAGCGATGGGTTTTTTGCCTAAAGCTTTTTAAAACGTACTTTGAGATCTCTTCAATACGATCAGGGTGTAATAACAATTGCTTGTTTTCAGCAGCTGTAAGTTTCTTCTCATCTTGCTCGCTTTCAATGGCTTGAAACTGCGGACGTACATCATTGTAGTCCACCTTAAACTTCAAGACCTTCTCATCACGAATGGCATCAGTGATGACGTATGAATGCAGTTCATGGCCAAAGACACTGGCAGTCGTCTCTGCACCCAAAGCGTTCTCTGGGAAGATAGGAGTACCTGTAAAACCAAACTGATAGTATTTTTTAAACTTCTTCTTTAAGTTCTTTTGTGCTTCACCAAACTGGCTACGGTGTGCCTCATCAAAGATAAACACCACTTGTTTATTATAAATGGGTAAATCAGCCTCACCTTTGATCAGGTTGTTTAGCTTTTGAATGGTGGTAACAACGATTTTATTATCATCTTTTTCAAGGTTACGCTTGAGTCCTGCGGTACTGTCGGAGCCATTGACGCTATCAGGGGAGAAGCGCTGGTACTCTTTCATGGTTTGATAATCAAGATCTTTACGATCCACCACAAAAAACACCTTATCGATGAAAGGCAGTGATGTTGCTAGGCGGGCAGCTTTAAAACTGGTTAAAGTCTTACCTGAGCCTGTGGTATGCCAAATATAGCCGCCACTCTCAAGAGTGCTCCACTTTTTGGCTTGATAGGCACTGTTTATCTTCCATAAAATACGCTCGGTAGCGGCAATTTGATACGGACGCATCACTAATGAGGTATTACTCACATCAAAGACGGTGTAATGCATGAGCACGTTTAATAGGGTGTTTTTTTGAAAGAAGGTCGCGGTAAAGTCTTTTAAATCTTTGATTAAGGTATTGTCTGATCGCGCCCAGTTCATGGTGAAATCGAAGCTGTTTTTATTGCGCTTGGTGGTATTGGCAAAGTAACGGGTATCGGTGCCATTTGAGATAACAAACAGCTGTAAATATTTATATAAGGAGTTATCGGAGTTAAAGCTCTCTTTGCTGTAACGATGTACTTGGTTAAATGCTTCGCGAATGGCAATACCACGTTTTTTAAGCTCAATTTGCACAAGCGGCAAGCCATTGACCAAAATAGTCACATCGTAGCGATTGGCTTGTGTGCCCTTTTGGGCAAACTGCTTAATGACCTGTACTTTGTTACGTGGGATGTTTTTTTTGTCCAGCAGGGCAATGTTCTGCAAATGCCCATCATCAAAGGTGAAGTCATAGATGTGGTCATCATGAATCTTTCGAGCTTTGTCCGTGATGTTATCACTAGGATTATCAAGATACTCCATCACAAAACGCTGCCACTCAGCATCTGTAAACTGTACATCATTTAAGATTTGCAGCTGTACACGTACGTTAGCCAGCATCGTTTCAGGCGAGTTTAAACCAGGGACAAACTCATATCCCTGGTTTTGTAAGTCTTTGAGTAGTTCACGCTCTAGATCGTCTTCAGTCTGATACCCCCCATCAGGCTGATCGCACTTGGTATATTTATTTAAAACGATAAAATTATTCGATTCAGCAATGGTTTTTGTTTGGTCAGTCATGAGCTACTACCTCAGGCTTAGGGAAGCTTAAAAGCTGGTCACGATAATACTCATATTGCTGCTGACGTAGCGCTATTTCACGCGGGAGGCCTTCAGTAAGCGAAGTGGTTAGAGCATCAAATTTATCGAGAATAGAGACGATGCGTTTTTGCTCGGAAATAGGCGGGGTGGGAATTAACATTTTTTTTAATTGGCCAGCTGTGAGCAATGGTTGTCCAGCTCCTTTAGTAAAACGGTTTAAGTTGATATATACCAAGTAATAATATAAAAACTTTAGGACAATACTGTCTTTATTTTGAACTATCAACGTATTATCTGAAACGTCATACTCGCCTGTTGCTATATTTACACGTCCAGCGTTAGCACCAACTCTAGCCACTAAAATTTGTTCCTTTTCATACACCTTGGTATCTGTTCTTCCAATAATCCCTGTTGAACCGAAGACAGGATAAAGCCCTAACTCAGACTTAATTTTATTCTTACCGGAAGAAATACTTTCGCACACTTCTCCTAGCTCCTTCCACTCAACCTCCCTCTCTTCAAACGTCAGCAACTGCTCACGATAGTACGCATACTGCTGCTGACGTGCTGTAAGTTCTGCTGTAAGTTCTGCTGTAAGTTCGGTAAATGTGTCTAAAATTCGGACGATTTCGGCTTGGATGTTTAGGGGAGGGATAGGGATTTGGAGTTCTCTAAACCCATTCATGTCCACTGAGGCAAAACTAGATACTGTTGTGTTATTTTTGCACCACTCAGCCAATAGGAAGCCGTAATAAAAAATAAACTTCATATTAAAACGATTAGTATAAGCAGGTTTCAAAGATAAGTTAGTGAACCTTTGATTTGCCAAAAAAGGAACGGTCACTAGGGCATGTTCCCCAATTGTTGCAGATGTTGATATTATAATCGAGTCAGCTGGGAATAATTTCCCTCCTTTGACGGCAGATTTAGAGACTTTTTGTAGGGAGTCGTTAAGAATTTGGCCGTTCTCACGGATATCATCCATTCTAAACCAAGGGATCTGACCGTTTTCCCAAAACTCTTTTTTTGATTTTGATGGGGTATAACCATTTTTTAAATTGAAAATCTCTGATAATTTCTTCCACTCAACATCAACCCCATCAAGTAGCTTCTCTATATAACCTAACTGACTCATGCCTCAATCTCCGCAACGATTTTATCGATATCAGCACGCAGCTTATCAATCTTAGCGACTGTCATTTTAAGCTCACTATTTAAAGTTTTAATATCAATAACCTCACGCGTATCTTCTGCCTCTACGTAAGCACTTACCGATAAGTTATAGTCATTTTTAGCAATAGTACTGTTATCAATATTGGCAGACAAATAATCCGTATCTTCTTTAGTATCAAACAACGTCATGATCTGCTCGATATGCGCATCAGTCAGTATGAACCGCCCCGGGATTGTCGGAGACTCAACATTCTGAGAGAATACGACAATGAAAAAACAAACCTACACTCCTGAGATTAAAGAACGCGCCGTTCGCATGCTGATAGAAGCGTTGGGCGACTATCCCTCCACATGGTCAGCGATTCAAGCCATTGCCCCTAAGATTGGCTGTACGCCTGAAACCCTGCGGTCGTGGCATAAAAAACACATCGATCAAACTATTCCTGCATCGGTGCAAGCGCAAAGTGATAAAGAGCGCATCAAGGAGCTTGAACGCGAATGCAGAGAGCTCAAGCAAGCCAATGAGATCATACGTAAGGCTGCCGCTTTTTTCGCCCAGGCGGAGCTCGACCGCTGACTAAAATCATGATTCAATTCATCGACGATCATAAGAATAATTATGGGGTCGAGCTGATCTGTAGAGTATTACCGATTGCCCCATCAACCTATCACCGTGCTAAAGACTTGGAGAGCTACCCTGAAAAACGCTCACTGCGCAGTCAGCATGACGACTACTATCTCAGCGAGATTAAACGCATCTGGCAGGACAGCAAATGCCGTTACGGTGCGCGTAAAGTATGGCAGCAGATGAAAGCTGACGGGTTAAAGGTTGCTCGGTGTACCGTAGAGCGATTAATGAAGCAGTATGGCCTACAAGGCGTCTGGCGTGGCAAAGGCAAGATTACCACCAACAGCCGTGACGACCAAAAGCGCGCTGATGACTTAGTCAATCGTAACTTTAGCGCTTATCGTCCTAACCAGCTGTGGGTTGCAGATTTTACCTATATCAAGACGACAAGCGGCTGGGTCTATACCGCTTTTATTATTGATGTGTTTGCCCGTGCTATCGTTGGTTGGAAGGTATCTAATCGTATGAACACCGATATGGTGATGGCGGCTTTAAATCAAGCAATAGCAGATAGAAACCATCCCAAAGATGTCATTCATCACAGTGATCGAGGGGTTCAGTACTTATCCATTCGCTATACTGATAAAATGACGGATTCTGGCGTGATTGCCTCTGTTGGTACAACAGGCGACTCTTATGACAACGCATTGGCTGAAACGGTCAATGGGCTTTATAAGTCTGAGGTGATTCATTATTTAAAGCAAAACTGGACTGGTGTGAACGATGTTGAACTGGCAACCCTTGAGTGGGTGGACTGGTTTAATAAAACACGACTGCATAGTACGATTGGTTATGTGTCACCTTTTGATTTTGAAAAGCGGTATTATGATAATTTAACCCTGTCAGGCATCGCTGCCTGACTCAAGTAAATCACTCTCCGATAAAGTCGGGGCGGTTCAGTACGTTAGTATTGGTCTCTGACTTAAACAGCTTACTGGCATCAATAAACTGCGTCTTACCCTCTGTTTTGTGCTTTGATAACACTAAGATATTAACCGAGATACTGGTTCCAAAGAATAAGTTGGGTGCTAAGGAGATTACCGTCTCTACATAGTTGTTATCTACCAAATACTGACGAATCTTTTGTTCAGCACCGCCGCGATAAAAGATACCAGGGAAGCAAACAATAGCGGCGCGCCCCTTACTCGATAAGTAATTTAAAGCATGCAGCACAAAAGCAAAGTCCGCCTTTGATTTAGGGGCCAATACACCCGCTGGTGCAAAACGCTCATCATTAATTAAGGTCGGATCATCACTACCAATCCACTTCACTGAATACGGCGGATTCGAGACAATCGCATCAAAAGGCCTATCATCCCCAAAATGCGGTTCTAGCAACGTATTACCAAGCTTGATATTAAACTTGTCGTAGTTCACGTTATGTAAAAACATATTCATACGTGCAAGGTTATAGGTGGTGTGGTTAATCTCTTGACCAAAAAACCCCTCTTCAATAATGTGATTATCAAAGTGCTTTTTAGCTTGCAGCAATAAAGAGCCAGAGCCTGCAGCTGGATCGTAGATTTTGTTAACTGTCTCTTGTTTATGCATCGCAATTTGAGCAATCAGTTTAGACACGCTTTGAGGGGTGAAGAACTCACCGCCTGATTTACCGGCATTAGCCGCATAGTTTGAGATCAGATACTCATAAGCATCGCCAAATAGATCAATCTCACTGTCCTCAAACTGATGCAGCTTAAGGCCTGCCACCCCTTTAAGCACCGCAGCTAATCGAGTGTTCTTATCCGCGACCGTATTACCTAATCGGTTACTGGTGGTATCAAAATCAGCAAACAGCCCCTTAATATCAGGCTCAGACGGGTAGCCATTGGCCGAGCTTTCAATCTCTTTAAAAATAGCGGCCAAATCCGTATTTAAGTTCTCATTTCTATGCGCATTGGCAGCCACGTTAGAAAACAGCTGACTTGGGTATATAAAATAACCCTTAGTCTTAATCGCATCGTCTTTAATATCATCAGTAATCACCTCATCAGGAAGAGCGGCATAATTAACACTCTCATCCCCTGCCTCAATATAACTGGAGAAGTTTTCACTGATAAAGCGATAGAACAAAGTCCCCAACACATACTGTTTAAAGTCCCACCCATCGACTGAGCCACGAACCTCGTTTGCAATTTGCCAAATTTGTCGATGCAGTTCCGCACGTTGTTGGGTACTTGTCATGATGAAAATCCTATAGGAATAATGATGGGGCTAGAAGCCCCTTATGTTTTGTGTAACTTAAATCGTTATTGAGTACGCTTTGATTAAGAGCAATATACCTTAGCACTGCTAACCGTTTTTGGTTCTATTATATGGTGCTGATATAGGAAACAGTGCTTGTTTTGCCATGGGTATTTTCTTTACAGCTTGCTTCTGCGTCTGTCTTAAGAAAACAAGCATCTGATGATACTAGTAAGGTGCACAGCGTTCGACGATATGTATAATTTTTTGAGTTTTTTATACATATCCTTTTTATAGGTATAGAAAAACGAATTTTTTATACCTATCGCTCAACCAATTTTTCCTCAATCATTTCAGTCAACAACTCAGTCACCGTTTTTCGACTTTCAAGCGCGTACCGTTTGAGCGCAATGTGCTTATCTTCATCTAAATTAAAATTCACACGTACCGTCTTTTTGGGACTGTCCGTCACATCCGATAAAGCCAATTGATCCTTAACGTTCTTACTAGGACGACCTGCTGATAAACTCATGACTTACTCCTCACCAAAAAATATTTGAATCTCACTGACCAATGCGGTTATCTCTTGTAACGCATTGCTACTAGGCGATTCGGTATCAAATACTGTCTTACCAAGGGCGGCACTATTAGGATAAGCAACTCGCTGCATCACTCTGGTCTCTAATACCGGAAGATTATAATCAAGCAGCGCGGTTGCAACCTCTTTACCAATATTGGTATTTTGAATGGCGCGTGAGACGACAAAGGCTGCCTTTAGTTGGCCATCCATCATTTCAATACGCTGCTGCACTAAATCAACCAAATCGCTAGTCGCCCAGATATCATAGGGACTCGGCTGCACCGGAATCAATATAAAATCAGCCGCTTTTATAGCAGAAATAGCCAGACTAGTAGCTTGCGGAGATCCATCGATCACCACATAATCTTTATCAGAGACGCTTTTTAAATCTTTATCAAGTGTTGGTCTGTCGAGCCCGATCACTGGTACCGGATTGTCTTCATCAACCGCTCTCCAGTCACGCGCACTGCCCTGCTGATCGCTATCTACTAGCAGAACACTATGGCCTTTTAACTGTAAGCCACGAGCCAGATGCGTTGCGATGGTAGTCTTGCCGCTGCCACCTTTTTGATTTAATACCGCGATTACCTTCATAAATACAGATCCCTGTAGCATGCATTGAATATATAAGTATATAAGTATATAAGTATATAAGTATATAAGTATATAAGTATATAAGTATATAAGTATATAAGTATATAAGTATATAAGTATATAAGTATATAAGTATATAAGTATATAAGTATATAAGTATATAAGTATATAAGTATATAAGTATATAAGTATATAAGTATATAAGTATAACTAAAAACGTACGTCACATCACTATTAATAGCAATACTTCATAGTAAAAATAGCATCGCCTTTTCTAACTAGCGTATATCCATCATGATAGACGTCCTGTATCAAAGACAGCATAATAAACTGCCTATTACTAGGCAAATTGCGCTATTGGATACCAATTTGAGCTACTAAAAGGAATACTTTAGCCGCTCATATTCGTTATAATCCGTTCACCAATCAAAAACTACTAATCGTTAATGAGGAAACCACTATGGTGAAGTGTCACTTATCGACCATCATGGGCGAAAGACGCCTTAAAATTGCCGATGTCGCAAGAGATACTGGTATCAATCGTGGCACCATTACTCGCATGTATCATGAAGAAGCCACCCGAGTTGATCTAGATGTCATCGAGTCTTTATGCACGTATCTTAGAATCAATGTTGGTGATTTATATGAAATTATAAATGAGGACAGCAGTGAAACGCCTGAGTGAATACCCTCGCTCATAAGACATTATCACCTTTAGACGCATAAAAAGACCTTTAGAAGGTCATTTTCTCTTGCAATAGATTAAAATATAGGTATAATTTGACCTGTAGTAGGTCATTTTATCCATTATTTACATACAATAATCTATAGGAGAATATCTATGAACACTAATTTATCGCGGCTCAACAGCTGCACATGGTTTAGTGAACAGACTAAAGCTTTAGCCTCTCAGCTGTTATTCAGCTTACAAATACAGCAGGGCGTACAACTGGCATCATTACTTGGTGTTGACTCTATCCTTTATAATGATGAAGCGATTTATGTCTGGGTGCAACGACAGCTAGATGACGGTCTTATGATTGATGATTATACGTTAAGCACCCTTGAAACCGCCTTTATAGAGTTGGTCACAGCTCATACTGACCAAGCAGCATAATCGTTTTAGATTAAAAAGGCCTCTCTTATGACCGATAGAGCTTGATATTTATTGCCTTAATAGCCAGTTGTCACCATCTGGCTATTTTTTATTAGCCGATACCATATTTATTGTCACGCTTTTAACGATGATAATTTTGGTGACTGCCCTGATCAGAATAATCTGTCTCACCCAAAGAAAAATCTAGTGGACTCCTATCGGTCGTGCTCACAAATTTCTCTGGTTGGCTCTGTTCCGTAGCATCAACTTTCATTTCCCCTTCCTCATGAATAGCTTTTTGACTCTTCTCTTTTTGTTGAATCTCAAATGAATCCTCTTCATCGCCTAAACCTATATCACCGCCTAAACTTTCAATCATGCTTTTGAATAAAAACTTATCAGATTTTCTCGTTAAAAAATCTGGAAAATGAATCGCAAAATACTCTCGAATCATCTGCTCACTCTCACCATCAGTTGCCAATACCTGACCTAAAAATGCCCCCATTAGAATCTTCTGCTTGTTTAATCGTTTATCCAGCTTCACCTGCTGAACCTTAGCTTGGCGTTTTAACTCTTCTAACCGTTGTCGCTCTTTTAGCTCATTAGAGTCTTGACTATCAAAAATAGACACAGGCGCTTTATTATTAGATACTGACATCAGATTTATCCTTATCAATTAAATTTTACTCAGCATAGCAAGCACCTTACTATCGTTCAATCACTTGTGGTAAGCTTTAACACAATTACATCCGAAACCTTAGATAGCTTAGTTTATTATTTAATGGTGGCGTCCCCCTGACTAAGGGCGAAGTAACGACTCAAAATTCAATCTATCCACTTCGTTACTATTCTTAATTTTGAATCCTTCTTCGTTGGGGAAACCCCAAACCCCGCACACCACAAAAAACCGTGGTGTGCAAAAAGCAAAAATAGCAGGTGACTCTTTATGACGATGGTACACATTGCAACAAAGGCGATTTCTCGAAAAGCAGGACAGTCGGCAGTGGCGTCGGCGGCCTATCGTGCTGGCGATGTGCTTGATGATGCCAAATATGGCAAGACCCATGACTATAGTAAAAAGTCTGGTGTGATGAGTAGCGATATCGTTTTACCATTTTCATTAAAGGCGCTGGGTGTGAGTGTGGATCGGGAGACGCTTTGGAATACCGCTGAAGCGGCAGAGACACGTTCGGACAGTCGGGTGGCACGTGAGTGGCTGATTAATTTGCCGTATGAGTTAGACGAGTATGATCGGCATCAGCTGGCCATAAACTTTGCCCAAAAGCTTTGCGACGATATGGATGTGATTGCGGATGTGTGTATCCATCGTCCGGTGATGAAATTGCCTTTTGATCCTAATGTACCGCCAAGCTCTAAGTATTTGCGTGAGGGTGAGGAAAACCCTGATCCCCGTAATTTTCACGCGCATATTTTAGTCACTACTCGAGCGCCTACCGTTGGACCAAATAAAACCTTGGCATTTGATCCAAAGCTTAAGACCCCGTTTGAGTGGTCCAATAAAAAACGTAAGGCGCATGATCTGCCGTCATCGATGCAGGAGATTAAGCGTATTCGGGAGATGTGGGTAGATACCGCCAATAAGGTATTGGCCGAATACCATCTACCGCTGATGGATGCGCGCAGTTACAAGGATCAGGGGCTTGATCAGCAGCCCACCATTAAAATGGGCGTGGAAGCAACGGCCATGGAGCGCCGAGGCATCACGACCGAAAAAGGTAATACCAACCGCGCCATCAAAGCACGTAATAAATTGGTGGCTGAGAACCATATCAAACAGGAGGCAGACAATGAGCGACGAATTAGCGCACTTAGAAAAGGACTTGCTTGGGCAACTGAGAAAAATGCAAGACTACCTGGCAGCATTGGAGGCACAAAACGACGAGCTGACTTTGCAAAACAACTCTCTAGAAGCTCAGAACCTCACATTACGTACTGCACAGAACAAAATAATAGAACAGCAATTCGAGTTGACGACACAAAACGATGCGTTGAAGACGCAAAATCAGGCATTGCTTGGGCAGCTAAACGATGCGAAAACCTACCAAAGTGGATTAATGGCACAGACGAAAGAAGCCAAAAAGCAAAATACAGAGTTGAGCACTCAAAACAATGGGTTACTGCAAACACAAAAAGAGCTACAGACAGCGAATCAATCGCTCAGGACATCCATCAAGGTATTGCAGAGCGAGCAAAAGCAGCCCCCAGCCCCTTCGATGACGCAGCACGACGAGCAAGAGCTGCTCGACTTGATCGACAGCAAGGACAAATTGATCGAGACACTCGAGAAAACCGTCACAAAGATGAGAGAATCTTTGAGTATGCTGAACGTATGAAGCTGCACTTAGCCATGCGTTTAATTCAACGCCATCACAATTCAATGGCAATCAGCTGGGCACAAGGAGAAACGATAGAGGATGCCCCTGATAAATTTGATAAGCGTCAAGTTGCGATACTTAGCGAGTTTGCAAAGCGCCTTGGTATTGAAGATAAAGATAAAGCGCTAGGGTTTAGAGATCACTTACAGCAAGTGGGCAAACGTTTTGATTACACGCTAGTTGAAAATAACAAATCCATTATCAAGCTTTTGCGTGATCCTAAAGCTGAACGAGAGCAGTATCTGGCACTTATTAAGCATTTTGAGGACTTTAGGGACGATATTGATCAAAAGCGTGCGACATTTAATACTAGTATCATTGACAAGCTAGGCGGTAGCGCAGGAGAGGTTGGCAGAATGACTCGGGACACCATGTCATCGTTCAGCTATATAGAAGAATTAATGGATTACATCAATCAGGATAACTACCCAGCTGAGGCAAGGGAGGTTGCTAAAGAACATTTAGCAGATATCTTGGATAAAACCTGTCAGCAATTCAAACTTGCGTTGCGTGATGTTAATTCCTTACCAACAACCCAGCGTAAAACCTACTCAGAGGCTCTTAAAGCCACTTTAGAGACGTTTACTGAGCGATATGGTAAAGAGTTGTCTGAAAGCCAACACAAAGCGATACAGAGCGGTTTAGAGTCCTATCAGCATCAAGTGAGTAGAACTAATACACCCAGTCGAGGATTTAGTCCTTAATCTAATCCTCAAAAGAACCGTTAC
>NZ_CP012535.1:0-14291 GCF_001593305.1 Psychrobacter sp. P11G5
GTATCAGCTGATACAAGGGCTTTTTTTTGAGAAGTCATTTGATGATCAGAGATTGATCCTTAGTGGGACAGTCATAAAAACTACTGTGATTCTAACGATCTTCCGAAGATGTTAGTTGATAGGCACAACCATGGGACTGTATAAGCTCATATAAGCCGTCTAAGTAGGTTAAAAAATTTTACCTAGCAACTGTACCAAACGATACTTAGAACCTCATAGGGAGCTTAACAGGCTGTTATTATCTCTATTTGACTAGGGTTTTGATCTCTCTTTTTAAATTATTTGAAATTACTAGTATTGAATGGATTGCTATATTTACCGGCTTTTTCTTTTGTCATTCTAATTATTAATAACCAAAAAGGTTTTTAATGTTTTTAAATACTTTTAAAAGCTTTTACGTCCTCTGAAAGCCTTGTTATTAGGGGCTTTCATTGCTCATAAAGCAACGTTTACCCTGCTATAAAGCAACGTTTACCCTGCTATAAAGCAACGTTTACCCTGCTATAAAGCAACGTTTACCCTGATTAAAGCAACTAATTATTAATTGTTGCTTATTCGGGTTTTGTATGTGACTATCTAATGAATATAAAATTTAGAGGTTTCTATGAAGTTAGTTGTTAAAGATAACTCATTGATTAACGCTAGTTACTCGCTTGGCTTAGTTGAGCAAAGAATAATGTTGCTTGCAATCGTTGAAGCTAGAGAAACGGGGCAAGGTATTGATACAGACACGTTTTTAGAAGTCCATGCTCAGCATTACGCAGATCGTTTCGATATTGATGTAAACAATGCTTATTCCATGCTTTCAGAAGCTACACAAACCCTTTTTAATAGACAGGTAACTTACACTGTACATGATGAAAAACGTAATAAACCTGAAAAAAGGGTAGTGCGTTGGGTAAGTGGTATTTCTTATGTCGAAGGGGCAGGAGTAGTGAAATTACGCTTTGCTCCTGAAGTAGTGCCTCTCATTACTCGTTTGGAAAAGAATTTCACCAGCTATGAGCTTGAGCAGGTGAAAAGTCTAAATACCTATGCAACAAGGCTATATGAGATTTTAGTAAGCTGGAGAAGTGTTGGGAAAGTTACGATAACCCTTGAAGAGTTACGCAATAACTTAGGCTTAATTGATGAATATTCTAGGTTAGAGGCTTTCAAAAGACGGGTTTTAGATTTGGCAATCACTCAAATCAATCAACACACTGATATTACTGCTGAATATGAACAGCACAAGCAAGGACGTGCCATTACAGGCTTTACATTTAAGTTCAAAGTAAAGAAAGATAAAGTAAAAATTACTGCGAAAATTGAGACTGATAAAAGCGATATGTTTACCGTTGAAGGATTGAACGATAAGCAGCTGGGGCGTATCACACGTAACAAGCAGTTCATTGCTGATTATAACCACTTGGTTAGCTCTACTAGTCCAGCAGGACAAGACCCTAAGGCGTGGGAGTTTGAAATGATTAATCGTCTCAAAAAAGATGCTTCACAGTTTAAGAAGCGTCCTATCAGAGAGTATCTTGATTACTAGGGCTTATGAGTGCGTTTGATCGGTTCGGTTCCCTAGTGAGGACTTAAATTTTCAGTTGTAGCTCATCTTTTTTTAGCCTCGCTATCAAGCCCCTTACTTTATATATAGAGATTGGTGGCTTTTATTTTATGCAGGATTAACGAGAGCAATCGACGATAGGGCTCATTACTGTAATCATCGAGATTATAATCAAAGACTCGCTGATCAAGATCGTCATAACTTTTAATTTTTTGATCTATATTTATTTACTAGTATAATTTGTCCACTTTTGCTATTTTGGCTGTCCAAGCAATTTACCATATTAAATACAGAAGAACTATCGAATCTCGATAACTTAAAGATATTCTTATGTTCGTAAAAATATAAAAACAGAGGACTGTTGAAGTCAAATAATAATATGTTATTTAAAAGCTAAAAAGACTTTGGCATAACTTCAGGTTTAGTGATTCCAGCTTAATAAAATAATTGGCTGGTACACTTATCAACAAGGATTGTTATAATGTATACCTTTTTGGCTTTAGCACCTATTCTCGTCGTTTTCTTGTTACTTGTAGTCCTGCGGCTACCGGCAAAAATATCTATGAGCGCAGCTTATCTTGCAACGGCATTGCTAGCTTTTTTCGTTTGGCATGCTAGTGGCGCTCAAGTCGCTGCTGCCACTGTTAACGGTATTATTGTAGCGCTCACGATTTTATTCATCGTATTTGCGGCTATCTTGTTACTCAATACCTTAAAAGAAAGTGGTGCCATCATCGCCATTCGTAAAGGTTTTATGGATATCTCGCCTGACAGACGCGTTCAAGCAATCATTGTGGCGTGGTTATTCTGCTCATTGGTGGAGGGCTCATCAGGATTTGGTACGCCATCTGCTATCGGTACTCCACTATTATTGGCGCTAGGTTTCCCAGCAATGGCTTCTGTTATGGTCATGTTGATTATCCAGTCTACGCCGGTGTCATTTGGTGCCGTTGGCACACCGATATTACTTGGCGTTTGGTCTGGTATCAGTGATAAACAAGATCTAGCTCAGTCTATTGCGCCGACCTCTGCTGAAAATTATCTCTTACAAATTACCGCTAATATCGGGCTGTTACATGCATTAGTAGGCTTTTTAATTCCGCTAATTTTAAGTGCATTTTTGACGCGATTTTTTGGCGAAAAACGCTCTTTTATCGAAGGGCTCAAAGTGTGGCCTTTTGCACTCTTTGCCGGTCTCAGCTTTACCATTCCCTACTTTTTGGTGGCTAAATACCTAGGTCCTGAGTTTCCATCATTAGTAGGCGGTTTTATCGGTTTACTGATTGTACTTCCTGCGGCAAAGCGCGGATTTTTAATGCCGAAAGATATCTTCGATTTTGCACCCCGAGACGACTGGGACAAAGATTGGCTAGGTACTTTGGACGAAGAACAATATGATGATTCAATAGCACCAAAGTTTACTTTAATAAGGGCATTTTCTCCTTATATTATTGTTATTGGGCTATTAATTGTATCTCGGGTTGTGACACCGCTGAAAAACTTTTTGGTAGGGGACTTCACAACGATTAACCTTGCCAATCTTTTTGGTACGACTATTTCTAGTAAAATACAACTCGCTTATTCTCCGGGTACTATTTTAATTATTACTTCATTACTGTGTATATTGCTGTTTAAAATGAACAGACAAGCGGTAAAACGTAGTTGGATTAATTCAGCAAAAACTATGATTGCGGCAGCGCCAGCTTTATTGTTTTCGGTGCCGATGGTACAAGTATTTATTAATTCAGGTTCAGCCGCCGATGTCGCCACTTCGCTACCAGCCATGCCGATATTATTGGCTGAAAGTGCGGCTGGGGCGTTTCAAAATGCATGGCCGCTAGTCTCGCCATGGATTGGCGCAATGGGTGCGTTCATTGCAGGTTCCAATACCATCAGTAATATGATGTTTTCTTATTTTCAGTGGTCAACTGCCAGCCAAATTGGCCTTGATAGCAGCCATGCTGCACAAGTAGTAGCACTTCAAGCAGTGGGCGGTGCAGCGGGTAATATGATTTCAGTACATAACGTGGTTGCCGCGTGTGCAGTGGTCGGGTTAATAGATAAAGAAGGCTACGTCATTCGAAAAACCTTGCTCGCCATGATTTACTACGTCATTCAAGCTGGATTGATTGGTATGGGTATCATTTTTGGTGATTTTTGGTGGTGGATTTTGGCTATCATTTGGCCAGTAGTATTTTTTGTACTAATGTCGCTGACCAGTAGAAAAAAGGCGATTAATTAATATTTAATAGCTACACTAAAAAATCCTATGAACTCATCATTCTGACGCCATTATATTATCTATATTAGATTCAGAATGGTTAGTTACAGTGACTACATTATAATTACTAAATAGTTACCAAGGAAAACCCCATGAAAGATTTAAGCAAAATTACAAATATTGAAGACTTGCGCCAAGTCGCTGAACGTAAAGTACCTCGTATGTTTTATGATTATGTCGACTCCGGTTCATGGACTGAGACTACATATCATAATAATGAGACTGACTTTGACCGTATAAAGCTGCGCCAGCGTGTGATGGTCAATATGGAAGGACGCTCGCTTGCTACTAAAATGCTGGGTATGCCCGTCAATATGCCCGTAGCGATCGCGCCAACGGGCTTCACTGGTATGATGTGGGCAGATGGTGAGATTCACGCGGCGCGTGCTGCTGAAAAATTTGGTGTACCGTTTTCGCTATCGACTATGAGTATTTGTTCTATTGAAGATGTGGCGACGCATACTAATGCACCGTTTTGGTTTCAGCTGTATATGATGCGCGATCAGGAATTTATAGCTAACCTAATTCGCCGTGCCAAAGAAGCCAATTGTTCAGCGCTTATCTTGACCGCCGATTTACAAGTATTAGGGCAACGTCATAAAGACATTAAAAATGGTCTTTCTGCACCCCCCAAACCAACGCTTGCCAATATTTTAAACTTAATGACCAAACCGCAATGGTGCATGAATATGCTGGGTACTAAACGGCGTACTTTTGGTAATATTGTCGGTCATGCTAAAAATGTCGAAGACATCTCCTCTTTATCAGCGTGGACGGCAGAGCAATTTGATCCTGCACTTAGCTGGGATGATGTCGCGCGCATCAAAGATATGTGGGGCGGTAAGCTCATTATAAAAGGCATTATGGAGCCTGAAGATGCGATCATGGCCGCGCGTAGTGGGGCTGATGCACTGGTGGTTTCGAATCATGGTGGGCGTCAATTAGATGGTGCACCATCTTCTATTGCTGCACTAAGTGATATTATACAAGCGGTCCATGCTGAGAATAGTGATATCGAAGTATGGTTAGACAGCGGTATCCGCTCTGGTCAAGATGTCTTAAAAGCAATCTCATTGGGTGCCAAAGGCACACTTATTGGCCGCGCGTTTCTTTACGGACTTGGTGCTTATGGCGGAGATGGTGTACGTCGTGCGCTTGAGATCATTTATAAAGAATGTGATATCAGTATGGCATTCTGTGGTCATACTAATATTCAGGAAGTAACAGATGATATTCTGGTAAATGGTACTTATGAGCAACTCAAATCTGCTCTGCCCTATATAGCACCTATGCGCTGGTGACTCTCGAATCATTGTTCTCTTAAGAAATGTTATGAGAAATGACTTTGGATAGAAGAAGTCAGTTTGCACAGGTTCTATTAAGGTATACCCCAGCGGAACCAGTTATTTCACCCTTCAAACCTATTAACAGACCACTTAAAACAGACTGGTATAATGGAACCACTTATAACAGACTATTTTAGGTGTTTATGTTTATCAGAGCGTATCTACGAGCGTCTACCAAAGAACAAGACGCTAAGCGTGCCAAAAGCGAACTCATAGCATTTGCCAACAATCATGGCCACAAGATTGCCGCTTTCTATGTCGAAAATGAATCAGGAGCTACTTTGGTGCGACCCAAGCTTATGCAGCTGATTGAAGATGCTCATAAGGGCGATGTGATCTTAGTTGAGCAGATTGATCGCTTAGCGCGTTTGAACCAAACTGATTGGGATACTCTCAAAAGAATGCTATCAGAGAAAAAGCTATCTATCGTATCAAAAGAGCTGCCGACCTCATATATGGCGCTTCAATCTAAAAGCAGCACTGAATTTATGAGCAGTGTATTACAGGCCATTAACTCGATGATGCTGGATATGCTAGCTGCTATTGCTAGAAAGGATTATGAAGATCGGCGTAACCGTCAGCAGCAAGGTATTGCTCGTGCTAAGTTAGAAGGTAAGTATGCCGGTCGTAGGAAGGATACCGCAAAGCGCAAGATTATCGCTAGTCTACTCAAATCAGGTCATAGCTATTCTGATATTCAAAAAATGGCCAAGTGCTCACGGCATTTGATCGCTGATGTGGCCAAGGAAAGACCGAAACTGATCCCTGCTCATTAAGTGGTTCCACTACAGCAGTCTACTATGAGTAGTCTATTAATGGATTAATGAGCCTTTTTAGATGGTTTCGCTGGGATGTACTTCATGAACTGTGTTTGACAAAGTACTCCGTGGTCTCATTCGATCACAGTTCTCACTCCTTCCTTATTTTTTAGGATACTTTTTAATACATTATCAGTTTTTATATATCCTTTTAAATAGCATGTGGTACACAAGATAACAAACTTTTACCTTCTCTTACCTGAAGATGCTGAATCTACTTGTTATGTTTAACCTGTTAGTCGAGCATTTTTTTAAAAAGGATAATAATAAATAATAAATAATAAAAAAAACGATAAAGGATTGCGCTGATACTGAAGTTAGCTCAATCAAATTATTGTATGACCGTTCTTTACAGTCGACTTTTTAAATCTTTATATCTTAACTACAATAAGGATATTGAAATGAAAACATCAGTAACCACTAAGTCGCTTCAAAATAAATTATGGATATTATTTTTGGTGAGTTTCTTTGGTCTCAACGCTTGCAGTAGTGAGACAGAAGAGCTGGCTACTACTAATACGGAGTCTAGCGAAATGACACCTGTGCAAACAGAGGGCGACGCTGAAGATCAAATGACTGAGTCTACAGAGGAGACAGAAGGTACAGCATACTATTCTAGTAATGGAAATGACCAAAAGGCTGATGATACGGTCTATATCAACGAAAATAATTCAAACCTAGATAAGACAGCGGCAGATGGCGTGCAGTAAGTATTGGAAGTCGCGCAATCCATTAAATATTAAAGGGTTTCTGTAAGGTTATTATCAGTTTTAATCGCTCCGACTAATTATTGTCTTAAAATATCCCATTTTTGACGGCGGCAGCCTATCCTGCAATCAAGCCTTTTATCTTTACTCACATAACTAGCAGCATTGACTAAAAAAGCCCGTGACCATAGCCACGGGCTTTTTGCATTTTCAGGGTATGATTATTAAACACACCATAATCAATATTTATTTTGGTTACGCCACTCATCTACATCACGTTCAGCATCTTCTTTTGAATGACCATAACGCTCTTGGACACGTCCAACCAGTTTGTCACGGTCACCTTCGATATGGGTGAGATCGTCATCTGTTAAATCTGCCCACTTTTCTTTTACTGAACCTTTGAGTTGGTTCCATTCGCCTTTTAGTGTTTGGTTATTCATATCATTATCATCCATTTTTTGATTGTTTTTGTACTGTTCATCCATACTCTGCTCGTTCACATTTTGATTGTCCATTATGGTTTTCCTTTTCCATTTATTGGTTTGTGAGTCAACGCATCTATACCAAGCTCATCCATCTTTTGTTTTTTTTATTGATAAATAGGCTATCAGCAGTATTAAGTTTTAAGCTGATATATCTAATATAGACGGACGTAATTAGAACGTCTGTACAATGAACGTTTATAGTGTTTCTGGGTTATTGTTGAGACCGCTGATATGTTATTGCAATGTAAGTTACATGTTTAGCTAGACGTTTCTTGACCGCTAAACTGGGATAACAGGTATAAAAAGCCCCTAGACGCACTTTAACTTTAAAAGTATTTCCATTAAAAAAAACGATAAAATATGCTGGGTGACATTAATTTGAATTTAATTATAACTGTAGCTGTTAGTGTAACAATCAAAATAAAGGCTGCTATCGCTCGCAATATAAATTTATTACTCTCCATAGATTACCCCTTTAATTATTCAACAAATATAACCACTTTCCGTATCTTAGTGTTTTTATCTCTCGTCTGTCATTAATCAGCATAACTTAATCTGATGGTTTATTCGTTAAAGATATTTTGAGGGAATCGCAGCAAGTACATTGTCGTGTAAGTTTAGTCAATTCAATGAATACTAGTTTACTTAATTAAAACTGCTTTTGGGTTTGAGTAATTCTAAACGTCCTTATGTTGAGGATATCAGCTGGAACCAATTAGAATAGCTACTCAGCTTATCTTTTACTTTGAATTATTTTGAGAATTACAGGATTAGAAAATTGACAACCGATAGTATCATTGCAATCTCATACCGCCTATCAGCTACTGAGATGCCAATAGCACTTTAAAGTCACCACTAATTCAAAATAAGCTGATGTATTCAAACCTGCTAGATCAGAAGTTTGATACCAATCGGCTTAACAAGTTCTGGGTCAGCGGCATCACCTATATTTGTATATATGAGAGCTTGTTATACTTAGCAACTGTCAAACTCAATATCAAATTAACATCGATAGTTAGGTTGACTACAACATATCAAAAAAACTAGTCACAAATGTGGTGGTCAATACGAAAATTAAAGCACTCACTCCCAAAGCTCGTACAACAAATTTCTTACTTTCCATAACTGACCCCTTAATACTTTTTTATAGTTAATCTATACGTGAATCATCTTTTTCTGTAAAAGTGATGTTCGAAATATTTATGTCAAGTACACTCCAATGTACACTTACAGCACCTATCAATAGGTAAACATCGAAACATTAATACCTTAGGTTATTGATTTAAGTTTCCCCCGCAATAGGGTGCTGTACTTCAAAAAAGCAGTCTCCTATTAGTTGATACTAAATTGCTAGGATTGCTGAAAACCTAATTTCTAAAAATAAGGTAAATAAAACGCCCGCTTGCTTTCATCTAATAGGTCAGACTCGATCCGTGCAGTAAATTGCTTTTAATCCTCACCTTGCTTAGCATGACTAGAATCAATTTACTTAAGGGACATTACAATAAAAAAATATAAACATCAATCGAGCTGTTAAAGTATAATTTAAAATTAAGTAATCAGGACTAATAAATAAAGGTTTAGATATGAATACTCGATTAGTAGGCAGTGACTTAACGCGAGCAATGTTGTCTCGTGATGACAAAAACATGTGGTGCGCAGTAAGTAATGATGGCGATGAACACGCTATGACTGCTATTAATAACGCTGACTATCACCACATCCTTCGTATTGTGTCTTTCGACAACGATCATTTTGTTTGTAAGAATGGTAATTTATGGCAATACGCGATACCTGTCAAAAAGATTAAGCTAACACAAGTCGAAGCTGGACTTTGAACAGACCAAACTAGAATTAAGTAATGTTAAATATATGTTCACTGCTTTTCTACCGCTTGAACTAAAAAAAAGACAGTTCATACCAATAACAATATATAAAAATGATAGGAGCTTATAGTATATATGGCTAGATATGTCTGCCGTACCATGTTTGATGGTAGTGTTATTAAAGGCAGCGTTTCAGAGATGGTCAACGAATTATAACGATGAGGAGACTCTACGACAGAGTTTCCTCATCGTTTAACCATCATCATAGCCAATAACTAGGAGTGATTAGAGTGAACAATAAATTAACTGGTAGCGACTTAACCCGTGCGATGTTAAATCGTGGTGATAAAGAGATATGGTGTGCGGTAGCTGACACCAGCGATAAAGAGGCCATGTCAGATCAAGTTAACAATGACTTTACAGCTCGTATTGTGTCCTTTGATAATGGCAGTTTTTTGTGTACCAGTGGTACGGAGTGGTTGTTCGCTGTACCAATTAAGATAGTTGAGCTGACACAAGTTGAAGCAGGGCTCTAAAAAGATTGAATAATCATATTAACTTGTGAGGTTTTAATCAGGTAGCTTGGCGGTAAAAGTCTAAACCCTTCTGTATTCTAGTTTAGTCGTAATCTAACTCGATATTTAACGATGTACCGTCCACTATTTTGTAGGCTTACATTTATTCTTTATATCCGGTTAGGAGAATATAAAGAATAAATGTAAGCCTACTGATTGGAACCAAATAGAGTAACTACTCCCGCTTATCTTTTGTTTTGAATTGCTCTGAGAATAGCAGGATTAGAAAGTTGACAACGGACAATATTACCGTAATCTCATACCGCCCATAAGCAACGGAGATGCCGATAGTAGCGGTATTCCATAGACTCGCTGCCGTTGCAGTACCTTTTACCGTATTGTCGCCTTTAAAAATAGCACCACCACCGATAAAACCCATACCCGTAATAATCGCGTACAAGATTCTCGCTTCAGGCTCTGATCCGTGATAGATATCTACAGCGACTAGCATGAAAGCGCACGATGCAATACTTACCAAGGGAAAGGTCTGAGACCTGCTCCCTTTTCTTTCATCTCACTTGACGAGCTTAAAAGACCTTATGATCTAAACGCGCAGTTTCAATGTTATGACTTTTACGAAAAACTAGAGGCACTAAACCTTTCGTTCGAAGATCTCACAGAACGTAATTTAATAGATGCTAAGGCACACTTAAAAAAAATAAAAGAGAGCGAGAAAAATTATAAATTAACGGATACTGAGAAGGCAGCAAAAGCACTCTACGTTCAAGTCGTGCTGGCTCAAAGAGCCGCCCTTGCCTATAAATCAGAACATGATGAAGTGTTTGGAATCTTATTTCAAAATTATCCAGAGTCTAGTATGGCTGAGGCATCTTAAATCTAACTATTTGCACGCTTATCCTCAAACTCATCACAGACTCTCAACCCAATTTGTACGGCCTCACTAAGATCGGCCTCTTCCTTGAGGTTATAAGGCACGTTTGGAGTCAAACGACCTAGCTGCAAACCATCTACCGCTGATTTATTAAGTGGCGTACCAATATAAGACTCATCTGTATAGTCTTTAGGATGAAAGTATACTTCACGACCAAAAGCAGGATTTGAAGCACACGCAATCTCACCTTTAGGCATCGTAAATGGATAAGAGGTCGTGTAATTCTTTCCCCATGTCTGCTCATTCACTTCGATAAACCCCGAACCATAAAGATCATCTTCTGTAGTGCCCGAACTGCACCCGATAGTAGCGATAGACGCTACGGCTATTAACCACCTGGACATATTGATTCGTATGGTACGCCGTCCTTATCACGGTCAAGCTTAGTATTTCCGCATTTAAGTGCTAGTTTGGCTTGTTCACAGCTGACCATTTGCGTACACACACGGGGTAAGCCCTTGCATTTTGAACCACCCGCACCTTTAGCAAACAATGGATGCTCTACTTCAACGTTGCTATAAAATGGATTGTCAGTGACTGTTACTACTGCATGGGATGATAGGGTGAAGATAGATAACACTCACTTAGAATAATTTTCTTCATAAAACCAAATCTTTTTAATATCCGCAACACTGTCTTAAGACAGTAATAATACTCTATATTTGTTTAACAAAGTGAGTGCCATGTGACTAAACATCTAATTTCTACATCAAGTTATTTATGGTTTGCCTCACAGCTAAGTTAATGCCATAGTTGTCCACTGAACGTTCTGGACAGTTGTACTGGACACTTGCTAAAAACGTACTTGAACACTAGGTGAATAATGAACATATCGGTGACGAAAGCGGCAAAAGAATGGGGTGTATCGAGAACCACGATCTATCAAAAATTCAATGATGGTGAGCTTTCCAGAACTTCAGACAAAAAAATAGACATATCTGAGATGTTGCGCGTGTTCGGTGAGCCCGTTTCTAAAAAACGTACTGAACGTTCAGTGAACACTGTGCAGAGTACACCGCTGGACAATCAAAGTGTTCAGTACAATACAGACATTGAACACCAGTTAGCGCTTGAGAAGCTTAAGAACGAACACCTCAGCCAACAAGTGAGCGATCAAAAGAAGTTGATAGAAAATTATCAAGAGCAGATAGCACAATTGAATAAAACACTGGATAAAGCCAACGCCAGTATTCAAGATTTCGCGCAAGTCAGACTACTAGAATTTAAAAAGTCTGAGCAGGGCTATGAGCCGCCACTTGAACAGGAGAAAGAAAAAATAGATAACTCAACCGTAGCTACGGTTGAGAAAAAGAAAAAGTGGTGGGCGTTTTAGACGTTGTGGTTTTATCCACTAATGATCTAACAAATACGCTTCTAGCGCATCGTTAATCATATCTTGGTAGTTCCCACCGGTCTTCTTCGCCTTATCCTGGAATCTTGCAATGATACTAGGACTCACGATACTGGCACCGACCATAGAATCAGATGATACTATGCTGCCACGGGTCGCACCCAACCAGTCCGTTACTTCAGGCATATCAGACAAATCAATATCATGATCTGAAAGCACCGCCAATCGTTGCAAGTTGGCTTCTTGCTCAGCGCTTAAAGATGGTAACTCATTTGCTTTATAGCTAACCTTGTTCATAAAACCTCCTTTCAACCTTAATGGCAGGTCGTGCTGATATGATACGAATAACCTCACCACCCTCACTATCTCTTTGAGTATGAGCGACCAGCAGTACCGCCACCCCATTCACTGCACCAAGCGCTTGCCACCGTTCTTCACCATTTTCATATCGGTCTTGTTGACGCAAACACAAAGGATCAAAAAATACACGAGCTGCTTCTTCAAAGGATAAGCCATGTTTGCATTGATTACTGCTATTTTTCTGTTCATCCCATTCAAATTCAATCATTGATCACCGTCTTCAAGCGTATTGGTGCTAGGTATTGTCTGATAATCAAAAGATAGTGGTATGCTATTGGTTTCTGCCACCTGATGCAAAAACAGCTTAATCGCTTGAGAAGGCGTTAAACCGTAGCCCTCAAGCACCGAAAACGCCTTGTCTTTTAATTCTTGATCCAGACGGATATTATAATTGGTTGTGCTCATAGCATTACTTATCGCTTATTCATGTACGTTTAATATAAGCAATAAGTACTGTCAATTCAATATTTTAGATCTTTGGTCTTTTACGAACAGTGATAGTAACGTGCTACTCATCCAATTCACGCAGGAAATCATCAATTTTCTGTTCTAGCTCTTTTTGTATGACGTAGAGTTCGCTCGCGCTATATTCTCTTAGCATACTTTCCTCATCTTTTAGCTCAAACATCTTTTTAAGTATGCTATCGCTATGAGATTCGTTCTCTAAACCAAAGGTGTTAAGACGACCCATTTGACGGTAGTATTCTCGTTGCGCCTCTTCAAACATCATGAAATGGTTACTTGCTACTGATACACCTTCAATACCCATAGATTGCTCCTTTTTATACTAGGAAAATGTCCCTTTATGAAATTTTTATTTATTTAATATCAATCATTTACTTATCAAAAAGAGATCTATTTCTTTTATTTGCTAGCTTCGCTTCAAATCTCTTCATAGCCGTATCTAATTCTTCATGCGTGGGCTGTACAGATGGTTCATCACTACCATCTGTATTACTTTCTTGGATTGAATCATTAGAAGACAAGTCAACAAAAATTTGTTTTCTTACCTCGGGCTTAACTTCAACCTTACTGCTAGAATTATCTGTAGCGACAGATAATTCCTTTGATTCTTTTCTATAGCGGTAAAGATAATTGGTCAGTGTGCCAGTCGTTAGAATGAGATCATGGCGCTCAGCTAATATCTCAACCACACCTTCATAGGTATATGAAACAGCTAGCTCTTCGATCACCTCATAAAGATCACGAAATTTAGAAAATTTTGTTCTTTTAGCCATAAATTCCTATCCCCATCTATTCTTGAAGTCAATTACCTCAATTATGAAATCGCTCATAAATTGCTCATATTTAACTAACGATTTACTACCCTTTTGCTAACGATTTACTAACTTTTAATCAATCATACAGTAATTGCTCATAAATTGCTCATATCTAGCTAACGATTTGCTACCCTTTTACTAATGATTTACTAACGTAACGCTCTTATAAGCCTTTTTAGCTAAAAAGGCTTACTACAGGTAGAAAATAACCGATTTTTCTACCTGCTTTTTGGTCATTAAATTATCCAATTTAATGACTACACCATACGCACCCCCTTGGGATGAAAAAAAGCGTATTAAATCAGCAACTTACCTGATTTAATACGCTTTTTTCTGTACACAAAATGTTTACAAATTATATTTAAGTCACTGATTTTTATGGTATATTACTGTCCACAATTTGTAAACAAGGATAATTATGTACACTCCTACCGTGTCATTTAGATTAAAACCTGAAGTCTACCTAAAACTAGAAGCGATAGCAGCAGAGGAAGGATTATCTCCTGGTGTCTACCTAAAGAAAAAATTGGAATCAGATACCAATAGCTTTCTTGAAGATCTTAAGTTTATGAAAGGAGATATTAGTGAGATTCTATACTTATTACAGTCGGACGACGACGATATAAAGGCAGTAGAGAGCAGCTCAAATCAGAATGATATGGTCAAGGCTTTGATGCCGATAGTGCTAGAATCGTTATTAATATTAAGAGAGGTGGCAGCACCTAACAAAGTATCCAATGCTCAAAAACTGGTTAACAAAGCTGGGATAAAGGCACACAATAGTTTGGATTAATAATTAAATGTATATTGCCCTT
>NZ_CP012536.1:0-13597 GCF_001593305.1 Psychrobacter sp. P11G5
TAAACGATCGTTCATCTGTGACTACAGAAACAGTTTTTTGACTTATCAACAGCTAAAATTAATTGTTCAGTAAAAGAAGATTTTTATTTATTCCTGTTTAGATCCTGTTTACTCCTGTTTAAGAGCTATTTTTACTTTTTAAAATCAAATACTTATGAGTAGAATAAACACAAAATGAGTAGAATAAACACAAAATGAGTAGAATAAACACAAAATGAGTAGAATAAACACAAAATGAGTAGAATAAACACAAAAAAAATTTAATGCTATTATTTTTGTTTATTATGATAGAATAAATCTTGTTTTTAGTGGAAAAACAGAAAATTAAACGAGTGTTAAAAAATATGGAAAATAATCTAGTTGTACAGTCCAATGAACTTGTTCTGGCTGCTTATACTATGACTACTAAAGAGAAACAGCTATTACTATCTTGTATTAGCCGTATTGATAGTAGACGCGATGCGCCAAACATCACTAAGCAAACCAAGTTCACGGTGACAGTTGAGGAAGTAGCAAAAATATTCTATAACGATAGCACTAAGAAGAATGCTTTTAGAGATTTAGAGCAAGCTAGTAATCGGCTTTTTGATAGGGAGGTACTGATAGAACTAGAGGATAATAAAACGCTTCGTACTCGCTTTGTTAGCGGTGTTCTTTATGACCCTAATGGAGATCAGATAACAATAACATTTGCAGAAGATGTACTGCCTTATTTGACACAGCTAAAAGCTAACTTCACAAAATATAGGCTGATGGAGGTATCTGAGCTATCAAGTATTCACTCGATACGACTATATGAATTAATTGTTTGTTGGGTAGGTCAGTACCAATATACTAAAACTATGGATTTAGACGATTTTCGCTACGTTATGGGCATTAAAGGTAAGTATAAACAATTTGGACAGCTTAGAGAGCGTGTGATTGAGACTGCTATAGATGAGGTCAATGAGAATACAAACTATAAAATCATGGTTGAGTATCAGAAAAAAAGTAGAGGCAAAGGTTATGACGGCTTAACACTCAAATTCCATCGAAAAACATTAGAAAAACTAACTAGCGAAGATGGCGCTCTGTCACAAGCTATCATACAGTCTATTGTTGATAATGTGCAGTTTATGAATGACTATAACAACCATCCAAGCCTAAGTTATGAAGGCAAAATGCAGACTGACGCATTTAAGCGCGAAATGATTAACATCATACAACGAGAGCCTGAAAGCTTTAACAAGCCCAATAAAGGATTGGAGAGTTATCTGCCGAAGATTAAATATTAGCCTCTTTTCCCTAATGGTAATATATAGATAAAGTTTTTCCCATCGTTGATTTCATGCTGCATTGTAGGTTCTTACAAGTACTCAAGTAACAAGGGTGAATGTTTTAGGAGTCGTCATTACTTAACAACCAAAGTGGCTTCGTGGTTTTACTTTCTGCGTCCCTTTGTAAATCCTAATGCAGGATGTTGCTCGGGGTTCTATGTGTAACCATTCACATTAAATCAAGCTTCCGTTTCTTTAATGCTTTTTATAGGACAAAGCATATCATTTCACGCTTAAGAAGATAGTTTTCATGTTCCAAACGTTACTTTTGATGCTTAGTTGGCGCTCTCTCCATCTCTATTTTCAGCTAATAGTGGTTTTTCTAGCTTAGGACGTAGATTAGTTCTTCTTGCTGCTTCATACGTTACTTTTCACGTTGATAATACTTTCCTACTGTCTTAAACCGTCCTTTGCTGCTCATACACTGGCATTACCGTTTCTAGCATCACTTTTTATGCAGCTTTCAGCGAAGATACAGATACGTTGTTTTCCATGTAGCGAGAGGCTGTATGGCATTTATAAGCTATCTGTTGATATCTATATTACTCTTTTTCACGTAGCTCACTTGAGAGCATCCTGGATTCTGTGAAACCACCATTTAGATATTTTTCTAGAAGCCCCACCATCTTTTCTTCTTCTCAGAAACAGATGCGTTCGTATCATCTTTTTCTTGTTCAGGCTGTAGCTCATCATCGGGTTCATTTTTTTTGAATTCTAGCAACCTTACTTGCGCGAAATCGTGAATACTAGCATTAGCTTTCTCCAGTGTCTTATTTAGCTGACTAATCTGTTGTTGGTAATTCTCTATCAACTGCTTTTGATCGCTAACTTGCTGTCGAAGGTGTTCATTCTTCAACTTTTCTAGCTCCAATTGATGTTCATGCTCTGTACAAGACTGTACAGTCTGACTGTTCAAGTGTGTATTATGAGGGCTGTTCACTGATTGTTCAGTACGTTCTTTGGACAAAGGCTCTCCAAAAACCCGAAGCATCTCCGCAGTGTCAATTTTCTTATCTGCTGTTCTAGAAAGCTCACCATCATTGATTTTCTGATAAATGGTAGTTCTTGATAATCTCCATTCTTTTGCTGCTTCTGTCACGGATATATTCATTGCGAGCCTAGTGTCCAAGTATGTTTTTGTTGTATGTACAGTACATCTGTTCAGAACGTTCAGTAAACAACTATCGCACTAACTTAACCCTTTAAGCAAGCTGACTTCTTAAGCAAAAGGGGAAAATTATAGGAGTCTAGCTATCAGCTTAGGCCTATTACCAAAAGGGGAAAATTATAGGAGTCTAGCTATCAGCTTAGGCCTATTACCAAAAGGGGAAAATTATAGGAGTCTAGCTATCAGCTCAGGCCTATTACCAAAAGGGGAAAATTATAGGAGTCTAGCTATCAGCTTAGGCCTATTACCAAAAGGGGAAAATTATAGGAGATTTCATGACTTCATTTCTAACGAAAATAAGGCATACCACTATGTGTAATTCAGCCAACTAGTGCTGAATCTGAGTGTTTGAGGGTAAATGATGTTGATTGCACTAGGGAAGCACGTTAGCTTATTTACACAGTAAATCAGGATATCTTATCCCGCTTTTGTTGCTCAGTAAGAACGTCTAGCATCAGATTAATGATCGTCAGAAATAAACAAAAGAGCTTGAATATAATCGTTCATTCGGACAGAGCTAGTCCATTTTGTAGCCATAAATGATAGTAGCTAATATATCGAGCTGTACTACAACCAGACGAGAATTGAGAAGGGTTTGACCTTGACCTTCAGGCTACTTAACTGTATAGATTCGACAGCAGGGGTCAAAGCATCTCTTTGCTCACTCTATGTTATAGTGTTAACTTTTTAATTTGCCATACAAATAATATGATTAAATCGCCTTTAAATTACATTGGTGGTAAGAAAAAACTCTTACCACAAATTCTTCCTCTCTTTCCTGAAAATATAAACACGTTCGTGGATCTGTTTGCTGGAGGGTGTAACGTTGGAATAAATGTGGTCGCAGATAAAGTTATATTAAATGATAACTTAACTTATCTAATAGATATGTATCGGGCTTTCCAAAACCATACTATCGAAGAGGTAGTAGAACATATTGAAAACCGTATATTTGAACTAGACTTGTCTTTAACTAATCAAGAAGGCTATCTTAAGCTGCGAGAAATCTACAATCACAATAGAGTTCCTTTGGACTTGTTTGTGCTTGTTGCTTTTTCTTTCAATCATCAAATACGTTTTAATAATAGCCATAAATTCAACAATCCTTTTGGTAAAAACCGCAGTAGTTTTAATTCAATTATGAAAAAAAACTTACTAGAGTTCCTTAAAGTAATACAACAAGATCACTACGTGCTTCAAAACTTGCCTTACGATAATTTTGATTTCGCCTCTATCACGAGTAATGATCTCGTTTATTGCGATCCACCGTACCTGATTACCACAGGCACTTATAACGATGGAAAAAGAGGGTTTAAAGGTTGGAATGAAAAGGAAGAGGTAAAGTTGTTAACTCTACTGGATAAGTTAAACGACCAGAATATTCGCTTTGCTCTATCTAACGTCCTTGAGCATAAAGATAAAGAAAATGTTTTATTAAAAGAATGGTTGGATAAAAATGATTATGAATGCCACCAACTAAACCATAATTATGCGAACTCCTCTTACCAAACGACTAATAGAAAAAAGAACAGTAGTAAAGAAGTGTTAATAACCAACTATATTAATAAGTCTTAGACCGTCCAATCAATGTCAAACATCCATCTATTTAGAGATAAAAATGCGATATATCGGCAATAAAGAAAACCTTGTTGAGACTATTTTTCAGGTATTGATGCAGCAAGGAATTAAGGGAGACAGCTTTTTTGATGTTTTTTCGGGAACAGCTAATGTAGGGAAATTCTTCAAAAGACAGGGTTACCAAGTATTTTCCAATGACCTAATGTATTATTCGTATGTTTTACAAAAGGCTTATATAGAAAATGATTCGCCTCCCTTGTTCAAAGAGTTACTAAGTTCTTTTGATATTGCTAAAAAAGAAGTATCTGAAACCCCTCTACAAAAGGTGTTGTCCTATTTAAATGATTTGTCTCCAGTCAAAGGATTTATTTATAGCAACTATACGCCTGAAGGTACTCCTAACTTAGATATTCCGAGAATGTATTACACAGGTAAAAATGGACAATTTATAGACAAGGTTAGGATTAAAATTGAAGAGTGGTATGCAAAAAAAGTTATTAATGATCATGAGTACTATGTGTTAATAGCTAGCTTAATTGAAACTGTGCCATTCTATGCAAATATTTCTGGAGTTTATGGAGCTTTCCATAAGAAATGGGATAGTAGGGCATTGAAAGAAATGAAACTAAGGGAAGTTGAGGTGATCAGTAACGGTAGAAACAATCAGGTTTACAATACTGACTCCAAACTTTTGCTTGATGAGGTTTCAGCCGATATTTATTATCTTGACCCTCCTTATAATCAACGACAATACGCGCCAAACTATCATCTATTAGAAACCATTGCCCGCTATGATAGTCCTAAAATAAAGGGTGTAACAGGAATGCGTGACTATTCTCAACAAAAATCAAAATTTTGCCAAAGACGACATGCATTAGATGAGCTAGAAAATTTTGTTGAGCATGGTAATTATAAACATCTAATATTGAGCTATAACAGTGAAGGTCTTATGGTTCAAGAAGAGATCTTAGAGATGATGAAGCCTTATGGCAACACTGAACTCGTAGAGTTTGATTACACCAGGTACAAAAGTAACAGCAATGGAAGTAAACAGAGTAAGAAGTATGTCAAAGAGCAGTTATACTTATTAAGCAAGTAGAGTCCATATGCAGAAGAGAAAACAGGCTACATATATAACAGAAGAATATACAAAGATGGGTATTCTTCAAACACTTATTTCTATGCTTAAGTCTGACCCTCTTATTACTAAGCAGGAATTAGAAGTGGTAAATCTTGTGTTTCTATCCACTTTTACTAACAAATATATGTGTACTGATACTTATAAGGTCATCGGACTGGACTGTTATGAGGCGACAGTTGAAAACAGGATACCTATATGTAACGCAAAACACAGCAAAGTAGAATGCATTATGACTAGTCAGAAAAATTTATGGATACTAACTGAAGAACGACCCAAAACCAGTATTTTGCAAACTATTATTGGACGCTTCTGCAATGATTATAATATTGGCTTCTTCGCTAATCCCTTACGAATCATACCATTAATCAATAATGAAAAATTCACCTTCACTTATCAAGTACTAGGCATTAACTCTCCCAACATTGGCAACATATATATTAAGATAGTGTCTGGGTACTCCAGCTTTGTGGATTTTCTAGTATATTTTCAAAAAGATCAGCCTATCCCAACTGACATTCCTTTATATGCAATAGAAGAAACTAAAACCGATGACAGTGAAAGTCGTAATACAGGTGTCTATCAACGTTGCACAAAGTTTGTTTACATAGATTACTTCTACTCTCATGTAAAAAAAATCATGCTCTATGATCTACAAATAACTCAAAAGGCATCGCCAACTAAAACCAATATTTTCGGTAGCCGGTTGCTTGCGACTTGCGGTGTTGAAGTTCTAGGGAAGGTACAAACTGCTGAGCAGGAACAAGCATTTAATAGTATTGATGAACTCATCCAATGCAAAAAAGATATTAAAGCTCATACTAGAAACGTACCAATTGATATTACAAAACATGCTGAACATATTGAAGTGTCGGGACGGTTACGTAAAGGAAAGACTAATACACTAAGCTATGACCCTAATATTGGAGCCTTAACCATCATAGCAAAAGCACTTAGAGTCTTAGGTTGGGACAAAGACATTATAATTACAAAGCATGAACTTGCACAAGAAGTGCTGACCAATCGCAATAAGTTTATCTATATCGCGAACCGATTGGATATAAAGCTACAAGGTCTTGAGATCCCCCAAAATGTTGAACACAGAGATTACTGGAGATATGAAGAGAAGGGAGAGAAGTTAGCAACTATCTTTATTCATCTAGTGGTTGAGTCATTTACAAAAGGTTACTCTATTTTCGAAAACCACGCAGGTTGTGGAAAAAGTTACTTCAAAAAATCGAATGGTGATGTCAGACCTTTGGTCAAATATAGTTATGAAAATAATGGTAAAAGAAAAATTGCTCATATTCCTGACTTGATTTTAGTAGATATGGAGAGACTGGAGGTTATTAACATAGAGGGTAAGACTTATGCAAACCGATCCAACGGTATAAACGAGCTTTTAAATTATGATTTTATTGACAGTGAGTATATCAAGCAAGAATATCCAGATTACTCTATAAAGCGTACTGTTGTGGTATACGGTAGTGATGAAGAAGAGATTATGGAGACTAAAATTAGCTTTATGCTTAATAAAAAAGGGAAAATGGTTTTAGGGATTCAAGCACCACAACTCTTTCATCAAGCAATTTCAAACCTTCTACATTATTGGAAACGGACACCCTATCTTCATTAAATAGCTTAGAAATTCATCATAACAAGCAGTACAGAACTTAAAAATGGAATGCATTATGACTAGTCAGAAAAATTTATGGATACTAACTGAAGAACGACCTAAAGACAGTGTTTTACAAACTATCATTGGACGCTTTTTGCAAGATTATAGAATCGGTTTTTTTGCTAACCCTCTTAGAATCATACCTTTGATAAAAGATGGAAAGTTCACTTTCAGCTACCAAATTTTGGGGATTGACTCGTCAAATATTGGCAATATATACGTTAAGACCGTATCTGGATCCTCTAGTTTCGTAGATTTTTTGGTCTATTTTCAAGAATGTGAACCCGTCCCGACAGACACACCTTTATATGCTATAGAAGAAACTAAAACCGATGACAGTGAAAGTCGTAATACAGGTGTCTATCAACGTTGCACAAAGTTTGTTTACATAGATTACTTCTATTCTAATGTAAAAAAAATCATGCTTTACGACCTGCAAATAACTCAAAAAGCAAAAGCAACACAAACGAATATATTTGGTAGTAGACTACTTGCAACTTGCGGTATTGAAGTTCTAGGGAAAGTACAGACAGATGAACAAGGACAAGCTTTTGATAGTATCGATGAGCTTATTCAATACAAAAACAGTATGAGAAAACCCCCTAAAGGAAACGTACCAATTGATATCACAAGATATGCTGATCGTATCGAAATATCAGGAAGGTTAGTTAAATCTGGAGGACTAAGTCATGATCCTAATATTGGAGCCTTAACCATCATAGCAAAAGCACTCAGGGTGCTAGGCTGGGAAAAAGATATTGTAATTACGCAGCATGGCTTAGCGCAAAGCATGCTAACTACTCGCAATAAGTTTATCCATATTGCTAATCGCTTAAACATCAAATTACAAGGGCTTAATATTCCTAAGAATGTAGAGCATCTAGACTACTGGAGGTACGAGGCTAAAGGTGAGAAGCTAGCAACGATTTTCATTCATCTAGTAGTCGAGTCATTTACTAAAGGATATTCTATTTTCGAGAACCACGCGGGTTGCGAAAAAAGTTACTTTAAAAATTCAAGCGGTGGTGTTGTACCTCTAGCTAAATATAGTGACAGAGATGCTTATAAAGCTGGTGACAAAAGTAAAATAG
Source organism: Psychrobacter sp. P11G5 (assembly GCF_001593305.1). Taxonomy (NCBI): domain Bacteria; kingdom Pseudomonadati; phylum Pseudomonadota; class Gammaproteobacteria; order Moraxellales; family Moraxellaceae; genus Psychrobacter; species Psychrobacter sp. P11G5. The sequence continues at coordinate 7,970 of NZ_CP012536.1, forward strand.
TCCATATTCCCGATTTGATTTTAGTGGATGTGGAAAGGTCGGAGATTATTAATATAGAAGGTAAGACCTATGCAAATAGATTCAATGGCATAGCAGAGCTATTCAATTATGATTTTATCGAAGAAACTTATATTAAACCGCAGTACCCTAAGTATTCCATTAAACGTACTGTAGTGGTGTATGGTAGTAATGAAACAGAAATTGCAGAAATCGAAGTGAGTTTTATGCTCAATAAAAAAGGAAAAATGGTTTTAGGGATTCAAGCGCCACAGCTCTTTCATCAAGCAATTTCAAATCTCCTAGACTATTGGACACAAAGGAAACCTTCTATTTATTAAATAACCAATTTAAATATAAGCCAAGGAGACTACTTAATTAGGGTTATTAATCCATTAATAGACCTCTTGCATAAGTCATCTCTAGCCCTTGTAAATCGGTTAGTGGAAGTCAATGAACTGGTACTTTTGCAAGAGATCTAATAGACTTGGAACCACTTAATGAGCAGTGATCAGTTTAGGTCTTTCCTTGGCCACATCAGCAATCAGATGACGTGAGCACTTGGTCATTTTTTGAATATCAGAATAGCTATGACCTGATTTGAGCAGACTAGCGATCATCTTGCGCTTTTGAGTATCTTTCCTACGTCCTGAATACTTACCTTCTGCCCTAGCACGAGCAATACCTTGCTGCTGACGGTTACGCCTATCTTCATAATCCTTTCTAGCTATGGCTGCGAGCATATCCAGCATCATCGAGTTGATAGCCTGCAATATACTGCTCATAAATTCAGTGCTGCTTTCAGATTGAAGCGCCATATAGGAGGTAGGCAGCTCTTTTGAAACGATAGATAGCTTTTTTTCTGATAGCATTCTCTTGAGAGTATACCAATCAGCTTGATTCAAACGTGCTAAGCGATCAATCTGCTCAACTAAGATCACATCGCCCTTATGAGCATCTTCAATCAGCTGCATAAGCTTGGGTCGTACTAAAATAGCTCCTGATTCGTTTTCGATATAGAACGCAGCAATTTTGTGGCCATGATCGTTGGCAAATGCTATGAGTTCGCTTTTGGCACGCTTAGCGTCTTGTTCTTTGGTAGACGCTCGTAGATACGCTCTAATAAACATAAACACCTAAAATAGTCTGTTATAAGTGGTTCCATTATACCAGTCTGTTTTAAGTGGTCTGTTAATAGGTTTAATAGGTGAATTAGCTGGTTCCCTTGGGGTATTCCCTAAAGAAACTACTTAATATTTTAGAATGTTATTAAATTGAGGTTATATCTCGCGTCTTCATGGCCTTGATTAGCGGCTTCTATATACCATTCAGCAGCCTTTTTAAGATCTGTAATACCTGCAACGCCTGTATGATACATTACCCCCACATTAAACTGAGCATCAACATAACCCTGGTTGGCAGACTTCAAATACCATTCCATAGCCTTAGTTTCATTTCTTTCTACACCTTGGCCATTTTCATATAAATTTCCTAGATGATTCTGGGCTTCTGCCTCGCCTTGCTCTGCTGCTTTTTTTAACCATTCAAAAGCTTTATAGTAATCTTGAGAAGCTCCGATACCTTCACGATATGCCAACCCTACAGTCACTTGAGCAGTTGCATCACCTCGCTCAGCTGCCTCTTTAAACTGTTCAAACGGTGTTTTTGTGCTGAAATAAGATTGTCCAATCCCATATCTTTCCATTACATTTTTAACTATCTCTAACCTCAAGGGAACGATTATATCCACTCGTGGTTGTAGTTTTGAAGTAATTATCTGCATAAAGTCCTGAGCTGCGTCTAATTCAGGTGTATTGTGACTTAAACTACCTTTATATTCAGACTCTGGGACACCACTATTTTCTACAAACTCTACCGATAAGTCATTACCTTGACGTGCTCCATCTAATTCTTGCATTACAAACTCATGAGCTAACGAACTTGTGGTCAAGCTGCCTTCTATTAAAACACTTGAAAACCTTTTAGCAGCATGACTAATTCCATCTTCTGTAATTCTTTTTAGAAGAGCGGGGTCATTTACCTTCTTTTTATTAAAAAAACCAAACATAGGGAACTATCCTTTTGAAAAAATTATTATAGTAATTTTGAATGGATTGATTATATCTCTTCAGCTTTTATTATCTACCTTTGTCATGAAACGAACCACTTGAATCAATCCACATACCCCCTCCTAAGTATGCATCCTCGCCATCTTCATGTGCCATTGCGTTATACATATCTAGCCCGTCATTTCTAATCCTATTAGTTTTTGGCAAGTTTTTAATATATTCCTCTTTCCGAGCTTGCCATGACATGCCGTGACCAACCAAAAGTGAGTCAGGTATATCTTTATTCTCAATAAATAAGGTTGCTACCTCTAAGATCAATTGATGTACATTAACATTGCTCTCATGATAGTAGTTCCTAACCATGAGCCCGCCATTAGTTACGACCCTACCATAGTCAGTAAACTCTGTTTCCAGTATCTCATCATATAGCTTAAAATCTATTCCTCGTTTACCAATTAAAAAGTAAAGAGTTTGATTTTTATTACTAGCAATTAATGTAGAGCTCCAAGCATTAGCTTTAGGTTTATATTGTTTAAATCCTAATTCTCTTAGATTTTTAATAACATCATCACGCGTCAAGTTTCTTGGCCACTGAGGAATACCTCTTTCCATTTCTCATCCCACCTATATATAGATTAGTGTCTTTTTTCACTCTCATTAAAGACCCTTCAATGTCATTCTGATAAAAGTACAGTTTAAAAATGCATTTTATATATAGCTCACAGCTTACATCTCTGTCTTAGTCTACTTTGTTATTGTAACTCTTGATATTAACCTTACTACCAAGCTCTTTTATCAAATCTGCCATTAAATCCTTATCCGTCTGTCTGGTCAGGAAATTCAATAGATTATCAGCTGTGTATTTCTTTAAACCATCTACTGAATCATTCTCTAAAGCATCTACAAGAAAAGCACCCAGTAGTATTTTTTGCCGTGTCAGCTTCTTATCTAACTTCTGCTTCTCTCTATTTATTTTAAGCTCAAGCTCATTAATCTTTTGCTGTTCCTTTAGATCATTACCACCAAGTAAGCTCATAATCCTTCCTTAAAGCATCAAATTATATTTCCTCCAACTATACCAACTTCGCCAAATCCTAACAACAGTTTATGATATAGTTAATTGACGGATGGTTGAGTCCCACTGACTAAGTGCGAGTTTTCGACTTCACAAATGTTTACTCCCTTCGGTCGTACATTTGTGAAGTCCAAACATCGGCAGGGGCAAAGCCCCCACACCCCCGCACTACGAAAAGACGTAGTGCTAAAAAGCAAAAACATGAGTGTTTGAAAATGGCTATTTTTCTCGCATCGACTAAATCAATATCACGAGGTAGCGGACAAAGTGCTGTTGCTTCTGCTAGTTATCGAGCAGGGGAAAAATTAGAGGATGAGCGTTACGGTAAGACGCATGATTACTCTAAACGCTCAGGTGTCATGAGTGCCGATATTATTTTGCCGTCAGCATTAGCTGATGCAGGCGTTACTATTGATCGTAGCGATTTATGGAACAAGGCAGAGAGCGCAGAAAAAAGAAAAGATGCGCGAGTGGCTAGAGAGTGGTTGGTCAATTTACCGCATGAGTTAAGCGAACAAGATCGCAAAGACATAGCACATAGGTTCGCCCAAGAACTAGCCGACCGTTACGACACGATTGCAGATTGCGCTATTCACAAACCAACTCAAAGAGAGATTGAGCGCGGTGCTGACCCTCGTAACTTTCATGCTCATATCATGTTTACTACTCGTAAAGCCGTAATCGGTAATAACAACGAGATTGTATTGACTGACAAAGCCGATATTGAGTTGTCCGATACGAAGCGTCGTCAGCTTGGGTTTGAGATAGAACGAGTCAATGAGGAGCTTGGGGAAATTCGTCAACTATGGGAAAAAATTACTAACGAGAAATTAGCTGAGCATAAGCACGATTTAATAGATTGCCGTAGCTATGCAGACCAAGGCAAAGATATTGAGCCGCAGCTCAAAATGGGTTCGGTTGCGACCAAGCTAGAGCGTGACGCATACGAAAAGGCTAAACAAGAAGCCTTAGATAATGAGCAGGAATTTACTGGCATCGCACCAGTGACGATCCGTGGTGAGATTAACGCCATGATCGCGGAGCGTAATAGCTTGGTGCTAGAAGCATCTAACAAAATTATTTTTGAGAGAGAAAACAGTGAACGAATTAATCGAACACAACGAATCGTTGATGAAAACACAGACAGAGCTAGCAACACAGAATCAATCATTGATCGAATTAGTCGAACGCTTGGAGAAAGCACTGGCAGAGTTAAAGACACAGAATCAATCATTGAAAGAACACAACGAGTCATTGATGCAAACGCAGACAGAGTTAGAGACGCAAAATCAGCAAATGAGTGGGCAGCTGAACGATGCAAAAACCTACCAAAGGCAACTAATGGAGCAATTAAAGCTATCGAGAGAACGCTTCAAAGAATTGATGAAAACGCAGTCAGATCTAAAAACACAGTATCAGCAATTAATGGAACATCAGAAATCAATGACAATAGGAAACAACGAGCTGAACAAGCAAGCTCGTGGATTGATCACAACTCAAAAAGAGCTGCAAACAGCAAATCAGAGGCTTCAAGAGTCAATAACAGCATTGCAGAAAGGGCAAAACCAGCCCCAAGCCCTTTCGACGACGAATATGAACGAGCCTTTCATGAGCGAAAAAGACAAATTGATCAAAAAACTAGAGACGCAGCTCGATACGCTAGTGAAGCAGAACAAAATACTAGAAGAATCAAAGCTGATACGTTAGACAAGAAAAAGGTTCTAGCTTACCGACTCCTCACGCGCAATCACGACAGTAAGAGGTTGCGTAAAGGACGTAACGACAAATCGGAACATTACCCAGAGAAGTTCGATTATCGACAAATTGCCATACTTAATGAATTTGCTCACTCTCTAGGTATTCACACGATTGAGAAAGAGTATCTAGAGAAACACGAGCTAGTCGTTGATATGCTTAGCCTTGAGGTCATGCAAAACAACCTAGCTGCTATAAATATATTAGTAGACAACCAAAAAGAAAGATCCCACCACCAAACCGTTACAGCAGACTTTTATGATTTTATCGATAAGGTAGACAAACAAAGAGCTGAGCAGGTAGAACAGTATCAAACAAGATTAGGTAGAAATGATACTAGCAGAGTGACTGCAACGATAATGACAGCTCAACCTTACCTAGTTGCACTGACTAAATATGCAAATAATAGTGAAAAAACAGATGAGAACAGAGCATTAGCAGAACAACATATCAATCGGACTATTAGATTGACAGTTAAGCAATACGAGGTTGCTTACAAAGGACTGGATACTTTAATGAACCATGATAGCGTCCAGAAGCACGTTAGAGAGCTTGGAGACAGTTTAGGTAGATTTACTACTGATTACGCTGAAAAGATATCTGGCGATGATTTAAGAAGCATTAATAACGGTTTAAAAGTCCTTGATAGAGAGATAGATACAAGTAATGTAAATGATAATAGAGATAATCCATCACTAGGTTTCTAGTTAGACATATTCATTTTTTTCAAAC
>NZ_CP012537.1:0-9152 GCF_001593305.1 Psychrobacter sp. P11G5
TTGTTTTTTAAGCTTATCCACAACCAAAAAGCTTTTAATGCTTTTAAATGCTTTTAAATGCTTTTAAATGCCTTGAAGTCTATATGTATCAAGGGGTTGAAGAGAGTGATGACGACATCTATCGGGTATGATGACGACATCTATCGGGTATGATGACGACATCTATCGGGTATGATGACGACATCTATCGGGTATGATGACGACATCTATAAACTTGACTAGATGACGACATGTAAGTATATTGTCGTCATCTAGTCAAGTTTATAGGAGAAGTTTACGAATGGAATCCAGTCAAGGTAGCAGTATGAATAATCTAGTGGTCAAATCCAACCGATTGAACACAGCTATACAAAATCTGTCATTAGTTGAAATTAGATTAATACAGCTAGCCGTTATTGATAGCAGGGAAACTCAGACAGGATTGACAGCCGATGATCCTTTGCGCATATCAGCTAAGCGTTATGCGGAGTGCTTTGATGTCGATGTCGATACAGCTTACGATGTGCTTCTATCAGCAGAAGCAACACTTTTTGAACGCAGGTTCTCATTTATAAATGAGCGGGATAATCAAGTTAAAACGCGTTGGGTGAGTCAGGTTGAATATATAAAAGGTGAAGGATCAATTGAAATAATCCTCACCCCAGCAGTGGTTAAAGAGATAACACGTATTGATGGTTTACAAACGTTTTTTACTAAATATCTGTTAGGACAAACAGCAACGCTCAATAGTGTATATTCAGTTCGACTTTATGAGCTTTTAATCCAATGGCGTAAAGCGAAGAAAACCCCATTATTTGATTTGGAAACGTTTAGAGGTCAGTTAGGGTTAGGGGTCGATGATTACAAGCGTATGAGCGATTTTAAGCGCCGCGTATTAGATACTGCTGTTGCTGAGATCAATGACAAAACAGACTTGAAAATAAGTTATGAGCAAGAAAAGAACAAAAGTACGATCATAGGCTTTAAATTTAAAATAATTACTAAGAGCAAACCTAAGCAGCCACAAGAAAAAACCGTAAGTCGTGACGCTCATACAGCAGATATGTTCACGATTGATGGCCTGACTGACAAGCAATTGTGGCGTATCAGTCGGCATAAAGAGTTTATAAGTACGTATAGCCGTCTCGCTAAAGGTGACGCTGGGAAGAACTGGTCAGCATACAGCGACTTTATAGTCGGTGAGATTAAGAAAGACGCTTCTAAATTCAGCAAAAAACGTCCTATACGCGAGTATTTAGATGGGAACGAAGGAGACTACGATTTCTCAAGATAGCGAGAGAAACTGACCACCTAGAACAGTCTGTTATAAGCGGTTCTCTTATAGTGGTCTGTTTTAGGTAGTCTGTTAATAGGTTTTTGTGGTTTTTACGTCGGTTCCGCTAGGGTATATTGAACCGCCCCGAGTATATCGGAGGGTGATTTAGATGGAAATGAAACAGATTACGACTTCTCAAGATGGTGATCAGTTAGTCGATAGCCTTTTTACTTCTTAAATATGATATAGAATAGGTAAATAATCTTTTTAACTAAGAGAAATATTGTCTTGTATAAACATCTAATTGTAGTTGCTACCACACTTTTTCTGTTTGCATGCTCAAGCGACAATACAGTGGAAGATGATTTAAACAGTAATTCTACTGAGTCCAGCGTAGCAATACCCGCTGAGTCAATAATGGTAACTGAGCCGAAAACAACAGCTGAAGAGATTCTAAGCAAAAATCAAATACAGGAGTTAAAACAGAAGGCTCCTACATTAGCTTCCGCTATTGCTCTCTATAACAACAAAATGCCAGTAAACTCACTACCAAACGATGGTGATATTTCCGAGTTGCTTAGTTATTTGATCATTTGGGATGGAGTAGTTGGTATGACTTGGGATGGTCTGAATAGCATCCCTGAAACTAGCTATGAAATGATAAAGAAAGATATTTTTTCTGAAACGGGTAAACGCTTTTGTTTTACGGGAACAATACATGAGATTAAAGTTGATCGTACTGTAAACCCTCCAATAACCAATGCATTTATGTATGCTGCATATCGTGGCTATGTAAACGTAATAGCAGTACGGTCTTCTGGTGATATTTTGCCTAGCTCACAGGTAGATTTCTGTGGTGTAGTAACTGGAGATACTGCTGGATATACAACGTTCGCAGGAGGAGACTCTGCTCCGTACCTAATTGGTATGTTTGACTTACCAGAAAATAAAGAAAAGTAATGATACTATTTTTTAGACCCTAAATCGTCTAGAGAATATTGCTATATATGAACGGGAGTTTCCTAAAAACTGTATAGCTGCTGTTCACCCAACTTTCATACTTACACATAATGTGAGCTAATCTATATAGAAGCTATCACCTGCATCATCCCAAGGAAATGTCATCTGTGCAGTGTAGAGAAATTTCTCTCTATTGGAGACTAACTTTTCGGCTTCTTCGCTCATAGAATAATTATAATTTATTATGTGTAGCTCAGGTTTTACCAACTCAAGTGCTGAATTGACACCCTCTTCTGAATAGGTTTTTATTAGCTTCTCTTTATCTGGATACTTGATTTTAACATTATATATTTGGGAGACGTATCCACACTTCATCATCCAATTCATTCTGATGTGTTGCCACAAATTTAATTTCGAAGAGTTTACCTTCGAGTCAATACAATAATGTTCACCCTCATTCTTTGCAAAAAAATCTAGTCTTCCTGGATGACCGATCCAATACTTACGACTTTCCTTTTGTTGCAGCGCAGTCATATATGAATCGTTTTTTTCGGCATTAGGCTTAGAGTAATAATAGTTTTGAATAAAGGATGAGCACATCAAGTAGTCTAAGATAAACTGGTTTCGTGGAGAAAAGTCCTCTAAATAAGACATTATCTCAAGTTTTGATAACTTAGTCGCACAGTAGTATCTGAACTTATCGTCACCTGTGTCGTGCCAATCTAGAGCTGAAATTGCATTATAGTTTTTCTTATAAAACTCATCTTTCAAACATGGACGTTTGCTAGGATCGAATCGTACGCACTTTGAACTATTTCTACAGCGCTCCGTTAAAGACCTAATGGCTCCGATGTTGTAGTCGAAATTTTCATTTAAATCTTTACGAAGCAAATGTAACGTTAAATAGTCAATTCCATCAGCTCTAACATAGGAGTCACTGTGAGTTGATAAGTGCTCTTGAACGAAATTTTCACCCATATCACCTAGTACTTTCTGAATAGTAGGAAGTTTCTTAGGTTTACTATTTTTCATACCAAATCACTGTATTAATACTTTGACGTTAATAGTTTAAATAACTAACCACTTCATACTTAGATATTATTCCATACTCTATGTCACTATCATTTAGCTAACTTGCAGCAATATTCACATAGAATACTCTCGTTATCACTTATGGGCACTGTTTTACTGCTGTTTCGACAGCTTTTACATACGTTGGAAAATCTTTTTCTTCCATAGACTTTGTGCTCCAATTACTGCCTATAGAAGCTGTTAGGATAGGATCCATAACATCAAATTGGCAACTACATGAGTTCTTATCCTCAGCATCTGCGCAATAGTTATCCTTCTCCTGAGAGTAAGTTTCAGGACTTAGAGCTTCGTATGTAGGTGCTGCACTAGCCTCGTATGCTGTTGACTCGTCTGAGCAAGCTGCAATAGATATCCCTAAAATAATAATTAATAATAGCTTGGTTTTCATAGATAATCTACTTTAAAGGAGGTAAAGACTATAGCTCGTCAGGGATTTTTTAGCAACAAATGTTAGTTTGTTGTGTTTGACAAGATACTAGTGTTTTAGAAGTGTGATTCGAAGAAAAAGTATTAGTTAACCCTCAATTTAAAATAATAGGAGCTAGAATGTATTGTTACATTGACGAAAGCGGTCAAACAGGTTTGAACCTGTTTGATATCACGCAACCAACACTTTACTACGGTGCTTTAAGCTCTTTATCTGACTTAGATATAGTAGCTGAAGATGCTGTAAAAAAACTACGTGCCATTCTGAACGTTAATAGAATTCATGCTTCCGATTTAGGAAATAGCGAATTGGTAAAAATAGCACCAACACTAAGGCAGTTAGCGATTGATTTTGATTGGGTATTTGACTTTCATATGGTACAAAAGCCAGATCATGCGATTATCCAGTTTTTTGATCAAACTTTTGATCAAGGTACGAACCCTGCTATGTCTTGGACGGGATACTGGACACCTTTACGCTATGCTCTATTAATACAGGTAGCTATATTATTTGATGATAGTATGACTAAAGAAGCTTGGGAAGCACGTATAACAACTAATGATCAAGACGCTGAAAGTAAGTTGATCAATGTTTGCTCGTCCATTTTAGGTAAAGTAAATAAAGTTCCTGATGCAAGAGCTAGAGAGCTTATAACTGATTCAATGAATTGGGTTATAAAGAATCCTTCAGAAGTTGGTTATAACATATCCTCCAAAGCAGAATTACATCAAATATCACCTAATCTTGTAGGTTTCCAGTCGGTACTTCATAAAATTGCTACAAGGTCGAGAGCAAATGATACTCAGGTTTCAAATATCATTGTCGATCAGCAGCAACAATTTAACAAAGCTCAAGAATGGATTCATGATTTGTATAGGAGGCTTAACAACCAAGTATTCTCTCTAGGTGCAGTGGGAATGCCTACAATGAACTTTGAGAAATTTCCAGCAGTTCCGATTGTTTGTACTCCTGGAGATAAAAGTGCTGGTCTAGAACTAGTCGATGTCTATTTATGGATTATGAAAAGAATTGTTGAAAATAAAACTATTGCTCCTGAATTAGAGGTCTTGTGTCAGGATCAAACAGAAAAGGGAGGAACTATAGATGTTATAAGTCTACATTCAATTAATGATCGCTGGTTAGAGTATTTTGCGAATTTGCCAGTTCCTCCAGATAGTTTTAACCCTGAAGAAGTAAAAGCAAACAGTGATTTTTTTCAAAAAGATGAAGATCGTAGAAAGTCACATATAGAGCCTGACAACTAGACTCTAAAACTTACTATCTCGATTACTTTTAAAGCTCGCTTCTAAGGTTTATTTTTTAGCAGCGAGACGACATTCTGATTTAAGCTTAACCATTGGGCTGTATCCTTACACCTATAGCCTATTACCTTAATAATCGTCTTGTAATCTTCATCGAGTTTCCTACTAAATATCGGTTCATGATGTGCTATACGATTTCTTAACCTACGAATTTTTTCTAAATCCTTATATATCTCACCTCTCAAAGTTTTTATTCCAGCACTATTATCTGTATTAGGAAAAGTACTTCTAAAGTGAGGCAACCATAATTGGTTATCATGACGACTAGTAAGCATTTTTTGCCAGAATACAAAGCTCAGTTCAGGTATCACTTTGTTCACATCGGATGACTTTTCTCTCGCAGACTCTAAATTTCTTCTTGGATTGTCGCCCTTCCTAGGATTAGGTAAAGTGTTCACAAAGCCATTATCCCAAGGCCATTGGTTACCGTGTAGTTTAAACAATACCTCTGAAACAGCATTTCTAATAGTAACCTCACAAATATGCAAACAAGGAAAGAATGCGCCTGATGTGTTTGCGTTCCACAGATATAATTCTAAGGCGTCTTGAAGGTTAGAAGTTTCTTTTTCATAAGTAGATAGTCTTGGTGAGGATAAAATCCCTTTTACCCTTTCACTGTTAACAGTTGAATTCATACTTAGAAAGCCTTATAATAAAATTGTGAGCTAGGGGTATCGTAGGTTAACACCTCCCCTCTAGACAGATGCGAAAACCCTGCCTTTGTGCAGGGTTTTCTTTTTTGATTTTATCAAATATTTCCTTATTGACTATCTTGTAAGCTCTTAAGGCGCTTATCAATCTCTAAAATCTTTTTTTCTTGTTCAGCGAACGGGGATACTGGGGTGTTCTCTAAAAAATTCTTCATATCATATTTTACTCTTGTAGATCTGAAGTCATTTAAAGCAGCTGACAAAGACAATCTAATCATACTCAGTTCATCTTCATTTATTTCTAAAGTAAATTTTTTCATACTAACTCCTATTATCAGTCTTGTTATTCAAAAGCGTCTCTTGACCTCTCAACTTTTCTATAACCTCAGCCATTAACTCCTTATCGCCTTTCCTTGTCAAGAAAGCTTCTAAGTTATCAACCGTATAAGATTTTAGGCCGTTGAGCTTACCACCCTCTAACATATCAATCAAAAATGCACCCATCAGGATTTTTTGACGTATTATCTTTTTATCTAACTTCTGCTTCTCTCTGTTTATTTTAAGTTCAAGCTCATTTATTCTTTGTTGCTCTTTTAAATCGTCACCACCTAATAAGCTCATAATTTCCCTTAAAATATTGAACCATAATCTTATTTAACTATAGCAATATTAATAATCCTTAACAATATATTATGATATATTTAATTGACGGATGATTGAGTCCCACTGACTAAGTGCGAGTTTTCGACTTTACAAATGTTTATCCCTATCGGTCACACATTTATAAAATCAAAACATCGGCAGGGGCACGCCCCCACACCCCCAGCACTACAAAAAGATGTAGTGCTAAAAACCAAAACCCCGAGCTTATAGAAATGGCTATTTTTATCGCATCGACTAAATCAATATCACGAAACAGTGGGCAAAGTGCCGTTGCTAGTGCGAGCTATCGCGCTGGTGTTGAGCTTGAAGATAAGCGATATGGTAAGACCCACGACTACTCAAAAAAGCATGGCGTGATGAGTGCCGATATCATTTTACCGACAGCATTGGCTTCTGCTTATACTGATATTTCACGCAGCGATTTATGGAATAAGGCAGAGGCTGCCGAGAAGCGTAAAGATGCGCGTGTGGCTCGCGAATGGCTGGTCAATCTGCCCTATGAACTTGACGAGAATGACCGTAAAGATATTGCACACAAGTTTGCTCAGACGCTTGCGGATCGTTACGGCACGATTGCCGATTGCGCCATTCATCAGCCTACTCAAAAAGAGATTGATCGAGGGGCAGACCCTCGCAACTTCCACGCCCATATCATGTTTACCACGCGTACCGCTGAGCTTAACGATAATAACGAGATCGTACTGACCGATAAGGCAACCATTGAGCTATCCGATAATAAGCGGCGCTCACTTGGATTAGAGCGCGTCAATGTTGAAATCAAAGAAATACGGCAACTGTGGGAGCAGATCGCTAATGAGAAACTGGCCGAATATGACCATGAGCTGATTGATTCGCGCAGCTATGCCGATCAAGGCAAAGACATTGAGCCGCAGCTTAAAATGGGTTCGGTGGCGACAAAACTAGAGCGTGACAAATACGAGAGTGAGCGAGAAAAAGCAGAACAAGCAAACAAGAAAGGTGAGGTTTACGAGATAGACGAAACACCGGCCACAATCAGAGGTGAGATTAACCTGATGATCAATGAGCGCAACCATCTAGTACGGACACGCGAACTTGCCGATCTGCGCGAAAAACAGTTATTTATCGTCCCAGCTGCCCCCACACCGAAGTATAAACCCAGTCAGGACAGTAATGATGAGCTGGAGCAAGCTGAATCAGTAGTTGAGCGCGTCAAACAGGTGCGTATTCAGCGCCAGATTGCTAAGGAAGCGGCTGAGGCGCTTGAAAAACGGCGTATTGCTCAGCAGCAGCGCGACATGGCCGACCAAAAGGAGCGTGAGCGCCTATTAGCGCAAGAAGAAGCGCGTCAAGCAAAGCTTGAGCAGCAACGCGCCAAAAGAGCAGACGAAGAAGCCGGCTTTAAGGCGCAACACGACCATATCTCGCATCAAGAGCTATCGAGTCAGCACAGGCTTCTAAAAATCATCGACCAAAAAAGCGACTTTGGCCAACACCTAAACACCCTCCTGCATCTTGATCAGCAAATGAGCGCATGGCAGCGCTACCGCAGTGAGCCGAGTACCACTGACCACCAAAAACAGCTTGCAGGCCGTGAACAACATGAAATTGGCAGCCACATTATCAGCCACAGCCAGCAGCTGCTTGATCACATCAAGTCTATAAGCGACCTATCGACAAGAAAAGCACACACCAAAACCTTAGAGCGCGTCTTTGATGACATCAAAGATCGACAACAAAGCGCCCTCAGCCCCGAACACCAGCGCCAAATGCGAACGGTATCCGCTGAAATCACTGGTTATCGCCGTGATATCAACCGCAGCCGAGGCATGAGTCCTGGCTTTTAAGCTCACAAGCAATACTAAACGACACTGACGGTCGCATAGAATCACCTCAGAGGCTTCTCAGGCATCCCACAGCGCCATTTTGATGCTAGGGTACCCATAAGCATATAAACCACCCTAAAAACGCCTACAGCGCCATTTAGAGGCCAAATAGCATCATAACTAGCGACTAGGAACGATCCATGCCAGAAAAAGACCTCTCTATCCGACTAGAAGACCTATTGCTTGCACTTGAGACCTACACCAAAAAAATAGATAAGCAGCTGATTGACAGCTCAAACTTACATCATGCGCACTACAAACAAGCGCAAGAGATTGCTAATTGGGCAAAGGCACTGACTTCACTGTTAAAAACCTATCAAAACAAAGAAACCTTACTGCAAACTGAATTTGTTGAAGCCATTAACAAAGAGATCGCTAGAGTCTTAAAGGTCAATGAAGACAACTACCATAAGCGTATTGATGAAGGCTTCACTAAGCACATCACTGATGCGAGTGATACGTTCTTAAAAACAACAAAGCTGCTTAATAAAGACTTAGTGAAGATACAGACCTCTGTTACCAGTGTTGCTAGTAACCTTGACGATACTAAAGACAAGATAGCTGAGCTAAATGTAGATGCCTCCAAGCAGATGCTGGATAACGTTAAGCGAGAGTTTGGCCGTCAATTAATACTAACTTTGGTCGTTATGGTTGTTGTGGTATTAGCATTAGCCTCTGGAGCAGCTTGGCTGTTTATTCCTAGCAAAAGCGAGATAGCAAAACGTCAAGATGATTATCAATATCTGGAAAAGGCTGGTGTGGCTCATAACATTGTCAAAATAAGTGGACAAGATGGTCACTATGCGAGGATTGATCCCAAAGACTGTTTTGAAGATGAGAAGAGTTCGTTCTATAGCCAATCAAAGCTATGCAAATTTAAGTAACTTACTTCCTAAATTAACCATTAAAAATAGCCCT
>NZ_CP012538.1:0-6009 GCF_001593305.1 Psychrobacter sp. P11G5
GCTGGTTCCCTTGGGGTATAGTCTATGGGCAGGTACTTCTATTTAATTTAATTCTAGCGATATTTTTTCCCTCTATATCGTTATATACCAAATTTAAAGTAAAGTTATTTGCTCTTTGAAATTTGGCATCATATAGGGACTCACAAAGGTTTCTAACAGAAGTAACATTGGTAAATTCTCTACGCGCTAGATCCTTATTTTCGTCAGTTAATAACATATCAATTTTATAAAAATAGTTGCCTACGTATGGGGTAAAAAGCACAGCTTCTGCTTCAGTATAGCTATTAAGTTTTATGGGCAACATAGATGCCACCGTATTACTCACATACCTAAATAACTCGTAAGCTTCAGCCTCATCTATATATTTATAGTTTTTATCGACAATCTCTGCTTCTAGCAACTGTCTATCAAGATTTTGAAAAACACCTGCGCTTACATTAGTGATAGATAAAAATATGATTACTAAAATCGGTAGGAATCTCATAAATCTCACTCAGTAATCTTATTAAAGGAATTGCTATATATTAAAATTAGCGTCTATCTAAAAGTCTAGTTACTTTATCTTATGATTCTTCTAAACCAAAATCTACCTTATCCGTTATAATAACAGACAAAAATTAATAAATTCACTTAACCTTAAACCAATGAGCCGCTGTTTTAGTATGTCAATTCATTTAATTAAAACTGGATATATATAATGAAAATAGTAGTTACAGCTTTATTTGCGATTACATTAATGATCAATATAATGCAAACAGTAAATGCTGAAACAGTTAAGGGTCATTACAGAAAGAACGGTACTTACGTTCAGCCATATAATCGTACTACTAGAAATCATACAAATATCGACAACTATTCCTATAATCCGCGTACTGACACACCGAAATATTATAATACACCTTCATATACTCCACCATCACGCCCTAGTAATGCGCTACTTTCTATTCCTTCAGTAAACACTGAAACAGTTGAGGGTCATTACAGAAAGAACGGTACTTACGTCCAGCCATACAATCGCACTACTAGAAATCATACAAATATCGACAACTATTCCTATAATTCGCGTACTGACACACCGAAATATTATAATACACCTTCGTATACTCCACCATCACGCCCTAGTAATGCGCTACTTCCTATTCCTTTATCTACTATTCCATCGAACACTATTCCAGTAAATATCATACCAGCTAATAGCAGTCCAACTGCTTTGCACCTGAAACGTTAATATGCTAAAACCATCTAAGTAGCGGAAAGGATACTATTTATCGATACACTGTTGATCTTGCATTGCCAAAACTAAATAGATGCTTTTAACTCTGGGTTGATTTAGTAGTACTCTGATATCTGCTGTCGAATCGGTAGACATTAACTTGAAAGATTATAATTTTTAAAAATTCTGGTTTATCTCATCTTCAGTGACAACTTCACCAGTTTCTTCATAATCTTTAGGCTTATTATAAGCGTATCTAATTTCAAATTTGCTAATAGTGCTAAATGGTCAACTCTGTTCGAATATATATGTTATTGTTTGTAACTAAATCTAACACTAAAGGAATGGATTTATGAAAAAACTATTGGTTGTAGTGCTGGCAGCAACATTTGCTTCAGCTGCGTTTGCTCATAGTGGAGGAACTAACTCAGCAGGTTGCCATAACGACACTAAAAGAGGTACTTACCACTGTCATTAAAAATATAGCTTCATATTATTTTTATGATACATGCTTAGAGTTTTAGCTGTAAGGTGCTAACTAGCACCTTACAGCTTTTTAAAATCTGTCTGCTTGTTCGTCATCAAGATACTCTTTCATAGGTCGTTTGGTGAACTTGCTAGGGTCTTTCTTGAGCCAAGTTGCCATGTGCGTAATCCATGCACTAGATGAGCTGTTAGCAGGATTTTGTGGCATTACCAAGTGAGCATAATCAGATATGAATTTCTTGCTATTCACCGCCCTAGCAAGCTGTTTAGGATTTAGTGCATTGACTTCATTTTCAGTTTTATTGTTTATCCAGTCCATAGTGTTAGGGTCACGATTTTTTGCTATTGTCGTTTTTTTCTTCTTCTGTTTGATGGTAAACCAAAAGCCAGCAACTCTACGCCCTTCCTTGTATTGCTTGAGTTCAACAGTGATATCAGTATGCTTGTTTATTTGCTCTATAGCGGGACTTACTACTATGCGTTTAAAGTTATCCATGCGCGGATATTGGTAAGGACTTAGCCCTAATCTACTCTTAAATTCATTAAGTTCCATTTTGGGTGTTTTTGGCTGACTCTTCCATGCAACCAACACCTCATAAAGCCTTAAAGCATAACCGCTTGTAAGCTGGCTTACTTGCTTAATTTCATAGCTTGTTAAATTCTTTTCAAGCTCTGTAATTAAAGGGATAACAACCCTAGAAAAAGTAAGTTCTACCACTGCTTCATTATCAATGTAAGCAACATCAGACACCCAACGGCTGGTGATGTTAGCTACTCCCTTGCCTCTTTTCTCTTGGTAGCTGAACTGTCTTGCAAATAGTGCCTTACAAGCGTCTTTTAAGCCTTCATAAGCTGTTGAACGGCTGCTTATATCGAACTGCTTGATATAGTCTTCAGCAAACACCCTTATAGGTTTATCAAAGGCTATGTAATCAAGCTCATTTTTATGTGTATGCTCTCTAATTACGATAATAGCCAACAATAACAATCTTTGCTCAACCAGCGTTAGGTTGTAAGTCGCTTGAATAAGTGAGTTCTCTTTCACCACTAATGAATTGCAATTCATTTAACTATACCCTTATTAAAATTAGTTAAAACTATATCACACATAATATAGTTAAATGCTCGGAATTTATAGTTTTTAAAATCGGAATTTATAGTTTTTAAAATCGATTCTGCTCGGAATTTATAGTTTTTAAAATCGGAATTTATAGTTTAATAGACGCTGTATCCATTGATAATAAAGGGGTACAGCGTTCCGATAAATATTACAAATATCTATTACAAATAAACAAATAAGGTTTTTTATTTATTTACTAATGAAAAACAAAAGAAAAGAGCACCTAAATCGAAATATCTTGATCTTTGATAGTAAGTTTTAGAGTCAGGTAACCTATCAATTATCTCTGGCTCATCCATCAATTTATTTTTAACCTCATCCAAAGCTTTGGGATTTTTCAAATTCATAAGTTTTTTAGCATTCTAGTGACTTTATTTTGCTTAGACCTTAGTAATGAGCTATAGAAACCACTCTGTTTGTCTACAGACTTAGATTTAATAGTCCTCTTCCTCTATTCTTATGCCTTGATAGCCTTTTCAGTTTTATCCCTCTCTACAGCGATTTTACGGCTTTCTAGCTGCATTGCCTCGTTTATCCTAACAATTTCCTCTTGGTTTAGTCCATCAGTCGCCACCAAGTAAGGCTCAACACGCTTTTTAAGGGTGTCATAGCTTCCTTCTGCCACGCTTTTATCCATCCTAGCTTTCTCGTAGTCCGCTAAAATGCTGTTTGCCGCCTTCACCGTCGGTTCTACTTGCTCAATAACGGCTGCTGTAACCTTTTCACCATACCTAGCCTTACTTTCAAACATTTCAGGCTTAGGCGCTACGGCTTTGATAGTGAAATCTCTCGCGTGGTTGATGTCGTGGTAATACTCCTTGATGCTGGTATGCTTGGCTTTAGAGCCTTCCTTGCCCCTTGTTAGTCCCAAATCAGCGACTGTATTGGCAAAATCGGTTTGCATCTGGTTTAACTTAACCCTGCCCCCTAGAAAATCCTTGCAGTTCAGCTTTCCCTTTTGGTCAATAGGAACGACATAAGCGACTAGGTGCGGTGTGCTTACATCCCTGTGAATACTCATACCTGCAATATTTTCTGCTCCATGCTTACCAATGAGCCATAAACTCGCTCGCTTAAAAAAATCCGTTTCTTGGCTTTTCCCCCAACCTTCCCATTCAGGACTAGCGGTTATCAAATACTCAATACATAGCACCGCATCCGAACGTCTTTTTTCAGGAAGCCGATCTTTTATTGCTTGTTTGACGACTTCAGGACTAGTAACGGTATGATGATTTTTAGGAGTGAGGTTGGGGTCAGCATTGGGCGTTTCTATCGTTCGGTAGTTGTGTGCAAGACTGCCACCAATGTTGCCCATCGTCTTTAATTTTGCCGTCCTCAAAATTGCATAGTTCATCGCCACTTTTTCCTCTAATTGGGTATTATTTCACTAAGGTGTACCTACTACACCATAAATTCACCCATCAGGAAAGTGTGAATTTTGGAGCAAAAGGCGATGAAAAAGGGCTATTTTTCCCTTTTTAGAAGCTAGGCTGTAAACAATTTGTAGACACATTTTTCTGTTACAAATCAATATCTTACGTCCATTTTGTTTGCACTTTGCAAACACCTTAATTTTAATAAACCTAACAATATCAGCTATTTGGCAGTCCCTTTAGGGTGCGTAAGGTGTAGTCATCAAATTAGGTGGGAAATAACGGATTTTTTATCTGTCATAAAATCTGCTACAAAAAAGGGCTTATAAGAGCGTTACTTCTCGTCATTCACTGGCATAATCTTAGGCCGTTACAAACAACTTATTAACCTAAAAAAATTATCTGTAGCTACAGATAATTCTATCTTCTGAGCTGTACGTTATGAGAAAAATTATTAAAGTGAAAGTTAGTGGTTTTCTTAGAGGGTTTGATGAACAGGGCATCACTGCCTAACCTAGCAAAATTCTGAATAATAATTGATATGCCTGTATTTTTGGTTTACATTGAGCGTACTCTTGTAAACTAAAGGTAATGCTATGGCTACCACTAATTATAATATTAGGCTTGATCAAGAGCTAAGAGATCGCGCCTTTTCAGTGTTTGAAAGTTACGGATTAACCCCTTCGCAAGCGATTAAGTTATTTTTGAATCAGGTGGCAGAAACCAATACTGTGCCGTTGTCTTTCAATTATCACTCTAAGCCCAGTAACGGCGCTCTACAGGCAGTGGTAGCTTTTGACGGTGATGACTCTACCGAAAGTGCTTTAGAAGGCTAACAGGCGCAAATAAAGCAAGGATGCGCTTCGATACCCACTTTTATTTACTCAGCGCAGTATAAAAAACCAAGCGATAACTGGTATTGCAGATTATTTGATGTATCTATTGAATTTTTAGAGCTATAATATTTTCTTTATTGAACAAATATTTGGTTTTTTATTGGCTGTAAAAACTCTTTTCGCTGTTGATGGTCTGATCAATGAGGGTGGTGTATGAAAAAAATAATTCTAGGCATGATGTTGTCTATTTTTGCGCTGTCATCCAGTGCTGCGGTGACGCTGATTGATAATCCCTTCTATAACAATGTTGAAGTGGATCATCCCTTATTTGTTAAGGGAGCAGGTGGCTCACAGTGTAAGGACTTACCTCGGGTCTGTACGCAAATGGTCAGTTGTGAGCAAGCCAAACAAGCGCTTAAATGTGGAAACACTAAGCTAGACCGTGATAAGGATGGTGTGCCATGCGAGTCAATATGTCCAGGTGGCTAGTTGCTGTCGCGTCTGTCGCCATTATCGGGTGTAGTAGCGCTGATTTGGAAGATGATATGTATGGGGCAGGTTTTATTGTGGTCAGTGAAGCGACATGGGGAACAGATCATACCGCCCCTTATCCTTTTACAGTGCCTGAGGGTGAGATTTCGTGTGGCTCTCATCCAGCCTTTGGCCGTGAGGTGTATTTTGAGCCTAAAGGTTACACCGATGAGTCCTACACTGGTACGCCACTTAATAAATCAGCGGTAGATGCCTTGAAGCAACGCAATCTGACGGTAAATGTGCCTTATAGCATCAAAGAAGGGGCTAATCTTAATGAGGTGATACAGGCTGGGTTAAGGGTCTGTGATGAATTTGAAGATAGTCTTGCAAATCATACTTAGGTTTTATTAACGAATACCAGTTATAGCAGCTAACGGTCTGCTATAACTGGTTCCATTATTAAGGTCTATTTTAAGTGGTCTATTAGCTTGATTGGCGTCCTACAGA
>NZ_CP012539.1:0-5826 GCF_001593305.1 Psychrobacter sp. P11G5
GATCGCTACTAAGGTTAAAGAAAAAAAGTCACTAGAATGCTAAAAAGATTATAAAGTTGAACAAACCTGATGCTTTAGATGAGGTTAAAAAACAAATTGATAGATACTTTTGAAAGCATTGATCGATCATCTGATCCAAAAGAGCATAAAAAAGTCTCTGATATTTCGAGGTAACTAGGGCTTTTTTCTTTTATCTTTTCAGTTAGTAAAAAAAATAAGAAAATGCTTTTAATGCTTTTAATGCTTTTAATAGCTTTTAGGCTCTCTGCACCCCTTGCTGCTATTGGCTTACAGCGCCCATTAAAGGACGTTTAGTTACCCATTAAAGGACGTTTAGTTACCCATTAAAGGACGTTTAGTTACCCATTAAAGGACGTTTAGTTACCATTAAAGGACTCTTTATAATTTGACCTTTAGATGACTTAATGTAATATGTCATTAAATACTTATGGATAAGATGGTTATGCACAATAAAAAAAACCTAGTCGTAAAGACTAATCAACTGAATCAGGCATTACAAACTTTATCATTGGCTGAAGTGCGAATTATTCAGCTAGCCATAGTTGATGCTAGGGAAACAGCCACAGGATTAAGTACAGACAAGCCGTTACGAATTGATGCCACTCGTTATGCAGAGGTATTTGAAACTACACGGCAAAATGGCTATAAGCGCATGAAAGAAGCTGAAGAAACCCTATTTAATAGGCGTTTTACCTACCTTGATGATAATGGTAAGCCTATTAAAAGCCGTTGGTTACAGCAGGTGCAATATCATGATGGTGAGGGTGCTATAGAAATAGTATTTACGCTTGCTGTTGTAGAAGGTATCAGCCGTATCAATGGCTTAGAACAGTTTTTTACCTCGTATTTGCTAGAGCAAACGACACAGTTTGATAGTGTTTATTCGGTACGCCTTTATGAGTTATTGACGCAATGGCGCACAGCTAAAAAAACACCATGCTTTGATATAGGGGTCTTTAGAGACCAGATGGGGCTAGGAATCAATGAATACAAAGCGATGTGTGATTTCAAAAAACGTGTTTTAGACCTTGCTACAGATGAGATTAACAAAAAATCAGACCTTAAAGTCAAATATGAGAACGTAAAAAGGGGACGCAAAATTGTAGGCTTTATTTTCACTGTTCATGAAAAGCCAAAAGCTAAGACGGATGTAGTTGATAAGGAGCGCGACGTTAGTACAGGAGATATGTTTACGGTCGATGGATTGAATGATAAGCAGTTAGGGCGTATTGCTCGTAACCCTGCTTTTATGGCGGAATACAATCATTTAGTAAGCCCTACTAGCCAAGCTGGTCAGTCACAGCAAGGATGGGAGTTTGAAATGATTAACCGCCTTAAAAAAGACCCTACACAGTTTAATAAACGTCCTATCAAAGAATATCTTGAATACTAGGTCTTATGAGTACGTTTGATTTCCTAGTAATGACTTGAACCTTTGGCTATAAAATAATAGTAGCAATGGTTTGAGTGATCTAAATAATAGGTGTTAGTCCTTTCATAAATACGTATCACATCGCTGTGATACGTGGAATCATCAAATATAGAGTTTACTGTGGTGTAATATCTGGAAGAGTGTCTTTAATCGATTGAACTAACCCTTCTACGCTGTCGTTTTTTAAAACTCGTACTATCCAGCTTTCAAAGTCATTACGGCGACACCCTTTCAAATGTAGAGCTGCACTTGCGATCAATCCTTTATTATCGTAGTTGGCTAATAACAATGGTAAATCTCTACTCTCTACAGCTTGGCGTATCCTATCAGTAGCTTCTTGAGCAATACTCTCAATATTTAATTGAGCTGTTTGGTAAGAATATAAATCTGATAGCGCATCAACTGTTTCTGCTTCTGCAAAATCAATTTTTTTGAGCAATCGATCTATACGCCTTTTACAATACCTTGTTACTACTTTTTCGATAGCTTTATCTGAATTTAAGGATGCAAAAATATCTGAGGCTAGATTTTCTAGTTTTGCATCAATCTCACTACCAACATGACCTTCACTTTGCGCGATAACACTACTAACACTTGGAAGAAGAATTAAATTCTCAATTTCAGATACAGGCAGAGTAGCAATACCCAAGCTTTGTAAATGATCTCGGTCAGCCTGACTGTAATCATCAGCATCGACAATGCCTGAGCAAGTTATTCTTGTTAGGCTAGCATTTTTTCTCATAGTTACTACAGAGTGAATTACGTCTTCACAAGAGCCTTTCGGCACAATACTCCACTCTGTAAAACAACTTCTATACAGTGCAATATCTAAGCTATCATTAGTACCCTCAACAAATAATATTGGTTTTCGGCTACCTAGAATCAATGTCGTCAACTCTTCATCAAAACCTGAGTCACTGGGAAGCTTTTCAATATTCCAATAGGGGCTAGATTTATCGAAGCTATATTGTCTAAGTACATATTTGTCAGCTACACGAGAAGAAGCGAATTCAAGATCATGTGTGATAAACAAAAAAGCACAGTCCGGTCTAACTGATTCTACTGCATCCCATAATTTTGCCATTATAGAACGATGAATATGAAGTTCGGGCTCATCAAAAATTATCAAAGAATTCTCTACTGCAACTAATGTTTGACCTAACATATAGAAAACAGCTCTTTCACCGTCGCTCATCTCACTACCAGAATAATACTGATCTGCATCTGCATCTGCATCTGACACCTGAATATCATCACCAGATACATGTAGTTTTCGATGTGGTAACAATTGCTCCCAAATCTCTGTAAGGACTTCAAATTTTGTTGGATCAGCAGAACTATTATCGCCACTACGAACTTTTCTGTGAGTTGTCAGAGCTCTATTAGATTGTTCAGCAAATAAGGCTTGTATAAGGAAATCAAAGTCATTGAGCATATGAACCGAATTTTTTCCACCCCAACGACTACCTGCCCTATGATGAATTGCTGCATTCTCACCTGAATAACCTACTCTAAGACCCAATAATGCGTTGGCTTCACTTATTTTTGGAACAGTTGGATTTAAAGTAAGAGCTCTATGAGCTGAAATTCGGTGAGCATTAATACCTAATTGCTCTTCTATGTAAGTAGCAAGTCTCGTTTTACCTGTGCCATTGGCTCCAACAAAAACCGCGGAGGATCCTGCCTCTATTCTTATTTCTTCATGTTTATCAAGCATGGGTATATTAATCGTAAAAACCACTATCTCTTCCTTAATTTTCTAGTTTTGCAGACATTTGCATTGATATGCTGCAACATCTGCTTATTACCCCAGAGGAGCCCGCTATTTCATTCCTTAAAAGCATTAATAAACCACTTAAAACCATAAAGACTCCACAGGAATCTTTTCTCCTAGCTTGTTTAATTTCCCATCCAACAACTGAAAAGCATTAGGCTAATCAAACACCTCTGAATGGCTACCCAGCCTAACAAAATCTACCGTATCCCTCTGAATACGGTAGATTAGCACCAAATCAGGTTTGATGTGGCAATCTCTAAACCCCTTATGATTGCCGGTCAACGCATGGTCTTTGTATTTAGCCGGTAGCGGTATGTCGTTAGTCAAACAATTAAGCACCTCACCCCATGCAGGAGTGAGCAAGCTTAGATAATTCTTTTTAGCATCTCTCTTAAACTGACTTGATACTTCAATGGATCTCATCAGCCTCGCCTTCTAGCTCATCCATCAAATCACCAAAGCTATTGTACTTAGTGCCTTTACCGCTCGCGACCTCAGCAATAGCAGCGATAGTTTGCGCGTTGAGCCTAGGCTGTTGATAGTCAAAAGACAGAGGAATCGCATTGGTATCGGCTACTTGGTTCAAGAACAGTCTTATAGCTTGTGAAGGCGTTAATCCATAGCTTTCTAGAACAGAAAAAGACCTATCCTTCAGATCTTGGTCAAGCCGTATATTATAATTAGTTGTAGTCATAGTAATCACCTTTCGCTTATATTGTATGTACGAATATAAGCGAAAGGTGTTCAGATCTCAATAGCTTTATAGTTTTATAATTCTTATGAAAAAATCAGAAGAAAACATTACGTTTCTACTTCAAGCCTTTAGTTAAATTAGCTGCATAAAAGCTAATCCCTGCATCCTGTTGCATTTCTATCCAACTTTCATAAGATGTATTTGTTTGAATAAATTGTTCCCACTCATGATCTGGGATAGCTGCAAAATCTTCTTTTGATTTCACTTTGAACCCAGAAGCTTCTATTAGCGCCTCAAAATTTGAATACTGGCTGCAACTAGATATGAAACTAGGGTTCATAAGATCGCCTAGCGGAATACTATGCGTGGCAGATAACTCTGAGAGATTTTTCTCCAGTTGATGAAGACCTTTTAAATCAGATTTCATGACTTTTCCTCGTTTTTATAAGCTTTATATAGCTCGTATAGTGTTGAGTATTTATAAAGAACAACTACTCAGACCATTAGAATTATCTGTAGCTACAGATAATTTTTTTAGGTGAATAAGTTGTTTGTACCAAGCTATGATTATGCCAGTGAAAAACGAGAAGTAACGCTCTTATAACCCCTTTTTTGTAGCAGATTTTACGACAGATAAAAAATCCGTTATTTCCCACCTAATTTTATGACTACACCATACGCACCCTAAAGGGACTGCCAAATAGCTGATATTATTAGGTTTATTGAAATTTGAGTGTTTGCAAAGTGTAAACAAAATCGTTCTTAGTTATTGATTTAAAAAGAAAAAAGCTGTTTACAATCTGTAAACAGCCAAGTTGAAAAATAGTGAAAAACAGCCCTTTTTTACCGCCTTTTACTGCAAAAATCACGCTTTCCTAACTGGTGAAATTATGGTGTAGTAAGTACACTTTAATAAAATAACACTCAATTATAGGAAAAAAGTGGCGATGAACTATGCAATTTTGAGGACAGCAAAATTAAAGACGATGGGCAACATTGGTAGCAGTCTGGCACACAGCTACCGAACGATAGAAACGCCAAATGCTGACCCCAACATTACCCCTAAAAATCATCATAGCGTTGCTACCCCTGAAGCCGTCAAACAAGCAATAAAAGATCGGCTTCCTGAAAAAAGACGTTCCGATGCGGTGCTCTGTATTGAGTATTTGATAACCGCCAGTCCTGAATGGGAAGGCTGGGGAACCAGTAAGGAAGATGAGTTTTTTAAGCGATCTGCTCAGTGGCTCATGGATAAACATGGAGCAGAAAACATTGCAGGTCTAAGTATTCATCGAGACATAAGCACACCGCACTTAGTCGCTTATGTGGTTCCCATTGACCACAAGGGGAAGCTGAACTGTAAGAATTTTCTAGGCGGCAGGGTTAAGTTAAACCAAATGCAAACCGATTTTGCCAATACGGTCGCTGATTTAGGGCTAACGAGAGGTAAGGAAGGCTCTAAAGCCAAGCATACCAGCATCAAGGAGTATTACCACGATATCAATCATGCGAGAGACTTCACTATCGAAACTGTATCACCTAAGGCTGAAATGTTTGAAAGCAAGGCTAGATATGGGGAAAAGGTCACAGCAGCTGTTATTGAGCAAATAGAACCGACTGTGAAGGCGGCAAACAGCATCCTGATGGACTATGAGAAGGCTAGATTGGATAAAAGCGTGGCAGAAGCGAGCTATGACACTCTCAAGAAACGTGTTGAGCCTTACTTATTGGCTATTGAAGGGTTAAATCAAGAGGAAATTACTAGGGTGAATGAGGTAATGCTGCTAGAAAGCCGTAAAATCGCTATAGAGAGGGTTAAATATGAAAGGGCTAGGTATGTATCAAAATGAAGAATGAAGGCTATTAAATCTAATTCTGTACACAGAGAGAGTGGTTTTTATA
>NZ_CP012540.1:0-5511 GCF_001593305.1 Psychrobacter sp. P11G5
TCTTTTGTCTTTTTAGTTAGTAAAAAATAAAAAAAATGCTTTTAATGCTTTTAAATGCTTTTAAATGCTTTTAAGCCCTCTGTATCCATTGGTATTAAAAGGATACAAGCACCATTCGAATACGTTTACTTACCCATTCGAATACGTTTACTTACCCATTCGAATACGTTTACTTACCCATTCGAATACGTTTACTTACCATTTGAATACTTGAATAAAATAGTATTCGAAGATACAATTAAATATAAGTATTCAAATTTGAAGGTTATTATGTCTAAATCTAATCTAGTAGTGAAAACTAATTATCTAAATACCGTACTACAAAATCTAAAACTATCAGAAATACGCATTGTTCAGTTAGCCGTTGTAGATGCTAGAGAGACTGGTACAGGGTTGAGTGCAGAGATACCACTTCGTATTGATGCTAAAAGATATGCTGAAGTTTTTAATACCACTCGCCAAAACGGTTATCTAATGATGAAGGACGCTGAAGATACGCTATTTAACAGACGTTTTAGCTATGTTGATGATGAAGGTAAGTTAGTTAAATCTCGCTGGTTATCCCAAGTTAGATATTTAGATGACGAAGGAGCGATTGAAGTTGTATTTACTCCGGCTGTAGTACAAGGGATTACTCGGATTGATGGGGCTGAAGAGTTTTTCACTAAGTATTTACTAGAACAAACAGCCGAAATGGATAGTAATTATTCAGTAAGGCTCTATGAGCTGCTGGTTCAATGGAAGCAAGCCAAAAAAACACCTGTTTTTGAATTGGAGAAGTTTAGAGGTCAGTTAGGATTAGAGTCTGATGAATATCAAACTATGAGCAACTTCAAAAAAAGGGTCTTAAACCTTGCTGTTGAAGAGATAAACGAAAAATCAGATCTCAATGTTAGTTACACTCAAAAGAAAAAAGGTCGCAAAATTGCAGGATTTAGTTTTACTGTTCATGAAAAGCCAAAAGCTAAGAGGGATGTAGTTAATAAGGAGCGCGACGTTAGTACAGGAGATATGTTTACGGTCGATGGATTGAATGATAAGCAGCTAGGGCGAATTGCTCGTAATCCTGCTTTTATGGCGGAATACAATCATTTAGTAAGCCCTACTAGTCCAGCTGGTCAGTCACAGCAAGGTTGGGAGTTTGAAATGGTTAACCGCCTTAAAAAAGACCCTACGCAGTTTAACAAACGTCCGATTAGAGAATATCTTGAATACTAAATTATATTGCTCGATAAGAAATAACTAAGAAGCCTTGTAGCCCAAGCTATTCACTTTTCAGATTTTTACTCAATATTAAATAAATTTTTCATACATATAATAGAAAGTTTATTGTGCTTTACACTTCTAAGCTTTAAGACCATCTAAGACAGTTAGTTGGTTTTTTAATCCCTAAACCCATGAAAATCGGTTGGGGGGGGGTGATTTTTTTGTCGTGTGCAGAGAAAAACAAGTTAAAGATTTTTTTGCTAGCTGCTTTAGCGATAACCATTATTTAAGACAATCTCGTTAAAGCAGCTATGACCTAACCTTTAAATGTTAAAAGTAAAGGGCAAATTTGAAAAATTAAGGAGTTAAAATGACTTTACGACATTCTTCTTCACGCTTTTCGAAAATTTCATAACCTTTAGCAGCGTCAGACAAATTCATACGGTGAGTAATAATAGCTTCAGGTGATAAATCACCATTTTCAATATACTCTAATAATTGTGGTAAATACTTGTGTACATGGGTTTGGCCCATTCTGAAAGCAAGCCCTTTATCAAAAGCGTCACCCATTAAGAAATCATTAATGGGTCCTGCATATATACCAGGAACACTAACGACCCCGCCACGACGCACAGCTGCCATACATTGACGTAAAGCTGGAGCGCTTGATCCTTCAATTTTCGAACTGCCCTTAGCTTCAAAGCCAACCGCATCAATAACACCGTCAACGCCGCGATGTCCTTTGGTCTGTTCAATGATGAATTCAGCAGCATCTACCTTATCGAAATTAACCGGAATAGCCCCGTACGTATCTTTGGCATACTGCAAACGGTAGTCATTATGATCTACCACGAAGATCTGCTCAGCGCCTAACATTTTGGCACAAGCGGCTGATAACAACCCCACAGGACCCGCTCCATAAATAGCTACGGTTGAACCTTTAGTAATATTGGCATTAGTCACGGCCTGCCAAGCAGTTGGTAAAATATCTGATAAAAATAAAACCTTCTCATCTGACAGTGAGCCATTTACTTTGAACGGATTAAAATTACCTTTAGGAACCCGTACAAAATCTGCTTGTCCACCAGGAATCCCACCATATAAATGGCTAAAACCAAATAAAGCAGCCGGTGGCGGAATTATTTTTTTATTAATAGCAGCGCCTGGGCCTGTATTTGTAGTCTCACAAGCGGACATTAGGTCATGCTGACAGAAAAAGCAGTTACCACATGCAATAACAAAAGGAATAACAACTCTATCGCCTTTTTTAACAGCAGTAACTTCAGAGCCTACTTCTTCAACCACACCCATAAACTCATGGCCGAGGATATCGCCTTCCTCGGTTTCAGGTATTTTGCCACGATATAAGTGTAAATCTGAACCACAAATTGCAGTTGCAGTCACACGTAAAATAACATCATCTTTTTCTTGCAGTTTAGGCTCTGGGACATTGTCCACTCGCACATCTTTAGCACCATGATAAGTTAAAGCACGCATAATTTCTCCAGTTAAGTAAAGCTTGCAAAATCTCGATAAACAATAATCTGTGAGAATACAAGATGAAAGTTATTAGAATCAGTGGTTTATGTTATCTAAGTTAAGTATTACTCAATTATATTAGCACCTTGAAAATCGAGATTTATAATCAACGTGTGTTAAAAAGGTTGCGTGTTGTAAGTGAAAAGTTGTAGTGGTCAACTAATTTAGGATACCCGATAAATTAACTTTTCGAGTCCTCCTGCCGAGGACTGAAGGCTTATAAAAGCTGTTTGTATTTTTAAAGTAACTTTTCTTGTTAGATAAGGATATACCCTAGTGGAACCGTCTTAAAAGCCCCAAAAGTCTATTAACAGACTACTCAAAATAGACTGTCATTATGGAACCACTTGAATTAGGCTAATCAAACACTTCTGAATGGCTACCTAGCCTAACAAAATCTACCGTATCGTTCTGAACACGGTAGATAAGCACCAAGTCAGGCTTGATATGGCAGTCTCTAAATCCCTTATGATTGCCGGTCAACGCATGATCTTTGTATTTAGCCGGTAGCGGTATGTCGTTAGTCAAACAATTGAGCACCTCGCCCCATGCAGGAGTGAGTAAGCTTAGATAATTCTTTTTAGCATCTCTCTTAAACTGACTTGATACTTCAATGGATCTCATCAGCCTCGCCTTCTAGCTCATCCATGAGATCACCAAAGCTATCGTACTTAGTGCCTTTACCGCTCGCGACCTCAGCAATAGCCGCAATCGTTTGCGCGTTGAGCTTAGGTTGTTGATAGTCAAAAGACAGAGGAATCGCATTAGTATCGGCTACTTGGTTTAAGAACAGTCTTATGGCTTGTGAAGGTGTTAATCCATAGCTTTCAAGAACAGAAAAAGACCTATCCTTCAGATCCTGGTCAAGCCGTATATTATAATTAGTTGTAGTCATAGCAATCACCTTTCGCTTATATTCGTACCCCCAATATAAGCGAAAGATGATTAAACCTCAATAACTATAGCGTTCCATCTTTTCGCTAATCTAAGTGGTAACAGTCTGCTCATTTAATCCAGCAAGAAAATCATCAACCGTTTTCTCAATGCTTTTTTGCATGACATACAGATCAGAAGTGGAGTACTTCCCCAGCTGATTTCTTTCATCCATGACTTCAAACAGCTTGTTTCTGACTACTTCTTCGTGCGTTTTATCGTCAATCAACAGCAAATTAAGCTTCACGACAGCTCTATTATAGGCTTCTTGGGTAGCTTCAAGCTGAAGGCTTTTATTGCTAGCTACTGATACACCGATCATGCTCATAAATAACTCCGCTACTAGAATCATCTGTAGCTACAGATGATTTTTTTAGGTTAATAAATTATTGATACCAGCCTAAGATTATGCCAGTGAAAAACGAGAAGTAACGCTCTTATACCCCCTTTTTTGTAGCAGATTTTACGACAGATAAAAAAACCGTTATTTCCCACCTAATTTGATGACTACACCATACGCACCCTAAAGGGACTGCCAAATAGCTGATATTGTTAGGTTTATTGAAATTTGAGTGTTTGCAAAGTGTAAACAAAATCGTTCTTAGTTATTGATTTATAAAGAAAAAAGCTGTTTACAATCTGTAAACAGCCAAGTTGAAAAACAGTGAAAAATAGCCCTTTTTTACCGCCTTTTGCGCCAAAAATCACGCTTTCCTAACAGGTGAAATTATGGTGTAGTAAGTACACTTTAATGAAATAACACTCAATTATAGGAAAAAAGTGGCGATGAACTATGCAATTTTGAGAACAGCAAAATTAAAGACGATGGGCAACATCGGTGGCAGTCTTGCACACAGCTACCGAACGATAGAAACGCCAAATGCTGACCCCAACCTCACCCCTAAAAATCATCATACCGTTGCGACCCCTGAAGCCGTCAAACAGGCAATAAAAGATCGACTTCCTGAAAAAAGACGCGCTGATGCGGTGCTATGTATTGAGTATTTAATAACCGCCAGTCCTGAATGGGAAGGTTGGGGAAAAAGCCAAGAAGCTGAATTTTTTAAGCGATCTGCTCAGTGGCTCATGGATAAACATGGAGAAGGAAATATTGCAGGTATGAGTATTCATCGGGACATAAGTACACCGCAGCTGGTCGCTTATGTCGTTCCTATTGACCAAAAAGGGAAGCTCAACTGTAAGGGTTTTCTAGGCGGCAGGGTTAAGTTAAATCAGATGCAAACCGATTTTGCCAACACGGTCGCTGATTTAGGGCTAACGAGGGGCAAGGAAGGCTCTAAAGCCAAACATACCAGCATCAAGGAGTATTACCACGACATCAATCACGCGCGAGATTTTAGTATTACGACCGTAGCGCCTAAGCCTGAAATGTTTGAAAGCAAGGCTAGATATGGGGAAAAGGTCACAATAGCCGTTATTGAGCAAGTAGAACCCACTGTGAAGGCAGCAAACAGCATCCTGATGGACTACGAGAAGGCTAGATTGGATAAAAACGTTGCGGAAGAGAGCTATGACACCCTTAAAAAACGTGTTGAGCCTTACTTGATGGCTATTGATGGTCTAAATCAAGAGGAAATTGCTAGAGTAAACGAAGCAATGCAGCTAGAAAGCCATAAAATCGCTGTAGAGATGGATAAAATAAAAAAGGCTAGGTATGTATAAGAATTAAGGTAGAAGGCTATTAAATCTCATTTTGTAGGCAAATAGAGTAGTTTCTATAGCTTATTACTGAGGTTAAGAAAAAATTGATCAATCATCTGATCCAAGAAGACATGAGAAAAGCCAAATATTTTATGGTAACTAGTGCTTTTT